>NZ_RAQO01000009.1:343477-375686 GCF_003610775.1 Alginatibacterium sediminis | reverse complement strand
GTGGGGTGCATTATAGGGATCACACCATTTAGCGCAAGGCTTTTTTGAATATTATTTTGAAATAACTAGCATCGTTGAAATTCTGTACTAAGAGACAAATGGATCTCCTTATATATGCCTAAAACGAGCAGCATCAAATACTGTTTAAAAAAGTTTCTGTTTCTCCAATTTGGACTAGACATGCGTTAAGCTTACGCTAGTATAGCCGCCCCTTTTATATTGGAGAGCCTCAATGCCTTTTGCTCTTGGCCAACGCTGGATAAGTGACTCAGAATCAGAACTGGGTCTTGGAACGATCGTCGCTTTAGAAGGGAGAACCATTAGTGTGTTGTTTCCCGCAAATGGGGAAAACCGAGTTTACGCTCGCCAAGAGGCTCCAATTACGCGCGTACGCTTTAATCCCGGTGACCAAGTCAACAGTGCCGAAGGCTGGTCTTTGAAGGTACAAGATATAGAAGAAGTTGATGGCATACTTCTCTATGTTGGACTACATAGTGAAACCGGGGAACTGAGTGTTCTAAAGGAAACCTTCCTTGACCACAACATTCGTTTTAATAAACCCCAAGATAGGCTATTTGCAGGTCAAATCGATCGTTTTCGAAACTTTGAATTGCGTTATGACACCCTAAAAAATCGGTTTGAGCAGCAACGATCCGAGCTTCGAGGCCTCCAAGGTCCTCGAGTGAGTTTGATCCCGCATCAATTTCATATTGCACAAGAAGTTGCCGCTCGTTACGCCCCAAGAGTATTACTCGCTGATGAGGTTGGGTTAGGTAAGACCATTGAAGCCGGTCTTATTTTGCACCAACAACTCATTACAGGTCGGGCTAAACGAGTGTTAATCGTTGTTCCAGGAGCACTTTTATATCAATGGTTAGTTGAAATGCTGCGCCGCTTCAATTTGCAGTTTAGTATTTTTGATGAAGAACGTTGCAACAATACTCAATCCGATACTGGTAATCCTTTTGACGATGAACAGTTAGTGCTTTGCAGCCTCGATTACTTAACGGCGAACCCGAACCGTGCAGCGCAAGTCAATGCGAGTCAGTGGGACTTGCTAGTTGTCGATGAGGCTCACCACCTCATTTGGGATGAGCAGCAACCCAGCAACGAATATAGTTTAGTGGAAGCTTTGGCGACAACAATTCCAGGCGTATTACTACTTACTGCAACCCCAGAACAACTTGGCCACGAAAGCCACTTCGCGCGTTTGCGTTTGCTTGATCCTAGTCGCTACCATGACTATCAAGATTTTATACGCGAGGAGTCTACCTACAAAGGGATCGCAGAACTTGCCGCTAAAGTTATTGACAACAACCACTTTGATAACGCTATGGCCAACCAATTGACTGAAGTTTTATCAGAGCAAGATATCGAGCCGCTAATCAGTGTTTTTAACTCGGATTCTAACGCTATAGAGCAGCAGCAAGCCGTTAGGGCTGAGATTTTGCAACATTTAGTAGACCGTCATGGCACGGGAAGGATTTTGTTCAGAAACACCCGCTCGCATGTAAAGGGTTTTCCAGTGCGCTTGCTAGAAAGCTATCCATTGCACCTACCACAAGAATACCAAGAACTTAGCTTTGACAACTTGGAAGACAATCTTCGCCCTCACATCGCCTATCAAACTCAAGTTCCGCATTCCTTGCAAAACTGGTTCGACTTTGACCCTAGAATTGATTGGTTACTTGGATTTTTAAGCGCAAATAAACGCCAAAAGGTATTATTGATTTGCAAGGATGCAGCGACTGCAATGGCCATTGAAGATGAAGCCAGAACTC
Organism: Alginatibacterium sediminis; assembly: GCF_003610775.1. GTDB lineage: Bacteria > Pseudomonadota > Gammaproteobacteria > Enterobacterales > Celerinatantimonadaceae > Alginatibacterium > Alginatibacterium sediminis. The sequence goes on along the minus strand of NZ_RAQO01000009.1, from coordinate 373,905 downwards.
GAGAAGGGATCCGCGGGACTGTATTCCATGAAGGCATGTCGATACTAGAGCGTGACAAAGCAGCGGCTTATTTTGCGCAAGATGAAGCCGGAGCTCAATTAATGGTGTGTTCTGAAATTGGATCTGAAGGTCGCAATTTTCAATTCTCCCACCACTTAGTCATGTTCGACTTACCTGAGCATCCGGACTTACTAGAACAGCGCATTGGGCGTTTAGACAGAATAGGCCAAGAATTTGATGTTCAGATCCACGTCCCTTACTTCGAAGAAACAGGACAAGCGGCTCTATTACGTTGGTACCATGAAGGGATTAACGCTTTCGAAAGCAGTTGTGCCACTGGAGCAAATCTATTTCAACGTTTTCAAGATAAAGTATTTAACTTTGTTGAAAATAAAGATGGAAGCAGTAGCGAGTTTGAAGCGCTTATAAAAGAAACTAAAGCACAGCAGAGCCTTTTGAAAACCGAATTGGAATCAGGCCGTGACCGTCTTCTCGAAATTAGTTCTGCTGGTCGAACTGAAGTACAACCCTTGCTCAAACAGCTAGAAAAAGATCAAGAATCAACAGCTTACTTGAGCTACATTCTGGGTTTGTTTGATGTGCTCGGTATTCATCAAGATGACCTAGATGAGACGAGTTTATTGCTTCGACCAGGTGAGCATATGTTGGTTGACTCGCTGCATAGCCTGCCTGCAGATGGCGTTGCCGTGACATTTAGTCGTGATATTGCGCTGGCACGTGAAGAACTAAGCTATTTAAGTTGGGAGCATCCACTAATTATATCAGCCATGGATGCTGTACTAAGTACTGAATGCGGAAGCACCTCAGTAGCTTTGCTCAAGAATAAAGCCTTACCCTTAGGTAGTTTCTTTGTTGAATGTATTTACACTTCGCAAACCAACGCCCCTGCCAATTTGGCTATGGATCGATTTCTTGGGCAAGCACCGCTGCGCATACTACTGGACCAGAACGGTCGTGATTTGTCTCAACAAGTGGCATTTGCCACCTTGCACGCGCAATTATCTCCAGTAAATCGACATATTGGTACCAAGTTAGTTGCCGCCTCGCAAGCTGCAATTTTCGAACTGGTTAGCCAAGCAGAGCTTGCTGCCACCACAGTGCTTGAACAAAGAGTTGCTCAATCGCAACAGGAGCTCAATGAGCATCTCGATTATGAAATACAACGACTTGAGGCGCTGCAAGCCATCAATCCTAGTATCCGCAGTAGCGAGATCGTTCACCTACAAGATGTAAAAGATAAGGCGCAAGAGTATTTAAACAATGCTCAACTCAAGCTTGAAGGTTTACGCTTCGTTATTGTTTCTCACCAATAATTGGCATTGATTGATGAGACCAGCCTTTATTTACGCTCCCCCTCAGACCCCATGGCTGAGGGTTGTTTATCAAGACGACACTATCGTCGTGTTTGATAAACCCGCGGGATTACTAACAGTGCCAGGCAGGGCAGCTGAGCATCAAGACAGTTTGTGGCTGCGTGCGGTTGAGCGCTGGCCTAGCATTAAGGTCATTCATCGCCTCGACATGGCAACTTCGGGTTTAGTGTTAATGGCTTTGGGAAGCACATCTCAAAGTCATCTTAGTCGTCAGTTTGCGGCGCGCAGTGTTGACAAACACTACGTAGCCCAATGCTATGGCCAATGCCCCGATAGTGAAGGCTTAATATCGCTAGCCATGCGCTGTGATTGGAATAACCGGCCTCGGCAAGTGATTGATTTATATGCTGGCAAACCGGCACAGACAAAATGGACCTTGTTACAGCAAAAAGAAACTAGTTTCACGGTTCGGTTGCAGCCAATTACGGGCCGTTCTCATCAGCTCCGTTTACACATGTTAAGCCTTGGTACACCCATTGTTGGGGACGAGTTTTACGCCCACCCGCGCGCCAAGCACTTTGCTAAGCGTATGCATTTACATGCAGCCGGGTTAACAATCCTTCACCCAGGCAACCACGAGTCTATTAGCTTTGAGTCTTCGGCAAGTTTTGTCTAAGTTATAGCTTTCCGAATATACTCAAATTTTGTGAACGAATGCCGATAAGATGTAAGTTGCCCTGGCTGAAAAGATCCAGACCGCTATCTCGATGATGAAATTTGAAATGTAAGGAGTGCATATCAAAACGCTATTTGTTTTTGCTTTGGTACTGAGCATGTCAGGTCATATCAGCCTTGCTGCATCAGAACAAGACTACCAATACTATGCGTTTGATGGCGAATTCAAACTAGTTGAAGCGATACAGCCGCCTTTAGGCTCTGTTTGGTTAGATGAAACAAGCCCTAAGAAACTGGGGACTTTATTGTTTGTACCGGCCCCAGAAACCGGCCCCACCAGCCCAATTGAGGTCGACTACTTACGTCGACACATGCCTAAATGGGGCTGGCAAACTATTGCAATCTTACCTCGAACTATTCCCATCGTACTTAATCCCCTAGCAGAAGTCACCAGTGCAGCGAGCGCTACAATGGCGCCCAATCAAGAAAACCCTGACGCAAATGATGACGCGACTGCGGTCGAAAATGAGTCAGAACTCATTACTGAAGAAGAACCAAGTAATGCGGAACAAGCCGAAGATGCGCCTGATAATGTTGAACAACCTGAAAAACCAATAATCGTGAATTGGATACAGTCCAGTTTTGATATGCGAGAGCCAGCATTTGGATTTGAGGTGGTCGTGGTGCAAGCCGAATATGCTGCATTAGTTGCGCAGGCCATCAGCAATCAAGAGCTTGAAATTGATGCTTTGGTGATGATCAATGCCCACATACGCAATATTGAACGCCAAAAAGAGCTTGCTGTTTTAGTTGCTCAACTTGAAATTCCGGTCTTAGACTTAATCTCTGAACCAAGTTTAGAATGGCTAAAGTCTCAGCCAGCACAACGTCTTCAACAAGCTAAAAAACAGCAGAAACTCGACTATCGCCAAGCTACTTTTAGTGGTGCTTCAAGTGGTGAAATGGAGCAACAGCGCTTGAGCAAGTCCATCTATGGTTGGATGCACTCGCTCGGCTGGTATTAGTAATGATCCACTGTTAACGCATACCCCGCTGTTTCTTTATTAGCTCATAAGCCTGTTGGATGTCTTGAGCTTTTTGATTGGCAATTTCCATCATTTCCGGTGGTAAGCCTTTAGCAACCAGTTTGTCGGGATGATGTTGCGACATCAATTTACGGTGTGCACGTTTCACCTGTTGGTCGGTATCTGATTCAGCTACGTCCAGTATTTGATACGCTTGCTTTAACGCGCTTGCACTATCAGCAGCTGTTTGCTGACGACCATGCTGCTGATGGAACTTAAATTCGGCTTCCCAACGCGCTATTAGCGAATCGAGAACTTGCTCGTCGAAACCGAGCGAGCTTGCGACACGCCCTAATACTTCTCGCTCAGCGGAGTCAACTTCGCCATCAGCAAATGCGGACTGCAGTTGAACTTCCAGAAACATTTGCAGCAGATCGTGACGGCCTTTGACTAAAGCGACCAGCACTTCAATTTTTTCTTCTAATGGATAGTCACTTTCTTTACCTTGATTAAACGCTTGTTGCGCTTCATCTCTAATTTCACCGCGCAAACCCATTCTGTCCATCAAGATCGACGCGACTTGGATTTCTTGCTGACTAACTTTGCCGTTGGCTTTGGCCACATGCCCCATCACTGCAAAGGTTGTAATCAAAAATTGCTTTTGGCTACCTGGACTTTGAAATAGACCCACTAAGGCATGGCGTTCCAAGGCCTTATCGAAACGATGTCCTAACCATAACCCAATAATTAAACCTACAAAGCGGCCCGCGGCAAATCCAAACAGAGCCCCAAAAATTTTTCCCCAAATACGCATAATATCGACTGCCTAAGTTATCTATTTTGTCTGAATATTTAGCGCGGATGCAGCAATTAGTATTGCTGCATCCGCGCTAAATATTCGGACTACATTATTATTTCTATTCGTTGATAGCGTCGTTTCACCCAACGCTATCGTGAAGTATTGATACTAGAGTATCAATTGATTGTACTAATCGCCACGCTCGGATTCTGCTGATTGCTAGTTATTTGATGCTATTTGCAGCTCAGCATTGAGTTTTGATAAACGCTCAGGCGTGCCAACGTCAATCCATTTTCCTTGAAGAAGTTCACCGCTGACTTCAGCTCTGGCTATCAATTCACGCAAAACCGGTGCCAATGCCAAAGGACCATCTTTTAAATCAGCAACAACATGCTTGCGATAGATTCCGATTCCACTAAATGTGTAACGAGGCTCATCAGCAACTAATCCATTGACGATATCAAAATCCCCTTTCGGGTTATGCTCTGGGTTATCGACCAACCATAAATGAACCGGTAACGATGTAACAGTTGCGATGAGTTGTCGATAATCAACGTCCGTCCATATGTCTGCATTTACAACTAAAACTTGCTCATCTTCTAGTAAATTCCAGGCTTTCTTAATGCCGCCAGCGGTCTCTAGCGCATCACCCTCTATACTAAATTGTATATTGTAGCCTTGTTGAATATAAGCCTGAACGTGAGCCACTATCTGTTCTTTTAGATACGCACAATTGATGACAATACTAGAAATACCAGCCGCTAATAAAGCTTCAATATGGAAATCAATAAGGCACTTACCATTAACGTTGAGCAGCGGTTTAGGACAGTTGTCAGTCAACTCCCGCATACGACTGCCTCTACCTGCCGCCAAAATAATTGCTGATTTTATTCGTGGACTATCAAAAGACACGATTCGCCTCATATTTTGTTAGCAGGGTATGCAAGTCGCTAAGTTCTGGATATTTTCCACTAACTTGCAACACATAATCCCAGGTGCGAGGAATGTCCTTTAGATAACTTGAATTCTGATGTTGATAGTGCTGTCTAGCGAAGATACCCAAAGCCTTTAAATGCCGTTGTAAACCACTAATATCAAACCAACGCTGCAGTATTTCAGCTTTAACATCAACTAAACGCGGATCTTCTTTAGCATAGTCGTGAAGCCAAGTTGCAACACGCTTTTCTGGCCATGCTATATAGCAATCGCGAAGCAAGGAGACTAAGTCGTAACAAATAGGGCCGATCACCATATCTTGAAAATCGATTACTCCGATTTGGTTCTCAGACAGCATTAGATTGCGACTATGGTAATCTCGGTGCATCGCTACTTGCGGTTGCTGCGTTGCATTCTGAGCACAAACTACAACAAAATCTTGCCAAATTTGCTGCTCAACTATCGATGCTTGGCTATTGCAATGCTTACCGATAAACCACTGCTGAAAAATTCCAAGTTCGCGATCTATAAATGTTCGGTCAAATGACTCAAAGTTCTCAAGTTGCTGAGTGTCGATTGCTTGGATTTTTTTTAAGGTTTGAAGCGCTAAAGCATATGGTTTATTTAGTGGCGAATCTTTTAGTTGCTCCGATAATTGCAGCTCCCCGAGGTCGTCTATCCATAAAAAACCTAAATCAAAATCAGAGGCGTGAATATCAGGCACCAAGATGCCGTGTTGCTTTAGTAACTTGGAAACTAGCACAAAACGTTGATTTTTTTCAGTCTCAGGAGGGGCATCAACCGCAATCATATGTCGCTCAGACACAAGTGTTGCATCCGCTAATTCAAAGCGAAAATAACGACGAGTACTAGCATCATTACCCATAGCTGTAAATTGGAGTACTTTGCTGCTGCTTTGTTGAACAATCCAGGCAAACAATTGCTGCGAGCGGCATTCAATTTTCATTTTTTGTGTTACTCTTCGATCTCAGAATCAGAATGTTTATAAAACGTTGATTCAATGCAAAAGGCGGTATAGGCGGACACTGTAACCACTTGCCCTAAAAATCACAAATATGCAGTGCTTTGTTTCTGTTTAAATCAAGGAAGGCATCAATTTATTATGGCTCGACTGCCAAAACGGGTATTGACTGCGGCCGCTTTCGTAGCAAGTTTTAACGTAGCCGCTGAAATCCCGGTCCAATTTACTCAATGTTTGCTGAACGTTCCTCCCTTGATCGAACCTGGCGACAATGCACTCGATGAAAAAGTAACCATTTACTCTGAGCGCTCCAGCGCAACCTTCGAGAATGATGCAGTATTTGAAGGTGATGTGTATGTCACCCAAGGTAATAAGAAGCTTAATGCCGATCGCACCGTCTACTCACAGCAAACCAATCGACTCAATGGTTATGGAAACGTATTCTTCACTGATGGCTTAATTAGTCTCGAAGGGGATGAGTTTGAAGCACATACCGATACCGATTACGCCAAAGTCATTCCCGCACGCTATCAAATTCACGGGGATACAGGTAATGGTACCGCTGAAGTTCTAGAAGTTTTCGAAAAAAGCGATATTAAAGCAACGACAGCTCGCTTTACCGGCTGTCCACCAGGAGATAAAAGCTGGCATTTACGTGCTACTACTCTTGATATAGACAATGAAAAACAAATGGCCACCGCTTACAATGCGCGGGTTCATGTAGCTGATGTTCCCATATTTTACACCCCCTATTTAAGCTACCCGATAGGCGATCAACGCATGAGCGGATTTTTGTTTCCGACTTTTGCAACCAATACTAAAAACGGATTCGATTTACGCACACCTTATTATTTGAATCTAGCACCCAACTACGATGCCACTTTGACCCCTCGTTTTATGACCAATCGCGGATTGGCAGTTGAGAGTGACTTCCGATATTTATTCGGAAAAAATCGAGGCACTGTTTATCTGGACTATCTCAATAATGATAAATTGGTTGACGATAGTCGCTACTTGTTAGCGATTCGTCATGGTGCCAACTTGACTCCCAGTTGGAACTATAACGTCAATTATACCTCGGTCAGCGACAACAACTATTTTACCGACCTAGGTGACCGCAATGGTTTTGATGACGGAAACCGCTTGTTACAAAAAATCAGTACCTCATACACCTCGAGTAACTGGAAAAGTGACTTAATCGTTCAAGATATGCAGGTACTTGGAAACTCATCTAAAGATGCGCCGTTTATCATTCAGCCGCAGCTTAAACTCTATGGTGATTGGGAGCTGCCACTAGGGAATGTGCCGTCTTTACTTTCCTTAGAGTCGGAGATTATCAACTATAGTCATGATGATGAAACCCGCTACCGAACTAAACGTGTACACATTGAACCCACTTTAACCTTTCCCTACGTTTTACCTTCAGGCTACGTCAGCTCAAGTATTGCCCTTATGCAAACTACATATGATCAGGATATTCGGGATGCCACCAACTCTAGTGGTCAAGCCTTAGTTAATCTTGAAGACGGAATAATCAATCGCACCTTACCGAAATTGTCGATCGACGCGGGTCTAAACTATGAAAGACCGACCGCAGCCTTCGGTAACGCCTATACGCAGACCCTCGAGCCCAGAATTAAGTATCTATATATTCCCTACCAGTACCAAGAAAATATTGGGCTTTACGATACCAGTACCATGCAACAAGATTATTTTGGACTATTTCGCGACCATCAATACAGTGGCTACGATCGCATAGCCGATGCCAATCAATTTACCTTGGGGGCCACCAGTCGGTATCTCAATCAAGGAGGTTCAGAAAAACTGCGTCTTGCATTAGGGCAAATATTTTTCTTACAACAAAGCCAAGTTGTTGAAGATTGGAATAACGCCAACCCTAATTCTCAGCTGGGCAATTCGTCGACCTCGGTCCTCGCATTTGAAGCAGATGCAAATATCAAGTATGACTGGTCCGCGCATTTTGGACTTCAAGTTGATCCCGATGCTTTTGACGTCAACAAAACCAATAGTGCCTTGGAATGGCGCCCGGCTAGTAATCGTTATATTCAGCTAAACCATCGTTTTATTAGTGCTGAAGAATCGTTACGGGTCAACCAAATAGGTACTCATTTTGCGTGGCCATTGAAAGAAAACATTAGCCTTCGCGGTAGCTACAATTACGACACCAATCAAGGACGAAATGTCGATAGCTTTGTTAGCTTACGCTTTGATGCCTGTTGCTGGGCAATTGAACTTAGTTACGTGAACACCCTACTCACCAGTTACAACTCTGATAATAGTAATCAAGGTGAAATGGATAAGTCCTTACAATTCAAATTTGAAATCAAAGGCCTTGGTGGTAGTAATAGCCTAAGTTCTCCATCAGAAAGTCAAAAAATCAAATATGGTCAGCCATTTTATTTAAATGACTAGGCCTGTGCTAAAATATTCGGATTTTCCGTCATTCTCAATTTTGGAACTACAATGAAACAAATTAGCAAACTGCTGTGTGCCGGGATGATGAGCCTAACAGCCCATGGGCTTATGGCAGAAGAAGTTGTCCTGGATCGCGTTGTTGCCATCGTTAACAATGAAGTGATCACCGAAAACGACATGCGAGTGATGCTTGGCAGTATTGAACAAACAGTCGCAAGTAATCAACAAGAGCTTCCCGACCCAGCCGAATTAAAGCAGCAAGTCACAGAGCGCCTAATCCTGGATAGTTTGCAAATGCAAATGGCGCAGCAACTTGGGATCCGAGTTAGCGACAGCCAATTAGATGCAACGATTAGTAATGTTTTGCGTGAGCAAAATAAAACTAGAGAACAAATCACCGCTGAATATCAACAAGTGGGTTTAAGCTTCGCTGACTTTAGAGAGCAAGTGCGTACCGAGTTAATTACTGGTGAACTTAGCCGCTCTCAGGTTCGACGTCGCGTCAGTGTCAGTGATCAAGAAGTTGACGCTTTAGTTGAACTTATCGATAGCCAGGGACGCGACACCATTCGCTATCGTGTCGGAAATATTCAAGTCGACACCGATACCTCCGATGCTCAAGTACAGTCAATTCTAGAGCAACTTAGAAATGGTGCCTCATTCAATCAACTCGCACTAAAGTATTCTATTGGCCCTCGAGCAGTTGATGGCGGAGACTGGGGCTGGATGACGCTCAACGAGATGCCAACTGTATTCGCTGAAGTTGTAGAAAATCAAAAGAAAGGCAGCGTCATAGGGCCATTTCGCTCAGGTGCAGGCATTCATATTGTCAAAGTACTTGACCTCGAAGGTGCTCAGACCATCGCAATTCAAGAAGTGAATATCCGTCACATTTTGGTCAAACCATCAATCATTCTGAGCGACGAAAAAGCCCAGCGCATGTTAGACGGTTTTAGAGCAGAAATTATTGCTGGAGACAAAAGCTTTGCTGAATTAGCCCGTAATTACTCCGAAGACCCAGGCTCAGCTGTGCGTGGCGGTGAACTTGGTTGGGCAAATCCAAACGTCTTTGTTCCTGAGTTTCGAGAAATGGCCAATAGTTTGCCACAAAATCAATTGAGCGAGCCGTTTCGCTCGTCATTTGGCTGGCATATTCTTGAAGTGTTAGGTAAACGTGAAACAGAAAATGCAGATGATGCAAGCCGTAACCAGGCTTATCAAATGCTGTTTAATCGCAAATTCAATGAAGAAATGCAAACCTGGCTCGACGAGTTGAAGGATGAAGCTTACATCGAGATTTTAAGTGACCCATCATGAGTTTGATTCCTAGAATCGCAGTTACACCCGGAGAACCATCCGGTATTGGACCAGATCTAGTACTACACATAGCTCAACAGGCTTGGCCTGTTGAGCTAGTTGTTATAGCCGATCCAAGACTATTACGAGAGCGCGCCAAGTGCTTAGGTTTGGATATAGACTTGCAGCTTTACGATGCGCATAAGCCCGCTAAGGCAAGCACAGCAGGTTCGCTAACCGTGTTGCCGGTTGCTCAAGGAGCACTCAGCGTCCCCGGTCAACTTAATGTTGAAAATGGGCACTATGTTTTAGAGACCTTGAAGCGCGCTAGCGATGGCAATATTAGTGGTGAGTTTGCGGCGGTTGTTACGGGGCCAGTCCACAAAGGCATCATCAACGAAGCCGGCGTATCATTTAGCGGACATACAGAATTTTTTGCTCAACAAGCCAATGTCAACGATGTAGTGATGATGCTAGCAACCGCGGGCTTGCGAGTTGCCTTGGTGACCACCCATCTGCCTTTAGCTTATGTATCTAAAGCCATTACTCCTGAGCGCCTTGAGACAATTATTCGTATTTTAGACTCGGATCTTAAGAGTAAATTTGGAATTGCCGAGCCAAAAATATTCGTTTGTGGCCTTAATCCACACGCTGGCGAAGATGGTCACCTAGGCCGTGAAGAAATTGAAGTGATAGGCCCGGTCTTAGAGCAACTTCGCGAACAAGGTTATCATCTAACAGGACCACTACCTGCCGACACCGTATTTCAAGAAAAGTATTTGGAGCAAGCCGATGCCATACTTGCGATGTACCACGACCAAGGTCTTCCCGTTCTCAAATATAAAGGTTTTGGACAAGCGGTAAACATTACCCTTGGTTTGCCATTTATCCGTACCTCTGTCGACCATGGCACCGCCTTGGACTTAGCAGGAACCAACAAAGCTGACCCTGGCAGTATGCTAACAGCTATCGAACAAGCGATTCAAATGGTGATAAAAGCATGAGTAAACAAGTTCATCAAGGCCACCGTGCACGTAAGCGCTTTGGTCAAAACTTCTTAACTGACGAAGCCGTTATTAGCCAAATAGTCGCCTCCATCAATCCCCAACCGGGTGAAAACCTGGTGGAGATTGGTCCAGGATTAGCCGCCTTAACTGAGCCGGTAGCTCGCATGGCGGGTAAATTGAACGTCGTTGAACTCGATAGAGACCTAGCCGAACGGCTCAGCGTACACCCCACTTTAGGACAATTTCTTGAGGTTCACCAAGGTGATGCTTTAGAGTTTGACTTTTCAACACTAGTTAGGGAAGACAAAGCCCTGCGTGTGTTTGGCAATCTACCGTATAACATTTCAACGCCGCTTATTTTTCATTTGCTGGGTTTTGCAGACAAAGTTCAAGACATGCATTTTATGCTGCAAAAGGAAGTTGTATTGCGCATGAGTGCGCAAGCCAATACTAAAGCTTATGGGCGCTTAACCGTGATGACACAAGTACGTTGCGAAGTGACACCTGTACTTCAGGTACCGCCTGAGTCCTTTACCCCTGCACCAAAAGTTGATTCAGCTGTCGTTCGTTTGGCGCCTTACAGTCAATTGCCCTATGCGATTAACAACCTTGAAACCCTCGATAGGGTCTGTCGCGAAGCCTTTAACCAACGACGTAAGACTATTCGCAATTCATTGCGAAACTTACTTGATGAAGAACAGCTTGAGTCATTAGGTTTAGTATTAACTGCACGTGCTGAGAATCTAAGCATTCAGCAGTTCTGTGATATTGCTAACTATCTTGATGAGCATCAGTTGCTTAAGAGCAGTGATGACAATGGATAACGTGGATGTCGAAGTCAAAATAGATATTCAGGTTGAAACTGGATACCTTGAACAACATTCGGTAGAAGAAGAGCAACAGTACGCGTTCTACTATAGTATCCGCATTGAGAACTTAAGCGATATGCCACTTCAAATCCTGCGGCGTTATTGGTTAATAACCGATGGTGATGGTGATACCAAAGAAGTGGAAGGTGAAGGTGTGATTGGCAAACAACCCCGCTTAGGACCCAATCAGCATTTTGAATACACGAGTAGTGCTGTTATCCCCACAGAAGTTGGTGTGATGCAAGGAAGTTATACCTTAAGCGATGATCAAGGCCAGTTGTATCAAGCCGAGATCCCCGCCTTTCGCCTAGCCAAACCATCGGCGCTTCACTAAGGGGATAGAACATGGCTACTTATTTTGTCGGCGATATCCAAGGCTGCTATCAAGAACTAAGTAGCCTACTTAAAATGGTACGCTTTGACAAAAAGTACGACCAACTTTGGTGTGCGGGTGATCTTGTTGCTCGCGGCCCTCAATCCCTAGAAACGCTACGTTTTATTAAGAGCCTTGGTTCAAGTGCTCAAGTTGTGCTAGGTAATCACGACTTGCATCTACTAGCTATTGCTAATGGTATCAAACGGAATAAGGCGCGAGACCATCTTACGCCTATATTAGAAGCAAGTGACAAAGACGAATTATTAGATTGGTTGCGCTGCCAGGCGCTTGTTAAACAACACCCCGATTTTAATGTTGTCATGGTTCATGCGGGTATAAGCCCACAATGGAGCGTAGATACCGCGATATCAAGAGCCAAAGAAGTAGAAACGATTCTACGCTCAGACCACTACCTGCGTTTATTGCAAAGCATGTATGGCAACGAACCGGCCCATTGGAACAAGCATCTCGAAGGGCTAGACCGCTGGAGATACATCATTAACGCTTGCACCAGAATGCGTTATTGTTTTGCCGATGGCACCTTAGATTTTGAACTAAAAATACCACCCCAGCAAAATGACAATCCCAATCTCAAACCTTGGTATGAAATTGGGGATAAACACCTGCAAAAACAGACTATTGTATTTGGCCATTGGGCAGCCTTGGAAGGACGAACGAGTAAAGACAAAGTAATCGCTACGGATACTGGCTGCGTATGGGGAAATCGACTAAGCATGCTACGCTGGGAAGACCAGCGCTGGTTTAATACGCCCTCTCAATCTCAATATTGAGCATTTTGGTTTCTTTAGCGGCGTTGATACTCAACAAAACTATAGTTATATGCATGTTTTTCATCCGCAAGGTGATTATCTCGCGAGAGCTCTAGCCATTGCTGTTGATCTACGTTCGGAAACCAGGTATCAGCGGGTAAGTTTGCATCAACTTCGGTAATAAACAAAGACTGACAACGCTCAATCGCTTCGCGATAGAGCATACCGCCGCCAATGATGACCGCTTCTTGGCAATCGTTAACCAGTTCGATCGCCTTATCTAAGCTTCCAACGACGGTAACACCCTCAATCTGCAGATTAGTTTGTCGTGAAACCACTAGGTTTAGTCGTCCAGGCAAAGGCCTTCCAATCGACTCATAGGTCAAACGACCCATAATGATAGGCTTCCCTAGGGTTACGGCTTTAAAGTGTCCCAGATCATTAGGTAAGTGCCATAGAAGTTGATTTTTGTAGCCTATCGCCCGCGCTTTATCAATCGCGGCTATCATTGATAATTTCACAACCTAACCTTCATTAAACAATCGGTCTAAACCGATAGATGAGAATTGACGGCAACGCCAAACCAAAGCTTAAAGCCATCAAAATAAAAAGAGTCGCTAATCCATTTTCCAACACCGAAGCCATGACCTCTGCGGAATAACCACCATCATGCAGGGTAAAAACTCCAATGATAGTCTTGAACGCAAAGGTTCCAGGGATCATAGGTATAACTGAAGCTACGGTGAAGACTGGCCGAGGAACCAGATAACGTCGCGACCAGTAAACTCCGATCAATCCAATTGTAACCGAAGCCACTAAACTTGCCCACTCAATAGAAACGCCCGAATGCATAACTAGGGTTCGAAGACTATGAGCGATAGCTCCGCCACAAGCACATAAAACCAACATTCGTTTCGGTACATTGAAAATTAGAGCGAACCCAATTGCAGGAATTGCCGAGAAAAAAGCATCATCGACTAAGCTTAAAAATAATTCCATCACACCCAACCTCTTACACCAGTAAGCGCCATCGCTAAGGCAATGCCAGATGCCGCACCTAAGCAAAGCAAGGTAGCCATTCCCCAACGCGCCATACCGGTATTAACGTGACCTTTCACGAAATCCGAGACTGCATTGATAAGTGGAAAGCCTGGGACCAGTAGTAATACCGAGGCCGCCATAACCAACTCCGGTTGATTTCCTAGATTGAAGCGTACTGCTAAGCTGGATATAAGCGTGGCTACGAAGGCAGTGACGCCAAAATTGAAAATGGGATTATGATGTCGATGCGCGAGCTCTTGTCTCACTATCATGGCGAAAGCTGATGCAATAAAGGTCATTGCGAATACCGTCCAATCACCACCAAATAAGTGGCTAAAACTGGCGCAAGACAATCCCACCATAAATACCACTAACCAACGATTATATTTAAAAGCTGAGATGCGTTCCAAGCGATCCTTAACCAAGTCACAATCTAATAATTGCTTTTCAGCCAATAAAACTATTCGCTGAACTTCGCAGACCACATGCATATTAATACCGCGGTCAAACACTCTCCGGGTCGTTGTAATACAGCGCCCTTGGTATAAGCCAGTGACAATAATCGCATTTGCGGTCAATGCAATCTCAACGCTGTCCAATCCTAAGGCCAAACCTAAGCGACTACTCGTCTGTTCAACCAATTTGCTTTCAGCGCCATGCTGTTGCAGGCGCATACCGGTCTGTACAACCAAGCGAACTATATCCGTTTGTTGTTCGTTGGAAATTATGCGTGGTGAAGGGGTACTCAAATCTGTGTCCTACATAGCAATACTGTGGAAAAAAGAAAGCCTATTGTCGATGCAATCAACAATAGGCTCAATGTTCATAATCAATTTTTTAGCAAAAGATAGCTACGGCTTGTAGATGACTTCTACATCGTAGTCGTCTTCGTTCCAATCTTCGTCATCTTCTTCCCAATCTTCAACCATCTTGGCTTGATGATAGTTATCCCATTGGAATTCGACTTCCTCATCTTCGACTGGTGCAACAAATTCACGAGGCATGGTTTCAAGCAAATTAGAAATGTCGAGACAAATCTTATCTGTGCCTTGTTTATCCAAAGCTGATATTTGATGTACTGGACCTTCCCAACCTAAAGCTTCGATGACCCGTTTTTGTACATCAGCAGCTTCGTCTTCTAGTAATAAATCTTGTTTGTTGAAGACTAACCAACGAGGTTTATCCGCTAGATTTTCGCTATATTTTTCAAGCTCTTTGACTATGGTAACTGCATTTTCAGCAGGATCACTGCCATCGGCTGGCATCATGTCAACCATATGTAGTAACAAACGGCAGCGTTCGAGGTGTTTCAAGAATCGAACCCCAAGACCTGCGCCATCTGCTGCCCCTTCGATCAAACCGGGGATATCTGCAACTACAAAACTTTTATTGGTACTAATTCTGACGACACCCAAGTTAGGAATAAGCGTCGTAAAAGGATAGTCCGCAACTTTTGGTTTAGCCGCTGAAACACTACGAATAAAGGTTGATTTACCAGCATTTGGTAGGCCCAGCATTCCGACATCAGCGAGCAGCAGGAGCTCAAGCTCTAAGCTGCGCACTTCACCAGCGGTTCCGTTGGTTTTCTTGCGCGGTGCTCGGTTGGTACTACTTTTAAAACGAGTATTACCAAGACCATGAAAGCCACCTTTGGCAACCAGAAGCTTTTGACCGTGTTGGGTTAAATCCCCGATCAGCTCCATAGTGTCCTCGTCTCGAGCACGGGTTCCTACAGGAACCTTTAGCAAAATATCTTGCCCACGTGCCCCACTACAATTACCGCTGCGACCATTTTCACCACGCTCGGCTTGATGGAAACGCTCAAAGCGATAGTCGATCAGAGTGTTTAGATTCTCATCAGCAACTAAGTAGACCGTACCGCCATCGCCGCCATCGCCGCCATCAGGTCCGCCTCTTGGTACATATTTTTCACGACGAAAGCTAATACAACCATTGCCACCGTCTCCCGCGTCAACGCGGATCGTAGATTCATCTACAAATTTCATAGTTTCTCCAGAACAGGCTTTACAGGTTCAGTATAGACGCTGCGTATTACCAAGAGGAAAACAAAAAGCCCCGCAAGAGCGGGGCTTTTTAAAGTCGTATCGCTAAACTTACTCAGCAATAATGCTGATATATTTACGGTTCAGACGACCTTTAACTTCAAATTTAACTTTGCCATCGCTCGTAGCAAACAAAGTGTGGTCTTTACCACAACCTACGTTTGTACCAGGGTGGAACTTAGTTCCACGTTGACGTACGAGAATGTTTCCCGCTAGAACTGATTCACCACCAAAGCGCTTAACACCTAGGCGTTTTGCATTTGAATCGCGTCCGTTATTAGTACTACCACCAGCCTTTTTATGTGCCATGAGATCTACCTTCTAAATTAAGCGTTGATGCCAGTAATGCGAACTTCAGTAAACCACTGACGGTGGCCCTGTTGTTTGCGTGAGTGCTTACGACGACGGAACTTCATGATTTTAACTTTATCACCACGTCCATGACTTACTACTTCAGCAGTCACTTTCGAACCATCTACATAAGGTGCGCCAACTTTAATATCTTCGCCATTAGCAACCATTAGAACGTCGTCAAACTCAACAGATGAGCCAGTCTCTACGTCTAATTTCTCTAGGCGAATGGTTTGACCTTCAGCAACACGATGCTGTTTACCGCCGCTTTGAATAACCGCGTACATTTTCAAACTCCATTCACGTCCTTTCTCAGAAAGGCGTTTTAATTCTTAACAATGGAGGCGGATTCTACGGAAAAAGATCATTTGCCGCAAGTGGAAAATTTAAAAAAGTTTAAATTTTCAGCAGGTCTATGCGTACTACGGGCTCTAGCCGGTATTATTACTCAATTGGTGCTGATAGACCGAGATATTTCAGTTACTATGTTGGCACAAAAAATATGATAAAAAACGGTCATGGACATAGAGGCAATTCGAAAACTCTCCGCTGACGATATGACAGCGGTCAACGAACTCATTTATGCTGAACTAGGCTCAGATGTCGCCTTAATCCAGCAAATAGCTATTTACATTGTAAACAGCGGCGGCAAAAGGATCCGTCCGATGTTGACCGTACTTGCAGCGAAGGCTATGAACTCTAGTTGCGATGATCATATAAAGCTCGCAGCGATCATTGAGTTCATCCATACATCAACCTTGCTGCATGATGATGTTGTTGACGAAAGTGCTTTGCGTCGAGGTAGAGATACAGCCAATGCTAAATTTGGCAACGCTGCCAGTGTTTTGGTTGGTGACTTCCTATATTCGCGATCCTTCCAATTAATGACACAACTGCAAAACTTACGCGTCATGGACATTCTTGCAGATGCAACAAACGTCATCGCTGAAGGTGAAGTTTTACAGCTTATCAATTGTAATGACCCTGAAACCGACGAAAAACGCTATTTTGAAGTCATCTACTGCAAAACAGCTAAATTGTTCGAAGCTGCTACCCGCCTTGCTGCAGTGCTCAGTGAGCACCCAGAAGCAATTGAGCAAGCAATGCTGGACTATGGCAAATATCTAGGCACAGCATTCCAAATCATGGACGACGTACTTGACTACTCTGCACAAGCCAGTGATATGGGCAAGAATATGGGGGACGACTTAGCCGAAGGTAAACCGACTCTGCCATTGATCTACGCAATGTCCCAAGCAAACAGTGAGCAGCGATTACTGATAGAACAAGCCATTCGAGACGGAAATGGCTTACAGCACTTAGATGCTATTTTAGAAATACTGAAGTCTACAAAAGCATTAGAGTACTGCCACCAGCGCGCTCAAGAAGAAGCCGACAAAGCTATTCAAGCCTTAAGCATTATTGAAGACAGTGAGTATAAAGATGCGCTTAAGTCTTTAGCCATTATTGCGGCCGATCGCCCCAGCTAACAAAACTGTTGATTTTTACACAAAAAAAGCAGCCTTTATGGCTGCTTTTTGATATCCGTTAATCCCAAACTAATTATGCAAAGGGATTACGTAATATGATTGTTTCGACGCGATCAGGACCGGTAGAAATGATATCGACTGGAACTTCAAGAAGCTCTTCAATACGTGCTATATATGCAAGCGCTGCCTCAGGTAGCTCATCTCTTTGGGTTACACCAAAGGTCGACTGAGTCCAGCCAGGCATGCTTTCATAAACAAGCTCAACATTTTCGTAATCATCAGCCGCTAGCGGAGAAACTCGCAACTCTTCACCATCTTTGGTGATATAAGCAGTCGCAATTTTAATTTCTTCTAAGCCATCGAGTACATCTAGTTTGGTAAGGCACAAGCCCGACAAACTATTGATCTGAACCGCACGGCGCATAGACACTGCATCTAACCAACCACAACGACGTTGACGTCCTGTAGTTGCTCCGAACTCATGACCTTTAGTACCTAAGTGTTCACCAACTGCGTCATCCAATTCCGTTGGGAAAGGACCCGCTCCTACACGTGTTGTATAGGCTTTAGTAATACCAAGCACATAGTCAAGATGACGAGGACCAAAACCACTACCGGTAGCGACGCCTCCCGCAGTTGTGTTTGATGACGTTACGTAAGGGTAAGTACCATGATCAATATCAAGCAGCGTTCCCTGAGCACCCTCAAACATGATGCTGTCACCGCGACGGCGAGCTTGATCAAGTAAGTCAGTTACGTCAGTTTTCATGCTTAATAGTGTTGGTGCCATTTCGCGAACTTGGTCAAGCACTTCCTGATAGTCAACACCCTCAGCATCATAGTAATGCTGCAGTTGGAAGTTATGATATTCCATGACTTCTTTGAGTTTGACTGCAAACTGGTCCATATCTTTAAGGTCGCCGATACGTAAACCGCGTCGTGCAACTTTATCTTCATATGCTGGACCAATACCGCGACCAGTTGTTCCAATTGCTTTCTTGCCACGGGCTTTTTCACGAGCAACATCAAGTGCAACGTGATAAGGCAGAATTAGGGGGCAAGCTTCGCTGAGCACTAAACGCTCTTTAACAGGGACACCGCGATCTTCGAGCATTTGCATTTCTTTGAACAGAGCATCAGGTGCAAGCACCACTCCATTACCAATAACACAAGTGACATTTTCGCGAAGTACACCTGAAGGGATCAGATGAAGAACGGTTTTTTCACCGTCAATGACCAAAGTGTGGCCCGCGTTATGGCCGCCTTGATATCGGACGACATAGGAGGCTTTATCGGTGAGCAAATCAACGATTTTGCCCTTACCCTCGTCTCCCCATTGGGAGCCAAGAATGACTACGTTTTTTCCCATTATTTTTTCTAAGTCTCAGTTAAAACGCGATGATAACAAAAAATCATCACTTTTGGCAGTATGTTATAGCGAAGCAAATAGCTTAGGTCAAAACTTAATCGACATTAGTAACAAAAAAGCTAAACCAACTAAGGCCATGCCCACTTGTCTGATTTGTTGCGCTGGTACTTTGGTAAGCGCTAAAATCATGTTTTTCCAACGTTTTGGAAATAACAAAGGTCCAAAACCTTCGAGCAAACATAACAATGCTAATGCTATAACGACGCTATCTTTCATGTGTACTCACCATAAAAAAGCCCAGCAAATTGCTGGGCTAGATAAGTGCTTTAGTTACCAGAACTTTGTTTCATGAACTGGAAGAACTCACTATCAGGTTCAATAACCATGACATCGTTTCCATTTCCAAAGCTTCTTTCATATGCGGTTAAACTACGCCAGAATTTGAAAAACTCTTGATCTTTATTAAACGCATTCGCATAGATTCTTGCAGCTGTTGCATCACCTTCACCTCGAACTTCTCGAGCGTGTTTATCAGCATCAGCCAACATCACTGAGATTTTACGATCGACATTAGCTCGTAAAATTGTCGCCTGCTCTTGACCTTGAGAGCGGTGCTCTTTTGCCACAGCTAAACGCTCCGCACGCATCCGTTGGTAGATACTATTGCTGATTTCTTCAGGTAGGTTGATTTGCTTAATCCGAACATCAAGAACTTCAATACCAATTTCAGACGAGCGAGCGCTGCGTTTTAAAGCTTCTTCCATCACTTCGCCACGTGAACCAGATACGATATCGCTAATTGTGCGCGAACCAATCTCGCTACGCAGTCCGTTGTTGATTTTACGCTTTAACAAGGACTCAGCTTGTAGGAAATTACCACCAGTTGAGAGATAAAAACGTGAGAAGTCTTCGATACGCCACTTCACATAGGTATCAATGATTAAGTCTTTTTTCTCTGAAGTAACAAAGCGGTCAGCTTGTCCGTCAAGTGTTTGTAAACGGGCATCTAGGACTTTAATTGTATCAATAAATGGTACTTTAAAGTTGATGCCTGGCTCGTAGACTCGAGTTAAGGTATCAGCAGTACGTACCACTTTACCGAACTGTATCCGGATCCCGCGCTCGCCTTCTTCAATAACAAAGACTGAAGAATACAGAACAAGAACAGCCAGAATAACCGCAAATATTGATAGTTGTTTCATGGCTTAGTTTCTCCCCGAAAATCGGTCAGTATCGCGCGAACTAGTAGAAGAACTACGAGTACTATTCGAACTATCTTGACTCGGCACGACAGGAGTCACATTTGGATCTTCATAGCTTGCACTTGAATTCGAACTTGTGTTTTGTCCCATCAACTTATCAATCGGCAAGTAGAGTAAATTGCCATTATTTTTAGCGTCGATAAGAACCTTATTCGAATTACCATAAACTTTTTCCATGGTTTCAAGGTACATACGATCACGAGTGACTTCAGGTGCTAATTCATACTCAGGTAATAATTGCTCAAACTGAGCTATATCACCTTGAGCACGCAGAACAACTTGCTCACGATAACCTTCAGACTCTTGTGCAACTCGTTGCACTTGACCACGGGCGGCAGGTTCAACTGAACGCGCATAAGCTTCGGCTTCACGAATAAAGCGTTGTTCATCTTCTTGAGCAGCAATCGCGTCATCAAAAGCATCTTTTACTTCTTCAGGTGGACGTGCTGGCAAGAAGTTAACATCGATCACTTGAATACCCATATCGTAAGGTTCAATGATTTCTTCTAACAAAGCCCATGTATCTTGACGAACAATCTCACGACCAGTCGTTAGAATATCATCCATGCGCGTATGGCCTACTACATAACGCAAAGCACTGTCAGTCGCTTGGCTCAAGCTATCGTCGGCATTCGTTACGTTAAACAGGTATTTTTCAGGAGCTACAATTCGATATTGCACATCCATTTCAACTCGGACTACGTTTTCGTCTTCAGTCAACATAAATCCAGCAGCTGGCAGTGAGCGAATGGTTTCAACATCGACAGGTGTTACGTCCTGAACGAAAGTTGCTTTCCAATTCAAACCTGGATCAACACTATCGGTATATTGGCCAAATGTTTTCTTCACGCCGCGTTCAGCTTCCTCAATGGTATAAAACCCACTGATAACCCAAACCACGAGCAACAAAGCTGCGATAAGTCCTACACCTGCACCAGTGAAACCCGCTGATCCGCCACTATTAGAAGAGCCCTTACGACCTCCACCAAACAGACCACCGATTTTCTTGTTCAGTTTATTTAACGCTTCATCTAAATCAGGTGGACCCTGATTCTTTTTATTGTTGCCCCAAGGGTCGCGATTGCCGTCCCCTTTATTACCAGGCTCATTCCAGGCCATTTGTGTCTCCACAGGTGCTTTGATGGTTTAATCTTGATGAACAAGCATACATGATTCAATCGCCTCGTGGTTGTGCTTAACTAAACGAGACCATTCAATTTGAGGGATGCGAATTGAAACCTGCCAATTCCCTTGCTCATCGAGATCCTCAGTTGTCACGCACTCAAGCTGGTATAGCTGACTACGTAAACGTCCTTCTGTAGGTGGTATCATAAGTGTTTGTTCGAGCATTTGCCCGGCCAATAACTCTGATATCGCCTGTATTAGTAATTCTGTGCCTTCGCCTTGCTGTGCCGAAAGCCAAACACTGACCGGAAACCCTTGTTGATCACGTTCGATACGGGCGTTTTTCTCTGGACAGTTATCAATTTTATTATATACCAGCAACTTCGGGAGCTCACCGGAATCAATTTCGTCAAGAACGATGTCAACTTGCTCAACATTCTCGTGCATGCGTTCATCTGAACAATCAATCACATGCAGTAATAAGTCTGCTTCTTGTGTCTCTTGCAAAGTTGCTTTAAACGCAGCAACTAAGTCATGCGGTAGGTGCCGAATAAAACCTACGGTATCGGCAAGAATCGCAGGACCGACTTCTTCTAGAGAAATTTTGCGCAAGGTTGGGTCAAGAGTAGCAAATAGCTGATCTGCCGCATAGACCTTGGCGTCAGTAATACGGTTAAACAAAGTCGATTTACCCGCATTGGTATACCCTACCAAAGATACCGTTGGTATTTCTGCACGCTTTCTAGCCCTTCGGCCTTGTTCTCGTTGCTTAGACACCTTACTAAGACGCGCCATAATGGTTTTGATACGCGCCCGCAGTAAGCGTCGATCAGTTTCCAATTGCGTTTCACCTGGTCCACGTAGACCAATACCGCCTTTTTGCCGTTCAAGGTGAGTCCAGCCGCGTATTAGACGAGTTGACATATGCTTTAGCTGCGCCAATTCAACCTGAAGTTTACCCTCATGGGTGCGGGCTCGTTGCGCAAAGATATCTAAAATAAGTGTGGTTCTGTCTAAAACCCGACATTCGCAAACGGCTTCTAGGTTGCGTTCCTGAGCTGGCGATAAGGCGTGGTTAAAAATAACCACATCGGCCTTTTGGCTTTTAACCATTTGCTCAATTTCTTCGGTTTTACCTGAGCCTACGAAAAATTTAGGGTGAGGTGACTTACGACTACCACTTACAGTAGCAACGGCTTTCACTCCCGCAGACTCGACGAGCATTTTCAACTCTTCAAGATCTTCGCGCTCGTCTTCACTGGTAAAGTTAACATGCACTAAAACTGCACGTTCACCTGCTTCATAGCGATCAAACAAGTGCTAACACCTCTCGATTTCGAACCACTTTCGAATTACTCGTCATCGTCACCGTCATTTGCATTGGGTTGATGATGAGTGACTGCTCGCGCGGGTACAACAGTAGAAATGGCATGTTTGTAAACCATTTGACTAACCGTGTTTTTAAGTAGAATTACAAATTGGTCAAATGACTCAACTTGTCCTTGTAATTTAATGCCGTTCACCAAATAGATGGAAACTGGAATACGCTCTCGGCGCAGCGCATTCAAAAATGGGTCTTGTAGTGATTGTCCCTTAGCCATGGGATTTTCCTTATTATGTATTGTTATATGAGCCCATATCAGCTTTAACCACTGACATGGGAAAATCGCGCAACTTTTGACTATCGAACCCGATTCAAAAGGTTCAAGACAGGCCAAGAATAATTATATACCAGTAACTTGAGGCCATATAGAGCAGTTTTCAAGTTTTACTATTGAGGAAATTAACGAATTCTTAGTTTAAAGCGTCTAAAACGAGTTTTATATTTTGAGATTGCTTCGGAATTAAGCGCTGAGCATTTGGCCAAGAACGCAACCACGTTCGTTGTTTTTTGGCTAATTGCCGGGTTGCAACAATGGCTCTAAAACGCATTTCGTCGAAGCTCAATTCTCCACTAAGATACAGCCACATCTGGCGATACCCAACACAGCGCATGGAAGGTAAAGACAAATCTAAATCAGCGCGAGCCATTAAGGCTTTCACTTCCTGCTCGAAGCCCTGAGACAACATGTCATCAAAACGAATTTCAATGCGTTGATTGAGAGTTTCTCGATCATTATCAAGCAGCGCAAATTGACTAAAGTTGTAGCCGAGATCGTCGGCTTTCAAAGATTGGTAGTAACTCAAGGTTTTACCGCTGATACGCCAAACCTCGATTGCTCGCGCCAAACGCTGCGGATCATTGGGATGAATACGTGCAGCCGCTATGGGATCAAACTCCGCTAGTTGTCGATGAAGCTCCTGCCAACCGAGCAAGGCCCCTTGCGCTTCAATTTCAGCACGAATACTCGCATCACTACTGGGAAGTGGTGATATCCCATCAACCAAGGCCTTAAAATAGAGCATGCTCCCACCGACTAGCAGTGGTGTATTGCCACGGCCATGCGCCCTATCAATTAGCGCTATCGCATCCTGCCTAAAATCTGCTGCAGAATAGCTTTGAGATGGGTCGCGAATATCGATTAAGGCGTGAGGCGCTTTTTTTAGCTCTGCAGTATTTGGCTTGGCAGTGCCAATATCCATTTCTCGATAAATTAGGGCTGAATCGACGCTAATCAGTTCAAAGCCACGCTGCGCATACAACTGCATTGCAAGCTCAGTTTTTCCGGAGCCGGTCGGCCCCATCAAGCACAGAACTTGTTTATTCATAAAGCTTGCCTCAAGCGGTCATCTAAGGCTAAGTGAGTTGCCGATAAATCGATATCTATAGAGCAACTTGGTAAGTGTCTCTCAAGCGATTGTTCGTTCTGACTGAGCCAGAGCTGTAACTGTGATGGGCTGACTATTCGCGGAGCAAACTGCATATCTACAAGCTGCGCTACAATTTGAACTTTGGATATGGAACCGTGTTGCTGACTCAAATAGTCCAAACAATGACCCGTAACTTGTGCCATATCGAGTTGTCGAAGTACTTTAGGTACATGCGTAATCGCTAAATAGGACTTTGACTGAACTTGATAACATAAACCAAGATCGTTAAGTACTTGTTGGAATTGCTGAGCGCTGTTTAGCGCAGCGGATTCTAGTGAGATCCGCAACGGTAGCAGTAAGGCTTGTCGCTCAGGCTCTCTTTTCGACAAACTTTGTACGCAGCTTAGCGCCCACAGTTTTGACCAATCCACTAGCTTTGGTAACGATTGATGCCGCAGGCTTAGAATAAACCGAGTCTCACTAACAACAGTTAGGCTATCCCAAATTTGAGAACTAGACAGCGGCTCTGCATCTACGCTTTCGCCGAGATTACTAGCGGCGTCTTTTTGAAATTGATCAGCTTGCTTGAGCCAATCGGTATAAGCGGCCTGACGTTTAGGATCCGGTTTTTCAGGCCCTTTCACAAAGCTAGGCGTATTGTTCTTTGAGCTTTTGGCATCAACGTTCGACGATGAGCTATCCGTTGGCTGTGGTTCATAGTGGTGGTAAGGCTTAGGATCGGCGAGCTTTGTTTCAACATTGGGTGCTTTTAAGTACTCGCCTTGGCTATCATTTGCCTGTTTAGATTCAATTTGATCTTGCGATGAATATTGCGCTGTTTTGGGCACACTCTGCTCTAAGGCTGAGGCTAATACCCGTTCAATGTAGTCATGTACGAGACGATTTTGATGAAACCTCACCTCATGTTTGGCCGGATGAACGTTGACATCCACTTGGTCAAAAGGTAGATCCAGAAACAAGGCAAAACAAGGATGCCCCTCGTAATTGATATAAGGTTGATAGCTCTGGCGCAATGCGTGCTGAATTAAGCGATCGCGAACGACTCTGCCATTGACATAGAAATACTGCTGGTCACTATTATTTTTTAATAGCGATGGATGTCCTAACCAGCCATGTAACCGAAGTTGGTCATGCTTATTTTCTATATATACACTTTGGGTAAGAAATTCTTGTCCAAATACTTTGGCAACTCTTTGGTGGCGCTGCTCCGGCGTATTTGCAATTGCATATTGACGATGGACTTTACCATTGTGCTTAATACTAATTGCAACATCAAAGCGACTCAAAACGATGCGTTTCATCAACTCATCGATGTGTGAGAACTCGGTTTTTTCGGCGCGTAAGAATTTTCGCCTAGCCGGTGTATTATAGAATAGATCCATCACTTCAACGGAACTGCCAAAGGGATGCGCACACGGGCTAATTTCAACCGCCATGTCTCTGCCGCGGGCGCGAGCTTGCCACGCTTGTTCTTGTTCAAGAGGTCGAGAGCTGAAACTTAGACGCGCAACCGAGCTAATACTCGCTAGTGCTTCGCCGCGAAAGCCCAATGTGGCAATTTGGCATAACTGGTCAAAGTCCTGCAATTTACTGGTCGCATGACGACTCAAGGCCAAACTAAGTTGGTCCTTACTAACTCCTCGACCATTGTCTCGCACCAATATGCGTTTACAACCGCCTTTGTCCAGCTCCAACTCTATTTTAGTCGCACCAGCATCCAGACTATTCTCAACTAGTTCTTTTACCACCGACGATGGTCGCTCTACCACTTCACCTGCGGCAATTTGGTTGGCGAGCTGAGGACTCAGAGTTTGAATTAACATTAGCTACTCGGGATCGTCAAATCTTGCCCAACTCGAATGGTATCTGTTTTCAGTTGATTGACTTTTTTGATGTTTGCTACGCTTACCCCGTAGTTTGTCGCAATACGAGACAGGGACTCACCACTTTTCACTTTGTGCTTACGGCCACCGAAGCGCTGAGCATATAGGGTTCCATCGGGTGGATTACGCGAATAGTGTTCTTTGATACCAGCAACAACAGCTTTGGCTATTCGTTCCTGATGATTACCCGAACCCAGTAACTTTTCTTCTTTGTGATTAGTAATAAATCCAGCTTCCACCAAAATTGAAGGAATATCTGGTGATTTCAATACCGCCAGACTGGCGTATGCTGGCTGGCTTTTGTGCAAGCTTGTAACTTTGGAGATTTCACCCAGCACCGATTTCGCAACCGAATAACCGGTGTTTTTAGCATGTTCCATCGACATGTCTAACAACATATAATTCAAATTTGAATCATTGTCGGTTGTATCTATAACGTCACCTGCCCCACCTAATAGTTCAGATTGTTCTTCGTGGCGCTCAAGCCAGCGACCAATTTCGGTATCAGCTCGTCGATTAGAAAGCACCCAGACAGATGCACCTTTAGGCTTTGAAGAGGTAAAACCGTCCGCATGTATTGAGACCAAAAAGTCAGCCTTACCTTCTCGTGCTATTTGTGAACGACGGTTTAAGTCGACGTAGTAATCGCCTTTGCGGATTAGCACCCCTTTAAGCCCGGGCTCTGCATCCAATAAGCGCACGACTCGTTTTGAGATGGCTAACGTTATGTTTTTTTCATAACTGCGTTTAGGCCCTATGGCGCCAGGATCATCGCCGCCATGTCCTGCATCGATCGCAATAACGATATCGCGGGTTCCAGTGAGCTCTTGCTGATGCTTAACTTGCGTGGCGCGCTGTTGTTCTTGCTTAATTTCAGCTTGGCCTGCAGTGTCAGGTAGATCTATCACCAAACGATGCCCGTAATCCCCCGTTGGTGATAAAGCAAACACGGTTGGCGTGGTTGCCCTAGAAAGCTCAATCACCAAACGCGTATCCCCTTTTGCTTTTGGGGTGCTGTGGCGAACTTTTGTGACCAAATTACCTTGCATCACAACTTGCTCAAGCTTTGCTGAAGTGGTCGTACTGCGTAAATCGATCACAAGTCGGTCGGGTGAGCGAAGCATGAATTTATCAAATTCAACGTTATTGGATAAATCCAATACCAAGCGAGTATTTTCGGGCCCAGCCCAAACTCGGACACCACTAATATCAGATTGAGCCCAGACATTTAGGCTAAACAACACTGCCGAAATAACTACGAAACAACGTTTAAACATCTAGTTTGCTCATCTTGCTTAGAATTTCCTTTCCAACATCGGTATTTGCCCATATTTCTAGGCGTCGTTGTTCTTCCACATAAATTAGCTCAATTTCAAGATCGGCGGTGGGAAGGATCCCTTGCCCGCGTTCAGGCCACTCTACGATATTAAGCTGTTGTTCCCCAAAATAATCCCTTATACCGATAAATTCCAACTCTTCAGGATCAGCTAAGCGATAGAGGTCGAAATGATTTACTTGCCAATTGGAGAGCTGATACGGTTCCACCAAGGTATAGGTAGGACTCTTTACGTGACCAACATGCCCTTTACCTTGCACAATCCCGCGAGTTAATGTCGTTTTACCGCTGCCTAGATCTCCATGTAGGTATATCGTACAAGCTCGTTGACATACACTGGCAATAATCTTACCGAAAGCGACGGTTTCATCCGCATCTTTCAAAAAATATTCTGTTCTCATTCCATCCACTTGTTATTGATTATTTGCCGAACACTAGAACGCTAAGGATTTACTAATTTTCGAATATGCGGCATCAGATCAGATGCCAACATGCCCCGCTCACCCTCTTTAGCTGCTTCATCAGCTGCGCGCCCATGAATCGACACCCCTAAACAAGCTGCAGGGAACAAGGGTAGCGACTGCGCTAAAAGAGCTCCTATAATACCCGACAATACGTCGCCCATGCCACCACTAGCCATACCCGGGTTGCCAACTTTCACGACATAAACCAAATTGTCCTCTCCAGCAATCACCGTGCCGGCACCTTTTAATACACAAACACCACCGAATCTTTTCTGAATATTTCGAGCAGCAGTGATTCTATCATCTTCGATATCCGCAACCGAGCAGCCTAGCAAACGGGATGCTTCGCCAGGATGCGGCGTTAGTATCCAATCACTGCGCCAACGAGGCATATTAACCAGTAGATTTAAACCATCGGCATCTACGAGTAAGGGCTTTTCACTTTCTAAACACTGTTTAAACAATTGCGAGCCCCATGCTTCTTGGCCGAGCCCAGGACCAATAACGTTCACAGAGGCCCTCTCTAGTTGCTTGGCTAACAGCGGATCATCGGCTTTTACGCCATCGACCATTAATTCCGGACGATGAGAGAGTAAAGAACGTTGATGTTCATTACGGGTCAGCAGATTAACTAAGCCAGCTCCAGAACGCAGGCAAGCTTCGCCCGCGAGTCGAATAGCCCCAGGCATGCCTAAATCACCACCGATAACAGCAACTCGACCAAATTCCCCCTTGTGACTTAATTTTGAGCGGGGCTTAAGATAGTCTGCAAATTCATGCTCTGTCAGACGCTTAACTGTTGCTTTATTATTGGTTTCAAATTGTTGATCAACGCCCAAGCCTGCAAAAACCAATTCCCCGGTAAATTCTGGTGCTTGCCCGGTAAGCAGTCCTTGTTTGAGCGCAATGAAAGTAATAGTTGCGGTTGCCTTTACTGTTGCCCCCAAGCTTCTCCCCGTGGAACAACACAAACCTGATGGGGCATCAATGGCAAAAACTGGTACTTCAGTGCGATTAACCCGCTCGATTAGCTCTTTTACAGCGTCGCGCAATTCACCACTTAGGCCAGTGCCAAGTAAACCATCAACGATAAGATCAACACTCCAATCAGCCCACTGAGCTAGTTCAAGCTCGCCGCCATCAGCCAACCAGGCTTGCTCCGCTAACAATGCTGGACCTTGTCGTTCATGCTTAGAGTCCACTTGCACAACTTGCACCTGCATACCAGCTTGTTTGGCTAATCGGGCGATCACAAATGCATCTCCGCCATTATTTCCATTGCCAGCCAAAACGAGGATGTTTTGGGCACGAGGCCATTGCTCTTGTAAAAATTCGAAGCTAGCACTACCCGCGCGCTCCATCAACTGCGCCGTCGTGATTCCAAGCGCGCTTGCTAGCTGCTCTTCTTGCTGGCGTAATTGTTCTGCTCGCCATAAGCTTTGTGGTAATCTCTTAGAAAATTGTGATGTTGAAAGCGACATGAATCACCTATCTAGTATTGACTTAAACGACCTGTCTCAACATATCAAGCAATGGGGCAAAGAGCTAGGTTTTCAAAAAGTAGGGATCTGCGATACGCAGCTTGAGAACCAGCAGCCCGCATACCAAGATTGGCTTGATAAGGACTATCATGGCGAGCTTGACTACATGCAGCGCAATACTGAAAAACGTTATCACCCCGATCAATTACACGAACAAACTCAGCGAATCATATCCGTGCGCATGGACTACTTGCCTAAAGACGCGCAATTTGCTGCAAACCTGGCTCAAACTGACAAAGCTTATATTAGTCGTTATGCCTTAGGCCGCGACTATCACAAGCTTATGCGTCAGCGTCTAAAGCAACTGTCGCAGAAGATTGAAGACTATTGCTCAGAGAAATTAATGCAACGACCTTTTGTTGATTCAGCCCCCGTTCTAGAGCGTCCAATAGCTGAGAAAGCAGGTATCGGTTGGACCGGTAAGCACACCTTAGTACTCAATGAGGAAGCCGGTTCATTGTTTTTTCTAGGCGAACTGTTTACTTGCCTGCCCCTACCTGTCGATAAGCCCATTGAGAATCAATGCGGGGAATGTGTCGCTTGCATCACCATTTGTCCAACTCAGGCCATTGTTGCACCTTATCAATTAGACGCGCGGCGTTGTATTTCCTATTTAACCATAGAGTACGCAGGCATCATCCCTGTCGAGCTGCGCTCAAAAATGGGAAACCGGATTTATGGTTGCGACGATTGTCAATTAGCCTGCCCTTGGAATCGTTTTGCCCAATTAAGCCAAGAAGAAGACTTCCAGCGGCGGGATGTGATAGAGAATAGTTCGTTAATTCATTTGTTCAGCTGGAGTGAAGAACAATTTTTAGAGCGCTTTGCGGGTTCAGCAATTCGACGAATTGGGCATCAGCAGTGGTTGCGAAACATTGCGGTGGCCCTAGGTAATGCGCCTTACTCGCTTGAAGTGATAGCCAACTTAGAAGCCCATTTGCCACTTGCAGAACCAGTGCTCGCTGAGCACATTGCATGGGCAATTGAGCAACAAATTGCTCGCGATCCGGATTTAAGTAATAACAATCGTAAAACTGAGCGCTTAATTCGCATCATCGAAAAGGGAATGCCACGCGACGCATAAGCAATTAAAGACACAATCGTTTTATGTTTGGCGTTTCACTAATTATTTGAGAAAGAAGTACAATAGAATTGAACATTTGGAGCGGCACATCGGGTTCGAACCGATGACCTCGACCTTGGCAAGGTCGCGCTCTACCAACTGC
>NZ_RAQO01000009.1:0-343422 GCF_003610775.1 Alginatibacterium sediminis | reverse complement strand
CATCGGGTTCGAACCGATGACCTCGACCTTGGCAAGGTCGCGCTCTACCAACTGAGCTAGTGCCGCAAATCACGTCAGGCATCACTAAAGCGATGTCCTTCAGGGCTGCGAATTATAAGACCAAAATTAGGCTTTGCAAGCCTGAAGCGTCAAAAACTTCAAAAAAAGTCTGTTTTGGCTCGTGATTGGCTATTTGCCGTCCAACTTGAAGAAATGATCCGCGTAGTGCTGTAACTCTGCTAATGACTCTCGAATATCATCGATAGCTAAATGCGCACCTGATTTTTTAACCCCAGCCAATATATCTGGTCGCCAGCGACGGGCCAATTCTTTAATCGTACTGACATCAATGTTGCGATAGTGAAAATGTTTTTCGAGGTTCGGCAAATGATGTTTCATAAAGTGTCGATCTTGATGTATCGAATTTCCGCACATCGGCGTTGCACCTTCAGGCACCCATTTTTTTACAAACGCTAATATTTGTTGTTCAGCTTCATTTTCGTTGACTTCAGTTGCTCGAACTCTGGCGACTAAACCACTGTTGGTATGAGTGTTGGTACACCATTCGTCCATACGAGCCAAAACCGCTTCACTTTGATGAACCACAACGACTTCGCTTTCGGCCAATACATTTAATTGACTGTCAGTTGCAATACAGGCGATCTCTAATACCTTGTCGGTTAAAGGATCAAGGCCTGTCATTTCCATATCAACCCAAATTAAGTTTTGTTCACTTGCTGCCATAGTTTCGCTCGTTAGTTGGCGGTTTTAGTGCCGCTTGCTCTACAATAACGGTATGATAGCTTTTTAAAGCAACTACTTGAATAGCAACGCGTGGCAAAACGAAACAAACTCAGTGACGGACAAAAACGACGGGTCCGCGCTAACCGTGAAAAACGGCTAAAAAAAACCGATAGTATTGATTGGGAAGACGAGCAATTAGCAAGCCCTGAAGACGGGATTGTGATTAGTCGTTTTGGTCAACATGCGGATGTTCAAACCCAAGACGGGCTTATTTTCCGCTGTAATATACGTCGTACAGTTGAATCGATCGTTTGCGGTGATCAAGTACTGTTTCGCCGTAGTCATGTGGTGCAATCTGGCATCAGTGGGATTATTGAGGCGGTTCACGAACGAAGAACCGTACTAACCAGACCCGATTATTATGACGGTATTAAGGCAATTGCAGCGAACCTAGACCAAGTGTTTATTGTCTCTGCAATTTTACCTGAGCTGTCGCTTAATATCATCGACCGTTATTTGGTTGCCATCGAGGACGTTGGTCTTGCTCCAGTAATTTTGGTTAACAAGGTAGATTTGCTCAGTGAGCAAGAGCTCGAAGAACTAAGCCAAAAACTTGAGATTTATCGCAGCCTCGGCTACCCCGTAATGTATTCGAGTACGCATAAGTCTTTAGGTTTTGAACAAATACACCAACAGCTCAAAGGCCATACCAGTATTTTCGTAGGCCAATCCGGTGTAGGTAAATCATCCTTAGTGAATCAATTGCTTCCTGAGCAAGATATTCTCACCAAAGAAGTATCTGAAGTCTCCGGCCTTGGCCAACACACAACCACGACTGCTCGCCTCTATAGTTTGCCGCAAGGTGGCCAACTTATTGACTCTCCTGGCGTTCGAGAATTCCAGCTTTGGCATCTTGAAAAAGAAAGGGTCACTTGGGGTTTTCGAGAGTTTAGAGAGCCGGTAGAGCATTGCCGGTTTAGAGACTGTAAACACGAAGGTGATCCTGGTTGCGGTTTACAAGCAGCGATCGACAACCATCAGATTGATCCAGTCCGCCACGACAGTTTTCTGCGCATACTCGATAGCATGGTTGAAAACAAACCGAGCCGGAATATCCGTGGACGATAGCCAATTTGATCCAAAATTAAACGAACTAACTTATAATCGGTTACAAGCTGTATAACTAAATTGAAATAGAGGACCTTACATTGCTCGACAAAATCAAGATTGCACTTCAATACGTGACACCAAAACATCTGCTTTCACGTGTTGTTGGCTATTTGGCTCAAGCTGAGCTCGGTGGTTTTAGCCATTTTCTTATCAAGGCTTTTATCAAGCAATATAAAGTTGATATGCAAGAGGCTCAGCTGGAAGAGGCTAGTGAGTATGCTAGCTTCAATACTTTTTTTACTCGTTCATTAAAAGATGGGATACGTCCAATTGACGATACAGCCGATAGTTTATGCCATCCGGTCGATGGCACAGTTAGTCAACTGGGTCCTATCAAAGACGGTCGTATCTTCCAAGCCAAAGGTTTCGATTTTAGTGCGCAAGAATTATTGGGTGGAAACGCAACTCTAGCTAAGGAATTCGATAAGGGCGACTTTGCGACCATCTATTTAGCTCCGAGTGATTATCACCGCATCCATATGCCTGTGACCGGTGAATTACGCACCATGATCTATGTGCCTGGAGATTTGTTTTCAGTTAATCCTCTAACCGCGCAAAATGTACCCAACTTATTTGCCCGTAATGAACGAGTGGTGGCTATTTTTGATACCGAGCACGGCCCGATGGCAATGGTATTGGTAGGGGCGACTATTGTTGCCAGTATCGAAACCGTTTGGGCAGGTACAGTCACTCCTCCGACCCGCAATGATGTTGTTTGGCATGACTACCCCAAGGGACAACATATATTAGAAAAAGGCGCTGAAATGGGTCGATTCAAATTGGGATCCACTGTCGTGTTACTATTTGCCGAAGACGCCATTACATTTGAATCTAGCTTAACGACTGGCGATACAACCCGTCTTGGACAGTTACTTGCAACAACAAGCCCTTAGTTAACTTTTAGGATCAAGACATGGCTCGGATTTGGAAATGGATTGCTGCTTTAAGTTTTAGCTTGAGCTTGCAAGTACTTGCTATATCCCCAGCGGAAACTCAACTGACCAGTTTGCTTGGCGGTTTAGACAAGCAAGAAAGTACGAGCGAAAATCAGCGCAATAAAGACATTTACCAAGAAGCGCTGTTGTTGGTCAAAGAAGGGGACGAATACCGAGAACAACTACGCCAACTGTTAGCACTTGCCGACAATGCTGAAGTTGAAGCCGACAACATTGAGCGTGAACTAAAGCTGCTCGATCAAACTAGCTTGCCCAACATCGACAACTTAAGTCTCGATGCATTACAAAAGCAAATCGAAATAAAACGACAAGATGTTGCCCTATTCCAAGATCAGATCCGTAGTGACAGCCAACGCCTGACTGACATTGAACGTCAAATAAGTACCCATCATCAGCGACTGACACCACTTCAAGAACGCCTTAATGCAATCCGCATTCAACTCGATCAGATGCAATTTGCCCCCTATGAAAGCACCAATGAGCCCTTACGCGTCAGAACCCAGATCCACGAAGCGACCATCAAAGCTAATATTGATTTACTCAAGACCAAACAACAAACGGCTCCAACCCGCAGTAACTTAATCCAACTTGATGTGAACTTGCAAAACAAACGGCTAAGCCTTGCAAGCCAAGAACTTGAACAACTCAATGCGGCATTTGCTCTTAAGTCTAAAATTCAATCCGATTATCAACTCGCATATCTCAGCTCTAGTAATTCAGCTTTCAAGCAAGATTCTATAATTCAGGAATTAATCAGTAGCTATCAAGATTTGCAAGCACAGCTCAATCAGATTCTATTACAGGCTAACAATCTACAGGCTGAACAAGTTGAAACCCGTCAACAACTGCACCGCTTAGAGCAGTCTTTTTCGAATTTTCAGTCACAAATTGAATGGCTAAAGTTTACTAAAAGTTATGGCGAGTACCTGCGTCAGCAGATCAACGAATTACCGGCCAGCTACGCCTTAAAGAACATTGACGAGGAATTAATCTCACAGCGGATAAAACGCCATTACTTACAGCAGGAAATGAACAGCTACGCCCCACAAAGCTATCCGATTTGGCGTAAGGACGTGAGCTCACAACTAAATTCAAAACAAGAAAAGTCGCTACAAGAACTATGGAATTTGCGCTATACAGCGGCAAAACGCCTATTGATTCAAATCGACAATAATCAATTGGAAATGTCGAAACTTAAAGTTGATCACGCTCAGCTCAATAATTTGCTAACAACTATCCAAACGGAAGTTGACCAAGAACTGTTTTGGATCGCAGATGTAAGTGTATTAAACCTAGCGACCCTCACTAATCTAAAATTGGGAGTTCAGTGGTTATTCTCAAGTGAAAACTGGAAGGAACTAGGTCAAGCTTTTACAGAGATTAATATCATTTGGTACTTAAGCTGGTTTGTTTTCTCTCTTTTATGGTTTTGGCAAGTACGTGCTGACCGTCTTTGGCACCAAGCTTATCTGCGTAGTATTGAATCCAAAATTGGTAATATTACTCGTGATAAATTTAAGTATACCTTAGCCGTTTTAGCTGTAAGTCTACTATTAGCCCTGCCACTACCTCTGTTACTTAGCTCCATAGCAATTCCTTTGCGCATGAGCTGGAAATATCCATTTGCGGTTACTTGGGGACATGCCCTACCCAACCTAGCATTATATTTGTTCTGTTTATTCTGGCTACTTCAGCTGAGCCGAAAAAACGGTTTGTTCAATACTCATTTCAAGTGGCCCATGTTTGCAATAAACCGGGTGCGCACACTCTGTCTAAATACGGCCCTTTTTTGTATACCAGCGGTACTCATCCTAAGCTTGGGAGTCGAGCGAAACGACTTATCCTACTATGACAGTATTGGTCGGTTGGCATTTATTTGGATTTGCGGTGCCTTAATTTTTGTCGATTGGCGGCTCTACAATACAGAGTTACCGGTCAGCTACCGCAATCCAATCTTTAAAGCTGAAGCCTTGAGTCGCAGAATCGTCTGGTATGGTGCCGGTTTAATTCCAAGCGTTTTGGCTCTAGCCGCACTGTTAGGTTATTTCGCGATGGCGATCAATTTACTCAGACAGTTCTCAGTCAGCGCTATTATCGGATTTTTGTGTATATTTATTTACTATTTAGCTCGCCGTTGGATGCTACTGCAGCGTCGAAGAATTGCCTTTGACAGGGCAAAAGCAAAACGTGCAGAAATTGTTGCTGCACGAAGCGAATCCGAAAACACTGAAGAAGACTTAGGTAGTAATGAAGGTCGGCTAGACATCATAGAAGAACCTGAAATCGATCTGGACACCATCAGCGCACAATCCGTGGGATTATTGCGCGCCGCTTTAACTCTTACCTTCGTAATGACAGTGTTAGTGTCGTGGTCAGAAATGACCAATACCTTTGTGTTCTTAGATAACTTTGTATTATGGGAAGTAAACTCCGGCAGTGGCGATTTCCAAGTAAGCAACGCCATAACCCTGAAAACTTTATCGATGGCCATAGTGGTGTTCACTGTCAGTCTAATTTTGTTGAAAAACCTCAGCGGTTTACTCGAGTTAATGATTTTGCAGCATATCGAGTTATCCCCGGGCACCAGCTTTGCTATTACCACCATGATTAAATATGTGGTGCTATTATTTTCCCTAACATCGATTCTTGCTCTACTAGGGATCGAATGGGCAAGTTTACAATGGTTGGTTGCCGCGCTAACGGTAGGACTGGGCTTTGGCTTGCAAGAAATTTTTGCAAACTTTGTTTCGGGTCTGATTATTTTATTCGAGAAACCTATTCGCCTTGGCGATACAGTTACTATCCGTGAGCTAACAGGCAAAGTCAGTAATATTAAGACTCGAGCAACGACGATTGTTGATTGGGACAGAAAGGAAATAATCGTTCCTAACAAGGCCTTTATTACTGAGCAGTTTATTAACTGGTCGCTCTCAGATTCGGTTACCCGATTAGTGCTTGATGTGCATGTTGCTAGAGATTCAAATCCGGCTCTAGTCACTCAGTTGTTGCAGGAGTCAGTCACCGATTCGAGCATTATTTTGGAAGTTCCAGCGCCAGAAGTGTTCTTCGTTGGCTTTAGTGAGCGCGGTATGAAATACGAAATACGGGCCTACGTGAATGAAATGGGCTATCGACTGCCTGCTTCACATGAGATTTATATGGTTATTATTAGTAAGTTTAAACAACACGATATCCGAGTGTCGTCACCCCAAATGGACATCAATTTAAAAGAATTTAATACTCACATAAGCACTCCTGCAAGCTAATGCTGCAGTTATTGTTTAGTATCAAAATCGCAGCTCTAATCACGGTTGCGACATTAGGTTTGGTTTCTTGTTCTTTATTTATTCGCGAGAACGCCTTCGGCGAAAGTTGGACGGGAAAACCTGCTGAGCAACTGATCCAACAATGGGGAGAGCCCAGTCAGAAAAACCATCAAGAAAATGGCGGACAAGAACTGATATACAACATGTTTAATAATAGCTGCACGTATTATTTCTATACTGACACTCTAGGACTAATTTCACGCTACAAATATCACAGTGAAACTTGGGGGACCTGTAAGCCAATTGGTTAATTAGGCAATCTAAGTTTTTTGGGAAGCGCTCTTTGTGTGGTCGCTTTTAAGTTCACAAACTTTGTTACAACTACTACTTTGGTCTAGCTTAATTAGACCTCCCTCTCAGTCCCTTAAATAATAATAGCGTAAGCTGCTTGCATTGAATCAATATGCGCTTGAAAAACGACGACCAATCAATTCTAACAATTTAGAACGTTTAGCGAAGCTGCCAGTGACTATGTAACTAGAGCGGCAAGCATCTGTTTTGTTGAGACTTGTTTCGTATCAAGCCAAAAACGAATTCCAATTACAATAAGTAGGCCCCTTATGAATGTCTCTGTGATAATCAAACTTGCGGCAAGTTTTGGTATTCCAGCATTGCTATTAATGCTGCCAGACTCCGCTATTCCGCTTGAGAACCTCAGCGTTGTTGAACATCGAATTATTGCAATATTTGTAATGGCTGCACTGCTTTGGGTGTTAGAGCCAGTGCCAGTATTTGCAACGTCAATTCTCATTATCACTTTATTAGTAGTGAGCGTATCCACCCATGGTTTGAGCATGCTGACTACAGCTGACAACTACCAAAACTTGGGCCAGCTACTACCATACTCTGCAATATTTAACTCCTTCTCATCGCCAATCATAATTTTATTTATGGGTGGTTTCGCTTTAGCCATCGCAGCTTCAAAGTACGAATTGGATAGCAATCTTGCAAGGGTTTTACTTAAGCCCTTTGGCAATAAAATCCCGATGATAATGCTAGGCATTATGCTTATCACCGCTGTGTTTAGTATGTTTATGAGTAACACGGCAACCACTGTAATGATGCTGGCGATCGTTGGTCCAATTATCGCAGCAGCACCAAAGGATGATATCGGGCTTAAAGGTTTGGTCTTATCGATTCCAGTGGCTGCGAATACCGGTGGTATCGGAACCCCGATCGGTACCCCTCCAAATGCTATTGCCTTGCAGTACATTCCAGAAGGTCAAATCACCTTTGCTGAGTGGATGTCCTTTGGTATTCCTTTTGTTGTGGTTCAGCTTGCCATTGCTTGGGTCGTATTGAACTACATGTATAAATCGAAAACAGGCACTATTAACTTGTCTATGGAAGGCAGTTTCCAACATAGTCCACGGGCTTACGTTGTCTATGCGACCTTCGCATCCACTATTTTGTTGTGGCTGACAACCAGTATTCACGGCATGAACACCTATGTGGTATCAATCGTTCCTTTAGCTGTTTTCACTTTAACTGGAGTTATAACCAAAGCTGACCTCAAACTGATTAATTGGGATGTTTTATGGTTAGTGGCGGGCGGTATTGCGATGGGAATGGCGCTTGAGAAAAGTGGACTAGCGGTAAAAATAGCCCACTCAATCGACTTTACAAGTTTGTCCACCATGCTGGTGATTGTTGCGCTATCACTTATTTGTATAACGATGGCTAATTTTATGTCCAACACCGCTACAGCCAACTTAATTATGCCAATTGCGGCCGCTGTAGCCACATCCTTAGACGGGCTATCCGGAGATGGCGGTATTACCACTTTGTTGGTGATTGTTGCGCTATCAGCCTCACTAGGTATGATGCTGCCGGTCAGTACACCGCCAAACGCCCTGGCTTACTCTACCGGAATGATTCAAACCAAAGACTTGCTTAAAGTCGGTGGCATTATCGGGGCCACAGGATTAATTCTTTTGTATGTCGCCATGATGATCATTTTATAAGAAACGCCCGAAACTGGCCTAACAGTTACTTTGCGGGAACGCTATCACCTCAGATATGCGTTCCTTACCTAAGGCCAGCATAAATATCCGGTCAAGACCAAGTGCAACCCCGGCACAATCAGGTAAACCAGCTTTTAACGCATCGAGTAGCATCGGGTCCACGCTTCGATCGATGCTTCCTTCACGTTTGCGCTTTTGACGATCCTTCTCAAAGCGTTGCTCTTGTTCAACAACATCACAAAGTTCGTGGAAGCCATTGGCTAATTCGACGCCTTTATAATAAAGCTCGAAGCGCGAGGCAACACGAGAGTCATTAGGGCAAATGCGTGCCAACGAAGCTTGAGATGCAGGAAAATCATAAACGAAGCAAGGCTTATTCTTAGAGATTTCGGGCTCAATATATGCGCTAAATGCTAGTTGTAGCAAATCATCTCTATCGCACTCAGCCAGCATAAGCGCCGAAAGTCCCAAGCCTTTGACTGCATTTTTTAGAACGTCATTTGGGCACACCAAGGGATCAAATCCGAGCTGCTCAATAAACGCGTGTTGGTAGCTTATACGCTCACAGTTTTCAAGTTTAAGTAGTAATTTGATCAATAGCTCAAGCTCGTCCATCAACGCATGGTGGTCAAACCCTAAGCGATACCACTCCAGCATCGTGAACTCTGGATTATGTAATTTACCGCTCTCTTCATTTCGAAAGCTCTTACAAATTTGATAGATACTACCTGAGCCTGCCGCAAGTAGCCGCTTCATATGAAACTCAGGAGACGTCATCATAAACAAGGTCTGCGTTTGGTCTTTCCCTGGTTCACTCAACTGAGTTTCAAAGCAATGTAGGTATGGGTCAGTGACACTTGAATGGCTTAAGATCGGTGTTTCCACTTCCATAACATTTCGCTCATCAAAGAAATGACGAATGGACCTTAACAAGCTAGCTCGTTGTTGCAATATTTGACGCGATGCGCTTGGTTCCCAAGAATTTGTTGTTAGTGCTTCAGCTGTCATTAAACCGTGACCTAGTTCTCATAGAGTGCCTATTCTGCCTTCTTTTTACACAAAATTCGAATTTCTAGAGATGGCTCTCATTTCTCACATTATATTGATTAAAAAACAACAGTAGGATGTGTATTTGATTTCAATCAATCCTTAAATGTTCAATAGCAGCACAATTAGTGATGCGAAGCACACAGCAAGAATATAAATACCCTAGCGCTTGGTTTATGCCAACCACAAGCTACGGTATTTGTATTCCCTAAAACTGGAGAGACGCGTGAAAATAATAAAAACCGATGTGGCCGTTATCGGCGCAGGCGGGGCAGGACTGCGCGCAGCAATTGAAGTTGCGCGAACCCACCCCGATCTCGAAGTGGCGCTCATTTCAAAAGTTTACCCAATGCGAAGCCACACCGTGGCAGCAGAGGGTGGAGCAGCCGGCGTTGCCCAAGACCACGACACTTTTGATAATCACTTTAACGATACTGTTTCTGGCGGTGACTGGCTTTGTGAGCAGGATGTTGTCGACTTCTTCGTAAAAGCTGCCCCTAAAGAGCTGACCCAATTAGAACATTGGGGTTGCCCGTGGTCACGACGACCAGATGGTAGCGTCAACGTGCGTCGATTTGGCGGCATGAAAATTGAGCGAACTTGGTTTGCGGCTGATAAAAGCGGTTTCCATATTCTCCACACCCTATTTCAAACATCCATTCAATATCCGACTATTAAGCGCTTTGATGAGCATTTCGTGCTCGACTTAATCGTAGAAGATGGCCAAGTAAAAGGTGTACTTGCGTTAGATATCGCAGCTGGTGAAGCCAAGCTAATTCAAGCCAAATCGGTCATTATTGCTACTGGTGGTGCAGGTCGAATTTATCGCTTTAACACTAACGGCGGCATCGTCACTGGTGATGGTATGGCATTGGCATATCGACACGGCGTACCGCTTCGTGACATGGAGTTTGTTCAATATCACCCAACCGGCTTACCCGGCACTGGAATTTTAATGACCGAAGGTTGCCGTGGTGAAGGCGGGATCCTAACCAATAAAGATGGCTACCGTTACCTGCAAGATTATGGCTTAGGACCAGAAACGCCTGTTGGTGAGCCAAAAAATAAATATATGGAACTTGGTCCTCGTGACCGTTTAAGCCAATGTTTCTGGCAAGAAGCGCAATTAGGCCGCACCGTTGAAGGTCCAAATGGCGACTATGTCTACCTCGATTTAACTCATTTAGGTAAAGAGTTTTTACACGAAAGACTGCCATTTATTTGCGAGCTAGCAAAAGCTTATGTCGGCGTTGATCCAGTCAAAGAACCGATCCCTGTTCGTCCAACCGTGCATTACACCATGGGCGGGATTGAAACCGATGGCCGCTGTGCAACTTCAATCAAAGGACTTTACGCAGCGGGTGAATGTTCATCAGTAGGACTACACGGTGCGAATCGTCTTGGGTCCAACTCGCTCACTGAGATTACCGTATTTGGTCAAGTGGCTGGTGAAGAAGCGGCAAAAAATGCGCTAGAAATTAGCCATGGTGACAGTCAAGGCTTGCTCGATCAGGCACAAGCCTCACTAGCGAAGTATCAAGCGATTAAAGAGTTTGATGGCGATGAGAAAGTTGCTGATATTCGCAGGGAATTAGGTCTGACCATGGAAGAAGGTGTGGGAATTTATCGCACCGAAGAAGCCATGCAAGCAACCATCGACAAACTCGCAGAGCTTAAAGATCGCTACAAACGCATCAATCTTAAAGATGACAGCGAAGTCTTTAATACCGAGTGGCTTTACGCCGTAGAATTGGGGTATTTAATTGATGTGGCGCAGGCAATGGCACACTCAGCCATTTTGCGTAAAGAATCTCGTGGTTCTCATCAACGGATTGATGGCTTCGAAAAACGCGATGACGAAAATTATCTCAAGCATAGTTTGGCTTTTTATCAAGGCGATGCCCAGCCAAAAATCGACTATAGCACTGTGACGATTACAAAATCTAAACCTGCGGAGCGCGTTTACGGTGCAGCAGCAGACCAACAAGAAGCTGATAAGAAAGCCGCCGATAAACTAAGTGCAGAGGAGAAGTAACATGGCAGAAATCATGAAAATGTCGATCCTGCGCTATCGCCCGGAAACCGACGAAAAACCAGTATGGCAAAGCTACGACGTTCCATATAACCATGAAACATCGATACTCGATGCTCTGGGTTACATTAAAGATGAACTAGACCCGACCTTAAGCTATCGCTGGTCTTGTCGCATGGCTATTTGCGGAAGCTGCGGAATGATGGTCAATGGCCAACCGAAACTGGGTTGTAAAGCCTTCCTGCGCGACTACGCCGGTGGCGAACTTAAGCTAGAAGCTTTGGCTAACTTTCCTATCGAGCGAGACCTTGTCGTGGATATGAGCGATTTCATCGCAAAATTGGAGAGCATTAAGCCCTATATCATTACGCAAGAACCACGCTCTTTGGATGATGGATGCACAACGCAAACGCCAAAACAAATGGAACAGTACAAGCAATTCTCCATGTGTATCAATTGCGGGTTGTGTTATGCGGCGTGCCCTCAATATGGGCTCGACAATAAATTTACAGGTCCTGCGGCTCTGGCATTAATCCATCGATACAACAATGACACGCGAGACCAAGGCAAAGCTGAACGCATGAAGTTCATCAATGAAGAAGCAGGTGTTTGGGGATGTACCTTTGTTGGTAACTGTTCTGTTGTGTGTCCTAAGGGTGTAGACCCAGCTGCCGCTATTCAACTTGGAAAAGTTGAAAGTGCGAAGGATTATGTGATTCAAATGTTTAAGCCGGGAGAATAAGCATGAGCAAAAGAAAACCCTATACCCGCGAGATGAAGGCCGATTGGTGGCGTAAAGACAGCTTTTTCACGATGTATATTATTCGTGAGGGTTCAAGTCTCGTTATAGCCTTGTATTGTTTTATGCTGATCGCTGGTCTATTTAGCCTAACTCAAGGCCAATCTAGCTTTGAAACTTGGCTTGGATTCATTAGCCATCCAATTACGATTGTTTTCCAAGTGTTGACCCTAGTTTGGACCCTATACCACAGCTATACCTGGTTTCAGCTAGCGCCTAAAGCGGCCAACTTGTGGATGGGCGAAAAACGAGTCCCGGACTCGTGGATCGTTAACGCTATGTATGCAGCTTTAGCCGGGTGTAGTGCCCTAGGCCTAATTATTTTATTCCTATAAGGGGGAAATATGTCTCGTTCACATGAACCTATTTTTTGGGGACTTTTCGGCGCGGGCGGTATGGTTGCGGCTTTAATTCTTCCAATTTTTATCGTTATTACTGGCTTACTTTACCCTTTGGGCATAATTCCAGCTGAGTTACTTGCCTATGATCGAATTTTTGCCTTTGCAAGTTCTTGGTGGGGAGCACTAATACTTTTAGTGGTTATCTGCTTTCCATTGTGGCTAAGCCTTCACCGTCTGTATCACTGCT
This sequence comes from Alginatibacterium sediminis, assembly GCF_003610775.1. Lineage (GTDB taxonomy): Bacteria > Pseudomonadota > Gammaproteobacteria > Enterobacterales > Celerinatantimonadaceae > Alginatibacterium > Alginatibacterium sediminis. Next base: position 330,796 of record NZ_RAQO01000009.1, on the reverse strand, counting down.
TACATGATTTCAAGATTCATGCCGGCGTTCGAACGCAAACTGTTTTTTACGGTATCGCCTACACGGCAACAATTGCATCTATTGTTTTAGTACTCGTGCTTTAAAACAGATATAACGCAAAACGGGCTCGCAAGAGCCCGTTTTTATTTAATCAGTTTACGCTACACCGCGCATTGCGATTCCAAAGCTTCAATTTCTCGCTTAAGTTCTCGCTCTCGACCTTGGACTTCTTCAAGCAAGGCCTTCTTTAGCGCTAATTGTTCAAAAGTCCCAACTGGGTAGTCGAACGAAAAGCAATCGCTCTCAATTTCATTGCTAACACTCATTTTTACTTGCCTCTCCTGTGTAAACTCAAAAAGTTAATTCACAGTTCCTGGTGTTGGCTTCGTCGTCCGTTTACGAAACATATAACCGTTGAACGGGAACGTTAATACCACCAAGGTGGTATTTAAGAGTATAGCACTGTATCGGCAGATCCAAAGGTCAAAAAGGGAGCAAATTTATACATGGCTCCTAACGAGTGTAGTGTAAACAAAAGCGCTCGTGAATTTACTTCACCCGACTCACGTATTCGCCGCTACGCGTATCAACGCGTATCACTTCACCAATCTGAATAAACAATGGTACGCGAACCACAGCGCCAGTGCTTAAGGTTGCTGGTTTACCGCCAGTACCTGCAGTATCACCCTTCAAACCGGGATCGGTTTCGGTGACTTCTAATTCAACAAAATTCGGCGGTGCAATCGAAATTGGGTTATCGTTCCAAGTGGTGATGACGACCATGTCTTGTTCAACTAACCATTTAGCGTTGTCACCAACAGCTTTAGCATCGGCAGCCACTTGCTCAAAAGTGGTGTTGTTCATAAAGTGCCAGAATTCACCATCGCTATAAAGATAGGCAAGTTCACTATCCATAACGTCAGCTGCTTCGACTGTTTCGCCAGATTTAAAGGTCTTTTCCAAGACTTTGCCGGTAAGTAGACGTCGAATACGTACCCGGCTAAATGCTTGTCCTTTGCCTGGTTTAACAAATTCGTTTTCGATAATTGCGTAAGGCTCGTTATCGAGCATTATTTTTAGCCCGCTTTTAAATTCACTGGTAGAATATGACGCCATTTTATCCTCAAGGTATAGGTCAATAATTAATGCAGCGAATAATAACGCGAAATGAGGATAGTTTGCAGGTTTCTTGGCAAAAAGAGCTCGCAAATTCTATCACCGACCCAGCAGAGCTGCTTAAAGAGCTCGAAATTGATCCCGCTCAATTTGGAGAAGATTTTGAAGCCAAACGCCTATTTGGAGTAAGAGTACCGCGACACTTTGTGTCCTTAATGGAAAAAGGCAATCCGCAAGACCCACTATTGTTGCAGGTGATGCCGCTTCGCCAGGAGTTCAATTCGGTCGCGGGTTACAGCACCGACCCATTAGCAGAACAAAATAGCGCGCTACCAGGACTGTTGCACAAGTACAAAAGTCGTGTGCTATTTATTTTTAAAGCCGGCTGCGCCGTAAACTGTCGTTATTGTTTTCGCCGCCACTTCCCGTATCCGGAAAACAGCCCTAATAAAGAGGGTTGGCAGGATGCAATCGATTATGTTGCCCGTGATGAAAATATTAACGAAGTGATACTTAGTGGGGGCGACCCATTAATGGCTAACAATCAACAGTTACAGTGGCTACTAGGACGTCTCGCACAGATCAAACATCTACGTAGACTGCGCATCCATACGCGATTACCAGTGGTAATGCCTTCAAGAATAGATAACGAACTTTGCGAAATACTCAAGCAACACCCGCAACAGGTGATTTTGGTCACCCATATTAACCACCCCAATGAGATTAGTTCTGACTTGGCACGAGCCAGCTATAAATTGAAGTCATCTCGGGTAACCTTACTCAATCAAGGTGTTTTATTAGCGGGCGTCAACGATGATGCACAGATTTTGTGCGCACTTAGCGAGGCTTTATTTGCAGCCGAAATACTGCCCTACTACCTGTTCTTACTCGACAAAGTTGAAGGCGCTGCTCATTTTGATGTCAGCCAAGAAAAAGCCCAACAATTACTACAAGCGATGCTTGAACAATTGCCAGGCTTTTTGATACCGAAGTTGACGCGTGAAGAAGCTGGTAAAACCAGCAAAACGCCTATTCCGATTTAAGCATGCACATCAATTGTAGAACCTAGGTTCGATGGCCCGTTGCTAACTTTAGGGGCAGAACCTTCACTTGATGCTAATAGCTCCATCACTGCTGCACCTTCCTGCTTTTGTTGACTTTGAGCCAGTTGAGCAGAAATCACTTGCATTGATTGAGCTGTCGTCTGTGACGAAATTTCCATCCTTACCTCCACGATAGAAACATTGAATGTTGCCCATACTGCCATCTATATTGCTATTGATTGCAATCGCGCATCAACGCTATATCGGCATCTAAGAATAAACCTTTAATGCTTTCGTAGTCAGCACTTCAGTCTCCCTGCTATAATCAGGAAATTATTTATAGTTCTCTGGTGACACATGGACCAACAGAAAGTCATTACCCAAATTCAATTGAATTTAAAAGAAATCTACCACCGTTCAATCGATGCGGACCATAAACTAAAAGAATTTAAGAATGAGGGCTTGGCACAATTTGACGCTTTGTTTGCAAACGAACAGTTATTTAAACAGCACCACACCAGTTTTTTGCCTTACGTAGAAGAACTCGCCAGTGACTTAGTTTTACTGCAAGAAGCCACTGACGAAGATCATTTCGTGAGTCAATTAAAGTTGCTCATGACTAAATTAGAAGCGATGAACCGCTTATTAGTCAGCTTTAAGCAAAAGCTTTAAGCAAAGGTCTATTTTTCGGCTTTTGTTTTGCCATCAGTGCTGGGGCGTAGTAAATGGACGCCCTCTCTAATGACTAGTAGGCCAACCCGAACCAACTTTACACAAGCATATAAAAACACCACAACAACGATGACTTTAGTAAAAGTCTGAAACACTTCTAGCAGCTCTTCAGGCGCTTTGTCACGAAGCGCATTGGTATCTGACATAAGCCAATCAAAGAAGCCTTGCAATAACTGAGAGTCAGAACTCACGTTTAAAATATTAAGTGCAGGCGGAAGAACACTAGCAATAATAAATATACCTACTGCAATTAGAAGCACTGCTATTGCAGCAATAAAAACTTTCATTCCCGAATCCATTCTAGTCCTAAGTATCTGTTTACGCGCTCATTAAAATAAAAACGCTCGCTATTCAACTTGGCTAAGGGTAGCTCAAAACCCAAGACAATAGCGATTGATTTATTGGAAATAAGTAAACTTTTCTATTTAGGTTCAATTTCAGAAATCTAATATTCATCAAATAATAACTGGAATAGGAATAGTCAGCATTGAACCTTTTTAGTTGTCATAACGATTACGCAATTTGGGTTGATCGCTATAATACTGAACAAATTCCACCTCTAAGCCAGCTGGGTCAATAAAGTAGATATTGCGTCGATATTCGTCAGGTTGTCCGTCATTTGATGGGCTAAAGCCAGCACTTGCTAAGCGCGCTATTACACCTTCGATATCATCAGTGACATAAGCGCTATGAGCGATCCCAATTTGGTGTCCGCTACGATCTCGCGCTTCACTGTCACCATTATCATTTAAGGTTAAGTAATTATAGTCGTCTCCAAAGTGCAACCATTGTCTATTTTTTCCAAACCAACTACTTTCACCTCGGCCACGAACTTGCCAATGTGGAAATATCGCTTGGTAGAATGCCAAACTTGCTTCTAAGTCGGTAACAACAATATTTAAATGCTCTAATCTGATCATGATGTATTTCCTTAATTAAGTTTTCACTACATTCCGTAGCGATATTGGTGAGGCTGCTGTTCGCGCTGCTTGCCCATATTCTTTAAGGCAAACGCATAGTCAAACAACGAATTCAAACTAAAACTAATCCGCGTTCGAAGACGATGATCACGTGAGTTTTCAGGCTTTCGGTGATTCAACACCAGCTCAACTTCTCGAATAATCATGTGGTCGGGGATGGGTACGATCTTGTTATTTCTGAATGCATTCATGCGCAGCTCCGCAATCGGATAAGCACCACTAACACCGTTGACGACAGAGATCAGCAAGGCCGGTTTGTGAGCAACATCTTCACTATTTAGTCGCATGAGGTAACTTTTTAGGATTGGGGTAGCCATCCCCCCCCATTCAGGAGTAATGAGAATGAATGCATCCGCAGCGACACTTGCATGATGAATGTCGCGCCATACCACATCGTCTTGGTTCGCTGGACTATCGTCATCACCATCCCAATAGTTAAGTTTCAAACCTTGCAGATCAATATGCTCAACGGTCTCAAACTGGCTGGCAGAACTGGCAATAAATTGAGCAACCTTGGCGCTTTGCGAGTCAGGACGCTGACTTGAGGACACCACTAATACCTTCATAATATGTAAACCTTTTCACTTACTAATTATTATATAAAGTAGATCCTTTACATAATTAAGTAAAGAAAAAAGTTTACTTAATTGCTTAGCAACATAAAATGGAGGTCTAAGGAGTAATGCAATGAAAACATCTGACAAGATACTTCTACAATTAAAACGGGGCGGCCCGAGCACTGCGGTCCAGTTGTCAAAAATTTTGGGTATCAGTTCTATGGGAGTGCGACAGCACTTACAATCTCTGGAAGAAGCTGGTGACTTATTCTGGAAAGATCATAAAGCCGAACGTGGACGCCCCACCCGTTACTGGTATCTAGCCCAAACTAGCCAACGCCATTTCGAAAACCGCCACGAAGAATTGAGTGTGGTAATGATAGACTCGGTACGGCAGGTTTTTGGAGAGGCTGGACTCGACAAACTCATTAGTCATCGAGAGCAAGCCACGCTTGCCAGTTATAGTGAACGTATGACTCAATGTGAGGGCTTAGAACAAAAACTTAATGCACTAGCCTTGGTGCGCAGTGAAGAGGGCTATATGGCGAGCGTAGAGCAAATCGATGGCGACTGGTATTTGCTTGAGAATCATTGTCCAATTTGCGCCGCAGCAAAAGCGTGTCAAAACTTCTGTCGCTCTGAACTCGAGCTTTTCCAAACCTTACTTGGCAATGATTACATCGTGCGGCGCGAAGAACACATTGTTAGTGGTTCTCGGCGCTGTAGTTATAAGATTTCAAATGCTTAACTAGTCATTGAGTCAACGCCAACTTGGGCTGCCGTAACCGAAATTTCAACCAATAGCTCAGGTCGCGCCATTTGCGCTTGTACACAAGCTCGCGCTGGTGCGTGTTCGGCCGGAACCCATGCATCCCATACGGCGTTCATCGCTGCAAAGTTATCCATGTTGCTTATGTAAAGTGTGGCTGACAACATGCTTTGACGGTTAGAACCATATTGATTTAGTAGCTCATCTACCTTGGCCAACATAGTTTCTGTTTGCTCTTTGATGCCTTGGTTGGCATCAGCTGCAACTTGTCCACACAAGTATAAAGTACCGTTGTGTCTAACCACGCGACTCATACGAGTTTTAGTTTCAAAGCGTTCAATCATAGAGACCTCTGTAATGAATGGAAATGGGGGATCGCCATTAGTATAATACCAATCCTACTAATTAGTTGGTCGTCATTAGTCGTATATAGAATTGCTTAGGTCAAGGAAAAAAGCGCAGTTACTAGTTGACCTAATGACAAGGTTTTTGACGCTGATATAAGTGATTATAGTCGACTAGGCTGATTAAATAATTAGTGGGATTGGTATAAAGCCCAAACTCAAAGGGTAAAGAATAGTCGACTTAATTTGCTTGTCGAACACGACCTAAAGTGAAATGAGAACTAAATCCGGAGCACTTTATTTACAAACGTGGATTGAAGACAAAAAGCTTCTTGAGAACTGACGAAGGGTAAAGACTATAGCCAAACACTAAGGCCGAGTGGAATATGACAGGCCGTTTCTAGGCCTGTCATTGCCGTTTCTTTACTGGGTTTTGAAGTGACCAACCAATTGAGCTAAGCTCGTTTTAGTTTGTTCCAGTGCTTCTACATCACTTTGAGTTGCTTGACCATTTTGTTGCAAATCTTGCACGACCATCTGAATTTTCGACATGTTTTCCGAAATTTCATTGGTCACTGCACTTTGCTCTTCTGCAGCTGTTGCAATCTGACTATTGAGTCCAGATAACTCAGCAATTGAATCCAACAATGCATTCAAAGACTCGCTGCTTTTAGAGGTTGTTTCCGCACTATTTAAACAGCCTATCCTAGTGCTTTCCATTGCAGTAACAACTGAGGCTGTACCCGCTTGAATTTGCGACAACATGGCGTTAATTTCTTTAGTACTATTTTGAGTTTGATTCGCGAGTGTTCTTACCTCGTCCGCAACAACAGCAAACCCACGGCCTTGCTCACCCGCTCTGGCGGCTTCAATTGCGGCGTTAAGGGCTAACAGATTGGTTTGGTCAGCAATCCCGCCAATCACTCCTAAGATGCTTCCAATGTTCTCAATATCAGTACTTAATGCGCTAATCGATTTAGACATATCGTCCACTTGACCAACTAACTGCCCCATGCTGTCTACTGATTCATTGACTTGGGCTTGGCATTGCTCTGCACTTTGAGTCGACAAATCGGTGAGCTGCGCAGCACCAACTGCATTTTCGGCGACTGATGCAGCCGTAGCACTCATTTCAGTGATTGCCGCTATCGCAAGTTCGGTTTCTTGAACATGGTCGTTTAGCAGATCTTGGTTCTTGAAGGTTTGGGTGTTGATTTGTTGCACGTTTTGACCCAAAACTTCACTGCTATTCATGACTTTCTTAACCATGACCTGCAAGCTTTCTACAAAGGCATTAATTGAGGTGGCCATTTCGCCCAGCTCACCACTTCCTTTAACTTCCAGACGCTGGGTAAGATCACCTTCTCCATCGGCTAAGCTGCCAACTACATCGCGCAAGTTACGCACAGGAGCATAAGCCATAAAGAAGGCCGCTATACTCAAAGCAATTAACACTAATCCACTGACCAACAATGCAATCGTAATTGACGAGTTTAAGGCCGAAACTCTATCTTCGATAACAGCAACTTCAATCAAGGCTGAGAGATTCCACTGCTGTCCTTGTACATCTATCGGCATATCAAACGTTAAGTGTTCATCAGTAAAATCGTTAGCGTAAACCGCAGTCCCGCTTTGGTCTCGCAGAGATAAGTGAGCGCCATTTTTACTCACTGCGGCAAGCAGAGCGCTAACATCATTTAAATCAATTCGGAAAATATCGGCACGGGTTTCACTACTAGCCACAACCAAGGTTAAAATCGGTTTGTCTTCAACGATTTCTAGTTCACTAAGATAAACACCATTTACGGTCTTATCTAACAAGGGGATCATAGAATCAACTAACGGCCCCTCAGAAACGGTACCTTCATCAGTGAAAACAATTCCAGATATGATTTTGTAGATTTTGTAAAAACCAGTGTTAGCTTGCAACGCGTCCAAAGAGTCTGATCCGGTATCAATATTACTCGCCAGCAAAATTTTACTTTGAACATCGCCTTCAACTTTGCCTTTAATCAGCGCCATTTGCGCTTCAATACTTTTGACTGTTGAGTCATTTACATAGGCGCTTACAAAATAATTAGTGGCGAAATATGAAGTTAAAACCGAAAGTGTCACGATCAACACAAACAGTCCGAAGACCTTTCCCTTAAATGACAGCTGCATCTATATCCCTCGTTGTTATACGCAAAAGCCTAGCTAACCATTGTTTCGGCCAACTAGACTTAATATTTAACTATTTTAGGTTAGAATTATTTTTTACCTGCATACTTCATTGAATCCAAAGCCACGGCGAAAATGATAATGCTACCCTTAATAATATACTGCCAATATGGGCTCACACCAATATAAGTCATGCCATAGTTGATCACGGTGAAGATGAGTACACCAGTCACAACACCTGCGACGCTACCTACACCACCAGCAAAAGAAACACCACCGACCACACAAGCCGCAATCGCATCAAGTTCATACATGAAACCGAGGTTGTTCGTGGCGCTACCGATACGACCTGCTTCTAACATACCACCGAACGCATAGAACACACCCGACAATGCGTAAATCATTAACAAGGTTTTTGGTACATTTACACCAGATACTTTAGCAGCTTCAGGGTTACCACCAATGGCAAAGATATTTTTACCAAAAACGGTCTTGTTCCAAATAACCCACACTACACAAATAGCAACGATGGCATAAAAGAGCAAGTAACTGAGTTTAAAGTCTCCGAGTCGAATAAAGCCTTGGGCAAAGGTAGAGAAGCGCTCATCGAAGCCCGCAATAGGCGAAGCACCAACCGAATCAAAGTAAAGGGAGTTCACACCATATACGATAATCATGGTACCTAAGGTTGCGATAAATGGCGTAACCTTAAGGTAAGCGACGATAATACCGTTCACTAGGCCGATAAATGCACCAACCGCACACACCACAAGAATCACACCAACAATAGGTATTTCACCTAAATCAGGGTAAACACGGTTAACGTTTTCAGCAGCTTGCAGCAATGATGCCGAGAGTACCGCGGCTAAGCCAACTTGGCGACCCGCTGATAGATCCGTACCTTGTGTGACAATCAAACCAGCAACACCAAGTGCGATAATGATTCGAACTGAACTCTGAGTAAGGATGTTACTTAAGTTACGTAGACTTAAGAACGACGGTTCTTGAATAATAATAACGGCTAGCAAAATGAAGAGAACGGCATAGATGCCCCCTTCTTTAAGATATCGCGTCATGGATAGGTTTTTTAAAGATTCCATTTCTATTGTCCTAGTGCAAATACTTATAAATAGCGCGCGGCTAATGCCAAAATTTCGCTCTGGTCGGTTTTCTTAGTCTCAACAATTCCGGCGTTGCGACCATTGCTCATGACCAAAATTCTGTCTGTAATTCCGAGTAACTCAGGCATTTCAGATGAGATGATGATGATGCCTTTATCTTTCTTGGCTAGTTCCAAAATTAATTGGTAAATCTCAAATTTAGCCCCAACATCAATACCTCGTGTTGGCTCGTCAAGCATTAGAATTTCTGGTTGAGTCAACAACCAACGACCAATGATCACTTTTTGTTGGTTACCACCGGACAAGGAGCCGATATTGGTTTGATGCGATGGCGTTTTGACACTCATCGAATCAATTACCCACTGCGTATCGCTTTTCATTTTGCGATTACTCAATAAACCAAAGTTTTCTTTGTATTGCTCAACATTGGCAACTAAAGAGTTAAAAGTAATATCAAGATTGCCATAGATACCTGTTGCTCGACGCTCTTCGGTGACCAAAGCGAAACCATTTTGAATGGCTTCATGAGCATCTCGATTTCGCATCACTTTGTCATGCAGTAAGATTTCACCGCCAGAGCGTTCACGAATACCAAACAAAGCTTCCACGATATCGGTTCGTTTAGCTCCAACTAGCCCCGCAATACCTAAAACTTCACCTTTGCGTAAGTCAAAACTGATATCTTGGATAGATGGCTGATTAGCCGCGGTAAGATTATTAACGCGAAGAATTGGTTCTTTAGGAACGTTTGTTTTAGGCGGAAAACGCTGTGTTAACTCACGGCCAACCATCATGCTAATAATGGCGTCCATCGTTAGGCCTTCAAGCGGCCTTGTATCTACCCATACACCATCTCGCAAGATAGTAATATCATCACAAATCTCGAAAATCTCTTCCATTTTGTGGGAGATATAGACAATACCGCAGCCTTTTTCTTTAAGCTTTTTGATGATTTTAAATAAATGAGAAACTTCTTTTTCGCTAAGCGATGAGGTGGGCTCATCCATGATCACGATTTTCGCGTCATAAGAAAAGGCTTTAGCGATTTCTAGCATTTGCATTTGAGATACCGAAAGTGTTGCAACCTTTACTTTCGGGTCGATATCAATATCGAGTTCTTCAAATACTTCTTTAGTGTCACGGTACATTTTGTCATGGTCTACAAAAAAGCCTTTGAGCGGATAACGCCCAAGCCAAATATTGTCCATTACCGTGCGTTGTAAAACTTGGTTGAGTTCTTGGTGTACCATTGACACACCTGACTCAAGGGCCTGTTTCGAAGATTGAAAACTAACTTTCTCTCCAAGAAATAGGATTTCTCCGGCGTCTTTTTCATAGATACCGAATAAACATTTTAATAATGTGGATTTGCCAGCACCATTTTCACCCATGAGAGCATGGATAGAATGCGGTCTTACTTTAAGGTTAACTTTGTCTAGGGCTTTCACCCCTGGGAATTGTTTATCAATCCCTGTCATTTCCAGCAGGAACTCTGAGCTTTGAGAACTTGTCATATGATCAACCAACTAGATAAAAAGCGGGACAGACAGCCCCGCTTTGGAGAGCTTTTAGAGCTTCAAATTACAAATTCGACGCATCTACACCGACATAAGGTACACGAACAATCTTGTTCTCGATTACCCAATCAGTACCTTCACCAGCTGGCAAACCATTTGCCAAGTTACGTGTTAACTCGAAAGTTGCTTTAGCTTGGTTGCCTGCATCGTTTAGTACAGTACCGGCCATTGCGCCAGACTTAACTAATGCAAGAGCTTCTGCTAGTGCATCGACACCAAATACCGGAATGTCAGAAGCACCGGCAGCTTTAAGTGACTCAATTGCACCCATAGCCATACCGTCGTTGTTAGCAATTACAACTTCAATTTTGTCGCCGTTAGGACCAGAAATCCAAGCATCCATTTTATCTTTGGCCATCGCGGTATCCCACATGCCCGTATCTAAATGAAGCTCATCTGTTTTAAGACCTTTATCAGCAAGTGTAGATACAACGTAGCTAGTACGTGCTTCTGCATCTGGGTGGCCAGGTTCACCTTTTAGAAGTACATACTGAACAACGCCATCACCATTTTTATCCCAAGCTGGGTTCGCAGCCCAATGTTTAGCAATCAATTCGCCTTGGATAATGCCAGACTCTTTTGAATCAGTACCTACATAGTAAGCAAGCTCATAGCTAGCAAGTACTTCAGCAGAAGGTTCTTTGTTATAGAAAACAACCGGTACGTTATCTTCTTTAGCTTTCTTAATCACAACAGGAGCAGCTGCTGGATCGACAAGGTTAATCGCCAATGCTTTTACGCCTTTCGCTAGCATGACGTCAATTTGGTCATTTTGCATAGATTGACTGTTTTGCGAGTCATTCATAAGCAATTTAACATCGCTATCCGCTTCGCCTTCAGCTTCAATCGCTTGACGTACTACTGACATAAAGTTGTCATCATACTTATAAACAGTAAAACCAAGAGTTGTTGCAGCAGATGCAACATTAGCAACTGCTAATCCTGCACAAAGGGTGGCGAGTATAGTCATTTTTTTCATGGATGAACTTTCCTTTTCATTAGTTATTATTTCGTAGGGTGGTGCTTTACAAAATCTGTAACGTGACTTCGAGAGGGATTATAGGCTGAGAAAACGTTCTCATAATGTGAGCTTTGCGCGGTTTTGAAACCCAATGTAAGCTGGAAAAAGAGGGTTTTTGTAATTTTTAAGAAATGTTTTATTTACACTTTAAATAACTGTTTTGTAGTGGTTTATTTGAATATGTATGTTTTAAATTGGTATTGGTATGATTTATACCGAGGATTGCAAAGCTATATTAATGACTTCTAACATGCGTGAAAGCGCATTATTCACGCCTTTTGTAACACGCAAGTTACACTGCGTTGCAAATTGAGATCTTGTTTTGGATATGTTTTTTTAAGATTGGGGCCTATAACCCATCAGTAACACGGATGCTGAACACGCATTGTTATTGTGGCAGTAATATCAATTTTCTAGCAATTTCATCTGAATCTCGGTTTTCAGATGCTTTTACTACGACTGATTCAAGTGTACTTGGGATATGAATCGTTTGACTACGAGTAAAGGGTTGCTCATTAACATGAGGGTGAGCCAAAACCCGCTCACCAAGAACGTTTCCATTGTCGTCTTCAAGCCACCATCGATTTGCATAGTGATCCCAACCGCTATCAGCGTGTACTAAGCTGACATCTACACGATAACGCTGCCCTCCTAAGTCGGAAAACTTTACCGCGTCAATCGTTATAGGAGTAGACCAGCTATTAAGGCTTATTAGCAGTGATGTAAATAGAAATGTACGTTTCATTAGTAGCTCTCATCTAGAATTCAAATATTTTTATCGAAGCGTTGTTCGGTAAACGGCGTTGCCGAAAAACTGTCGTTACTGCGCCGCTGTGTACTGTCATGATAACCATTTTTGCCATAAAAATTGATAGCCCGCTGATTATCTTGCGCTACCCACAGATACAGCTTAGGCCACCGGCGTTTGATCTGAGCTTCCATCTCTTGGATCAATATCTTGCCATAGCCCATCGTCCAACAGTCGGGGCTGACATTAATTGAACACAACTCTGCATAGCCTAAGCCTGCAAAATGACTATCACGCGCGGGTCCATAGACTCCAAAAGCTACGATTCGCTCCTGACACTCTAATACTAGCGTCGTACCTGGAGATGGCTGAATTAACGCCTGATGCCAATGCGACTCTAGTGAGTCGAGATTAAGCGAACCCAAATACTCTGGACACATGATGTTATTATAAGCACTTCGCCAAGCTTGAAGCTGAACCAAGGCGATTGTTCTACTGTCACCGGGCATTGCTACGCGAAGTAATATATCCTTTCCCATGAATTCCTACTAAATCCTGCACTAGAAAAGCTATTTTTATAACACGATTCAGCAGGGCTGAATATTCCTTTACCACCTCAATTGGAATAAGTTCTCGCCATTGTTGGGACTCTGTTTTGGTGAGGAGCAATGCATTCTAAAACGAACATGTAATAGTAGGTAATGCAAAGAACTTTCTGACAAGCTCGTTTGCAGGGCAATCCGAGTATATGGATGAGTTCATCTTCAAGCTTAGCTCTCTCGCAAAGTATCCGCTGAGTTTGCTATCGTCGGCGCTTCAACTTCGGGCGCTCACAACTGCTAGGCCAAGATCTCATCCTAGAACCCATGATCTTTGTGTCTCACAAGCTATCTATCGATAAACAGGTGCTCAGTAAGCTTACGAGTAACCATTCTCTAAATATTCTGGTGATCCTTCCTCGACCCAGCTCTAACAATGATTTTGGCCATGAGCGTCATGACTGCAGCTGTGTGCTATTTAGCCAAGCACTATTATTTAAAAGCTCCGATCAAACTCGTACCGCTATCAGTATTATTAAAATAATTGTTGTTTGTTGGGCACATTGACATCCAAAAAAAAACCGCTAACACAAAGTGCTAACGGCTTTTAATGAGCAGCTAAGCCAAAGCCTAGCGTTCATACGAAATGACTCACTTCATGCTGCCCACATATAGAATGTAAAATTGTTACGACTCATTGTCTGCATAGCCTCCTAAGAACTACTTCAGTGACTATAAGTCTTCTCAAAGGACAGCTTTTAGCCAATAGTGGACATTAGCTTTTGTTCATCCTTGACCATAATTCGAGGAATATTAGCCAAAAAGCTATCATCGCAGTGAGACGCCTTTAAGCTCAAAGCCAACATTCATGTTCTATTTTTTACATTAACTCTTGGCCGGTTTTCTAATGCTGATTTCAGTTACGTAATAGCGAGCAATATCATTTTTTTGTTATTAATAAATACAGGCAAAATCAGCCATCGTGTATGCCTAATCAAATCGTTATTTAGCTAGCCCTTATGTCTAGAAAGATATATTAAGTGTAAATTATTTGAGATAGTTCTTCATCAGACGGTAATTTTTCACCAATAATCTCTCCTGTCAAACTATGGTACGCTAGACCTGTCATCACTTTTTTAAATATGCTTTTCATTACCGGTTGCATTATCAATTGCCCCATAACCCAACCTAGCGGTCCTCCTTTGACAACAAAATCTGCTGACATATAGATTTCACTGCTATTTTCATCAATAGGCGTCACCTTCATTTCTGATTGCATGCTTTTTAGTGGCATTGAATGATTAGAAATATCCATCTTGTAGCCTTGCCCTTCTTCGTATTCAATAATCTCTTCCACAAGGCTTGAGCCATCATTAAAAGTACAGGTTCTTTTTGCGCCTAAACCTGAGCTAATTTCATTGGCGCTAGCAGAGGATTTAATCGTCATAGCAAACATTTCAATGCTGCTATAGTCCTCAAGAACTTGCCAAACTTTTTCAGCTGGTACATTTACCTTTAATGTTTTTTCACAATGATGTGCCATGATATTTACCTTAACAATTTATTAATTTCTACAAGCTAGCTAATAAATGGATAGCTAACGGGATGATTGTGTCTATTTTTCACTAGCCATTGAGTTAAATACTTGCTTTTAAACCTCGTATAATTATTTCGATTGATGTTGTTAAATCTTTTTCAAAGTCTGGTTTCAACGCTTGAAACTCATCGAGTTTGTAAAGTTTTTTTAGTGCGTCACTTTGTGTGGTTGCTGTCCAAGAATTTGTCGTGGCTGCATAACATAAGTTCAATAGCTTAAAGGCCTTTTCACCTTCAATATCAGGATAAACTTTCGTGATATCCAATGTGAGGCGATAAAGTAAATTCTTCGACAAACGTTTAAACGCCAGCAGCTGTTCGAATGAGCTATTTCTTTCTAAGGAAGTAAATAGAATGGGCATTAAATCCAGCAGTTTGGGCTGCGATAACATCGAATTTAGCCAAACATCAGCAAAATATTTTGCAGAAACGTCTTGCTCGAGTGCTCGTAACTGCTGACTAAAGTCAGCGGCCCACAGCTCAAATAAATTGGCAAAGACATTCAAAAAAATCTCATCTTTGGAACTAAAGTAGCGATACATATTGGATTTGGTAAAACCTGCTTCAACAGCAATGGCGTTAAAACTGACTTTATAGTAGCCATTGTTTTTAAAAAGCGTAAAAGCAGCATGATAAATAGCCTCTTTCCGCGAACTTTTATTTTCGTCTGTTCTTGCTCGTTGCCAACCCATACTTGCCTATAAGTGCCCACCAGTCTCTTACCCTCACCATAAGAGACTGTCGGTCTCTTGCAAACAAGAAATATCAATAATGTGCTTAATATCAGAAATTTTTTAATAGAATTGTGTGGACATTTAATGGAGAGCGTTAATCTATATGAATAGAAAAGTTAATACTTCATTTTTAATTGTTGCTTAATAATGTGCTGTATTAAAGATTCTTCAAATAAGAAGATTAACATTTTATGTGAAGAGCTTATTACTTGTTTTTTTGAAAGGGCTGTCACCTTGATTTTAAGTTCTTATGACTGCTTTGGCGGCATTTTTGTCAGTCAGGCTATTCGAGCAATTGGTAAAATTTATAGTCAAACAATGGATATTTATAGCGCTGGGGAACGACCGCTATCGTATCAAAGGAGGCATTAGGTTTGGCGAGAAGATACATTTTATTACCCACTACCAATTCATAACAAAAGTGTTATTAGACAATGATAAACAGCTAATAAAAAAACCCGAACATTGCTATTCGGGCTTTCATTAAAATGGTTAGAGCTACAGTTATAGATTTAAAATCTATTACATCATGCCGCCCACGCACCATCCAACTAGTTGATAATTAATTAAAAAATAAAACATACAGTGTGGGATACCACGCTTTATACTCCGATCGTTCAAGAGACTTAGTTAAGTAGTTGAAAAATATTACAATATTTTTTTGTTAAAAATCGTGGTTCACCACTATTCCAAAACAAAGTTTAATATTATTACGACTCATTGTCTGCATAGACAGCAATATAGACATAGATTAGATACAAAAAGCCAATTCGAAGGACGGCTATTAGTCAAGAGCAGAAGTTGGCTACTGACCTTTAATATCTACGTTAAGTCCTATTGTTCGGCCAAGCGCTTTTATTAATCAATATTAACAAGCGATACTTTATCCAACGCTAATGATTTATGTAATATTCAATGATAAATGAACTAATGAATCCCAACTCAATAAGCGAATATTTTTATTGGTTATGTAAACAACGGAAACATTTTCCCGATAACAGTGATGTTTGGGATGTGCGTTATCATTGGAATGGAATAAAATTAAACTACAACGTATTGACGAATTAGTATCAAACACCATCAATTTTCTACCATTACAAAAGGTTACTAAATTATCTGGTGAAGTTATTCACTTATGGGCATCAATAAATAGTGGGGTACTGAATTGTGAACAATGGTGTTATCGCGTTACTTATCTTCATCTAAGCTGTGTACACATTTAAAAGTGCACGGAGGTAGCAAATATCCCGTTACAGAGATACAACATAATTTACACAACCATATGTTTGTATATCGAACTAACGTAAAATCGTATTGCGAATCAATAAATAACGAGATATTGTTAGATAAGTTATCTGTTTATATTAAAGATAAAATGGTGATGAACTTATTATCACAAAACTTAAAACGAAGTATTGAGTCAGGTGGGTTATTTAAGGATATAAAGCAAGGTATTTCACCGGGTTATCCATTGAGCCCTTTGATATAGAGTTTTTATCTATTTGAACGTCGATAAAGAAATGGAAGGTTAACCTGTTTTCTATCGACGTTACATGGATGACATCATCGTATTATTACCAACAAGGTGGAAACTAAAGAGAGCAATCAAAACGGTTAATCAACACTTTGATAAACTAAAGTTAAAACAACATCCTATAAAACCACTATTGGGGGATTAGAAAATGGTTTTGACTTTTTAGGTTATCAATTTGGACAAGATAAAATAGCGGTTTCAAATCGAACATTACAAAAGCACATTCGTCGAATAACGCAGCTTTATGAGCAAAAAAAGCATCTTCCAAACTGGCAAATACTTCTTGATGATTATCGACAACGTTGGGTTTCATAGCTTGGCTAATATAAGTTATGGCATACCGTCGTCAATAATTAATTTCTTTTATGAATCAGTAAATTTAAGACTATTTCTTAAATCGACGTGAAGTTAAACTAATCATTCCTAACGCAAAAATAGCAAGGGTCGATGGCTCAGGGACGTCCACCGCACTTCTTACCAACATAGTGGATAATTCATCGTCTTTTATTTCTCTTGGCCGGATGAAATTTTTTACTAACTTTAGTTTTACTGTATCGTCGACGAAGAGACTTTCGAGCGGTCCGATGTTAGAACGGGTTTGCACTAAACCGATTTCGTCTTGACTTATGAAGAGACCAGTCGCCTCATGGTGTTCGCTTATGGTGCCTTCATCATATTTTTTATTATGTCCCATTGCTAGAAATATTGCTGAAAAGACACTGCCAAATTCCGACTGGCCATCGTTGGCATGTAATTGACCTCGACCATAATGATTCGCATTTTCATAGTCTGCGCCGATTCCTAAAAACGCATTTGCCCACATAGTGTAGACTTGTTCTGATGTGGCTAGGCTCCATCCTTCATAAACGCCGCCTGAATTTAACTGGCTTGAAACATAATTGTAACTTTGGCCGTTATTGATCCCGAAATCGATCCACTCTAACCCTGTGGCGCTATCGATAAAACTGTCGCGATCTGTGTCGAGAATAACACCTGCGTTAGCTAGGGTTGACAGTGACAGAATGGTTCCCGCGAAAACGGCTTTTAAAAACTTATTCTTCATTAGTTATCCTCTTTTACTTATCCTTTCAAATGAAGGTATGTTGGTGTATAGGTGGCTCCTACTCAAGCCAAAACAAAAAACGCGCCAAGTGTTAACACTGTGCAAAATCACAGTTTGAGGAAATATGCGCACCTACATTTAGTCAATGTGTAAAAAAATGGACACATGTACTATTAATTTATTCAGCTAGATGCTCATTGTCTCTGCGTAAATGCTGATGGGGGGGTAATAGTAAATTTTACGGCTTTCAAAAGCAAAAATATCGCTAACTTTACGTCCATTTGTCTTATACCTAGGTTTTAGGGAATACGAAATAATAAAAACTGAGCGTATTTTTTGGGGGAATCTATCGACTGTAAATGTCCGTTGCTCGCTCAAAACTGACATTATTTCTGTCAACTTGTAACGACCGCTATCGTATCAAAGGAGGCATTAGGTTTGGCGAGAAGATACATTTTATTACCCACTACCAATTCATAACAAAAGTGTTATTAGACATTGATAAACAGCTAATAAAAAAACCCGAACATTGCTATTCGGGCTTTCATTAAAATGGTTAGAGCTACAGTTATAGATTTAAAATCTATTACATCATGCCGCCCCAGAATCCAGAAATGACGGGAGGTGGCTTTCTATAAGGCTTTTTGGCATCATTAGTGTCTACATTACTGACTACAAAGCTGGCTGCATGGTATCGACTGACACTAAACACCTAAAGCTAAGAGGCAACATCTGGTGGTATCAAAGACGTATTCCCAAAGACCTTCAAAACCAATTTGAGGGTCAAACGACTATCTCAGAAAGTCTTGGTACTGGCGATATTCGAGAAGCTAGACATCAGCGAAATATACTCAATGGTCGCCTTGAGGAGCGTAAGTTCAACGCGCCCAACAAAGGACGCCACCGCTTCTTAGAGCTAGTCCAAGAGATGAGTGACCATCAATCTCAAAATCCAGAAAGTTGGGATGAACCTTATGATTTGGATAAAGCTTCCAAAGATGGGGATGAGGTATTTATCCATGCCTACACAACCGTTAATGGCAGGAAAGACCACCGTAGTCGCTATACCATCTCGCTGAAAGAAGCTCTCAACGTTTGGATTCGTAAATTTGAAAGTGACAAGACCCAAGATACTATATCTAAAGTTAAAAAAGCCGTTGATAACTTCTTAAAGCATCTAAAACTGTATGACGTCCTCCTGACTGACATCAGTAAGAGACAGGTTCATGACTATATCGAAGCTTTACAGGCTACATATGCCAAGACCACAGTACAGGGTCAGATAAGCCGTATACGCTCGATATGGACATATTGCGAGAGCTTAGGTGAGGTTTCTACTGCAAGTCCTTTTGATGGGCATTCATATACTGGCGGTAATAATACCAACAGAAAACAACCATTCACCGTTGAAGAAATTCAATGGATAAAAGAGAACGTTGCCACCAGAGAGCCTAATAGGCGTTTGCTGGTGGAGCTTGGGGTATTCACGGGTTGCCGCATATCAGAACTGTGTAACCTTCAAATGCAGCATGTAGTCACAGAAGGGGATATCACTGCTATCTATATTGCTACCGGTAAAACTGATGCAGCAGAGCGAGTTGTGCCCCTTACCAATGAACTAGGTTTAAGGGTAAGAGCATTGCGTGAAGGTAAGCAGAATGATGAACCTCTACTAGGTTTCGACAATAGCTCCGAAATGAGTCGCTGGTTCTCTAGAATCAAGACCGAGAACATATCAACCGATTCAGCGAAGTGCTTCCACTCATTCCGTGTAATGTTCTCGACAGCCATGCAACAGGCTGGTGTTGATGAACTCAAAGCAGCGGCAATACTCGGTCACAAGCGTGGCAGAACCATGACCTATGGCTATTATTCTCGTGGCTACGAACTACAACAGCTAAAAGAAGCTTACGACCAATGTGTTGAGCGCATCATTTGGTAGAAATCGTCATTGGGGTCTGACCCTTTGAGAAAACCTCGTCAAAATAATAAAACCCACCCTAAAGACACGCTCTGGGGTGGGTTTCTTATTTTTCACAAGGGTATAATCTATTGATTCATAGCTCTAAAACCTTCCTTCGCATGTCGATTCAAGAAATTCAAAAACTTTTTTGTTGAGCCAAAATAGTTAGGATAAGCCTTTCTTAATGAGCGAATGTTCTCCGCAGAAACTAGAACTGTTATTTCATTATTTCGTTCCAAATCAGCCTCACTCAATGCCTCTAACGCTCGGTCACTATCTTTAGACTTATAAGGTGAAATACTAGTTTTATAAATACCTTCTATTTTTTTTACTTGAATAAGGAACAGTCCCTGATGATTCTTAATCTTCTTAGGTAGCTTTTGTCCGTTTGTCACCCTTATCGCAACTGTATAATTGGCTAGCTTTGTAACTATATCAAGCTCGACCCTCAATCGATTAACCTCAAATTGAACATCAGAAAGCTCTTGCTCTGACAAAGTAATTGCACCTTCATCATGTGCCACCAATCGCCCTGATAAACAAAAGAACTTGCGCCATTCAGGGTACCCATCTAAAGTTGTTTTTAACTTAATACCCTCCAAGGTATCAATTATTTCTAAGCTTGTTGCCCAAGCATGCTGCAAGTCTGTCCGCAACTGTATTTCTACTTTTGCATTCTTCCAATCACTCTGCTCTTCTGACCCTTCAAAGCAATTGTAAATTAAGTGTACCCCCCCATATCCGGAGTCTTTAGGTATCAAGTAATCATCAATTCGAACAATTTCGTGTACAGACCTACTTTGTTCTAATTTTTTCCTCAGCTCATCCAATTGCTTAAGATTACGAACAATAGCTCTACAGCCCGCAATATCCTGCATGCTAGTAATACGTGTCGTGTTGCCCATTTGACCATTTAATGCTGGTCTCTCTAACTTATCAATAATTGTAGGCAACTGCTTTAAACGGCGAGCCACGATGATGTTTTTACCAACCTTATCTGAAGTGCGAGATAGATGGTTCTTCAACAGCATCAATGGATACAAATGAAACTCACGGAAGTTCTGAATTGACTTTATGGCCTCAACCCGCTCATCCCCATCAACTCCATGCCGAATGCTTCTCGCTGCTCGATCTATAGCCCCTTTGCTAAATTGAAGGGGCTTTTTCTGAGCTTGGTATTGTTTGTTTGCCATTTAAAATCCTATCAAGTCTCTTATGTATCCAGATTAACAATTTCAAAGAGTTATGTCTTTAGAACTCGATAAACGGTAGAAAGACTAATGTTGAGTTTCGTAGCAATTTCAGCTTTTGATACCCCACTTTTGTTTATCTCTACAATTTGGCTACGTTTTACCATTGAAATGGGTTTTCTACCTTTATATTTACCTTGATTTTTTGCCATCGCAATCCCTTCAGCTTGCCTCTCAAGCAGTAACTGGCGTTCAAAACTAGCAACAGCACCTATCATGGTAAGCATCAACCGACCCGTCGGTGACTTAGTATCAATGCCCAAATTGAGCACCACCAGCGATACCCCTTTGTTATCTAGGTAGTCCACAATCTCCAATAGATGTTTGGTGTTCCTAGCGAGTCGACAAAGCTTCGTTACGGTAATTGTGTCCCCTTCACGCGCATAGTCGAGCATCGTAACAAGCTTTGGTCGCTCAGCCTTAGCTCCGGACGCTTTCTCTTTAAACGTCTTGTCACAGCCTCTTAGAGCTTCAAGTTGAACCTCCAAGCTCTGCCCCGCAGTACTCACTCTTGCATACCCAATGCTAGCCATAACTATTCCTCTTCTTGATGTGCAATTTCTAGTATCAAAGTTAGTATCGCCACAAGAACTGACAGGATGATTTTATACGATGATTTCAAGTGTATTTCTCCATAGTTTCATCTTAATTTACTTATAACAATCATATGGTTAATAGTTAACGCGCTGTGCTTAACCGTTCCTAAGCGTTCGCTTCAGTTCATACACCTTAAAATCTAAGTACACCCACTAAATTGAGGCCGGAATATGCTGACAAATCGAATTACGAGAACCAAAAGAGAAAAAATAATCACGTTGAGGGATGAGAACCTGTCCCATGCATCAATTGCTGAGCGCGTTGGTTGTCATAGAAACACCGTAGGAAAAGTACTAAGAAGTGCAGGAGTTAAATGACTCGACCAATTCGGAGATGTACAAGCCGCTCAAAATGCAACGCATTGATTTAATTGAAATACATGACACGAAATCAATACCAAATAACCACCATACCTTTCTCTATCAATATATGTGAGTTAATAAACACGTGTAACAATGTTACAGCGTAACAGATAGCGTAACCAACTGTATTTAAACAATATTTTGTGAATTTACTTGTTACATTTTGGTTTTCAAATGTAACAAGACTAACTAATAGGAATTAACATGACTCGACTAAAAAAGGGCTATGGGAGCCATAAGAAAAACATCCAAATTATGCTTATCAATGAACACGTCGTTGCCAAAATAGGCTTAGGTAAGAACAAAACTACCACCATAAGTTTGTGCGACATCGACATTCTTGAAGAGCACAGTTTTTATGCCCATAAGCGCCAAGATGGCAAGTACGTGGCGCGAAGCAGTACAAATGGCGCCTATTTGCACCGCTTGCTCATGAACCCTGACGACGAACAAGAGATTGACCACGTAGATGCGAATCCATTGAACAACACAAGACCAAATATGCGTCGCTGCACACCTCGGCAAAATAACTTGGCTAAAAAAAGCCCTTTAGTACGAGGATATGTTGGTATTCATAGAATGGATGGAGGTTGGTATAAGGCTCTCGATGGTGAAGGGCGCAGAGTTGGACGATATGATACTGCCAGCCAAGCTGCGGCGGCTAGAGATGAATTAAAGATGGATAATTATTACCTCAGTGAATCAGGTGAGGAATTACATAACTTTGGCTTCATTGAGTGGAATGACGAAAGCAATGTTCCGTACCCGAAAAAACTATCCCAATCTGACGATTTTTTGGATGACGAGACTCAGGATGCTCAATGCCATTCCGGCTATCTGATGTTGGAAAAAGGTTGGAGCTGTAACTGAAAAAGGGATGCCGTTGTCTCCAACTAAGCATCCCTAACTGTCTACATTACTGTCTACAGTAATTCTTAAGCGATTGATTTACAAGGGCTTAAATCGATTAGCTCGGCTTACATCATGCCGCCCATACCACCCATGCCACCCATGCCGCCCATATCAGGAGCGCCACCAGCAGCTTTATCTTCAGGCTTGTCAGTGATCATACACTCGGTAGTGATCATCAAACCAGCAACCGAAGCTGCAAACTGAAGTGCACTGCGGGTTACTTTCGTTGGGTCAAGAATACCCATCTCTAGCATGTCGCCGTATTCTTCAGTACCAGCATTGTAACCGTAGTTACCACTGTTGTTTTTAATGTTGTTTGCTACAACTGAAGGCTCTTCACCTGCATTTTCAACGATTTGACGAAGTGGAGACTCCATCGCACGTAACAATACGCGAATACCGACGTTTTGCTCTTCGTTAATGCCTTCAAGACCGGCAATGTTTGCAGCAGCGCGGATAAGTGCAACACCGCCACCAGGGACAACGCCCTCTTCAACAGCTGCGCGAGTTGCATGCAATGCATCTTCTACGCGAGCTTTCTTCTCTTTCATTTCAACTTCAGTTGCTGCGCCTACTTTAATCACTGCAACACCGCCAGCAAGTTTAGCTACGCGTTCTTGAAGTTTTTCGCGGTCATAATCAGAAGATGTGTCTTCGATTTGTTGGCGGATCTGTAGCACACGACCGTTGATGTTGGCTTCTTCGCCAAGACCATCAATGATAGTGGTGTTGTCTTTAGAAATAACAACGCGTTTCGCGCTGCCTAGGTCTTCTAGTGTAGCTTTCTCAAGCTCAAGGCCTACTTCTTCAGAAATAACAGTACCGTTAGTCAAGATAGCGATATCTTGTAGCATTGCTTTACGACGGTCACCAAAGCCAGGCGCTTTAACCGCTGACACTTTAACGATGCCACGCATGTTGTTCACAACTAAAGTTGCTAGGGCTTCGCCTTCTAGATCTTCAGCAATGATAAGTAGCGGCTTGCTTGCTTTAGCAAGTGCTTCTAACAACGGCAATAACTCACGAATGTTTGAGATTTTTTTATCAGCTAGCAAAATGAATGGGTTTTCCAACTCAACAGTGCCGCTTTCTTGATTAGTGATGAAGTAAGGTGATAGGTAACCACGGTCAAACTGCATACCTTCAACAACGTCAAGTTCGTCAACTAGGCCAGTGCCTTCTTCAACAGTGATAACGCCTTCTTTACCTACTTTCTCCATCGCTTCAGCGATGATATTACCGACAGTTTCATCAGAGTTCGCAGAGATTGTACCAACCTGTGCAACAGCTTTGCTGTCTGAACAAGGCTGAGACAAACCTTTAAGCTCTTCAACCGCAGCAAGTACTGCTTTATCGATACCACGCTTAAGATCCATTGGATTCATGCCTGCAGCAACTGCTTTAAGGCCTTCATTAACAATAGATTGAGCAAGTACTGTTGCTGTAGTTGTTCCGTCACCGGCTGCGTCATTGGCTTGAGAAGCAACTTCTTTCACCATTTGTGCGCCCATGTTTTCAAACTTGTCTTCAAGTTCAATCTCTTTCGCAACAGATACACCATCTTTAGTGATGGTTGGAGCACCGAAAGATTTATCCAATACTACGTTGCGGCCTTTAGGACCGAGAGTCACTTTAACTGCATCTGCAAGTACATTTACACCTGCAAGCATTTTAGAACGAGAGTCGTTTCCAAAAATTACGTCTTTAGCTGCCATTTCTTTAATCCTTAATTATTCTACGATAGCGAGGATGTCTGATTCAGACATGATAAGAACTTCTTCACCGTCAACTTTTTCAGTCTTAACGCCATAACCTTCGTTGAAGATTACGGTATCGCCAATTTTCACGTCTAATGCTTGAAGTTCGCCATTTTCTAAAATGCGACCTTTACCAACGGCGATGATTTCACCACGGGTAGATTTTTCTGCAGCAGAACCGGTAAGAACGATACCACCAGCAGATTTGCTTTCTTGGTCTTTACGCTTAATGATGACGCGATCATGCAAGGGACGAATAGTCATTGCTGTCTCTCCTTTAACAATAGCTAGGTTGTTTATAGGCCTAAAAGCAAAGTACTTTTAAGCAGGTTGAAAAAGAAATGGGGTCAGAAGCAGCAGATCCAAGGGTTAAAGCAAATTTTTTTTATAAGTGAGAGCAAAAGTGATTTTTAATTTAGGCTTGTTTTGTTTACAAAGGTGTAACATACTCTAGGCTAAATACTCTAATCGAGGTCTATAACATGACTCAATTATGGATAGCTATCGACCGTCCAGAAATGCACTTGCATCGCGTGTCGACAGTTTATGTACCTTTTAAAGGTAGCATGGAAGCAGCTAAAGCTCACATAGATTCACACGAGTTCGAATCTTTCCTAATCAATACTTTGGGCAACAACCCTCGTATTGTCACCGAGAAAATCTAATTACGATTTAAATAGCAAGGGCGCCACTGGCGCCCTTTCTTTTACGAATGCTTGATGTCACTCTCACCCAAGATGCAAAACCTAATTTAAGCGGTCATCATCTTTTCGTTCGTACTCGCCTTCAATCGTATGGCTGCCTGGGTTGTCACCTTGATTAAAGCCCTGCTGTCTTTGAGCTTGTTCGAATTTAGCCGCATTTTTTATAATCCAACGCCGCGCGATTAATTCACGAATCGGTTTAATCAACAAAATCATTCCGCAAAAATCGGTAATAAAACCAGGCATGACCAACATGCCTCCGGCGACGACTAGCATTAGACCTTCAAACATTTGTAGCGCAGGCACTTCACCTCTGTCCATGCTAGCACGCGCTTCAAAGGCTGTTTTTAAACCTTGGCTTCGAACTAGCGATGCACCTACGATTGCCGTTAATATCGTCAAAGCGATGGTTGGCAGTGCTCCTAATTGAGAGCCCACTTCAATCAGCACATACATTTCTGCAAATGAAAGTCCTGCAATGATTAAAAACAAGTATAAAATCACGAATACATCCTCGGTTGCTTTGACCATGATAAGCTGACACTGTAACGGTTTATGCTTCAGGGTTCAGCTCAATTCAGGTATATATTTGACGCCATGGTGCCTATTAATGAAATATATGGGCTATAAACCGGTCTTTAAAGCCATAAGCTCAATCATTTTTGAATTTGGAACACTCGTAATGCCGTATCAACGCCTTTTAAGCCAGTGGTTTTTCACTCTCATTCTTGTTTCTCTGACTCTTTTTGTGTCGGTAAATAGCAAAGCAGAAAACTTTTTTGATGAGATCGCAAACAAAACCCAAAGCGGCAGTCAAAACCAATTTCTTCGCGTTGACCAAGCGTTCATCTTCACTTCCCAGCTCAATGATGACTTACTCGAACTAAGCTGGACTATTGAGCCCGGATACTACCTATATCAAAATCAGTTTGAATTGAGCAGCAGTGACGGCAGTCAATTAGATTTAGCCATGCCGCAAGGTAGCACTTATCAAGACCCCTATTTTGGCGAAGTGATTATTTACCGCGACTCAGTCAGTTTAAGCGCAACAATTCCGGCGGAACTAAGCCATCAGGCATTAAGTATTCGTTTTCAAGGATGCGCGGATGCTGGACTTTGTTATCCTCCCGAAACATTGCCTATAGGGTTAAGTTCACAGCAACCCAATCAAAACGGCTTAAGTCCTGGGCCAAGTGTAACTGACATTATTGATAGCGTGGACCCTAGTTTACCGACTCAAGCGCCGTCAACAATCGCTGAGCGTTCGCTCATATGGAATGTACTTTTATTCCTTGTCATCGGCCTTGGATTAGCGTTTACCCCCTGCGTGTTCCCAATGTATCCCATATTGAGCTCTGTGATCGCAGGACAGCAGCAACTAAGTAATCGACGCGCGGCGCTATTGTCCTTTAGTTTTGTTCAAGGCATGGCAATCACCTATACCGCTTTAGGTTTGATAGTTGCAAGTGCTGGTCTACAATTTCAAGCCGCGTTGCAACAACCGTTGGTGCTTGGAGCAGTCGCATTGTTATTTGTACTTTTGTCACTTTCAATGTTTGGAGTCTACAACTTACAATTGCCGCTCAAGATGCGAGAACGCTTAGACCGTTTAAGCCATCAACAACAAGGTAATCAGGTTCTTAGCGTTGGCTTAATGGGCGCTTTAAGTGGCTTAATCGCATCTCCGTGCACGGCGGCCCCAATCTCAGGAATTTTGTTATACATCGCGCAAACCGGCGATCTATGGCTAGGTGCGATAGCTTTGTATGCATTAAGTATCGGTATGGGCATTCCCTTGTTCTTACTTGGGTGGAGTGGAGGCCGTTGGTTACCCAAGGCCGGTGCCTGGATGGTTGTGGTAAAGAACATATTTGGATTTGCCATGCTCAGTGTTGCCATCTTTTTGCTCGAGCGATTCCTTTCTCCAGTTTTAACGGCTGCATTATGGGGACTGCTATTTATTGCCTGCTACAGTTATTTGTTCCACCAAAACCGCCTCAGCACTTTTAGCTGGCAGCAAAGTCTGCGTTACGTTGTGTTAACCTTAGCTTTAGGAGCAAGCTTGCTGTGGGCAGCGAGTCCATGGATAAATATAGGCTCGCAGCACCAACAAGCTCAGCAAATTCATGGTCAGTTTATTGATGTAAACACTCTTGACGATTTGCAAAATCAATTGGCGATAGCCAAACAACAAAACACCGCTGTTTTAGTCGATTTTTATGCGGATTGGTGTGTGGCTTGCAAAGATTTCGAAAATAAAACCTTCCCTAAAGAAAAAGTGGCTCGTAAGCTTCAAGAGCTGGTGTTGATACGCGTTGATGTCACTAAAACTAACCAACAAGCTATCGAGTTACTCGAGCACTATCAGATATTAGGACTTCCAAGCTTGTTATTATTTTCTAGCGCAGGAGATGAACTAACACAAGCTAGGATCAGCGGCTTTATGGATGCCGAAGCTTTTTACGCTCATTTAGTCCTTAACGGTCTATAATTTAACGGCGGCAGGGGAAAGCTTTGTCACTTTGACGTTCAACATTCCTAAGCTGGTCACAACTTAGGAGGTGACCAATTGCACCCCCTGAACTGAGCTGTTATGGTCAATAAAAGTCCAATGGAGTCGTGGTATGGATACCCAATATCAAATAGTTATCGCTGATGATCACCCTTTGTTTCGCACTGCCCTTTTACAGGCGGTAAAAGCCGCAGCACCGAATGCGGATATTCATGAAGCCGACTCTGTCGATAATCTGTTACGTTTACTCGATGAACTAAAAACACCAGACCTACTGTTACTAGACCTAAAAATGCCAGGAGCGAATGGTTTTTCTGCGCTCACCCATTTGCATGCCCAGCATGCCGGTATTCCAGTAGTTATCGTGTCCGCTAGCGAAGAAATTGAAGTGGTTAGAAAAGCCCAGCAACTGGGCGCGATGGGATTTATTCCCAAATCGAGTCCTTTATCAAAAATGGTGTCTGCCATAGAACAATTGCTAGAAGGCAATAGTAGTTTTCCTGAAGGCTACGAAACCCATGCTGATATGCCTGCTCTGGACCCAATCGCAGAGCGCTTGGCTAATTTGACACCGCAGCAGTACAAAGTATTAGTGATGCTAAACGAAGGGCTTTTGAATAAGCAAATTGCCTATGAATTATCGGTTTCTGAAGCAACCATTAAAGCCCATGTCACGGCTATTTTTCGCAAACTGGATGTTAAAAATAGAACTCAAGCGGTTATTGCACTACAACAAATGGAATTGGAACCCGAGCAGTAAATCTCCCTTACCAAGGCTAGTAAAAACTAGCCTTCCATGCTTAGATTGCCGCACTTTTGAGTTGATATCCGTACAAAATGTCTAATACCTCCCCAATTTTATACAGTTTCCGCCGTTGTCCCTATGCCATGCGAGCGCGCCTTGCAATCCAAAGTAGTGGGGTTGCTGTTCGTTTGCGCGAAATAATCCTAAAAAACAAACCTGAGCATCTGATACAAATATCGCCTAAAGCAACCATTCCAGTTCTGCAACTGTCTGATGGAAGTGTTATTGATGAAAGCTTGGAAATTATGGACTGGGCTTTAGCAATCAACGATCCAGAGCGACTTCTACACCAACACTCAACCCAACATAAACTATTGATTCGAGAAAATGACGGCGCGTTCAAAAGCGCCTTAGACCGTTACAAGTATTCGGACCGTTTTCCTGAACACCCTCAAGCGTTTTATCGTGAGCAAGCGATGGGCTTCATCCAACTACTTGAACAGCGCTTGATCGCCAACAGGTTTCTATTCGGCGATACAATTAGCTATGCAGATCTAGCAATATTTCCGTTTATTCGTCAATTTGCTGGCGTAGACCAACATTGGTTTCAGCAAAATATCAGTACGCAATTACAACGATGGCTACAAACCCACGTTCAAAGTGAGCGTTTCCATGCTTGTATGCTCAAATACCCACAATGGATTGAAAGCAAAACTGAACAGATATTCCCAGACAATTCCAACAATCATCAGCCCCAGAATGCGCTGTAAATCGTGTCCACTTGGACCACAACATCACCAATAGAAGAACTATATGCTTTTTACAACTCTTTCTAATCTCGGTACCGACCAGCTAAACTTTCATTCAGAAAACAAAGTTCGCCTGCTCAATATCATTAGCATCATTACCGTAGGCATATCGTCGTTATACACCTTAAGCTACTTCACCGTATTAAATCACCTAGGCGTTGGTGTAATAAATGCTGGTTTTACTTTGGCTTATGCGCTGACCATGGTTTTCAACCGACTCCACTTACACAAACCAGCTAAAATTTGGTTCTTCAGCATATTGATGTTTCATCTTTTCATTTGTACTAATGTTTATTTAACCAATGCTTCTGGCTTTCACTTGTTTTACTTTTTAGTACCCACTGGGGTGTTCTTGCTTTTTGAACTGCGCGAAAAAGTGGACAAAATAGTATTAAGCGTCATTAGTGTACTGCTATTTTTTTACTGCGAAAACACGCTTAATGCCACCCCCCTCATCGCGTTGTCAGAAAGTGAAAACCATTTCCTATATCAGTCCGTCATATTCTTCAACATGCTAGAAGTGATTGTGGTACTCAGTCTTTTCAGCAGTAAAATTGAACAAAATGAAGCCCTATTAACCAAACAAGCCCAAACCGACTCACTCACCGGAATTGCCAATCGTCATCATTTTTTTAAACAAGGAACAAGCTTACTGCTTGATGCACATTCACAACAGCTTCATCTGTGTGTAGCCTTGTTGGACTTTGATCACTTTAAATCAATCAATGATAACCATGGCCATCACAACGGTGATCGTTGCTTAAAGCAAATCACACAACTAATCAAAAACAATATCCGTAGCAGCGACCTATTTGCACGTATCGGTGGTGAGGAATTTGCTTTAGTCCTACCCGACACCAAACTCGACGAAGCGAAGCAGATTGCTGACAAAATACGGCATTTGATCTCTGAGAAAAATATATCTCTCGACAATGGTGACAACGTCGTTTGTACCATAAGCGTCGGAATTTACGCTAAACAACAACCCGATAAAGACATTAAGACCTTACTTGTGAATGCAGATAATGCGCTCTATCAAGCCAAAGCATTAGGTCGAAATCGCGTCAGCTTTTACCAGAAAGCACCCTAAGAGGCGATAGTCATGAGCTTGCTAATTCAATAGCCACTGCCCTTATCTTCAAATGTTAGCCTTTTTATTGAGCTAACTGATTTGTCGTTGAGTGGAGCAATCAGCGACCTTGCAGGCCTATATTAAGTAAAATCCCCAAGGTCAATACGTCGATCAAACCTTATTAAACAGTTTTTTCTAATAAAGGTAATTGCACATTAAATTTCACTCGTGTAATATCGGTAAAAACTAATAAAGGTAACTTCACATGAGTATAGATAACGCAGTTAGAATCTTTGCCGGTAGCATGCTACTTCTCTCGCTAATACTTACCCAGTGGGTCTCCCCCCATTTTGTATGGTTTAGTGTATTTATCGCTATTAATCTAATTCAAAGCGCGCTTACCGGATTTTGTCCAGCAGCCAGCATATTTAAGAAAATGGGACTACACTAAAGTGATAGAACGTTTTCATATTTTTAGCTTGTCATGTTGTAAGCAAGGAGCTTCCATGAATTCACTATTCGGCTATACCCACCAGCTTTTCATTCGAACTTTTGTCAGCATGTTGGCACTATTACTTAGCGTCTCCTATGCGCAAGCAAACATCGAAGTTCATACAGTTAACACCAGCCAAACTCATCAGAGGATAGTGCTCGATGGCAGCATTGAGGCCATAGATGGTGCGACTTTATCAGCTCAAACTTCTGGTGTGGTTCAAGAACTGCTCTTTGATATTAATGACTTTGTACAAGAGGGCGAGTTGCTACTAAAAATAAGCAATGAAGAGCAAGCGGCTTCCTTAGCCTCTGCGCAAGCTCAGTTGGCAAGAGCAAACGCGAGTAATACCCAAGCGCAGCTTAATTGGCAGCGCCTAAAGAAGTTATTTCCTAAAGGAGCCGTTTCTCAGGGTAGCTTGGACCAAGCACGCGCAGAAGCACTTAACGCCCGTAGCGCTGTAGATGCCGCGAATGCAGGTATTGTACAAGCTCAAAAAGCGGTTTCGTATACAGAAATCAAAGCCCCATTCTCCGGTATTGTGACTCAACGGCATGTGGAAATAGGCGAAGCAATCAGCCCTGGCCAAGCTTTATACTCAGGCTTGTCCTTAAGTAAAATGCGCGTGATTACAGATGTACCGCAACGTCATTTAGCCTTGTTGCAAAATTCTGAATCAATACAAGTCCAACTCGATGATGGCAGCTTGTTAAGTTCGGAAGACTTCAAAGTTTTCAGTTACGCGGACACCAACAGCCATACCTTTAAGCTACGTATCAACTTCGACAATGTTGACCTTAAACTAATACCGGGAACATGGGTCAAAGTACGATTACAAGGCCCAGTTCGCGAGCAAATTCTGATCCCACAGAGCGCCACCTTAGAAAGGAATCAACTCAGTGCCGTCTACCGTATTGAAGACCAAAAAGCCTTGTTAACGCAAGTTCGTTTAGGGGCGCTTGTCGGTAATCAAATCACGGTACTCTCAGGCCTTATGCCTAACGACGTCATTGCCTTGTCTGCATACGCAGTTCTCAATCAGGATAAGGAATAAGCGCATGGGCATTTCAGGTCGTATTGCACAAGCCTTCTTGCACTCACCTATCACACCATTATTGGCGTTGATCGGATTGATATTAGGTGTATTCGCTGTCTTGGTAACACCAAAGGAAGAAGAACCCCAAATTGATGTTACCTTTGCTGACGTTTACATCCCGTTTCCCGGTGCGTCACCTCGCGAAATCGAGAACTTAGTTACCTTACCCGCAGAGCAAATAATTTCAGAGCTCAATGGCATAGATACTTTATATAGCTTCACTATGCCTGACGGGGTAATGCTGGTTGTGGTATTCGAGGTAGGCAAAACCCGTAACGACGCTATCGTTAATTTATACAATCAAATCTATTCAAATTTGGATAGATTACCTAGCGGTGCTGGTGTTGGCCAACCGATCATTAAACCGCGCGCCATTGATGATGTACCTATCGTTAGCCTCACACTTTTCAGTGATCAAGATGGCATTAGTCATCAAGACCTTAGCCAAGTTGCGCACGGCTTAGAAACTGAGCTTAAAAAGATTCCAGGAACTCGTGATATCTACACGGTTGGTCAACATGAATTAGTGGCGTCTGTCAGAGTAGATCCCGCTAAAATGAATAGTTTTGGCATAAGCTTGGCGCAACTAAGCAATCAGTTACAAGGACAAAATCAGCGCTCTGCACAAAGTATACTGGTACAAGACAACCAAGAAATCGTGGTTCAAGCCGGTCAATTCGTACGCAGTATCGATGAGCTACGAGAACTCGTAGTGGGTGTCTATAATGAAGCACCGGTCTTCTTAGGTGATGTAGCTGAGGTTAAACTAGGTGCCGACATACCGACTCAAAGTGCTTGGCACGGCGAAAATGGCCAACTATACCCTGCGGTAACCATTGCGATTGCCAAGCAAGCCGGCGAAAACGCAGTCGCTATCGCTGAAAAAATTGAACAACGAATTAAGGATGTTGAAAACACCCTGATCCCGCAGCAAGTCAAAAGTAAAATCACTCGCAACTATGGTAAAACAGCGGCTGAAAAATCAAACACCTTAATTGGCAAGCTCGCCTTTGCTACAGCAGCTGTGGTAATTCTGGTCGCCTTAACCATGGGCTTAAGAGAAGCGATTGTGGTTGGGATAGCAATTGGAATCACACTTGCGATAACCTTATTTGCATCGTGGGCTTGGGGGTTCACTCTAAATCGAGTGTCATTATTTGCGCTTATTTTCTCTATCGGCATTCTGGTAGATGATGCCATTGTTGTGGTTGAAAATATTCATCGACATATGGCCATGGGCAAGCGCAAACTTGCCGAGCTTATTCCGCTGGCAGTCGACGAAGTTGGTGGACCAACGATATTAGCTACTTTCACTGTGATTGCAGCCCTGTTACCAATGGCATTCGTTAGTGGATTGATGGGTCCGTATATGAGCCCTATTCCAATTAATGCCAGCCTTGGAATGTTGATATCTCTTTTAGTCGCCTTTGTACTCACGCCATGGTTAAGTCAGAAACTACTACGCCATGAACACGACTCAAGCGCCCACGCTGAACAAGATCCCGAGTTAAAAAGTACTTCACGTTTACAGCGTTTTTTCAACGCAGTCATCGGCCCATTTCTACATCAAAAACAAGGTCGACGTGCCAGACTTGGGCTTTGGGCTGGTGTAATGATTTTAATTGCTGGCGCGATGAGTTTACCCGCTCTACAGCTTGTGGTTATGAAAATGCTGCCTTTTGACAATAAGTCTGAAATGCAAGTCATTGTCGATATGCCTGAAGGAACGCCTTTCGAGATTAGCCAACGACTGGTGATGGATTTATCCCACGAAGTTGCAAAAGTTGAAGAGGTTTCAGATTACCAACTTTACATCGGAACAACAGCGCCGATTAACTTCAATGGATTAGTGCGTCATTACTTTTTACGTAACACGGCTAATAGCTCAGACATACAGGTTAATCTAGTTGATAAATCACTACGCGAGCGCAGTAGCCACGAAATAGCCCTAGATTTACGACCCAAACTACAGCTTATTGGCGAGCGCTACTCAGCCAACGTGAAGGTGGTTGAAGTTCCGCCAGGACCTCCAGTTTGGTCACCTATCGTTGCCGAAGTCTATGGACCTAGTCAAACGATCCGCGAGCAAGCGGCGCAACAACTAGAGCAATACTTCCATCAACAAGCAGATATTGTCGATATTGATATTTACTTACCTAGCCAACAAGACAATTGGCAGTTGGATATCGATCGCAGTCGAGTCTCGAAGTTGGGACTCAACTATTCTGAGATAGTAAATACTATTGCCACTGCAGTCGGTGGCACAGATATCGGCTACCTGCACAAAGAACAGCAAAAACATGCGGTACCAATTCGTTTGGAAGTCTCTGAAGCCAGCAAAGTTGATTTACAGCAAATTTTGGACCTGCAAATATATAGCTTCAGTGGTGCTACAGTTCCCTTGAGTCAAGTTGTAAGCGTAAGAGTTCAAGATGTTGATAAGCCTATCATTCACAAAAATATGGTACCGATGGTCATGGTAGTTGCCGACATGGCTGGCCCGTTAGATAGCCCGCTATATGGCATGTTTGACATGGCGCTATCAATGCAGGATGACGGGCTTAACTTCACCCAGAATTATGTGGAACAACCCGATGGCCTATCAGAAATATCGGTATTGTGGGACGGAGAGTGGAAGATCACCTACGAAACCTTCCGTGATATGGGCATTGCCTATGGGGTTGGTATGATCATGATCTACCTATTGGTTGTGGCTCAGTTTAGAAGCTACCTAGTACCTTTAGTCATCATGGCTCCTATTCCTCTGACAGTGATTGGTGTCTTACCTGGACACGCCTTGTTTGGCGCTCAATTCACCGCCACCTCGATGATAGGCATGATCGCATTGGCAGGGATCATCGTTCGAAACTCTATACTCTTGGTTGATTTTATTAACCAAGAAACCCAAAACGGAGTTCCTTTCGAACAAGCGGTGATTAACTCGGGAGCGGTGCGCGCCAAACCTATAATTTTGACCGGTTTGGCAGCGATGATTGGCGCTTTGTTTATATTGGATGACCCGATATTTAACGGGTTGGCGATTAGCTTAATCTTCGGTATTTTGGTTTCAACCATCCTAACACTTGTGGTGATACCGGTGTTGTATTATAGCGTGATGTACAAGCGCTACGACTAAGTCAAAACTAGACTACAACATCCTTCAAACAGCCAGCATTGCTGGCTGTCTTTTACTGCAAACTAGTCTTTTGAAAGCCACTGGGTTGGTGCAAGCTCTCGAAGTAGCAATTGTTGACACAGAGTCTTCAGACGTAAAGGCCGTAGCGGCTTGCTTAAGTAGACATAGCCTTGTGCGCGAATACTGTCGATCAATTCAGCCTGCCGATCAGCGCTGATAATAATCGCACCGCAATCTAAACTAAAGCGCTGTTTCAAGCTCGTTACCACATCGGTCCCCAATTGGTCATTATCCAAATGGTAGTCACTTAATATCAATTCAGGTCTCCAACCGTCATCGATGACAGCCTGCGCCATATCTTCGTCTTCGCAGCAGATCACCTCATAGCCCCAACGTCCCAACAAGCTCTCCATACCAATCAAAATTTCGGGCTCATTATCGATACACATAACTTTAGCCCCCTCAGTAATTTCAACCTCAACTGTTTCTTTGGCTTTGGTCAATGGCAAAGCATGCGTTATCGGCGCGCGTACACTAAAGACTGAGCCTTTACCTACCGTCGACTTAACTTGAATTTGTGCATTAAGTAGCTCACTGAAACCTTTGGCAATTGCTAAACCCAGTCCTAAACCTTGCTCCGCATTGCGGTTCTTCATCGCGTCAATTTGCTGAAATTCATTAAAGATTAATTGTTGTTTCTCAGTTTCAATGCCTGGGCCATTATCCCAAACCTGCAGACGAATAAAGTCACCTTCACGGCGTACGCCTAACAGTACTTTTCCATTTGGATTGTAACGAAGCGCATTGGTTAAAAAGTTCTGTAGTATACGTCGCAGCAGTTTACTATCGCTAAACACGGTTAAATCACTTTCAACAACTTTAAGCCGTACCCCTTGTTGCGCCGCAAGTGGTGTAAACTCAGCCAGCAACTGCCTTAACAATTGCCCAATCACAAAGCGCTCTTCGCTAAGTTCAATACGGCCGGATTCTAAGCGCGATATATCCAATAAATCACTGATAATCTCCTCAGCTGAATATAAAGATTTATCTATGTTTTGGGCTAAAAAGTCACTGTCTTTACTCAATTGTGAGTCCAACAGTGAGGCAGTAAATAGTTTTGCCGCATTAAGTGGCTGCATCAAGTCATGGCTCACGGCCGCAAGAAAACGACTTTTACTTTGGTTCGCGCTTTCCGCCGCTTCAGTAGCAGATAGTAACTGTTGGTTAATGTTTGATAGTTCATGAGTGCGCTGCTCAACCCGCGCCTCCAAGATTTCGTTGGTCTGCTTAAGCATGCGTTCAGCTTGGCGGAAGGTAGAAATATCACTAAAGGTCATTACAAATCCGCCGCCCGGCATCGGATTACCTTGAACTTGAATAACCCGTCCATCAGGATACTCTCGTGACGATGTATGCGCGCTACCACGACGTAAATGGGAGACACGGCGCTGAACTTGTTGCTCTAAATCACCGGGCCCGCATAGGCCACGCTGCGCGTTGTAGCGCACCACATCTTCAATGGGTCGACCCACATAAATAAAGCCAGCTGGAAACTCAAATAATTCGATGTAACGACGATTCCACGAAACAATGCTTAGCTCCGTATCGACAATGGTAATCCCTTGATCTATATGCTCAATCGCACCTTGCAGTAAGTCGCGGTTGAATTGCATCAACTCTGAGGCTTCTTCAGCTATGGTGGCAAATTCTTCGAGCTGAACCTGCTTGCCTTGTAAGGCGGTACTTAAAACTAAACGCGATGAAGACGAGCCAAATACCCCAGCCAACAGTCGTTCGGTTTCGACAATCAGATCTTCTGGTGCTTGTTGGTGCGGCGCCAGCGTCACTCCTCGAGATTTAGAAAAACGAGCGAAGGCTGCTGAAATACGCTGACTACCTAAAAAGCGCGACGTCAGCATGTGCAATTCTTCCACGCTAACTTTACTTTGGTACAAGGTACTCGCTTGACCGCGTTTATCAGCATTTGAAACAAAACTCATCGCTTGCAAACGCTCTGACACTGCAGGGCTAGTCAAACGCGAACCGATAATAAATCCAGCTAAGTTCATCGACAAACTCAGCAAAATCCCCCAATTACTATCAGACATGACTCGATGGCCGAACAGCTCTGGACTCTCTAAGAAAAATGCCAACCAACTGTCACCAATCTCAACCGCGGTGAGTCCGGTTAAGTGCATCAGGTTTAGCAACCACACACTCATCCCCAATAACAAGCCTAGATAAACACCCGAACGATTACCTTCACGCCAATACAGGCCGCCGATAAGAGGGATTGCTAATTGGGAAATGGCTGCGAACGACAACACACCTATATCGGCTAAGCGATCAACTTCGCCGAGCAACAAATAACTACCCCAAGACAGTAACAATATGGCCAATATGGTGGTACGGCGAACGTTTAATAACAGCTCGCTAAAGCTCGCGAAATTGCGGCCGGATAAACGCCCGCGACGCAACAGCAAAGGCAAGACTAAGTCATTGCTCACCATAATCGCCAGCGCGATAGTCGAAACAACTACCATGCCGCTCGCTGCGGATGTGCCACCAATAAATGCGGCCATACCGAGGGTATTAAAATTGGTAAACAGTGGCAGGCTCACCACGTAACTATCGGCGGGCGTTCCCGCAGGTAACCACAACTGCCCAGCCAAGGAGATTGGCATCACAAATAGTGCGAGTAGCAGCAAATAACCCGGGAAAACCCAACGCGCCAAACGTAGGTCACTGACACGATTGTTTTCGACTACGGTGACATGAAACTGCCGAGGTAAACAGATTACCGCTAGCATAGCCAAAACCGTTGAAAAAATGAGATCAGAGATATTACTAAGCCCAATGCCATCCCAATCAGCACTAATTTTTTCTACAACATGTTGCTGCTGTTCAATGCTTGCATCCCCAAGTAATGACACCGCTAAGCACCCCACAGCAACAAAGGCGACTAACTTGATCAAGGACTCAAAGGCAATAGCAACGATCACTCCCCGGTGGTGTTCGGTCGCATCAATGTGTCGCGTACCAAAGAGCATGGTAAAAACAGCCAGCAGCACACTCACCATCAGAGCAATTTGTGCGCTGCTAATATTACCTAAAGATTGGCGCATAGACTCACCACCAATCAAGTCTAGCCCCATCACAATCGCACGTAGTTGCAAGGCAATGTAGGGGAGAATCCCAAGAATACACAACAAGGATATGACCACCGCAAGCGTTTGCGACTTGCCGTAGCGCGCCGCAATAAAGTCAGCAATGGTGGTAATGTGTTCGCGTTTGGCAATAATGACCAAGCGCGCAAGTAGCTTCCAGCCGAAAACAAAAACTATAATAGGGCCCAGGTATACCGGTATGTAGGAGAGAAACTGATCTTGAGCCTGTCCAACGGTGCCGTAGAACGTCCATGAGGTACAATAGACCGCAATTGAAAAGCTATACAGCCAGGCCTGCAAGCGCAGGCGTTTTTGGGGAAACTTGTCGCTAAAAAACGCAATTAAAAAAAGTACGCCCAAATACAATAATGAGAGCGGTATAACAGCCCAACCTTCAGTCACCATATTGCTTCCATGCCCTATCAGAACTAAACCATAACGCGAAACAGAACTGACAAGTTCAAACTTTGACTAAAGTCGTGTAGTGAACATCAACAGCACTGCGTTTAATAAAGCTATGTGCAATCACTGGTTTCGCTATCTCGAGTATAAGTGTCTGATGTCTCGAGTAAACCAGAAATAACCATGGATTACCGAGTATGGCTCAAGACTTTAACTTTGATCACCCTCCATTTAGCCAGTTAAGTCCACAGCAGCGAGAGCAGCTGAGTGACCGACTTGATATCAGTTATTTTAAAGCTAATGAAAAAATACTGAGCAGTGGCCAAAGCGCCGAGTTTTTCCATATCATCATCAAAGGTGCCGTCGAAGAACGTGCCAACAATAATGATGAGGTCTTCGCCCAATATTCGGTAGATGATTACTTTGATGTTCGTTCTCAATTCGGCGGCTATTGTAAACATGACTATATTGCCCTCGAGGACAGTCTTTGTTACAAACTAAAAACAACCACATTTATGAAGCTGGTTCAAGAAAACCCTGAGTTTGGAGATTACTTTCAGGTTGACTTAGCCCAACGGCACCAACTCGTTGAGTCTAGGGAAGGTAATAAGAATTTAGCCGAATTTATTCTCACTCAAATCGATGATAGTAATGTGCAACAAGCCATTATTGTCGACGGTAACTTAACCATTGCTCAAGCAACCCAGCAACTCAAAGACCAACGGGTAGAGTCCTTGCTTGTCGATCACGATGGCTGTATTGGCATGCTAACCGGAACCGATTTATTGCATGCCTTGGCCTTGGATAACTTAGATTTGAGTCACCCGATCGCTGATATTGCCCACTACCATCTTATTAGTGTGCAAAAGGGCGAATTCTTATTTAATGCCATGTTACTGATGACCCGTAACGAAATTGAAAGGGTGGTGGTAAAGGACGATCTCAAAATAATTGGCATTATCGAGATGGCTCATTTACTGAGTTTATTTTCGACCCACTCGCATGTATTGGCACTGCGAATCGCACGCGCCACCAGCGTAGAAGAATTACAAGAAGCAGCTCTTACCCTCGACAAGCTGACTGAAAACCTACTAAACAATGGTATTCGCACCGTTTTTATTATGAAACTGCTAGCCACAATGAACGAGCAAATCATTGCCAAGCTTTTCGAAATAGTCGTACCTGAAGCCTACCAAAATCATGTTTGCCTCATGGTTATGGGTAGTGAAGGTCGCCAAGAGCAAATACTAAAAACCGACCAAGACAATGGCATTATCATTGAAGATGGCTGCGATTTACCCGAACTACCCGCCGCACTCAATCTATTTAGTGAACACTTACTAGAGCTTGGTTATCCTCCTTGCCCAGGCAAGATCATGGTCAATAATCCGCAATGGGTTAAGTCGCAAAGTGAGTGGTTACATACCGTACGCCAATGGTGTGATGCTGGCCATGGTGAATCGAGCATGAATCTGGCTATTCTTTGGGACGCACTAGCAGTTGCCGGAAACAAAAGCCTACTAAAACCAATCCGCAAAGCCATTGTTGAAGATATGGGACGACAAGATGTGGCACTGTCGTTTTTTGCTAAGGCCGCTTTAAGTTTCAATACGCCACTAACACTTTTTGGTGGGCTAAAAGCACAACATCAGTTACTAGATATTAAAAAAGGTGGGATATTCAGTATCGTGCACGGGGTTCGGGCAATGGCCTTAAAACACCACATCTATGCTGCCAATACTCTAGACAGAATCCATTTATTGACTCAGAAAAAACAATTAGATAGCGAACTTTCCAAGAATTTAAGTGAAGCCTTATTGTTGTTTTTTAAACTTCGTTTAAGCCAAAGCTTTGGCGACACCAGTGGTCGTTCTAGCAACGAAATCAACGTACGCGAACTCAACCATAGCGAGCGCGACTTACTTAGACATGCACTTCACGTGGTTAAAAAGTATAAAACAGTGCTCGCAAATCACTTTCAAATTAGGGATTACTAGCGGTGTTACGTCGACGATTTTATCAATGGAAGATGCGTGATAGTAAATACTCACATCTGTTGGAGCCAAGCGGTGATCGCGATAAAATCGCTTTAGATTTCGAGACCACCAGCTTGGATACAAAAAAAGCGGAAATCCTCACCATTGGAGCCGTTAGGATTCGCGGAAATACCATCACTTATAGCGAACGTTTAGAGCTCACCATTGAAGCCCCAAAAAGCCTTAACGCTAGCTCTATCGAAATCCATCAATTGAGGGCGCAAGACTTAGCCGACGGTATTCCAATCCAAGAAGCTTTACTAGAGCTGCTCGCTTTTATTGGCTCAAGAACCATCATTGGTTACAACATTCGCTATGATTTACGCATCTTGAATCGATATACCCAAGATTTGTTTGGCTATGCTTTTCTAAATCCAGTTTTAGATGTTGGGCAGCTTTATGCCCACAAATTACACGTGCCTTATGTCGGAATGGTGGTGAATCAAGACCTACAAAACATCTGTAATAAGTTACAAATTCCATTAAAAGGTCGACATAGTGCTATGGATGATGCTTTGACCGCGGCACTCATCTATTTACGCTTAGAATTTGGGCCT
Organism: Alginatibacterium sediminis; assembly: GCF_003610775.1. Classification (GTDB taxonomy): domain Bacteria; phylum Pseudomonadota; class Gammaproteobacteria; order Enterobacterales; family Celerinatantimonadaceae; genus Alginatibacterium; species Alginatibacterium sediminis. The sequence goes on along the minus strand of NZ_RAQO01000009.1, from coordinate 289,592 downwards.
AGACCTTCAAGCTAGCAAAGCCTACTTACAGAAAACAGCGTTCTAGATTATTTGTCGATGCCTTAACCAACGTTAGTGTTTACGTTCACTAGACCCTAGACTTTAGTCATTCGCGTGAGCTGCATCACAAAGCAATAACACTAATTCAACAATTCATTACCCGAAAGTCTAATTGTCGACAATATGTCGAAATGCGAGCCTTTTGACAGCCGCCAAACATAACAATAATTGTCAGATCCCAGGAGTGGAACAATGAGTGACAGCAAAATATATCCGGTTAAAGCCAATATTGCGCAAACGACCCATTTGGACAACGAACAGTATCTTGCCATGTATCAGGCTTCGGTTTCTGATCCAGAAACATTTTGGGCTGAGCAAGGCCGCAAATTTGTTGATTGGATGAAGCCATTCACCAAAGTTAAGAACACTTCCTTTGACCCAGGACATGTCAGCATTAAATGGTTTGAAGATGGCCAACTGAACATCAGTGCTAACTGCATCGATCGCCACCTTGCAACCCGAGGCGATGAAGTCGCAATTATTTGGGAAGGTGACGACCCGAACCAAGACTCTAAACTTACTTTTAAGCAGCTTCACCAAGCGGTTTGTCGTTTTGCCAATGCGCTCAAAGCCCAAGGTGTGAAAAAAGGCGATGTGGTTTGCCTGTATATGCCTATGGTTCCAGAAGCAGCAATTGCAATGTTAGCTTGTACCCGGATTGGCGCGGTGCACTCAATCGTATTCGGTGGTTTTTCTCCAGAGGCCCTCGCGGGTCGAATTATCGATAGTAATAGTCAGTTTGTTATCACCTCGGATGAAGGCCTTCGCGGCGGTCGCGCTGTTCCACTAAAAGCCAATGTTGATGAAGCCTTAGCCAATCCAGAAGTAGATTGCGTGAAGAGCGTGATCGTACTAAAACGCACCGGTGGGGATATTGATTGGGTAGATGGGCGTGATTTCTGGTGGGATGAACTCACCGCTGTTGCCAGTGATGACTGTGCCCCAGAACCAATGAACGCCGAAGATCCACTGTTCATTCTTTATACCTCAGGTTCTACCGGTAAGCCCAAAGGCGTGCTACATACTACCGGTGGCTATCTTGTTTATGCAGCCATGACCTTTAAATACGTATTCGATTATCAAGACGGTGACGTTTATTGGTGTACTGCAGATGTAGGTTGGATTACCGGCCACAGTTATTTAGTTTATGGACCACTGGCCAACGGTGCAACCACACTACTGTTCGAAGGCGTACCCAATTATCCAGACGCTTCGCGCATGAGTCAGGTATGTGACAAGCACCAAGTCAGTATTCTTTATACAGCTCCAACTGCCATTCGCGCGTTAATGGCGCAAGGCGATGCAGCGGTTGCAGGAACCAAGCGGACTAGTCTTAGAATTATGGGCTCTGTAGGTGAACCCATCAACCCTGAAGCTTGGGAATGGTATTACCGTACTATTGGTGATGAGCGCTGCCCTATTGTAGATACCTGGTGGCAAACTGAAACTGGCGGTATTTTGATTACCCCACTACCGGGCGCAACCGAACTTAAACCAGGGTCTGCGACGCGGCCATTCTTTGGTGTACAACCAGCCTTAGTCGACAATTTAGGTAATGAACTAGAAGGTGCGACTTCGGGTAACTTGATTATTCGCGATAGTTGGCCCGGTCAAATGCGTAGTGTTTACGGTGATCATGAGCGTTTCGAACAAACTTACTTCTCAACTTTCCCCGGCGTTTACACAACCGGTGATGGTGCACGTCGCGACGAAGATGGTTATTTTTGGATCACAGGTCGAGTTGATGACGTACTTAATGTTTCAGGCCATAGAATGGGCACCGCTGAAATTGAAAGTGCATTGGTTGCACATCCAAAAATTTCAGAAGCCGCTGTTGTTGGTGTACCCCATGAAATTAAAGGCCAAGGGATCTATGCTTACGTCACTTTAAACGCAGGTGAAGAAGCGGATGCAGCCTTGCACAAAGAAGTAAAAGCGTGGGTACGCAAAGAGATAGGTCCAATCGCGACGCCAGATATTCTACACTGGGCTGATGCGCTTCCTAAAACTCGCTCAGGTAAGATTATGCGACGGATTTTACGTAAAATTGCGACCAATGAAACCGACTCATTGGGCGATACGTCAACCCTTGCAGATCCATCCGTTGTCGACCGCTTGATTGCTGAGAAAAGCAGCCTAGAGTAAGCACTAGTAGTTCATAACTGACGACAAATGATAGCGCAGCCTTAGGTTGCGCTTTTTTTCGCCTTGAATTTAGCACGAATGAACTTTTGTGATGTAATTAGCGTATTAAGAGTTTAAATGCTATTAATTATTATTAGGGTTTGGGCAATTTAGACTATAAAAAATAATAAAGCCAAAGCCTCGATAGCACTACGCCAATAAGCCTGCAATTAGGGCTTCACTTTCGAAATTACGGTAGTGATTGGAGAAATACGTATGCGCAATTTAAGTTTAACCATGCTCATGTTTTGCCTTGCAGCAATCAGTCCTTTTAGTTTTGCATCACTACAACTACCTGAGCGACCGGAACAAGCCTACGACAACCAATGGTTGTGGGCCGGTGCGGATGGTAATTTACTTCAAATCAAATTGCGTTTATCTCAAGAAGAACTTTATCAATCCAATCTTGAACAGTTCAGAGTAAACTATACATTGCAGTATCCACGTCAAGCCATGGCAATCTACTTAACCCCACGGCTAAATCACGCGGTGAAAGCTATCCACCAGTATTCGGGTAGTAGCAATGAAGTCCCTTCAATCACTCAAGCCATTAACACCCGCGACGATAGCCCCGGATCTCAACTGTTCTGGAGTGCCTATATGCAGTATCAAGGCGATGCTATGCGTTTCTTTAATGTGGCACCCTGCGTATTCAACAATACCTTGAGTGGCGCCTGTCTGAGACCCGACTACTCAAGTTTGTTCTATAACAATCTGAAACGATTAGAACCCTTGGCCTTACAGTTCAAAGTTGAAGACAAACCCCGCGAGTCACTTAACAATGCACTAGATTGGTTATCAAGCTTAGATACCAAACAAGAAGACAACACCGTATTTGCTGGCCCCGCACAAGTAGTGATGATGCAAGCGGCTGATAGCGATGAGCGCGCACTACTGCTTGCCATTTTAGTCAGTCACTTAGCACCAGAACTACCAATGTATGTGGTGTATTCATCGCAGCTCTCACCAGAGTCTTCTCCGGTTTGGCTGGCACTAGATGCGCGTAGCGGCTTAGAAGGTCCAAGCGTGATGATAGACTCTCGACCGCATGTGATTATTTCTGGTCCCAAAGAAATTGCTAAAGAGCAACTTTTGGTTGGCAATGCGCTAGTAAGTACGTCTATCTACTAGCCGCGGCTTTTACCCTTGGACCTTAATCTAAAGGCCGCTGGTGATAGCCCCATGTATTTCTTAAAACGATGTGAAAATGCAAAGCCATCTTGATATCCAAGCTGGCTTGCAATCACGTCAAGCGACCAGCCTGACTCACGTAGTAAGTAGGCACCATGCTCCATTCGTAGCCGTCGCAGAAACTGTTTAGGACTCATCTGAAAGTAGCGTTGAAACAAACGATAACAGTGGGGTTCAGAGACATTTATCCGTCGGGCGATCTCTTGTACTGTCCATGGATAGTGCAGTGCACTGCGCATTTGCTGCTCGATCGCCACTAAAGGATTATCCTCAACAATTGGCTTATTGGTTTGGACCATTGTCATCAAATAGCGCTGCAGCAAATCAACCAAAGATTTAACGATATGTGGATTTTGTCGCGGTTGAGACTGTTGTTGTAATAACAGCTGCATACTCGAAACCAACCCCGTGCTCGATTCCACAGTTTTGACTTGCGCCGATTCTGGAATTTGTAGCCAGCGTTGTTTAGGCGATAGTAACAGCCAAACATGTCGCCAATGGGCTGCTTTTATTTCGAAAGAATAAGCCTGCCCCAGTGGAAGAATCAATAGCTGCCCTGTTTTTAGTAATTGACTACCTGAAGGCACATGTAGTTGCCCTTCGCCAGAAAGAGTTAACAGCGCTAAATGCTCTTGTGGGTTTTTACGGCTCACAAGGTACTCTTCGCGTAGCACCGATATACCTGCCAAGTTAATTCCAACTTGTTGCAATTCCGGTAAAGCCTCGGTGGTTAGAAAGCGCTCAACACAGCGCGGGCCTATATTTAGCTCATCACGCCACATTATTTTCCAAAATGATAGTTTTGAACATGAATTAGATAGTTTTGATTATGTGCGAAAAGCCAGCAACTTACTAGAATCACCGCCAATTAAAAGAGACAAGCCAATAAAGATTCCTCGTGAAGCCCTAAATGGCTAGATAGCTCAATTTGCACCAAGTTCACATTTACGAGGGCCTTATGCCAACAACAATTAATCAATCAAAAAGCCGCTGGCTAGGTCATTTTTGGTCTTTGGCGTGGCCAATATCGCTGCAATCCGTACTGTTAAGCCTGCTAGGCTTAGTTGACGTAATGATGGTTGCCAATCTTGGCGAAGCCGAAGTCGCCGCCGTTGGTTATGCTGGCCGATCAATGTTCGTCGCAATTTTAGTTTTAGCTGGTTTTGCCACCGCGGCATCAATCTTATGCGCCCAGCACTGGGGACGTAAAGACTGGTCAGCCATAGGTCGCACCTTAGGTTTAAGCTTGGCCCTGGGTACTATCGCTAATGTCATTTTACTAAGTCTGTTCTTTACCAGTGCAGACAATATCATGTCGCTTGCGAGTACTGATGCTCAACTTCAAGCCCTTGGGATCGATTACATCTACCATACCGCTCCGATGTTGTTGTTTGTATTACCAATCATATTGTTAGAAGCTGGCTTGCGCGCAAGCGGTGAAACTCGCCTGCCGCTATATGTCAGCGTCATTGCCGTAATCGCTAACATCGGACTAAACCAAGTCTTGATCTTTGGTGTTGATGGTCTAATTGAACCGATGGGAATTGTAGGTGCCGGTGTTGCAACTGTAATTGCTAGAGCACTGCAACTACTTATCTTTGTTGTATGGCTAGCAAAACGTCGCCATCCATTGCTCAAAGCGAGCGCTATTGGTTTACTAGAAATGCGGCTTAGCGAAGCCAAACAACTCATCAAGCTGGCTACACCGCTCGTCGTTAACTTTACCGTTTGGTCAATTGGAGTATTTGCTTTTGCGACGCTTTACGGCCGACTTGGAACTCAAGCGTTGGCAGCCATTAGTTTGATTAGCCCGCTCGAGGGAATGGCAATCTCCTGTTTTATGGGTTTCTCTAGCGCCTGTTCAATCCTAATTGGGAATAAACTTGGCGCGAGCGAGTTTGCCTTAGCTTGGCGCGATGCTAAACGCACCTTACTCGTCAGCCCAATTGCAGCCATTGTTTTAGGATTTGCAATCTGGAGTTTGAGCAAACCCCTAATGAGTTTATTCGGAAATTTTGAACCCGAAACCTTAGAACTCGCTAATCAACTTGTAGTCATCATGGCGGCGACGGTTTGGCTACGAACATTAAATATGGTGCTGATCAATGGTGTGCTTCGTAGTGGCGGCGACAATAACTTCTGCTTAATGTCAGATGTCATCTGCCAATGGGGAGTCGGACTTCTATTGACCTCGGTTGCGATTTTAGTCTTTGAAGTTAGTTTAGTGACTGCATTTTGTATTGCACTAAGCGAAGAAGTGGTGAAATGTGGCCTATGTTATTGGCGTATGCATCAGAAAAAATGGCTACGAAACTTGGTCGCCACGCCGAATCAAGCTTAAATCAACCACTAAATCAGTCAAATATGCACTGTTTCTAATTTCCTGCAATCGCTGTAGCCACGGCGATTGTGGGCAAGTCTGTATCAAACTTGGTACAGATTAGACCAGAAAAATGCTGCCATTTCCGTCGAAAAGAATATAATTCAACGATAACTTACTCATTTTTAGTTTTTTCGGGTTCCGGTTTTTTTGAAACCGTGTAGACTTTCGTAAATTCTATTTTGTACGCGTTTTCGGGGATTATCAGCGATGTTGGATGGTAGATTTAGTGTTTTACTTCTAAATGGTCCAAATCTTAATCTATTAGGCCAGCGCGAGCCTGATGTCTACGGATACGAAACCCTTGTTGATGTAGTCAATAACTGTCAGCAACTTGCTAAACAACAAAACTTCGAGCTCGATGCTTTTCAAAGCAATCACGAAGGTGCACTTGTCGATAGGATTCATCAAGCGATGGGAAATGTAGATTTCATCGTGATAAATCCAGGTGCATTTACTCATACCAGCGTTGCACTGCGTGACGCGCTATTAGGGGTAAATATTCCCTTCATCGAAGTTCATATATCAAACGTTCATTCTCGTGAGCCTTTTCGCCACCACTCCTACCTTGCTGATAAAGCCGTAGGTGTCGTATGTGGCTTAGGCACCATGGGATATCAATTTGCCTTGCAGGCTGCTTTTCAGCGTCTACAAGACTAAAATCACTCTAATAAAAAGATAGGGCATCATGGATATTCGCAAAATTAAGAAACTAATCGAATTAGTTGAAGAGTCAGGTGTATCTGAGCTAGAGATCACCGAAGGCGAAGAGTCAGTACGCATTAGTCGTCAAATTACCGCTTTGGCCCCACAACAATATATGGCTGCACCCGTTGCACAACCAGCTGCGGCTCCTGTAGCTGCAGCTACTGAAGCTGCACCAGCCGTTGCTGAAGCTCCAAGTGGACATCAAGTGCTTTCACCAATGGTTGGTACCTTCTACAGCTCGGCATCACCGGATGCCGATGCATTTGTAAGTGTGGGCGACCATGTTAGTGCTGGTGATACTTTATGTATTGTCGAAGCGATGAAAATGATGAACCAAATCGAAGCAGATAAGTCGGGAACCATTCAACAAGTATTGGTCAAAGATGGTGATGCTGTTGAATTTGATGAACCCCTATTTGTTATCGCATAATATCGAGGCAATCTCATGCTAGATAAAGTCGTTATCGCCAATAGAGGCGAAATTGCGCTTCGTATTTTACGCGCCTGTAAAGAGCTTGGCATTAAAACCGTTGCAGTGCATTCCACAGCCGACCGCGAACTCAAGCACGTATTGTTAGCTGATGAAACCGTCTGTATTGGTAAACCAGCCGCTACCGAAAGCTATTTAGATATCCCAAGAATTATTGCCGCAGCCGAAGTCACTGACGCGGTAGCCATTCACCCTGGTTATGGTTTCTTGTCTGAAAACGCAGAATTCTCAGAAATCGTTGAACGCAGCGGTTTTGTTTTCATTGGGCCTAAAGCTGACACCATTCGCATGATGGGTGACAAAGTCGAAGCGATTCGAGCCATGAAGAAAGCAGGAGTGCCTTGTGTACCTGGTTCTGACGGCCCCTTAGACGATGACAAAGAGCGTAATATTTCAATCGCCAAACGTATTGGCTATCCGGTGATCATTAAAGCTGCTGGTGGTGGCGGTGGTCGCGGAATGCGGGTTGTACGTAACGAGTCAGAGCTTAATTCATCAATTTCTTTGACCCGTGCTGAAGCCGCTGCTGCGTTCAATAACAGCATCGTCTATATGGAAAAATACTTAGAGAATCCTCGCCACGTTGAAGTGCAAATTCTTTCCGATGGCCAAGGCAATGCTATTCACCTAGGTGAGCGCGACTGCTCCATGCAACGTCGTCACCAAAAAGTTGTGGAAGAAGCGCCAGCACCAGGCATCACCGCTGATATGCGCAAAGCCATCGGTGAGCGTTGTACGCGTGCTTGTATTGAAATTGAATATCGCGGCGCAGGTACCTTTGAGTTCTTGTATGAAAACGGCGAGTTTTATTTCATAGAAATGAACACCCGAATTCAAGTTGAACACCCGGTTACGGAAATGGTTACCGGCATCGACTTAATCAAAGAGCAATTACGTATTGCGGCCGGTCATCCATTATCGATTGCTCAAAGCGATATTCGAGTTGCTGGGCATGCGATTGAATGTCGAATTAACGCCGAAGACGCAGAAACGTTTATTCCATCACCGGGTAAAGTGACGCGTTTTCACGCTCCAGGTGGTCTTGGAATACGCTGGGATTCTCACCTGTATACAGGCTATACCGTTCCGCCATACTATGACTCAATGATAGGTAAGTTGATCACTTATGGCGAGAATCGCGATATTGCCATTGCACGTATGAAGAACGCACTCTCAGAGCTCGTCATTGAGGGAATAAAAACTAATATTTCACTTCAACAGCTAATCATGGAAGATGAAAACTTCCAGCATGGCGGTGCTAATATTCATTATCTAGAGAAAAAGCTTGGACTCTAAAGGTTCGCAGCAATTGTAAAGGCTAGCTTACGCTAGCCTTTTGCGTTTTTAGCAAAATCTATAATCTTTCTTATACTCAAAGTACCGATACATTATTCGAGCACCTGAGTCTATGAATCTTAGCAAGCCTTTCTATGAGCTATTACCTTGGATCTACTTCGCTCTGGGTTCTTTGGGTATTTGCTTTGGTCAATCTTGGTTATGGGCTGGATTTGCTGGCATTCTTTACAGTTTAGGTGCCCTGATCTGGATCATGCGCTCTAACTATCGTCGCAAAGATCCAATCCTACCCCGCTCTCAATTTCTTATTCCCGAGTTCATCTATGAGTTCATCCCCTTTGTTTGGGTATTTTTGTCGCTATGCGCCGCCGCACTTAGCCAACAATCAATCGCTTATGTGTTCGCAGCCCCCATAATCGGCTATGGCTGCTGGCTGCTTACCAAGCGCTATCAAAACCGTCATGGTTCGCAGCACGCAGATCTCGATATCCACCTGTTAAAGCACTAGCTCATTTGGACTTGTGATCCACTCAATTTACCGCTAGGCTCAGCGCATTCAGTCTCAGTGGAAACCCTTATGCCTTGGATCCAACTCAAAATTGATGCTCAGAACGATAATGCCGAAGCTATTAGCGATGAACTTCTTGAGCTTGGCGCACTATCAGTCACCTTTGTTGATCGCCACGACACGCCAGTATTTGAACCCAAGCCTGGTGAGACTTTGTTATGGAGTCAAACGGTTGTCTTGGGTTTATTTGATGCTAGCACCGACATGCAGCCTATCCTGCAAGCCTTAAGCGCCCAAGGCATTATCAATGCCAACAATCACATTCTTGACCCTTTAGAAGACAAAGACTGGGAGCGCGAGTGGATGAAAGACTTTCACCCCATGCGTTTTGGCCAACGACTTTGGATTTGCCCCAGTTGGACACCCGTACCTGACCCTTCAGCAGTTAACGTAATGCTTGATCCAGGGCTTGCATTTGGTACTGGCACCCACGCAACCACAGCGCTGTGCTTACGTTGGTTAGACAGCTTAGATCTAAGTGGTAAGACGGTGCTGGACTTTGGTTGCGGAAGCGGTATTTTGGCCATTGCAGCCCTTAAACTCGGCGCAGAACGAGTGATCGGAATTGATATCGACCCCCAGGCCATTCAAGCCAGTCTCGATAACGCACAGCGTAACGGCGTGAGTGACAAAATTGAACTCTATTTACCCCAAGACCATCCGCAAGATTTTGTAGCTGATGTGGTGGTAGCTAATATTTTAGCCGCGCCACTACGTGAGCTTGTAGGCCCGATTTTAGCCAACCTAAAGCCCTCTGGTGTGTTCGCTCTGTCTGGAATTTTAGAAGAGCAAGCCGACTCAGTTGCGCAGGTTTATAAAGACTTCGCTAGTATTGATCCCATCGAGTACGACAACGAATGGTGTCGTATTACCGGTACAACACATAAGGCGTAGCCAAATCGAAGCTTTTACGCAACGGCCTAATAACTAAACCCTTACATAATCAGCCTAAGTATCAAAAAATTCTTAGGCTTATTTTTGCCTGCCACAAACACGTAATGAAAATCTAGTACTTTTTTTGACAAATGTTCAATAAATAACCTTTTCAGGGCCGACAAAAAAAAGTACACTACGCCGCCCTAAGTGAGTGAAGACACGTAACGCCATGCAGATTGGACCTTATAAGCTGGAAAATCCAGTCATATTGGCTCCGATGGCCGGAGTCACGGATCAACCTTTTCGCCAACTTTGTTGGAAACTTGGTGCGGGCTTAACAGTATCGGAGATGCTGTCATCGAATCCAAAGGTGTGGACAAGCCAAAAGTCATTGCAACGAATGACGCATTTAGGTGAATGCGGTATTCGTAGTGTACAGATTGCTGGAAGTTGTCCAGACGAAATGGCCCATGCAGCGCAAGTAAATGCCAGCAATGGGGCGCAGATCATCGACATTAATATGGGATGTCCTGCGAAAAAGGTGAATAAAAAACTTGCAGGTTCTGCGTTAATGAAATCGCCAGACTTGGTGAGGCAGATCCTAAAAGCAGTCGTTGGAGCAGTCGAGATTCCGGTGACTTTAAAAATAAGAACTGGGTGGTGTGAAGAGCAGAAAAATGCACTTGAAATTGCCCAAATAGCTGAGGATTGCGGCATTGATGCTTTAGCAATCCATGGGCGAACAAGAACATGTATGTATCGTGGGCATGCCGAGTACGACACTATTGCCGCAGTTAAGCAACAAGTGTCAATGCCAGTGGTTGCTAACGGTGACATTACAAGCCCCGAGCAAGCGAAGTACGTGCTTGATTACACTGGCACAGACGCAGTGATGGTGGGCCGAGGAGCCCAAGGTAACCCTTGGATTTTTCGAGAAATAAATCACTACCTTCGTCATGGTGAGCATATTGCTGGCCCAACCAAGGTGGAAATACAAGACGTCATGCTTGGTCATTTGAACAATCTGTATCAGTTTTACGGAGAGTTACAAGGTTTAAGAATCGCTCGCAAACATGTGGGGTGGTACTTAAAACGTTGGCAGCATGCCGAAGAGTTTAGGCAGCGTTTTAATAGATTGGAGAGTTGTGATGAACAAACTTCTTCAATCGAGCGTTTTTTTCAATAATTTTTAAAGTAACAAGAAGAGCATTAACTATGTTTGAGCAAAACCATACGAGTCCACTTTCAACAATGACTAGCAGTGCTACGAGCACCGAAGTTAAAGAGCGTCCTTTACGTGACTCTGTAGAGCAAGCATTGCGTAACTACTTTGGCCAACTTGACGGTGAAGAAGTTACTGAGCTTTATGAATTGGTCCTTTCTGAAGTAGAAGCACCTTTGTTAGATGTTGTCATGCAGTACACTCGCGGCAACCAAACACGTGCTTCAATCATGCTCGGTATCAACCGCGGCACTTTACGTAAAAAATTGAAAAAATACGGCATGAACTAGTCACTAGTTTCTAAGCCTTGAATAAAAAGCCGAAGCGATATTTATCACTTCGGCTTTTTTGTAGCTATTAGACAGCTATTTCTGATTGACCAAGTAACTACTCACCAACTTCTAATACTATCTTCCCTACATGCTGCTTCTCTAAGAAATAGGCTTGTGCCGCATTGATGTCGTGAAGCGCAAAAGTTTTAGCGACTAGGGCTGTAATACGACCCTGTTCAATATGCTCTATCAGACTTTTAAAAACCCCAGAGCCCAACACAGTGCAGCCAAAGAAGCTTAAGTCCTTGAGATAGAGTGTTCTAACATCAAGTTCAACTAAGGGCCCGCCGATGGCTCCAGACACCGCATAACGGCCCCCAGGGCGCAATACTTCAAGAAACTGTGGCCACTGCTTACCAGCAACCAGATCAATTACCACATCCACGCTATTAACACCTAATTGCTTAATTAGGTCTGCATCTCTACTGATGACATGGTCACAGCCTAGCTCAAGTAGTTGTTGGTTTTTACTAGGGCTAGTTATCCCAATAACGCTAGCACCACGCGCTTTGGCAAGCTGAACTGCAGCCGAGCCCACGCCGCCAGATGCCCCCGAGATTAAAACCGTATCTTTAGAGCACACTTGCGACCTGATTAGCATGTTTTCAGCGGTTGAATATGAACACGGAAATGAAGCTAACTCGACGTCACTCATCGAGCTCTCGACCTTCCAGGCGTGTCTTGCTGCAACGCAGGTATACTCAGAAAACCCACCATTACACTCAGAGCCAAAATACCACGGTGTCTTAAGTCGCTCGCCTTTGGACTCTTGAAGACAAGGTTCAATAATAACCCTCTCTCCAACTCTATTACTTTCGACTTGCGGACCAACGGCGACTATCTCGCCGCATACATCAGCGCCTTGTATTCGAGGAAAGTCCATCGCACCACCTGACCACGTTCCCTGATTACTTAAATCATCGGTTTTGGCATACCAGCCGATTCGTGTATTGATGTCGGTGTTGTTAACCCCTGCGGCGCTAACTCGTATCAGTACTTCGCCACGTTCAGGTTTTGGTACCGGTATTGCGTTACTATGACGTTGCTGCGCACTATCACCGTAGCCCAGTAGCTCAATTCCCTTCATTACTTTTGGAATGTTCATCTCGACTTTACCTCGTCAAATAGCTTTAAAATAACCGTTTGAGCGGCCAAGCTTGCTCGATCTTTTAGTACAGGCCATGCGCTGGTCACACCTTCGTGTAGCAAATAAATTGCCGACGCTTGTTGCTTATCGAGTACCAAGCTTTCAAACAGCGCTAATATCTGCGCCTTATGCTGCTGTACCGCATATAGAATTTGAGGATCGTCAGGAAAAGAAGCCAATGCCACGTTTGATAAACAGCCATTGGGTGCATCTTTGTTCATCCATAGCTCAAGCTTGGTAAATATTTGCTGCGTGGCTTGCAAGGGATCATCAGGCAGCTCGCGCTCCAAAAAAGCAATGTAACGCTGATGACGATGCTCAAGCGCAGCAACAGTCATTGCTTCTTTTGATGGATAGTATTTGTATAGAGTGCGCAAACTAACACCGCTATGTTGTTGCAACTGAGCAATACTAAGCGTCGCAAAACCATGCGCGCTAAAGGCATGCTCCAGCTTTGCTGCGATCTGTTCTTTTAACACGACACGCCTTAGGTAGAATGTTTACTCTACCTAAGGGTAGAGCGAACACTCTACCTTGTCAATGATCGGTTTCACCTGTCACAAACTAAGATTTAATTCTGGTTCGCTATATATCTTTCGTTGATAAATGCGCTCTAGTTTGAGCTTGTAGAGGTTTTTCTAACATAACAGTGATTACAATTGCTGGGTGTGGATTGCACCATTTTACTCTCAACTCCTTCGAGGCTAAGGCGACTAATGCTTGTTAGTGATCTCTCTCTTCTTTTATCTTTAGCGCAGCAGATGAGTGTTTTTTTGGTGATAGCCTACCTTCTGAGTAAAACTCCGGCATTTTTACCCCTCACGAATTTGTCACCACGTCTGCCTAATACCTTAACCATTTATTGTCTATTCTCAGGTTTTTGCATTTTGGGCACCTATTTTGGATTAGCCATTGATGATGCGATTGCCAACACTCGCGCGGTTGGAGCGGTATTAGGCGGCATATTTGGTGGGCCGGTGCTGGGCGTGTTAGTTGGCTTCACCGGTGGAATGCACCGTTATTCAATGGGAGGCTTTACTGATCTGGCATGTGCTATCTCAACCACATTAGAAGGCCTTGTAGGTGGTTTATTTCACCTATGGATCCGTCGCCGCAGTCATCATAATGAACATCTGTTTAGCCCAAGCATCGCTTTTATCGCCACCTTTCTGGCTGAAGTAATGCAAATGGGCCTTATTCTCTCAATAGCCAAGCCCTTTGAACAAGCGCTCGACCTTGTTGGTAAAATAGCGCTGCCCATGATTGTCGCCAACGCAATTGGCGCCGCTCTATTTATGATGATGATCCGAGACCGCCGGCGTTTATATGACAAGTTTAGTAGCCACTCCTCGGCCAAGGCCTTGAATTTGGCTCAGCGTATGGTCGGTGTATTTCATTTTGGATTTCGGCAACAAGATGCGGTGCGAATTGCGAATATCATTCATGAAGAAACTGGCGTCTCAGCGGTGGCCATCACCGATACCAAGCAAATTCTTGCCTTTACAGGCTTGGCAAGTGATCACCATCAGGCTGGCCTACCCATCAGCTCTCAACAAACCTACCAAGCCATTCGAGAAAACCGAGTGGTCTTTGCCGATGGTGTCGAAGAACCCTATCAATGCAGCGGCAGCGATAAATGTCCCTTAGGCTCTTCATTAGTAGTCCCTATTCGAGGACGTGAAAATGAAGTGATTGGTACGGTGAAGTTATATGAATCCAAGCGACGGCTGTTTTTACATATTAATCGGGCTCTTGGTGAAGGTATCGCGAAAGTGATTGCCGAACAACTGCGAGATAGTCAGCTACAACAACAGCAGCAACTACTGACAGAAGCTGAACTCAAACTTGCCAGAGCTCAAATCAACCCGCACTTTCTATTTAATGCGCTTAACACCATAAGCGCTGTCGTTAAAAAGGACGCTAGTTCTGCACGCGAGTTGATTGCAGACTTGGCCTTGTTTTTACGCATCAACTTAAAACGCAACCATCAAGCCAGTTTGCTTAGCAGTGAGCTTGAGCACGTCAATGCCTATCTGCATATTGAGCAGGTTCGCTTTGCGGACCGTTTGGTGATTAAGCAACATATAGCAGAGCACTTTTTGAGTTTGGAACTGCCTACCTTTACCTTGCAACCCTTGGTTGAAAACGCCATCAAACACGGCACTGCTCACTTACTCGAAACCGGAGAAATTACTATCTATAGCCGCCATCACAACGGCCTAAATCAAATTGTAGTTGAGGACAACGCAGGCCTCTATCAGAAACCCAAACAAGCGAGCACTGAAGGCTTGGGTTTGCACATTGTAGACACTCGATTACGTAACGCCTTTGGTGTGAACTACGCTCTACAAATAGAATGCGAGCCAGGTCAATACACCCGAGTGATTGTATCGATACCACAGGAGACAAAACAATGAGAGCCGTGATCGTTGATGACGAACCTTTGGCACGAGAACAACTGCTTGAGATGCTAGAGCCGTTTACTGATATTGAAGTCATTGCAAGCTATGGAAACGCTGTGGAATGCTTAAAGCATCTAAAAGATCTCAACGCGGATGTTTTGTTCTTAGATATTGAAATGCCGCAGATAAGCGGCTTAGAAATGGCAAATATGTTGGATCCAAGTAACAGCCCAGCCATTGTTTTTGTGACAGCATACGACCAATTTGCCTTAGATGCCTTTGAACAAAACGCAGTTGATTACTTGCTAAAGCCAATTGATGCAAAGCGTTTGTCGAAATCGATACAGCGCCTCAAAGAGCGCTTACCAAAACCTAAAGATAGTGCTACACATCATAATTCAACTAGTGAGCCAAGCCTGCAAAGCATGCTCAAAGATCAGCCACTGCGCTTAATCCCCTGTTACTTTAAACAACGAGTAAAATTAATCCGCTTAGAGGACGTAGAATATGCCTCAAGTGACTTAAGTGGCGTACATGTGGTCACGGAACAAGGCATAAACCATACTCAACTCACCTTAAAAGTGCTCGAAGATAAATCACCTTTACTGCGATGTCATCGTCAACACTTAGTCAACGTGGATGCAATTCTAGAAATATCGCTGCAGGACAATGGTGGTGCCGTTCTTTTTACCAAAAGCGGCGCTCAGTTACCGGTTAGCCGCCGCTATTTTAAGGTCATCAAAGATCACTTTGGGCTCTAGCCATCTAAATTTCCCGAACCGTTCAACGCTATATTCAACCGCTTGCGTCGGTATATTTCCGTTTACTAATACCCACAGAGCTATAATTCACACAATTAAATAAACTTCTCATGATTATAATTAAGTATTGAGAGGATGATATGCTTTGGTTTTTATTTTGCGTCGCAGCACTGCTCGGCGGTTATTTTATTTATGGTGCTTTTGTCGAAAAGGTTTTTGGCATAAATGAGCAGCGACAAACCCCCGCTTTTACTAAACAAGACGGCGTTGACTATGTGCCAATGTCTAAGAAAAAAGTATACCTAATTCAGTTATTAAACATTGCCGGAGTTGGGCCGATTTTTGGACCGATAATGGGTGCTTTGTATGGGCCTGCAGCCATGCTTTGGATCGTAGTTGGTTGCGTCTTTGCAGGCGCTACCCATGATTATTTTTCTGGCATGTTATCGGTTAGAAACGGCGGTGCATCAGTACCCGCTCTTTCGGGACGTTACTTAGGTAAAAGTGCTCGGCACTTTATGAATATTTTTGCCATTGTGTTGCTGCTTTTAGTCGGCGTGGTATTTGTATCTGCACCTGCAGGTATGTTAACCAATTTGCTTAATGATCAAGCCGGACTCAACGTGGGCTTAGGCACCATGGTAAGCATCATTTTCGTTTACTACATTATTGCGACCATCGTTCCAATTGATAAAATCATTGGTCGTTTTTACCCTTTGTTTGGTGCATTGCTTATCTTTATGTCTGTCGGTTTAATGACAGCAGTGGCTTTTTCAAGCGAGCATCAAGTCATGGGGAGCTTTGAAGTCAGCCAAATGTTTAGCAACATGAACCCTAACGACCTGCCTTTATGGCCTGCCTTATTTATTACCATAGCTTGCGGGGCTATTTCTGGCTTCCATGCAACCCAGTCACCGTTGATGGCGCGCTGTATGGAAAACGAAAAGAATGGCCGCTTTGTTTTTTATGGTGCCATGATAGGTGAAGGCGTAATCGCCTTAATTTGGTGTGCAATTGCTTTATCGTTCTTTGATTCAATGGAAGGCCTACAAGCCGCGGTATCTAACGGTGGGCCGGGTAAAGTAGTGTATGAAGCCTCATTTGGATTACTCGGCGTGTTTGGCGGGATCTTAGCTTTCTTAGGTGTAGTTATTCTACCTATTACTTCAGGTGATACAGCATTTCGTTCTAGTCGCTTAATATTAGCCGAATACTTTAACCTATCTCAGAAGCCAGTTAAGAATCGACTAATGATCGCACTGCCAGTATTTATCATCGGCGGAATACTCACTCAAGTGGATTTCGGTGTCATTTGGCGCTACTTCGGTTTTGCCAATCAAACCACGGCTGTAATGATGTTATGGACAGCGACCGCGTATTTATTGCGTAATGATAAATTTCACTGGATCACTACGGTTCCAGCGATGTTTATGACCACCGTCGTCATCACCTTTATCTTGAATTCAAGTACGCTAGGATTTGGTTTACCGATGATGGTTTCTACTCTAGCTGGTGTTGTCACAACCTTAGTAATCACCGGATTACTGATCACTCGACTCAAAGGCATCGGCGAAGATGACTTAGATGACGATGAGCAACCAGAGCTAAAACCTATAAAACAAGAATAGTTACAATCACTCATGTTAGAGCCGCCGCGGCGGCTCTTTCAAAGTAAAATGAAATTAGAACACCGAATTAGCCGCACACATAATCCCCTTCAATTTAGTAACATCTAAACTCGAAAAATAGGCATTTAACAACAAACTCAATCAATGATGTATCCCCTTGTGCGACCTTGCTCAGTAATACCAATCCCATTATATTTTTGGTCTTTTACTTGTTGTACTAAAACGCTTAGCTTTAGGAAGAACTCGCGGTTATTAGCGGTCTAATGACAAAAGTTATGACGACAAGATTGGTGTTTTAGTCAAACAATAGTGATCAATAAATTACCGTGATTGGTATAACATAAGTGGAAACAACATACAGCTTCTACAGCCTCAGCAACTCACTTCGACCATATAGATTCGGGGCTTCGCTTTGCTTGACGCTACTTTTCCACAAAATGGAAAAGACAAGCCCGCTTAAGCGACCCATCCTATCAATGTGGCGAACTAAAATTTTCACACCACAAAAACCTGCTTAGGTTCAGGTGGATAGATGCTGCGTATAAATTTTTTGCAGTGTATAGCTCATCACCCAAAGCAAATACCTGTAAACCATTGATATTAAATATACTTGGTAGTACATTTGATCGATCTAGAATCAAGCATGGAATGATTTTGATGAGTACAACACCAGTCCACTTCACCGTGGTAACCAACCTCGTGTTAGCGCTATTACCATTAGTACTTGCGATTTATTTATTCAAAATAAGCCATAAGCGCTCAGTAAGCTGGTGGATATTACTACCGGTGTTTATTGCCTTATTGCCCAATAGCGCCTATGTACTAACAGATATTATTCACTTCATTGCAGCACTTAGATCACCAACGATGACTCCCATACATCTAATTTTTATAACGACTCCTTTCTACCTTGTATTTTTAAGCCTGTGTTTTGAGTTTTATGTTCTATCCGTGCGTTTTGGGCAACAATACTTAGAAAACATAAATCCTAAGTCCCGTGCGATCAAATGGCTTTCAATCATATTCCCAACGATGATGCATTTACTCAGTGCGATCGGCGTTTATTTAGGGCGCTTCCAACGTCTAGAAAGCAGCGACATTATTCATCAGCCAATCATTGTATTTAAAGATTTATTGCTCGACTTAAGCAATGGCAGCAGCTCCCTAATCATATTAGGACTATTTAGTTTGTTCGCCGTGCTGTATTACATATTCGAAAAAACCAACTGCAAAATATATGCTTTATTTACTTACCATAAAGCAATAAATCCGGAACACAATCCTGCCTAAACTCACAATAAATGACTTGAATTTGTAGTTACCAAGTCTCTGAAATGGTCATTGTTTACACTTTTACTAATTAAAAATTGGGTTGACTAAATTTGCATCGATCTACATTTAAACAGTTATCAATAACTATCAGTAAGTTATAAACCAACTCTGGATCTAATGTCCCCCAAATGAGTGTGTCAGAGCACTTAACTGTCAGTTTGATCTCGCAAAGTTCAGAGTTGTCTTATTTTTCATAAACATTTTAATTCAATAGCTTACCTTCACACATCGATCCCGTGTAAACACTGGCACGCACTTTGCGATACCCAGTTGAAGACGCGAAATGCGTAAGAGCTTGTTTAAAAGGACCTTATGATGAATATGAAAATCGCTATTAGCTGTATAACCATGAGTATCGCAGCTACTTCAGCCAGCTTCGAGACCTATGCAACTGAATTTGATGATGCGATAGCAGACGGCGGAGTCGTTATAACTGCAAAACAATTGTTAGGAAATACCGGGTTCAGTATGATTTCGGTTCAAAAGAATGAGTGGTCTAACTGGTATTCACCAACTGGACTAAAAGTGTTGGAATTAAAAGGAAAGTCTAGAAATATCCGAATGAAATGGCACTTTGATGCTCAAGGCGATTTTTGTGAAGAATCCTACTCGAAGAAAAAGAAGATTGTCTGTTCTCGCGACGAAGGAACGATGGTCATGGATAACAAAGGTATTGTTCGGATTTATACTAATGGCAAAGCCGAAAAATACACATTTAGAATAAGCTTAGGGAATGTGAACAGACTATAAAAAGAAAAAACCACTGCATGGCAGTGGTTTTTAGTTTTAACTAATTAAAGGTCTTTATTTGAAAGTACGCTGACGAACTTTCTCAAGACGCTCTAGGATGGCATCGATACGGTCAGGATATACCATAAATTCTTGGAATCCTTTCATACCTTCTTTTGCCATTGCAGGATCAGTATCGCGGTCATAAAATTGAGCCGTACCGTCTGCGCTACCCAACATTGCTACACCTTTATCTAGGAAGTAGTTGTCAGCAGCTTGTGCGTCTTTATGCGGTGGGATCTGTAGTAGAGCACCGTTAATTTTAGTTTGGTTATCTTCACGAGCCATAAATGCTAAGTAACGACGAGCGTCTTCTTTGTTTTTAGCTTTTGATGGAATGTGTAGCGTATCCATTGGCGCATCTTCGAACATGCCCACTTCTGGATTGATTTGTGGGAATTGGAAGAAGCCCATTTTGCCTTCAAGTTCTTCTGGGAAGTTAGGCGTAATGAAGTTACCAATCAAATACATTGCAGCTTCGCCGTTATATAAGAAAGGCTGTGCTTCTTGCCATGAGTAAGACGCATGGTTTTCTAGGAAGTAGCCAGGCTCAACAAGCTCAGCCCAATTTGCGAAAGTCGCTCTAACACGGTCATCAGTGTAAGGCACTTTACCGTCCATAAGGTCCATATGGAACTCTAGGCCGTTAGTACGAAGGTTCAAATAATCAAACCAACCCGCAGCAGTCCATAGATACTTGGTACCAATAGAAACAGGTGCAATGCTGTTTTCTTTTAGTGTTGCACAAGCGGCTAGAAATTCATCCCAAGTTGTTGGCTCACCAATACCGTGTTTTTCAAATAGGTCTTTACGATAGTAAACACCCCACTGGTAATACGTGAAAGGAACACCCCATTGCTTGCCATCAATGGTCATTGCTGGCGCAGCTGTAGCAAACGTATCTTGCATGTTGTTCTCAGCCCAAAGATCACTTACATCTTCAAACAAACCGCGATCAACGAAAGCCTTCATACGGTTACCGGCATACCAATGCACTACATCGGGTGGAGAAGTAACTAGCCAGTTACGAATCGTTGTTTTATAAGCTTCATGATCGTATAGGTTGTACTTAACCGTAATATCTGGGTTTTCTTTTTCGAACTGGGCAATGATCTCAGCGAAAGCAGCTTTCGGTGCTGGATCAGATGTATCAGAGTTGATTACCAATGTACCGGCTGTGGCCATCGTTGACATTGCTGTTGATAGCAATGCAATCTGGCCTAACTTGGCAATTTTTTTCATGATGTTCCTTCCTTTTATTTATTGGTACTTCATTGTTATTAAGGTCATTCACTCGACCTTAGTCTCTCTATACTGAGAGTGTGTTTTATAACGCTTGTCACTAGAAAGCCTCTAGCCTTTGGTTGCTCCAAGCGTTAATCCTGCAATAAAGTGGCGCTGCATAGTGAAAAACAAAATCACTGGCGGCAACGCTGCGACTACCGCTCCGGCAGAAATAAGCTGCCATGACGCTAACCATTGTCCTTGGAGTGCGCTTAATCCTGCTGTCACTGGGCGCACCTCATCACTTTGAACCAAAACTAAGGCCCAGAAAAAGTCATTCCAAATAAAGGTAAATACCAGTACGGCGAGGGCTGCAGTTGCAGGTCGAACCAGTGGCAATACAATATGGAAGAAAATCTTAAATTCACTGACACCTTCGACGCGAGCAGATTCGATCAATTCTGTGGGCAACCCGACAATAAAGTTGCGCATAAACAAGGTACAGAAACCAGATTGGAACGCGATATGGAAGAATATAATCGCCCAATGAGTATCGTATAATCCAAAGCTAATGGTTAGATCGCGTACTGGAATCATCAAGATTTGAAAGGGTACAAAGTTACCAGCAATAAAGGTCGCGAATATCCAAATATTGGCTTTAAATTGATATTTGGCAAGCGCGTAGCCAGCTAAGGTTGATAAGGCTACGGCACCGGCAACAGCAGGTAGAGTGATGATCAAACTGTTCATCAAGTACTGAGCCATTGGGGTGCTGGTGAACACCTGAGTATAATTTTCAATCAGCATCCACTCACTGGGCCAGCCCCAATAATTACCTTCGTTAATATCGCCTAACGAACGAACTGATGTAGCCATTACAGCGAGCAAAGGGAGCAACCACAGAACAATCGATGCAACCAGTGCGATGCGATAACTAATATTGACGCCTTTTGAGGCTTTTTCTATAGGTCTAGGAAACATTATTTTTCACTCTTAACCATACGCCACAAGAAGTAAGCGATATAAATATCCATAATGAGGAATAGTACAACTGCAACCGCAGCCCCATAACCCATGCGATAATTGAAGATAGCCTCTTCATACATCATGTATGCAAGCACCGTTGAGCTGCCCCAAGGGCCACCAGCGGTCATGGTTGCTACCAAGTCAAATGAGCGCAAAGCTCCAATAACCGTGACTACGATCGCAATGAAAGTCGCCGGGCTAAGTTGCGGAATAACGATGTACCAAAGCATTTTCCAGCCTTTGGCGTTGTCCAATTGAGCTGCTTCAATCTGCTCGCCATTTAGGTTATTCAAACCTGTTAAATACAAAATCATGCAATAGGCGATTTGAGGCCACAAGCCCGCAGCAATAATGCCGTAGGTGACGAGTTTTTCGTCAGCAAGTATCGCTATAGGGTCACCACCGAAGAACACTATCGCTTCGTTGAGCAAACCAAAGTTAGGGTCGTAGAACCAAGAGAAAACTAAGCCAACTACTACTTGCGAAATAACGAAGGGGAAAAAGAATAAAGCTTTTACAGCACGGATACCGGCAACTTGTTGATTCAAGAATAGAGCAATTGCGAGGCCGCAAGGTGGCGCTAGCATAAACAAAACTAACCACAATAGGTTGTTAGAGAATGCTTTCCAAAAGGTGTCAGAGTCAAACAGCTCACGATAGTTGTCGAGACCTATCCAAGTTTTATCACCTAAACCATCCCAGTCGAAAAAACTGAGCCAAATGCTGTCAAACACTGGATAGATGACATAAACGAAAAATACGATCATTGCTGGCGCTAAAAATAGCCAGGGTGCTATGACCGTAGGCCGCCATTTCCTACGTGTAGATGGACGGGAATCGGGTAACCCGATTTGGGGGCTGCTCTGCGCCATATGTAAATTCCTTCTTGGTGGCAGCAAATAGACTCACTAGCCAACAATCACATTAACAACATAAATCAATAGTGAATGAAAAACCAGCTTGTGAAATCACTGTAAATCTTTTGTGAACTATAATACTGCCAAAGTAATTCAATTTTTGTGAAGTGTAAACGTTTCCATAGCAAAATTGTTCAGGTAAAGTATTGAAGTATGATCGATGTCATATTTGGTAAATAAGTTCTACCTAATTTCGTAATTTGGCATCAAGTGCAGTTATAGTCTGCGCAATGAAACTTTAATTATTGGTACACCGCAAGGGGCTGCAAATGGCAAACATTAATCTGAAAAAAATTGTCAAAAGATTTGGAAAAGTTGAGACAATTCATGGCATTGACTTAGATATTCAGCATGGCGAATTCGTTGTATTTGTTGGGCCTTCAGGTTGTGGTAAGTCTACTCTATTACGCTTAATCGCTGGTCTTGAAGAGATCACCGAAGGCGAATTGTTCATTGACGACAAATGTGTAAACGACGTAGACCCGGCTGATCGTGGCGTGGCTATGGTATTTCAATCTTATGCGCTCTATCCGCATATGACCGTCGAAGAAAACATGGGCTTTGGTATGAAAATGAATGGTGTTGCCAAAGACATCATTGCAGAGCGTGTCGCAGTAGCGGCTAAAACCTTGCAAATGGAACCGCTACTAAAACGTAAGCCTAAAGAACTTTCAGGTGGCCAACGCCAGCGGGTTGCTATCGGTCGTGCGATTGTACGTGACCCTAAAGTATTCCTTTTTGATGAGCCGCTCTCAAACCTTGACGCAGAGCTTCGCGTAGAGATGCGTCTGCAAATAGCAAAATTGCACAAAGAACTCGAAACCACCATGGTGTATGTTACCCACGATCAAGTGGAAGCAATGACCCTTGCGGATAAAATTGTAGTTCTACGTGACGGTAATATCGAACAAGTTGGTTCGCCACTTGAGCTTTACAACTATCCAGAAAACGAATTTGTTGCGGGCTTTATTGGCTCACCACGTATGAACTTTTTACCGGTTTCAGTTGCTTCCGTTGAAGGTGACACTGCACAAATTACTCTTCCAGATGGCAACAATATTCCTCTAAAAGTGCGAGACAACTCAGTCAAAGCTGGTGAGAGCTTAACCTTAGGTATTCGCCCAGAACACATGGATTTAGACAACGCTTCAGATTTCATCATTGAATTCCAAAGTGAAGTGGTAGAACGCTTAGGTAATGCCACTTACCTATTCGGGCAGATCAATGGCAACGATGGCATGAAAGTGCATGTTGCTGGTGACCACAGCGTTGACCGTTTTGACAACGTGCCGCTAAACATCTCTTACGACGACTGTTTCTTATTTAATAAGAACAATGAAGCAGTACGCTTGTATTCTAAAAAATAAAAAGCTCTCTATTCCAAGAGTTTGCCGAACATTCAATTGTTCGGCTTTTTTTTGCCCTAAAAATAGACATTTCCTTTCTGTTATTGCTTAAAGATAGTAATTCTAAGCAAAATTCGCAAAACATAATTGAGCCCAAGTTCCTATACTTAAGAGGTTCATTTCATTGTTTGTTATTACCACGCTTTTAGTTATCGCAATCATTGAGAATTCACCTGTAGGATTTGGAGCTTCACCACTATGTCTAAGGCAATAAATATGGTTCAACCACAATTCGATCATCAGAAGTACCGCGCGTTTCCAGCGCTTAAGCTTAATGATAGAACATGGCCGAGCCAAACTCTGCTGAGTGCACCCCAGTGGTGTAGCGTTGACTTGCGGGACGGCAACCAAGCCTTGATAGAACCGATGTCAGTTGAACAGAAAAAGAAATTGTTCCAACTATTGGTTGATGTAGGATTCAAACAAATTGAAATCGGTTTCCCTTCAGCATCAGCAACTGAATTCGAGTTTTGCCGCTGGTTAATTGAAGAAAACAAAATTCCTAACGACGTAACCGTACAAGTCTTAACTCAGGCTCGCCCAGCGCTAATACAACGCACCTTTGAGGCCTTGGATGGTGTAAAGTCGGCAATTGTTCACGTTTACAATTCCACATCTAAGGTTCAGCGCGACAAAGTTTTCAAGCTAGATCGACAGGGGATCATAGATATTGCGGTAAAAGGTGCGCAAGATGTTATTGATTGCTCTAAAGACTATCCGCAAACTCAGTGGCAGTTTCAGTATTCACCCGAAAGCTTCACCGCTACCGAACTAGACTTTGCGGTTGATATTTGCAACGCCGTACTTCACGTGTGGCAGCCAACTAACAAGCAAAAAGCCATTTTAAATCTTCCTGCGACGGTAGAAATGTCGACTCCAAATGTGTATGCGGACCAGATTGAGTGGTTTATACGACATATTGATTACCGCGACGCCGTTATCATAAGTCAGCATACCCACAATGACCGTGGTTGCGCGGTCGCGGCGGCTGAACTTGGCTCATTAGCAGGGGCACAGCGGGTTGAAGGCACCTTGTTTGGCAACGGCGAACGTACCGGTAATATGGATATCATTACTTATGCAATGAATCTTTATAGTCAAGGGATCGACCCTCAGTTAGACCTATCTGATATTGATACGATTTCGCGCGTGGCTAAAGAATGCACCCAACTGCCAATTCATCCTCGACATCCTTATGCGGGCGAATTAGTGTACACCGCGTTTTCTGGTAGTCATCAGGATGCGATTAAAAAATGCTTAGCACTACAAAGTAAAGAAGAAGCGTGGGACGTTGCATATTTGCCTATCGATCCAGCCGATTTGGGACGTGATTATCAAGAAGTTATTCGGATTAACAGCCAAAGTGGTAAAGGTGGAATCGCTTACATTTTAGAGCGAGACTATGGTATCGAGCTCCCACGCTGGGCTCTAATCGAGTTTAGCAGCATTGTACAAGCGCATAGTGAACAAAGTGGCGAAGAAACATCCTCGTCAGCTATTTGGAATCTATTTGAACGCCAATACTTAAAACAAAACCAATTTAGTATCGCGGAAACGCAGCTTAGCTCCGATGGACAAGAGCAAATCAAAGTGCGCTTAAGCCATGCCAACAACGATACGGTTAGTATTGCAGGACAAGGCAGTGGCGCACTTGAAGCATTTAATCGCGCCCTCTCATCACACTTCAAGCATGATATCGAAGTCCTTGATTACAGTGAGCATGCTTTAAGTCAAGGCGTGGACTCCAAGGCCATTTGCTACATACAAGCGCGCATAGAAGGCCATCGTTATCTAGGGGTTGCCATTCATCAGGACATTATGAACGCAAGCTTGCAGGCGCTGTTGTGCACCTTTAACCAGCACTATCAGACCAACCATCAAGCCAGTTTGGTTTAAACCTAGCAAAAAGGCCGCACAGCGGCCTTTTTATTACTCGCTAAAACTGTTTGTTATGAGAAACATAGCTGGTAGCTAACGTACTCCTGGGTAAGCAAAAATTCTGGATGCACGCTAGGGCTCCATGAATCATCGCCACCCACGCCCATGTGTTTATGATCAAGGCGCAAGTAGATATTGCCATTAGCCTTGAGCTCACTTTGATGCTTAGCCAAATTAAGCTGCTCAATACTGTATGCGCTAGCGCTAAGTACAAACGCTTGGTCGCTACTTATTGAAACCTTGTCATCGAGCTTCGCTGATACGACGCCGCATCGAGCCCCATTCTCGGTTGGGAAGATATATGGAACATGTAAATCTTCAATCGAGCTTTGGTAAGCGCCAAAACGGGCGGCGCCTATACGGTCCGGATAGTTTTCGTTAGGACCAAAACCTTGATACTCCAAGTTAGAACCCTGTTTAAATACCCATTCAAGACCATAACGAGCTAGCGGAGGTAAGTCTTTAGCCAGTTGCAATTCAACCTGCAGGTTCAGTTCACCTTGACTGTTGATGGTACTAATCCAACGGCTTTGCACCAGCGTTTTCGCACCAGATGTATAGCTCTGAAGCAACTCAACTTGAATATTACCGTCACTACTTTTTTCCCAACGCCATTGCCCTAACTGACGTTGTATATCGCCTAGACCTGCTTGGTTCCAGCGCGTCACCCATGCATTGGGGTCAACGAAGTCAGCCTGACTGGTACCAATGTCGTTATCTAAGGCTGCTCGGGTAAAAAGATCCCGTGGCGCTTGATCAAGCAGCGTTTGTCCATCTTTAGTCCATTGCGACAACAAACCTTCTTTAAAACTAAATTGCCAAGCCTTGCTGTCTTTCGTTCCTGAAACCACCAACTCGTCAGAAGCGATTTCGGAAACATCAATACTGTGAGCTTGGGCATTAAACTCCCAAATAGCTAGCGGGGCACTCCAGTTAAGCTCAAACTGTGCGATTGCGGTGCTATGACCCGACTTTGCCCAAGCTTGGTCTTCGTTAAGGGTGACATCAAGATTTAAATGGTAGCGTTTATTGGCTAATAGATTGGGCTTAGTATTGAGGCTGAACTCCGTGCTTGTTTGCGCTTCAATACCAACAACACTAAGTTCACCACTATCGATAGTGATGCCATCTTCTAACAAGGACCAGTGCAAAATTTGCGAATCTAAGCTGGCAAACAAATTATCGTTAGTGAGTTTAAAGCGCAGCGCACCGTATTGTGAATCAAGCAGTTCAAACAGCACAAACTGCTGCGCCCACTTCGCTTCATATAGATGCGGATGCACACTACGATCCGGGAATATCAGTCCATTAATACAAAACTGACGATCGTTAATTACGTCACCAAAATCACCACCATAGCCCCAGTCGCTGTGCCCTTCGCTAGTTACATATTCGATGCCTTGATCAACCCAGTCCCAGATGAAGCCGCCTTGTAGACGGTCAAACTGACGAAATGCTTGCCAATATTTGTCAAAACTTCCAAGACTATTACCCATTGCATGCGCGTACTCGCATAAGATAAGCGGACGATCTTCGCCGGGTCGCGACACCCAGTTAGTAATTGCCCATTTCGGGTCAACCGCTTGCCCTTGCTCATCAAGCCAATACGGTAAGTCTTTGTGCGCTCGAGAGTACATTGGACAAATGATATCGGTGGCAGGTGTATCAGAACCACCACCCTCATACTGAATCGGTCGAGACGGGTCACGTTTTTTCAACCAGCCGTAAGCCAAATCATGATTTTGACCATAACCCGATTCATTACCTAATGACCAAATGATAATACTCGGGTGATTCTTATCACGCTCAACCATGCGTTGTACGCGTTCAATATACGCCTTCGCCCAACTCGGATCGTCTGAAAGGCGATTCATCGGGAATTGGCCATGGGTTTCGATATTAGCTTCATCAACGACATACAGGCCATACTCATCGCACAAGCTGTACCATAAGGGATGATTTGGATAGTGAGCGGTACGAACAGCGTTAAAGTTGAATTGTTTCATGAGTTCAATGTCACGGCGCATATCCGTTTCGGTCATCACATGCCCAAGCTTCGGATGATGTTCATGCCGATTTGCACCGCGAATCAAGACCGCTTTACCATTGACTAGCAACTGTCCCTTGGTTATTTCAACACGCCGAAAACCAAACTTACTCGACTCAATGGCCAGCACTTCCCCATCGGCAGCTAATAAACGAAGGGTGAGTTGATACAAATGTGGCGCTTCAGCACTCCACTGTTTAACTGCCGCTAGCTTAGTTTTGAAACGAATTCGGTCTTTCCATACCCCTTTTTCATCTTGCAGGTAGCGCCCAAAGTCTTGTTGTTCTTTGACCAAAACATGTTGGCTGTCATCGAGGATCTGGTATTCAAGTGCATAGGTCTCATCGCTTTTAATAACACTCGCTGAGATTCTTGCATGCAATTCAAATAATCCATCGCGGTAACAATCGTCCAAACTTGCGCTAACTTCGAAGTCTTCAATGGCTACTTGATTTTGTCGCAGCAGGCTGACATCGCGGAAAATACCACTTAACCACCACATATCTTGGTCTTCTAAGTAAGAACCGTCACTCCAGCGCATTACCATTACAGCAATGGTATTGCGCCCAGCTTTGGCGTACTTACTTACATCAAACTCAGCAGCTAGGCGGCTATCTTGAGAATAACCAACCCATTGACCATTCATCCATAGATGAAAACAACTGTTCACGCCATCAAAGCGCAAACGCAATGAACTAGCAGACCAATCTTGATCTAAGTCCAATTCTAATCGATAACAACCGGTTGGATTCTCATTGGGAACCAATGGTGCTTTGTCTTCAAAGGGATACTTTACGTTGGTGTAAATTGGATTGTCGTCAACCTCAGGGTCGAGCTGCCAGTTGCTTGGCACGCTAATGCTTTGCCAAGTACTTGCATCGAAGTCGTTTTCAATAAAACCACTTTCGACAGTTTCTGGCTTATCGTACAACTTAAACTGCCATTGCCCATTGAGCAGTCGAATGCTGTTACTATCAAAAATATTGCCACTCTTGGCTAGGTCTAAATTTTGGTAGTTAGCCAAAGGGCTGTGCGCTAACAAACGATTAGCTGCGGTTACGTCTTGATTTTCCCAATCCCGTCGTGCAATCAGTGACTCAAAATGATTCATGAAAAAATTCCTAATTAATAGCTTCTAGACTAAATAGCAATGCTGTTTCTGGGTCCAGTACTGGCAATTGTAGACCTGCTTTTTCAAGTTGCTCACCACTTATTGTAAGTCCTTCGCTCATCCATAAAGGTAGCTGCTTCATGATGTGAGGTAAGTTTTCAGGTTGATCAAGCACGCTTAAGCGATAGATTTGTTGCGCTTGTAAACCAGGAATGCGCAGTACTTCAGCAATCGCGTAAGCGGGCATAGCAAGTTGCGCAACCGCGACTAGAGCTTGTTGCTGGTCGATAGCCACGACAACTTGAGCCTGGCTTTGTTCATCTGGTAACTCAACGCGATACGACAAACCACTATGGAGTAAGTCGCGCCACTGCTTATGTAGTGCAATATAATGACTGAAAGCCTGACGCTCTTGCTCATCAACAGCAAGTGGGTCGAGTTCAACGCCCATATGGCCGAACAAAGCGGTTATTCCGCGGAAACTAATCGCATGGCGACGCATGGTGGTATGGCAATGGGCTGGTCCTATGTGACTACCCATCACTTCTGGTGGGAAGAAATAGCTCATACCTTTTTGAATGATTTGACGCTCTAAAGCATCATTGTTATCGGACGTCCAAAAACGTTGGGTACGCTGTAATACCCCGTAATCGATTCGTCCTCCGCCAGAGGAACAGCTTTCAACTTCAACATTAGGGTGTTTCGCTCTAAGCGCTTCTAGCAAGCGATAGAATGCTTGTGTTTGCCCATGCACTGCTGCACGGCCCATATGGCTTGATTGAAGAAGCTCTCGGTTCATATCCCACTTGAGGTAAGTAATTGGATACGCTGAAAGTATTTTGTCCAAACAATCGAGCAAGTAGTCAAACACCGGTTGCTGTTGTAGATCTAGCAAGTATTGCCAGCGTCCACTTAGTTGTTCATACCCTTGTGTTGATAGCATCCATTCAGGATGCTGGCGATAAAGTGTAGACTCTTTATTAACCATCTCCGGTTCAACCCACAGTCCAAACTCCATGCCATTTGCGTGAATCGCATCAACAATGGGTGTGAAGCCTTCTGGGTACTTATCAGCATCTATCTGCCAATCACCTAAAGCGGCTTTATCGTCATGTCGTCCAACAAACCAACCATCATCAATAATAAAGCGTTCTACACCCATTTTGGCCGACGCTTCTATCATTTTTATGATGTAGTTAGGGTCATGGTCGAAGTAGATCCCTTCCCAGGTGTTAAGGTGTACTGGGCGTTTGGCACTCACAGGAAAATGGAGAATATTTTGGCGAACAAAGGCGTGGAACTGCTGACTTAAGGCATTTAAACCCTTTGCGCTATAGCTGGCGTACAAAACCGGTGTGCTATAGCTTTCACCAGCAGCGAGACTAATCTCACCAGCATCGAGCAGTTCTTCGGCCTGAATCAAACGTCGGCCATCACTTTTAACATCGGCTTTGATACGGTGATTACCACTCCAGCCTAGGTGCACTGCGTATACCTCACCTTGTTGCTCGTCATGTCCGCGCTGACCGGCGATTAGACCCGGGAAGTTTTCGTGGGAGGTGCGCCCGCGACGGTTTTCTTGTACAAAATTGTGAGCACGCCAGTCAATCACTTCAGTTTGGAATTCTCGAGTCCAACGGCCTCTAAAATGACGTAGTTCTTGAATATGACGCGGAATCGGCAAGGTTAAGGCCAAGCGTTGAACATTGTAAGCCTGAACTGAGGTATTGGTGATAGTTTGGCTTAAGCTGAGTACCCCACTTTCATCAAGTTCCAAATGAATCGTCAAGCTTAGCTTTGCAATCGCATCTTCGCAGACAAAGTTCAACGTTGATGCATGTTCCTGAACAGCAACGGTGGTAAAACTAGCAAACCAATCTTTGTTAGCTCGATGCCCTTCTAAGCCTGGACTACCATACTGACCTTTAGCTAACTCTGGCAATAAACTAAGTGGCACATCTTGATCTAAGCGGGCCTGTGGTACCGGGCGTTGTAAGGCAAGCTTTAGCGTTTCAACGCTGCCGCTTAATGGGGCGCCCCAATACAAAATCTCAGGCATCGGATGGGTTTGAATCACAACACTGGTGTGTTCATTGCTCAGATGGGTTAAATTACTTTTCACAAATATATCCTTTTAGCTTCGCCGGCAATACCGTTTCGGTAGCGGCTGTTATATACGCTATAAACACCGTGGAATTGTGAGCTCCACTACATAGACGTAATGGTAACGTTTACACCTGTTGTGGCAAGGCCAAATTTGTTGTTAAATAACCTGAATCACAAAAATGTGGAAAGGATTACACTTCCGAGCATGGCAACCATTAAAGATGTAGCAAAATTAGCTGGTGTATCAGTAGCAACTGTTTCACGAGTGGTTAACAAATCACCCAAAGCCAGCGAAAGCTCAAAGAAATTGGTTACCGACGCCATGCTTGAACTTGGCTATCGGCCAAATGCCAATGCTAGAGCACTCGTCAGTCAGACCTCAGACACAATTGGACTGATGGTTTCAGACGTATCCGATCCCTTCTTTGGCTCTTTAGCGAAGGCTGTGGAGCGTGTCGCCCGCGACCAAGGAATGCACTTGCTGATCGGTAATGGCTTTCACCAAACCGAACAAGAGCGAGAAGTCTTAGACCTACTTATTTCAAAACGTTGTCAGGCTTTTGTCGTGCATAGTAAGGCTTTGAGTGACGAAGAGTTACTTGAGTATGCTCGCCGAGAACCCGGCATGGTATTAATGAACCGGATGATCCCGGAGATTGCCCACCGCTGCATCACCTTGGACAATGCCAAGGGGACTGAAGTTGCAACCCGCTACCTACTCGGCAAAGGTCATCGACATTTTGCTTTTATCAATAGTACTCATGACATTACCGACCAGATCGAACGACTTAGTGGCTGTGAGCGGACCTTGAGAGAAGCCGGCTTAAATATTCCACAAGCCGCTATCGCATGCGATGATCCAAATGAAGAAGGTGGCGAACGCGCGGCACTAAATCTATTAAGTCGCGGGATCGAGTTTACGGCAGTTGTTGCTTATAACGATGCGATGGCGTTTGGAGCAATGTCGGCACTAGCTGATAATGGGATTCGAGTTCCAGATGATGTTTCTATCGTTGGATTTGATAACTTAATATATGGTAAGTATTTACGTCCAAAACTAACTACGATCCGTTATCCAATTGAGCTGATGGCCACCAGCGCGATCATTTTAGCCTTGGAATTGAGTAAACTAAAACCTGGTCTAGCTGAAAAGCCTCAATTAAACTTTATACCCACCCTAGTTATTCGACAATCCGTTGTCGAAGCACATAAGCAGCCTGCTATCATTGCGTAGTTTACGCAAAAGCTATACTAGTTTCGTTCTCAGGGTTGTTCGCTGTATTGTCTTGCGGCAGAGCAAAGGTATCAAGACGTTGTAGCAGCATAGGTAAAAATTGGTGACAACTGTGGCGCAATAGAAGCTCAGGCTGGTTATGGGTGCTGAGATTTTGCAAAAGCATGCAAACATGCGCTAGTGGGGCATTTTCTAATAATTTTGAGTTTTGTAAATAATTAAACCCACTGCTCTTAATCCATTGTTCGGTTTGTGCGTTAAACCGAATATTGTGTTCTTTTCCTAACTCTCTCAACGACGCTATCTGTTGATTTAAGGGAAGAAACTTTACCATTTTAAAATGACGGCTAATTAAACAGACTTCTTCTTGAGTAGGGAGATCTGAGACTGAAACAACATAATCGTGCCATAAAACCATAGACATTCCTCAATAAATCAACTGACCAGGCCTTGAAGCAATCGCCACCAGAACCAAGTTTAAAATGCATTCCTTTTGAAAGCGATTTCAAACTCGCGGCATTTATACCACTTTAGTATAGTTATATCAAATTGATTTGTTGCGCGATTAACTCAGCCAGTCCCGGCATTTTACCTAAGTGTTGAATTAGGTTTATTTGGGCGTCTGGAAACTGCGCTTTGTGTTGAGCAATTATGGCAGGCAAGTCGTCTACGACATGAGTACCAGCGGCTAGAAAGTATGGGAATACGTCTATCTGGTTCACTCCATCACTAAGTAATTGCTGAAGGGCGTCTGAGAATTTGGGATTAGCGAGCTCTAGAAAAGCATGTTCCACACGAACTTCAAGGGGTACGATCTGTGCAATAAAGTCGACTAAGGCGGCAACTTCTTGGTTGGAGGCTTGGCGTCTGCTGCCGTGGGCAACAATAAGCAATGCTTGTTGAGTCATAGGGTGAGTTTTTTAAGAAGAAAGATGCTTAGACTAGCTAAGCATCTTTAACAGGTAAAGGCTTACTTAACTGCTTCTTTAAGAGCTTTGCCTGAAACAAAGGCTGGAACATTCGCCGCAGCGATTTGGATCTCAGCACCAGTTTGTGGGTTACGACCAGTGCGGGCAGCACGGTGGTTTACTTTAAAAGTACCAAAACCGATCAATTGTACTTGATCGCCACCTTTAAGTGCTTCTGTAATAGAACCCAGTGTCGCTTCTAGTGCTAATTTAGCTTGTGCTTTTGAAAGCTCTGCTGAGTCAGCAATCGCATCGATAAGTTCAGTCTTGTTCATAAGAGTTTGTTCCTTGTGTCTTATTTTTTAAAATTCTTAGCCACTTTAAGAGAAATAAATCCAAGTCGCAAAGGCTTTTTTGCGTCTCAAGCCTTAATTGGCGCGGCTTTAACCAGTTTATGGGCTGATTATCACAAAAAAAAAGACGCTTTGATTAGTTTTTCAACAAAGTTAGTCGTCTTCTAGACAAATCCCTATGTTACTTACCCCTTGATTGTAAGCCAAAGTTCTTAGCTCAGCTGCCTGTTTACTACCTTTATCATGATTGGCAAGCATCAGTAACAGGCTATTCGCAAACTCCAATTCATCCACCAATAAAGGTGCATTCAAGTGCTGTGCATCGTGCTCGTCAAATTCTGGGTTTTGTAATTCAAGAAAACTCAAGACAGAAGCTAAGGATGTTTGTAAGGCATTGCTTGCTTCGTCACCTTGGAAGTCCCCAATACAACTAAAGCACAATTCAGCTAAGACACAGCAGTCTAACGCTGGATAAACACCGAAAAAATCATAATCGTCGGGATTAGGAATAACTAACTCGAACCGTTCATGCTGCACAGCAAAATTAATTCGACTACTCGGAACTAGTTGTGACTCCCAAAAAAGATTCAACAATTTACTGAGTGCTTCTGCGTGCTCAGGATCGGTATTCTCAGCGAACAATTGGAAGTTGGGAGAGCTGCGTTGCAATAAACAAATACAAAACAGGGTCTTTTGCCAGCGATTCAGAGCGCTAATTCTCAGCTCTATGGGTGCAAGTTTTTCTTGCAAACTATCTGAATTGACCACCTAATATCCTCAGTTAAGATGCTGGAGGCAGTTATACCATGTTAATGGTCATTTTAGATCCCAACTACCAAAGTTACCTCAAATTTCTTCAGACCCGATTTGGCCAGATAGAATTTATTGGTGCAACATGCATCACTGAACTGCCAACACGTGCCATCCAAGCACAAGCCCTAATATGTCATCCGCAACTAGGGGCTGATTATATCGATCAACAGCTACTGCCTAATTTGTGCTGGGTACAAAGCCTATTTGCAGGCATTGAGCCTCTGCTTAAAGTTCAATTGCCTAAGGAGTGCGTATTGACTAACAGCCGGGGTATGTTTGGTCCGCTGATGAGTGAATACATATTCTCCTATTTATTAGCCAACTCCCAACACCACCAAATCTACTCTGAGCAACAATCCGCTCAGCTATGGCAACCGGCGAACTATCAAAGCATCGCCAGTTTGAAACTTGCTATTTTAGGTGCGGGAAGCATTGCTCAACACTTGGCCAAGACAGCGAAATACTTTGGAATGTCGGTAAGCGCATTTAGTCGCAGTGGCAATAGTCCATGCCCCAGCTTCGACCATGTCTATCGTATAGAACAGTTTAATGACTACGCTACTAGCGCAGATGTTGTGGTGGCGGTCTTACCTTCAACACCACAGACTCAGAAAATTTGCGGTAGCAGTTTTTTTGATAGTCTGAAGCGTGATTGCTGGTTTTTCAACGTGGGGCGAGGTGCTTGCGTGGACGAAGATGCGCTACTGAATTGGTTGCAACACAACCATTGTGCGCAAGCAATATTGGATGTCACCGTAGAAGAACCCCTACCCCAAGGTCACCCATTTTGGACACAAGCCAATTTAAGACTAACGCCACATTGCGCTGCTCCCAGCCTTAGCCAAGAAATAAGCAAGCTTGTTGAGTCAAATATCGAAGCGTTCATCAGACAAAAAGCGCTCAACTGCGTTGTAAATATTGACTTAGCTTACTAGTTCAATAACTAAGCTTGTCAATATTTATGGGATGATCCGCTGACCTAGCGCATTGAGCACGCTGACCTCACCTTCAAGTATGGCTAATATTATTTTGTCTTGTTTGCGTTGTGGGTCAATCACCAGTCTGCCACCGGATTGCTGGTCAGCCGCTTCCATATGCATCGATTGCAATTCAAGAGGATTTTTTTTGTCGTAGTACAACACTGTTATGTCCATGCTCTTACCCTCTCTAAGATTACTCGTATACTAAGTATAGGGTTACAATCGAGAAGAAGATCACTACAAAGGTGGTTGTTTTGGTCCTTTAAACCACCACATCACCGAACCTATCAGAGGCAATAAGCAAATTAGGAACACCCACAAGTACTTACGACCAATTTCTGCGTCGCTTAAAATTGTTTTGGTGATTGCATATAGATTAAATAATAAAATGGTGATGCCAAGTAAAGTGTACATTGTTACTCCAAATCGATGCGACGGATGAGTTGATCGATGATTGATTTTCGCTCTAACGCTTCAGCATTAGAACTGCGTTGAATTTGATCGATGAGTAAGTCGCGCTCAAAATAAAGCCAAGCTCGCACAAACTGACTATAACGCGTGTCTAAACCAAACTCGATTAAGGTTTCAAAGTCGTGGCTAGTATCAAGATTTGAGATAGCCAATTGTGATTCGACTAACACTTCTCCTAGCAATTGCTGCCGCCCAAGATTGGCATCATTAACTTGACTACAAGCAGTAAAAATCAATATTAACGCACTTAGCATCAACATTTTTATCAATCGCTGCACTTGGACCTCCAGAGCTCTTTTACAAATGGGTGTTCTTTAATCACCAAAACTTGCGGTAACGCATAGAATTGAAATTAAATTACGGCAAGATCGGAATACTCAAGCTTTATCTGATCAATTTCAACCAGTTTTACGAAGTTAAGGCTGTAATAATCTTGCCCTTATGTGTAAAAAGGAATTTTTAATGAATCGCCATATCAAGGCCGTCGTTTGCTTTGGACTGCCGCTGCTCGTCGCTTTTTTACCGCTTACGTTGTTCCCAATCGAAAGCTTCACTTTAGTTCAGCAACGTGTGCTGGCTATATTCCTAATGGCCGCTTTATGTTGGGTATTGGAACCCATTCCTATCTTTGCCACGTCGGTGCTCATCATTGTACTTCAGTTACTCACCATCAGTAACGGCGGTTTTTTCCTATTCACCCAAAGCGATTCAGGAAACCTGGGCGAACTGCTAAGTTATCAAAGTATCATGTCGAGCTTTGCTAGCCCCATCATCATGTTGTTTTTAGGTGGTTTCTTTTTGGCAATGGCGGCGACTAAATATCGCCTCGATATCAATCTAGCACGGGTGATGCTCAAACCATTTGGCGAGAAGCCCAGTCGAGTGATGCTCGGACTCATGGTCATTACAGCTGTTTTCTCTATGTTTATGTCCAACACTGCGACCACGGCGATGATGTTATCGATACTAGCACCGGTTTTGGCCGTGTTTAGTAAAAATGACATGGGCAGAGTCGCAATGGCGCTTTGTATTCCAATTGCTGCAAATATCGGTGGGATAGGCACCCCTATTGGTACGCCTCCCAATGCAATTGCTTTGAAATACCTAGTTGGTGACGATGCGATAAGCTTCGGCAGCTGGATGGCATTTGGAGTTCCATTTGTCATTATTCTGCTGGCTTTTGCATGGTTACTCTTGTGTAAGCTTTATCCAAGTAGCGAACAGAGCATTAAGCTTGAAATCAAAGGGAAATTTCTAAAAACTACCCAGGCATATATTGTTTACGTCACATTCGCAGCTACCATTTTATTGTGGCTCATGGGTAAGACCCATGGCATGAACTCCTATGTAGTGGCGATGATCCCCGTTGCAGTTTTTACCATCACAAAAATTATCACCAAAGATGACCTAAAGAAGATTTCTTGGGATGTACTCTGGTTAGTCTCTGGTGGTATAGCTATGGGCGCAGCGATGGGCGAAACTG
The DNA here is from genome assembly GCF_003610775.1 of Alginatibacterium sediminis. Classification (GTDB taxonomy): domain Bacteria; phylum Pseudomonadota; class Gammaproteobacteria; order Enterobacterales; family Celerinatantimonadaceae; genus Alginatibacterium; species Alginatibacterium sediminis. The sequence continues at coordinate 252,209 of NZ_RAQO01000009.1, read as the reverse complement.
GACTGGCTGAGAATATTATTGCTTCAATACCCTTTGAAAACTTCTCACCACTATCCATCATTTTTGGTGCGAGTGTTTTGTGTTTGTTGATGGCAAATTTCATGTCGCATACAGCGACCGCCAACTTGTTGTTACCTATCGTGGCGACGCTTGGCATGAGCATGGATAGCTTGATCCCTTACGGCGGAGCTCAAGGCATTATACTGGTCGTTACGTTTGCTGCATCTTTAGGTATGTCACTGCCTATCAGCACCCCACCTAACGCTCTTGCTCACGCAACCGGTTTTACTAGTACCAATCAAATGGCCCGAACCGGAGTTATCATTGGTAGTGTTGGTTTACTTTTAAGCTATGTTTTAGTGTTTTTGCTGATTCAAGTCGGATTTATAGCCACTATTTAAGGAGCGCGTAATGAACAAATTAACCGTAATCTGTGTGGATGATCAACGTGATGTGCTGGAAGCTGTGGCCCGCGATCTTCAGCCCTTAGAGAGCTATATCGATATCGAGCAATGCGAATCGGCCTTCGAGTGCGAGGAACTCATGGACGACTTAGATAGCCAAGGACGCGCTATCGCTGTGGTTATATCTGATCATATTATGCCCGAGCGAACTGGGGTTGAGCTTTTAACTCGAATCAAGAAAGACGGCCGTTTTGAATATACTCGTAAACTTCTATTAACCGGCTTGGCAACCCATCAAGATACGATTCGAGCGATCAATCAAGCAGCTATCGATAACTATTTTGAAAAACCATGGGTGGCGGAAGTACTCATTGAGCAAGTTAAAACCTTGCTCACTGATTTTGTACTTAATAGTGGAATGGATTATGAAGATTTAATGCCGATCCTAGACCAAAGCAAACTCTATCGTTATTTAAAATAGCAGTGCAAAGCAAAAAGCAGCCAATGGCTGCTTTTTGAATCGAGCGTTGAACACTGAGCTCAACGCTTAAACGTGATACTGACCACTAAATTCATGGACTGCATTAATAAACACACCGGCGTGTTCTGGGTCAACATCTGGGTGAATGCCATGGCCTAGGTTAAAGACATGTCCATTGCCGTGCCCGTAACTGGCTAGTATTCGCTGCACCTCAGCTTTAATAGCTGCAGGAGAGGCGTAAAGCATTGAAGGGTCCATATTGCCTTGCAATGCAACCTTATCGCCAACTCGGCGTCTCGCTTCACCAATATCTGTGGTCCAATCCACACCCAAAGCATCACAACCTGTAGCTGCTATTTTTTCAAGCCACTGCCCACCGTTCTTGGTAAACAAGGTGACTGGAATTTTACGACCGTCGTACTCGCGCTTAAGTCCCGATACAATTTTCTGCATATACTGAAGTGAAAAGTCTTGATAATCATGCGGGCTTAGTACCCCACCCCAAGTATCAAAAATCATCAACGATTGTGCACCAGCTTCAACTTGAGCGTTAAGATAACTGATGACAGAGTCAGCCAGTTTGTCCAACAATAAATGCAGGGTTGGGGCGTCACTAAACCCCATTTTCTTGATTTCCGAGAAGCTCTTGGTGGCTCCGCCTTCAACCATATAGGTTGCTAGTGTCCAGGGACTGCCAGAAAAACCTATCAGTGGTACTTCACCTTTAAGCTCGCGTCGAATCATGCGCACGGCGTCGGTTACATATGACAGCTCCAGCTCTGGATCAGGAATTCCTAAATCACGCACCTGCTTAGCACTTCGTAGCGGACGTTCAAACTTAGGACCTTCGCCTTGAGCAAAATAAAGACCCAATCCCATAGCATCGGGGATAGTTAATATGTCAGAAAAAAGAATGGCAGCATCAAGAGGGAAGCGACGCAAGGGTTGTAAGGTCACCTCGCAAGCGAGTTCAGTATTTCTACAAAGCGACATAAAGTCACCCGCTTGAGCGCGAGTAGCTTTATATTCTGGCAAATAACGACCGGCTTGGCGCATCATCCATACAGGCGTGACATCTACTGATTCGCCTAGTAAGGCACGTAAATAACGATCGTTTTTTAGCTCTGACATTAATACATCCATGGTCTTCAAATAATTGTTTGGCATTGTAAACAGGCTCAGGCGCAAACCCAAGGGCTAATCAAGCCAAGCTTCAAAATATGCGACAGCTAAGCCATCACCGCAAATTACAGTTCATCGGATTCTTGTTTGATTTGATCCACTGCACATTCAATCAAACGCCGCGCGATGGTTCCGTGCGGCGGCAATAATGGTAAGTTGTCAACGTCAAACCAATGCGCGGCACTCAATTCCCTTTTTTGTAATCGAATATGCCCGCTTTCATAGTCGGCAAAATAGCCCAACATCAACGAATGGGGAAAAGCCCAAGGCTGGCTGTCAAAGTAGTTTAGATTATTGACCTTAATTCCCGACTCTTCGTAAACTTCTCTAACCACGGCTTGTTCAGCCGTCTCACCCGCTTCAATAAAACCAGCCAGCGTGGTAAACATGGGAGGGTCTTGTTGATGACGACGATGATTAGCTAATAGAATCTGCTTACCTTTGCGCACTAACACAATAATACTGGGCGACACGCGTGGGTAGGCCCGAAATCCACACGCTTCACATTGCAAAGCCAGTTCCCAATGCACGCGCTCGAAGGGTTTACTGCAACGACCACAAAAACGATGGGTATCCAAGAACAATGCAAATTGAATAGCTTTTCCAGCTAAATCAAATAACGCAGCGTTAAGTTGACTCATCGTTTCGCGCAGTTCAAACCATTGTCCAAAACCTAAATCAAAACATTCGGTAAGTTCAACGCGATAACAAGGTTCCGACTGGTAGACAGCGAATCGTTCACAAGGCTCGCTGATGTCCCTATTAAGCGCTAAATCGTTCCATTGGCCATGCGGAATACAATGGCCTTGCGGAATCAGCAATATTTGGTTGCCACAGGTGAAAAACCACCAGCCATCACGAGCGGTCATATTATCGATGATCAAAAATATTTCCTTTTTATCATATAAGAACTCCAAATTAGTCGCTTTGGAACTCAAAACCAAGTCTCTAGGCACGGTTTCTCTTGACTGAAGCCCCAGATTTCTTTAGTTATAATATAAGATGAACGTTAAATCAGGGACAAGCTATGTTAACCCGAGTAGAAACAGCCAAACAACGCTGGGGTGGCGTTAGTGGCCTAATCGACCAATGGCTAGACAATCGAAAAAGCTTGTTAGTGAATTATTGCCAACTAGCAGGGCTTCCCCCTTTTGAACGAAAAGATAATAGCCTTCCCGAACAGTCACAGATAACTCAATTTTGCGAACAGCTTGTCGATTATGTTTCTACGGGTCACTTTGAAATATATGAGCAAGTGATTTCAAATTGTGGCGACCAGGAAAAGCAACAACAAGCCCAGCGCTTGCTGCCGCTATTGCGAGACTCCACTGATGCGGTACTCAATTTTAACGACCACTTCGCCAGTACCCAAGACGACATAGAACTAAAGTCCTTTGATCTTCAGCTCAGCCAACTCGGTGAAGCCTTTGAATCGCGCTTTGCCATTGAAGACCGAATGCTCGAACACCTGCACCAAGCTCAATAGTTATCTTCAAGACATAAAAAAACCGGCTAATGCCGGTTTTTTTTTGCATGAGGCAGTGACTATTTCACTACCACCTCTGCTTTTTCTATAGAGATTAGTTCCACGCTAAAAGTTAAAGTTGCGTGAGGAGGAATACTTTGACCCGCTCCAGCTTCACCGTAGGCAAGCTCTGATGGAATGAAGAAAGTATATTTTGCACCAGGTGACATCAATTGCACACCCTCGGTCCAACCTGGAATAACGCGATTAAGCGGGAATGAAACCGGTTCGCCTCGCTCTATCGAACTATCAAACACAGTCCCGTCAAGAAGTTTACCTTCGTAGTGAACCGTTACTGTATCTTCGGCGCTAGGTTTGTCACCTTCACCAGCTTGCTCAACTTTATACTGTAAGCCTGACTCGGTTACCGTAATGCCGTCTTTAGACGCATTTTCAGCTAAAAAGGCTTTGCCTTCTTCAACAGCCAAAGCTGCTTGTTCGGCACTTTTTGCTTCCATCAAAGTATTAAGTTTTGCGTCCAAAGCCGTTAGCTGGGCTTGGATTTCTTCCTGTGACATTTTAGTGTCGCCACTTAAAGCATCAGACATACCTTGTAGGACAAATTCACGATCGAGCTCAAGACCCAATTCAGCTTGTTGCTCAATCGTTTGTGCAATGTAAGTCGCAACTGATGCGCCGATAGCATAGCCTTGAGTTTGGCTTTCAGTCGCACCTTCAAGTGATTGGTCCGCTAGAACAGGCATTGCGCTAAGCGTTACGCTCAAAACTGCAGCACTAAGCGCTGAACGAGTAAATTTGTTTATCATTAATGAGTACTCCGTTGTGATACGCACTGGGTAAGGGCATCAAAATAGTTGCACTGCTTAACCCGCGAAAGGCTTATACTAACGTTAATTATGGGCAGAAACATAGTCTTACCTAGGTGAATTAGTGAAACATAGACTTAATTTACACTTCTATACAGTGTTAAAGCTTTTTATCATTGCGTCCATTGCCCCTCTGAGCGGCTGTGGCGGTGATAGTAAAAGCACCCAATCTATCCAACAAGCACAGGTTTCTTCCTACGCTGCAAGCGTCTCTAGCGATGGGCACTACTCAGTCATGTCTGATAGTTCTGGAAGCATCAGTGTCTGGGATTTATTCAAACAGCAAGAAATCTACCTTTGGAAACAGCAAAACGATAACCATGTTTTTATTACTCGGATTGCCGCTGATAATGAATATGTGGTCACCGCTAGTCGGCAAGACTTCGCTATCTGGAGTCTTACCGATGGCCAAGCGCAAGGCTATTGGAGTATCGCAGAATCTAATATTCGCGATATTGCAATTTCAAGCAATGCCCGTTATGTATTAATCGGTTTGGTTAACGGCAAAGTCTTGCACTTAGACTTAGATACTGGACGCCGCTTAGAGTTTTTGGGGCATAGTGAAAAAATTAATAGTGTGGCGCTCTCGCCCAATGGTCGCTATGCGCTTACTGGTGGTAACGATTATCAAGCCTTGCTTTGGGATACTCAAAGCGCTCAAATCATTTTACGTTTTCCGCAATCAAGCCGGGTTTCAATGGTGGCTTTAGATGACAGTGGTCAATATGCATTTACCGCTGATAGCGGCAAGCAAGCCCGTATATGGTCAATACCTTCTGGAGAACTAGTCAGCGAACTAAACTTGATAGCGCGTCAAACGCTATTTACCAGTGTCCAGTTCAGTGCTGATCAACAGTGGTTAGTCACCGGCAGCGCCGCTCGTAAAGTTGGTTTGTGGCGAGTCAGCGATGGTAAACAATTAGCCCAATACATGGTGAGTCCCAAACGCAAAACTCGGCCTGAATCAGCAGTGGTGTATTCAGCAGCCGCTGTTGATGGTACACAAATTATCAGCGCGAGCTCTAGCGGTTTGGTAGAATACTGGCCCATTTCCCAATAAGTTGCTTACATGTCCGAACAATTAGAAGAACGAATCAATACCCTAGAGATGCAACTTGCGTTTCAAGACGACACGATTGAGTCCTTGAACCAAGCCTTAACCCAACAACAGTTGCAACTTACGCACCAGCAAGAATTATTACGTTTGTTAACTGAAAAGCTACAAACCGTGCCCAGCCATCAACTGGCTAGTGAAAAAGAAGAAATGCCACCGCCACATTATTAGAAAGCGAAGGCGCGCATTGATTTCATTATGGTTTAAACAAACCGATCATGCCTTCGTCTAGTTCTGGCGCAGCTGGTTTAGATTCAGGTTCACTTGCCTCATAACCACATTCGACACATTCAACTGTCTCTGATCCTTTAGACTCAATTATTAGCATCAGCGTGTCACTTGCCGAGCAACTTGGGCAAACTGCACCCGCTATAAAACGTTTTTTCACCATCTGTTGGCGTCCTTGACTATGGTAGTACATCGACAAATGGTATGCTCTGCGCCGCATAAGCGCAATTCATTGGTTACAGGCAAAGCAGTCCACTATGATCCGAGCTCAACAAATCGGCCTACAACGCGGTACAAAAGTACTCTTCGAAAGCAGCGACCTCAGCATTCACCCTGGACAAAAAGTAGGTTTAGTCGGGCGCAATGGCTGTGGTAAGTCATCTCTTTTTGCTTTACTTCGGTCTCAACTGCAAGTTGATGCAGGCGAATTATCTTGGCCAAGTACTTGGGAAATAGCCAGCGTAGCCCAAGAAACACCAGCTAGTTCTCAATCGGCTCTTGATTATGTCATTGATGGTGATCGTCAGTATCGGCAGCTGCAAGCCAAACTAAATAAAGCAGAGTTAGCCGATGACGGTGAACAAATTGCGCGCTTACATGGAGAGCTTGATACCATACAAGCGTATAGCATTGAATCACGAGCTGGCGAATTGCTCAGTGGCCTTGGCTTTGCACAAGTCAGTCAAGCCTACCCCGTCACTGATTTCTCTGGTGGTTGGCGCATGCGACTCAACCTTGCTCAAGCACTACTTTGTCGTTCAGACTTACTGCTACTTGATGAACCAACTAACCACTTAGATTTAGATACGGTTGTATGGTTGGAACAGTGGTTACGCCGCTACGAAGGTACTTTGATACTCATTTCTCACGACCGTGAGTTTCTCGATAATATTGTCACTCGAATTGTACACGTTGACCAGTTAAGGCTAAATACCTACACCGGTACCTACAGCGATTTTGAAAAAATGCGCGCCGAGAAAATGGCCCAGCAGCAAGCCTTGCATGAGAAACAAGTGCGCGAACGCAAGCATATGCAGAGTTTTGTTGACCGCTTTCGCTATAAAGCCAGTAAAGCTAAACAGGCACAGAGTCGTTTAAAATCTCTCGAGAAAATGACAATTATTAATGAAGCTCACGCCGATTCTGAGTTCTCTTTTTCATTTCGTGAGCCTGAAGCATTGCCTCTACCCTTGGTTCAAATGGAATATTTGCGCCTCGGATATGATGACAAAGTGATTCTGGACCAAATTAAATTCAACCTAGTACCCGGTAGTCGTATCGGTTTATTAGGTCGTAATGGCGCTGGTAAATCGACTTTTATTAAACTATTGGCCGGTGAACTAGTACCTCAGGCTGGTGAGCTAGAGGTCAACAAACATGCAAAAGTTGGCTATTTTGCCCAGCACCAATTGGAAACTCTGCGACCGCAAGACAGTCCTATGGACCACTTGTATCGCCTAGCCCCCGATGAAACCGAAGCTACATTGCGCAATTACTTAGGCAGCTTTGGTTTTCATGGTGATAAAGCGCTACAAATCGTAGCGCCCTTTAGTGGCGGCGAAAAAGCTCGCCTTGTGCTAGCTTTGGTCGTTTGGCAACGTCCTAATCTATTGCTTATGGATGAACCAACCAACCACTTAGATCTTGATATGCGCCATGCCTTAACCTTTGCACTGCAAAACTTTAGTGGAGCCATGGTAATTGTTTCGCACGACCGTTCACTATTACAAAGTACTTGTGATGAGTTCTACTTGGTTGATAACCAGCAAGTTCAAAGTTTCGATGGTGACCTACTCGACTACCAACGTTGGCTATCTCAAAACAACAAACCGGCGATCAACTCTGATACTACAGAGCCAAAAAAGAGCGTCGACCGTAAGCATCTAAAACGTTTAGAAGCTGAGTTTCGCCAGCAAACTAAGCCCATTCGAGCGCAGCGAAGCCAAGCCGAGAAATCTGTAAATAAAGCCACCGATGAACTCGCAAAATTGGTTGATATTCTTGGTGACATGAGCCTATATGAAGCGCAGAACAAGGCTAAATTACAAGCTTATTTGGCCAAACAAATTGAGCTCAAACAAGCGCTTGAAGAAGCGGAAATGTTGTGGATGGAAGCAGAAGAAAGCTTAGAAATTTTACAAAGCGAATTTGATGCCCAACAACAGTAAGCGGTGGCCTTCCCTATCATATGTTGGATAGGGAAAGCTCAACTTCTTTCTCTAAGCTTTGGCTTGGGTCTTATATTGTTTGACCAAGACAGACTGCAACTTACCCGGTACCGGTTCTCGATGACTAAACGACATTTGATATTGTCCTTCACCGTGGGTTAATGCTTTTAACTGCTGGGTATAGCCCTCCATTTCACTCAGCGGCACTTTTGCCATGATAGTGCTGATTTGAGCGCCATCATTTAAACTTTGAGTCACCATACCTCTCCGAGCATTAATATCCCCGCTCACGTCACCGATCTGAGCATTGGGAACTTCCAGTAGTAAATCAACGATAGGTTCCAATACCACAACCCCCGCATCTAGGGCAGCTTGCACTAAGGCTTTTCGCCCAGCGCTAACGAAAGCAATTTCTTTAGAATCAACACTGTGGAACTTACCATCGCAAAGCTCAACTTCGAGGTCTTGAATTGGGTATCCAGCTATCACCCCTAATTCAGCCGCATTTCTGACTCCTTTTTCAACCGCTGGAATGAAGCTGGCAGGCACTGCGCCCCCCACAACCGTGTTTATAAACACTAGCCCCTTTCCGCGTTCAAGAGGACGAATTTTTAACTCCACTTCAGCGAATTGTCCTGCACCTCCACTTTGTTTTTTATGCCGATACCTAGCCGAAGATTCTGCGATTATTGTTTCGCTATACTCAATTGATGGCAATGCGGTATTAAGTTCGATTTTGTACTGTTCGCGCAGCTTCTGCAGTGCAAGCTTAAGATGAAATTCACCAACACCCGACAAGATCGTTTCGTTGCTACGTAAACGATGCTCTAGGCGCAGGCTGGGATCTTCGTTCACAACTTTCTTAAGTCCATCACTTAGTTTTTGCTCAGCCCCTCTATTGCTGGCAGCTAAAGCAAGACTTAGCATTGGGGCTGGTAATTTCAGGCTGCTAAGGTGATAACCATCTTGCTCATGGCTATCATGTAACACACTATCAAAACCAAGGATATCCGCTTTGGCCAACACACATATATCGCCAACATTGGCCTGGCTAATCTCTTTGCGAGTTTTTCCCTGCATTTGCCATAAATGCCCTGCTTTATATTGTTTTTTGTCTTGCCCCACAAAATATTGCGTTTCAGGTTTAAGTTCGCCTTGGAAAACTCGTACAAACGCAAGCTTACCTAGGTAGGGGTCTACACTTATTTTGAATACATGTGCGATTAGATGCGATTTGTCATCAATATCAAGCGCTATTGCTTGGTCATTGTGGTCTACAAATTGGGGCAGATTGGCTTCAGCAGGACTTGGCATTTGCTCGGATAGTATGCGCAGCAAAAGCTGACTACCGAGACCATTTTTGGCACTGCAAAAACAAATAGGCACCAGGTCACCTTGGCATAGCACTTTTTCAAATGCCTCATGCAGCTGAGCTGGATTTAAGCTTTGCTGTTGCTCCAAATAGCTTTCCAGCAGTGCCTCATCGGATTCAATCACTTGTTCAACTATGTTCTGATGTGCGATTTCAACGCTGGAATACATCGCTGTTTTTTCATCATCGACTTCAAAAAAACAATCCACAACTTGCTCGCCATCTGCGCTCGGTAAATTCATTTCCAAACATTGCTGGCCCAACTTTTCGCGAATGCTTACAACAAGGCTCTCAAGTTGTTTGGGCTTGGCATCCAACTTGTTGATGATGAGCATTAGACATTTATTTTGCGCCTTTGCTTGATCGACAATTTGCTGGCAAACATGATTAAATCCTTGGTCAGGATCTATAATTAAGGCCACGGTTTCTACCGCTGGCAAAACACTGAAGCTACGTCCTAATAGTTCATTATTACCGGGAGTATCAATAATATGCAGAGATTTTCCTTGCCAATCAAGATTGACAGGCGTGGCTTCCACCGAGTGTTGATAGGCAATTGAAAGCGAGTCAAAGTCAGTTACAGTGGTTCCACGACTTAGATCTCCAAGCAGGTCTATATTATTGCTTTCAAATAATAGTCGTTCTACTAAACTAGTTTTACCGCCGCCACTTGGCCCAGTAAATGCGATGTTTCGAATATTTTCGACAGACATACGCTGTTCTCCTTGTTTTTGAGGTGGGAATAGAATTAACTAAACCATCTCGTCGACCAGGTGAGTTTGCGCAGCTGATAGCGTGTTTTTAGATTGCTTGTGCGATATAAGAATGCAGCCATTACCGCCCTCAATATATATTTCCTGCCCTAGAATGAGCAAAAAACGTGCAACTAAGCTTGATTTTGGTCAAGCTCAATTCACTAAAGATCTTTCCAAACCGATTGCTCTGAAAAACCTTGAGATATCTCACACTTTTGCCTACAATTTGCGCCGATTCCTTTCCAGAGAGACCCCATGAACGCGGACGCAGACAGTTGTAGGCCATTGGCCAACTCAGTTTCTATACTAAAAATCATCACTGCATAAAGTCTCGTTTGGCTCTATGCGAAAGCAGGAGAGCCCATGTCTCAACCTCAACTCAAGCTCACACTAGAACAAGGTCTTATCGATCTTGATCGCAGCTTAGTGCGCGCTACGCTCGACGACTACCACTATGCGGATATTGGCGAAGAACTCGCAGAGTTCAATAGTCCGGAAGCCAAACAATTGCTTTCTTTGTTCGCCTTGGCCGATCGCGCCAGCCTGTTTGCCTATCTTCCTCCTCATCAACAGGCACAAGTAGCGGCGCTGATGAGCCGCAATAAGCTAGCGGCTTTGATATCAAGAATGGAAGCTGACGAGCGTGCCGACCTGTATAAAGAATTAGACGAAGAACAACGAGCCATGATTTTGCCTGGTCTGGCGCAGGCCGAGCGCGAAGATATTCGCCGCTTGGCTAGCTACCCGGAAGGTTCAGCAGGTTCAATTATGACCTCAGATTACGCGACCCTTAAAGAGCATTGGCTGGCTAGTCGCGCCTTAAAACAATTGCGTTTAGAGGCTCCCGATAAAGAAACCATTTATCAAACCTATGTCATCGATCGCGAGCGCCGCGTTTTAGGTACCATTTCCCTGCGTGAGCTAATTCTGGCTTCACCTGACGCCATGATCAAAGACTTGATGCGAACTGATATCGTATCAATCACGGTTGAAAATGATCAAGAGTATGCCACTGAGCAAATCCGTCATTACGACTTACTTGCGATCCCAGTGGTTGATGATACTCAACGTATGATGGGTATTATTACTTACGATGACGCGATGGATGCAGCCGTAGAAGAAGCAACCGAGGATGCTCAAAAAAGCGCATCTGTCGGAAAACTTGACGAAAGTGTTGATCGCGCTAGTTTCTGGCAGCTGTATAGCAAGCGTATTCCGTGGCTAGTTTTGCTGGTATTTGGAGCCATGTTCTCAGGGGCTGGCCTCGCACATTTTGAAGATATTATTGCCAATCATGTGGTGCTAGTGTTTTTCTTGCCATTGCTGATTGGCAGCGGTGGTAATGCCGGTTCACAAGCGGCAGCCTTAATGGTGAGAGCCTTGGCCACAGGAGACGTAGGAAAAGGTGACTGGGCAAAACTGTTTACTAAAGAGTTGCTGATTGGATTTTCTTTAGGCGCAACCATGGCTATTGCGGTATTTGCACTGGGACTTTGGCGTGGCGGTATAGACGTTGCGGCAATTGTAGCAGTTGCGATGGTGATTATTGTCATGTTTAGCTCCCTGATCGGCCTTAGTCTGCCGTTTTTACTAAGCAAGCTTAAAGTTGACCCTGCCACAGCGTCAGGTCCGTTGGTGGCTACCATTGCCGATGTAGGCGGAGTTCTCATCTATTTCGGACTTGCGAGTACCGTTCTGGGCTTGTGAATGGTGAGATAAAGCAAACTTTAAGCTCAAAACACAGTGAGTAAATAAAGCGTTTAGTATTTAAGCTATATGAATAGCTTTTTTTTGACTTAGCTTTATTCAAATTAGTGTTATCCTTTAACTATATATTTAAACTATTTTAGAGACTTAACACGCTCTCGAGTCACTCAAAGGAATGTTGGCCATGCTTTCGAAACGCCTCGCCCGAAAATTCACACCTGTAATACTATTGTCTCCGCTACTTTTACTAAGCGCTTGTGAAGATAAAGCCGTTGTTGAAGCGCCTCCACTTGCCGCAGTTTCGGTTAAAACCGTAACGGTTCAAACCGTCACCCCAAGTCATGAGTTTGTTGGACGTACTGTTGCCACCCAAGACGTTGAAATTAAGTCGCAAGTATCCGGCAATCTAATTGACAGACATTTCGATGAAGGTACCCAAATCAACAAGGGTGACTTGTTATTTAGCATCGACCCCGCTCAATACCAAGCCCAACTCAACCAGTCGCTTGCTGCCCTAGAACAAAGCAAAGCCGCAGCAGAAACCGCGCGCATCAACTGGGCTCGTGGCGACAAATTAGTTAAAGACGGCTATATCAGCCAAACTGATTACGACAAACTAACCTCTAACAAAATTCAATCAGCTGCCGCTGTAAGCAGTGCAGAAGCGATAGTAAGTTCGGCAGAATTAGACCTTAGTTATACCAAAATCTATGCACCCATTTCGGGACGCATCGGTCGTTCAACCGCATTTTCTGGTGATTTAATTTCTCCAGGACAAAACATTTTAACCACCATTGTTCAACTAGATCCAATCTGGGTGAACTTTCAAATTCCAGAAACCTTATTGTTCCGCGATAAACCAACCAAAGCTGAAGAGCTTTCAGATGCTGAAATAGCAGACTTGTTCGAATCACTAAAAATTAGAATGCGCTTTCCAAGTGGTGCTGAATACGACCAAACCGGCACTTTAGACTTTTTGGACAATAGGATTGGCGCAACCACAGGTACTTTAGATTTACGTGCGGTGTTTGATAATGAGCGCGCTGATATACTTCCAGGACTTTACGTCACAGCGATAGTTGAAGAGCCCAACCCAAGTGAAGTCATGTTAATTGGTCAAAGCTCGGTGCAAGAAGACCAGCAAGGTCGTTATGTAATGACAGTTAACGACGAAAATATTGTGGAGCGTAAAAACGTCGACTTAGGTAACCGCTATGGTGTGGACTGGGAAGTGAAGTCAGGACTAGAAGTTGGGGACAAAGTTATTAGCAATGGCATTCAAAAAGTCCGTGCTGGTGTCGAAGTTCAATGGGAACTAGATGAAGCCGACCCATTTGGAACAACTCCAGCGACTAGTGCCTCAGATGCAAACTCAACGCAAGGTGGCTAAGCATGATTAGTAAGTTTTTTATTCATCGACCTAAGTTTGCGTTTGTTATATCGATCGTACTCACCCTTGCGGGAATATTGTCGATACCAGTGCTTCCAATTGCCGAGTTCCCAAATGTATCTCCGCCACAGGTTACCGTAAGTACAAGCTACGCAGGGGCAGGCTCAGAAGTAGTCGCCAACAGCGTTGCAAAGATTATCGAAGCTGAAGTTAACGGCGTTGAGAATATGATCTATATGGAGTCTAAAAGCTCCAATAGTGGTAGTTATTCGCTTAACGTGACCTTCGAAGTTGGTACCAATGCTGATATGGCACAGGTCAACGTACAAAACCGTGTTCAACAGGCAATGCCTAAGCTACCTGAAGAAGTACAGCGCAACGGTGTTACAGTTAAGAAGCAAGACCCAAATATCTTAATGATGGTTAACTTAGTCTCGCCCAATGGAACTTTGGATAACCTCTTTTTAAACAACTACATGGGCATTAATCTTAAAGATTCTTTAGCCCGTGTATCTGGTGTTTCAAATGTCTCGATTATCGGTGGTATGGACTATTCGATGCGGATTTGGCTCAACCCTGACCGCATGGCTAGTCTGAGTATCACCACTGAAGATGTATTGTCATCAGTTCAAGAGCAAAACATTCAGGTTGCTGCCGGTCGTATTGGTGCAGCTCCGGTGCCCAAAGACCAGCAATTTCAGTATACTTTGGTCACTAAAGGACGCTTGAGTGAGCCAGAAGAGTTTGAAAATATTATTATTCGCTCAAACCCCGATGGTAGTGCTGTATATCTCAGAGACATAGCGCGTCTAGAGTTAGGCGCACAAAGCTACGATGCAGAAGCGATGCTAGATAACCAAGCTAGTGCATTGCTGTTTATTTACCAAGGTGCGGGCGCAAATGCCTTAGAAGTAGCCGATGGCGTAAACGCAGAACTAGAACGTCTTGCGGCAAACTTCCCGGAAGATCTCGAGTACAAGGTACTTTACGATACGACTGAGTTCGTAAGCACCTCGATTGAAGAAATGATTGAAACCCTGATGATTGCAGTCGCACTGGTTGTGCTTGTGGTTTATATCTTCTTGCAAGATGTACGACAAACGCTTATTCCAGCAATCGCGATCCCAGTTTCTCTCGTTGGTACATTTGCCTTCTTACTCGCCAGTGGCATGACCATCAACACAGTGTCTTTATTCGCCTTGATTCTGGCAATTGGTATTGTGGTTGATGATGCGATCGTGGTTGTAGAGAATACCACCCGGATCATGCAACAAAAGGGCTTGAATGCAGTTGACGCAACAATAGAATCAATGCAAGAGGTTAGCGGCGCGGTTATTGCCACCACCTTAGTACTACTCGCCGTATTTGTCCCGACTGCGGTTATGCCCGGTATTACCGGTCAAATGTATGCGCAGTTCTCAATCACTATTTGTATTTCTGTTCTAATCTCATCGATCAATGCCTTAACCCTAAGTCCGGCATTATGTGCAACATTACTGCGTACGCCTAAAGTTCACACCACTGGGTTCCACGCAAAGTTTAATACGTTTTTTGACAAATCAACCGCTGGTTATTCTCGCATTGTTGGCGCATTGATCCGAAAACTAGGCATCGTGGCTGTCGCTTACTTAGCGCTTTTAGTCGGCACTGGTTTGCTTGGCAGCAGCTTGCCCACCAGCTTTGTACCGACCGAAGACAAAAAAGCTTTCTTTGTCGATGTGCAATTGCCTGACGGCTCTTCAATTAACCGAACGCAAGACGCTATGAATACCATGGTGGACCAAATTCTTGAGGTTGAAGGTGTAAGTAATGTTATTTCAGCGAGCGGTTATTCCATTATCTCCAGCACTGTAAGTTCAAACGCAGGGCTAATGGTTGTGATTCTTGATCACTGGGACTTACGAAAGTCTGCTTCTCTCTCTCAAGAGTCCATCATCAATAAAGTAAATGGTCTACTTGCTGCTCAAAAGGGGTCTACCGGGATGGGTTTTGCACTGCCAGCCTTACCAGGCGTGGGAACCGTGGCGGGGGTTGAATTCTTTATTCAGGATACCTTAGGTAGAAGCCCACTTGAGCTCGCTCAAGCGATGCGCGGCTTTGTTATGGAAGCTAACGCCAGCCCAGAGATTGCTTCAGCATTTAGTACCTTTAGAGCCGATGTTCCGCAGCTATTTGTTGATGTAGACCGTCAAAAAGCCAAGATTCAAGGGGTACCACTCAATAGTATTTTTACTACCTTGCAAACCATGCTTGGCTCCATGTATGTCAACGACTTCAATCGTTTCGGTAAAGTCTTTAAAGTACTTGCTCAAGCCGATACTGAGTTTCGCGATGATGAACACGATATATCTCGCTTCTTCATTCGAAATAAAGAAGGTGAAATGGTACCACTGACGACCTTAGTTCGAATTGAACCAAGCTTAGGCCCTGATTACATCAACCAATTTAATCTGTATAACGCTGTGAAACTTAATGCATTCCCAGCACCCGGCTACTCATCAGGCGACGCAATTGAACGAGTTCGACAACTTGCAGAAACTTCGTTACCAGCCGGTTATACCTATGACTGGAGTGGGCAAACTTATCAAGAACTAAAAGCAGGTAACCTTGCGCCCTTTATCTTTAGTTTGGCTTTAGTATTTACCTACTTATTTTTGGTCGCACAGTATGAAAGCTGGAGTATTCCTTTGGCTGTAATGCTAGCGGTTCCAATTGCCATACTAGGAGCATTTGTCTACGTTTGGACGATGAAAGGCGAGATTAACCTATATACCCAAATTGGCCTGGTACTACTGATAGGATTGGCCTGTAAGAACGCTATTCTTATTGTTGAATTTGCGAAGCAACTTCGCGAAGAGGGGCATTCTATTGTAGACGCAGCCATGGATGCGGCTCGCTTGCGCTTTAGAGCGGTACTGATGACTGCTTTCTCATTCATTTTGGGTATTATCCCACTGGTAATCGCTACCGGCGCGGGAGCAAGTAGCCGAGTATCGCTTGGTTCAGCAGTAATGGGGGGCATGCTAGCCGCCACTATCTTAGGCACGGTTTTGGTGCCGGTACTTTACGTAATATTCCAAAGTATGCGTGAACGTTTCAAGAAAAAACCAGAGGCTAGCCCAGAACCAAACTAAGTCTTAACTTGGCTCTCAACTACAAAACCCGCTTAGGCGGGTTTTTATTTATCAGATCGCCATTAAGCTAGTATGCTAGTTTTAGAATTAATTCTAAATTTGGGCTACTAACTTAGATCCAACTAGCATGCTCAGCACAATAATCTATGCAAAATTCAGATCAGACTCTAGAATTATCTGTCAAAAAGCGTACACTGCCTGCCCGTCATTGATACGGCATTCATTTTCTAGTACAGGAACAACCATGAGCAAAGCAAGCAAATACGAGATTAAAGTAAGCCCTAAAGGCGATACTTGGGAAGCAAAAATCCTACGCCGAGTCTCTGTGCGCAGAACTCAAGTTTCTAAGAAAAAAGCTGGATTTGAATCTCAAGAAGCTGCGCAAGCTTGGGCAGACACTAATCTAGAAGATTTTATCAATAAACAGCAAGAGCGAAATCTGCGTAAAACTGAAAAACGTAGCCAAGCTGAGATTGCGGCGCAGGCCAAAGAAGAAGCGCAACAAAAAGCTGATGATGAGTATCGCGAGCGTCTAGCCGCACAAGATTTAGAAGATGACGCGGACGAGTAAGAACCATAAATCAGTAAATGATTGATCAAAAAAGCTCTCAAATATGAGAGCTTTTTTAGTTTCTAAGCACTAACGAGCAAGCTTAATCTATCGATCCGGGTTATAGCCCAAATTTGGCGCCAACCAACGCTCAGCCTCAAGCTTACTCATGCCTTTTCGTTGCGCATATTCACTAACTTGGTCTTCTTGAATCGAAGCCACGGCAAAATAACGCGAATCGGGATGGCTAAAGTACCAACCTGATACAGCTGCGCCAGGCCACATAGCGTAACTATCAGTCAATTGCATACCAATGTTTGATTCAACTTGAAGTAAGTCCCAAATGAGTCCCTTTTCAGTGTGTTCAGGACAAGCTGGATATCCAGGTGCCGGACGAATACCTTGATAATTCTCTCGAATAAGCTCTTCATTACTTAGACTTTCATCTTCTGCAAAACCCCAGTATTTTTTTCGTACTTGAGCATGTAGGTATTCAGCAAAACCTTCGGCAAGACGATCAGCTAAGGCTTTAACCATAATCCCATTATAGTCATCACCAGCATCTTTAAAACGGTCTGCGATTTCGTCTTCACCAATACCACCGGTTACCGCAAAAGCTCCGAAATAGTCAGCTTTCCCACTAGACTTCGGAGCAATGAAATCTGCCAAACAGTAGTTTGCCCCTTTAGTTTTCTTGGTTTGTTGCCTTAATTGACTTGAGCGAGCGATAACCGTACTGCGATTTTCATCGCTATAGAACTCGATATCATCTTCTACACTGTTGGCAGCAAATAAACCCATAACACCAGCAATACCCAAGGCTTTATCAACTCTAAGCTGTTCCAACATTTGTTGTGCATCGGCAAACAGCTCTCGAGCTTGCTCTCCGACGACATCATCTTGAAGAATACGCGGATACTTACCCGCCAAAGACCATGTCATAAAGAATGGCGTCCAATCGATATAGGGAACAATGTCATCGATCGCCACATCTTTAAAAACTTGTATACCAAGTTGTTTAGGCACTGGCGGTTGGTAATTTTCCCAATCAATGGCCGCTTTATTGGCTCGTGCTTCCGCCAAAGTAACAGGTGCGCTTCGGGGTCTTTTACGCGCATGCTGCTCTCTAACGATTTCGTACTCTTTATCTAACCTTTCGGTAAAGACACGACGACCTTCAACGGACAACAAACTTTGGCAAACACCCACCGCACGAGAGGCGTTAGGCACATAAACCACAGGGTGTTTGTAGTTTTGTTCAATCTTAACCGCAGTATGGGCTTTAGACGTTGTAGCACCACCGATAAGCAGCGGTAAATCCATACCAGCTCTCTGCATTTCTTTTGCGACGTGAACCATCTCGTCCAGTGAAGGAGTAATCAGCCCAGACAGACCAATCATGTCTGCTCCTTCATCGCGAGCAACTTGCAAAATTTTGTCGCAAGAGACCATCACCCCTAAATCTATCACTTCAAAGTTATTACATTGCAGCACAACCCCAACAATGTTTTTACCAATGTCATGTACATCCCCTTTAACCGTAGCCATCACAATTTTGCCATTACTACGTTGCCCTTCACCTTTTTCATCTTCGATAAAAGGCTGGAGATAAGCTACTGCGCGCTTCATAACCCGCGCTGATTTCACCACCTGCGGTAAAAACATTTTCCCTTCACCAAACAAATCCCCAACGACATTCATACCGTCCATTAAAGGGCCTTCAATGACGTGTAGCGGCTTTTGTGCATTCGCACGAGCCTCTTCAGTATCTTCTTCGATGAATTCAGTTATACCTTTGACTAGAGCGTGCTCTAAACGCTTATTGACCGTCCAGCTGCGCCATTCTTGGTCTTGAACTTGAACTTGTGCTTTACCATCGCCTCGATATTGTTCTGCGATCGCGAGTAAGTCTTCAGTGCCATTTTCACTGTGATTGAGTACAACGGCTTCAACTTTATCCTTTAATTCTTTTGGAATATCTTCATAAATAGCCAGCTGACCCGCATTCACTATTCCCATATCCATGCCATTACGAATTGCGTAGTAAAGGAACACAGCGTGGATGGCTTCACGTACGGGATTGTTACCACGAAATGAAAAGCTAACATTTGACACGCCACCGGAAATCATCGCGTGTGGGAGATTGTCTTTAATGTCTTTAACGGCTTCAATGAAATCAACGGCGTAATTGTTGTGTTCATCAATACCGGTGGCAACAGCAAAAATGTTTGGGTCAAAAATGATGTCTTCAGGAGGGAATCCAACCTGATTGACCAAGATCTCATAGCTTCGTTTGCAGATCTCAAACTTACGCTCACGAGTGTCTGCTTGTCCATCCTCATCAAATGCCATCACAATGACAGCGGCACCATAACGGCGTACGATTTCTGCTTGACGAACAAAAGCATCAACGCCTTCTTTCATCGAAATTGAGTTTACAATGGCTTTACCTTGCACACAGCGAAGGCCGGCCTCAAGGATGTCCCATTTCGAGCTATCAATCATCACCGGAACCCGAGCAATATCAGGCTCTCCAGCTATTAGCTTAAGAAATCGCTCCATCGCCGCTTTGGAATCGAGCATGCCCTCATCCATATTGATATCGATGATTTGGGCGCCGTTTTCTACCTGCTGCAGCGCAATCTCGATCGCTTTGTCATAATTCTCATCGATGATTAAACGTTTAAAAATGGCAGAACCGGTAACATTATTTCGTTCGCCGACATTAACGAACAAACTGTCTTTGTTGATCGTTAAAGGTTCCAGACCAGATAAACGGCATGCGACTTCAATTTCGGGTAGTTTTCGTGGCGCAACACCGTTTACGGCGTCATGCATAGCTCGTATATGCTCAGGGGTAGTGCCACAACATCCCCCGACAAGATTAAGAAACCCTGCTCTCGCCCATTCACCGATATGCTCAGCCATTTCTTCGGGTCCGAGATCATACTCCCCAAAGGCATTAGGTAAACCCGCATTGGGGTGGGCACTAACAAAGCCTTCACTAATCTTACTTAACTCTTCAACGTACTGACGTAATTCCTTAGGACCCAATGCGCAGTTAAGTCCCATACTTAATGGTCGAGCATGACGAACAGAATTATAGAAGGCTTCGGTTGTTTGACCACTTAGAGTGCGACCAGATGCATCGGTAATCGTTCCTGAGAGCATGACTGGTAGGCGATAGCCAATAGTGTCAAATACTCCTTCAATTGCGAAGATAGCCGCTTTGGCATTAAGCGTATCAAAGATGGTTTCGATAAGTATCAGGTCACTGCCACCTTCAATAAGCGCCAGACTAGACTCGGTATAGGCATCGACTAACTCTTGGAATTCAACATTGCGGTAACCTGGGTCATTTACGTCAGGTGATATAGATGCGGTACGGTTAGTTGGGCCCAATACACCTGCAACAAAGCGCGGTTTACTAGGGTCGCCCGCAGTAATTTCATCCGCCACCTTCCGAGCTAGCTTTGCTGACTCAAGATTTATTTCGGCCGATATACTTTGCATATCATAGTCGGCCATGGCGATAGTCGTCGCGTTAAATGTATTAGTCTCGAGAATGTCTGCGCCAGCCAATAGATAGTCTCGATGTATATTCTCGATAAGTTGCGGCTGAGTAAGAGACAATAAATCGTTATTACCTTTAAGGTCAGAATGCCAATCAGCAAATCGTTCCCCACGATAATCGGCTTCTTCAAGTTTATGATCTTGAATCATAGTGCCCATACCCCCATCAATGATGAGAATACGTTTCGCTAATTGTGCTTGAAGCTTCGCCAATGCGCTCATGTGTTGATACTTCCTTGGTACGTGACGCACTGGCGTCGAAAATTCTGTGCCTTATTCGCTGCGCGGCGTGAGGCTATGTAAGTCGTATGGAGTTTGCTGGTAAACGCAATAATTTAACCAATTGGCATATAGTAAATGCCCGTGGCTGCGCCAACTCGCTACCGGAGGCTTAGTGACATCGTTATCGCTATAATAGTTCTCTGGTAGTACAGGCTCAAGTCCCTCACTTAAGTCTCGCCGATATTCTTGATCGAGGGTGTCGACATCATATTCAGGATGACCCGTTATATATATTTGTCTAAAGTCGGTACTCGCCGCAAGATAGGTTCCGGCAGTCTGATTGTCGGCAAGAACTAACAAATCGCTTTGTTGCTCAATCGACAAAGCCGAAAACTCTGCATAACGTGACAGGGGTGCCCAAAACATATCGTCAAAGCCTCTCAGCAATGGATTTTGGGGATGCAAAGTTCGGTGCTGATAAACACCTGAGAGCTTGGTATCGCGTGTTTTTTTCTCCATACCATAAAGGTGGTATAAAGCGGCTTGAGCAGCCCAGCATAAAAATAGAGTTGAAGTGACATGCTCACAGGACCAATCGATAATCTCTTTAATCTGTTCCCAGTAATAAACGTCTTCGAAATCAACTTGCCCTAAGGGAGCACCAGTGATAATTAAACCATCAAAGTTTTGAGTTTTTATTTTGTCAAAATCACGATAGAAGCTATCAATGTGGGCCTTGGGTGTGTTTTTCGATACTCGCGAATCAATGCGCAAAAGTTTAATATTCACTTGAAGCGGTGTATTCGACAATAGCCGGAGAATCTGATTTTCAGTTTCGATTTTTTTTGGCATCAAATTTAGGAGAATGACCTCCAAAGGGCGAATATTTTGCGTCGAAGCCCGACTTTCAGGCATCACAAAGATATTTTCACTTCTCAACACATCAGCCGCGGGTAATAGGTCCGGGATACGAATTGGCATACTGAATGACTCCTATCGATGTCTAGCCATCTAAACGTCCATTCTATATATGTGAATGCGTTTGTCTAGTTGAGATTATCTCAACTTGAGAGCATTTCATTTAGTTCATAATCAATCCTTATAAATAAATCTAAGTTTTGATAGAAAGCAGAGAACAGAAGCCGCAGATTCGATATTATGCCTGCATTATATTCGCCTAATTAATTGTCGTATTGGGTACCAATGTCTGAAATACAGCTCGAGGTTAGCCGACTACAGGTCGGTATCTACGTAAAATTGCCCTCTAAATGGGGCGAGCACCCATTTATGTTCTCTAACTTTAAAATACGCGATGAAGGGCAAATTGCGGTTATACGCAGTCTAGGCTTAGAACGGGTTACAGTTGTACCCGGTAAAAGCGCCTGCGCACCTCTTCCTCTAAGCGAAGTAGCCAAGCCTGGGACAGACGAAGATAAAAAAATGAGCGCTGACGATGCACAGCAAGCCTTGTGGAAAGAGAAAAAGCAACGCATCGAAGATCTCAAAACCTATCGCCGCGATTTGCAAAAAGTTGAAAAAGAGTTTGACCGCTCAGTGTCCCAAGTGCGCTCAGTAATGAAGAAACTAAAAGATAGGCCATTAAACGCAATCGGTGATGCTCAACAACTCATTGACGCGATGGCGGAAGACATTAGTGGGGGAAGCGGTCTTATATTACACCTTATGGGTGATGGCAAAGACCAAGATAACTTTTACTATCATAGTCTAAATGTATCCTTACTTGGGATGATGCTTGCCAATGCTGCCGGCCTCACTAAGAAGGAAGTCGGCGAAGTCGGGATGGCAGGTCTGATTCACGATGTGGGTAAAATTAAGATCCCATCACAAATATTACGTAAAACCACACCCTTAAGTAAGCAAGAACGCAACCTACTAAAAATGCATACGAAGTATGGTGCTGACATTCTGAATCTTGGGGATTATGTACCAGATAAAGTTAGGATTGTTGCTAGCCAACATCACGAATACCTTGATGGCAGTGGTTATCCCTTGGGGCTTAAAAAGAACAAAATCCTAAAATATTCGCAAATTATTACCATTGTGAATGACTATGATAGCCTCTGCCACCCCGATGATCCGAGTAAAGCTCGTATCCCGTTTACCGTCATTTCTTATCTGTTTAAGAACCGTAAAGAACAACTTAATACTCAATTTCTTGGGGTACTAATACGCTTGTTAGGGATCTATCCACCAGGTAGTATCGTTGAGCTAAGCTCAGGCCAAATTGGTATCGTATTATCTGTAAATTCTAAACGTTTGTTGTACCCAACAGTGCAGGTCTATGATGAGAACGTACCTAAAGACCAAGCTCCAATTGTTGACTTAGAAACCGAAGGCTTATCAATTGAAAAAGCTCTAAAACCTTCCACATTGGAACAAGACGTTTGCGAATATTTAAGTCCTCGTTTGAGAGCAAATTACTATTACAGTGCTGGTAAATAACCGATATAGAGCTAGTGCCTCTTTGTAAGCACTAGCTTGCTTATATCACCAAGCAAAGTTGCGCGTTTGATAAAACTTAAAAAACCTATATAGCATCTTCACATTTCGATGCTTACAGCTATCATCAGCCCTTCAACGCTTGCTAAACACCACATATCTTATTATGTCCCTCGTTTTTCAGACATAAAAAAACCGAGCCTAAGCTCGGTTTTTGATATGTTATCTCAGAGGTTTACTCAGCAGCGTCTTCTACTACTTCTTCAACTTCTGGACGTCCAACAAGTTCAATGAAAGCCATTGGAGCGTTATCACCAGCACGGAAACCACACTTAAGAATACGGGTGTAACCACCTGGGCGTTCTTGATAACGTGGACCAATTTCAGTGAACAATTTGCCGACTACTTCTGCATCGCGAGTACGAGCAAAAGCTAGACGACGGTTAGCTACACTGTCATTTTTCGCTAATGTGATTAGCGGCTCAACAACACGACGAAGCTCTTTTGCTTTCGGCAATGTTGTCTTGATAACTTCATGGCGAACCAATGAACTGGCCATATTACGGAACATAGCCTTACGGTGGCTGCTGTTCCGGTTCAATTGACGACCACTCTTACGATGGCGCATGACCTAATCCTTCTAAATTAGATGTTAAAACTTGTGATCAATTACTTTTCAGTAATGCTCTCAGGTGGCCAATTTTCTAGGCGCATGCCTAGAGAAAGTCCACGAGACGCTAGTACATCCTTGATTTCAGTCAATGACTTCTTACCAAGGTTAGGCGTTTTAAGAAGTTCAACTTCTGTACGCTGTACTAGATCACCAATATAGTGAATCGCTTCTGCCTTCAAACAGTTAGCAGAGCGAACTGTCAACTCTAGATCGTCAACAGGACGAAGCAGGATTGGATCAAATTCTGGCTTCTCTTCTTTCTCATCCGGTTCACTGACAATACTCAGGTCAACGAATGCAGCCAGTTGCTCGGCCAAGATTGTCGCACTGCGACGAATCGCTTCTTCTGGATCAAGAGTGCCGTTTGTTTCCATGTCGATTACCAACTTATCTAAGTCAGTACGTTGTTCAACACGGGCAGCCTCTACATTGTAGGCAATGCGCGTAATCGGGCTATACGCAGCATCTACTAGTAGACGACCAATCGGACGCTCTTCATCTTCAGAATGAACGCGAGCTGAAGCTGGAACGAAACCACGTCCACGTTCTACCTTGATTCGCATACTGATATCAGCATTGCTACTCAGGTGGCAGATTACGTGTTCAGGATTTGCGATCTCAACACCGTCTAAAGCGGCGATGTCACCTGCAACAACAGGGCCTGCACCAGACTTGGTAAGAGTGAGCATAGCTTCATCCTTACCTTCTAATTTGACAGCGATACCTTTTAGGTTCAAAAGGATTTCAAGAATATCTTCTTGAACGCCTTCCTTGCTGCTGTACTCATGCAATACACCATCGATCTCCGCTGCTGTCACTGCACAACCTGGCATAGATGACAACAAGATACGGCGCAAAGCATTTCCCAAAGTATGACCGAAGCCACGCTCTAAAGGTTCTAGGGTTACTTTTGCACGAGTAGGGCTGTCGGTATCGATATCGACGAGCCGTGGTTTTAGAAACTCTGTTACAGAAGCCTGCATTTTGTCCTCTCTCTAGTTCAACTTTACTTAGAGTAAAGTTCGACGATCAGCTGTTCGTTGATATCCGCAGATAAGTCAGCGCGCTCAGGAAGACGTTTAAACACACCTTCCATTTTAGAAGCATCAACTTCAGTCCAAGTCGGCTTCTCACGTTGACCAGCAATCTCAAGAGCACCAGCGATACGCGCTTGCTTCTTAGATTTCTCACGAATACTAATAGCATCTTCTGGCAAAACCTTATAAGAAGGTATGTTCACCACTTTACCATTAACTAGGATAGCTTTATGGCTTACCAACTGACGTGATTCTGCACGAGTTGAACCAAAACCTAGACGATAAACGACGTTATCTAAACGGCTTTCTAGCAATTGCAACAGGTTCTCACCAGTGTTGCCTTTTTGGCTAGCAGCAGCTTTGTAATAATTGCGAAATTGCTTTTCAAGAACGCCATATAAACGACGAACTTTTTGCTTTTCACGTAGTTGCAAACCAAAGTCTGAAAGACGAGGTTTACGTGCACCATGCTGACCAGGTGCGTTTTCTAACTTACACTTTGAGTCGATCGCTCGAACACCACTTTTCAAGAAAAGATCGGTGCCTTCGCGGCGGCTAAGTTTAAGCTTAGGGCCTAAATATCTTGCCATTTTTCTTTCTCCAATCTATCCAGAAACTATACGCGACGTTTCTTAGGTGGACGACAACCGTTGTGTGGGATCGGAGTCACATCAGTGATGTTAGTCACGCGGAAACCTGCCGCATGTAACGCACGAATTGATGACTCACGACCTGGACCTGGTCCGTTTACGAATACTTCTACATTCTTAAGACCGTAGTCTTTAGCAGCTTCGGCTGCACGTTCAGCGGCAACTTGTGCTGCGAACGGAGTAGATTTACGTGAACCACGGAAACCAGAGCCACCAGCAGTTGCCCAAGAGAGAGCATTACCTTGGCGGTCAGTAATAGTAACAATAGTGTTGTTGAACGATGCATGGATATGAGCCATGCCGTCAGCAACTTGCTTTTTGACGCGTTTTTTAGCGCGAGTTGGGGTCTTAGCCATTTGTCTTCACCACTACTTTTTAATTGCTTTGCGTGGACCTTTACGGGTGCGCGCATTAGTTTTAGTGCGCTGGCCACGAACAGGCAAGCTACGACGATGACGAAGACCACGATTACAACCCAGGTCCATCAAACGTTTTATGTTCATTGATACTTCACGACGTAGATCACCTTCAACGGTGAATTTAGCTACTTCGTCACGAAGTACATCAATTTGTGATTCAGTTAATTCTCTGATCTTAACATCTTCAGCAATACCGGCCGCCGCACAAATTTTTTGTGAACGGGTTAAACCGATGCCAAAGATTGCAGTTAAAGCGATAACTGCGTGTTTCTGATCAGGAATGTTAATGCCGGCTATACGGGCCATTGGCACACTCCTATATTTTCGTGTTAAACGAAGGCCATCTGCGAAAAGCCCGTAAGGATACTCAACAGATGACCACATTGCAATCTATAATGTCTTGAAACTTGTCGCTTAGCCTTGGCGCTGTTTGTGCTTTGGCTCTTCGCAGATTACACGCACAACACCGTTGCGCTTAATAACCTTGCAGTTACGACATATTTTCTTAACGGAAGCACGAACTTTCATTGCTATCTCCGTGTTAGGTTAAACCAACAAGTAGGTCGCTTAGCGACCATACCCTTTAAGGTTGGCTTTCTTCAGGACCGACTCATATTGATGAGACATCAAATGGGTCTGAACCTGCGCCATAAAGTCCATGATTACAACTACAACAATCAGTAGCGATGTTCCACCGAAGTAGAACTGTACACTCATTGCAATCATCATAAACTCTGGAATTAAACATACAAACGTGATGTACAAAGCACCAGCTAGGGTTAAGCGTGTCATCACTTTGTCGATATATCGCGCCGTTTGTTCACCAGGACGAATCCCAGGAATAAACGCACCACTTTTCTTCAAGTTATCCGCAGTTTCACGCGGGTTGAAAACCAACGCCGTGTAAAAGAAACAGAAGAAGATTATAGCGGCCGCATATAGTAACACATAAAGTGGTTGTCCGGGTTGCAAAGCTAAAGAAATATCCGATAAAAATGAAAGACTCTCATTTTGACCGAACCACTGAGCTAAGGTTCCTGGAAACAAAATAATGCTTGATGCGAAAATCGCGGGGATAACCCCAGCCATATTCAGCTTCAAAGGCAAATGTGTACTCTGTGCAGCAAAGACCTTACGGCCCTGTTGTCGTTTCGCGTAGTTAACAACAATACGTCGTTGTCCACGTTCTACAAACACTACAAAGTAGGTTACAGCGAATACCACAGCGACGATTAACAGAAGCACCAACAAGTGGAGCTCCCCTTGACGCGCCTGCTCAGCCGTTTGGCCAATAGCAGGAGGTAATCCAGCCACGATACCAGCAAAAATAAGGACCGAGATCCCGTTGCCGATTCCGCGTTCTGTGATTTGCTCACCTAACCACATCAGGAACATTGTTCCTGTGACCAAACTGATGACTGCCGTAAAGTAGAAAGCAGGTCCTGGATTAACAACAAGACCTGAGACCATACTTGGCAGACCGGTAGCAATACCGATAGCTTGGAACGTTGCTAGAACAACCGTGCCATATCGTGTGTACTGACTGATTTTACGGCGCCCTGCCTCCCCTTCCTTTTTCAATTCCATGAGAGACGGGTGCACTACAGTCAATAGTTGGACAATAATAGATGCCGAAATATACGGCATAATGCCCAACGCCATGATAGAAGCACGTTCAAGAGCACCACCGGAGAACATGTTAAACATCTCCAGAATGGTGCCTTTTTGTTGTTCAAACATTGCGGCTAGTACGGCGGCGTCAATACCAGGCAGTGGAATGAAAGAGCCGGCACGAAAGACAATAATTGCCCCAAGCACGAAAAGTAAACGACTTTTAAGCTCGCTCAGACCACCCTGCGCATTTGCTGATGCTGTTCCTGGTTTTTTAGCCATGTTTTGTACTATTCCTCGATTTTACCGCCGGCGGCTTCGATCGCAGCTTTCGCACCCTTAGTGGCTTTAAGGCCTTTAAGAGTAACTGGTGAAGTAACTTCACCTGAAAGAACGATTTTAGCGAACTTGATGTTACGTGTAATAACACCAGCTGCCTTCAAAGCTTCCAAATCTACCACGTCAGCACTTACTTTTGCTAGCTCGCTAGTGCGAACTTCTGCAGAAACTAGTGACTTACGTGACGTAAAACCAAATTTTGGCAAACGTTGTTTCAAAGGCATTTGACCGCCTTCGAAGCCTGGACGGATACCGCCACCAGAGCGAGCTTTCTGCCCTTTGTGACCACGGCCAGCGGTTTTACCCGAACCTGAACCAATACCACGACCAACACGTTTAGCATTAGGCTTAGAGCCTGCTGCTGGAGAAAGAGTATTCAAACGCATTTTTATTCTCCCTCTACCTTAACCATGTAAAAAACTTTATTAATCATACCGCGAACGCAAGGAGTATCCTCGAGCTCAACAGTGTGATTAATTTTACGTAGACCTAGCCCTTTAATAGTGGCGCGGTGCTTCGGTAAACGACCGATAGCACTTTTAGTCTGTGTTACTTTAATTGTGTTCGCCATGTGCCTACCCCAAAATGTCTTGAACGTTCAAGCCACGTTTGGCAGCGACGTCTTCTGGAGCATGCATATTTTCCAGAGCATCGATGGTAGCGCGAACGATGTTAATTGGGTTAGTTGAACCGTATGCTTTTGACAATACGTTTTGTACACCAGCAACCTCAAGAACCGCACGCATCGCACCACCGGCAATAATACCAGTACCTTCTGATGCAGGTTGCATGTAAACACGCGAACCAGAGTGACGACCCTTAATAGGATGTTGCAATGTTGTACCGTTCAACTTAACGCTAGTTAGGTTGCGTCGAGCTTTTTCCATCGCTTTTTGAATAGCGGCTGGAACTTCACGCGCTTTACCATAACCGAAACCAACGCGGCCATTGCCGTCGCCAACTACAGTTAGAGCGGTGAAGCTAAAGATGCGACCACCTTTAACAACTTTTGATACACGGTTTACTGCGATTAGCTTTTCGTTCAGATCACCGGTTTGAGCTTCAAATTTTGACATGATTCAATCCTTAGAACTGAAGGCCAGCTTCACGAGCTGCATCAGCAAGAGCAGCTACACGGCCGTGATATTTAAATCCTGAGCGGTCGAAAGCAACCTGCGTAACACCTTTTTCTGCAGCACGTTCTGCAATGGCTTTACCCACCGCTTTAGCTGCATCAATGTTACCGGTTTTTTCTAACGCTTCGCGAACAGTTTTGTCGACAGTCGATGCAGAGGCAAGAACCTGCGCATCAGGTGAGATCACCTGCGCGTAAATATGGCGCGGAGTACGGTGAATCACCAGGCGAGTCTTACCCAACTCTTGCATAGCTTTACGTACGCGAGTTGAGCGACGTAGACGAGCAATTTTCTTTTCCATAGTGTTACCTTACTTCTTCTTAGCCTCTTTACGACGGACATTCTCGTCAGCATAACGAACACCTTTGCCTTTATATGGCTCTGGTGGACGGAACGCGCGAATATCCGCTGCGACTTGGCCTACAACCTGCTTATCAGCACCTTTCAGTACGATTTCAGTTTGTGATGGACATTCAACACTTAAGCCTTCAGGCATTGCGTACTCAACTGGGTGTGAAAACCCAAGTGTTAAGTGAACAACATTACCTTTAACTGAAGCACGATAACCAACACCGTTTAGCTGAAGTTTTTTCTCGAAGCCAGCAGTTACGCCGACAACCATGTTGTTAGCAAGTGCACGGGCAGTACCCGCTTGTGCCGTAGCACCACCTTCAACAACAGCAAACTTCAATTCGTTTTCTTCTTTTGTCACTACGACCGCATTATTAAAAACGCGGGTTAGCGTTGCCTTGCTGCCTTTAACCGTAAGTTCCTGTCCATTGACAGAAACTTCAACACCAGCAGGAATGCTAACGGGAGCCTTAGCTACTCGAGACATATTACCTACCTCCGGTTAAGCAACATAGCAGACGATTTCGCCGCCCATACCCGCTTTACGCGCGGCACGGTCAGACATTACGCCTTTTGATGTTGAGATAACTGCGACGCCTAAACCACCCATAACTTTTGGAAGGTCTTTAGAGCCTTTATAAATACGTAGGCCTGGACGGCTTACGCGCTCAATTTTCTCGATTACTTTTTTACCTTCAAAATATTTCAAGGTAACTTCTAATGACTTCTTAACGTCACCAGTAACAGCAAAGTCAGTTACATAACCTTCTTCTTTAAGAAGGCCAGCAATAGCAACCTTCACTTTAGATGAAGGCATGGAAACTGATACTTTAGACGCTGATTGGCCGTTGCGAATGCGAGTCAACATATCCGCAATAGGATCTTGCATGCTCATGTTCGTTTACTCCGTAAATTCAGATTACCAGCTGGCTTTCTTAAGGCCAGGAACCTCACCGCGCATCATAGCTTCACGCAATTTAATACGGCTTAAGCCGAATTTGCGCAAGTAGCCATGTGGACGGCCCGTAACGTTACAGCGGTTACGCTGACGACTACGGCTTGAATCACGAGGTAATGATTGCAGCTTAAGTACTGCATCCCAACGGTCTTCATCAGAAGTGTGAACGCTGCTAATAGTCGCTTTTAAAGCGGCACGTTTTTCAGAATATTGAGCGACCAATTTGGTGCGCTTGTCTTCACGTGCTTGCATTGATTGTTTAGCCATAACTCAACCTTACTTACGAAATGGGAAGTTAAAGGCAGCCAGCAGAGCACGCCCTTCTTCGTTTGAGTCAGCACTGGTAGTGATAGTAATATCCATACCACGTACTTTGTCGACTTTGTCGTAATCGATCTCTGGGAAGATGATCTGTTCACGAACGCCCATACTGTAGTTACCACGACCATCAAATGCTTTAGCATTTAAGCCACGGAAATCACGAATACGAGGTATCGCAATAGAAATCAAGCGTTCCAGAAACTCCCACATACGTTCGCCACGTAGAGTTACTTTACAACCAATCGGGTAGCCTTCACGGATTTTGAAGCCAGCAACAGATTTGCGAGCTACTGTAGTTAGTGGCTTTTGACCAGCGATAGCAGTAAGATCTTTTAGAGCGTGCTCTAGGATCTTCTTATCGTTGACAGCTTCACCAACACCCATATTAAGGGTAATTTTCTCAATCCGAGGGACTTGCATGCTGGATTTGTAACCGAACTCTTTTATAAGTTCAGGCGCTACAGTTTCCTTGTAGTAGTCATGCAGTTTCGCCATCGTTTTACTCCAATTACTTCACAAGTTCATTTGATGATTTAAAGAAGCGAACTTTCTTGCCGTCTTCAAATCGGAAACCGATGCGGTCAGCTTTGCCAGAGGCAGAGTTGAATATCGCAACGTTTGATGCATCAATGGCAGCTTCTTTCTCAACAATACCGCCAGCCACACCCAATTGAGGGTTTGGTTTTTGGTGTTTCTTGACCATGTTGATGCCATCAACATAAATTTTGCCATTGGTTAAAACTTTAGTAACGCTTCCACGTTTACCTTGGTCTTTTCCGGCAAGTACAATTACTTCATCACCTTTACGGATCTTATTAGCCATGTTCGGACTCCTTACAGTACTTCTGGCGCAAGAGACACGATTTTCATGAATTGATCATTGCGCAATTCACGTGTCACTGGGCCAAAGATACGGGTACCGATAGGCTGATTATTCGCATTCAAGATAACCGCAGCATTGCGATCAAATCGAATTACAGATCCGTCAGGACGACGAACGCCTTTTCTAGTCCGCACTACCACTGCGTTCATAACGTCACCTTTCTTAACTTTACCGCGAGGAATTGCTTCCTTCACGCTAACTTTAATGATGTCGCCTATGCCCGCATAGCGGCGGTGCGAACCACCTAGGACCTTAATACATTGTACAAGGCGCGCGCCGGAATTGTCCGCCACGTCCATAGTAGATTGCATTTGGATCATTTCAGTGCTCCGCTATATATTACGTTAGATTTCGACTAAGACATTATGTCGAAATCGCTTGGCTGCCTAATTAAAGGGCGCGAAATTATAACTCAGGGAATTTTTAATTGGTAGGATTGATTAATTTATTTTCTATTAAGGTTTAACCTCAATCATTACAACAACTTAAGAGTTAATCGAGACTCGTTTTTTTGCTATTTCGTTGCTTGCTGAGTTATTTGTCAGCGATAATATCAGCAAAAAGGGCGTCATTGTTTAAGTTATATTGCCAATAGCGCCCTATTTTTTTCAAGCCCCGCCGATTTTGTCCTTATCGATGTGGAATTTATCGAGCAAGCTGTAGAGCGTAGGACGAGTAACACCCAATACTGTGGCTGCATTGGACATATTGCCATTTGAGTATGCTAAAGCTCTTACTACGGCGTTCTTTTCGGCTTCGTCGCGCACTTGGCGTAGATTGAAGACCAGCTCTGGAGAGTCCTCTTGGGTGAACAAACATAGATCGGCAGCGGTGATGTATTTCCCATCAGCCATTATGATTGCTGACTTCACCTTATTTTGAAGTTCGCGAATATTACCAGGCCATCGGTGGTCAACCATTGCCTTTAAGGCATCATCGCTAAAACCACTGATATCATGATGAAGTTGTTGTTTAAACAGCTGCAAAAAGTAACGCGCCAGTACGACAACATCTTGATCACGTTCGCGCAGTGGTGGAATATTAATCGTGATCTCACTGATCCGATAAAACAAATCTTCTCGAAATTCTTTCTGCCCTACCATTTCTTGTAAGTTCTGGTGGGTCGCGCAAACAATCTTAACGTCTACCGCTATCTCCTTACGCCCACCAATACGCTCAATCACCTTTTCTTGCAAAAAGCGCAGTATTTTGGCTTGCAAAGGAAACGGCATATCTCCGATCTCATCTAAAAACAAGGTTCCGCCATTGGCAGTCTCAATTTTTCCTAAAGTTGTTTTTACCGCACCGGTGAAGGCGCCTTTCTCGTGACCAAAGAGTTCACTTTCAAGCAGATTCTCTGGAATGGAGGCACAGTTAATCGCAACAAAAGGCTGGTCGCGACGTGGGCTTCGTTGGTGAATAGCTCTAGCTAGGACTTCTTTACCGGTTCCACTTTCACCAAGCAATAACGTGGTAACTTCAGTTGGCGCTATCCGCTCAACCATTTTAGTGACTTGTAATACTTGCGGACTATTGCCTATAAAACCATTGTGGTCTAAAGACACTTGCTTAAGACTTGCGTTTTCGCGTTCTAGTTCGGACACAAAGAATGCGCGTTTTATAATGACCGAGAGCGTGTCGTCATCGATCGGTTTTTGGTAGAAATCATGAGCGCCAATATCAATTGCTTTTAAAGCGTTGCTTTTGTCTTCATTACCAGTAATAACGATAACCTTGGTCAAGGGAGCAAGCTTAAGGATTTGTTCGAGTACGGCAAGACCCTCACTAGCATTTGCCTCATCAGGTGGCAAACCAAGGTCTAGTGTAACTACTTTGGGTTCGTAACGGCGCAGAGCTGCTATGGCAGATTGGCGGTCATCTGCAAACACTAAGGTATAGTCTTCACTTAGGCTCCATTTGAGCTGCTTTTGAATTCCTATGTCATCTTCTACAATGAGTAGAGTTTCCATGTCTTAAACCTATTTTAAATAGTTAGCTCTATGATATTTGAATTGCGAGAACAAATTCTGTGCCCTCGCCTATTGAGCTTTTAACGTCGACCCATCCGCCATGTTGTTCTGCTAACTTTTTAGCATCATAAGCACCAATGCCCATACCAGCATTACCTTTGGTTGTATCAAAAGGTTTAAATAGGCGTTTTTCGACGAATTCGGCATCCATACCAGTACCATTATCTTTAATTATCACACCACAGAACTTGTCATTTTTCCAGCTGCTAACATTTACTGTACCATTTTTGTCACAGGCATCCTGAGCATTCTGGATAACATGCCCGATCACACTAACAAAGCGCGAGGCTTCAACCTTGATTTCTACCTGTATGTCCTGTTCAAGCTTAACAGTAGGTAAAGGCTGTTGTGATGTACGTTCTTCTACAGCTTGATTTAGCAACTGATTGAGCGATGTGTACTGACTATTCCGACTACTGATTTGTTTATTTCGTAATTGCCCCAACACTTTGTTCAAGCGCGCAGAAGCAGAGTCGACTGTTTCAAACGCATCATCAATGAACTCAGGGTTGTGTTTATGCTTAATCGAGTTCTTCGATAGTAACTGTAGTTGCGCCAGCACGTTTTTTAAGTCATGCACCAAAAATGCTGACATCTGGTTGAAGGCTTCAAATTGCTGGCTCTCTGCTAATCGTTTTTGACTTAACTCTAAGCTTAGGTATACCGCAAGTTGGTTGGCAATTGCCTGCATTAAATCGCGGTCCTCCCAGTTAACTTCAACTGTTGAGCTTGGTTTTGACAACAAACAAACCGCTTGAACCACACCCTCTCGAACAATAGGCACACAATATCTAAAAGGACTATTCAGTAGCTGTTGTTGGACATCAGGACTTAATACAAAGGGCATGGAGTCTCCCCCCATATCACCTTGATGAAAATCAACGATCCAATCATGTTCAAGTGCTATCGGTCCAACTAAAGACGCCACTTCAATGGGGCTTAGCCCTTCATCAGTTACATGGTATTTGGCTTTTAGTTTGGGGCCTGAAGACTCAAAAACAACTAAAGCAGCATGTTTAGCGGCAAAAGGCTGCTGCAACGCCGTTAGTGCCCGATGATAGGGGCTTTCGTCAGAACTGGATAGAATTCTGGCAAAACGCATCCATTCTTCACGATACTCATATTTATTAGCAAAAAAATGTTTAGCTATCTGGACTTTTAGGCCTCGCCGTAGGCCTTGAGACATAATCAGGGCGACCAGTATTGCACCTCCGAAGGCATAGACTAAATACTGCGCTAAACCTCCCCAGTTCGACCCCGCTTGTCTAAGATAGAAGCCCGCAAATGCCATAACCATTAAATACAGGCCAGCGCCAACTAATAGCGAGCTGTGGAAAATTACATCTCTTGATACGTATACCCGAATCGCCCAAGATTTAGCTCTTCGAGCACTTAACAATATCAGCGGTGCGGCCATCCATATCAACCAACCTCGAGCGGCCCAAATATCGAAAGCCAAAGACTTGGTCAATACACTATCTGCGTACATCACGAAGTCCGTCAAAAAGATGATAGCAAAAGCAAAACAAAGCGGTTTAATCGTCCATCTCGCCGAGCTATCGGTGCCGCGGAAAAATTGCTCAACGTAATACAAAACGGTCACAGAAGTCAGCATATGGAGAATCAAAAAACTAAAACCATTGAGTAGACTGATGTAGACGTATGACAGCTCAAGTATCGTTACCAAAGCTAGAAAACAGCTGATACCGAGATAGACCCGTCGTTTTCTTAAGAGAGCACTTAAACTTGACTGCTCATTAAGTGATAACCAAAGGAAAAACAAACAGAATAGATTTCGAGCGGATTCAAAGGCTAATACAATTGTAATTGAGAAATCAAAATGTAGCTGAAATGCAGCCAGCGTAGACCAGCAGAAGCTCGCAATAGTTGTAAGGAATAACCAACGACTTTGATTGTTTGGTTTTGGAGCAAAAGCAATTAAGGCACTAAGTAAGCCAAACGCTAGGCTTGATATTACATACCCCGCAAAAGCTAAACTAGGCTCCATAAAACTGTCCAAGATAAGTTACGAGTTTGAAGATAATGACCCCAGCTTCTCACGCTTATCTTCAATCGTTTTGTCCAAGTACCTTATCACTTTTATTTTTCGCAAAATAACCTCTTCCAA
The DNA here is from genome assembly GCF_003610775.1 of Alginatibacterium sediminis. Lineage (GTDB taxonomy): Bacteria > Pseudomonadota > Gammaproteobacteria > Enterobacterales > Celerinatantimonadaceae > Alginatibacterium > Alginatibacterium sediminis. Next base: position 216,581 of record NZ_RAQO01000009.1, on the reverse strand, counting down.
ATAGTTGGAGACATCATGGAAATTTGCTTTTAACTTGACAACTTCAAGGCTTTCATCAAGTGAGAGCTCAGGATTATTCGTTATCGTTTTTTGCTCAGGTGCGGCGTTAACGCTTTTAGAATTTAGGCTTCCTGATAACTCGATGCTCATCTCTTCTAGCACCTGCTCAAGATGATACAGTTCGATATTCTGGACTTCTTCGATACAACAAAATAAAAACAGTCTATCGCAAAGAATGTTGATTTTGCGCGGTACACCTAATGCAAATTCAGAGATTTTATTGAACACATCTGTGCTGATGGTAGGACTGTCTTTCCAACCTACAGTTTTCAAACGGTGAATAATATACGCTTGAGTTTGTTCACTCGTTAATGGCTTTAGATGACAAGATGCTATAATCCGTTGCCTAAACTGCTCCATTTGGGGCAATTCAATGATGTCCTTTAGTTCTTCTTGACCTAACAAAAAGCTTTGAAACAGCGGGGTATCATCCAGTTGGAAATTGGATAACATGCGCAGCTCTTCAACGGTTTCAGCAGGAAGATTTTGCGCTTCGTCGACGACAAGCAAAGCGCGTTTCCCTTGTCGGTGCAGACTAAGTAAATATGTTTCAAAGCGACTCAATAAAGTCGCTTTATCGGCATCGGCAGTTTCAATCCCAAACTCACTAGCAACCATACGAACTAATTCTTCGGGATTTAGTTTCGTTGTCGCAATTTGTGCCGCAACGATATTGTTCTCAACACTTGCAAGCAAACTGCGCGCAATGGTTGTTTTACCGGTTCCAATAGGACCAGTAATAACAATAAAGCCTTCACCTTGAGACAAGCCATATTTCAAATATGAAATCGCTCTTTCATGAAGTGGGCTTGCAAAAAAGAATCGCGGGTCTGGACTAAGTTTGAACGCCTTTCCACTCAAACCATAAAAACTGTCATACATTGCTAAAAGGCCTTGTTGATATCAATTGAAATACGATTTTCTGTATAGTCCGCTTTGTAGTCAGAGCTTCGGAAGTTCAAGTTATATCGATACCTAACAACAACTTCATGCGCAAAACGTTGGGATAGTGAAACTCCCCAGCGGTTATATCGGTCATTAGTTGTTTGCGCAGTGCGCTTATATACTCGGCGGTCCCAGCTCACATCAAAACTAGCATCAAGTTTTCGACTCAACGGATATAAGTACCCTAGCCCCAAACTTTGGAAATGATCATTGCTTCCCGAACCACCAATAAATGAGCTAGTCTCGGTATCAAGTAGTATTAGATTTGCGCTACCACGTCGAAGATTTAGATCGGTCTGCCAACGCAGCGTTTTAGCTAAGCGAAGCTCTTCAATTGGAACGTCATCCAAGGTGTAGCGTCGGTCATAACTGGTAGGCTTTTCGTCATAGGATATTTCAGTGGTAAGTCGACGGATGTTGTGACGAAATGAAAATGCATACGAATCCCCGAAGAATCGCTTGCTATATTCAAAGAACAGACGTGTTCGAGCCGTAGGTTCGAGATTTATTGCAGCACCGATATAGTCATCGTTTACAGATCTGTCTAAGGAGAAGTTGTAACTCATTTCCAGATAAGTATTTTGATCATAATAGTATCTTAAACCCGGTCCCCAGCTTTCAAATTCAGCGCTTCGTTGCGAACTACTGCGGTCTTCAGTAGCTGACTCACCGTTATATTTCAAAAACGGACTAAAGCCATTAATTTGCTGCAAACCAAATTCTAGGCGATATTGAGCATCATATGTATCGCTTCCACTATTAGTACTTTCGCGTCGATTGGCTTCCCCATCAATTAACCAGAAATACTTTTTTTCAGCGCTGCCGTTTGCAAGTCGTAGATCAAGTCGTTGACTATCATTGTTACCACGGTCATCTTCAAACGAGGTAAGACGAGTCTCAATGCCACCCGAAACCTCAACCAGTTTCCCAGGATTAGACCCATAACGAAGTCCCAAACCATAGGTTGAACTTTGTATAAGATCACCCGAAATCAAGTCAGTTAAGGCGTTTTCGGCTATGTTGGCTGGTTGAACATCTATTCGAGCATCACCATCTAGACGAAATCCTGAATTTCCTAAGCCCTTGTCAAACTGAAAATCTAAATCATGAAATAACTGATTTTGAGATGAGTCATATGAGAAGTAGGTCTGCCTAGCAAGATAGTTAAACGTTGCTTCACCATCGTTGCCAGTCACCGAACTTAAAACGCCTGCACTGATAATTCCAATTTCGCCACCTTGCTTATTGTCATTATCTAACAATGCATTGTCGGTATAAACGGCTTCAGCATTGACTTGCGGGCTAAATTCAACTTCCGCGGCGCTGCTTCCGAACACAATTGAGCTCAGTGATGCAAGCAAAAGAAACTTAGAATTGCTCTGTAGCTTGGCTTTAGTTTCCTTGCGCTTCCGCGCCGCCGTAGCCGTTTCCGTAGCCATATCCGTAGCCATATCCATATCCATTAAGTTTTCCACGTACTGATTTATTCATGACGTAGCCAACCGCTAAATCCTCATTGAGTAATTCAGTTGCAGCTGTAATTTGAGAAATTTTCGTTGAATCTTGTTGAACCACAACAATTGCTTGTCCAACTAAATTGGAAAGTACTACGGTTTCGTTCACGCCAAGCAAAGGCGGGCAATCAAATACAACAATTCTATCGGGGTAACGTGTAGCTAATTCATTAACTAATTGAATCATCAAGTCGCTAGATAGCATTTCATTAACCAAAAGATGCGGAGTACCCGCTGGCATAATTCTCAAATTATCAATATTGGTGTTGTAAATAATATCTGAAACCGAATCAACTTTACCGTGCAAATAGTCTGTCAGGCCTTGTGGTTGTCCATAGCCAAGCTCGCGACCTACGCTTGGTTTCAAAACATCTGCATCAACCAACAAAACGGTTTTATTCTTTTCTAGGGCTAAACTCATCGCTAAATTAATCGATGTAAATGTTTTGCCTTCGCCGGGGTTTGCGCTGGTAACCATCATTAGATTTCCTCGGGTGTGGCTTACTGATCCGTCCCCATAGGCATTCTTCAATAATTTGCGCTTAATCCCTCGGTATTCGTCGCGAATTTTCCGTCCTGCTCGACTATTATTCAAACTAATAAAGCCGCCTTCAGTCAAAATTTCATTTGCGATAGAAAGATATTTTTCACTTCTGCCAGCATTTGGAACTTCAGACTGTGCCTCTTGATGCTGTTTTGTATCAACAGTAGCGTTGGAGTTGACCTCCATTTGCTTTTGAGCCATCTCAATACTAGTGCGTTTTTCTGCTTCACCTTTTTGAGCCAGTTTTTGCATAGCTTTTTCAATAGTACTCATTAGATGACTCCTAGCGATTCAATCAAGTTCATCACTTGAGCATGATAGACATGATTCGAATTGACGATAAAAAAGCCTGCAAAGCCAATCAATAACAACAAATTTAATGACAGAAATATCATTGATTTCCGTCTGGTTCTTTTCTCCAAGCCCGATTGTTCAGTGGCTGACACCACACCGAAAACAGGCAAACCTGTCGCTTCGTAAAGCTGTAGGCTTGAGTGCACTACCGGATTGATTTGGCTAAACAACAAGGACAAACCGAGTCCGACCGCAAAGCCAGCAACTAAAACCACAATCACAAACAGAGGCCTAGCGGGGCCTGAAGGTGCAGACGGTACTCGAGGAGGATCGATTATTCTAAACTTGATTTCCTCGGTATTTTGACCTGCCGATTGCGAAATTTGCGCACTTTCTCTTCGAACTAAAAGCGCTTCATATTTTTGCTTTGTAATGCCATAGCTACGGTTTAAACCTGCCAATTGTGCTTCAACATCAGGCACCTGACTCAAGCGACTACGAGCTTCCTCAAGTTTACGGTTCTGACGTGATTCTCTGACCTTCATGGATTCAACTTCATTGGTTAACAAACCAACGTTAATCCTCATTTGCTGATAAACAGGATTACCAGAGAGCAATTCGTCAGAAGAATTACTCGAGCTTAACTTACGGCTTCTTAACGACTCTAGCTCGTTAATTTGATTTGTTGTTTCTACGACAGATGGATGTTTTTCAGTGTAACGTATCAACAAGTCGTCTTTACGAGTTCTTAACTGTTCTATACGTTGGTCGTATTCAGTGTTCACTGAGTCTAAACGAAGGCGCACATTGGACTCTTCTTCGAAGAGCTGAGAACGAGCAGTTTGAAGACGGGTAATCGCTTCGCTTAATTCCAAGCGGGTCAGTTCCAGTTGAGTTTCTAAAGACTCCACTTGGCTATAATAATTGCTTCCGCTACCAGGAAGTAAACCACTGTATGTTCGCTTAAAGTCCGCTAAACGTTTTTCCGATGCAATCAGTCGTTTTTCATACTCTTCGATTTGTTGTCGGATAAATGCATTCGCATCTTCGGTTTCAACGCGTTTTTCTCCCAAGGTATTTTCCACAAATACATTAAGAACGGCTTCCACCACATCTTTAGCTCGTTGAGGGTCATCGCTGTGATACACGATGTCATATAGATTCTGCTTTCGTGCTGAACTAACGGAGATGTTACGTTTTAAGTTAGCAAGAAGCGCTTCATATTCTGCTTCGGTTGATACGCTAACGTCGACATCACTAAGGCGCGCTATCTTCTCCAAATTGGTTCGACTCAATAAGGTCCGCACCATGAGTACGAGTTCCTGCCCTGGGTCGTTTTGTATAGCCAGCCCTTTCAGTAGGGGTTGTAAAATAGAGCGAGTATCTGCATAAACTCTCGCTTCAGACGTATATTGATTTGGCATCAACGTAATAGCAACCCAACCTAAGGGGCAGATCAACCACGTCGCTATCATCAGATAGCGACGCTTCAACCAAACACCACTTAGGTACTGCTGTAGATTAGCAATAAGCTCTTGCATTCTTACTACTACCCCGACCTAAAACCAAGCTTCTGGAATGATGACAATATCGCCAGGCAACATATCAACATTTTTATCAATATTTCCGTTCTGGATCAATTCACTAATCCGGATGTTGTACGTTTGTTGTGCCCCGCCTACGACGCGCACCAATTTAGCGCTGTTGCCATCTGCAAACTCACTAAGTCCACCAACTTGTACCATGACGTCCAGCAGAGTCATATTCTCTCGGTAAGAGATTGCTTGAGGTGCAGAAGCTTCACCAATAATGCGTACTTGCTCACTATATGGTCCTACAAAGTTCCCAACGGTAACCGTAACAATCGGATCGCGGATATACTCTTGTAGTTGGGCTTCAACTTCTCGAGCAACTTCTGAAGGGGTCTTACCTGAAACAGGAATGTCTTCAACCAAGGACGTAGTAATCATCCCATCAGGACGAACTATAAAGCTTCCTGAAATCTCTGGGTTTAACCAGACGAAGATGCTCAAAGAATCTCCTGGGCCAATCAAGTACTTATAATTCTCGACTTCATTAGTCAAAGAAGGGATAACCGTAGCACTGGGTAATTGTGGTGCGGTGTTATTCTGCGCGGTACAAGCAGTTAAACCCAAAGCCGCGCATACCAATGCGAGGCGCACCCTTAGTTTCGATCTAAGCGTTTTCATAGTAGCATCCGTTCATCTATGTGTTAAAAAACAAGATTCTTTAATATTAAGGTCTGATAATAAAGCCGTAGGCATTAAGTTGTAAATCACCTTCAACAATTATTAATCGAGTATTTAGAACTATCCTATCATAAATAACTGATTTAACATTTCATTCTCACACAATCTAAAACACTTCATGTGTATATCGCAATATATCTTTAATTGATATGTATTGCACTTTACGCTAGCGTTGCAACTTGTGGAAGAATCCACGAAGCAATTTGTCCTTAAGAATAAGACAAATGCGGTATTGAGTTTCAAAGAAAGGGAATTTCACTTTGGGTTATCGCCAAGTATTTTCGGCAAGCAGCGGGCTGCTCGCTGTTGAAGTGGTTGTACTAACAATTATTTTTTCCATTAGTTATGCATTTTTGAATGCATATACGCCTGAAAGTGTCGTACTTGTTGGCAATGGTGTCTTACTTCAACATCTATTTTTGTTCGTTCTTCCGATTAACCTGTCACTTTTAGGCTTGGGTCTATACAACCACAAAATTCGAGAGAACTTTAGAGGTGTTTTACGTCGCATTACGCTAGGCGTATCCTTGGCGTATTTTATTGCCTCAGTAGTCTACGTTTTAACGCCGCTGGATGTATTACCGCTTAATTTCAGAGAGTGGCTCTATGCTTGGGTCATGATTTGTTTAAGCTTCACCCGCTACGTCGCTTATAAAATTGAATACAGTCGGTTAGGCCGCAGACGCGTTCTAGTCTTAGGTACAGGCATTAGAGCTGGAGTCATAGAAAAACGTATGCGCCGGCGAGTTGACCGAGCAGATTTTGACATTATTGCTTGCGTGCCAATAAAAAATGATGCTCCTGATTGCCTCCATAACGAACCTATCATTGAAATGCCTGCAGAGCTCGAAGTCTATGTGGCTAAAAATTCTATTGATGAAATTGTAATTGCCGCCGATGATCGCCGGGCAAGCTTACCGCTAGAACAGATTTTCATGTGTAAACTGAAAGGGATACAAGTTACTGATATTGTTGAGTTTATTGAGCGTGAGTGTGGCCAAATCGATATATCGCTAGTCCACTGGTCATGGTTAATTGCGAGCAATGGTTTCTCCTCTCGAAACTATCTTCGAGACTCACTGGATTGGATTTTCAACGCAAGCCTAGCTCTCATCGTATTTCTTCTAACATGGCCATTAATGATTGCTACAATCATTGCAATTAAAATTGAGGACGGCATTACGGCAAAGGTTATATATAGCCAAGAAAGAATCGGAGTCGATGGCGCGTCTTTTTTAATTTTCAAGTTTCGAAGCATGCGCATTGATGCTGAAAAAGATGGAGCTAAATTTGCTGAGATCGCGGACCCACGAATAACTAACATTGGTAATTTTATCCGTAAGTATCGCCTTGATGAATTACCACAACTTTTCAATGTCTTTCGCGGTGAGATGGGATTTGTTGGCCCTCGTCCCGAACGGCCAAATTTTGTAAACGAATATATCGAAACAATTCCCTACTATCGACATAGACACAATGTAAAACCGGGTTTAACCGGATGGGCTCAGCTCAAGTATCCCTACGGCGGTAGCTATAACGATAGTGTTGAGAAGTTAAAGTACGACTTATATTACATCAAGCACCGGAGTTTCATGTTTGATCTACTTATTTTAATTCGAACAGCTGAAATCGTTATATTTGGGCAAGGTCGATAGTTTTGAATGCTAAAGCTAGCTTGCTCTCTGCAGTGCCAAGGTCTTTTGCGGAAGTAGGGCTGTTAACGCTTGTCGTTACCCTATTTTTAGTCGTCAATTGGCCGCTGTTGATTGACCTGAAAATCCACAGTTTTGATGATGGCACCTATTCGCATGCCTATCTCATTCCATTTATTTCCATCTACTTACTGCATCGAGCCTTTCGCCGTGGCGTGTTAACAACTCGTCGTTTCTCCACTGGTATAGCTGTGCTAGCGGTACTTTGTTCGCTGGCGTCTCTCATTCTATATATCGCCCAAGTTGCCTTATTAGTTCGTTGGATGCTACCCATTTGCTTCTTTTTTAGCCTTTTGATCTTTTTCCGATTTTCGCTTGAGTTATTACTTGCAAGTGTTGTTTTGTGGTTCATGGTTCCAATTTGGGGCCCCCTAGTCGTCCCTTTGCAGAATCTATCCACATATGCAGTCGGCATAATCATGAGTATGACTAATGTTCCGAGCTTTATTGAAGGAAATATCGTTACTATTGCGGTTGGTCAGTTTGAAATTGCAGGTGGTTGTAGCGGGTTGCGTTATTTCATTACGTCTTGTTTTGTTGCGGTCATGTTTATTTACTTAAACATTCGTTCGTATAAAAAAGCCGTAATTTTCACCTTGCTATGCTTGGCTGGAGCGTTGCTCACCAATTGGATTCGAATCACGGTCATTATATTGATTGGCCATTTTACAGAGATGCAAAGCCCGATCATCCAAGATCACAACAATCTCGGTTGGTTTATCTATGTTCCCTACCTAGCTTTACTAATGTGGTTTGGCCGATATTTAGTTGATGATAAAGCAGTTGAGGCAATAGCCTCAGTTGAATTGAAGACCGAGCCAAGCAAATTTGGGGTTTTGGTGCCCAGCGTTATTACTTTCGTTGTAATACTTGTTATCTCACCCGCTAGCTATGAATTAACACAGAGTAAAACTGCTCCTCTAGACGAAATTCAGGGACCAGCTTGGGTATTTAGAAACATCCAATATAACCAGTCCTGGCAAGGCTTTAACCTAGATGATGAGTACGGTCTACTGCTCACCTTTGGTAGCCCAGGATTCGAGTCACAAGCTCGCTCATATCTCAATCAAGTTCCGTTAAGCTCGACAAAAATAGTAGAGCAATACAAGCTGCGCGAAACTTCGATTGTTAAGTATTTATCTAAGCGTAACGAGAAAAGAGTTCTAATGTATCAGTTTGTCTTAGGTAACCAAGCTGTTGCAGCAGGTATTGACTACCGCATTTCAAAAATCGAGCAAGCTTTTGCTGGAGAGCGAAACAGCCAAATAGCATTGATAGATATCCCATGTAACCTAGATTGTGATACTGCGATAGCAAGAGGCTTTGCTAGTCTTATCTTTAAAAGCTAAAACTCATTAGGACTTATTGTACGCTTTGGCAGGGATCCCTAGCATGGTTTCCCCTTGCAGTGCCGATTTGGTCACCACTGCATTGGCTCCTACTTTCACATGATTAGCAATCGTAAGCCCACCGATAATCTTGGCCCCGGAGCCGATAAAGATATCATCGTGTAAAACTGGCGATTTTCCTTTTTCATCTCCAATGACAACCCCGCTTTCAAGGGTTACATTTTTACCTGCTTTAACCTTGGAATTGATTACGATTCCAACAGGATGCATGATTACAAAACCTTCGTCAAAATCAGCTTTCTGACCGATCACACAACCGTTAAGAAACTTATTCAACCATTGAATAACCAACGCTAACGGAGCCAGGCCACGCTCCGATAACCAACGCATTAAGCGGTATAAAATCATTGCACCGCTGCCATCAGAAATTAGAATTCTTAGCATGCTGACTTGCGCGCCGTCCTCCCAAAATATCTGTTGTTTTCGGCGAAAATCCTTCTTCAACATATGATTCCTCTTTAGATCCCGATTAAGGCATACACTATTATCAACAAATTTGGCAAATCCATCTATTTGGAACACTTTAACGGTTAACGTAATTCTAATGCAGTGTTATGCTTTTCCAATCAAGCTTGCCACAATATTCCGTTTACGGTTCAAGGACGAATCACGATATGCATGATAATGCTGTAAATCCAGAAAATATGCTAGACGAGCAAACATCAATTGTTCGACCAAAGCTGTTATGGATAAAAGCTGATCCACTTCACCCACTTAATTCAGGTGGTAAAATTCGTACTTACAATATGATGGTCGAATTGAAGAAAAGCTACGACATTACTTTCTTTGCGCTTAATGAAGTCTCCGCTCTTGCTCCTGTAAAAGTTGACGAGTATAGCGACAACCAAGTTTGGGTTGATTGGAAAGACCAGAAATCAAATAAGCTAACTTTTTTGCTCTCAATTTTAAAAAACTTTCTATTTTCGACAAAGCCATTCGTGATTGACCGCTATACAAATACCGCGATCCGTGCGGCGCTTAGCGCGCAACTAGAATCTGAAGACTATCAAGTTGTTATCTGTGACTTCTTAAGTTTGTCAGCTAATTTAGACGGCATAGAAAAACAAAAACAAGTTCCATATGTTGTATTTCAGCATAACGTTGAAAGCAGGATCTGGGAACGCTACGTCATAAACGCAGGCAATTTTTTATCAAAATTTTATTTTACCTCGCAATGGAAACGGTATTTAAAGTACGAGAAAGATACTTGTAGTTCATTTGATGGCGTCATCGCTGTAAGCGAAGAAGACGAACAATCTTTTAAGCAAGATTTTGGACTAACAAATGTCTTGGGTAATGTTCCTACCGGCGTTGATATAGACTATTTTTCTGTCTATAAACGTGAGCCCACTGCAAATAGCATGGTGTTTCTCGGTTCAATGGATTGGATGCCTAATGTCGATGGAATTAGTGATTTTGTGCGCAATGTCTATCCTCTAATTAAACTCAAGACTCCTGATATCAGTTTAACTATTGTCGGTAGAAATCCACCAGAAAAAATAACGGCACTGGGTAAAGAGGATCCATCAATTACCGTGACTGGAACGGTTGATGATATCCGCCCTTACTTAGCTAAAGCAGCCATATCAGTTGTGCCTTTGAGAATCGGTGGAGGAACTCGAATTAAAATTTTTGAGACCATGGCAGCAAACTTACCCGTGGTATCGACCCGCATTGGGGCTGAAGGTTTACCTGTTTCTCATAATAAGGACATTTTACTCGCCGATGAAGCTCAAGACTTTGCTAACGAAGTTTGTCGGGCTTTATCCGAACCAGATTTAGCAGCAAACTTATCCAAATCAGGCTACAAATTAGTCAAAGAAAACTATGGTTGGAATAAAGTAACTGATGAGTTTGTCGCCATGCTACAAAGCTGTAAACAAAAATTAAGTCATCGCTAGAACATATAAGCATTGACGTAGATTATTAACTTTAGGACGAAGGCAAAAACATGGAAATCAGTATATTCGGGCTAGGATACGTAGGTGCAGTATCTGCAGGTTGTCTAGTAAAAGATGGCCACACCGTTATTGGAGTAGACACTAGTGATACCAAGGTAAGCTTAATCAACGCTGGTAACTCTCCCATTATTGAACAAGACATCGATAAAATCATCGCTACTGGTGCCAAGTCAGGGTCGTTAAGTGCAACAACTGATTGTGCGCTTGCGATTAAAAAAACCAGTGTTTCTATGATTTGTGTTGGTACTCCAAGCCAACTTAATGGCAGCTTGGACTTAAAATATGTACGTCGGGTTTGCGAGCAAATCGGTGAGGAAATCAAGAACAAAGATGACTATCATGTCGTTGTAATTCGTTCTACGATGCTTCCGGGTACAATGCGTGACATTGTTCAACCAACCTTAGAAGATAGCTCGGGCAAGACTGCTGGTGTTGGATTTGGTCTAGCGATCAATCCAGAGTTTCTGCGCGAAGGTACTGCGGTTTATGACTATTACAACCCACCGAAAACAGTTGTAGGCGCTAACGATAAAAGAACTCAAGACATTGTTTTAGATATATATGCTCACCTACCAGGCCCGAAAATTGGCACCGATTTAGCAACCGCGGAAATGGTCAAATATTCAGACAATGTCTGGCACGCTTTGAAGGTTGCATTCGCAAATGAAATTGGCAATATTTCCAAGAAAGTGAATGTAGATAGCCATAAGGTTATGGACATTTTTTGCCAAGACACCAAACTCAATATTTCATCATATTATATGAAGCCGGGCTTTGCTTTTGGAGGCTCATGCTTACCAAAGGATGTCCGAGCATTAGTCTACAAGGCACGCTCATTGGACGTTGATGTTCCGGTCCTTGCTTCGATATTGCCGTCAAATGAACTGCAAGTGAACCATGGTCTTGAGCTAATTACCGAAAAAAACAAACGCAAAATAGGAATCCTGGGATTTAGCTTCAAAGCTGGTACTGATGATTTACGAGAAAGCCCTGTTGTTGAAGTAATCGAACGTCTTATCGGCAAAGGGTATGATCTACGCTTATACGACAAAAACGTAAGTATCGCTTCTGTCGTCGGTGCTAACCGTGATTACATATTAAATCGAATTCCTCATATCTCTCGTCTAATGGTCGATTCAGAGCAGGAAGTAATTGATCATGCTGAAGTGTTAGTCATTGGCAACAGCGACCCTAATTTTAAGCAAGCAGTAAAATCGGCACCTGCCGAATGCCATATTGTTGACCTAGTTCGTATTATCAACCCTGATGACGGTTCTGATTTGTATGAGGGTATTTGCTGGTAATACAGCACGACAAAACACCCCCTCAACATAAGCCTAATCAAGAAACACGTTTTTTGATTAGGCTTGATAAACCGCCAAATAATTCGCTGCGCATTGTTTCATCGAGAAACTATGTTCATATCGTTTTTTACTGTTGTTACACATTTCAGAGAAATCTGCATCGCTCATATTTTTCAGGATCTCCAACTTAGCAGCTAGCTCTTGGGCGTCCCCATATTCGTACAGATACCCGTTAAACTGGTCAGTGACTAATTCTGGATTACCTCCAACATTAGACGCGATAACCGGTATACCGCTTGCCATAGCCTCCAGTATCGCTAGAGACAGACCTTCAGTCGATGATGTCACAACAAGCACGTCAAACGAGCTGTAGATCTTTGTTCTGTCTGTTTCATGTCCGTAGAAAGCAATTTCACAAGATGCCAAGTGCTGTCCGCAATATGCTTTACAGTCAGCCATCAGTGGCCCAGTTCCGTAAAAGTGAAGAGAGTAATAGTCCGACCCACATGCTTTAATTTCACTCATGGCTTGCAATAAGGTCTTTTGGGATTTTAAAGGAATAAATCGCCCAACATGACCTATACGAAGTCCAACTTTAGGCAAGCTTTGTAAACGCTCAACAGGAGCAACACCATTCAAAATGGTTGTACACTTATGCTCCAGCCGAGGGTAATGTTCGACATAATTCTCCTGAGCTTTTTGCGCAACAAAAACAAATCGATACACCAAATAACGCGCGGCTTCATAGGTTAACCACCACTTTATTCCAGCATGCACTCGTTCGTTGTGTCGCGTATAAATAACCCGGACCTTGCTAAACGGAAGTAATGCTTTTGCCAAAACCACACGAGATACACAATACGTACTATGAATATGTATCACATCGAGCTTGCGCATGGTTTGTCTTAGCTGAAATACATCGCTTATAAATGAATGCTGTTTTAAGCATCGAACCGGTATGTCACCCGTTTCAGATAGCAAAGGGTCCTCCATCGATCCCATACTAAGAATTTCGACTTTGTGCTCATCCCCCTTTATTTGTTCTTTTGTTAAATCAATGACAAAGCGTTCGGCCCCTCCGACATTCATACTACTAACAATATGGGCGATCTTCACTACAACTCCTTCATAGCTATTTGCGTTTGCATCTCAACCATTTACAGTTACCCTAAACACAATAATTTGAATTTGCTTATATTCCGTAGCTGTTAAGACTAACAGTCTATCAAAGAAACAAATATAACTTTTCTAAAGGACTTAGATGAAAGAACTTGTTGGAATTATAGGAAGTGGAAATATCGGACGCGATCCTTTTCATCCCCGCTCATGGTCAGGTAGTAGTCGATTCTTTTTTCAAGCGCTACAAGAAAGAAAACTGCTAAAACGCGCTTTTGGTGTCGAAGCACCAAGTCAGCAGCGCTATCCTCTGCTACTCAAAAATTTTCATCCTAACCGGAAAATTTGGCGAGAAAAGTTCTATCATGATCCTAGTTATTATAAGGCGCTGACTCAGGAAATTGACCGTCATATCTTAGATTCCGATTTTGACTCTGACTTCATTCAAGTGGGAGCGATCTATGATGTTCCAAGTTTAGTCAAAAAGCGCTCTCGATGTTTCTCATATCATGATGGCGATTATATCAATGCTATAAAAAGTCCTTTTCGTAAGAACCTTATATCCCCTCAAAAAGAAAAAGCGGCACTCGATTATGCGGCAAAGGTTTATTCGGGCTTAGATTGCGTTTTCACTATGAGTCAGTTCTTGGCTAACAGTTTAGTTGAAGGTTATGGACTTGATGCTAAACGTGTCGTCAATATTGGTGCGGGAATTAACTATGCGCTTCCTGACTTAAAACCAAAGCATTTTAATAGCCCAGAAATTCTATTTGTAGGGATCGACTTTGAACGAAAAGGTGGCCCCTTTATATTAGAATGCTTTCAAGACATAAAAGACCAAATACCAGAAGCTAAACTGCACATTGTTGGTCCGCATAAACTAGATCTTCCAAGTCGCTTAAGCAAGGGCGTTCACTATCATGGGTTTCTAGACAAATCGGAAGCTGGCCGAGCTAAATTCCAACAGCTTCTAGACAAAGCAAGCCTATTTGTTATGGCGTCACTCTATGAACCTTTTGGCATTGCCCCCTTAGAAGCGATGGCCAATCAAATTCCTTGTCTTTTACCAGACGCGTGGGCCTTTAGTGAGATGATTAACGAAGAAGTAAACGGTTTGTTGTTCGAGCCTCAGCAGCAAGATGACTTTGTAGCTAAAGCCTGTCAAATTTTAAATACCGACAGCGCTGGCTTGCAACTAATGGCTCAAGGGGCTAGAAAAACCGTGCTTGATAACTATACCTGGGACGGTGTGGCACTGCGATTGGAAAATGCCATAGACACTTTGTAATATTCGCATTGTTGAGACCGCATGGCGTTCATAGTATGGTGCGCTCATTAATTGTTACTTCAATAGCAAAAGGAAAATTGCATTGAGCCAAGAAGTAAGCACTAGTGATAAAAAAGTACGTCAGTCTGGTGGCCGGAAGCTCAAACCAGCAAAGTCGGTCGAAAAGACAGGCACCATCGCCTTTGTCTTTCTATTTGCCTATAGCGTCGCTGTACTTATGCGCTTTCATGAGTTCCAACAATCGACTGCAACCCTGCCTATCATCCAGGGCATCACTATCAGTGCTTTCATTTTTACTGTTCTACTCATTCGTCCGCTTAAACTGACTATTCAGCTAAAACTATTAATCTGCATGCTCCCTGTGATTGCGTTGTCAGCTTACTTAAACGGCTGGGGTACCGGTGGGATTTATCAAGCTCGGCGACTGCTAATTAGTGCCATTCTACCGTTTTTTCTTTTCAGTACAGTACTGGTAACTCGCGGACGCCAGACCAAGTTAATGTACGTATGTTTAATCGCTTCAATGCTCATCGTCTACAACGGTCACCTGCAACAAAGTTCGTTTAATGGTGAGTTCGGCACCGGTTTTGGCGGCAGTAGAAGTGTTGGTGACGAAGAAATGCGGATCACCTATTTAGGTTTTTTCTCCGACCCAAATGATCTAGGCATGTTTCTCGTGATGAATATTCCCTTTGCATTTTATTTTCTGAAGTATGGTTCTAACTTGATCCGTTTGCTCATGCTTCCAACCATAGCACTGCTCGCCTATGGAGTACTGATGACCGGTTCTAGGGGGACTTTGCTCGGTACCATCGGCGTCGTGTCAGTGTATTTTCTGATATCCAAAGCAGGTGTAAAGTTAATTGCCTTCATTGCTGTCATTGCCCCAATGGCAGCCACACTACTCGCATCCTTCGGCGGTTTGAGTTCCGCCGAGTCATCCGCTAATGACAGACTAGAAGCATGGTATGAAGGCGTACACATGTTGTTAAACAATCCGGTATTTGGCATCGGGATGGGTAATTTTATTGAAGAACATGTACGGGTTGCCCATAACTCGTATATTCACGTTGCTTCCGAACTTGGTGTATTAGGCTATTCTTTATGGGGAGGGGTCATTACCTTAAATATGCTGGCTAGTTTTTGGCTGATTAAAGGTAACGGAGAGTTGCGAGCCTCTATAGTTGATGATGAGAAACGAAACAAGTTTGACCAAGAATTAGCTATCAATAAAACTTTATTCTTTTCGATGATTGGATTCATGATTACCGCGTTTTTTCTTAGTCGCCAATTCACGTTACTGTTATTTATATTCCTAGCAATGCAGACCGCTAGTTTCACTCGACTGAGTAATATCGTACCTGCAACAATGGACTTTTTCAGTAAAGATCGCTTAGTTGTCGCCTGCGCGATGTCATGGATCATTATTGTGACGGTATACATCACCTTAAAAATAGGGCTCTAATTGTGAAAACTCTATCCACAATGCTGTTTACTGGGATTCTAATTTTTGCAGCTCTCAGTCTATTCCCTGCCGGTGTGGCCTATGCTGCCACTTCGCTTGAAACTTGCCACGACCGAAGTATTCAATACCGAGAGTCGCGCCATCGACGCAGTACGCTAGCCTTTGCAACCGAGCTAAATGTAGCCGTCGGCACAGACATTGTATCCAATTGCGTCACCTTAAGCGGTATTGAGAATGACGTAGAGTTTCGGGCTAAAAGTAAAACCAAAATCTCTATCAACGGCGGTCCTTTTGAAACATTACCGGTGAAGTTAAAGCAAGGCGACCAAATCAAGCTCATGGTTAACTCAGGTAGTAAACCCGGCGCGCATTTAAAAACTCACATTTATACTTATGAAACCAGTGGCAATACAAAAAAGTATAGCTCCGTTGTGGCTTGGCATGTACGTGTAGAGCCAACAATAAATCCTCCAGAGCAATGGCAAATAGGTCCCAGTCACCAATATCAAGAACTAGAAGAAGTCATGTCGCTTGTGGGCCCAGGCGATGTGGTTTTAATTGAAGGTGATGCAACTTACAAGCCCTTTTCCATCCGTGGGAAAAACGGAACTCCCGACTTTCCGATCACCATTAGGGGTGTCGAAAAAAATGGACGGCTACCTAAGTTTTCCGGCGGCACCCCAAAATACAATTGGACTTTTTCACTTAGAGATTCTCATTTTTGGAATGTTGAAAACATAATTTTAGAAGGTGGCGGCATTTGTTATCGCCATCAATCCCATGGCATCACCTTCAAAAATGTCATCATTCGAAAATGCGGTAATGGGATTCTGGGAACGGATAAAGACTCAGGAAGCCTAACCTTGTCCGGTATTCAACTTAGCGAAAGTGGCGGCAAACCCAAAGGTTCAAATTGGCGGCACGGCATATACATGGCAACCGATCGCGATCGCTACCCAAATAGTATTTTTAGAATCGAAAACAGCCTACTTTATAACAACCTTGGAAATGCAATAAAATCCAGAGCTGAACGCACTGAAGTCTACAACAACTGGATAGAGACGCCTGAACATAAGCAATCCTACTACGCCTTGGAGCTCATTGGTTTCGATGGCTATGCAGCAATCGATGGAATCGAACACGATGTCGTTGGTAACGTACTACGTATCAATAGTCCAACCCATACGGTACGTATCGGCGGCGACGGTACCGGCTCGTCTAGGGGACCATCTCGATTCGTATCCAATATATTTGTATTTAGCCAAAATTATAATAGCTACGTGTTTCGCGCTAATCACCAGTTAAAATCGTTGCTCGTTGAAGGCAACATCTTTGCGAAAGCCAAAGTCTCCGATCAAGCCGCAACTCTGGTATTTGATAGTATAAAGCCTGAAGGTTGGGTCCAAGGTTACCCTGATATTATTTTCAACAATAACCTCTTTAATTTTGAAACTAGAAATTACCGCAATGATAACGAAGCGCTCAACTCAGACACCAATTACCAATCACACATAAGTTTCTCGAACAACCAATTGCAAGAACTGGAATCATTATCAAAGTTAATATCGTGGAAGCGAATTAGTGAAGACATTCTACCGATTTTGGCATCCTTAAGTTTAGAAACGAAAAGCAATATTTCTAATCCAAGGGCTCTTTCAATTGAAGATATTCGGCCTATGCTGGTTCGTCCAACTGTCGTAGAAAACTAATTGTCTAACTTGAGTAACGCTGTATGAATGCTAGCGCATTTGAATCAAAAGTAATTCATTCCTTGAAATGGGTCACCATTGGCCGCATTGGAAGCCAAATCATTAAGTGGTTAATCACTTTTTGGACAATACGACTATTAACCGAGGCAGATTATGGTGTCGTTGCCATCGCTAGTGTGTTTTCTTCACTCATTGCTCTCATCGGTTTTTCACTGTTTAACACAACGATCATCCAATCAAAATCTATTGATAAAAAGCAGCTAGAAGCCCTGAGTTTCACTATCTTACTGGTTTTTGGAGGACTATTTATACTTCAGTTTGTTGGTGCAGGGCTGATTGCAACGCTTTATCAACAACCAGCAATTGAAGACGTGCTTAGGGTTAGCTCTTTCGTCTACTTATTCCAAGGGCTCAGTATGATTCCGAGCTCCCTTTTACAACGCAGTTTAAACTTTAAACATCTATCGATCATCATGGCGTTTAGTAATATTGGCTCTTCAATATTAACCTTGGTGTTGGCCTATTTGGGCTTCGGATTTTGGTCTCTTGTGTACGGTGAACTTTTTAGAACGATCAGCAGTAGCTTGCTGATTACTTTTGTTAATCCCGCCTTCTACCGACCAAGATTCGAATACCAACGAATAAAAACTATGATGACCTTCGGTGGTAAATTGAGCCTGCTTTCAATTATGGTTTATTTATACCTGCATGCCGATATTGCTATAGCAGGCTTGCTGTTAAATGTTGATGAAGTGGGGATCTACGCTGTAGCGGTTCTATTAGCAACCATGCCTCAAAGCAAAATAATGCCGGTGTTGAGGCAAGTAGCACTACCTGCCTACTCCAATATACAAGACGACAAAGAATTGATTGCCCATTATATGCGGCAGTCCCAACGGATTTCTTTTTGGATCTCTGTTCCAATTTTTTGGGGCTTAGCAGCAACGGTAGATAATATTGTCCCATTGTTAGTGGGTGAGAAGTGGGACAGTGTCATTGTCCCTGCTCAATTAATCTTGTTGGTCATGCCACTTCGATTTAGTCAGGAACTGTTCTCGCCGGCAATTAAAGCACAACAGAAAGTTCGACACTTAATGATAAACATTAGTATTTTAGCTCTACTCCTTGTTTCTTTTATTTTCCTTCTCTATCCGCTTGGTCCCATAGGGTTAGCGATGGCATGGTTGTTTAGCTTTCCCATTAGCTACACCATAATTGTGTTTCGCAATTGCAGGGTTTTAAATCTTAAGGTTTATGACATTGCATCAATTGCTTACAAACCAATACTATTCGGTATTATCATGGTGGCCTGTGTCTATTTAACTAAACTGTTAAACATAGATTCTCGATTGCTTCAGCTGATTCTGCAGATAGCCGTTGGTGGCAGTTGCTATGCCGGGTTGTGTTATCGCTTTGAGCGCAAGATGCTGTTTGGACTGTACCGCAAATTTCGACCATCGAGCACTAAGGATGCTGTTGTTGTAGAAGCGAAAGAAAACGTTCCGGATCAATAGAAAAATCGTACTCACTGGGGTACGAATTTAAACGATGATGCTTACCTTCGCTGTCTCCAATAAGCACATGATAGTTTAGGTTTTGAGCTTGAGCTATCGTATAAAAGTAACAGTATTTATGGTCACTTGGCATAAGCTCTATAACTAGGCTATTTTGTGACATAAACATAGTATCGGTTAAAGCCGCCCCATGGGGGGCAATAACCGCTTCAGCACGACTAAAATCAATTATCGAGTTTTCTGACAAGCTCGGTTCGTAACGTTCATATCCAAAAGCACTCGCAATTTCAAAGATTTGCTGGTCATTACTCAATGCTCGAGCGCCTTGCTGGCGGCTTATGTAGTAACGCTTTCTTAATGAGCCAGAGTCTAACTCCGTTTTTTGCAATAGCTTTGAGCGTAAAAAACTTGTGATCCATTTTGGGTAAGTATTCAATCGTGAAGGCATTGAAGTTGCTAGTAGCTTCTCACAGGTATATTGCTGCTTACTGCTCAACCAAATCACTTTTTCCAAAGGGATATCACAAGCAAGTAATAGTTTTTCTTTCCATTCTTTTTTGGGGCCAGATATTGCAATGTGATCAAGTTCTTTTATCACGATGCTCTTGTCGCCGCCTAACAGAGAAAGCCGGCTTAAAGAATCTAAAAGGAAGTGTCCATAGTTGGTACCGCTATAGTCACTCGCTATCGATAGCGTTGTACCCTTTAGCCAGAGAGCACCGTCTCTATTAGGGGTAATGCTTGAAGAGAAACGCTGTGGAGAGTCAACATACCAACTGCATCTGAGTTGAAGGATATCGTCTTCAGAGAGTATCCAGCCATTAGGGCTATAGATTAACGCATTGTCAAAAATAAAATAGCCCAACTCTGGCGAGCTCTGGCTTGGCCCTCTAAAAAAAGAGACTCGCTTTTGTTTATCATCTAAAGCGGTAGGAAATGCATACCTTTGTGGAGCTTGGGTCTGATTAAAGTTGCCTTTATCAGTCTTCAAAAAAATATCCATTTTAGATAGTTCAGGCCACCACCTAGCGCGACTATCAACCCGGCGCCAATATAACGCTCGATATATTAAATGAAACCAACGAAACCTAAATATTTTTTGGGACAACATAGCAACCTATTCTATTTTAAGATGTATTTTTTATGAAAGACTACAAAACATCGACGCTTTCAAGAATTTGGTCTTATACTAGAAATCTGTGTATTAAGGATAACGCACTACTATGAGAACAATCGAGCTAATCCCTCTACCTTTAGAGATAGGCGACGGGTATTTCAAGCGTATTTGTGAGATCAATAGGTTTTCTGGAGATAATAAAGAATCAACGAAAGAGTTCTGGATAAGAGTTGAACATCAAGTACCAGAAGGCTTTGATGAAACGGATTGCTCCGCCTATTTACTCGCTATGATTTTTGATGCAATGGCCGAGAACCGCAATATTGTGATTCGAGGAGCAGTTGATCGCGCGCTACTCATGAACCTAACCGAATTCATGGCTGCTTGGAGTGTTTGGTTACCTGATTCGTATTCTTTTGTCGACATCAAAGTAGACCTAGTTATCGAAAAAACACCAGTAAACAACAAAGCAGTTTGTGCCTACTCCGGAGGTGTAGACGCTACGTTTACTGTCAATCGTCATGTGAATAAAACATTTGGATTTGCATCTTTAGACCTTAGTGCTGCAGTCTTAGTACATGGCTTTGATATCGATCTAGACAATACATCTGATTTTGATATCGCCTTTGAACGCTGCAAACAGACCTTGAAAGACGTTGGTATTCCCCTTATAAAAATGAGTACTAACTACCGTAAAATATCTCCCATTAGCTGGGAGCATAGTGTCGCAGCTTTGATATCCTCAGCGTTGTCCAGTGTAGAGTCGCTAGGCAGTTATGGTTTAATAGCAAGCAGCGAACCTTATGATGCTCTTGTACTCCCATGGGGTACCTCACCCATGACCGAGCACCTATTGAGCAGCTCTTCGTTCCGAATCATTCATGATGGCGCAGACAATAATCGCACAGAGAAAGTGTCAAAATTAGCCCAATGGCCTCAAGGTGTTAAAGACCTGAGGGTATGCTGGGAAGGAGAAAATAACCAACAAAACTGTGGCAAATGTGAAAAATGCGTCCGTACTAAACTAAATTTCCTCGCATCCGGGCAGGAAATCCCTGACATCTTTGATAAGCCAGGTATCGAGATGATAAGTAACACCATTTTAAGAACTGACATGTCAGTTTCAGAATGGGGTACTCTCGTTGCAACCGCAAAAAGCAATAAAGTAGATGCACCTTGGGTAAAAGAAGCCAGAAAGTTAATATTTAAAAGCAAGGTACTAAATAAGGTACTACCCGGTGACGGAAAATTGCGCTATAAAGTGCGTAGATTACTGATCGCTCTTGGCATCCATAAAGCCTAGTTAACAATTACTTAGATTTATCAAAGGTAACAATGAACTTAGAAGTATTAATCATTGCACTGGAAGACTCCGTTCGACGTGCTAATTACAACGATTTTCCTCTGCCATTTCGATTTCTAAATGCGGTTAGAGGCAATCCGCAAAATGAGTTCGATAATTACGTTTGTCAGCTCACTTATGGTCGCAAAGCTCGAGATGGTGAAATGGGCTGTACTTTAAGCCATGTTAAAGCTGCTCGAGAATTTATTGCGAGCAGCGGTTTTCAGTGGTGTCTAATCCTGGAAGACGATGCGAAACTCGAAGACGATGCCTTAGATAGTATTTCAGCATTTGAATCAATCGAAAGTGATGACCCCCTTATTTATTTACTCGGTCACTCTAAAACAGATGCGAGTAATTTAACTGTCCAACGTTTGGTTCAGCCTTTTTATTCGACGCATAGCATTGGAACACACCAATTTGGGACTAATGGCGCAAATCGTTGCGGAACCGTTTCTTATGTGATGAACCGGGCTGCAGCAGAACTATTAGCCCGAAGCCCCAGCATATTTTGGATTACCGATGACTGGCAAATCTTGAAAAACATGGGAATCAAGGTCTTTCATCCAAAGAAACCCATTGTTTATGAACAAGTAGACGGGCAAAGTAGCACGGGAAACTCTGTCTTTATAGAACATGACTTTTGGAAACGACCACTACTTTTAAGCTTAGTCATTGTAAGAGAACAAGCTAAATATTGGCTATATCGAGCTGGTCTAAAAATGCCCTATCAAAAGAAATACTTATAAAGACTAGGAAGCGCTAGTAAAGATTGGGATACATCTCTAGCGCCAGTCCGAACAGTCCCAATTGAGCATTTGTTCTAACTGGGATATTTCATGTTGATAGTACTTATTAAGCGTTGTACGAAGTTCTTGTTCTAACTCACAGCTGTAAGTTCTTGAATGAACAGTTTTAGCTTCGACGCTCTCAAACGCAGGTATGTCCAAGAAACCCGATAGCTCATTCAACACTCTATTTGTATCGAACTTCAAATCTTCATTTTTACAAAAGTAGGTTTGTTCTTTTGGGAAATAGCGCCACATTCTACGGATCTGCTCGCTATAGAACCCCCGTTCAAGATAAGAGTAATGCCGATGCTGCAAGGGTAAAACATGCCGACAACGCTCAGCCTCTTGCGCTATCGCTTCTTCAAAGCTTAACGATTCATACCCTTCTTGTTTTTCCATGTTCCAATGTGAAAATGCGCGTTCTACTGGGCTACGTAATACAGCAATGAGTTTCATTTGCGGGTTATATTCGAATATCCGTCGCATAGCGCTTTCCCAGTACATGTAAATCGGGGTGCACTCTCCAAGCATACGATTTTCTGCAAGCTGCATATCAAAGCTTTGATGGTATTTTCTATAATTAGGTCGCCAGCGGAAATTAGAATTTTGGTCGAAAAAATGCAGCTCCTTCTTTTTTGCCATCAACAAAGCTGCATGCTCTCGTAGATATACATCTAGCGCCGTGGTTCCACCTTTTTGCGTGCCCGCAACTAAAAACTCTATTTTATTCTTCAATTTTCACGCCTTTCTTTGGCTCATTTTCTCGGTTTTTGTCACCCAAATCACAAAGCTGAATTAGTGGGTTTTCTTCAAGCCACATCGAGTAATAACGGGAGTTTTTTCCATAGCTATTATCGTATAGAACAATGTTTCTTCCCAGTAGAGCTCCAAAAATTGCGCCGTGTAAACGATCCGTTTCAACGACATCGAATTGATAAAAAAACTGTTGTGAACGAAACACAATGTTGGTGCATATTTTCAACCAAATTTTCAGCGCCCGTTGTTCACAACCTGGGACTTTTTTGAGTAATCGGGAGAAACGATTAAAGGCGATGTCCTGCAGCTCGACAATATGTAACCAGTCGAAACTTTTTTTCTGGAGTCTGTCCGTAGTGCTCGGTTTTTCCTTATCGATGCGGCTAAGATTTAGGATTCGCGGCGTGTGCGGGACCTGAATCACAGCCTCTCGGGAAGAGACTAAAGGATGAAGACTATGAGCCATATCAGGCATTAGCGTGCAATTATCCGTAAATTGTTTAGCCACTTCACTACTATGGAGATCTCTAACAAAAAAATGAAAATCTGGATGCTGACTAAAAATTGTAGCGGATTGCTTTTGTCGCGCAGGATCTGCGAAATAAATGGTTTGTGGTAGACAAACTATCCGTTTATTAGGATAGCGTTGGATTAAGGTTTCACGCATGGCCTGCATTTTTCCGTCATCATAAAGGTCACCAAAATTGCCACCACCATGAAATACAATAACGTCAGCTTTATCAATACTAGAAAACTTGTAGTCGAATGCGTCGCAACGATAGATAACATTAAGCTGATGATCTTCAAAAAACTGCTCAGTACCTTCCATGATCAAAATATCGCCCACATTAAAGTGGATAGGCAAATCTACATAGGCAATCGACTTTCCATCTAGTAACTTAGCAATGGATTGATGTCGATCTTTTAAGCTCTGTAAGTGATTATTCCATTGTCGTTTTTCGTCTTGCATTTATAAATCCTTTAACTGAGCTTAAGAAGCTAATGTTCTCAAACGTTTTTGTCTTTGTAATAAGCGCAGCATAAACGCTGGTATCAATTTCATCGCAATCCCCTGAATCTTATAGCGATGAGTCCCTAACAGCTCTCCAGCTTGGCTGAGGGCTTCTCCAGCTGCACGAAACTCACCGATATACTTGTAGTCAGTCGCATGACGCAATAGTAGCTTGCCTTTAATCACAGGCCAGGGCTGCTTCAATTCGATGTCAGAAAACTGAAGGCTAAGCTGATCAATGCAATAAAATTCGGCGCTGTTCATCGCGAGTTCATTAAGAGAATAGTTATCTCCATGGAAAATATGAACCGCAAGGTGCTCATTAACAAAGGCAAGTTTACTGCACTGTGCCAAATGGAGCCAAAGCATCCAATCATCGACACCTTTAAGTTCTACCTCTTCTCGAAAACCACCAACCTTCAATATGAGCTGTTTTCGGGCGATTGCGGTACAACATGAAACTACATTCTGTTGTAACAAGTCTTCGAATACATCCCCAGAAAGAAAACGGCTGAGATCAGCTTTGCTATCAGGCAAGTTTGACGTAAAGCGCGCGATTGAGCCACAGTAAACAAGACCGATCTCAGGTTGAGAAAAAAGGGGTAACTGCTGTTCAAGTTTAGTGGGTAGCCACAAGTCATCTTGATCACAAAATGCGATTAAGTCGGCATTCGCCTTGGATATCCCGAAATTTCGCGCATTGGCTACACCGCCATTTGCTTTATCAAACACTCGAATTCTAGAATCTTGTTTCGCTAAACTTTCGATAAGCTCTAAGCTGGTATCTTTTGAACCATCGTTAATCAACAACAACTCAAAATTAGTATAGGTTTGTTCTAATATTGACTTAACGGTTGATTCTAGAAATTCCAGCCCATTATAAACTGGAACGATCACGCTGATAGTCGGTATTGTCATTTGTGTCCATCCCTAGACATTCATTTATTTGATGGCGCGTTTCTTGGTATGAGCCGCTTCAAAAATGAAGCGCTTTAATTTGCTCACACTACTATTATGAGTGACCGGAATTCGGCGGATTCGAAACTTTTCGGTCTCATCAAGCATTGAATTCAAACCAGAAATAAAGCTAAAAGCCAATTGATAGCCTATCTGTTTAGCGGTTCTCTCAGTTTCGGGTGAGAATGATGCTGCGTTTCCAACTGGATAAGCGAGCGAGGCAATCGTTGGCTGAAGTTCTTGCTGTATCCTCTTATACGATTGATATAACTCATGATACTGATGTTTTTCATCAAGGTAGGCTAAAATTTCATGACTCGCTGAATGGGATCCTATATGCATACCAGCATCTTGCATCTCTCTTAATTGATCCCAAGACATAAATAATTCACGATATAGCTCCGCATCTATGGTTTGAGTAACCAATTCAGTTCGCAGCTGTTGAAGTTGTTTTTGGAGCCCAAGAGTTTGATTTGACTTTACTTCACGTAAAACCTGTCGGATTAAGTCTTCTTCATTAGACCCTACTATCGAGATCGCTTGCTGCCACCCTTCAAGAAAAACAGTTTTCTGTTGAGTATTTTTTAGTAACCAGGCAATTTCATCCCACCATGGTAGCTGTGACTCATCTATGTAATCCGTGGATACGAAAAAAGAAGCACTCAGTGAACGCTGTTTTAACAAAGGGAAAGCCTGAGAGTAGTTGTCACAATAACCATCATCAAAGGTGATTAATGCCAAAGGCTCATCAATGACACTATCGGAATTGATAAGGTCCAAGAGTTGAGCCATATCTATCACTCGATAGTGCTGCTTATAATAATCTAAATGAAGTGCGAATTGAGTCGCGTCGCAACTATAAACATTAGGGTCAAGATCACTTTTTTTGGAATCACCAATACGATGGTAGTTAAAACAATAAAGTCCATTGGGAAGGCTTTTGAAGTGCCCTTGCAACATACGATAACTACGATTAAAGACCTGGCGAAAACGCATATAACTAACTCGCTTTAGCTATATAACTAGGCGCTTGCACGTGATAGTCCCGATACTGATTTGGGTTCCCATCTTTGCCATCTTCCGCTGCTTTAACAATATTGTAGAGTTCCCGGGCTGAAACATAATGAAGAACATAGTTTTCACCATCATTATACTTGTCTTGTAAGTATTGGCACATTTCTTCAAAAGGTTGGCCCAACAAAGTATCCAAATCTTGATCTTGGGTACCATGGGTATGAATCTTAATTGAGACCCATTCAGGTCGACCTTTGACATGAATATTTGCATCAACCCACAAATCAACTCGGTGTTTCGTCGGAGGCATGTTCCATCGAATATCCCCATTTTCAATTTTAGGGAATACACCACTTTTTCTAGTTTTCCAATTTAAGCCTAAAGGTCCCGTAATCAGCATCAAATCACCCCATGGGGCAGCTCCTACTTCAACTTGCTGGCCAATATCATATGATTTGGGCTTTAAAGGATCATCTTTCGCATAGTAGATTTGATTGACCATAGCCGGTTGTGTCTCGCTTGGCGCTGACGGAAAGGTCATGTCAACAAAACAGCCTGTTTCTTTGAGTACGATCAGTTCATCATTGACCCCACACCATTTACCATCTTTGCGCGAATTATCTAAACACCAATTTCCATGAATAAATGCATACTGTAATTTACCGCTTTCAGGGCACCGAGAAAAAGCTCCATGCTGTGCATGCAGCTTTTCTGTAAAGCTTTCTAAAGTTTGGCGAAGGTTATCACTAGTGTCATCGTCGTGGTGAATATGAACTTCAATCTCCCCAAAGCCCCTAGCACACAAATCTGCAATTTTTTCTAAATGCTCAAAGCGATATTCTTCTTCTGGATAGAAAAAACTATGCTTGGGGTAACAACCATCAGCATCAACAAATTTTCCTGCAACTTTAGGGTAATCGCGATGCCAACGGTCAACACGTTCACATTCCTGCTCGTAGGTCGTCGTTTTGCCCCATTGCGGTTCATAATGATCAACAAAACAAAATAAAATATGAGTCGGTCCATTCACTTTTGCTTTGGGACTAAACCTATTTTTTAAATAGGAGAATATCCAGCCTTCCATCGACTTGCTTTTTAAAACCTTTAAGCCAAACCAGGCGAGTACAACTAAAAAAATTGCGAACAACATTAGAGAGATCATTATCGAGCGGTCCTTTGCCATGTACCTTGAATATCTTTGCTACAAAACCGAATGAAACCTAACAATAGACTCCAATTCATTGACACAAAAAAAGAAATAAATGCGGCGAAGCTTGGAACTCGCTTTCGCTTATAGGATTGCTGAGTCCCCCAAATTGCGATTGCATAACCTAAAAGCTGAATAAATAACATCGTCGCAAAGAAAGGTTCTGCGGCAAGTATTAGACTACTAACTAACGCTATCACCATGAAATGGGGAGTAAACCAGCGAAGTACTTTATGTCCTATGTATGCAACACTGCGCCATTTAGCTGTTGGGCTTAACGCCCAAGCCGAACGTAGGAAAGCTTGGTAATTTCCCATACCAATCCTAACTCGCCGTTGTTGTTCCGCCTTTAAATTCGGTGCTATCTCTTCGTAAGCACAAGCTTCTTCAGCATATACCAAACGTTTACCCGAACGCGCGACCTGCATTGCAATCATAAAATCGTCGACTATCGTGTTGCTGGCTAAGGGAATATAAAGTTCTCGGCGTAGCGCATAAATAGCCCCATTTGCCCCAACCATAGCGTCAACCTGGCTTTCTAAGCGTTTTAACATTTGCTCAAACTTCCAGTAGACACCGTCTTTATTGTCCCCTTTATGAGCATGTTCGCTTGCCTCAAAAAGGTGTAGTTCGCCTGAGACCAAGCCTACGTTCTTGTCGTCGAAGTGTTCAACTAAGATTGTAACTGCATCACTTTTGAATTCTGTATTGGCATCACTAAACACAACAATGGGTTGAGTTATTTCTTGCATTAAATCATTCAATGTTGAGGCTTTACCACGATTTACATCAAAACAGCGAACTGTGACATTCTCTTGTTCAAATGAGTTGAGAATCGCATTAGTTTTATCCGTACTCCCATCTGAACCGATGTAAATATGCAGCTTATGACTTGGATAATCCAAGTTGAGTAGATTCTCAACTCGAGCTTGAATGGATTGTTCTTCATTAAATGCTGCAATAACAACTGCAACATCTGGTTGTGAACGATGACATCTAGATACTGGGCTTAAAGCAAAAAATTTTGCGATGACTATCAATAACAATGGATAAAACACATAGCTATATGCGATAAGAAGAACACTTAACCAGAACATCATTGCCACTAGCTTGTCGCCTCAGGGTTGGCTGGTTGACTAGACTGCCGTAATGACAGAAGCGAAGCCAAGCCAATTGCATTATCGTGCCAACTAAATTGCTCGGCATGCGCTCTAATGTGGTCTGAATCCCAATTGGTATCGAGCACTAGCCTTAGCCCTTCGGTAACCGCTGAAACACTTTGAGCTTCAATTAAAACACCACAACTGCTTGGCAATACTTCAGGGATCCCCCCAACGTTTGTTGCCAAACAAGGAAGGCCTGAAGCCATCGCTTCAAGAACAACGTTCGGCACTCCTTCATGATAACTGGGTAAGCATAAAGCAGTGGATTGGCTCAACAAATTGGGTAATTTCTCGTGTTCGACAACGCCCATCAATTCAACCTGTGACTCTAGGCCAAGGGTTTTTATTCTGGCAGCTAACGTGCTTTTCTCTGGCCCTCCGCCAACATAGCTTAGTTTCATATTAGGATGACTATCACTAAGTACCTTAAATCCTTCTAGCAACTCAAAAACTCCCTTATCTTTTTTTAAATTGCCTATAAACAAGAAACTGATGACATTTGTCGATTCACGTTTGGTAAAAAGGGACACATTAACACCGTTGTATATAACTTTAACATTTCGGTTTGATATGCCAGCATTTGACATGTGCTTTGCTAAGTCTTGACTCACACTTAACAGTCCCTTGGCTTGATTTGCGGCGTTAACAATCTGCGCTTTACGCGACCGATTCTTAAGATGCAAGTGTATGTCGCTACCGTGAACTTTCATGTAAAAGTCCATGTCCAATCGACTAGCCACCTTTTGAGCAGCGCAAGCGTCAGGATAAGCCCAACATCCTATAATTTTTTTTGCTTGGCTTTCACGAAGCCAAGACCAAGCCAGTAAGCGTACTGAAAAATACATTAACCAAGCCGAAAATCGCCGGCCAAATTTTGGCAGGTAGAAGTACGGCACGTAATTTAAAGTCGATGTATTTTTGATACTTTTACGATGTTTAAACCAATCCAACCACGGTACCGGAACCAAATAATACAACTTAGCGTAAGGTGACAAGTGGCTAAACTGCTGCCGATTGAAGGTTGCACGAGTTGGCTGCCAAGGCGTAGGATACAAGTTGGTAAACACTACAACTTTTTCGAGTTCTATTTGCTTATCACTCATCTTGGCTAGCTCAGGCGCTTAACGTACCAAGACATTGCTTTGGTAAGCCCTTCCTTCACCTTGTACTCGGGCGCATAGCCAATAATTTGTTGCGCTTTTCCAATGTCAGCTCGAGAATGCCGCACATCACCGGCTCGGAAATCTTGGTAAATAGCAGCTTTTTGATTTTCAATTCCGTGATTGCGTAGCTCAGCTTGCAACAGCAGATATAATTCTGACAGACTGGTTTGGTCATTCAAAGCCACATTAAAAACTTCGCTCTGATCGACACGACTGGTTGCAGCCAAAATATTCGCTTGTACAACGTTATCGATATAACAAAAATCCCGACTGGTCTCTCCATCGCCGTTTATATATACATCTTGCTGATTAATTAGGGCTTGGGTCCACTTCGGAATCACTGCAGCATATGCTCCATTTGGGTCTTGCCTAGGCCCAAATACATTAAAATAACGCAAACCGATTGAGCGAAAGCCATAGCTTCGGTCAAACACATCACTATAAAGTTCGTTCACATACTTAGTAACTGCGTAAGGTGATAAAGGTTTACCAATAACATCCTCTACTTTGGGTAATGAAGGATGATCACCGTAAGTAGAGCTAGAAGCTGCATAAACAAAATTTGTAACTTCAGCATCCCTTGCAGCGACTAGCACGTTTAAAAAGCCGGATATATTTACTGCATTCGTCGTTGCGGGATCGTTTATCGAACGAGGAACAGAACCTAAAGCCGCTTGGTGGAGTACATAATCAACCCCAGCAACAGCTTGGCTTAAAGCATCCACATCCATAATACTAGCTTCATAGAACTTGAAATTATTCCATAAGTCACTACCGACAATGCTTTCTACTTCATCAAGATTATGCTGATGACCTGTAGCAAAATTATCCAAGCCTACGACTGACTGGCCCAACTTTAGTAATTGCTCGAGTAGGTTTGAACCGATAAAGCCGGCGACACCGGTAATCAGCCATGTTTTAGGCGACTCTTGTAACTGCGCTATGGTTTTTTGATATTGATTCATAAAGGTTTCGCTTAAAGTCTTAGGTCGCTGTCTTGGGCATCAAGGATATATTTAAGGTCATAGATGATGCTGTTCGATTTACCAAGTGCACGGATCTGTTGAGCGCTCATCGCCTTAAATTGAGAATGAGAAACAGCCAGAATTATTGCGTCATAACTGCCATCTACGGGTGAACTAATCAACTCAACACCGTACTCCGCTTTTGTTTCTTCGAAATCAGCCCATGGGTCATAGACATCAACTTCCACACCAAAATCGTCGAACTCACTCACAATATCGATGACTTTAGTATTTCGAATGTCAGGACAATTCTCTTTAAAGGTCAACCCCATAACCAGAACCTTTGCGGTTTCAATTGGCATCTTTTTCTTTATCATCGTTTTAACACAACGACTGACCACATATCTGCCCATATTGTCATTAATACGTCGTCCAGCGAGAATCACCTCGGGTCGATAGCCGATAGCTTTCGCTTTATGCGTTAGGTAGTACGGATCAACACCAATACAATGACCTCCCACTAAGCCTGGTCGAAACGGAAGAAAATTCCACTTACTGCCAGCAGCTTCCAGCACCGCTTGTGTATCAATGTCTAAGCGATTAAAAATAAGCGCTAATTCATTAATTAGAGCTATATTTACATCTCGCTGCGTGTTCTCGATAACTTTTGCGGCCTCTGCTACTTTGATACTAGACGCCTTATGGGTACCCACGACAACAATGCTCGCGTATATGTCATCGACTAAATCAGCTATGGCCGGTGTAGAACCTGCAGTCACCTTTTTAATAGTTGATACTCGGTGTTCTTTATCACCAGGATTGATCCGTTCAGGGCTGTAGCCTGCGTAAAAATCTTGGTTAAAAACAAGGCCTGAATCCGCTTCTAAAACTGGGATACAAACTTCTTCAGTAGCGCCGGGATACACGGTAGATTCGTAAACAACAATATCACCAGGCTTCAGAACCTTTGCTAGTGTTTTACTAGCAGAGATTAATGGCCTTAAATCGGGTTGTTTAAACTCAGTGATGGGTGTAGGGACTGTTACAATGAAAAAATCACAGGAACTCAAGTCATCGACATCACAAGTGTAGCTAAGTGAGTTCTGGACATCCCCTAACTCCTTGCTATCGATCTCTTGGGTAAGATCAATACCAGACTGCAATTGTTGTACTCGAGATAAACTAATATCAAACCCAACTACAGGGCGTTGGAGTGCGAATTCGACGGCAAGAGGCAGCCCGACATATCCCAATCCAATAATAGCGATCTTACGATCGGAATGATTTGAGCTCACTGATATATTCCTTTATGTTCAATCAAACGCCCACGGGAGACTTTGTTGGTAAGTTTTCCAACGCGGGCGAAATACGCACAATCATGTGACATTGCTCACTATCATAATGGTATTAACCAATAGTTAAACAATTTATCGGAACAAAATTAGTTTTTTTGCAGTAATAAGCTCTAAGTAATCCAAAATGACCTTAATTAAGGACTTAGTGAGGCCAACAAGCACTAACTGGCCATATCATATTCATCCAACAACCTTGTCATAACCGATTCTAAAGGTAAGGGTTCTTTAAAAATTGTTTGCTGCCTGTTTTGATTGTAAATCCATAATACTCCCTTGGACGAATGAGCTCCGCTTTTCAAATTATCAGCTAAATAAAACACATCAAAAAAACTCAGCTCTCGATTAATCGCGTTAATTTTAGGTTGTCCTTTTAACACTCGTATTATTCTACAACCTAAAAACACTCGCTTTGCCTGATGTCGTACTGAAAACAATGCTTCTCCTTCAACGGTATACTCTTTTAGCTGTTGTGCAGCGAAGATAGCCTGTTGCTCACTTTCAAACACCACATAAAACTGATGGGACATGACCGGACATACATCTACAACATGTTCGAGTTCAAAAATACTAGGGATTTCTTTTAGCGAATAAGGTCTGTAAAACCTTTTTCCACCGACTTCATCTAGTTCGGAAAACGGCCGCTGACTTATCGCAGTAGATATGACAATGCTGGTTTGCGAGTCGGCTAAGTCTAGCGCTTTGCCAACTAAGGCATCATGGTTTTGATACGCAGAAAGTATGGCATTTTGATATTGTTTAATCTCATCATCACTTGGCTTTAAAGTGAAGGCTTCAGGTTCCATGTACCGCCAAAATTTATGTTGAAAATGCGCAGTACTGTTAGAAAAAAAAGTTGCAAAATCGGGTTTATTTTTGCGATAAACGTGACTAAATACATCAAACTGCAAGCAATCAAGAAGAAACGGTTTTTTCCATTGGTCAGGCGCATTCCTTATTTGCCTAAGCATTTGCTGGATAAGCATACTCACTGTTCGAACCGAAAGTCCGTGACCCAACATAAAAATCAGAAATTCTAGGTTCTTTTGAAGCGATTGCTTAAACCGAGCATTGGTGTGCTCTTGCACATTTGCTCGAACAAACTCATAAAATGTATCCAAGCTTTTCGGTGAGGATTCGGCATTTATACTCCAAGGATCTGGAATCGCCATTATGTGCTGATCGTTTTGATCCCACTTGGTATTCATCGATCCACATAACCAACTAGAAAATCCTCGTCTCGACAAAATATCCCATATCGAATCATATTCTAAGTTTTGGGCTTGTCCAAGGCGATGGATTTTATGCTTTTCAGATGAAACCCCTGTATGGACCGTTACCCATTGGGTCCAAGGCTCTAGCTGCCCAAGGTCACAGTCGACATGGGTTTCATAGCAGTCAGCATGGGAGTATATTTGCGAAAGATTTGGCAAGGCGCCTTGATTCATAAATTCTTGGAGCAAGTGTGGGCAAAGCTCATTTAGCTCCAGAACAATTTGACGTTTGGAATTCATATCAAGCTCCACAAAAATTTGTACTAGTCATAAGCTATAGACGTTTTATCTAGAAATGCAAAACTTGCCCAAACGCTGACAATACTCTCCCCTTAACTTTTATCGAGTATCTTATTGATTTCACAATGGCAGCACACAAAATAGGACTTTTAAGTTTAAAGCGATCTATACTTAAACCAATTGAAAATGGACTTCTGTACTAATGTGTACAATCAGGGAAAAGTGAATGCGACTTACAATTTCAAATATGCGAATAACCTTATTATCGATAGTTATTGCTTCCAGTGTCAGCGCTTGCTTTGGGCAAAACGCTACAGAATTTTATGACGCGGCTCAAAATCATTTTGCGCAAGGAGATTTAAACAACGCAAAGATCGAAGTTAAAAATGCGATCCAAAAAGACAATGAAGAACCTGAGTATAGGTTTTTGTTAGCCCAAATCCACTTTAAGGCTGGCGACTTTGCTAGTGCAGCTAAAGAAGCTGAGCGGACAATAAAGCTAGACCCAAGCCATACCCAAGCCGAATTGCTACTGGCGCGAAGCTACCTACAGTTGAATCAATACGACTCGATTATTGAGCTTGTAGACCAAAGCAAATCTGCTAATGAGTCGGTATTAACTGAATTGTATGCGATTAAGGCCCTGGTACTTTTTCGACAAAATGACCGAGAAAACGCAGAGTTAGCCCTACAAGAAGCTGAAGACATAAGCTCTGAAAGCCTTTATGGACGTCTATCTAGGGCTAGCATGCTTAGTGGTGACGAACAGATAGAGCAAGCTGAAGCTATCGCAGATGCATTAGTTAAACAGGCACCTGACAACGTTGATGTGTGGCTATTAAGCGGACATATAGCAGCAAAGTCTTCTAATCCGGAGAAAGAAGCAGAAAGCTATCTAAAGGCGACCGAGCTATCCCCGTATTCTTATGGTTATAAGCTTTTACTAGCCAATGCCTATATGCGCAATAGTAAAGTTGATCTAGCAGAAAAGGAGCTAACAAAAGTCCTAAAACAAAATCCTAATCATCAGTTAAGCAATCAAATTATGGCCAAAATCAATTTTGCGAAAAAAGATTTTGAAGCGGCCTACTCTTACGCCGATATCGCCGCAACAAATGGCTCACAAGATATAGCCAACGATTTC
The DNA here is from genome assembly GCF_003610775.1 of Alginatibacterium sediminis. Taxonomy (GTDB): domain Bacteria; phylum Pseudomonadota; class Gammaproteobacteria; order Enterobacterales; family Celerinatantimonadaceae; genus Alginatibacterium; species Alginatibacterium sediminis. The sequence continues at coordinate 181,979 of NZ_RAQO01000009.1, read as the reverse complement.
ATTGCTGGCTATTCAGCCATACAAGTAAAAAAAGATGAACGTGCTTTTCGTTATCTAAGCCGGGTCATTACTAAACAACCAGAAAACATAGATGCTTATCGAGCTTTAATATTGGTGGCTCAACGCTTGGGTGATATGCCCAACATGCATAAACTAATTTCGAATTACCCTTTTGGTGACGAAAATGACTACTCTTTTTTACAATATGCAACTCAGAACCTTCGAAGCCTTGGATATATAGATGATTCCAACAAACTAGCGCTACTAACGGCAGAGCATTCTCCAGATCCAAGCACCAAAGACACCACCTTAGGCGTGCTTAAACTGGCTCAAAATGACGCCTCCGGATTCGCCGATTTAGAGAAAGCTTTTGAAGAGGGCAATGATTCTGAGCGCACCTTCCAAGCCTTGGCTTACTATCAGTTAAAAATTGGCCAACCTGAGCAAGCCCTCAATACGGTCGAGAATTGGAGCCAGAGCTACCCCGACAGCGAGCCAGCCCTATTATTTAAAGCAGCTCTACTAGAACAACAAGATAATACTGAAGCTGCATATGAAGCATTTACCAATGCACGCAACAAATTCCCCGAGAGTGTAAAAACGGGGATTGCTCTAGCAAGCTTCTATAGCCGCCAAGGTGAACAAGAAAAAGCATTTGAATTGAGTTATGCACTAAAAGAATCCTTTCCTAACGACATTGGAGCGGCGACAAGCCTTTATGGTTTAGCAAAAGATGAGGGTGAAAAGGAGTCAGTCACAGCTTTAACTCAAGCTCAAGAAAACAGCATGGAAGCGACTGATTATTTAACTCAGCTTGCGACCTATGCCCGCATTGATGGAGATCTAGATCGCGCGATATCGCATTTACTTTTAATACCAGCAGAGCAAAGAAATGCTCAACATTGGCAAACTACTATCGAGCTGTTGATTGCAAATCAACAGTGGCCACAGGCCCAAGAACAGTTTGAGCTTTGGCTTGCAAATAAACCTAATTTGATGCCTGCTCACTTAGCTTATATTCAGGGCTTAATGCGTTTTGAAACACCAGAAAGCGTTGATGAGCAACTTAAAAAATCTTTCGAAATTTTCCCAAAAAATCGCTGGTTGCGTTACATAGAAATCGACAACGCAATTAACGCCGAAAGAATAGTATTAGCACAGGATTTACTTAACAGTTTTCCTGCTAGTGATAGAGCATCCATTCCGCTATTGATCAAACAGGCCAGACTGTCATCTGTAAATAAAGACTTGCCAAAAGCCTTTGATGCACTCCAAGCCATAAATGAGAAGCAACCAAGTCAAGAGTCAGCCATCGCTTTGGCAAAAAACTTGATCCAACAAAAGCGTGTCGAAGATGCAATTGACCAAATTAATTCAGACATAGAAGTATTAGCGCCAAGAAACGAACAACTCAAGTTTATGTTGGCTGAAATATACCTACAAAACAACAGTGTTGACGCATCTCAACAAATTTACAAGGAGGCGATTCAAGCCAATCCAGAACACTACATTGCGCTGAATAACCTAGCATGGAGTTATCTTAACCAGCAAGAGTACCAACTTGCCCTTGAACATGCACAAGCTGCCCACAAGGTGAGACCTAACAACCCTGATATTGCCGATACCTTGGGAGTCGCCTTACTAAGAAATGGTAATCCAGAAGAAGCTATTTCGGTCCTTGAATCTGCATATGCACTAAGCAAACAAAATGACATAGCCTTGCATTTAGCCGAAGCCTTAGTCGTAGCAAAACAGACTCAAAAAGCCAAGACTCTGTTAGAGCAGTTAGTAAATCTAAGCCCTGAACAACAAGCTGAAAAAACCAAAATCACAACAGCTTTCTCAACTGAAATCGTACGTTAATAAGCCTAAGGGGTATTCTTGTAGCCTTGAATACCTCTTAGTTTTAACTCCAGCTTTCTTATCACACTGGTGATTTTCCAAGTCCATGTATTATAGGCTGTTTCAAACTCGACTCGATGCCTGACTTCCGATTTCTTCACTTCTAAGTAGTGCTCATTGAACCACGGTGGCACTGATTTTAAGTACGCTAAATACTCTTCTCGACACGCTTCAATCTGAGCAAGATCTTGCGTTTCTATCGCACGAAAGCAGTTCATCGCTAATGTTGCCATCGGGCAATCTAGTTCAGCTAAATGCGCATTATTTCGTCTAAGTTCGCTATCGATAAATGAGGTCTGATTTCCTTCGAGTTGAAGGTCAAAGGCTTCGGAAATTCTATTTCTTGTTGCTTGAGGGTCGCTGAGCAAGTGGTCAAAACTAATCGCTACATAACGTCCAGAGTGGCACGCTAAGAAACTAGTAAGATTATAGTTGAGCCACAGCATCGACGATTTTTGCTCACTAAAGCCGTCTCGTTTTGATAAAGACCCGATAACTTCCGTCGGATTGCGATACATGTGTAAAAAACAAACCTCTACACCTTCTAACTCGAAAACTTGCTTCCAAAAAGGAAGAAGCATCGTTAATCTCGGATCTTTAATGCCCCAAACGCTATGATCAGAATACTCAGACCGAAGTAGATTTCGACCGGCTTCAATGTAAGGCAAAAAATCGAAATCTTGACAGCGTAAATAACCCATGGGGTCATCCCAAGAACTAAGCATTTTGTCGAACAGAAAGTCATTAAAGTACACAATACGAGAGTTTTCGAAAAAGCCTTTGTCATTGACTCCTTTTTGAGCCGCAAACAGTGACTTTCCCATAAAGATACCAAATTGAGATATCTCTCCGGACAGTGCAGAAGTGCCGCTGCGATGCATGCCGACAACAATGACAGCCTTGCCTTTGGTTAATTCCATTTGTTTCCCTAAACTTGCATATTCCATTTATTAAACGCAAATACCAACAACCACAGAGCTTTAGGCAGGCCATTGCATTATTCTGCGCCTAATATAGACAATAGACGGTAGGGTGGGCAAGCATCATTGTTAAAGCAAAGCTTAAGTAAATTTTGCAGGGAATCTAATGAGCTCTTTATTGGGTACAATAATTCGCTTTTGGGAAACGTTTTCTTGCGTGTGATTCGGATATAAACGATTAAGATAATCGTCGCGAGGGTAGCTACAAGCTTCCAATAAGCCGTTCTCGATTTGACCATCGATAGATTTCATTAAGCTGGTAAAACTTTTCGGTAAGCTATTGAGTAACATCTCCGAACTCATATAGTAAGGTGCTCTTAAGCCATGATACTCGACAGCTGGGCCTAGCTGCTGAAACTTAATACCCAAAAAGCTCATACTTCTCGCTAAGCGAGGTTCCATCATAACAAAGGCATGATCGACATTGGTTCGAACAGCAAGCGAAGCAATACTTAAATATAAGCCAATTGTTAAAAATGGGAAACACCGCAATTCAGCTTCAGAATAGGTCTGCTCATTGATCACACCCGATGCCGCTCCCTCAAATTTATCTGCACGACGTCGACGAAATTGAGGCCGCACAGCAAGTCTAGATATTTCACAAATATTACTTCTGTCAAACTCTCGAGGGTGCACGGGTGATGACTGCAAAGATTGTGAGCAGTATTTTTCTATTGGTAGCAATTCTTGGTCTGAGCTCGGAGTTACAATACGCACGCAGCCAGCATAATTCTGGCTAGGTTTATGTTTGATTAAGCAAAACCGAGAGTAGGAATCAAACTCATCAGTTTCCATTTTGTCTTCACGCATTGGTTCAAAGTGAAGCTCTTCACAATAGACATCATGACGAATTTTAAACGCTTCTTCGATTGACTCAGTTTGGTTAGCAACAACCGGCTCAAGAAACTGTGCAAAATGCTTGGAAATAAGCCCGGCTTCTCGCATAGCTGAAAAAGCTTTTACCAGTTTAAACGCGTTACCTATGATCGGTTGCTTTGACAAACTACGCATTATTGGTCGCATGCTTGAGGCACTCCACTTGCTCTATAATTTACATTTTCTTAATATACCACTATGTACAAAAAAAGGTGCTAATTGAATCATTAGCACCCTTTTATTTTTTTGTTTAAATTTACACCGTCATTTAAGCGCGACGACGTGCAAATGATAAACCAAACAACGCTAGTCCCATTATTGCAACTGTGGTTGGCTCAGGCACTGTTATTTGTCTAGAAGTAACTCTAAAATCAGCAGAAAGAGTATTCAAACCGTTTTCTTCGGTAAGAAATCCAACACAATTCGACTGGCCGTCAATACCAAAGCAGTCGTCAATTTCTTGCAATGCAAGACCACCAAGACGTGTAGTCACTGTATATTTGTAGTCCTGGACTATAAAATCAGAGCTAAAAAATACTTGCTCGTCTTCAAATGTAAAGTCGATAGGTTGATCGTCGAGATCAACACCATTGAACAAGAAAATGTCTGCACAACCGCCAGCATTAATACCTTCTCCGTTTGCAAGCTGAGTATCTTCACAAATACCATCAAATATAGGGTTAGCTGAAGTTCCTGATACTTGATTATCAGTCTCTTTAAATAAGATATTAAAGCTCAACAACGGTCCATCTAAGAATGGGCCTGGAGTCGGTATTAGCGGATCATCCCAAGCCAATGGTTGCAAGGCCAAAGCATCTAGAATATTTGTGAAGGTTAAATAATCTCCGGTGATGTACTGATTGTCATGGGTCATGTTGGTACCCGTGTTCCAACCGCCATCGGTAAATGCGCTGCCATTCGTTGCACTTGTTTCTGGACTAATCAAGTTTAAAGAGCTTGGGCTTGAACTCTGTCCAGTACCGCCAGTAGCAGTTACACCAGTACCCCAAGTCAAGCTTGTAGGAAGCGGTGTGCCTCCAGGGAAAATGCTTCCATTACCTCCATCACTGCTACCACTAGCAGTAATTCCAGTACCACCAGTATCCTGAAATTGATAATTTGCAAACCCTGCTTCGTTTACGTATCCCCACTCGGTAATTTTAGCTGCCTGTGCCGAGACACTTAGCACGCCTGCTGCAGCGGCTGTAAGATAAAAACAATTGCGCGTTAATTTATTCATAGTTTCACATCCAAGTTTGTAGAATCCTATAATCAATCGCTTAAAGTACCGCGTCGCCAATTGATACATTACTAAGGTGAAGAGTTACTCTCCGTCCCTACCTACTAAGCATAATTGATGCCTACTATTTGAACAGTTTATAAATCAAGCAGTTAAAAATTCTCTGATTTTCAGTTTATACGCAATGTAAAAGATCCCGACACCAGAATAGTTAGCAGATAGATCGGGCAGTCGCGACTAGTTAGTCGATTAGTTTCTGCGAATAAATGTCTATACTTCAATACGATACCGTTTTTCATACAGCTGCTTTGAGTATTCTTTATTGCTGTAAAGCTTCAGCTAGATGCTGCAATCGGTGCTTAGGTCTTGGCGGGACTGTAAAATTCAATGAGATGACAATTCATAGACATAAAAAAGCCCAACTAAGTTGGGCTTTTAATCAATGAGTCTTATGACTACACCTACATATTACGCACGGCGACGGCGTGATGCCAAGCCAAGTAGAGTCAAACCAAAGATTGCAATCGTTGCCGGCTCAGATACGCGGCGAGCTGTGATTTGGAAGTCAGCAAATAAAGTACTGATACCATTTTCTGGTGTTAGGAAACCAACACAGTCAACGCCATCAGTTAGGCCAGCACAATCATCAAACAATGTTAGAGATAAACCAGATAAACGTGTAGTAGCAGTGTACTCATATTCATCAAAGCCCATATCGTTAAAATCAGGCAACATAAATGTTGTTGAGAACTCGATACCGTCATCAGTAACAATAAAATCTAATTCTTCGCCCGCTTGATCAGCGCCTGTAAATAAGAATATGTCTGCACAGCCATTTACGTTAACGCCTTCACCGTTCGTCAAACCTGTGTATTCACATGGGTTGCCATCAGGTGTTTTGCCACTACGAACGCCATTTACATAATTATTAACAAGGTTGTTGTTAGTTTCTTTGAAAAGAATGTTAAAGTTTAGCGTTGGTGCTGAACCAAAAGGAAGCACAGGCAATGCTACTGAAGTACCTTCAAAATCAAATGCTTGAGGCTGAAGCGACAAACCATCAATTAGCTGAGTAGTGCTTAAAGAATCACCGCTGATTGGAAAGTTTTCGTGCAACATTGCAGTACCAACCGTCCAGTCACCACTATCGGTTACAACATTCGAACCTGATGCAGCTGAACTTTGAGGACTATCAATTAGCAGCGCACTTTGCGGGCCAACAATTGGATTACCATTATTTGGATTTGTTGGGATACCCCAAGCTAATTCAGTGTCTAGTGAACCACCAGGTAAGATACTTGTATTACCGCCAGCAGAATCGCCGCTTGCTGTAATACCTGAAGTGTTACCAGCTGAATCAACGTAGTTATAAAAACCGGCTTCGTTGATGTAACCCCATTCAGTAATCTTAATCGCGCTTGCTGACGTACTAACTAAACCGATTGCAGCAACCAAACATGTTTTGGCAAAAACTTTCATATCTCACATCCGTTGTAATAAATTAGACCAATTAAACTCTGCCCAGATATAAGCATTTTTCAGGCCAAGTATTAAATCCACTTATAAAACAACACTTTAGTTATTCACCCTTGTTTTGACCTTTTATGATCTGTAAAAATAGTCGACATCTACTTCAGCACGATTTTCTTAGCTATATTGAAGGTCAAGCGTTGCATAAGACTGCGATTACCGTTGGGTCTCCAGGTGATTTTTAGACGATTCCGATAGGCATCAAAGTGCAAGACACGCGGAGCTAGAATAACTTTCCCTCTCCCAAGTAGAATTTTTAGAACGTTTGAACCTGCAACTCCAGCGCACATTTTAACCGCCATGGGGGTTGAGGGCCCTTTTTTAGCTTTGAAGTCTGCTCGACTTGGATCGACCAAGTAGGGCCTTTGGAGCATAGAAGGTGATAAACCGACTAAAAACTTAATGTATTTTTCGTCCTCGGTAGTTGCATCATCGAATCTAAAATACTGCTCAAATCCCATCGACTCCGGAGTAAAGCAAAGGACCGCAGCTCCCATCCCAAGCGGTGCAGCCGTTACCACGGGAATACCGAGTTGCTCGCACTTTTCAAAAACTAAAATTCGTGCATCTAATGCAAAAAAGTCTAAGCTATCGACATAAATATCCACATCGCGTAAAAACTCATCAATATTCTCGCTATGGATACCTTTTTCAAAAACCCGTACCTCAGCCTCTGGGTTAATATCTAAGGCAACTTGTTCCATAACTCGAACTTTTTCTTTTCCCACCGTGGACATAAACGCCCCAGCTTGACGGTTAAAGTTGTGTACTTCATATTCGTCAAAATCGGCAATATTGAATTTTCCAATTCCGAGGCGCGCTAACGTGACAATATGTTCGCTACCAACACCCCCTGCCCCAGCGATCGCTACTCTTTTATGCCGTAACAACTCTTGCTCGTTCTCGGTCAACCAACCTATGTTTCTCGAGAATGCGTCTTGGTAGTTAAACATGTGTCATCCTTTTCTTTGGGCCGATAAAATAGGTACAGATATCAGGGGTGTTTATTTAAGCTATGCTAATAGACGGTTTTGCGCAAGAATACTACTTTATTGCAGTGCTGGTTTTACTCGGAGTCTCCCGTGAAAGTTTTAAAATTTATCCTTATTTTTATATGCTGTGTTTCGCGACTTGCCTTTGCAGCAAACCTACCGGACACTATCGAAACCATCAAACCATCGATAGTCGGTATCGGAAAATACAATAAACTGTCGAGTCCACGGGCTACTTTGAGCGGTACAGGTTTTGTTGTTGGCAACGGCACATTTGTAGCTACGAATGCGCATGTTGTAGATGGACTAAAAAGTGATAACCCAAAGGATCAGTTAGTAGTTTTCATTGGGCAAGGGCGCAAGCCTATCATTCGAGACGCCAAGGTAGCCGCTATCGATCGCATTCACGACCTTGCTATACTAAAAATAAGTGGCAGCCCACAACCTGCAATGGTGGTAGATTCGACAAGTCGAGTTAGAGACGGAGAAGATATTGCCTTTACAGGATTCCCTATCGGCGCAGTGTTAGGCCTGTACCCCGTGACACATAAAGGCATAGTCTCAGCGATAACTCCAGTCGTTACTCCTGCTCGCCGATCTTCAGAATTAACCATTGCCCAAATCAAGCGCGCCAAAAACCCTTTTACCATTTATCAACTCGATGCTACCGCATATCCAGGGAACTCTGGCAGCCCTGTTTATTGGCCAAGCAATGGCAAAGTCATTGCTATCATTAACAAGGTTTTCGTTAAATCGAGCAAAGAGTCTGTGTTGAAAGACCCTAGCGCAATCACCTATGCCATTCCAAGTAAGCATTTATCCAAATTGTTACAAGGAATAAAATAGCACCTAGAATTACATCATTAGCGACTTAGTAGTCTTGTTAGTAATGGCACCAGGATTAAGCTTGAGAAACTTGAGCAGATCAATCCACAAATAATAACCAGTCCAAGTGGCATCCACAGCACTCCTCCATAGAGGGTTAGCGGGATCAAACCAGCAATTGTGGTTAAGCTGGTTAAGATTATAGGTGTGAAGCGGGTTGCACTTGCGATCAGTACCGCTTCAGTTTTATCAATTCCTTTTCGTCGAAAATAGTTGCTAGTATCGACTAGAATAATCGCGTTATTAACCACAATACCAAACAAACTGATGAGCCCAACAAACGCCATAATTGAGAACGGTAGTTTAGCAATGTACAAGCCTAGAACAGCCCCAGCAATCGCAAATGGAACGGACGTAAATATGACCAGAGGTTGAACCAGCGAACGAAACTGCAAGACCAAAACCGCAAAGATTCCAACTCCGGCAATTAGCATGACCTGTGCCAAACCAGAGAAATTTTCTTGACGACTTTCTTCTTCCCCACCAATTTCATATCGAATATCAATAGGTAATTGAAGCTCAATCAAGGCTGATTCAAGTTCTTGGGTGATTTCATTCACCGAGTAACCCGCTGCTACATCGGCACTAACCTTTGCAGTTCTAATTTTTTGATAGTGATAAAATTCGGGATGGGATTCTCGCATTGTGGGTTTTGCAAATTGCGTTAATGGAATAAATTGTCCTTGCTGATTTTGCAATTGCAACTGATTCAAGCTGGCAAGTTCGGTTCCACCTGAAATGGTCAATACCGGGTAGTTTAATCCATTTTTATCTTTCAATTGACCAACAAACTGCCCCCGCAACATACCTCTTACACTTTGATCTAAGCCATCAACAGTAATCTCAGCTTGTTCTAATGCTGCATAGTTAATCTCCAAACCTAATTCGATTTGCGGCTCATTAATGAGGTTTTTGATATTGATAGCCCCATCAATACTGCGAAGCTTAGACTCCAGCAATGCTGCATAAACACTTAACTGCTCTATGTCATCACTCATTAAGCGAAATGTAACCGGAGGATCGGTCACAGGACCTTGTTGAAATTCTTCAACATTAACTCGAGCACCAGCAAAGCGGCTATATTCGTCTCTAAGCTCTGAAATTAGTTTTTGTGTCTTCGTGTAATCGTACTCGTTTAAAATCACCAACATCTGTGCAAAGTTGGCCTCACCCCGACGAGGAACCTGATTGTAGTAAATCCGAGGGTTCGCGTTGCCAACATTGATAGCAACGCGACTGACTTGTTGGTTCGACATCAACCCTCGACTTATCTCCTGGGCAACACGATCGGTTTGGTAAATTGAAGTATTCGACGGGGTTTCAATGCTCACCAGTAGTATTGGTTTTTCCGCTTTTGGGAACAAGGCAACACCCACTTGAGGGAATAGACTTAGACCAAAACCAAGAGCCACCAATGCGACTACAATAACTAACAAAGAGAATCGACAACAAAAAGACAGAATCGGTCGATACACTACTACAGCAAATCGGTTCAATAGATACTGCAAGGCCCACCGGCTGCTTTTTCCCGGTTTAAGTAAGTAAGATGCAAGCAAAGGAGTGAGACTCAATGACAATAGCAGCGAAGCAATAAGTACTAAACTAACCGTCACAGGCATAGAGCGCATAAAGTCGCCACTAGCACTATTAAGCATAAGCATCGGTAGAAAAGCGAGTACAGTGGTTATGGTTCCACTTGCGCTGGCCCAAGCGATTCGTTCAGCCCCCTTAATAGCAGCATCTTTTAAGGACTTAGAATCAGGCTTTACACGATGAATGCTTTCAGTAACAACGATCGCGTCATCTACTAGCAATCCAAGAGCAATAATTAAGCCTACAATCGACATCTGCTCAAGACCAAAACCGCTGAAATCAAGCCAACCGATCGCAATAACAAAAGATATTGGCACCGTTATAGTAATGATTAGCGCTTCTCTGAAACCCAAAAAGATAAGTGAAATCAGCCCTACGAGAACCAAACCCTGTAACAAATTCTCAAAAAAACCATTGACTCGTTTTTCGACGCTTTCGCTTTGATCGAATACCATTTCAATAGAAACATCTTCAGGAAGACTTTTTGAGAATAGTTCTATCTCTTGATTTAGCTTTTTTGTCACTTCAAAGATATTTGTACCTGCGCGTTGTTCTACACTTAGAAAAACAACCGGTTTATCATCGAAATAAGCTAGGTAATCAGGTTGATAACTAGCAAATTGCACCTGTGCCACATCGGAAACTGTCACACTAGAAGCATTTCCCACCCGCACAACCGTATCTTTGACTTGTTGCACATCACTAAAGTTTCCGCTGGCCTGAACATTTAGCCGACGAGTACCAAGGTCAACAAATCCAGGAGTGATGTTATCGGCTCTCTGCGCTAGTTTTTGTGCAAGTTGTGCGTAGGAAATACCATTTTGCTGTAATCGTTGTGGATCGGCCTTAACTTCGACGACTTGTAGAGGAAGCCCCCAGATCTCTGCTTTACGTATTTCAGGGAAACGCTCTAAACGCTTTTGCAAACGATCGGCATGAATGCCGATTTTACGCATATCAACTGGGCTCGAAGATAGCGCCAATTGCATAATATTAACGCTAGTTGGCGATGCTTTGAAAAATAACAACTGAATTTCTTCAGGAAGTTCGCTGCGTATCGCCCCAACCACTCGAACAACATCGTTATAGCTAGCGTCAGGATCACTTCCGTAAATAAACGTTACTTCTAAACGAGTTCCACCATTTTTTATATCCGTCGCTATTTTCTCGATATTGTCGAGATCAGAGATTGCCGCTTCAATCGGATCAACAACTAAAGTTTCTACGTCTAGCGCGGATGCTCCAGGATAAATGACCTCAACCAAGGTAATCGGCATATTGAATTGAGGATCTTCGGAGCGAGGCATTGTGTTGTATGACAAAATGCCGATAGCAACCAGTAACATGACAATTAAGAATGTAAACTGCGTATTTTTAAGAGCTAAACGAGGTAATTGCATTGTTGATATCCCTAATGCTGAAGATCAAGCAAATGCCAACCATTGCTCACTAAGCTAATCGATTTAGATGCTGCAGTAACGTAGAAGAATTCTTGGTCGATATACAAAGGCCGTGTTTCAATAATTTGATAACTATTCTCTCGAAACTCAACCATGGTTACGTTTAAATCTTTCATTTTGGATATTGCAGCAAATGGAACTGCAAAAACTTCCTCCTCGCTACGTCCATTAATCGATACGTTGACCCATTGACCAGCAAAACCTACAGGAACGGCTTGCTCTATCGTCAATTCAATAAAGAACATCCCTGAAACCGGATCGGCTCTAGCTGTAATTTTAGTTATCTGAGCAGCCACCGATTGGCCATTGTTGGCTTTAGCTACATCAAAGAAAACCTGAGCCTTATCTCCGAGTGATACAAGTCGCCTTTCATCTTGAGTCAACTCCAGTTTCACAACATAATTATCGTCAAGCGCTGCCACTTGATAAGCCGGATTACCCGCGGGTAATAACTCACCAGGTTGAACTAATCGATCAACAACAGCCGCCGAGAAAGGTGCAACAATAACGGCACTCTCAATATCATACTTAGCTAGTTCCAAATTGGTCTTAGAGTTTCTTTCATCTCGAATCGCGAGCTCTAAAAAATCTTCCGAGACGGTTTTTTTCTTAAACAACTCTTTAGCTCTCTTTAAATCACCAGAGGCTTTTCGGTAGCTGGCTTGAGCTGAATACAAATTTGCTTGAAGGTCAGTATCATCTAGGCGAGCTATTTCCTGCCCTAATTCCAACATGTCGCCTTCTTCAACTTCTAAGCGTTGTAGGAAACCAGATGTACGAAAAGATAAGTTTGTTAGATGTTTAAAATCTAGAACGCCATTTCTTTGGATTTTATACTCGAGTTTATGAGATTGTAAATCTATGAGCTCAACATCTGCATGGGCATTCATTGGCAGAAAGATAACCCAAGTTATTTGCAATAAAAACGCTCGAAGCGACATCAGAATTCCTTTTAGTGAGCCGACACTACTACTGAGTATAATAAGCGTGGCAATAACTGTCGACTTAAGACAAATCCATCGCAAGCTGTTGCACATGTCAAAATTACATATAAACAGAAAAAACGACGTTTGTCGCTTAATTCCCAAGCTCAGGTCATATAAAATCAAAGACTTAATAGTTCCCACAAAAAAGTGAGCTATGCCTTAATACTTTAACAAAGCTCTATTTTTCCCTTAGCCCTACCCTTAAGATAGCAAGCTTACCTAATGACGGCTTTAATTTGATTCAATAATCGATTTGCTTTAGGCAGGTGTTATGAAAAATGTAGTGAATGTCGATTGCTTAACTTCAGCGACTTACCCTAACGATAGCTTTCGAGTTGAGGTACTGCATAAGCCCTGCGATCCCGACTCTGTGCGTCGCATAATGCTGACAAACCCAACTCTTTCAGTTGAGATCCTACCGAGCAAAGGTATGAGCATTGGTGAAGCTTTCTATTTAGATAAACCCTTTTTCTGGATTCCCCCACAACCGTCACTGCTAGCGAAGGATAGCTTCGATATCAACGCGCCGTTTGTGGTGCGAGGTCAGGAAAATACAGGGCTACGATGGGTTGAAGCATTTACCGGAGGTGTAGAACTACTTGGATTAAGTAATTGGGGTTTACGTCGAGAAGAGAAAGGCGTGGTGTACGGGCTCCATGGCGAAGCATCCAATATTAGTGTTAACAGTTTTGATATCCTTTTTGAATCTGAGTTTGCGCAAGTCAAAGCTAGCTTTTTGGTGTTTGACTGGGATGAACAGGGCTATCCGGCAAAAAACCAAAAACCCATATACAGAGTAACTCGCAGGATCCGCATTCAAAAACACGGCAAAGCTTTAGAGCTTTTTGATGACATTGAAAATATAAGCACCCACCAGCGCGTTCCACAATGGGGCTATCACATCCAACTCAGACCTCAAGCTGGCGCTGAATTAATCAGCAACAGTGCCAATGTTGAGAACCGCAAAGACGAACCGCTGAGTGATACGTATAACGTATGGCAACCGGTACCTTACGGTGAAAACCGTATTGAAAAAGGCGCCATTCATCAAGGGCTAGCATGCGTCGAAATAAATGGCGTTGAGTGCGTTCGACCCTTTCTCAAATACCAAGACAACAGTGGCATTGTCATGCATTTACCTCGGTCGCCATTCTACCTTTCTTGGGTTAGTGCCGGTGGTGCTGGAACCGACGAGTTTTGTTACCCGGTAAACAAACTTGGCGAATACGAGCCCCTGTTAAAAAGAAGTTGGGATGGTATTTGACCTGAAATTGGCGTAGATGCACTTGATCATGACGGGCGCACCGATCCGAATGTCCCAGTTGTAAGTCTAGAACCCAATCAATCGATCCAACTGTACTTATGCTTCGAGTGGCATTCTGATTTAAGTAAACTCGACTAGCCCACTCTCCACTGATATTGAAGCTACCATACTCCACCGCTTACTTACCTAAGACCAAAAGCGTAGATGTTTTTAGTAAATTAAAGCCAGCGGTGAACGCATTCAATAGATTAGAGATGATAATGTCGAACCGGCATTAGTCGGTTATACCAATCCCATTATATTTTTGGTCTTTTACTTGTTGTACTAAAACGCTTAGCTTTAGGAAGAAGTCGCAGTTATTAGCGGTCTAATGACAAGAGTTATGACGACAAGATTGGTGTTTTAGTCAAACAATAGTGATCAATAAATTACTGTGATTGGTATTAATCTGCGGCGAATAAAGTATCATAAAAAAAGGCCGAGATTTAATGTCTCAGCCTTTTTTGTTTTCTAAAGAATCGCAGTCTAAGCCAAGTGCTTTTTAAAGAACTCCATGCTTCGACTCCACGCTAATTCGGCTTCTGTTTCGGCATAACGCCCGGTTGAATCATTATGGAAACCATGATTCACCTCGTCATATACAAACGCTTCGTAATCAGCATTGTTAGCTTTCAGCGCTGCCTCGTAGTCTGGCCAGGTTCCGTTAACTCGCTTGTCTAAGCCGGCAAATTGCAACATTAATGGGCCTTTCACCTGGGCCACAATTTCGCTCGAAGCTGGGGTTCCGTAAAAAGGTACGCCTGCGTCTAATTCATCTGGTATGGATGCGGCCAGCATGTTGATAACATAACCGCCATAACAAAATCCTACCGCACCTAATTTGCCAGTGCTTAGTTCGTGAGACTTAATAAACTTGGCAGCTGCAATAAAGTCTTCTTCAAGTTTGGCTTTATCCATACCTTTTTGCATGGCTCGGCCTTCATCGTCATTGCCAGGGTAGCCACCTAAGGGATACAAAGCATCAGGGGCGAACGCTATAAAACCTTGAGCGGCAACACGACGCGCTACATCTTTGATGTAAGGGTTTAGGCCACGATTCTCATGGACCACTAATACCACTGGCGCTGTCGTCGTCAGATCTTTAGGGAGAACGAGGTAGCCTTGGCATTCGCCATGGCCGTTTGGAGATTGAAATTTGGCATAACTAGCGACAATAGTAGGGTCGTTAAACGATACTTGCTCAGCAACTGCATAGTTGGGTGTTAAAGCGCTGGTGAGTACGCTCATACTAAAACCCATCGCCACTAGTCCTCCAAGTCGGGACATGAACTCACGGCGATTGATCAAGCCATGCGCGTATTCATCGTACCAATCAAATGCTTCTTGGGGGATTGGGCGCAGCTCAGTTTGTGTCGTATCTTGATGTGTTTCAATCGTCATTTTACTATCCTTATTGAACTAACTGGGAGTCTATAAACTATAGTCGTGCTCGTATCATTTAACTTGTTTTACCGGTGTTCTTTTCCAAAACTTACAAATCTACGTATCAAATTGGTTTTAAGATCGCATCAAATTCAATTTTTGTGAATGCGTCACTAACTTTCCCGGATAATTCAAATCCTTGTTTCGGAAAAGTTCCTGCAGCTTGAGGTTGGTAAGCAATTACCAAGTCTTCGCGAACACCAAAAACCGTATCTTGGTCCAAATAAGGGTCATCATTTGGAAACACTTCAGTCACCAAAGACTGATATCCAGGCATCGACACGATGTAGTGCAAATGCGAGGGACGCCAAGGGTGTCTGCCAGTTGCGTTAAGCAACACCCCTACCGGACCGTCGCTTGGCACCGTGTAAGATACCGGCCGAACGGTAGTGAATGAATAGCGGCCCTCTTGGTCAGTTGTAAACATCCCATGAAAACTATGAATATCCTGTTCTTCATCTTGAGATGAGTACAAACCGTTGGGAGCGGTCTGCCAAATATCAACGGTGGCTCCTGCAAGTGCTTTACCAGTCGTGTCTTTGACAAAACCTTCAACGAGAACCACCTCGCCATCATAGTCACGCTTAAAATCAGCGCCCAAGTCCATTGGTGGTGCGCCCGTTACATGGAAAGGGCCTAACACACTTGAACTGGTCGCATCGGGTGAACTATTAATCATGTCCACCAGCGATGAAATGCCGAGAACGTCAGACAACAAAACGAATTCGTTGCGCTCCGGTGTTGTAATGTCGCCAGTCCATTTGAGTAACTCAAGTGCTTTGCGCCATTCATCATGGGTTAATTTGGTCTCTTTAACAAAGTCGTGAAGATGCTTAGCCAGGCTACCCATCAATTCTTTGACTCGGGGGTCCGTTTCATCACCAAAATACCCGAGAAACGTATCACTTATATTGTCAGCTGTTACAGAACGCATGTGTCATCCTTTTTACAAAATACCGATACTTAATACCGGGTAACGAATCAAAGCTACGAGCACTACTAACATCACAAACGCGAACGGAAGAGCTCCCATAAATACATCTTTTAAACTAATTCGGTCATCATCCAGGCTTGCCTTTATCACAAAGCAACTGATCCCAAGCGGTGGTGTTAGCAGACCGATCTCAGCACCAACAACCGTGACGATACCAAACCAGACCAGGCTTAAGCCCAAGGGTTCGATGAGCGGTAGAAACAAGGGCACAACGATGAGTATGATTGACGCGGTATCAAGCAAGGTGCCTAAAAACAGCATTAAACACACGTAAATCAGCATGATGGTGTAAATACCCATCTGATTTTGTTCAAGTATCACGGCTAGCTCATTAGGCAAGCCAGCAAGTCCCAACATGCGGCTATAGATAGATGCTGCAGTAATCAAGAACAAAATGGCTGCGGTAATGTGGCCGGTTTCAATCAATGCTTCCCAAAAAACCTTTAAGGTCATTTTTTTACGCAGGACAGCAATCAACAAACCAAATGCAGCGCCAGCAGCGCCAGCTTCTACCGGTGTCATCCAACCGGTGTATATACCGCCAAGCACCACCACGATAAGACTAATCAGTGGCCCTGTTTTGCTGGCAATCTCTCGCAGCGACATCCATTCATATTCAGTTGATGTTCGCCCACCCATATATGCAGGGGCAACCTTACCCATAAACCAAATTGCAGCAATATACGCAACTGACAGTAGTAGTCCGGGAACAACACCAGCTAAAAACATATCGCCTACAGATTGCTCCGCGACGAAAGAATAGATAATCAGCATAGCCGAGGGCGGAATAATCATCCCTAATACTGAAGACCCTGCCACTACACCCACTGCGAAACGGGGACTATAACCATACTTCAACATTTGAGGCACGGAGACTTTTGCAAACACTGATGCGGAAGCAATCGAAGAGCCAGTTACCGCGGCAAATACGGCATTAGCACCGACCGTCGCCATTCCTATGCCACCTTTAACTTTGCGAAAACCTGAGTTCATGACTTCGTAGATATCAGAACCCATACCGGCTTTAGCGACAATCAGCCCCATAAAGGTAAACAGTGGCACCGTGGCAAAGGTGTACTCCATGACGCTGTCGCTCACCGCAATTTTAAGCAGATTCATTGACAGTTCGAAATTGTCCCGAAGCAACCAAATGGCCAACATTGAAACCATGCTCAATGCTATCGGGATATAAAGCCCCAAATACACCAGGACGATTATCGCAACAACTGAGGCTAAGCCTATTTCTATTGGACTCATGGCTTAGTCTCCGCTTTGCTATTGTTATCTTTCATCTCATTCATGCGGATTAAACTAATTCCGTTACTAGCTAAAATAACTTTGCAGATAAACAGTATCGAGCAAAGAACTGCACTCAAAAAAATGGTCAACTTAATCGGCCACCAAGGAGCAACAAATACGCCTGGCACGCCGAAATAGTCTTTTGTTTCATACATCTCGAGAAATTCGGGCCATATAGCGATAGCTATCATGACCATTAGGGTTGCAGATACAGCATCAATAAACCGTCGCAACCACATAGTCAGATTAGGGAAGCGCGGCTTCATTAATGCTAAAAATCCATCCGAACGAGTCAGCCGATTGACCCTAACAACATCAGGCAATTGCAAAAACACGATTAACACCATGGAAAACTGAACAACTTCCACAGCTCCCATAAAGGGTTTATTGAATGCCCCCCTTGCTATGACGTCATAGTCAACAACCATCACCAACACTAGAACCATTAAAGTTCCAAGTGTATTGGCAGCCATTGCTAAAGCATTTGCAGCGCGTGCAACTTGGCTAACCGCTCGAACGAACAGACTTTCCATTAACTCAACTCCGTTTCTATCCCTAGAAATACCAACTGAATATTTGGGCTACAAACCAGCAGTCCAATCGCGAGTCGGCACTGCTCCGGCAGCTTCAAGCTTCGCTATATAAGCTTTCAGCATCTCACTTCCGGGCTCTCCGGCTTTATCTAAAGTTTGTGCCCACTCAAGAGCAATGTTAGGCATAGAATCAGCCCACTGTTTTTTGTCTTCCGCACTCATCTCAACTATTGTGCCGCCCGCAGCAACATAGGCATCGCGACTTTCAGCAGCCCGCTCCATCGCTATATTTGCAACATGGTCCCTATACTCGAGCGCGACCTCTTGCAATACGTCTTTAACTTCGTCCGGCAATTTCTTCCAGAAGCTGGAATTAACCGTTACGGTTTTGCTGTTTACCGCACCAAAATCGGTTTCCAACATATAGGGACCAACTTCTGCAATTTTGAATGTTTTAGCGGCTTCTGGCCAAAGCATCGCGTGATCAACTAAGCCAGTGCTTAGCATATTGTAAAAATCGGTTAGTCCACCGCGTACTCCGGCAGCTCCGTCAATACCTTCGATATAGCGTAAGTTCATGCCGGCGCCGGCAACTTTGCTTCCTTCCAGATCAGCAGCTCGATTCACTTGCTTTTTGCTATACAGTTGGTAGGTATTGAGTACCACTCCAGTGGCTAAATACACTTGCTTTTGTTTAGCAAACTCTTTTTGCATCGTTGGAAATTCTTTGGCGATTTCATCCACAGCTTTCGCAACTACGCGCGCATCATCAGAAATAAATGGAGTAACAGCAGCCAAAGCCTGGCTAGGTAATTTAGAGCTATGGAAAATGGTTGTGACAATGCCTATATCACCCAGTCCGAGTTTAACCCCTTCCAAAACACCTTTAGGTTTCACGATACTTCCACCGTAAGATTCTTGCCATTGCATCTCATAATTCCCGGTACTAGCGAGGCGTTTTTCCACTTCAGGAATAAAGAAATTGCTAAACTCATGTACCCACATTGATTTTTCAGGGTAACCATCAATTACGACTGCTTTAATTGTTTGCGCAGCGGTAGCCGGCATGGCAGTCATTACACAAAGTGCAATTCCGATACTGGTTTTCTTAAACTGAATCATTGCTTTGTTCATTACAATTGTCCCTTTCTTTAGTTTTTCACACGGATGCAAACGCGTGAATTAATCCCAAATCGAACCAACCGCTTTGAGGCCCTATTTGGCTCTATCCTTACTTGGTTTTGGTTTACAAAAATGTACAAACTTCTTCAAATTCAAATCTTGGTAATTTTTGAAACAAAGCACTTTCATCCGCATAACCCAAATTGCACAAGAAGTTAGAACGCAGTGTTGTTCCTTCGAAAAAAGTCTTATCAACAATAGGATTAGAAAAACCGGACATTGGTCCAACATCTAAGCCTAGAGCTCGAGCTGCGATCATTAGATAGGCTCCTTGCAAGGTGCCATTTAGAAATGCAGTACGCTCGATATATTCGTCCTTACCTTCAAATAAGGGACGTCTATCTTCATGAGGGAATAAAAAAGGGAGGTGCTGCCAAAATTCTAGATCGTGAGCAATAATCGCCGTAATTGGCGCTGAACGCATTTTATCGATATTTTTGTCTTTGAGCGATAACGCTAGCTTATCCTTGCCCTCTTGAGATCTTACGAAATAGAAGCGAGCTGGAGAGCAATTCATACTCGTTGCTCCATTGGCGACGATTGCATAAAGTTCTTTTAAGAGTGACTCTGGGACTGGACGGTCTTGCCACGCATAGTGGGAACGAGCGTCATTGAGTATGACGTCTATTGAATCCTTATCTAAGCGAGGCTGGCGTTTGCGTAACTCTCTTACTCGATGTTGAGCATCTGCTTTCAGTTCTTCTAGGTTCATAATTCAAAATCCAATTATTGCTGACGTATAACGTCAATTTAGCATTTGATTGTGGTTAGATTCTCGCGGCCCAAATGTAACCAATATGTTACCCACCATTCAAAGTCGAGCTTTAGGCTACCAAAAACTTAACACTTGCATAACTTTTAGCGATGTTTTAGTGTTATGTCAAATAATATCGATATTTATTTTTAACATTTGTGTTACAAGGAACATAAAATGATTGCATGGAATAACTATAAAGATGAAGCAAAACAGCGAGGTTCTCTCGCAATGGAAGTTTATGTTATCGAAAGCCGCCCCAGCGGCGACGTAGACGCAGTTAAACAGCACTTACCTGCTCACCTTGCCTACCAAGCAAAACTAGAATCCAGCGGCCAGCTTATGTTCGCGGGACCACTTTCAAGTGATTGTGGAGAATGGATGGAAGGAACGGGTATGATTCTTTATCGCGCTAAAAGTCTTGGAGCTGCAACAGAATTAGCTCAACAAGATCCGATGCATATTAATGGTGCGCGTAGCTTTACCATTCGTCGTTGGTTGATTAACGAAGGTAGCTTACAGATTGACATTAAATTATCTGAGCAAAAAATAAGCCTAGACCCTACACAGTAAAAACAAGAGGTTCGTATGCCTAACTGGATGAATATCATCGAAGATCTGGTTGACCGCGTTACTGATATCGGAAGTACCATGATATCAAGCAACTCGGAACAGACATTAGAAGAAAAATGTACGCGTTTGCTAAAGAATTCCGGAGAGGCAACCAGCCTCGCACTGTCTAGAGAAATTCTTGATGATTACAAAGGCTTAGAAGACGATGATAAGTTGGCATTTTTCCAAACGCTATTTTCTCAATTTGGCGTAGATGAGACATCTTTAGACGAAGCAATTACCAATTGGAAACTTAAACCGTCCGAGCACTTAGCTCGTCGGCTCCACTTTGCTACAGAGCCGAAATCCCAGGACCTCATTCGTCAGCTGAATCGAGCTCCAGGTGGAACAGCCTCACTGGTTCGAATGCGACACGATCTACTCAGGCTAGGTAAAGGAAGTTCAGAGCTTAAATCTCTAGATTCCGATTTAAGCCATTTATTCAGCTCTTGGTTTAACCGAGGTTTTTTGCGGCTTGAAGTCATAAACTGGTCTACGTCGGCTCAAATATTGGAAAAAATCATCGCTTATGAAGCTGTTCATGAAATCCAAGGCTGGGATGACTTACGCCGCCGAGTCGCAGAGAAAGATCGACGCTTGTATGCGTTTTTCCATGCATCTCTACCTTTTGAACCCCTAATTTTTGTCGAAGTTGCGCTGACCCAAGAAACCCCTAGAACTATTGACGATATTTTGGCAGCGGACAGGGAAACTCTCGAACCCCATGAGGTTTCTACTGCGGTGTTTTACTCCATTTCGAACTGCCAAGCAGGACTAAGAGGGATATCCTTTGGTAATTTCCTTATCAAGCAGGTCGTCGAAGAACTCAAGCGCGAGTTACCTAATTTGAAACGGTTTATTACTATGTCACCGGTCCCAGGGCTTCGTAAATGGAGTGAATCTCACCTGCCTCTCGATAACGAGCAACTATTGTGTGAAGCTATTGCGCAACAAGGTGAACTGTTGAGTAAAGAATTCGTTGAACAATACAGCCCCGAACTTAACCGCTTAGCAACCCACTACTTATTAGAAGCAAAACGTTCCGATGGTGGCCCGGTTGATCCTGTTTCTCGATTCCATTTAGGCAATGGTGCTCACCTAGAAAGAATTCATTTGTGGGCGAATCGCTCCCAGCGTGGGATGTCTGATTCCTACGGAATAATGGTTAACTATGAATACGACCTTCCGTCTATAGAACGAAATCATGAATCATTTTTGTCAGATGGGACTATTAAAACATCGGCTCAAATTAAAAAACTTCATCGTAAAAAAGCATAGGGAAATACATCATGTACAACACAAATTTTCTAGCCTCTGTATTGCGAAAGGCAAGCATCGGCCATGATCAATCGCTGTTCGCAAATGACGTTGACCACAGCACAAATATTTCCTATGGAACACTATTTAAAAACGCTGAAGTCATTGCAAGTGTATTACAAGCAAATGGTTTGAAACCTGGTGACAGGGTAGCGGTCCAAATTGGCAAATCAATCACCGGTGTTGAACTATATCTAGCGACTATTTTAGCTGGTGGGGTGTTCCTCCCACTCAATACAGACTACACAGCGAACGAAATAGAATACTTTTTAGCTGACGCCTCTCCTCGTATTTTCGTTTGCAGCCCAGACCGTGTCCAAGGGTTTGAAGGCATTGCCAAACAAGCAGGCGTTAGCAATTTACTATCGCTATCGAATGACGGACTTCAGGGTAGTCTATGCGAACAAATGCTTCACACTACTCAGCCGTATACGAGTGTCGAAAGAAGCGCCGATGATTTAGCAGCTATTCTATATACATCAGGCACTACGGGTCGCTCTAAAGGGGCAATGCTGTCCCACGGAGCGCTGGCTGCGAATGCTTTGACCTTAGCAGATTATTGGCAATTTACTCGCGATGATCGCCTTATTCATGCATTACCAATTTTCCATATTCACGGACTATTTGTTGCTATTAATATTACGCTTTGCGCAGGTTCTAGCCTTAATTTCATGTCCAAATTTAATGCGGAACAGATTATAGCTCTGTTTAACTCGTCTAGCGTACTGATGGGGGTTCCAACCTTTTATGTGCGACTGCTAAAACAAGCTCAGTTATCCAAACAAACCGTTTCTAACATGCGTCTGTTTGTTTCCGGTTCAGCTCCCTTATTAAGCGAAACACATAGTGCATGGAGCGACAAAACAGGACTCGACATCTTGGAGCGCTATGGGATGACTGAAACTAACATGAACACCTCCAACCCCTATGAGGGTTTGCGAAAACCCGGTACCGTAGGCTTTGCACTGCCCGGAGTTGAAGTGAAGATCTGCAATCCCGATACCGGGCAGGAGCTTAATGACGGAGAAATCGGGCAAATTGAAGTTAAAGGACCTAATTTGTTTTCGGGTTACTGGAAAATGCCAGAAAAAACAGCTGAAGAGCTTAGATCTACAGGATGGTTTTTAACCGGCGATTTAGGAACTCGCGATGAGCAAGGTTACATTTCTATTGTCGGGAGATCCAAAGATCTGATTATTTCTGGTGGCTACAACGTTTATCCGAAAGAAATTGAGAGTGTTATTGACGATATTTCCGGTGTGGATGAATCCGCGGTTATCGGTATTCCTCACCCTGATTTTGGTGAAGCTGTCGTCGCCGTTGTAGTCGCAGAGAACCAAGCACAACAACATGAACTGCAGGATTCAATTACGCAAAGTGTTGCCGATAGTTTAGCGAGGTTCAAACGTCCCAAACAGCTGCACTTTGTGAACGAACTACCCAGAAATACCATGGGCAAAGTTCAAAAAGCCCAACTTAGGGAACAGTTTCAGGATCTATTTAAGACTTAAGCTATATTCGAAGTTGCTGATTATCAATGAGCTAACTAGAATACTGCCTCTTTAATCGTATTTAGACCTTTTTGAAGTAGTTATTGGCGTCAATGGAATGATACGTTACATACACATAAACGGTGGCAAGCTCCGGCATTGCTTTTAAACTTATGAATAGTAGAGACCCAGATATGAAAGAGGATCCCGCTGCCCAAAACGGCAAAACTGCGATCAATCGAGTCTATCATCAGCTGCGAACCAAAATTCTCAAGTGTGAGTTGTCACCTGGAGAAAAGCTGAAAATTGAATCACTTAAGACTTTACTGAATATAGGCGCGTCACCGATCCGCGAAGCCTTAAGCTTACTAACTTCTGATGGATTAGTAGACAGAATTGATCAACGTGGGTTTCGGGTTTCCTTATTAAGTGAGTCAAATTTCAATGAAGTATTAATGCTACGTTGCGAGCTCGATGTACTAGCCTTACGAAAAAGTATTGAGCTGGGTGATAGCAACTGGGAGGAACAGCTAGTCATTCTGCATCACCGCCTATCGCGAGCGAATATCGATGACTTCGAATCTTGGGAGTCACAGCATAAAGCTTTTCATATGGCGCTTATAGGTGAGTGCCAAAGTCCGATATTACTTGGGTATTCAGAGCAGCTTTATGATCAGAATATTCGCTACCGATTCTTAGCCGAAAAAACCATTGATTATAAAAAACGTAATATCTCGGATGAGCACACTCAAATACTAAATGCCACTATTGAGCGCAATGCTGACAAAGCAGCGACGTTGTTGGTCAACCATTACAACTCGACCGGCGGTTTTTTGTCAAAGTTACTCGAGAAAAACAACCTAAATTTATAGTAACAATACCAACAGACAAAGCCTGAAATAATGACTGCGCTGCTATCTATAAGCTGGCTTGCGACCAGTTTTCATCGGGCTGCTCAGGATGAGCTAAGTATCCGGTTTCGAGCACAGCTTGAATAGCGCAGTATTCGTCTCTATTTGAAGCATCACCGCTCACACCAACAGCCCCGACAACTTCGTTATTTGATTTACAAATGAGTACACCGCCCGGTACAGGTATAAACCGGCCATTAGACACCGATGCCAACGCGGCTTGAAATGAAGGTCGGTCAGCCAAACGATCGCGAATTGTACGTGTTGAAATCCCCATACCCAAGGCGCCCCAAGCTTTTCCAATTGCAATATCACTGCGCATAATTCCGCAACCATCTTCACGCTTCAAAGCAATAAGGTTTCCACCCATATCGAGTACCGCGACCGTCAGCGGCAACATCTCATTGCTGCGACCTAATTGCAGTGCTTTCTCAATTATTTTATCGGCATCGGCTAGCGGAAGCGGAACAACTAAAGATTTTATATAGTAATCAGACACGAGGCACACTCTGTTTCTATGGTCTATGAACCTCATATTACACACTTAAAGTCGATCTCGCACCTTTGAAATTAAAAATAACGATATTTTAACTTAACACTAGAAATAATCTTTTTTTTGAGCTAAGTTTAGTTTTAACAAATCATTAACGTGGAAATGGATGTCATATGAGAATTGTCTCGTTTGAAACAGCCGGGGAAGAACGTATCGGAATCAAAGCCGATGACTATGTCATTGACTTAAGTATCGCAGCCCCAGAATTGCCTACAACTTTACTCGAACTGTTAGAACTCGACAGTGACTTAAATAGATTACTCGATGGGGTAGCCGCTAACGCTGCGATTGAATCACGCATTGCAATTGAGCAACTAAACTATCGACCTGTTATCGCAAAGCCAGGAAAGATAATCTGTATCGGTCGAAACTACGCCGCCCACGCTGTCGAAGGTGGCGTTGCCCCACCCGAATATCCAGAAATTTTCCTACGCTGTTCAGATTCACTCATAGGCCACCAAAGTCCAATTTTAAGACCGAAGAATTCCAGTAAACTCGATTATGAAGGCGAAATAGCTGCGGTTATTGGTAAAACAGCGCGCCATATAAAAGCTGAGCATGGTTTAGATTACGTTGCCGGATATTCACTTTTCAATGATGCAACACTTAGAGATTATCAACGCAAGAGCTCACAATGGACGATTGGTAAAAACTTTGACGATACTGGCGCATTTGGACCTGAGTTTGTCAGTGCCGATGAGCTTCCACCTGGAATGCATGCCGTGGAGTTGCAAACTCGCCTTAATGGCGAAGTGATGCAAAACGCTAGTACTGCGGATTTTATTTTTCCAATGGCTAAGCTGATAGAAATACTCAGTGAATGCCTCACTTTACGCCCAGGAGACGTGATCATTACCGGCACACCAGCTGGGGTTGGATATGTCAGAAAACCACCTGTGTTCATGAAGCCAGGAGACATCATTGAGATAGAGGCGGCAGGTTTAGGAACGCTACGCAACACCATTGAAGATGAACAATAAGCACTCATTTGATAGCTGTGACAAATATGCATCGCCCTTGCGCGTGTAAATAAATAGAGTTAGCACTCGGTGTAAAGGACTACCAACGATGAGCCAGCGGACATTCTCAAACATTATTGCGGCAACAATCCCATTGCTAAGCATTATGTGGGCCTTACAACTGCCAATTGTGTTTGGACTAGAGATCGCAAGGGTTCAGTTTTTAGCCGTATTATTAGGCTTTGGGTGCTCTCTTGTTTATTTAACCCGCAGTGCGGAAACATCAATTCATAAGTATTTATTCTACCTACTCGCAGGCTTAGCGTTTGCTATCTTTGGCTGGATTAGTATTCACTATCAGCGCTTTCAGATGGACTTTCCTTACCTGACAGTTGAGATGCAAATACTGGGAAGCATGGCCGCTCTTTTGGTCTTAGATGCAATCCGTCGTACTACGGGCTGGGTACTCATTTCGGTAATTGCTATATTTTTCGCTTATGCGCTCTTTGGTGAGTTCATTCCGGACCCCTTAACGGGTACCAATAGTAGTTGGCAAGAAATTGCTGTTTATTTAGCCTTTGACCCGAATGCTATTTTGGGCACTCCACTGGCAGTTATTGCAAGTATTGTTGTCGTATTTATATTTTTTGGGAAGCTTCTAGTTTTAACCGGCTGCGGCGAATTTTTTATCGATTTAGCAATGGCTGCGATGGGAAAAAAGCGCGGTAGCGCCGCAAAAACATCAATTGTCGGTTCGGCACTATTTGGCTCTATCTCAGGTAGCGCTGTTTCCAACGTTGTTACAACCGGAGTTATGACTATACCTTTGATGCGTCGCTCCGGGTACAGCGGAGTGCAATCAGGCGCTATTGAAGCAATTGCTTCAACTGGTGGTCAACTGATGCCGCCGATTATGGGCGCAGCAGCGTTTTTGATGGCGCAAACCCTCGAAATTCCGTATAGCGAAGTGGTCCTTGCGGCGCTCATTCCGGCTCTTCTTTACTATATATCACTCTTTATACAAGTAGATTTAATCGCCGCAAGAGACAATATAGTACCTTCGCAAAGCATCCTAAAGTCAGTCTCTGAAGTTCTCAAAGAAGGATGGCATTTTGCGATTCCCTTTATTGTACTAATGTATGCCATGTTCATAAACAATGCTTCCGCACAACTGGCCGCACTTTATGGTTCTATTTCAATTGTGATTCTAGGCTCTTTACGAAGCTATCAAGGTCACAGACTTGAGTTAAAAAAACTAATCGAGTCATTCCCTGAGACAGGCATAGCGGTTAAAGACTTAATCATGATTGTCGCCGGAGCGGGTATCGTAATTGGCTTACTAAACATTTCATCGGGTGGGTTTGCTCTTACTTTAACCCTTGTACAGCTTGGAGCCAGTCACATCTCAATCTTGTTATTGGTTTCTGCCGCGGTCTGTATTTTGCTAGGAATGGGAATGCCAACCACAGGTGTCTATGTGCTTTTGGCCGCACTTGTTGCTCCAGCATTAATCGAAACCGGGATTGAGCCCTTAGCTGCGCACATGTTTATCCTATACTTTGGAATGATGTCGATGATAACTCCGCCGATTGCGCTAGCAGCGTTTTCAGCGGCGACCATCACCGAATCTAAACCGATGAAAACCGGTTTTGAAGCGATGAAACTCGGCTGGTTAGCCTATGTCGTGCCCCTGATGTTTATTTTTACCCCTGCATTAACGATGAACTCTAATCCAGTTGATATTGTACTGACCTTCGCGCTAAGCATCTTTGGTGTACTTTTAATCAGCGTTGCAGTCGTTGGTTACTTTAGTAAATCTTTATCACTTGCACAGCGATTGTTATTTCTACTTTTGGGCATCTTGATAATCATGCCACGCAGCTGGATCGATCTAAATTTCCTACCATCAATTGTAGCGCTTGCCATCGGCGCATTGTTGCTCTTTAGACTTTATAAATCATCACCCACAAAAAACGTAGCTATCTAAACTAGTAAAGAAGAGGGAACTATGAATACTGTCAAAATCGCCGCCTTATCCTTGAGCCTGTTTTGCGCAAGTTACGCAAGCGCAGCCACCATAAAGATTGGTACTAATCAGCAAGGATCCTTGTTCTATTCCTTAGGCGCAGCTTTATCAAAAGTGATGGTTGAGAAAACCGATAAACAATATCGTGTTTCTCCTTTTGCTGGTTCTTCTACATACATACCTATGATGAATAGCAATCGCCTTGATTTCGGATTTGCGAATGGCGGAGAAGCTACTTTTGCCTATTTAGGACAAGAGAATTTCGAGGGGCGTGAGAACAAAAATCTACGTTTGGTCGGCGTTGTTGTAGCAACCCAAACTTCTTTCGCGGTTCCCACGAACTCAAAAGTGAAATCAATCGGAGACTTGGTCGATATGCGCGTTCCTTCTGGATACAATTCTGGGAGAACTTTTCATTACTACTCCAATGCCGCTTTAGCTTCCGGCTCAGTTGATATTGAACAAACCAAAAAAGTACCAGCACCGAACTTTGTAACAGCGATTACTGCCTTAGCAGAAAACCGAGTTGATGCGGCCTTGATCCCCATGAATGTTGGCGCGGGTAAAAAAGCTATGGCGACAATGGATGGAGGCTGGCGTTATCTCAGCTTAGATAACTCTGATGCATCCAAACAAGCCGTTAGTGAAAATCTGCCCTCGGCGCGAATCGTCAGTGTTAGTCCTAGTGAGTCTAAAACTGGTGTTGTAGATGATCCTACTCACATGATCGAAGTTGACTTTTACCTACTGGCGAGTGCGGATGTCGCTGACGAGACAGTTTACGAACTTGTACAAACAATGGCATCGAACAAAGACAGTTTGAAAAGCGCGTTTGGAGCCTACGCGCGATATAACCCACAAGGCATGGTTCAAGACAATGTGGTGCCGTACCATGAAGGTGCCATCAAAGCCTACAAAGAAATGGGGATTTGGAACAAATAAAACAAACCTACCGTAATTAGAACTTTGCTAATTACGGTAGGTTATTGCACGCTAAACTTGCCAATCCTTGAGGCTATCTTCTGTGGTCATTTCTTAGCCAGCTTACTTGAACAAAGCGATTTGGAAATGACAGCGAGTTAAGCAAAACTTAGAACCAAATAAAGCTCTAGGTTTTAGTCCACAAGCTGCCCTGCTGGTCGAGCGCTACCTCCCCAGCTTAATAACCATTGCGCAAAGACATTGATTTGTGGATCAAGTTGGCGGGACTCATGATGGACCACATAATAATTATCACTACAGGACAAGGCTTGGCTGCAAGCCATCACTAACACACCACGATTGAGTTCATCTTCAATAAAATATCGTGGGACCACACTTAGTCCTAAGCCTTGCATCGCGGCGTCCACCACCAAACGAAAATGCTCCAAACGTAATCCCGGTAATGCGTCAATTTGTTCAGGGCTCAGACCCGCTTCATGTAACCAATACCGCGTTGTTGACGGACGCGCGGTTTGGTGAATAAAGGGGTAATTTAGTACATCAATCGGTGAGACAACCGGCCCATAGCGCTCAAACAAACTTGGACTACAAATAGCGACCAAATTTTCAGGCATCAAAAACTGCGACTGCATTTCCGGCCACTTACCGTCCCCACACAAGATCCCAATGTCGTATCCATCACGCTGAGTGTACAGCTGATGCACATCGGTGATAATTTCGGTTTCAATCTCCGGATACAAACGCTGAAAGTCATGCAGTTTTGGAATAAGCCAACGGGTGGTTAAGGCATCTTCAACTCCAACCACTAAACGGCCAGAAATTTTCTTTCTTAGCTTTGCGGTCTGCAACTCGAGTTGCTCGAGTATTTGAGACACTTGAGCGGCGTAGTCACTACCCGCTTGCGTAAGCTTCAAACGCTGTTTAACCCGTTCAAACAGCTCACAACCTAACGATTGCTCTAACTTTTTGATTTGTCGGCTAACGGCGCTTTGAGTCATAAACAACTCTTCTGAAGCTCTGGTGAAGCTCAAATGTTTGGCCGCCGATTCAAAACAGCACAGCGAAATCATTGATGGCAATTGACGTTTCATAAGCAGAGCAACTCAAGTTCATGCGTTTTTGGAATGAACTAGTCAGAATAAGTCATTATCGTCATGAATCAAACTACTCTAGAGTAAAACTTCACTTTTTCGCGCAACAACTACGCAACCTTTGCGAGTTTTTGCTGGCTGAATACAAGTGAAGCTTAAAGTGCGATGGGTCAGGAAGACTTGTTAGCGTTTTGAAAGACCCGATGTTGTAGGGCCAATTACATTGAAATTGAGGAAGCAACATGAGTAATAAATTCACACGTCGACATATTATTAAATCAGGTACAGCGCTTGCTGCTGCGATGGCAATGCCATCTTTAGTCTTTGCCAGCCAAGATAAAAAATTCCATGGTAAAACTATACGATTGCTAACCTGGTCAGACAATACCGGTAAAGCAATTGTGGACCATATCGCGAAGCCTTTCGAAGAACTCACAGGTGCTAAAGTCATTGTTGATCGTACCGGCAGCACCTCGGAAATGGTTGCCAAACTGCGCGCTGTGGGTGACAAAGCACAGTACGACATTATTACTCTTGCTGGCGTTGGCGCTGTAGAGTTGGCTAAAGATGGGGTGTTAGCCAAACCCGATCTCAACAAGCTCCCAAATTTAGAACAAGTAGACCCGCGCTTTAGAACCGGAGCAGATGGTCACGGTATTGGTTATCTACTTTGGACCGGTGGTTTGATATATAACACCAAAACTTTTGCCGAGCCGCCTCGCAGTTATGGTCAATTGTGGGAAAAACAGCATGACGGCCGTTTATTCCTGCCGCCATCAACTTGGACAGATGCGCTTGATACCATTGTAGCTACAGACAAGCTACTTGGTGGTAATGGCGCTGCAGTTAATGTTGACCAAGCTTTTAGTAAATTAGCAGAACTACAGAGTCGCATTCTAACCTTCGGTGAAAATCCTACCCAAATCGCTGAATTGTTCCGCGCCGATGCACTCGATATTGGCGGTGTTTATGCACCAGCTTTTTACGCCAAAGAATTAGCAGATCCAAATTCAAACATGGGTGCAACCTACGACCTTGATGAAGGCTTCTTTGCCGATCTGATGTACACCATTATGCCGAAATCAAAACCTGGTGAAGACGATGTGGTGCATGCCTTTATGAACTTTACCTTAGATGCAAAAGTGCAAGGTATTATGGCTGAAGCAGTACTTAATGGTCCGATTAACCAGCAAGCAAAAATGTCAGATGCCGCTAAAGCCAGTCCGTTTATTGTGAAGCCGGAACAACTCGGCAGTACCGCTATTGTTCACGACAAAAATTATATTGCTGATGTCCGTGAAGATTGGATTAAGCGCTACACCCAAACCTTATCTTAATGTTGCCAAGATAGAGAGCAATGACGCTCTCTATCTAAACTTGCTTTAAAAAGTCGACTACCATTGAGATGTAATGTAGATGTCTAAAACCAAGATTTTATTACTCTGTTTCCCCGCGCTGTTAACGATCACTCCATTCCTAGCAGCGTGTTTTTTCATTTTTCGATTTTCATTTTCCGCCAATCAAGGCGCTATTGAAGGCTTCTCATTTACGCCCTACCTTGAACTAGCCGATCCATTCTTTATTCGCTCACTGCTAACCACCTTTAAACTGGCATCCTTTAGCACCGTAATTGTGATTGTTCTAGCGATTCCTTTAGCCTTGGTCATGGCAACCGTACAAAAACCTTGGCTACGACGCTTATTAAGCGTGGCGATATTAATGCCGATGATTTTGAATCTTCTAATTCAAAGCTACGGCTGGATTATCTTGTTAGGTCCAACAGGCGTACTTAACACCAGTTTGCGTGAGCTTGGGCTGATCAGCCGTCCCATCATGCTGTTGTTTAACGAAAGTGGGGTGTTACTTGGCTTGGTCCAAACCGCCTTGCCTTTGGCGGTATTTCCTATACTGACCGCCACCCGCAATATTTCTGAAGAACACATAGAAGCGGCATGTGTGAACGGCGCAAGTCATTGGCGCTGTTTTTTCGACATCACCCTCCCTTTGCTAAAGCCAGGCATTATTAGTGGCGCATCCATTGTGTTTGCTTATAACGCCAGCGCTTTTGCCATTCCACTATTGCTAGGCGGTAGGCGAGTTCAAATGCTCGGCGTCGCGATCCGCGATTATATCTCGCCCTTGTTTAACTGGTCCGGAGCAGCAGCAGCCGGCATGGTGCTCATTGCACTAACGATTGGGGTATTGGCTCTCGCCAACTACTTAACCCAGCGCTGGACGGTTACGGAGTATCAATCATGAGAGTG
Source organism: Alginatibacterium sediminis (assembly GCF_003610775.1). Classification (GTDB taxonomy): domain Bacteria; phylum Pseudomonadota; class Gammaproteobacteria; order Enterobacterales; family Celerinatantimonadaceae; genus Alginatibacterium; species Alginatibacterium sediminis. Next base: position 149,862 of record NZ_RAQO01000009.1, on the reverse strand, counting down.
GGTATTATTCCGCAGCAAAGCGGCGGCAGTTATAAGTTCACCATTTATCTGCTTGCTAGCTTGGGATTACTAATAGCAACCCTGCCGGTCATCATTATTGCATTGATGTCTTTCTCTGCCGCTGAGACCACCAGCTTTCCACCACAGGCCTACTCACTGCGCTGGTATATCAAGATGTTTGAGCTATTTCAGCCCAATGGCGAAAATAGTGACGCCTCATTGCAAATCGCCTTGCTTACCAGTCTTAAGGTTGCGGCATTAGTCATGCTGATTGCCAGCGTGGTTTGCGTGCCATTAGCTTATGTTTTGGTGCGCTCAGGTGGGCGACTTAAGAATGGCATGGAATTACTGTTCACCCTGCCCTTGGTGTTCCCATTGGTCATTCTAGGCATCGCTTTTTTATTGATCGCCGAGAGCCTCGATTTAGAGCTTGGGATATGGCGTTTGGTGATTCCACATGTAGCGCTGGTGCTGCCATTTGTACTGCGCAATTGCGTTGGAGCCATGTCTAGTATTGATATTGAGCTTGAACAAGCAGCTATATCTTTAGGAGCCTCACCCCTGCGCGCAGGCGTAGACATTGTGGTTCCCTTAATGAAACCCGGCATTATTGCAGGCTTGGTATTTGCGCTAATCATCTCATTTAACGAGTTCACCATTACCTATTTCATGTACACCGTTGATGTCACCACCTTGCCCATTTGGATGTACAGCCGCACGGTTTCATCTTTAGATCCGTCAACCTTGGCCATCAGCTTTGTCATTGTGCTTATCGATTTAGCCTTAATTCTTCTCATCGACAAGTTATTAGCCGGTCGCAACAGCTTGCTTTAGCTTCGAGGAAACTATGAACTTACACTTAGAAATTGACGCCGTTAGTAAATCCTTTGGTCACGTAAGCGCTTTGGAAGATATTCACGTGAATGTCGAGCGCGGCTCTTTCGTTTGCTTGTTAGGCCCTTCAGGCTGCGGAAAAACCACCTTGTTACGCATTATTGCCGGCTTTGAGCGTCAATCTTCAGGCCACTTGCGCCTTAACGGCAAAGACATTAGCACCGTGGCACCGCACCGGCGAAACTTTGGCATGGTGTTCCAGTCTCTGGCCTTATTTCCGCATATGAATGTGGCACAAAATATTGCCTATGGGCTGAAGCTGCGTGGCATCAAAGGGGCCAAACAGCGCGAGCGGGTTGATGAATTACTGCATGTGATTAGCTTGCCAGAGATTGCCGATCGCCCAGTATCGGCCTTAAGCGGTGGCCAACGTCAGCGGGTAGCGATTGCCCGCGCACTGGCGGTACAACCTGAAGTATTCTTGCTCGACGAACCACTATCAGCCTTAGACGCTAAACTGCGCGATAATATGCAAATTGAACTTCGCCAGTTGCAGCAACAATTTGGGGTAACGACTGTATTGGTGACGCATGACCAAACCGAAGCGATGATGCTCGCCGATCAGCTCGTGGTATTGGACCGAGGCCGAGTACAACAATGCGCGCCACCGTCCGAGGTTTATCGCAAACCCGCCTCAGCCTTTGTGGCTGACTTTCTGGGCTCTGCTAATATCGTACAAGCCAAGGCCAATGCTCATGGCAGCCACGAGTTGTTTGGGCAAGTCATTCAGCTAAAAAACAAGTCCAGTCAGTCCCACAGCGTTGAACTCGCACTGCGAGCTGAAGACATCCAGCTCAAAGCTAGTGACGTCAATGATATTGAGGCCAATGGCGAAATTATAATGCTGCGCGATCTCGGGCCAAGCATGGAAGCCATTGTTAAGTTTGAAGGCAATCAGATTAGGGTCCGTAGCAATGATCCCGAACTACGTTTATTGGAACTCGGGAGGCAGGTTTCACTGCAATTTGACCCCAATCGCTGTATTGAATTTGCCTAGTGCTGTTGTAAGCAAATTAAACGCCGTAAATAGTACCGGCTAGAATAAAAAAAACCCGCTAAAATAGCGGGTTAGTATCTTTTTAGCGTTTAATTTAACGCTTTAATGCATTACCTGATCTAGAAGGGTAACCGCGACAATAATTCACATCGAACAGATGGGTGAGTGAGTGAGACAAATACAAATCCTTATTTTATATAGGTTGTGAGCCAAAATCACCAGCAACCTCCAATCACAAATCAAACAAATGTACAATTAACTTGATTTAATGGCGTTCCAGTTAGTTTTTTTAAATAAATCAAGCAATTCACCAAGGGGACATCTTGCGCAAACCCCGTCGTTAATAATTGTAATGCTTTCTAACTTTTCGCTCACCTTCGCCGAAAACAATCACTGAAATCCGCTGATAAACGTTTCGGTGAAGGCTTTTAAGCGTTCGCCAATTCTAGGCAAAATAGTGCGGCGTGTTTTGAAGGTCATTTTCTCGGTGATTAGCTCGGCTATGTCGTCTGACTTCAAGCCTTCTACGTTTAATCCGCTCTCTATGTCAAAAACCATTTCATGTAGTTTTTCTGAATTTAGGTTTTCTTCCAGGGCGATATTTTCAAGCTCTCTTTGCTTTTTTTCTTCAATGTATTCATCAAACTCTTGGGCCTGTACCAAACCTTGTACGCTTTGCTCAATGAAGCCTTCAATGAGTTCTCGTTTACTGTGAAGTGTTGGCTCAGAAGCAAGTAGGTTTGCGATAACCTGACGTTTCTTAGCTCTAGCGTCATCACATGGCTCTTCAAGCATGGTTCGAAGAAGGTGGAGTATGTAGCTCACATTTACGTTGTCACGTTGGAGTAGCTCTAATTCGAAGTCTATATCAGCAAGGATTGACTCTTTATCTGTAGGGTTGCCTTTTAACTCTCGTGCTAAATCACCGTACTTAGAAGCGTAATCAACGAACTCTTGTTCTGAGATACCTAGCGCTTCAATGTCAAAATCGCTAAATGTCTCAAGTTGGTTCTTCAGGCGTATCAAGATACGGAACTGTTTGATGAACCCTGCTTGCATGTCTTCATCTGGCAAGTCATCAACACTTTGAACATCTGGCGCTATTTCTCTTAACGCTTCAAGCGCTTTGGCGAAGTCTTCTGTCAAACCGTCAAGGTCAGGTACTTCGATATACTCTGTTGGCTGTTTATTCGAAAACAGAGTAAAGGCTTCGTCGGCTTGCGATTTCAAGTTGCGGTAACACATCACGTTTCCGTGAGATTTCACCGTTCCGTTTAGTCGATTGGTACGAGAGAAAGCCTGAACTAAGCCATGATGTTTGAGGTTCTTGTCGACGTAGATAGTATTAAGTCTTGGCGCATCGAAGCCCGTGAGAAACATGTTTACTACAAGCAAAATATCCACTCCGCCATTCTTGGTTCGGTTGGAGAGATCCTTGTAATAGTTGTAGTAGCTGTCGGTATCTTGGGTCGAAAAACTCGTGCCAAATTGTTCGTTATATTCACCAATATACGAATCTAGCTTGTCGCGGCTGTGTACTTTGGCATTGGCTTCAGATAAGCCCTTAACATTGACTTCACCTTCATATTCTTCGGCTTCGTTGACGCCATAGCTAAAGATAGTAGCGATATTGAGCTTGTGCTTACCTTCGGCCTTGAGTGCCTTAAAGGTGTCGTAGTAGGTGATTAAATCGGGAACACTCGCCACACACAGCATGGCATTAAACTTGCGTTTGGTCTTATGCCCATGGATACCAATGATGTGCTCACAGACTTGCGTTATCCGCTTAGGAGAGCTGAAAAATTCTGCAATATCTATACTAGAGACATCTACATCTAAGCCAGTTTGTTTGTACTTTAACTTGCCGTAATACTCAATTGCAAAAGGCAGTACGTTGTCATCTCGAATCGCATCGACAATCACATAACTGTGCAGGCGCTCACCAAACAGATCTTTGGTAGTTCTCTTTTGCACGCCCTTACCTTCGACCTTTTTAGCACTAGCGTTATCAGCAAAGATAGGTGTGCCAGTAAAACCAAAGAGCTTAGCTTTATCGAAGAATTCGACAATATTCTGATGGGTCTCACCAAACTGACTGCGGTGACACTCATCGAAAATAAAGACCACTCGCTCTTGGCGCAGATGTTCAATTTGCCCTTTAAAGCGAGGCTTGGTGATCAGGTTATTAAGCTTTTGTATAGTCGTGATAGTTAGCTTATTGATGCGATTAACGTTATTGCTATAGATTGGTGAGTATTCTGCGACTTGCGGTAGTGTTTCATTATCTTCGGCATTATTACCGTTAGCAGGCGTCGATTTCTTTGGTATAGGTCGAGAACCGAGGAACTGGTTTAACAGACTCTTGGTGTCACCGGTACTGTCGACACTGCCTTTTAGGAAGGCATCAAACTCTTTGGCGGTTTGGTAGTCGAGGTCTTTACGGTCAACAACAAATACCACTCTATCTACGTTATCGAGCCTCGATAATATTTGAGCAGTCTTGAAACTGGTTAGGGTCTTACCACTGCCTGTGGTATGCCAAATATAGCCATGTTTATCACTGGTCATTACTTGTTCTACAATCGCTTCTACTGCGTAGAACTGATAAGGGCGCAGCACCATTAAGAATTTGCCGGTCTCGTTTTGAACGATGTAGCGACTGAGTATTTTCGTAAGATGCTTTTGGTTTAAGAAAGCATCGGCAAACAGGGGTAGCGCATTAATCTTTTTGTTGTCAACATCCGTCCAGTGGAAGGTTTGCTTAAATGACAACTCACGGTTATTTGAGAAGTATTTGGAATTTACACCATTAGATATCACAAACAACTGTATGTATTGAAATAACCCACCCTCTGCACCAAAAGAATGCTTGGCGTAGCGTTTTATCTGGTTAAACGCCTCCGCCATTTCAAGGCCTCGTTTTTTAAGTTCTATCTGCACAAGAGGCAAGCCATTCACCAAGATAGTGACGTCATAACGGTTCTCATACTTACCACGCATGGTGACTTGGTTGGTGACTTGGAAAATATTCTTTGAGGCATCGGTATTCAATAAAGTGAGGTAGCTGATGATGCCATCGTCATGCACTACATCTACCCTACCTTTGAGGCGTTTGGACTTGTCGAAGAAGTTGCCTTTTTCAAGGCTAATGAGCACATTCTCAAATTCACGCATCGTGAGCGTTAGCTTATTCGCTCGCTCAAGCTGCACCTTAAGGTTAGCTTTAAGCGCGGTTGCATTTTCTATCTTGATTGGTTCAAAATCAGCTGCGGTAAGCTGCGAGATTAAGTCTTTTTCAAGTATTGCTTCTGGTTGTGTGCTCATTTTGTCCCTTACAAGAACATCTGTTGTAATAAGCCTTTTTTCCACTCTTTGGCTGTTTCAAGCTCAGAGTTCACTAGGTCAATTTTCTGCTCTAACAAAGTTAGAAAACTAGCTATTTTGTTTTGTTCGTTAGTGCTTGGAAATAATACACTGTAAGTTTTCAATTGAGGCGCTGTTAGTTGAGGGACTCCCGTACTCTCATTGTATATATTTAATTTATTTATAGTTTGCTCAAAAAACTTAAGATTAAGTGCAAATTGTGGTTTCAACACCAATAGTCGAACTATGGGGTAAAAAGCTTCATTCCTATACAGGGCATTACCTAAACTGCCCCGCCCCGATACTGTAATGCATGGTTGATCAACCTTATATACATCAGAGTATCCATACAGCCCTTTATTCGTTTCTGCATTGGCAAATACTGGGTACCTAAATTTATCCGTTCTTACTTTGTTTGAATGTTTTTTGTCTACATCACCACCTGCTGAGATAGAAAATACCTCACCCAACTTCTTCTCTTCCCAATCAGGAAATTCATTACCATCGTCGGCTTTGAATCGTAACGTGGGTGGTGTAAAGGTCAGCTGACCGTCTTGCTCGTGCCACTTGCCATTAAACAACTGCTGCATCACCCCCCGTTTGTATTCGGTCAGCTTGTCTTTTTTCCCTGACAATAGCCCAATCTTTTCATCGACCTTTGATAAGAATGAAGCGATTTTTTGTTGTTCTGGGAGGGTTGGCATTTCAACTGGAATATCTGCAATATCTGCTTGTCCAATTGTTGTCATGGTGCTTTGTTTACCTCGGCGAATAAGACGAGTTCTCATAGGCCATGTTCTAAGCTTATAAGATAAGTATGTCGGATCAACTCGTGAAAGGGCTGGACTTAATTTCATTAAATGCCCGTCATAAGTAATATCGTTCGATCTGGATAAACAAACATTAGAATAGGCGATACCACTAGGTACTATTGATGACCGAGTAAAGAAAATGTCACCATAACGCACCATGTTTTTTCCGAACTCTTTAGCACCTATATCAAGTAACGTTAATTTTCCAGTATCGACATAATCAGTTTCATACATATCCTTTACATTGATCAAACGGTATCCAGACCCTACTTTTTTGGGATCGTTAAATACACCATTAGATATACCATCTTCTGATAGTTCTATTAATTTTAGAGTCTTTGGCTGCTCGGAAAAATCTCCAAACCTAAGCTTCGGCACATTCATTTGTTCAGTCATAAAATACCTACACCTGCTCTTTATTTAAAGGAAAGGGCGCTTTGATATTAAGCTGAGAACAGAAATCAGCGATATCTTCATCCACTGAGTGCATCTTGGTTTCAAGCTCGGTTAGGTCTGTTGCTACCGCATCAAGATCGACTGCATCTTCTTCTTCAAAGGTGTCCACATAACGAGGGATATTGAGGTTGTAGTCGTTCTCGGCGATCTCAGACAGCTCCGCAACATGCGAATATTTATCTGCTTTTTCTGGCTCAAGCTGTTCACGCTTACTGTAGGCTTCAATGATACGGTCAACATCACTATCACGCAGGTGGTTTTGCGCTTTGCCTTTTTCGAAGTGGTTAGATGCATCAATGAATAAGACGTTATCAGCGTGTTGGCGAGTCTTCTTGAATACAAGAATACAAGTCGGAATGCCCGTACCGAAGAAGATACCCGCAGGTAAGCCAATCACTGCATCAAGATAGTTTTTGTTCTCGATAAGGTGCTTACGAATATGCCCTTCAGCCGCGCCACGGAAAAGAATGCCGTGAGGAACAACAACCGCTAGTGTACCTGTCTCGTTTAGCTGGTGAACCATGTGCAGTACAAAAGCAAAGTCTGCCTTAGTTTTAGGTGCAAGCTTACCGTAATCAGCAAAACGCTCATCGTTTAAATGCAGGTCATTTGCACTCCAGTTAGCAGAGAACGGAGGGTTGGCAACCACAGCATCAAAACGCTTATCCAAGTGCATTGGGTGCTCTAGGGTGTCGTCGTTCTTAATATCGAACTTATCGTAACGCACACCGTGCATCAGCATGTTCATGCGAGCAAGGTTGAAGGTACTTGGATTTTGCTCTTGTCCACAAAACTCAAGGTTAGTGCTTTTCACTTCCCTTGCTACACGCAATAGTAATGAACCAGAACCACAGGTTGGATCGTAAACGGATTTCACATCACGCTCTTCACCTTCACAAGAGAGGCTCACTAACTTCGCAAGGATTTTAGAGACTTGTTGAGGGGTATAAAACTCGCCAGCTTTTTTTCCAGCGCCAGAGGCAAACTGACCAATCAGGTATTCGTAGGCATCACCTAATAGATCGATTTCGGTGTTATCGATTTGAAAATCAATGTTCTCTAAGTGAACCAACACTTGGCAAATAAGCTTGTTACGTGCGTCTGGGTTCTTACCAAGCTTGCTAGAGTTCAAGTCGAGTTCTTCAAACAGTCCGTTGAAGTCATCGGCAGAATCAGCAGAGGTGGTGGATTGCTCAATGTCGTTAAGCACACGGCTTAGCTCATCAAGAACGAACTCAGATTTCTCGCCACGCTTAGCAAGGCTTGAGAATAGCTGTGTAGGGGCAATAAAGTATCCAAGGTTCTCGACACACTCATCACGTAGTTCTTTAATCAGTTCATCATCAGTTTGTACGAACTTTATGCCATCCTCGGTTAGCAGTTCATCACAGTAACGATTCAGTTTGTCTGATAGGTACTTGTAGAAGATAAGCCCTAGAATGTAATCACGGAAGTCGTCGGCTGACATATTGCCACGCAAAGTATTGGCGATATTCCAGAGCTGTTTTTGTAATTCTTGTTGGTGTTCACGAACCATGATGCGCCTATTTGATTAGCTCAAATTATTAAGTAAGGGCATTGTAGCTGATGTTACTACTTAAAGATCTAAAATCAGTATCTAGTTGTGAATGTCTCGATGAGAAACACTAGTAAATTTTATGAGCTTAGCAGCAAGAATGGCATTACCAGTAACCAACATCGACGCAGCTCTCTGTACGAAGCATGTCAGCTATATCGGGATCTTACATAAGCTAAGAAACATCGACAAACGCCGATATCAAAATTTGTTTAAAGTTACCTAATCTTAGTTCGTCGAATTCGTTAACTTGCCCATGCGAGCTGTTCTCAGTGTTTTGATCACAAGCCCATGCTAATTGCGCGTCTGTTTTCTCAAGTTTGTCCAGAAGTTCAATCTGGGCGTCGCAATCACGCGTATATTCTATTTCGTACTCTGATGAGTGATTCATTTTGGCAAACATGCAAGATTCTGGAATGTCTTGTTCAATTCGTTCTGCAATTTCAATTAAGCTTTCTTCGGCGAAAGTGTAGAGCCATGCTTGCTGGTTTAGCGCCTCATTCACGCGCAGAATTCGACCTAGTACCTGTCTAAAATACAGCTCGGTTTTTACACTGCTCATATGACAACAGACTTGCAGGCGCGGAATGTCTGTACCCTCACTGATCATTCCAACGCTAACAATCCATTGAGAACTGTTGTGGCGGTAACGTTCAATCTCAGCTAAAGGTTCTTCATGCCGGTATGTCACTATCGAAACGGACTGTAAGTACTTTTGAGACAAAATGCTTTTTATAGTCTGAGCATGCTGAACAGACGATGCAACCACGAGTCCACCTGCTTTAGGAGATTGTCCTCGTATCTCAGAGAGCTTCTGACATGCAAGTCCAAGCAAGTACTCCATCGCTTCTTGATTGCGAATGACACTTTGGTAAGAGGTTTGGCTTTGCTTAATAAGTTCTAGAATTGATGTGAATGATTGGCTTTTCTCACTATTGACGATGGACATATGCTCGTTATCGACCAGAACGATTTTAGGTGCTCTACAAACCTTATCTTTAATGGCTTGCTTTAAGCTGTATTGATAATCTACAAGAATCTGGCCATCAGGGGAGCTATATTCACTCATTACAATAGGCAAAGAATCAGAACGCCAAGGAGTGCCTGACATAGCGAGGGTATACGTAGCTAGTCCCTGGATTTTCGTGAGAACTTGTTGGCCCCATACATTAGCATTTTCAATCTCAGAGCCCGAACAGTGATGGATCTCATCAAAAACCACAAACACACGATGTTTACCTAAAGTTTGCCAAAATTCATCATTAAGAAATTGAATAGATTGATATGTCAGTGACTGGCCAATGGAGCCTAAGCCACCATTAAACGCACAATCCAGTTTATGCGAAAATGTCTGTTTTATCCCGTCTGATATCGTTAGCGAGGGTGAGAAACACAGAATAAGATCTACCATACCTTCTTCTAGCAGGTGTGACCCTATAGCTGCCGCTAACACGGTTTTTCCTGCGCCTGGGGTTGCTTGGCAAAAATAGTGGTTATGGTTGGTTTGGAATTTTTTTAGTGCATGCTGTGAACACTCTTGCTGCCAAGTTCTTAACACGTTTTTTGATCCTGTTTGAGGGCTTCAAGAACATTAGTTAGTCCGTTAATTTTTCCAAGGAGGTGTGCTGAGCGCCCTCTTGATCTCTTAAGCAAGGGAATCAGTTTTGAATCTAATTGAGGAAAACGACTCATCAAAGACTGATACTCTTCAACCTCGCCTACGCTGATCTCCAATTCCGCTTGGTATGTGTTGCGCTCTTTGCTTAATGTCTCAAAAGTAAGTATTGAATCCGTACTTTCTTCAACAGCTTCTTGTTGCTCAATGTTTTGTAAGTCCCTAGCAACAGCAGTTTGAAAATAGCGCTTTTGTTGGCCTTGGCCTTCACTACGCAGCCAATTTTTTTGCTCATAACGTAGTATTTGCCGGTAAATCTGTTTCCGAGCTTCACGTAAGTCAGAGCTAATTCCATCTTGTGAAAGAGAGGCATCTCTCGCCTCGATTACTGAAAAACCATCCATCCCTTTTTCTATCAATAACTTGTGCATTACAGCACTGATCTTCTTGGAGCGTTTCATTTACTCTTAATTTACTCGAAATACTTAGGATTGCTAAGTATACAGAAATAGGTAAAACTTAGACAATCTAAGTTATCTGAGAAAAACGATGAAATTTCTGTGCTCACTAATCCAATTCCAATTCGACTCAAACAAGCGCGTAAGTTATCTGGCATTACTCAAAAGAACTTGGGAGTAATGATAGGTATGGATGAAAGCTCTGCTAGCGGTCGAATGAACCATTATGAGAAAGGTCGCCATACTCCAGATATTAGCACCTTGAAAAAAATGGCTGATGCTTTAGGTGTTCCTTTGAACTATTTCTTTTGCGAAGACGATACGTCTGCCGAGTTGGCTTGTTTAATTTCCAAGCTTGGTGATGATGAACGGAAAAAGCTTATCGACCATATATTGAGTGATAGATCCAAGGATTGTGATTCGCTTCCTAAAGATAGTTTCAGGAAGGCTTCGTTGTAAAAGAGGATTGGAGTGGTCAGAAGATGTATTTGTAGTCGATTGGCAAACAAGATTGAAGCGGCAAGTTAAAACTAGTGACAAAACAGGAGCCAATAGTTCTAACCTGCGAGCGACATTTTAAAGTGGGTAGCCGGTTTCGTGTTGATACACCCGAATGCTATTGGTCGAAGAATCGAAAAAAGCATTACTTTCCAGTTGCCCTAAATTTTGTCCTGCAATGAATGTTAAGACTAAGCATTTACTACCTTCAGATGCTTCAATTTCGGCATCGAACTCCAATTGAATTAATGTCTTATAAGGGATGTTGGTAATTGCAGAGAATATTTCGCATCGTTCAAAATGTTCAGAGCTTTTATTGGTATCTTCAGGCTGTTCGTAAATCGAAAACTCCGCTTTTTTAATCCCTTTAGTTTCCCAATCACGTAAATAACCCGACCAAATGTTAGCCTTTATGTTGGATGATTCTTTCAATTTCGAGGCGTTCCAAACTAATACTTCGATTTCCCCATTAGTTTTGTATAGAGCGACTTCTGCCTTTTTATTTTTTAAAAGAAGTTTTTTAAATTCGACATCATTTGAAGGATAAAAATCTAAGGTAGGCTTTGTACTTTTACCATCAACGTCCTTCAGCAAACGTTCAATTACAGAATTAGGGGTCTCACCGAAACCGATAACTTTTGCAGCTAGTTTGTCGTATATAGCTTCTGTTACCTCAATAGTTTTCATAGTCATTTGTTTTTTCTCTCAAAGTTAGGGCTGCCAAGCGTTACATATATGAATTCACATATGATTGACAAGAATCTTACTCGCAATGAATCATACAGTCAATCATATATGTTTTTATTTATGATTAATCGCATCGTATGTCCGTTTATGAATTAGAAGTTGCTGAGGGATTTGCTCATTTACGTGTTGTTTCGGCTGTGTTCTATTAGCATTTGCATGTTATTTCATAGCCTATAATTGTAGGCTAGGGAGATCAGTAACTAAACATGCACTTGAAAATAGGGATGAATATAGGCCCTAACCGATAAAAGAAAGAAGCATTTTAGCTGAGCGAACCAATCACATTTTAAAGAGCCCAAAAGGGGACAAAGTTCATTGAAATGATTAGACTATATTGGAAGTAATCACACAATATTCTCCACCGACAATAATAACTAACAACAGTGATTTGTATGTCGACTCTACCAGGCGCAGAGCAAGAACAACGGAAGATGGTGATAGCCGGCTTCAAGGCAGTGAATAAAATCATGTTCAATTGGGGCTGCTCAAAGCCACAAATTCAATCCATTCTTGCAATCCCAGAAGATGTTTATAGCGAATTCATATCGAATGCTGACTCGATAGCCTTAAATAGTGAACAGATAGAACGACTAAGCCACATTCTCAATATACATCGGGCGTTAAGACTTAAATTCTACAATCAAGAAAATGTCTCAGGGTTTATGAGCCTCGAAAACCACAATCCTCCGTTTGAAGGGCACAAACCTCTAGATTTTATTAGTGGTGGAAGTCTAGCCGATTTAAGCAATGTTGCCAGCTGGTTAGACGTTAACCCTAGTGAGTACTTAGCCTAATTTCAACGCTTACTTTCATTCTATGTTAATGAACTTGTTTCAGGGGAAAAATGCTTAAGAGTGTGGCGATTATGTAAAACAAAGCGCTGTTATTGTCATACGAGATTTGGGGCTCAAATGAGTTAGACAACCTAACTCGCCATAGGAGAGAAAAGGCATTAGGTCTTTAACTCCAAGGTAGTGGCCAAATTCAGTGTACCACTGCAGCCAATACTTCGGCTTACTCTAACATACAGGTTGTTTTGTTAATTTATTCCCCCATATATTACATGGAAATAAATACAGGGGGAGTGACATATGACGGTAAGGCGGGATTTCAGTGTGTTTTTGGATAACTTGAAGATCAAGAACAAAGACACAATTTCAAGTCGCTACGGAAGCATTACTAAGAACCTTAATGAAAAGTTTCGAGACTTAGAAAACGACAAGAAAAACTACAGTCTCCAAGCTGGCTCATATGGTCGCTACTCTGGAATCAATGGTATTTCTGACCTTGATATGCTCTACATACTGCCTCCTTGTGCTTGGACTACCTATCGCAAAGACCCATCGAAGGCTCTCGACCATGCAAAAGATGCAATAAAGAAAACGTATAATACAAGCAAAGTGAAGAAAGACCGCAACGTAGTAGTGGTTGAGATGCAAGACTTTACCTTTGAAGTCGTACCCGTATTCGAATGGCAAGGAGTATTCAAATACCCTGACACATATAATGGTGGTTCATGGCGGCAATGTGATACTCGTGCTGAGCTAATAGCATTTAGAGAACTGAACGACAAGCGCAAAGACAATCTGCGTAAGCTTGCGAAAATGATTCGTGCATGGAAGGCTAGAAACGATATTCAGATGAGTGGCTTTCTAATCGACACCCTTTGCTACAACTTCCTCAATGATAACACTAAATACGACAAGAGTTGCTTCGGCAGCTTTGACATGATGGTGAAAGACTTTTTTCAATACCTTACCAAAGAGCCAAAGAAAGCGTTCTACTATGCATTTGGCAGCAACTCGAGAGTCGGTGTGAATAAAGCATTCCAAGATGATGCTCAGAAAGCACTGGATACCGCAACTGAAGCGATTGAAGCAAGAGAGAATGGTTATGAGGACAAGTGTAACCAACGGTACAAGGCTATTTTTGGTACGAAGTTCCCTAATCGTGAAGCGAAACAAGTTTCAGCAGTGAATGAGGAGTTCATTGAGGAACTATTCGATATGGATATTACAAACCAAATTACTATTGATTGTAACGTAAAAAGCGACCTGATAACTAAAATGTTATCGTCACTAACATATGGCGGGGAGCGAATACAGCATCAACGGAAACTGCACTTCTTTGTGAAACAAACCGACATTGTTGGAGACTACGAAGTCAAGTGGAAGGTTCGCAACCGTGGGCATATCGCAGATAGGGACAAGAACTATCGCGGTGGAATCATAGACGATGATGGCAGTAAAACTCGTGTTGAGACGGCAACTTTCTATGGTGATCATACAGTTGAGTGCTACGCTATGCGCAAAAACACGGTGATAGCGCGACATATAATCACTGTCCCAATCGAATAGGAACGAACGTTTATGACGAAGCAAACAATAAAGAAGCAAGTGGCTAGAGAGTATTACAATGTTCTCTATAGCGCCAAGCTTCATTTTGCGTCATTAGATATCTGCGAGAAGTTACCGACGATTATTAGCATTACTTCGCTGTCCTTTGGTGTACTTGGTTTGGCATTTGCAGAGTTCAACAGCAAAGCTTTGGCTGCGCTGTTACTCATTATAGGTATCATCGGTATCATTCTTAAACCAAGAGAGCTTCTGAAGGAGCAATATGAAGCTACAGGGGATAGCCTGACTGATATCAGCAAGAAGCTAGAGCACATTTACTGTGAAGTTAACGAACAAGACGCAGCCTCGGTAACTAAAGCGAGAGCTGACCTTAGCCAAATTCAAACAGAACATCGATCTGTTAAAACTATATCTCCAGTGCTGATGTCTTCATGGTATGCCCACTACAAGGTATTTTCTGAGCATAATAGTGACTGGATGAGCGCAGAGCTTGCTCTAAGCTGGCGTGACAAAGTTCCGCTCAGCTTGCGCCTTGTAGTTATTGGTTGCCTAGTAGCTGCTTTGCTCTGGGTAAATCCACTTTGCATCACAAGCAAGACTTGGGCATGGGTTTATAAGCCTTGTGTGGGATGCTGGCAAGAACAACCCGCTCCGGAATCACTACGAGTTCAAGCCAGCAAAGCTACACCCGAACCAAAGCCTGATGCTAAAGCGACATATGGTGGAACGACTAAGTAACAAGGTAAGGGGTAAAAACCCTTTAGTTAGTTTTCTCTAACGAGCTTTTGTCTCGAAGCGACTCACGCCACGCATAAACAGTTAGGCAGAGCACATAATTTCTCCTGCGTTACATTACTATTATTTGGAGTAATGCAAGCCACTTTCGAAAGGCTTCATTATCTCCGTAACTCTTAATGGGGAAATTTTGAGGTTTAAACTTGGCTTAGTCGTTAAGCATGTCATTTGTGTTTGCTAGCCTTCGTAATTAACTGAAATTCCATACCAGAACGTTTGGTGTTACGGATTCTGTACCTTGTTGGATATTTGTCAAAAAAATCAGATAATTTCTTTAATCCGTAATTGCGGGGGTCAAAATCTGGTTTTAGTCTTTTTAAGTATTTACCTACTTCACCTAGTTTAACCCAACCAGTTTCGTCTCTATAGGTTTGCCAAGCTTGATGCATTAAGCGCCAGAGTTCCCGCTCTGCGACTTGATTCGAGTTTGGCTGTACTTCCTCAAGCTCAACATCAGCACTTAAGTTCTCAATGGCTACAAAATCGTCACAAGCGTTTTTGAATGAAGTTGGTGTCATCGCTTTGCCAACGCCAATGACGTGAATCTCTGACTCTCTTAGTCTTGTAGCTAGACTAGTAAAGTCACTATCACTGGAAATCAAAGCAAATGCATCAAATCTTTGGCTATATAGGAGATCCATAGCATCAATAATCATTAACGAATCGGTCGAATTCTTCCCAGAAGTGTACGCGAACTGTTGCTTGGCTTGAATAGCCAACTCATTCAACGGCTGCTTCCAATTTTTCAATTGTTCAGCAGAAAAATCACCATAAGCGCGTTTGACTATTATTTGCCCAAAGCTAGATAGCTCTTCAATAATCAAGTTCAGCTTAGAGTGAGGAGTATTCTCGGAATCAATTAGTACTGCTATTTTTTTGTTGCCCATAAAACTTGATTGAAGATCCTAATATGTTGTTAATTGCACTATAGAGTCATTAGTATAATCAGTTCAAATAGCAGAACTCAGAAGTGTTAAGAGCAACAACTCTAAATCGTACTGGGGCAGATGAGTGTTAACCGCCCCAACTCATTTTTGGACAGGAATGAGTTACGTTGTTAGTTCAAATACTGGCTGCTCGGATTAGATTAAGTACGGTTTGATTGGTGTTAACGCACACAGCAGAGGCAAACCGCAGCGCAGGTTTGTCCTGCTGACTATAATAGTTAGAGCTGATCATTGCAGTAGTAAATACAAACTTGTAGATAAAGAAATGATCGTTAAGCTCAGTGATAAAAATATAACAATTTTATATGTGGTTATTTTCTTATTGGCTTTCTGAGCAGCGATATCGATATTTTCTATTGCTTGCTGGAGATTCTCTGCAAGCACTTTAACGGAGTTTGCATTTTTAGATGCGGCATCCTGAAGTTCTTCTATTTGTTTGGTTACTATTGGATCGGTTTTGATTTCATCAGATTTTGGTGCTTCTTTTTTTGAAGTAAATGCCGGAATAGCCGCTGTAGCTATTTGCGCTATGTATGGTGCAACTACTTTTATTATTGGAAGAAATTGTGCTGCCATAATTTATATTTCTCTCTATATTCGTGTTGAGCTCTAACGCTAAGTATGAAGCACGTACTTCCTATCCCATTCAATGAGCACGCTTCCTATCACAGAAAGTGTGACCTAGCGCAAGATTGCTAGTCTGTTCATGCTTTCTCTTTAACTTATTGTCTACTTTGAGGTTTTCTTTTAGTTTTATCAATAGTCAGTGTTTAAATTTTATATATAATTTTGAGAAAAGCAGAATGCGAAATGTAGTGGCTATATATAATAACAGTGACAAAGTACACAGCCCTAAACGGTCAGCTTTCGATAAGTTTTCCTCTAGTTAGCATTGTAGACGCGCTTAGTGAAACAATTAGTGTTGCTAAGGGTGAAAGCTGGTTTTAAGGTGCTATTGAATTAACTGCCTAAGAAACAATGGGGCACTAATGCGTTTGAACGCTTACTTCAGAAGCTCTTTTAAATAGCTACTTCGCCTATGCGAATGGCTTAACGCTTCTGTAATCTGCTTCATATCACCCTCACTACCAACAATATGAACTTCACTTTCTGCCCTCGTAATCGCTGTATAGAGCCAGGCTCTATCAACGATTCGCCCTTTTTGTAGAGCAATGATGATACGAGGGAATTGCGACCCTTGAGCTTTGTGCAAAGTGACCGCATAACCTAGCTCCATACAATCTAGAACAGATTGCGTCACTTCTAAGGTATCACCAATATCCAGTGTTACTTCTCCGTAGCGGTCACCGGAGGACTTAACGCTTGTTAGCCTACCAAGGGAGCCATTTTGAACACCTTTGTCATAGTGATTCTGCGTGAATAAAACCGCATCATTCAAGCGAAGGGGTAGAAAGAACTTGTCGCCGTTAATTTCAAATTCAAGAGCTTCACCACTTGGGTTTACGGCCTGTTGGATGCGCTTATTGATTTCCGACACAAGGGCCTTGGTTGGAGCCATGACACGGCTATTTTCAGGTTCTTGTTGGTAAAGTTCGCAGCAGACTTGTGCGATTTCAGACTTATCCGTTTCGTGGAATTGTATTGTACCAATGCTGAGTTCTTCCGGTATGACACCTTGATTGATGAGCTTTGAATATTCAGGGATGCCTGTCGAACCTTCCTGCCTTTTGACAATATCTAGCATGGTGTTGGCTATCGTTTTTGCTTCAACGATATCAGCAAGAACCTTGCCGCACCCTATGGGAGGAAGCTGGTCGGGATCGCCCGTAAAAATCAAACGCACTGAAGGATGAATATGGTTCACCAAGCGATACATTGTTGGCAAATCAATCATACTCGCTTCATCGATTACTAGTAGATGGTTCTCTTGTTCAATGCTAGGCCCTATCGGCTCATCCCGAAGTAACTTGGCAATGGTCGAGGTAACAAAGCCTATTGACTCATGCAGCCTCATCGCAGCTCTGCCACTTAGCGCGACGGCATGTATCTCAAAGCCCATATGATGATAGGCCCTGAGCGCAGTTCTGAGCACTGTTGTTTTGCCAGTTCCCGCTCCTCCGGTTATGCAACTCACAGAGTTATTTAGACACGTTGTAACGGCTTCACCTTGCTTCACCGTCAAATCATAAGGTAAACCGGCAACCGCAAAACAAAAGGCTGCATTGGCTTTGTCATCAAACAAGTCAGTTAAATAAGCCAGTTTGTTCAGTCGTTTGGCAACGACATTTTCCATCAAAAGCTGTGCGGTGGGGTGATAAGCTCCAGAGCCTGGATTCAATATAAATTGGGCTCTGTCGTGCCCCGACTGAAGCGCATGAGCAACCAATGTTTGGTCTTTGAGAAGCTTTATGAGATGGGGCCGCACATTGGTGTGTATAGTATAGGTATGACCCTTTTCAATCTCTTTGCGTATGGCTATTTCAAGTGCTGCACTCAATCTTCTGGGGTCGTCCTGCGCAACCGAGCCCTTAAAATCCGTCGCTTGAACGATGCCTTCAATGACATTGAACGACAACCCAAAGCCAATTAATGCGTAAGGGTTTTCCTTGATAACGTCTATGGAGGCCTCACCATGATATTTGAGTAGTCGTTGCTGCACGCCTGCTGGAATTTTATGCGCACTCATCCAGTTGCAATGCGCCAAATTCTTATACTTGGCGTACCCCAAGAAGAGTGCCTCCACCGATTCCTCGCTCAAAAGCCCTGTAAGTCGAGATCTGGACGCAGGAGTATCGTTTGTCAACGTGACATGAAACTCTTTACCTAGGAGCTGCCATAATGCTCTAGCCTTGCTTTCACCTATCCCCTTGAAGTCCTTTCCTTTGGCTATAAAGCGGATTAGCTGCTCGCCGGTTTCAGGCAATGCGCATTGAATATGTTCCGGCAACTCATAGGTGTGCTGCTGCATCACATAATCGTCGGTCTCCACACAGTCTATTTGGCGGTTGCCTTTGATGAACCAGTGCTGCCCTATGGCTGGCAGTACGGGAATGCTATTGGGGTCAACTTTAATGGTGACGTAATACTTGCCACTATTAGTTTTGTAAGAGTCTTTTGCCAGTGGCACACCACTGAATATCACCATCTTGCTCGATCGGTAAGGGACACTGGTCACGCGCATCTGATCTTCATGCAAAGCGATGTTCATCGTGGCATCAAACCCATTTCAGATAGGGTCTCAGATAGTTCACCAAAACGTTCAAGTTTACTTTCTAACTCTTTGACCTTGGCTTTCAGTTCAATATTTTCTGCCTCTAATGACGATACCCGTTTGGAATCGAATAGTTTCCGATTAGCCATGTTGTCATAGGGTTTAGGCCTGTCCGAATTTTTCTTGGCTGAGTCGGTCAAAAGAGGGAGTACGCCCTTGTCACGCAGTTCATCCTCTAGTGCATTGAGCGCTTTTTTGAGCGCAGGGTTTTGGTTTAGGGCAGACTTGCCACAACCAAGTCCCTTTGCCACTTCGACACGGTTAAGCTGACCTCTGTAGACGATTTGCTTAAAGCCTTCGTCAGTTTGCGTCGCTTTCCATACTTCAAATGCCTCAAGGTTTTGCAGTGCCTTTTGCTGCCCGCTTGCCCTTCTTGTCATTATTTCCCTCTTTCTCCCGAGCCTAGATAACAGCATCTTTGAGGAGTGGATGTCTCATATGAATTAGTTAAGAATTGAATCTGTTACGCTCAAAAAACCAATTAGTGAAACGATTACTCGTCTCCTGTGCTGTCTTTCGACTAAAAGAAAACCCACTCATGCATCTCTATCTGTTTTATGAAAAGGTTTATCAATCTCTTGTTGTAACTTTGACATGTCTACATTGGGCATTTGAGAGAGGTTATACTGCCAACGAATAAATGTTTCTTTCCAGATTTTTTCTTTCACCGAATGCTCTGCTTTTAGGTGATCAATTTGCCCCTTGAGTTCGGAATTTTCTTTAAGAAGAGCATCAATAGTCACATCCCCAGTCTCACTTGTCATTTGAGATTTCGCATCTTTCAACGTCTTCTTACGGCGCTGGAAAGCTTGCTTAATTCCAGCGTCACCCATAAGCGTAAATGTAGATATTGATGCGCGATTTAAGCGTTTAGCAAGCGCTTCTGCAAATGCAGGCCACGTAAGTTTCCCAGACCATTTTGTAAGCACATCTTCGACAATCGGAAGCTCTTTTTCTGTGATTATTTTCTTTTTCATGCCCCGTTCCCAAATAGTGCTAATAGTTCACTCTGCGTGCGTTCAATCACACTTTGACTAACGGAATCCTGAACATTAATATCGACTTTCAAACCATTTTCGATGAGAGCTATTTGTGTCTCAGTGGGATCTAGTTCTTTCGGAATTCTAATTACAGTTCCTTCTGGAATCCTTTCGTCTTCATACATTCTGATCAAAGTGCGTGTAATCGCTAGTCGTCTACCATTAAATTTCAGCCAAGCTTCGGCCCCATATTCTCCACGACTGCAAGCGTCTACCGATATCTCAAATTCTTTGGTCTGAGCTACTTCTAGATTTCGCAGTCGTTCTAAGCTTTTCGGTAATCCTTTGATACAGGCATGATCTTTACAAGATACGCAATCACCCGCTTTTGTACATGGAGCCATCGTCCAATCATGCTCACATACTCCCCAACCTGAAGGCTGCGCTGCTCCGACACGACTCTTATTCCCTAACATTTCATAAGTAATTGGGACTCCCACCTTCACTGCTTCAATGGCTCTAAGCCCATTGTCTTTTGGGAGGCTCAGAACACTATCTTTAGGGATATTGAGAACTGCACGAGCTGTCGCTTCCCTCTCTTCTGGCGTCCGCAAATCATAAGCTTTGTTGTCTTGAATTCGTGTGCGTCCAGCAAACATAGCCAGATCTAGCGAGTCCATTTCTCCGCGCTCAGCCATCGTAGATAGCCATGTTCGAATTTGGTGAGTAGAAATTGCGATTGAAGATCCATCTTCATTTCGGATATTCAATTGTTCAAATATTGAATCTTTAACTTCTGTTCGGCTATCAGAAGATCCTAAAGCAGTGTTGAATTCATTTACGCTCGGAGTAACCCAGCTGTACTCTTTAGCCATGAAATCTTTATGAAATTCATTCTCTCTCAAAAGACATAGCGCTTTGCTAACAGGAACGCCAACCTCTTCAATATTCGGCCAGGTAGGATACCGCTTGGAGTACTTCTTCACGGAATATTCAGCAAGATCGCTATAGGTGATTTGAGTCTTATCTTTTATCAGGTTCAAGAACCATTTGGGGCTATTCAGCGCAAGTGCCATTTCCTGCACATCCTTCGTATCAGATGAAAACCGATTACTTAGAGTCAGCCCCATAGCCGCACGTAGTTCTGAATAACTCAGAGGTTCGTTTTCTCCGTGGTTCAAACTCGTAATGCACTCTGAATGACGAAAGAACTTGTTAGGATGTTCAATTGCCCAAGCCGCTGCCTCTCGCGCTGACGCACCAAGCTTAGTTAGTCGTTTTACAGCCTCTCTCACTGTATGCTCTAATTTAGGGTGAACTGGTTTCGGGATTGTTCCACCGCCCTTAGCTGCTTTCCATCGCAGGTTCAAAACCTCGGTTTCTTTATTTTCGACTTTACCCGTATCTGGATTTTGAGAGGCCTCAATCGCGGTTGTCTCGAATAGACAGTTCGTGGTCAGAAAGTAAAGCTCTCCAGCGCGGCTTGGCGCAAACATAAGTAAAACTGCACAGCTCGACCAATAAACTTCATATGGCGTCTTCGCTTTGGTAAAAGCATCAGCTAAAGCGGCCAAGTCATGACTTTCAAGTAAGCGTTCTTCTTGCCAATCCCTATCATCTTTTGACGTACCTTCGGCACGATCTTTTTGTCTAGGCCACGGGCTTTTCTTCCAGGGAGTGTGGCGCAAACATATTCTATTATCTTTCAACCACTTAAATAGCTTCTTCATATGACCACCTGTGCCATAACGTGCTTGTGGTGCCAGTCGTGCTTCTACAGACTCTCTAGCCTTTGTAACTGTAGGTTCATCGAGTAGCAGTATGTCAGCGGTGCCATG
Organism: Alginatibacterium sediminis; assembly: GCF_003610775.1. GTDB lineage: Bacteria > Pseudomonadota > Gammaproteobacteria > Enterobacterales > Celerinatantimonadaceae > Alginatibacterium > Alginatibacterium sediminis. The sequence goes on along the minus strand of NZ_RAQO01000009.1, from coordinate 128,297 downwards.
AACCTCCTTCAATCCCCAATATATTGCTTTAAGCGCTCGCATCATATGGCTAGGAGCAATTTCCTTTATGCTCTGCTGTTCTCGGACATAAGCACGAGAAAAGTCTAAAAAAGGCTGTTCAAATGGTTTACCATCACCTTTTCCCGCAGAAGACTCATATTCTGTGAACTGCATGCCAAGGTTCTTAGCTGTCTTCCAGTTAATTGAGTTAAAACCATCTTGATCTTCATACAATGTTAACTCGAATTTAGCTCGGTCTATAAAAGCTTTGAGATTCTGTTCACAGGTGAGTTCTTTTCTTGATTTAAAGGGAATAACACTCATGCCGCCCCCTCATTTACAGATTTAATTTTATCATCACAAGCTTTCATAATCGCCGCAATATGAACAATCGCTAGATCATAGGATTGAAGAACTAAATCACTGGCCCCGCTCTCTCGGCGATCTTCCACTTCCTCAGTTAAATCAACCAAAAGTTCATCCCATGGTGCATGTAAAAGCGGCTGAAAACGAGCACATGACACACAGGTTTTGATACCACTATCGCAGGCACTACCTGCACAGTTTCCAACATGCTTCATACCGCTAATATGTCGTCTGCTAGCTGGATCACCAGAACGAATAGCCTCTGACTCACTAGCTATTAAACGCTCTTCAAACATCGCAGCTAAAAAGCCCATGGCTTCATTCATTTTGGCAAAAATTCTAAGGGCTAATTCTGGGGTATACCCTGTATAAACTCCTATATTCTGTGTATCTCCGTGGTCTAACAGGTAAGCAAGCTGAACCCCACTAATACCGTGACGAACTAAATTGGTTGCACGCGTGCGGCGACAACGGGTGGGCGTAAAGTGAATAGTTTCACCAGTACGCTCTGAGATTGCATTGCACTTCCTACTAACGTCTCGAGTCAAACTTGACGAGTCTGCTAAGTTCATATGAAATTTCGCAGGCTCATCTTTTAAAAGTTTACGAAATTCACCTACACTGAAAATCTCATCGAATGAGTCTTCTTTACCGACAAACAACGGCAATTGTGTCAGGTCATATTTCGTCAAATTTGGCAGCCTTTCCTTCGCCTTTTTCTGGACCTTTTCTGCTAAATTAATCAAAACTAAAAATAAATCTTCGGTAATATTGAGTGAACGAAAGCTCTTGCGAAAGCCAGCGGCTTCTCCACGCTTTTTAGCTCTAGGAACAGAAACAGAATAGATTTGCTTTCCTTTAGATACTTCAACATTTATATCCATAATACGTAAGTGACGAAGTTGAATCGGACGTCGCGCCGTCTGATAGCAAGTCATGAACCATGCATACTCACGTAGGTTTATCTGTTCATTTAAGAATGCATTAGAAGCCCAGTTCATGAGTAATTGCTGCTCAGTTACAGTCCAAGGGCCTGAATATGGGCAACTATGTAAGACCGGTTTCCCTTTGACATTCCCATGAAGCTTGAGACTATCTAAGAATGGCGTTAAGTCTTTTTGAACGCCTGGGTACTCCCAATCAATCCAGTTGCGTAGTAACGCACGAATAGTACCTAACTTATACTCATCTTCTCTAGAAAGGGTCCCTTTCAAGTTCAAGATCTGAATTTCAGTGATTTCACCACCTGTATAATGCGGAGTATCAAGAAAATAACATCTAATATAAGTAAAACACCCTTTAACATGAAATTCTGATACTTCCTCAGCCATTCTCGCTAAAGTTAACCTCAAGCCTTGACAGAGTTCTGAGTCAGCCTTCTGATAGTTTAATAGCCCCCAGTTGAGTGTATAGTCATGCCCAATTTTCCAACGTTCAGAATGCACATTGAATTCATAACCGGTCTTTGACGTTCGATGAAGTAACTCATACTTAGGAAGTTTAAATGCGCCAGCAACGCTCATTATTTTTCCTCTTTATTATCTGAAAAATCATAAGCCATCCCCAATACACTTGGGATCAACCGTTTAAGCTCTTCTTGCGCAAGCTCCGATCCACCTTTACCGCATTCGTTCCGTACTTTGTTAGCCTCATCCTCCATCAGCGCCATGTTTATTTTTTCAGCTGACTCTTTTGTATGCCGTAGGTTGTACACTTCAGCGGATTTCTCATCGCTATGGCCCATTAAATACATACGCACTTGCTTCTCTTTCTTTTCAGAAATGATTTCATCTACCCGACCTTCTTCACGCGCTAACTGGTTATTTGCATCAATAATTCTAGAAATGAGGTTGTTGCGGTTATGACGATATGCATGAGCACCTGCAAGCTTGTCTACCTTGATTCCTTGCTGTTCGATAAACGCAACCAATGCTTCATCACGAGCAATCTTCAATAAGAGTTTGGGGCACTGCTTTACACCCAACGGCTGTCCTTTTGTACTCTTGTTAGAAACGAACAAAAAACCATGACTTTGGCTCGCTGGAAATGCTGAAACCATCTTCCGCCTTTCTCCTGTCACGTAATCACGCAATAAATCTGTCAGTTCCAAAGATATTGGTAGATCACGTTCCAATGTTTTTGCATTTGGTTCAAGTGCTCGCCAAATGTCCTCAGGATCATCATGTCGCCGAACGATTGAAATGGTTTGAGCCGCAAAATTTATATCTAAGACCTTTAACTGAAGTAATTCCCCCACACGCATACCTGTGTCGTAAAGCACTCTAACAATTAGATAGTTCCTATCACGAACTAAATCTGTAAAGGGGTTATCGGGACAACTTGGCTCCGCAATCCTCATGATCTCTTCAAAAACTTCAGGCGGCGGTGCTTTTTTATCTGGATCATTTAGTGTTGCACGCGCACCTTGTCGCTTGGGTCGCTGCTTAAATATCAGTTGCTTAATTTTTCCGGCTGCATCTAAGTAATATGCATAATGAGAGTAATGGCGAAGCCCTACATCTACAATAAAATGGAGAAATTCAGCTACGACTTTCAATCGCTGACGGTGCAGCTTTACTCCTACCACCTCATCTGGAACCACAGAAGCTGGTAATTGCGTTCTCATAGAAATCACATTGTTTTCACTTTTGCGTGCCTGCTTACGTCGAGCAACTTTCGTCTGAATTTTGCAATGATAAGCTAAAGACCTAGCTTCAAGTGTTGAAAGGAATACTGGTGGGGTAAATTGGCTCACTGGGGCGGTTTCATCTGCGTCAGCGATTCTAATGACCTTTTCAAAGAAAGGTTGTTCCTGCATTTCATCCCAAAGAAGGAAATGAACAAGGACATTAGAAATGTTCCTCATAGTCTCTTGGGTCGACCCTCTATAGTGAGTTGTAAGGAATAGAGTTGTCCAAAAGTCAGGCACACCATTAATGTCAGATAAACAAGAGAAACGCTCTCCGTTTTGAAAAATGAGTTGTTCTCGATGAAGTTCCATACCACCACCACAATTCAAGCTTTACTTATTGTAGAAAGGTGGCAAACGTAGATCAAGTGTTTTTTTTACCATGAAACAAAAAAACCCCGTAAAAACGGGGCTTTAATCGAATGACTCAATAATAAATCAAGCTTTCTACTATTGGAGGTGTCAGAACGGAATGTCGTCATCAAAGTCAGGCATTTCTGGTGCGCTTGGCGGAGTAAAGCCTTGGTTAGGAGCTTGTCCTTGCGGGGCTGCGCCACCTTGAGGAGCCGGTGCGAAGCCGCCTTGCTGCTGATGTCCGCCAACTGCTGGCTGATGAGCCGCTTGAACAGGAGCTTGAACAGGTGCATTTTGACGCACTGGTGCTTGGCTCTGTTGATTTTGTTGACCTTGTTGGTTTTGTTGCCACGCTGGCTGGCCTTGTGGGCTGCCGCCGGCGGCAGGTGCTGCTTGTTGATAGCCACCGCCTTGATTAGCTTGATAGCCACCTTGTTGACCACCAGCTGCTTGACCTGCGCCTTGTCCACGCCCGTCTAGCATTTGCATTTCGTTGGCACGGATTTCAGTCGTGTACTGATCTTGGCCTTGTTGGTTTTGCCACTTACGGGTGCGTAAGCTGCCTTCAACATAGACTTTTGAGCCTTTTTTAAGATACTCACCTGCAACTTCAGCAAGGCGATTACTAAAAACAACACGGTGCCATTCGGTTGCTTCTTTTTGTTCACCTGACTGGCGATCCTTCCACGAGTCGGTTGTGGCAACTGTTACATTACAAATTGCGCCACCGCTTGGGAAAAAGCGTACTTCTGGGTCTTGCCCAAGATTGCCTATCAATATTACCTTGTTTACACCGCGAGCCATGCTCTAATCCTCTAACAAACTGTTTCATTTAATCGGGCTAGTTTACTAAGCCGACTGCAACACTTCCATCGCCTTTTGCAAATTAAATTGTTTTCGTTCAACTTTGAGATATACACGCTGTTCTTGCCGAAGCACAACAGCTTCAATAACGCCTTCTAATTCAGCGACTTTAGCTTGAATTTGTTGGCTAGTTAAATGCTCATCAACCACTAAGGAGACATTAGTCACCCCACTGACCGCACGCAACTCGCGGGTGAAAAACAACCAAATCACTAAGGCTAACACGCCGACCAGCAACACACTTGACCAACCGGAGCTTTGAATAAGCAAGCCGGAAATGGCTCCCCCAACAAAAGCGCCGCCAAACTGACAACTAGAATACAGGCCTAGCGCCGTTCCTTTTTTGCCTGCTGGAGCTAAGCTGGAAAGTAATGCTGGCATGCTGGCTTCCATAAAGTTGAAGCCAACAAAAAATAATAATAGGGCAACAAGAAACAAACTTAAGCTGCTCGCCACGTTAAACAGTAAGAACCCCGACAACATTAATACAATCGCAAATTGAAAGAATTGTCGATTGGCGTTTTTGCGCGCGGCCAGAATTAACATGGGCACCATGCCACAAAATGACAGCAGCAAAATGGGCAGGTAGTACCAAGCATGGCTTTGCACACTAGGTATGTAAGTTTGTAACTGACTGGGCAGTCCGACAAACAAAGCGGTCATTAAAAAGTGCAGCACAAACACACCAAAATTAAGCAGCGCTAATTGCTTGTCTTTTACCAGTGCACCGACATCAGAAATTGATAATAAAGTATCAGCTTTGGCACCTAGTAGTTCAGCATTAGGAATAAACCACAGCACCACCGCGATGCTCATAACTGCGCCTGCTGCAATACAATAGAACAAGCCAGAGAGTCCCCAAAAGCTTGCTAACAACGGTCCGAGTACCAAAGCAATACTAAAGGATAGACCAATACTCATGCCTATACTGGCCATGACTTTAGCCCGCTGAGATTCGCGGCTTAAATCGGCCGCTAAGGCCATAATGGTACTTGCAACTGCGCCCATACCTTGAATTAAACGCCCCAAAATAAGCTCATGCATGCTGTCCGCATTTGCCGCAACCACCGAGCCCAAAGCGAAAACAAGTAGACCTATAACGATGATGACTTTGCGGCCAAAGCGATCCGAAAGCCAGCCCATAGGAACTTGTAATAAGGCTTGGCTTAAACCATAAGCGCCCAGCGCTAAACCCAACAAACTGGGACTATAACCTGGGATTTGTTGACCGTAGATAGACAGCACCGGTAGCAGCATAAATAAACCCAGCATTCGCATTGCAAATACTAGTGAAAGGCCGATAGCGGCTTTCTTTTCACTGCGATTGAATCCGTTCTCGCTCATATCTTCGACCTAACAAAATGGGTCAAATATGCTAACACAGAGCACGACCTATTCCACATAAGTAAATACTCAATTGCCACGATTGCTTGCATAAAGCACTGCTGCTTAGCCAGCAAATATGCAATACTTCTGCACTAATCTTGGCTCAGTAAGTAATGGACATGCAAAACATTGAGATCCGTGGTGCCCGTACCCACAACCTGAAAAATATCTCCCTGACTCTTCCTCGAAACAAACTCATTGTTGTCACGGGATTATCTGGCTCAGGAAAGTCCTCTTTGGCTTTCGATACCTTATATGCAGAAGGCCAACGCCGCTATGTTGAGTCCTTGTCTGCTTACGCTCGCCAGTTTTTATCATTAATGGAAAAGCCAGATGTCGACCTTATTGAAGGTTTGTCACCGGCGATTTCAATTGAACAAAAATCGACCTCGCACAACCCGCGATCCACAGTTGGAACCATTACTGAGATTTACGACTACCTGCGTCTGTTATTCGCGCGTATCGGCGAGCCCCGTTGTCCAACTCATGGCGAGCCATTAAGCGCCCAAACTGTTAATCAAATGGTTGACCGAGTTTTGGAACAGCCCGAAGGTCAAAAGCTGATGCTATTGGCGCCAGTGGTCAAAGATCGCAAAGGTGAACACAGTAAAATGTTGGAGAATCTTGCGGCGCAAGGCTATATACGAGCGCGTATTGATGGCGAAGTATGTGACTTAAGCGATCCGCCTGATTTAGAGCTGCATAAAAAACACAATATTGAAGTGGTCGTGGATCGCTTTAAAGTGCGCAAAGATTTAAGCCTGCGTTTAGCTGAAAGCTTTGAGACCGCTTTAGAGCTTGCCGACGGCACCGCCATTGTTGCCGACATGGATAGCGGCGAAAACCTGATGTTGTTTTCGGCCAATTTCGCTTGTCCGGTATGTAGTTACAGCATGGCAGAACTTGAGCCGAGGATCTTCTCATTTAATAACCCAGCAGGGGCCTGTCCAAGCTGTGACGGCCTGGGTATTGATCAGTTTTTCGATTTGAACAAAGTGGTTATTCATCCGCAAATCTCTTTGGCTGGCGGCGCGATCCGCGGTTGGGAGCAACGCAACTTTTACTATTTCCAAATGCTAAGCGCGATGGCGAGCCACTATGGTTTTGATGTCGACGTGCCGTTTTCAAAACTGAGCAAAAAGCATCAGGACTTAATCTTACAAGGTTCAGGTAAGACTGAAATTGAGTTTAAGTACATGAACGACCGAGGCGATGTGATTTTGCGCAAACACCCATTTGAGGGTGTGGTTCCGAATATGAAGCGCCGCTACAAAGAGACCGAGTCGAATGCGGTGCGTGAAGAGCTAGCCAAATACATCAGTAATCAGCAATGCCCTAGTTGTCACGGTAGTCGGCTTCGCGAAGAAGCGCGCAATGTTTTTGTCAATGAAACCAACTTACCCAAGTTATCGATGATGACCATTGGTGAAGCAGTTGAGTTTTTCACCAGTATTGAGCTGGTTGGTCAAAAAGCTCAAATCGCAGATAAGATCCTTAAAGAAATTAATGACAGACTGAATTTTCTGATCAACGTGGGCTTAGACTATTTATCCTTAGAGCGCAGTGCAGATACTTTGTCTGGCGGCGAAGCACAACGCATTCGATTGGCCTCGCAGATTGGTGCAGGCTTAGTTGGCGTGATGTATGTGCTTGATGAGCCTAGCATAGGCTTGCACCAACGTGACAACGAACGCTTATTGGGTACATTGCGACATTTGCGAGATTTAGGTAATACCGTAATTGTGGTCGAGCATGACGAAGACGCGATTCGCGCTGCTGACTACATCGTAGATATCGGTCCTGGTGCTGGCGTACACGGCGGAGAAATTATTGCCCAAGGCAGTCTAAAGCAGATATTAAAAAGTAAGGACTCTCTTACCGGTCAATATCTAAGTGGAAAACGTAAAATTGCCTTGCCGAGCAAGCGCAATAAAGCCGACAAAGGTTGGTTGGAGCTTAAAGGGGCCACCGGTAACAACTTACAGAACGTCAATTTGAAAATCCCGTTCGGTTTAATGACCTGCGTTACCGGCGTATCCGGAAGCGGTAAATCGACACTGATCAATGACACCTTATTCAAAATTGCCCACAAAGAGCTTAATGGTGCGGCAGGTGACAACATTGCTCCGTATAAATCGATTAAAGGCATGGACCAACTCGATAAAGTTGTCGATATCGACCAAAGCCCTATTGGTCGTACACCACGATCTAATCCAGCTACTTATACCGGGATATTTACCCCGGTTCGTGAACTTTTTGCCGCAACTCATGAGTCACGTTCGCGAGGCTACAAGCCCGGTCGCTTTTCGTTCAATGTTAAAGGTGGCCGCTGTGAAGCCTGCCAAGGTGATGGGGTCATTAAGGTTGAAATGCATTTCCTACCCGACGTGTACGTACCTTGCGATCAATGTAAAGGTAAGCGCTACAATCGTGAAACCCTAGAGGTTCAGTACAAAGGTAAGAACATCCACCAAGTACTAGATATGACCATTGAAGAGGCTCACCCCTTCTTTGAAGCTATACCTGCTATTGCGCGAAAATTGCAAACTTTGGTCGACGTTGGTTTGTCTTACATTCGCCTTGGACAGTCTGCAACCACTCTAAGTGGCGGTGAGGCGCAACGGGTAAAACTAGCGCGCGAGCTAAGCAAGCGTGACACAGGGCAAACCCTGTATATTCTAGATGAGCCGACCACGGGCTTACACTTCCAAGACATTCAATTACTACTCGAGGTTATTCATCGACTTCGGGACCACGGAAATACGGTAGTGGTCATTGAACATAATTTAGATGTGGTGAAAACTGCGGATTGGATCGTTGACCTTGGCCCCGAAGGCGGCCGCGGCGGCGGTCAAATCATTGCACAGGGTACCCCTGAGCAAGTTGCTGTGGAAGAAAAGTCACACACAGCTCGTTTTCTTGCCCCTATGCTGAAGGATTAATTAGTTTTATATGGACTCAACCTTAACCAACGCGCCGACAAAACTTCGGCGCTCTTTTTTGCTGGTACTGACAGTTTATCTGCTTGCTGGTATGCATTACTTCCAACACAATCAGGGCGGTAGCGGGCTCGAGCTACCGATTAATCTAGTCGCTTGGGTTTTTATTAGCACCCTAATTGGCCTTGGGCTTTGGCAAATCTCCCTCAATCGAAAAGTCTATTTCCCACCAGCGCTCATTGCAGTCAGTGTCATGACTTTATGTCTATGGATACCGATGCTCTACCCTAATAATCAATTTGCAAGCTTAGCATTGCCGCGACTGTTGGCGCTCAGTGCGGGTGTTCTGATGCTGTTGGCATTTTTTCAGTTCCGGTTTGAACGCCGCCACATCAACATTATTTGTTACTTAATCTTAGTGGCGGTTATTATTGAAGCGGCCTATGGCTTTAGCCAACGTTATTTCTTTGAAATCGGAAACTGGATGGGGTTCAACACCACAGGATATCGCCGGCCTTATGCGATTTTCCAACAACCCAATCCCGCTTCAAGCTTCTTTTTATTCGGACCACTGATTTCAGCCTACTTAATCTGCACCAATTCCAAACTCAAAAACTGGCAACTAGCCTTAATTACCATCAGTTCAGCGGCTGCGGGCTGGATGGTCATGCAAAACGCTTCACGCACCAGCACTATTGCATACGCTATAAGCCTGGTGTTGATGGCACCCTGGCTGTATCAACGCGCTCGAAAAGCTTATCTACAAACTTGGCTCGTTGCCTGTTTACTCGGGGTGTTGGTACCCTACTTAGCGGCGATTTTGATTTCGGGTGAAGCCATTGAAGTGGCAAAGTCGGTGTCGATTCGCGAAACTATTTATTTCACTTGTTTATTGATGATCGCCGCAAAACCACTGTTGGGTTGGGGCTATGGCGGTTTTGATAGCCACTACCATCATCAGCAATTGCTCTACAACCAACAAGGCATTATCAACGATTTCCAGCCCAATATGGCCCATCCCCACAATGAGCTATTTTTGTGGGGCGTTGAAGGTGGATTGCTACCCGTAATCGCAATTGTTGGTTTTAGTCTCTACCTAACCAAAGTGATGTTTAGTCGCGGTTGGAAACGCGGCAGTTTTTATTTTGGTTTACTCTTTCCAATTTTATTCCACTGCATGACTGAATACCCTTTCTATCATGCTGCAGTGCTGTGGTTGCTGTTTTTGTTTGTGGTATTTCTGGTGCTGCATGACACCCAAGCACTGAAAAGCCAAAACGTGCTCTATGATTTTGCACTGCGTTGTTTCGCAATACTGATCCCCATTTTGACCTCGGCATTTATGCTAACCGGGCTTAAGACCGTTGATTTGATTGTGAAATACGAGCGCAACCCAGAAGCCTCTGTGGTTTTACTTGAACAAATAGTCAATCCTTTCCCTATGCTGACCAAAGTCGAATACAACAGTATGACGTATCGTTTAAGGGCAGGCTTAGTATTAGGGCTAGATGATGAATTAGAAGCCTATGTGGAATGGTCAAAAGAGAAAATTGCTAATTTCCCTAGACCTGAGCTTTATCACAACCTAAGTTTGGCCTATCAGCAGCTAGGTCAAATACAACTATCTGATAATATACGCCAGCAAGGTCGCGAACTGTTCCCTAAATCAAGCTTATTACAAGCCGAGCTGCCCCAGAGCAGCGCGACCAGCTCAAGTAGTGATACCAGTCAAAGCCAAGGTATTGGGCTTAGCGAAGGTAAACCCACACTCTCTACTGCAAGTTCTTCTTAAGAACTTTACCCACTGCTGACTTTGGTAACTCGTCTCTAAATTCATAGAGACGGGGCACCTTATACGCAGTGAGTTGCTTACGGCAAAATTGTTTCAATTCTTTTTCGTTCACTGGCGGACCTTTTAATACCAGCACCGCTTTAACAGTTTGTCCGGTAATGTCATCGTCCACACCAATCACTGCTGCTTCCTTAACCTCGGGGTGGCTCATTAGGATCTCTTCAATTTCGCTTGGATAAACGTTGAACCCCGAAACCAACAACATGTCTTTACTACGATCAACCACGTAAAAACGGCCTCTTTCATCCATATAGCCCATATCGCCTGAGCGAAACCAGCCATCAGCGGTGATGGCTTCAGCGCTATCTTGCTCTCGTTTCCAATAACCATCCATCAGTTGCGGGCCTTTAATCCATAACTCCCCAAGCTCGCCAGTTGCTAACTCTTGTTCATTGCTGTCGACTATTTTTATTAAAGTGCTCGGCATCGGCACCCCAATGCCTGGCACAAACGCTTGTTCAGTATGCATACCTGCCGCAACAACCGGCGCACATTCGGTCAGACCATAGCCCTCAATTATCGGCGAGCCTGTAACCTCATGCCATTGCTTGGCCACACTTTCTTGGGTCGACATACCGCCTGCGATTGCGAGTCGGTAGGTACTAAAATCAAGTTTGGAAAACTCCGGGTGGCGCAACAGGCCCACAAACAAGGTATTTAAGCCAAATATTAGCGTGAAGGGGTATTTTTTAAGCTCACCAATAAAGCCGTCCATATCGCGAGGATTGGTTATCAGTAGATTGCTACCACCTAAATACATCACCAACATCAAGCTGACCGTATTGGCAAAGATATGATACAAGGGCAACGGAGTAACCACTTTCTCGTCTTGGTACAAAGTTCGTGGTGCAAAGTGACCAAATACCTGTACCACGTTGGTGAGAATAGCTGCGTGACTAAGAATTGCTCCTTTTGCAACCCCCGTAGTACCGCCGGTATATTGCAAAAATGCCATGTCACTTTGCTTGATTTCAGGGGCTAGAAAGTTATGTTCAGCACCTAACTTAAGACAGTAGCGAAATGATTTTGCATCAGGAAGGTGATAGCTCGGCACCATGCGTTTTACGTACTTAACCACAAAGTTAACTAAAGTTCGCTTGGGCAATGCCAGCATATCGCCGATACGAGTCATGATAACGTGCTTGACCTGGGTCTTTTTGACAACGGCTTCTAGCGTGCTGGCGAAGTTATCTACCACAACAATCACTTCAGCTTCAGAGTCGACCAATTGATGTTCGAGCTCGCGCGCCGTGTAAAGAGGGTTGATATTAACCGCGACTAAACCAGCGCGTAGTACCCCAAACAATGCAATTGGATATTGCAATAGGTTGGGCATCATTAAGCCTACGCGAGTACCCTTTTCGAGCTTAAGCTCATGCCGCAAATAGGCTGAAAAATGACGGCTTTGCTCTTCAAGTTGTGCATAACTGAGCTCATAACCCATATTTACGAATGCGGTTCGCTCTGAAAAGCGCTGACATTGCTGTTCGAAAAAGTCACCCAGATTCTTAAATTGCTCACAGCTTATTTCAGCTGGAACATCGGTCGGGTTATGATCTAACCAAGGCTTGCGCATCTACTTATTCTCTATTATTGCTTCGCGCGCTAATCTGCCACAGACTTAATCAGATTTCATTGCTGTAACTCAAAAATATTAAGATTGCTTGGTTTTCGACTTTTTTTGGCTAATTAGTAAACCAACAACTATCATTGCCAGCCCTATAAAGGTTGCTGATTCAATGGGCTCATCTAAAAAATGACTAATGAAAAATAGTGATAAAAATGGCGAGATGAAAATTAGATTACTTATCTTGGCGGTGTTATTACTTAGTTTTAAGGCTTTAACCCAGCATACAAAAGCGATTCCCATTTCGAAAATACCCACATAACTCGCAGCAAGCCACGCTTTAGGATTAAAACTAGGCAGACCCACACTGAAATAACAAGCGACTAAAATAATCGGAAATCCGAGTAAAAATGCGGCGAGTAAACTAGCGACGGCATCAGCCTGATTACGCGTGTTCAAAATCCAATAACCTGCCCATATCAAGGTACTTAATAGTGCTAATCCAACCCCACTGAGGCTATCAAATTGCATACTCATGATTTGACCACGAGTAGCAATAACCACCACCCCCAAGTACCCAAACAACATGGCTACTAAATCAACTGCACGTAGCTTGTGCCCTAAGAATGGAACCGCCAACAAGGATAAGGTAATTGCCCAGGTATAGTTGAGCGACTGCGCTTGTTGAGCCGGCAGTAGATCGTAGGCTGCAAACAATACGGCGTAATATAAAAAGGGGTTGATGACACCAAGACTCAAGTAATACCAAGGTCGCTGTTGTATACATTGAGCAACTAAATACAGGCGTTTTTGGAAACTTAGAATCACCAATAAAACTAGAATAGATGTCGCACTGGCCAAAAGTACCAGTTGCATCGGTTGTAGCATTTCCAGAGAAAGCTTAAAAGCGGTGGCAACTGTGGACCACATTAAGACGGCGGCAAGGCCATACAAATAGGACTTTTTTTGAGACACAGCCCAAACCTCGATTAAAGAAAAATTGATTAGAGCAGCTCAAGCCTGCAAGTCCAAGAAAATTCTATAAGCTTGTAGCGTCTGCAAACCATATGTACAAAAAAGGCCATCAAAGATGGCCTTTTACTAAATATAAATCTAATTCAAAATCTAAGAGTAGACTTTTATTTTCACCGCTTCATGCATCGACATGGCTAAATTATTATCGTAGTAAGCAGCTTCGTTGATAAACGCAGGATACACAGCGTGCTCGCCCTCATAATAGATGGTTTCACCGCTAAACATCTGAAATAGAGGGTCGCCAGGATTAAGCATCGTGAAATCTTGGTCTTGTACCGACCGATGCACCATACCTAAACGTTCTCCAGACTCGGAAAGGGGCAGTTTTATACTGTCGATGTACCGAAATGCATCAATAGTCTGCGGTAGTTCCGGCAAGCTTTGCTGGTTGTAAGCTTGCAAGAAATCCAAGATCAAACCAGTTATCGACTGCATTTGATCAATAACATCATGGCGCAGCACCGATTGTGGTTGTGGACCAATCTCAATGATCACGCCATAGCGAGCGGTGGTAGCCAACAATTGGTGATCGGCACGAGCCAGGTGATCGTCGTCTCTAACGATTACCACTTCAGGCATATGAAGTTTCAAATATCCCGCTAACAAATTGTAAATAGGGTCTTGTTGCAATAACAAAACACAAGGCCCCATATTCGACGTTGTATTATGCAGGTCGATAATAAAATCAGTTTTAGGATTTTCTTTTGGCCCAAGCTGCTGGTTTAAAGCTTTAGCTCGCGATTGCTCATAATTTGTAAGCTCATGGTTATTTAAATCGTCGAGTTTAAACTGTCGATTTAAATCCGAATCTAAGTAGCGACGATTAGCATCATGAGCTGGAGAATTTGCTAAGACCGTTGTAACATCTAAGCTCGAACGCTCAATAAGCTCTGGGTTTTCTCGCCATTGCTTAACCAAATAGACACCGGTGAATTCGTTACCATGGGTTCCACCCACCACTGCAACTTTGTTTATCGCTTTCATTGTTTTCCTTAAAAGAAATCCATAAGTTCATACTATAGAATAAAAATACACAATAAAAGAATAATTACGCACTTTCAGGATCATTGTTGAAGCTTAAACGATAAGCCTTTGGTGTCATCCCCATGTCTTTCTTAAATACCGCGTACATATATTGCAGTGATGGATAGCCGCATAGTTCCGCAATATCGTTAGTTGATAGGTCGGTATTTCGTAGCAAGTTCATTGCCTGATTGAGCTTAGCCTGATGGATTTCCTGGTGTACCGAATGACCAATATCATCTTTAAAACGGTTCTCCAAATTGGATCGCGAAACCTTCACAAAATCGAGCACTTGATCGACCTTGATCCCCTTACAAGCATTGTGTCGAATAAAGTGCATCGCTTGGATAACATAGGGGTCGCTGAGTGCTTTAAAATCGGTCGATTGACGCTCAATAACGCGATCCGGACCAATCAGTTTTCGCACCGAGCGAACCGTTTGACCTTGCAGCTGTTTGTGCAGCAGTCGGGCCGCTTCAAACCCCATACTACGGCAGCCCTGAGCCACCGAACTTAACGATACTCGACTCAAATGGCGAGTTAAATCTTCGTCGTCAATGCCGATCACAGAGAGACGGTCTGGCACGATTAATCCCAAATGATCGCAAACTTGTAAAATATGACGTGCGCGCGCGTCTGACACCGCTAGCACACCAACCGGATGAGGCAGCGACTGAACCCAATCAGCTAATCGATTAATTGCATACTGCCAGCTATCGGGGGTGGTTTCTAAACCGCGATAAATAGAGCACTCGTAACCATTGGCATTCACTACTTTTTGAAATAATTGTTCGCGCTCTATAGCCCAGCGATTATTGGGATTTTCTGGCATGCCGTAAAAGGCAAAATGCTCTAGACCTTTGAGTCGCAAATGCTCAAAAGCTGCTTGGACTAAGGCTTCGTTGTCAGTTGCAACATAGGGAAGATCAGGATACTGAGCCGGATTCTGGAAAGAACTGCCAACCGCAACCACTGGAACGTTTTTATCTTGTAATACTTTAGCGACCTCGGGATCATCAAAGTCAGCAATAATGCCGTCGCCATGCCAGCGCGATAAACTGTCTAATCGACTAACGAAGTCCTCCTCCAAAAAAACATCCCAGTCACACTGTGAAGCTTGGAGGTAATCACCGATACCTTGGATGACTTGGCGGTCATATACTTTATTGGCATTAAACAGCAGCGTGATCTTATAGCGTTTACTGAACATAGAGTCCTCAAAAATCGGAAGATTAATCGCGAAAATACATAAATGATGGCGCCTAACTGATTCTTTTATTAGGGCACATTGCATCTCAACGAGCAACGAATACTACAATTCTTATAAAATAAGCAACAAAAGTTAGCGTTAACACTAATTAAAGTGAGAGCTAGCGCACGAAAAGTAAATAGCAAAATAAGCTTGGGTATTTTTCATAATTGTGCAAAGACAAAGAACTCTCAACAATGGGGGCACATTCAACGCACCCCCTGAACACTTACGTTTCAAATCAGGGCAACAGGAGCACTTCATGTCGAACTATTTTGGCGATTTAAAAAAAGTCGTGTTTGAGGGAACTCAATCGACTAACCCACTCGCATTCCGTCATTACGACGCGAAAAAGGTCATCCTTGGTAAAACCATGGCCGAGCACCTGCGCTTTTCTGCTTGCTACTGGCATAACTTCTGCTGGAATGGCTACGATATTTTTGGAGCCGGTACTTTTGACCGTCCATGGCAGCGCCCTGGTAATGAAATGGACATGGCAAAAATGAAAGCTGATGCAGCTTTTGATTTGTTCACGAAATTAGGTGTGAACTACTACTCATTTCACGATATCGATGTAGCACCGCAAGGTAACAGCATCAAAGAGTACGTCGAAAACATGAAAGTGATGATGGACGTGCTAGGCAAGAAACAAGATGAAACTGGCATGAAACTAATGTGGGGCACTGCAAACGCATTCTCACATGCTCGTTATATGTCAGGTGCGGGGTCAAACCCAGATCCAGAAGTATTCGCTTATGCGGCAACTCAAGTCTTTACGGCCATGAACGCAACCCATGCACTTGGTGGTGAGAACTACGTACTTTGGGGTGGTCGTGAAGGTTACGAAACACTACTAAATACCGACTTGCGCCAAGAACGCGAGCAACTTGGTCGCTTCTTCCAAATGGTTGTTGAGCACAAACATAAGATTGGCTTTAAAGGCACTATCCTTATCGAGCCTAAACCAGCTGAACCAACCAAGCATCAGTACGACTATGATACGGCAACGGTTTATGGCTTCTTGAAGCAATTTGGTTTAGAAAACGAAATTAAAGTTAACATCGAAGTTAACCACGCAACCTTAGCGGGTCATTCGTTCCACCATGAAATCGCGACTGCTATTTCACTAGGATTATTCGGTTCAATTGATGCAAACCGCGGCGATGCGCAGCTAGGTTGGGATACGGATCAATTCCCGAACAGTGTAGAAGAATGGACGCCAGTTATGCATGACATTCTTAAAGCTGGCGGCTTTACCACAGGTGGCTTGATGTTTGATACTAAACTTCGTCGTCAAAGTATCGACCCAATTGATTTCTTCCACGCTCATATCGGCGGCATGGATACTTGTGCACTAGCGCTAGAAAAAGCGGCTTCATTGATTGAAAGCGACGAGCTTAGCAAGTCTATCGCCAAGCGTTATGCAGGCTGGAGCACAGACTTTGGTAAAGACGTACTTGCTGGTAATTTCAGCTTAGAAAGCCTTGCCAAACACGCCATTAGTAAAGAGCTAGATCCTAAGCACGTTTCAGGTGCGCAAGAGCGTCTTGAGAACGTGATTAACCGCCACATCTATGGCTAAACTTAAGTTTAGTGATACATAGATATACAAAAGCCGAAGCATTTGCCTCGGCTTTTTCGTTAGTATTTATCGCGCTCTTAGTCTAAGTCTTTATTGCGCTCAACATCAACTAAGTAGTCACCTTCAAGCCAATCGCGGCCAATCAATAGCTTGTATTCCATTTTACTACGATCTCTAAGATTCACTGCCACTTCTTTATGGTCATCTTGCCAACGCAAATCCAGCTTCACTTTGTAGCGGTACTCTTTACCTTGTGAGTTACGCACCCCAATGACATCTGAAATAACTGCTTTTACTTCAGTTTCGACACCCTTCTCATTTTCGGTAGAAAACACCAACTTCTGGCCAATATGACTTTCCATTTCTGGTTTCACTTTGTCTTGAAGCTCAGCTTCGGACATACCGTCTTGGTCGATAATTTCATCACCACTTTCAAGGCGGAGATTGATAGCATGTATCGATGTGCTTGCAGCGCCTGTATCAATACGAGTTAAGAATTCAAGCTGGGCTTCCTCAACTTGAATCATTTCTAGAGCACCTACTGTCGATGTCTCACTAGCTTGCGCCAAGCCTCCGAGAACCATCATTGTAAGACCTGCAAATATCGGATTTAGCTTCAACATCAATTTACTCCATTAATTCGATTAGCTATAAATTGTGGCTCAGTCGCTAGCACTATGGCAAGCGATACTGATAACAATTCGCGCCTATAACTATAGGTGACTGTCCCAATCTTTCCAAACCGCCTGATAGCCCGCTTTTTGAATTGCAGCTACCACTTGGTTTGGAGTGCGATTATCATCTATTGAAAATTGCTCTAAAGATTGCTGGCTGTTTTGAGCATAGCCACCAGGCTGAGTACTACTGAACGCACTCATTGTGGTCACCCCTAAAGCGATAACGTTGTCTCTAAAATGCGCTGATTCTCGGGTTGAAAGTGAAATATCGACATCAGGCTGAAATAGGCGATAAGCGCAAATCAGTTGCAATAGCTGACGCTCATCAATCAGCGAACGCGGTTGAAACCCTGTTTCACAGGGACGTAAGCGTGGAAAGGAAATCGAAAATTTACTACGCCAGTAACGTTTTTGTAAATACTGTAGATGCATAGCTAGATAGTAGCTATCCACCCGCCAGTCACTTAAACCAAGCAAAACCCCAAGTCCTATTTTTTTCATTCCAACTTCACCAAGGCGCTCAGCGGTATCTAAACGATAGTTAAAATCACTTTTTTTGCCTTTAACATGAACCTGAGCATAGTGAGCCCGATGGTAGGTTTCTTGATAGACCAATACCGCGTCCAGCCCAAGGCTTTGTAACTCTTGATATTCCTTTTTCTCTAAGGGCTGAACTTCCATGCTCAAGTGTGAAAAATGTTGCTTAACTTTGGGTAAAACTTGACGAAAGTAATCCATACCCACTCGGCGCTCAGACTCACCTGTTACCAATAGAATGTGCTCAAAACCCCAGTCTTTGATGGCTAAGAGCTCGTCTTCAAGTTCGCTCATATCTAAAGTTTTGCGGCGTATTTTATTCTCCATAGAGAAACCACAGTAACTGCAAATATTGCTACATAAATTACTAAGATACAGCGGTATATAAAGCTGTTGTGTTTTGCCAAAGCGTTGCTGGGTAATCTGTTGACTCAATTGAGCCATCGTTTCCAAGTAGTCCGCAGCAGCGGGCGAGATTAAAGCTTGGAAATCGTGTAGAGCTAAGCGTTGTCCTCGCTGTGCTTTGGCGATTGCCGCTTCAACCGAGCTGGCATTGACGCCAAAGAGTTGCATGCGCTGGTGATCCCAGTCCATGTTCGCCAACTCTTGTTCAAAACTTTTTGCGATAGCCATTATTTAAGCACCCGCATTCAAAAAATCGGTCATTGGGCTGGAGGCTATGGCAGCAATTGATTGCCCCCCTAGACCGGCTAGGTAGGCCATGCGTCCTGCTTCAACGGCTAGTTTAAACGCTAGCGCCATCGCTTGAGGATCGCTTGCTACTGCAATCGCAGTATTAACCAACACCGCATCTGCGCCTAACTCCATAGCGAGCGCGGCATCAGAAGGGCGCCCAATTCCAGCATCAACGATCACTGGAACTTGAGACTGCTCGATGATTATTTTCAAAAAGTCTCGGGTCTGCAAACCTTGATTACTGCCGATAGGTGCCGCTAGCGGCATCACTGCCGCACAACCAATTTCTTCTAAGCGCTTACACAAAACAGGATCGGCATGCACATAGGGCAGCACCACAAACCCCTCTTTCACCAACACTTCTGCGGCGGCTAAGGTCTCGATTGGGTCTGGAAGTAAATAACGAGGGTCGGGATGGATCTCTAGCTTCAACCAAGGTGTTTGCAAGGCTTCTCTGGCCAATCGCGCAGCCAGTATCGCTTCTTTGGCTGTATAAGCTCCTGAGGTATTGGGTAAAAGTTTGACTCCACTTTCCAACAGCGGACCTAAGAGGTCATCACCACGAGACTTCAGATCGAGTCGCTTCATGGCCATGGTGACCAGCTCACTGCCACTTGCCTCAAGGCTTGAAAGCATCTGTTGCGAGTTTGAAAACTTCCCGGTTCCGGTGAATAAACGGCTGCTAAATTGATGCTCTGCTATGGTTAACATCGTTTAGCCCCCCGCTATCGCGTGAAAGACTTGTAGTTTAAGGCCTTGTTCAAGCGGAAACTCTGACCAGTCACTACTTGGGATAACCTCGCCATCAATCGCAATGGCAGTGCCTTTTGTTTCAACATCTAGTTGATTCAATAATTGGCTTAATGACATTGGGGGGGTCAGATTATGCGGCTGACCATTTAGTAATATCTGAATTTGATTCATTCAATTCTCCATTCCCCAATGTCTGATGCAACTAACTAGCGCAGCACGGACACTCAGGGTTAGACCGAATCTTAACGTGCATCCACTCTAAGTTTCGGCCATCAAAGTGACTAAAGCGCCCCCACTGTGGTGAGGGCATCTGCGCTATAAACTTAAGCGCTTCTAAAGCTTGTAAGGTTGCCATCGTGCCGACAACCGGCCCCAAAATACCTGCCGTTGCGCAGTTTAATTGCTGCTCAACGGCGTTGGGGAATAGGCACTGGTAACAAGCAGATGTTGACCTAAAATCAAACATCATCAGCTGCCCATCAAAGGCAACCGCGGCACCACTTATCAAGGGCGTATTCGTCTGTTTGCATGCCGTGTTAACTGCATAGCGCGTTGCTATATTGTCGCTACAATCAAGCACAACATCAGCCAGCTGCGCTTCCATTTGCAACTGCTGACCTTCAAGTCGACGCGACACGGTGCGTACTTGGAGCTCACTATTGATGCTTAGTAGCTGTTCTCGCGCGGCTTCAACCTTGAGCTGCCCAAGGTTAGACTCGCGGTACAAAACTTGCCGCTGCAAATTGCTTTCTTCAAGTGTGTCAAAGTCGGCAATCACCAATTGCCCTACTCCTGCCGCAGCTAGATACTGAGCAGCGACGCTCCCTAACCCTCCCATTCCAACTAACAAGACTTTGGCATCTAGCAAGCGCTGTTGCCCGATTTCACCAATATCTGCGAGTAGCAGATGACGGCTATAGCGGCGGGCTTGATGGTCGTTTAGTAGGGATACGGACATGGCTTAGCTTCCTATCGATGACAAAGATTGCTGTATATCTTCATCATACATAAGGCCCTGTAGTCGAGTCACGGCTTGTTGTAAATCAGTGGCTTGAGTAACCGCTCGCACCACTGCAATACTGCCAACACCACAGCGCGCCACCGCTGACATTTTTGAGGCATCAATGCCGCCTATAGCAACTAAGGGATAGTCATTAATTAATTCGGCATAATCCTTTAAGCGCTTTAGTCCTTGCGGCTTTGACGGCATATCTTTGGTTGTGGTTGGGAATATATGTCCTAAAGCCAGGTAACTCGGCCTAAGTTGGTGTGCACGCAGCAGTTCATAGTAACCATGGGTGCTTAATCCAAGGCGCACACCCGCTAGCTGAATTTCAGCGAGATCCGCAGCTTGGATATCCTCTTGTCCAAGGTGCACCCCGTAAGCATTGTGCTTAATTGCAAGTTGCCAGTAGTCATTAATAAAAACCCGCGCGTCAAACTGGCTACCCAATATTATCGCTTTCTTAATTTGCGCCTCTAAGTCACTACGCTTGGGGTCTTTAATCCTCAATTGCATCGTTTTAATGCCAAGATTGAGTAGCTTTTCTATCCAAAGCACATCGTCAACCACTGGGTATAATCCCAATGCTTGTACGCCACAATCCTTAAACGCAGCCTTTGGAAGTGGCCAAGCTGGTTGAGGTATCGCATAAGCTTTAGCTAACTCGCCAGTTTCAATCACTTGAGGAAAAAACGCGCGTGATTTTGGCCAACCCAAGTGCGCTATACTACCGGTGCTAAGTTGCCCGGTACTAGACACACTGCCTGTAGCCGCGCTTAGCCCCTGATTAATATAAGCTTTGGCTACCACGAATGCGTCTTCTAATGGGTAGCCTAAAGCCAGCATAGAGGCCAATGCACTCGCGAAGCTGCACCCGGTGCCATGCTGATGTTCAGTTTGTATGCGAGGACTGCTTAGCAATATATGTTGCTCACCGACAAGTAAGTCAAGCGCCGCATCATTGAAGTTATAATGCCCGCCCTTGGCGATGACGGTTTTCACCCCCTGGTGACGCAGCGCAGCGCAGGCCTTAAGTACTGCTGTTGGGCTATCACAAGCAATATCGCTCAAAAACTCTAGCTCATGCGCATTGGGGGTGATGACGTCAACTACGGGTAATAACACTCCGTAATCAGTCCGCGTCACACCACTTTGCATGTGCCCAGATGTGCTGCTTTTAACCACCGGGTCAAAAACGACCAACATCCCTGGCAGTTGTGCTTTAAGCGCTAACAGCATGTTCGCCACAATGGTAAATTGCGCCGAATTAGCCAACAACCCTATTTTCACAACTGCTGGAACCATATTGATGGACAAAGCCTCTATTTGGGAACGAAAAATATCATCCCCAACCGCTTCAATAGCTTCGAAACTCGAAGCGGTCTGCGCAGTAACCGCGCTGACAACCGTGGCAATTTGCACTGAAAAGTCATGGCCACTAAGTAAGTCGGCTTGGATCCCAGCACCGCAGCACGTATCCGAGCCACCAATGAACCACACCAGCGGTGATTGATTGTTAGCCGTCTCGCTATCCATTACTGCTCACTTCCAATTCATGATAGATGGCACTGCCCTTATCTTTAAACTCTTGTGATTTTTCGGCCATCCCAACTTGAATACTGTCGCTAATTTCGATGTTCTTCAGCTCTAAATCTTTGGCGTAGTCGCGCACTTCTTGGCTGATTTTCATCGAGCAGAATTTCGGCCCGCACATGGAGCAGAAATGTGCGACTTTGGCAGACTCTTGCGGTAGGGTTGCATCGTGATAAGTGCGGGCCGTGATTGGATCAATGGCTAAGTTAAACTGGTCTTCCCAGCGAAACTCGAAACGCGCTTTACTCATCGCATTATCACGAACTTGCGCACCGGTATGGCCTTTGGCTAAGTCTGCGGCATGCGCTGCAATCTTGTAGGCAATCAGCCCTTGCTTAACATCCTCTTTATCGGGAAGTCCTAGATGTTCCTTAGGGGTAACATAACAAAGCATGGCGCAACCAAACCAGCCAATCATCGCCGCACCTATTCCCGATGAGAAATGGTCGTAGCCCGGAGAAATATCCGTTACCAATGGCCCTAATGTATAAAATGGCGCTTCGTCGCAGACTTCAAGCTGCTTTTCCATATTCTCTTTGATCATTTGCATCGGCACATGACCAGGTCCTTCGATGATAACTTGCACATCATGAGCCCAGGCCACTTTGGTCAGCTCTCCTAAGGTTTCTAGTTCTGCAAATTGAGCTTCGTCATTGGCGTCAGCAATTGACCCCGGCCGCATGCCATCACCAAGCGACAAGCTAACATCATAAGCGGCGCAAATTTCGCAAATCTCTTTGAAGTTCTCATACAAAAAACTTTCTTTGTGGTGGGACAAACACCACTTGGCCATGATTGAACCACCACGTGAAACGATGCCCGTTAAACGTTTAGCTGTCATTGGCACATAGCGCAATAGCACCCCAGCATGTATCGTAAAATAGTCAACACCTTGTTCGGCTTGCTCAATCAAGGTGTCGCGAAAGACTTCCCAAGTGAGGTCTTCTGCAACGCCGTTTACTTTTTCCAGTGCTTGATATATCGGAACTGTGCCAATAGGTACCGGTGAATTACGAATAATCCATTCACGAGTTTCATGAATGTAACGCCCGGTAGATAAATCCATTACCGTATCCGCGCCCCAACGAGTTGACCAAACTAGCTTTTCAACTTCTTCTTCAATCGACGAGCTCACCGCAGAGTTACCAATATTGGCGTTCACTTTGACCAAAAAGTTTCGTCCGATAATCATCGGTTCCGCTTCGGGATGATTAATGTTCGAAGGAATGATAGCTCGTCCGCGAGCCACTTCTTCACGTACAAATTCAGCGGTGATCTGCGTTGGAAGAGTCGCACCAAAGCCTTCACCCTTTTGTTGTTGGTCTCTAAGCTCTTGAGCTAGCAAGTCGCGCCCCAAGTTTTCACGGATAGCGATGTATTCCATTTCAGGGGTAATAATACCTTGGCGCGCATAGTGAATTTGGGTCACACATTTTCCAGCAAGCGCTTTTCTAACCGCAGGTAACTGTTCAAAACGAATATGGTCTAAACCTTCATCGGCTAAGCGTTGCTGAGAAAAGTTAGAACTTTTTTGATCCAATACAAAAGTATCGCCCCGCTGTTCTATCCATGCTTGGCGCAGTTTATCTAAGCCGCGTCTGACATCGATGTCTGCGTTAGCTTCACCATAGGCGCCAGAGCAATCGTATACGCGAACCGGATCATTGGTTTCGTATATAGGAGTGTCTTTACCACCACCAACAAGGGAATCGCTAAGTTGAATTTCACGCATACCGACTTGAATGTCAGGGCTAGAGCCTTCAACAAAAATACGTGTAGAGTTAGGGAACGCTTGCGCTTTTAAGGTGTCGATAAATGCTTGGGCAGCAGCGCGGTTTTCACGACGCGACGGTTTACTTGAACTTGACATGTTAGGCCTCTGAGCTCTAATTGAGTGTTGTGCCATGGGCACACGAGGCTTGTCGGGAGGAATGCAGCATAATGCTGTTAAAAACTAATTATCTTGGGATAAACGAAACCCAAACAATTGGTGGTTTCCCCTTGTTCCCTGCGCAGGCATTATCCTGATCAGGTTATACGGATCCCGTACTACGACTACATTTGTAGTCAACGGTCTCAGCCTTTCGGCACTCCGACAAGTTGCATAGATTATAGGGGGGCTTTAGTTCAAGAAACAAGCCCTTAATTAAATGAATGAGTAATCAAGGGCTTAATTGGCAACAACGGCTTCGTTTTGCCCAACAAACTAAGTAAATAGCAAGCCGATGCTAAACAAAACATTCCACAAAAACGCCGCTTTTGCAGTTGCAGGTAATTGCCGATCCAGTACTTGCGCATCGTCGCTGCGCAGCACTTGAACGCATGCTTTTGACAGGGGCAACAACGCAAAAAGAAACACTAAACTCCAGATTGATGTTTGCGATTGCAACGCCAATTGTAGACTTGCGACTAAGGCTAGCGCTAGTAATAACAAATGATATAAACGGGCGTTTCTCAGACCTAGCTTTACCGCAAAGGTCGTCTTTCCGGCCATTTTATCCGGTTCTAAATCTCTAATATTGTTGATATTGAGAACCATTGTGGCTAGCGCACCGCTGGCAATACCTGCGCCCCAAATCCAAATCGGCAGCGTCTGGGTATGCAAATAATAGGTACCTAACACCGAGACTAAACCAAAAAAAGTAAATACCGCGATATCGCCGTAACCTTGGTAGCCATAAGGCCGCTTACCCATCGTATAGGCGACAGCGGCCACCAGCGCCATGGCTCCAAGTCCGATAAAAAATAACCAAGGCAATAATTGCGAACCAAGGGCCAATTTTAATAGTAATAAACCGCTCACTAAAGCCGCCAATGCGCACAGTTTAATACCACGTAACATCTGCTCAGCACTTAGCAGACCAGCCTGAATTGCTCGTTTAGGCCCCAACCGCGTTTCGTCATCGGTGCCTTTTTCAGCGTCACCATAATCGTTCGCCAGATTAGACAAAATCTGTAACAGCAACGCGGTGCATAAGCTTAGTAAAAACACTGACCATTGAAATTGCTGCTGGCTTGCCGCTAAAGCAGATGCCAGCAAAACAGAACCACTGGCCAAGGGTAATGTTCGTAATCGTGCAGCATGGATCCAAGGATTCAAACGTGCGACTCCATAATATTGAATATGCACATTTTAGCGGCTTACTCACCGCATACAAGCCTTGCTCGACAATTCAGAAACTTAACCAATTTCGGTTTAGTTTGCGCAACGTCAAAGCAGCTTAAGTTGAGGCTGTGAACTTTGCCTCAAAAGCGCTACATTGTGTAAATGCACAAATTGGGTCTAGTAAGCCCCTGAATTGAAAGACGAGAGCCTTGATTAGTATCGACTCGACTGCCTTTGAAAAAGCCTTAGAAGGCTTAGCAGCAACAAATTTGGCCGGTTATCAGCAGCTAAAGTTTAGCTGCCTGAAGGTGGATCCCTTAGCCTGGCTAAATCAACAATTACATACCGTTCGTGGTTATTGGAGCGAGCCTAGTGGCGCACATACCGCGTTTGTAGGACAAGCATGCGATTTACTCAGCCCTGAGCAACTGCAAAATGCTTGCGAAAGCCTCAATCATAATGATGACAGTTTACGATTCTACGGCGGCATGGCATTTAGTCGTCGCAGCGCTCAGTGGCCAGGATTTCCGCAACGCAGATTTGTTCTTCCTCGCTTTGAACTAAGACAAAATGCGCAATTGAGTGAATTTGTTATTAATGCGGATTTTCATAATAATCCACGCCAAGAAATCGAACTCATTCGAAGCCAATTTTATGCTTTGCAAGACCCACATCCATTACCGCCCCTGTCGTGCCAACTGCGCCAATATAGTTATCAGCCTAATTTTGAACGCTGGCAAAAACTTGTCGATGAAGTCACAGCCCCAAGCTTCCAAGCTCATACTGCAAAAGTGGTGTTAGCGCGCCAGACCCAAATAAAGCTCGACCGCGAATTGAACCCTTTTACCCTCATCGATCATTGGCAAAAACGGGAACAACAGTGTTATAGCTTTGTTTTTCAATTTGATGGTGTACACAGTTTTGTTGGTTGTAGTCCCGAGCGCCTCTATTCACGCGATGGCTTAGATCTTAGAACCGAAGCTTTAGCGGGCACAGCTCCAAGGCATATTGATCCCGCTCAAGATATTGAATTAGCCAATCGCTTGCTCGAAGATGACAAAAACCAACGAGAAAACCAAATTGTAGTCGACGATCTAGTTCGGCGACTTCAAGAAATAAGCCTTCATGTGCAGCCGCAAGCTCACACCGAATTGCTGCGATTACGTCGCGTACAGCATCTAAAAAGGCCAATCCATGCAACGATCAGTCCCGATCTTGATGATTCCGCGTTGTTGAGTACGCTACATCCGACACCTGCGGTTGGCGGTTTACCGCGCTCAAGTGCAATGCGCTTTATCGAACAAAAAGAAGGTTTTGATCGCGGTTGGTACAGTGGTGCAGTGGGTTGGTTCAGTGGCGAACGCAGCGAGTTTTCGGTAGCCATTCGCTCGGCTTTGTTAAGTCCAACCAGCCTTAATACCTACGCGGGTGCAGGTATTGTTGAAGGCAGTCAAGCTCAAGAAGAGTGGGACGAATTAAACCATAAAACCGCAGCTCTCTTAGATCTATTGCAACTCGATTTGGACAGCTTGAGCGCATGATAAAAATGGCGAGTCACTTTAGCGAACTATGGGCGCAGTTAATCATCGAAGAGTTAGTACGCTTAGGATTGAATAGCATTTGTATCGCACCCGGTTCTCGCTCTACTCCTTTAACCATCGCTGCAGCGCAGCACCCAACACTCACATGCTTTACCCACTTTGATGAACGCGGCTTAGGGTTTTTCGCCCTTGGAATCGCCAAAAGCACCCAGCAACCCGTCGCCATTCTAACCACTTCAGGAAGCGCCGTCGCAAACCTGTTACCAGCGCTAGTGGAAGCCAAACAAAGTGCAAACCAATTACTCGTATTAAGCGCTGACCGCCCACAGGAGCTAATCGGGGTTGGAGCTAACCAAGCGATAGACCAACGCGGCATTTTTTCGAACTTTGTGGTTGGCAGTGATGACTTACCCGCAGCCTCAAGCGAGATAAGCGCCCTAAGTTTGCTTTCTCGCATCGATCAACTTTGGCAAACAATGCTAAGTCTTCAAGGCCCTGTCCAGCTCAACTGTCCTTTTCGCGAACCTCTGTATCCCAACAAAAATCCAATCGACTTTGAAAATTATTTGACTGAACTGAACACTTGGCAAAGTTCTGAAGTGGCTTTAACTGAGCTTGAGCAACCCAATGAAAACAAACAAGTACTCAACATTGCGGCAAGTTCTAAGGTACTGGTCATTATTGCACGCCAAGTCGATGCGACCCGGGCGCAGCGCATAGCTGACTGGGCACAGCAACAACAACTACCGGTATTGACCGACGTCCAAGCGCAGTTGTTACATCACCCACATTGCTTAGCCAACTCCGAGAGTTTAGCTTTAGTAGCGAATACCACCTTAGATGCAGACGTCATTTTACAATTTGGTACGCAATTAGTCGGTAAATCACTCGCTACATGGCTAGAGCAACAAGTAAAGCGTGGTTGTCAGTGGCATTTAATTGAAAATAGCCCCTGTGTTTTTAATCCCGCTAGGCTTGCGCAACAGCAGTGGCTTGAACTCGACCTAACAAGGACTCGCATTGAAGCGAACCACGCCTATCTGCGTGATTGGACTACACAAGCATCCAAGGTCGAAGCGCTTAGCCAGCAGTTTTTGGCACAACACATCGACAGTGAGTTAGGCTTAGCTAGTGTGCTTTGTTCTCGCCTAACCCAACTAGAGCAGATATTTATTGGAAACAGCTTAGGCATTCGACTGTTTGACCGATTTGCGTCTAGTCCCCAAGCGCTAAGGGTACATGCTAGTCGCGGGGCATCGGGTATCGACGGCCTACTGGCCACTTCCTTTGGTATGCATCAAGCGCAACCAGGCCATAGTTTAGCGCTGATCGGAGATACCTCTGCACTGTATGATTTGAACTCCATGGCTCTTTGGTCTCGCTTAAGCGGCTCTATGGTGGTGGTGGTGGTTAATAATGATGGCGGTGAAATTTTTGCAATGCTAGACGGCGCTGGTGACGAAACACTCCAACGCAACTACTATCAAATGCCGCACGGCTTAAGCTTTGAGTTCGCAGCCAAACAATTTAATATAAATTATCAAGTCACTTCCAGCAGCGCTGAACTCATCGAGAACGTCTCACTAGCCTTTGAAAAGCAGCAACATTTACTTATTGAGTATAAAGTTCCTGCAGGCCAAGCAAGCAGCTTACTCAAACAATTTAATCAGCTTTTACGCAGTCAGCTTTGCACAGAAGCGACTATTGATGGGCGCCTTCAGCATGACTCATAAGCCTAGCATCAAACCCACTCTGGTGCTGCTGCACGGGTTTTTAGGGCAGTCTATTGATTGGCAGCAACATATAGAATTGCTGTCCAAGCGCTTTAATTGCATTGCTCTAGACTTAGCCTTCCATGGTAAAAATGCTCAACAAAGCTGCGACGGTATTCCGGGTTACGCGCGACACATTCGCCGACAACTGCAACAGCAAGCAATCGGAGACTTTCACCTACTGGGTTACTCGCTTGGTGGTCGGGTTGCAATCGAACTGTGTTTACAAAATCTAAGCTCGAACGAATTTGAGATCCAAAGTCTAATTATCGAAAGTAGCCACTTTGGACTCAGTAGTAACAATGAACGCAGCCAACGGTGGCAAGCGGACCAACAATGGGCAGAGCGCTTTGTCCGACAAGATTTAAAGCAAACGCTCCAGCAGTGGTATCAGCAAAGTGTCTTCGAATCGCTGCCTCCAGCATTGCGAGAACGCATTATCAAGCAACGACAAACACAAGACCCAGAAATACTAGCTCAAGCGATTTTGTCTGCCAGCATTGCCAAGCAGAACGACTATAGCCAAGCCTTAGCTCGCTTAGACTTTCCTGTCATGTTGATTAATGGTGAACTCGATACAAAATATCAGCAATTTTATCAAGCTCATGTTAAGAGTTTTAATCACTGTCACTGGAATCCCATTCCCTTAGCAGGGCATAATACCCACTTGGAACAACCGCAAACCTTTTGTAACGCGGTCATCAACTTTATTGGTTAAGAGAATTCTCATGCAAGCAAGCCCCAAAAGTGTCGATTGGCAAGATGTTAGTGCCGAATTTAGCGATATCCTTTATCACAAGTCTGCCTGTGGTATTGCCAAAATCACCATCAATCGCCCGCAAGTTCGCAATGCGTTTCGCCCATTGACCGTGCAAGAAATGTCAACCGCACTTGCTGATGCTCGTTACGATGAAAGCATTGGTGTGATCATACTAACTGGCGCTGGCGATTTAGCTTTTTGCTCAGGCGGCGATCAAAGCGTACGTGGTGACTACGGTGGCTATCAAGATGAAAGCGGTGTGCACCATTTGAACGTATTAGACTTTCAACGTCAGATCCGCACTAGTCCCAAACCAGTGATTGCAATGGTAGCGGGTTACGCTGTTGGAGGCGGTCATGTACTGCACATGCTTTGCGATATCACTATTGCTGCTGAAAACGCTCAATTTGGTCAAACAGGACCCAAAGTCGGTTCATTTGATGGCGGCTGGGGCGCAAGCTACATGGCGCGTATAGTTGGACAAAAGAAAGCTCGCGAAATTTGGTTCACCTGTCGCATGTATGATGCAAAACAAGCCTTGGATATGGGACTGGTAAATACCGTAGTTGCTTTGGACCAACTTGAGCAAGAAACTGTACAGATGTGTCACGAAATATTACAAAACAGCCCAATGGCGATACGCTGCTTGAAGGCCGCACTAAACGCCGATTGCGATGGCCAAGCTGGATTACAAGAATTGGCTGGTAATGCAACAATGCTGTTCTATATGACCGAAGAAGGTCAAGAAGGTCGCAATGCATTTAACGAAAAGCGCGCACCTGACTTTAGCCGCTTTAAACGTAACCCATAGTTAAGCGTTAACTTTAGCTAAATGCCTAACGCTGAGCCTCGCTTACGGCTGCAAACCTATCGCATCGCGTTTAAACAAGCGATGCGCTTTGGCCCTTACTTAATCACTGAGCGTCGGGGCTATTACCTTAGTATCCGCCTCGAATCAGGCCGCTTGCTAATAGCTGAAGCAGCCCCCTTGCCAGGTTTTAGTCAAGAAACTCAAGCTCAGTGTTTAAACCAGCTACTAACACTCACAAGCAAAAGCGTAGACCAACTATTGACGCTTGATAATAAGGACTTGTATCCAAGTGTCAGTTTCGCGTTAAGTTGCTTGCAGGCACAGTTCGCTGATAACGCTCTACTCCGTGATTGTGCGCTAAGCCTAGAATTGGCAAACAAACAAACTCAGTTCGTCGGCGACGGTCAAGCACTGGTCATGGGCAGCAACTCACAGGTCTTAAACCAGTTAGAAGCACTTCACTCAGCTCAGAGCGTAAAGCTTAAACTTGGTCGGCAATCAATCGCACTCGAGCGCCAACTACTACGCGACATAAATCAACACTTTCCACACTTACGTTTACGCTTAGATGCCAACCAAAACTACAGCTTAGAACAAGCATTGGATCTGTTTGAGGGGATCGACTCTCAAGCCATTGACTACTGCGAAGAACCCTTAGCCAACCCAAGCCAACTACCAAAGTTTTATCAAAACACCGGTATTCATTTTGCGTTAGACGAGAGTACTCGTCAGCCTGATTTCGTTTTTTCAGCCCTGGCTGGTTTACGTTGCCTAGTGCTCAAACCATCATTGTTTGGGCCTATCACTAAGCTTCAGCATTGTATTAAGCATGCGGCGAGCCACCAAGTTAGCTCAGTATTAAGCTCAAGCTACGAAAGCCCACTAGGTATTCTAATTTTGCGCGAGCTTGCCCGGCAACTAACACCGGAGCAAGCACCCGGTCTCGATACCCTTACCAGCTTTGAGCCCGGTAGTCTGAGGCTCGAACAGCTGTAAACTCTGCATTTTAGTTCCAGCTAAGATTGAGGCAAATCTGTATACAATTTTTGTACTTTGGTATAAATAACATACATTAAACCACACAAACCGGCACACAACACAAATAGCCAATCAGCATCGTAGTGGTCAATCACCAAACCACCGACTATTGGAGCGAGGCTAAAACCCATAGCATACAATGCCGATGCTCCGAAATAGCTACCACGCAGATGATCTGGTGCCAACTTATCCACTTGTACATTTAGGGTTGGGAAAGCAATCACCTCACCTAAGCTCAAAACAAAACTCGCGATTATCCAGCTAAGAGCGCTATCGCCAGGATTGACAAAAAAACCGAGCTGGGCCACACCCATCAATCCCATACCGATTTTAGTACGGGTAAACAAAGGCAGTTTCTCTGTCAACTTAAGCAGTGGAAACTGAAAAATTACAATGGTAAGTGTATTCACCAATACCAGCCCAGCAATTAAGGCCGCCGCATTCTCTACACCAGATCGTACAATCACCTGTGGGATAGACGACTCGATTTGGGCATAAACAAACATCATCAAAAAATTTGCGACCATCAACCAAACAAAAATTCTATCCTTGGCAATGATAGCCAGTGTTCTAAAGAAACTCGGGGTAACACTGGCATGTTCGTCCC
Source organism: Alginatibacterium sediminis (assembly GCF_003610775.1). Classification (GTDB taxonomy): domain Bacteria; phylum Pseudomonadota; class Gammaproteobacteria; order Enterobacterales; family Celerinatantimonadaceae; genus Alginatibacterium; species Alginatibacterium sediminis. The sequence goes on along the minus strand of NZ_RAQO01000009.1, from coordinate 96,497 downwards.
TTGGTTTGCCGCTATCGAGGCCAATCATCAACCAAATACCGTAGACCACGTAGGTAAGCCCAGTAATAATAAACAAGGTTTGAGGTTGCTTCAGCGCGAGCGTAATCCCTATCAAAGGACCAAGCGCGCCACCAAGGTTAATCAAAAAATAGCGGATGTTTAAGGCTAATTCTCTGTCCAGCGAGTCTTTAAGCTGGTCGCCGATGGTGGCCTTGGCTGGCGCTTCTATCATCGGGCGCATTAAACCCGCCATCATGACCAACAGGTAAAATTGCCACAGCTGAGTAGCAAAGCCAATTCCAGCGTATGCTAGCGCAGCTATCAAACTCCCCATAACCATGATCCGCTTGCGACCAAAAATATCAGATAGATAGCCTGAATAGAGTCCGGTAACGGAAGCAATTAAAGCTGAGCCACCCAGCATGAAACCAACATCAGTGGCACTGACGCCATAATCTTGATAAAGAAACACTACTAAAAAGGGCCATGCCATAAAATAGCTGGTGCGTGCTAACAAGGTACCGCTGAGAACAGTCCAGATAGTTATATTAAAGCGAGAAAGGCGTTGACGCTGAAACAAGCTGGTTTCGGACATTCAATTTCCATTTAGAAAAGTGCGAATTGAATGAGATTACAGCTTTTACTTGTGAACTCAATCACAATATTGAAGGGCTTATTTTATAAGGAATAAAGGCAATTGAACGCTATAAAACTCGATCAATTGCCCTTTATATCAGATGTTTAGCTACGGTTCTTACTTGCAGAATCCATCCAAACAGCTAGCAGCAATATGCTACCTTTCACAATATATTGCCAGAAGGTCGGAACGTCCATCATACTCATACCATTATCCAGACTCGCCATAATAAACGCGCCAACAACAGCTCCGAATACGGTTCCGATACCACCAGCCATACTCGTACCACCGATAACACAAGCAGCAATTGCATCAAGCTCCGCAATATTACCCGCTGACGGTGAACCCGCACCTAAACGTGAACTTAGAATTAGAGCAGCAACACCAACCATCAAGCCATTCATTGTGTAAACCAAGAGCTTGGTTTTCTCAACGTTAATACCTGACAAGCGACTTGCTTCTAAGTTGCCACCAACAGCGTAAATGCGGCGACCAAAGGCCGTTTTACGCGCTAGGAACGCACCCGCTAACATTAATACAACCAACACAATCACTGGGAAAGGAACACCGCGATAATCATTAAGAAGCGCGATAGATCCTAGTACTACAAGGGCTAACACCGTATAGCTAATCATGCTACGGTTCATTGGCTCAACCGCAATACCGTGCGCTGCATTGTTGTTACGTTGTTTAATTTGCCAAGCTACATAGGCAATAATAGCAACACCGCCTGCAACCATACTGAACATATCTGGCAAGTAGGCTTGGCCTATCATTGAGAATTGATCAGAAATCGGCGCAACAGTTGTACCGCTAGTGATACCAATCAATATGCCCCTGAACGCCAGCATCCCGGCTAAGGTCACAATGAAAGACGGAACTTTTTGGTAAGCAACCCACCAACCGTTCCAAGTACCCAAAAGCAAACCAGCACAAAGGGTGAAGATAACGGTTAACCATAGCGGCCAACCAAACCAGACATCCAGAATTGCAGCGCCGCCGCCCAATAGGCCCATCATTGAACCCACAGACAAGTCAATCTCGCCTGAAACAATGACGAAGACCATACCCACAGCTAGCACACCAGTAATTGCCGTTTGGCGTAATAAATTACTGATGTTACGCGGGGTTAAGTAGCTGCCTTCGGTAGCCCAATAGAAAAACACCATGATGATGATAATTGCCGCTGCCAAGGCCAATATCTGGGTATTCATATTTTTGATGCGGTTCATCAGACTAATTTGCGGTACTGGCATTGTCTTTTCCATTTCGTTACTCATAAATACTCCTTACGCCAATGCGCAATCCATTACTTGTTTTTGACTCAGATTGTCATTGACCAAATCGCCTTTTAGATGACCTTCATGCATCACCAAAACTCGGTCGCTTATGCCAAGAACTTCAGGCAATTCGGAAGACACCATAATGATGCTGATCCCATTTTTGACCAGTTGAAACATTAGTTTATAAATTTCATATTTGGCACCTACATCGATACCACGAGTCGGTTCATCTAAAATCAATATTTCTGGTTTTAGCAGCAATAGTTTGGCTAACACTGCCTTTTGTTGGTTTCCACCGCTTAAGCTTTTTATTGGCTGTAAACTGCTCGCAGTTTTAACCTTAAGACGCTCGATCGAGGTTTCTATTTCAGAGTTTTCTAATGCCTGATTCAACACCGATGGAATTTCACAGTACGCGTCCAAATGGGCCAAACTAATATTTTGCCCAACGCCCATAATTGGAATAATGCCGTGGCGCTTGCGATCTTCGGGAACCATTGCAATACCAAGCTTTATCGCTTCGCGGATATTGCGAATGTTGACGTCCTTACCATTGAGTTTGATTTTGGCTTCATAACGACCTTCATAAGAGCCAAACAAGCACTGCATTAATTCGGTTCGTCCTGAGCCAACCAAACCAGCAATACCTAAGATTTCTCCACGGCGTAACTGAAAACTAACGTCATTGAGTTGCTTTAAATGTCGGTGCTTTGACTGCCACGCAGTAACCGGACCAACTTCTAAAATTACCTCACCAATATCATGATCTTCGCGCGGGAAAAGTTGGGTCATTTCACGCCCAACCATCATGCTGATAATATCGTTGGTGCTTATCTCACTCGCGTCTCGTGTTGCAATATGCTCGCCATCACGAATAACGCAAATACGGTCTGAAATTTCTTTTACTTCGTTGAGTTTATGGCTGATATAAACACAGCTCACCTTCTCTTCACGCAGCTGTTTAACAATATCTAGTAATACTTCAGTCTCTGATTCAGTAAGCGGCGCGCTTGGTTCATCTAAGATCAATATTTCTGCATTTTTACCTAAGGCTTTAGCAATTTCGACTAATTGTTGCTGGCCAACACCTAGTTCTCCAACTCGCGTATCTGGAGAAATATCCAATTTAACGCGTTTTAAAAGTTTTCCGGTTTCAACATACATTTGAGCGTAATCAAGAATGCCGCGCTGAGAAATCTCAGCCCCTAGAAATAAATTTTCTAACACACTGAGCTCTTTTACCAAGGTCAGCTCTTGGTGAATCATCGCAATCCCAAGTTTTTCGGTATCTGCAATATTACTCGCTTTTAGAACTTCACCTTTGTAACGAATCTCTCCTTCGTAACTACCGTGAGGGTGTACGCCACATAGGACTTTCATCAGGGTAGATTTACCTGACCCATTCTCACCACATAAAGAGACTACTTCGCCACGCTGTAGACTCAAATCAACACCCTTTAGGGCGGGTACTCCTGAGAATTTCTTAACAATTTGATGCATTGTTAAGATGGATGCTTCACTCATATTGCCTCCGACACTGGTTTAATCAGCGCCACACTGTGGCGCTCTTATTGGTGTCTCTGTTAGTTACTAAAGTTTACTGGTAGATAGATTCTTTAGTATGGAAGCCGTCAGCTACAACTGTTTCCATGATGTTATCAGCATCGACAGGGATTGGTGTTAACAAGTAAGAAGGGACGTCTTTTAAGCCATTATTAAGCTTAGAGTTACGTTGTGGTGTTGCATCGTTACCCATTTGAACAGCAATTGTTGCAGCAGTTTCAGCTAGCAATTTGATTGGCTTGTAAACAGTCATTGATTGCGTGCCATCAACTACGCGGCGCATTGCAGCGATATCAGCATCTTGACCAGAAATTACAACTTTACCAGCAAGACCCTGTGCAGCTAGAGCTTGAATTGCGCCACCAGCAGTTGAGTCATTACTTGCTACGACAACGTCAATGTTGTTGTCATTTGCTGTAAGAGCATTTTCCATAATTTTAAGTGCGTTTTCAGCTAACCAGCCATCAACCCATTGGTCACCAACAACTTTAATTTTACCTTCGTCGATAAGTGGTTGTAGGATGTTCATTTGGCCTTGACGGAATAGTTTCGCGTTGTTATCAACTGGCGAACCACCCATTAGGAAGAAATTACCGTTGTCTCTGCGCTCAATCAAAGCTTGTGCTTGGATTTCACCAACTTTTTCATTATCAAAAGAAAGATAGAAATCGATGTCAGCGTTGTTAATTAGACGGTCATAAGAAAGTACCTTAATCCCTTCTAACTTAGCTTCTTTAATTACGTTGCTTAACACTTGTCCGTTATAAGGAATAATGACAAGAACATCGACACCTTTAGAAATCATGTTCTCAATTTGTGAAATTTGTGTTTGCTCGTTACTGTTAGACGATTGAACAGTAACTTCTGCTCCCATTTGTTCCGCTTTTGCAACAAAGAAGTCGCGGTCTTTTTGCCAACGTTCTAGACGTAGATCGTCAATTGCCATACCAATTTTTACGGTTTTTGCGTAAGACGCTGCGCTTCCCAAGCAAAGCATTGCAATGCTTATAGCGGTGATGAGCTTTTTCATTAGAACCTCCCAGTTCCTTATTTTCGTGTAGGGTTATCACGTTTTTTTGAATTTGAAGCAACCATTTCTATCTGTGAATTAGTTACTTCTGAATCTACTGTCAATCAATTGCCCAAGCTAAGCAATTATGAGATTTCACATTGCAGCTTGCGGAATGTGCGCAATTTGATACCGATCATAATTTCAACAAAGCAAAACGTGTGACGGATCACATTTAGGCAGATAAGCTTGATAAAAAAAGAGAATTCTTGAACGATTTATCCATGTGCGAGTGAAGGATTTGTACAATTATTGTCATGAATGAAATATTCTTCTAACAAACAAGGTCTAAACTAAACAAGACGCTTTATATATTTTGTTTTTTTCATGGATGAGTATGACGCCAGTAACTAATAATTCTGAATCCAGTAGTCAAGCTACTGATAAGAAATACATAACGCCGGGTATGCCGGAACTTAAAGACAGCACCAAAAAACTCAGTTTTTACGAATTTTGGCCAACTTGGCTGGTTTATATTCCAGTCGCGATTCAATGGCTACTGCTGTCGGTGCGATATCGCTCGCTAACCTTGCCATTAATAGCTAACCCACGTTTACCTTTATCAGGCATGGTCGGGGTTGGAAAAAGTGAGCTGTTTGAGCAGGCACAAGCAAAGTGCGCACAGCAAATACTAACGTGGTTTACTCATACCCGTGATTCTCGAGATCTTAACCAGCAGGTTTTGGAGATTGAATCACAAATGCACGAGCGACAACTCACGTATCCTATTGTCGCCAAGCCGGATATAGGCTGCCGTGGCATTGGGGTTAAGCTGGTCCACAACCGAGACCAACTTGCGCAATGTTTAATTTGCTACCCAAACCACTCTAAATTGTTACTTCAACGTCTTTCCAGTTTTCAGGCTGAAGCAGGGGTGTTTTTTGTTCGCGACCCACGGCAGCAGCAAGGGCGGATTATTTCAATGGCCCTGAAGTACACGCCGTTTGTTGTTGGTGATGGCATATCAAGCCTAGCGCAACTGGTTGCCCAAGATGCGCGCGCAAGTCAACTGACCCATCTCTATCAACAGCGCCACGCCGCTAACTGGAACAGCATCATTGCCAAAGACGAGCCCTATCGTTTGGTATTTTCGGCATCACATTCAAAGGGAGCTATTTTTACCGACGCCAAGGACTTGGTGACGGAGCAACTCAATCAAGCACTCAACGAGATCATGCAAGGGCTTCCTGAGTTTCATTACGGTCGCTTAGACATTAAGTTCAAAAATATAGATGCACTTAAACGTGGCGAGCAGCTCGAAATTGTTGAAATCAACAGTGCTAGCAGCGAGTCCCTACACATTTGGGATAGTAGTACACCATTTAAGGAAGCGATGCGTGCCTTACTATATCAGTATCGATTGTTGTTTAAATTTGGCGATTATCAGCGTCAGCAGGGGCACAAACCTCCAGGGTTAAGCAAATTATTACAGCACTGGCGAAAAGAGCGCGAGCTCAGCCGTCACTATCCACTTACAGATTGAGGTGTCCAATGTTAAGTACTCAAACTGAAATGCCACAAAATCCGTTTCGTCTCGGCTTAAAGTCAGCCCCCTTAGCACGTTTGTTAGAAAACGGCTTAGGTCTGTCGGCTTTAGCACAACACTACGACAATAAGCCAGTGGCGTTAGACGATGCCCGTGAAAATGCCGCCCAGTTTTTACGCTACACGATGCAAGCTCTCGATTTTGAACTCAATCTAAGTAATCCTGAACTTCTAGAAAAGGTACCTAAAGAAGGCGCCTGTATTCTAGTGAGTAATCACCCTCTTGGCGGCCTTGAAGGCGTGGCAATGAGTGAGCAACTGCTTAAACATAGGCCAGACCTAAAAGTATTAACCAACCAAATGTTAAAACAGATCCCTGAACTTTCTGAGATTTTCATTGGGGTTGACGTACTTGCGGACAACGCTGCAAAGTCTAACAGCAAAGGAATGCGCGAAGTCTGCCGCCACCTAAGTCGCGGCGGAGCGCTATTAGTATATCCTGCAGGAATGGTGAGTGCGCCAAGTTGGAACAACTTAACCATCACCGATCGCGCTTGGTCTCCAATGATAGGACGACTAGCAAGACGCTATAAGTGCCCTTGTGTTCCGTTTTATGTTGAGGGGCGCAATAGTACGACATTTTACGCCGCAGGACTTATCCATAAACGCCTCCGAACAGCTTTGCTAGCCAAGCAATTGGCCAACAAAAAAGGCCTTAGTTTTGACTACCATTGTGGACAGGTGATCTTGGCGAAGGAGCTCACTGAACTCCCGGATGATCAAGCAGTAACAAATTATCTGCGCATGACCTGTGAGTTTTTAGCACCAAAGCCTGACCATGACTTTACACCGCACCGTCATCCACCCATGGCGAAGCTCAGCTCCTTGCCAAGCCATAAACAACAGCTGACTCAACAGCTTGAGTCACTTGATGACTATCTTTTGTTAAGTGTTAAAAATTTTAGCTGTTATTGCGCTCCTCATGCAGCCTTAGGTCCGCTAATGACTGAAATCGCGGCGGCGCGCGAGCTGACATTTAGGCAAGCAGGCGAAGGCACTGGCCAAAGCTTAGATAGTGACCGCTTTGATCCACATTATCTGCACCTTTTTGTGTGGGATCACGATGAAAACCAAATTGTTGGTGGATACCGGCTTGGGCGTTGTGATGAAATCGTAGAGCAACATGGGATTGAGGCCTTGTACAGCCGTTCTCTGTACCACTACCAAGAAAACTATTTACAACGACTAGGCAGTGCCTTAGAAATCGGTCGCTCCTTTGTGACTCCCGGCTATCAGCGCCATCCAAGAGCGCTGGACTTATTATGGAAAGGCATTGGTCACTACGTCGCTAAAAACCCGAAGTACCATACTCTATTTGGCAGTGTCAGTATTTCTCAAGAGCACAGTGTATTAGCTCGCGCCTTTATCTCAGATTCGATGATGTCTTCATTTAAGGCTGAACAAGAGTTTCTTAGTGATATCCGTCCGGTTAGCCCTTTAAAAGTTAAAGGCAAAGTGTGGTCTGCAGAAGTACTTAGCTCACTTAGCAATATTGGCGTGATTAACAAGCTTGTTGGTCATTGTGATACAGGTAAAAGCATTCCGATTTTGTTACGTCACTACCTAAGTTTAAATGGTCGCTTTGTTTGCTTTAGTGTCAATAAAAGCTTTAATGATGCATTAGATGGTTTAATTTTGGTCGACCTTAGAAAAACACCACATAAGTATTTAAGACGTTATCTTGGGGATCAAGGTAGCCAAAGCTTTTTAAGTAAATGGAGCGAAAATGAAGCAGCTGCGTAATTCTACAATTGAAGCCCTCGATCAGCTTGAGCAATTGATAACTCTAGCAGCGAAGTACCAAGATGGTGAGTTTTACAATCAAGCTCCTGAGCATGTGATGTCTGGTATTGGTAAACATGTGCGGCATATTCTAGATCATTTTTTGGCCTTCCAGCAGGGCATTATCAGTGGCTGTGTTGACTACAACTTACGTCATCGCGATAGCCGCATTGAAGATGACCACAAGCTCGCTAAACAGTTAGTTTTAGAGCTCAGAAACTGGCTTATGGATACCGAACTTGAGGACGCTAATATTGAAATTGAATCGGAGGTTTCGGTTCAGTCTGAAGTGAATCAGCGTTTTCGCTCAAGCGTCAGCCGCGAACTTTGCTACTTGATAAATCACAGTGTGCATCATATCGCCTATGCAACGCTTTTAGCTCAGAGCCTAGGCATGATAGTTAATCCTAAGCTTGGGGTCGCACCCAGCACAGCTAGCTACTTGCGACAGCAAAAATAAGCAATGTGTACCTATAGCTTTTCTCGCAGTGAAGATGGCCGTCGAATCATAAGTATGAATCGTGATGAAGCCCGCGAGCGACATGAAGGCGCGTTTAGTCATCACAAAGCTGACACACCACAGTTGCTTTACCCTACGGATGAACGCTCAGGTGGAACGTGGTTTGGCTGTAATTCGCAAGGTCTTTGCCTTGCCTTGCTCAATCGCTATCAATGCGAAAATCCCTATGCAAGCTTAAGCCGAGGCTTGTTAATTCCCCGTTTTTTAAGCAATTGGGATAGTGCAGCCAAACTGAAGCAGCTAACACGCGATGAGTTGCTAGCTTATCCCCCGTTTGACATGATCGCCAGCGACCATCAAGCATGTTTTCAGCTAACTTGGGATGGCGATTCAGTTCAAGTTGTACACCATACTATAAAAGATTTTAGTTTTAGTTCTTCAGCTTTAAATACGGATGTAGTTCTCGCCAAACGCCAGTCACAATTTCGAACCTTACTCGATCAAAACAAACTAAGCACAACAGATAGCTTACTGCGAGCTAAACAAATACTCACATACTTTCATTTAGTGAGCGACCCAAGCCATAGTGAGCAAGGCGTATTAATGGATAGGCCTGAAGCCCACACCAAAAGCATTTGCCAAGTGATAATCGACGGTCATGCTCTTAGCTTTCGATATTTAGATGAGCAATGCTTAGCCAGCTTTCGAACGATGCCTCAGCTGAAAGAAAAAAATGATAACTACGGTCTTATGGTTGAATGCGTTGCTACTGCGAAACCGCTTAGCAACTAGAACTTATAGAACCAAGAGAGGACAAGATATGAAAACACTACTGAGTTTATTGCTACTTGGTCTTAGCTTTACGGTGAATGCTGGCGATCAAATCTCAACATCATGGCGCAATAATCTAGCCGTCAGTGGCTATGATAGTGTTAGTTATCACAGTGAGAATCAAGCCATAAAAGGACAAAAAGAATTCGAGTACGAATGGCAGGGAGCAGTATGGCGCTTTAGCAGCGCAAGCAATTTAGATTTGTTTAAACAAGACCCTGAACGTTACGCTCCTCAGTACGGTGGCTATTGCGCATGGGCTGTCAGTGAAAACAAACTGGCTAGCAGCGACCCAGAACAATTTACGATTATTGGTGACAAGTTATATTTAAATTATAACGCCAAGATCCAACAAAAATGGTTAAAAGATCGCGATAATCTAATCAGCGTAGCGGATCAAAAGTGGCCCAACGTTCTCAACTAAATGAGTAATGCCGCGCTAACAACTCGACTAAAAAAAGGCTTGTCGGTGTTAATGTTGCCTAAAGTTAGTGCCCTACTCGCGGCGCTAATTTATGGCTTTTGGGCCTACTATAGCCAACAGCAACCGGGCACAATAATAGCCATCAGAGCCGGCGCGGTTCAAGCCTGCTTTGCGTTTAGCTCAACTTTACTTCTCGCAAGCATTGCTTTGTTGTTACTTGAAAAACTAAGTTCACGTGTTAAAGCGATCATTTATTGTTCCTGCGCTTTGGTTCTGATACCCCTAGCCTTGCACTTCTTGAATGGTACCCCGAACATACTGGCTGCGATGCTTCCAGGCCTAGTCATCGGCCATACATACCTTATAAGCTTGGTACTTTTAAATCACTGAGATGTGCTTCGTAGTGTCCTGATGAGGTCATCTCAAAGTCCAGTAACTTGTCTACACAGCCCAAACGGTCTTGAGCATAGTGACTAACGTAAACCAGCTGGCAGCTTTTCTGTTGACCAATTAATTCTAAGGCCGCAAGCACCAGTTCTCGATTCAAATAATCCAAACCTTGGCAGGGTTCATCTAGCAGCAGTAATTTGGGCCGTTTTATCAAAGCTCTAAGGATTAGTAAGACCCGTTGCTGCCCATAGGTGAGCTCTCGGAATGGAGTATTGGTAAAGTCTGACATCGCAAAAAGTCCCATCCACTTATGGGCTAAATGTCGCTCTTTCTCGCCATACTTTTGATAAAGACCAATGGAGTCAAATAGCCCAGACAATACCACTTCGAAGGCTTTAATATTGACTCTGTAGGCCAAGTGCAGTGCCGAGCTGACAATAGCAAGGCCTTGCTTCACCTGCCAAATGCTTTCACCATGCCCGCGTTTATAACCTAACACTTCGATATCGTTGCAATAGCATTGCGGATGATCGCCGCTAATGAATTGCAACAGAGTACTTTTTCCGCAACCGTTTGGGCCCCTGATCTGCCAATGTTCCCCAGAGTTTATTGTCCAATTTACATCTTTAAACAAAAGCTCCCCTTGATAGCTAACCTTGCCATCGCGCAAAGCAAACAATACTTCAGCAGGATAATTATGTGGCGCATGTTTAAAAAGCTGCAATACCTTAGTCGCACCAGCCTGAGCAATATTGGCGAGTTGCTGTCGCAGCGGGTCGCTTAGCCACATTGCTTTGCTTAAACAGCGGGTTAAACTCGTGGTAGAAAACTCAGACACCCAGTTTATACCCTCGCAAATATCTTGCTCGCGTGAACTCGACATCAGAATTTGTATATCCCCACTCAGACCCGAGATAATGTCTCTAAGCTGTCCTTGATGCTCAATATCTAGTCCTGCAAATGGGTCATCAAGGAGTAGTAGCTGGGGTTGTTTTGCTAAGGCTAAAGCCAACATTAAACGCCTGGTTTCACCCGTAGAAAGTTGCCTAAATCCACTACTGCGAAGCGACACTAAATCTAATTGATGTAGCAGTGGTTCTAGTTCTTGAGAACTAAACAAATGTTGAGCTACCAGTTTTTCAACAGAAGTGCCTGGGTCAACTTCATTGGTAAAATCGGTATCTTCTTTCGCCAACTCGATTTCAAGTAGACGTTGCTGCTCACTTAAACTTACCAGCGCGACTCTTTGCGGCACACCCTCCAATCCAACAAGTTGGTTATTACTTGCATCTAGAATCGCTTGCCAAAGTAGTTCCAAGTTTAGTCCTTGGCTACAAAACAGAAACCAGGATTGTTCATCTTCAAGACTCCAGTCTTTGATACTTATTTGATGCGGTGGGTGTTGCACAACGAAGTTTTTAAAGACCAGGCCCATTAATAGAATCCTTGATAAATACTGTTTATATTAATCAGTAAAATTGATATAAGAAAATAAAATACCTAATTTACAACGCACTAGAGATTAAACATCTATTTTTATTTGCAAAACAAAGCGCTAGCAACTTTAATCGATTAAAATATAATGTTTGTACTAATACACAATCGAGAACTTACATGACAAGCACCTGGAAACTCCGTGAGTGGTTAACACTCAGCCTAGCGCTGCTATGTCTAGTTCCGATGATAAGCTCGGCTGTCGCACTAATCGCCGGTGCAGCTATTGCTAATTTAAACCTACACTCTCGTCAGTTCAATACCGCATTATGGACAAAAAAGTTGTTGGCTATTAGCGTAGTTGGCCTCGGTTTTGGCATTGAGCTCAACACAGCTATAACGCTTACCCAAAACAACATTGGTTTGATACTTAGTTCGATTGTGATCACTTTGGTTTTTGGCTGGGGTATTACTCGGCTGTTGGGTCTCGACAAAAAAACCGGTTATCTGATCGCCAGTGGCACAGCTATTTGCGGAGGAAGCGCTATTGCAGCAACCGCTCCTAGCATCAATGCCAGTAATTCTCAGGCATCATTGGCCCTAGCGGTAGTTTTCTTACTCAATACTTTCGCTTTATTCGTCTTCCCGTTTTTTGGCCACTTACTTGAACTCACTCAAATGCAGTTTGGAATTTGGAGTGCGATAGCCATTCACGATACGTCTTCGGTTGTTGGAGCGGCCTCAGCCTATGGCGACGAAGCGTTACTTGTGGCGACCACCCTTAAACTTGCACGCGCTCTGTGGATAGTACCCTTGGCCTTTTTTAGTGCTTGGCTTTTCAAGTCGAAAGACAGTCAGTTCAAGTTACCCTGGTTCATTGGCGCATACATCGCCGTGCTCATATTTGTGCACTTCGTTCCACAATTGGGCGAACTATACTCGGCTATTTTCTTTGTAGCCAAACGCTTGTTAGTCGTTTGCTTATTCTTTGTTGGGTTTGGACTAAGTCACGAAGGCTTAAAGAGGGCGGGTAGCAAAGCACTGCTTTTGGGACTGAGCTTATGGGCAATCATTAGTGGAGGATCACTGTTCTACATAATAAACAGCTAAATCAAACTATTTGCTTTTCGCTCGGAGGCTTAAACTGGCAACAATTAAAAGAAAGGCAACTAATTGAAGCGCCGCTTGCTCAGTACCTTTTCCAACGAACAGGCTCACAAGCACCAAAGCTGCACTCGTAATCACTATTAGGCCATTGGTCACATTTTTCATTGCGCATAGTTCTTGAGAATCGATAGTCTTAGTATCCAACTCCCCCCTAAAAGAAACCAATACCTGCAATTTATATCTTATATCCATTCCGTTTTACAAATAACTCTCGCGCAAAGCACAAACTGATAACACAAATGAAACTTATATCAATTTCAGTTGCTTAGTTAAATTCATTACCTACATTTGGCGCTTATCGGTTATTATTTACACTTAAGGACGATTTACTTCCAAAGGATATTTTGATGTCACTGATTCGATTTCTTAGCTCGATTCTCGTTTTAAGTTTTGCTCTCAATGTTTCGGCTCTCGCCAATGGATCTGCTGCGCAAGCGCTACTTGATCAAGATGTTTTGAGCTTAGGTGGCGACGGTCAATGGGTTATTGCACAACATTCTGGTTATATTGAATATTTTGATCGAAGCACACAACGCTGGGCTCCTTACCATGCAGGGATCGAACTCAAAGACCTTATTATCCGCACATCAAATCAAGCTTGGGTTTTATTGACCCATGGCGAAGATCGCACCTTGGTGTCAGCCAATACAACAGTTATGTTCCCTCGCAGCTCCAATGATTCTCGCACCAGTTTAATTCAAACAGCGGGAGAGCTTCTGCTTAAAGTAAACAAGAGTGCAGAGCGTCATTTCGAAGTCGTAACACCTAACATGGTAGCTACGGTTAAAGGTACGATTTTCGTAGTAAATGTTCGCTCTGGGAAAACTAAAGTAGCTGTTAGTCGTGGGCAAGTAGCGGCCAGCTACAAAAACAAGAATAAAAAACTGGTTCTTATTAATGCTGGCGAACAAGTCCAGGGCAGCAACAAGCAAACAGAAACTGAAGACTTAGAAGTTGAAAGCGTAGATTTTGATAGCATTATTGAACAAACAGCCTCAGTCGTTAGCAACAATAACGCCCAAGCCGAGTTTGATAGCACAGGTACCAATGTCAAAGCTGCTGATGCAGCAAGCCAAAAGTCGAACAATAGTAATAAAGACAAAACCAAGGTTGATAACAGTAGTTCAAACTCTAGTTCTAACAGCAGCTCCAATAGCAGTTCAAACTCTAGCTCTAACAGCAGCTCCAATAGCAGTTCAAACTCTAGCTCTAATAGCAGCTCCAATAGCAGTTCAAACTCTAGCTCTAACAGCAGCTCCAATAGCAGTTCAAGCTCAAAGTCGAACAACAGCAAAGCTAGTAGCTCAAATGCAAGCTCAAAGTCCCAAAGCAAATCGAAAAATAAGTAGTCTAATTGTGCATAGCAAATTAGCGTGATTAAAACTAATCGTATTAGGACAATCGACTTTTGGATAGCCTTGGTGTTGATCACCATCGCTATTGGCACGCTTAACTTTTACGCACAGTTTAGAAGCATTGATTTTAGAATGATGGATTGGCGTAGTACTCAAATAGAACGCCAAGCCAGTGGTGATTTAGTACTCGTCGAAATGGACAGCCAAAGTATCAAAGAGTTTGGGGTTTGGCCTTGGCCACGCTCTTATTTTGCTTTGGCAATCGATCAACTTAATCAATACCAAGCCAAGCGTATCTTTATAGATATTGATTTCAGCTCCAGTAGTAGCGATCTTCAAGACCAAAGCTTGGCCTGGTCTATTGAGCAAAGCAAAGTTCCTATCATACTGCCAGCATTTACCCAAGAAGATGCCAGTGGGAATTGGAGTTTAACTCAAGCACTGCCGATGTTTGCCGAAAATAGCAGCTTAGGTTCAGCGAATATATCCCCCGAACCTGATGGATTAGTCCGCCAATTGAACCCTTTTAGCCAAGACCCTATGCTTATTGCACCTAATGTAGTCATGCTAATGCTTGATGGCATGACCAGTAGCGACCCATTTTTTATCGATTTTAGTATCAGTCCTTCAACTATTCCTCGAATCAGCATGGCAGATCTAATTGCAGGTCGATTCAACCCAAATTTATTTGCTGACAAAGTTGTCATCATCGGTGCCAGCGCAATTGAGCTAGGGGACATTAAAGCGGTCCCTAATTACTTCGTGCTTCCCGGCGCTACTATTCTGGCTTTAGCTTACGAAACTATCGTTCAAGAGCGCCAATTGTATTTTGTTGAGATGCACTACCAACTTATAGCGATTTTATTGCTAGCGTTCACTTTAGGTATAGGCTTCAAAATCAAGAGCTGGCGACTCGGTATATTCTTGGTTCTCGGCTGTGTTTTAAGTATCGAAACAATTGCTCTGGTACTGCAAACCCAACGTTCTATCGTATTCCCCACCTTCGCCTTGCACCTTTTATGTTTGTTTGCGCTTATTCAGCAGGTGATATCACGCCTAAAAATCGAACAGATACTTAGCTTTCGTCATCTAATTGCACAGCGCAATGCCGAGGCTTGGTCACACACTATTGTGATGAATAGCAGTGAAGGTATCGTTAGAACCGAACTTGATGGCTCAATCATCGAATGTAATGCACGTATCATGGACATGCTACAACTTGAACATGAGCCCAATTCTAGTGACAAAATTGATGACATTTTGGAACTTGAGCACCTCGCTGAAAATACCATTAGACCTCAAAAAATTACACTTAATACTCAGGCTGGTATGAGCTTCACTTTCGAGTACAGCCGCCAACTCGTAAAACTGGACAACAAAACTCAAGTTGCATATTTAGTTCGAGACATTACTCAGCAAACAAAGTACGAGCAACAGCTACACCACCAAGTCAATCATGATCACCTCACCGGGATCGCAAATCGAGGGCAGATTGAACTACAAAGCCCATTAGTCATTCAATCTGCAAAATTACAAAGTGCGAATTTTGCAGTTGTAATGCTGGATCTTGATAACTTTAAAGACGTTAACGATGCACTAGGGCATAACCACGGGGACTTGTTGCTACAACAAGTGGCTCAAAAACTACAAACAGTACCCGGTACCGAGTTAATTGCACGTCTTGGTGGCGATGAGTTTGTTTTGATTTTTAGTCCGTCTCATGACCTTAGCCTCTATGCTGAGCAATTTAAAAAGCTGCAAAAAATATTCGCGCAACGTTTTAAAATTCATGACATTGACTTGAGCATCAGTGCCAGCTTGGGTATCGCATATTATCCACAACACGGTGAAGATTTTGAAACACTACTTAAGCACGCTGACCTAGCGATGTATCAAGCTAAGAAAAACATGCAGTTTTCTTGTGTTTTTGACCAACAATATCAACAAGCCACTTTGCGTCGACTCATGTTATTTGGTGATTTAAGAGATGCCGTAAACGGACATCAAATACAATTAAACTACCAGCCTAAAATTGATATCGCGAGTCGAAAAGTGATTGGTGCCGAGGTACTTGCCCGTTGGCATCACCCTCAGCTTGGCCCTATTTCACCAGACGAATTTGTAGGCGTTGCGGAACATACAGGACTGATCCAGGGCTTAAGTTTTTACATCATCGAACAAGCTATTGCCCAAGCTCAGTTGTGGCAAAGCCAAGGTATTAATATAAATATCGCGGTTAACTTATCTCCGCAAAACCTGCTCGATGTAAAACTTGTCGACTATTTTCGTCAACAATTTGCAGCAGCGCCGCTTGCCTTACAAAACTTCTCGGTCGAAGTAACTGAAACCGTGGTAATGACCAATTCAGCCAAGTGTATTGAGACCTTAGGTGAACTTCGCAAGCTAGGTTTAAAAGTATCCATCGATGACTTTGGTACCGGTCACTCGTCTTTACAATACCTAGATAAGCTACCCGTCGATGAACTAAAAATTGATCGCAGTTTTTTACTCAATTTACTGGAGAGCCCTTCGCAGCAAACGATCGTTAAAACTGTTATCGATCTCGCTCACAGCCTAAACATGCAAGTAGTTTGCGAAGGCGTTGAAGATGAAGTTACTTTAGCCAGTTTAGAAACATTCGGGGCCGATATCGCCCAAGGCTATTTATTCTCGCCACCGCAAGCAAGTGAAGCCTTCTTGAGTTGGGTAATTAATCAGCAACGCAAATTCGACTAAGCTAAACCAATCAATTATACCAATCCCATTATATTTTTGGTCTTTTACTTGTTGTACTAAAACGCTTAGCTTTAGGAAGAAGTCGCGGTTATTAGCGGTCTAATGACAAGAGTTATGACGACAAGATTGGTGTTTTAGTCAAACAATAGTGATCAATAAATTACTGTGATTGGTATTATTCACGCAATATCGCTAAACCACTGGGCACGCTTTGAGGTATGCCAAGGCGACCTTGTTGTGCATTTGGATCATTCAAGGCTGACAAAAAAGCTAAAATTTGGGTTAGTTGATCTTCGCTCAATTGCACCGGCTCTATGCTAATACTGGCCCGTAACAACTGCTGCTCTTTGTTATCCAGGCTGGCCAATAAATCGGCATCTTGCAAGGGATGAGCCTGCGGTAGACTTAGGTCTTGATAAGTGTACTGATCTAGCCACAGTTGTGGTTTCAGATGGTGGCGTACTATATCAGAGAGCTGGTCATAAGCCCCATTGTGACCATAGGGCGCGCTATTTTCTAGATTCCTAAGGCTTGGGGTTCTAAATTTGTAACGATCTGCGACAGCATCGGTTTTATTAATTCGGCCCATGTCTCTTACCGAATTATTAAAGCGCCGGGTACGTCCTGGGCCCCACAGAGGCAAACCTAAACTATGAAAATCATGGTCGGTTTGCAGAGTACCTTGATGGCAAGAACTACATCCAGCCTGGCCATAAAAGAGCTGCATGCCTTGAACTTGTTGGCTATTCAGAGCACTTAAATCTCCCGAAAGGTAGCGATCAAATGGACTATCAACTGATTTCCATTCAAAGCGAATAAAAGCAGAAACGGCGTTAGCATAGTGACGAATTTCAATATCGGAGCTGGAATCTACATCGCTAAAAGCGTTAGTAAATAGTGTGACATATTCAGGGTTTTGCTTTAGGCGCTCTAGCACAATATCCCAAGCGTAGTCGGCTCGGCGGCGAGTCGCCCCTGCAACTTCATTTTCTTCAATTTGCCCAGCCATCTCAATTTCAGACAGTATTGGGAAAAGCGCTTGTGCAGCAACAATATCGCTTAAGCCGGTTGGTAGGAATTCATCTGCAGGTGAATCAAAGCCGCTGGGCCAGCGCGAATTAATTTCTACCCGACCATCATGGAACATACGCGTAAATTGCTTAGCTCCTAAGTTAAACAGTACTGGAGAGTGGCGCGGTACGCGCCGTAGTCTTTGATTGACTCCTAGTTCCATAAGCCGTTCGGAGCCAAGTTCGGTGGCTCCCTCACCTAAACCTAGAGCTAAGCCGTCGGCTGTTCCTAAGCTTGGGTGATGGCAGGCTGCGCAGCTTATATTTTGATTGCCGCTAAGAATTTTGTCATAAAACAAACGCTGACCGAGCTCTGCTTGATGCTGCTGTACCGGGTGAAAGTCAGCATCCCCTAAAGGCTCTGGTAACACAAATTGCTCTGTAGCTGCTGCAGGTAACACCGTGACTGACAGCAAAGAAAACCAAAACAGTATATTGGCACTTTTGGCGACGTAGACTACAAAAAACTTGATTTTCGACGACAATTGAAACATTTGCCTTTACTTATCCTTGTAAACCTGCTGACCTATATATACATATTTTGAGGGATCAGCATGAACATAAAACCAATTAGACTCAGTACAACTAAGCGACTATTAGCCGCCTCAATCTGCGCGTTACTATTCTCGAACCCAAGCCTTGCCGATCTCGAAGATGGGCGACGCTTTATGGAACAAAACCAATTTGAAGCCGCAATGGACGAGTTTTTACCTGCGGCCGCTGCCGGCAACGCCGATGCACAAGAGCTCATTGGAGTCATGTATGCCATGGGGCTAGGCGTAGAAAAAGATGACATTCGAGCCTTCGACTGGTATTTACGAGCTTCGATTCAAGGCCACCCGGGAGCTCAATCTGGTATTGCTTGGTACTATGAAGTTGGCCGCGGCATACCTTCCGTGGACCTCATCAGAGCCTATACTTGGTACGTGCTCTCCGCAATTGGCGGAGACCCTGACGCAGCAGTTAGTCAGCGCGAAATCGTGAAGAAAATGACGCCCGAACAAATAGCACAAGCCAAGCTTTTAATCGCAGACTACAAGGCGCAACTATATCCGTTTCGATAAACCTGCCCCTAGGGGCAGGCTGCTATGCATGCCCTAGTTTAGATCGGCAGCGTAAGCTTTATCGATATCCGCTTCAGCTTTGGCAGCTTCGTCATTAAGCAGCGTAATCCACTTTTCGCCATCTTTTACACTGGTTTTAAACCATTCGTAAACCGGAGCGGCTGAATCTTTGAACATCGTCTTTTGCTCAGGAGTTGGTACATACAAAGTACCGCCAGCCTCTGAAAACTCTTGGTAGGCCTTAATTGACTTACGCTTTGGAGAAGCAAATGTTGCTTGCTGCAAGGCCGAGAAACCATCAACCACGACTTTACGAACATCTTCAGGCATATCCATGAACATATCGTTATTCATATACCAAAGCGCGCTCATATAGGCATGCCCATCAAGGGTTACATATTTAAGTCCTGCTTCAGGGAACTTCATGCCCATGATATCGGTAATACCGTTTTTAGAACCTTCAACAACACCAGTTTGGAAACTAGTAAATAGTTCAGGCCACGGAATAGGTGTTGGGCTTGCTCCAAGCGCTTTAACTAACTCTTGCGGTAAATCAGCAACAACGGTACGGATTTTCAAGCCATCCATGTCTTTAGGCTCTTTAACAGTGCGTTTGGTATTAGCAAAGTTACGCCATCCGCCGGTATTACCTATCGTCATCAAGCGAATTTTGTCATCTGAATCAGCTAAAATGCTTTTACGCATTTCACGAGTAAAGTCACCTGTTAGAACAGTTTCGGCAACCCTATCGTCACGTAGTAAGTAAGGTAAATCCAGTACTTGAACGTAAGGGAACATGTTGGCAACACCACCAGACGTGGAGATGTAGATGTCAACAGAGCCATCTTCTAGTGCTTGCATACACTCGGTGCCATTTGCACATAACTGAGTACCGATAAATAGATCTACCGATACTTTCCCATTTGAGTGCGCTTCTACAAAATCTTTGAACACTACAAGGCCATCATAATCCTCATCATTTTCGTTTGAGTTTGCTACTGCACGCAATTTGAAATCTGCGGCTTGCGCCATGCTCATCCCGAAAACAAGGGCTGCACAGCCCAAAGCTTTCGCGATCTTTGACATGTTTGCTGATTTTTCCTTAATCATGGGTTCTACCTTTCAATTTGTTGTTTTATTTTATTCGGCCTTACTGCGCCTTAACTTCAAACGCTACTTTGAGCGCTTTGCTACTACTTTCTATGCCAAGCCAAGTAATTGTGGCAAGAACATCGAAATGGGTGGAAAAAAAGTAATCAAAAAGATAACTGCAATTTCAACGGCAAGAAAAGGCAGAATTGAGCGGGCGATAGACTCGACCCTTTCGCCAGATACGCTAGAGGCGACAAACAGCACCAACCCCATAGGTGGTGTTGCCAAACCAACGGTTAAGTTGACACTCATAATGATCGCAAAATGCACCGGATCGATTCCGATTTGGATGAATATTGGCGCTAAAATTGGGCCCAAAATGATAATCGCAGGGCCAGCATCCAAGAACATACCGACAACGAATAGCAAAATATTAATCAGAAACAGCAGCATTAGTGGATTATCACTAACACTAAGCACCCAAGCGGCCAGCTGCTCAGCACTGTGACTAAGACTCACAACCGTTTTAAATGCAATCGCAGAACCGACTAACAACAACACCACCGCCGAACCTTTGGCAGACTGATTTAGCAAGTGAGGAAGTTCACTAAATTTTACTGTTCGCATTACAAATAATGATAAAAACAGAGCATAAGCAACAGCAATGGCGGATGCTTCTGTTGGCGTGAAAATACCACCAAGGATGCCACCCAAAATAATGACAGGCGTCATTAAAGGAAGTATTGCGTGCTTGGTTGCAACCGCACGCTCCGGCCAAGTTTTACGCTTACTAGCAATAGGAAAATCATATTTTTTGGCCATTATTGCCGTTACGCCCATAAGGCCAAGACCAACCAACATGCCTGGTATCACACCCGCCGCGAATAAAGCTGCAACAGACACTTCCATGGTGTAGGCATAGATAATCATAATGCCAGAAGGCGGAATGATCGGCCCAATCACCGAAGAAGCCGCTGTAATTGCTGCAGCAAATTTACGGCTATACCCGTTTTTTTCCATCGCGGGTATTAACATGGAACCTATGGCAGAGGTATCTGCAACTGCCGAGCCCGACAAACCGGCGAACAACATGCTCGACATAATATTCACATGTGCCAGACCGCCGCGAACATGCCCAATAAAGGCTTGAGAAAAATTCACTAATTGCAGTGTAATTCCGCCTTTATTCATCAATTCTCCCGCTAACATAAAGAAGGGAATTGCCATTAAAGGAAACGAGTCGATACCGTTATAAATATTCCGGAAAAGCATAGGCACATCGCGCGCCATATCTGCAACCAACAACATCGATGCGGGCGCAAATAAAGTCGCAAAAAATACCGGCATTCCGATTAATAGTAGGATCAAAAATAGAGGTAGAAATAGAGTTAACATGCGTCATCCTTTACGCTGTTTGGTCCACGATTGAACAGACCTAAAAATTCAGCTAGTACCAGCTCAAGACTGACTACAAACATGGATCCAAAACACACCGGCATTGCCAAATAAATCCATGCTCGAGATAAGTGGAATGACGCAGCGCGTGTTCGAAAACCACGTTCAAAAAAATCGATACCCAACTGCGTCAAGCGATACAAAATCAACATCGCAATCACGGCCAAAATCAACTTCAAGAAATGTCTTACTTTGTTGGGTAGGTAGTCATGCAGCATTTCAATTGCTACAAAAGAACCACTGCGATAAGCGCTTGCAGCAACCAAGGCCATCATCCAAATCATTAGCGCTCTTGCGACTTCTTCGGGCCAGGGCAAGGCATCGTTGAGAATGTATCGGAAAAAGACTTGCAGCAAGATACTAGCCACCATTAAGGCAACTAATACCCAAGCTATTGAAGCACCAATTTTGGCAAATAGTTGGTTTACCCAACCGAGGCCACTATGCGCTTTTTCGAGCATCGACAGCATTGCCGTCTCCTTTTGCTCTGCGGCAAGCTGATTAAAGTTGCCGCTGGAACTATGTGTTTGATTAGACATAAATTGAAATGCAGCTTACGGCACTTCTTGCCCGGCAGCTGCTGTCCAAATCTCGAACCAGGTTTCACGGTCAATTGAAACGTTCAAGGCATCGGACAAACCTGAAATTCGGTCCAAGTTGTTCGTTCCCATGACCACAGCAACATTAGCTGGAGACTGCAACAACCAAGCCGCAGCAGCTAAATCTATGCGACCAGAAAAATCAGACGCCACAGCTTCTAGCAATGGGCGCACTCGCATCGCTGCTGCACTATCGCCAAATATGGCTCCACCAGCTAAAGGCGACCAAGCCATAGCCCGCATACCATCGCGTTGCATAGCACTGAGACTACCGTTGGTGAACGCATCACGTTGCAAAACGCTCATCTCAACTTGGTTGGTAACCAAAGGATGACGCATATGCATTTGCAATAAACGCCAATCTTCAGCTTCAAAATTTGAAACACCGGCGCTGCGGATTTTGCCACTATCGATTAAGGCATCTAAACAGGCGCCCGTTTGCGCATAATCCATCAGCGGATCCGGACGATGGATTAACAAACTATCTAAGTAATCGGTATTTAAGTTGAGAAGACTTTGTTCAAGACTCGCTTCGATATAAGCCGGGGTGGTGTCGTAGAACTTGACCCGTCGTTTTGGAAAGTTATCACTAGTAATAGCAATGTCACATTTACTAATGAGCTGCATGCGTTGACGTAGGCTCGGGTCAGCTTTAAGGGCTGTACCGAATAAGGCTTCACAACGGTAATCGCCATATATATCTGCATGATCAAAACTAGTGATGCCTTGATCTAAACAGCGGTCAATTTTAGCGCGAACATGCTCAAGACTGGTATTGCTATCGTCGGCCAAACGCCAAACGCCGTAAACCAGCTGACTAATCATGACGTCACTACGACCTAATGCTAATTGTTGCACTAACTTTCTCCCTAAATTGCTTCTTTAATATCTAAGGTAAACTCAAACTGATAAGGCTCACCCTAGCAATTTGAGATCACCATGTAAATGAATTGTAAATGAATTGTTTGAACCAAAGCGCATTTTTCTGTGATATTCTTTTATAAACAAAAAACAACATTAAAAAACTGTGCCTAATTCTAATCAACGTCTTCCTATCTATATTCAAATCGGTGAACTATTACACCGAGAAATCGCTGCCGGGCAATGGCAGGTTGGTCAGCGCTTACCGGTTGAAGCTCAATTAGCCCGACAGCTTGGTGTTGCTGTTGGTACGCTACGAAAAGCCCTCGCAAAACTGGAACAAGAAGGCCTCTTGGAGCGTCGCCAGGGCTCCGGAACTTACGTAAAACGTCCTCCTGAAGGTGGTGCCATATACCAGCTGTTTCGTCTCGAGTTGCTTGAAGGTGCGGGTATCCCTCATGCCGACATTTTAAGTATTGATGCGCAAGCCAATCCCGAAATTGCGACAAGCTTAGGCTTGGAAGACAATAGCCAAGAATTGTGGCGAATTCGCCGCCAGCGTTTTATCAACAAAACTCTAGTCGCAGCAGAAGAAATTTGGATCGACAAAAGCCACGACCCTAAGTTAGAGCAACGTCGACTCCACGAATCTCTATACCATTATTATCGCGAAAACTTTGATTTTTGGATAAGCCAAGTAAGCGATAAAGTAAGCTGTGCAAGCGCTCCAGATTGGGTGTGTGAACAACTAAATCTGGAAACGGCTAGCACGCTTGGATTAGTTACTCGCGAAAGCCGATCCAACCGCAACCGTATTGAAGAATTCTCTATCACATGGTTTAACCCAATTGTCTGCCAATACGTGAATCGAATTGCTTAGTCTTCCTTAATAGCAATCGAAGCCAAAATTCGCCGCGGCCCTTCAAAAGACTGGCGAGCGTGTAATACCGTATGGTTATTAATCCATAGCACATCACTATGTTGCCACGGGAAATTCACGCATAGCTCATTCATTGCGCTCTTGGTTTTTTCAATAACTGATTTGTCCAACCGTTCACCAGAGCCGGTTACTACCGCCGTCTCTCCGCTATTGCGACTGTCGTTCCAACCGGTATAAACCGCTACCATGGCGTTGAAAAAAACTTTTCGCTCAATTTCGTCGTCAAACCGGATCGCGTCCAATGTTTTGGTAATTGTTTTTAAATCGCCGTTTTCAAGCCACTCCCAATCCATACCCGCTTCTTTAAGTCGCTCTTCTGCTTGTTCTTTGTTATCGACAATGAAGGTCTCTTTCCACGAACGACCAATCGGTGAACTATTATCCGTTTGTTCTGGCATGACCCGAATATAACGGACCCCTTCTCGCTCTATCTTTTGCGCAAACTCAGGATCAATCGCTTCAAAGGCTCGATAGATTTCGGCTGAGTGTAGAATTGAGGTTGCTCCACCGCTTTGTGCGGCAATGTCACAGTAGAAGAATATATAGCCCGGCGGTTTGGGAACCTGTGCCATTTCATGGTGGAAAGGAATCTTTTCACTTGCCGGCGCTTCGTTAGCGGTGATGACTCGGGTTTTAGTTACTTGAGTCCGAGGTGCTGCGCCTCCAACATATTCCATATTGGTGTAATCACTGTGATCGAGCATGACCTCAAAAGCTTCTGAATCATCAACTGGAAACCCGCGGAAAAGCAGCGCGCCATGACTTATCAACAACTCATGAAGCTGAGATTTGTTTTGTGCAATCCAAGAATTAAACTGCTGCTGACTAAAACCTTGTTGACTCTCATCAGGTGAGATAACTAGCGGAAATACTCGTCCATCAATTGTTTTTTGTTCAGCGATTGAGCCGAAATGCACAGCCATGTTCGATCCTTAGATTCAAAAGGGCAACGCCCGGTTAACAGATTTAACCAGAATGTAACTTAGCTCGAAGCACATGTAAATCAATAGTGAATGAATTATATATTTTAGTATCGTAATGCGTTGAAGATCACATTTTGAATCACGACAAGGCTTTGATTTCGACTTTTATAAGCGCTGTTTAATGATTTGAGCTCGGATTCAGTGGACTTCGATTGAACTTACGCCCAGTAACAGGTAGGTTTAAAGCACAGCTTGAACCATCAATAGCACCATGACCTTAACACCCATCGCTGAATCACCTCTGTGGTTGCATTATTTACGTCAACCTGACGCAATTGCGCTTCAATTAAGCAACGTTAACTATAGCTACCGCCAACTCAGTGAAATGGTGGCTAGGATTATTGCGCAACTTCAGCAACAAGGCTTAAAGCCCGGCGATCGAATTGTTTGCATCAGCGAACGTCAACTGATACCGCTACTACTTCAGCTTGCATGTTTACATCTTGGCACTATCTTTTGTCCGTTGAACCAACTATTGCGGCCTCAGCAATTATCCTTGTTAGTCAAAAACCTGGACGCAAACAGTGGTTACTTTGAGAAGTCTAGTTTTCAGTGCGCACAACAGGTTCTAGAATTAGATCCATTTCAAGGCGAGTTCAGCTTAGAAGAGCTTCAAGTTGGACTGCATTGTGAACGACCATTAAGTATGGTTCATACTTCAGGTAGTAGTGCACTCCCAAAAGCAGCAGTACATTGCTGGAAAAATCACTATTTTAGCGCCTTAGGAAGCCAGGCTGTCATCCCCTTAAGTAAAAACGAACGCTGGTTACTCTCCTTGCCTTTGTATCACATTGGCGGCCTAGCGATTGTTTGGCGCTGTCTGTTGGCCGGCGCGACTGTGGTTCTAGGTTTTCATCTAAGTCCATTGATCGAACAACTTAAGCAGCAAAGTGTCAGCCATATTTCACTGGTACCAACCCAGTTGTATCGGCTATTAACAGCCAAGCAGTTTTTACCCGATAGACTCAAACTTAAACATATTTTGGTTGGTGGGGCACCCTGCGCTGATACGCTTTTAGACGCGTGCGTCGAGCGAGGTTTCTCAGTGTATAGCAGCTATGGGAGTACCGAGATGAGCTCTCAAATAGCGACTCGAAACCATCAAAGTTTGTCCGCTGGCTATCAAATTCTTCCGCATCGTCGCGTTAAACTTCTGGACGACGAGATTTTGGTAAAAGGTGCATGTTTATTTATGGGTTATTGGCAAAATGGACGCGTAATCGCCCGTCAAGATGAAATGGGGTGGTTTCACTCTGGTGACATCGGCCAATTATTGGGCAACTTTTTGCAAGTGAATGGCCGCTGCGACAATATGTTTGTGAGCGGCGGTGAGAATATTCAACCAGAGGAAATTGAAAGCCTGCTGTACCAACAAAGTGAAATTGAACAGGCTTTTATTGTGGCACAACGCGATGCAGAGTATGGGCAACGCCCTGTATTGTTCTATCAATCAACGGGCGATATTACATTGCAACAAGTAAGAGATTACTTAAAACCACACCTACCTAGTTTGAAGGTTCCAATTGCCAGCTATCCTCTCCCCAGAGTAGAAGGTCTAAAGCACTCTAGAAAAAATCTAGCTGAGCTTGCAAATCAGTACTCCCAACAACACTTGGACAATGTCTAGAGAATGACAAAACGCGCTTATTGCGACAGCTGTCGCTCGGCCCAACGTTTATGCTTTTGTGATCAATTTAGCTCTCAAGTTCATCGACATAGCGTTACTATTATACAGCACCCCGATGAAGCTAAGCATGCAAAGGGCAGCGCATGGATGTGCGAGCGGGTCTTGGACAAATGCCAAATTATTGTTGGGGAGCAAGCCGCAGATTTCCAAGAGTTAGCAACTCTAGTTGCTAGTCAAGAACAGCACTGGGCCTTGCTATACCCGAGTGAATTCAGCAAAGGATTGGTCAACTACAATGCTTACGATGTTAACAAACACGCAGAGCAAAAATCGAAATTACCTGAACATTGGATAATTATTGATGCGACTTGGCGCAAAGCCTACAAGATGCTGCAATTGAATCCATGGTTACATGCAATACCACATTTTCATTTTGAGAACGCCCCCCCAAGCGCTTATACCATTCGTAAAGCCCCAAGTGAGCATCACTTATCAACCTTGGAAGCTGTTGCATTGTTACTTGAAAACATTGAAGACTTTAATGGTACAACGCTACGTCAATTGTTAAAAACTCGCATAGAACAACAACAACAACATATGTCACCCAAAGTATTGAAGCGCTACAAAACTAATTAACACTGTTAAATCAATCAGATGCATAGAAACACAATGACCATACAATAAATAGGTTGATATTTATAGGTGTCATTGTTAAAAAACAGTTAACTTTTGTAATCAGTGTGGTATATTGAAGTTAAGTCGGAGGTCGCATTAAGTGAACCAGGCGACAACACCAAAGCATTGGCGTTGTGCCCCCTACACATTCTGCGGTATTGGCTGAACTAAATAATAAAAATAATTTTCGTACGAGCCTTTAAATACGTACAACCATGACATAGCGTCACTGTTAAAAAAACCTCAGCTTGCTGAGGTTTTTTTTGGTCTTCAATTTGTCTCTTTTCAATGAGATGCCAAGCTTACTTTTCCCATTTCTACTAATTAGTTGGTCGGCATTAGTCGCATAAAAATTGCTTAGATCAAGAAAAATCTAAGTTGCATGTTGACCTAATGACACTGTATTTGACGCAGATAAAAGTGATTGAAGCCGACTAAGCTGATTAAATAATTACTTGGATAGGTACTACACTGCGAAACCATTTATACCTCAGACTTATCATCTAGCCAGGGTTGAAGCTTAGCCCATAAAAAAGCCCTTACACGAACTCACTCATGTAAGGGCTGATATCAATCTACTTGTTTATATTTAGCTATTGAAGCCATAGAAATCAGGGAATACCAATATCGAGCCGAGCACCAACATCTGCAACAATATAAACGGAATAACACCTTTATAAATATCCATGGTTTTGATTTCTGGGGGGGCAACCCCTTTCAGATAAAACAGACTAAAGCCAAAGGGCGGGGTTAAGAACGACGTCTGTAGATTCATCGCAATCAAAATTGCAAACCAAGTTAAGTCAATTCCCAATATTTCTGCGATTGGGTACAACATTGGTACCACAATGAAAGATATTTCTACAAAATCAATAAAGAAGCCCAGTACCAAAATGACCAACATGGTAATGATTAAGAAGCCCCACTTTTCTCCTGGCAAGTTAAGCATGATTTCTTCAATTACTTCTTCGCCGCCAGTGTATGAGAACACCATTGAGAATGCCGTTGCACCGATGAAAATAGCAAATACCATCGAGGTTACTTTAACGGTTTCCTTAGCCGCCTCGAAGATAATTTTCCACGAAAACTGACGATAGATAACCGATAACAGAATCGCCCCAACACCACCAATCGCCGAAGATTCAGTTGGTGTCGCAATCCCATAAAAGATTGAACCCAGAACCGCGATAATCAATGCCATTGGTGGCGCGATTGCTTTAAACGCGGCAAAACAAGGCTTGAGACCATGCCCGGCAGACTCACTTTCAGGTAAGGCAGGCGCAGACTCAGGTTTTAAGAAAGCGAAAACAAGTACATAAAGAATAAATGCACCAACCAACATTGCACTTGGTAACAAAGCGGCTCGGAACAAGTCACCGACAGGAACACCCATAACATCACCAAGGATGATCAAGATGATTGAAGGTGGAATGATTTGACCCAAGGTACCAGAGGCACAAATAACACCAGTGGCTAAACTCTTGTCATATTTGTATTTGAGCATTACCGGTAGCGAAATTACGCCCATCGCTACAACCGATGCACCAACTACGCCGGTTGACGCAGCCAACAAAGAGCCCACAAGAATTGTCGATACCGCGACACCGCCACGAATTCGACCAAACAATTGCCCCATGGCTTCAAGTAGTTGCTCAGCTAAGCGGGTTTTTTGTAGCACCACTCCCATAAAGATAAACAGCGGAACTGCCATCATTACTGAGTTTTGCATAATACTCATGATGCGATAAGGCATGAATGCAAAGAGATCTAAACCTTCGGCAAAAATACCAAACACCAAGGCCACGCCACCAAAAATGAATGCTACCGGAAAACCCGTTAGCAACATCAACAGCGCAACCGCGAACATAATAATACCAATCATTGGAAATCCCTTTTACGCCGTTGGCTGCCGAATTATAAGTAGGTTTTTTAGCAACATCCCTAAACCACTAAGGGCTAGAGTGAAGGCCGAAATAGGGATCATGGCCTTGATCACCCAACGATGGGGCAAGCCACCTGGATCGCCACTGGTTTCACCTAATGAGTAGGACTCCAGCGCAAAATCATAGCCAAACCAAATGATAAGTCCTGAAAATGGCAGTAGGAA
Source organism: Alginatibacterium sediminis (assembly GCF_003610775.1). GTDB lineage: Bacteria > Pseudomonadota > Gammaproteobacteria > Enterobacterales > Celerinatantimonadaceae > Alginatibacterium > Alginatibacterium sediminis. The sequence goes on along the minus strand of NZ_RAQO01000009.1, from coordinate 67,348 downwards.
AACCACGCATCCTAGCGCATTAACCCAAGCTCTTTTTTTAGGACTGAATTTCTCGTATAAGACATCAACTCGCACATGGCCTTCGTCTTTTAGGGTATAAGCGATACCAATCAAAAACATAGATGCAAACAAATGCCATTCAAGTTCTTGCATTCCGATAGAACTTGCGTGAAAAAAGTAGCGCGCCACTACATCGTAAAAAACATTGATAAGCAATAGGATCATCAGTACTGACGATAGCTTACCCAATAAATCGGAGAACCGATCTAAGGCATGCTGCAGACTTTCCATTGTCTGTAACTCCAAGTCGAATGAGAGGGGGATAGAACTAAGGCTACTTTAAACTAAAGTAGCCTTGGGGTGGAGCTTATTCAGCTACGCTTTCTAGATAACCGTATTCTGAGATGTCAGTCCATACGCGAACTAGTTTCAGATAGTCTTGTTGAGATTTGATGATTTTAGCAGCTTGCTCATCTTCAGCAGCCTTTTCTAACAAGATTTCGTCGTTGGCTTTCTTGATTGCAGTAATAACTTCCGCAGGGAAAGTTTTAACTTGCACATCAGGGAATTCAGATTTCATGATTTCCCAGTTTTTAGCGCTTTCTGCATATGAATGTACATACATGTCGTAAGCAGCTTTGCGCATTGCGACTTTCAAGATAGCTTGTAAATCAGCAGGTAGAGCTTCCATCTTTTTAGTATTAGCGATGAACATCAACTCTGTTGCTGGCTCATGCCAACCCATATAGTAGTACGGTGCAATTTTGTGGAAACCCATTCGTAAATCGAGTGATGGACCAACCCACTCCAAGGCGTCAATCGTATTACGCTCAAGTGAGGTATATAGCTCACCTGCTGGAATATTTACTGGTGTTGCGCCCAACTTGGCAAGTACTTCACCAGCGAAACCAGGAATACGCATTTTCAAGTTTTGTAGGTCATCAACACTGTTAATTTCCTTTTTAAACCAACCACCCATTTGCACACCGGTGTTACCACCAGGAAATGCCATCAAGTTATGCGGGGCGTAAACTTCATCCATTAATTCTTGACCACCGCCATATTGGAACCAAGCATGTTGCTCCATAGCCGTCATACCGAAAGGCATAGTAGTGAAGTACAAGGTATTAGGCACCTTGCCTTTGTAGTAATAACTTGCCGAGTGGCCTAAGTCATATTGACCCGTTTTCACCATATCGAAAACACCGAAAGGCGCTTTATGCTTGTTAGACGAGTCAACTCGAATCTGCAAACGGCCGTTAGACATTTCTTCTGCCATTTTGACCATGTTTTTCACTGAATCACCAAAGATAGGGAAATTAGGACCCCAAGTTTCGGCAAGTTTCAATTTATATACTTCTTCTGCTGCATATGCGCTTGAACTAGCGGCAGCAAAAGCTACTGCAAGAACGGTGTGACGAAATAAAGACTTCAACATTGTTAGAGCTCCGTGTAGGTAGAGGTAGTTTCCATTATTGTGCTGTTATACTCAGCGACTACACCACCATGTTAGCAAGTTGTTATATTTTTAACATCCGCCAATGCACGGCTTTTTACTACGTAGATCCACGTAGATGCTATACTTTTGTCAAACTCAAACACAGATCACAACTTATTTTTTGCACTTCAGTATACCATTGAGTTTTCTCGCATAATTCTCCAATCGAGCCTGTATTTATGTTTTCTCTGAAGTTCAAAATCATTTTACTATCGATTGTTCCACTGATTGCGGTAACCAGCTTGATCGCTACGTTGGTTTTATATCAAAGTCAGGTGTTAACCAATCAGCAACGTTCACTATTACAAGATAACATTCTTGAAAACAAACGTGCGGAGCTCAGAAATCACATCAGTCAGGCGTTAGCCTCCATCAATGAAATCTATCTTGATAATAGCCTTGATCCCAACGTCGCTAAGCATCAAGCCAAGCAAATCATTAACCGCTTACGCTTTAGTAACGATGGCTATTTCTATATTTACACCCTTGAAGGCGTTAACTTAGTCCATCCCATAAACCCGGAATTAGTTGGTGAAAACCTTTGGGATTACCAAGACAGCCAAGGCACCTTTCTAATCCAAGACCTAATAGCACAAGCCAAAGCCGGTGGCGGTTATAGTACTTATTTATGGGAAAAGCCAAGTACGGGTGAGCTGGAAAGAAAACTAGGCGTCGTTACTCTGCTCGATAAATGGCAATGGATGCTTGGCACCGGCGTCTATTTAGATGAAATTGATCGGGTTGTCTCCAAGCTAGACTTACAAATGGAAGCGAATATTGAGCGCACTTTCAGTTGGATATTTTTCGTTTGTACGACGGCAATGGTGCTCATTGGCGTGCTAGGTGCCAGCCTCAATATAAGTGAGCACAAGCTTGCCGATAAGAAGCTCAAACAACTGACTAAGCGAATTATCGACTCGCAAGAGCAAGAACGCACACGAGTTTCACGCGAACTACACGATGGTATCAATCAATTACTGGTTTCAATAAAATATCGTCTTGAGACAGCTACTGAATGTGAAGGAACATCAGAAGTGGTGACGGAAAGTCTGCAGCATGGCTTAAGCACCATCAACGAAGCCATTGGTGAGATTCGCCGAATCTCTAGAGACTTGCGCCCCTCTATTCTAGATGACTTAGGCTTACACGCAGCCTTAAACAGCCTTTGCCAAGAATTCGAGCAGCGCACCGGCATCGATCTTTTTTTCGAGTCAAATATCGAAAATCTTGAGCTATCCGAAACCGTAGAAACAACCTTGTACCGTGTAACCCAAGAAGCACTTCAAAATATCGAAAAACACTCTAAGGCAGACACCATCGATATTCATCTGCAAGCAAGTCCCAAACAATTAAAAATGAGCATACAAGACAACGGCTGTGGTTTTGATGCTCACAAAGCGCGGCGGCGAAAAGAGCTTTCTCCACATGGTAATGGATTTGGATTACGAAATATTCGGGAGCGGATCGCATTTATCGATGGAATAGTTGAAGTAAAGAGCCAAGTCGGTCAAGGTACGCAACTCAAAGTACAAGTACCCTTAACTATCCACGGTACTAATCAGGCACTGGCTCAGCCTATTATGGAGGCTCAATAATGATTCGAATTTTGCTGGTTGATGACCATCCATTGGTGCAAGATGGTCTACGTATGCGCTTAGAGGCTCAAGAACAATTTGAAGTCGTAGGCGTTGCCGAAAATGGCGAAGAAGCCTTCGAAAAAGCCTTGTTGTGGCGCCCAGATATTGTCTTGACTGATATTAATATGCCTCGGCTAAATGGTATCGGCCTGTTAGAAAAACTATCGAAACATTGCCCCAATTGTAAAACCGTTATTCTCAGTATGCATGACAACCGAGAGTACATTGAGAATGCGATGAACAATGGTGCAAAAGGCTATCTATTAAAAGACATCGCGTCTTCAGAACTGATCAACGCTTTGATTGGGGTCGCTAATGGCGGCAGCTATTTCAGCGCAGGTGTTAGCCAAATAATGTTTGATAAAAATAGTGCAGGTGCGACCAAAGCCGCTTCGCTGACCAAACGTGAAGAAGACGTACTGCGTTTGTTAAGTCAGGGCAGTTGTAACCGGGTCATTGCCGAATCTCTGTCGATCAGTATTCGAACCGTAGAGACCCACACCCTAAAAATTAGGCGTAAGTTGGAACTCGAGAATTCTGCTGCGATGATGAAATACGCGATTGAAAAGTACCCTAACCATTAAGCTCCAATTCTTTTTCACTAAGGAACTAGTTTGGAAACATAAGGGACATTGCGTAATTTGTCCTTCCAAGGCAATCCATAACCAACCAGTAGCTCATCATTCGGCATTTCAAACCCAAAATATTGCTTCGCTTGTATATCGACTCGACCAGGTTTCACAAACAATGTCGCTACTGATAGTGATTTGGGTTGGTAATTATCGCCTAAAAACTCGATGAGACGTTTCATGGTTCCGCCAGATTCAATTGCATCATCGACAACTATCACATCGCGCCCAGCAATGACTATGTTTTGATGGTAAACAATCTGAGATTTGTTTTGCTTATCGCCAGGAATATGCGGGCAAGAAATATAATCCATACTAATATCAATTTTAAGTTCGCGTACCAAATCGGCGGTAAACAGAATGCCCCCAGGTACCACAGAAATAACAACAGCGTGTTCAAAATGCTGGTTTAGCTGCTGCGCAACACTAGTCACTCCTTGGGCAATATGTTTCTGGCTTAATACTAATTCACCGACATGCTTACTTTGCATATTCCACACTCCTCACTTAGTACTCAAGCTGGCAAACTATTGACATGGTGAGTTGTCACATGCAATTGAAAGTACAGTGCAGGCTTTATCAACCCACACTGCATTGTTGGTTTATATACTTAAGCCCATGACTGCGGCTAACCCTTCCCCATACTTTTGATCGGCTTGAAGAGCATGTTTGATATGTCGGCGTTTAATCGCTTCTGAAACACCGTCCATCGAACGGGCTGTATTCTCAAAAAGGCGCTGTTGTTCATCACTCGACATAATACGGAATAGATCTCCAGCTTGAGAAAAGTAATCAGTATCTTCGCGGTGATCCCAATGCGTTGCCACGCCCTGCAATTCTAGCGGGGGTTCACTGAACTCAGGTTGCTCTGCCCACTCTTGCTGCTGATTTGGCTCATAGCCTATGGTGGAACCATAATTACCGTCAGTTCGCATAGCTCCATCACGATGATAGCTATTTACTGGGCAACGCGGAGCATTGACTGGAATTTGATGGTGGTTCACACCCAAGCGATAGCGCTGGGCGTCACCATAAGAAAACAGCCGTCCTTGCAACATACGATCCGGTGAAAAGCCAATACCCGGTACTACTGCCGCTGGATTGAAGGCTGATTGCTCAACTTCTGCAAAGAAGTTCTCTGGGTTTTTGTTCAACTCAAAAACTCCAACATCGATCAGCGGGTAGTCGGCATGCGGCCAAATTTTAGTCAAATCGAATGGATTGTATGCGACAGACTCTGCTTCTTTCTCGGGCATAATTTGAACCTGTAATTTCCAACTCGGGAAGTTACCTTTCTCAATGCTCTCATAGAGATCTTTTTGGTGGCTTTCTCTATCTTTACCAACCAAAACCTCGGCCTCTTGGTCACTAAGATTCTTAATGCCTTGCTGGCATTTAAAGTGAAATTTAACCCAGTATCTTTCATTTTTGGCATTTATGAAGCTAAAGGTATGGCTGCCAAATCCATGCATATGACGATAGCTTGCAGGGATGCCACGATCGCTCATTACGATGGTCACTTGATGCAGCGCTTCGGGAAGCGAGGTCCAAAAGTCCCAGTTACTTTCAGCACTACGCATATTAGTGCGAGGATCTCGCTTAACAGCATGATTTAGATCTGGGAATTTCATCGGGTCACGTAAAAAGAATACCGGGGTGTTGTTACCCACCATGTCCCAGTTACCTTGCTCGGTATAAAACTTCAGCGCAAAGCCGCGAATATCACGTTCGGCATCTGCTGCGCCACGCTCCCCGGCAACAGTTGTAAATCGAGCAAATAACTCAGTTTTTTTGCCAATTTCAGAGAATATTTTGGCTTTAGTGTACTGACTTATATCATGGGTTACGGTAAAGGTTCCATAAGCACCCGAACCTTTAGCATGCATGCGCCGTTCTGGTATAACTTCGCGATCAAAATGGGCCATTTTCTCCAAGAACCATACATCTTGTAAGAGCTGAGGACCACGTTTCCCCGCCGTAAGAACATCTTGGTTGTGGGCAACCGGGCAGCCGGCAGCAGTAGTCAATTTCTTCATGATTACTTCCTTTTAGGTATAAAATGAGAATCATTGTTATTCGAGAAACTGGTCTTTGGATTGATCTGAGTCAAACAAACTAGCTCATAATTACTATTTGTCACACAAAATAGATCTCACTCATAAAAATGAAATCTAAAAGTAAGGAGCTTAAACCTATTTAAAATACAGCAATGATTCACCAAAATCTGCTGTGTATATGTAAATGATTGTAAACCTATCAATAGTCATCTTTGGACACACAACTATTAAGGATAGTCCAAAAAACAACCTCAAGTACGATTTCGATTAGCCTAACCCTAGCGACTCCATTTTGAGAGATAATGCCCTATATTTTGTAGAGCATTACCAAACTCCTAGGGCATTTTTGAAGCATGTGAGTCAGATACGTTAACTCGAAGCTTTGGCCAAAATGTAAGCCAGTTTTTACGTTTCACTCTCTCATTAAAAACCGCTACCGGCTTGGCTGGATTATGGGTGATTTGCCCTTTGAATAATGATTCCAAGTCAAAACAATGCTTAATGATAATCTGCCCACTTGAATCCAAGACGGCGCCCACTGCAGTCTCCTTTTCTGGCCAATAGCGCATTGCATCAAGACTACTTTGATAAACAGGATCGTTGTTTCTTAAATGCATTCGAGCCTGATTCTTTACCGACCAAGGCATCAACGGTTCACGTAAACGCAACTTTTGTTCTAGCTCAAGATCTCGCTGAACTGAGCAGTCTTTTTGACAGTAGTAGATGACATCAATATCGTTGAGTGGACGATGGGTTTGAAACAGATGATCCCATACTAGATTTCTAACAAATCCCGCGCAAATCATGGCATCGGGAAGACAGAGAGATCGCAGCGCTTGTAATGCCCGCATTCGATAGGGGTCATTGGCAACTATATCGGCTATCGTTTGTTCGTAGCTCATGCAAATCCATTATTGCTTAAAATTGCCGTAGCCTCTGGCTACTCCACAACATAATCACAACGAAAAACAAAAGAAACATCGGTAGTACTTGGAACGAACTGTTCACTGCAATAAGACCTAGTAACGGTGGAATAAGGGTGGTTCCAACATAAGCAGTTGCCATCGAAAGACCAATGATTGTTTGTGAGGCTTGTTCCCCAAAACGCTTTGGCGTTAGATGAATCGTGTTCGGGTAAATTGGAGCACAACCCAGCCCAACAAGTACCAATCCGAGCTTAACTAAAACCAAAGAGCCTGGAAGTGCCATCAGAACTACGCCCAATAATATGGTAAATATTCCGACTCGCACCGAGTTTTCTTCTTTTACGTAGTCCGCGATAAATCCTGAGAAAAAGCGCCCTAGCGTAATTCCTAGAAAATACATTGAGGTCCAAAACGCTGCTTGTGTGGGCTCAACACCTTTCACGGTGATCAGGAAACTAGCAGCCCAAAGTCCGGTTCCAGCCTCCAAAGAGCAATAACAAAAGAACGTCAGTAGCTGCAGTTTCACGCCTTTGATTCGAAAGGCCATCGTATTACTAATCAAATGCGGTGACTCGCTAGATTCTGCAGAATGGCGAGTTTTAACGTTTGACCACAATGATATGGAAAGTAACAGCACCAAAACCAGCGCAAATTGTATAGCGGCAATCACTTCAAAACCCTCACGCCATCCTTGGTCTTGATTCAGATAGATCGCCATGATTAAGGGGCCCGAAGTTGCGCCAACTCCCCAAAATGAATGCAAGTAGTTCATATGCTTGGACTTGTAATGCAATGCCACAAAATTGTTTAGCGCTGCATCAACCGCTCCACCGCCAAGCCCCAAAGGAATGGCGAGTAGTACCAAAGTCCAAACTGATTGGGAGAATGCAAAGCCTAGCAATGCCAATGCGGTTAAAAGTACGCTGACAACCATCACTTTACCGGTACTAAAACGATGAATTAGGCGACTCGACAGCAAACTAGAAATAACAGTACCAGCGCTAATCACGATCGAGATAACACCTGCAAACTCAAGGCTTGAGTTCAAATCAACATAGGCGACCGGCCATGTTGAGCCTAGCACTGCATCGGGCAGTCCTAAACTAATGAACGCCAAATAAATAATGAGTAGTAATAACATTGATAACCAAGGGCATAGTTAATGGTAAAGACTAGACAATACTCTCAAGTAAAGGCATTGAATATCGATATACTACATTTAACTATAACGATTCTGCCAAATACAAATCTATGCAAGTATACGATATTAAAACAGATGCTGATGGAAGGGAACTCACCCAACACGGAGAGCTAGACTTCCCGTGTGCCTTCTATGACGAAAAATTTTCTGAATTTGTTGGGCAGGAAGTTCCTTGGCATTGGCACGAAGAAATCGAAATCGTGATGGTAGTTGAGGGAAGCGCTAATGTTGAATCACTTGGCACTCAGTGTGAGCTGCACCCTGGCGAAGCTCTAATTATTAATGCCAGTGCCTTACACAGGATGACTGATATTGGCACAAATGACTGCCGAGTTTTAAACGTTGTACTTGACCCTTTGTTTTTAGCAGGCAGCAAGCATAGTAAAATTTATAAGCGTTACTTTTTACCCGCACGTAACAACACTCAGTTTTCTGTCTACAAATTAACGCCAAATGTAGCTTGGCAAGCTTGCGCCATTGACGCACTAAGCCTTGCATTTGAAGACTTACAAAGCCAAAACTTTGGCTTTGAGATTTCCGTGCAAAGCCAACTTGCTCGTTTTTGGTTTTTGTTTTGCCGTCATGAGCCAAATATATTTATTCATGAACAGCTGACTCAAAAAACTGAGAGTAGAATTCAAAACCTTATCAATTTCATACACCAACACTATGCCAAACAGATTAGCGTAGCGGACATCAGTTCTGCGGCTCAAATCAGTAGTAGTGAGTGCTTTCGATTGTTCAAAAATTGCTTCCAATGCTCACCTAACAACTACCTACTTAACTTTCGATTACAGCAAGCAGCTAAGAATTTATTAGAAACGCAGAGCTCCATCACTCAGGTATCACTTGCTGTCGGTTTCAACAGCCCCGCCTATTTCAGTAAGAAGTTTAAGTTGCAGTTTGGTGTCAGACCTCGAGAATTTAGAAAATTATAAACATTACCAATAGTCTGGGTTCATCAATTCGTCGACACATTGCGCAATACCACATAGTCCAGATAAGGCTCCATCTGATAAGGCCTTTACCTGCCAAGCCTCTGGATAAGAAATCAAATATGGCGGATGAATATCTTGGCTGGCATAAAACCCTAATCGACCATAGTAATTTGGATCCCCAAGTACAAAAACAGCTACCACCTCACGCACTTTTAGCAAGTTAAGCCCATGTTCTACTAGTGCTGTTCCGACGCCTTTGTTTTGTTGAGAACCAATCACTGCTAATGGCGCAAGAATATAGGTGGGTAACTGGTCGTGCTCTTTAATCTTAACTGGACTAAAAACCACATGTCCGATCAACTCGCCTTCTTCCAAAGCAACCAGCGAGAGTACCTCGTCGCTACTTTTCATCAACGACATAGCCAAATTGGCTACCTCTTGCGCTTCATCAGCTGCGAAGCATTGCCGGTGAAGTTGCCCTATCAACTCAATTTGTGACACCTTAGATTCTTTAATTTCCATAGTCCGATCCTGAGCAATCAAAACAGCATTTGTCTATCCACCAATTTAAACCTCTTCAAGAGAAAAGCAATTTGAAACCGAGGCTAGTAATTATTTGTTCATAATAAAGAGTATGGTCATCAATCGGCTCCATAAAAAAGGCCAATACCTTACGTTAAGCTATTGGCCTTAGTTTATGACGATAAACTAGTAAAAAGAATGCTGAGGTACCTTCGATTTTACTGGGCGGCTACAGCCGTAGATTTATCTTGATATAGCATGCCATCGGCTTGGTTTATCCATATTTCGATATCGCTACTAGGCACGTGATATAAGTCATCAGCGCTATTTTTTTCATCGCCAGCATGCAAAATAAAGCCAAGTTCTAAACTCGGGTCGATTAACTCAATGACGCCGTAGCGGCCAAAATCATCTTCGGCAAAAAATGGCAATGGATTTGTCCACGTTGGGATACTATTTGCGGCAACACCATCCCCCCAAACGTGCAATCCCCAACCTTCAAAGTCAGACAAAGTGCGAGAATAGTGCACGATAAGTCCGTCAATAATGTTGATTGTTAGTATCGGCGAATCAATGTTTCCGGCATCGATCACAAACTCAATCACTTGGTTACTAAGCGGCGTCACAAAACTTAGGTCGGCACCATTATCAATCAAAGCTAACGCGCTACCGAAGTCCAAGGCCTCGCCACCAAAGTTTATCTCAGCCCAATCACTATCAGCGAGTTTAAATGACACCACGCCATCACCATTAGCGTCTGCGTCAGGACCAATAACCATCACTTGACGATATTTGTCTAAACCTTGATAGCTCAAAGCCGTTTGCGCAGCCCAGCCATTCATTTCACCACGAATAAATATATCGCGAGCATAACTTGGCGTGTCTTCACCCAACAAGGCACCTTGCTCGATTAGCATTTCAAAATCAGCTCCAATAGGCTCTAAACTAATCTCGTACTTAGCAGCAGCTGGAGCTTCAAAGCTGTCGTTAGGGCTTTCTATGCTACTTACAATAGCGACTTGGTCTAATGATACCTCATCGTCAATCGCTGAGTACTGCAAAGACCAATCCGCATTTGCAAACTTAAAGCTTATTGCACCCGCGGCTAAACTGACACTATGACGATATAAACCATCACTCCAGTAACTTAAACGTTGATCAGCGCTCCATCCATTATGATCGCCTCGCATATACATCGCTTGACCAAGAGGCCCAAAATCAGCATCCAAAACTGGCAAGATATAGTCAACAACACCATCCATATCTTGGTCAAAGGTCAGCAGATTAAATTGAGTCAGCCCACCGACTGCGATGTTGGTAACTAGGTTGCTTGGGTTTGCAGACTTCGTTAGTCCATATTCCGTAATCGGTCCACCAACATTAAGTGGGCTCCAATTACTATCGGCAAACTTAAACTCTAAGTCTCCCGAAGTGATATCAAGACTAACTTTATAGTGGCCCATACCCAAATATTGCACCGGGTCCGCACCCCAGCCATTTAGGCCACCCCGGACGTTAACGTCATCCCCAAATGGAGATGTAGCACCCGAGTATGGATTTAACACCATCGGGCTTTGAGCAACAGGGTTAGCGTCTTGGCTTAATTCCCCCGCGTTATTAAGATATAAGTGTGCCAGCAGTTCGCCGCTGTCAGACTCGCTAGACATACTAACTACCTGATTGCGGGTCAATAGTACGGGTTGGTCTACGGTGTAAAACTCACCATCAAAGTTTGTGAAAAACAATAAGTTGCTTTGGTCGTTGGCACCCCAATGTAGGTCCACTATGCCATCACTTACCGGCAACGGTCCCTGCATACTCCCGCTTTGATTCACGCTATAGGCATACGAGCGATCATTGCCATTCTGGTAGTCAATTTTCAGCTCGCTAGGTACCCGCGAGTCAACTAACAACTCAATACTTTGAGAACTTAATTGAGAATCACGATTGCTTAAATTCAACTCCAAGCTTAAACGAGTACCATCGTCAAATTGACTTACGTCCCAAAACAGTTGATAAGGCGCGGTTAAGTCACTCGCAATTGGTATTGCTTCGCCGCCATCTACACGGTAAGAAAAATCAAGTTTATAAGTGGGGATCTCGAGAGTTTCGACCCCTTGAACTAGTGCTTCAATTTGTAGAGAACCACTTGCAATGTCACCCTCATTAATGCCAACAATATCAAAGCCAGTTGTCGGCGAATCCTCAGCTTTTCCTTTGGCTTTAAGAACGACAATATCCAGACCTTTTACGTTAAGTGAAAGTGTACCTTGGTTAACGCTAGCCGATTTTTTGCTCCCCCATATCACTTGATAACCTTTGAACTGCGTTTCCAATTCAATACTTTTAACTTCATCGGCGTTATTTAGCGCAATCAGATAAGTTTCGCCCGTTGTAGGGTCAACACGGTTAATGACGTATAAACCAGCAGTATCGGCCTGCGCGAATCGCTCCACTTGAACTCCGCTTCTTAGAACCGGATGCGAACGGTATACTTTAGAAAGCTTTTTAAGATAACGGTAAATAGGATGTTTTTGGTCAAAGTTATCAACTGCTGTTGTGGCAAGCGTGCCGATTAACTGGTTGTCGTTAAAGCTATCGACAACTGAAGCATCCATATTTTCACGTGAATCTTGGTCTCCTCCATCTCCAGTGAAACCTTGTTCGTCGCCATAGTAAACAACAGGGATCCCACGTAGAAAGTACATCATTGAGTGGGCTAGCTTAGTTTTCTTGAGATTTACCGGTGTGTCTTCGCCACCCAGAAAATAACCAAAACGTCCCATGTCATGATTACCAATAAAGTTCATTAAGCGCGATGCATCGCTATCACTGTCATTGTAGTTGTCATCAGCTTCGAATAAAGAACGCAGCGCTGTTGGTGCTTGTTGGTCTGCAACTACTGAGCGAACCGCACCTTGAAAGCCAAAATCAAGTACTGATGGCAAATTACCCTTGGTGGTAAACTGACTTAAGTTACTTGGGTTTGCATCGTACACTTCGCCAAACATAAAGAATTGTGGAATGCCCACTGATTTGGCGTGCGCTTCTAATGCTGGAGAGAATTGCTGCCAAAACTCAATATTGACGTGTTTAACAGTGTCAATCCGAAAACCGTCCGGCTTAAATTCAGAAACGATATTATTGAAGATCTCAATCATGCCCGCTACAACGGCAGGATCATCAGTGTTTAAGTCATCAAGACCAAAAAAGTCACCATAAACTGAGTTTTCACCCGAGAAGGTGGTATCACCTTGGTTGTGATAATACGCAGGATCGTTTAACCACTCGGGTACTTTTGCGTATTCTTCTCCCGCAGGTAAGAAAGGTGTGAAAGTATCACCAGCTTCTATTTGAGCTAGAGACTTGTAATCGCAGCTAGTGAGTCCTTCTTGGTATTCTCCACTGACATCATGACACTCTTCATATTTGATAACGTCGGCAGTGTGGTTAGTAATGATGTCAAAGAACACTTTTATATTTCGTGAATGGGCATCTTCGATCAGAGCCTTTAGATCATCATTACTACCTAAATGGGGGTCAATTTGAGTAAAGTCGAGGGTCCAATAACCATGGTAAGCTGAGGATTGTCCTTGTACCGCTTTATTTTTGAGAATTGGGGTCATCCAAATCGCGGTTATCCCCATTTCTTCAAGGTAGTCCAGCTTTGCGCTTAAGCCTTGGATATCTCCGCCGTGATACCAAGCTTTGTCAGTTGGGTCAAAACCATGCTGCTCACGAGAACCGCTTTCATCACCTAAGTCATTATCCGGGTTGGCGTTATGAAAACGATCGGGCATTACAAAATAGAAAACGTCATCCTTTACGTCACGATCTAAGTAGTGAGTTAGTTGATTCGGGTCTTTACAAGCATTTAAGCCCGCAACCAAAACAGCAACGCCGGCGCAAGCCGTCAATAGGCGTCGATTGAATTTAAACTTCATGTTGTCCTCCGTTGACAATCCGAGTTTGGGATGGACGTTGAAGTATTCTCGCCCTGTCCTCTGCATCGCTATAGCTGCTGAAATTTCATGCAATAGCGCGTACAAAATAGCAGTGATAGCCGCTTAAAAACGCAAGCAAGAACGGGCTAAGACTCAAACTGTGACTGAAAGGGTTTTCGCAAACGCTTTCAAGAATCAACTAAATATCAAAAACAAGCGTTGATTCACACTTTACAATTGATGCTTCACACACCAGCGGAACATATTTCCTAACACTGATCACAATAAAAAAGGCTGCTATCTTTCGATAGCAGCCTTGTGCGAGTTATATCAATTTCGAGTTAATTACTTTTACGTTCAAGTACCACTATAAAAACGACACCTAAAAGCATCAAAGCTACACAACTCAAGGTTTGCGGGTCTTGCTGTAATAGCTGTGCATATTGAGTCGGCAATATGTTCATTTGCTGCAATGGTTTTTCGATTCCTTCAGAACTCGTGTACGTAGAAACCACCTGTTTCCAAGGCCAAAGCAGAGACAATGAACCGAGTAGAAATCCAGTTAATACTGCATAACTAGGGTTGTGCCATCGTTTAAGTAAATAGGACAAAAGATGCGAGAAGCTTAATAAGCCAATAAGTGCGCCACCGGCAAACAATGCTAACGCGCTTATTTGAAGCTGATTTACTGCGGTTAATAATGGGTGATACATACCTAAAATCAGAAGAATAAAACTGCCAGATATTCCAGGAAGTATCATCGCACATATAGCAATCATACCGGCGAAGAAATAGTAGTAGTTTTGTACGTCAATACTTGCAGGGCTTAGTTGTGAAACCAGTAAGGAAAACCCACAACCAAGGGCCAAGCTTATCCAAGAAGCCGCTGACCAAGTTTTTATTTGCTTCGAAATATGCCAAGCCGACGCCAATATCAAACCACTAAACAATGACCATACCAACAGTTGGTGATGTTCAAGCAACCAAGAAACTATTTTCGCAAGGCTAAGAATACTGGTCATTATTCCGCTAAAAAGTATTAGCAAAAAGTTACCGTCTATATGATCCCAAGCAGCCTTAAGTCCTTGTTTGCGCCATATTTGAATTGCAGGGAAATTGATTTGTCGAATAGCATTTAGCAGACGCTCATAGATACCGGTAATGAACGCAACGGTACCACCTGAGACACCAGGGACAACATCAGCGGCTCCCATGGCAAGGCCTTTGACAAATATCATCCAAGCTTCTTTAAAACCAAACATTTACGATGTACCAATTTATTGTCGATTTAGATTGCGTTGCATCATAAGACAATTACACGCGTAAAGGAACGTTGGTGCTAAGCCTGTTGTATTTTCAAGTCCTAAATGAGTCGATGGATAAATACCCTAGCTGCCTAGGGATTTGAAATCCAGTACCCCAGCTTCAAAGACACTTTCACTTGGGCCAAGGGTCTTTTTATTGAAGTGTTGCTTGTCAGCAATTTTTAAGCGGATGTTAGGATGTAGCTCTTTTCTAACAATAACTTTCGCAGAATCTAGAAAATCTTCAGTCTGTTGGACGTTATCTTCGAGTTCTTTCGAAATTCGATACAAGTCACTACGATGTTGATTAATTTCTTGGTCTAGCTGATCGGAGAGTTCTTTTCTTACCGCAGCATCGGCTTCTCGCTTTAGACCTAGCTGCGCTTTGATCACTCTAGAAATTTCATCATGGCATTGTTTTTCAGCATCTTGTAATTCATGATACCGCGCCACAATTTGGGTGTATTCTCCCATAATGCTTAGCTCAGTTGCTGTACCTGCTTGGGCTCCAAGCACGATAGTGCTAATCCGGCCACCAGCGTGCACTTTGCCACCGACAATTGTTCCCTTTCGACCCGCTTTATCGATGACCGAGACTTCTTGACCACTGTCAACTGAGCTATGCAGTAATTGATTGGTTACAAAAATGGCCTTTTTGGCGGTTACTTTTGAGTATTGAACAAAGCCGGCGTTAAAACTTCCCTTGCAGTTAATCTCACAAGAATAGTGCATGGTTCCTTCTTGTACCCGATGTCCTATCACCCCTTGAGTAACCACAATATCACCGCCAGACTCTATTTGGGCCGACTCAACAAAACCAGCAACGTGTACATCGCCACCAGCTTTTACGCTCATACCTTCAGCAATGTTACCTGAAACTAAAACCGAACCAGGAAAGTCGATATTACCGGTACCAATATCCACATTATCAATGATCAGCGCGTCGTCCACTTTCATCCCATTTTCGGTTTCTAATGGTAAGCCAGTTTTAGTCGCAATTAAGCGATTGTTGTCGTTCTCATCAATATCAACGCCTTCTCCGGCATCAAAGTCGATTTCTTTTCCACGATAAAAAGGAACTTCAGTCCCGGTAATTGTCAGGCCGCTATGCCCTTCGACATAGGGATGGCGTAGCATCAATGGCATACCAGGCTCAACCGTTACAAAGGATCCAAGCTCTCGCATATCTACGGTGCCGTCATCGCGCTCTTTTGGAACTAGCATCCGTTCTTTAAGTGTTTCGACCAAGCGTTCAAATCGAGAATCAATACCATCCTCAGGTTTACGACCCAAGGCAATAACTTTACGAATGCGTTGACCTGGGGGGGCGCTTAGCGCCAGCTTCAGTAAATTAATCGCTCGATTTTTTTGCAATCCATTGCGAATACCGGCGTTACGCATTGCTTCAGATAGTTGCGCTGCTGTTATATGGGTGCCGCCTTTCGCCGCTACAATAATGCCCCATGCCGCCATTTTGTTATCGGCTATTTCAATTTCTATGCTGGCATTTACTGCAGTTGCGAGTTGAACCAGTATACGTTCGCCTTCTAACAATAAAGGATCTTCAATAACCTGACTAAATTTGACCACCGCATCTTCAATCGCCGAGTTGTCAATCTCATAGTGCCCATATGGCGAACGCACTAATAACGCTTTTATATCAGTTGCGGTTATTGCGCGGTCTTGCGCAGTAACATGAACAAAAACTGCTTGTTTGTCATCGGACAACACCAAATGGCTTTGGTCTAGCATAGTTTTCCTTATCGCAAAGGCGGTTCTAAGTTCAAAAAATAAGTACAACGGTCGTTGGTATTGCAAATGTCTTTGACAAAAAGCAACAAAACACAAGCAGAAACATCAGCTTCGCTTCAAGATAAATTACTACTTTTTTTGTCAAAGCGTAAGAGAAACCCGTCGAATATCTGACACAGGGTCACCGATCAGTAGCATTAATTTAAAAGTTTAGTCGCTGTTGATATTTTTTTTAGGTTTAATTGCCTATATTGGCTGTTGATTATTAGCCTAATTGACGGCTTCTAACGCAATTCAAGTCAATTACATATCTTTTCTAGGCTTCACCAAGCCTTAAAGAAACAAATGCTGAAGTAGCAATACCTCACTGCTGGTTGGTATGCTTAGCCAAAATTTAGCAAAAAACTTGTGTGGAAACGTTTTACCATGGCTTAGGCATAGCTCTCATTTTTAGTTATTTGCCCAAAAAATTCAGTTTCTAAGACTTTACTTAGATAATTTGCGTGCTATTCTGAATCTAGTGTAAACGTTTCCACAAGTATTGGACGATGGAAAATGGAGAACAACGTGAAAGTACTTATCACCGGCGGAATGGGTTATATCGGCAGCCACACCTGCATACAGCTTATAGCTGCGGGCATTGAACCGATTATTTTGGACAACTTATGTAACAGCAAAGAAATTGTACTGCAAAGAATCGCAGCGATAAGTGGCAAAACACCGGACTTCTACTTGGGTGATGTGCGTGATCGCGCCTTATTAGACAAAATCTTTAGCGAACATGAAATTTACGCGGTCATCCACTTTGCAGGCCTAAAAGCGGTCGGAGAGTCAGTCGCCAAACCTTTAGAATACTACGACAATAATGTACATGGCTCCTTGGTTCTAGCTGAAGCGATGCGCGACGCCGGAGTAAAACGTTTAATATTTAGTTCTTCAGCAACGGTTTACGGCGACCCACAAGAGATTCCTATTAAGGAAACAACTGCAACAGGTGCCACCACCAACCCTTATGGCCGCAGTAAGTATATGGTCGAGGAATGCATGCGCGATTTGGTGAATGCTGATCCGCAATGGAGTGTCACTTTATTGCGCTACTTTAATCCAGTAGGTGCCCATGAATCTGGCACCATGGGGGAAGACCCCCAAGGCATCCCTAACAATCTAATGCCTTTCATCGCTCAAGTAGCCGTAGGCCGCCGCGAATTTCTCAGTGTGTTTGGTGACGATTACCCAACTGTGGATGGCACCGGTGTACGCGACTATATTCACGTCGTTGATTTGGCTGATGGTCACGTCGCAGCACTGAATAAAGCCAGTCCAAAGCATGGATTACATATCTACAATTTGGGGACCGGTAACGGCGCTAGTGTACTAGAAATGGTTGCTGCTTTTTCAAAAGCCAGTGGCAAAGAAGTGAAGTATCAAGTGAGTCCGCGCAGACCAGGTGACATTGCCGAATGTTGGGCCGATCCAAGCAAAGCGATGCTAGAGCTGGACTGGAGTCCAAGCCGAGACCTCGAAACGATGACCACGGATAGCTGGCGCTGGCAGTCAAACAACCCCAATGGTTACCAAGAATAATTAGTTAGCTTAAGGAGCGGCGTTCATTCGCCAAGATAAAAACCTATGACCCAATTTGATCCCGTGGACCATCCACACCGTCGTTATAACCCGCTAAGCGGACAATATGTGTTGGTTTCTCCACACCGCGCCAAACGTCCATGGCAAGGACAAGACGAAAAAACCGACGATAATATATTGCCAAGTTACGAAGCAAGTTGCTTTTTGTGTCCAAGCAATGAGCGTATCTCAGGCGATATTAACCCGGATTATAAAGGCACATTTGTTTTTACCAATGATTTTGCCGCTCTAACCGTAGACGCTCCCGATGCGCCAACCAACGACGATCCGCTGATGCGCTGTGAAACAGCACGCGGCACTAGTCGCGTGATTTGCTTCTCACCGGATCACAGCAAGACGCTACCTCAGTTATCTGTGTCTGCTATCCGTTCCATCGTAGATACTTGGGATGAGCAAATAAGCGAGCTTAGTAAAGATTATATTTGGGTACAAGCCTTTGAAAATAAAGGCGCAACTATGGGCTGTTCTCAACCTCATCCACATGGTCAAATTTGGGCAAACAGTTTTATACCCAACGAGATAGCGCGTAAAGATGAGTTACTCCTTGCCTATAACGCCGAACATGGTAGTAATTTACTACTCGATTACGCCCTCAGAGAACAAGCTGATGGCAGCCGAACAGTCGTTGAAACCAAACACTGGATCGCAGTAGTACCGTATTGGGCGGCTTGGCCATTCGAAACCATGCTTTTACCAAAATTTGCAGCGAATCGCTTTGATGCACTTAATACAGAACAAAAAGACGACCTTGCCGATGCCATAAAGCGCCTCACGAGTCGTTATGACAACTTATTTAAAACCTCATTCCCTTATTCAATGGGTTGGCACTATGCGCCATTTAAACGCAACCAAGAAGGTCAACTCGAAGATGATAATGCTTGGCAATTACATGCCTTGTTTTATCCACCACTGCTTCGCAGTGCAAGTGTTCGCAAGTTTATGGTCGGCTACGAAATGCTTGCCGAAAGCCAGCGCGATTTAACCCCTGAGCAAGCTGCTGAGAAACTACGGGCTGTTAGCGACGTTCATTACAAAGACCAATAGGAGTTTTTGATGTTTTTACCTGATTCAGCATTGATAGAAGCCGTAAGTTCAAGCTTCTCGCAACAATTTGACTATCAAGCCCCTACTTTGGTTCAGGCCCCGGGACGTGTAAACCTCATTGGTGAGCACACCGATTATAATGATGGATTTGTATTACCTTGCGCCATCAACTATCACACCCTTGTTGCCTGCGCAAAACGTGAAGATAACATCGTTAGAGTTTACTCAGTAGACTACCAACAGGTTGATGAGTTCGACGTAAGCCAGCCAATTGTTGCTCACCCTGAATATATGTGGGCAAATTATATTCGAGGTGTAGCTAAACACTTACTAGCACGCGGGTATCAGTTCGGCGGCGCAGACTTAAGTGTTAGTGGCAACGTACCGCAAGGCGCTGGTTTAAGTTCTTCAGCATCTTTGGAAGTAGTCATAGGACAAGTGTTCAAGACCTTATACGACTTGAATATTAGTCAACAAGAAATTGCTTTAAACGGACAAGAGGCAGAGAACAAATTTGTCGGTTGTAATTGCGGCATTATGGATCAGCTTATTTCTGCTGAAGGGCAGCAAAGCCATTCCTTGCTAATCGACTGCCGTAGCCTAGAAACTAAGGCCGTTCCAATGCCTGAAAACATGAGCATTGTTATCATTCATTCAAACGTCAAACGTGGCTTGGTCGATAGCGAGTACAACACGCGTCGCGAACAGTGCGAAGCCGCTGCAAGTGCACTAGGGGTTAAGGCCCTACGCGACGTGAGCGTTGAAGGTTTAGATCAAAAACTAGCTTCGCTTCCAATAGATGTCGCTAAACGCGCTCGTCACGTGGTTACCGAGAACTACCGCACTACCGAAGCTGCTCGCGCATTAAGTCAGGGCGATATGCGTTATTTGGGTGAACTTATGGCGCAGTCACATGCATCAATGCGCGATGATTTCGAAATCACAGTGCCACCAATTGACTATATTGTAGACCTTGTCAAAGAAGTTATAGGTGACGAGGGCGGAGTACGCATGACCGGTGGCGGCTTTGGTGGTTGTGTCGTTTCATTAGTACCGCCGCATTTAGTTGAACCGCTAAAAGCGGCTCTAGCCCAGAAATATCAAGCCAAAACAGGGATCAAAGAAACCATTTATGTTTGCCGAGCACTTAATGGAGCCGGCGCGCTTTAACACTTTCCTTTAGGTGTCACGTTTTGGGGAAGCTTAGCTTCCCCTTTTTTGTTTATACCTCACCTACAGAACACACAATTGAGCTAATTTCAGAAAATCACCTAGTTGTTAAAGCCCTAAACTCGCTGTCACTCAAAACCTTAGTTTCAAGCAGCCTCTTTAGCTAAGCGTTTAACATTGGGCTAATAATGCCCGTGAAACTCGGCTTATAGCGATTACTTACGTGATCTCTCACACAAAAATTCAATATCTGCAATCGAGCAATAAATTTCATAATTGTTACCCGCAAAGCCAAGCATCAGGATAGACCCACGATAATTTTTTACTGCCCTACTTGCAGGAGCAACTATGTACATTGGGATTGATTTAGGAACATCTGGCGTCAAAGCGGTTCTATTGTCTGAAACTGGCGATATTATTGATCAGCAAAGTTCACCGCTGTCTGTGAGCAGACCTCAGGAATTATGGTCTGAACAAGCTCCACAAGATTGGTGGACAGCCACTTGCAATGCCATGCAAGCTTTAGCTGATAATCAAAGCTTAGCCAGCGTTAAGTCGATGGGAATCGCCGGTCAAATGCACGGTGCCACTTTGATTGACAAAAATGCCGACATTATCCGCCCTTGTATGCTTTGGAATGATGGCCGTAGCGCGCAACAATGTGCTGAGATTGAAGCTAAAGTTCCGAGTGCACACCAGATCAGCGGAAATTTAGTGATGCCTGGTTTTACAGCCCCTAAAGTGTTGTGGGTCAAACAAAACGAACCAGAGAATTTTGCCCGTATTGATAAAGTACTATTACCAAAAGACTATCTAAATTTCCGACTCAGCGGCCAATTTGCTTCAGATATGTCTGACGCTGCTGGTACGTCGTGGTTAGATGTAGAGAAACGCGATTGGAGCCTCGAAATGCTCGAAGCTTGCGGACTTAATCGTTCACATATGCCAAGTCTATTTGAAGGCAACCAAATAACCGGACAGCTTAAAGCTAGTTTAGCCAAACGCTGGGGAATGAACGAAGTCGCAATTGTAGCAGGCGGTGGGGACAATGCTGCCGGTGCTGTAGGTGTTGGTATTATTAAACCCGGTCAAGCCATGTTATCGCTGGGTACCTCTGGGGTATATTTTGCGGTAAGTAATGGCTATCGCAGTAATCCAGAGTCTGCCGTGCATAGTTTTTGTCACGCTTTACCTGATACTTGGCACTTGATGTCAGTAATTTTGAGTGCCGCCGCCTGCTTAGACTGGGTGGTGGAACTCACAGGCTTAGAAAGCGTGCCCGAAATGCTCAAACAAGTTGAAGCTCTTGACCAAGGTGTACCCTCATCAGTGTTGTTTTTACCCTATTTATCTGGGGAGCGTACACCTCACAACAACCCAGAGGCCAAAGGCGTATTCTTCGGAATGAGTCATGAAACCACCAAGTTGGAACTTGCAAAGTCGGTACTCGAAGGTGTTGGTTATGCCTTTGCTGATGGGTTTAGAGTTCTGCATGAATCCGGCCTAAAGCCCGATGAAATTTCGCTCATTGGTGGCGGTGCTCGCAGCGCTTACTGGCGTCAAATGTTAGCCGATATTACTGGAGAATCCCTTCGCTACTGTAAAGGTGGTGAAGTTGGACCCGCACTAGGCGCCGCTCGCTTGGCCAAGCTTGGAGTAAATCCTGATTTAAGCCTAGATGACGTTTGTCCGAGCCCAGAATTAGTACAGATTCACGAGGTGAATATCGAAAGACATAATGCCTACCAAAGTTCGCAAGCGCGCTATCAAGAGCTATACCAACGTTTAGCCGATTTTTTCTAATCTCAACTTGGGTTGCACGGTGTGCATTCGTGCAGCCCAGCATGCTAGAGTATACGAAGCTGTGTAAAATGCTGTCTTGCACTCAGAACTGAAATTTAAAGCAATAAACTGTCCGGTTGGACAAGTTTTTTATGGCCTTTAAGTGCAATCTATGGCAAAACATGTCTATCTTGTACCACTACAAGTTCCGCTAAGGGATTTACAATTAAAATTATAGGAAATTTATTATGAGCTCTCTTCTCGAGCAACTCAAAACCATGACCACGGTCGTTGCAGATACCGGCGATTTAGAGACAATGCGTAAGTTCTCTCCTGAAGATGCTACGACCAACCCGTCGTTGATCGTTAAAGCTTTAGGCTTACCGGAGTACAATACCCTTCTTGCTGACGTTGCAAGCTACGCTAAAGGATTAAGTCAGGATCCATCTGAGCAAATTCAAAACGCAGCCGATAAGTTGATTGTTACCATTGGTTGTAAAGTGCTTGAACTCGTACCAGGGCGTATTTCTACTGAAGTTGATGCTCGTTTGTCGTTTGATACCCAAGCCACCATCGCTAAAGCACGTAAATTAATCGCTTTGTATGCCGAGCAAGGTATTTCAAAAGACCGTGTTCTTATCAAAATCGCATCCACTTGGCCGGGTATCCGCGCTGCAGAAATCCTCGAAAAAGAAGGCATCAATTGTAACCTAACGCTGTTGTTCTCTTTTGCTCAAGCACGAGCATGTGCAGAGGCTGGCGTGTATTTGATTTCACCTTTTGTAGGACGAATTTTGGATTGGCATAAAGCTAAAACACCAGAGCAAGACTTCAATGGTGCTGCAGATCCAGGCGTTGAGTCAGTTACCGCCATTTACGATTATTACAAGCAATACGGTTACAAAACGGTAGTGATGGGTGCCAGTTTCCGAAATATAAGTGAAATTGTAGAATTAGCCGGTTGCGACCGCCTCACCATTGGTCCGGCCTTACTTGAAGAACTTGATGCAACACAAGCGCCTCTTAGCCGCAAATTACTAGAAGCGAAGGACGTCAAAACTGCTCCAGGAGCTCTCAGTGAAGCTGAGTTCTATTGGCAACACAATGAAGATGCCATGGCGACTGAGAAACTAGCTGAAGGTATTAGAGCCTTTGCTGTTGACCAAGAAAAACTTGATGTGATGCTTAAAAAAGCACTCGCTTAAGCGATTGCTTGAACTATTAAACGGCTCTATATGAGCCGTTTTTTTATGCTTGTTTCGCGACTAAATGCGCTCGTCTTTATTCGTCAATGAAGCTGAAATCTTGCGGGTATTGATGATAACCATCAAAGTCGGCTTTACCTAGCTCAACACAGCACGATTTGGCAATCGTATATACCATAGTGTAGTGAAACATAAAGTTAGGAAACGCATATTGATACACGAACTCAAATGCGGGTAAATCGAGTTCGGCAAAACCCGCTTTTTCGCTCAGTTGTTGTTCCCACGCTCCTGTAGGTAACTCACCTAAATTTTTTAAATAGTCTCGGGTTGCAATAATTTCCTGAAACAATGCCTCATAGCTCGGCTGCTTTGCTTCAAAATTTGGTGTGATTCGCTGCCACAGGGGACAGCAGGCGCGAAGCGAAAAATTGACACATATATGTAACTGGGTTCTAAGGTCAAACATTTGCGGCTGCAGGCTTATGCCCAAAAAGCTCTGATTATTGTCATCACTAGCTTCGATGCGCGACAGCATATGTTCGAGCTGATTCAAATAATGTATAAACAGCAACTGTGGCTGTTGAGCTAAGCCTTGATTTAGCATATTAAGCAAATATCCTGTGCGCAAATTAGGGATTGGACAATTTAGTCCTTGCAACATACTACGCAATCTCTGAGCATAAGTGTTATTGATACTGAGAAGAAATTGACTATGCCAAACAAGGCCCTTGGTTTTACCCAAATTGCTTGCAATCCTAAAGGTGCCTTCGATGCTTTGTATATCCCAAAACAAGGTGGTGACATTCCAGTTGAACTGCGTGTGCCTGGCCCTAGCAATTTCGATCTAAACATATACCATATCAACGATCTGCACCAAAATCTGGTGAGTCATAGCGGCGGTGAGCGCACTGACAATATGGCCCTGATTGCAGCCTATGTAGCCCAGGTTCGCGAACAGCAAAGTGGACATCAAATCAACCTATTCATGAGTGCCGGCGACGAACATATCGGTAGTGTTTTTGACGAATTACTTGACCCGGAACCGGGTCATGTTGCGATTAGTGCCAGCTATCACTGTTTAAGCGCTGCGGGCCTCGATGCCTCGGTACTTGGAAATCACGAACTCGATAAAGAAACTGAGGCCGCCCAGCGCAGTATTAAAAATGACGCTCAGTTTGTGGTTCTCAGCGCAAACTTAAAGGGCTCACGCTTTAAAGCACAGCAACAACAAGTCGCAATTGCACTAGCGAACGGACTGCGAATAGGTCTGCTCGGGTTAAGTCCAGCAACTGATATATACTTACATACTCAAAGCGACCCAAGCTTAACTATTGCTGATGCTAAAAATTGCGTTAATCAGCATATCAAGTACTTAGATCCCTTTGTCGATTGTTGGATTATTCTGTCACACCTCGGTTACTGCGCTCCTGGTCAATATCAGAGACATCCAAGTGAGTTTGGGGATCTTGAGCTCATGGAGCAACTACATCACTTAAGCGATAAACCCAGCCTTATCGTTGGTGGGCATAGCCATAGCTGCTTAAACCAAAACCAGCTGGAGGCTATTAATCAACGCGGCAACTGCATGGTGGTACAAGCTGGCGCTTTTGCGAAGTACCTAGGACACGCACGTATAGTAAAAACAGCGGACTCGGCCTACACCAAGAGTGCTTGCCTAACCTCAATTACGCAACTAAAGGGAATGCCGAGCTTAAGTGCAGCGGCACAACGATTTCGTAAAACCTACCTTTCGCCTTTAGAGCAACGTTTAGAGCACAAGCTAGCGCTTGCGATTGCGCAAGCGCCTACGGATTCAGCCTTAAGTATTGCGTCGATTGCGAAAACCCGGTACTCCTCTGAATGTAGTCTCGCGAACTTTATGAACGACGCAATCGTCGCTCAAAGCCAACACTTTGCCCAAGGGCCGGTAGATATTGCAATCTTTAATGCCAGTGCTATCAGCGGTTTCACACTGCATCAGGATCTGCGCTACGCTGATATTTATTCAATGATGCCTTATGCGGACCAAATCATTGTCATCAGTATCAGTGGCAAACAGCTACAGCACCTGCTACAAAGCAACGCTCAGCGCTTATTTCATCCAAATGAGTTCATTGACTATGGCGGTAGATACGACCCAAATCAGCTTCTAGAACGTGGATTTTTACATTTTTCGGCTCAACTTCGCTATCGCTTAAAATCGACAAAGCAGTCCCAATCTCATACATTCGTTGATGCTCAGTTCAAGGGGGAGCCACTTGATCAAACTCGGACCTATAAAGTCGCAATCACTAGTTTTCTAGCCTATGGCAAAGGGTTTTGGAGTGGCGAAAGTGTTATTGACGAGTTAGCGATAAACCCTTTCAATTTAGCTGCGATCGCTCGTGAACATGGCATAGAAACAGGTTTGCTTTATCGCTCTGAACTTATCGATTTTATCAAAGGCCTGGCTAATAAACGAATCGACCACGAAAGCGGTGCTAAACTCGATGGTCGCGTAAGCTTTCTTTAATTATCGTTTGTTCGGTCGAAGTGCTCTCAACAAAAGACCAAGTGACAAGCCCCAAAATGGCGCGCTAAGCCCCATAAAAGAGAAGCTTGATGCAGTGACCAAGAAAGTAACTAGCGCAGCTTCGCGGTCGCTGGACGACTCGAAAGCTGCTTGCATACTATTTCCAATGGTTGCAAATAAGGCTATACCTGCCAACGCCGCAACCAAAGCCGGCGGACTTGCCGTAAAGAGGAGTATAATGGCTAAACCTGCAAACGCACTGAGCAGGTAAAAAACTCCAGCGCATGCGCTGGCTAAATAGCGGGTGCCTGGATTCTCGTCAGCATCCTCCGTCATACAAATAGCCGCAGTGATCGCAGCAAGTCCAATAGAAAAACAACCAAAAGGGGCTAGCAATAAATTCATAGCGCTGCTTACATTGAGCAATACTGACGTAGGTGGCTTGTAGCCTTTGGCCCGCATCACGGCTAGTCCCGTTATATTTTGCGAGCTTAAGGTCACTAGAAATAATGGGATCCCAACACCAATCATCCCGGCAATATTGAATTCAGGGTGAGTCCAAATCAACTTTGGTAATTGATAATCAAAACTCACCGCACTATATAAGTCTAAACTCCAGGTCAGCCCTAAACCGCACAGCAGCACCAACACAATGGCATAGCGCGGAGAATAGCGTTTTGCCAGCACATAACAAACTAGCATTAATGCCACCAGTAATGTTTGTTCTTGAAGATGCACAAAAACGTCGAGGCCAATGGGCAACAACACTCCTGCTAACAGCGCATTTGATAGTGAAGGCGGTATCAATTTCATTATGCGCTCGAGTAAGCCACTGAGCCCAAGAACGAGAGATAAAGCAGCCGCAAAGATAAAAATCCCACTCGCTTCGTTGACACTAAAATCGCCTAAACTAAGCGCTAGCAAGGCGGCGCCAGGGGTTGACCACGCCGTCAGTACTGGGATCTTTAACATCAAGGACAAACACAAGCTAGTAAGGCCCATCGCCAAGCCTAATGACAACAACCAAGAATTAAGCAGTGCGCCCTCAACACCACTCGCAGCTGCAGCTTGAAAGACTATGGCCACGGAGCTTGAGTATCCGACAAGTACAGCGATGAAGCCTGCACTTATATGTGAGAATCGTAAATCTGCTAACATCATAAATCCTTTTATAATGTGCTAAAAACCGGTTGAAGCCGAAGTTATGCTTTTGAAATAGAAGTGATCAGTGCTCCTATTAAGCGCTTAATCGAGTTTACGAATGCTCGGCTCTAGCTGTCCATCGATAACCATCAGGCAATCCATGCCCGCAGCAACAGCGGCTTGATACCCAATCTCTGTATCTTCCAATACCAAGCATTGCGCTGGCTCTAAGCCCAGGCCTTTGGCCGCAAGTAAGAAAGTATCTCCCGATGGTTTGCCATTGACAACATCGCAACTGGTAACGATAGCGTCAAATTTCTCCAAGAGATTCACTTGATTAAGCATCTCTATAGCGTGCTGTCGATTGGAGCCAGTTCCAAGTGCAATTTTTTGCCTACCAAAAGCTTGCTCAAACAGGGCATAGCTACTTGGAATTAGCTGCGGTGCTCTTGCTATCGCCTCCCAGTGCAATCGCTTACTCAGGCTGACAGCATCAACATCTAGGCTTAGATTAAAACGTTGATTGATGAGTTCTACGGTGCGATTGGTTGGTACGCCCCCTAAGCTATGTTGCCATTTCGCATCATAGGGGAAACCATATTCACTAGCGGTTTGCTCCCACGCTAACAAGTGGAAACCCATAGAATCAATCAGTGTTCCATCCATATCAAAGATAAGACCTTGATAATGCTTAATATCGTCTCGCATCACTTTTACTTTTTAATCGCTGGATTTTTCATTCTAGCCACTTACGCAAGGTTTACTAGTCTTGATATTCGCAGGCTCGTTTCTGCATGCCAAAAATGGCGGCGCAGACATGCAAGTGATACCAATCCCATTATATTTTTGGTCTTTTACTTGTTCTACTAAAACGCTTAGCTTTAGGAAGAAGCCGCGGTTATTATCGGTCTAATGACAAGAGATATGACGACAAGATTGGTGTTTTAGTCAAACAATAGTGATCAATAAATTACTGTGATTGGTAGAATAATAGACAGATTAAGGGCTGGAGCTGGCTGCGTTGTTTGACTTGGCTAGCTTTAATCGATAAATCGTCGAAAGTGTAACGGTAATATTAAAGACATCGTTAAAGATCGCTCCATAAGAGCCAACTAAACTTGAGTTAATCAACCATACGACGGTGCATAGCAGCATTGCGATACGTAATTGAATACCCGACAAAAAGAATAAAGCATAGCAACTAATAGCGCTGGCGAACCATGGCAATAGATCAATAGGGCTCTTATAAACAATTACACTGATAATGCTTTGGGTAATAAAGAAAGCCCAGAACCACTTGTGTCCGCTATGATTGATCGACCATAGTGCTCGAAAGGCATTGATGACCAAGTTAGCTGCGGCAACATAAGCAAACAATAAGCCGTACTGTAGGGCCAACAACAAGCATGCGACGGTTAGAAACACTCTAAAACGCTTATCTTTGGTTGTGGCGAAGGCGGCGATACTAAAGAAAAACGCTATAAAGCCTAAAACCTGAGCTACGGTATATTGATTAAATCCCCAAACGTCCATGAGCTTCCCTCAGAAGGTGAAAGCATACGCTAGCATTGATTTACTATTGATACACGAACATCTTCAATTGCTTGGGGTAAAGCGTGAGCATCCGCTAATTCACACGCTCGAAGCTATAGGAGAATCTATCGCCACTCCATTTGTCTTTCCATCAGAAAGTTATCCAGAGTAACGCCCTTTACCATCACTTGCTGAGCTTTAACTTGTTGAAAGTTAAAATTCTCAAAAAATGGTTTAGCAGTAATACTAACCTGGGAATACAGCCTTGTGATCTTGTGTTTGTTTGCTTGGGAAAGTACTTCTTGCATAAGTAAACGGCCATGACCTTGTCCTATATAGTCCTTGTGACAAAAGAAATGATCGATATAACCATCAGCTTGAAGATCGGCAAAGCCAAGGATTGTGTTTTGGTGCTCAAGAATCAAAGGATCCATTTGGCTAATACGTGTAAACCAAAACGACATATCCATGTCGTCAGGGGCCCAGGCTTTAAGTTGCTCCTGATTATAGTGGGCACAGTTCACGTTTCGAATCGTGTCGAACTTGAGTTGCCATAGAGCTTGTGAGTCCGATGCGTTAAAAGAACGTATTCGCATCTAGCCTGTAGTCCATTGCATGCCATTATTCTGTAAAGCAACACTAGGTGTGCTTTAGTCCTCTTGGCGAAGTTCGTGATCTTCTGGCAGTTGATTATAAAGCCACAACACTAATTTATGACGCATTTCAGGCCCATTGATTTTGTCTTGAGGAAGCGGGGTTATTTGTTTGTCTTGGCTAAGAAGTTGATAGACCACCGCGACTTTGTCTTTTTCGGAAGTGCCCTGTGGTAATGAGGCAAAGCCGCGCTGTTTTGCATAGCTCAACCCGACTAGTAACGCTTTTTTAAGAAGTTGTGCTTCGTGTTTAAATTTTTTCATAAATACAGCCTTTATGGTCTTTGCTACAGATTAACGCGTCTTGTTCATTTCTCTTAGTGCTGATTTAAGACAACGTTAGCTGAGTCTAAAATCAGCACCAAAAGAACACCATTTATTCGTGGTCAGACCATCATGATAAATGAGAATAAATTGACCTAAGTTAGCTTGTACAGCAAACAACTTCAGTCGATTATTCAATAGGATTTACACAGATTTTGGACATTGATGTCTAGTCACTCAACACTCAACGAAACCCGCTATCATGGACTCGATGCGCTAAGGCGTTTGCCATGTTACTTGGTCTTGTTTTTCACGCACCTAGTTAGTACTACATACCTAATATGACCGATGGACTTAGTAATTTGGAGTATCCAAAGCAAATATGCCGGCGATGGAACTTTGGTTAGATGTGCTAATCCAGTGGATTCACTGTTGGCGAATGCCAGTGTTTTTCCTACTTGCTGGTTTTTTTGCGGCGCTCATCGTTAACAAAAAAGGCTCACGTTATTTCGCCATTGACCGCTTGATACGATTGGCCCCTTGCTTAGTCATTTTCTCAAGCCTCGTCAATTTGCTAGACGGCCACTATTCAGGAAAGCTCGAGTACACTTGGTTTTTGTACTATTTACTAATAATAAGTTTAAGCTTCTCGATTCTTTATCGCCCTAATTTAGTTAGAACCAAATTCATATTTAAGTAGACACTTTTTACCATAGCAGCAACATCAAGCGTAGTATTGGTTTTGTTTATCTTAGGTGACTGGCTTGATAGCGGGGTTGTATCACCACCTAGCGCTTACAATGATTTCATGCTCGGCTGCCGGCTAAACTTTAGCCTTTGGTTTTTACTTGGTGTTGTGTTCTATCAGTATCAAAGCTTACTTAGTTTGCTAGCAAGTTTTAAGACCCTCGTAATACTGTTGGTATGCGCTTGCCTTGCGTTTCCCGCTGCCTATTTGAGCTCTGTAGGTGTCTTTGGTGACCTTAGAACTCAACCATATGCCCCACTTGAACTCATTATCCATTCACTCATTAAAAATCTGAACACCTTGAGTTGGGTGATGTTGATTATGGGTATAACCCTAAGTAGCTTTAATCACCCTAGCAAACTTATTCGTCTACTTGTCGAGATGTCCTACCCTATATACATCTTGCACTACATCCCAATTATATTAGTAAGTGCGATACTCATTGGGCAGGGGTTTTCTCAAGTGCTAGAGGTGAGTCTTGCACCATTGATTACCTTCTTTCTGTGTAGCGTACTTTACTGGGTATTTATCAAGTTCACACCATTGAACTGGATTATTAATGGTTACCACAAGTCTTGGTTTAAGTTAGGTGGTAGTACTTAGTTTTGCAGTATTGGAATGGGGTTTAGGCGGGCTTACAGCTGCTGTATTGCGCAGCAGCTTTTTTTTTTTGTTTACGCCTTTTTTAAGAACGCGCTCACTAATACAATCCGAGTACCGTTAACACGCCCTTCAATATGTTCAGGATTACTGGTTAAGGATATTCCGCGAACCATGGTGCCTCGCTTAGCGGTAAAGTTAGCGCCTTTAACCACAAGATCTTTGATTAAAGTTACGTTGTCACCAGCTTGCAGAACCGCGCCGTTACAATCTTTAGTCGGTGCGGTATCATCATCTTCATCCGCAACAGCGGCTTGAGCCCAAGCTTGCGCATCTTCATCTAGATAGAGCATATCAAGTAAATCTTGAGCCCAAGTTTCACTACTAATCCGCTTTAGCATTCGCCAAGCCATCACTTGCACAGCCGTTTCTTGACTCCACATGCTGTCGTTGAGACAACGCCAGTGGTTCAAAACAAGCTCAGTTGAGCCTTCGATTTGGCTTCGGCAGTTACTACAGGCTAACACGTGAGCAGACGCGCCACTGTATGGTGAATGGCTCACTTCTAAAGCGGCCAAATCTGTTTGCGCTCCACAAAGCTCACAACAGCTACTACGTTGCAGTAGTTCTTTTTCTAGCGACATTGTTCTCTCTCAACCATCAATTTTTGGCGATTATAGCACTTTGTGGAAAATGACATTATTTTTGTGGGGATTTTTCGAAAACTTAAGCTTAAGCAACCATAGAGCGGTTTCTTCCTAGGCGTTTTGCTTGATAAAGAGCCTTATCAGCACGATTGAGTACTTGCTCAATCGTATCATCGTCCTCAATCATCGCGATCCCAATACTGGTGGTGAACTTAAACTGAACCACGCCCGCATTAACATAAATGTGTTCGGTCACCTTACGCAAGCGCTCGGCACTTTGATGAGCTACAGCTATCTCAGCTCGGATCGCCAATACAAATTCCTCACCGCCAATACGTGCGAAAATATCCGACTCTCTTATCTCGGAGCTAATGCTTGCTGCAAACGTTTGCAATGCAACATCACCGGAGCTATGGCCATGGGTATCGTTAATCGTTTTAAAGTGGTCGATATCAAACATCAAGATTGCCATTGATTGACGATTACGCTGGCAACTACTCAGCATTGATTGAGCATCTTTAAAAAAACTGCGCCGGTTTCGCAACCCGGTTAAAGAGTCGGTGCGCGCTTCGAGCTCTGCGGTTTGTTTAGCCAATTGCAATTCTTTAGTGCGCTCAAGAACCACCCGCTCAAGCTCTTCTTTAGTTGTTTCCAAGCGATGTCGATAGCTTTTTTCTGCTAGCTCTTTTGATTGACGCAAGCGGTAAAGATGAACTCCCATTGCCAAACTAATAGCTATCATTTCCAAATAGCTCGCTACAATAGGCCAATAATAGCTTACAAAATTATGCTCAACGAAGCCTAAATCTCGCAAGCCTTGCGCGAACAGACCACTCACCAAAATTAGCCATGCTAACGAATAGACCATGCCATTGGTCGATCCCTGTGCCCAGCGGCGCAGTGCTATCACCGAGATAATTGGATAAAGCAATAAGGCCAGCGTCATCAATCCAGTAGCCATGGCAGAATCACGCATAAGCGCTGCACCAATGAGTAATAATGAATTGAAGATCATCAGCCACAATAATTTGTCTAAGCGTGGGGTTTTCTTTGCTGTATCTAGAAATTCTCGTGCAAAAACTAACCCAGCGAAGATAGTGATACCACCAGACAAGGACATATAGCTCCAGTGGAAACTATCTCGCAGTACGTACATGTGGGTATAACCCAGCACTGTTGGCCAAACGATTACTTTTGCCAAAGCATAAAAGAAGTAGGCAAAATAGATTCGGTCCTTTATTGCAAAACCACCGACTAAAGCGATGATGGCAATCAGTAATAAACCACCAACCAGCAACGCTATTCCAAGTTGCTCTATACTCTGAACATAACGGAACTTGTCTGGCTGCCAGAGTC
Organism: Alginatibacterium sediminis; assembly: GCF_003610775.1. GTDB lineage: Bacteria > Pseudomonadota > Gammaproteobacteria > Enterobacterales > Celerinatantimonadaceae > Alginatibacterium > Alginatibacterium sediminis. Next base: position 34,639 of record NZ_RAQO01000009.1, on the reverse strand, counting down.
GTAAATCTGGATAGACAAAACCTTTGGGATCGGAAGCAAAACGAAAATAGAATTCGTGGGTTTCACCAGCACCAATTTCTACAAAGCTAACGAATCGAGGGTGACTAATCAATCGCTCAGAAAAGGGTTCTAACATCGATTGGTGGGCAACTAGTTTAAACTCGGAATTACCATAGTTTCTCTGATATCCATCGAGAAAAACTAACTGATGATCAACATATTCTAGAAACAGGCGTTGGGGACTATCACCCGTGTTGTGAAGTTGAAAGCGAGACCATATTGCCCCACTTTTGGATCCAGTGGAGCCTTTTGATTCTAAGGTTTTAAACCGATCATCTGCTGCAGCTTGCCGAGCATCAGATAATAAAGCGCCACCGGCAGGATCGTGCCATATTTTAAAATGACCTTCCAAGCGCTGGTTATTAGTAGTATTATCGATTTTCAAAGCCGGAAGTGCAAACGCAAGATTGGCCGTGACCAACTGGAACAATAAAATAAAAATCAAGACCGAAATGTGCTTAACCCGCACAATGCTTTTCAACAAACCACTCACATCCTTTGTGAACTAACAATAACTTAGCGGGGTTTACCCGGTTAAAATGATGTAGCTCAATTAACATCAAGCTTTCAAGCCGATCAGATTAACATATTCGAGGCTAAGGATCTGCTAAAAGCAAACCTCAACATGACCAACTTCTATTTGCTTATGGTTGCGGATAACTGGCTGAAGTAAGTCCTCACATCCGGCTTGTTTCAACGTTCGCTCATCGATCGCGCCAAGCTTATTTAGAATTCCAGATAAGATGGCTTCAGCACCTCGAAAGGCCCCATCATCACTTTTGACTGCGATCCCAAGCTTTTGGCTGCGAACGAAAGCACAGAATATTCCTTCCGCGCCAATCTTGACAAAAATGTCCTCAGCAAAGGCCCCCATCATTACACTGCAGTAACGCTGTGTCCCTGCAACCATGTGCGGGTGATGACGAGTCGCATGACTTAAACGTGCCATTGCCGCCCCCAGTTTCTTATCGTTCATACGACTAGGCTCAGAAAATTTCTGCATCATCTCAGCAATACTTCGTAGTGGCATTGCCCAAGTTGGAATTGAACAGCCATCAATGCCTACCGGAGCATGCGATAAATTCAGCTGGGCTAAGTCTTCAAATTGCCGACGAATAATTTGTTGCAAAGGATGGCTGAGTTGAGAATAGCCTTGTAAGGGATGTTTGGAATATTTTGCCATGGCCAACAAACCCGCGTGCTTGCCCGAGCAATTGTTATGTCGAGCATCTGCATGCAAGCCTTGTCTCGCGAGTTCTCGCCCAGCCGCTTCAAACATTGGCCAGTGAATCCCACACTCCAAAGCCTTCGGATCAACATCAATTTTGTCAAATATAGACGCTAGTATTTCAATGTGTTCAGACTCGGCGCCATGGGATGAGCAAATTAAAGCGAGCTCTTGGTCCGTAAACCCAAAATAGTCTGCGGCGCCGCTGGTGACTAATGGAAGCGCTTGAATAATCTTAACCCCGGAACGCGGATACACTTTTTGCTCAATATCCCCGGCCTTCAACACAACATTTGAATGCTGGTCAACAACGCAAAAGGCACCGCGATGACGGCTTTCAACGAGCTCGTTTCGATAAACTTCTATCAGGCAGGGATTGGCGTCCATGAGTCTAAGATCCTTTTAATAACAATCGTATAGCTTATCAACAAAGTCCAATATCTAGCAATCAAGCTGGTGACGACTAGCCGCCGGTACGATCACCGCCCATAAAAAAGCCACCCGAAGGTGGCTTAGTTCTTGTGTTACCAAGTCGGAAGTTATTTAACTGACCCAGTCATCCCCGCTACAAATTGTTTCTGCATGGCAAAGAATACTGCCAAGGTCGGGATAGTGGCGACTACGGTACCGACCATAATCACCCCAAAATCAGGGAAATATGCCGATGACAATGACGATAGCACCAAGTTAATTGTTTTTAGCTCTGCTGATTGCAAGACAATCAAAGGCCACAAGAACGCGTTCCAAGACGTCATAAACACGATGATGAATGCCGCCGCGTAGGTTGAACGCATCACTGGCCAATATACAAACACGAAGATCCGCCACTCTTTAACGCCGTCAACGCGCGCCGCATCAATGAGCTCTTTAGGGAACACCTTAGTGCACTGGCGGAAATAGAATACGATGAACACTGATGCAATAGTTGGCAGCATCACTGCAAAGTGAGTATCCAATAAATTGGCTTTGGCCATCATCGTAAACAAAGGAATCATCAGTGCAGCAAACGGAATCATCATTGTCAGCAACAAGGCATTATAGACCTTGTCACGATTTCGGCTTTTGTAGACTTCAAAGCCATAGCCGGCCATTGACGAAATAATCAAGGTAAAGACAGTACTCAAAATCGCAATTTTGGAGGTGTTATAAAACACTAATCCCAAATCGACCTGCGTATTTAGCTTGGTAAGGTTCTCCATTAACGACGAACCAAAGCTCAACTTTCCAGAGTTAATGTCCGCCGTTGAATTAGTACTAGAGACCAGCATCCAATAGAACGGAAACAAAGACACAAATGCACTAATACTTAAAAATACGTACAAAGCGAGGCGAGAAAACTTATGTTTGTTCATGTTTACTTATCCTTCGCCATTTTGAATTGAAGAAGCGCCAATATCGCGGCAAAAAATACGATTACATAAGACACCGTAGCTGCATATCCAAAGTTCGGTACAAATTTAAACGACAAGTTATAGATGTACATCGACAAGGTCATCGTACTGTCTGCCGGACCACCTTGGGTTATGTTCATCACCTCGTCAAACAACTGCAAGGTACCAATTGTCGACATGACTGTGGTAAAGAGAATCACCGGTTTAAGCAAAGGTACAGTAATGTAAAAGAACTGTTTTATTGCTCCAACACCTTCCAAGCGAGCAGCTTCGTATATTGATTTATCGATGTTTTGCATCGCTGATAAATAGAAAATCATGTTGTAGCCGGTCCAGCGCCAGGTTATCGCTAAAATAATGGTTACTTTGGCCCAAAAAGGGTCCGTCAGCCAAGGAATTGGGTCACTAATGATGCCGGTCCAAAGCAACGAAGCGTTGATGATACCTTCGTAAGAGAACATGCTCTTAAACAGAATCGAGTAGGCGACCAGCGAAGTAACACAAGGCAAGAATATCGCTAATCTGAATAAACCTCGAAATCTCAGATTAGGGGTGTTCAGACAAGACGAAAGCGCCAGCGACAATAGAATCATTGCCGGCACTTGAATAATTAGGAATATAAAGGTGTTACTAAGTGCTTTGATAAAAACCGGATCGTTAAACAGTCGGGTGATGTTACCAAAACCCACAAACTCGGTCACAATCCCTCGCCCAGAATGCAATGAAAGCCATAATGAATTTAGAATTGGGTAGATCATAAATAGGGCAACTAGCGCTACCGCACCGCCGACAAAGGTCCATCCATTGATGTCGTAAAAACGATGAAAGCTTCCATGAGAACCCTGCTTCTTTTTAGGGTTTTCTGGAGCAGAAGAGAGCTGCTGTGAAACAGAACTAGACATAGGAGCAACCTGTGTTCAAAGGTGGAGACACTGCCCAGCATAGTTGCTGGGCATTTTAGACTACGTTTTAGGGCTATTGGATTTGGTTTTTCAACTGCTGCTCAATGCGTTCTAAAACCGTGTCGACATCAGTACCTTGCAACAAAGCAGGTAGTTGAGCGGACAACGCTGCATCAGCTTCATAGGTGTACATGCCGTAGTTCACTTTAGGAATTTGAGCAGTCCAATCAGAGAAATCAGAGTAAACTTTTTGACCTGCAAAGAATGCATCTTCAGTTTGGTAAGCCGCACCTTCACCAGCACCTAAATAAGAACCAACTGCACCGCGATCAACCAATATTTTTTGGTAGAACTCTTTGTCTTGGGTATAGATTTCATTTAGGAAGGCAATGGCAGCATCTTTGTTTTCTGAGCTGTTAAGCACATACCAACTAGAACCACCCAAGTTAGACGTCTGTGTTGCGCCTTCAACGGTTAAACGAGGTGTTGGTGCAACAGCCCACAAACCACTTTGATCAGGATTAGACTTCACTGAGCCAGTAATCCAAACACCCGTAGTAATACTAGCCACTTGGCCACTATTAACGGTACCAACCCATTCTGACCAACCCATCGTTGGGCGAGCAATTCCAGATTTAGTCATGTCACGAATCAATTCTAATGACTCTTTAAGTGCAGCATTGTTTTTGATATCAACGTTACCGTCTTTATCAAAATACCAGCTACCAGCAGACTGCATCATCACACGGATAAGGCCTGGATCGTTAGGATCGTTACCTAGCATTTCTTTACCGGTTTTTTCTTTCACAACTTTACCGATTTCGATAAAGCGCTCCCAGGTAATGTCTTGCAAGTCTTCAGCAGTAAAACCCGCATCAGCAAGGATGTCGGTACGATAATACATACCCGTTACACCCGTATCGAATGGGATGCCATAAACTGAATCGCCAATGGTCATCACATCGACTTTGTAAGGGGCAAAGCTGCTGTAATCAACTACTTTTTCCATGGCTGCGAATGCACCAGGATAGGCCTGTAAGTATTTCTGAGCGTTGTAATCTTCGATAAGCACAATATCTGGCAAGGTTTTAGTCATACCAGAAGCCAAACTTGTGTGGAGTTTTTGTTCTAAGCTATCTTTGGCCGTATCTTCAACTTTAACCGTAACGTCTGAATGCATAGCGGTATAACGTTCACCGGCTTCATTCATGATTGCTACATTAAAGTTTGGATCCCATGCCCAAACAGATAATTCGGTAGCTTGTGCAACAGCACCTGCCATTGAAAAACCAACAGCTGTTGCGACAATTCCTTTCACCATAGCGTGAGTCATTATTGTATTACTCCAATATTTGTAGGGTTTTGAAAACGTCTTCAGTATTAAAGATCACTTTAAGTAAAACAATAGAATATTTAGTAAAGATTTATCTTTTTAGACACGCGTAACAGATTTATTTAGTAATTAAATGTTTTTTACTAAAAAGTGGCACTGTTCACAGATTATCTTTTGAAACTGATCGCTCGGTCAGCAAAGCTGCTTTGGATCGACAAAGTCGAGGTTTTTAGGAAAGCTTTGTCGCCAACTTAGACTGGTTGCCAAACTGATATTGGCAGCAACGCGGCGACCCGCTTGATATTGAAAGAACAAATCAATGGCTGCAGAACCCATTTCTTTAGTAAAAACTTTCATGCTGGTAAGGCTAGGAACTAAATGCTCAGCATTTGGAATGTCATTGAGACCAATCACTGAGATTTGCTCTGGTATTGAAATGCTTTGCTCATGTAAGGCTCTCAACACGCCGACAGCCATTGAGTCGCTCGCTGCAATGATGACTTCAGGTAAGGGATTCAACTTAAGTAACTGTTGGGCTTGTCGATAGCCAGATTCCACACTAAAATCTTCAACCAAACAGTAGTCTGATTGAAACAGACCTTGCTCTCGCATGCGCTCTACAAACACCTTTCGGCGGATTTCTCCAAGCGGCGTATTAAACTCACTGAAGTTTTCATGTCCACCAACAAAGGCCACCACTTCAAAGCTTCGTTTAAATACCTCGTCCATGATCCGATTCATTGCCCGTTCAATATCAAACACGACAGAATCAACTCCATCAATATCAGGACAAGCATCCACAAACACCACATATTTGGCGTGCTCACAAACAAACTCAATTTCGTGTTTCTCAAAGCGACCTATTGCAACAACACCATCGACACTTGATATAAAATCTTTGTATTCAGATAGTTGGCTTTTGTTAATACGCTCTAGTGCAATTTTTTCACTCTCACAACGTTGCTCTAAACCCATACGAATTGAAATGTAGTAAGGGTCTTGCAGCTCGTCACTTGATGACAAGAAGTGCATGACGGCCAGCTTGTAACCTTTTTTATTGGACTCATTTTTGGGTGGCGAGATGAACGGAAGATCGGCAGCTGGATGCTGTCCAGCCCTTCGCTGACGAGGCGTACTGTAGTCCATATCACTAGCAATCTGGTGAATACGAACCCGCTTAGTTTCGCTGATAGACAAACTGGTATCGGCATTGAGCACTCGAGAAACGGTCGCGCTTGAAACACCAGCGGCGAGTGCAATGTCTTTAATCGTTGTCATCAGAAAGTCCGTTCAGTTAATCGTTTGTCTATTAAGCCTTTGTCGTTAACAAATCTCAACAATTTAGTAAATATTTACCCCGATAATGAGATTTGGCTTACAAAATTTCATCATTAGACCTACTTATTTGGGCAAACATTTTGCGCCGCGCTGGATTTTAGTTGCGGCTTATGAGAAAAAGTTACCCTTAAGATTTACGCACACAGTTAAGGACAACAATGCCCGCTTTCGAAATCTACGCCGGCTCACAAGCCAAAGCGACCATTGCCAAACACGGCTTCAAGGCCGAGCTATTTGGTGCTGTACTTGGGGCAAGCGGCGGCCCTAAGTGGTTTATTCTAAAAGGTTTAGATCAATTTCTATTTGGGTCATGGTTACAAAATATAGACCACCCCATTGAATTGCTGGGCTCTTCCGCAGGGGCATTCCGATTTGCCAGTTTAAGCCAATCCGATCCAGTGGGGTCAATTGAGCGTCTGGCACAACGTTATTCCACTACTGTCTATTCAGCTAATCCAAGTGCTCGTGAAATCACCGATCACGCTCAGCAATTGCTAAACTATGTTCTAGGAAACAATGGCGTTAGTGAAATACTGGGCAATACAAAGTTTCATAGTCATTTTGTCGTCGCTCGCTGTCTTGGACTCGTTGCCTGCGATCAACCCGCGTTGCAAGTTCTCGGTCTAGCTCAAAGCTTTGCACTTAATCGTTTAAATCGTCGTCATCTTAAACGCCAGTATCAGCGAGTATTGTTTTCTCACCCGCAGAGTCAATTAACAATCAACGACCCCTATCAAATCCCAACTCAGAATGTCGAACTAAGCCAGCAGAACTTATTCTCGGCGCTGATGGCTTCGGGATCAATACCGATGGTGCTTGAAAGTGTAAGAGATATTCCGGGTGCAGGGCCAGGTATCTATCGTGATGGTGGCATTGTTGATTATCACTTTGATCTTGATGTGGGCTTAAATTCAGACCCGACGAAGGATGGTTTTCTAACCTTATATCCGCATTTCCAAGCGCAAGTTAAAGCTGGCTGGTTTGATAAATCTTTGAAGCGTCCTGTTTGCGAAAAACACTATCGGAATGTGGTGATGATCTGCCCAAGCTCTGAGCTGGTGAAGTCGCTACCTTATGGGAAAATATCGGACCGCAAAGACTTTAGCGAGTTAAGTCCAGAGCAACGCTTGCCATACTGGCAAACGGTACTCGAGAAAAGCCACCAGCTTGCTGATGAATTCGAAGTCTGGCTAGAGCAGCCAAACCTCGATGATATTCGCCCACTACCCTTTCTCTAGTTCAAGGTACTTGGCCTGAATATCACGGGACTTCCAATACTGTTGATGGTGATTCAGTTTAGTGCTGAAGTGTAAGTAGTTTTGCTTAGTATCTAAACTCCAGGCCACTTCAGCGTTTGCGCAAACTCGAGGAAACACCATGTATTCGAAGCGCTCTTTAGTCGTAATAAGCTCACTCCACAGCTGACTCTGAGTACCAATGATTAAAGCCTGCTGCGCTTGGCTCAAACTAGAGTCTCTAGCCTGCCATTCATAAGCTTGTTTGAGGTTGATAGTACCGGCCCAGTGAAATCCTGGCTCGAGTGGACTGTTATCCCAGGCCATATCCAAATAGGCATGTTGCGCTGGGCACTGCACCACGCGATAGCCTTTGTTTGCGCACTCGAGGCCAACTTCAATTCCATTCCAAGCATAGACAATAGCACTTGTATCAAGCTGATGGTGGGCAATCTCCTCCCAACCAGCAAGTAGCCGCTGGCGCTGATTTAGATGTTGTTGCAAATGCTGAAATAAATAGCTTTCGGCCGTTTTTTGCTTACCAATCGCCAGTTCACTTACCGCAGGCGAGTGTTGCCATACTCCTTTTGGTACTTCATCACCCCCCAAATGAATAACAGAACTTGGGAAAAGAACACAGACTTCGTCAAGTACAGTTTCAAGAAATTCAAGTGTCGAAGTTAAACCAGGGTTAAGCACATTATCGTTATAGAACTGGACTGACTGGTATGTTGATTGGTCTTGAGCTTCTACAAGTAGCTCTGGTAGCGCCAGAATTGCAGCACGGGCATGGCCAGGAATATCAATTTCAGGAATGACTTCAATCTGAAGCATTGCCGCATAGCTCAAAATATCGCTAACCTCAGCCTGGGTATAATAACCGCCACTTTTGCCAGCACCACTACCAAATTGAGAACACAAGGCTAGTCCTTCTCCGCGCCAGGCTCCTATTTCACATAACTGAGGATAAGCCTTGATCTCCAGACGCCATGCCTCATCGTCGGTCAAATGCCAATGGAAACGATTCAATTTGTAAAAAGCCATCCAATCGAGCAGCATTTTGATACGATTAAGGGGCTGAAAATGACGTGCACAATCAAGCATTTGTCCGCGATAGTCATATCTAGGGCAGTCTTGAATCAATTGAGCTTCAATGACATCGGGTTGATTCATTAGTAACTGAGACAAGCTGACCAAAGCGTAAAACCGACCGCTCTCGCTGGACCATGCAATGTGCCAGTTTTGCCCTTGTAGCTCCAGGGTATACCCCTCTGTTTCTAGGCTTTGATCGTATTCAAAAGAAAGTAATATATCGCCATTCCCAACCTTTCCGGCATCACTATTGCAAAAAGTTAAACCCGCATTCTGCCTCGAAACCCAGGCCAACTGTTGGTCTAAAAGTGTTTCATTCGACTCACACAATATACGCAGTGGCCACGTTATAACGATGGTTTGTTCGATATAGTCGAGTTTTGCAGGCTCAGGAACAATGATGTCTCGACCGGCAGGCTTAAGTTTACATGCTTCAATTTTGGGGCTGTCTTGCAAGATTTCTACATTCAGCTCCATCACCAGTTGAACTTGCTTATGTTCGAAATTTAAATAGCTACTACTTGGAAAATCACTGAGACGCAAATAAGCCGCTTGTCGCGTAAGTAAACGCCAACACAGGCTCGAATTGGAGGTAACTGACTGTGTAAACGGAATAACCAAATGCGAGCCGATTTGCGAGAACACTGGGCTTTCAGTTTTGTCCTCAATGCCACGATTAGGCTGACTAAGTTCTAAGCTGTCTGTCCAACGCGCAACATCTATGTGCAAGCTCATCGGCTTTATCACCGCATCACTATCATTGATCAGCGTGATGCTTAATTCCTGTTCGCCAATTTCATTTTTTAGCAAAGTGACGTTTAACCGCAGTGCTTTCATTGTTCCACCTAAATTTGCCACGGACTAAGTCTGCCCGGATTGTTATTTCTGACGACTAGCTATGTAAAAAACAGCGAACAAAATGGCGCTCGCTTAAGGCTACCACCGGCGGTAACTGCTGGCGACATTGCTCACTGACATGCTTACAGCGTCCTGCAAAAGGACAACCGCGACTATGCGGTGTCCACAGTGGAATTTCACCGCGTTCTTCAGCGAGCGTGCCGCCATGAATACTCTGTTCTGGATTGGGCACCGCTGACACCAATAACTGAGTATAGGGATGTTGAGGATGATGAATGACCTCGTCAGTATCGCCCCATTCCAGCATATGCCCTACATACATCACTCCAATGTCTTCAGCAAGATAACGTGCAGTAGCGATATCATGGGTGATGTACATCATGGCAAGGTCTTGTTCCGATTTCATTTCTTCCATAAGATTTAGAATACCAAGACGAATAGACACATCTAACATCGACGTTGGTTCATCAGCCAACATCACTTGTGCACCAACCGCAAGGTTGCGAGCAATATTGACTCGCTGGCGTTGTCCACCGCTGAGCTGATGCGGATATTTTTGAGCCGTTTCGCTGGCTGGATTTAAACCCACTTGCTCAAGAATAAACTCAACTTTGTCACGCAGCTCATGCTTACTGAATTTGTTGTGCAGGAGCAAGGGCCGCGCTACGTGATGAAAAATAGTGTGTACCGGGTTGAGCGAACCAAAAGGGTCTTGGAACACCATTTGAACATTACTGCGATACTCAAGTTCGGCTTTACGGCCCTTAAATTCATTGATATCACGTTGATTAAACAAGACTTGCCCTGCATTGGCTTTATGCATTTTGGCGACAATCTTAGCTACCGTGGATTTGCCGCTACCGGACTCACCAACGATTGCTAGAGCACGGCCTTTATGCAGTTTAAAACTGACGTCGTTTAAGGCTCTCATGCTTTTACGCTGCAGGCCTTGGCGGCTTATTTCAAAGTCTTTAACAATATTATTGGCTTCGATTATTGCTGTTTGCATAAACTAACTTCCTCAGCAGTAATGGGGGCGAGGGCACTGTCATGGCGGTGGCAAGCAGCCCAATGTTGGTGTTGCAGTTCTTTGAGAGAGGTAGCCACCCGTTCACAACGAGCGTGTTTAAACTCACAACGGCTTTGGAAACGGCAACCTTCTGGTACCTCTAGCAGGTTAAGAGGATGTCCCGGTATTCCTTCTAAGCGTTTTTTAGGACCCAACATTGGTGGAAATGATTGGCCCAAACCATAGGTGTATGGATGTAAAGGCTGTTTAAATATCGACTTTGCCGGAGCGACTTCTACAAGCTCACCAGCGTACATAATGCCAATGCGATCGCAAAACTCGACCATCAAACTCAAGTCATGGGTTATAAATAGAATAGAGAACCCAAATTGCTCCTTAAGCTGATAGATCTTTTGTAAAATTTCGCGTTGCACAACAACATCTAATGCGGTGGTTGGTTCATCCATCACTATCAGCTTGGGTTTTAAGGCCAAGGTTATTGCTATAACCAAACGTTGCCGCATACCGCCAGAAAACTGATGAGGATAATCACGTAATCGGTCAGGGTGAATATCAACGATATTCAACAGCTCCTTGGCACGTGATATTGCCTGTGCGCGACTTATATCTTCATGCGCCATCAACACATCACAAAACTGCTCCTCAACTCTCAGTACTGGGTTGAGTGAATTCATGGCGCTTTGAAACACCATAGAGCATTGAGCCCAACGAAACGCTTGTAATTCCTGATCACTAAAAGCTAATACATCTTTACCATCAAATAACACCTCACCTTCGCTAATAAACGCCGGTGGTTTATGCAATCTAGAAATAGAGAATGCCACGGTACTTTTGCCACATCCTGACTCCCCAGCCAGCCCAAACACCTCTCCTGGAGCAATTTCAAAACTCACGTCACTAACCGCTCGAACATCGCCAGCGTCAGTAATGTAGTCGACACATAGGTTATTGACCTGCAATAAAGCTGATTGCTGACTCATAATGGCACCTGCTGTTGTTTGGCTAGTGATTGCTTGCCTGCTTCCAAAATCTTTTTGCGCTGCGCTTGTTTAAGCTTCCAACGTTTTAGACCGGTGTGTGAACGTAGCGCTGGATTAGCAATCTCATCAACCGCAAAGTTCATCAAGGCTAGACCTGCACCCACCATTGCAATCGCGATACACGGTGCAATTACTTCCCACCATGCGCCAATTAAAATCGCTGAGGTATTCGACATGTTATAAAGCATAATTCCCCAGGTGACTGCCGTTGGGTCACCTAAGCCTAAAAACTCCAACGTGGCTTCAAGCATGATGGAGTAGATAACCGCCCCAATAAACGCAGCCCCAATGATAGAAATAAGATTAGGTAAAATTTCAACCAAGATGATGCGCCACGCCGGCTCACCTAACACTTGAGCGGCACTAACAAATTCCTTTTCTCGTATAGCCATCGTTTGCGCCCGTATCACACGCGCACTCCAGGCCCAGGAAGTACAGCCAATAATAATGGCAATGACCAGCGGGCTGGCTTCGCCAATAAATGCAGCGAGCACCATCAACAGCGGCAGCTGAGGAATAACCAGCATGATGTTCATCATTGAACTAAGCACTTCGTCAACCACACCGCCAAAATAACCGGCGGTAATACCAAAACCAATTGCCAATACGATAACTAAGGCGCCAGCCCCAAAACCCACCGCTAGCGACGTTCTGCCACCATAAGCGAGTTGAGCAAACACATCTCTGCCCATGCGTGTTGTCCCCATGATATGTTCGGCACTAGGGCTTTGATGGGGTCGAGAGACACGCTTTGTTGGTGAGTAGTCACTAAATAGGGGCGCAGCAACAGACAGCACCACAAAGAACAATACAATGACTAATCCGATACTAGCTTTACGGTTCCCTAGCAACAACTTGAGAAAGTTCATGCGCTACCTCCATGCTTCAAACGAGGGTCTAAAAACAGGTATAAAATATCGGCCATAAAATTGAAGAACAACATGAACAAAGTCATCACTAATAGCTGGCCTTGTATCAATTGATAATCACGAGCGAGTATGGCGTTGTAAAGAACCGTACCTAAGCCTGGATAGTTGAATATCACTTCAACAACCATTGCACCGCCAATCACCATACCCAATGCCATCGAAAGCGACGTAACGCTCGGCAACACTGCATTACGAGCGCCATAATTGAGCATCACTCGCAATTGGCTCAGGCCTTTGGCTTTGCCCATGGTGATGTAATCTTCATTGAGCAAATTGATCATATTGTTGCGCATCGGAATTAGAAATCCTCCGAGCTGAACAATAAAGACTGTGAACACGGGTAAGATAGCGTGCGCCGCTACGTCAGATATAAACAACCACGAAAATTCAGGGGTGAGCTCAGGGCTAAAAGCATAGCCCGAGGGCAACCATTGCAAAGTCACGCCAAACACAAACATAAACAACAAACCAAAAACAAGCTGCGGGGTTGCTTGTAAAATAAGCGACAGTGGCGAGACAATTGAGTCAAACCAACCACCACGGTTCCATGCAGCCAAAATCCCAAGCAAACTCCCGACGATAAAAGCAAGCAAGGTGCCCGCACCGGTCAGAAACAAAGTCCAACCAAAGGCTCTGCCCAAAATGGTACTTACCGTTTCTGGAAACGATTGAACGGAGGTGCCTAAGTCTCCTTGGAAAACGCTGCTAACGTAGCTAAAAAATTGTTGAATTAAGGGGCCATCAACAAACCCAAAGGTTTGACGAAGCGCTTCGATTTGATCGTAGGTCATCATTGCTCCGCGGCCGCCGAGCATTGCGGTAACAGGATCGCCAGGCATCAATCTAGGCAGCATGAAGTTGATCACAACAGCCACCATAAATGCGGCAAGATAAAAAAACAGGCGTCTTAGAATAAATCCCATAGTGAGCCTCAAGCTATAGTCACTTAGCCAATCAAGCGCTAAGGTGCCTTAAAAAAGGAGGCGTGTCTCCACGCCTCAAAAGAGGAAGGTAGAACTAAATAAGTGGACTATCTTGGTTTAAGTGCAAGAACGTGTAGTAAACGCTCTGGTTGATCTGGCCATACAACTGGCACCGCTTGTGGGTTCGCTTCACTAAACCAGCCACTGAATCGTTTATCATTAAATTGATAAAGATATACTGTACTCATGGTAGGGATAGTGGTTTGATTGGCCCCTATTCGGTATTGAATATCTTGCATGATTTTCACTTGTTCTGCGCTATCAGCAGTCTTAGTGAAGGAGTCAATTAAGCTATCAAGCTCAGGGTCTGCGTAGTGATGGGCGCCAAAGCGGTCTTTATCAGCCATTGACGAATGGAAGCCAGTTTGGAAATAGCGATACGGGGTTGCACCACCAAAGTAATTCGTAAATGCCGCGTCAAAATCTGCAGATTTCATGTTTTCAGTTAAGGTGACGAACTCAGGCGTTGAGACACTAGCATCAACTCCCAATTCTTGCAGTCCTTCCACGCCAATTTGGGCTGTCGAGACGAAGTCACTCCAACCGTTAGGCACAATCACCTTAAAACTAATTTCTGCGCCACTTGGCGTATTCAAGAAACCATCACCATCGGTATCTTTGTAACCTGCATCGCTTAGAAGCTGTTTAGCACCCTCCAAATCATAACGATTGTATTGACCAAACTCGGCATCAACTTGAGGGTTATTCCAGCTCGCGAATTGCTCGCCTAATCCAGAAGCATATTGGTTTGTAGACCAGTAACCATAACCCGCAATATCAACTACTGCTTGACGATCTACTGTCATTGAAAACGCGCGTCGAAAATTTATATCATTAAAGGCTTCGCGGTTGCCAGGATTAGGTGATTTGAAATTAACTAAGAAAGACGCAGAACCTGCAGCTGGATACCAATAGTTGTAACTTGGGTTAGCACTGATTAGAACCCTATCAATGTCTGGAATAAACGATGATGTCCAATCTAACTCTCCTTTAATCGCCGCAGCCAATAACTGGTCATTGGTAGCGATTTGAGGCATTTTCAAACAATCAATATCGAGATTTTCAGCATCGTAATAATGAGGATTGGCACACTGTACATAGAGCTGAGCGGTGAAACTATCGATTTCAGTAAATGGCCCGGTTCCAACTGGCGTCTCATTCTTGAAGGTAGTTGGGGAGTCTATCTGAGACCATATATGCTGCGGTACAATTGGCACTCGAACAATCTTATTCGCAATGGTTGTATCCACATTCTTAAGCTTAATCGCGACTACATTTTCACCTTCAATACTTACTGACTCAATACGGTCTGCTAACGCTTGCGTATCCAAAACGGGGTCTTTTTTGATTTGTTCGAAAGAATACAACACGTCTTTGGCACTAAATTGTTCGCCATCGGACCACTTAACCCCGTCTCTGATGGTGAAACGAATCGTTTTTAGATCATCCGAAAATTCGTGGGCGGTCGCAAGTCGGTAGTGAGCTTGATTGCCTTTTAAAGCATTGAATACAACCAAGGGCTCATAAATAAATTGAAACGTGGTGGCTCGCTTGTTTGCGGTTAAATAGGGGTTGAAGTTACGGTCCCAAGCGGTTCGTTGCTCAGCAACTAATGTCAGTTCACTGCGCTCAGCTGCGAGTGAATCTGCACTAGCTAGTGTACCTAAACCTATGAGTACTGCAGTCCCTAATATTGAGAGCTTATTAAACATATTGCATCCTTTCATCATTTTAACTTAGGTGTCGGTTCGGCTAAATGCACTGCGCCCCAACCAAGAACAAGATACAAACCATGCGATATTATTGCTTGGCCTGCCCTACTAGCTAAAGTTATTTCTCGATGCGAATCAACATTTCATATCGTTAATTTCGTTAAGCAATTTGCGGGTTTCGTCAAAAACGTTAAAAGTTTATTTTAAACATTATATTTCAATCGTTTAGCTTAGATTGAGAACACCTAATCAAACTAAAAATGTCATTTTAAAATGCGAACTGAGAACTAGATCTTGAACACCAATAGTGACGTTCTACTGGTCAAAATACGATTGCGCTAATTTTTCGCGAATTTGCCGCAGTTGCTCATGAGATTCATCGTCTGGACAACGTTGCAAAATGAAGTCGGCAGTTTGAATAACGATGCGCCAGCGCGGAGTTTTAGGTAAGGTTTCCGTGTTGAAATACTTGTCTAAAGTGCGCGTTTGAGGACTTGAACGGTCGATATAGACCCGCCATAGCCCGCTTTTTTCAGCGAGACTGAGCTTACTTTCGCCAACCTGATTAATCCAGATACTGAGCGATAATTGCATCAGTTCCACAATTAACTGTCGCTTTAAGCTCTGGGTGTCCTGTTTAGGGTCTAAGCGCTCACTTAAGCTGACAAAGTTTCCACCTAAAGCACGTATTTTCTTATACAACTGCTCTGAACCTGGACCAGCAGTGACAGGAAGAGATTCGATTAAGTCTTCGATTAATTGCCAGCGTTGTTGGTTGAATTGTGTATCCGATGCCAGTAGATAAACTTGCCCCAAACCGCTATCGAAGTTACAGGCGAAGGTTTCAAAGTCACGTGTCTCCATTGTTCGCCGAAGCACTAAAGTGCTGACCTTAGGGTCATCGTTCAGAATCAAAAGCCGAGATAAAGGCTGTTGAAGAATCAAACTTGCTTCGATTTCAAACTCTAGCTCTGCGGCACGATTGAACAGTACGATTAGCCCATCAGCGCTGGTTCCGATGATGATTTCAGGGATATTTTCGAGAATACCAAGCAGCTGATCTTGAGTTTGCTCTAGTTGTTGCTGGCTATGTATATGCTGGCGTAGCTCATCTTCAAGCAAATTGTTTTGGCTTCGAGTGTGGCTTAGCTCTCGAGCTAAAATAAGACTATGCACCCTGGCCAACAACTCCTCCTTAACTAAGGGCTTGACCAAATAGTCATTGGCACCGGCTTCAAAACCCGCTACTACATTCTCACTTTGTCCTAGCGCCGTCAGCATTAGTATAGGCAGTTCCAGTTGGTCAAAGCTGACTCTGATCCGCTGGCAAAGCTCTAGACCACTGATCTGCGGCATCATCACGTCCGCTATCAACAAGCTTGGCACCGAACTGTTTTCTAAACGCTCAAGTACTTGGTGTGCATCACTAAAACAACGCACCCTAATATTCTGTTCCAGTAATAGATTTTCAATGATACGTAGATTAAGCGTTTCATCATCGACCGCCCAAATTTCATTGATGTCATGCTCACTATAAACCGAATTATCCAACTGAGCAGTCCAGGATATTTCAGGGATTTGGCTACGGAGTTGGTGATGTTTAGTATTTCTGATTTGAACTTCACTTTCATTACTTAACGGGAAGCGCAGCATAAACTGAGAGCCGACTTCAAGTTCACTTTCTAGCTGTATATCTCCACCCATCAATCGCATTAACTGGGCAACAATCGACAAACCTAAACCATAACCACTAATCTCCCTAGAACCATCTAACTGAACTAAGGGTTCGAAAATACGTTTTTGATGCTCATCCGCAATACCACTACCGGTATCACTAATTTTTAGCAGCAAGCACTGTTCACTCAGGTCTACGCTGGCGCTAAAAACAATTTTTCCTTGCGAGGTATACTTAATCGCATTCGCAAGCAAATTAAACAAAACTTGTTCCAAACGTCCTTCATCTGCATTAACCAGCGGTAAATCAAGACTCAAATGATTCACTATTTCAAGAGGCTTACCCCCAAGACTATGCATGTTCATTCGGATAACAAAAGCGACTACCGCATTAATATCAACAGCATGAATATCTAACTGGGTTTTTCCATAACGCATCTGATGATAGTCGAGTAAATCATCCACTAGACGACTCAAGCGCTCACCACTATGCGCTAACAACTGAACTTGCTCTAATTGAGTTGGACTTAAATTTTGCTCTGCGTTAGTCATTAAGGCATTTGCCATCCCTATGATGCCGTGGATTGGGGTTCGCAATTCATGAGATGTGTTGGCTATCAATTCATCCTTAAAGCGGTCTAAGGCTTGTAACTGCTGGTTCTTATCACTAATTTGACGGATTTTCTCACGTACAGAATTTTGCATATCCGCGAAGCTTGCAGCCAAGCGTTGAATTTCGTCACCGTCTTTTCTCGCCGCTTCTATGGGCTCGTTAAGATCACCGGCGGCTACTTGCTCAGCGGATCGTGACAGGCGCAGTAAAGGTGCAGTGATGGTTAAGCTTAGCCAACGCGCAAATAATACAAAAACAATACTAGCGAGAAGGACGGCCCAAATAACCTTAGTTTTAAACGCTTTAATACCCGCGTATGCGAGGTTTTCTTCAACACTGACCAACAAAGTCCAAGGATTATCAAAAACAAAAATTTCCCTGAAAGCGAGCAAACGATCTTTGTTGAGTAATGATGCACTCGTCACACCAGCTGACTGCATTTGTATGCTCTGTAATAGGTCTGCGTCGTAACCAGCTGGATGACTAAAGAATTGCCAATGTACATTTTCTTGACTAGTGATATCAGCCCTAAGACGCCGGTCTTTGCCAAAGAGTAAGATCTCTTGGCTTAGTTTTTGATCATCTTGCTTTTGCAGCATTCTGCTCAATTCATTGCTATTAACTTCCACAATAACAACACCGCGAATATAGCTATGTTGCTTAATCGGAACGCCTATGTAGGCAACGTATTCGCCGGTGCTGGTGTTGAGGGAAAAATCTGTAAACTGAACCAGCTCTCCGCTGTCAAAATTTTGATTTAGTTTTGGGTACAATGCAGCGAAATTACGTCCAAGCCCACTATCGCGAGCAAAACCGGTCAATAGATTACTTCCGAAGTACGAATATTTATTCACTGAATAGACAACGTTCCCCTTAGTATCAATAAGGTAAATATCGCTGATGTCCTTTTGCTCAGCTAATTTGCTGTATTCTCGGTGGTAGCGCATGTGCACACGGTCATAAAAATGCTCTCCTACCAAGATGTCGTCTCGGCTAGGGTCAAACTTTCGCGTGGATTTGTTCAGTGTTGTTTGGCTACCAGGGATGTAGCGACTTTGAGCGACGGTGCGAGCCTGTTGCTCGCTATTCGCTAACTTCAGAAACGCGGCACTGAAGCCGTAAAAGCGTCCAATGCTGGCTTTCGCCAATTCTCCTTGAGCAAATAGGCTAGTTTCCTGCCCAAGTTTATCAAAATATTCAATGATTTGTTGCTGACTCAAATCGCCAACCGACTGAATTCTTAATTCAATTTGATCTCGAAGGTCTTTTTGATAGGAGTTTAAAAAGATGGCTGTAATTATACAAAGTGGCAAAATACTCAACAGTAAGAATGCAGCCATAAGCTTAAGGCGTAGACTCTTCTTCATATAACCAGACTTACCTCCGGCAACAGCAAATCTGTTCATCAACCAATACAGCCTTAATCGTTAATTCGTTCTATAAAATAACTTAAATAGCTGTATTTGTCAGGGTCTAGTTTTGTCGCAAATTTCGTAGGTTAATCCCAGTTAAGTAATCTATTGAGCAGCAAAGCTGCATCACCTTAATTACCCAAAGGCGTAATTTGCAGTATGGCGATAGCGACTGCGTAGGTATATCAATTGTAGTCCGCGTAAACTGGCAAGTATCATGAACACAATACCGGGGCCATTAAAATAAAATGCAGCTAGTAAAACCGATATGCCGAGTAGTAGGAAAGGAAAGAACTCATAATAGGCTTCTGGCAAAAAGATGCCTTGCACGTGATGAGTCTTAAAATCATCTCGACGCCTAGCATTAGACCGCATAACCCACGTTATCGAACCAGACATAAACAGCAACAAACCGCCAATTTTGGCTAATGCAGGTTCCAGGAAAACGATGCTCAGCGCCCCTAATACTAAATACATAAGAGGTAAGGCCTCATATATTGGTCTCGCTAACATAATTTCCCCCCAACCTACCTATACGCGCTTGCATGATTAAAATTTTACGTATGTTAATTTTGTACGTTCATTAAGGATCTAGCAAGGCTTGTTAACACAATTATTAACAAACGGACTATAATATCGCTCGAAAGGGCTTTGTTCAGTGGATCTACTCATACTTATGTAAAAAAACCGACTAATTAAGCTGCTGGCCACAAGCGAGTGTTCTAGCCACATTGGCAGCGGTTTGAGTAAGGTTCTCAGAAGCTTCTTGCAGCGCATGCCGTAAAGACCCAGGAGCTCTTACACTAGCAAATGTAGCATTAAAATAATCACTCAGTTCCTCGCGCTCGCTACCCAAGGAGCCAGCGATACCAATGCATGGTATTTCAAGTTGCTTACAAAGCTTTGCGACCCCATAAGGCGTTTTTCCCTGCAAAGTTTGATTGTCCATTTGCCCCTCTCCAGTAATAACCAATTGAGCTTCACTGAAAATATCTTCGGCATTAAGCGCGCTTAAAATCAAATCTATCCCTGGCAGTAGTTGTACATCAAAAACTAAACTTAAACCTAAGGGCGCACCTCCAGCTGCGCCATAACCCGGCGTGTCACAGTGATCATGGCCACTTATTTGCTCAACAACTTGTGCAAAGCGTCTTAAAGCCGAGTCGAGTTCGATAATTTGTGCCGGGGTTGCCCCTTTTTGGGGGCCAAAGATGGCACTGGCACCATGGGGGCCGCACAGCGGGTTTTTTACATCGCAAGCGATTAAGAATTCAACGTCACGACAGCGCGGATGTATTTGACTAAGGTCAAGACTGTCTAATAATTCTAGTGCAGCTCCTCCGCGAGGAAGTACCGTGCCACTACTATCGAGCAAACGAGCGCCAAGTGCTTGTAGTATACCGGCGCCGCCATCGTTAGTTGCACTCCCTCCAAGCCCTAGAATAATTTTGTCTACACCACTATCAAGTGCATGGCGAATTAACTCTCCGGTACCGTAGCTGGTGCTTAAACCTGGATTGCGTCGTGCAGGGTTAGTTAGTTCTAAACCTGAAGCTGCAGCTATTTCTACGACAGCCGTTTTACCTTGATTCAACAAACCCCAATGCGCTAAGAATTTAGCACCATAAGGACCAACTACTGACTTTACCAGGCGTTGGCCTTCGACACTTTGTAATAACACATCAACCGTGCCTTCCCCACCATCAGCAAGGGGAAGTTTTACGAACTCAGCCTCATTAAAAACACTCTTAAAACCGTTTTCTATACACTGCGCGACTTGCATCGCACTAAGGCTTTCTTTAAAGGAGTCAGGTGCTATTACAATTTTCATTACAAACCTTTTTAATAAGCTTAAAATTGCATAGCAAACCAATGCTAGCGGGGAGCATTTGATGCCCATAATTACCATTGAGCTAGCATCATAACGTAATTCTTAGCAAAGCAAAATTGAGCATTATATCTAAATGATTTCTAAAAAATTGATCCTAACCGCATAACTTAGTTCTACTTACGTTTTATAGCTAGATTCAATCGCGAGCTAGTCAAGCATCCTTTATAGTGCAAAAACTGAAGCGTCAGTTTTGCCCACAAGGTATTCATTCGCACCTTTAACTTAACGTTGAGAGCCACAGCTATGCCCTATCAGATTCAGTCAAACAACACCGAATTGCACCCTAAGGCAATTGAACTCGTCAATCAAACCTTTGGCGCTGAAGGGTTGCGCATGGATAAGGCGTTTAGCCAGCTCCTAGGCAAAGACAATCTCCATCAGCAGATTATCGCTGTTAGTGATCAGCAAGAGGTGTGTAGCATCGCTAGCTTTATTTGTTTCGAGCAAAAGTTTGCGCAGACCATATTTAAAATTGGTTTTATTGGCGCAGTCTGTACGAGCAGCGATCATCAAGGCCAAGGCCTGTCAACGAAAGTCTTGGACCACTTACAAGCTCAAGCTCTAGACCACGGTTGTGATTTACTGTTGATTTCCGGAGGAAGGAGTTTGTATACCCGTCGGGGCGCCAAGCCTTTACAACAGTTTAAAGCGCTGCATGTCGAAAAAGGGCTTCCTTTGGAGCAGCCAGTTTTTCGCTCCTTAGAGCCCTTTAACCCTGAACTTTACGATTTATATTTATCGCAATCACTTCGCTTAGAATTGACGGCCTTACAATTTCAACAGCAGCTGAGTGACAGCTGCTATCGCATCGCAACTGAAACGCAAAGCAAACTTAGTGTATTGGGTTATGAAAATTCAGACGGCACGCTTGAATGGGCGGTGCTCATTGGCAAAAAAGACGATGAGGTAAGGATTATCGAGTGCTTCGGGGATATACCACTGAACTCTGCAATGGCAAAATTAAGCCAACAACTCCAAGCTAAGGTAAGCGCCTATGAACGTAATTTGGAACAACCTGATTTAAACGAGCCGTTACTCGATACAACGCTTTTGTTACTCAAATCACCACGCATGCTTACGCTGGCAGAGGACCACTACAACGCAGACTTTGAGCAATTAACTGACGCGTTTGTGGGTAGCTCTAAGGACGCTAATATTGCCTTGCTGTGGCCAAATGGAATTTTCTTCCAATAATTATCATTTTCAGTCTTGACCTTGGACTATAGTCCAAGGTTTATACTAAGTTTAACCTTAGTTAAATGATTGGATAGTTCATGAAAAAAATCGGTGAGCTTGCTAAGCAATATCAACTTAAAACCGATACGCTTCGCTACTATGAAAAACAGCAATTACTAACCCCCAGCCATCGAAGTGTTAGTGACTATCGCTTCTACACCCAGCTTGATGAGAAACGCTTACGCTTCATCTTACGTTGTAAAAAAGTCGGCTTAAGTCTGGACGATATCCGAGAGCTACTGCGAATGGACGATCAGCGTTCCCAGTGGTCATGCCATGATGTCAAAGACTTAGTTGAATCCAAAGCGAAACAAATTCAAACTCAAATAGACCGATTGGAATCCTTCAAAGATGCCTTGGATACGCTGGGTAAAAATTGTTGCGGTGGCCACGAGCGTGCAATTAATTGCTCTATCCTAGATTCATTGGAGCACGACGATGATGAATAATATAATTGAGCTAAGCCTACAATTCTGGTTGTTGTTTCTGGACTCGGCACCCTGGTTATTATTTGGTCTAATCATCGCAGGCTGGATAAAAGTATTTGTACCTCTGAGCTGGATGCAACAACAACTCGGTGCGGAAGGTTTTACCACGACAGTTAAAGCGGCGGTGTTGGGAGCACCACTCCCCTTATGTTCCTGCGGTGTAATCCCTGCAGCTTTGGGACTTAGAAGAAGTGGTGCAAGTAAAAGTGCCACCACAGCTTTCTTAGTTGCTACACCTGAAACAGGGGTGGACTCTGTCTCTATGACTTACGTGTTGCTTGGCCCAGTGATGGCGATAGTGCGCCCGATTGCTGCGATAAGCTCGGCTATTGTTGCAGGTGTTTTGGTCGGACGTGATTCCGCCGCAGCGATGCAGACAAAAGAATCGTCTCAGCAATCTTGTTGTGCATCGCAAGCTAAGCAAGCACCAACACAGCAAGCGGTAGCACCGCCGTCGGTTTTCCGAAGTGCCATCACCGGATTACACTATGCAGCGAACAATTTAATCCGCGATACCACCCCTTGGCTGTTAGTGGGACTGTTATTCGCAGCGATCGTAAATACCTTTATTCCGGATGATTTCTTGAGCGCTTGGGGCAGTGGGTTCATAGGTATGCTAGTCATGATCGTGATTTCAATACCGATGTATATTTGCGCGACAGCATCGACTCCAATTGCGGCTGGGTTGCTACTTTCGGGTGTCTCCCCTGGGGCGGTTTTAGTCTTTATGTTAGCCGGGCCAGCGACCAATATAGCAAGCCTTGGTTTGGTTCGCTCAGAACTTGGCAATCACACCTTGGTTGCCTACCTCACAGGCGTCATCGGTACCGCTGTCTTGTTTGGATTAGGTTTAGATGCACTAGTGGCTACGATGGGATGGGTAATTGCGCCTTTAGTCGGCCCGGAGAATCGTGTTCTACCGCTTTGGCTAAGTAGTTTAAGCGCGTTCATATTAGGGGCACTTATAGTGCATGAGTTCGGCATTAAGCACTTCTATCGTAAACACATACCGAATCACGCTTAAGATTCCTAGTTTCAAATACACAAAGCCCCGCTCTTGCGAGCAGGGCTTTCTAAATGTGGTCGGTGATGAGAGATTCGAGGTCTGCGACCACCCTCTAGTCCACTCTTTATCAGCTTCGCAACGATGCGCCAAAGCAAATTCGAATGCATCAGATACACAAAAGCCCCGATCGAGCAGGGCTTTCTAAATGTGGTCGGTGATGAGAGATTCGAGGTCTACGACCACCCTCTAGTCCGCTCTTTTTCAGCTTCGCAAAGATGCGCCAAAGCAAATTCGAATGCATCAGATACGCAAAAATGCGCCAAAGCAAATTCGAATGCATCAGATACACAAAAGCCCCGCTCGATCGAGCAGGGCTTTCTAAATGTGGTCGGTGATGAGAGATTCGAACTCCCGACCCTCTGGTCCCAAACCAGATGCGCTACCAGGCTGCGCTAATCACCGATGTATCGCTAAGCGATGAGAAAAGAATGGGGTGAGTGAAGGGGCTTGAACCCTCGACAACCGGAATCACAATCCGGGGCTCTACCAACTGAGCTACACCCACCATTGTCTTTTCTTTTTGTTCTACTACTTTCGCAAATAGAGCCTTCTCGTTTAGCTGAAGGTCGTGGCGCACCCGACAGGAGTCGAACCTGTGACCTTCGCCTCCGGAGGGCGACGCTCTATCCAGCTGAGCTACGGGTGCTCAACGTTGCGGATGCGTATACTATGGCGATCTGACGATTCTGTCTAGTCTTTTTTTGAAAAAAAAATCGTTTGCTGATTTTTACACCGATATGGGTTATTTTCCAACTAAATCATCCTATAAAAGTTTTGCAATGACAGTTCGTGGTCAAAAAAGCGACAACTGGCTCCAATTTAAAAAAGGGTCAGTTGCCACACTCCCGCTTATCGTTGGCGCTATCCCCTTTGGCATTCTTTTTGGCACCCTTGCTCAACAAAGCGGACTTTCCATCATCGCTGCCATTTGCATGTCTTTTTTTGTTTTTGCTGGCAGCGCTCAGTTTATTGCACTTGGACTTGTCGCAGCAGGAGCTAGTGTACCAGTAATAATCCTTACCACTTTTATTGTGAATATTCGCCATCTGCTTTACTCAACTGCGCTTGTACCAAAAATAAAGCATCTTCCCCAAAGCTGGCGCGCTGTATTATCTTTCGGCTTAACGGATGAAACCTTTGCCGCAGTTAGCCAGCGCTATCAAAGCCCAGATGTAACCAACGCACATTGGTTTTATCTCGGCAGTGTCGTTGCAATGTGGGGTAACTGGCAGCTGTGTACCTGGATAGGACTTGCTTTAGGTTCTAATATCCCAGGCATAGAAAGCTGGGGCTTAGAGTTTGCGATGGTCGTGACATTTATAGGCGTAGTCGTTCCTTATCTAAGCTCTTGGAGCATGATTGTGTCGGTAACAGTTGCAGGGGTTCTCGCCATACTGTGTATTGATTTACCGCACAATAGTGGATTAATCGTGGCAGCTTTATCCGGCATTTCTGTGGGCTTGCTTTGTGACAATCTTATATCAACGCACTTAAATAAGGGGAGCATTTAGATGCAGGAGTTTTGGTTGATACTTGGGATGTTCTTGGTTACCTTTGGCATCCGTTATGTCATGTTTGCCTTTGCAAATTCACTGAAATTTTCCCCAAGATTAGAACAAGCACTTCGCTATGTGCCACCAACAGTACTTACGGCGATTATTGTACCTGCGGTTTTATACCCTCATGGTGAGTTTTTCTTAAGTTGGAGAAATCCATATCTGCTGGCCGCCATCATTAGTATTGTACTGGCGTTCAAAACTCGCGATTTATTAAAAACTATAGCCATCGGCATGCTCATATTTTTTATCCTGCGCTACTTGCTAGCGTGACAATCAATATTGTTTTATTAAAATATTGCCCTTCAAAAACAGTTCACTGATACTGGTGGACTGGTATTCAGCTTTGCAAGGCAGCTAAGCTTAAAAGTCAAAGGAAGTCTATGCGGCGTATTATTTTTCTAGCCCTATTATCAGCATTACTGAACCATGGTTTCGTATCAGCATCAGCACCTCTGGTTATCTATTTGGAAGCAGACCGGACTCATCATCAAGCCTCTGCAATTTCTATAGAACAAGGTTTTAAAACAGCCTTCTCTGAAGTCAACAATACGATTCAAGGGTACCCAGTAGAATTCCTAGTATTGGATCACCGGGCTAACGCATCTCGAAGCTACAAAAATATGCAAAGCTTTGCTGCCGATCCACAAGCCTTAGCTTTTGTAGCTGGTTTGCATAGCACTCCATTACTGAAATACCGAGATTATATAAATAAAAACCAACTACTTACATTAGTTCCTTGGGCTGCTGGCGGGCCAATTACTCGTGCATCAGATGATCAAAATTCAATATTTAGACTCTCGATCGACGATACTAAAGTTGGTGGATTCCTAGTGGACTACGCCTTAAATACCAAACAATGCCAACGCCCCAAATTGTTGCTTGAACACACACCTTGGGGCCAGTCTAACGCCGAAAACATGAGTAATAGCCTACTTGAACAAGGTCGCCCCAAACCACAAATATCTTGGTTCCAGTGGGGGATTAACGAGACCGATGCGCGTATTACATTACGAACGATCATAAACGAAGGCGCCGACTGTGTATTATTGGTGGCCAATTCCGCAGAAGGCGAAGTCATTGTTCGAGCTATGTCTAAACTCCAACGGGATAAGCGGCTACCAATTATTAGTCATTGGGGGATTACGGGTGGCAGTTTTACTGACAATGTTTCAATAACTGAACGCGAATCAGTAGATTTAAGTTTCGTGCAGAGTTGCTTTTCATTCTTAGCACCTCAACTTAATGATTTTTCTAAATCGGTTTTCACACAAGCTAGTATCTTGTTTGATGAAATCAATCAAGAAAACGATATTAAAGCGCCTGTTGGCTTTATTCATGCTTATGACCTTGCCAAAGTTTTTATTAGTGCGATGAACCAGGTAGAACTCGTCGATGACAATAAAGTGAATCAGCTTGCCTTAATCAAAGCACTAGAGAATCTAAACGCCACGACTCAAGGCCTAATTAAGAACTATCAACGCCCATTCAGACCTTACCGTGTCGATGACCCCGATGCTCACGAAGCGCTCAACCAAAACGACTATTGTATTGCGCACTTTAATAACAGTGGCGACACGCTTGTTCAGAGCAAGGAAGAGTAAATACTGTGATAAAATTTCTTAAGCGTCTTAGCTCTCGCCAAATGTTTGGTCTATTTATAGCCGTAGGCTTTCTACTGACCTTAGCTACATCAGAATTATTGATCGCTCCGCAAACAGATACTGCCTTGCTTACCGCTCAAAACGAAGCCAGCGAAGCTGAGGTTATTATGGCTGGAGCTTACCTAAAACAATATCTTGAAGAGCGAGAAAGCATTCTTAAGCAAGTTGCTAATAATCCGGCGTTGCAGGGCTTTGTGTTGGGGTCCGCTATTTCTAAATCTGAGATTCGCGATCAAATCACCACCTCTCAAATTAACGATAAACGTTTGCAAATCAACTTAGTCGATTTTTCAGGCGAGTTGATCTATCAAGAATTTGAACTAACGCTTCACGAAACTACAATCGACTTTCATTTGAAAAAAGCGCTTAACGATAAGTCACCAAGTACCGAAGTCGTGGTTCTATCTCAACTCGGAAACGAATATCAGCTTCTCTTACTCATCCCCATCACCTACAGCGGAAGTGTCGAAGGTGCTCTGCTTGCCAAACTCCCTTTAGATCTAAACTCGTTCTATGCCAGCATTCTTGAAACGGCCAAACGTCAGCTATCAATTGTTGAACCCAACGCAGAGAATAACCTGGAATCGACCGAATTTTGGCATCGCGTTGAATACCAGCTTCCTTATTCAGGGCTTGCACTTAGCTATGGCATTGATACCACGCAATTACAACAGCGTCGCGAAGCGCTAAGCAAAGATATCGCCTTAGCGACCGTGGTTGGGTTTATTTGTGCTTTCGCTTTGCTATATCTACTTGGCTATCAACTTATTCTTAATCCTTACAAACAACTAGAATTGTCACGTCTTAAACTTGCACGCAACAGTAAATTACTACGCGAAAGTGAAGCACAAGCCCGAACACTTGCTAAAGTAGCTGAGCATGCCAAGGACTCTATAATCATTACCAACCCTGATGGTCGAGTTTCCTGGGCAAATGAAGCTAGCTCAAAGCTATCGGGCTATAGCTTCGAAGAATTTGTGGGTCAGAAACCCGGTCACTTACTGCAAGGTAAAGATAGTAATCCAGAGACCATTGCCGAAATCGCGGCAGCGGTGAAAGCACAGCAACACATTCGACGCGAATTGCTGAACTACAATAAAGACGGGCACAGCTATTGGATTGATATTGATATCTCACCCATATTTGATGCCACCGGTGAACTGGAGAGTTTTATTGCAGTTGAACGCGAAACAACCGAGCAACGTCGTTTACAACAAAAAGTTGCCGAGGCGCTGAGCAAAGCCGAAACCGCAAGCCAAGCAAAGTCACAATTTTTGGCCAACATGAGTCATGAAATTCGTACCCCTATGAATGGTGTGCTTGGCCTTGCGCAATTATTAATAAAAACACCTTTAAACGAAGAACAAAGTCGTTATTTGCATAGTTTACAGTCCTCTGGCCAACATATGATGGACATACTAAATGACATTCTAGATGTTTCTAAAATTGAACAGGGAAAACTAAAACTCGATCCCCATAACTTTTGCCTCGAACAGCTTACCGATAATCTCTTTAGTAGTTATGCCAGTATTGCGTCTGAAAAATCTCTAGAATTCACTGTCAACACCAGTATTGATAAGAACACATGGTACTTTGCTGACGCTAGTCGCATCCGACAGATTTTGCTCAATCTAATTAATAATGCGCTCAAATTTACCGAAGTGGGCAGCATCACTATTTTCTTGAGTCAAATTCAAACCCAGCAAACTACAAGTTTGCAAATTGAAGTAGCTGATACGGGTATAGGTATAGACCAAGACCGTCTAACGAGTATTTTTGAACCGTTTAATCAAGGTGAGCTGAGTACTACTCGTCGCTATGGTGGAACCGGCTTAGGCTTGTCAATCATTAAACAATTAGTGCAGCTATTTGACGGGAGAATTACCGTTCATAGTGAGTTGGGGAAAGGGTCCAGCTTTATGGTCACCCTACCCATTGAGCTTGCCAGTGCTCAGAAAACCCAGGCCATTGTTGAAGCAGAGCAAACCTTATTCAAAGGGGCTAAAGCACTTGTCGTAGAGGACAATCGAGTAAATGCAATGATCCTCTCAACATTTTTGGAAAAAAGAGGGATGCAAACCCGTGTTGCTGTGAATGGGCTTGAGGCACTCGCGGCAATCAACGAACAGCAATTTGATGTCATTTTTATGGACAATCACATGCCAAAAATGGATGGTATTGAAGCAACACGTCTAATCAGGAAACTCGATAGTAGATCGGCTAAAACGCCGATTATTGCTTGTACTGCCGACGCCTATGCAGATAGTCAAAATATGATGCTTGAATCTGGCGTGAACTACGTGTTGACCAAGCCTCTTTCTGAAACCGAGCTTGATTTTAGTTTACAGAAATATTTAGCAGAATTTCTTGAAGTTAATGACAGTAGTATGCCAGTTGAAGGCAACGATGCTGAAAGTAAATATGACGTTAAAACACAAGACTTGTCGATTCTTGATATTGAACAACTACGCAGTGTTTTCTCGCAAGATAATCAACTGGTAAGCTTGTTGCTTCAAACCTTCTGGGACGAGTTTAGTTCTGCTGGACTTGAGCTAACAGATGCCTACCAGGCCACCGATTTTGAGCGTTTAACCTTGATTAGCCACTCGCTGAAAGGAAGTTCTGCAAGTTTATATGCCTTAGCTTTAAATAAAATTGCCACAAGTGTGGAAAAGCAGGCTCGTGAACAGCAGCTGCCTTCATCAGACTTACTCGATGAATTAGTCAAAACTTTACAGCAAACTCTAGACGAAGTAAGACTCTATCTTAAAAATCACTAGCTTCGATTTGCTCTAAAGCTGTCGTTAATGCTTCGGCAGCTTTTTCACGATTAAGTCCTAGTGTTTCAACCATGTTAGCAGGTAGATTTTTGCACAGTACTTCCATCGCCAAGCCCGCCTGAAGAGCATGATTAGAGAAGGTTGCTAGGCGAATCAAGACCGCTTCAGTTGAGAGTGTATCTCCTGTCATTGGACTAAGCTGTTGTCCAATCGCCTCAATGATTAACGGTGAGAACTGCCAGCGACGCGATAGCTCAGCACCAACTTGCGCATAATCAAAACCAAGAGTTTCACGTTGTGCCTCAACTCTTGTTTGCCCTTGGCTTAAGGCTAGTTGGATAATTCCAGCTTCCTCAGGGGCTGCACTGGCTATCATTAACTCGCCAATGTTATGCATCATGCCACAGGTAAAAGCAACTTCAGGATCAGCTGAACAACAGCTGGCCAAGGCGCGCGACAGTGACGCAACCGTAAATGCTTGTAGCCAAAACTGTTGATGGTCAAAATGTGTCCCTGCAGTCATTCCATTAAGGCCCGCTGCTACCACTAGCGATCTTACCCGCTGAAATCCCAAACGAATAACGGCAGCTTCGATGCTAACGATCTCACTACGTCCCCGAAATGCTGCCGAGTTTGCCATACGCAAAACGTTTGCACCCAAACTTTGATCTCTTGCGATTTTTCCACCGAGCGTTGCAAGATCAACACCCTCTTGATCGATACTACCGAGCAATTCCTGCATCACTTCTGGCATTACAGGTAGCTTTTTGTTTTGTTGGAAAAACTTATCAATAGTCATCTAAAACTCAATTTACAAATTGGATTACAAAGGGGAAGAATCCGATGTTAACACCTGATTAAATACCGACGCTGTTGAGAAGCGCATCCACTTATCAAAGCTCTCTCGCTCGCTCTCATTAAGGCGAAGCATACTGCGATTGTAACTGTAGGTTGATTCCACCACAAACTGTGCAAACTCATCAACCGACTTATCATCCCAAGAGCAGCCACTCATTCGTAACCAACTAAAAACGCGCTTGCTTGCTACCTCAAAGGACCAACGGAACAAGGGTTGGAAATTGGGGTCGCTAATAAACAGCTCCTCTAATGAGGTATATGCTAGCTTGTAGTAAGGCATTTTCGGCATTGAATCTAGGAGTTCAAAGTATACGTCAATGAGAGGAGTGTAGCGTACTTTGTCTGTAGCTTGATCCAAGCTCAAATGAAGTGTCTCGTAGTGTGCCATAGAGAGCGCAAATAAAATGGCTTCTTTGTTGCGGAAAAAGCGGTATAAGGACGCAATATCTATTTGTGCTCGTTCAGCAATGCTATTGGTGTTCAATGCAGCTAAACCTTCTTGTTCAAGTAGTTCAGCGCTCGCCAATAAAATTTTATCGACAAGTTGCTTCGTGCGCGCCTGTTGAGGCTTCTTACGCATCGCTAATCCCTCAGGGATTGGAAAAGCATTCATAATTGGATCCTTGGCACAGCTTTATTCGTTTGTGAGCCGACAATGATGTGGATGTAATTTTGAAACGAATAATAACTGTGCACCGACTTAAAACGAAGCGAAAACACCTATGAATGAGAGAAGTCTCTAAGATTGACTAATATTTGTGTTTACTGATGGAGGATGAATCAAATAGTTGATTTGAAACAAAGTAAAAAGGCCCACCTAAGTGGGCCCAATACTAACTGAAACTAATACGCCTTAAACTGATTACTAATCACATCATATCGATAACCAATCAATTCTAACTTGGTTTCAAGTTGTCGATCTTGAATACCAAACATAGATGTAAGTTCGTCTAAGCTGAAGCATTCTAATCTTAGTTTTTCATTAACGATACCCAAGACAATGTTGGGATCTAAACGTAGCAAATTGCCTGCATCCATGATCATCTCCCGGCCGCTTATAAAGTGATCTCTTAAGCTATGGCACAAAAAACCAGATTTTGCATCCTGAAAACAGTTGAACTATGAACTAGAAATCAAATTTTTCGCGCATTAGGGCTTCAAATTCGGTACAACCACCTACATGCTGCTCATCAACAAAGATTTGGGGGACTGTTTCTACGGGCTTACCAACGGTCTGTTCTAAATCTGCCTTACTGATGCCTTCAGCATGAATATCAACATAACGGTAAGAATAATCGTCTTCTTGCGTGCTTAATTGCTCTGCAATTTGTTTCGCGCGAACACAAAAAGGGCAGCCTGGACGGCCAAAGATAACAGCAAACATAGATAACTCCTCAAATTCAATATAAGCATCTTACCGAGCGGTGTATTAAAAGAGAAATCGTTATTTCCGTAGTTCTTGATAGGTATTAGCTATCGACGATACAACTCACCTAAAGTAGCACCGCGACTTTTTACCAATCGTTTTTGCATCACAGCAAAAAGCTCTGCGGTAGCTAGCGCATCGATCAAAGCGCCGTGCCCCGGATAGTCGGGTAGTCCATACCGCTGGCGGATCATCGCTAAACGGTAATCCGTTTCGGCTTGCTCTTGTTGACCATAAAAAGACTTTTCAAGCTTGAGCGTATCCAACCAAACGATAGGGAAATCCTCAATTAAATAACGTTGGTGAATATAACGTTCAATAAATGCTTGTTCGATCTGTGAGCCGTGGGCTAATACGATTTTACCGCGCATCGCTTCAAATAGTTTGTCCATGGCTTCATCAAGGGCAATACCAGAATCTAGCATTTCAGGAACAATATGGTTGATAACCGCGGTTTCTGGTTTCAACGCAACTTGCCCTTTGATAAACATATGCTGAGCACTATCTAAACGGATGCGGCCTTTTTCCAACTGCACAAAGCCTATACTTAGTATTTGGTCAATTTGAGCGTCTAAACCTGTCGTCTCAAAATCGATAGAAAGCAGTGGAAGTTCATTTACAACGGTCGCCAAATTTAAGCTTGGATCCGTTAATATCGCCCTTAAACAGTCGGGTAACTTTGATTTGGCACTTAAGGCATGTTGATGCCGCAGTTGTTTATTAAGAGGATGAAAATAGCGAAATAGTCTTAACATCGACTTACTCCCTAGAAAATCGCAGTTTTGCTACATCTTGTAAACTAGCAACGATTCGAAACGCATCTTTTAAATGCTTGCGCTCAAAACTACCAAAGCGAGCGGGCTCAATATGATTATCCGCATCGAGACCATGTTTTAAGGCTTCTAGTTGATGATCATAGCGTATCTGGCACATAAATCGGTAAGCACCAATCACATCTTGAAACATCTCTTGGCTCATTATCTTTTTATTGGCAGCTGCTTCAAAGCGCTCTTCAGTAAGTGTTGCCTCACTGCCTGCAGCCAATGCATAGATGCGGGCTAGATCGACCAAAAGCGTCAGTGCGTACTTTTTAATATTTAGGGTTTTACTATTGTGACCACTTTTTTCTAAAACCAGATTGTTAAAAATTCCTAAGGGTGGATGCACGCTCACCGACTCATTGACTAGAGAGACTAAAAACTCATTGGAATTAGCAATACATTGGTGCAAGTGTTGTTGCATCGACTCACAAAAACTCACCTCTCCATAAAGGTTGCGCACTTCCAAAAACACGGTGACATTGAGCAGCATTTGATACTCAGGACTAGCAACCCATTTACTATAGTAAGCTTTCCAGACTCGTAATGGCTGACACCAGCGACGGTTCATTGCCATAAAATCACCCGAACACAACGGATAACCGCAACCGTCAAGACCTTTACATACAACCGTCGCAAGCCTTAAGAAATATATCCGGTCCTGATCAGTCCCACTATCCGCATAAACAATAGCGTTATCTTGATCGGAGTGGATATGTACCTCATTACGCGCTTGAGAGCCCGCTACAATCCATGCAAACTCACACGGAGGCTCTCCGACTTGCTCGATACCAAACTGAATCATACGCCGGGTATACGCATCCATAATCATACTCATCACCCGACCAATGGTTTCAGGCAATACGCTACCTTCAACTAATGCTTCAAATATAGCTTGGCGTTCTAAGGTAAACGACTGTAAGTCTTCAATGCTCTCCGCATACTTGATTTTATCAATCAGGAAAATAGCCTGCATACGGTGACGCTGCACTAAATGAGACGTGGTCAGCAGCCCCAAGGGCTTATTGTTTTCAACAACCGGTAAGCTGCGCACGTTATGCTGCATCATTAAGGAGGCGGCATGCAGTACCAAATCATCCGGCGACACCACCATAGGATCGGGAGTCATGACATTCATAATCGGTTCTTGAATGTCGCGCCCCATCGCAATCACCCGCTTAGTCATATCGCGGTCTGTGATAATCCCTATCACTTTGCCATGTTTCATCACTACAGCGGCAGCCGAACGTTGCACCACGCGCATCTCATAAGCAACGCTTTGTATACTGTCTGTACAATTTACAATTGCAATTTTACCGCTGGCGACATCTGATACTTTTTTAACAAATAAACCTTTGTCGTCCTCAGACCACACCACGTTATACGCCGTCTTTAAACGCTCTTGCGCTTGGCTAGCAAAGTAAGGAGTGTATTCTGGATGATGATCTAAGATTTCGAGAATGCATTTATGCGGTACCAAATAAAGCAATGTACCTTCGAGTGCGATAGCAGTATAAGCCTCAGTGTGGTCCGCCATCTCATCAAGAAAGGTAAACCCAAACAAGTCTTCAGCGCCAAGCTTAGCCCGCAACATCCCGTCCGCTTTACGCTGCTCCATGGAACCAGAACGGATCACATATAGGTACTTCTCATTTTCATCAGTACCAAACTCAACCTGCTCGCCTTTAGCCAAGTAAGTAATTTGAATCGCACGCGCAACTCGCTCAAGGATCTTCTCAGGTAGCTGATCAAAGGGATCGATATGACTAATGAAATTGAGAATATTTGGCAGTAGGGTTTGAGGCATGTGAAATAAGTCCCTTATTTGTATGATGATATACTAACGCATACGAGGGAAAAGTGGAAAGAACACGACAGAAGTGCGCAGCAAAGCTGCTTCAAGGAGCAAGGAGCAAGGAGCAAGGAGCAAGGAGCAAGGAGCAAGGAGCAAGGAGCAAGGAGCAAGGAGCAAGGAGCAAGGAGCAAGGAGCAAGGAGCAAGGAGCAAGGAGCAAGGAGCAAGGAGC
>NZ_RAQO01000008.1 GCF_003610775.1 Alginatibacterium sediminis | reverse complement strand
CGCATCGCATCTCGCCAAGGACGGCGAGAGTAGAGCAATGCAGGAGCACATTGCCGAGAGATCGCCCCGCTCAATGGGCTCGAAGCCATGCTTCTCGAAATACCCATTTCGCCTGCCAGACTCCAACAAAAGCAAAGCTCAGCCTATCGAATCTCTACTATACCGTTCACACCACATCCGCCATGTATTGTTCTCGCTTTTTTTCGGTGAGAAAGGATTATCAATCACGACTATGCCTTGGTAAGCTTTTGGGATTATTGAACAATTTTACTTACACGTGCTGACTCTTGGGCTCGAATGTCTGGGTTTAATGAGAAGTCCGGGTAATACACTATTATGTATCTTTATAGTTGAGAGTTTTATGGAAATTAACGTAAGCACTAAAGATTCAGTTAACGAAGATGAAATCATAGGTATTTATAAAGCCAATGAATGGTCTTCGGCAGAAAAGCCAAAGGAATTACTAGCTGCACTTAACAATTCTCATTCTTTAGTAACAGCCCGTATTAATGGAGAGCTTGTAGGTATTTGCAATGCTATATCAGATGGTTATTTGGTAGTTTACTACCCGCATATGCTCGTTCATCCTGATTATCATGGTAAGGGTATAGGTCGTAAGATGATGGAAGCGATGCAATCCATTTATGGCAGCTTCCATCAACAAATGTTAACTGCTGACGGCGATGCAGTTAAATTTTATAAAGCATTAGGTTTTGAGCGTGCGGGAAGAACAGAGCCCATGTGGGTTTATGCAGGTTCTGACCACTAGTGCATAACAAGCAATTCCAGCGACCTCCTTCGTCGTCGCTTGAATTGGGCGTTAAGTGCCTTAAAATTTGTGAGTATCTGATATGAAAACTTTTACAGGATCTTGTCATTGTCAAACGGTTCAATTTGAAATTGATACTGACTTATCTGAGCTTACGACCTGTGACTGCTCTATTTGTATAAAAAAGAATGCACTCATGATTAAAGTGCATGAAAGTTCAATGAGAATTCTTTCTGGAAAAGAATCATTGACGACTTATCAATTTCATACAAATACTGCAGAGCATTATTTTTGTAAGGTCTGTGGTATTTATCCTTTTCATCGTAAACCGATTATTATGGTATAAACGTATTTTGTCTGGATTCTTTTGACGCAGAAAACATTCCAATTCGTGCTACTGTTGGCGCGGGTATGAAGTAATATTCAGCACATAAAAAGTGCTTTAAACGAAACTAAAACAGTGAGTTATGTTCCGCTTCGCTCCACATTATAACCAACAATTTTTGTCCGCTTAAGCGGGCGATAGGCTACAAAGTGAGTTTGGTGTTTGAAATAAAGTTAGATGATTTATCAGGCAAAGAAATTATCGCACTTCTTGAAGAGCATCTTGCAGATATGCAAGCAACTTCACCTCCAGAAAGTAAGCATGCCTTAGACTTAGATAGTTTAAAGGTACCTGAAGTAAAGTTTTGGACGATTTGGGATGGTGAAACCTTAGCGGGTTGTGCTGCTTATAAAGAGCTTGATGAAGACCATGCCGAAATTAAATCTATGAGAACTGCATCTGACTATAGAGGTAAAGGTGTTGCATCTAAGCTATTAAATTTTTTGATTAAAGATGCACAATCAAGCGGATATAAAAGATTAAGTTTAGAAACAGGTTCAATGGATTATTTCAAACCTGCAAGGGAGTTGTACTCAAAACATGGTTTCCATTTTTGCCAGCCATTTGCAGATTATGAAAAAGATCCCAATAGCCAGTTTATGGCTTTAGAATTATCATCAGAAGTTGTAGCCTGTTAACTAGTTGCTAGAATCAATTAGTCCCTCATTCGCCTAACTCAGTGACTGCAAAAACGTACTTTTGGGTTATTGCGCGTTAGTGACCCAAAAATTAAAGCGCCGAGTCTAGATTGTCTCTCAGTGTACCGTGTTGGCTCCGTCGATTTATTCTTAATGATCTTGACCTGCTTAGGGTGTGGTTTAAGCTTTTCCTTGCTCCTTGCTCCTTGCTCCTTGCTCTCCTTGCTCCTTGCTCCTTGCTCCTTGCTCCTTGCTCCTTGCTCCTTGAAGCAGCTTTGCTGCGTTCTTTTCACTTTCCACTTCCCACTTCCTTTCCTTTAGAACTGGGCGATTTTCCAAATGGTATCCTATAGTTGTTAACTAGATGTTTCTGGATACTAATGACTACTTGAACGAATGGTTATAAAACTGCAATATAAAGGTGTGCATAAAGTAACCAGTTGATTAAGCAAATCAGCGTCCTAGTGATATAAATATAAGTGGGTTGGAATGAGCACGGTAACTTGTATCTCGGAACTTAAAGCCTTTGCGATGGCGTTGCCTGATCCGGTGTTCGTTTTAAGTGAAACTGGAGTGTATATCGATATTGTTGGCGGTCAAGATTCTCGGTTCTACGTTGATTCTTCGGTCCTAATTGGAAAAACCGTATTCGATGTACTACCCGAGGAAAAAGCGCAGTGGTTTTTACAGCAAATACAAAACGGGTTAAATCATGACGGTTTATACGTTATCAATTATGAGCTTGATGGTAGGGAAGTTAAAGGAACGGTTGTAGCTGAGAACTTAGCGGGTATTGTTCATTTCGAAGGTCGCATACAAAAGCTGGATCACCTTGTTAATGGCGAAAGGACAGTGGTCTGGGTAGCTGTCAACGTTAGTAAGCGGCATGCATTGGAACAAGAATTACGGCGTCTTTCGGATTTTGATTGTTTAAGTGGGGTGTTATCACGGCGCAAAATAATGTTTGAGTTAGCTCAGCACTATAGTCAATTCTCCCGCTATGCTCGAACCTGTAGCGCGCTAATATTAGACTTAGATTACTTTAAGAAAGTGAATGACGCCTATGGTCACTTAGTGGGTGATGAGGTCCTTAAACGTGTCGCACAAACGTGTCAGACACAACTTAGAGATTGTGATCTGTTAGCGCGACTCGGTGGCGATGAATTTATGGTCTTGCTACCTAATACAGAAATGGACGAAGTTCTTGTGCTAGCGGAACGTCTGCGATCTGCCGTTGAGAACCTACGCTTTATAGATCTTCCTACAACCTGTCGGATCTCCGTCAGTATTGGAGCTAGTGTGTTCTTTGCTGGTGATGATCGTAAAGAGAATATTCTAGAACGTGCTGATAAGGCCCTCTATAGGGCCAAAGATAGAGGTAAGAATCAAGTACAGTCTTATCGACCGCAAGATTCATTGTTTTACGTTTAAGCCCACAATTGTCTGTAATCGCCTAAATTGGAATGCCCACGTTGTTCTAAAAACTGTATTAATGCCTTGGGATCTCTGTTTACAATATTCTCGGATGGGAATTGCTCTTTCTCCAAAATTTCCAACGCTTTATCAAACTCACCTAAACTATGCGAAAAGTGTGAATCTGAACCTATAGCAAGTTTTCCACCGAAGCCTTTCACTGTTTTAACTATCTCTCGACAGTTGGGTTCGCTGCCTTGCCGGGAGGCAATAAAGGATGAGTTATTGATCTCTAAAGCTACGTTATTGTCTGCAGCAGCTTGCGCAACTTTCTTAATATCTATGGGGTAAGCTGGATTCCCAGGGTGGCTGATAATATCCACTTTCTGAGATTCTATAGCGTTAATCAAAGCCTGAGTGTTGATTTCAAGGGTACTAGGTTTGAATACCGGTTGATGAAATCCAGCCAATATAATATCTAGGCACCCGCGTAAGTTCTCATCACAATCGATTTGGCCATCAGCATTCTTTATATTCGCTTCCATTCCTCTAAGTATACCAATCCCGTTTACGATCCGAGGTATGACTTTCATATTCACAAAATGCCAGTAGTGAGGTGCATCGGCCATATCTGGTCCATGGTCGGTGATTGCGAAAAGCTGAATGCCTTTAGATGACGCAATATTGATATAATCTTGGACAGTACTGTAAGCGTGAGTACTGGCTATAGTGTGCGCGTGGATATCCGCCGTGATTTTCATGCTTAGTCCTATAATGGGCATACTCGTTTAGACATGATACTGAGTCACTTTACTGGAAAGGACTCTTAAATTCTAAGCGTATGTCTCCATCGCGCCAAACTGTTGATTGCAATTGCAACTTACAGTCATTGCAGAAAGGTTCAAACTTAGTGTCGTAGTTGCCTTTTAGCTTGTTGCCCCGAAACTCAAGTTCAATATTGTCATCGATCTCATAATTAAGCCAAGATTCCCAGTCTTGTGAATCATCATTAGTGAATGGCATACGAGTAGCTTGTAGTTGGGAATACTCTCTACGGTCGCTTATGCGGATTGAAGCGGAAAGGCCTTGAGATGCCCACTTATAGCGCAGTATTTTAAGGTCTGAATTATTAGAGGCTGGGTAAGTTGGGTCTGAAAAATAGCCCGTTGACGCTTGAGCCCACTGCGTCAACGGGCTTAAACTCACAATAACGAATACCACAAAATATGTACTTTTTCTCATCGAAACTCCTTTTCGAAAAAGACTATCTATTCGTGTTCTTAACTTAAGTATAATCCATATTTTCTAAATGCAGGTAATAGGTGTAATTGACCTGGCATTTATTAGCTAGTTTTCTAGATGACTTCAGCAAGCTATAAAGCTTTTGTGCGCAGCGCCTCAAGTATTGTTGTACCATCTAATGACGGTTGTGGTTTTACCTATAGTTTCGAAATCACCACGGTTTGCTAAGCTTTAAAGTCTAGGCTCAAAGCATGCGCAGATAAGCTAACCTGAGCCAAACTGTCGACGAATATATCGGCAGCAGCTAACTGTTGCTTGGTATAGTGACTATCAATAGCAATAACACGACATCCTGCCTCTACTCCTGAAGTTACACCTGCTGGGGCGTCCTCGAAAACGATGCAGTCACTTGCGTCCAACCCTAGGCTGGAGGCGCCCAACAGATAGGGTTCTGGGTCAGGTTTGCCCTTGTTGATATGGTCAGCGGTAATGAATACTTTTGGCATAGGAAGCTGACAGGCTTGCACCCGAGCAAAAGCAACCGCTTTGGTGCCTGAGGTGACGATCGCCCATGGAACATCTCGTGCTTCGAGTTGTGCTAGCAATTCTCGAGTTCCATTAAGTACTACTATTCCATCGGTGTTATTGGTTTCAAACTCGTTTAACAGATTGAACTCGTGTTGTTGTTTGGCCTTAGACAAATCTGGTAAAAGCTGTTGAACCGATTGGAGAGCTGGCCTGCCATGAATAAAGTCCATGGTTTTGTCTTCGTCAAGTTGGTTACGGCGGGCAAACTGACGCCAAGCTAGGTCAACAATCGCGAGCGAGTCAATGAGGGTGCCGTCGAGGTCAAACAGTAAGCCTTTAAAATTCATGCTTTGGTCCTTGTTTATAGGAGATATGCTTTGCATTGATCAAGAAGTTACGTGGGCTAATTTCGAAATCACAAAAGTGTTGTACTACGACGTCGTAGTTATGCTCGGTTAAATAGATCGCTCGGTCTAGTATCAGCCAGGTTTCAAGTTCGCGCTGGAAAATGTGCTGTATTAGTTCGATTCGCCGCAAATTAATACGTCGAAGCTTAACTGTCATTTCGAGTTCGCTAAAGTTGATGTCCGAAGGCAGTTCAATCCTATAGTGCGCTGCTGCCCATTGTATAAATTTTTTGAAGCCCTGTTCTTGACTCAACCACTGCTTGGGAAAGCTAGCTAAGGGTCGGTAGTTCTTTTCGAGGCTATATTTTCGTTGCAGCTCGTCAGCCGACAAACGCCACAGAAGTTCAACATCTCGCAAGCGTTGGGTTCGTTTTCCGGAGGTCACCGATTGTTGGACCGCTAATTTGAGAGACTTTCGGCTAAGACGTAATTGGCTCTTTGCGGCCAATTG
This sequence comes from Alginatibacterium sediminis, assembly GCF_003610775.1. Classification (GTDB taxonomy): domain Bacteria; phylum Pseudomonadota; class Gammaproteobacteria; order Enterobacterales; family Celerinatantimonadaceae; genus Alginatibacterium; species Alginatibacterium sediminis. Next base: position 516,005 of record NZ_RAQO01000008.1, on the reverse strand, counting down.
AGACAATGGTCGGTAATCGCTGGCTTGGATGCGGTGATAACAACAAGGACTAATACTCAGCACTTGTGTTTGTGTTGCGCAAGCTTGTTTAAGCAAATGAGTATGTAGGTCTCCGCAAGCATGTAAGGCAAGTACGTGTTGCTGACTACAAGTTAACTGAACTTCGCTATTGAGAACATCACAGTTTTGAAACTGGATGTCCATATTATGTTGTTTGGCGAGTTGTGCGCCTTCAAGACAAAGCTGATCATCCCACTCCAGGCTTTGGGTTGGCTGCGGGTTTATGTGATAGGCAATACGTCCTAAGTGCCCTTTGCCAGCGCACCACTCAAGCCGTGGTAACTCAGTGCGTGGTATGGCACAACAAAACTGCTGTAATTGATCAAGCTTGCGCCCTTTGATGCCATTTGTAATCCAAAATGGTAAATCAATTTCCGCATTAGCTATTTTCGGAAACTCGACCCTAGGGAAGTTTAAACCGCCGACAAGTGATTCAAGATGCCGTACTTTTTGGTTTTGAGTCTTAGATTCCAAGCAATCTAGATCCGACTCACCCTGTTGGCTAAGCCAGTCACGCAGGGGTTTTGGCCATTGCTTCGGTAAATGTTGGTACTCAAAGGCCTGGATATTCCAAAAAGCTTGGCTATCCGCAAGCGCGGTGTCGAGTTCAACAAACAGCTTTACGAGATGGTTCGACATGGGATTTAGTCGTAATTAGATGAGGGAGTATCTTAACAAAAACTAGCTTGGGTTTCTCTGATTCGGCTATATTATTGTATTCAAGCGAACAGTCTAACACCTGCTGTTCGCTTGAATAAAAGATGCCTCCATGACTCTACGCGACAGCGTTGTAGCGACCTTTCTTGTGATTAAAAGCAATGACTACATTTAGGGTTATGGCACCAAATATTGAGAGCAGTAATATTTCCCAAGAAACAATAAAAAATGAAGCTGTTAGAATGAGCAGATCCAGCGCCATTTGCACGTTGCCAGCCCTAAGGTTAAACCGATCTTGCAAATACAAGGCTAGGATATTGACCCCACCAAGGCTTGAATGATGACGAATTAGAATCAACATCCCGGTACCAATCAAAAAGCCGCCCATGCCTGCACTGAAGATGGGATCGATAAACTCAAAAGCCAGCACGCGGCCCATATAATCGGTACTCAAGGAGACCAAGCTTACGCAAATAAAAGTGCGTAAAGTGAAATTGCTACCCATGCGGATCTGAGCTAATACGAAAAAGGGAAGATTAATAGCAAAAAATAGCTGTCCAAAACTAAAGCTAGTTAGTTTTGCAAGTAGCAGAGCCAAACCAGCAGTTCCACCGGTAATCAGACCTGTTTCTTTAAAAAAGTGAAGTCCCAGGGCAACCATTAGCGTACCAATGGTAAGGGATATAAGGTCTTCGTATAGTGGGTGTTGGGTGTTACTCAAAGTGTTACTCCTAGCGATTACAAGCTATAGGGGCATTTCCAATCTACATCCTTTGCTAGATATCGGCGTATCAACGGATATGCGCCCCTAAAATCGTTTTCTGTTGCAGCGACCAAACGGTCTATTAGTCGCTTTGGTATTACTGTTCGCGAGCGATAGCGCGGTAACCAATATCGCTTCTATAGAACATGCCATCCCAACTTACCGTTTCGGCAAGCGCATAGGCATTTTTCTGAGCTTCGGTAACATCTTTGCCTAGGGCGGTTGCGCACAGAACTCGGCCACCGTTAGTCTGGACTTTACCATCGACTAATTTACTACCAGCGTGAAATATTTTTGCATCAACAGCTTCGCTCTGAGGTAAATTGATTGTTAGTCCTTTGGCATAATCGCCAGGATAACCCCCGGCTGCTAATACCACACCTAGTGCTGGGCGAGGGTCAAAGACTGCTTCACATTGGTCAAGCTCACCAGCAACTGCTTTTAGACAAAGCTCTACCAAGTCAGATTGTAGTCGCATCATAATTGGCTGAGTTTCTGGGTCACCAAAGCGGCAATTGTATTCAATTACTTTTGGGGTTCCATCGCTATCGATCATTAGGCCTGCATAAAGGAAACCGGTGTACTCATGGCCTTCTGCCGCCATGCCCTTGACCGTCGGTTCTATTACTTCCGCCATTATACGCTGGTGAATCTCAGGGCTAACAACCGGAGCTGGTGAATATGCGCCCATGCCGCCGGTATTAAGTCCGGTGTCGCCATCGCCAACTCGTTTGTGGTCTTGACTGGTTGCCATGGCAAGAATGTTGCTGCCATCAACCATCACGATAAAACTAGCTTCTTCGCCTTCAAGAAACTCTTCAATGACGACGCGGCTTCCTGCTTCGCCAAAAGCATTGCCAGCAAGCATGTCGCGGATAGCGTCTTCGGCTTCTTGTAGTGTCATCGCCACAATTACGCCTTTACCAGCTGCAAGGCCGTCGGCCTTAACCACTATTGGTGCGCCTTGTTGACGTACGTAGGCTATCGCAGGTTCAATTTCGGTAAAGTTTTGATAGCTTCCACTTGGAATATGATGACGAGCTAAAAAGTCTTTAGTAAACGCCTTACTGCCTTCAAGTTGAGCTGCGCCTTTACTCGGACCAAAAATGGCAAGACCGGCGTTTTGAAAGGCGTCAACGATTCCGTCGACAAGAGGCGCTTCTGGGCCAACAATGCTTAGTGCAATGTTGTTGTTTTTTGAAAATTCAATTAGGCCATTGATATCTTCAGCTTGAATATCAACATTTTGAAGTTTGGATTCATTGGCTGTGCCCGCATTACCAGGTGCAACAAAAACCTGAGTTACTTGGGCTGATTGCGCAGCTTTCCATGCTAGGGCATGCTCTCGGCCACCGCCACCAATAACAAGTATATTCATCGATACGTTCCTATAGTGTTTAAAAAAGCCAGCTTTCGCTGGCTCTGATTCTAGTGGTAGAAATGGCGCATGCCAGTAAAGATCATCGACATACCGTGTTCGTCTGCGGCTTCAATGACCTCGTTGTCGCGCATAGAGCCACCGGGTTGAATCACGCAAGTAATGCCTGCTTGTGCCGCTGCATCAATACCGTCTCGGAAAGGGAAGAATGCATCAGATGCCATCACACTTCCTGCGACTTCGAGGTTTTCGTCTGCGGCTTTAATTCCAGCAATCTTAGCGCTATATACCCGGCTCATTTGGCCAGCACCGACGCCGATAGTCATATTACCCTTGGCATAAACAATCGCGTTTGATTTCACATATTTGGCCACTTTCCAGCAAAATAATGCATCTTCAATTTCTTTTTCGCTCGGCTGGCGTTTGCTAACGACCTTGAGGTCTTCAGCTTTTACCATGCCATTGTCACGATCTTGAACCAACAGTCCGCCATTTACGCGCTTAAGTTGGTGTCCTGTGGTTTTGCTTGACCAGGTACCGCACTCGAGCAGTCGAACGTTTTTCTTTTCAGCGACAATTTGCTGCGCTTCTTTGCTAATACTTGGCGCTATAATGACTTCAACAAACTGGCGCGAGACGATTGCTTGCGCTGTTTTAGCATCAAGTTCGCGGTTAAATGCGATGATTCCGCCAAAGGCGGAAGTTGGGTCGGTTTTATAGGCTTTGTCGTACGCAGCCAAAATTGTATCGTCAATGGCGACACCGCATGGGTTGGCATGCTTCACAATAACGCAGGCCGCTTGTTCAAATTCTTTGACACATTCTAGGGCGGCATCGGTGTCAGCTATATTGTTATAGGACAGTGCCTTACCTTGGAGTTGCGTAGCTGTTGCCACGCTCGCTTCTTGAACGTTCGCTTCTACATAGAATGCGGCTTTCTGATGACTGTTTTCACCATAGCGCATGTCTTGTTTCTTGATAAATTGGCTGTTGTAGGTTCGCGGGAAACTACTCTGAGCGTCGTTCTCTTCGCTCGGTCCATATGCAGGAACCATGGTACCAAAATAGTTGGCGATCATACCGTCGTAGGCGGCAGTATGCTCGAACGCTTCAATGGCTAAATCAAAGCGAGTGGCATGTTTTAACGAACCTTGGTTGGCGTCCATCTCAGTGATAATGCGCTCGTAATTGGCAGCATTTACAACTATCGCAACGTCTTTATGGTTTTTAGCAGCAGAGCGGACCATTGTTGGGCCACCGATGTCGATATTCTCAACTGCATCTTCAAGGCTGCAATTTTCTTTGGCAACCGTTTGAGCAAATGGATATAGGTTTACGACAACGATATCAATGGGTTTGATTTCGTGTTGCTGCATAATCTCATCATCGCGCTCGCGACGTCCTAAGATCCCGCCATGAACTTTTGGGTGTAGAGTTTTAACTCGTCCATCCATCATTTCGGGGAATCCGGTATAGTCTGAAACTTCGGTGACAGGGACATTATTCTCGGCTAGTAAATTGGCGGTTCCGCCAGTTGACAGGATTTCTACACCGCGTTGGGTGAGAGCACGAGAAAAATCAAGAATACCGGTTTTATCCGAAACACTGAGTAGGGCGCGTCGGATCGGTCGAGCGTTTTCCATTTGGGGTTATCCTCAAAAGCAGTTGTGTGCGCTATTGGTAGCGGCCGAGCTTAGCTTGAAAACTGATTCTCAAGATTAAAGCGACCAGGTTTGAGGCGCAGATTTTAGCTTAAATTGAGGTAAAAGGCTTGGAAAATTTTATGCCACAATTATTAACAACTTAGCTCTTTGGAACTTGTTTCATAATTGCTCCACTAGAAAGATGAAATTCAGCGTTTTTTAACTCAAATCCATATTTTGCGGCTTGCAAAAAGTCTGATTCGATGGCGTTTGCTGTTTCGCCGCAGGACTTACGACTACTGGCTAAGCCATCTTGAAATATTAAGACGTCGTTATCCAAGCTCGCTTGGCCAAAGAACCTATTACAGCCTGTCGTCCCTGTTACCTTATAGCCGCTGTTATTTTTTTCTAAGGTAAATGCTGGTAGCGCGATATCGGCAATTTGATAATGTTCGCCGCTCATATACCAGCGACTACTATCTAAGCTCGTGTTATTCGTTGTTGATGTGCATGCGACTAGACCTAGTCCGATTGTGGCTGCACCGATAAGTTTGAAATTCATGATGGTAATTCCAAAAAGTAGGTCAATCCATCGACCAAAAGTTAATGATTAAAAACGGAAGTTGGCACCAACATAAAATGAATCGTCGAAGGTTTTGTTTGGTGCATTGTCGTACTTGAATTTGACGTTTCTATAACCAACAAATGCATCTAAGGTTGGCATCAAAGCGTATTGGGCTTGGATATCATATTTGGTATAGCCTTTTAGCTTTTGGAAAGACAATATTTCAGGAGCAACTTGCGCGCTCATTGCCACACTTAGTTTGTGTCCGAATTGAACTGTATAGTCGCCGCCAATCGCTAAAGCGTAGCCATTGCTGCGATTATCCAACCATGCTCCAACTAACGAACCTCCCAAAGAAAAACTATGGATCCCTTCTTTATGGGTCATATAAAGACCCGCATCTGCCATAGAACCGTTATCGGTATGATAGAGGTAATCGAGTGAAAACTTACTATTTTCGGATAGTCCGTTTTCAAGTCCGAGGTCTATGGTTTTGTCACTTAGAGCAAAGCCAAATTGAGATGCAAACGCAGATGATGACGCGAGTAAGCCGATGGCTAAAAAACTCAGTTTATTAAGTTGCATGGTTCTCCTTGAGTAATTTTAGTGAGAGTTGAATGAGATATAGTAGCAAACATAAGCACTTTTAATTAAGTGCTTTGATGCTAAACAACTTGAATCTAAAGCGAATAAAACAAAGTTGAGGTTTTTGCCTGTAATTTGAGCTCTATCAATGATAAATCAATCTAATTAGCTAGCGCGTGACAAAAGCTCTTGTTACCATGATGTTGCAAATGCAACTAAAAAATATAATTACTAAAGCTAGTTTATTATCTAAGGATAGGTCATGAAACTTAAAGGATGTTTGCTGCTAGTCAGCTGCGCCGCGTTATTCTCGCAATCAACAACCGTATTAGCCGAAGAAACATACAAGCTGCGCTTGGCTGAAACTTGGCCAACAGGTATGCCTCTACTTGACTCAACGGTACAGACTTTTGCCGACGACGTAGAAAAAATGTCGAACGGTCGGCTTACAATTCGTGTCGATTCTGCGAACAAACACAAAGCGCCTTTAGGTGTTTTCGATTTGGTTAAAAGTGGCCAATACGATATGGGCCACACGGCCAGTTATTACTATAAAGGTAAGGTTCCAAACACCTTATATTTCACCACCATGCCCTTTGGTATGACAGCTATGGAGCAACATGCTTGGTATTACTATGGCGGTGGTAAAGAGTTGATGGATAAAGTTTATCAGCCACATAACCTACTCACTTTCCCTGGTGGAAATACCGGTGTTCAAATGGGCGGTTGGTTCCGTGAAGAGATTAAGTCTGTCGATGATCTGCAGAATCTGAAAATGCGCATTCCTGGCTTTGCCGGTGAAGTCCTTGCCCGCGTTGGGGCAACACCGGTGAATATTCCGCCAGCTGAGCTTTATACCTCACTTGAACGTAATACTATTGATGCTTTGGAGTGGGTTGGACCATCACTAGACTTACGTATGGGCTTCCATAAAATTGCACCGTATTACTATACCGGTTGGCATGAGCCTGGTTCAGAAAATATGTTCTTATTTAATGAGGAAAAATTTAACTCGCTTCCTGAAGATCTTCAAACCATCTTAGTGTCTGCTATGAAGAATGCGTCATTCAATATGTATATTGAAGCGACATCAATGAGCACCGTTAACTGGGCGAGCATGCTACAAGATTTTCCTGATATTCAAGTTCGTAGCTTTCCACCTGAAGTGCTAAAAGCATTGAAAAAAGCCAACGACGAATTGTTAGAAGAACATGCCGCTAATGATCCTTTGGCCAAGGAAATCATTGAGTCACAACGTGATTTTGCGAGCAAAGCACGCGCTTATACCTTGATCTCTGATTATGGTTATCTAGAAACGACTAAAGATCTTTAATCGTTATGAGGTGGTCGCAAATGCGGCCGCCTTATACCAATCCTACTAATTATTCAATTCAGGCGAGTACCAGGGTCGCCATTCCTAAGAAAGTAAACAAGCCAACCACATCTGTCACTGTAGTTAAGGCCATACCACCGGCTAAAGCAGGATCTATATTAAAGCGTTTCATTAACAGTGGTATACAAACACCCGCCAAGCCGCCAATAGCCATGTTGATAAACATAGCAACAGCTAAAATTACAGCGATGGTCCAATCGCCTTTCCAAAAATAAACGACCCCAGAGACTACACTTGCCCACAACATACCATTGAGTAAGCCAATCCCAGCTTCTTTGGCAATCAACACTTTGCTGTTGTTATCGTTAATATGGCCTACTGCGAGTGCTCGAATTACCAACGCTAGGGTCTGATTACCAGCAATGCCTCCCATACTAGGTACAATTGTCATCAGTACCGCTAAGGTAGCAATTTGGGCTAGTGTTGCTTCAAACATGTTACTAATGGATGCGGCAATGAGAGCTGCACATAAGTTAATCGCCAGCCAGACAGTACGTCGCTTGGTACTGGTTAATATTGGCGCGAAGGTATCTTCGTCATCGTCCATTCCCGCCATACCCATCATTCGGTGCTCGGCTTGTTCCTGAATAATATCGACCACATCATCAATGGTAATACGCCCAAGTAAAATTCCATGCGCGCTTACTACTGGAGCGGATACCCAATCGTGGCGTCCAAATAAGTTAGCGATATCTTGAACCGGCTTATCAACAACGATGGTGCTGACTTCGCTGCGCATCACTTCAGAGACGCTTAAATTGGGGTTTACCGTAAGCAAGGTTGTCAATGGCACATCACCGACTAGCTGATCGTGAGCGTCAACGACATACAAGGTGTCAGTTTGCTCGGGTAATTCAGCCTTAATGCGTAAGTAGCGCAGAACTACCTCGACATTGATGTCTTCACGAATAGTGGTGGTATCTGTGTTCATGATACTGCCAGCGCTACCTTCAGGATAAGACAGTGCTTCTTCAACGCGGAGGCGGTCTTGACTCTGCATTTGTTGCAGCACGTCCTGATAAACCGAGTCTGGCAGCGCTCGCAAAACGTAAGCAAGGTCATCGACATCCATGTTCTGAGCGGTTGAAGCAAGCTTTTCTGCGTCCATCATCTTGAGAACGCTAGCTAATGCTTCTTCATTTAGCTCATCAAGGATTTCTCCGTGTTGGTTGGCGTCACTTAACTGCCATAGTATTTCACGAGTACTGGGGGGAGATGATTCCAGTAAGAGGGCTATATCGGCGGCAAGCATTTGGTGTAAAACGCGGCGAACCTGAACATACAGCCCCTGGCTTAGGGCGCGATCAATTTGGTCAAACATAGGGGATGCGCTATTTGAGCCGTGCGTATCTGCCATTGGCTTAGGCTACCTTCTATTCATTCTCATCAAAACGAGATTCGACTAATTGTTGTATCGCATCCAAGGCTTCTAAAGCTTGCGGCCCACTACTATGGATATTAACTTCCATGCCTTGAGCACTTTCTAAAAGCATGAGCCCCATAATACTGTCGGCAGAAGCGTTTTTGTCTGCGTTGCTTACAGTAACTTGCGCGTCAAAACTTTGTGCTAGTTCAACAAGCTTGGTTGCGGCTCTAGCATGCAATCCTAAGCGGTTGATTATCTGAACCTTACGTTGATATTCCATCGTTACTCTAAACCTCGATGACGACGCTGCACAATGTAATCCTTAGTAAAGCGTTTAGCCAGCATTTCAGTGATGTATACGCTTCGGTGCTGACCTCCGGTACAACCAATGGCGATGGTAACGTAGGCTCGATTATTTTCTTCAAGCATGGGTAGCCAGTTGCGCTGTAGCTCTTCGATTTGGTCGATAACCTTACCAACCATTGGCTGCGCGGATAAATAATCTTCAACCGGGCCGTCTAAACCCGTTAGCGCTCTAAGATCTTCTATCCAATGCGGATTGGGTAAAAAACGTACATCGAAAACGTAGTCGACATCTTGCGGAACACCATGTTTAAATCCAAAAGACTCAAAAACGAGTACTAAATCACGAGCTTTTTTTCCTGAGATTCGCTGACTAATAATCTCCCCAAGTTGGTGGATACTCAGCGCTGAGGTATCAATACGTAAGTCTGCGCGATTCGAGAGGGGTGAGAGTAGTTGGCTTTCAGCTTCAATGGCTTGAGAGAGGCTATAATCACCTTTACTCAAGGGGTGAAGGCGTCGTGTCTCGCTATACCGGCGCACAAGATTCTCATTGTGTGCATCTAAGTATATTGTGGTGACCGTGGTCTTTTGACAAAGGCAGTCTAGAATGCCCTCAATAGAGTTTGGGTCTTTTGGGAAGTTTCGAGCATCGACACTCACGGCTACTTTAGTATGCGACTCAGAAAGTGTATCAATGAGCGGTTTAAAAAGACTTATGGGTAAATTATCGACGCAATAGAAGCCCAAGTCTTCGAGAACTCTAAGCGCCACAGTTTTACCTGAACCAGACCGACCACTGACTATAATTAATTGCATGTTGGAAACCCAAAGCGAAGCTTAGATTTAGGCTACCATAATCTCATAAAGTTCAGCATCAGATTTTGCATGCCGCAGCGCTTTACATGTTGATTTATCGTTTAGTTTTTTGGCAATTTCAGCAAGGGTACTTAAATGTTCCTTGCATTGATCTTCTGGGACTAGCAAAGCAAACAGCAAATCAACCGGTTGACTATCAATGGAATCAAAGCCAATGGCTTGCTCACAACGGATGAAAACCGCGGTGGGTTGCTGATCATTTTGAATTCGACCATGGGGGATAGCAATACCTTGACCGATTCCTGTACTACCCATTTTTTCGCGGTTTAATAAGCACTCAAAAATTTGGTTTGGAGCCAGGTCAATTTGTGTAGCTGCAATTTCACTAATTAGCTCGAGAGCTCGTTTTTTCGAATTAGCTTGAACTGAACTCTGGGTGCAATCCAAGCTTAGTATATTGGTTAACTTCATTATGGGCAGCTAGTGGTTTCTTATTTTTTCTTTGTATTTAATTACTTGGCGATCGAGTTTGTCGATTAATGCGTCGATTGCCGCGTACATGTCTTCATTTTCGGCGGTTGCAAATACTTCACTGCCGTTTAGATAGACGGTAGCTTCCGCTATTTGATTAAGTTTTTCAACATTGAGAATCACATGGACCTTATTAATGTTATCAAAGTGGCGCTCTAACTTAGAAAATTTGGTGGTGACATATTCGCGCATTGACTCTGTTACTTCGACATGGTGTCCAGTTAGATTAATTTGCATAAATAGATCCTCTTTTTGGTGTAGCCCTTAAAGCAGGCTTTTTCTTTGGTTAGATGGTGGTATAGCTAATGACTCTCGATATTTAGCAATGGTTCGTCTTGCGACTTGAATTCCTTGCTCGGCAAGAATATCCGCAATTTTACTATCGCTAAGGGGTTTATTGGTATTTTCTGCAGCAACCAGTTTTTTGATTAGTGCTCTGATTGCTGTGGATGAGCATTCGCCGCCATTCTCAGTACTTACGTGACTAGAGAAAAAATACTTAAGTTCGAAAATACCGCGAGGGGTATGCATGAATTTTTGAGTGGTGACCCTAGAAATAGTAGATTCATGCATTTCAACTGCTTCAGCGACATCGTTAAGTACCATAGGTTTCATGGCTTCTTCGCCGTATTCAAAGAATGCTTGTTGATGATGAACGATGCAATTAGCAACTTTTAGCAAGGTTTCGTTACGGCTCTCAATGCTTTTTATAAACCACTTGGCTTCTTGTAGGTTTGAACGAATGTAGTCTTTATCGCTTTGTAAGCTGCTACTGCGGCTCAAACTGGCATAGGTTGAGTTCACTCTTAATTTGGGCAATGCATCAGGATTGAGTTCAACCATCCAACGACCACGCTGTTTGCTTACCGCTACATCAGGGATCACATACTGTGCGTGGCTTTCTTCAATGACATTACCGGGGCGAGGTTCTAAAGATTGAATGATGTTTAGCACTTCTTTCAATTGCGGCTCTTTGAGCTTGGTTTTCTTTAGAATGCTGCGATAGTCACGGTTTGCTAATAAATCGAGGTATTTTTCAACCATTTCTTTGGCTTGAGATAGCCAGGGGGTTTCTTTATCGAAAGTATGCAATTGAATGCGAAGACATTCTTGTAACGAACGAGAAGCAACCCCAAGCGGATCAAAGTGTTGTACGCGTTTTAGAACCGCCTCTACTTCATCTATTTCTAAATCAAGCTCGGCATCGTTTTGTTGACACAAGCCCTCTAAGATTTGCTCGCAACTTTGAGTTAAGTAACCTGAAGGTTCAATGGCATCGATGATCGCAAGTGCAATCATTTGATCGACTTCACTAAAAGGAGTTAGCCGCATTTGCCACAGTAAATGGTCTTGCAAAGAATCACTGGTTTCACCTTGATAAACGCTGTCCATGTCGTCTGGCATGGCTGAGCTGGAAGGAGCTGAGCCAGCGCTATACATATCATCCCAAGTGGAGTCGACTGTTAGTTCATCTGACAAGGTGCTGTTTTCTAGAGCTTCGCTGGTGTCTACTTGACTGACGTCGGTAGCTGCAACTTCGCTATCACCATTGGATTCGTCTGAGCTCGGAGTTCGATCTAGTGCGTTGGTCTCGGTAGTCGCAGATGCTGATATCGATTCAGGATTATCTGAATTGGTATCGTTTTGAGAGTTTGACTCGTTGCTCTCAGCAAATGTTTCTTCAACTTCGAGCAGCGGATTAGATTCCAATGCTTCTTGAATTTCGGTTTGAAGATCCAATGTTGATAACTGCAACAAACGAATCGCTTGTTGAAGTTGGGGGGTCATCGTTAGCTGCTGACCCATGCGCAACTGCAAAGATGCTTTCATCGACCGATATGTTTCCTTGTGTAGTTATTAAGCCATTTGGTACAGGCCCTGCCAATCTTTACTATAGCTTGAATTCTTCACCAAGATAGACTTGTTTTACCATTTGATCTTCTAGAATATGAGCGGGCTCACCGCTAGCTATAAGTTCACCTTGGCTGACGATGTATGCGAATTCACAGACGTCTAAGGTTTCGCGTACATTATGGTCAGTTATCAAAACGCCAAGACCACGGTCGCGCAGATGCTCGATAATTTTTTTGATATCAATCACTGATATCGGATCAACCCCTGCAAATGGTTCATCAAGTAGAATAAATTTTGGCGCAGCAGCTAAGGCTCTCGCGATTTCAACCCGGCGACGCTCGCCTCCGGATAGACTTGCACCCAAGTTCTTGCGTATATGCTCGATGTTAAACTCTTCAAGCAAATCATTAAGCGCTACTTGTTGGTCGTTTTTGCTTAGTTCTTTGCGGGTCTCAAGCACAGCAAGTATGTTCTTTTCAACGGATAAGCGTCTAAAAATAGAGGCTTCTTGGGGCAAATAGCCAATTCCATTGCGTGCTCGTGAATGCATTGCCATGTTGGAAATGTCTTGATTATCGAGAATGATTCGACCTTCATCGCGCGGAACCAGACCAACTATCATGTAAAAAGACGTCGTTTTACCGGCGCCATTAGGGCCCAGTAGTCCAACAATTTGCCCGGACGAAACACTAATGCTTACGTCTTTAACGACTTTTCGGCCTTTATAGCTTTTGGCTAGGTTTTTAGCTTCTAAGGTACTCATTGAGCCCCATTTGCTTGGTCATTTGAATTCGTTGCGTTACTACCATCAACTTGAGATGGTAAAAATACGGTCTTAACTCGGCTATTCTTATTACCGGTTGCCACCATTTCCTGACTTTCAATTTCGTAAACTATTTTGTCGCCATTAACCGTACTGTCAATTTGCTTGATTTCGGCTCTATCGATAAGAGTGATTACCTTAGTTGCTAAATCATAGTGCAGCTCTTGGGCTTTGGCGTTAACGGGTTTTCCGTCATCCATCATTTGATAAAAAGTCGCCGGGTTTCCGTAAGCAACCATGGTCTCGTTACCACTTGGCTCACTACCTTGCACAACTAGTTTGTCCGATTTGATCAGAATCGAGCCTTGTACGGCAATCACATTGTCGTAGAAGGTCACTAGATTCTTCTGCATTTCAAGCTTTTGCCGGTCTGCATCGACTTCAATTGGCTGGCTTGAATCAGATTCTAAACCAAATACTGCAGAGCTCAGAGGCAAAAGAAGCCCCGCCCAGATCCATTTACTATTTATTTTCATTAAGATACGTCGCTTTTACTGCTTGATGTAAGCTTACCGTTTCTGAAGCCAAATCGCCATCCATACCGATCCCTCGCTGATGGCTAGTTGGGCCGTACAAATCAACTCGATAATCGCTATGCACGGTTTCTTGGTTGAGTTCAAATTGTAACTCTTTACTCACCAAACGCTCGAGCTGCGGATTAGGCTGTAAGTTAGTAACTGTAGCTTGATTTCTAAATATGGCTAAATTGTCTTCACGCATCACACCATCGAGTGCGTCGATTCGCCATTGCGGGTCACCAATCTCAGGGTAAAACAAAATACTAGGGCGAGTAAACACGGTTTCGTTGCGGCTCTCAAAGCGCTCTAAGTAGTCACTGTCGAGAACATAATGCAGTTGCCCTTTCAGGTTAAATACTTTGCTCTGTAAGAGTTCGGCGGTGAAATCAGGGCCTGAAACATGAGCAACTTGAGTCTGTTGTGGTTCGGCTTTGAAATATTGATAACAGGATAAAGCAAAAACAAACAAACCCAAATAGAACGCATTTCGTTTCATACGCTCATTCCTTGCGCCTGCTCCAATTGTCCCTGTGCCCACAAAATCAAATCACATAACTCACGAACTGCGCCAAAACCACCGGGGGTTCGCGTTGTATAGTCGGCTTCTTTGAGTACTAAGGGGTGTGCATCTTGAACTGCTACGCCCAGCAGAGCGCTACGCATAACCGGTAGATCAACTACATCGTCACCAATATAGGCACATTGGTCATCACTCATCGCAAGGCTTTGCTTCACTTGTTCATAGGCTAGGGTTTTATCCGACTGGCCTTGAAATATATGCTTGATACCTAGGCCGCTCATCCGATTCTCCACGATTTTGGATTGTCGGCCAGTAATAATGGCAACTTGAATGCCCGCATTGAGTAAGGCTTTAATACCAAAACCATCTTTGGTATGGAATGCTTTGAGTTCTTCCCCTTGATTGCCCATGTAGATCCGACCATCAGAAAACACGCCATCAACATCACAAATGAGCAATTTAATGGAGCTCAGAGCTTGGTGCTGTGTAGTCGTAATTGGTCCGTATAGGCTCGGTAACACTAGTAAACTCCCGCTTGAAGTAGGGTATGCATGTTAAATGCTCCAATTATTTTTTGCTCGCCGTCGAGAACAAATAGACCATTTATTGATTTATCTTTCATAAACTTCAAGGCATCAAATGCAAGCCAATCGCTGCTGACCGTTTTTGGAGAAACGGTCATAACTTGCTCTATGGCTACTTCATGAATGTCTAAGCGTTGGTCGAGCACCCGGCGTAAGTCACCATCGGTAAAAATACCCATTAAGCGCTGGTCGCTAGTCACAACAGCAACCATACCTAAGCCTTTTTCACTGATCACTAGTAGCGCTTCACGGATGGTTTGTGATGGCGCTACGATAGGCAATTGAGTATCGCACAGCATTATATCAGCGACACTTAATAGAAGTTGTTTACCTAGATTACCACCTGGATGCGAAAGCGCGAAATCTGCAGGGGTAAATCCGCGCGCTTCAAGCATTGCGACCGCTAACGCGTCGCCCATAACTAAGGTGGCCGTTGAACTAGATGTTGGTGCTAAACCTAAAGGACATGCTTCTCTGGGTACATTGATACATAAGTGGAGTTTTGATTGACGCGCCATGCTTGAATTTGGTTTAGCTGTCATCGCGATTAGGCTGACACCAATACGGTGTAGTACCGGATATAGCGCCAGAATTTCCGGTGATTCGCCTGAATTGGAAATTGCAATGACCACGTCTTGCGCGCCAATCATGCCTAAATCTCCATGGCTAGCCTCACCGGGATGGACATAGAAAGCAGGGGTACCCGTTGACGCCAAGGTAGCAGCTATTTTTTTCGCTATATGTCCAGATTTTCCCATACCTGTGACTATGACTTTACCAGTACAGGCAATCATCAATTCACAGGCATCGTTAAAATCCTGGTCAATATACTGGTAAAGGTTCTGTAGTGATTGTAACTCTATATCGAGAACACGTTTTCCAGCAGCAACAAAATCGAAACTCATAATGACCCCTCTTACCAGGTAAATAGCAATATTTGATAACCAAAGAAGCTAGCGAGCAATAAGGCACCTTCCCAGCGAGTAATTTGGCGTTTTCTGCCAAAACTCATGGCCATGGCGAACAAAGCGACAGTTAGGCCAAGCATGACCCAAAAATCGCGTTGATAGGCATTAGCGTCAATTGCACCAGGGGCTATAATCGCCGGAATCGCTAACACGGTTAGAATATTGAATAGATTCGAGCCAATGATATTACCTAGAACGAGATCGTCTTCTTTCTTTAGCACGCCAGCTATGCACGCGGCGAGCTCGGGTAAACTGGTGCCAATGGCTATAATTGTTAAGCCAATAACTAAGTCACTAATACCAAAAAATTGCGCAATGTTGGTCGCTGACCCAACCAGTAAATCTGCACTAAGCGGTAAGGCAACCATGCCAATAATCAACCAAAACAGCGCTTTTTTAGACGGAACATCATTCGGGACTTCGCTGCTTGCCTCTTCGATCATGGCGTCTTTTTCTTGGCTGTTTTTACTCTGCCTTATAGCCATCAACACCATATATAAGATGCTTAGAACAAATAGAAACAACAACAACCAGCCTTCCCAAGGAGCAAGGTGAAGGTCGTGCAATATCCATCCCGCGAGTAAAGTGACTCCGAGTAAAACGGGGATTTCTCTATACAGTGTTGAAGAAGACACCAACATCGGTTTAAGTAGTGCAGTTATACCGAGGACTAAAGCAATATTAGTTATGTTAGACCCAAGGGCATTCCCTACAGCGGTATCAACTTGACCGGCTAGCGAGGCACTCACGGCAACCATGATTTCGGGAGCTGATGACCCCATTGCAACGACGGTTAAGCCGATGATCATCGGAGAGATGCCGAAATTATTGGCGATGGCTGCGGCACCAAAAACAAATCGGTCGGCACTCCATACCAATACAACAAAACCTACAACGAGCAATGCGAGATCTAAAATCATAGTTATCTTATTGTGTCCAAAAGCGGCATTGTCGGTATTTTAGCGTTAAATTGGAAGACTTATGCAATGAGAGTTGATCTATTTCATCTATTTTTTGGTTATAAATAGAAATAAAGAGTGCGTATTTGACTATCGATGATGAACGGGTATCATCAGCGGCCTTAATCTTCATTGTTCTTTTCAGTGCATTGTGGCTGTATATCTGCCAATGCATTATGCATCGACGTTAACAAGGAGCTCAAATGTTAGCTGAACAAATCCAAGAAATACTCGAGTCAAACTTAGAACTCGAGTACGTGCGTGTTCAAGGAGAGGGTAATCACTTTAATGTGATTGCTGTTGGGCTTGTGTTTGAAGGATTAAACCGAGTTAAACAACAACAGGCTGTGTATGCGCCGTTGACTGAATATATTGCTAGCAATGAAATCCATGCGCTGACTATCAAAGCATTTACGCCCAAAGCTTGGCAAGATGCGCAGAAGTTTGGCCAAGTATAAGTGAAGTAGAATGGATCAATTTAAAATAAATGGCGGCTGCCGCCTTGATGGTGAAGTTACTATATCAGGTGCCAAAAACGCTGCTCTTCCCATTTTGTTCGCCTGCCTGTTAAGCGAAGACGAAATCATCTTGCATAATGTTCCAATGCTTAATGATATTCGCACCACTTGCAAAATAATGGAAGAAATGGGGCGTAAGGTTGAAGTTAACGGCGAGACAATTACGGTTAAAGCCGGGAAGCCAAATACCTGCGTTGCACCTTATGAGCTCGTCAAAACAATGCGTGCTTCGATATTAGCATTGGGTCCTCTAGCTGCACGATATGGCACCGCTGATGTCTCACTACCTGGTGGCTGCGCAATTGGCGCTCGTCCCGTGAATCTGCATATTCATGGCTTGCAATTAATGCAGGCTAATATTGTTGTAGAAGATGGATACGTGAAGGCTCGTGTTGATGGACGACTTAAAGGTGCACATATCTTTATGGATATGGTCAGCGTCACCGGTACCGAAAACCTCATGAGTGCTGCAGCATTGGCTGAAGGTACAACCGTTATTGAAAATGCTGCTCGTGAACCAGAAATCGTTGATTTGGCTAACTTCCTAAATAGTCTAGGCGCAAAAATTAGTGGCGCGGGTACTGACACACTGACGATCGAAGGTGTTGCCAATCTGCATGGTGGAAGCTACTCAGTTTTGCCTGACCGTATAGAAACTGGAACCTATTTAGTTGCAGCAGCAGTGACCGGCGGGCGGGTCAAATGTCTAAAAACGGATCCGACACTACTCGAAGCTGTTCTATTAAAGCTGCAAGAAGCTGGAGCAAAAGTCAGTTCCGGTAATGATTGGATAGAACTGGACATGCGCGGCTGTCAACTTAAGTCAGTAAATGTAAAAACGGCACCGCATCCAGCATTTCCTACCGACATGCAAGCTCAGTTTACGGTCCTTAACGTACTTGCAGAAGGCTCTGGTCGAGTTACTGAAACTATTTTTGAAAATCGCTTTATGCATGTGCCGGAGTTGGTGCGTATGGGAGCTGATATTGAATTAGAAGGTAATACCGCAATTTGTCATCATAGTGAGCAGTTACGCGGTACTCAAGTGATGGCGACTGACTTACGAGCGTCTGCAAGTTTGGTTATTGCAGCGATGGTTGCGGAAGGTGAAACGACTGTCGATCGTATCTATCATATCGATCGTGGTTACCAACGAATTGAAGAAAAATTTGCAGGGCTAGGCGCGTTAATTAAGCGCGTTAAAGGCTAGGCGATTAGCAATTTAAGCTACACTTTAAAAGCGCTCTTCGGAGCGCTTCTTTGTTTTCTATAAACTAGGTTGCGGTAATTCAGTGACCGTGACCGGAAGTTCGATAATCTCTCCATTTCTAATAATGGTTGTTATGATTTGACTGCCTGGTGCGGTTTCCGCAACTATGTCACTGGCTTCACGTACACCGATTATTTCTATGTCATTAATCTTTATCAGAATATCATTGGTCTCAATTCCGGCTTTTTCAGCGGGTCCATTTGGGTCGGTACCTTGGATAATCACGCCCGTCACTCGTTTTAGGTTTAGACGCTGCGCGAGCTGCTTATTAATAGCTAGGCCATCAATACCCAAATAACTGCGAACGATTTTACCGTCTTTAACCAAACCCAGCAGGATCTTCTTGGTCAATTTAAAAGGGATTGCGAAGCTAATTCCGTAGGTTTCAGAGTCGCCTAAGTGATATGCCGCAGTGTTAATTCCAACTAATTCGCCACGGGTGTTTATCAGTGCTCCACCAGAGTTACCGCGGTTAATAGCGGCGTCAGTTTGTAAGAAATCTTGTCGTCCGGTAGAGCTCATACCGACTCGTCCGGTCGCACTAATAATACCTTGGGTAATGGTCTGGCCAATATTATAGGGATTACCTATGGCAAGAACGATATCACCGACTTGAGTATCCAATTCGTCGTTTTGAGGAATAACCGGTAGGTCAGGTAGCGATTCGATTTTGAGTACAGCTAGATCAGTAATCAGATCGCTGCCCATCAGTTCAGCATTAAAGACGCGACCGTCTTGCAGAGCTACGATTATTTCGTCGGCTTCATTGATAACGTGTAGATTAGTGAGCACCCAACCTTCAGAAGACATGATTACACCAGAACCCAAGCCCTGAGTGCTGGACTCACTATCACGTACCAAAGTGCTTTGGAAATTTCGAGTGTAAATATTCACTACGGCGGGAGCGGCGCGACGGGTGGCTTGCGAATAAGATCCTACAGCGGCATCGATAAACTGATAGTCATCCCAAAGACGCTTACTATTTGCCCGAAACTCAGGAAAAGCGAGCAATATAACGATAGAAATAATTAGACCGAATAAGGCCGGTTTACCTATATATTTGAGAATACGGCTCAATTGGATGTCTTATTTTAGTGAGTATGTTCCCAGCATAGCATGAGCACAGTCGATGCAAAAAGCCCTGCAAATGCAGGGCTTAGATGTTTTAGCGTAAGATTCGATAGAGGTAAGAGTCGCCTCGCTTAATCTTTAGCGCCAAAATATTGGGTTCAGTTTCAAATAAACTGCGTAGTTCAGCTAGATTAGCAACATCGGTTTTATTGACTCCTACGATAATATCACCTTCTTCAAGACCATTTTGGTCAGCCGGCGATCCGCGTTCAATCTTGCTAACCAGTACGCCGGGTTCTTTATCGGCAGCACTGAGCAAAGCACCTTCAAGGGCTGGATGCATGACTTTTGCTTTCACATTTTGCTCGTCGCCACGTTTAAGTGTGACTTCTAGCGTTTGCCGTTTTCCATCACGCATGATCCCAATTTGCACCGTTTTACCTGCGCCCATGGTGCCAATTTTGGCCCTGAGTTCAGAAAAACTGTTAACTTTCTTAGCGTTTACGGAAACAATAATATCGCCAGCTTGAATCCCGGCTTCAGAGGCTGCTGAGTCAGGCATCACTTCATTAACAAACGCGCCATTTTGAGAATCAATGCCAAAGGCTTCGGCGAGTTCACTATTAAGTTCACCACCCATAACGCCAAGTACACCGCGTCGTATTTCGCCAAATTCAACAATTTGCTCACTTAGGTTTTGTACCATGTTGCTTGGAATAGCGAAACCTATACCAATGTTACCGCCACCGGGTGCAATAATAGCGGTGTTTATCCCAATGAGTTCGCCTCTAAGGTTGATAAGCGCTCCACCAGAGTTACCGCTGTTAATTGCAGCGTCAGTTTGAATAAAGTTCTCTAGCTTCTCGATATTAAGTCCGCTTCTTCCCAGAGCACTTACTATCCCTGATGTTACGGTTTGACCAAGCCCAAAAGGATTACCAATTGCAACCACAAAGTCGCCAACGCGTAGCTGATCGCTATCGGCAAATTTAACTTCATGGAGGTCTTTGGCATCAATTTGAACCAGTGCAATATCGGTCTCCTTATCTGAACCTAGGACTTTTGCCTCATACTCACGGCCATCGTTGAGACTGACAATAATTTCGTCGGCTTCAGCAATTACATGTGAGTTGGTAATCACATAACCTTTGTTGGCATCAATGATGACCCCTGAGCCCAGACCTTGGAAAGGCCGTTCTTGTGGGCCTGCGCCATTTGGACTACCTTCTGGACCGAAGAAGTAGCGAAATACTTCCGGTATTTGTTGGTTACTCACTTTGGTTCCAGATACAGAAATACTGACCACCGCAGGGGTAACGGTTTCGAGAACCGGAGCTAAACTAGGGAGTTCGTCGCCGTTGACAGCAATAGGAAGAGCCGCATGAGCAATGGATGAGATTCCCATCGTAAGGGCGAAACTTGTAGCAATAAGCCGATGTTTCCAAACTGACATTTATTATCTCCACAATTAACGAGTATCATCTTGTCCGAATTTATAGCGATGCATTCGCAAACAATAAATTGGTCGAGTGAACGATTATGACTGTAGAAAAGGGGCTCAGTTCAGCCCCTTTACATGAACTTACATAACTTTAACTTGCTTTGCGTTGGGCTTTGAATAGACCAGACGGCTGATTGGAGTAATCTTTAGGCTGAGATTCTAGATTTTCAACTTTTGGTTCTTCTTCTTTATTTTGCTCAAATTCTGCAAATAAAGTGGGTTGTTGTTCTTCTTTCATCAGCTCACGACTTTGAGAGGCCATATGCTCATATATATTTTGATAGTGTTTGGCCATATCTTCTAGCAATTGGGCGCTAGTCTCGAAATGGGAGTTCACCTGAGTTCGATATTGCTCAAGTTCTCGACGGTTGTTTTCATAGTCGACTTTGCTTTGAGCGTCGAGAGTGGAACTTTTATTGAAAAGACGAGCGACGATGTAGCCGATGACCATGCCCAAGAGTACCAGGGCCAAACTATTTACTGCATCCATTTTTTACTCTCACGTTGTGCGGTTTGATTTAATATACTTGAGCTTTGGCTTGCATGGTACTGCGAGAAGCCTTAAATTTTTCA
Organism: Alginatibacterium sediminis; assembly: GCF_003610775.1. Classification (GTDB taxonomy): domain Bacteria; phylum Pseudomonadota; class Gammaproteobacteria; order Enterobacterales; family Celerinatantimonadaceae; genus Alginatibacterium; species Alginatibacterium sediminis. The sequence continues at coordinate 494,783 of NZ_RAQO01000008.1, read as the reverse complement.
AGCCCGACCAGATAAATGCTTCAATACAGGAAAAAAGCTAGCTATGTTGCCCTCAGAAAAATACCAAACGGATATAGAAACTCGTGGTTTTGAATCCGATTCAGCACAAGTTCAGGCCGTTGAAGCACTCGATCGCCTGAGTAAAGAGCTTGTGAATTTTACTAAACCGCAAGTGAAGGCTTCAAGTTCCTCGCCAAATAAATGGCTTAAACGTATTGGATTTGGCAACAAATCAAGCACAACCAAAACGCCTGATCAGACACCAATAAAGGGCTTGTACTTTTGGGGAGGAGTGGGGCGCGGTAAAACCTATTTGATGGATACGTTTTTTGATTGTCTAAGCACCACGCGTAAGCAACGCTTACATTTTCACCGCTTTATGTATTCGACCCATGACCAACTAAAAGCGCTACAGGGTAAATCTAATCCCTTACAAATAGTGGCTGCAAATATCGCAAGTCAAACCGACATTATCTGTTTCGACGAATTTTTTGTCAGTGATATTACTGACGCAATGATTTTGGCCGGATTGTTTGAAGCTCTGTTTTCACATGGTGTTGTGCTGGTGGCTACCTCAAATATACCGCCACATGATCTATATAGAAATGGTTTACAACGGCAGCGCTTCTTGCCCACGATCGGGCTAATTGAACAGCATTGTGAAATCTTAAATGTGGATAGTGGCTGCGACTATCGAATGCGCACTTTAGAACAAGCTGAAATCTATCATTCACCCTTAGACCAAAGTGCTCGTAAAAATATGGAAAGGTATTTTTATGAATTGAGCGGTGAATCAAGTTTGCGAGCGGAAGCTATCGAGGTCAATCATCGGCAAATTGAGGTAATCTCACAAGGGCACGGTGTTCTGCTCATAAGTTTTGAGCAGTTGTGTAAGTCGGCGCGTTCTGCAAATGACTATATCGAACTTGCGAAGCTCTATCATACGGTTTTGCTCGATGGATTAGAGCAAATGGCGTCGGACCAAGAAGACAGTGCCAGACGCTTCATTGCGTTAATCGACGAGTTTTATGAGCGCAATGTTAGCCTAATAATTACAGCGCAAGTCCCTATGAACGACATCTATAGAGGTGAACGTTTAGTGTTTGAGTTTCAGCGCTGTTTATCGCGATTACAGGAAATGCAATCCACGGAGTATTTAGGTCGTGAACACCTAGCGTAGAAGCTTAGCTTTGTGCCTTAGAAATGCACAAAAAAAACGCAAGAAAGGGGGTGCTATTTTAAGACACTTCCCCTATAATCCGCTCACCCACGTTACAGACCATCAATTTGATGGTGCTAACTGCCCAGCTAACTCCGTATTCGAAGGGATACATAGAGTAGCTTATTATTGTTTGTGTGCTTTGCACATGAGCGCCTAGTAACAAATTTTGGGTTATTTACACTAATGAAAACATTTGTAGCAAAACCAGAAAGCGTAGAACGCGACTGGTATGTTGTAGACGCTGAGGGTAAAACCTTGGGTCGCATCGCGACTGAAATCGCAAGCCGCTTACGTGGTAAACATAAAGCTGAATACACTCCTCACGTTGATACTGGTGATTACATCATCGTTGTTAACTGTGAAAAAGTGACAGTTACTGGTAACAAAGCGAAAGGTAAAATCTACCACTCGCACTCTGGCTACCCAGGCGGTCTAAAATCAATCAGCTTTGAAAAGTTGATCGATAAAGCTCCTGAGCGTGTTATCCAGTCTGCAGTTAAAGGTATGTTGCCAAAAGGTCCTCTAGGCCGTGCGATGTTCCGTAAACTGAAAGTATTTAAAGGTCCTGAGCACACTCATAGTGCACAGCAACCTCAAGTTTTAGATATTTAACGGGAACCTGAATCATGGCTGAGACTCAATATTACGGCACTGGCCGTCGCAAAAGCTCAACTGCTCGGGTTTTCCTGAAAGCAGGTAGCGGAAGCATTACTATCAACAAACGTTCACTAGAAGAATACTTCGGTCGTGATACTGCTCGTATGGTTGTTCGTCAACCACTTGAGTTAGTAGATATGATCGAAAAATTCGACTTGAACATCACCGTTTCTGGCGGTGGTATCAGTGGTCAAGCTGGCGCAATTCGCCACGGTATCACTCGTGCCCTTCTAGAGTTTGACGAAACCCTACGCCCTGACTTACGTGCTGCTGGTTTTGTTACTCGTGATGCTCGTAAAGTTGAACGTAAGAAAGTTGGTCTACGTAAAGCACGTCGTGCTCCACAATTCTCTAAACGTTAATTGTTGGCACTTCGAACAAAAACCCGGTTTATACCGGGTTTTTTTTTCTTTGTTGTATAGAGGTTAAATACTCGTAATCTCTTGTCAAAATACGTGAATTTCTATACTATTTTGAGGCATTTTGTGGTGACTGTGCACTCACTCGCCTTGAATTGATATTCCCGACAGTCGCTTTTGCGCGATGTTCACAGGGACAGACTATAAAAAACCGCAAGGAAAAGGCATCGATGCCAATCGATAACATAATAATCAAAGCGGATCCTTACCGGAGAGACATTGGATGAGCAATGCGCCTGTTGACGCTGGTCGTCGCCGATTTTTAACTTGGTCAACAGCAGTTGTTGGCGGAGTAGGAGTAGGTTACGCAGCAGTACCTTTCATAAGTTCTTGGAACCCAAGTGCTAAAGCCAAAGCGGCTGGAGCACCGGTTGAAGTGAACGTTAGTAAAATAGAACCTGGCCAACTCTTGCGCGTAGAGTGGCGAGGAAAACCGGTGTGGATAGTATCCCGCCCACAATCAGTGCTTGATAACTTGGATAAAATTGGGTCTCAGTTGCGTGATCCTAACTCCGAAGAGCCACAACAACCTGAATATGCTCAAAACTCTTACCGTTCACTCAAACCAGAATTATTGGTTAGTGTTGGACTGTGTACGCACCTAGGTTGCTCGCCAACTTATTTGCCAGGAAGTTTTGAAGAACAAGTTCAAGGTGTAGAGTATGGGTTCTTCTGTCCGTGCCATGGTTCTAAATTTGATATGGCCGGACGCGTATTCCAAGGTGTACCCGCACCTTTAAATTTAGTGGTTCCCCCGCATTATTATGTTGACGAAAACACTATTTTAATCGGCAACGATGGGGGAGAAAGCGTATGAAAGGCTTACTAAATTGGATCGACGAACGGATCCCACTGACCAAAACCTACAATAAACATGTAGGCCAATACCCAACCCCAATTAATTTTAACTTTTGGTACATCTTTGGTTTTATCGCCATGATCGTGCTAGTGAACCAAATCCTGACCGGTATTTGGCTAACCATGAATTACAATCCTTCGGGTGAGGGTGCGTTTGCCAGTGTCGAGTACATCATGCGTGATGTCGACTATGGCTGGTTATTGCGCTATATGCACTCAACGGGAGCGTCAGCGTTCTTTGTTGTTATTTACTTGCATATGTATCGTGGTTTGATTTACGGCTCGTACCAAAAGCCTCGTGAGCTAATATGGCTATTTGGTATGTTGATCTTCTTGGTCTTAATGGCTGAAGCCTTTATGGGCTACTTGCTACCTTGGGGACAGATGTCCTACTGGGGAGCACAAGTTATTATTTCCTTGTTTGGTGCAATACCGTTTATCGGTGACGATTTAACCTTGTGGATACGTGGTGACTACGTCATCTCAGGGGCGACGCTAAATCGATTCTTTAGCTTGCATGTGATTGCGCTACCCTTAGTACTCGTTATGCTTGTTTTCTTGCATATTGTGGCTTTGCACGAAGTGGGTTCAAACAATCCTGACGGTATCGAAATTAAAGAGAACAAAGACGAGAACGGTTGGCCTAAAGACGGCATCCCATTCCACCCTTACTTTACCGTAAAAGACTTAGCAGCCATTGTTGGTTTCTTATTCTTCTTTGCTTGGGTTATGTTCTTTGTTCCCGAAGGTGGAGGGTACTTGCTTGAAGCACCTAACTTCGAGGCGGCCAACCCGCTAAAAACTCCTGAGCACATTGCTCCGGTATGGTACTTCACACCGTTTTACGCCATTTTACGAGCGGTCCCCGATAAACTAATGGGTGTTGCAATGATGGGCTTATCTATTGCGGTGCTCTTTGTACTGCCTTGGCTTGACCGCTGTAAAGTTAAATCGATTCGATATCGTAGTATCTGGCATAAGCTAAACATTGCACAGTTTGTAATCTGCTTTGTGGTACTAGGTATATTGGGGGCATTACCCTCTACACCGATGCTAACTTTGCTAGCGCGTATAACTTCATTTGGTTATTTTGCTTATTTCATTTTGCTATTTATCTACAGTAAAAATGAAGCAACCAAGCCAGTTCCAGAGAGGGTGACACGATAATGAAACGATTGTTGATTGCCTTACTGGCACTGATTCCGACTATTGCCCTCGCAGCAGGTTCAGGGGTTAAGCTCGACAAAGCCAACTATGATTTGCATGATAAGGCTTCACTGCAAAGTGGTGCAGCTTTATTTATGAATTATTGCTTTGCCTGTCACTCCACCCAATACCAGCGTTATAATCGAGTTGCAGAAGATTTGTCGATTCCTCTCGATTTAATGCAAGAGAACTTGATCTTTACTGGGGTAAAAGTCGGCCAATTGATGGAAAATGCCATGCAAGCGGACGACGCTGCGGCTTGGTTTGGTGCTCCTGCACCTGATCTGACCTTAGTAGCGCGTGTTCGTGGAGCTGATTGGATCTACACGTATCTACGTAGTTTTTACGCTGATGAAACGCGTCCGTTTGGCGTAAATAACTTGGTCTTCCCAAGTGTTGGTATGCCCCATGTTCTTGAAGAATTACAAGGTGTGCCTAGCATTAAAGAAGAGCTACGCATGATTGACGGAGAAGAACACGCTGTCGTTACTGGTATCGAAAGCGATGGTAGTGGCGAAATGAGTGCAGATGAATATGACCAAGCGGTCTTAGATCTGGTAAACTTCTTGGTCTACTCAGGGGAGCCTATCCAATTAGAGCGTAAACGTCTCGGATATTGGGTCATGGGTTTCTTGGCAATATTCTTTGTCTTTAGTTACTTATTGAAGAAAGAGTACTGGCGCGACGTTCACTAAACTTTAGTGTGCGCTGTTAATTGAGTCGGTAAAGGCATTGGCCTTTACCGATTGTTTGTTTTTATAATCCCAAATTTGGAGGGTTCGATGGCTGTAGCTGCCAATAAACGCTCAGTGATGACACTGTACTCAGGAGCGAGTGACCTTTATAGCCATCAAGTGCGAATTGTACTTGCTGAGAAAGGTGTCAGCGTTGACATTATGCAAGTAGAACTTGATAACTTGCCTGAAGATTTAATTGATCTGAACCCTTATAGCTCAGTCCCTACACTGGTTGACCGTGAATTGGTGTTGTATAACGCCCGTATCATCATGGAATACTTGGACGAGCGTTTTCCGCATCCGCCGCTAATGCCTGTTTACCCGGTTTCTCGTGGTAACAGTCGTTTGATGATGTACCGTATAGAAAACGATTGGTACAGCTTGGTTGACAAAATTGAAAGTGGTCAAGATGCAGAAAAAGCGCGTCAACGTTTGACTGAAAGCTTGTTGGGTATTGCACCGGTATTTGCGGAATTGCCATACTTTATGAGTGAAGAGTTCAGCCTGGTAGATTGCTATTTAGCACCGCTACTGTGGCGTCTTCCTGCGCTTGGTATCGAGCTCAATGGTCCTGGCGAGAAGGAAATTAAAACCTATATGCTTCGCGTCTTTGATCGTGAGTCATTCCAAGCCTCTTTGACTGAAGCCGAGCGCGAAATTCGTGACGGTTTCGTTGCTTAAGAATCAGCATGGAAACCGAACTCGTAATGACGCCTAACCGTCCATATTTGCTGCGTGCATTTATGGATTGGTTATTAGATAACGATTTGACCCCGCATTTGGTGGTTAATGCCCTTTGGCCAGATGCGGATGTTCCGCATCAGTTTATTCAAGACGGCCAAATCGTGCTTAACATTGCACCTAGCGCAGTAGCAGCGTTTGAGATGGACCTGAATGCGGTCAGTTTTAACGCTCGGTTCGGCGGTGTGCCTACCAATGTATACGTACCCATGGGTGCTGTATTGGCAATTTACGCACGAGAAAATGGTGCAGGGACTGTGTTCGACGCAGAACCATTTTATCAAAAAATGATTGATGAAGCGGATTCTGGTAAAGCAACACCAAGTATAGCCCCGAGTGCTGAAGAACCAATAGATAAAGACAGCCCTGAACCTGAGAAGCCGAAAAAAGGTAAACCGAGTTTAAGAGTTATCAAATAGTAAAAAACCTCCGCATGGAGGTTTTTTTATTTATACGCAAGTGAATATAAGCTGAAGTCTAAGTTGGCTAATCTGAAGCAGCTGCATTTTTCATAACAACATCTGGAACATCTGATTGATCAACTGTTTCAGGAGCGGAATATGTTGTTGCATTTGGTTTTGCCTTAGTCGCCAGTTTTATCTTTCTTTGGTCGCTGACTAGCCGCCTCCCTTGGCGGCATCGAAATATTTATCTTGTAAATTGTGTCCCAGTATAGTGGTAGCTTGCTCCACATTATCACAGCCAAACACCTTCATACTTAATGCAAACCTACCTCCGACTACTCCAGAAACAGCAGCTCTGAATGCAGGCTTGCTTGGGCAGTATGAATTAACATTGATAAGCTTATCACTGAGTAATAGCGCGGTAATATCACTCACTTTTGTACTTAATATAGGTATTTACTGTAATGCATGTAAGACGCTGGTCCTTGATAAGTGGCCAGTATACTTGTTGAGGTTGCGTGGAGTGACTGTGGAAGCAGCGAGTGTGACAAGCTTAAACACTCAGCTAACATTCACTGGCATGTCTTAGTGCCGTTAAGGGGAGTCGGTAGAGGGACGGAAAACAAATCTAAAGAAATCTTATTAAGCTTTCTTTAGATAAGGGGTTTGACGGCTGTATTTAGGTGATGACGTTTAAGCTACCAGCGCTTTTAATGGGTCTAAGCGCTGGTTAAGCGTAACTAAACAGTTGTTATTCTTGCACATAGTCGAAAACACGTATCACAGCTGTTACGCCTCCGACATGCCTTGCAATCTCAACTGCAGCATCGGCTTCAGTGCGATTGACTAAGCCTATCAAGAAAACTTCACTATCCTCAGTTATGACCTTTATTTTTCCAACAGGGATGGCGTTATTATCATAGATTTTTAACTTTACTTGCGAAGTGATCCAAGCATCTTTTGATTGCACATCTAACGGAGCTACGCTTTGTACTCTGACCTCATTGAGGACTTGTGATACACCATCAAGACCCGCAATAATTTCAGATACACGCGCTTGGTGTTCTACTGTTTGTGTTTGACCTATGACCAAAACTTTTGAGTTTAGGGCGTGGGCGCTGAGCCGACTAACCTCCCACAAGTCTTCATCCTTAGCGAGGGCATTTACACTGTTGAGCTCTAATAACTGGTCATCAAATTGAGTACCTACACTGCGTCGGTCAGTTGCGGCGCCAGCGGCAACCCCTGCACCTACAACAGCAACTCCGGCACAGGCCTGGAGCAAAACTAAAGAAGAGATAATAAAAAAAGTTTTTACTGGGGTCATGACTTTTGAAACCTATTATTGGGGGAATAACATGCGATCGAGCAAGTCACCCATGCTATTGAGAGTCAGTAAATGTACCTCAAATATACGGGTATGTTGGGCAGAAGGAACACGTACTTCGACATCCTGCTCACTTAATAACCCCGCCATCACACCACCATCCTCACCAGTCAAAGCGATGATACACATATCTCGATTCACGGCGGCTTCAAGGGCTTTTATCAAATTGGGTGTATTGCCATCAGGAGAAATAGCTAGAAGCACATCACCCTCGTTACCTAATGCACGAATTTGTTTAGCAAAAACCTCATCGAAATGGTGGTCATTGGCAATGGCGCTAATTGTAGCGTTGTCGCTAGTTAATGCCAATGCGGGCAAGCTGGGGCGTTCAGTTTCGAAGCGATTGACCAGCTGGGATGCAAAGTTTTGAGAAAGTACAGAGCCGCTGCCATTACCACAAAGCAGGAGTTTTCGTCCGCTCAATAAGGCTTGCGCCAGTAGCAAACTTGCCGATTCAATTGAACCTGGAAGTGCTTCTGCTGCAGCTATTTTGGTTTGTATGCTTTCTCTAAATATCTCTTTAATTCTATCTTGCATTGTACCTTTAGCCTCCAAAGGCATTTTTAAGCCAACGTAAGCGTGGCTCTTGGTTTTCAATAAGTACTGCATCAAAGCGTATTTGCAAATTATTAATGTTCAAGCCCTTATTATGCAAGTAGAACTCAGCGGTGTTTATAATTTTTCGTTGTTTAGCTTTGCTGATAGCATGGTCAACACCACCAAATGTTTGCTGACTGCGAAACTTCACTTCTGCGAAGACCCAAACACTTTGGTCTCGGGCAACTATATCAATTTCACCACAACGACAGCTGAAGTTTCGTTCAACTAGGGTCAAACCTTGGCCTTGTAAATAGCGAGCAGCTTGTTGCTCCGCCCGCATACCACTTATCAGATGTTTTGCTTTCTTTAGAAAACGCAAAATCTAGGCCGTTATTTTATTCAACGGTCTCAACTTCAAAACCTAAGCTTTGAATTTCACCATCAGTTGAACTGTCATCGACAGGCACGATTTCGATACCTGATACTTCATCTTCGGGATTTAGAGCCTCTATAGCCTCATCCGCTTCTAAGTCCTGTGAATCAATATCAACGTCATTTTCGACAATTGGAGATACATAATCCATAGGGCGTAACTCACCATCTTGATAGCGTGCCCAGGTTAATTCGCGTTCAACTGCACCGGTTTGGCTAACGCTGAGCGCACCACTTAAACCATCAATTTTGAAATCGGTATAACCGCGCATCTGATCAAGGTTAGGCAAAACTAGTAGTGCGTCGAAACCTAAGGCGAATAGGCGTCGGTGACTCTCATTATATTCTGGCCACAACTGGTTGTACTGTTGGTAGAACGCTGAGCTATGGTCGAGCATCCATGGCATTTCACTAATCCATAGACCTTGTAACTCGACTTCGTCGTCGACACTACCACGTTGATAACTGCGTGAACTTGCGAACAGTTGGGGAAGCTGCGCAAATGGACTAACAGCAACTTCAATACTTGGTTTTATTAATTTAGTTTCGTTATTGTTGCCGATGATGTATATCGCCTGTGTATCACCACGAGAGCGCGTTTCTGTACCAATATTAAAGCCAAGTAATTGTTGAGCTTGGCGCACTCTAGCCTGACTTTCATCGACTAAGAGGAGATTGCGGATCGCACCCTGTAATTCTTTGTTGTTACTGTAATAAATGCTTTCGTAGGGTTCGTCACTAAGTCGTTTCCAACGTTCTATGAAGGCATTTGTCATACGTTGACCAATGGTGCTCTGTGGCGCGATGATCAAAGGCATGCTTAGGCTTTGGTCAAAAATTTCCTGAGCTGCTTGCTGCGCTTCATCTTCAGGGCTTAGACCGAAGTAGAATTGACCATTTTGAGCACTATGTTCCGCTTGATTGAGTGCCATCCAAGGTGTTTGTAATTGCTGTTGCTGCAGCCATAACACTTGATCTTTACGTAAAGGACCGATGATGAAATCAGGAGTCGCTCCTTCAATCGCTTGGCGCAAAGCAGGTCCTTGATTAGCTTCGGTATCAATAAAGCTCAATTGACTGTTGCGCAGAGCTGCATCAGTACGTTCATCGTATTGGGCTGCTAGCATGCCATCTCGCACAGCATTGGCACTAGCCTTAAAGCGACCACTGAGTGGTAAAAGCACTGCAACGCGTTGGGGGGCATAGCGTTGTGCGTTCATTGCCGAGCCGATGTCAACTTGAACGAATTGAAGCGCAGGGTGATTGGGGTAGTCATTTTCCCACTGTGCTAGATTATCGAAAAGCTGCTGAGGATTACGTTTCGGTTCATTGACTATGGCCGCAACTTCCAACCATCCGTTGAATACAGAATCACTTGTACCTTGAAAGCTACGTAAGGTATAAGCGTTTAAGGGTTTTAGTTGAGACCAAATCTGTTGATTGTTGGCCAATTGATCACTAGCGTCAGTAAGCCTTTTATCTAATTCAACGCGTTCTTGAACCTCGGCAACAGGATTGTTAAGTAGTTGATAAATGGTAGCGCGCTGTTGATAATAACTAAGCCAATAATCATTACTCAACTGCCACATTGGATCGAAGCTGAGTAACTGTAAACTTTGGTTCGCCAAATTTTGAGCGAACAGTAATTCCGCTTGCACAAGTTTGTGCCCAGCTACTGTTTGATTACTGTTGGCCTGTTCTTCTAAGCTCTCTAAAATAGCTTGGGCTGGCTGAAGTTGGTCAAGGCCAATATATGCCTTTGCTGCAAGTAGCTGCCAGTTGAATGCTGCATCGCCTTTACTACGCTTGGCTAAACGTAAATATTCATCTGGGCTTTGCGTTGTTGGCTGTGCGAATCCAGGAAATTGGGAGCTAGTATCGCTAGATGTGCTATTACTCGCACATGCATTTAGTAGTAGTACCAGACACAAGATTAGTGGCCATTGGTAGATCAGTCTGATTGAGCGCAGCACGGCGTCTTTCCATAACGAATTGAAATTGGCCATAGTCTATCGCATGCGGATGAAATTATCGAACAACTCCGATTGAGACTGACATAACTTTCACTTACAGTGAGCGGCAAAACTAGAATAGGGCAAAATGATGACACAAGCAGCGCTGTATATTGTACCCACGCCGATAGGAAATTTAGGCGACATGACGCTTCGGGCGATTGAGGTCTTAAAACAAGTCTCGGTAATTGCCGCAGAAGATACGCGTAACAGCCGACGTCTGATGCAGCATTTTGACATTGATACCCCTTTGGTAGCGGTTCACGACCATAACGAACAGCAACGTTGTCAGTGGCTTGGCGAGCAACTCACGCAAGGCAAAAGTGTTGCGCTTATTTCTGACGCTGGGACACCACTAATTAATGACCCAGGATATCACTTGGTGGCTTATTGCCAGCAACAAGGGTTTGATGTTGTGCCTTTGCCCGGAGCCTGCGCGGCGATTGCAGCCTTAAGTGCTAGTGGCTTACCTACCGATCGCTTTAGCTACGAAGGTTTTTTACCCGCAAAAACCAAAGCGCGTTGTGACCGACTCAATGATCTCGCGGATGCCAGCCACACCATGGTTTTTTATGAAAGTCCGCATCGCATCCTCGATAGCTTAACCGATATTGAGACCTGCATGGGAGCACAGCGGCGCATTGTGATGGCTCGAGAAATAACTAAAACCTTCGAAAGCATTTTGAGTATGAGCGTACACGAGCTTCGCCAACGCCTCATTGACGAGCCTCGCCATCAAAAAGGTGAAATGGTGTTGGTCGTTGCTGGAAAACCAAAACAAAAAGAAGCCTTGCCCAAACCAGCGTTGCAAACCTTAGCTTTATTACGCAAGGAATTGCCTTTGAAGAAAGCCGCTGCGCTGACAGCTCAAATATATGATCTGAAGAAGAATGCGCTATACCAATATGGCTTAGAGCAAGAAAAGTCAGATCAGGCTGGTGAATAAACGCGGACTTTGCTATTGTGCGCCGCGGAGTTGGCCGAGGTAACCGCTGCTTTGTCGTAAGTAGTAACTTGTAAAGTTATTAAACGGGCAAAGGGGAGGAAAGTCCGGGCTTCATAGGGTAGGGTGCCAGGTAACGCCTGGGGAGCGTGAGCTCACGACAAGTGCAGCAGAGAGAAGACCGCCTAAGTTTGTTTCGACAAACCGGTAAGGCTGAAAGGGTGCGGTAAGAGCGCACCGCGCTACTGGTAACAGTATGCGGCGAGGTAAACTCCACCCGAAGCAAGGCCAAATAGGCCCCTGTGGACGCGACCCGCGTTTGGGGGCGGGTAGGCTGCTTGAGCCTAAGAGCGATCTTAGGCCTAGAGGAATGGTTACCACTCGCAAGAGTACAGAACCCGGCTTATGCGGCCAACTCCACCTCTTAATGACCGCCTTGCATAGTGAATATGCGAGGCGGTTTTTCTTTATTACGCGTCATGCTTGGTTAAATCATCTAACAATTGTTCGCTCAGCTGATTGTTGTAATCTTCAACGATAAGTTGAGATCGAAATAAAGCGGGTAGTTCAATTACGCAAATACCAATAATTGCGAATAAACCTAAACCAAAAAAGCCGCCGATGAATGCGCCTATGCCAATCAAGAATACTGCGAGATTAAAGCTTCCTCGCGCATACCGCTTTAAGTAGAAATGATGCAATCCCGCGATAAACAAAAAGTTACAACTTGCATAAGTGTCAGGATCGCGTACTTGTTGACGTAAATGCGTATAGAACACTTTACGCTTGGCATCATCGAGCTGACGAATTGTCTGCCTAAGCTGCTCGCTATGTTGTTCGACTTGTTGACGATTTAACATCGTTTTCCCACTTAATCTCGTCCGAGAGTAATCAGTACAGACTCGCGAGTCCAGAATAACCAGAAGCGACGACTTTCAATAACTTGGAACACCAATTGCCACCCATCTGCAGCTTCTTCGTTTAAAGTTACCTCAAGTTTTTTGATGGGCATACCCGATGCACCAAGAAAGAGGGTACCGAGTGCACCTTCAGCTACTTGTAGAACTTTGTATTCTTTAAATGCCATGATGTTTCCTAATCAAAATTGAGACCTTATTCTAGCAAGTCAGCACCGAAAGTCATGAAGTGTGAGCTAGCTTGCGTTTAATAGATTATTTTTTGTACATTTCCTCAGCAAATTCAGTTTCTTAGTCAAATCATTTGCAATCCATCACGAATTGTTACCCTTGCTAGCTTGCAAAGGTGTCGACTCGTCCTTAGAATTATAAAACTGTGGGAAAAAGTGGATCTTTGTGGATCTATAAGATGCGATAGCTCGAAAATGAGCTCAAATGAGAGTAACTAAATGATTCGTGGCGCAAGTTCAATCAACCTAGATGCGAAGGGAAGGCTAACCATGCCTACTCGCTATCGCGACTGGTTGAGCGAAAATTGCGACTCACGCATGGTGTTTACCATTGATATATCGCATTCCTGTTTACTACTTTACCCAATGCACGAATGGGAAGAAATAGAACGTAAGTTACGCAGGCTATCTAGTGTTAATGCAAGCGAACGTCGCTTGCAGCGTTTGCTTTTGGGTCATGCAGTTGATTGTGAGTTGGATAAAAACGGACGTTTGTTAGTTCCACCTACTTTGCGAAATCATGCGGGATTAGAAAAACACCTGATGCTAGTTGGGCAATTGAACAAATTTGAATTGTGGTCTGAAGAAAACTGGCAAGCACAAATTCAAGCTGATATCGCCATTGATGACGAAGAACAATGGTCCACCGATAGTCTAAAAGGGTTTTCCTTATAACATGACAGCTGAATTTAAACATCGATCGGTTTTACTCGACGAATGTATCGAAGGCTTAGCCATCAAACCTGATGGGATCTACGTTGATGGTACTTTTGGTCGTGGTGGTCACAGCCAAGAAATACTTAATCACCTTGGTCCACAAGGGCGATTGATTGCGATTGACCGAGATCCTAGAGCGATAGAAGCTGCACAACGGTTTAGTGACGACCCACGGTTTCAAATTGTGCACCAGCCATTTTCAGAATTAAGAGCTGTTATTGATGAGCTCGGCCTCATTGGAAAAGTTGATGGTGTATTGCTTGATCTCGGAGTGTCATCGCCGCAACTAGATGACGCAAGTCGTGGATTTAGCTTTATGCGCGATGGGCCCTTAGACATGCGTATGGACATCAGCCGTGGGCAAACAGCGGCGCAATGGTTAAATAATGCCGATGAAGCAGACATTTCATGGGTAATAAAGACCTTTGGTGAAGAAAAATTTGGTAAACGGATTGCGCGTGGGATTGTTGAACACCGTGAAGAGCAGCCCTTTACTTCGACTTTAGAGCTGGCCAAGGTCATCGACTTGGCATGTCCAGTTAAAGACAAGTTTAAACATCCAGCAACTCGCTCTTTCCAAGCAATACGTATTTTTATTAATAGTGAACTGGATGAAATACGCTTGGCACTTGAAGGCAGTATTGATGTATTGGCAAAAGATGGCCGTTTGGCAGTGATTAGTTTTCATTCTCTTGAAGACCGTATGGTTAAACGTTTCATACGCGCGCAAGAAATGGGCAAACAGTATCCTAAAAACCTGCCAGTATCAGCCGAGATGTTAGGTGAAGGGAAAACGCTAAAACGCATGAGTAAAGCAATCAAGCCAAGTGCTGCTGAACTCGAAGTAAATCCACGGGCACGTAGCTCAGTACTGCGGATAGCTGAGAAACTATAGATGGAGACCTCGGGGCGCCAACCACAGTTACTCAAGGTGATAGTGAGCGACTTATGGCGCCAACGAATAGCAGTGTCTTTGTTGTTGATGATATTGGCTAGTGCATTTGCTGTGGTATTAACCACCCATAATACGCGCATGCTTATATCGCAACGCGAAGATCTACAAATGCTACGTGATGAGCTAAATGTTGAGTGGCGTCATTTGTTAATTGAACAAAACGCCTTAGCTGAACACAGTCGAGTTGAACGACTAGCAGTTGCTGAACTGAATATGAAACGTCCGAACTTATCGGACGAAGTGATGGTAAGGAAGCCATGAACAAACGAAGTAAAAAACCACAACTACTGATCAGCTGGCGTTTTACGCTCGTTGCAGTTGTGGTTTTTTCGGTGTTTATGGCCTTAGTTGTGCGCACTGCTTACATTCAGGTTTGGGCACCAGAGCGCCTTGTACACGAAGGCGACCTGCGTTCGGTTCGTACTATGTCCAACTTTGTTGAGCGTGGCGTGATTACTGACCGAAATGGGCGAGAATTGGCGGTTAGTGTACCGGTAAGAGCTATTTATGCCGATCCGAAACGGGTTCACGAGCAAAACGGCTTGGACAAGCTAGAAGCTTGGCATGCCTTAGCTGACGTTTTGGAAACTGACAGTGAAAAACTACTCAACAAAGTGAAAGACCCAAAACGTCGCTTTGTGTATTTGAAACGCCAAGTTAGCCCCGCGATTGCAGGCTACATTGAAAAATTGAAGATTCCCGGGGTGTATTTAAAGGCCGAGTCGCGTCGTTTTTACCCTACTGGCGAAGTAAGTGCTCACCTTGTTGGTTTCACTAATATTGATGGTGCCGGTCAAGAAGGGGTGGAGCAAAGTTATAATCATTGGTTAAGCGCAGAGGCAGGCAAACGACAAGTTCGCAAAGACCGAGCTGGACGAGTTATCGAAGATCTCGATGTACTGAGCAAAAGTAAAGATTCCAACGATATTGTATTAAGTATTGATCAGCGCTTACAAGCGATTGCGTATAAAGAGCTTAAAAAAGCAGTGGCCGATAACCAAGCGACTGCTGGCTCTGTTGTTGTGATTGATATTCAAACTGGAGAAGTTCTAGCGATGGCGAATAGCCCTTCGTTTAATCCAAACGACAGAAAACAATTTAAAGGCTTTTTGTTTCGAAATCGCGCTATTACTGACGCATTTGAGCCCGGCTCAGTATTCAAGCCGTTTACAGTTCTAACGGCCTTAGAAAAAGGTGTAGTTGACGACGAAACCATGCTGAATACTTCTCCGGGGTATATGAATATCGGTGGCCGCCGCGTTCGTGATTCGCGTAACTACGGAACTATTGATTTAACTACCGTGATTCAAAAATCTAGCAATGTAGCCACCTCGCAATTAGCACTAAAAGTGGGTGTTAATTCTATGATTGATACTTTTTATCGGCTTGGTTTTGGTAATGATGCAGGCCTTGGTTTAGTGGGTGAATCTGCAGGACAAGTACCGCAACGTAGTCGTTGGTCAGACTTCGAGTTAGCCACCTTATCGTTTGGCTACGGTGTGATGGCCACACCACTGCAAATTGCGCATGCCTATGCAACGGTTGGTTCTGCTGGCTTTGCTAAGCCCATTTCCATTTTGAAAGTCGACAAAGCAGAAAAAGGCAAACAGGTCTTTAATAGTCAAAATACTAAAGCCCTACTTGAAATGATGGAGTCGGTGACCCTAGAAGGTGGAACTGGACGCAAAGCTGCGGTTGAAGGCTACCGTATTGCAGGTAAAACCGGAACATCAAGAAAAGCAATTCGAGGTGGATATGGGGATGATTATGTTGCTATTTTCGCAGGGGTTGCACCACTAACCAATCCTCGCTTGGCGATTGTTGTTACGGTTGATGAACCTCAAGGTGATACGTATTACGGGGGGTCTGTCTCCGGTCCGGTATTTTCAAAAGTCATGGAAGCGGGTTTGCACTTTCTCAATGTTGCTCCAGATGCTGATGTTAAGCAGTGGGTTCAATTAGAGGAGCTTGCCGATGCTCGCTCATAGCCTTGACAAAATCCTGCTCAACTTCAATATCGTATGTGAAGAAATAAGCGTCAATGATTTACATTTGGATAGCCGAAATGTAGGTAAAGGTGATGTTTTCGTTGCGGTTACTGGTATGCAGGTAGATGGTCGCAAGTTTATCGAATCAGCAGTCAATGCTGGTGCTGTAGCGGTTATTCAACAATGTCAGCACGAACAGCAACATGGTGAAATTGAATACCAGTTGGGTGTACCCATCGTAAGTTTCTGGCGTTTGGATCAGCTTTTATCTCAACTGGGTCACGCGGCATATTTTTCTCAAGGCAATCCTTTACACATCGTTGGTGTGACTGGAACCAACGGTAAAAGCACTATTACCCATCTAATCGCAGCTTTGGCTCAAGATTGTGGGGTACCCGCTGCAGTCATGGGGACTTTAGGTAATGGCGTTCCAGGCCAGTTACAACCAAGCATTAATACTACCGCAGACCCCATAACTATTCAGCGACAACTTGCTGACTATGCAAAGCAAGGAATTAAACTGGTGGCAATGGAAGTGTCATCACATGGTCTACAACAAGGTCGTGTTGCAGCCGTTCCTTTTAACGGTGCAGTATTTAGCAACCTGAGCCGTGACCACCTTGATTACCACGGCACCATGGCAGAATACGGTCGTGCCAAACAGGCGCTATTTGACTGGCCAACCCTGTCTTATCGGCTAATAAACAGTGATGACGCCTTTGGCTTACAAATGCTAGAAACCTATCCTTCGGCGCAATCCCTTTCAACACTAAATAGCAACACAAGTTGGTACTTGAGTGAAATCATGCTGAGCGAAAAGGGCTTATCGACGCAATGGTGCTCTGAAAAACTAGGCGCTAAAAGTCTTATGATAAATGCAGCGCTTTTAGGACGTTTTAATGCAGACAATTTGCTAGCGGCACTAGTTTGCCTGTTCAATTATGGCTTGGGCCCGATTGCATTGCAGCAAGCTTGTGCAAAAATTCAGTCAGTTCCTGGTCGTATGGAACTATTCCATGCAAATAGGAAAGCCGCGGTTGTCGTTGATTATGCGCACACACCAGATGCCTTAGAAAAGGCCTTGCTGGGTGCAAAAGCACACTGTATTGGTCAACTGTGGTGTATTTTTGGTTGCGGTGGCGATCGTGATCAAGGCAAGCGCCCTATGATGGCCAAAGTCGCAGAGCTTGGAGCTGACAAAGTTATCGTGACCGATGATAACCCGCGTTTTGAGAACCCTGCACAAATTATCAAAGATATCGTTAGTGGGTTTACGCAGGCAGACACTGTTCTTGTTTGTCATGATCGTCGTGAAGCCCTTCGATTAGCGTTATCTCAAACGGCTAGCGAAGATGTCATATTAATTGCTGGCAAAGGGCACGAGAACTATCAAATAGTCGGTGCAAGCAGCATTGATTATGATGAACGCGCCGTCGTGGCTCAACTGTTAGCTGAGGTGAGCCAATGATCGCGCTAAAACTAAGCCAATGGCAGGAATTTTGCCAAGGTCAACTCATTGGCCAAGATATTACCGTTTCTCAAATCGAAACCGACACCCGAAATATTCAAAAAGGTGCGTTATTTGTAGCGCTTCGCGGTGAAAAATTCGATGGTCATGACTATCTACTACAAGCGGTAGAGAAGGGTGCCTGCGCGGTATTGGTTGAGCAACAAAGCTCGCTCAACATCCCACAGATTGTTGTTGCAGACACGCGTTTAGCATTAGGCGCACTAGCCAAAGGCTTACGTCAACAACTTGCGATTCCTTGTTGCTCTATGACGGGTAGCAATGGCAAAACGTCAGTAAAAGAGTTGTGCGCCGGTATTTTACAGCAACAGTACAGAGTTTTAGCGACCGGCGGCAACTTCAACAATGATATTGGTGTGCCATTAACCTTGTTGCGATTGCAACCACAGCATCAGCGAGCTGTAATTGAGCTTGGCGCAAATCATGCTGGTGAAATTGCCTACACCGCTAGTTTAGCTGCGCCGGAAGTCGGCTTAGTGAATAACATTGCAGCGGCTCATATTGAAGGTTTTGCATCCGAAGCTGGTGTGGCAGCTGCAAAGTCGGAATTGTTTCAGGCACTGCCTCGCAATGGACTAGCAATAGCGCCGCTAAATCATAGTTGGCGAGAACAGCTAGACAAGGCTGCACAGCACTGTCGTAGGCAATATTTTGATATTAATGATGCGCAAGCCGACTACTTTACAACAGAGCTTAAACTACTAGGTCTAGAGGGCAGTGAATTTACCCTGCATACCCCGATAGGGCATGCTAGAATCCGCCTCCAGTTAGCTGGAGCTCATAATGTCAGTAATGCTTTGGCGGCCAGTGCAATTGCGATTGCTATGGGCGCAAATTTGGCATCAGTGGTAACAGGCTTGGCTGCTGCTCAAAGCGTACGTGGGCGTCTTAATACTCGTAAGTTGTCAGACGGTATAACGGTTATTGATGATAGCTACAATGCTAATCCGCAATCGTTTCTTGCTGCCACCTCAATTTTGGAAAGTATGTCGGGCCGCCGCATTCTAGTGGCTGGAGATATGGGTGAGCTTGGTGATATTTGTCAGTCTGCACATCAACAGGTTGCCAGCAAAGCCTTGGCTTCAGGGATTGAGCTTTGGACATGTGGACCACACTTTGGGCAGCTAGCAATGCCCGGGCAACACAGTTACCTCGATCAAGCCGAGTTAAATCAAGATCTAATCGCCTCTTTAGGTCAAGAACCTAGCGCCATATTGGTGAAAGGTTCACGTAGTGCAGCGATGGAAAAAGTTGCACAAGCAATAATTCATAAATTTAGTGAGAACAACGAATGTTAGTTTGGTTAGCGGAGCTGTTACAGCCTTATTACTCCGCATTTAGTTTATTTAGCTTTTTAACGTTTCGCTCTGTAATGGGGCTGTTAACAGCGTTGATATTTGGCCTGATCATGGGGCCAAGAATGATACGTCGTTTGCAACTATTACAGATCGGCCAAACTGTGCGCCAAGATGGTCCTGAATCTCATTTAAGCAAATCGGGGACGCCTACCATGGGTGGCGTGCTCATTTTGGCATCGGTCGTTTTATCCACTTTACTTTGGGCTAGACTCGATAACCCCTATGTGTGGGTGATGTTGTTTGTATTTGTAAGCTATGGCTGTATTGGATTTATCGATGACTATCGCAAAGTCGTACGTAAAGATCCCGCAGGACTAATTGCACGATGGAAGTATTTTTGGCAGTCAGTCGTGGCAATTGTGATTGCTGTTTATTTGTATTCAAGTGCGGATACAGCAGCGCAAACCCAATTGGTTATTCCATTTGTTAAAGAGCTTATGCCGCAATTGGGTTGGTTGTTTATTCCTTTAGTGTATTTGGTCATTGTCGGTAGCAGTAATGCAGTAAATCTTACCGATGGACTCGATGGCTTAGCGATAATGCCAAGTGTTATGGTCGCAAGTGCGTTTGCTTTGATTGCTTATTTAACATCGAATGTAAATTTCGCCGATTATTTGTTCATTCCGTATATCAAGGACGCCAGTGAACTGGTGGTTGTCTGCCTAGCCTTGGTTGGGGCAGGAATCGCATTTCTATGGTTTAACACCTACCCAGCCCAAGTCTTTATGGGTGATGTGGGTTCGTTAGCTATTGGCGCCGCTCTAGGTAC
The DNA here is from genome assembly GCF_003610775.1 of Alginatibacterium sediminis. GTDB lineage: Bacteria > Pseudomonadota > Gammaproteobacteria > Enterobacterales > Celerinatantimonadaceae > Alginatibacterium > Alginatibacterium sediminis. The sequence continues at coordinate 474,763 of NZ_RAQO01000008.1, read as the reverse complement.
CGTTGCGGTTCTAGTTCGTCAAGAATTCTTGCTCGTAATCATGGGCGGTGTTTTTGTGATTGAAACCGTATCTGTGATTTTGCAAGTTGGCTCGTACAAAATTCGAGGACAACGCATTTTTAGAATGGCCCCTATTCATCACCACTACGAGCTAAAAGGTTGGCCAGAGCCGCGCGTCATAGTGAGGTTTTGGATTATTTCATTGATCTTAGTGTTAATTGGTTTGATTACCTTGAAGGTACGTTAATTAATGAAGCAAGTGTTGCTCAATAATTTATTAGCAAAAAACCAGCATTCGCTGGCAGTCTTGGGTCTTGGACTCACGGGTGCTAGTTGCGTGCGTTTTTTACTGAGTAAAGGATTGCAAGCTACACTTTTTGACAGTCGTGAACAAGTGACTGTCCCAAGTGACTTCTCTCATCTTAATCTGCACTTAGGTGAGCAAGCACTGACTAAGCTTAAAGAATTCTCCTTGATCGTGTTAAGCCCCGGCTTCCCTCGAGCTCATCCTATGGTACAGGCAGCAATCGCTGCTGGTTCAAAAGTTGTAGGTGACATTGAACTGTTTGCCCTCGAAGCTAACGCGCCTGTCGTTGCCATTACCGGCTCGAATGGTAAAAGCACAGTCACCAGCTTGCTAGGTGAGATGGCCAAAGCATGTGGGAAAAATGTCGCTGTTGGTGGCAACATTGGCGTACCAGCATTAGACCTACTTGCCACAAATATAGATCTTTACGTGTTAGAGCTTTCAAGTTTCCAACTTGAAAGTACCGAAAGCTTACACTGCGTTGCCGCCACTGTGCTTAATCTTAGCGAAGACCACATGGATCGCTATCCAAGTTATGACGCTTACTGCGAGACAAAACACAAGATTTATAAGCATGCAATAAACTGTATTTACAATGCTGATGATGCCTTAACTTATCCTAAGATTACTGCCTCTAAAGCTAGTTTTGGTATCCATAGTTCAGCGGATTTTAATTATGAAGCTAACAGCAATAACCTGTGTCAAAACGACAAGCTATTAGTGAACAGTTGTGATTTGGCTATGGTTGGAGAACATAACTACGCAAATGTACTTGCCGCGTTTGCTCTGGCTAATGCCTCGGGCTTAAACCTAGAAGGTTGCGCACAAGCAGCTAAAAACTATCAAGGCCTTGAACACCGATGCCAATTGCTTCGTCGAATAGACGATGTTGCTTGGATCAATGACTCGAAAGCGACTAACTTAGGCGCCACATTAGCCGCGATTGATGGCTTAAGCTCAAGTGCAAAGCATTTATGGTTGATTGCTGGTGGCGATAGTAAAAACGCAGATCTTAGTTCGCTGAGCAATGTACAACAAAAAATCACAGGCATTGTTGCGTTTGGTAAAGACAAAACATTGTTTGAAAAATTGCACCCAGAAGTAAAGCTAGTTGAGCACTTAGCTGACGCTGTCGCGTATTGCAAAACTAAGGCTCAGGCTGGCGACTATGTCTTACTATCACCATGTTGTGCCAGTTTAGACATGTACAAAAACTACATGGCCCGTGGCGAACATTTCCAAGAGTTGGTGGGACAATTATGAGTATTCAATTGTCATTGCCAAACGTGTTTAGTAATTCTAAGGCCGATCAAAGCCTCTATGACCGTAATCTATTGTGGTTGATTTTGGCGTTAATGAGTTTCGGCTTAGTAATGGTTGCATCGTCTTCAATTCCTGAAGGGATCGCATTGGTTGATCAGCCTTTCTATTTTGCAAAGCGGCACGGGGTTTACCTCATTGTCTGTTTGATTGCGATGGCTGGTATAGTGCAGATCCCAATGCATTGGTGGCAGCGCCACAACGCATTGCTACTACTATTATCGATCATTGCACTTGTACTAGTCCTTGTCATTGGACGAAATGTAAATGGATCTTCACGATGGATTGCGCTGGGGCCGATTACCTTGCAGCCTGCAGAGTTCGCTAAATTGTCATTATTTGTTTATTTGTCCGGTTACTTGGTGCGTCGCCATGAGCAAGTACGTGAAAACTTAAAAGGCTTTTTAAAGCCAATGGTGGTAATGCTCATCCTTGCGATGTTGCTATTAGCCCAGCCAGACATGGGTAGTGTCATCGTAATGTTTGTGACCACAACGGGAATGCTATTTTTAGCAGGTGCCCGTCTTATTCAGTTTTTTGGACTTATTGTTATTGCAGCAATGGCTATCGTGGCGCTCATTGTTGCCGCACCTTACCGTATGCGGCGTGTAACTTCGTTCTTACAACCTTGGGACGACCCCTTTGGTAGTGGCTATCAACTCACGCAGTCTTTGATGGCTTTTGGTCGTGGCGGCTGGTTTGGAGAAGGTCTGGGTAACTCGGTTCAAAAACTAGATTACTTACCTGAAGCACATACCGATTTTGTAGTTGCGGTGATGGCGGAAGAATTAGGTTTTGTAGGCGTCTGTGTGGTGTTGCTTTTACTGCTACTACTTGCATTTCGAGCGATGAAAATAGGTCGCAACTTGTTGTTGGATAATAAATCATTTGAAGGCTTCTTGGCATGTGGTATTGGAATTTGGTTTAGTTTTCAAACCATGGTTAATGTGGGTGCTGCGGCAGGTATGTTACCGACCAAAGGCTTAACTTTACCGCTTGTCAGTTATGGTGGTTCCAGTTTACTGGCGATGTCAGCAGCGGTTGCAATATTATTGCGAATTGACCACGAATGGCGCATCCAACACCGCCAAGCCTATGGGAGTGAAGTCCATGCATAACTCTTCAGCTCCACGATTATTGGTTATGGCAGGTGGTACAGGTGGACATGTGTTCCCAGGTATTGCGGTTGCCAAAGAACTATTGGCTCAAGGTTGGGAAGTCACTTGGCTTGGCACGCGCGATCGGATGGAGGCCCAGTTAGTCCCGCAACATGGTTTCGATATCGACTTTATAGATATCCAAGGTGTTCGCGGTAATGGTTTGGTTCGTCGACTTGCTGCACCTTTTAAGATTGTCAGAGCAGTGGTGCAAGCCATAGGAATTATACGTCGACTTCGCCCTGACGTCGTCATAGGTATGGGCGGCTTCGCCAGTGGACCCGGCGGTGTTGCGGCAAGACTACTTGGAATACCTTTGGTCTTACATGAACAAAATGCTGCTGCGGGTTTAACTAATAAATTGTTAGCTAAGATAGCGCAGTGCAAGCTCCAAGCGTTTCCGGGAGCGTTACCTGAGAGTGAACGTACGTTTACCGTAGGTAATCCGGTTCGAAGTGAAATCACAGCTGTACCAGAATACGTCGCTAGACCTGCAAATCCTCTTGCGATTAACATTTTGGTTGTCGGTGGAAGTTTAGGCGCACGTGTTTTTAATACGGGTTTCGCCGCTATCGTTGATCAAATGAGCGAACTAACACTGGAAATTAAACATCAATCAGGTCGCGGAAACGCAGACATGTGCTTACAAAGCTATCAACAATTACTTAGTAGCGATCAACTAGAACATATCGAAGTGATGGAATTTTGTGATGATATGGCAGCCGCATATGCTTGGGCTGATGTGATTGTATGTCGCGCTGGTGCACTGACAGTTTCTGAAGTTGCAGCCGCTGGTCGCTGCGCTATTTTCGTCCCTTACCCATATGCGGTCGACGATCACCAAACCCAAAACGCACAGTATCTTGTCTCGGAGCAAGCAGCATACTTAGTTGCTGACTCAGATTTTGGCCCCGAGAGTTTAAGTCCTATTTTTAGTTTATTAAGTCAGCCAGAGCATCGCCTGAATATGGCGCGTAAAACTCGAGCTTTGGCTCAAACGCATGCAACACAGGCTGTTGCCCAACATTGTACTGCGTTGTTAAAGAGAGAAGAAAATGACAAAAGTTGAGCTGGCTAAAACCGTCCGTCAAAGCATTCCAGAGATGCGTCGTGTTGAGCGAATTCACTTCGTGGGAATTGGCGGAGCAGGCATGGGTGGCATCGCCGAAGTGCTTGCCAATGAAGGCTATCAAGTTAGTGGTTCTGATCAGGCGCCTAATGCAATGACGCAACGTTTGCAGTCTGCTGGTGCTCGTATTCTTATTGGTCATGCCGCTGAACATGTTAGCGGCGTAAGCGTGGTTGTTGCATCAACGGCAATTCCTTTGGACAACCCCGAATTGGTTGCCGCCAAAGAGCAGCGTATTCCGATTGTACGTCGAGCTGAAATGCTCGCAGAGTTGATGCGCTATCGGCATGGCGTTGCGGTTGCCGGAACCCATGGTAAAACCACAACCACAAGCTTTATTGCAAGCATCTATGCAGAGGCGGATCGCGATCCAACTTTTGTAATTGGTGGTTTGCTTAATAGTGCCGGTACCAATGCTCGCTTAGGTGCTAGTCGTTACCTCATTGCCGAAGCCGATGAAAGTGATGCGTCATTCTTGCATTTACAACCTATGGTCGCGGTGGTTACTAATATCGAAGCTGACCATATGGATACCTATGGTGGTGACGTCAATAAGTTGTATTCGACTTTTATCGAATTCTTACACAACCTGCCTTTTTATGGCATTGCCGTTTTATGTAATGACGATGCGGGCATCCACGAAATAATGCCAGAAGTCGGCCGTCATATTATCACCTACGGTTTTTCAGAAGGCTCGGATGTGCGCATTCAAGATTTTTCCCAAAGCAGAGAGCGTTGTTCGTTTACGGTGCTACGCAAAGAGCGCGCGGCACTTAGAATCGATCTGAATATGCCCGGTGAGCACAATGCCTTGAATGCAGCGGCCGCTATAGCAGTTGCCAGTGAAGATGGCATAGATGATGAAGCTATCTTAAGCGCATTAGCCAAGTTTGAAGGTATTGGTCGACGTTTCGAACATTATGGCGAATTTGAAACGGGTAATGGCGAAGTCATGCTCGTGGATGATTATGGGCATCATCCGACGGAAGTATTAGCAACTATTTTGGCAGCCCGCGCCGCCTATCCAGAAAAACGTTTAGTGATGGCCTTCCAGCCGCACCGCTACAGCAGAACGCGTGATTTGTATGAAGACTTTGTCGAAGTACTCGCGCAAGTTGATAGCCTGTTGCTGCTTGAGGTTTATTCTGCAGGAGAAGACCCCATTCCAGGTGCAGACAGCCGCGCGTTATGTCGCTCGTTACGGCAACGTGGATTGGAGCCGGTTTATGTAAAAACACCAAGCGACTTAGCGCCCATGCTTGCTGACCATATAAAAGGTGGTGATTTTTTACTGACTCAAGGTGCGGGAAATATTGGGGTACTAGCCAAACAATTAGCAGCCTGTGAATTAAAAATTGAAAAGCTTAAAGAGGAGTCCAAGTGAGTTTAAGCCAACAAGCATTGAATTCTGAATTTGGTAAAGTCGCCGTATTGTTGGGTGGCAGCTCAGCAGAGCGTGAGGTTTCTTTGAAATCTGGCGCAGCTGTCTTGAGCGCATTTGAGCGTAGCGGTTTGAATGTGTTTGGTATAGATACAGCCGATTATGATTTACATCGCTTAGTTGAAGAAAAATTCACTCATGCCTTTATTGCATTACACGGTCGCGGCGGTGAAGACGGGACACTGCAAGGTGCTTTGGAGTTTTTAGACATTCCTTATACCGGTAGCCGAGTTCTAGGCAGTGCTCTGGCAATGGATAAAGGCCGCTGTAAACAAATTTGGCAAAGCTTAGAACTACCAACGGCTGACTTCAAACTCGTTGAGAAAGACAGTTATCAGGTTGACGAAGCGGCTAGTTTATTGGTGGCATTAGGTGGCAAAGTAATGGTGAAGCCTTGTTTAGAGGGCTCAAGCATCGGTATGGCCATTGCGAGTAATTGTGACGAACTCAAAGCCGCAATAGACATGGCATTTGAATACGATCAGCAAGTATTGATTGAACGCTGGCTTAGTGGCGCAGAGTATACGGTTGCCATACTAGGGCAAACTGCATTGCCTTCGATACGAATGTCGACACCGCACGATTTCTATGACTATACGGCGAAATATCAGAGCAATAGTACCCAGTACTTTTGTCCAAGCGGTTTAAGCCCAGAACAAGAACAAGAATTAGGACAAATTGCCCTCCGCGCATTCCAAGCTGCTGGTTGTGAAGGTTGGGGAAGGGTTGATTTTATGCAAGATGAAAATGGCGGCTGGAATTTGCTTGAAGTGAATACTTCACCAGGTATGACTGAAAAAAGTCTAGTGCCGATGGCTGCTAAACAACTGGGTATGAGTTTCGAACAATTGGTACTTAAAATATTGGAGCTGGCTCACTGATGATGGCTTTGCAATATCAACATGAGTCAAAACTTGGCCACTGGCTAAGCTTTGTGCTGTTTGTGTTGGTTTTGGGAGGATTGATCAGTTTTGTGGTGCTTATGTACCAAAATTTGAGCGACCGACAGTTAGCACCTATGAGTCGTTTGTTGGTCAGTGGAGAGCGTAAGTATGTCGCTGATGCAGATCTGCAACAAATATTGGCGCAAGTTCCACAGGCAGGAAATTTCTTCACATTGGATGTTGATGAAGTACAAAGTCAACTAGAAGCATTGCCTTGGATAAAAAGCGTAACGCTGCGAAAACAATGGCCAGATAAATTGCGCATTCGGCTATTGGAACATCAGCCATTAGCGACTTGGAACGGCAACGCTTTGGTCGACGTTGACGGTGAGGTATTCCAAGGTTCACCGGCTCAGGTTAAAAGCGACTTAGTTTTCTTAAGTGGCCCAGATAAAGACGCGGTAAAGGTTAAAGATGCATTTGCACTAATCGGACCGATGCTAGAGCTACAAGGTTTAAAAATAACATCGATGGCACTTAGTAATCGTCATTCATGGGATTTACGTCTCGACACTGGATTAGAAATTATCGTGGGGCAGGAGCAGTTAGAGCAACGTATAGCAAAGCTGCTTCGGCTATACCCACAACTCGAGCATCAGCGGATGCAATATATTGATTTAAGATACGACACGGGATTTGCCGTGGGGTGGAAGCAACAGGGTTCGCAACACAATGACGAAAGCAATGGATAGAAACCTACTTGTCGGTCTCGATATCGGAAGTACCAAAATTACAGCCTTAATTGGCGAAGTACTTAATTCCGGTGAGATGAGCATTATTGGCGTTGGTAGCCATCCCGCTCGTGGCATGGATAAAGGTGGTGTCGTTGACCTCGATTTGGTGGTCGATACGGTCCAGCGAGCACTTGCTGAAGCAGAGCTAATGGCTGATTGCAAAATTTCCTCTGTCTATTTAGGGGTTTCAGGCAAGCATATTCAGTGCTTTAACGAACGCGGTATGGAGCCGATCACCGATAAAGAAGTGACTCAGGAAGATATCGACAACGCGATTCATACCGCTAAATCGGTGAAAATGCCTGACGAACACCGAATATTGCATGTGCTCCCGCAAGAGTTTGCCATTGATTACCAAGAAGGCATCAAGAACCCTTTAGGCTTGTCAGGTGTGCGTATGGAAGCAAAAGTACACTTAATTGCCTGCCATAACGATATGGTGAAAAACATTGTTAAGTGTGTCGAGCGTTGCCAACTTCAAGTTGATCAGCTAATTTTCTCAGCTTTAGCTTCAAGCTATGCGGTACTTACTGATGATGAAAAAGAGCTAGGTGTGTGCGTTGTAGACATCGGCTCAGGAACTATGGATCTAGCCGTTTTTACCGGTGGGTCTTTGCGTCATACCTCGGTGATTCCACTAGCGGGTAATTCAGTAACGAGAGATATCGCTACTGTGTTTGGAACCCCCTTAAGTGATGCCGAATCCGTCAAGGTTCGTTATGGTTGCGCTTTAGGCAGTTTAGTTGCGCGCGATGACACCATAGAAGTGCCAAGTGTCGGTGGTCGTCCGTCTCGTAGTTTGCAACGACAGACGCTTGCTGAAGTAATAGAGCCGCGTTATAGCGAGCTATTTGGCATGATTAAATCAACCTTAGATGAGCTAGGTGAAGACTTAAGCAATCAAGGTTCAAAATTACAGCTAGGTGCTGGTGTGGTATTAACCGGTGGCGCCTCGCAAATTGAAGGTGTTGTTGAATGCGCTGAGCGTATTTTGCAATGCCAAGTTCGGGTTGGTCAGCCGATGAACGTATCGGGGCTAACAGAGTATGTTCAAGCACCTACTTACGCAACAGCAGTAGGTTTATTGCACTATGGAAAAGAAAACAAATCTGTAAAGCAGTTAGAAGAGCGAAGCAATAGCGGAGTCAGTCAGCTAATGCGCCGTCTTTCAACATGGCTTAAGGGTGAGTTTTAACTACCCGTTTGGGTAAACTGGAGAGTAGATATGAGTATTTTTGAAATGGCAGAAGAGCTCGCGCAAGACGCAGTCATTAAAGTGATTGGTGTTGGCGGCGGCGGTGGTAATGCAGTTGAACACATGGTTGAGCAATCAATCGAAGGTGTCGAATTTATTACCATCAATACAGATTCACAAGCCTTGCGTAAATCGAGTGCACATAACACGATTCAAATCGGAAGCGCAGTCACTAAGGGTCTTGGTGCTGGTGCAAATCCAGAGACGGGCCGTGAAGCAGCAATTGAAGATCGCGATGCGATCATGAGCCAACTACAAGGCAGTGATATGATCTTTATCGCCGCTGGTATGGGTGGTGGTACAGGTACTGGTGCTGCGCCAGTTGTAGCAGAAATTGCTAAAGAGCTTGGTATTCTTACAGTAGCTGTTGTGACTAAACCATTTGGTTTTGAAGGTAAAAAACGCTCAAGCTTTGCTCAAATTGGTATCGACGAGCTGTCAAAGCATGTTGATTCATTAATTACCGTACCTAATGACAAACTACTTAAGGTTTTAGGTCGTGGCGTATCGCTATTAGATGCCTTTAAAGCGGCGAACAATGTTTTGCTGGGCGCGGTACAAGGTATTGCTGAGCTAATCACTCGTACTGGTTTGATCAACGTCGACTTTGCAGACGTACGCGCTGTGATGAGTGAGATGGGTACTGCAATGATGGGTACGGGTATCGCACGTGGTGAAGACCGCGCAGAAGAAGCAGCTGATACTGCAATTTCTAGTCCATTGCTTGAAGATGTCGATTTAGCTGGTGCTCGCGGTATTTTGGTGAATATCACTGCTGGTTTTGATATGAGTATTGAAGAGTTTGAAACTGTTGGTAACGCGGTTAAAGCTTTTGCAGCAGAAGATGCCACTGTGGTTGTTGGCGCAGTTATTGATCCAGAAATGAGCGATGAACTACGTGTGACTGTTGTTGCAACAGGTATTGGAATGGAACGCCGTCCTGATATCTCTATTGTGAGCAATGCCACAGTACAACCAGAACAAGAACGTATGGTGGTAAACTCTAGCCAACCAGTTATCAATGATGCCGCTCCAGCGGTTGCGGTAAATGGTTCTCGAGCAGAAACACCTGAAAATGATTACTTGGATATTCCAGCTTTCTTGCGTCGTCAAGCGGACTAGTATAAACAACTGATTATGGGGCATATTGCTCATTATTTGGTTAAAGCTATCGAATATGCTAGTATGTTTGGCTAATTGACTGACTCAGTCTGACAAATGAGGTTGATATATGATCAAACAACGTACCATTGGTCGCTATACACAAGCGACCGGTGTTGGCTTGCACTCGGGTAAAAAAGTAACTATTGCTTTTAATCCAGCGCCAGTTGATTCAGGTATTGTGTTTCGTCGCAACGACTTAAATCCACCGGTAGACATCCCTGCGGATGCCAATCTGGTTAAGGATACGACGTTGTGTACGGGCTTGGTTGATCCACAGCAAAACCGGATTGCTACGGTGGAACATCTGCTGGCTGCTATCGCTGCATTAGGCATAGATAACTTATTGATCGAGGTTGACGCCGCGGAAATTCCAATTATGGATGGAAGCGCAAGTCCCTTTGTTTTCTTACTGCAATCTGCTGGTTTACAAGAGCAGAGTAAAGCTAAGAAATTCATCAAGATAACCAAAGCTATTCGTGTGGAATTAGAAGACAAGTGGGCCGAGCTGTTACCACATCCGTCTGGATTCAAAATTGATTTTACTATCGACTTTGAACACCCGGCAATGGAAGGGCGTAACCAGCACGTGTCGATGGACTTAAGTACTGATGCTTTTGTAAAAGAACTTAGTCGGGCTAGAACCTTTGGTTTTATGCGCGATATTGAGTATTTACAATCACATAACTTGGCCCTAGGCGGAAGCTTAGAAAACGCCATTGTGCTTGATGACTTCCGTATTCTGAACGAAGATGGATTGCGTTATGACGACGAATTTGTGAAACACAAAGTATTGGACGCTATTGGCGACTTATACTTAACCGGTCACAACATTTTGGGTCATTTGCGAGCCTTTAAATCGGGGCATGCTCTAAACAATGCCTTAGCTCGTGCGTTATTAGCACAGCAAGAGTCTTGGGAGTTTGTAACATTTGAACAAACCCAAGCCCAAACTCAGAACCTGTTTGAACCGGTATTTGCTTACTAAACTAAGTGATATACAAAGGTAAAAAAGCGCTGCGCCTACTCTCCGTGTGGCGCTTTTTGTTTTAAGCTTTCGCGTAATTTTTTTACTTCTTCAGGGATTTCGCGACTGCTGGTGCTAGCAGTTACGCTTGATACCACAGGGCTTGCAACGTTAGTAGTAATCGGTTTTGAGCTGAGCTTAGGGTTTACAGAAAAATCAATGCTAATGGTTGCTGGTAAAGCCTTGCGACAAGCAGTTAGTAAAGCCGGACGTAACTGTTTTAACCGTTGCATCCAAACGGCTGAAGGGCAATCAATAAATACGGTACCGTTTTTCATTGCCGTAATACGACATTGTTCTAGATTTAGCGGTCCGAGCACCTGCTGAGAAATTTGCTGCCATTGATGCTGATGATTAAGCTGTCTTGATAGCTTAGGGTCAGCTTGCTGTTGCAGTAAGCGTTGTACACTCAAGGGTTGGTGTTTTTGCCGAGCCATAATTTATGAAAGTTGTGATGACAGACCATTCAGTATACTCCAGTAGCGATGCTACACCAGTCAAAGCGCAGCCCACTCAAAGTCGCTGGCCTATTTTCTCTCTTTTTGTTGGTTTAATCGCCATTATGTTGAGCTTGGGCAGTAAAATCCAAGATTTGAATCAGCAAGTTTTCGTTCAAGAACAGCAACTACGCGAGTTTGAACTTAACGGGCATCCCGAAGTTTCAGAACTCGAACAGCAATACCAAACCACTTTGCGTTCTATGGCTAGCAGTATAGGGCGTTTGCAAGCACAAATGGCCAGCATGCAAAGCCAAAAAGTGGACCAACAGTTGCTAGACCACTATGATCCTGAGCAATTGGAATCAGACCTAATTGCAATGCGAGACAGCAGCACCCAGAGTGTCAGTGAGCTTGGTTGGCAGCTAATTGCACTCGACGAACAGCTGTTTTTTGAGCAAAATCGACAGTTAACCCTTGAAACATGGGCTAAGCGCCTCAAAATACAACAAGAGAGTGAGATTTCGGGTTGGCCTTCACCGCGAGACGGAGTATGGTTGACATCGCCTTTTGGTAATCGTGTTGACCCTTTTACCGGTAATGGACGTTTTCACCGAGGTGTAGATATTGCCGGTGCAACAGGCACAGAGATCTTGGCTGTAGGTGGTGGTATTGTCACCTGGTCGGGTTTTCGAGCCGGTTATGGCAAAATAGTTGAGATAGAACATGGTCTTGGCACCATGACACGCTATGCTCACGCACAAGAAGTAATTGTTAAACGCGGTGATGTCATTGCTAAAGGTGATGTTGTTGCAACTATGGGTAGTACCGGCCGTTCTACTGGGCCACATGTGCATTTTGAAGTCATTCGTAACGGTGAGCCGGTGAATCCAGCCGAATATCTAAACCGAGCGGGCTAAGCATAAAACAGTAGAAAGGAAGGCCTCAGGCCAATACAAATTCAGTCTCGATAATAAGTAAACCAAATGATTAGCAAACTTATCACTAAGGTCATCGGTAGCCGTAATGACCGTACTATCAAAAAATTAAATAAAATAGCCTTGCAGGTCAATGTTTTCGAGGCTGATTTTGAAGCGCTTAGCGACGAACAGCTCAAACAAAAAACTGAAGAATTCAAAACACTTCTCAGCGAAGGGAAGTCTCTCGATAGCATTTTGCCAGAAGCTTTTGCCGTTGTACGAGAAGCATCAAAGCGTGTCTTTGGTATGCGTCACTTTGATGTACAGCTGGTTGGGGGCATGGTCCTTAACAATAACCAAATTGCTGAAATGCGAACTGGTGAAGGTAAAACCTTAACTGCCACACTACCAGCTTACCTAAACGCGTTGACTGGCAAAGGCGTGCATGTCATTACGGTCAATGATTACTTGGCAAAACGTGATGCTGATTGGAATCGTCCGCTGTTTGATTTCTTAGGCATGACCGTATCAGTCAACATTTCAGGTATGGAGCCTCAAGAAAAAATTGAAGCCTACCAAGCCGACGTGACTTACGGTACCAACAACGAATTTGGTTTCGATTATCTTCGCGATAACATGGCGTTTTCACCAGAACAGCGTGTACAGCGTCCATTGCACTTCGCCGTGATAGATGAAGTGGATTCAATTCTTATCGATGAAGCGCGTACGCCTTTGATTATTTCTGGGCCTGCCGAAGATAGCTCAGAGCTATACCAAAAAATTAACCTTCTTATTCCAAAGCTTCAGTTGCAAGCAGAAGAAGATACCGAAGAATACCGCGGTGATGGCCACTACACCTTAGATGAAAAATCTAAGCAAGTTCATCTTACTGAGAATGGTCAAGAGTTTGTTGAGAACTTATTAAAAGAGGAAGGCTTGTTAGACGAGCATGATTCTTTATATTCGGCGACCAGTATTAGCTTGCTTCACCATGTTAACGCCGCATTGCGCGCGCATACTTTATTTGAGTTAAACGTTGACTACATTGTGAGTCCAGATGGTGAAATCGTCATCGTTGATGAGCACACCGGACGTACCATGGTAGGACGTCGTTGGTCTGAAGGTCTGCACCAAGCTGTCGAAGCTAAAGAAGGGGTGAAGATCCAAAATGAAAACCAAACACTGGCTTCGATTACTTTCCAAAACTTTTTCCGTCTCTATGAAAAACTAGGTGGGATGACCGGTACAGCCGATACTGAAGCATTTGAATTCCAACATATTTACGGCTTAGATACGGTTGTTGTTCCAACCAACCAACCGATGATCCGTGATGACCGTGGTGATTTGGTCTATCTTACCGCTGAAGAAAAATACGACGCGATTGTCACTGACGTTTTGTCGTGTATTGAAGACCAGCGTCCAGTATTGGTGGGTACGGTTTCAATTGAAAATTCAGAACTCCTTTCCGAGATTTTGAAGAAAAAGAAAATCCCACATAAAGTTCTCAATGCTAAGTTCCATGAAAAAGAAGCTGAGATTGTTGCCCAAGCAGGTTTGGCCGGTGCAGTTACGATTGCAACTAACATGGCCGGTCGTGGTACCGATATTGTTCTTGGTGGTAGTTGGCAGGCCGAAATCTCGGCTTTAGAGAATGCAACGCAAGAACAAATAGATAAAATCAAAGCTGACTGGCAAGTTCGTCATGATGCAGTACTTAAAGCTGGCGGATTGCATATCATTGGTACTGAACGCCACGAGTCGCGTCGTATCGATAATCAACTGCGTGGACGTGCTGGTCGTCAAGGTGATGCGGGTTCAAGTCGCTTTTATCTGTGTATGGACGACAGCTTGATGCGTATTTTTGCATCGGACCGTGTCAGTAGCATGCTGCAGAAATTTGGTCTAGAAAATGGCGAAGCTATTGAACACCCATGGGTTTCTCGCGCCATTGAAAATGCCCAACGTAAAGTCGAAGGGCGTAACTTTGATGTACGTAAATCCTTGCTTGAGTTTGATGACGTCGCCAATGACCAACGTAAAGTTGTTTATGAGCAGCGCAATGAGCTTATGGATAATAGCGATGTCTCAGAGATTATCGAGCACATCCGTCAAGACGTATATCTTGAAGTTATCGATGGCTATATTCCGCCACAATCACTTGAAGAAATGTGGGATATCGACGGCTTACAAGAGCGTTTGAAGAATGATTTTGGTCTCGACTTACCGATAAAGCAGTGGCTAGATGACGACGATAAACTTTACGAAGAAAAACTAAAAGAACGTATCGTTGAAGCGGCTGTTAGCGAATACCAACGTAAAATTGATACCGTTGGTGAAGCGCCAATGCGTCAATTTGAAAAATCTGTGATGTTGCAAACGCTTGACCAGCTTTGGAAAGAGCACTTGGCAGCGATGGATCATTTGCGTCAAGGTATTCACTTGCGTGGATATGCGCAAAAAAATCCAAAGCAAGAATATAAGCGTGAGTCTTTCGAATTGTTTACCGAAATGCTTGAAGCTTACAAAGCCGATGTTATTGGCTTGGTGAGTAAGGTCCAAGTGCAGGACCCTAAAGAAGTTGAAGAAATGGAACGTCGCCGACGCGAGGCTGAAGTGAAAGCGATGGCTGCGCTTGAGCAGCAACATCAGCAGGCGCAAAACCAATTGGCTGATGGCGAGTCTGAGACGCAAGAAGCTGATGATCAAACTTTTGTGAGAGATGGCAAAAAGGTTGGCCGTAATGAGCCATGCCCTTGTGGTTCGGGTAAGAAGTTTAAACAGTGTCATGGGAAATTGAGCTAAAATCCCTTAGCCCTGCACCAGTAAAAGGCCTCGTTTTCGCGAGGCTTTTTTGTTTGTGGAATTTGATGGACTAGAGTTCACGCAGATGAACGTAGATGAAACGAATACTATATTACCGTTTGAAGCGTGCAGCACGCATGCTAGCGTGATGCTTTCAAGAAAAGCTGCGATACCAACCCTAATAAGTCTAGCCGACTACAATCGCTGATAGTAGCGTCAAAAGTGGTGTCATTAGGCCAACTGCAACTGCGCTTATTCCTTGAAACAAGCAATTCTATATATGACTAATGACGACCAACTAATGAGTAGGATTGGTATAAGAATGAACTAGGAAAGTAGAGCAAGTCACCAGACTTGCTCTGAAGTTCTTAAGCTTAACTTTCAAGTTCAAGTTGTGCTGCGTTTGTCGCAGGTTTTAGGTTTTGCCAATTTAGCGCAGCATTGGCTAGCAGCAAGGTACTAGCGCCAAGAATTTGGATAGGACTTAAGCTAAAGCCTAAGAATATCCAGTTCACAGCCGCGGCCATAACTGGGAAGCACATCTCGACTAAGGCTGAATAGTGCGAAGGTATTTTTTCCAAGCCTTTGTAATAGAAATACATGCCGAGTAAACCCGAGAGTAATACCATTGCAAGCAGGCTGCCCATGTTCTCGTTACTCATTGGCGTGTACTGACTGGGGAAGATTGCCAACCACGGTAGAATAAACAACAGTCCAAAGCTAAAACGTCCGCCCATGATTTGGGTTTGCGATAAGCCTTGATTGCTTAGGTTTTTACCAAAGACTGTGCTGGCTCCCCAGCTCACAACGGCGAGTAAGGTGAGTCCATAACCTAGAAGCTTAGCTTGAGTCGCAGCATTATAGTGCCATGGACTGCCATCAAACAGGCTACTTAAATCGTCACCGATCAACAGAATACTGCCCACAATACATAAGGCTAAGTAGGCATAGAAACGCTGATTAATGCGCTCTTTGAGGATGATGGCAGACAAAGAGATAGCGACTATAGGCTGCAGTTTTTGCAGCAAAATCACTAAGCTTGGATTCATCATCGAAAAGGCTTGGGTAAACGCAAGCGTGCCAATGGCAGAACCAAAGCCGCCAATAATGATAAAGCTAAACCAGGTGCTACGTTTTAGTACTAAGCTTTGTTTTTTTACCCAGCAATAAACCAGAAAAATTGCGACCAAAACCAGATGTTCTGCTGCAACAATAGTAGAAGCGCTAATCCCGGAGTAAATCAGTGGGTAGCGAAATAGTGTATCTATAGCCCATAAAAATGTAGCGGCTAAAATAAAATAAGATCCTGTCACGGGTCATCCTTATACAACAAAGTGGGTGTGACAGAGCATATTGATGGAAGGTCGGCACAGCTTAACGTTGTCCAATGAAGAACACGCTATAAGGTATTCGTCAAACCAGAGGTTTATGAATACGGCTGCGCAAAAATAGAGTCAAATTGGCTCTATTTAGAATACCTAAAGCACCAGCAAGATAAGCAGAAAAACTGAGAAATCTCTCAGATCAAGGCTCAAATTGCATAGGTATAGGTATAACTTCTTTCATCCAGACTTTAACTGTCGGCTCAGGATTTCTTTTGCAAGTGACCTGATCTGCTTGACCCAAAGCTTAAAAAGCGATGGCGCTCGTGGGCTCTAAATTCAATCGTTGAATTTACTACCACCGGTGAGGAATTTCGCCTCGCCCTGAAGTTATATCGAATTAATCGACAAGCCACAGAAATTACCTGAACATGAGCGATGTTTCAAGCATCTGTTTTAAAGTCTTGTTTTTCTAGTTGATACTTCTTCATTTTTTCGTAAAGAGTTTTACGGGCAAGGTCTAGTTCTTGCTGTATTGGCTTAAGTCGTCCGCGATGGGTATTGAGTGCATCCTGAATGACGGTTTTTTCAAAACGTGCCATTTGCTCTTGAAGGCTCATTTGTTTGGTTTGCGCACTATGGGTTTCGTCATTGAAGGCGGTACTTTCGCCCATAAGTATCCAGCGCTCAGCTAGGTTTCTTAATTCACGCACATTTCCTGGCCATGGGTGTTGCTTAAGGATGGCTATACGCTGGGCACTCGGCTCGGGGCAGGGCAGTTGGTAGCGCGCTGCGGCAACGCGCATAAAGTTTTCTAGCAATAGAGGGATGTCTTCTACGCGTTCGCGCAATGGTGGAATACTCACTTGTACTACGTTCAGACGGTAATAGAGATCGTTGCGAAAATCGTCGCTTTGGCTCAGTTTAAGCAAATCAACCTTACTCGCAGCAATCACGCGTATATTTAAATCAACGACTTTGTTGCTGCCTAAAGGTTCAACTTGACGCTCCTCCAAGACCCTGAGCAGTTTAATTTGTAAGGCCATGGGCATACTTTCAATTTCATCGAGAAATAAGGTGCCCCCATCGGCGTAGGCGATTTTTCCAATACGTTTTTTGTTGGCGCCGGTGAATGCGCCAGCCTCATGACCGAACAACTCGCTTTCAATCATGGCTTCAGGAATAGCACCACAATTAATCGCGACAAATGGAGCTTTGGCTCGGTGGCTATGGTCATGCAGAAAACGAGCAACTAAGTCTTTGCCGCAACCTGTTTCTGCGTGGATTAGCACGTCAGCCGGGGCATCCTTAATGCGATTCAGAACTTGTTTAAGCTGTCGTATAGCAGGGCTTTGACCCAATATTCTTGGGCCAGGGCCACTTTGAGCTGCGAGTTCGTCCCTAAGGTCCCTGTTTTCAAAAACTAAGCGACGCTTATCTGCGGCCCTTTCAATGACTTCTATCAACTTACGAGTAGCAAAAGGTTTTTCAAGAAAGTCATAGGCACCTTCTCGCATGGCCTTCACAGCTAGTTCGATATCTCCATGTCCGGTTAGAACGATGACTTGCAATTGTGGGTCGATACTTTGTATGGCTCTAAGAAATTCCAGCCCATTCATATACGGCATATTAATATCCGTAATGATGACACCGGGCCAGTAGCGATCAATTTTGTTGAGCGCGTCTAGGGCGCTTTCAAAACCTTGGCAGTCATAGTCTTCAAGGCTTAGCGTCTGCTGCAAAGACAACAAAATATCGGGATCGTCGTCGACAAGAATAATCGGACATTTGCTTGTGCTTTGGGTCATTTGGTTGCATCCATGGTGTTGAGTTCAAGCGTAAAAAGAGGCCCGTCTTGATCATGATAGCGATAATTGGTTACATGTATGCTTCCATCAAATCCTTCGATGATCCGCTTTGATATAGCCATACCTAAGCCTAAGCCCTGTTGTTTGGTGGTAAAAAAGGGTTCAAAAACCTTGGCCAGCTGTTGTTCATCTAAAATCGCACCATTATCCCAAATCCCAAGTCTGGTTTTACCGAGGGTCGATTGAATCTCAATTTGTATTAAGGGGTCTTGTTGATCTGAAAGTGCATCGATAGCGTTGTTGAGCAAGTTTATAAGTACTTGTTCCAATTGCACTTGATCGGCTAATACCCATGCTTTGGGTTGGCCGATTTGCACCAGTTTGATTTGAGTACCCACTAATCGATTGGCTAGTATTGAAAGTGCCATACTCAAGGTTTGATCTAAAGAAACGCAAGCGAGCTTGCCTTGTGATTTACGTGAGAACACTTTAAAGCGCGCCACAATATTGGACATCAGTTCGGTGAGTCGTACTATTTGCGTAAGATTGCTGCCCAAGTCTTCGTATTTGGACTTATCTAACATACGTTGCGTGTTCTCTGCATAACTTCTCAAGGCGGTTAATGGTTGGTTGAGTTCGTGATTGATGCCCGCAGAAAGCTCGCCTAAGGTCGCAAGCTTCGCAGCTTGAACTAACTCTTGCTGAGTTTGTTTAAGCTCGGTTTCTGTAATTTGGTATTTGTGGATGACTGCTTTTAACTCGTTATTAGTGCGGCTTAAGTCCTGGGTTCGTTGTTCGACTCGCTGCTCCAAATTTTGATTTATTTGAGCCAACCAACTGCGCCGCTGTTGTAAATATCGCCAATATACAAGTAAGCATAAGAGTCCTAGGTAAAAAATGCTGCACAGCAGTACGGCGCTAACAATCGGCTTATAGAAAACTTTGCTAGCGGCAAGGGCATAAAGCTGCCAGCTATTTCCACTCACGGGCAGTTGCAGCATCTGATAGCTTTTGTAATGCCCTTTTGCATTGGGAAGTTGCAATGCGCTTCGGCTAATTTGCGTATCCAGTTCATGTAAAGGGTGGTCGCCATATTGGCGGCTAGCGCGAGTATTTTTTCGTTGTTCAGTGCTAAGTGGTAAAATGCTGTGATAATTCCATTGATCTTTGCTGGCGTAAAAAACCACACCTAAGCGGTCAGTAAGTAGGTAGTCAAAACTTGGATTACGCCATGCTTTGTCAATGACTTGTAGCGCTACTTTGACAACTACAACGCCCTTGACTTGAGAGTCGACTAAAATTGGGGCGGAAAAATAGTAACCCCGTCTGCCCGAGCGAGAACCTAAGGCAAAGTATTCAGCATTATGCCCTTGTCGCGCTTGTTGAAAGTAGGGGCGATAGCTGTAATTACTGCCAACAAAGCTATCATCTTGCTGCCAATTACTGGCGGCAAGGGTATTTCCATTGACATCTAATAAGTAGGTCACGTCGCTGTCTTGCAGTTGATTTAGTCGCTCAAACAGCACGTTGCTTTGTCGGGATGGGTTATCCAGAGCCTGCACCACCAATGGATTGAGAGCTAGGATCGTAGGCAGATTTCGAAACCGGTCCAGTTCGTTGTGAATACTGCTTTGCAATCGCTGACCTTCGCCTTGCAACAATAGAGTTTGCTTCTCTTGGGCATCGTACTGTGCGACCCAAGTGACCAACAAGCATGTTGCTAGCCATATGATGAGCAGTACTATGTAGCCTTTCCAGCGCTGGGGTGTTTTGTCGATATCGTGCATCGGCAAGTTTTCACATTCCTTGTGAACTTTGAAGTAGGGGTAAAGCAAAGCATATATTCAAACGATTTTCTGAGAGCAAGAGCATAGTTGAATGACGACAATGAGCTTCTTAGCACACAAAGTTATAAAGAATCGCCTTTAATTCTTTATTGTAAGTGATGTTGCTCACATAGAATGTGCCAATCAATCTAAATTGGACATGGTTATGTTGTTAAAGGAACTAAATGCTCTGGCTAGCCCATTGAGCGATCAGCAAGTGAAGCAGCTGCAACAAGCAACGGCTGAGTTGTCATCAACTCAACTGGCGTGGGTAAGCGGATACTTAGCTGGCGTTGGTCAATCAAGTACCCCTCTTCAATCGGTTAGTGCAAGTCAAAGCGCGCAAAAGCTTACGATACTGTACGCCTCTCAAACTGGTAATGCGAAGGGCGTCGCGGAGCAGCTGTTGTCCAATGCTCAACAACAGGGCATCAGCGTTGAACTATTTAATGTAGCCGACTATAAGCCTAAATCGCTCAAGCAAGAAACGCACTTAGTTATTGTGACCAGTACCAATGGAGAGGGTGAGCCACCAGATGACGCCATCGATTTTCATGAATTTCTAGCATCTAAAAAAGCACCCAAACTAGATCAGCTTCAGTACGCAATATTAGCGCTTGGTGATTCTAGCTATGAATTTTTCTGCCAAACCGGCAAGGACTTCGACGAGCGCTTATCAGCACTTGGTGCTAAACCTTTATTGACACGCTTAGATGCGGATGTCGACTACGAGAACGAAGCCAAGGCTTGGGCTGAGCAAGCACTGGGTTTAGTCAGTGAAACCTTAAGCGCTTCAAATGGGGCTGAGGTTGTAAGTTTGCCAGTTAGTGCTAGCCACGAGCAGCGCTACAGTAAGAACGAACCTTATGCTGCGGAGCTTTTAAGCTCTCAGAAAATTACAGGTCGCGACTCAAACAAAGATGTACGCCATATAGAAATTGACCTCGAAGACTCCGGCATTAGCTATAGCGCAGGTGATGCTTTAGGGGTTTGGTTTGATAATGATGAACACTTGGTTTCTCAGTTGATTGAAAGCCTAGGCTTAGATCCTCAAAGCAATGTTGAAATTGATGGTGAGCAATTGAGTTTACAGCAAGCCTTGACCGAAAAACTCGAGATTACCCTAACCGCACCAAATTTTGTTGAACAATGGGCCTTGTGGTCTAAGAGCGCGCGTTTAAACAAATTGCTGGCTGACAAAGCTAAGCTCAGAGAGTATGCGGCTAACCACCAAATCATTGATGTAATTCGCGAGAAAAAAGCCAAAGTAAGTGCGCAAGACTTGGTTAGTGCGCTACGTAAACTGACCCCTCGTCTGTATTCAATCGCATCAAGCCAAGCAGAAGTTGAAGAAGAAGTTCATTTGACAGTAGGCGTTGTTGAGTACAACAAAGGCGATGCAACTCGTCTTGGTGGTGCGTCTGGCTTTTTAGGTCGCCGTCTTAAAGAGGGTGATAAAGTTAAAGTATTCGTCGAACACAACGACAACTTTAAACTACCCAGTGATCCACAAACACCGATCATTATGATTGGCCCTGGTACAGGTGTTGCTCCATTCAGAGCCTTTATGCAAGAACGAGAAAACCAAGATAATGCTGGCGACAGTTGGATGTTTTTCGGAGATCAAACCTTCACCGAAGACTTTCTCTATCAGTTGGAATGGCAGAAGTATTTAAGTTCTGGTGTTCTTAGCAAAATGGATGTGGCGTTTTCACGAGACCAAGCCCAGAAAATATATGTTCAAGACCGCATTGCCGAAAACGCACAGCAAGTTTGGCAATGGTTAGAGCGCGGAGCGCACGTTTATATTTGTGGTGATGCTAATCGCATGGCCAAAGACGTACACCAAACACTGCTTGAACTCGTTAGCCAGCAAGGCCAGTTAGACACAGAACAAGCAGAGAATTATTTAAGCGATTTACGCCGTGCCAAGCGTTACCAAAAGGATGTTTACTAATGAGCAACAAACATATTGTTGAAGGGCCTCTTGCGGTTAATGAACGCATCAAAGGCGAAAGCAATTTTCTGCGCGGAACGATTGCTCAAGATTTAGAAGATCGAATCACCGGCGGCTTTACCAGCGACAATTTTCAATTGATCCGTTTTCACGGTATGTATCAGCAAGACGACCGTGATTTTCGCGCGGAGCGTACGAAGCAAAAGCTAGAACCCTTACATAATGTGATGTTGCGGGCACGTATGCCGGGCGGAATTATTCAAGCCAAACAGTGGTTGGCAATTGATAAGTTTGCTCAAGACCATACAAGCTACGGCAGCATTCGATTGACGACACGTCAAACCTTTCAGTTTCACGGTGTCTTGAAGCCAAATATTAAGTTGATGCACCAAACGCTCAATAGTATCGGTATAGATTCAATAGCTACCGCAGGAGATGTAAACCGAAACGTACTATGTACATCTAACCCGGTTGAATCACAGCTGCATGTTGAAGCTTATGATTGGGCCACTAAGATTAGTGAACATTTGCTACCGAAGACCCGTGCCTATGCAGAGGTTTGGCTTGATGGCGAGAAAATAGAAGGCCCGGATGAAGAACCGATTTTAGGGTCAAACTATTTACCACGTAAATTCAAAACCACCGTGGTCATCCCACCGCAAAATGATGTAGATGTACATGCGAACGATTTGAACTTTGTAGCCATTGAAGAACAAGGCAAACTGGTAGGTTTTAATGTACTCGTTGGTGGTGGATTAGCAATGACTCATGGCGATGAGTCCACCTATCCTCGCCGTGCTGATGATTTTGGATTTATTCCTCTAAGCCATACGCTGCAAATTGCTGAAGCGGTAGTAACGACGCAGCGCGATTGGGGCAACCGAGTTAACCGTAAAAACGCTAAAACCAAATACACCTTAGATCGCGTAGGTATTGATACCTTCAAAGCTGAGGTCGAGAGTCGTGCTGGGATTAGTTTCGCTCCTAGTCGTGATTATGAGTTCACTGGACGAGGTGATCGTTTTGGCTGGGTCGAAGGCATTGATGGCAAGCACCACCTTACCTTATTCATAGAAAACGGGCGCATCCTCGATCTACCTCAACGGCCTTTGAAGACTGGTCTTGCAAAAATTGCGCAAATTCATAACGGTGACTTCCGTATGACTGCCAATCAAAACCTGATCATTGCAGGCGTTGCAGAGCAAGATAAGGCAGTTATAGAGTCACTTGCAGTAGAGCATGGCTTACTGGACGCCTCGGTCAGTACCCAGCGCCAAAATTCAATGGCTTGTGTGGCATTTCCTACTTGCCCATTGGCAATGGCTGAAGCAGAGCGATACCTGCCGCAGTTGGTTAGTGACGTTGAAGCGCTGTTAGGTAAACACCAACAGCAACAAGACATCATTTTGCGAGTCACCGGCTGTCCAAACGGTTGTGGACGAGCGTTGTTGGCTGAAATTGGCTTGATAGGTAAGGCTCCGGGTAAGTATAACGTCTACCTTGGCGGTAATCGTGCGGGTACTCGTATACCAAAATTGTACAAAGAGAACATTTCTGAGCAAGCGATTTTGGATGAGTTAGATACGCTTATCGGTCAATGGACAATTGAAGGTAAAGATAAAGAAGCGTTTGGCGATTTCGTTATCCGCCAAGGCATTGTTGCAGAAGTATTCGTCAGTTCGAGGGATTTTCATGCTTAATATCGTTGCAAAAACTCCAGATTTGGAGTCGGTTAGAACGCTACCACCAGACCAACGCAAGTTGGTCTTGGCAGAGATCAACAGTGAACTAGAATCATTAGATGCGCAGCAACGTGTGGCTTGGGCCTTAGAGCATTTGCCAGACGAGTTTGCGTTAACGTCAAGTTTTGGCATTCAATCGGCTGTGTTGTTACATATGCTGACTCAGCAGCGCCCTGATGTACCGGTTATATTAACCGATACTGGCTACCTATTTGAAGAGACGTACAGTTTTATCGATGAGATGTCGACGCATCTAAAGCTTAACCTAAAGGTGTATCGTTCAAAATTGAGTCCTGCATGGCAAGAGGCTCGCTTAGGCAAAATGTGGGAGCAGGGTGTTGAGGGCATTAAGAACTATAATCACCTGAATAAAGTTGAGCCCATGCAACGTGCTTTAAATGAGCTCAATATTAGTAGTTGGTTTTCTGGATTACGCCGTTCTCAGTCAGACTCGCGTTCAGAGTTAAGCGTGTTAAGTATTCAAGATGGTCGTTTTAAAATGCTGCCGATAGTTGATTGGAGTAATAAAGATGTTCATTACTATCTGCAGCAGCATAGCTTGCCTTACCACCCTTTGTGGGAGCAAGGCTATGTATCGGTCGGCGATAAACACACCTCTCGGCCAATGGAGTTGGGAATGAGTGAGCAAGATACCCGCTTTTTCGGTTTAACCCGCGAGTGCGGTATTCACCAAGAAAATGAAGGTAGCGGAATATAGTAAAGCTGGTGGTTCTGATATGATGTTATCTATCAACGCTTGATGCGCCATAAATAGGAAGCCAAAGGCTTCCTTTTTTCTTGCTGTAATGGAGTATAGGGATGAAGTTCTTTCCGCTATTTTGGAATATGGCGTCACGCCAAATATTGGTTGTTGGTGAGGGTAACCGAGCCATGCGTAAGCTTAAGCTTTTGTTACGCGCCGACTTAGACGTGAGTGTAGCCATGAGCGCACCGGATGCCCAAATCGAAGCAATGCTTCGCACCAAAAAACTTAAAGCAGCCAGCTTAAATCTAGAATCAGACAGTTTGAAGCAATTTGATTACATCGTCCTTGCATTGGAAGACCAGTCTCAAATTGATCGCTTGTACGAGAGCGCTAAAGCCCTAGGTAAAGCGGTGCATATTGCCGGTGATGATGCGAGATCTGATTTTTTACTGCCTGCTATGGAAGAAGTATCAGGATTAACGTTAGCCGTATCTAGTGGCTTAAGTTTGCCGGGAAAAGCAAAGCGCTTCATCAACCGTATTAGTCGTCTTATTAAAGATGATGAAGCTCAAGCGACTGCACCGCAAACTAACATTGGGACATCAACGCTTAAACCTGGTGAAGTTGCGTTGGTTGGAGCCGGTCCCGGTGCACCTGAATTGTTAACTATTGCCGCTTATCAAATGCTGCAACAAGCTGATGTGGTGGTGTTTGACCGCCTGGTCTCGAATGAAATTGTTGCGTTAATCCCTAGCCAAACACTGTGCTATAGCGTTGGTAAAAATGCCGGCTTCCATAGTGTTCAACAGCAGGACATTAACGCCTTGCTGGTGGATTTTGCCAAGCAAGGGCAAAAAGTACTTCGACTTAAAGGTGGTGATAACTTTATCTTTGGTCGCGGTGGAGAAGAACTACAAGAGTTGATAAGTGAAGGAATTAGCTTCCAAGTTGTACCAGGAATAACGGCAGCTTCAGGCTGTTCAAGCTATGCTGGGATCCCCTTAACACACCGGGACTATGCTCAATCAGTTAGTTTTGTGACCGGCCATCCTAAAAAAGATGGAAGTGAAATAGATTGGAGCCGTTACGCGTTTGATCAACAGACCTTGGTGGTTTATATGGGGCGTTTACAGGCACCAACCATTCAAAAAGCATTAATAGAACATGGGCGAGACCCACAAACACCAATTGCCATCGTTGAGCGAGGAACTCGAATAGATCAACGGGTTAGCCTTGGTGTATTAGAGGGACTAGATGAGCTAGCCAAGCATGCTGAATCACCGGCCTTGTTGATTATTGGCGAAGTCGTCAGTTTGCAGCAGGACCTTGATTGGTATCAACAAGCCTAGGACTATTTGAGGCCTCAACAACTCGCACTGATGTTTATGTCTGGCTGTCCACCTCGAAAAAGTGTCCTAGCATTTGCGCAAAGGCACTTCGGTACTCCGTATGTGGGCTAGCCTTAATTAGAGCTGCGAGCTCATCGCCTACTGGAGTAAATCGATAGTAACTGAGTTTACAATGCCGTTGTCGGGGGCGTAGTTGATATAATAAGTCGCCTTGATGAATTCGAATTTCACCGTCGTTAATGCTGCTCTCAAGTTCTCTTTCATACAACAAACCAAGATCAGCTAACTGTAATATTTGATGATAGCTAAGTCGATATTGGCCGAGCTTTAGTTTAGAAACAAGGGCCCGACTTAAGCCAAATTTGGCACTGGGACGATGCGCAGCCACAATGACTTTGTGATTATTGTCTGCGCCAATGACAGAGCTTAAGTCACAGGCGTGTTGGAAGGTACTCGCTTCACGCTGCGTTAGCAGTTTAAGCACGCTTAGTGATTTGACTGAAAAACTAGCGGGGTTTGCAATCTCCATACTTAGTATTTTTCCCCACAGAGACTGCATCTTAGGATTATGGACTTGTGCAGCCATGCTCCAAAAGGCATTGATCCAATCGGGGTCTAATGATTCGCTTACTTGATCTACACTGCAGTCTTTAAAAGCATGCTCTACTATGTTCTCTAGGTTATCTTGGCGCAATGTTTCAGCGAAAAGAGAATGGGTTTTGGCGCGCTGAAATAGGTTCTTTTCAGATTTTGATTGAGCAATCTTTGCATCCAAACCAAAGCGTTTCGCTAATTTAGCTAGGTCAGACTTTGCATTGTTCAAATTGCTAGTCGTTGGATGTGTGAGAGATGAGTTGCCCATTGCTGTTCCATTTCAAAGCGCGTGTTTAACTATCATACAAAGCTAGTTGTTGATTTGATAGTCAAGTGCTTCGACTTATGCGCTTGTATGAAAAAAAATTGTGGTTGCAGCAAGACATTGAAGTGGTTCTATATGTAAAATAAGTTAAATATACGTTGAAAAATTAACTTCAAATGTTAAATTATAGCTATTGCTACTTTAAGGGTATAAGCGGATGAAAAGCTTGTTACGCTGGCGTAAGCGCCATCCAAGTTTAATGTGGTTAGTTAGTGCATACGTTGTGACTTTAATCGTGTTACTCAGCATGTTTGAGTAGAACTAAGCTACTCAAACATGGGTTTTCGTTATATGTTGCTTTTGATCAGTGACATTACTTCTTCAATCTCTTGAGCATTCAACGCACCATCTTTAGCAAACAGTACATTCCCTTGCTTGTCTAATAGAATGATCGCATTCGATTTCTTAGCTAACTTCCATTTTTTTGTAACTTGCCCTTTATCATCTTGAATAAATGCTGCGTTTGGAAAGTCCTTAGCATTGTTTTTGAGCTTTGATTTCACAAATCCACTGGTTCCGAATACTGCATCACTAGTATTCACAATCGTTACTGTTTGGTATTGGTCACTCGATAATTTGGCTTGTTTAACCGCTTCAATCATAGGGGCATTGATTTCTTTAGCGCTGGTGCGGCCTGCCATGGCTTGGATCAGGTAAACTTTGCCGTTTAGACTGTTACTATCCCAAGCTTGGTATTGAATTTCGTCATTAACAACGGTGATAAAGCCTGACGAATTGACTTGAATTGTGGGTAGTTTAGCGCCAGTGGTGATTGCCAAAGCATTGGCGAATAACGGCAACATTGCCATAATAAGAAGTAGTGCTCTCATTGGATTTCCTTGTCCTGTGAAATTGCGATATTTATGATCAGGTCTGACCTGATAAACAGTTATAACAATTTAGTAACAATCAAGACAAGTTTTATTGTGTAAAATTGTATAGAAATAAAAAAGGCTTCACAAAGAAGCCTGTTTTGCTTGACCGCGCTTGTTATTCACAAGCTCCGGGTGTGTAAGATTCAACATCGGGATTGCTACAAGCACCACAACCATTGGCAAATTCTTCGCGGTTGCCATCGACGTTAGCGCAGACTGGTGCATATTCCATGGTGCACATTTCTGGTCGTTCACTAGGGCAGACAATGATCTCTGCACTACTTGGCGCTGCTTTATCTTGCATAGGTTCTTGGGTACTACAAGCGCTCAGCGCGAATACCGCACTAAAGGTTAGACTCGTTAAAAGACCTTTTGATATAGACATGAAATTTGCTCCTAGAATGCAATAGAGGATTCGATTTATGAAAACAATCATCCCCGTGGTGACTTTAATGTTGGTTATGTCTAGTAGCCTAGCGCACGCTGGCAAAATTGTCGTGCAAAAAAGCTCTGATCCCGATCTAGTTGATGTGTTTGCACTCAAACGCGAGCTTGTTGCAGATCTGCAATGGCAAGAGTACCGTCGTCAACAGCAGGCACTGAATTGGGTTTATAGTTTACCTATAGGTTGTGTCATCGGACCGGGTCACAACGCGGTATATCAATGTGGGTTGCAATGGTATCGCCCATATCGTCACCAAGGCCAAGAAATATTTGTTGAGGTCGATTCTCCTAGGCCTTAGACATGCTAGAATCGCGATTTGAATTAGTCACTTAGCTGTATTGATACAGCTGAACATCGCAAGGCAAATTATTTCTATGCATATACACATACTCGGCATCTGCGGTACCTTTATGGGCGGTCTCGCGTTACTCGCGCGGCAACTTGGTCATCAGGTCAGCGGTAGCGATCAACACGTATATCCGCCAATGAGTACTCAGCTGCAAGAGCAAGGCATCGAACTAATCGAAGGTTATGATCCTAGTCAGCTCGATATCAAGCCAGATTTAGTCGTCATCGGCAACGCAATGAGCCGAGGAAACCCCTGTGTTGAGCACGTACTTGATCATGGTTTAAGGTATTGTAGTGGTCCACAATGGCTGCGAGAACATTTACTACAAGACCGCTGGGTTCTCGCGGTCGCTGGTACTCATGGAAAAACAAGCACAGCAAGCATTTTGGCGTGGATCCTTGAAGCCAACGGTTTGTCTCCAGGCTTTCTGATTGGTGGTATTCCGCAAAACTTCGGTGTTTCGGCTCGCCTTGGCTCAACGCCATTTTTTGTCGTAGAAGCTGATGAGTACGACAGCGCCTTTTTCGATAAACGCTCCAAATTTGTTCATTACCAACCAAGAACCTTAGTGTTGAATAATCTGGAATTTGATCACGCCGATATTTTTGATGACTTAGCAGCCATAGAGCGACAGTTTCATCATCTAATGCGCACTATTCCTAGCACTGGTCGCGTTATCGCACCGCTTGATGAACCGGCCATTGAACGTGTTTTACAAATGGGCTGCTGGAGTGAACTTGAACGAAGTGGCGAGAGTGCACAATGGAGCTGGAGCAAAATAAAAGCAGATAGCTCAGAGTTTGAAGTGTATTTCGAAGGGAAAAGCCAAGGTATTGTTAATTGGTCCTTAATTGGCGAGCACAATTTAAAAAACGCGATAATGGCAATTGCAGCCGCCCGTCACGTAGGAATTTTGCCGCAACTTGCCATCGAAAGCTTAGCTAGATTTACATCGCCTAAGCGTCGTCTAGAGCTCTTATATCAAGACAATGAACTTAGTTTATACGATGACTTTGCCCACCATCCAAGTGCTATCGAAACCACGTTGAAAGGGTTAAAAGCACAAGACCCAGAGCAAAAAATAGTGGTTGTACTTGAAGCGCGTTCAAATTCTATGCGGATGGGTGCTCACGCGCCCTTATTAGGGCCGAGCTTACAATTAGCTGATCAGGTCTTGTTGTTTGAAGGGACACAGAGCAGTGATAGTCTGCAAGCGATTGCCGAGCAGTACAATAATATTGCCTTGTTTGCTGATATTGAAAGTATTGTTCAAAGCTGTAGTACCGCAGTGTCAGGTAAAACCGTGGTCGTCGTGATGAGCAATGGTGGTTTTTCGGGTATTCACAAACAATTAGAACAACGCTTAAAAGCACGAAGCTCTTAAGCAAAGTTTCGCTTACGTTCTAGGTTCATCTATAACGTAAGCTTGAGGTCTATTACTATTGAAATTGTGCTTGTAAATAACTGTGAATGGTTGCTTTTACAGTTTCACGACTCGGTTGTTCAGGGTTACTGATATGTTGTACAGCTAAATAAAGCGCCCCATTAACTACAATTGCAGCACTTGCTTCGTTAAGAGTGGTTTTGATCTCTGATTGTTTTAATCCAAAGGCTATGTTGCTTTGTACAGATTCGTTTATTTTTGTAATCAGCTTGGTATAACGTGGCCAAACGTCTTCGCGAACTGACGCACTCCACTCCAAGTAAATATGAATTAAATCCGGGACATCATAAGCGGCATCAATTAATGCATTTTGATGCTGAATCATTTTCTCGAAAGCTGACCCTTCTATAGCGTAAGATTGCTCGGTAATTGATATAATCTGTTTTTCGACTTCATTTAATACTTCGTTGACCAGATCTTCACGAGTATTAAAGTAATTGAATATTGTTGCAACCGAGACTTCTGCTAAAATAGCAATATCTGCGTGACCGGCTCGTCCGATACCACGGTGGGCAAAGACCTCAACCGCATTGTTTAGCAGTTGTGCTTTGCGAGCATCTGGAGAAAGTCTGGTTCTACGCTTTGTCTTGTTTGTCATATAAAAGCAAATCCCTTTTCCGCATCGGTGAAGGTAGCTGAAGGTACATCTATAAGCCCTGCAGTAGCGGTAAACTGCGGCTTCCGGGGCTTCAGCACTTCTATTAGATATATCGATATTAGGCTATTAACCAAGATATCATCAACTAATTGATAGCTTTAATTACAATTTAGTTATGTTTATTCGAAATATTGCGTTGGTTATTGTGACCTCTGTCAATAATTCATAATTTTAGAGAGTAAAGAATGAAACATCGTATTGAGGAAATGATCAGCGCTGACGCGATAGCACAGCAAGTTCAAGAGCTTGGAAAAAAGATTACTGCGGAATATAGCAGTGAACGTAAGCTTGTATTGGTAGGCTTGCTGCGGGGATCTATTATTTTTATGTCGGATCTAGCTCGCGCAATTGATCGCAACATGACCTTAGATTTCATGACGGTGTCAAGCTATGGAAGCGGAACCGAAAGTACTCGTGATGTTCGAGTACTCAAGGATTTAGACGATGATATCCGTGACTGTGATGTGCTAATCGTAGAAGACATTATCGATACCGGCTACACCTTGAGTAAAGTGCGAGAAATGCTAGAAATTCGTGAACCACACAGTCTAGCGATCTGTACTCTACTTGATAAGCCATCTCGCCGTGAAGTTGAGGTGCCGGTTGATTATGTTGGTTTTGAAATCCCAGATGAATTTGTTGTAGGCTATGGCCTTGATTTTGACCAAATCTATCGCAATCTACCTTTTGTAGGCAAAGTTATTCCTACCGAGCGTTAAGCATTACCAAAGCTTTGGCTAAGGCCGAGCAATAGTATGCAGTAAGCGTTTGTTTCGAGAGGAACAAGCGTTTTGTTTTTTTAATATTCCCACGACATAAATAATTGGTCAGTTTTGACCGAATAGAAACTACTTTGATCATGTAGACGTTGAGCTTATTACCAACGCTAGTGACGAGTTCGATTCAGTAATTTGTGTTGTAGGTTTACATTTAGGATAGGACTATTTATGCCAGCACTGTCGATACGAAACCTTCGTAAAACCTACGCCAGCGGAGTTGAAGCCTTAAAAGGTATCGACCTCGATGTCCAACAAGGTGATTTTTTTGCTTTGCTTGGCCCCAATGGTGCGGGTAAGTCGACGGCCATTGGGATCATCACCTCTTTGGTTAACAAATCACAAGGTGAAGTATCAATTTTCGGTTACGATTTGAATACGCAGCTCGAAGATGCCAAGTCGATGGTTGGCTTAGTCCCACAAGAATTCAATTTTAATCAATTCGAAACCCTGATGCAGATTGTAGTGAATCAAGCCGGTTTCTATGGCGTGAGTCGCCAAGAAGCGCTAGTACGCGCAGAAAAATATTTAGGTCAGCTTGAGCTTTGGGACAAACGTAATGCTCGCGCACGTGAGTTGTCGGGAGGAATGAAACGCCGATTGATGATTGCTAGGGCCTTAATGCATGAACCCAAGTTGCTTATTCTCGATGAACCAACGGCTGGTGTAGATATCGAACTTCGTCGATCTATGTGGTCCTACTTAGAACAGCTGAACTCGGAAGGTATTACCATTATTCTCACCACGCACTATCTTGAAGAAGCGGAAATGCTATGCCGCAATATCGGAATTATCGATAAAGGTGAGTTGGTCGAAAATACCTCGATGAAAGCCCTGTTAAGTAAGTTAAGTACCGAGACTTTTATTTTGGATGTTGACCAAGCGCTTGAGAGCGTGAATATCGAGGGCTTTAAATCTCGTTTGCTCTCAGAGCGTTCTATTGAAGTTGATATTGATAAGAGTTCTAGCTTAAATCAGGTTTTCAGTGCTTTGACAGAGCAAGGTATTGCCGTGAAAAGTATGCGTAATAAGTCCAATCGATTGGAAGAACTCTTTGTCGGCTTGGTGAAGCAAGGCCGCGATAATAAAGCCAAATCTCAGGAGAGCGGTCAATGAACATTACTCGATATTGGGTTGCTTTTAGCAGTATCTTAGCGAAAGAAATTAATCGTTTTGCGCGTATTTGGGTGCAAACCTTAGTCCCACCGGCAATTACCATGACACTCTATTTCGTTATTTTTGGGAATTTAATTGGTTCTCGAATCGGCGAAATGGGTGGTTATAGCTATATGGAATTTATCGTGCCTGGTCTTATTATGATGGCCGTGATTACCAATTCCTACTCGAATGTTGCTTCGTCGTTCTTCAGTAACAAGTTTCAGAGAAACATTGAAGAACTGTTAGTTGCTCCCGTACCAAACTATGTGATCATTTTTGGTTTCGTTGGTGGTGGGGTAACTCGAGGTCTACTGGTTGGACTGATCGTAAGCATTGTCTCTTTATTTTTCGTACCCTTGCAAATTCATAACTTGGGTGTGCTAGTGCTAACCGTTTTCTTAACATCGGTGCTGTTCTCCTTAGGTGGTTTGATCAATGCAATTTACTCAAAAACCTTTGATGACATCAGCATTATCCCAACCTTCATATTGACTCCTTTAACCTATCTTGGCGGTGTGTTTTACTCGATCTCTTTGCTACCTGAAGTGTGGCAATGGATTTCGAAACTCAACCCAATCGTGTATATGGTAAACGCGTTCCGCTATGGTTTTTTAGGGGTTAGTGATGTGTCGTTGTGGTTTGCCTTTGGCATGATTATGCTGTTCATTGCAGCTTTGTACGCATGGGCACATCGTCTTATTTCTACGGGTTATGGGCTGCGTCAATAATGGCTGGAAATTCTCGCAGTGTTAGCTCACCACAAGAAGAGATACATGACAATTTGGAAAGAACGGTGCTGCGGCATCTGCAACATCCGTGGCAGAAACCCTATGCACAACACAGCTTGCAGGTTTTCGCTGAGTTGTGCGAGTTAGTACAAGCGCATTCAGGACCGATAGTTTTAGATTCGTGTTGCGGGGTCGGGGAAAGCAGCCGAGAATTGGCGGTTATGCACCCCAATGCTTTAGTGATTGGTTTGGATAAATCGGCGCATCGTATCGACAAGCATGAGCGTGCTTATCAAGATCAAAGCCTTGGTAACTATGTTGTGCGGCGTGCTGACCTCAATGACCTATGGCGGTTGATCGCTAAAGCCGATTGGCCGATAAGTCACCACTATATTTTGTATCCCAATCCTTGGCCTAAAAAACATCATTTGCAGCGCCGTTGGCATGGTGGAGCTGCGTTCTCGGCCTTGCTTGAGATACCTGGTCGCTTAGAGTTGAGAAGTAATTGGAAGCTTTATCTTGAAGAGTTTGCATTTGCTTTAAAGCTAGCGCAATACGACAGTCAGTTGTGCGCTTACCAATGTGAGCATGCAATTACCCCCTTTGAGCGCAAATATTGGCAAAGCGGTCAGGCGAGTTGGCAATTGATAACGCAAATAGTAAGCAGCGATCCCACAAAAGATTAGCTAAATGGACTAAAGCGGCTTTATGATAACTGTTGGTTTGTTAGGGAGTTAAACATGAAGGCAAGTGTAACGTTAGTGATCGTCGCAGCAATGTTAAGTCTATTGACCGCGTGCAGTAGTCCAGTCAATTCACCTGATCCAGCTGCCCGTATTGCTGTGTCTAGCGGCTGGCTATATCCGGCTCTCTATCCTAGTGGCTCTAGTTTTGCGTTGCTTCGGGTATACCCTGAAAACTCTTCGTTACCTGCTAATGTTGCGCTTGAAGCTTATCAACGTTATGGGAAGGTAATCGAGCGTAACTTACTTGCCAATGGGTATATTCAATCTAGTCCAGAAACGGCCGACTTTTTAGTACGTTATGGTCTAGCTTTAGATGCCGATGTCAGCGACGCCCAAATGTTAGCAAAGTTTGGCATTAGTTCTGGATTGCAAAGTTTAGAACAATTACAAAAAGCGAGTTTGTTGATTTATATGCTTGACCCCTTATCGGAGCGTTTAGACTACCGTAGTGTCGCCCAAGGGTTTATGCAGGATGAAGGCAGTAGCGATGAAGAGCTAGAATTTGAACAACGTGTTGTAAGCTCTATGTTGACTCAGTTTTATCAGGAATAAAAAAAGCCAATCGAAAGATTGGCTTTAAGCAGTTAACTGGCTTGAATTAAGCGAGTTGAACTGGAATATCTTTGCTGGTACGCACAATGTCATTGTCTTGATTTAAATAGACTAATGATGGCTTATGGGTTTTCGCTTGCTCGTTACTCATGCCAACATAAGCACAAATGATCACGCGATCGCCAACCGCTGCTTTACGCGCTGCTGCGCCATTCACCGATATAATTTTGGAGCCACGCTCACCGGCAATAGCATAGGTTGAGAAGCGCTCACCATTATCGATATTATAGATATCAATGGCTTCGTACTCTAAGATCCCAGATGCATCGAGCATATCCTGATCAATGGCACATGAGCCTTCGTAATTTAGCTCAGCGTGAGTAACGCGGGCTTGATGTAATTTGCCTTTCAGCATTGTGGTTTGCATGGTTCTATCTACTCCGGGTGTTGCAATTTCTTTTAGTTTTTCCAGCTATTCGATTCTTACTGGGGATCGAGATGGACACATAGATTATCTATCAATCGAACCTCACCAAGAAAAGCCGCCATCAGAATAACAATGCGGGCTGTCGTTGGTGAAACGGGTGCAAGCGTATCGGCATCGACGATATCAATCGCATCTGTTTCGAATCCTTGAGCATTAAGAGTACTCGCTGCTTGTTGGCTTATGTCACTTAAATTAGCATTTGGCTTTAAGCAGTTCTGAGCTACATTTGCCATCACTTTAGCCAAATTTGGGGCTAATTCAAGCTGTTCTGGACTTAAACGAGTATTGCGTGAACTGAGGGCTAAACCCTCTTTATCTCGCTGAGTCTCTACCCCGATTATTTCAGTTGCTAGCATCAGATCGCTGGCCATTTTACGGATTAAGGCCAGTTGTTGGTAGTCTTTCTCGCCAAAAATCGCAAAATCTGGCTGAACTAAGTTGAAAAACTTGCTGACTACGGTTGCCACACCTTGGAAATGCCCTGGACGATGTGCCCCTTCCAGAACTGAATCTAAACCGGTCACATTGACTTTTGTTTCCAGTTCGACGCCATTGGGATACATCATTTCTGGACTAGGTAAAAAAGCGATATCTACATTAAGCGCGGCCAGTTTTTGTAAGTCGGCAGCTTGTGTGCGCGGATAGTTATCCAGATCGTTACTATTATTAAACTGCATAGGATTTACAAAAATAGAAACCACAACATGTTGTGCATGTTGCTGAGCTATTTTTACTAAATGCAAATGACCTTCATGCAGATTCCCCATGGTTGGGACAAGCGCAATGCTTTCCCCTTGGGCCTTCCAGGTACTAATTTGCTGGCGTAGTTGGTCGATACTTCTACATTCGGTCATAACTAAAAACTATGTTCATCGCTTGGGAATTCGCCGCTGCGAACTTGGTTTACGTACAATTCGCTAGCGCCTAGTAAGCTGTCACTGTGGGCCAAGAAGTTTTTTGAAAACTTAGGTACGCGTCCTTGAGTTATTCCCAGCGCATCATGCATAACTAGTATTTGTCCGTCGGTATCGACACCGGCACCGATACCAATAACGGGTATGCTTAAGGCCTGTGCAATACGTTTGCCCAAATCAGCGGGCACGCATTCGATAACCAGCAGTTGAATGCCAGCAGCTTCTAGTGCGATGGCGTCCGCAAGCATTTGCTCGGCAGCTGCGTCTTCGCGCCCCTGTACTTTAAAACCACCAAGTACGTTGACGGCTTGAGGAGTTAACCCTAAGTGGCCACATACCGGTACCGCTCGTTCAACCAAAGCACTTACGGTTTCAGCAAGCCATTTGCCACCTTCAAACTTGACCATATTTGCCCCTGCGCGCATTAGCTTCGCAGCGTTCTCATAGGCTTGCTCAGGGCTTGAATAAGACATAAAGGGTAAGTCAGCGACAATCAGCGGGCGGTCGGTACCACGTACCACACAGCTAGTGTGGTAGGCAATATCGTCAACAGTTACCGGAATGGTATTTTTATGACCTTGTAAAACATTACCAAGTGAATCACCGATCAGAATCATATCGATATCAGCGGAATCGAAAATAGCAGCGAAGCTTGCGTCATAAGCAGTGATCGTTGCAATTTTTTCACCTTGCTGTTTTTTTGCAAGCAAGCTACTGACGGTTTGTTTTTTCATGTTGGTACCAAGAATAATCGATTAATAGGGCGGCGCTATGCCGGGAGCCATTGCTCTGGATGGAGGTATTTTACTAGGCCGTTGCGCGCGATATTTTGCGCCAAATCACAGACCTGCTCACCATTAGGTAAGATTAAATCTGCGGCTATTTCCATCAGGGGCAATAGTACAAATTCGCGTTCATGCATACCATAGTGAGGTATTGTTAAACGCTCGTTGTTAATAGATGTTTGGCCGTAGAGCAAAATATCAAGGTCTAAGCTACGAGGACCCCAGCGTTGTTGTTTGCGAACCCGGCCTTGATCTTGTTCTATCGATTGGCAAACATCGAGCAATTCTAAGGCCGATAGCTGGGTTTCCAAGGCGATGACTGCATTAAGGTAGTCGGGCTGGTCTTGAGGGCCCATCGGGCGGCTTTGATAAAGAGAGCTGACGGATATCAGCTCTAAACTTGGATTCGCATGGAGCGCACCGCGTGCCGCGATAGCGCGTTCAAGCGGTAACTCTAAGTTACTACCTAAGCCAATATAGCAAAGCACTAGTCGTTGCTCTCTACCGGTTTAGCTTTGGTCGGTTTGCGACGCTTACGCCGAGGTTTACGAGGGCCTTTGTCGTCCAAGGCTTTTAGTAATCTGTTCCGGCCAGCTTCATCAACTTTTTGCCAATCATCCCACCATTGGCTAAGGGCTAATTGTTCAGGGTCTTGAGAAATTTCAGCGCGGAGCTCTAAAAAGTCAAAGGCTGCCCGAAAACGGGGATGTTCAAAGGTTTTGTAAGCGCGTTTGCCAAAGCGACGGTCTAAGCGATGCTGAAGCGTCCAAATCTCGCGAATAGCACTGGTGAAGCGCTTGGGTATAGCAACAGCTTTACATTGTGCGTCGAGCACATCGTTCATGGCCATCGTCATTGCATCTTGTGGCGATAAACTTAGCTCAGTTAACAGCTCTTGTTCGCGAATTTGAACTAATGGCCATAATACAGCTGCAAAAATGAAAGCTGGGGTTACGCGTTGGTCGGTTTGAACACGGCGGTCTGTATTTTCCAAACAGCGAAGAATAAAGCGTATTTCTTGACTATCTTCACCCCATTGCGGTAACCAAGTTTTTAATTGTGGAAACAAAGGATAGAGCAATTGCGTTTGCGCGAGCATCAAGAAGGTATCGCGGCCTTGACCACTGAGGAATAGTTTTAGGCATTCTTCAAATAGGCGTGCAGATGGAATTTCTCGTAGTAAGCCATGTAATTCCTGGATCGGCTCAGCAGCTGAAGGGGCAATCTCGAAATCGAGTTTAACCGCAAAACGAACTGCTCGAAGCATGCGCACTGGATCTTCTCGGTAGCGTGTTTCTGGGTCGCCAATCAGGCGTAGCTGACGTTTTTCAATGTCTTCAAGTCCATTGGCAAAATCAATGACGCTGAAATCAGCGATATTGTAATACAGAGCATTCACGGTAAAGTCACGACGCTCGGCATCTTCATCGATGCTTCCATAAACATTGTCGCGCAGTAGCATTCCTTCATCAGATTGACGCGAAACATTTTGCTTCAGATCTTTCTTTGGATCTTGTTTGTCGTGGTGACCTCGAAAGGTTGCCACTTCAATGACATCGCGACCAAATAGAATATGTGCCAGTCGAAATCGACGTCCTACCAAGCGGCAGTTGCGAAATAGTGCTTTGATTTGTTCTGGTGTCGCATCAGTTGCAATATCAAAGTCTTTTGGTAATTTGCCAAGCAATAAATCACGGACACCACCACCAACAAGGTAGGCGTGATAACCATTTTTATGGAGACGATATAATACCTTAAGAGCATTCTCGCTAATGTCTTGCCGAGAAATCGAATGCTCTGAGCGGCTAATAATACGTTTATCCAAGGTTTCTCCAGATTTACTCACAGTAGCTGTGCCTAGCATACGCTGACAAGCTCTGACTATACGCTTTAAGATAGTTCCTCCTAACGGAGCGTTGCTTAAAAATACCGCGCTAATATAGCGAAGATCGGCAAAATTACAATGAATCTATGGGTTTTAAGGCCTGAAATCTTGGGATTTTATTGATATCCCATTGTTGTTGGGCAATCTTAAGCATAGTTTCACAACTTAGTGTGACTATTTCGGGCTCAGGTTCCTGTCCAAGGAGAGTCAATGCGTGAAACAATTGTTGCTGACTATCATGGTTAGAAAGTGCTGGAGCATGATTTTGTTTACTCAATTTCAGCCCGTTGTCCGCACAAACTAAAGGCAAATGTAAATAGCTAGGTGGTGATTTGCCAAGGCGCTGATAAATATAGAGTTGACGCAAAGTTGGTTCGAGTAAATCGCTACCCCGAACAACTTCAGTGATGCCTTGCTCTATATCATCCAAACTCACTGCTAAATTGTAAGCAAATAAGCCATCGCGCCGGCGTACAATAAAATCTTCTTGTACGAGACTGTCGTTGAATTCGACAAGACCATGCAGTTGATCATTAAAACTTGAAGGTACGCCTTCGTCAATCAAGCGAATAGCTGCATCGCGATTGTTTAGGCTTCGGCTGCGACAATGACCGTCATAGTTAGGGCCCCGCTGGCGAATTTGTTTACGGGTGCAATCGCAATAATAAGCGAGCCCAGCACTGAGCCAAGATTGAAGTTGCTCCGAATACGCTTCACTGCGGTGGCTTTGATAGAAAACAGGTCCATCCCAATGCAAAGAAAACTGCTCAAGTTGGTGCAATATGGTATCGGTAGCACCTAGGACTTCACGGGGTGGATCAATATCTTCTATGCGCAGCAGCCATTGGCCTTGTTGTGCGCGAGCTTGCAGGTAGCTACCTACAGCGGCAACTAGTGAACCCAAATGCAACGGGCCTGATGGAGATGGCGCAAATCGCCCAATGTAGGGACTCATAAACCTATTATCACTGGCTAGCAATGTAGTTTGCTAGCCATGTGCTTAAAGAAGATTAACCAATCATCTGTTTTTCTTTGATCTCAGCAAGGGTTTTGCAGTCGATACAAAGGTCAGCGGTTGGGCGTGCTTCTAAGCGACGGATTCCGATTTCGATACCACAAGCATCACAGAATCCGAAATCACCTTCTTCCAATTTATTTAAGGTTTTTTCGATTTTCTTGATCAGTTTACGTTCGCGGTCTCGAGTTCTAAGTTCAATACTGAACTCTTCCTCTTGAGCTGCGCGGTCAACTGGATCTGGAAAGTTAGCGGCTTCGTCCTTCATGTGGGTTACTGTGCGATCAACTTCTTCACGAAGTTGATTACGCCATGCTTCAAGTATGATTCTGAAGTGACCGATTTGGTCATCATTCATGTACTCTTCACCCGGCTTTTCTTGATACGCTTCTACACCCGCGATCGAGAGGACTCCCAATGTCTTCTTTTTGCCCTCTGGCATACTTCACTCCTGAATTTTGCGCTGCTTGCGCAATAGCACTCTACGAATGGCCGCTATCTATACCAAAAAGGTTATCCTAGGGCAAATAAATTGGTACACAATTGTTGGTCAAAGCTATCTGAATGCCGAAATCAACAGGTTTTTGGTTATTTATGCACCAAATCGATGGTGACTTACTTGGTTTGAAGTGCGCAATCAGTATCCGGGTTTTGTACATCGAACTCCCGCCTAAACAAGTTAATCAACCAGTGATGCTTGCTCGAGTAATGCTGACTGTTGCTATAAATATAGTTAACTCTGGCGCTGCTTATTGGAAATGAACCTTTCACTCGTATCATTCGAAATAATTGCGGGTCCAAAACTTGCGCTAATTCCAATAGTCCAATAAACAAGGTGTCGCTTTGTCGAACGGCTTGGAGTACGGGGCCTAGATGTTGACTACGAAATGCCAATTTTAGATCCCAGGACGCGTATTGTTCGATCAGTGGTTGGTTTTGATTAAAGGTTGGCACGATTAATCCTGCTATCGGGTACTGAGCAGCTTGTTCCAAATCAACTTCGTCGGGTAAATCCTTAAGCTCGCTGCGACAGATCAAGCCAAAGTTAACCTCACTTAACGACTCATGCCTAAGCTGTTTGGATTTTAGCTCAAACGGAAAGCTAATCGCAGCGTCGATTTCGCCGGTAATAATTTGTTCACTAGTTCGAGCACCGAAGTCGAGTAATTCTAATTGCAGCCCTGGAGCATGGGTTTTTAGAGCTTGAATAATACGGTAGCCATAAAGTTCCATTAGCAAGACATTGGTTGCAATGCGAAGCTTTCCTGTTAGGGCTTTGGCTGAGAAGTGATCATCACGTAGCAAGTTTTCTAGTTGCTGCAAAGTATCGGGAAGCTCCAAAGCAAGGCGCTCAGCGCGCGGTGTCAGCTCAAAACCATGACTTCGGCGAATAAATAGTGGGTCGCCAATCGCTTTGCGAATTTTGGCTAGCGTGCGGCTCACTACTGGCTGTGTTGTATTGAGTCGTTCTGCGGCCCTACCGGTGTGCTTTTCTTGCAACAGAACCGTCAAGGTCTTTAGCTGGTTGAGGTCATAGTCAAACAGTTCTAGCATTACTTTACTCAGTAATATAGCAATAATGGTATATCAGTATTACCGCTTAACGCATTGGAGGCAAGGTGACATGCCGATAGAATACAGTAATTAAATTGATGTGCGGTTGCCACTTGGCAACATCATCGAAGGATTGAAATTAGCAATTTTGCCCCACAACAAGGAGTGCGCACATTCTAAAAGGCACCCATCTCCATGCATTCAAACGTTCTTAAATTACTACCCTTCAGCATAATCGCGGCACTTTCTTGGCCGGTTTTGGCCAGTGATGACAACCTTCAAGATATGTCAGATCCCTTAGCCGTTTATACCCAAGCGGGCATAGGTTATACCGATAAAGGTATCAATATTAAAGTAGGCCAAACCTACGACACTGGCAAAGACACCACCATGGGTATGAATGTACTTGAGGCCAAAGGCGTACTCGGCGAAAGCTTGGCTTATCGAGATCATGCCACCGATAGTTTTGATTCAATTCGATACCGAAATTTTGGTGTCGACTTAACAAACGGGCGCGGCTCTCAGATTGATGTTAACTACAGTTTTGCTAGTGAGATGGGTACCGCATCTTATAGCCTGATCCAAGCACTACCAAAGCT
This sequence comes from Alginatibacterium sediminis, assembly GCF_003610775.1. Taxonomy (GTDB): domain Bacteria; phylum Pseudomonadota; class Gammaproteobacteria; order Enterobacterales; family Celerinatantimonadaceae; genus Alginatibacterium; species Alginatibacterium sediminis. The sequence continues at coordinate 433,530 of NZ_RAQO01000008.1, read as the reverse complement.
GGGCCCGGTACAGCTATATCCTTTAGCGGGTCTTGGCGTATCATTTGGCAATAATATTGATCAAACTTTGAGTGAAAATGGGATTACTGGAACCGATTTCGGTTCAGGCTATTCGATTCCTGGGACCTTTGCTGTTGTGGGTATGTATTCAAAAATTGAAGTCACTGATAAGATTTGGTTGAACTACAATCCCATGTGGCTGACCACGCTATCGGGTGATAGCGTTTGGTATAAAGACCAATATTTCGCTGGCTCTAGTAATATACTGACCCATGAAATTGCGGCTTCTTATCAGATAAATCCGCGAACCAACGTGCGTTACTTCGCTAACTTTAGCCAAGATGTAGCCTTTGACCGTGGTGAGCACCGGGTCGAAGTGAATTATCAGTTCTAAGAGCTGTGTTATTGTCGAGTAAGGGCCTTATGGCCCTTTTTTCTTAGTTACCATGATGAAACGCGCGTAATTATCGAGTTTAATTCGAAAGTCGTTGATCAAGTCGCATATGATTCTGATCGATACTGGCTTTATAGCAAAGCACTTCAACACCGGCGGCCTTCGCTTGTTCTAATAATTGTGCATACTTGGGATCTATATGGGTGGCGGCCTTCACGCTACTGATACCGCTGTGTAGCACCGCGAACAATAATACAGCACGTTTGCCTTGGGCTTTCATCGCCATCAATTCGCTTAAGTGTTTTTGCCCGCGAACACTGACAGCATCCGGAAAATAACCTTGATTATCTTGCAATAAAGTACAACTTTTTACCTCGACATAGCAATCGGCTAAACCGGGTTGTCGAAGCAAGAAATCAATGCGGCTATTCTCACCATATTTCACTTCAGCTTTTATCTCTTCATAATCATTTAGCTCAGCTATTTTCTGGTCGAGTAAGGCCTCTTTCACTAGCATATTAGCCGCTGCGGTATTCACACAAATCCAGTCACCCTGCTGGGTTAAATTAAGTTCCCAACTGTGGGCATATTTGCGTTTCGGGTTGTTGCTAGTGCTAAACCATACTTGATCACCAGGGGTTGCGCAGCCAGTCATTGCACCCGTGTTGCTCACGTAAATTGTGTGTTGTTGGCCATTAGGTAATTGCACGTCAGCCAAAAAACGTTTGTAACGTTTGACTAAGGTCGCGGGGCTTAATTCAAGTTGCATTTTTTAGCCTGTGTATGACGGGGAATGATGAGATATCTGGCAAAATCATATAGGATGAAGCCTTGAACATGAATTTATTTTTAGGAACTTTTTATGGCGCATATACCGAGTAATTACGCATCAATGGAACACGGCTACCGAGAGCGAGCTTTGAAGCTATTTCCTTGGGTTTGTGGACGCTGTGCTCGAGAGTTTGTTTACTCTAATTTGCGAGAGTTAACCGTGCACCATATGGATCATGACCATAGTAACAATCCTAACGATGGCTCGAATTGGGAGCTGTTGTGTTTATATTGCCATGACCATGAACACTCTAAATATACGGAAGCTGCGCAATACGGCAGTACAGTTGAAGCCGGTGAAGACCTGAAACGCGATGTAGCAACCCATAATCCTTTTGCCGACCTTAAAGCTCGCATGAAGAAATAGCTTTGCAACACTACCCCCAACAAAATCTGCCCGTAGAGGCCTTATTTGAGCCTCTGGCGGCAGCTTTAAGTTCCAAAGGCCAGTTTATCGTTGAAGCACCTCCAGGTGCTGGTAAGTCGACAGCCTTGCCCTTGTTTCTTTTACTTGAATGCAAATTACCAGGTCAGATTATTTTGCTGGAGCCTCGGCGTATTGCGGCCCGGAATATTGCCAGGTATTTGGCCCAACAGATCGGTGAGCCGCTTGGTGAACAGATTGGCTATCGCATGCGAGGAGAGGGCAAAGAATCAAAGAAAACACGCTTGTTGGTAGTCACCGAAGGGGTGCTAACCAGAATGCTGCAAAGTGATCCCGAGCTAAAAGGAGTGAGCTTGGTGATTTTTGATGAATTTCATGAACGCAGCTTGCACGCCGATCTCGGTTTGGCTTTGTGCCTGGAAGTACAGCAAGTTTACAATGAAAATTTAAAGCTAATGGTGATGTCGGCAACTTTAAACAGTGACGCTCTATTGTCCCTGATGCCGGATGCTATAGCACTGCGCAGTGAAGGGCGCAGTTATCCCATTCAATACCATTACCAAAGCGTGGCTCGCGATAGAAACTGGGCGCAAAACTTTGCAGCCTTATGTATTGAGGTGTTCAATACCTATGAAGGTTCTATTTTAGTTTTTTTGCCTGGTGCTGCGGAAATCAAAGCCCTTGCTCAGCGGCTAGCTTATTTGGAGAGTGAGACAAGCTCAGTACATTGCTTATATGGGCAGTTGACCCTGGTTGAGCAACAAGCCGCGATTAGTGCACCAGCTGCGGGACATCGGAAACTCGTATTAAGTACCAATATCGCAGAAACTAGTTTAACCATTGAAGGGGTGCACTTAGTTATTGATTCTGGCCAGGAACGTTATGCGCAGTGGCACTCGAAAAGCAGCAGTATGCATTTAAGTACGCGACTCATTTGCCGAGATAGTGCCACACAGCGTGCAGGTAGGGCCGGGCGTTTAAAAGCTGGGCATTGTTTTCGTGCTTACACCCAAGTTCAATTTGACCATCAGCCAGCGCATACGACACCCGCCATAGAGCGCAGTGACCTCAGTGAACTATGTCTTGAACTTGCGAGTTGGGGAGCAAGCTCAGAGCAGTTGGCATGGATGAGCCCGCCACCGCAGTCGGCGATTAAGCGAGCCAATGTCTTGTTAAGACAACTGGGTTTGTTGAAAACTGATGGTCAAGTTAGTCACGCTGGGCGCAGGGCAATGTTGTTACCAATATCATTGCGTTTTGCAGCGATGCTGGTTTTGGTTCATTCTCAGTTAGAAAGTTCGGCCTTGCTGCGCCGAGCCATTCATATCGTGGTTACTCTGGAGAGTGATACTCGATTGGATGGGCTTAGTTTAAGTCAGCGTATACGTCATTTTACCCAACTAAGCTCGAAGGCAAAACAATCGAGTCATAGGCTTGAGCGTCAGCTATTAAGACATTTCGAACTTGACGAAAGTACCAAGCAAGACGCCAGCATTGATGGTGTTTTACTTAGTTTTGCGTTTATTGATCGTATTGCCATGAATCGTGGTGATGGCGTACTTAGTAGCAGTGCAGGCTTTGGGGCAGAAATAAAAGATTGGCAACAGCTGAGTTCCAGCGAGCAAGCCGATTATGCCGCCAATATCATTATCGACATGTATTGGCCTGAGGGCCGCTCTCAAGCGACGGCTAGTTTACTATGTCCGCTTAGTTTGACTCAACTGGAGCAATATCGTCCTGGCTTAATCCAAAACCAAGAACGCTGCTTTTGGGATCAACAACTACAAAAAGTAGTTGCGCGCACAGGCCGCTACTTAGGGCAGCTTTGCCTAGAATCTAAAGCCGGTGGCTTGATCAGTCCAGCTGCTTCTCAAAGATGTGTTATAGAGTACTGGCAACAACAAGCATGGTCAAAACTGCCGATTAGTAAGCCTGCTCTGTCATATCTAGATCGCGCCTTAAAAGCTAAAACGTGGTTTGAACTTGATGATTGGCCTGCACTTGATCCCGTGCACTTACACGCAACCATGGAACAATGGCTAGCGCCATTTATTGATGGTGTTACAAGCTACAAAAGCTTACAGAAGCTTGACTGGCTCAGTATTATCAAAGCGCTATTGAGCTGGACACAACAACAACAACTAGAACAACTGCTACCGCTTCGTTACAAGGCACCTTCTGGTCGCAGCCATGTGATTGACTACAGCGGCGAGAACGCGAAGGTTAGCCTAAAGCTACAAGAAGTCTTTGGGGAACCAAGTAGCCCGCTGCTTGGCAATAAAATTGGAATAACCTTGGAGTTGTTGTCACCAGCTCAGCGTCCCTTGCAACTCACCCAAGACCTGGCTAGTTTTTGGAAAAATGCTTACCCTTCTGTTAAGAAGGAAATGCGAGGCCGTTACCCGAAACATCCATGGCCTGATGACCCCAGTACAGCTGTTGCAAGCCATTTAACCAAGAAGAAACTAGCGTTATAGTCAGTCGCCGTCGGCGGCACTATGCGCCGAGAGAAGCTCAGACATGCAGTGTTGCTTGGTTGTCATGGCATTCTTGGGCTTACCAAGTAAAAAACCTTGAACCTGATGCGCTCCCAATTGTTGCAGTATTTGTAACTGCTCTGCTGCTTCGATTCCCTCAGCGGTTGTGGTCATTCCTAAACTGCTGCTCATTTCAATGATTGCGCGTACCAGCATTTGGTCGTCGTCGCTAAGATGTAAAAACTCGATGAACGAGCGATCAATTTTAAGCTTATCGAACTTAAAGTTTCGTAAGTAACTGAGACTAGAATATCCGGTACCAAAGTCATCAAGAGCGCTACTAACTCCCATTTCCTTAAGTTCAAATAGGGCTTTACTGGCCGATTCGGGCTCAAGTACAAGACAATTTTCAGTAATTTCTATTTCTAAACGGTGTGCTGCAAGTTGATGTTCACGCAGCGCATTACTAATGGAGTCAACGAAGCTTTTACGGTAAAACTGCTTTGGGGAAACATTGACAGAGACAAATAATTCAGCAGGCCAAGCTGTCGCTTCTCGAATGGCTTCACGCATTACCCATCGGCCTAGAGGCTCGATTAAACCGGTTTCTTCTGCGATGTCTATAAATATGTCAGGGCTAACCGAACCAAGGGTAGGGTCGTTCCATCTACAAAGTGCTTCATAACCCAACAGTTTCTGCTCAGCGCAGGAAAAAATAGGCTGATAATGCAGCTCCAACAGGTTGTTGTTGATGGCTTGGCGCAGGGCTATTTCAAGCTGTTTTCGCTTGCGGAGTTTTAGATCCATGATCGGAACAAACTGAGCATAGCGATGCTTACCTTGGCGCTTTGCTTCGTGCAGGGCTATATTGGCGGTTCGGAGCAATTCCTCGGCAGTATCGCTCTCAGAGCTCATGCAACTAATCCCTATAGCGGCTTGTAAACGCTTGAGCTCTCCTTTGAGTAAAAAACCTTGGGTTAAACTATCGAGCATTTTTTGAGCGCTCAATTCAACTTTTAACTGTTCAGCATTAATGATTATTGCGAATTCGTTGCCGCTTAGGCGGGCTAAATATTCTTGATTAGGGGAGCTTTGCTTTAAAAATTTAGCAACTGCCTGTAGCAGTTTGTCTCCGGTAGCGTGGCCTTGGATATCGTTAATTAGTTTGAAATCTGAGATATCCAGTAACACCAAAGCCAGTTGTTGCTTGTTATCATGACTCCACTCGATACGTTGGTTGAGTAAAGCGGTAAAGTAACGACGATTTGGCAAGCCTGTCAGTTCATCAAACATGGCTTGTTGGAAAAGGCCTTTTTCAATATGTAAACGATGTTGCATTTCAGAGCGAAGTTCGTGCACTCGGCGAATAGAGAAGACCAGAAAAAACACACTGCAACAGATAAGAACAGTAAAGACTTCGTCCAGCTGGTATTTTTCATACTTTTCAGTGAGCTCGACCAGCTCTTCGAATATATCGAAGTGGATTGCGGCTGCGCTGCAAATCACGATAAAAAACAGTAAAACCCAAAGATCCCAATGTAAGTTATTAGTTTTGTTGTCGGCAGTGCTTAGAGGGTTTGATTGATCGTCAACTTGGCTAGCTTTTCCTTGCAGCATTGAGCTATTTGTCCTTGAGCTAAACGTCCATTCTTTTAGCATTGTGATTACTCATAGCTTTTTGAGCAATAGCTATACGCATATATTTTTATCAAATTTTTTCAATCACTTGTTTGATTTATAGTTATTTTTCCCAAGCAAACAACTCGAGTCTTGCTGATGTTTTGATGAGTTGTCGGTGTTAGACTGAGCTCTTCTCATGGACAACTTCGTAAGTGTGTCTTGAATTTTCGTGTTCTCCCAGCAAAAAAGCGTCAATTAATGCCTTTAAAATCAAAAACTAAATCAAGTAAAGCGTCTTCTAAACGTGCCCCCAAACGTAGTAAAAACGCGAATAAAAAACGAACCCGCCCGCAGAAACGTTCCTGGATAAAGACCTTGATGGCTTTAACATTCAAGTTGGGTTTGGTGTTGCTGGCAGTATTACTGCTATGGGGTGTTTATCTCGATTCTAAAATTCAGGCGCGCTTTGTCGGAGATAAATGGGAGTTGCCAGCTGTTGTTTATGGCCGCGAAATGAGTCTTTACCCCGGCCTTCGCATCACTCGTGCCGAATTGCAAGAAGAGCTTAAACTGCTCAATTATCGAAAAGTATCACGGGCTAAACGAGCTGGAGAATATGCGGTATCGGAAACTAAAATTGAACTGATCAGACGCTCTTTCCATTTTGCAGATGGGCCAGAGCAGGAACTACCATTGTTACTCACTTTTAGCCCCTACCGCTTGGAAAAAATAGTACAACGTGACAGTGGCGAAGAATTAGCTCAAACCCGACTCGATCCCTTGCTCCTCGAACGTCTAAACATTAATCAACAACAAGACCGCTTGTTTGTGGGTTTTGAGCAACTGCCAGCCACTTTAGTCGACACCCTAGTCCTTACCGAAGACCGTCGTTTTTACGAGCATGATGGGGTAGCACCTAGCGCCATTCTCAGAGCGCTGTTGGTCAACCTTAAAGCGGGTCGAACAGTGCAAGGGGGCAGCACCATCACCCAACAACTGGCGAAAAACTTCTTTTTAAGTCGCGAACGTAGTCTGTGGCGGAAAATCCAAGAAGCATACATGGCTTTGATTATTGATTTTCGCTTTAGCAAAACAGAAATTTTAGAAAGTTACATCAATGAGGTATACCTAGGGCAGAATGGTAATGCCGCTGTCCATGGTATGGGCTTAGGTAGCTATTTCTATTTTGGAAAGCCATTGCAAGATTTGGGACCATCACAAATTGCAATGCTGGTGGGTATTATCAAAGGGCCCTCGTATTACGACCCTTGGCGTCACCCTGAGCGCATATCCCAGCGCCGCGATGTCGTGTTACGGTTGATGTTTGAAAACGGAAAGTTAGAGCAACAGGAGTATCAAGACGCCTTAGATCAAGATCTTGGGGTGATAAAACGCGGGCAAATGGCTTATCAAAAGGTACCGGGCTTTGTGTCGTTAGTACGCCGTGAACTAAGTAATCTCGGCCAAGATTGGTCGCAATACAATGGACTTCGAGTATTTACCACCCTCGATCCTATTTCACAGCGATATGCACAACAAGCGACGAGTGAGCAACTCAAACGCATCGATAAAAGCGGCAAGCTAGAAGCGGCAATGGTGGTTAGTGAGCGCCATAGCGGCGCTGTAAGAGCCTTGGTGTCTGGCCGGGATCCAAGTTTGATAGGGTTTAACCGTGCACTTGATGGGCTTAGGCAGATAGGCTCCCTTGCCAAGCCTTTCGTATTTCTAACCGCTTATGAGCAGGGTCATCACATGGGCGAACTAATTGATGATAATCCTCTAACGTTAACGTTGGGCGATGGCAGCAAATGGAGTCCTAAGAACTACGACAAAAAATTTCGAGGGCCGGTGATGCTCCACCAGGCCTTAATGAACTCCTTGAATGTACCTACTGTGCGCTTGGGCATGCAGGTTGGACTAAAAAATGTGGTTAAGACTATGCAAGCAGCTGGCTACGACAAATCTATTAACCCAAATCCATCCTTAGTCTTGGGAAGCACTGCTATGTCGCCAATTGAAGTGGCCCAAATGTATCAAACGCTTGGCGCTGATGGAGAATACCGGCCACTATTTAGTATTGAGCAAATCCAAGACGGCCAAGGCGATACCTTGTACCAGCAGCAACTGAGCTCCGAAAGGCGCTTTGACGAATTAGCTAATTTTTTAACCTTACATAATATGAGCCAAGTGACTCGCTATGGTACTGCTCGTTCGTTGCGCGCACAGTACCCTAAAATTGATATTGCTGGTAAAACGGGCACCACCAACGATTTGCGAGATAGCTGGTTTGTGGGTATCGACCAACGTGAAATTGCAACGGTATGGGTTGGACGCGATGATAACAGCCCCGCTGGAGTGACAGGATCAAGCGCTGCCTTGCCGATTTATAGTGCCTATCTCAAGCGTAGTTACCCGCAAAGCTTGCGGGCATTGCAGCCCGATAACTTGGCTTGGATCCACTTTTCAAAGGATAGCGGCCGGGCAGTTGCTGCTAATTGTGGTAACACAGTATTGTTGCCAGCCAACGCGACACTTAAAAATCAGAGCGAAAGCTGTAATACTAGTGTAATTAATGAACCAGTTAAAAAAGCAAAATCGTGGTTTGAGAAAATCTTTAACTAACGAAAACTGGTGGTGGAGCAGTGGCTTGAGAACGGATTTGGAAAACGCACTATGATGGTTTTAAGAAAGCTAAGTTTAGTTCTGGTCTTGTTGGCCTTGGCAGCATGTTCTAGTCAAGGGCCAGAACAAGCCAGTGTCGCCAGTGGCGCTGATAGTTTGTCGAAAGTGCGTTACCTGCATTCATCCTCGACGATCAAAACCCCCTCTGATATCCATCAGCGTTTAATGCTGCAGTACGATGATTGGTCTGGCACTCCTTATCGCTATGGTGGCGTTGGTCGTAAAGGCATCGATTGCTCAGCGTTTGTATCGCTGACCTATCTAGAGCGTTTCAATATCGAATTACCGCGCACAACCTTAGGGCAAGTGAAACAAGGTGATTTGATTAAAAAAAGTCAGCTAGAAATCGGCGACTTAGTGTTCTTTAGAATTAGTTCACAACAACGGCATGTTGGTATGTATGTCGGGGAGAATCAGTTCTTACACGTCTCGACCAAAAAGGGCGTCATCATTTCTGATTTAGATAACCCTTATTGGCGAGGTCGTTATTGGCAAGCGCGTCGCCTACCATTACGTTATCTATAGCTTGGCAAAACAGCGTTTTGCAGCGGCTAAGGTAATTTCGATATCACTGTCACTGTGCGCCGTTGAGGTAAATGACGCTTCAAAGGCCGACGGCGCTAAATAAATCCCTTCTTCAAGCATCAAGTGGAAAAAACGCTTGAATCGTTCTTGGTCACAGGCGCAACTTTGAGTGAAATTAGTGACTTTGGTCTCTTCTGTAAAAAAGAAACCGAACATGCCACCTACTTGGTTGGTCGTTAACGCTATTCCGGCATCATCTGCAGCTTGTTGGAAGCCTTGTGCCAACGTATGAGCAACCTCGTTTAAACGCTCGTAAGTCCCGGCTTTTTGAAGCTCGCTTAGTGCAGCTATTCCAGCGGCCATTGCAATGGGGTTACCAGATAAAGTACCGGCTTGATAAACTGGACCAAGTGGCGCTAAGTGCGCCATAACATCGGCGCGACCGCCAAAAGCACCCACAGGCATACCGCCACCAATGACTTTACCTAAACAGGTTAAGTCTGGAGTGACGCCGTAATAAGCTTGGGCGCCACCAAGTGCCACCCGAAAACCTGTCATTACTTCATCGATGATAAGCAAAGCGCCAAAACGGTCACACAACTCGCGTAGCCCTGAAAGAAAATCAGCATTAGGTGGTATGCAGTTCATGTTGCCAGCCACAGGCTCAACAATGATGCTAGAAATATCGCTTGGGAACTGTTCGAAGAGAGCCTCAACTGAAGCTAAATCGTTAAAGGTGGCGGTTAAGGTGTGTTTGGCAAAATCAGCAGGTACGCCTGGGGAACTAGGTTGACCTAAAGTCAGAGCGCCAGAGCCAGCATTGACCAACAGACAGTCAGCATGGCCATGATAACAGCCTTCAAACTTAATAATTTTGTCGCGAGCCGTAAAGCCTCGGGCTAGTCGAATAGCACTCATGGTTGCCTCTGTTCCTGAGCTGACCATGCGAACTTGCTGCATAGACGGGACTAAGCGTGATACGAGAGCGGCCATTTCAACTTCAGTTTCGCATGGGGCGCCAAAGCTTAGACCATTTTCGACTGCTTTAAGAACAGCATTGCGAATAGCACTGTGATTGTGGCCCAAAATCATCGGTCCCCACGATCCCACGTAATCAATGTACTGTTTGCCATCGGCATCAGTAATACGCGATCCATTAGCACTTTGAATAAACACAGGATTACCGCCAACACCCTTAAAAGCGCGAACCGGGGAGTTTACGCCACCAGGGATATGTTGCTGGGCTTGAGAAAAGAGTTGCTCTGAACGAGACATAACAATTGGCCTTGTTTACTAGAAAAAAATAATGGCCAGATAATAGCAGATCACAAAGCGCTGATGTTTAGGAATTCTCCGAGCTTTGATCCAAAAGCTTTAAGATGTCGACCATCGCAGTTTGTTGAACATCCAAGATTTCAATCAATGCGATAAATAGATCCGTGGCAATCATGCCTTTGTTTATCTTGCTGCGCAGATTACCGGCTTTAATCACGATCCCACGGCTAGCCAGTGCGTCGGAGAGATCTTCATATTTTACACCTTTAAGCATCATCATCGCCCTGATATAGCGTTTGACAGCCAGTTTGTAGGGTTCTAATGCTATTCGGTTGTTTATGCTTTCTTGGGGGTCCATACTGAGCATCGCTGTGAACTAGTGCTTACAATAATACAGTCTTTTTTAATTGTGGCAAATTTGTTCTTACTAGTTGACACTCGTTCCTTAAAGAGTATATTTGTTGCTTATTGATAACATTTGTTGGAGGTTATATGTCTTGGAGTCAAGAATCCCTCGCTGAACTAGCGAATCAAAATCCGAACTGGACTGTCGATTCAGAAGGTGAGGTTTTGAGTATTTCAAATGATGAAGGTCTTGATGCTTTCGTCTATGTAGGTACTGGGCAAATTCTTGTGAATTTAGCACTATTTCCAGTAGCTAAAGTCAGTGATGTAGCCGCGCTAAATAATCTAATTATGCGCAGCCACCATTTGTTACCACTGAGCGCTATTTGTGTAGAAACCATAGGTACCGAGGACTACTACGTCGCCTTTGGTGCATTGTCTACCGATAGTCAGCCATCCGTTATTATTGAAGAGATCGAGGTATTGTTTGCTAATGTCCCTGAATTCTTCGATTTGTATGCCGAATATATTAGTTAGGAGTGAGCTATGAGTTTACGTAAAATTTGGACCGCTATCCGTGGTGCTAGTAACGAAGGTTTGGAAGCTGTTGCAGATAGCCAAAGCCTGCGCATTTTAGACCAAGAGCTACGCGATGCTAAGCAAGAGCTAACTAATTGCGATCAAAACTTAACCAAAATTATGGCTAAGCGTAAATTAGCGAGTAATAAAGTTGATGCTTTGCAAAGTGACATCGACACCTATACCCAGCACGCGATTGCAGCCAGCGAAAAAGGTGACGATGCATTAGCTTTAGAATGTGCTGAGCGTGTTGCTGAGCTTGAAGGGCAATTAAGCGCTGAGAAAGAAATCATGCAGAGCTTTTTGAACTCTGAAGCTAGTTTGAAAACTAACATTGCTAAAGCAAAGTCAAACGTGCGCCATATGGAAATGCAAATTGATCAAGTAAAAGCCACCGAGTCGGTACAAAAAGCCCAAGTGGCGGTATCTAGCAGCAATATTGGTGCAAACTCGAATGTTAAAACGGCGTTAGATAGCCTAGAGCGCATCAAAGCTAAGCAACAACAGCGCAGTGCTGAGCTCGCAGCAGCCGAAGAGCTTGCTAGTGAAGAAGATGGCGGCGCCCTTGATGCAAAACTTAAAAAAGCGGGCATCGCCCCTGGAGCTAGTGCTTCTGGAAGTGATAAACTAGCCCAAATATTGGCTGCCAAAAAAGGCTAACCCGTGCTTTTGATTAAAATGCGCCATATGTTTGAGGCGCTTTTTTTTAGAATTAATACTATGGCCGTTATTACGGCCATTTTCGCATATGTTGCGATCAGTTATGTGCTGCTTTTGTTAGCCGGCGAAACCGAGCTGGTTGCCGGTGAGCACTTTATTTATTACCTAGTTGTTACGGGTTCTACTGTTGGCTATGGCGACTTTGGTCCAAGTACTTTTTGGGGGCGCTTAGCGGTCAGCTTTTGGGTCATCCCTATCGGACTGAGCTTATTTGCCGTGGTTTTAGGGCGCGCAGGTGTTTATCTATCTGAGTTATATAATCGAAGACGAAGAGGGCTTCAAATGCTGGATCTAACAAATCATAGTGTCATCATTGGTTGGCATGGAGCGCGCTCACTTCGCTTAATTGAACTCGTTTATAGCAGTCTACGCGACCGCGATATGCAATTGGTTTTGGTTGTTGATAAAGACATGGAAAACCCAGCATCTGATAAAGTGAGCTTGGTTCAAGTCGAAAGTTATTCTGACGCTATCACCATGGAGCGAGCCAAACTTAGTACAGCCAAAAGTATTGTTATAGATCTAGAAGACGACAACGAAACCTTGGCCACCGCGCTTTACTGTGCCAGCGAAAATCCCGAGTGCCATAAGACAGCCTATATGGCAAATCCGTCTTTGATACACCTTATGGGCGTACATTGTCCCAAAGTCGAAGTTATTCCCTCGGTGCAAGTTGAAATGTTAGCCAGTTCAGCTATGGATCCCGGCTCTGCGCAAGTGCATCAACAATTACTCGATAGCACCTCGGGCGTGACTCAATATGCTATTTTGAACCCAGTGCAGCATGCGGTGACGGCTAAGCAAATGCTTGAATTTCTAAAATTTCAATTAGACGCAACGCTTATTGCTTATAAACGTAGCGCTGATGTCAGTATCGTACTCAACCCCAAGGCCGACGTAATACTAAAACCGGGTGATATTTTATATTACCTGAGCGAGTCACGATTGACCGAAGCACAATTGACCCAATTAAAAGAGGCCTAATCGATGTTTTCTTCATGGTTTGGAAAAAAAGATAAATCGAAAGATGAAGCCGCTAACACTGTGCCGCAAATCATGGGTTTAGGCATAGGTAGTAGCTTTGAATTGGATACCTTGTCACTTCGTATTCATCAAGACACATTGACCACAACCAAGATCGCAGGTACTCAGATAGTGACCGCAGTTGGTCTGGTGGAGCTAGACGGAAATCAGGTCTATCGATTTTACACTGATGACGAAGCTTTTTTGCAAGTAGTAGCCAGTGGTCCCAATGAAAGTGATGTTATTGATGTAAAGCTATTTCATTACTACGACACCTTGGATATCAACAACCAAGCGCAGTGGGATGATCTACTAAAAAATAAGATTGGTACCGAGCATTTTGAGCTTAATGGTAAAAACTATCAGCGCGTGTGGACTTCAGCATCGGCTTACCATAATCCGGTGCACATGGAGGAAACAACGTATGACGAAGCCAGTGGGTTGTCATTTTCTACGACCGACCAATTCACCATGTTATTTGAACTTGAATTAGCGGATGATTTTTACGAATTTCTATTTATCAGCGCCGAAGAACAAGTACGCGGTGATAACTTAGAGCGCTGTTTAGTTTATAGTACCGGCATTAATATCAGTTCATCACAAATTACTATCTACGGATAAGGAAACTCTAATGGAAGCAGGTTTACTGGTCGCAGTTGCGAATTTCTTTCTTTATTTTGCAGTATCAATTGTTTTTTTGATCATCTTTAAAGTGGTTTATGTGCGCGTGACTCCCCATGATGAGTGGGATTTAATTAAAGAAAAACGCAACCTGAGCGCAAGTATTGCCTTTGGTGGTGCCATTTTAGGTTTTGCTATTGCCCTTGCTGGCGCTGCAAGTAACTCAGTATCACTATTTGATTTTGCTACTTGGGGCTTGATTGCTTTAGCGGCGCAATTAATTGCTTTTGCGATTGTTCGTTTTAGCTTTATGCCCGGTATTGTTAAACGTATCGAAGACAACGAGTTGAGTGCTGCGACTATATTGGCGGTAACTAACATTGCTGTTGGCATGCTTAACGCGGCGTGTATGAGCTACTAAGGTGGGACAAATGAAACGTAGTCAGAATATTGATCTTGGACGAATGCGCAAGCCGTCAAAGGCTAAGTTTATTTTGCGTCCTGCAGTGTTAGCAGTTTCCGCAGTAATGCTAGCTGCATGTTCAGAGCCCGAAGATGACGCGATTGTGATTTACAGCGTTGATGATTGCTCTAAGCAAACCTCTCTTGACCAGCAAGAATGTGAAACAGTTTATCAAAATGCGCAAGCTGAAGCAGAGCGTACTGGTCCTAAATACAACTCGCAAGCCGATTGCGAAGCTGAGTTCGGTCCAGCCCAGTGCCGTAGTAATTCCAGCGGTATGTTTTCGCCATTGATGGCTGGCTTCTTAATGGGGCGGATGATGGATATAGGCCGACCATCGGCTGTGTATCAATACAATAATCCGTCGTCTCGCTACCATAATCAGATTATGACCGCTGACGGGCGCAATCTTGGCGCAGCTGGGCAACGCAGTTATAAGGTGCCGCAATCAACTTATAAAGCCAAACCAACGGTTACAAAAACCGTTAGTCGTGGTGGATTTGGTTCGAGTGCGTCGGCTAAATCGTCATGGGGTTCAAGTAAATCGTCTAAATCTAGCGGCTGGGGCGGTTAGTGCTTCGCATTCCTATCGACCCTCGGGAAAACTGGCGTGACTTGGCCGATGACTATGGTTTTGAATTTCATACCATGCATGGCGAAGCGTACTGGGATGAGTCCGCTTACTATCAGTTTTCTCTAGACCAAATAGAAAAAGACCTTGAGCAGCCCACTGAAGAGATCCACCAGATGTGCTTGGAAGTGGTTGATCAAGTGGTTCGTGATGAATACTGGCTTAAGAAGTTCTGTATTCCGCAAGCCTATTGGCAATGGATCTTAGACTCATGGCAAAGCGGCGATCCTAGTTTGTATTCGCGCTTAGATTTTTCCTACGACGGAAAAAGTCCAGCCAAACTCTATGAAAACAACGCAGATACGCCAACCTCGCTCTACGAAACTGGCTTTTGGCAATGGTTGTGGCTTATAGACGGTGTTGACCAAGGACGACTTAGTCGACGCAGCGATCAGTTTAATAGCTTGCAAGAAAAACTGGTCAATCGCTTCAAGGACTTGGCTTTTCTAACTCCTAATCGAGTGCTGCATTTTGCTTGTTGCAAAGATACGCCAGAAGATCGCGGTACAGTAACCTATCTCGAAGACTGCGCTAAAGAAGCAGGCATCGAGGTGAAGTTTGTTTTTGTTGAAGATATTGGCCGGGACGCCGCGGGACGTTTAAGTGATGATGACAACCATGTTATATCGTGGATGTTTAAGTTATACCCGTGGGAGTTCATGTTTGAAGAGCAATTTGGGGAACTACTACCGCAGCAAAACATGCGTTGGTTGGAGCCGCCATGGAAGAGCATCATTTCAAATAAAGCCTTGTTACCTAAGCTGTGGTCGATGTTTCCAAATCACCCCAATTTACTGCCGGCTTTTTTCGAGTCTGAACTGAAACATCTAAGTTCAGACCTAGCTTGGGTGAAAAAACCAATATTCTCTCGTGAAGGTGCCAATATACAAATAAGTGGGCAAGGACAAGAATTAGCAAGTTCAGATGGCCCATACGGCGAAGAGGGCTTTATCTATCAAGCGTTCCATAGGCTACCAAAATTCGCCAACAACCATACCTTAGTTGGCAGTTGGCTGGTGGACGACAAAGCGGCCGGGATTTCGATTCGAGAAGACACTAATATAATTACCCAAGATATGAGTCGTTACCTGCCACATATTATCCTCTAAGCCTTAACTCGGCTGCTATAACTATTTAAGGTTACATCGTGCGATCATCTTTTTTTGCAATTCCATTATTATTAATGCTTGGCATCGCTTGGGCGGTTTATATGTTGTTCGTGCAACAAACCGATCAACAACAAATGCTTCGAGAACAACTTGCTAGTAGTGATGCTGAGACTAAGGTTTTAAGTCAGCAACTGAGAAGCCAAGAACTACTTTTAACGCAGGCACTCGCGCAGGCTAAATTGTCTCAAGCAAACGAGCAACAGCTTAAGCTTGAAAACCAAGCGCTACAAAGCTCTGTTGATCTATACCAATATGCCTTAGGGGATGATGGCCAACAGAAGTTTAAAATGCACGTGGCAGAAGTCACCGAGCTGAGCAATCAAAACCACTACCGTTTAGAGCTATTGGTGAGTAATTCCGAGCCAGAAATGCAGCCCATCCTTGGGCAAATAGAACTGAAGCTTGTGGGCTTGCTTGAAGGGGAAACTATCGAGCTAGAAACTAGCGAAGTATTGGTTATAGCTGATGCTGCAAAGTTTTCAATTCAGCATATTCAGCGTATTTACTTGGACTTTCGTTTGCCTGAGGGCTTCAGCCCAGACAGCTTAGCACTTAGTTTCAAACGCGATGGATATCAACAGCTGGCTTTTGATCAAAATTATCGCTGGCAAGATCTATTTGAATACTTGAACTAAATACTCAGGTATTAGATACTAGCGCTACTAATTTAAGAGGAAGATCTTGTGTCTGAAGAAGTCATGTTTCCGATTCAATTCAGTGATGCAGCGGCAAAACGTGTAAAAACGCTGATCACTGAAGAGGAAAACACCGAGCTAAAATTGCGTGTATATGTTACTGGCGGTGGTTGTTCAGGGTTTTCTTATGGTTTTACCTTTGATGAAAAGGTAAACGACGGCGATACCCTGGTTGATAATTCTGGGGTGACTATGGTTGTCGATTCAATGAGCCTACAATATTTGGTGGGTGGCGTTGTTGACTATACTGAGGGGCTTGAAGGCTCTCGGTTTTTAGTGAACAATCCCAACGCGACAGCTACTTGTGGTTGTGGCTCGTCATTTAGTATCTAAATACAAGCCGCTATTGTAAGCCACCTTAGGGTGGTTTTTTTGGCTCTAATGAAAATCACGCACAATATACGTGTGAATATTGATGCGCGTGTCATAGCTGCATCGATAAAACTTATGAACCTTTTTAGTATTTGATTCGTAAGCTTTATATTGGAGTTATTGTATTTTTATAGGTCAGTTTGTAGGCTTCACTAAGCTCGACAACACTAAAATGTCATCATTTGTGTACATAGTTTGTATTAAATTATGCCAAGGTTGCACTGATTGGTGCAATGTTACTTGAATTCGAGCCTGATAGGCCCAACTTTCTATTCAATCTAGATATTTATTTTATATTTTTTGTTGGCCTAATTGGTCAGCTTATCGCTGAAACAAGGAGTGTTCTGTGTTGCGTTCAGTTAGAAATTTTTTTGGCGCGCGTCCTTATATTTTGTCAATTGTCATCTCTGTAGTTGTTGTTCTATGGATGCTCTCTGGTCAAAAAAATAGTCAGGCTGAAGAGGCTACTCCGGAAGCCGCAGCGGAAGAGAAGGCGCTAACTCGCGTTCAAGTCCATCGCTATAGCGCGCAAAGCATCGTGCAAACACTTAATCTTTATGGTCGAACTGAAGCCTTGCGCCAAAGCACCATAGGTGCGGAAGTCGCCGGACGTCTTTCTGAGCTCTTAGTTGAACGCGGCGCTTTTGTACAAGAAGGCGATGCGCTGGCTCGAATTGATATATCCAATCGCCAGTCGCAACTCAAACGTGCTCAAGCCTTACTTGAGCAGCGCCGTATTGAGTATTCAGGTATACAAGCCCTAAATAAAAAAGGATTTCAAGGCAAAGCTAGCTTAGCTCAGGCCCGTGCTTCCTTAGTTGATGCTCAATCGTTAGTCGAAAGCCTCACCTTAGATATTGATAATACAGTGATCGTAGCGCCATTCACGGGCTACTATAACCACAACTATGTTGAAGAAGGTGCCTACTTAGGCGTTGGCGACCCGATTCTACAATTAACAGACACCTCTGAAATGGTGGTTAGAGTCGATGTATCAGAACGCGATGTAAACGAGATGCGCGCTGGACTGCCAGCACTGGTTAAAGTGATGAGCGGCGACGAAATCCCTGGCGTGGTTAGCTTCGTAGCTACGGTTTCAAATCCAGCTACTAACACCTTTAAGGTCGAAGTTCTCGTTGATAACAGCGCCAAGAAACTTAAAGCCGGTGTGAGTGCCGCGGTAGTATTCGGGCTTGCTGAAGTGAGCGCAATTAAAGTGACACCTGCTGTACTTGCTCTTGATGACAGTGGCGAACTTGGGGTCAAAATTGTAGTTGACGAGCACGTACAATTTGTTCCCGCTCAGTTAGTACGTTCTGAGCCCGATGGTGCATGGCTTAGTGGTTTTGACGGCGATACTGACGTTATCATCCTTGGACAAGGGTTTGTGAACCCTGGCGAGCATGTTGAAGCGGTTAGCATAGCAACTGAGTCGCAAGTGACAGCCCAAAGCAAGGGAGAGTAGCCATGCAAGCGCTGATTCAAGCGGCTCTTTCGCATAGTCGCACGGTACTTTCTTTGCTGGTGTTTTTATTGGTAGCAGGGGCTAGCTCCTATATCAATATTCCCAAAGAATCCGATCCAGATATCGATATTCCGGTTGTGTATGTTTCCATAAACCACGACGGTATCTCACCAGAAGATTCTGAGCGCTTATTACTGCGCCCAATGGAACGTGAACTACAAGGCATTGAAGGCATCAAGGAGATGACCTCAACTGCGAGCGAAGGCCACGGTAGTGTGGTTCTTGAGTTCTTAGTGGGTGTTGATATTGAAGTTGCTCTGGCTGACGTACGTTCTAAAGTTGATCTGGCTAAAACCAAATTACCCGATGGCGGCGACGAGCCTGAAGTACACCAAGTTACCTTGGCTACCGAGCAACCTGCAATTACCGTGTTGTTGTCAGGTTCTGTGCCACAGCGAGCGTTGCTCAAAGTTGCACGTGACCTTAAAGATGACATCGAAGGCATGAAGCAAGTGCTTGAAGTTAACGTTGGCGGTGACCGCGATGACTTCCTTGAAATTATCGTAGACCCAATCCTGATGGAGTCTTATGGATTAGATCAAGCGGATATTTATAACTTAGTTAGCCGTAACAATCGCTTGGTAACAGCCGGCACACTTGATACCGGTAGCGGTAGTTTTGCAGTTAAAGTACCAGCTGTATTTGAAAGCGTAACCGATGTTATTGAGTTGCCGATCAAAGTTGATGGCGACCGAATTGTTACCTTTGGTGATGTGGCCACGGCTAAGCGCGCCTTCAAAGACGCGACCAGTTATGCCCGAGTAAATGGGCATCCAACCATTTCATTGGAGGTCAGTAAACGCCCCGGTGAAAATCTAATTCAGACCATTGAAGGCGTGAAAGAAATCATTAGCGCTGAAAGCGAATACTGGCCCGATTCTATCACCATCGATTATGCCGGTGATAAATCCAAAGACATTCGTAATATGCTTAACGAGCTTCAAAACAGCATTTTGTCGGCGATTATTTTGGTGGTGATCGTCATCATCGCGGCGATGGGTGTTCGTTCAGCCTTACTGGTAGGTATTGCGATTCCAGGTTCTTTCTTAGCTGGCATCATGGTGCTTTCCATGACTGGGCTTACGGTTAATATGGTTGTCTTGTTCTCGCTGATTATGGCGGTGGGCATGTTGGTAGACGGCGCGATTGTTGTCACTGAGTTTGCCGACCGACAAATGAGCGAAGGTAAAGATAAGCAAGAAGCGTACTCTATGGCGGCAAGCCGTATGGCGTGGCCTATTATTGCTTCTACCGCGACTACTTTGGCGGCGTTTGCTCCCCTAATGTGGTGGCCGGGTATGGTGGGGCAGTTTATGAAATACCTACCCCTAACCTTGATCGCAACCTTAAGTGCGTCTTTGGTTATGGCGCTTATTTTTGTACCAACCTTGGGCAAAGTATTTGGTAAAACCCGTCATATTAGTGAGAAACAACGTCAGCAGATGATTATGGCCGACGAGGGTCACTGGCAGAATCTTACTGGATTCACCGGTTTTTATTTGCGGATTTTGAATAAAGCTGTACACGCACCAAAACGAGTATTTCTATTTGGGATCATTATCAGCATCGCCATTATCTTTGGTTATAAGCATGCGGGTAAAGGCATGGAGTTTTTTCCCGAAGTAGAGCCAACTGGTTTTAATGTGGTACTACGTTCCCATGGCGACTACTCTATTGATGAAAAACTAACCATCATGAAAGAAGTTGAAGGACGTCTTTTAGATATCGAAGACTTCGATACCTTGTATACAAGCGTTGGTGGTGACGATCTCGGAGACATTCGAGTTAACCTAAAAGATTGGCAGTTTAGACGTAAAGCCAATGACATTATTGCTGACATGAAAGAGCGTTTAGACCCTATTGCTGGTTTAGAAATTGAGTTTCGTCAGGACGATGCAGGGCCACCTTCCGGTAAGGATCTACAAATCGAATTAAGTTCGCGTTTTCCTGAGCGCCTTGACGCGATGGCGCAACTGATTCGAGCCGAGTTCGACGCAAATCCCCGCTTAGTAAATGCTGAGGACTCTCGCGCTGCTCCGGGTATTGAATGGCAACTAAAGGTTGACCGCAAGCAGGCAGCGCGCTTTGGCGCAGACGTAACCCTGCTCGGTAATACGGTGCAGTTTGTAACGAATGGCTTAAACATTGGTTCATACCGACCTGATGACGTTGATGACGAGCTTGATATTCGGGTGCGTTTTCCTGAAGAGAGCCGCAGTATTGACCGCTTAGGCCAACTTCGAGTTAAAACACAATCGGGCCTAGTACCCGTCTCGAATTTTGTGGAACTTGAAGCGCACCCTAAGTTAGATGTGATTAATAAAGTTGAGGGCTTACAAGTTCTAACCGTTAGTGCCGATATGGCTCCGGGTGAGAACCTGAGCTTAGAGCTGCCTAAAATGCAGGAGCGTTTAAAAGAGCTCGAAATGGATCCGACCGTTAATGTCCGTTTCCGTGGTCAAAACGAAGATCAACAAGAAGCGTCTGAGTTCTTAAGTAAAGCCTTTATGGTGGCACTGTTTGTGATGGGCATTATTTTGGTCACTCAGTTTAATAGTTTCTATCAGGCCTTGTTGATCCTAAGTGCGGTATTGTTCTCAACAGTTGGTGTATTACTCGGACTATTGATTGCTGGACAACCTTTCGGCTTGATCATGTGTGGTATTGGTGTGATCACATTGGCTGGGATTGTGGTGAACAACAATATTGTATTGATTGATACTTACAATATTCTGCGTAGTGAAGGCGTACCTAGTATAGAAGCGGTAATGCGCACTGGGGCACAGCGTTTGCGTCCGGTGATGTTAACCACGATCACAACCGTACTTGGCCTAATGCCCATGGTTTTGGAGATGAACATTGATTTGTTCGAGCGCCACATTGAGTTTGGTGCACCATCTTCACAATGGTGGTCACAGCTGGCAACTACCGTCGCCGGCGGCTTAACCTTCGCCACCGTGCTTACGCTTATCCTAACGCCATGTTTATTGGTACTTGGGCAATGGCGTCGCCGTGAAAAAGATTACGACCTAGCGGCACTAGAAATGAATAAGCCCGGTGCGGCCGATAGCAACGCATTAGAGTCACCTTAGCTATAACTTAAGTCAATGCCCGCTGCCGCGGGCTTATTGAAGGCTTGTTTAGTGTGTTGAAGATACAGCGTACCTCAACAAGCCGAGTTAAGATTTCAGTCTATTTGCTAATCCTGCTACTACATTGCCCCTCGATTGCCACTTACTTTGATTCTTTCAACTAAAAAGTCGACTGCGGCTTTTACTTTTGGGACTAAGTAGCGCTGTTTTTGATACAACAAATAAACAGCCATGTCAGCGTTTTGCGTGATAGCTAAGGGATGGTCAAAATGGAGCTCAAGCAACTCACCGGACTCAAGATAAGACGCTAAGGCCCATCGAGTCGACATTAGAATTCCTTCACCAGCGCAGGCTTTTTTTGCCAGCCATGAGCCATTATTCGATATCGCTATCGCAGGCCCTGAAACATCATGCCATTGGCCGTTAATATTACATAACCAAGGGGTTGGCCCAGACGGCGCTTTGAAATACAGACCATTGTGATTCTTTAAGGCCATCGCATTGTTTGGCGTTCCGTGTTTCTCAATATAACTTGCTGAAGCGACAGGGATAAAACCATTGTCCATCAGTCGTATCGCAATAACGCGTTCGTTTGGCGCATAGCCACCACGGATCGCAATATCAACATCATCACGTCCGAGTGTTGATAATTCGTCACTCAAGCTGATATCTAAGACTATTTCGGGAAATAAAGCGCTGAACTCGTCTAGCAATGGAAGGACTATCTTTTCGCCAAAACCCACCATTGAGCTGATACGCAAGCTTCCCATTGGCGTTGTTTGATAACTACGAACTGTTTCATTGCTTTGCTCGAGTTGATTGAGTATTTGCTGTACGTCCTTGTAGTAAATTTGACCGACCTCTGTCAGTTTTACGATTCGGGTTGAGCGTTTTAGCAAGGTCGCTCCTAAACTCTTTTCTAGGTCTGCCACTCGTCTAGATAAGGATGATGGTGGCACATTGAACGCTTTCGCGGCTTTGGTAAAACTGCCGGTTTCGACAACTTTACAGAAATAACGTATTGCTCGCAGTTGGTCCATCGCCGTGCTCCGTGAAATCAATAGTTGACAATAATCGATCTATTATTGTCTTTAAAACAATAGTGATTCGCATTTTCCCTTATATATAACTAATTTTAAACAGGTAATAATGGTTTCAACTTAACATTGTGACTTGCACCTCGGTGTCACAGGTTAAATACAGTTCTTAAATTGCCGGTAAGTTCGCGGCTTTTTACAAGCGTCACTTTAATGATGGAAAACTGAATTATGATTGCTTTGCACGGTTTTGCCGCTAGCAACTATTACAACCTAGTGAAACATGTACTTTTATACAAAGAGCTGCCGTTTCAAGAAAAGCTAGTTTACGGCGGTAGTGAGGCCTTACTTGCTATCAGTCCCGCGGGCAAAGTGCCGGTGATCACAACGCTTGAAGGTCTACATATTTCAGAGTCGAGTGTTATCTGTGATTATCTTGAAGATACCTACACTAGTAAGCCCTTATACCCTGAACAGCCTGCGCAACGTGCTCATGTTCGGCAAATAATGAAAATAGCCGAGCTGTATTTTGAACTGCCAA
Organism: Alginatibacterium sediminis; assembly: GCF_003610775.1. GTDB lineage: Bacteria > Pseudomonadota > Gammaproteobacteria > Enterobacterales > Celerinatantimonadaceae > Alginatibacterium > Alginatibacterium sediminis. The sequence continues at coordinate 410,528 of NZ_RAQO01000008.1, read as the reverse complement.
GCCGGCGACTTTTACCCTATGCATTTTCCGGAACTCCCGTCCCCGAAAGCGTAGCTGTTGAAGTTCGCCAAGTGCTTAACCGCGGCATAACCGCCTTAAGTCGTTTGTGCCAGTTTTCACCTTGGGTTGCCGGCAAACAGTTTTCCATGGCTGACATTTACCTTTATCACGTAAACACAATCGTTAGCTCAATGGGAGTCAGTCAACTTAACTGGGACGTGCTTGCAGAGGTAGCCGGTATGAAACAGTGGAATGAATCCATGAGCCAATCTGCAATAGCGCAAAGCGTAGAGGCCGATCGACGAGCCAACATGCCAGAGTTTATTCGACAGCTTAAAGCAAAGTCTTAACTTGAAAATGCAAGCTAGTCTTTAGCTAAAAACGACCAATTCGAACACCAGAATGACGATCAATATATGGCCAATACCTAAGTTATTGGTTTAAAAATTAATTTGCAGGAGCAAGATCAAATGACAGATACAAATATTCAACTAACTTCAACCATCAGCGAAGACAATAAGCTAACATTAGCCTTACAAAGCGTCGATGTACCTCAACCTAGTGCCGACGAAGTAGTTATTCGCATTGAAGCTGCGCCATTAAATCCCTCTGACTTGGGCGTGATGTTTAGCGCGGCTGATATGACAACCGCCACCCAAACCGGCACCGACCAAAGCCCAGCCATTTCTGCCGATGTTCCAGCCCAGTTTATGCCAGCACTGAAAACGCGAGTTGGTAAAGCAACGCCGGTTGGTAATGAGGGTGCAGGTACAGTTGTAGCTGCTGGCGCATCACCTGCAGCGCAAGCGCTACTGGGTAAGACAGTTGCTGTGATTGGTGGTGGAACTTATCGTCAATTTGTTTGTGCCAATGTACAAAGCTGCTTGGAGTTAAAAGAAGGTACAACAGCCAAAGAAGGCGCGTCTTCTTTTGTTAACCCGCTTACCGCATTAGCAATGGTTGCAACCATGCGCGCTGAAGGCCATAAAGCCATTATCCATGCCGCGGCGGCATCTAATTTGGGGCAAATGTTGAACCGCATTTGTATTGCTGATGGTGTCGATCTAATTAACATTGTTCGTAAAGCGGAACAAGAAACCTTGCTGCGTGATATGGGGGCAAAATATGTAGTTAACTCTAGTAGTGATACCTTCCTTGCTGATTTAACGGCGGCAATCATTGAAACAGGGGCAACCATTGCATTTGATCCCATCGGTGGTGGTCAATTAACCAGTGATATTCTTAATTGCATGGAAGTTGCTGCCGCTCGCGACATGAAAGAGCACAGCGTTTATGGCTCAGATACCTTCAAACAAGTGTACATTTATGGCGCATTAGACCGAGGTCCAATTACGCTAAACCGTAATTTCGGTTTTGCTTGGGGTGTTAATGGATTTTTACTGTTTAATGCGCTAGGTAAGTTAGGTACAGAGACTGTGGTAGCCATGCGTCAACGAATTGCAAATGAAATCAGCACCACATTTGCGAGCCATTACACGCATGAAGTGTCATTGGCAGAAGCCTTAAAACTACAATCGATAGCAGCCTATGCCAAACAGGCTACCGGTGAGAAGTACTTAATCACACCTCAGAAGTAATGGCTGGTTAGTTTAAAGAGTTAAAGCAGATAGCGAGTAGCACTATCTGCTTTTTTTATGCCGAATAGGCAACAAGGAGGCTGTTCGGATTCAACTTGAGAAAAACCGAGTAGCTAATCAACTAAACCCAAGTCATTGAGTCGAAGCGATACCTTGTCAGCCCAAGCTTGACTAAGAAATACGGTTAATTAAGGTCTTAAGTTCTCGCATGGGAGTTGGCTCATCGTCAAAGAAATTCTGCATTCTTAACAAGGTTAAGCCATCGTATCCCGGCTCTCGGCTTAAGGCTCGCGCCATTTGCTTCCAACCTTGCTCGCTGTACAATTCACCTGCCAAGGCGTTTTCGCCCATGAGTGATACCTGGCATTCTTCAGCAGCGTCGGCCATCCAAGCGACCAAGTCTGCCGCGCGTGAATAACCTTCGTAGTCTTTGTTGATCATCTCTAAGCAAGTGAAGTGAATAGCGGCACGAGCGCGCTTCCCTTCAGGCAACAAGGATTTAAGTAAACCTACGTATTCATGCTGATTGGTGCAGTTTAAGGTTGGATGTACTGCAATTAATCCAGCCGTAATTTCCGCTGTTCGAGGTAATTCTGGATCGCTAACTACCCAATGTATCCCGGGAACCTTAATTCCAATCGGTACTTGACCAAATGATTCATCATCAAACACTTGTAAGGCGTTTTCAAATATACGTCTGCCATGTGCAACAAGGGCTTTGTGATACCAAGTTAAAAACTCTCGAGCCCAAGCATTATGAATATAACGCTTATGGCTAAATAACCACTCAGCATCTGGGATTTCTGCTTGTTCAAAGCTGTTCCAAGTGTATCCAAAGCTAGCGTTAAGCTCTGCAATATTATGAAACTTCTGCTTTAGGTAGTTCAGCCAATCTAACTTAGCCAAACGGCTGTAACACTGGAGCGTTCCTCGATTGGGATAGTTCCCCCAATCATGCGAATTATAGCTAGGGTAACGTAACTCTCCTGCAGGGCCTAAACTGACATTGATCTCATCCATTAATCCAGCTTGGTTGATGAAGTGTTGTTTAAATGCTTCCATAAATCGCTGGTAATAAGGCATTACAAATTCGTCGGCCCACAGCGATACGTACTCCATCGAAGCGTCACCGGTTTCTGATACGTACTGTAGATCTTGTACCGAATTTAGCTGATCATTGCTTTCAAGTAGACGGCCCCATAGCCACAAAGGAATGGCCTGCATATAGTCGTCATTTACATTTCCACCGGCTTGGTGGAACGATAAAATGGGCACCCATTGTAAGCCTAAGCGTTGTAGTAAAGTCACAACCCGATCGTAATAGCTCCAATCAAACTTACCAGGCTTATCACCTTCGACTAAACCCCACCAAATGTCAGTTGAAATGGCTGTGACCCCAATACTACGTAACTGGCGCAACTGTTCTTCAAATTGCTTCCAGTTTTCTTCATCTAGCAATTGTTTTTGGTTTGCAACTTTTAGGTGTAAAGGTCCCATCACTCGGAACTGCTTTTTACCCAGTTGTTTGGTTTCACTAACTTGATACTTAAATTTGTTAAGTTGAGATAAACGGCTTTTTACGATGGATTGCTCATTGAGCAGCGACATATCGTTAAAAATCCAACCGTCAAACCCACCACCGTGTAATACCGAGTGGTAGAGTTGATCCCAACCTGGGTGGCTAGACAAGGCTTGAGAATGGGCATTTTGCACCAAGGCAGGAACTTTCAAGGTACGTATAGCACCTAACAAGGCTTGGTTAATGCGTGCTGCGTGGCTAGATTCTGCGCCACTGGCAATCACTAATAAACGACCATTGGCCTGAGTATTCCAATAGCTTAGCTGATCCAATTGGTAATCGAACTGCTGCGTGCGGTCTAACCACGGTTGTGGGTTTATTCCGGTTAAGCATCCGAGCCATGCATGCTCGCTAGCACTCGATTCTGGCATGGGTAAGTTCAAGGCTAATTGACAATTGGACCAGTCCTCAAGCAAATTCCTCTGCGCCTGCGCCAGCATTGTTCCCACGTATTTACGCCAGTTATGGGCATACCATTGACTAAATTCAGTAAGGCAAAGGCTTAATTGCTTAGATTGATAATCAGTAGTTAGTTTATCTCCAAGTTGTTCTTGCCAGCGCTTTTCATCACGTAACTGCCATGCGTTTAACCACGCATCTAAGGAGCCATACTGAAGTGTCATGTCGTTTGCGAGTGCTGATAAGGCCGAGGGGCTAAAGCTCTGGTAGATGGGCATAGCGTCGCGTTCTGCCCAGGGGTAGCAGGCATCACCATTTGGGCCTAATCCAAGCAAAATAGTATTGCAATGCTGCGCGTAGTCACGCATATGATTGGCAAAGTGCGCTATCCACTGACCCAAGACATCGCTTAAGCCGGATTGTGCCCACAGACTTGGACTTTGAGTCGTATCGAGGCCAAATTGGTTTACATACTTAATCGCATCAGGAGTTTGGTTTTCGGGTAAATTGCTCAACATTGAACCCCAAAACCAATCGGGCAAACGTTGTTCAACGCCTTCCTGAGTATCAGCCGAGAAAAACAATTGATACTGCAACTTAAAGCCATGAGATAGCAAATGATCAGACAAGCGCTGTAACGACGACCAACTACTCGCTTGGTCTAATTGTTGCGCACTAAATGGAGCGATATAACGCCAATGAACCGGCACTATGAGAGCATCTATGCCATTTTGGCGAAGTTTACGCAGTTGTGGAGACAAGCCCTGAAGCTGGGCTTTACTACAAGAGGCGGCGTACTGTGCAAGCGGCAAAGAACCCTTTACCCAAGCTTTGCGCACTGTAATTGGATTTGCCATGTTTAGCTTACTCTAAAGAAACTGCGCTAGTTATCCCTAGTCCGCGAGGTAATAGCAAGTCTGCAAAGCTTTTCAGCTCAAAGAAAGGTGATCTGCGTCACACTTTTTGGGTTGGGCACCGCACGATTAGGGGAAAATCTGCAGCTCAGTCTAGAGATGGAGCAGTCACAAGATTCACAACAACACGAGGTTCATGTGTACCCAATTAAGCACCGTTTAACAGGGTCTCGGCATCGCAAAACGCGCTTGAATGAAGACCAACGCAAGCGGCGTTCATCATTTTGAGCTGTCAACATTATGGGGTCTTGTTATTTCGTTTCTAATACGTTTTTGGACAAAAGTTTGTTAGGGCATTCGCTTATTTGAAAGCGTTTCGGATTAACGAAAGTATAGAAGAATCAGGGGCAGCGTTCCGCATAACGGGCTTTAAAAGATTTGGCTAGCGAGTGAAGCCAAACTTTTAAAGTCCATGCGTTTGTTATGTGTGCCACTCGGTAATTCGTTTCTTTGAATTTTGATCAAAGCCTGACCTAGCAGTATTAATGATGATATGATCACTTCCGTGACTGGATCGTAGTCCCCAGAGATGAGCAGACCTACACATTACCAATAGAATTTCACCTTTAAGCGCTTTGGGTATCAATGTATATCTTAGGTAGTTTTGCGCAGCCCAAGCACTGGGTAAGCAACTTGCTATTCTTTCTACGTTGTCCATGCTCTTTGAAGCATATGGAATAAGGTTTATTACTGCGAGCTGCTTACTTGCTAACTTTACGTCTCCACCAAACAGGCTATTTGCTCTTTGTGAAAACCATTGCCTCCAGCCATTTAGTTCATAAGGATATGGTTGGTCCCCATTTAGTTGCCTCATAAGCTTTTCACGATTGAGACTGCATGCAACCGCATCTAAGGAAGGGTCATCCACACTTGGGTTTGCATAACAGAGAATGATTTTTGCTGTTTTAAGTGGGCCGAAAAATGGCCCCGGAGGAAAACTGTAGTTTAGATCTGACTTGTGATAATGCTTTAACTCAGCAAGTACCGTTTTATCATCGGGGTGAATGTGTTTTTCACCTGATTCGACTTCTTTCCAAAATTCAAAAATGCTCATTTAACTCACTTCAGGTCCATATGGCACATAACGCCGCAACACAAAGCAACCTGCGTATTGGCTACCAACCGGTTTGTGTTTACCGGCGATCTTTCATTGCCTTGTTATGCGCTAGCCATTTAATTGCCAGCTTTCATTACCTTGACAGTCATGCTCTTTAATAAGCTGCTGCTCGATGTCATTTATATTCTCAGATTCAGAGATGTTGCAAAGGAAGGATAAAGTGATTCTATGGCCACAACGAGTAGCTTCAGTTAAGGCACGATGCACTTTTCTATAGCCTTCGGGATTTGACTTCCGATATGGTTGATTTTGTAGAAGGCGGCGAACATTTCGCTTGTAGTGCCTCTTAGGCCTTTTACTACCACCTTTGGCTTTGCCTACATAGCAACCAGTAAGGGCACCATCTTCGCCATGGATTTCCCACATGTAGATTAGTGCCTTGCCTTCATTTACTTTATTATTGAGAGTTTGAAATTCCATATATCGCATAACAGCTTCTTAAGAGGAAAAGCGCATTGTTTAAACAAGAGATTTTTCCTCTTGTCATTGAATTAAAAAAGATTATCACCTTTTCTAAGCTATATCAGCCGCCTAGCTCTAAAGTAACAAAAAAATCAGCATAAAAGGATGCAAGCTCTTGTGGAAAGGAGGAATTGCAAATCATCTCTGTGTACTCATAGGAGGTTTGCCCATAAAATATGGGTGCATAGGTTTATTAGGAATAGAGCAGAGGGAACTGTAACAGGTAATGAGGCACAAATTTGCTTGACCACACACGGGCTGAACGCCAAGCACGCTTTCAACCCCGTTGGTGGCTCTTTTTTGCTTACCGAAGAGTTAGCTCTTAGGTGCAAGCAAAGGCAACAGATGCTCAGTGAACAGCGTCACCCTATCTTTAGGTCGTGGTACAAAGCGCGATGTGATTGCCACCACCACCTCATCTTTTGGCAAGATAAACAATGCGTTACCTCCGTCACCCAGAGCGCAATAGCCATTGTTTTCGGTTTCGGTTTCGGTTTCGGTTTCGGGCATCATCCACCATAGGTAGCCGTATCGCCTTTCACCCCAGCGACTCTGCTCTGAAGTGCTCTGTTGTATCCAAGCTCTTGACAGTAAGCGTTGCTCATCCCAGCATCCCTTGCCCAGGTAAAGGCTAGCAAGCTTTATCAGGTCAGACGTGCTTAATACAAGCCCCCAACCAGGGGTATTAGCACCGCACGGGTCTGCAACCCAACCGCGCTCAGATGCACCTCGAGTAAATTCGAGGTGTTGCTGACGATCGCTTAAGGTGATGTTCTCTACCGGCGCGATACCAAGCGGAGCAAACAAATGTTGATTCGCGAAATCCGCCACCCTTTGCCCAGTGGCTGTACTTAACACCCCTGATAAGACGTGCAACGCGGGTGTAGTGTACTTAAACTGTCCCACCTCGCCCTTACCCCCAAGAAGATCCAGTGACGCCAATGTCCAATCGCGGCTTGAGTAGACGCGCGCATACGGCTCATTCTTAAACTTGTACGGCGCAGTCATGCTTAGCAGGTCCTTAAGCCGAAGGCACGGTAGTGTTTTCTCGCCGCGTTTTAGTGAGTAGTCGGGAAAAAAATCTAAGATTGGCTGCTCAACGCTCTTGATATGTCCTTGTTTAAGCGCAACACCAAACAGCATAGAGGTAATACTTTTTGTTACTGAAGATAGGTGTATGGGTGTTTGGCTTGAAAAACCTGGGGCGTAATATTCAAACCCCACTTTGCCGCTCCGGATAGCGATCAATCCAGTGATATTTGAGTATTGGGAGCTAAGCAAACCCTTCATGAATTCATTGATGTCGTTCATCGTGGTTTCTCATTCTGTTGCCAATTAGGTCGAAGGCTAATCAAAAAATTTTGTAAATGGAACAACAAAGGCAGGTGCCGAGGCTTTCATTTTAATTCCAAGGGGGTCGATCACAATAATTTAGAAATGAAAATTGACATTAGATATTCAAAAGCTGAGTGGACCGAGAACGTCATATCTTGAATCGTCTTTTAGGATGCTTTGTCATGGAGCTTCATAATGGTAAGAATCCACATACATTCTCTAGGTATGAGAAAAAGTATGTAAATGGAAGGTGAATAGTAGAGATAGATCATCTGAGCTAGCTGATATTGGGGCATAAACGTGTCAGTACGCCCAAACCCGTTTTTGGACAAAAATGAGTTACGTTGTTAGTTCAAATACAGGCGGATCGGATTAGATTAAGTACGGTTGGATCGGAGTTAACGCCGCATTAAGCGGACTAAAATAGTGGGTTATAATGTGTAGCGAAGCGGAACCTAACCCACTGTTTTAGTTCCGTTTAAATGCCTTGTTAAATTTCGTTCAGCGTTTATTACCACTTTCAGAAATTTGAGCTAAAAATTCAGGGATAAACATTACAAGCTGAGACAACGGTATAACATCTAACTTATCGCCATGAAATGTTGAAGTTATTGCCTTTTGAGATTCATCTAAATACTCTAAAATCTGGTTCCACTTTTCTTTCAAATCAGGATCTTGATTATGAATATGACGATATTTATGTTGACCATTTACAATATTGGCTAGATAAACATCGATTCTCTCTCCATTCACATTTTCATCTAATACTCTTCCGGCACCTACATAACTAGCAAATATGGACTCTATTTCGTTTATTTCAGACAAAAAATTCATTGCAACAGCGACATTATCAATAAAAGGGATTCCTTGTCCTGATGGCTTATCTGAAATCTCTTTTTCATCTGATATATCAATTACATGTTCAGGTAAAAAGATTATGCTCTGACCATGTTCAATAAAGTTTTGCTCATCCGAGCATACGGGAATACTGTCTAATGTCCCTTCATAGTACGGTCCATTTTTCTTATTTAATATAACCCACATCCTTTCCGCAGATATGTCACCCAGCTCATCATCTTCTGGCACGCTAATTTCAAAGGGTAATTTAACTAAAGTCCCCTCTTTAATATTTCTGCGATACTCTTCAGAAGGCATATCAAAAGTTTCTGGAGTTCTATGATGCTGAGCTAACCCACTTAATAGGTGATAACCATCTAAATCTAAAGTTGCTAATCTCAGTTCTTCAAAACTTTCTGATACTTGATGAACTATGTTAGTAAAATCTGGTTTTTTTCCAATCTCTGGAGCTTTATGTAACGGTTCCTTATAAATAGCTCTAAGTAATGTTTCCAGACTACTATCTAAAGCTTTATCATCTCGCATATCAATTGCATAGATACCTAGAAAGTGTGGCGGGATTGAACAGTTTTCACCAGCACTAAATTCACCATCTCTTATCAGGGGTATAAATTTTTCGCGTTGAATTCCTGAAGCTATTTGCCCACTTATTATTTGTTGCTCATAGCCTACACCACCCATTCGACTAGTAGATTTTTGATTGTAATTAGTAGTGCAAATTATAATTACATGATCACTAGTGGTCGCTTCTTGTTCCATAAATTGAGTAAGACTTTGCCCTGGAGCTACATGCCACTGATCTAATCGAGCATCAATACCATTTTTAATTAATCTTTCTGATAATTCACGAACCCATGTTTTATGTTCTTCTGAATCCCACGAATATGAAACGAATACTTTTGGATTACTCAATATATCTCCTAGAAATTTAACGCTAAGTAGGCCGCACATGCGGCCTATCCCGTTCAATGAGCGCGCGGCCTATCACAAAAAACATGACCTTCATCACATTCGCTCATCAATTAATGATTTGATATTAACCCATTGTCTACCTTAGTTTTTTACTCGGCATCAATCAATCGTCGATCCATTTCTTTCATTGATTGCTTTGACAAATGACGCAAACGAAACTAGAAACACTGTGCAAATAAACAGCCAAAAAGTGCGCAAACCAAGAAAGCTAAACTAATTCTAAAATTCGTTCGTTATCAACTAGCAAAGTCGAGAAGCAAAACCATTAGTATTGGTATGGGAAGAGCCATTGCTGACAGGGGAGTTCATAAGAAGGCGCAACACATTTTGGGGCATAAATAAGTTAGACGTCTCGAGCCCATTAGCAAAACCACTATTATGGGTGTCTTGTTATTTTTTGCTGATTAGGAATGTGTTGTCGGGGAGACTTAACTACGCTTTAATTTAAAGCGCAACTGAGTTAACGATGTAAAGACTTAGCTAAGCATTACTTGGATAGTAGGCCCCTAAGATAGCTTCTGAACTCGCACCGGTGACTTCCGGTACATTGCCGGGTTTATTGGCTAGGTATTGCTGAGCAAGCCAAGCAAAGGCGCTGGCTTCAACCCATTGCGGGTCAATGCCAAGGGTGGCAATGTCATCGACACTGAAGTTTGGTAGATAATCGCTGATGAGTTCCAATAGTAAGGGGTTGTTGGCACCGCCGCCGCAAACATAGATATCGCCGGGGCTAAAGGGGGCGAGAGCATCTGCGATGCTCTTGGCTGTTAAATGATACAAGGTGCGCTGTACATCTTGGGGTGCATAGTCGTGGTTTGTTAGTCGGCTTTGCAACCATTGTGGATTAAACAGTTCTCTACCGGTACTTTTAGGAGCCTCGCGTTGAAAGTAGGGCTCTTGCATCAGCTTAGTGAGTAGCTCGTCGATAAGCTGGCCTTGGCGTCCCCATAATCCAGCGCTGTCATAGTAGCCTTCGCTTTGGTGGCTGCGATACCAATAGTCGAGCAGGGTATTGGCTGGACCGGTATCAAAACCAAGCAAGGGCTGGCTTGCGCTAAGCACCGTAACATTCGCGATACCGCCAAGATTTAGTACGTAGCGATTGCGCTCGCTAATGGTGTCAAGCAATGCCCGATGAAAGGCGGGTACTAAGGGGGCGCCTTCGCCGCCACGTGCCATATCCGCATTGCGAAAATCGGCAATAACCGGGATTTGGCTAAAGGCTGCTAAATGAGCTGGGCTACCAATTTGCATGCTGTAGCCAAGCTCTGGAAAGTGACGAATGGTTTGACCGTGACAGCCGATAGCCTTGATATCACCGGCCTCTAAACCACTTTGTTCAAGCAATACTTTTGCTAGTTGCGCATAAAGCTTGGCTAACTCGACGTTGCTCCAAGCAATATTTGCTACTTCATTCTCTGCCGGACTGCACAGCAAGTTTAAGCGCTGCGCGAGTGGCTTTGGGAAATCAACACTGGCAGCAGCGTGGATCTCAAAGCTGCTGGCATCTGCAGTGTTGTTGTCAAAGCGCAATATCACCCCATCGACGCCGTCAATGCTGGTACCCGACATCATGCCCATGACATAAACTGTCATTGGCGCATTGCCAGCATAATCCGTTTACTACTCTCTAGTCGCTCCATTTCTTGCTTAGCAAGAACAACGAAGGCGTCACGTTCATCGCCAGCCAAGGGTTTGTTCTCGGGTAGTTTTACCGTACGTGGGTTGCGATGCGCACCGTTTACAAGAAATTCATAGTGTAAATGTGGGCCAGTAACGCGGCCGGTTGCACCCACAGTGCCAATTATTTGTCCTTGTTTGACTCGCTGACCTTTTTTCACCTTACGTTTGTTTAGGTGTAAATACTTAGTGACATACTGGGAGCTATGTTGGATGAACACATAGTTGCCATTAAATTTGCTATAGGCCGAGGCTATCACCTTGCCATCACCAGAGCTTTGCACTGGGGTGCCGGTGCGCGCAGCGTAGTCGATACCATTGTGGGCTTTCACTTTACCGGTTACTGGATGTAAACGGCGCGGATTAAAGTTAGAGCTAATATAGTTAAAGGCAACTGGAGCGCGTAAAAAGGCTTTACGCATCGACAGGCCTTCTGGCGTGTAATAATCACCATCGCTGTGGCGCACCGCTTGGAACACTTCGCCTTGGTTAATAAATTCGGCAGCAATGATTTCGCCATTGCCAATGGCTTCCCCCATGGAGTAGCGCTTTTCAAACCAAACTGTAAATTGGTCTCCTTTGCGAATATCTAAGGCGAAATCAACGTCCCATCCAAAAATCCCCGCCAAATCCATGATTTGGCCTTGGCTTAGGTTCGACTCAATCCCCGCATTCCAAAAGCTTGAGCTGATTTCACCGTGGGCAAAGTCGTGGCGAATTTCAACATCTAGCGCATCGATAGCGACGCTAAAATTGTTGGCAGAGTCGCGTGCGATACGTAAAGTTTTTTCGCGTGAAAGTTTGAATTCTATCTTTTGCAGTAAATTATCAACATCAACCCAAATATCAACGATATTTCCGGGACGCAGCCTACGCAGCTGCTGCGCTTCCCCTCCAAGCTGGTCAATTGCATACAGTTGTTTAGCGCTAAGGCCTGCTCGTTTAAACAACAGCGCCAAACTATCGCCCGATTTCACCTCAAGACTATGCTTAGTCCATTGCTGGGTATTGTCACTGTTAAGTTGTTTCTCACTAAGCGGGATACTTTGAATATTTAATGACAGGGGATAGCGTTGACCGATTAGTAGTTCATCGCTTAGGCTCTCGCCAATAATGTCTTTATGGTCTGCTGAGGGCGGATTAGATGTTTTATCAGAGCTAGCAATGGCTTCACTTGACTGTTGCATCGGGAAAAAAAATAGCAGCGCAAGTAGCGAAGCACAGAGAACCGCGAGCAATCGACGGCGGTATTTGGACACGAAACTCAAGAACCAATCCTTTAGGGGTAAGGTAGACGCGGCTATTTTAGCAAATTTGCAGCAGATACCTAGCCCTAGCTGAAAATCACGGTAAGTAACGAATGTTTGCTCATTTGCAAGGCAAGCTTGCTTGTTTTTGGTTCAGTGAACAATTTAGAAGATATTTAGTTTTAACAATGATCAATATAAACAATGGTTTACACTGATAGTTTTGTTGGCACATATATTTCATCTATAGCGATGGGTTAGTTTCCAATCCTTAAGCTTTGCTTGCGTCTACAGTGTTTGTAGGCGCTTTTTTTTGCGAAAAATATCGGCTTGCTCACAAAGACTACGCACCCCAAGCAGGGTTCTAGGGGTAAGGCGGTGCAGGTAATCGGGATTTACGTGAATAAACTGTTGCTGCTGCACAGCGTTTAGCTGCGGATAACGTTGCCAATAAATGGGGTCGTTACTGATGATGAGCTCAGGGTTTTCAAGTAATAAGAACTCCCAAGACAAGATAGGGTAACTAACCGGAGTTGTATCAACGATGTTCTGTAGACCACATATTTCTAGTTGCTGATTCATCCAAGAGCTGGGGGCGAAACTCATTAAGGGGTCAACTGAAATCGGAAAAAACACCGTTAGTGGCTGTTGTTGGCTATATTGCTGGCGCAATTGCTGCAACTCCCGCTCAAACTCTTGTGCGCCTTGTTCAGCCTCGTGTTCATGGTTTAAACGTTTACCCAAGCTGCGAAGGGTTTGAGGCAGCTGATCTAAGCGGCCTTCTTGTGCGCTAAAGCTAGCAATTCCAAGTGCGGAAAGCCGATTTAATTGTTGCTTGGAATTACCCGATGCCCAAGTAAGAACTAAATCAGGCTTTAGTGACAAAATTACTTCGATATTAATACTATGGTAGTTGCCGACAATCGGTAAGTTTAGGGCATCATCGGGATAGTCGCTGCCTTCAATCACGCCAACTAAAGTATCTCCAGCACCAATGGCATAAACTAACTCAGTAAGACTCGGCGACAGTGTGATGACACGTAGCGGCTCAGCTTGCGTGTTACAACTAACGAGGAGCAGGCCAACGGCTTGGATTAGCTGGTTAAAGTAGCGCAATCCGCATCCCATAAATGGTGCCCATTAAAACAAGGTAAGTGAGTCCGAGTAGCTGCAAGCGTAAGCTGAAAAAGCTTAGTTGCTTAGCTGTCGGCGTCACTCCTAGTGGACCAAATTTTGCGAAATCGTGGCGAGTACTGTCATAAAAACGTGGGCCGCCAATCTCGCAGTTCAACCAACTGGCCTGCAGGGCTAAAAGTTGTCCTGAGGCAGGGTAGGGCCAACGAAACCCGGTTTTTAAGGCGCGCAGATTTTGACGAAAACTGCCGTATATACACCCTAACAGTGCAATCACTTGCAGAACTGGCCACGCTAAAGTTCTTTGTGACCACATTGCAGCTTTTCCAAATTGTTGGTATTGCAGGTGCTTGGTATTCCATTGTTGCTGGACACAATAGACTAAACTGTAAGCTAAGGCTGCCCAAATACCCAGTACAGCAAACCAAAATAGAGGGACAAACCATCCATAAGCGCAGCGCAGTATCAACATTTCTAGACTGGCTTTAACCACGCCTACTTCAGTAAGCTTAGATGTGTCACGAAGCAACAAGGGCCCTAGCGTTAGTCGTGCTTGCCGATGATCAGGAAGTTGTTGGCTAATTTGATGGACGCTGTTTAATGTGGGGCGAGCACTGATCAAAAAATACAATAAAACGGCATGGTAGAGTTCAGGCTCCAAGACTAATTCTTGCAATACCCAAAGGCATGTCCAGGGCAAAGCCACACAGACAAAAAGCCCCGCGCCACCTGCAATACGCTGTTGACGAGGGCCGTTGTCTGGACGGTTAACTTTGTCACTTAAGCGCTGCGCAAAAATCTGCAGGCCCTGTAACGGATGCCAACTCCAACCTAAAGGCAGAACCATCTCTAGGACAATTGCTGCTAAAGGAAACAAAAACAATAAGCCAATCCCTGGCTCTAAGCTATCAAACATGCTTAGAGCTTCGCGATTAGCGCTTGTACTTGCTGACTACTATGTACTGCTGCGGTTTCTAGAAACTCGTCAAAAGATTGGGGTGACTCAGTACCTGCGATATCTGAAAGTGCACGAATGACCACAAATGGCACGCTGGCCAAATGGCAAACTTGTGCAATAGCTGCAGCCTCCATATCGACCGCCAACATGCTCGGAAAATCTTGGCGTAATTTTGCGATACGTGTTGGCTCGCAAATAAAGCTGTCACCACTGCAAATAAGCCCAGCTTTACTCTTATGAGCACCATTAACTTCGATGCTTTGTTTCGCTAGTTCCAATAACCGCGGATCGGCTATGTAGGCCGCAGGATTACTTGGTAATTGTCCAAGTTCGTATCCAAAGGCGGTTACGTCTGCGTCGTGGTGGCGAACTTCACTAGAAATGACCACATCACCTACTTTAAGTTCGCTGTCAAAGCCGCCAGCGGAACCGGTATTAATCACGTATTGTGGTTGATAACGTTGGATTAAGGTACTTGTAGCAATCGCTGCTGCTACTTTACCAATTCCGGAACGGGTGAGAACTACGTCTACACCGTTGAGTTGGCCACTATAAAACTCACAGCCAGCAAAACTATAGTCCTGACGGCCACTTAGTAAGTCACGCAAAATGGCAACTTCTTGTTCCATCGCTCCAATAATTGCAATAGTCATTCGGGATCCTAAATGTTTAGCTTAAATGTCACGATAGTAAACGTTTTGAGTTTTGCGATGAGTAAACCCGCGGCGTACATAAAACTCTTTGGCTTGCTCGCGTTTCTCGTTCACGCGCACTCGTATCTCGCTGATCCCGCGACTACGAGCCCAGTTTTTACACGAGTTCATTAAATTTCGGCCATGGCCTTGGTTTTGGTGATCTTGGTCGATAACTATGCCGGCGATTTCAGCAAAAGGCAGTGAGCCCAGGCGTAGTGCAATAATGACATGCACCCAAGCAATCACATCGCCATGCTCATCTTCAAGCACGTAAGCTTGGTGATCGTCACGTTCCAGTATGTGGTGAATATTAGCTAAGGTACTGTTGGTGTTCAGAGAGACGCCAAGCTGTGACGTTAAACGTGATACTGCAACCGCGTCGCTTGCATTAATAGGTCTTGTTTTCATCTAATTCCTCGTTAGTTTACCGGCCGCTGTCAGCACTCGTGGAACTTAGAATGAAGAACAAAATAGTGCTGTGGCAGGTCATGGAACCAGTCTAATAGGCTATTCTAGCTAGGGCAAGCTTTGTGCCGCATATAAAAAAGCCCGCTACTAAGCGGGCTTGAACGACCAATGCAGCAGTTTAAGGCCAGATAACCAAACTAAATAGCTTTTTACCACGTTTTATAATGGTGTATTTGCCATGTAATGCTTGCTCACTGTTCAAACTAGCCTCGGTATCACTGTTCTTCTCACCATTAATCGCAACTGCGTTGTTTTTAATAAACTCGCGCGCCATTTTGTTCGATTTTGCTAATTCGGTTTGAGTGAGAATCTCGACCAAGGAGGCACTGCTTTGCTCAAGTTTAAAGCTAGGCAAGCCGTCGAGGGCTAATTGCGTCAGGTCAGACTCGGTTAACGAATTTAACTCACCTGAGAACAATGCTTGGGTAATACGCTGGGCTGATACTAAACCTTCTTCACCGTGCACAATGCGAGTAACTTCTGTTGCCAGAATACCTTGTGCTTCGGGACGACCTTGCGCTTGAGCATCGCGCTCTTCAATCGCTTGGATCTCTTCAACTGACAAAAAGGTAAACATGCGTAAAAACTTGTAAACGTCAGCGTCAGCACTGTTAATCCAGAACTGGTAAAAGCCATACGGCGAGGTGCGTGCTGGATCTAGCCAAATTGTACCGCTCTCGGTTTTACCAAATTTGGTGCCATCCGATTTTGTGACCAGTGGAAGCGTGAGTCCAAACACTTGCTTTCGGTGCATACGGCGGGTTAAATCGATACCACCGGTGATATTGCCCCATTGATCTGAACCACCAATTTGCAAGCTACAATCTTCCGCTTCACTTAAGGCGGCAAAGTCGTAGCTTTGCAAAAGCATGTAACTGAATTCTGTAAATGAAATACCAGAGCCTTCGCGCTCAATACGTTGCTTTACCGACTCTTTTTGAATCATAGCGTTAACGCTGAAGTGCTTACCGACATCGCGTAAAAACGTAATCATGTCAATTTTGCCAATCCAGTCGAGATTGTTAACGACTTTGGCTGAACTTACGGAGTCATCAAAATTGACGAACTGACTGACTTGGGTTTTGATTTTGCTTACCCAGTTTTCTACAACATCGTCAGTGTTAAGCTTGCGCTCTGCGGCTTTGAAGCTTGGATCACCAATTAAACCGGTTGCACCACCAACCAAAGCGAGAGGGCGATGACCGGCCTGTTGAAAGCGGCGCAACGTTAGTAGCGGAACCAAACTACCAATATGTAACGAGTCTGCGGTTGGATCGAAGCCACAATACAAAGTCCGGCTGCCACTATTGAGGTGCTCGGCTAGCTCGTCATCAGCCGTGCATTGTGCAACTAAGCCTCGAGCTTTGAGATCGTCTAATAGGGAGTTGGAAACTGTCATAATAATACCTGTATTGTGAATGCCACAGTCGAAAAAAGGAGCTCGATTCTACACTGACACGCCAATGATTACCAAGTATTAGCAGTAGTAAGGAGTAACAAACGAGCGGTTTTGGCTTTGAGTTAGGCTTGAGTTTTAGTTGTGCAGGTCGAAGCGATAAATGCTGGCTCGCTTCGACGGTATACACGCACTCAAATTAGTCCTAGTCTTGAACTTTCCAGTTCAAGGTTTGTTCGGCAAAAAATGGCACAATGCTATGCTCGCCTAAGGCGATTGAGGCTGGCATTTTCCATGCTTCTCGAACCAAGGTAATACGTGAGTCATTTTCTGGTAACCCATAAAACGCTGCGCCATGTTGGCTGGCAAATCCTTGTAGTTTGTCGATTGCACCGATTTCATCAAAGATATGCGCGTACAACTCAATAGCCGCAGGTGCCGAATAACAACCGGCGCAACCACAAGAATTTTCTTTTAAATGGCGTAAATGCGGCGCAGAGTCAGTGCCTAGGAAAAAACGCTGGTGCCCACTTTTCACGACTTCTTGCAGCGCTTGTTGATGGCTTTGCCTTTTTAATATGGGTAAACAAAAGTTGTGCGGACGCACGCCACCGACTAACAAATGGTTACGGTTGTACATTAAATGTTGTGGCGTGATCGTTGCGCCAACATTATCTGATGCGGCTAACACAAACTGGGCAGCGTCGGCGGTAGTGATGTGTTCAAAGACAATTTTAAGCTGCGTATAGCGCTGGGTTAAGGCTTGCATGTGTTGGTCTATAAATGCTTTCTCACGGTCAAAAATATCAACCTCGTCATGGGTGACTTCACCATGAACTAACAGCAATAAACCTAGCTCAGCCATACGCTCAAATACAGGTGCCAGGGCGTCTAAGTCGGTGACACCGTGAGCTGAATTAGTCGTAGCGTTAGCAGGGTACAATTTAAAGGCTTTAATAAAACCGCTGGCTGCTGCCGCATCTACGTCGGCGACGCTAGTGTCGTCGGTTAAATAAAGGGTCATTAGCGGTTCAAAATTGTAGCCTTGAGTGTGAGCCATAATGCGTTGGCGATAGGCTAAAGCCATTTCTACCTTACTAACCGGGGGCGACAAATTAGGCATCACTATTGCGCGTCCAAAGTGGCGCGCTGTTGCGGGTGCTACTTCGGCGAGAACATCACCATCACGAAAATGAATATGCCAGTCATCTGGACGGATAATACTAAGTGTTTGGCTCATGCTTGCTCCTTGAAATTGTCGCGCGTAGTTTACGATAATCTGCTACAAATCGCACTGCTTAACGATCGAAGTCAATGTTGCTCTCAAATAAAACCTTATACTGCTCGCGTTTTATTGAAGCTTAGAGCCAGAAAGATGCAACTTGATCATTACGTCCACACCTTGGGTTACCATCTCAAGCAAAAATACCAAACCAGAGTTCGAAAACTAAGTATCGATGCTCAGTTTACCTGCCCTAATCGTGATGGCAGTATTGGTCGTGGGGGCTGCACTTTTTGCAATGTAGATTCATTCGCTAAACCGCAGGGGCAAATTCCAATTGCTCAGCAAATGCTAGAGCGACAAGGCGAGTTAAAACACAAAAACATCTCTTACTTGGCCTATTTCCAAGCGTATACCAACACCTATGCCGAAACCGAAGTCTTGCAACGCTTGTATGACGAAGCCCTGCAAGAGCCCAATGTGCTTGGGCTGTGTGTAGGAACCCGCCCCGATTGTGTTCGAGACGAGGTTTTATTGTTGCTGGCGCAATATCAATCTCAGGGTAAAGAAGTATGGCTAGAACTCGGCCTGCAAAGCTCTAGTGACCTAACATTGAAACGCATTAATCGCGGCCACGATTTTGCGGCGTATCGAGCAACGGTTCGTCGAGCCCATGATTTTGGATTAAAGGTGTGTACTCACCTCATTCTGGGATTGCCTGGCGAAAGCAGCGATGACTATATGCGCAGTTTAAACGATGTCTTAGAAATTGGAGTCGAAGGGCTGAAATTGCACCCGCTACATGTAGTGCAGGGTAGTAGTATGGCCAAAGCTTGGCAAGCAGGACGGTTAGACGTGCTTGGCATAGATGACTACGTTGCTCAAGCGGTGCGCTTAATTCAACATACCCCACCTGAAGTTATTTTTCACCGCGTAAGCGCTCTTGCACAAAAGCCAATGTTATTAGCGCCGGATTGGTGCTCAGATCGATGGCTGGCTCTGACTCAAATTGCCAAATTATTAAGTGAACAAGGTGGGCAAGGCATTGCTTTACAAAAAGAATGGCAAAAACTTGAACAATTGACAGCTATAGCCGTTTAAAGGAATATAAACCAACTTGATTGACAAATCATTCTTAAATAGTTGGAACTATGTTCGCAATATTGCCAGAGTATGGAAGCACTCTGTTATTCGCCACTGTGGCCGCTCTGGTATGTATAAATGGAATTGCTGCCTACCTTTGTAAGATGAAACAGCAGCGTTCTATTGAACGACACAACCGTTCGATGAACCCACTTGCACAAGCCGTTTTGAGTAACGTTGATGGGCATTGTTTATACGCCAATCGACAATTTTTACGGTTACTTGACCGTCGTGATATTCGTTCCGGTGAGCTCAAAATAGAGTTTCCTTGGGGGGAGGCGTTACTAGAAGCCTTGCAAAAAAAACGTGAGAAGCGCCATGTTGATGGATTAGTCTTTCCTGTGACACTCAACCAGAACACTTACGTTTTTAAGATTGAAGGCTACTCAGGGCATTACCGGCACCAGCCGGTTTGGTATGTCAGCTTTTCGGATATTACTGAAC
Source organism: Alginatibacterium sediminis (assembly GCF_003610775.1). GTDB lineage: Bacteria > Pseudomonadota > Gammaproteobacteria > Enterobacterales > Celerinatantimonadaceae > Alginatibacterium > Alginatibacterium sediminis. The sequence goes on along the minus strand of NZ_RAQO01000008.1, from coordinate 390,907 downwards.
TGTATTCCCATCAACAAGGTCAGACGCAACAACTACAAGCGTTTCAAAGCTCTACCGATGCGTTGCATACCCCAATATGTCGTTTGGACTTAAACGAGCGAATTTTATTCTGTAATCAAGCATGGGCTGATTTCATAGGCCTTAAAGCCGCCGATTTACAAGGTAAAGCTATCAGTGATGTACTTAGTGTCGCCGAGGGTTCGAAATATAGAGTTTCGGATGCTGAGGAGTCTAGCGATGAGCAACGTCAGCTTCAGTTTTGGGTTCATTTCCCCGATGGTTCCCGTCGATATTTAGAACACACCATCAATCCGGTGTTAAATGAAAAGAAAGAAGCTATTGGTCACTTCCACACGACTCATGATCTAACTCGTTGGTATCAACTTAACACCGAGCTTGAACAAGAAGTTGCACAAAGTAAAGCAACGGAGCTTCAATTAAGTCGCCAAAATAGTTTAATTCGAACCGTACTCAGTGCCGCTATTGACCCCATTGGTTTTATCAATGAACAAGGTTACTTTATTGGCGGAAATGAGCCTTTCGCAGCAATGTTTCATTGTAGTACCGATGAAATTCGCGGTAAGCATTTTAGTGAACTTTGTGAAACCCAAGAACAAATCCAAAGTTACCAAAAGCAACATCAGTCGGTTCTCGAAAATGGTGAGACAGTTAGAGTGGAAGAACTGGTATATCTTGATGATGACCAACCGGTTTGGTACGAAGTGATAAAAAGTGCTTTCTTTGACGAGCAAACCCAAGAACGCGGTATTGTCTATATCACCCGAGACGTAACTGAGCGCAAACAAACTGAGCAACAACTAGCTGATGCAATTATGCAACTGCAAGAGCTAAGCTACGTTGACTCTCTAACCCAAGTTGCCAACCGTCGTAGCTTTGATGAGCGCTTGCGTAGCATGTGGGACTTACATCGTCGTGATGGCAAAGAACTAAGTTTACTGCTCATTGATATTGATTGTTTTAAACAATACAACGACCATTATGGCCACCAACAAGGCGATGAAGCACTCCGAGCTTGTGCCAAACTGATTAGTCAGAGTAGTAAGCGGGGTTCGGACATAGTGGCGCGCTATGGCGGAGAAGAATTTGCCATATTGCTGCCAAATACTTCTTCCGATGGCGCGGAACAAATTGCAGTGAACCTATTAGAACAATTTAAGCTCGCTAAAATTGAACATGCGACTTCATTTGTTTCAGAATACCTTAGTGTAAGTGTGGGACTTGCGACGATGATGCCAGAAGTTGAGCAAGACTATGGTGATTTGGTTGGTGCGGCGGATCGTTGTTTGTATCAAGCCAAGCATAATGGCCGGGCTCGTTATGCCCTTGCCGCAAATGTAGAGCTACAACTCCCGTTTTAAGCAACACAAGTTGTAGCTAATTTGTCGGTTTCGTCAGTTTATGCGGTGTAGCCGCCGGGTACACCTTTGGTGGTTTCACTGACCGCATCATGCGCGTGTAAGCTTTCTAAGTGGTTAACTCGCAGCCAAAAATCTGCGAACTCAGTTTGACCAATTAGTCGCTGTTGCAAACGTCTGGCTGCGTCTTCGCAAAACATTAAATTCTGACCATTAAGTCTGGCAAATTCTTGTTCGTCGGCACGTTTTACAGCGGCTTGCACAGGTGTCTGCAGGGCGTCTTCAATTGAGTTAATCAACTGAATGAAAGGAAAGTCTTTAACATTATCTGCCAAAATTACTTTTACTTCAGCGATACTGCGTTGGCTGTGCGGGGTGGCGACTATGCCTTGGGTACTGCCTAACCAGCGGTGGATGTTGTCAAAGTTTATCGCTTCTTTGTTTTGAAACTGCTGGCTAAACGCATCTTGAATTAGTTGCCGAGCCAAAGCCGCTGAACACGGGCAGGTACTAGAGTATGGAACATCAACTTTGAGCTCAACTTGCATGCGTTGGTTCTGATAGCGTGCATTTATTTGCATTGGATAGGCTTTCCAGCCAGTCTTTTTGGAAATTAGCGATTCCCGACGTAAATGGTAATCAAACTTGAAGCTTAATTGAGCTACATCACTTAAATCTTCATGACTACTAATAAAACCCTCTAAAAGAGTGCGTAAGCTGGCATAGTTGAGCACAGACTCCGTCGATAATTCGTCGAGAAGCAAATATAAGCGCGACATATGAATGCCTTTCGCTTCGGCAACGGTTAAGTTTACAAAGGCTTCCACGTCGGCTTCAATGCGAGTTGGTGCTTGGTTCTCAAAGCTAAGCATAATCGGGAGTTCTATTTTACTCATACCGACTCGGTCTAGTGTACCAGTGGTTTGTGCCTGGGTTGAGTTGGCGATGTCAGGCATTGCGTGCGGCATGGTTTTGCGACTCCAAAAAGCGAGGTCGATGTTTTAATGGAAAAACACCGTACTAAAATTTACAGTAATAAGGCCGCTGTTATATCACATTTTCGTGTTGAAAACGAAAGCTGCATTCATCAAGGACTGCGCCCTAAGGGCCACTAAGGATATCTGTTGACCCCGTTAAAGAAACTTGCCACCTATTACGTACATTTGTTGTCACATTTAGGGATTGTTCGCTTTAGTATTAGTTTAGCTACCGCCATTATTTGCGTCGCGTTGTTAATTCAAATGGCAGTCACGTTCGTCTTGACTGGCTCGGTTTCAGAGGTTGATTTAATTCGTTCAATCTTTTTCGCTCTGGTACTTACCCCTTGGGCAGTTTACTTTATGTCGGTGGTGGTCGAGCAACTCGAAGACTCGCGTATGCGCTTGACTGAAATGGTACGTAAGCTTGAACAAATGCGCTCCCGCGACCAAGAGTTAACCCAAACCCTGCAGCAGAATATTAATCAACTCAACAGCGAAATTGCAGAACGAGAAAAAGCCGAAGCCGCTCGTCAACACGCCATCAAAGAGCTAGAGAGTGAAGTGATACAGCGAGAGCGTGCTCAAGTTGAGTTAGAAGAGCGATCCGTGCTGTTGCGTAGCTTTATCGACAGTTCACCAGATCTGGTGTACTACCGAAACGAACAAGGGCAGTTCTCGGGTTGTAATCGAGCTATGGAAGAGTTAACCGGGAAAAAAGAGCGAGAGCTGATTGGACTCACTCCCTTTGACGTATATGAACAAGAAATTGCAAGTTTGGTGGTTGAAACCGACTCTGAAGTATTTGCCCAAAATGAGCCGCTAACTTATGAGCAATGGCTGCAATATCCCGATGGTCGCAAAGCCTTTTATGAACTGAGAAAAGTTCCTTTTTATAGTAACGAAGGCAGTCGTTTAGGTTTGTTGGGATTTGGACGCGATTTAACTGAGCGAAAATTCCAGCAAGAGAAACTAGAACAAGCGAGCCGAGATAAAACTCAGTTTGTTTCAACACTGAGTCACGAACTTAGAACCCCCCTCAATGGTGTGGTAGGTTTGAGTCGAATTTTGCTCGACACCAAACTTGACTCCTCCCAGCGTAAGCATGTGAATACAATTTTGTTGAGTGCTTCCACTCTAGGTAACATTTTTAACGACATTATCGATCTAGATAAACTGGACCGCCGTCGGTTTACTATCGCCAACGATGTGATGGACTTTTCCGCATTTTTAGTCGACATCGAGACCCTTACTCAACTACAAGCTCAACAAAAAGGCCTGCAATTTGATCTCAAATGCAGTGGCCCTATGCCTGAATTTGTAATTGCAGATCCAACTCGACTACGACAAGTCCTGTGGAACTTGACTCAAAATGCGATCAAATTTACTGAACATGGGTTTGTGACTTTATCCGTCACTGCTTCGGCTGGTTCTAATAATGAGAATGTCAATATTCGCTTTGATGTGGAAGACTCTGGAGTTGGGATAGAGCATGAGCAAATGGAACAAATTTTTGCTATGTATTATCAAGTTGAAGGGCAGCGAAAAGCCAATGGTACTGGAATTGGACTCGCAGTTACCAAGCAGTTGGTTGAGGCAATGGAGGGGCAGATATACGTGCGCAGCGAGCTTGGCAAAGGAAGTTGCTTTAGTGTGACCTTAGATTTGAAACGCAGTCAAAGTGAGCAACGTGAGATAGAAATTGATCATCCTCCTCTGGAGATTCTTCTAGTCGAAGATGTTGAACTTAATGTCACGATTGCTACTGCGTTGCTCGAAAATATGGGACATGTGGTGCATGTTGCCATGACAGGACAAGAAGCCATCGACATGTTCGAACCCGATGACTTTGATTTGGTATTACTAGACATTCAACTGCCTGATATGACCGGATTTGAGGTCTCGAGTTACTTGTTTGATCATCATCCGGCTTCATTGATGCCGCCTATCGTTGCCTTAACTGCGAATGTGGTCAGTAAGCCTGACGAATATAAGGCGGTAGGTATGCAAGATATACTTCACAAGCCAATCGATAAACGCTCAGTGATTCGTTGCTTTAATAGCTTGTTTGGACTAGAACCAAGTGAACCAACGTTTATAGCTTCCCAAAAGCCGGTATCGAACGCGCATATTGATATGGATTTATTGCAACAGCATTGGCAAACAATGGGCAAAGATCTGCTGTTGCGCAATATCGAGCTATTTGCCAAAGTCATGCCTGACTATATTGCTATTATTGACAGCAATTTGATTGCGCAGGATATGGACGCATTGGTCGAAGAGGCACATAAGGTGAAAGGAGCTGCGGGCTCTATCGGGTTAGCCCATATACAACGCTTAGCCAATAGTATTCAGTCGCCAGAATTACCAGCATGGAAAGAAAATATGCCCGATTGGATAGCACAAATGAAAGCTGACTATCCAAGTGATCTGGCCGAGTTAACTCAGTTAGTTCAAAGTATGGATCAATGAGAGCAGGCTTAGCAGCACGACTGGGCAGGCAAGCGACAATATAAAGCCACTGACCACTGCAATGGGCACCATGTTTGGCCCACCACTACGTGAAATCATCGGTAGTGAGAAATCCATTGCAGTGGCGCCAGAAATCCCAATGATGGCGGCAGGTTGGGTGCGAATAAATACCGGAATAAGCACTAAGGTTAATAATTCGCGACCTAAGTCGACTATAAATGCGGTGGCACCGAGAGCAGGGTTGATTGACTCACTAATTAATACTCCCGATAAACTATACCACCCATAACCAGAGCTCAAAGCGAGTCCGTGAAGTGCTGGTAAATCACTTAGTTTTGCACCTAATAATCCGGCAGGAATACTACTAAGCAATATCGTAACCGCGATGATTAATCCACGGCGGTTGAGTAATATTTGGCGCAAGCTAATCCCACTACTGCGCAGCTGAATACCAATGAGTAACACCATTAGTATTAAAGCCCATTCACTATAGGTGGCAGTATCTAAGCTTATCGCCATTTGATTGGCTCTTAATACTAAGCCTAATAACAGAGCCCCGAGCACCGTCGCAATCATTAGAACGGGTTCGAGCAGGGCACCCAGGTTAGATTTAGTTTGGTTCTGTGGTTTAACCTCAGGCATTGCAAGCAGTGGTTTGAGCAAAACTAAACTTGTGCCATTAAATAGTAACAACAAACTTAAAAACAAAAAGCTATTGCTTAGCATCGACTTAAGATTGTCCTGCAACTCTGGCATGTTAGAGAGGCCATAGCCCATCAAAAACAAAATCAAAAACAGTAAGTACTTACAAACCTGATTGATCAAATGCAGTCGTTCAGTCTTAGCTGGTGGGCACATGTAACCAAGAACCAGTGCGCCCAGTATCATCAGCAAGCCACTATACATCCATGCTGTCTCGCTTGAAGGGTTGCTTTAATAGCGCCACTAAATTTCGATTCTCAGGTTGCGGAAACTGAACTAAGCCTATTTGCATGTTTATGTGGCCAGCTTTGGGTTGGGCGACATAACTATTAAACAGTCGATCCCAAATTGAAAGATTAAAGCCGAAGTTACTATGGCACTCTCTGGGTTCAACACTATGATGTACTCGGTGCATATCTGGTGTAACGATTACGCGACGTATGATGTTGTCCCACGCTAAAGGTAGCTTTAGATTCGCGTGATTAAACATAGCCAGGCCATTCAAAATAATTTCGAATAGGATTACGGCGACCAGTGGTGGGCCAAGCAGCGCGATGACAGCTAGTTTGATGCCCATAGAAAGCAGTATTTCAATTGGATGAAAGCGACTGCCAGTAGTAACGTCGTAATCGGGGTCGCTGTGATGCACTTGATGTAACTTCCAAAGCCAAGCTTGCCGGTGAAACAATCGATGCTGCCAGTAAATTGCCAAGTCTAAAATCAGAATACTGAAAATAACACTCAAGCCAAGGGGCAAGTGTACTAGATTAAACAATCCAAAATTAACACTTTGCAGCTGAGCGGCGAAGCCAACGGCGCCGATAGGGAAAGCTAATTTAAGGATCAGGCTATTAGTGAACACTAAACTCAGATTTGCTGGCCAGCGCGCAGTGCGTTTGATATCGCGCTTTCGACGTGGAAAAATAGCTTCCAAAAGCATGAATCCAATGAGTAGTGAAAAAAAGACTACCATTCGAATTAGATTTGCTGATTCCATGCTGCCCTCCAACGATTTGGTTTGTAGCATAAGGGACTCTCAACTAGCTGTCCACGCTGCTTTTTTTGATAAGTTGAATGCTCTGTTTGTGTCACCAAGTTAAGCTTGGTTTGGCTAATTGTACCGTTTTCCTAAAACAGAGAGTTGATGTGGCTTGGTTTATTTGGGCTTAGCCTAATAGGTGCTTAGGTATTAGTAAGTCCTTATTCTTGTAAGTAAATGTGATGGTTATCGATTTTAAAGATTGCTCAAACACAAAGCCGCAGCGTAAACTAAATAATAATAACCGGAAGGATGAAGTATGCCTGTGACACCTACTCATAGCACTGAAGTTAAACCACGCTTCCAAGAGTTTGCCGTGAGTCAATTACAAATCGGTATGTATGTCGATTCGATTTTGTCTCAGTCGGGCAAAGCTGAGCTTAAGCAATCCGGGCGGATTGGAAAGGCTGAGCATATTGAAATTCTCCGTAAAAAAGGTGTCTTAACGGTTAAGGTGGACTGGCAGCGTTCGAAGGTCGAGCAGCCCAAAGATGCCGAAGAAAAAAGCCCTGAGTCTAAAGTTAAAAATGTGGCAGCTGCAAAGCGCATGTTTCAAGAAGCAAAATCACTGCAAAGCAAATATTTCCAACAGCTTCGCCAAGGTGAGCCGATCGATCTTCAGGAAATGGAAGAGATTGCATCGGGTTTAGTTGATGCATTAGGGGAGTTCAGCGAAGCCTTAATGGTGTTGTCTAAGTTGCGCGCCAAAGACAAATACTTGCTAGAGCATTCACTTAATGTAGGCATGTTGTTAGCCTATTTTGGCCGTTATCTTGGTATGGAACGTGACGTGCAAAGCCAATTGGTGATGGGTGGAATGCTTCACGATATTGGTAAAATCAATACTCCTGATGCCATTTTACACAAGCCTGGCCGTCTAACCGAAGCCGAATTTGTAGTGATGCGAGAACATGTCGTGCACAGTCGTTTGATCCTCGAGAAACAAGAAGGGATTAGCCAAATCATGATGGATGTCGCAGCTAATCATCATGAACACATTGATGGCAATGGCTATCCTCGCCACCTTAAAGAGGATCAATTAAGTATTTACTCACGCATGGCAACCCTGGTGGATGTATACGATGCCTTAACGGCTGATCGTGTTTATAAAAGTGGTATGCCCCCCACCAAAGCTTTTGGGATTTTACTCAAAGGATCAGGCTCTCAATTTGAAACGGGTCTACTTGAGAAGTTTATCCGCTGTATGGGCGTTTATCCTATTGGGACCTTGGTCCAGCTAAAGTCTGGACGCTTAGGGTTTGTGACCAATCGTCATGCGAGCAAGCCTATGCGACCAACGCTTAGGTTAGTTTACAATGCAAAAACCTCAATGCATATCGAGGTCGTAGATCTTGATTTGAGCAAAACCCCTCATGATGAAATTGAAGCGGCAGTGTCTGCGCGTGACTTTGGACTAGATATTCAAAACTACGTCCAGTAAATGGCGATAGTTTTTATAAATGACTGTCTCTAAGCCTTCTGTTCTGAGCTTGATACTCGAGCCGCCCAGCCTAAGCAAACAGCGGCGCATATGACGGCAATACTTGCTCCCAGGATTGCCGTTTGAAAGCTGTAAAACTGCGCGATAATCCCGGTTAAACTAGTGCCTATCATCATTCCTGCTCGCATACTATTGGAGAACAACGCCGAGGCAAAGCCAGGCCTGTTTGGCAGCATTTCTTGAATAACAGTGACACCTAAACTTGCAAATACTCCAAAGAATATGGCGTTGCATAACTGCAGAGCAATAAAGTGCCACCCTTGGCTTGCCGAATATATTCCAGTATAAAAGACAGCCCCGCAGATGGTTGCTATGCCCATAAGTTTTTGGGTTCCAAAGTGATTAGCTAAGCGGCTTGCGATGATCATGATCGGAACCTCCAAACCAGCGGCAACACCAAACAAAAGACCAGGTAAATAGGCCGGTAAATCGCGTTCGTTTAAGCTGTACAATGGCATTGCTGTGCCGTACATACCATTTGCCATATTTACAAAAAGTAGCACCAGGCATAGTAGCCAAATATGAAAACTAATGGGGGTATTAGGTTCTTGTTGTGAGTCTTTGGCCTTGATGCCTGTGTTTGGCAAGCTATAAATGGCTAAAACTACCGTCAACGCGGTGATGATACTGGCGCTGCCAAAGCTTGCCGTAAAGCCAAACTGTGCGATTAAACCGTAGGCTAGCGGAGGACCTGCGATCCAAGCGAGGGAAATCGTTGCCCGCATGACAGCATTCATATCGCGAACGTCGCGGTTTTGTTGGATTGCCGCCTCGCGAATAATGGTTAAAAGCAGCGGCATTGACGCCGCGCCAATACCCATAAAAACAATACCAGCTAACCAAACCTGCCAATAGTTATCAGCAATACTAAATATGCCACTGGCAATACTGATACTTAATAGCGATAAACAATAGCTGGTTTTCGCACTTAATCCTTTGTCAGTTAAGTAGCCCAAGACTTGGCTGATTATAAGGCCAGATAAGGTGACGCAAATTGTGTAAACACCGATCAAAATGGGAGGGCTTTGCAGTTCTTGGACTAAAAAGAAGCTCATCACCGGATAAATGAAAGAAAAACTAAGTCCGTTAAATAGGCAATTGAGGAGCAGAAGGCCTGTTTGTCCGGTGAAATAATGAGCGTAACTACGCATGTTGTTGCCTTAAATGAAAGCGAGCTTGCCAAAACAGCGCCTAGTTTAAGTGCTTTTTACCTGGTGGCAAGTCAACGGCGGCTAGTTAATTACGCAAGAAATTGCTTTCTATCAAGTGAAGGCGATTTAGTACACGAAAAGCTAGCATCATAAAAACCCCTATGATAATCTACGCGCAAATGATAACGATTTGTATTTAATTAAATGGAGCGTTCAATGCGTACATTACTTGGCTGTGTTTTAGCTGCTACTTTGTCTCTTCCAAGTATGGCTCAGGAAGAGGTTAATCTTTACTCATATCGTCAGCAAAGTTTATTACAGCCTTTGATCGATGCGTTCACTGCCGAATCAGGTATCGCTGTGAATGTGGTACATGCTGAAAAAGGCATAGCCCAAAAAATCCAAGCTGCTGGGGCAAATAATCCGGCTGATTTAGTACTTACAGTGGATATCGGTCGATTAGATGACGTTCGCAGTGCAGATTTACTCGCGCCTGTTAATTCAGAGGTTATTGACTCTGTAGTACCTGCTCACTTGCGTCACCCTGATAACCTATGGTTTGCACTGACTACTAGAGCTCGTGTTATTTATACTCATAAAGATCGTGTTGCCGAAGGCGAACTAAATTCAATTGCTGACTTAGCTGACCCGAAATGGAAAGGACGAATTTGTACGCGTTCAGGTAAGCATGTATATAACATTGGTTTGATCGCATCAATCATTGCTGAAGATGGCGAAGCCGCTGCACAGACATGGTTAGAAGGCGTTAAAGATAACCTAGCGCGCAAACCGCAAGGTAACGATCGTGCACAAGCAAAGGCTATTTTTGAAGGCCAATGTGATATCGCTATAGGTAACCGCTATTACATGGGTAAAATGCACTACAATGCGCAAAGCCCCGAGCAAAAAGATTGGGCCGATAACATCCGCGTGGTTTATCTTGACCAAAACATAGGTGGCCGTGGACAGCACATTAATATTTCAGGTGCAGGCTTATTAAAAACGGCTAAAAACCCAGAAAATGCTGTGGCATTGCTAGAGTTTTTGCTATCTGAGCAAGCTCAAGCATTGTATGCAAGTGCAAACTTCGAAGAACCAGTGCGTGCTGGAATTAAAACTGACCCTTATATTGAAACTTTGGGCGACTTTAAAGCTGACCGTTTGAACCTACAAGCTATTGCCGATAACCGTGAAGCAGCCGCTAAACTAGTTGATGTAGTTGGATTTGACTTGTAATACTGCTAATCTTCGCATCAGTAAAAAGCTAGCTTAGGCTAGCTTTTTTGTTATGAAATTAATCAACAAGGTTAAGTCGAATACGTGACAAGTTCAGTGCTGCAACAGCAACCCATCAAAGCCAGCAAACGTGTCGATCCTTGGATTTTGGTCGCCAGCTTTATCGGTTTGTTCGCCTTGGTTCCGCTTGTTACCTTGTTCTACTTAGGCGCTGAAAATACCGGTGAGTTATGGCGCCACCTTACCTCTAGCGTTTTTCCTACCTATGTTCTAAATACCCTATGGCTGTGTCTTGGAGTTGCCTTACTCACAAGTTTTATTGGCACCTGTAATGCGTGGTTAGTCACTCGTTTTAATTTTCCCGGTAAACGTTGGTTTGTTTGGGGATTATTGTTGCCCTTAGCCGTCCCTAGTTACATTTTGGCTTTTGTGATCACCGACCAACTCGAATATGCCGGGTTTGTACAAAGCAGCTTACGCTCGATTTTCGGCTGGCAAACCGCACGTGACTATTGGTTTCCAGAGATTCGGTCATTGGGCGGTGCAATTATGGTTTTAAGCCTAGTGTTGTACCCCTATGTCTATTTACTGGCTCGAGCCGCCTTTGTGGAACAGGCAGCCCAATTATTTGATATGAGCCGCAGCCTAGGAAAGTCTCAAAGCCAGAGCTTTTTTCGAGTGGTACTGCCGCTAGCTCGCCCGGCGATTGTGGTTGGGGTGACCTTGGCTTTGATGGAAACTTTAAATGAGTACGGCACAGTCGAATTTTTTGCAGTCCCAACGCTAACCGCGGGCGTATTCGATGTTTGGATGAATATGAGCTCCTTGGCAGGAGCTGCTCAAATAGCACTTATGCTCGTGGTACTGTCGATTATTTTATTAAGTTTGGAGCGAATTAGCCGCAACGCGGGACGCTTGTATAAACTTTCCGGACAGTCGGGCGCTATTCAAGGGGTAAAGCTGTCAGGGCTGAAAGCCGCTGCTGCGAGTTTAAGTTGTTTTACCCCCATATTTTTGGGCTTTTTACTACCGGTCGGCGTGCTTGCCAATTATGCTTTACGCAGCCTTGGGCAACCGCTTGGTGATTACGTCAATCTAGCCTGGAATAGTATTTCGCTGGCGGTGCTGGCGTCAATTTTAACTTGTATTTTGGGTTTGCTATTAGCCTATGGCGTTCGATTATCTAAGTCTCCAAATATGCGAACTTTGGCCGAATCAGCTACCTTAGGTTACGCGATTCCGGGTGCGGTATTAGCGGTAGGAATTATGTATCCTATGGGCTTGCTTGATAACGCGATCGACGGCTTAGCGCAACAGTGGTTTGGAGTCTCAACTGGCTTATTGATAACGGGCACTAGCGCCGCGCTAGTCTTAGCATATGCTTTGCGATTTATTGCCTTAAGTTATCGCACCCTAGAAGCTAGTTTGAGTAAAATAACCCCGGAAACAGATGACGCATCACGAATATTGGGCGCTGGTTCAACGCGTACACTGTGGCGTATTCATGTACCACTGATGCGTCCGAGTATTCTAACCGCTATGCTACTGGTATTTGTTGATACGATGAAGGAGTTGCCGATAACGCTCATTCTCAGACCCTTCAACTTTGAGACCTTAGCGACAGCAGTTTGGGAAATGGCAAGCCAAGAACAATTGGAACAAAGTGCACTAGCTGCAGTTACCATTTTATTAGTTGGCATTATCCCGGTCATTTTAATGAGTCGAAATATTAGCCGCCGCGCTTAATTATTAGCTTTCTTTTTTAGGTAGTTTGAACATGAGCATAAACCTGCGCCATATTAGCCACAGTTTCGGCAGCCAGCGTGCATTAAATGATGTCAATTTGGATATCAAAGCCGGTGAGCTAATTGCATTGCTAGGTCCTTCCGGTTGCGGTAAAACCACTTTACTGCGTTTGATCGCAGGCTTAGAACAAGTGCAGCACGGGGAAATTTCCATTCATGGAGAGATCGTCGGGCAAGGGCAGGGAGTGCATCGTGCGCCTGAGCAACGCGGTATTGGTTTAATGTTTCAAGAGTATGCACTTTTTCCGCATATGACTGTGGGTCAAAATATAGCCTATGGACTGACTAAAAATCAGCAACATCGTCGAGTTTGGATTCAAGACATGATGGGGCAATTGGGCATGCAAAACATGATAGACCGTTACCCGCATACCTTATCTGGAGGCCAGCAACAACGGGTTGCGCTGCTGCGTGCTTTAGCTCCAGAGCCGAAAACGATTTTGTTAGATGAACCCTTTTCAGCTCTTGATGAACACCTTCGTCAGCAAGTTCGAGAAGAGACTCTGGATATTCTTAAGCAAACCAAAACCGCCGCGATTATGGTGACACATGACCCTGAAGAAGCGATGTTTTTAGCCGACCGAATTGCTGTTATGTCTGATGGTGACATTAAGCAGTGTGCTAGCCCTGAGCAGGTCTACAATCAACCTGAAAATGCCTTTGTTGCCAGCTTATTTGGACCCAGTAATCAAGTGAAGGGTAATTATCAAGCGGGCAAGCTCGATTGCGTTTTTGGTCAATTTGAACTAGAAAATAGCGACCTCAGTGAAGGCGATGTCGATGTAGTTGTGAGAGCGCGCGATTGCTTATTGCAGTTAGAACCCTTAGATGAAACCTCACCTGGTGTTGAAGTTGTTTCTGTACACCCAATGGGAAATGAAACCCACATTCGTGTCCGCTTAAATAAACAGCCTGATTTAGGTATTATCCATGTAAGAATAATGGGGCATTGGGGCGGCGACCCTAAAGCAAACTGGAAACTGCATATCAATCCCCAGCGCTGCTATTGTTTCGCGCAAAGCCAAACATAATTGGTTTTGCTATAAGAGATGGCATCAAACGGTGTTAAGAAAGGTCGAACAAATCTTTAATCGCTACATAGACTTCCACAATGCGCGATGATTGAGTGGGCGTTATAAAGATGGTGTCATCACCGGCTATCGTACCAAGTATGCCTTCAGCTTTACCCAAGGAATCAAGTAAACGTGCAATAAGCTGGGCTGCGCCAGGGCTAGTATGGATGACAATCATGGACTCGTTGTGGTCTATATCGATGACTAAGATCTTGAGCTGACTTGAAACCGTCGGTACGCCAAGTTCGGCAGGCAAGCAGTAAACCATTTCCATTTTTGCATTGCGAGTGCGTACGGCCCCAAATTTGCTCAACATGCGCGAGACTTTACTCTGGTTGATGTTGTCAAAACTTTGCGCCTGCAAGGCGGTGACTATCTCAGCTTGAGAACCAAATCGCTCTTGCTTAAGTAAAGCCTTAAAGGCTTTAATGAGCTTCTCTTGTTTGTCGCTGTATTTCATAGTTAACTCTTAAATCTATAATCGCGTTATTGTGCTCGATTAGTAGGGGCGAATCAAACTTTAGTCGAAATTTCTGCATATAAATGCATGGTGACGCAGGTTTTTTCCAGCAATAATCGCCAAATTGGAGATACAGGTGACAGTTTAAAAGCGGTCTTGCTACACTAGCTTTTTTCGAGCTCAGGTTTCTTCTATGTTAAAGGCTATGTTAAGAGCAGCTGCAGTGCTATTACTTGTGGGAAGCGCGCATGCCAGCGATCTAATCCGCTTTGCGACGGAGGCCTCGTATCCTCCTTTTGAGTATCTCGACGAGAATCAAGAATTTCAGGGTTTTGATATTGAACTGGTTAAGGCTATTTGTTCAGCTATTGATCGTCAATGTAGCTTTTACCACCAACCCCTCGATAGCCTTTTGTCCAGTGTCGAATTCGGTCGCTATGATGCGGCAATTTCTGCGTTGGACATTACAGAGAAACGGCTGCGGCAAGTAGCGTTTACACAGGCTTACCTAGAAAATCAAAGTGTATTTTTGGTGGTAAAAGACAGCTTTAAAAATGCCAGAGAGCTGCGTGATAAGGTACTTGCAGTGCAAAATGGCACCAGTCATCAGCGCCACCTGATAGAGAAATATGCGCCGCGTGGGAATATTGTTGTGCCGTTTTCTAGTTATCAAAGCAGTATCGATAAACTCAGAGAGCGCCAAGTAGACGCTATTTTTATTGACCAAGCAGTGGCTGCGTATTGGGTAGCACTAGACCCTGAACTGGAAATTTTAGCTGATGGTAAAGTAGAACTCGGATCTGGGTTAGGTATTGCTGTTGCTAAAACCAATGTTGAACTGATCGAGCAATTGGATCAAGGGCTTGCTATTTTAAAATCGAATGGGGTTTATCAACAATTGATAGACAGCTATTTCGGCAACTTGGAGCAAGATTAGCGGTAAAGAGCGTCAATATAAGACCTACATGTTGCTAAAATGCTACAAATGTTGGTCTTAAATTTTTTGTTGGTAAGGTTTTAGGTCAGTGATACAGGCAGCTATTAAGCTAAATATCGATCAATATCGCGCTTAAGAGCCTCAATCATTGCTTTCGCTGGTATTTGCTAAGCCCCTCACGTTTTTGTTTGGCCTACAATTTGTAATTAAAAATCCTTTCCGTTATCGTGAGCTTCATTAACAAAAAAATAAAAACATCCCCTCAAAGTACACGGAGAAACTTCATGAAAGTAACAGTATTAGGTGCCGCTGGCGGCATCGGGCAAGCTCTATCACTTTTGTTAAAAACCCAACTACCAGCGGGTTCTGATTTATCTTTATATGACATTGCACCAGTAACACCTGGCGTAGCGGTTGACCTTAGCCACATCCCAACCCAAGTTGCGATTAAAGGCTTCGCTGGCGAAGACCCAACAGCAGCCCTTGAAGGTGCGGATATCGTACTTATTTCAGCAGGTGTTGCGCGTAAGCCAGGTATGGATCGCTCTGACTTGTTTAATATCAATGCTGGTATTGTTAAAAACCTAATTGAGAAAGTGGCACTTACTTGCCCTAAAGCCTGTATTGGAATTATCACTAACCCTGTAAATACTACGGTTCCAATTGCAGCAGAAGTTCTCAAAAATGCTGGTGTATACGACCCGGCTAAATTATTTGGAATTACTACGCTTGATGTAATCCGTTCAGAAACATTCCTAGCCGAGGCAAAAGGCCTAAACCCAGCGGACGTTAAAATCAACGTGATTGGCGGCCATAGTGGCGTGACAATCTTGCCATTGATTTCTCAAACTGGATTAGATTTCAGCGACGCTGAGATTGCAGCGATGACGACGCGCATTCAGAATGCGGGTACAGAGGTTGTTGAAGCTAAAGCCGGTGGTGGCAGCGCAACTTTGTCTATGGGACAAGCAGCAGCTCGTTTTTGTTTGTCACTTGTTAAAGCATCACAGGGCGAAGACGTTATTGAGTGCGCTTATGTTGATGGCGGTAGTGAGCATTCTAAGTTCTTTGCACAACCAATTAAATTGGGTCCAAGTGGTGTTAAAGAAGTACTAGGTTACGGTGAAATTAGTGCTTTTGAAAAACAAGCGATTGAAGGCATGCTTGAAACACTTGATGGCGACATCAAAATTGGTGTTGATTTCGTTTAATCACAGCAATTGTTAGAAAAAGCGCCGCAAGGCGCTTTTTTTGTGTCTAGAATTAGAGCTTATCGCAAATAAATATGATCTAAATCGATCCTTTACGCTTTAATTCTGATACTTTTACCTCAATTGCGATATTTAATGCTGCTTGTTTCGCTTTGCGAAACTTTATGTACTGTAAAACAATCGGAGGTTGGTGTGTCATCAGCGAGTGTGTCCAAACGAAGTTTAAGTATACGTTTTCTCGATAAAGTCGAAAGAGTTGGAAATAAGTTACCGGACCCAGCCATGTTGTTCTTTGGTGGGTTACTGTTAGTCTGGTTACTATCTTGGGTGCTGTCTACAATTAGCTTTGCAGAGATTGACCCTCGTACATCTGAAGCCTTAGTCATCAACAATTTACTCACCGGTGCTCGTCTGGCTGATTTCTTATCGAGTATGGTGACAACCTTTACTAGTTTTGCACCTTTAGGTGTGGTGTTAGTTGCAATGCTAGGGGTTGGAGTCGCTGAGCACTCAGGTTTTATCAACGCTGGCTTAAAACTGATGCTAAAAGTCACGCCAAAGCAGCTATTAACGCCGTCTATCATTTTGGTGGCGATTGTTTCTCATACTGCAACTGACGCAGGTTATGTTCTAGTCATTCCATTAGCGGGCGTAATTTTCTATGCTGCTGGCCGTCATCCTTTAGCGGGTATAGCAGCAGCCTTCGCCGGAGTAAGTGGTGGGTTTTCAGCGAACTTCATCCCGTCGGCCATCGATCCATTACTACAAAGCTTTACTCAAAGTGCGGCTCGAATTATTGACCCTGCGATTCAAATAAACCCGTTGAACAACTGGTACTTTGCAGCTGCGTCTAGCTTTCTTATTATCGCCATTGGTTGGTTCTTGACTGATAAAGTCGTTGAGCCCCGTCTTAAAAATAATGTGGTAGATGGCGATCCTGAGGACATTCCTAAGTTTGAAGAGATCACCAGCGTAGAGCACAAAGCCTTTAAAGTTGCGTCTATGGTTATGATCGCGGGTTGTTTGCTGCTGTGGGCTGTTTCTGCCCCGGAATCATCACCTTTGCGAGCTGAAAATGGGTCACTGGCAGATTTTAGTGCGCCGTTAATGCAATCAATTGTGCCGTTGATATTCTTGCTGTTTGTTTTCCCCGGTGTAACTTTTGGTTTGATGACCGGAACCTTTAAAAGCTCGCATGACATTGTTCAAGCGATGACTAAAGCTATGAACGGTATGTCTTATTACATCGTTATGGCATTCTTCTGTGCATTATTTATTGCTGCTTTTAGCCAATCTAATATTGGTGCATTGATGGCTCTTAAAGGAGCTGCAGCATTGCAAGCGCTAGCGCTACCTAGCTCAGTGACTATTGTTGGATTAGTATTCTTAGTTGCATTTGTTAACTTGTTTGTTGGTTCGGCTTCAGCCAAATGGGCGTTGATTGGACCTATTTTGGTGCCTATGCTCATGCAACTAAATATCTCTCCGGATTTGTCACAAGCAGCCTACCGTGTCGGCGATAGCTCATCGAATATCATTACGCCATTGATGCCATATTTCCCACTGGTAGTGGTTTATTGTCAGCGCTACGTTAAGAGCACTGGTATTGGTACACTGATGTCGATGATGTTGCCTTATAGTATTTGTATGTTGGTGCTGTGGACTGCATTCTTACTTATCTATTGGGGCTTAGGAATACCATTAGGTATACAAGCCAGCTATACCTACGGGCTGTAGCGAATCAACATAGAACTAAAAAATCCAGCTCAATAGCTGGATTTTTGCTTTAATAAAATGACATAGTGCCGATAAAGGAATATCGAATTTGTTTTAGGAGCCTTGAATGCGGTCTCGTACTAGCGCAGAGCGTTACATTTTTGGGTGCTTGCTGGCTACATTTAGTCTAGTGGCCAGTGCAGAACCGATTGCGCCGATTAGTAATGTAGACCCTCAGGTTTCAGAAGCTGTTGCCACCTTAGATGCCGATGGTTCGCAAGCAACTGCCACGCAAGAACTCAATTTGCCGGGTAAGGATAGCGATGAATATACCAGTCCACCGTCTCTGGACGCGGTGCAAATTTATACTCAGGCAGAGCTGATTTCTTGGATTAATAAAAACCAACATTTAACGCGGGTTAAAGAAGACGAATGTCAGTTAGTGGAAGATATCGAAGCGCGCGCCAGTAAAGTTGAACTTCCGTCTTACCAGTTTTTATATGGGGATATGCTTGCATGGGGTGTTTGTGTAGAACGTGACGCACCGCGTGGTATTTCGTATATGCAGCGCGCTGCTCAACAAGGTTTCCCTGCTGCTCTAGAACAACTCGGACGTTACTACACCAACGGAACTCTAGTACAAAAGGATGTCAAACGAGCGCTTCCGTATTTACGTGAATCTGCCAGCATGGGTTTTCTAAAAGCACAGTTGCTGTTGGTTGAATTGTTCGTCGAAGGTGAGGGTAGTCCTGTTGACTATGAAGACGCTTATCGCTGGCTTCACCACGCTATCATTGCTGACAAACAGCAGCACCAACTGGCGAGCGATCTTTTAGCGCAGTTGTCCGATAAAATGCCTCCGAATGTGGTTGAGCGAGCCAAAGCTAGCCAACACCCTTACTAATCCACTATAAGCACTTGATTGGCTGCAATTCTGACCTATCAGTATAGAATTGATGCGGCTGTATTTGTTTAATCAATAAATATTAAGTGCGAAAAATCACCCCGTCCTAGCGTTTTGTGAATACTCGTTTACCATAGAGGCATGGCTTGAGGCGAAATGCTGCTTAAGCGACTCTAGGAACAAGATATTATGACAACAGCCGACTCCACGGCCTCATTAATGGATTTGGTTTTCCAAACCATCGCTAAATCAAGTGAATCGCTTTCGCGTGAATTTTTATTGCAAGAGCTGCAATGTGATGGTGATGACCTCGAAACTGCCTTAGTACAGTTGCGCCGAGAAGGGCGCGTGATGCGAACGCTAACGCATGAATTTACTGAACCTTACCGTATTGGCTTTGTCGTTGGCAGGGTCATTGGCCATCGCGACGGCTTTGGATTTTTAAAGCTTGGAATAGGTGAAGACGACTTATTTCTGGCAGCCAGACAAATGCGCCGTGCAATGCACGGCGACTTAGTGCTCGCAGCTCCTACCCAAATGGATGCCAAAGGACGACGTGAGGCTAAAATAATCAAGGTGCTTCAGCCGGGGCAATCTCAAATTGTAGGACGTTTTTTTGCTGAAGGAACTCGTGGTTTTGTAAGTCCTGATGACCCGCGTTTAGCCATGGACATCATGGTTGACCTGCAGGGGCGTAAAGGTGCTCGCCAAGGCCAGTTTGTAGTTGTTGAACTTATCGACGGTCCCAAAGCTGGTAATAGTCCAACTGGTAAAATTATTGAGGTCTTAGGTGAAACTATGGCCCCAGGCATGGAAGTACAACTAGCGCTTCGCAATCATGATATTCCACACCAGTGGCCTAATGCCGTGACCAAGGCGGTTAAATCACTTAGCGAAGAAGTCGAAGACGCTGACAAAGAAGGACGTGTCGATTTACGCAAATTGCCATTAATCACTATTGATGGCGAAGATGCGCGTGATTTCGATGACGCGGTATACTGCGAGCCTAAAAAAGGTGGCGGTTGGCGCTTATGGGTTGCGATTGCCGATGTCAGTTATTATGTGCGTCCTGGCACTGCGCTTGACGATGAAGCTTACGTTCGAGCTACTTCGGTTTACTTCCCTGACCAAGTGATTCCGATGCTGCCTGAGAAATTGAGCAACGGTTTGTGTTCGCTTAATCCTTTGGTTGATCGTTTATGTATGGTCTGTGAGATGACGATTTCTGCAGCGGGACGTTTATCAGGTTATAAGTTCTATCAAGCAGTGATGCACTCCCATGCCCGCCTCACCTACAACAAAGTTGCTGCGATCCTCGATGGCGATGACATTTTATCCGAGCGTTATGTTGACCAAGTCCAGCACTTACATCACCTGCATGACCTCTATGGAGCGCTTAAAGTTGGCCGCTTGGAGCGTGGTGGGATTGAACTTGAAACCCAAGAAACCCGCTTCATTTTTAATGCGCAGCGCAAAATTGAACAAATAGTTCCGACGACGCGTAACGATGCGCATAAAATTATTGAAGAATGCATGATCCAAGCGAACGTTTCAGCGGCGCGCTTTGTTGAAAAAAACAAAAAAGAAATATTGTTCCGAGTACATGAATCACCGTCTGACGATCGCTTGAGTAACTTCCGCGGATTCTTAGCTGAATTAGGTTTGAAACTCGAAGGTGGCGATGAGCCTGAACCCAAACACTATGCAGCGATTGCGCGCGAGGTTGAAAAACGGCCCGATCGCGAACTGATTCAAACCATGCTGTTACGTTCCATGAAACAAGCCGTATATCAGCCTGACAACATGGGACACTTTGGCTTAGCGCTCAAAAGCTATGCACATTTCACCTCGCCTATCCGTCGTTATCCCGATTTACTACTGCATCGCGTGATCAAGTTCCTCATCCACAATCCGGAACTTGAGGCGGGCGAAACCAAAGCCAAACCGCGCTATCTCGATGGTGCAATGGCATACAGTGGCGAAGACATGCAGGTGCATGGTGAGCATTGTTCAATGGCTGAACGTCGTGCCGATGATGCTACCCGTGAAGTTAGTGACCGCTTAAAGTGCGAATTTATGCTTGACCATGTTGGCATGACCTACGATGGAAACATTGCAACGGTTACCGCCTTTGGCATGTTTATTCGCTTGAGCGAGCTGCATATTGAAGGCTTGGTGCATATTTCTAGTTTACGTGGCGACTATTTCCATTATGATGCCGCGCGCCAAACCCTAACCGGCGAGAATACCGGTAAACGCTTTAGAATTGGTGACAAGGTTCAAGTTAAAGTCTTGTCAGTGAACATGGATGACCGCCGCTTAGAATTTGGACTAGAAGGTGACGACTTTGCTTCGGGGCCTCGAAACAACAAAGGTGGTAAGAGTAGCAAGAGTCAACGCCGAGCTGATGCTGGCAAAAAAACGGCTGAAAAGCGTCAGCGGCGCAGTGCTAAGGCTAATGTCGCCAAAGCACCTGTGCTTGGTCCTAATGGCGAACTAGAAAAACCAGCCAAAGAGCGTTTGCGCGATAAAAAGAACAAGGGCAAGCCAAAGAGTAAGGCTAGTAAAGCTGCGAAAGCGAGCGCCAAAGCAGCCTTAGATGCGGTTAATCCGTGGGCGAAAACTAAGAAAAAGCCTAAGGTGACTAGTGCTTCTAAGAAAAAACGCAAAGCTCGCGCGGGTAAAAACGAACGCAATGCCGCGAAAGACGATAACAAGAAAGACGCAAATCAATAGGAAATAACTCAACTATGAGTCATGAAATAATTTTTGGTATCCATGCCCTGACAGCATTTATGGAACGCTACCCTGAGCGAGTTATAGAGGCCTTTGCCTTGAAAGGCCGCCAAGACGATCGCTTACTTCCGCTGCTAAACCAAATGCAGAAAATGGGAGTGGCAGTTCAATTTGCACCTAGAAAAACTTTAGACGATAAAGCCGACAGCTCTCAACACCAAGGTATTGTGGCGCGGGTAAAACCAGTGCCACCCTTAAACGAAGCGGGATTGACTAAACTCATTGAAACAACCACTAATCCTCTGTTTTTGGTCTTGGATGGCGTGACCGACCCGCACAATTTGGGCGCCTGCTTACGTAACGCCGATGCTGCGGGAGTAACTGCTGTGATTGTACCTAAGGATAAGTCTGCGTCGCTCAATCCTACAGTACGCAAAGTTGCTTGTGGCGCGGCCGAAAATATGCCACTTGTTGCGGTGACTAACCTGGCCCGTAGTTTGCGCGAAATGCAGAAGTTAGGGGTATGGATTGTGGGTACAGCTGGCGAAGCTGAGCAGATGATTTACGACTGTAAAATGCAAGGGCCACTGGCTATCGTGATGGGTGCAGAAGACAAAGGCATGCGCCGCTTAACTCGCGAAACCTGCGACGAACTTATCAAACTCCCAATGATGGGAAGTGTTTCAAGCTTAAATGTATCGGTGGCGGCTGGTGTTTGTTTGTTTGAGGCTGTACGTCAGCGTCAAGCCTAGTGCCACAAGGGTGACAGTGTCGTGACATGACGTGGTGAGACGCTGTTTATAGGCTTAGATTAAAGGGGTAAACATCAATAGAGGCTGTCATGGGACTAAGAAAACTTCGATTACAACGCGCCTGGTCGCAAGAGCATTTGGCTCAAGTGTCAGGATTAAGTGTACGAACAATCCAACGGATTGAACGTGGTCAGAGCCCTAGTCTAGATAGCCTTAAATCGCTTGCTAGCGTATTTGAAAAAAGCAGTAGTGACTTAGAATCTCTGCTTTGTGGAACAAATACCCAAGCGCCCTCTGAAAAGGCGACCCCTGATATGAACACTACCATTGAAAACTCGGCTGAAGAACAACGCATCATAGAGCATGTAAAAGAGCTTAAAGGTTTCTATACCCACCTCATCACCTATGTTGTAGTGATTAGCTTTCTACTGGTCATCAATCTTGTTACTAGTGCTGACTACCTATGGGTGATTTGGCCGGCTTTAGGTTGGGGAATCGGGATAGTAAACCACGGTCTAAATGTTTTCGAAGTTTTTAACCTTTTTGGTGCACGCTGGGAGCGTAAACAAATCGAAAAACGTTTAGGCAGAAAACTTTAGTCAAGCACTATGCAAAGCTTGAACTTCGCTCTGGTATCGGCTAAAATCCGCGCTCTTAAATCAACCGTCTACTATTAGTTCCTTGCCTCAGAGGTCCGGTTGAACCTATATGAGGCTGCTAACCCGTAAGGAGCAACAATGCGTCATTACGAAATCGTGTTCATGGTTCACCCGGACCAAAGTGAACAAGTTCCAGCTATGATCGAGCGTTATTCAGCAACTATCACTGATAACGGCGGTACTATTCATCGCATGGAAGATTGGGGTCGTCGTCAATTGGCTTACCCAATCGAAAAATTGCACAAAGCTCACTATGTTCTTTTCAACATAGAAGCAAGTGCTGAAGTAGCTGCAGAGCTAGAAAATGCATTCCGTTTTAACGATGCAGTTATCCGCAACATGATCATGCGTACTAAGTCTACTACGACTGAACCTTCTGCAATTGCTAAAGCAAGAGATGAACGTCCTGCACGTCGCGATGACGAGCGTCCAGCTCGCCGTGATGAAGAACGTGCTCCACGTGCTGAAGCTCCTGCACAAGAGGAAGCTGGCGAAGAGTAAGAGTCTTTATGACTGAAAATCGAGTGACACTTAGCGGCCGAGTAGCTCGCGCCCCTAAAAATAGTGTCAGTCCTGCGGGAATTCCACATTGCCAATTTTGGCTGGAACACCGCTCGCAGCAATTAGAAGCTGGATTTTCTCGCCAAGCATACTGCTATATGGCAGTGGCATTAAGTGGCGAATTACACAAGCAAGTGACTCAGCAAGTTACCATGGGGTGTGATGTGAAGGTGATGGGGTTTATACACCAACATCGTCAAGTTTCGGGAGAATCCCGACTCGTACTTCACGCTCAACAAATTGAATTGTTATCAAGAGGATAATGTTATGGCACGTTTTTTCCGTCGTCGTAAATTCTGCCGCTTCACAGCGGAAGGTGTTATTGAGATAGATTATAAAGACACCGCTGTTCTAAAAAACTACATCACTGAAAGTGGTAAAATTGTACCAAGCCGTATCACTGGTACTAGCGCTAAATATCAGCGTCAACTTGCACGTGCTATAAAACGTGCTCGTTACCTGGCTCTTTTGCCATACACGGACATGCATAAGTAAGTCCGAGGCATTAGCCTAACTCAACCTAATTTCGAGGAAAGGTAATGGAAGTAATTCTTCTAGACAAAATTGCAAACCTTGGTGGCCTAGGCGATCAAGTTAACGTTAAATCTGGTTATGCTCGTAACTACTTGGTCCCTACGGGCAAAGCAGTTCCAGCAACAAAAGCTAACGTTGAAGTATTTAACCAACGTCGTTCAGAGCTTGAAGCTAAATTGGCTTCAGATCTAACTGCTGCACAAACTCGTGCAGACAAGTTAAACGCATTAGAAGCAGTTGTTATTGCTTCTAAAGCGGGCGAAGAAGGTAAATTATTCGGCTCAATCGGTACTCGTGACATTTCAGATGCAATCACTGCAGCTGGTGTTAAGGTTGCTAAAGCTGAAGTTCGTCTACCAAACGGTGCGCTACGCAACGTTGGTGAATTTGAAGTTACTATTCATGTTCACACAGAAGTAGAAACTACGGTTACTATCAGCGTTGTTGCTGAAGACTAATCTTAGTTCTTATTGAACTTAAAAGCCGCGCTGGTTAACAGCGCGGCTTTTTTTTATCATTTTTTTGTCGCTAAGATGAAAGAAACTAAGCCTTACTCCGGTATTATATCAATCATAGACAAGGCATATATACGCTCGAAGCAAACCCGATGTACAAACGCTAGCGTTGAAACTAATAGAAAAGGAAACCCAATGAATCAAGGATTGAATACGATCGCTGCACTTTGTGTTGCTGCCAGTGCACTGACAGCACATGTTACACTCGCACGAGATGCAAGCCCACAATGGCAAGAAACCTTAGACGCTGCAAAGGGTCAAACGGTTTACTTTAATGCCTGGGGTGGGGGCGATAATATCAATGCCTATATTCGTTGGGCTGGCGACGAACTTAAAGCACGCTATGACATTGAGTTAAGCCATGTAAAAGTCACTGATACGGCCAATGTTGTAAGCCGAATTCTGGCTGAGAAAAGCGCTGGTCGTGATGTCGACGGAAGTGTGGATTTGGTTTGGGTTAATGGCGAGAACTTTCGAAGTCTTAAACAAAATGATTTACTCTTTGGGCCATTTAGTGAGCAATTGCCAAACTTAGCCCTAACCGATACCACTAGCGTGACCTTGACCAATGACTTTTCAACCCCGGTTGAAGGTTATGAGTCGCCGTGGGGCGGAGCCCAGTTAACTTTTTACTATGATTCTCGTCGCGTTGAGATGGCACCAAACAGTGCCGAAAAGTTGCTGGAATTTGCTCAGCAAAACCCAGGACTATTCAGCTATCCGGCGTTACCCGATTTTCACGGCACTACCTTTGTGAAGCAAATTTTAAGTGAAACCATTAGTGACCAAAGCCTACTTGCTTCTGCCGCGGACCCTGAGCTTTTCCTTGAGCAAACCGAAGCACTTTGGGACTACCTAGATCAACTGCATCCATTGATGTGGCGAGAAGGCGCAAGCTTTCCAAGCAATATTGGTCAAGTGATGCAGCTGGTGGATGACTCTGAGTTGGCAATAGGGTTCACCTTCAATCCTAATGATGCTGCAGCAGCTGTTTTGCAAGGGCAACTTCCAAGTTCGGTTCGTAGTTACGTACACGAAGCGGGCACTATTGGTAACACGCACTTTGTCGCGATCCCTTACAACAGTTCAGCTAAACAAGCGGCCATGGTTACGGCTAATTTTTTACTAAGTCCAGAAGCTCAGGCGCGAAAAGCTAACATTGAATATTGGGGCGACCCGAGCGTACTTGATAGCAGCAAACTAAGTAGCGAGCAGCAAAGCCTTTTTCAAGCCAACAAGCTTGAGAGTTTGCTACCCGCTGACCAACTTGGCAACACTCGCCAAGAACCACACGTAAGCTGGGTTGAACTCATTGAAGCACAGTGGCGTGAACGCTACCTTAGCCAATAGTATCAAGCAGTCCACACCAAGGGTGCTGTTGTCACTAGCACCTTGGTTTACGCTAAGCATCTTGTTACTGCCCCTTGGGGCTGGCATATGGTTTACCGTTTTACCGGCATGGACCTACATGCCGGCGATAGGCTTTGAGCAGTTTTCTTGGGATGCTTGGAATAGTCTGATTGCCCACCCATCGACCGCACCCGCCATAGGTTTGAGTTTACTTAGCGGTTGGTTGGCGACCCTAGGTGCATTGTTAAGTACCTTAATAATTATTGGGTATAGTTATGGTGGTCGCTGGTGGCGATTACTAGAGCGCTTTTTAGCGCCCATGCTGGCAGTGCCTCATGCTGCTATCGCGATAGCGCTACTGTTTGTCTTAGCTCCTAGTGGATGGCTAATACGTCTAATCTCACCGGAATTGTCAGGCTGGGAGTATCCTCCCTCATTAGGTATCACTCAAGACCGATGGGGCTTAAGTTTAGCCTTCGCTTTGTGGCTTAAAGAAGTTCCCTATTTGTTGTTTGTATCAATGGCACTATTGAACCCTTTGAAGATGAACCAGTCTTTATTGGTGGGTCAAAGTTTGGGCTACAGTCGTATCCAAATTTGGCGCTTTATCATCGTGCCGCAATTACTACCTCGTCTACGATTGCCTTTGTTCGCAGTACTTGCCTTTTCTATCTCCGTGGTCGATATCGCGCAGATCATTGGGCCTAGTCGCCCGGGTACCTTTGCGGTATTGGTTTGGCAGTGGTTTAACGACAGTGATTTAAACCAACGACTGCTAGGCGCAGCTGGCGCTTTGAGTTTGCTGGTGTTGGTACTCTTTAGTTTGGCCTTCGCCTACTTGTTAGAACGTTTCACGATTAAAATGTTGATGCGACAGGCAATGGCCTCATGTCCAAAACTTCAAGGTAGCGGGCACTGGGGGCGACTGCATGGCGGCTTAATGTTGCTGTTCTTCAGCCTCAGTGCTGTGGTACTGATATTATGGTCATTCGCACATCGTTGGCGTTTTCCTGATATTTTTCCACAATCCTGGAGTCTACGTTTTTGGTCAAGAGCTTTTGAGTATAGCTTTGAGCCTTTGTTGTATTCTTTAAGTTTGGCTTTATGCAGCGCTTTTGTTGGACTGATTTTGTCTTTGGTGTGCTTGGAAAATGAAGTGAGGCTAAAGCGAAGTTCTCCATCGTGGAGTGCAAATCGTTTAATGTGGATTATGTACCTGCCCTTATTTGTGCCGCAAATTGCATTTTTGTTTGGTGTTCAAACTCAATTACTTGCTTGGCGTCTAGATGGGCGTTTTATTGGGGTGTTTTTAGTCCATTTGATTTTCGTTTTACCCTACGTTTTTCTTACTTTAGCTGAAAGTTATCGGAATTTTGATCAGCGCTACATGGATGCCGCGATTAGTCTTTGCCACAAGCCTCGGCGGGCGTATTTTCAAGTGAAGCTTCAGCTGCTTTTTAAGCCCTTGTGTTTGGCATTTGCTACCGGTTTCGCAGTAAGTATTGCCCAATACTTACCTACGCAATTTGCCGGTGCGGGTCGAATCACAACCCTAACCACCGAAGCGGTTGCGCTCGCATCGGGTGGCGATCGTAGAGTGACGGCTGTGGTAGTTATTTTACAGTGCGCACTGCCTTTATTTATATACGCCTTAGCAATACTGCTTCCAAAATACCGATTTAGACATCGCTTAGCGATGCAGGGATAATATGTTTGAAATTCGAGCGTTTAGCGTCGCTTTTGATAGTAAGCCCTTGTTCGAGCCCATTACTATTAAGGTTAAGGCGGGTGAAATAAAAACCTTGATGGGCGCTAGTGGCAGTGGCAAATCAACCTTACTCGCTGCAATCGCAGGGACCTTGAGTCACAAACTGGACCTACAAGGAGAAATCGTACTCGACGGAAAGAATATCTGCGTGCTGCCTCAAGCGATGCGTGAAGTGGGGATTTTATTTCAAGATGACTTGTTGTTCCCACATATGAATGTTTATCAAAACTTGCGCTTTGGCTTAAACGCGCAGCAGCATATTGATCCAGACCAAGAAATTTCGGATGCTCTCGAGCGTGCCGGCTTAGCGGGTTTTGAACAACGCGACATTGCCACCTTATCAGGTGGACAACGCGCTCGAATCAGTTTGCTACGCAGCTTACTTGCACGGCCCAAAATGCTGCTGATGGATGAGCCTTTTTCCAAACTTGATACTCAGCTTCGCCAGCAATTTAGAGACTTTGTTGCTGAGCAAATTCAAGCATTGAACATACCTGCGTTACTGGTGACCCACGACATAGAAGATTGTATGCAAGGCGAGCCTATTCAACTAGTTAGCTATCGCGATTTTCCTAAAGATACGCTAGAGTAGACATTCAATCAGGAGATACTTATGAAAAAACTGTTAATTGCTAGTGCAATGTTGTTCCCAAGTTTAGTCATGGCCAATGGCGCTGATATTGTCGCCAGTAAAAATTGTGCAAGCTGCCACGGAGCCAATGGTATAGCCGTTGCACCAATCTATCCTAACCTGGCTGGTCAGCAAGCAATGTATGTGGAAGCAGCACTGAAAGCTTATCGTGATAATGCGCGAGGTGGGCAGTTTGGGGCTATTATGACGGCTAATGCTGTTGGACTTACCGACGACGAGATTAAACAAATCGCAGCGTACTACTCTGAACTAAAGTAGCGCTAAATAAATTCGTATAAAAAATTGGTCGCTTCAATTCAAGGGACAGTCGCATAAAAAGCTGAACGATATAGCGCTTTTTGCTGCGGGCGTCGTTTGTTGCTCAAAGAAGCTACAAGGGATTGCTGTTCGGCCATAGATCCATAAACAGCGCTAGTAATTCAGAGCGATTGTCGCATAATAGGCGACCACAGTAATTTCCAAGAATGTACCACTATGCCAACGCCGTCAAAGCCCTCCAAATTCACCGACAAGCAGGTTGAAGATTTAAAACTTCCGCCACACTCCGTCGAAGCCGAGCAAGCTGTGCTTGGTGGTTTGATGCTGGATAATAATGCGTGGGATAATGTTGCCGAGCTCGTCGTCGAACAAGATTTTTACCAACGCTCGCATCGCCTCATATTCAGAGCTATGGCTGTTCTGGCTGAGTCGGGCTCGCCACTAGATTTAGTGACTGTTTCCGAGCGCTTAGAAAACTTAGAACAACTGGAATCAATTGGTGGCTTTGCTTACCTCGGTGAAATTGCAAAGAATACCCCTAGTGCTGCCAATATTCGGGCTTACTCCGAGATCGTTCGTGAGCGTGCCGTGGTGCGTGAACTGATTGGTGTTGCAAACGAAATTGCTGATGCGGGTTACGATACACAAGGCCGAGCCAGTGCTGAGCTACTCGACTTTGCCGAAACAAAAGTATTCCAAATCGCCGAAGCGCGTTCTAGTAAAGACGAAGGCCCACAAAATGTAAAAGGGCTATTGTCCAAGACCATTGATCGCATCGAGGAGCTATTCAAGTCTCCTAACAATGGTGTTACAGGTGTCAGTTCTGGTTATCCAGATTTAGATAAAAAGACCGCAGGACTACAAAAAAGCGATCTCATTATTGTTGCTGCGCGTCCATCGATGGGTAAAACTACTTTTGCGATGAACTTATGTGAAAACGCGGCAATGACCGAAGATAAGCCGGTGGTTATTTTTAGTCTGGAGATGCCCGCCGAACAAATTATGATGCGGATGTTGGCGTCATTGGGGCGTATTAACCAAACTAAAATTAGAACCGGTGACTTGGACGATGACGATTGGGCACGTTTGTCCTCATCAATGAGCTTAATGTCTGAAAAATGCAAAATGTATATTGATGACTCGTCGGGCTTAACCCCAACGGAATTGCGTTCACGAGCACGACGTATTGCGCGCGATGATGGCGGAATTAGCATGATCATGGTCGATTACTTGCAGTTAATGCAGGTGCCAGGCATGAGCGAGAACCGTACCCTTGAAATCGCCGAGATTTCGCGGTCCTTGAAGGCTTTGGCCAAAGAGCTGCAATGTCCAGTTGTTGCCTTGTCTCAGTTAAACCGTGGATTGGAGCAACGTGCTGATAAGCGGCCAATTAACTCAGATTTGCGTGAATCGGGCTCTATTGAGCAGGATGCGGATTTAATTATGTTCATCTATCGCGACGAAGTTTATAACGAAGATAGCGCGGTTAAAGGCATGGCTGAAATTATCATCGGTAAGCAGCGTAATGGTCCGATTGGTAAAGTACCGCTAACGTTCAATGGTCAATTCTCTCGATTTGATAACTGGGCTGGCGAATACTTTGATGACGAGTAAGCCATGAAATCTGCTTACGCCAGTATCTCTAAGTCGGCATTGGCGCACAACATCGCGCGCCTTCGCCAACAAGCCCCAAATACCAAGTTAATGGCCATGGTGAAAGCCAACGCCTATGGCCATGGCATGTTGCAAATTGCGACTAGCCTGAACCATGTTGATGCGCTTGGGGTTGCTCGGGTAGAGGAAGCGCTTGCGCTAAGAGAAGCCGGAGTAAGCACTGAAATCGTCTTGCTCGAAGGCTTTTATACCGATAGTAATATTGGTGCTTTGGCTGCGGCAAATATTTCGACGGTGATTCATTGCGAACACCAGTTATTGGCATTGGAAAATGCAAAACTCAGCCAGCCGATGAAAGTATGGGTTAAAATTGACTCAGGCATGCATCGTCTTGGGTTTAGCCCGCAACAATTTGAGTCTTTAAAGCTGCGTTTTTACCAAAGCAATAATATTCAACAAAACCCTGGCTTTATGAGTCACTTTGCCAGTGCTGATGAATCCAACCAAGACTATACGCTCTCACAAATCGCTTGTTTTGATAACTGCGTACAAGGCTTACAAGGCCAGCAAAGCTTAGCCAACTCAGCCGGAATTTTTGCCTTTGAGCAAAGTCATCGCGATTGGATACGACCGGGTATTGCGCTTTATGGCGTCTCTCCCTTTGCGCATCTGAGCGCGGAAGACTTAGGTTTGCTAGCCGTCATGGAATTGCGTTCTTCATTAATCGCGGTAAGGCCACACCAAGCTGGCGAAAGTGCTGGATACGGCCGAATTTGGCGCAGTCCACACGACACTTATTTAGGCGTGGTTGCTATTGGTTATGGCGATGGTTATCCGCGAACAGCCCCCGAAGGCACGCCAGTGCGTATCAATGGGCGTATTGTGCCAATAGTTGGGCGGGTATCTATGGATATGTTGACCGTTGATTTGGGTCCAAAACCCATGGATCAAGTTGGCGACGAAGCCATTATCTGGGGAGCAGGTTTGCCCGTTGAAGATGTCGCTAAGCACGTCGGCACCATTGGCTATGAACTGGTCACTAAACTTACCTCAAGAGTCCCGCTGTACTACAAAGACTAAGTCTTGCCTGACATTTTCTCAGCGATCCGCTGGGTGGTTAACCCCATCGTTGGTGACAACGTCTCCAAGTTCAAACGGATTTACCCCTTCTAGGCAAGCAATGTTATAGCCGTACTGACTAGGATTAGAGCGCCGTTGGTGGTGGGTGTAGATACCACAATTGGAGCAAAAGAAGTGTTGGGCGGTAAAGGTATTAAACTGGTAACGCTTTAAGACATCTTTTCCTTTAACTATCTTAATATCATCTAGGTTTACTGAGGCGACTATCGCCCCCCTACGTCGACACATGGAGCAGTCACAGCGCCGAGGATCGATAATGCCATTAGGCAAACTTAGTTCCAGTTCTACTTGCCCACAATGACAGCTTGCACGATGTTTGGGCTTAATCTTAGTTTCACCAATGGTTGTTATCATTGAATATCCTTGTCGTAATTGTCGTTTTAGGTGTTGCATGGTAGACCGGCTTATCTGTTGCTTACCTGAGCGGCATCGGTACCGGGCAATTAAGATTGGGCCGATAATAAGCACCGCTGCACTCAGCAGTAATGCCAATCCCCCAATGATTTGATGTTGATTCATCTGCTCCTTGCTCCCTGATGTATGAATGAGACTATCAAGCTCCCTTCAAAATTTGAAAGAGCCTAATACAGGCTGCAAATTCGCCTTAAAATAAGCGTATATCACGGCCTGTTGTAAACATATATCGGGCGGACTGTTTTTTAGAACATCTCTTTGACTATGTGCTAGGGCTGCCCTTTAGTCCTTGTCGCAGCGACTTTATTGTTTCAGTAATAAAGGTAAATAGGCCAGCTGCTACGTCAGAATTCCGGTATTCGTCCACATCGTTTAAGAAGCCAGAGCGATATTTTTCCATCGCTTGCTCAATGTTCGTTGCAAGTATGGGTTCTACATCCACTTCAAAACCTTCGGCTAAAAGGCGTTCTTTTTCCTTTAGAAATGTGCTTGCTTCCATTTCTAAATAGGTAAACTCATTTGGTTTTGAGTTGGTTGACGGAAAAACTGAAATTTAAGCATGTTGTAGCTCCTTGATTGATGTTCTTTATTAAATGCTGCCTTGCTGCTCAATAACTAGAATTCGTGCTTCGCCAACAGGATGTGCGACATGTTCGGTGCCAATGCTAGCGTAAAAAATATCGCCAACATTTAAGCACGTTGATAACTCTTGACCCGCTTGTTTGTAGAACATATCAACCATGCCATCGAGTACCACAAATACTTCTTCACCATCGTTGACGTGCCACTTATAGGGTTTGTTGGTCCAATGTAAACGGGTGCTAATTCCGTTCATGTTGGCGATGTCTTGGGCGCCCCAAGCCTGGGAGGCGGTATATTCCTTACTACGAATAACTTTCATTGTTGCTCCATGTTGAGCCTATGAGGAAACAGTTGCGTACAGCTTTCAGCTGTCTTTACTAAACGCGTTTGGTGTAGTGATACATGGGCGCCGCAGGAGAAAACGTACTGCGAGCAATGCGAATTTGTATCTTTTATCAACAAGGCATCATTGTCAAAACTGAACTCTAATCTGCAATCAATGTCGTAGTCTGCCTGTTTTAGCTCGAATACCAGTTGCTTGCCATGTGTCTGCATGAGCAGCGGCGCTTGCTGACCTTCAACCGGACTTTGGATGCTACAGATGTGGAAATTGCCACCCCATAACAGACCTTGAATTGCATACGCGTTATCAAGCTTGCTGATCTCTATATAGCTAGTTTTAAGCTCGCTTTGTCCTGAACTCAAACTAGCAATTTGCTCTGTACTTGTGTAGCACGTTTCAAAGGCTAGAGCAGTGCTACTAAACAAGGACAATAGCCAAAAGCATTTTATTGGAGCTCTGCTAAAGACCTGCTCACTCAACACGTTTGGGCTTGCCAATTTAGGACGATGGTGGCAAATGCAGTTCAATCACATTTGCATCTGGATCGCGGATGAAGATAAACGTAGCCCCGCTAGGTATAGTGATAGGGCCTCCAGAAATGGGAATTTTAAGAGATTCTAGCTGTTGTTTAACCGCTTCAAGGTCGCTAACTTCGAGAGCCATATGGGTATAACCCGTGTGTTTCTCGGGGACGTCCATCAATAAGTTTGGGCCTGCAGTTGGGCTAGCATTTAGAATAAAGTTAATGTTAATACCGCAAGGGTGTTCCATAACGGCCACCGGCTCTGGCCCAACCGGACCCTCTATGAATAGAAAACCTAATTTTTCGTAGAACTCCCTCGATACAGCGAGGCTTTTAACTCGGATCCCTACGTGGTTGATGCGACTAATTTCTTTCATGTTTTAATCTTCCCCGATAATAAACGAGCGCTAACTTAGGCCATGAGACCGTCGCTTGCTGCTTGGTTTAGTTTGTCTTCAAGGTTGTGCCAAAGCGGTTCACTGCCTTGCGCGATGCGACTGTTTACCTTAAATACCATTTCTTTTGAGATCTGATGTTGTTTCCAACTATGCCCAGCGCCATGTAGATTGTGTAAAAGTGGTGGTAGGCGATCAATGGCTTTGGCGTACTTAGCGTCTGGCGTCATTCCAGCTTCAAATTCCAACCATAGCTCTAGAAACTCTGTGCCTTGATTGTTGGGAAGCATATCGAATAGCCGTTTTAAACCTGCGTATTCTTTGGCTTTTAATTCCGGGGTTTCGCTTTGGTAAATAATCGTGTCACCGGCATCAATTTCTCCGAGATCATGAATCAGTAGCATGCGTATCACGCGGTTAATATCAATCACCTCATTGGCGCTGTCTTTAAGCATTAAAGCGGCCAAGCAAACATGCCATGAATGCTCAGCAGAGTTTTCAAACCGGTCTAAACCCACAGGTCGAGTTTTACGCTGTACGTTTTTAAGTTTTTCGATTTCGATAATAAAATCTAGAACTTTATCAATATCTTGCATCATCTGCCTACTTAATAACCATATTGTTAATTTGATTGTTTTGTACAGAACTTGCAAGTGGTTTGACAAAAAATTCTTTTGCAGAGGAGGAGGCTAGTAAGCGCTGCATAGGATGTGCAGCGCTATTGGTAGGGGATAGTTATGGGCGTTTGGGTAATTCGTCTTGGCTTATAAAGCCATCACTATTGCGATCGATACGGTCAAAGTCCTTCGCAAGCGGCCCTTTGACCTCTGATTTACTTAGTTTTCCATCTTTATTGCGGTCCATCTGACTAAAAATATCGTTACTGGCTTTTAAAGGCTTACCATTTTGCCTATTTTTATCCTTGTCCCCATTTTTTCCCATTTTACCATTTGATGCTTGGTCCATGCTTAGCTGGTCCGCGCTTAAAGTATATATCTTACTTTCTCTACTGATCTCGTTAGCTTGTTGCTCGAATTCAACGCCGCCCCCACTAACACAACGCACATAGTTATCGATTCGTACTGCATCACCTTGTGGACCGTGCCCATTAGGATATTTACTCGCATCTCCGGTTTTAGGGTCACTACGCTGAGATCCCGCCCCGTGCACATCTATCCATTGCCCTTGCATTTGTCCCATTGACCGGCCGAAGGCGACGTAGGCTGCGTTTTTGGCGCTATTCAAATTGAGATGTGTAGTACTACTCCAATAGTTTGGGTAGTCTGTTTGGCCTGCTTCATTTAGCATGCTTGAGCTATTAAATATGGGGTCTAGTGCCGCACTGCTGCTGGTATCTGGAGAGCGGCTATAGTCGACGATTGATTGCAACTCTTTAACGTTAGGCAGTCTCCATTGCTTGTTCCCAGCCAAATTTAAGCTTTCACAATAGCCTAATGCTTGAGGCCAGTTCATAGCTTGCTCGCTGTCGCTTTGTTGCCACTGCAGTCCGGTGGCAAGATCTGAAATGACACCATTTTTATTATCTGAAAAATCATTGATGCCGTAGTTGTTGTTGCCACGAACCGCTAATACATAAAATGTTTTGTCTTTACCACGTTTCGATGCTCCGTAGCCTTTAATTCGGCCATCGATAAAGTTGACGCCAAAAATGGTTTCTTCGCCGTTCATTGTGGTCGATACATACTTAGTACTGCTCAGGTATTGAGAGTCAATGAGGCGCTCTCCGGCATTAATGTCACCTGAATTAAAGCCGAAATATCGATGGTCTATAAAGGGCATGATTGAATAGCTGCCGGCACCGTTTAAACCACTAGGGTCTTGGCCATCAAATAGTATCAAAGAGTACAGCTCTTTTATTGAGGGGATGCGCCAGTCACTATGGCCGCCAAGTCTCAGGTTATTGGCGTATTGCATGGCTTCGTTGTAGCTCAGTTTATCGCGGCTATCAATGACTCCGTCTGCATTGATATCAGTCGTCTGAGTCCAGGTTAGCTGGGTGTTGTTATCCAACACCATTGTTTGCTCTACAAGGGTGTAGCTGGGTTGTATCCCCTGATATTGAGCATCTTGTCCTAGGCCTTGGTTACTTTGGTTGGGACAGCTTTTACTTGTACTGCTCAACCCCACACATAGCGTTTGATTGGTGTCCACAATTGCGTAGCTTTCAGACTGCGCAATATTAGGAAAACTTAGTAAGACAGCTCCCAGCGGCAATAGGGGACCTATTGTAGTTAGCAGGTCTTTGTTAAACATATCCGGCTTTTTCATTACTAAGTCCTTGTAGATGGTGACAGTTAGTTTATCTAATTGTTGCCACTATAAAGATCAAATACGCAGAAAAGATGGAGAGAATGTGGAGTTGTTTAGTTTAGCTGCGCAATGGAATGTAAATCCACGGCATTAATATTGCAAATAGGAGTCACTAAGCTGATGCTACACGTCATTAAAGGATTAAACACACGCAGTGTTTGTGTTGCTTAACACTGCGTGTGGACTTGGATTTAAGCGTGGCTGACCTTAGGCATAATCGGGAACAGTTTGTCGTAACCCAAGTTATAGAAGTAAGAGAAGAACAAGTAGTAAATAATCATTGCTGCGTCCATGATCAGAGCTTGTAACAGACTTACTTCAAACCACCATGCCATTGCAGGAATAGTAAAAATCAATAATCCCGCTTCAAAGCCAAGTGTATGCACAATACGCTGCTTTTGAGTTTTTTCAGTGCTGTTGTAGCGCTTTTGCATCATGGTATCAAACCACTTGTTGTAGCTGTAATTCCAAAGCGTCGCAACGATAGAGAAGAACAAACCCATCGCACCGGAGTGCATAGGATCAACGCCAAATAAAATAGCCATTAGTGGCATTGCACCCAGGAGTCCAACCAGTTCAAACCCAATTGCGTGGCGTATTCTGTCGCTTGTTTTTCTCATGATCTTCTCCAACACTTTCGAATAGAACTACTTTAACCGTGTGCAATTCCATATACTGGAACGAAAGCCGATACATTTTCCTAAATTGGGGAACATTATGAACCAATCAGATGTGAAGAACTTGGAAACTGGAAGTTTTGAGTTTTCCCAAGAAACTGAACGTGAATTTCGAGCCATGCAAATTGAACGCATTGAATCGCTAATGGCCTATTGCTCTTTGAATCGAAACCAGCTGGCAAAGTTAAGTGGGGTATCTAAAACGGCCTTATATAACAAGCTTGATAAAGATGGCAATGCCAGCTTCAGTCAGCTAGATATTTTTAGACTGGCTAAAGCGATGGATTTAAGCATGGTTTATCTACTGCCATTGAGCGAACAAGAGCGTGATTTAGTGAAAGGCTCGCCGGTACCGGCGAGCAGCATTCGATTTGTCGATGATATGCTAAGTGCAAGAGCCGACGATATTGAATTTTTGCACGGCGTACACAAGGCGTTTAGGCAATACCTTGCAGGGAGAAAGTGAACTCTTTGTTACCGTGTGATGCCCCAATTGCTGCATATCAGTGATCGGGGGATACTGATACCTGTTCAACCTAAAGCTGTGGCTTTAAGGTAGGCTTCACGGCTTTGTATTTTAGTTACGTATTCCATTGTCTTGGGGCAATCATTGAGTAGTCCTAAACCTGCCGACATCTCCAATATGACTGTCATCATGATGTCCGCAGCGCTAAATTGGTCCCCAGCAAAATATGCTTGTTGCGCCAGTACGGATTCAATATAGCCAAAATCTAAGGCGATTTCTTTGGCAATATAGCCATCCATGGGCTTAGAGCCTTCCCGCTCTTCCATAGACATCATTAGTTTTGCTATCACCGGTAAACCTAACGATCCTTCGGCAAAGTACATCCACTCTAAATATTGATAGTAGGCTTTCGTACCCGAGACTGGTCGTAGCTGTGGGTTGCCTGTTTGATCGAGAATATACTCAAGCACTGCACCTGATTCACATATAGTAATATCGCCATCTTGAATGATAGGCGCTTTAGATAGCGGATGAATTGCTTTCAAGCTCGCAGGAGCCAAACTTGTTTTAGGGTCGCGTTGATGGTGGACTATGGCATAGTCTTCTCCAAGCTCTTCAAGCAACCAGACCACTCGTTTAGAACGAGATTTATTGAGATGGTGTACGGTAATCATATAATTTCCTTTTGCCCGCAGTTAAGCGAAAAATCGCTAAGAGGTGGAATGGTGATGGCCTATTTTGAATCGCTAGGCTCAAGCACCCGTTCACGAGAAAATCTATCTCTCTTAAGTTTATCGGCACATGTTAGGCCTATTGGGCCACATTTAGAATATCTAGTTTGCCAAACAAGAGATTTAAACTCGCATGTAGCGCTATGCTGTCGATACTATCGGAACGAATCCCGTAACATAGCTAGCTACTCGTGAAATACTTGCCTAAGGTAATATTGTGGTCGCACTTAAACAATCGTCATTGCTTGGTGGCGATGGAACAAATGATGACGCATTATTTGCGCTCATCGCCCAGGATATTGAAACACAAGGTTATAGTATTCGGCCAACGGCCTTACGGCCTGAATTAGCTTCTTCTTTGCTTCATCATCAGCAAAACATGGCGACAGATAACTTCAAAAGTGCCGGGATTGGACGAGGGCAAGAATACTTAGAGAATGAATTTGTTCGCACCGATGAAATTTGCTGGATCAATGGTGACACTGCAGTTGGTCAGCAATGGCTTGACTGGAATGCTCATCTTCAAAGTAGCTTAAATAAACGTTTGTTCTTAGGTCTTTTTTCTTTCGAAAGCCACTTTGCACACTATGCGCCTGGCGATTATTACAAAAGACATCTCGATGCATTTAAAGGCGAAGCAAACCGTGTGCTGTCAATTGTGGTCTATTTTAATTCTAACTGGTCTGCTAATAGCGGTGGCGAACTGGTTCTATATCAAGACCACTTTGACAAAGAAGGGATAAAAGTTGTGCCATTGTTGGGAACGATAGTGACATTTTTAAGCGAAGACTTCCCACATGAAGTGCTTCCTGCTAATCGAGACCGATATTCGATTGCAGGTTGGTTTCGAGTGAACACCTCAAAAGCCCAAAAAGTTGATCCTCCTCTCTAAGGCTCGTTGGTAAGCAAAGTTTTTTCCAAAATTATAGAATAATCATAAAATACAATGTTCAAGCCTTTGAAAGGAGTTTTACTTGTTTATTATTTCTATAACTTACAAAACAGATTTAAGCATCGTTGAAAAACATATGGATGCCCACATTGCATATCTTGAGAGCTTTTATGCTTCGGGCAAGTTTGTGGCCTCGGGTCGCAAAGTACCACGAACCGGCGGAATCATTTTGCTGAATGCAATCAGTGCCAATGAAGCGGAAATTATCTATAAACAAGACCCTTTCTTTATCGCGGACGTAGCTGATTTTGAAGTGATAGAGTTTGTCCCAACAATGACGAGCCAAGATTTTGAACAGCTCAAAGCTTGCGTGTGAGCCGCAGCTTAGAAGTACTTACTATTACTTTATCGATGAGGCGATGTTGTCAAAAGCAAAACTTTTGGGCTCATAATTATGCGTTTTTTATAGAGATTGCAATTATGGCAGGGACCTTTAGTCGATGTATGACAATGCCCTATTAGTTGGATCAAACTATTAGGGCAAGCAAACACCGTATCGATCTGATGAGCTTGGTAAGACTTACATCTCCAACATATATCCAACACTATAAATTGACTTTACAAAATCCGAGTTTGAGTCAATATCGTGCATTTTTTTGCGCAAGTTCTTTATGTGACTGTCGATAGTGCGGTCAGTCACTACGCGGCCATCAGAATATATATGACCCATTAACTGATCGCGACTGAAAATATGATTAGGATGTTTATAAAGAAAGCTTAACAAACGATATTCAGCCGGGGTTAAAGGCAAAAGCTGCTGATTGAGCAAGGCTTGCATACTGGCATCGTTAATTTGAAGTGCGCAAGTCGTGTTATCCGTTATCGTTTGGGCGCTACTACGCCGCAGTATGTTTTTAACCCGCGCGACCACCTCACGTGGGCTATAGGGTTTACAGATATAGTCGTCAGCCCCTAACTCCAATCCGAGTAAACGGTCGATCTCGTCAACTTTAGCGGTTGCCATAATCACTGGTATTTGGCAAAAGCTACGTAGATCACGGAAAATACTCAAGCCATCAACACCCGGCAACATTAAGTCGAGTATGATTAAACTAGGCTGCTGATCTTTGACCCATTGCACGACGGTTTCGCCACTGGCAAGGTGATGGCTTCTCATTCCTGCGTGCTCTAAGTACTCACATAATACTTTCGCCAACTGGGGTTCATCTTCAACGACGAGTACTAAGGCTTCATTGTTCATTGGTCTCTTCCTAAATTTGTAGCATCAATGCCTATTTTTTCGCAAGCGTTACAATGACTCGTAAACCGCCAAGTGGACTTTGCTGCGCGATAATACTTCCGGAATGGGCTTCGGCGATGCTTTGGCATATAGACAATCCAAGACCTGAGCCGCCGCTGGCTCGGTTGCGTGAACTATCTACGCGATATAAACGTTCAAATAATCTAGGTAATGCGTGTTCGTCTACTCCCGGGTAGGAGTCATCGATGCAAAGTTTTAAGGCGTTTTGTTCTGTGCTTAATTGCAGGTGCACTTCACCACCAGAGTCGGTGTAACGATAGCTGTTTTCCAGCAAGTTGGTTATAAGTTGCCTAATGGTTTTGTCATCTCCAAGCATGTATAGGGTTTGTTGGTCTTCCACCTCATAGCTTAAACGCAGTTTGTTTTCGCTGAATCGGTGTTGATTTTGCGCCGTTAGCTGCTGAACAATTAGTGCCAAATCGAGTTCGAAATGCTGGGGTTTAATCCCCGAATCAGACAGCGATAATTGATGCAGGTCATTAACCAAGTTTTCCAGGTTAAGAACTTGTCTATGCAGTGAGTCCACATACTCGGGACTTGCTGGTCGTATCCCATCTTGAATCGCTTCAATTTCACCTTTAAGCACAGCCAAGGGAGTTCGAAGTTCATGGCTGATATCCGATAACCAATTCTCGCGATCTTGCTTTTGCTTTTTTAACGATAAAACTAAGCGGTTGAAAACCTGAGTTAGTTCAGTGAACTCGTCGTTTCCTTGTTCTTGAATCTGGTATTCAAAATCACCGGACTCGATAGCTTGTGTACCTTGGTGCAATGCACGAAGTGGCTTAAGAAAGTGTCTGACTAAGAAAAAAGCAATCACTAATGAGCACGCAATAGTGAGTAAGGCTATAGCAAGCATGTGCTGGCTTTGTTGCTGATAGAAATTGTCGGCTAAACGACCGGATAGCGAGCGCGATTGCAATATAGAGACCCAGCCAACCGTTTTCTCGTCTATAACGATAGCTATTCGCGATAGTTGGGCGTTGGCGCTACTTTCTTTTAGGTTTCTTCGGTCACCTAAAACGTTAACGCCGTTGCCGTCAATTAAGTTGAGACGTTGCCCTAAAGGCGCCATCGAAACCTGATCGCTTGGTGGTAATATATGCTCTTCAGACTCTTGTATTGAGTTAAGTTCCGGACCCGGTGGTCTAGGAGGGGCTTCACCGTGTTGACGGAGTATTCCAGCCCAAAGGAAGGGAGCTTCGCTTAGTTTTTTCCAGCCAAAATTCTGTGAGTAATAGCGTTTTGTCTCTTCTGCGATGAGCTCAACTTTATTGAGCTCATCGTCGTTAACCATTTCTTGTAAACCTAAGCGGAAACTTGAGTTGATCATCCAGCTCATACTACCCAGCATCAAGCTGGAAACGAGAAAGATGGAGACGAATAGCTTGGTAAAAATAGGAATGCGCACAATTGAGATCAATAGCAATTATTGCCACAAGCATATATGGAGATCTAAAACCTTACCAGTTTGTCTTAGCTTAGATCGCTTGATTTGTATGCAATTATACCTTTTAATAGGTGAGTCATTTTCAAATGAGTACTCGCCAATATGAATAACTAAGCCCTGTCTTCCTTTTATTTTTCTATTTTCTATTAATTGGATTAACAGGCTTGGTCGGCGTTGCTACGTTGTCATTCCATTTTTTTACTCCTGAATTTTTTTTAGGAGTCCCCCATACTAGGCTGCGCTGCCCCCTGTTTTAATCAGGAGGTTCTATGCCCGTATTAACTGCCCACAACCTTGGCTACACTTTTGCCGACGGCCATCGTTTATTTGCCAACCTAAGTTTTAGCATCACTTGTAAACGCATTGGAGTTGTTGGACGAAATGGCTGTGGTAAATCGCTACTAGCCGAAATTCTGGCGCAAAATATTCAACCAAGCACAGGTTCGATAGTATGTGCCAACACTAGTGCCATCTACCAGCAACAAATTGAATCAAGTCTAAATACGCAGTTAACGATTGCGCAATTTTTGGGGTTAGATGATGTTCTTAATGCATTGGAACAGGTTGCTAATGGAAATTCAGAGTCAGGTCTATTTGAGTTGATCAATGAGCGTTGGTTGTTGAAGGAGCAGTTATCTAAACAACTTGAAGCTTTGGGTTTACCTAGTAACGCAAATACCTACTGTACTGCGCTTAGTGGTGGGCAGCGTTCGCGATTGGTGTTGTGGTGCTTATTTCAACGGCAATCGCGATTGCTTATTTTGGACGAACCGTCCAATCACCTAGACATCCAATCTAAACAATGGCTACTGCAGCAGATCCAAGCTTATCCTGGCTACATTGTTCTGATCAGCCATGACCGTCTGTTGCTGCGCGACATGCAAGCCATATGGCAGCTAAATGAACTAGGCATCACGCAATATGGAGGAGGATACGACTTCTATCAGCAACAACAAACTCAACAAGG
Organism: Alginatibacterium sediminis; assembly: GCF_003610775.1. Classification (GTDB taxonomy): domain Bacteria; phylum Pseudomonadota; class Gammaproteobacteria; order Enterobacterales; family Celerinatantimonadaceae; genus Alginatibacterium; species Alginatibacterium sediminis. The sequence goes on along the minus strand of NZ_RAQO01000008.1, from coordinate 348,716 downwards.
TATTGCTACGCAGCGTCAATTAACTGCATTGGACAAGCAACAAGCCAAGTTAAAGGCGCAAACTCAGAAAAATAAGGAAGTAGCCGAACAGAAAGCGGCGATGGGCAATCGATTGCGTGTTAAAGGAGGGCAATCGAAGCTTGTACTTGATGGCATGCGCGATAAAGCGACTGCGAATGCCGCGCATCGCAAAAAAAATGATTTATCTCGAAAGCATAAACTGGAGCTTAAAATCCAGAATTTACGCGATCAGCTAGAGAACGATGTAAGCCAATCTATTTACTTTGGACATGTTGAACATCATCGAGGAAGCTTAATTGAGGCGACAAATTTGGTGCAAACCTATGGAGACACTAACCCTTTAAGTTTTGTCGTCAAAGAGCACACTAAACTTCATTTACGAGGGCCGAATGCTAGCGGTAAATCTAGCTTGTTGAAGTACTTAATTGCCCACGACAGCGTTGCTAATTCGAGTTTGAGAGTTAACTCGACACTTTGTTATTTAGACCAACATTTTGCTCTTATTGATAACACGCTGAGCCTCTTAGAAACGATACAATCAAGCTGCCCGCAGGTGTTGCAAACTCAAGCTCGGATCTTGCTAGCTGGGATCGGCTTTAGAGCGGATAGTGTGCATCGTTGTGCGAGTGAATTGAGCGGTGGCGAGCGGATGAAATTGGCGATGCTTATTGTAAGTCATCAAGCCAATAATCCGGTTTTATTGCTTGATGAACCTGACAATCATCTAGATTTACAATCTAAGTTGTTGTTATCTAAGATTCTTGAACAGCATCGCGGGGCTTTCATTTTGGTGAGTCACGATCACGAGTTCGCCCAACAGTCTGGCGTTAATCAAGCCTTGGATTTAGTAATAGCGGACTAATTAGCAATTCAATTGTGGCTTTATTTCTACAAATAAGACCTAGGACTCTTTTTTTTGAAAACGTTTTCTGGTAGCCTTTTCATCACTGTTTGAGAAGCAAGTTTTGCTATCAATAGTAGAATTAAGTTTTATTACTTTGTTCGACACTTTCCCGCTGTAACGAAGACAGATTTTGTTTTTTGCACAGATTTTAACGACTCAGTTTTTGAGTCGTTTTTTTTTGTCCAAAAATCGCTACCAGCAACCTTAATTTCATTTCAAATAGCAAAACTTTGATAAAAAGATAAGCATTTTTGACCTACAAGTATGAGATCGGTTTGTTATGATGTCGTCTAAATACTCACATTAAGGACAGATGTGACCAATGCGACCATTTCAATAGTAGGTTGTGGCTGGCTCGGATTAGCATTAGCAAAAGAACTCATTGCTAACAACTATAATGTTCGCGGCAGCAGCACCACCATAGAGCAGCTTCCTATTTTGCTCGAGGCAGGTATAGATGCGCACCAGTTACTGCTTAGTCCGCAACTAGAGAGCTCTAACGCAAAACGTCTACTTGATTGCGATATATTGTTGATAAATGTGCCCCCAGGACGCAAGCGCAACGATGCGCAATTTCACATTCAGCAAATTCAAGCGCTGCTGGCCGAGTTGCCAAAGAAAAACCTTCCCAAAATACTGTTCATTAGCTCAACGTCGGTATATGCCAATGATGTCGGAATGGTTACTGAACAAAGCCCCTTGAGTGCAAATACACAATCCGGGATCGCTTTAAGCTTTATCGAACGCGAACTACTACCGGACTATGCTGGTTCTTGGTCTGTGTTGCGACTCTCTGGTCTGATTGGACCTCAGCGTAAACCGGGTCGATTTTTTGCCACCCGAGCGCTAAAGGATCCAGATGCAGTGGTTAACCTTATTCACCGGGACGACTGTATTGGCATCATTTTGGCTTTAATTGAGCGTGATGTGTGGGGTGAGAGCTGGAACGCATGTAGTGACAAACATCCAAACAAGCTTGAATTTTATAATGCCGCAGCCGCCGCAATGGGGATCGCTCCACCAAACGTAGATGCTCAGCTCCATTCAAATACTAAGATTATCGATAACAGAGCGATTAAACGCGCTTTGAACTACCAATTTAAATATCCAGATCCGATTGCATGGGTCGAAGATTCGGAGAAACATGATGCATGACTTTCGCAGTGACACCGTAACTAAACCTAGTGATGAACTACGCAAAATTATGGCGGCAGCACCAGTTGGAGACGACGTATATGGTGACGACCCAAGCGTCAATCGTTTGCAAGATTATGCTAAAGAGAAATTTGCAGTTGAAGCTGCTTTGTTTTGTAGCTCAGGCACCCAAGCAAATTTGTTGGCACTCATGAGTCATTGTCAGCGGGGCCAAGAGTATATTTGTGGTCAACAAGCTCATAACTATAAATATGAAGCTGGTGGAGCTGCTGTATTAGGAAGTATTCAGCCTCAGCCTATCATTAATCAAATTGATGGAAGCCTTGCTGTTAGCGACATTGAATCGGCGATCAAAGCCGAGGATTTTCACTTTGCACAAACGCGTCTTGTGAGTTTGGAAAACACTATTGGCGGTAAAGTACTGCCACAAGGTTATACGCAGCAAGTAAAAGAACTGTGCGATAAACGTAAGCTGGCTCTGCATTTAGACGGTGCTCGTCTCTTTAATGCGTCGGTTAAACAATCGCGTAGTATTGTTGATTTAACGGGTGACTTCGACTCGTTTACGCTGTGTTTGTCAAAAGGCTTGGGGGCTCCAGTGGGCTCTTTAGTGCTAGGTTCAAAAGACTTTATCGAGCGTGCTACGCGTTTACGTAAAATGCTAGGTGGTGGCATGCGTCAGGCGGGAATATTGGCAGCTGCAGGTCAACATGTACTGGAGAACAACGTAGAGCGCTTGGCGATTGACCACGACAACGCAATGTTACTTGCGCAAGGGCTTTCGCAAATTGAGCAACTGCGCTGTGAACCTAGTCAGGTTCAAACCAATATTGTATACGCGCATTGCCAACCTGAGCACACTTATGCGCTAGCTAATTATCTTGAACAAAAAGGTATTTTGCTGAGCGCTGGCGCACCGATTCGTTTTGTAACTCACTTAAACGTAGACCAACAGAGTGTTAATTATCTTTTAGATAATATTAAAGCTTACTTTGCATCAAACTAACGAGAACACCATGACAATGAATAATAATCGGCTCTTAAAAATTGAGATGCTAAGTACAGGTGATGAAGTACTGCAAGGTGATATAGCCGATACCAACGCAGCTTGGCTAGGTCAAAAGCTGGGCGACTTGGGACTTAAGTTTCAGTCGCGACATACGGTTGCAGACGATTTAGACGATTTGGTGTCGTCGATGCGCGAATGTGCCAAGCGCAGCGATTGGGTGTTTGTAAATGGGGGCTTAGGTCCAACATCGGATGATTGCAGCGCGCAAGCCGCCGCACGTTTGCTAGGAGTAGAGCTGGAACTATATCAACCGTGGCTCGAACAATTGCAGCAATGGTATGCACGTAAGAATTTAGTTATGCCTCAAAGTAATGCTAAGCAAGCAATGCTGCCCAAAGGAGCAGAGTTTGTCGATAACCCTGTAGGCACCGCCTGCGGTTTTATTATTGAGTACGAAGGGGCCAAACTTATTTTCACACCCGGCGTTCCTAGCGAAATGAAAAAAATGGCGCTGGAGCAATGGTTCCCGAGACTGCCGGTTTCTTTTGATACAGGTGTGAAGCGTTTCTATAGTTTTGGATTATCTGAATCGTGGCTAAATGACAAGATTGATAAACTAACTTTACCATTAGGGGCGCGCATCGGTTACCGCTCGGCGCGTCCGAGTATAGAGATCAAAATATTTTATGACGGACGTTGTGGCGTTGATACTCGATTAAGCTTTGAAGCACAAGTACGTGAACTAATTGGTTCCTTTTTGTTTTGTGAAGACCAAGGCAATTGGGCGCAAAGCCTGCAAGACGAAATGTTGGTTCGTAAGCTCAAGTTGTCATTAGCTGAATCATGTACTGGTGGCATGATCGCTGACCAATTGGTTGCACAAGCCGGAAGCTCAGCCTATTTTGTAGGTGGTATTGTCGCTTATAGCAATAGTGTTAAAAGCCAGATATTAAAGGTGAGCGACAAAGACTTAGCGCAGTATGGAGCGGTGAGCTTGTCGGTGGTTGAACAGATGGCGCAAGGCGTGCGGCAAGTTTTAGGTAGCGACATTGGTATTGCGACCAGTGGCGTTGCAGGACCTGATGGTGGCAGTGAGTCTAAGCCTGTAGGTACGGTGTGCTTTGCTATTTCTACGGCCAACGCTAGCTTTAGCCAAACACTAAAGTTTAGTAGTCCAGGGCGTCACCCCATTCGAGTCATGGCAACAGCTGTGGCGATGGATATGTTACGGCGTTATCTAAACGGCTTAAGTTTAAGTGCAGATTACCAACTGGCCAGCCGGATTGAGCAACAAGGAAGTGAATTTCTTTGAAATAAATTCTCAAAAACGCGGTCTAGTTAAATAGTTAGTGGTTTTAGATTAGAAGCATCGAAGGCTTGTCCATTTATTAATTCGATGTGATTTGTGATCAAAGCTTTGTTCAACTCTCGTATAACAACGAGACAGGGATCATTTATTAGGAGCGTTTATGTGGATTAGGTCTAAACCAAGTTGGGACTATCTCAGCGAAAATGACGTCACGCCAGAAGCTATTTTTAAGCAACGACGTCTGATTATGAAAGGTCTGGTTGCTGGTGGCGCGGGCCTTGGTACCTTGGGTTTACCAAGTACAGCCAATGCAGCATGGTTTTCTAGTGATGAACCGACACAAAAGGTGATGCCACTGAAATTCAAGCCGCATGGAAATCCGCCAAGTGACAGTTTAACTCCAGAGAGCAAAGCTACTACGCATAACAACTTCTATGAGTTTGGTACCGGCAAAAACGACCCAGCCAATAATAGCTCGCATTTTCAGCCACTGCCTTGGCAGCTTAAAGTTGATGGTTTAGTCGAAAACGAAGTGACAATTGATGTCGAAAAAATTCTAGCCATGGCTGCTTTCGAAGAACGAATTTATCGTCTGCGCTGTGTGGAAGCATGGTCCATGGTTATCCCTTGGGTTGGACTGACGTTAAAACAGCTGCTCAAAGACGTAAAACCGCTAAGTGGTGCGAAGTACTTAGCTTTTGAAACTCTCTATGATCCGGAACAATTTCCAGGTCAAGAAAACCGACGTTTAGGCGGCGGTATCGATTATCCATATCGAGAAGGTTTGCGCTTAGATGAAGCCTACAATGACCTTACTTTTATGGCCTTTGGCATGTACGGTAAAACGCTACCTGCACAAAATGGCGCGCCACTGCGTTTAGTGGTGCCATGGAAATATGGATTTAAGAGCATTAAGTCAATTTCTAGGATTACCTTTACCGATCAAATGCCACAAACGACCTGGAACATGTTAGGCCCAAGTGAGTACGGTTTTTATGCCAATGTAAATCCTGGTGTTGATCATCCTCGTTGGACACAAAAGACCGAAAGACGTATTGACGATGCTGGTATATTGGGTAGAACGCGAATAGATACACTCATGTTCAATGGCTACTCAGAGCAAGTGGCCAGTATGTACAAAGATCTCGATCTAACCCGGTACTATTGATGCTCAGTAACGCATTTTTGCATCGCCATAGCTTATGGATTCGAATTACCCTGCATTGGGCATTGTTATTGCCCCTTGTCGTCTCTGTGTTTGCGATAATATCGTCTGCATGGGGCGGAGATCCGGTACAGCAATTAATTCATTTTTATGCGAATTGGGCCTTGAATATCTTAGTATTGTGCTTGGTATTAGCACCTCTAAGTCGACGTTTTAAGCGACCAGCCTTAATCGCTTATCGCAGGCTCGTTGGTTTATATGTTGCGTTCTATGCCTTTTTACATATTTTGGCTTATTTGGTACTCGACCTTGGTTTGGACTGGGCGCTGGCTTTTGAGGAGCTAGTAAAACGACCTTATATTTTGGTTGGTGCTCTGGCCTTTTTGATCTTGCTTGCGTTAACCCTGAGTTCACCGCAGTTGGTCAGACGTAAAATGAAGCGTTCCTGGTTGAAACTGCATGGTTTTATCTATGCATTAAGCTTGTTACTACCGCTACACTTCTGGTGGTCTTTGAAATCAGGCTATATTGAGCCATTGGTATACCTACTTATACTGTTGGGTCTTGTAGGCTTACGAACTCGACAATTCAAAGCTTGGATTGGGAGTTTCAGATCCTAATCTTTTCGCTATTGTTTGGTGCGAAATAAGGTTTACTATAGGCTAATAATTTTGATGATTAGAAGCTAACTACATGTTAAATCTAGAACAGCTTAATGCCTTTGCCAGTGCTGTAGAGCAAGGGTCTTTTTCTGCAGCAGCAAGGCATTTAGGTAAAAGCCAAAGCTCCGTAAGTATCGCCATAAGCAATATCGAACTAGATTTAAATGTGCTGCTGTTCAATCGTGATACTAAATATCCGACCTTGACCGAACAAGGGCAGCGCTTGTATGAGCAGTCAAAGACCTTGCTTCGACAAGCGGACCGCATCGAAAACTATGCTAAAAGTGTTGTTGATCAAGTCGAAGACTCTATCTATATCGGCATGGATACTATGGTGCCTTTATCGATTATTGAAACCGTACTCGAAAAAATGGCCCAGCAATTCCCTTTTACTCAAGTTCACCTACGCAAATACAGTTGTGATGATTTAACCCAAGCTATCGTTGATGACCAAATTCAGCTCGCAATTAACCTGCCTATGCACGCAGTGCCAGAACATCTGGACTTTTTTACCTTTGGGGATATCGAATGGGCGTTTACTTGCAGTCCTGATTCAGTATTTGCGGACATGGACGTGGTTGATACCCAAACACTGATTAGCCAACGTCAAATTGTCTGTAGCAGCATGATGCAAAATCCAACTTTAAAGAGCATTGGCAAATTGTCTCAAGAGCTGTGGTACGCCTTTGATCTGGATGATGTAATTCGTTTAGTTGAACAAGGTCTCGGTTGGGCTTACGTTCCAAAAATATTGCTAACTGAGAAACAAAGTCTGGGGAGCCTTATCGACTTCAAACCTGAGTTTAGTCAAGCCAAAATGACCACCGTTGTTGATGTTAGTTGGCTTTCAAATCAGCCACAAGGTCCGGCGGTTAAGTTTATTCTGGATAGCCTAAAACACTAAGCCTAAAATCACATGCGCCAAAAGCCTGGCTCTTGAGCCAAGCTTTCTTACCTCAAGGTGGTGTTTTTTATCGCTGCGAGTTTTATTCATTTACGGCGACTTTGAACATAAAGCTTGGCTTACTTGGTTAGTATTTGTTGCGCAATCTTGCTATCGACTCATTAAGTCACTTAGCTCGAAACTCGTCGTCGAACTTAGTGAATCCGCAGTTCCAAATTGTTTTACCAAGGCCCTATTTTTGTTTTAGTAGCGCTGGGTATTGGTCGGTAAATAACCAGTCGTTGCTTTCACGCGGAGCATGACAGGCTTGGCAAAATTGACGATTGGGACTCTCATTCATCTCAGGTGCTTGCCCAAACATTGCCCAGCCCCAACCTTCGCCCCAGTGTTGGTTTTGAGTGAACCGTTGCTGAGTGTCTTTCACCATGACAAAAAATATATCGTTGTTTTGTTGGTGGTAAACCAAACCAGTACTGAGTCGCTCTGAACTGACATGCTTTACGTCTTTAACAAATACGGTGCCGTCGGGCCAAAGGCCAGTTTGGTTGTAGATCTCAATCGAGGCTTCTTGGGTATATATACCATTGAGATTCTTTAACAGCATGTTTTCACCGACGACCGCGGTGGTCCCCAAATGAACAAGTTGAGTTTGAAAGGCGTGAGGAAAAGCGATTGTACCTGTGTCATCGACAAGCTCACCAAAGGTATCTGCTGGATCAGCTAAACTGGCATAACTATTAGTAACGTAATTGCATAGTAAAAGGCTGGTAAGGATCATTATTCTTAACATCATTGGTCTGGCTCATCTAATGTCGGCTTAATTTGCGCTAATTATATCCAGATAGAACAAATACTATATGTTAATAAGTATATGATAATCGCATGGTTTGAGACGTCTAATCTCAAAACTAAAAGCCACAATTAGTAGGATTCTAGAATCAGCATTGGTTTGTGCGTTAACGTTTGGTGCTTAAGTGGCCGGCGATGAAAGTTGCGTGTTTAAGCGCGTACAAAATCTGAAAGTAGCGTTGTTAGCAGCGTCTTATAAGCCAATTCAGCTTAGCTTCAGTCTAGAAGTCTGGTGGACAAATAGCGTTGAAGAGAGTAAAAAAAGCAAAGTTAGTCGTAATTTGAATTAAGTAAGGATATGCATGCAAAACGCAACCAACACAACGGACTATCCCAGCATAGAGTCTTGTGTAGGGAATACACCCTTAGTGCGTTTGCAACGCCTACAGGGGCAGACCAGCAATACTATTTTGCTTAAGCTTGAAGGGAATAACCCTGCCGGCTCTGTCAAAGACAGAGCCGCTATGTCGATGATTAATCAAGCTGAGACTCGCGGTGAAATTACAGCCGGCGATAGTCTTGTTGAAGCCACGAGTGGTAACACGGGGATAGCCTTGGCCATGGCGGCAGCGATAAAAGGCTATCCGATTACCTTGATCATGCCAGAAAATGCGACTCAAGAACGCAAAGACGCAATGACAGCTTACGGTGCTAGCCTGATTCTAGTTAGTAAGGAACAAGGCATGGAAGGGGCAAGAGACCTCGCTTTATCAATGCAGGCTGAAGGTAAAGGCAAGGTGCTTGATCAGTTCGCTAACTCCGATAATCCGCTCGCGCATTTTCAAAGCACTGGTCCAGAGATCTGGCAGCAAACCAATGGCAACATTACCCATTTTGTGAGTGCAATGGGAACCACAGGTACCATTATGGGGACTTCAAAATACTTAAAACAACAAAACCCAAGTGTTCAAATTGTCGGTCTACAACCTGAAGACGGTGCTAGCATTCCAGGGATCCGCCGCTGGCCAAAAGAGTATTTACCCAAAATTTTTGACGCCAGCCGAGTTGACCAAGTCATGGATATCAGCCAACAAGAGGCTGAGTCAAGCATGCGAGATCTAGCTCGGCAAGAGGGCATTTTTTGTGGAGTATCAAGCGGTGGCGCTGTTGCGGCAGCATTGCGTTTAAGCCAGCAACTTGAGAATGCCGTTATTGTTACCATTATTTGTGATCGTGGTGACCGCTATTTGTCTTCGGGACTATATACATAAGTACTGTTGTTACTTGGGTGGTTCGATTGCTTGGCATGTGCAAACCGAAACACCTCTGTATACATTCAGGCCGTACAAAATTTAGTTTTTATTGAGTCATCTTTGTGAAGCTAACACCGAGGAAAGAGCATTTTTTTCTTACGATTACGCCAAGTTCGATTATACATATAGGCAGAATTACATTGGTTTGAGACTTGGAAATATCAAATAAACCAAGGTAATTAATTATCGATTTTGGCGACTATACTCATTCAACTCTGACAAATTTCAAGCGGTAAGCCGTCCGGGTCTTTGAAGAAGGTAAATGCTTTACCTGTAAGTTCGTCAATTCGGATTGGCTCCACCTCAACGCCTTGCCCATTCAAATAAGCCACTGTTTGTTCTATTGAATCTACATCAAAAGCCAAGTGCCGTAAGCCTTGAGCCTCGGGATTACTGGGTCTAGATGGTGGGGAAGGGAAGGAAAATAGTTCTAGTTCGCTACCATCGGGTAGCGCGAGATCTAGCTTATAAGACTGACGTTGCTGGCGATAGGTTTCAGCCACTACTTCAAGTTTTAGTATGCGTGTGTAGAAGTCTTTTGAACGTGAGTAATCAGAACAAATGATGGCAACATGGTGAATCGATTTAAGCATAAAAAATAAATCCCATTTTTATTTTATTATATATCAGTTGGTTACGTAGTTATTTGGTCTTTTCTAAAACTAATTTCCATTTTTTCTGATCTTAAAAATTTGAGCTCACGTATCTTTTGGTACCCGTCACAATGGGCGGCCAACTTAAAAGGAATAAAGACATGTTGAAGCAAATTATTACAAGTGCAAGTGCCCTATGTTTATTGTTGAGTTCTCAAGTTTTTGCTGGTGGAATGGCTAAAGACGACATCGTTGATACAGCCGTTAAAGCCGGAAGTTTCGAGACACTAGTCGCTGCAGTTCAAGCTGCTGGTTTAGTCGAAACCTTGAAAGGCGACGGACCATTTACGGTATTTGCTCCGACCGACGAAGCATTTGCAGCACTACCAGCGGGAACCGTTGAAAACTTACTGAAACCAGAAAACAAAGACCAATTAGTTGCTGTATTAACCTATCATGTCATTCCAGGTAAAGTGATGGCAGCCGATATTGCTGGTAAAAAAATGGAAGTTGCAACCGTACAAGGTTCAACGCTAATGGTCGATGCCACCAATGGCGTGATGATTGACCAAGCCAAAGTTGTTACTGCAGACATCAAAACCAGTAACGGTGTGATTCATGTGATTGACGCGGTAATTCTACCTTAGTCTATTCACTCTCCCCCAGCGCTTGCGGCCGCTACGCGCTGGGAGAATTTCGTTGTCTAACCTGCAGTTATAACCAAGTCAGTCTTAGGTAAACAAGAACAAGATAAGATGTAACCTTCATCACTTTCTTGAGGTGTTAGCCCTGAATCCTCTAAAACCTCAACTTCTCCGCTTTCAAGTTTTACTTTACACGTTCCACAACTACCACTGCGACATGAAAATGGAATATCCAAACCAGCATCCTCGGCCTGATCTAGTAATGTATCGACGGTATTACCCTGCACTGACAAATCCCAGCTATCGAATAAAATCGATACACTGGCTTCACTATTCGTTGTGCTCGACGTCGCTGATTGAACTTCCAACTCTGGATAGTGCTCTGGAACTTTAGTTTCTAGTATTTCAATGTCGTCTCCGATGCTTATATTCCCCTCACCAAGAGCCACTGCATTTTCACCAAAATAGACGTCGCCACTGTTACCTAAACGAAAGCTTTTTAGCGTGGTTAACGGTTCTTTGTTAGCGTCGTAGTGTTCGGTTCCAGGCTTAAGCGTTGTAAAGATACAGCGCGAACTTGGTCCGCAAAGCTCATACTCTACGCCAGCAATCCGAATTCGTTTCCAATGATCTTCTGCAAATGCTTCCGTCCCCTGTACCACAATATTTGGCCTAAATTGTGCCATATTAATTGTTTCGGGACTGCGTCGATTAAGCTCATCAAGAGAAGATTGGCTAACGATTAGAATTGGATAAGCATCAGCAAAAGCAACTTGAGACTGTCTGTTTTTAACCTTGCGTTGTGATTGAGCTGTAAAAACACTCAATACACAGTCAACACCGAGGAATTCACTTAGCGCAAGATTAGTTGCGCTCGGAGCGCTTAGCGCGTTTATTGAGGAACTCCAAACATCGACATCAATTGCGCTATCCCATGCTTGCGACTCTAAAGCGATAGGCGCTTGATTTGGGATTATGAGGTAACAAGCATTTGAGTCAGTACTTACGCGCAGCTGAGTTATTTTGGGATGAGTTCGGCCAGTAAACATCGCCCCATTGCGGTCACTTATCAACCAAGTTCTATCGTACTCTAATCCTAGTTCACCTACCTTGCTGCTTGCCACGTCATTTCCGCTGCATGATTTAATAGGATAGACAGTTAAATTTGATACATAAGGCATTTCACAGTTCCTTGTTGATAAATGGAAGTACGGATTCTTCAAGTTGACTTGCGGCTTTTTGAGTCGCAAGTATACCGGCTTCAATGCATTCAGCCCCGCGATGGAAATCGAGAATGCCAAATCCTCCCAACTTGGGGGAAATGGTGACATCTGGCGGATCGCCTGCCATTCGCGCGCGCGTGATTCTATCTTGCATGATGTTTATTGAAGTCGACATCACAGCCATCATGCCGGGTGAGGGTTGATTGTCGCGTTGAGTTTTTGATTGTAGGAGCTTACCAAGATATTCTCGACTGCCCGCAAGGCGCCAAAAGGGGGTGTCTTCTTTGTTATGGTCTTCGGTTTCTAGATCTTCTTGGTAGGCATTTCGCTCGTCAGCATCAGCGAATACAGTTAATCGGCTTGGGTCGGCGTTTAGATTCACTGCGATGACTATTTCAGCACCAAGGGCTCGGCATAAAGATACAGGCACGGGGTTAACCAGTGCACCATCGGCGAGCCAGCGTTGGTTTAAAAACTTAGGTGCAAACATGCCAGGCATTGAACACGAGGCTCGAACAGCGTCACGAGTTAAACCATCGCGCAGCCAAACCTCGTTACCTGACTCAACGTCGGTTGCAACAGCTGCGAAAGGTTTTCCTTGATTCTCAATGTTAGTAGCGCCCATAAAAACTTGGGCTTCGTTGAAGACCTTTTCGCCCGCGACTAAACCACCGCGATTTAGGGCAAAATCCATGAGGCTGAATACATTCCAGCTATCCAGCTTGAGAGCCCATTCGCGCAGGTCTTGTAGTTGTCCGCCGGCGTAGCTAGCACCAACTAGCGAACCGATAGAACAGCCAGCAATGACATCAACGTGAATACCCATTTTTTCGAGTTCTTCGATAACTCCAAAATGTGCCCAACCACGAGCAGCCCCGCTACCTAAGGCCAGACCAACTTTCAATTTGCGCCGCATTTTATGACTCCTCAGCGAATTTAAACTGAGTGTAACAACAACTTAGGTCTAAATGAAAAGGATTAAAAAATCGTCGGCTTATTCGCTTTCTTTCTCACTGAGCTTTGCTTCTGAAATCGCTTGCCAGCTACATTCCAAATCAAACACGATATCGCTGAGCTGATGAGGGTGTATTTCGTCGGCTTGCTCGATGGCGAAAATGGCGATCATCTGACGATTAAACATTTCCCAATGATTGAGTAGGCTGTCATCAAAGTTTTCATCGCCATTTCCCCAAACTTGCTTAATGAAGGGGCGTAAACTCCAGGGACTTTGAGCATGAATTAAGATCTGCCACTTAATTTCCCACATGCTTATCATTCGTTGTGGGAATTTATTGTTATAGGCATCAACTAGGCTCATAACACTATCCTCAAGTCCGCCATCGGTATCAATAAAGTAATCGATCAACTCGTCATTGGAGCGCACCGCATCGGCTATGAACTGAATCGGCTGTGGAAACGATAATAGTTGGGCCAAAATTTTAACTGAAAAAGTATATAAACGTTGATTTTCCGGTTTCTGAGCAGGTAATTCCGAAATCAATTTGGATAAAATTTGCAGCATATGTACGTGTAAACCGTCGCTGATGCAACGCCATATGTCTTCTTTACTGCCAAAGTGATGGCGTATCAAGCTATGCGAGATGTCAGCTTTTTCACTAATGTGTCGAAGCGAGACCCGCTCATAACCCTGCTCGCAAAACAGGTGAGCGGCAGTTTTTAGTATCTCAAGTTTGGTTTCCTGCGCTTCTTTAGCGCTACGGCGACCTTGTTTTCTTTGCACATCTAAGTCCATCGAACCTTTAATAGCCTGAGTTTACCTGAAACTTTGATTAAAAGCATTTACTGCACACCTGTAAAATATACTTGATTAATACGATTTTGATCTTTATTGTACGACCGTATAGTAAATCAGACCCCAAAGGGAAATTGATAAATGCGAAACATGCTTGGGCTTTTTACGCTAGTCCTATCGCTCAGCCTGCTCAGCGGCTGTCAAGAAGCGCAATCACTTGAAGACAAAGGAGCTGAAGTTGCACTAGTTAAGGTGATTGAAGTACCGAAACTTACTCCCGAAAATAGTGAAATATTTCTGGCTCGTATAGATGCTGGGACCAGAGCACATTTATCATTTCAGCTCAGTGGAGAAATCGCGCAGATCCCGGTAAAAATGGGGCAAGTGGTTGAGAAAGGCGAGCTATTAGCAAGCCTAGACCCGATTGATTTTCAATTGGCGCTAGATGCGAAAAGTGCGGAGTATGATCTACGAAAAGCGCAATTTGAGCGCGCGAAGCGGCTTCAAAAAACCAATCTAATTAGCAAAGACGCCTATGACCAAGCCGACTCTGCACTTAAGACTAGTCATGCCGAGTTGAATCAAGCCCAAAAAGATTTACGCAATACCCGCCTAAGTGCACCTTTCAATGGCGTGGTTTCTGCGACAATGAGTAAGCCCTTTGAGGTGGTTGCTGCGCGCCAAGGTATTCTTAATTTGATTGATAATCAGTATCTTGAAGTGATTTTTTCCATCCCGGTGCAGTATACGCGTCAGCAAAACATTGAAGCGATTAAAGCTAGTCCTTTATCCGTGATCATGGATGCTCACCCCGGGATTAGAATCTCGGCAAGCCTCAAAGAGATATCCACAGAACCCAATTATCAGACCAATACCTATTCGGCTAAAGTTACCATTGAACGGCCTGAACAGCTAAATTTACTCCCTGGTATGACAGGCATTGTAGTCGTAGAAGATCGAGCATCAAGTCACCAATTTAAAGTTCCAGATAGTGCTTGGATTAATCAGTCCTTGATGGTTTGGAAAGTTAATCCTCATAACAGCTCGGTGAGTCAAACAAAAATAATCTTGGATAATGATGGACGAGTGGTTGCCGGTTTAACTCAAGGAGACCAAGTTGTGGTCGCGGGCTTAGAGTCACTTTATGAAGGACAAATGGTGAAAATATGGAAGCGCGAGGGTGGCATCTAATGGCTAAGTTAAAACATCTGTTCTTAGTCTTAAGTTTATTAATGCTAAGCGCTTGCGAGTTTGATACGGCTTTAAAGTCCGCGCCAACAACAGTCTATGACAGTCTTGTCATCGGTGAAGCTGCTTCAGACTACTTACGCGAGTTTAAAGGGCAAGTGGTTCCGGCAGAATTAACCAAATTGTCGTTTCGAGTCGATGGTGAACTGCAAAGTATTAGTGTTAAGCCCGGCGATCGGGTGGTCAAAGGCCAAATTCTCGCAAGCCTAAATGTAGAAAAAATTGAGCAAGAACTTCTGGACTTGAATGCGCAGCGAAAACTCGCTAATCGTCAGCTAAAGCGCGGCCGAGACTTGAGTAAAAACAAAATGATTTCTGCCAGCGATATCGATGTGCTTATTGCCAATCAAAAATTAGTGACTATTGCCTATAAAAGTGCGCAACGACGTCTTGAGTTTAGTTCGATACGCGCCCCCTTTGATGGCCTTGTGTCTCAAGTTCCAAAGCAAAGCTTTGAGCGCGTGAGCCCTGGTGAAATGGTGATATCCATTTATCAAGAGCAACAGGTCTATGTACGTTTATCGGTGTCTGACACGGTACTGGCTTTAATAAATCCTGATCCTGACCCCAGTCAGTATCAACCTAAAGCCTATTTTGACGGGCATAAGCAGCCTTATGCTCTTAGCTATTTGGAACATACTAGCGAGCGCCATCCGCAAACCCAGAACTACGAAGTATGGCTACAGATGCCGCAAACAAAGCCGGCGATTTTACCGGGTACAGCGGTGACTATTGAAGTGGACTTGCTACTCTCAAATCCAAATTTGCCGCCCGGCTTTCAAGTTCCTCTTTCGGTACTGGTTGCTGGTGACTCTCCAGGGCAGTTTAAGGTTTGGAAAGTAATTAACGGAAAGGCAAAAGCGAGCCCCGTTGATATCGGTAGGGTAGATAGTCACGGTGTTTTAATCACGGGTGGTTTAACGAAATCAGATGTGTTGTTGAGCTCCAAATTGCGAAGTTTACGAGAAGACAAGTTAGTCACTATTAAAGAAGGGACGCTCTAGTGAGTATTGCTGCATATTCGATACGCCATCGTACGATTTCTTGGTTAATGATCATTATTTTCGCCATTGGTGGCGCTAGCTCTTTTAGCAATTTGGGACGACTTGAAGACCCTGCATTTACCATCAAAGATGCAATGATTATTGCTACTTACCCCGGAGCTAGTTCGACCGAAGTTGAAGAAGAGCTGACCTATCCGCTAGAAAAAGCGGTACGTGAGTTGCCCTACATCGACAAAATAACCTCAACCTCATCGCCGGGAATGTCGCAGATGATGGTGAGTATGCGCATGGATTTTGGGCCCGATGAATTACCGCAAATATGGGACGAAATGCGTCGCAAAATTAACGACTTGAAACCTACGCTGCCAAGTGGTGTCAGTTCCTTACAAATAATGGATGATTTTGGGGATGTGTTTGGGGTGATGCTGATGCTCAGCGGCGACGACTACAGCAATGTTGAGTTAAAGCGCTATGCTGATTATCTGCGCCGTGAACTAGAACTAATCCAAGGGGTTGGTAAAGTCTCGATATCGGGTGATCAGCAACAACAACTCTATGTAGAGGTCTCGGTTGAACAACTCGCGGCTTTAGAGCTTGATGTGGCCTCTATTGTTGGGCTTATTAATCAACAAAATAGCGTTGTGTCTTCTGGCGAGGTTTTGATCAATGGAGAAAGCATTCTTCTAAAACCAAGCGGAACTATGAGTAGTGTCGAAGAATTTGAAAATTTGATTATTCACGGCCGCGATACCGGAAAACTGATTTATCTAAAAGATGTTGCCAAGGTCACGCGAGGAGTTGGGGACAAACCAAATAATCTGATCCGTTATAACGGTCAACAGGCCATTAATTTAGCTATCTCATTTGCTGCTAATGTCAATGTGGTGGAAGTTGGCCATGATCTAGAGCGCGCACTTAATAGCTTGAAATCCGATACGCCTCAAGGTTTAAGTATTGATTACTTCTATAACCAGCCGCAAGAGGTCGAAAATTCAGTCCAATCATTCATTGTTAGTTTGGCCCAAGCGGTGGCGATAGTAGTGATTGTGCTGTTGTTTGCTATGGGAATTCGCAGCGGATTGATTATAGGTATTGTGTTACTCCTCACGGTGCTCGCTACGTTCATTCTAATGGATATTGCCAATATTGAATTACATCGAATCTCACTTGGCGCATTAATCATTGCGTTAGGAATGCTTGTCGACAATGCGATTGTGGTGGTAGAAGGCATATTGGTGGGTATTCAAAAGGGTCGTAGTAAATTACAGGCTGCCGAAGATATCGTGAAGCAAACTCAATGGCCTTTGCTGGGAGCTACAATTATTGCGATCACCGCATTTGCACCGATAGGCTTATCTCAAGATGCTACCGGTGAATTCATGGGGTCACTATTCTGGGTGCTTTGCTTCTCGCTGTTTTTAAGTTGGATCACCGCTTTAACCATAACGCCGTTTTTGGCCGATCTTTTACTCAAAAAAGATGAGGTGAATGAGGTAAACACCACAACGGCTGATCCCTATCAAGGCTTTTTGTTCACCCTATTTAGAGGCTCTCTTAGGTTAGCAATTCGATTCCGCTATTTAAGTTTAGCAGCAATGTTTGCCTTGCTAGTTGTGGCTGTATTTGGCTTTGGCATGGTGAAGCAATCGTTTTTCCCACCCTCAAATACACCAATGTTTTATGTTGATATGTGGATGCCTGAAGGCACTGATATCCGTACAACCATTGAACAAAGCGAGCAAGTAGAAAACTATATTCGTGAGCAGGACGATGTTGAATTTGTGAGCGCAAGTATAGGGCAGGGATTACAACGCTTTGTATTGACCTATCAGCCAGAAAAAAGCTACGAAGCATACGCGCAGCTACAAATTAGAACTAGCGATCAGAAGACAATGTTTGCGCTCATGAACCGCTTAAACACTGAGCTTAACTCGCGCTTTTCGCAACCAAGCTTCCAGTTTAAACTGATGGAGTTTGGACCATCTCCCGCATCTAAAATTGAAGCACGGATCACCGGTTCAGATCCGTCAGTGCTACGTACAATCGCGACTCAAGTTGAAGATGTACTATTTGAAGAGCCGGGGGCAAGAAATATTCGCCATGATTGGCGAGAGCGCACTAAAGAACTGGTTCCTATATTTAATGAATCTAAGGCTCGTCGTTTGGGTATTTCGAAGGAAGATTTGTCGAATACACTACAAATGACCTTTGGTGGGATTACTATTGGAGAGCTTCGTGATGGAACTGAACGTCTGCCGGTTGTAGCTCGCTTACCGCAAAGTGAACGTATTGATATTCGTACTCTCGACAATGTAAGAATCTGGAGCCCGAGCCAGCAGAACTATGTTCAGGTAGAGCAAGTGATTGACGGCTTACGCGTAGAATGGTCTGAACCTTTAATACAACGAAAAGACCGTAAACGCACCTTAAGCGTATTGGCCGACCACGACATATTAAGTAACGACACCGCCGCTGCATTGTTTGCGCGCGTGCGACCAAACATAGAATCATTAGAACTACCTGAAGGCTATCACATCACCTGGGGTGGCGAGTACGAAAGCTCTAATGAGGCGCAACAGGCATTGTTTAGTTCGCTGCCTATGGGTTACTTGTTGATGTTCATTATTACTATCTTTTTGTTTAACTCCTTCAAAAAGACCCTGGTGATTTGGGTAACTGTACCCTTGTCGATAATTGGTGTGAGCATTGGCTTGTTAATCTCGGGCATGCCATTTAGTTTCACCGCATTTTTAGGACTATTAAGCCTTAGCGGTATGATCCTCAAAAACGGCATCGTACTACTTGATCAGATTAATCTTGAGTTAGAAAACGGTAAAGACAACTACACGGCAATTATTGATAGCGCTGTTAGTAGAATGAGACCTGTGATGATGGCAGCATTGACCACCATTTTAGGTATGATCCCCCTCGTTTTCGATGCTTTTTTTGGTTCGATGGCGGTCACTATTATGGCGGGACTTGGTTTTGCGACAATACTCACCTTGATTGTTGTGCCTGTGGCTTTTGCGACGTTTTATGGCGTTAAAGTCCCAACGATCGAGCCTTAAGTAATAAGGATTGCTCGGCATTAACACTCGGTTATGAGTATTGCAGCTTAGGCCAATGGTGTTAATGCCGAATCACTCAACATCATGCGATAAAACAAGGATCGCCCATAAACACCGCTGAGCTTAGTCTAATTGATAGCCCATATTTTGATTTGGGCCTTCACTATCTTGCTGCAAAAGACTGTTTAGAAGGTGATTAGGTCAATACACAAAGTGCATAAACTGCTATTCTTAATCAATATTGTGTCCCATCTGGCAAGCCCTTTTATGAAAGAACTACAACAAAATAACCCCCTGCATGGCCTAAAATTAGAGGTGATGTTGCAAGAACTTATCGATCACTATGGCTGGGAAACACTAGATTTCGCTTTAAACATGAACTGCTTTCGAAACAAGCCGACATTGGCGGCCTGTATAAAATTTATGCGTAAAACAACATGGGCGAAAGAAAAAACCGAAAACTTTTATTTGTATCGCTTTAAGCATTTACCGCGGCCAAATGATGCTGAATTTGAAATTCCGCCCCGTGACCGTTTGATCCCGCTTGATCAAAAGCCGCGAGCCCCCGTCGTGATCACGCCTGGTAGTGAGCCTCAACCGCAGCTTGGGCCTAAGCCAAAATTCAAATCAGAACGTGAAAAGTCCAAAAAGCCGCGTGGCGACAAGCCATTTAAAGGACACCCTATGCGCGCGCCAAAACCGCGTCGGAGTGAATCTCAAAAATCTGAAACAAGTGACCCTTGGTCAAACGATCCGTGGGCAAACTCTCCGAAAGATTAGTGACATCGATAAGTCGCAACTAAAATGCATACCAAATTTGGTATAACAGTGTCTTAACTTGGGGCAGCAAATTGTAGTTTACATAGAGGCTCAGTTCGCTGCCCAGTCCTTGAGCAAATTTCGCCCAAAGTGGTGAGATATAGCTTTTCCCTGTGCTTGAGTAGGCCCAAGCAACAACCCCGCAATTAGCAATCACAGTCAGCCAATAGACTCTTTGGAAAGAAGTTTTGATGGTTTTGTGCCGTAGCCATTTTTGCGCAATGAAGGCACCTGGCCAGCCGCCCAGAAATGACAATAAATGAAGCTTTTTCTCACTCACTCGCCAGTTGTCAAATTGTGCTGACTTTTTATCTTTTGCGTAGCAATAATAGCTAACAAAACTTAGCAATAGATACCAATAAGGAAGTGGATTGTTTCCGTAGCGGTTGTAGCTGAAAAATCCAAGGCCGCAAACGAGTAGCAAGCCCAACAGCCATAGAATGGCATTTATTACTTTTTTTGCGCTTGAGTGCAAAACTTCTATTTCGCAGGCGCAATCGCGACCATTTTTATCTTTAGTTAAACGAAAACTAACCCGCTTTCCTACAAGTTTTGTTCTAGGGCGATGATTAAACTCGCTGATATGCGCAAAATATTGCTTGCGACTCCCTTGAGCCTGAATAAAGCCAAATCCTTTTTTCTTGCTCCACTTGGTAATTACGGCCTCATGTTTCATCGGATTCGATTGTAATTGATAAAAGATTAGTAATATTAACAGAATGTTAAGTGATATAGTCAGTTTGCTTTCGTGAGCCATATCTCAAATATGTTAACAATAAATAAAGCTAAAATTTACAAGGGCTGACTGCGAGAAACGTACACTTTTATCTTGTTGTTTGCGGTTTTGAGCTTGTTTGTTGTCTAAAACTGATTGTTAGGTATACTGTATAAATAAACAGTTGTCAATGTAAGCTCGAAACTATGACTGAAACTCAAAAGCCACGGAAATTTATTCACGTAGATATGGATGCATTTTATGCCTCGGTTGAGATCCGTGAGCAGCCGTGGTTGGCTGATAAGCCGATTGCAATTGGCGGGCGTGCTGGTGGGCGAGGGGTACTTAGCACCTGTAACTACATTGCCAGGCAATATGGTTTGCATTCGGCTATGCCCACTCATCAAGCACTGAAGCTCTGTCCCGATGTTGTATTACTACCTGGTCAAATGAGTTTATACAAAGAGATTAGTCAGCAGGTTCAGGCTATTTTTAGGCGCTACACTGATTTGGTAGAGCCACTTTCCTTAGACGAAGCTTATCTAGATGTAACGGATTCTGATTTACACCAAGGTAGTGCAACCCGCATTGCGCAGGCCATACGGAATGACATCTTTAAAGAAACCCAACTCACGGCATCTGCTGGGGTTGCCCCACTTAAGTACCTAGCAAAAATTGCCTCTGAATTAGACAAGCCTAACGGTCTAAGCGTCATTGCCCCTGAACAAGTCGAACAATTTATAAGTGAATTGGAACTGCGTAAAATCTCTGGGGTAGGTAAGGTGAGCGCTCAACGCTTGTCTGAGCATGGTTACGTTTATGGGCGCGATATATTGGCCAGTAATTCAGAACAACTTCGTTTAGAGTTAGGCAAGCTTGGTGAAATGTTGTGGCGGCGCTGCAATGCACTAGATAGCGGCCGAGTTAGTACTCACCGCGTACGCAAGTCGGTTGGTGTTGAGCGTACCTTTGCCAAAGACATTGGCGACTCGCAATTACTTGGTGAAAAATTAATTGGCTTGTTACCCGAGCTTAAAAGGCGTAGCGATAAGGTACTAGCTGGAGAAGCCAGTATTAAAACCATTGGGGTTAAAATTAAGTTTTCTGATTTCCAACAAACCACCCATGACCAACAAGCTCAGCAAATAGATGAACAAGTACTTATGGATCTTTTCTCTCAAGCAATGTTGCGTGGGAATGGAAAAGCTGTACGACTCGTAGGCTTACATATTGGCTTGGAATATAGCAAGCAACGACAAGAACAAATGCACCTGCCGCTGAGCTGATTTTTGCATGGCCTAAATAAAGACGAGGCCTACCGATAGGGTAATTAGACTAGCCTTTGCTTAGGCTTAAGCGAGTCTAAATTGGTCGATAAGCTTTGATTGTGCATCAGATAGCTGACTTAACTCTGCGCTGTTATTTGATGATAACGCTGCGTTTTCAGATATTTGATGAGCAAGATCGGATACGTCTACGATGTTACGTGCGACTTCTTTTACAACAGCGCTTTGTTCTTCTGATGCTGCAGCTATCGTTTGACTCATATCATTTACACTAACAAGTTGCTCAACCATCTCTAACAGTGAGTCGTGGGTTTTGTTCGAATGTGAAACTGATTTTTCTGACTGCTGTAGATTGTCTTCAACAAGGCGAACAGCTTGTTTGGAGTTTGATTGTAAACTTTCTATCATCGTACCAATTTCATTTGCGGAAACTTGAGTTCGATTTGCTAACGAACGAACTTCGTCAGCAACAACGGCGAAACCTCGTCCATGCTCACCTGCTCGTGCGGCTTCAATAGCAGCATTTAGAGCGAGTAAATTAGTTTGCTCACTAATCGATTGAATCACTTGTAGGATTTCATCAATCTGCTGTGATTGATTTGAGAGATCTGTAATCACTTTTGATGCAAGCCCCAAGGAATCCTGGAGTGCTTCTACAAATCCCACGTTGGTTTTCATTGACATCATATTTTGTTTTGCAACTTCGACAATATCGGTGACCGAATTACTAGAGCTAGCCGCGCTGGTGGATACTTCAGTGACCGCTTGTTCCATTTGCGTTACAGCTGTAGCCATAGAGTCAGCCCTTTGCTGCTGCAAAGCTACTTGCTCAACAACCTGTTTACCTTGTTCTTGACCTCTAACTGCAAAGTCATTTACTTTCGAATCCGTATTCTTGATATCGGTCAGAAGTTCTTTAAGTTTCAACGATAGTCCATTGATGCCGCTAGCAATCTCTCCAAGTTCTGACTGGTATTGCTGGTTGATTCGGCTGGTGAAATCGCCTTCGGCCATCTTTGATAATGCGCTTTGAATCTCTTTTAATGGCGAGCGAATTGAACGGATAACATTGGCGGTTACCATTATAGAAATTGCTATTGTTACTAAAGTAAGGACTAAGTTTATCCAAAATGAGTTTTGATTGTCTGAGTTTGACATCACGTATGCATCTGCTGATAGCTGACGAATAGAAGCCGAAACCTGTTCAAAAACTTGCGATAAATCGGTTACGTCTTGAGTGAGTGAATCAAGCGCCATTTGGCTTTCTTGGTTGTAGTTCAAGTAGGCTTTGTATTGTGTAAATAGACCATTTGGATCGTTCAATTGGTACATCAGCGTGTCAATGTAACTAGAGAGAAGTGACTCCGAGTTAGGAATGCTTGTATATGCGATATCCAACTTATTTTTTATCCCACTGGCACTGGTCTCAAGTTGCTTTTCTATGATGACTAAACTTTCTAGTAGGTTGACTCCAACCAACTTCCCTAACTGATCGGCAATTACGTTTGTTTCCTGAAATAAGGATTCTAGAATCCATGAGGAAGATTGGATACTGCTGTCATTACTAGCCTTCATTTGTTCGATGGCATCTAATACGTCGAAATCGAAAAATTCCCAAGTGGCATCAAATTCAGCCATCTCTGTAAATACCCGTTGATAGGCTTGGATTCGACCATTATGCAATACAATATGGTTTAAGGATGCGGTGTTGATGGTGTTTGTTTGAGCGACAATTGAAGATAGTTGATCTGATAATAAGGGATATTCTTTTACATCAGCAATTAGACTGTTTATACGTTGTTCTAAATCCTTGATGTTGTCGTTGATGGCTTCTTCAAGGGATTGACGTTTTTCAGCTTCTTTTGCGTTAGCATGTATAAGTGTTAACCTGTTGATAAGTTGTACTTTATTGTCAAGTTCTACCGATTGGTCTAACAGTTTGGTTAGAATGACAGCACTATAGTTGAATTGTTCTTCCATGCGTTGTTGAGACATGTACGCTGAAAAACTCAAGGCAATCGCGCACGCAGTCACTAAACTAAAACCAATTACGATACGTTTAATTAAACTCAAATTTACCATTTTGTTCTTCCATATTGCCGAATAAATAATACTAATAAAAAATGGTAGTGCTGCGACTCTTTAACGAGTTGCTTATACTGATGTATCAATATTCACCATAGATATGACGATTCATTGGTTACTTTTCACAGTTTTAACACAATAGATAATGTGCCATTGTATGGTTTGAATTTTATTATTCAAATATGAATTATCATTTTTGTGAGTTGAGTAGGCTAGTGACTGAAGCTTGTATGTACTTTAAGTAAAAGTAATTGTGGAATAGGTGAAGCTAGTTAAGGCTTGTGATTTGTCTATTGGGGTAGAAGTAATCGACCAGATTTGAAGGGTATACACACAGAGTAAATAATAGGACCCATTTTTAATTGGGTATTTGAGATTTATGTCGTCGTTATAGGCGTTGCCCAAAGGCCTTTAGGTTTCTGAAAAGCGGCAGAGCAAATGCTGCTGCCACTGATTTAGTTGCCAATTAGTTCCCAATCAAACGCAATGTCGAAACGATTTCCTTACAAGGATAAGAAAACCGAGTCGCGAATGAGTTGGCTGTTACTTAACCGGGATGTTAGCCAATGTTTTCTTCATTAGTTCCCAGTAGCGAGCTACGGTTGCGATTTCTACTTTCTCATCTGGACTATGCGGAAATTTGATCGTTGGGCCAAAAGACACCATGTCCAAATCAGGATAGGCAGTTTTGAACAACCCACACTCTAGACCCGCATGTATCACCATAATGTTAGGGCGCTTATTGAATAGTTCTTGATAGCTATCTTGAACGACTTTCATGATCTTAGAGTCTGTATCAGGCTTCCAACCAGGATAGGCACCAGAGTGACTTAGGCTAGCGCTAGTTAGTTCAAACAATGATGCCAACATTGATTCAACATATAGACGACCTGAATCACTTAAAGAGCGAGCCAGAATTAAAGCTGAGACTTGATTGGCTTCGAAGCGAATAACGCCAAGGTTTAGCGAAGTTTCAACAATACCTTGAATATCTTGACTCATGCTAATAATGCCGTTTGGACAAGCATTCAGGCTGGCAATAATTTCAGCACTGTTGGTGGTGCTAATCGCATCTACTGGTGCGTCGATAGTATTTAATTCAATGCTTAAGTTGGTTTCAACGTTTGCGTACTCGGCTGCAATATCATCAACTTCGAGTTTCAAAATGTGTTGCATGTCAGCCAGTTGGGCCGCTTCGAAAACAAAGCTTGTTTTGGCTTCTCGTGGGATCGCATTACGTAAACTACCACCATGCAAACTTGCAATTTGCACTTTGCTTTGTGATTGTGCTTTAGCAAGTAAACGCAACATTAGCTTGTTAGCATTGGCACGCCCGGTGTCGATATCGCAACCTGAGTGTCCACCCTTAAGACCAGAAATGCTAATGGAAATAGCCTTAGCATCAGCAGGACAGCGTTGCTGGCTAACTTCAAAAACTGCACTTGTGTCACCACCTCCGGCACACCCCATATAAACTTCACCTTCTTGCTCTGAGTCGGTATTGAGCAAAATACTGGCTTTAAGAATGCCAGGTTCTAGGCCGAAAGCGCCAGTCATACCTGCTTCTTCATCGATGGTGAGTAGCGCTTCTATCGGGCCATGAGCGATATCGCTTGCATCAAACACGGCTAAGATTGAGGCAAGACCGATACCGTTATCGGCACCTAGTGTTGTTCCCTTTGCCGTAACCCAGTCTCCATCAACATAGGCCTGAATTGGATCCGTAGTGAAGTTGTGATTTGAATCGCTATTAGCCTGAGGAACCATATCTAGGTGAGCTTGAAGAGCGACTGTCTGGCGATCTTCGTATCCGCTAGTTGCCGCTTTTTTCAATATGATATTGCCGATGCTATCGATCTGATAATCAATTTTTTTGGTTTGTGCCCAAGACACAATCCAGTCACTTAGCGCTTGTTCATGTTTACTTGGGCGGGGGATTGCGCAAATGTTGGAAAAGAATCGCCATAATTCGTTTGGCTGCAGCATTGATAGCTCAGACATCTGGTACCTCAACAATTAACTACTAATAAAACCTAAATAATACACCAACAGCCGAGGATTGTTTTGTCTTTGCCCTAAAAGAGTGATTTAGAGTCAAAAACATAACCAGATGGTCAGCTTGTTTGCTGAATATTTCATAATTAGAACATAAACTTAGCGAATTTTTATCGAATTTGTTAGAAGTGTTTTTGTTGCTAGTAAAATGAGCAACGGCTGTCTATAATCGCTTCAAATCTAAATCGCTCTGCTCAAAATTTAGCCAGCTCAAGGAACTACTAATGCTCGAAACCATCTTTAAACTCAAAGAACATGGAACTAATGTTCGTACCGAAATAGTTGCCGGGTTAACTACCTTTTTAACTATGGCCTACATTATTTTCGTCAACCCGAGCATGCTATCTGCAACCGGAATGGACTCAGGAGCTGTATTTGTTGCTACCTGTCTAGCGGCTGCTGTGGGTTGTTTCATCATGGGTTTTTACGCTAACTATCCAATAGCACAAGCGCCGGGTATGGGCTTGAATGCCTTTTTCACCTACGGTGTCGTGTTAGGCATGGGCCATACGTGGCAAGTTGCCCTTGGCGCTGTATTTCTATCCGGTACTATCTTCCTAGCTTTGAGTGTATTTAAAGTTCGCGAGTGGATTATTAACTCAATACCAGCGACCTTACGTACCGGTATTGCAGCTGGTATTGGTTTATTCTTAGGGCTAATCGCGCTAAAGAATGCAGGTATCGTTGTCAGCAATCCCGCGACTATGGTTGGGCTAGGCGATATACATGCCCCTGAGTTCATCTTGGCTTGCTTAGGTTTCGTGCTCATTATTGCGCTAGAGTATCGGAAAATTAAGGGCGGGGTTCTTATTTCAATTCTCGCAATTACTGTCATTTCGATTCTTCTAGGATTAACAGAATATAGCGGCATCTTTTCTGCACCACCTTCAATCATGCCAACCATCATGCAGCTTGATATAGCAGGTGCATTCGATGTAGCCATGATCAGCGTTATTTTTGCATTCTTGTTTGTTGATTTGTTTGATACCGCAGGTACCTTAACTGCGGTTGCGCAACGCGGTAAGCTACTTAACGAAAAAGGTGAACTACCTAATTTGAAGAAAGCCTTGCTAGCCGACTCAACGGCAACCATTGCTGGCTCAATGATGGGAACCTCTAGTACAACTTCATATATTGAAAGTGGCGCTGGAGTAGAAGCCGGTGGTCGAACTGGTCTTACAGCTGTTGTGGTAGGGATACTATTTCTTTTTGCTTTGTTCTTCTCGCCTTTAGCTGGCATGGTTCCAGCTTATGCGACTGCAGGCGCGCTATTTTATGTATGTGTGCTGATGCTTTCGGGATTAGCGAATATTGACTGGACCGATCTTACCGATGCCGCCCCTGCAGCCATTATCGCTATTATTACGCCGCTTTCATTCTCAATTGCTGATGGGATTGCGTTTGGCTTTATGAGCTATGCCCTCATTAAATTGCTAAGTGGCCGTTATAAGAGTGTCCCAGCTAGTGTTTGGGTTCTTTCGGTGCTATTCGCATTGAAATTCGCATTCTTCTAAAGCGTTAATTCGTCATTTATTGATCTAAAAGCTGTCCCAATGGGGCAGCTTTTTTTATAGTTAAGTAACTAGCTCACAAGTATCAATGCTATGTCTGATAATTTATCTGAGTCATTATTTAAACCACAAGTGTTAAAGCGTGAAACATCAACGCTTTCGAATGCTAAGGCTTCTCAATTGCAAGTCGTGCCGCATAGTACGCATGGGGCTTGGTATCGCTTGTTACGACGACAACTGTGGGCTTGGCAAGGTGTACCTGCGCTGGGCACCGAAGCCTTGTTGTCTCAAATTGCCGTATGTCAAAAAACGCGCACCAGTGAACTACTAGATACCGTCGCCGGATATCAGCCTGGAAATTGGACCTATGAGTGGACGCAACGCGCCGTACATCATCAAACCAAGGCTAAGTTAGCGGCCGAAGAAGGTAATAGTGAGCGTGCCTACGATCAACACCGAATTGCCTTTCATTGTGCGTCAATAGCTAGTTTTCCTCACTATCGCGGTGATGACAGCGCCGCCAGTGCGCAAGTGATTGCACATACTAATTTTGTGAGTGCGGTTGCGCATCACGGGACTATCTACAGACAAATAAAAGTTCCTTATGAAGGTCGCTTCATCAGCTGTAATCTGTTGTTGCCCGATACCGATAGTGTAAAACCGGTGGTTGTTGTGAGTGGTAGCGTCGATAGCATTCAAAGCGACTACTGGCCATTTTACGAGAAGTTCTTAGGTCCTGCTGGATTTGCTATGCTCACGGTAGATATCCCCGGTTGTGGTTCCAACAGCCGGTGGCACTTAAAGCAAGATAGCACGCAGCTGCATATGGCAGTGTTAAATCACCTAAAAAATGTCCCCTGGGTTGATAGCGAACGTGTGGCAATGTTGGGTTATCGATTTGGCGGTAATCTCGCCATTCGTGTTGGTTTTCTTGCCCCTATGCAACTGAAAGCAATTATTACCATTGGTTCACCTGTTGATCATGTTTACTCATCAGTACAGGCCTTTCATGATCTGCCACAAATGATGCGGGATTGCCTCGCCAATCGATTTGGCGAAGACTCAAGTTACGAAGATAAGCTGTTCTATAGCGCACGCTCATTGTCGCTAAAAACTCAAGGTTTACTGGGAAGCGGTAAAATTCAGGCGCCAGTATTAGCGATGATAATCGAAGACGATGAACTTTGTCCGGCGCAAGATGCGCAGCTGATTTCAAGTGTGTCGCGTTGCTGTGAAATGAAGACCTTAAAGAACACTCAGATTACTGATCGCTTATCGGGTGCACTCAATGAAGCAACACTCTGGTTACAAAAGCATTTGTGAAATGATTGAATTACAAGCATTATAGACAATGTGTTGATTTAAAATTGATCAACGAAACCATATTGATCATAGAATGCGAGGGTCTGTAGGACATGGAAAAGCAGTGGCCAAGCCATCACAAATTGTTAGCGCGGATGTTAAAAATTGGTCCCTATTTGCGCAAAGAACGCTGTAAAGAGCATCACTATTTTTTCGATTGTCTTGCTGCATGCACTGATGCAAACCCACCGGCTGATGAACGCGAGTTTTACGGATGGTGGTTTGAAGTTGAGCAAGTCACTGAAGGTACACTTAACTACAGTTATCGATTCGGTTTACACAGCGTTGACGGACTGTGGACCGAACAAGATATTCCCGATGAACATCATGAACAGGTGAAATCCAGCTTACTGGACTTCTATCCTAAACTTCATGCCTTGTTGTCTGATTTTGATCTTAAGCTTGAACCCTCAAGTACAATTCAGCCGCAGCAGATTCTCCCCGCAGCTTAACCAGCCTGCACCTTAGCGTAGCCCCTTTAACCATAACTGATGCGCAATTGAGCTAAAGTATTGGGTTTAAATGGGCTGATCCTTGCTATCATCTGGGGTAAACTAAGCGCTAAATTATCTGTCAGTTTCCCTCTCTAGTGAGCATTTTAAGTGATTAAACAAATCATCGTCGTTAAGCTTGGAACGAGCGTTCTGACAAGTGGTAGCGACAAACTCGACCGGGCACATATGGTTGAGCTGGTCCGCCAAATCGCTGTTTTGCATAAGGCAGGACACCGTGTGGTATTAGTGACATCTGGCGCAATTGCAGCGGGACGAGAGCACTTGGCCGAGAAGCACGCTCATATTTCCTCTACCATTGCTAATAAACAGATGCTGGCAGCAGTTGGCCAAAGTCGACTTATCCAAGTCTGGGAAAATCTGTTCAGTATATATGGGCTTTTTGTTGGGCAAATGTTATTGACTCGCGCTGACTTAGAAGACCGAGAGCGATTTCTTAATGCCCGCGATACCTTAAAGTCATTGCTAGACCATCGCATTATTCCGGTTGTGAACGAGAACGATGCTGTAGCCACCGCGGAAATTAAAGTCGGTGATAACGATAACCTTTCAGCGTTAGTCTCGATCCTTGCCGAAGCCAATAAGTTGGTTTTACTTACCGACCAGCCTGGTCTGTTTACAGCAGACCCACGAAACAATCCAGATGCAGAATTAATCGAAGAAGTTCAAACCATTGATGACACTTTGCGCTCCCTTGCCGGAGACAGTGTTAGTGGTTTAGGCACCGGTGGTATGGCTACAAAACTACAAGCTGCTGATGTTGCTCGCCGAGCCGCTATTGAGGTTGTCGTTGCTTCCGGACATGCTCCACAAGTGCTGTGCCGCTTAGCAAAAGGAGAGCGAGTAGGGACCAAGTTTACCGCGCTTTCATCACCTTTGGAAAATCGCAAACGTTGGATATTTGCTGGTCCCCCTCCTCAGGGAACATTAATTCTAGATGCCGGTGCCTGTAATGCTGTTCAACGAAAAGGTTCTAGTTTGCTGCCTAAAGGCGTGATGCAAGTTACTGGTGAGTTTAAACGCGGCGATGTACTAAGAATACTAACCCCGGAACGACAAGAAATAGCCCGAGGCATATGTCGCTACAACACCGCCGATATGCAAAAGATAAAAGGGCAGCATTCAGATCAAATTGATTCAATTTTAGGCTACGGTTATGGCTCGGTGGTCATCCACCGTGACGACATGGTCTTGATATAAAGGAAAATGGTATGCAACTGGAACAACTAGGTCAACAGGCTCAGCAAGCGAGCTACGTGTTATCTCAGCTCGGTACTCAGCAAAAAAATGCCGCATTGCAAATCATAGCGGACCAAATTATTGCTCAGCAATCATTGATTCTTAAGGCCAATGCTATTGATATAGCAGCGGGTGAGAAAGCGGGCTTAGCCCCTTCATTGTTGGACCGCCTGCTATTGACGGGTGAGCGTCTTGAAGCGATTGCCGCCGACGTGCGTATGGTGACGCAACTTGAAGATCCAGTAGGGCAAGAATTTGAAGGTAAAGTTCTCGAAAACGGCTTGCGCTTAAGTAAACGTCGTATACCCGTAGGTGTACTAGGTGTGATCTACGAGGCGAGACCTAATGTCACTATTGATATTGCAGCCTTGGCCTTAAAAACCGGTAATGCTGCTATTTTACGTGGAGGCAAAGAGACTTTAAATTCTAACTTAGTTTTAGTTAAAGTGATTCAAGAAGCGCTGAATAAGGCCGGTCTTCCCGAGACAGCGATTCAATACATTGAATCTCCTGACCGCGCTTATGTCACCGAATTACTCAAACTTGACCAATATGTGGATATGATTATTCCGCGTGGTGGCGCCGGCTTACATCGCTTGTGCAAAGAGCAGGCAACTATCCCCGTGATCACCGGTGGCATCGGAATTTGCCATGTGTTTGTTGATTCAAGTGCGAAACTAGATAAAGCCGTTGATATTATTGAGAACGCTAAAGTACAACGTCCTAGTGTGTGTAATGCCTTAGATACAATCTTATTGCACCGTGACGTTGCTGAAACCTTGCTACCTTTATTAGCCAAACGTTTAACCGCAAGCAGTGTCAACCTTAAAGCTGACCCTGAAAGCTTTGAGATCCTTCAACAGCTGGGATACCCATTGCTTGAAGCTGCTAAAGAGAATGACTTTGACATGGAATGGATGGGCTTAACCCTAGGGGTCAAAATTGTTGACGACCTAGCGCCTGCTATCGCGCATATTAGAGCCCATTCAACCCAACATTCTGACAGTATCTTGACCGAAGATTGGTCTCGTGCAAATCGGTTTATTAGTGAAGTAAATTCAGCTGCAGTATATGTAAATGCCAGTACACGCTTTACCGATGGAAGCCAATTTGGACTGGGAGCCGAAGTTGCAGTGAGTACTCAAAAACTTCATGCCCGAGGCCCTATGGGACTAAAAGAACTCACCACTTACAAGTGGATCGGTTTAGGCGATTACCTGATCCGCGAATAGTAAATACTCGTGAGCGTATCGTGAGGGAAGGTCTAAACGCCTTCCCTTTTTTTTATCCAATTTGTGTTAGTTTATAATTAGTCGGTAAAAAGGATTTGCAACTTATGGCTAGTCGAATTTTGTTGTTGTACGCTCACCCAAGCAGCGATCGTTCTGAAATTAACCAACGCATGTTTCAAAGTGCTCAATCGATTGAAGGTGTCACCTGTGTGGACCTCTACGCAGAGTATCCTACGTTTCAGATTGATATTGACGTAGAACAGCAGCGCTTGCGAGAACATGACATCATCATTTTTCAGTTTCCTATGTATTGGTATTCTACTCCGGCGATTTTAAAAGAGTGGCAAGACCTAGTGCTTGAGTATGGCTTTGCCTATGGGCATGAGGGTAATGCGCTACGCGATAAATACTTCTTTTGTGCACTGAGTGCCGGTGGTAACGAGTCAGCTTATAAAGCACAAGGCTACAATCATTTTACTATCGCGCAGCTTCTGCAGCCTTTAGAGCAAACTGCCAGCCTCACCCAAATGCGATATTTACCTCCCTTTGCACTGTTTGGTTCGCGCACGGCTCTTGATGAAGGGCGCGTCGAAGCGCATTTGGATAAGTGGCGACGTTTGCTCAATGCTCTGCATCATCAGCGATTCGATTTTGCTAAGGCGAAGTCCTGCAAGCTAATGTTGTCCGAATTTGAAAATGCGGTTTCTCAGGAGCAGGTATCGTTATGACCATTTATTTTATTCAAGCCTTCATTTACCTAATTGCTGCTGTCATCGCTGTACCGCTCGCTAAACGTTTTGGCTTAGGTTCAGTACTTGGCTACTTGATTGCTGGTGTTGTCATCGGTCCTGTTGTTGGCTTAGTTGGCGACGAAACTACAACTATTCAACATTTTGCCGAGTTTGGTGTGGTGATGATGTTGTTTTTAGTTGGTCTTGAACTTGAGCCTAAAATGCTTTGGAGCATGCGCCACCGTTTATTAGGCTT
This sequence comes from Alginatibacterium sediminis, assembly GCF_003610775.1. Classification (GTDB taxonomy): domain Bacteria; phylum Pseudomonadota; class Gammaproteobacteria; order Enterobacterales; family Celerinatantimonadaceae; genus Alginatibacterium; species Alginatibacterium sediminis. The sequence continues at coordinate 316,149 of NZ_RAQO01000008.1, read as the reverse complement.
AGGCGGCTTACAAGTATTCCTAACCGCTGCCAGCGCCGCAGGGCTCGGTCTACTATTCGACCTGCCTTGGACAGTGGCAGTAACCATTGGCTTGATTTTTTCACTGTCTTCAACCGCCATCGTATTACAGACCTTGCAAGAAAAAGGCTTAATGAGCAGTGATGCGGGGCGAAGTGCCTTCTCAGTATTATTGTTTCAAGATATTGCTGTAATCCCAATGCTGGCTTTTATTCCTTTGCTTGCCTTACCAGAGTTAGTTGAAGCTGCCGCTTCGCTACAAGTGGCAGCAGAGCACCATGAAGAGCTTAATTTATTGGCTGGTTTACCGGGTTGGGCATATGCCATTGCCTTGTTTTCCTCGATTGCCGCGGTGGTTGTCGGTGGGCATTACCTTAGCCGACCAATATTTAAGTATGTCGCGAGTGCAGGACTGCGTGAAATATCTACCGCCGCAGCTTTAGCGTTGGTGATTGGCATTGCTGCTTTAATGAGCTTGGTAGGGCTTTCACCGGCTCTAGGTACCTTTTTAGCCGGTGTTGTGTTGGCAAATAGTGAGTTTCGCCATGAGCTTGAGAGTAATATTGAACCTTTTAAAGGTTTGCTTTTAGGCTTGTTCTTCATCACGGTTGGTGCTGGGATTGATTTTGGAATTTTGTTTAGTGAATTTGGTCTTATTATTGGGTTAACACTAGGATTAATTGCTTTAAAAGCAGGGATTCTACTGTTGTTGTCTTTCCCATTTAAGGTCAAAGGCAGTGACCGGTGGTTGTTTGCTCTGAGCCTCGCTCAAGCGGGGGAGTTTGGTTTTGTACTCTTAAGTTTTAGTACCCAAAATCATGCCTTGCCATTAGATATTTCTCAGCGCTTATCTTTAGTTGTAGCTCTATCTATGCTGCTCACACCGGCCTTATTTATTGCTTTTGAACGTTTAATTTTGCCGATTTACGAAAAGCGTCAAAGTAAAACGCAAGAACCAGATAAAGTTGACGATCAAGGCCCTGTATTAGTTGCGGGGACCGGTCGATTCGGACAAATTGTTAACCGGCTGCTGGCCGCCAATGACGTAAAAACAATTGTTTTCGACCAATCCTTGAGCGCCATTGAAGTGATGCGAAATATAGGCATAAAAAGCTACTTTGGCGATGCAACTCGCATGGACTTGTTAGAAACCGCCGGTGTCGGACAGGCAAGCCTATTTGTGGTCGCGATTGATGACAGACAACGAGCAACAGAGCTAGTGCTTGAACTCAAACATGCTTATCCGAAACTCAAAATCCTAGCGCGTTCTTACGACCGTGGCCATCAATATGAATTACGCCAAGCAGGCGCTGATTACGTGGTTAATGAAACGTATTATTCAGCGCTTGAAATGGCTCAGCAAAGTATGATTGAGTTGGGTATGCACCCGTTTAAAGCCACTGGTTTGCGCAACTCATTTGCTAAGACTGAAGAAAAAAGTCGAGACATACTCTACGAGACTTGGCTGGCGAGTACAGAAGACAACAAATTTAACGCTAACTACCGTGAATTATTTATGCAATTTGAAGATGCACTTCGAAACGCGAACAAGCGTGAGCGTAATGAAGGGCATAGTTTGGAGCGTTCTTGGACACCACCGCCTAAAGGCTATGCCGAAGAATTTGAATAGGGACAGCAAATGACAAAAGAATTGCCTAATGCACGAAGAGTCCGTGTCGATATCGTGTCCGATTTTGTATGCCCTTGGTGCGTCCTTGGTTATTTGAGGTTTTCGCAAGCGAGCTTGAAATTCAAAAGTCATGCACAGTTTGATATTAGGTGGCAAAGCTTTCAACTTAACCCGAATATTCCAGAGCAGGGTAAGCTGCTAACTGAACATTGGCGTGATAAGTTAGGCTATAGCGACCAACAAACGAAACAGACTGTAGAGCACATTACTCAATTGGGTTTAGACTTGGGCTTTCGTTTCAAATATACCGCTGAAACGAAAACCTACAATACCTTAAAAGCACATATGCTTAGTTTGTGGGCATCTGAGTATGGCAAAAGTACGGAGTTCCATATGGCTTTGTTTCGCGCCTATTTTGGTGAAGGTCAAAATATTAATGACCCCTCGGTTTTGATAGATTTGTGCCAAGGCATTGGACTGGATCCTAATTTGGCTCAAGCTGTACTTAGTGAAAACGCAACTAAAGCACAGCTGCTCACTCAGCAACAGATTATTCGCCAAAACGGAGTTAATTCGGTGCCAACCATTACCATGGATAGTCATTATCAACTTGTTGGTGCGCGCAGTGTAGCTGACTACCAAGCACTTATTTCGCAATTGGTAGCGCAGCAAGTTCACTAAAAAGAAGCCTGTAAAAAGTGATGTTAGGTGCGGCCAGCAAGCTACGTTAAGCGCCGCAGTTCTTAACCTAGCATAGAGCTGCTAAATACTGGTTATGATGAAGTCGGGCTTCACCTTGGATCGTTGTATGTGGCTGTCGACATCTAAGCCTTTTAGAAATCCGTGCTCTGTGACGAGCAAAGTTTTTAGACCGGCGGCATTACCTCCCAATACATCTGTATGTAGTGTGTCGCCAACCATCAGCATTCGTTGTGGGTCAATGGTTTGTGTTAATCCTAAATTACAACGGCGTTTAACTTCATCAAAAATGCTTGGGAATGGTTTTCCGAAGTAACGATTAAGTCGAAATAAGCTCTGTGACATTTGAAAAGTATAGCTTCCAGGTTCAATTGAAATTGAGTTCTCTAAGGGGGCTATTAAATCGGGGTTACCAATCCAGAATGGCCGGGGTCTTTTACGAAGCTCTGCTTCCAATTGGCCTTGTAATTCCCAAGACCAGCATTGGGAGCTTAGAAATATAAAGCAGTCGCTTTGCCAAAACTTTTCGTCTCCAACGTAGTGGCAAGGCTGCTGGCAATCGAGACCTTGTTCAGGAGTGTTGATTACACCTAAGGTCGCTTGCGCGGGTAGTTGTTGTAGATGGGACTCAAGAACACTGCGGCTACTGACGATGTTTTGGTCTAGGAAATTGAATCCTAGATTTTGAAACTTTTCGCGTAATTGTAATGGGTTAGGCGTAGCAGAATTGGTGACTACAAACACCTGCTTATTGGCCGCTTGCAGTTTTTCAATACTATCACCGGCGCCCTCAATGGCTTGGCTACCACAGTTCAACACCCCATAAGCGTCAAACAAGAATACATCAAATTGCGCGCTTATTTCATCCATGCTACTGATAGAAATGGGAGTCACAGCTCGCTCACTAAGGGGTGGAAAACGTTCGGGAATATTAAGATAGATTTCAAAAGCGTCACTAGCAGTGTTTAACATAACTCACCAATTTTATGAATATCGACGCAGTTTAGCTTATTTTTGTGGCATTGTTATTGCGCAACTTAGGTATCTTTGAATAAGCAAGGAGTCGTCCGTTTATGCAGGTAGTAAAAATATTAAGACAGTGGCAATACTACGGGCTAGCACTTGTTGGCTTAATCACGGCTTGTAGCCCAGTACCCAAAGGACTTGAGCAACAGCAATTATTCGTCGAGCAGCAATTGGAAAATAATCCCGCATTGGCGAAGCACCAGCTGGACTTGGGTAAATTAAGTATTTATTCGCGTAGCCAAGGAACTCCAACGTTGGCAACGGTGGTCTGGGTACATGGGACTCCGGGATCTTGGTCTGATGGAGCCTATATAATCGGTAGCCCAAGTTTAACTGACGATATGCTTGTTTACGCTCTAGACAGGCCTGGCTGGGGACTTTCGCAAGCAAAACAGCAAGGGCTAGATGTTAGTGATTTTGAATCTCAAGCCCATTTTCTATTGCCTTGGTTTAAGCAGATTAAAAGCATGAATCCGGATAAGCCTTTGGTAATCGTTGGGCACTCGTGGGGGGCTTCTTTGATTCCAAGCCTCGTTTCACAATCAGAAGATATTGATGCGGCTTTATTGTTGGCTGGAGCGCTAGACCCAAGTTTAGCTAAACCACGTTGGTACAACAAGTTTGCAGGGAGCGTTGCAGGAGCATGGGTTTTATCCCAATTTGATATCGGCGAGTTGTTGCTAGACTCCAATAAAGAGATGTACAACTTAGCTCCTGGTCTTCAAAATTCTGCGCAAGAACTGGCTGCTATGGGGATTCCAACGATAGTGATTCAAGGTTTAGATGATGGCCTTGTTGATCCTCTTAATGCGCGATATGCAAAGCAGCACTTACCTAAAAGTAACAGTCGAGTGATTGAGCTTGAGCAACAAGGCCATTTACTTCAAATCGAATCACCTGCACTAATAGAGCAATGCATAAGGGCTTTATTAAGTCAGCGATTCCAAGACTGTTACTGATCTAATACACATATTGTAGTGTCAAGCCATCAGGGCTACAGGCTTGTATGTATGGCCGGGCCTATTGTCAAAAAATGGTGGTTCAAGTTTTAACCTCGACTCAAAAAGCTTGATTTTTGCTGGTTTAGTTTCGCTGACAAGGTCACCAGAACTTCGGATAAACCATGCAAATAAAAATTAGCTGGACGTAACTCTTCGTTAGCAAAGGCTGAGCAGGTGTTTATGGGTTTAGGGAGTTCTGCAAGAGCTGTTTTAAAAAATTAATGCTGTTAGGTATTGGTATTCAAATAATTTCTAACTAGGTTCTGCAATGATTTGCTATATGGAATCGAGGCTAATGTGTTAGTTTGACCTGATCTCGAGCTTTTACTCTGTTTATTTCAAAGGGGCAGGGAGGCAATATTGGCTTTGAGCGCTTTTCAAAACACAGCGTTACTCTGAAGGCGAAGCCACACTTCGAGATAAAGTCGATTCGAAATCAAGGCCCAACTTGGCATTAAGCTTACACACCATTGATTTATTTAGAAATTCCATCATGGAAACACACTTGCATGTTTATTTTCTCCGGCACTAAAAAACACAAACTAAAGCGCACCGCTTATAGTCAAGATTATTGCAATGCATGCGAGAAACTTGTCATTGCAGAAAAATGGACTTGGAAGAGTTGGTTTCACCTTTTCTGGCTTAGCTTGATCCCTCTGGGCTCCCGTTTTCAGTGGATTTGTAGCGAATGTAAACGTGATACCAATGGACGCTATCAGTCAGGCTTATTTTCAAAATTAGTGATAAACATTGTGTTATTAGCTCTTGTTGTTCTTATGTTTCAACCTGAGGCCGTTGAACTTTCTGAACATATTTTGGTGCTGCGTATTAGCGCCGTGTGCTTAAGTTTAGGCTGTTTACTGTGGTTATTTCGCCATAAAAAAAGCCAATCTAAAGTTGAAATACGCCAATCCATTCCGCTGTTACAACATAGTAAGTGTCATTATTGCCAGGGTGAACTGAGGGTAGGGACAGAAATTCACTGTGGTGCATGTCAGCTTCAAGTGTATAGGAAAATATAAGCGCTATGGGTGGAAGAATATCGTACTGAATCCAAAGCGACTTATACAATCATCAGAATCCTTCGCATAAAGGGCAGCATTTTTCGATGACCTATGAATAATATCTCTTCTTCTAGCAAATCGATTGATTGTGTTTGTGTACTTAAGCGTTATTAAAACTAAATCAAGAACCGCTATCGTCAAATTCAGGCGCGTCTATAACTCGACGCTGCGCAGCGTCTTTGGCTAGACTTTGTTGCCAAAACAAGCTTGCTTGCTCTTGAATCCAAGTTTCAAAACTTCTAATTTTAGAACGCTTAAAGTAGCTCGATGGCGCGCACAGAAAATACCGATAGGCCGACCGAATATCGATATCACCTATACGCACTAATGTACCTTCTTCGATAAATTTCCAAGCGACATTATGTCGCACTAAGGCAACTCCCTGCACGGCTAAGGCTCCTTGAACAACCAAGTGCGCACCTTGATAACGTAAACTTGGTTTAATGGTCTGGGGGTCGTGCCCAGCCAACTCTAACCAATAATTCCAATTCATATCTGGACGAGCATCTTCAAGTAAATCAGCCTTACTTAAGTCTTCAAGTTTGTAGATTTGATGTCGCTCTTGATAGATAGGGTGGCAAACCGGATACAAAAAATCATCCATGAGCCAATGACTTTCTAAATCAGCATATTTCCCCATACCGTAACGTACACAAAGATCAACGCGGTGCTTACGAAAGTCCACTAAGGCATTACTTGATTGCAGTAGAACCGAAAGCTCACTGTGCTGCTGACTAAAGCTTCCAAGTCTTGGAACCAGCCATTGCTGAGCAAATGAAGGAATTACAGACAGTGACAAACTGCTTGGATCGGGGTCACCGTTAAGTTGCCGCACGCCATCTTGCAACGCGGCGAAGCCACTTGTCGTATAGCGAAATAGAATCTCGCCTTGTTCGCTTAACTGAACCTGTCGGTGCTGCCTTTCGAACAAACGGCATTGCAGGCGGTCTTCAAGTTGGCGTATTTGCTGGCTAATAGCACCGGCGCTGACATTGAGCTCATTGGCAGCAGCGCTAAAGCTTAGTAACTGAGCGGCCCAATGAAAATAGTACAAGCTGTTTAATGGAGGTAGACGTTCTTTCACTTTAGTTTACCTAAACTCAATGATGATTTTAATCGTTTGTCAGTATACCCGAGATTCGGCTAAATTTTAAGCGTAAGTTAGCAATCAAGTGCTACTCAAAGCTAAGGGATATTAGTATGAGTAAAGTAATCGATAGTGTTAGAACGTATCAAGGCTGCCCACCTCGGAATTCGCTACTTGCCTATATAGAGGTAGTCAATACCTGGTTTGAACGGATAAAGTACCGCCGTCAATTACAGAGCCTGCCAGACTACTTACTAAAAGATGTAGGCTTGACTTCCGGTGATGTGTATAAAGAAAGTATGAAACGATTTTGGCAGCGATAATCGAAAGTGAGAGCCCTAAAAACTGCTCCAATTATTCGAGTGATAATTCAGAAAATCTTATGCTACTAGTAAGGTTACGGCCAGATTCTTTAGAGGTATAAAGTGCTTTATCTGAGCCCTGAATCCATTGCGTATGGTCGAGCATGCCCGGATCGGATTCACATATACCCAAGCTGATCGTAATATTGAAGCTGAAACCTTGTAGTTCGAACCGGTGTTCAGCAATTTTTTTACGTAAGCGTTCGCAAAAAAACATCGCTTGTTGCGCATCGGTATCAATAAGAATAGCCCCAAACTCTTCGCCACCGTAGCGACCAACAACATCAGTATTACGCGCGCATTGTTGAAAATAAAAGCTACAGACCTTGATAACTTCATCGCCAACATGGTGCCCATAATTATCGTTTACCGCCTTAAAGTGGTCGATGTCAAACATCACCAACGTTGAGGTTTTTTGGGTTCGCTTAAAACGATTGAACTCGCTACTGAGTTGCTCCTCCCAGTAACCGCGATTAAATAGTCCGGTTAATCGATCTGTACGGCTTAAAACTTTAAGTTCTTGGTTAACATCGGCTAATTGAAGTTGGCTATTGGCCACATCACTTACGTCGTAAATAATGATACACAAATGGTCAACGTCACCACTAACAGAGTTTAATGGAATCATGGTCATGTTCTGGTACATGTGGGCACTTTTACCGGTTAGCGGCCGGTAATTACCAAACTCAAACACAAATGGACGCTGCTCCCAGGTGGTAAAAGAGGGGGTGCGTAGTTTAAAAACGGTTTCAATTTTCCGCTCTAACCAACTGCGTGCTAAGTCTGGAAAGACATCGAATAATTGTTTATTCGATACTTGTTGAGCAGAGAACCCACTGTGGTTTTCCATAAAGGAATTCCAAACTTGGATGCGAGCCTGTTTGTCTATGACCATGAGACCCGCATCAATGGTATGAACCATTTCTAGCATCCAATGGAATTCAGCGATCTCTGCTAATTTTTTTTGCATTGCTAGCCTTCGAAATATGCAGTTAGTTGGTGTAATTTATCGATGCTGTTTTCAGGAAACAACAGCAGTAAGGTGCACTGAATACCATGACTTTCGATGTAGTAGTCAATTTCAACAGCGAGTGTATTTGCCCATTGTTGCGAGCCTCGCTCGATTAATTGCTCTAAGGTTTCATTTTTACCAAGAGTAATAGGAGTACCTTGGCTAAAGCGAAGAGACAATTGGTCGCCAATGCCTTTAAGGCAGGCCGAAATAAGAATACTGGCCACCTCCATCAAAATCTCGCTACTACTTGAACTGTAGTCGCTTTGTTTAAATTCAAAGACCTCGGCTAACAGTTTCAAATCGTCATCATGCAAAATGAGCATGGCTTCGCCACGGATGCCGCTGGCAACAAAGCCCTGACAGACGCCTTTTCGTTGTTGTCCTTTACCCAGCGATTGAATAGCCATCACTAGTTCACTGGGTTGTACTTCGTTGACTAGAGGAATTGGAACATTCACGAAAACGCCAATTTCGCGTGCTAATAGGCTTGCTGCTTGCCCCATAGCGACATTAGTAATTTCTCGTAAGCGTTCTAGTGGAGGGGTAGGGTTGGAAAAGTCTTGATGTTGATTATTTTGTGCTTGTGCAACAGGGTTTAAACCCTGTAAAGGTAAGTCCTTTAGAATGCTTTCAATTTTTTGAGGATCGCAAGGTTTTTGAATAAAAGCCTTTGCACCAAGGTGTGTCACTTTTTGTTGAGCTTTTTCCTGGATGTCTCCCGATACAACTATAACGTGTAAGTCGTGTCCTTCGGCTTGGAGTGCGGCTAAAACCTGGTAGCCATCCATGACTGGCATCGTCAAATCTAAAAACATGAGATCGAAGCTTTTAGTTCGGATCATCTCTAGGGCTTGTAATCCATTTCCTGCGAAGTGGATTTTAGCGTCAAGCTCATAGGGGAGAGCTCTAGCCATTTGTTTACGAGCTAGATTTGAATCATCACAGATGATGATTTCACTAATCATTGTTATCCTTCGAAGCATATCCTGTTGCAACCTTGCTAAGATTAACAACAATTTGTAACTACTTCTATGATCTATCATTTTTGCCGTAATTGTTTTAGCAATAATGATAACTTGGTGAGCTAATTCACTTATTATTAGGCATTGGTAATAAGCTAATGCCTCGTTGAAAAGCTGTCCAAAACTTAAATTGCACGAGTTTTAAAACTATGGATCCAAAATACGTGCAATTTTGTCACTGGATTGAAAGTTGATCGTTAACGGAGAATGAAGACATGCAGTCAAAAACCGTACTATTTGATATCAATGAAACCGTACTCGATTTAAGTCGCCTAAAACCTTTGTTTTCTGGCGCTTTTGGCGACCAATCGCTCACTGGAATTTGGTTTTCTTGGTTACTACATAGTTCAACAGTATGCGCGTTGACTCATGTTAAATCTGACTTTGCGAAGTTAGCTGCAGCAGCTTTAGATAAACTAGCAGCTGCGCGTGGAATGAATAACGACTTTGAGGGGCGAGAACAAATCCTTAGTACCTTCGCCAATCTCGAGGCTCATCAAGATATCAAACCAGCGTTATCTAAGCTCCGTGAAGCCGGCTATAAGTGTGTGGCTTTTTCCAATTCATCTTCGGCTTTAATCTCAGCCCAAATTAGCCATGCAGGTTTAAGCGAATATTTTGATGCCATTATTAGTGTTGAAGAGTTTGGTAGCTTTAAGCCTGATGCTCAGGTTTACCAATGTGCTGCCAACAAGCTTAACGCTCCAATTGAGGAGCTGCGCTTAGTTGCAACGCATGACTGGGATACCCATGGTGCATTATCCGCAGGTATGCAAGCAGCTTATATTGACCGCGGTGGCATGCCTTATCATCCTTTGTATTTACGACCTAACATAGAAGCGACAAACATGCTAGAGCTTGCTAGTTTAATTATTGCTGCAGATAAGCGATACAACTGAATGTATTTCCAAGCTTTAACTTGTGTTTCTTAAATTAATCGTCAAGCGTTCTAAACGATGATTTAGATACCGAGCTTTTTTGGCATGATTAGTTAATCCCATTTCCATTAATGAATTGGTAGCCATTTGTCGAAATACAATTGTCGGATCAAGGAAAAAGCGCAGTTATTAGTTGACCTAATGACACCATTTTTGACGCTGAAATAAGTGATTATAGTCGACTAGGCTGATTAAATAATTGGTGGGTTTGGTATAAACTCCGCAACCCAAGAATGGGTTGCTGCGGCTTCATAGCGGAGTGTCATTCTTATAAAACCCATCAGCGCGTTGCCAAGATCACTCAAAGATCGAAGCTGAAGTTCAACTTTTTTAACTTTGTAGTACTTTGAGATGATGCTTTGGTCTAAGTCATTGGAATAAGTTTAGAAGTTATACAAAGTGATGCTATTTTTTATGGTTTTAACCGTGACTGTGGATTTAGCATGAGAAATAATCAGCCGATTACGAGTAAACAGCAACGCTTCAGAAATAAAGAAGACTTAGTGTCGATCACCGATCCACAAGGCAAAATTAAGTTCATTAACAAAGCCTTTGAAGACATTAGTGGCTACAGCAAAGAAGAGTTGATCGGCCAAGATCATAACATTGTGCGTCACCCAGAAATGCCAGCCGCAGCATTTGAAGACTTATGGTCGACAATTCGTTCTGGCTTACCTTGGCGAGGCATGGTTAAAAACCGATGCAAAAATGGTGATTATTATTGGGTTGAAGCCTTTGTTTCTCCGATTGTTAAAAAAGGTAAAATAGTTGCTTACCAGTCGGTTCGTTCAGAACCTAGTGAACAGCAAGAAAAAGCTGCAAGCGAGTTGTACGCAAAAATGCGTTCTCAGCCTGAGCTGAAAATACCCCAGTCACCTTGGTATGAGCGCCTCTCAATTAAAATTGTAAATCGAATTTTTAACATCGCTATTGCTGTACCACTTTTCTTTCTTCTGCTAAGCGAAACGACAACAACTGTGAAGTTAGCCGTATCGTTGGCCTTAATACTTCAAGTTATCTATTGGTTATATAGCCACAAGCAGGTGTTCAATAAAATAGAACTCATACGCAAATACAATTTAGACTTAGCATCTGGGGACTTTACACAATCTATTGATATTAAAGGAAATAGAGAGGTTTTTCAGGCATTAGCTTCAACGAAAATGGTGCAAGCAAGGTTCAAAGCTATGTTCATGCAAGTCGGTGACTCAGTAAAAAGCATGATTACAACGGCAGACCAATTGTCTTCAACTAGCTATGACGTTCTACACAGTATGAAAACGCAAAACTCGCATACTACCCAGATTGCAACGGGTATGAATGAAATGTCAGTGACAGTTGAAGGCGTTCGAGAGAATGTTCATCTTACCGCTGAAACAACCAAGTTTTTGAAACAAACGGTGGAAGAAAGCGACCAAGTCATTGCCAGCGCACTAGAAATGATGGAAAGCTTCACCCAAGAGATGAAGGCTACCAACGACAACATCAATGATCTAGCGCGTGAAAGCCTTCAGATTAGTTCAATCACCACAACCATCAGTAGCATTGCAGAACAAACTAATCTACTGGCTTTAAATGCTGCGATTGAAGCGGCTCGAGCGGGGGAGCAAGGTCGAGGTTTTGCTGTGGTAGCCGATGAGGTCCGAAGCCTTGCTGCAAGAACGCAAGATGCCACCAGTGAAATTCAGACAATGCTTGAGAAGTTGTCAACTGGTATTAGTCAATCCGCAACGACGATTGAAGAAAATAATGAATCGGCAAATCAGGTACTAGAAAAGGTTTCATTATCACGAGAGCAATTCGTTGAAATCAATAAGGGCGTCGAAAACATCAATCAAATGAGTATTGAAATTGCCACAGCATCAAGCCAACAAAGTGTGGTTGCCACCGAGATGGCGACCAGCATTGAAACTATTAGTAATCATGCTTCTAGTACAGAGGTAGAGGGTGAAAACCTGCAAAAAAGCTCGATAGATATCAATCAAAGTGCCTTAGACCTCCAAAAGCAAATCAATGAGCTGGAGTTGTCAGAAGCGACACTGCTTGATTTTGAAACGGCTAAACAAGCGCATATCGCGTGGAAAACTCGAACTCGTTCTTATCTCAATGGTGATACCTCTGCCATTACAAAGCAGCAGGCGTGCTCGCATCGAGACTGTGCTTTAGGACAATGGTATTACGGGGATGGTCAGAAATTATTTGGAGACAACAGCACCTTTAAAAGCATCGAGAAACCGCATGCTCAGTTGCATAAGACTGTGGTCGACATACTTCAGTCGGTTGAAGACGCTGATGAAGATAGAGCCGAGAGCTTGTATAAAAGCTTAGAGCCGCTTTCCCAGCAAATTGTTCAGTCGCTAGATAAATTAGAACGTGAAGTAACGCGATAAATGGTTAAGTGCATGCCGTTTGAGCCTGATAAGTAACAAAGACGCTGGTTTTTAGTTGTGATAGTAGTGAACACACCATGAATCGATGATCGAAAGCGACTTCTTTGTTATAGTGTCGCAAAATTTTAGAGCAAGATATTTACCCAAGTTATTTGTGTACATATCGCTGTACATAAATCGAGAAATCTCATCATGTTAGATGCCAAACTATTAGAAGACATTAAGTCTCGGCGAACCTTCGCTATTATTTCCCACCCTGATGCGGGTAAAACCACGATTACTGAAAAAGTTCTCTTATTCGGGCGCGCGATCCAAAAAGCGGGTACGGTAAAAGGTCGCGGTAATGCCACCCATGCTAAGTCCGACTGGATGGAGATGGAAAAAGAACGGGGTATATCGGTCACGACATCAGTGATGCAGTTCCCCTATCAAGATTGCATCGTGAATCTTCTCGATACACCGGGACACGAAGATTTCTCCGAAGATACTTATCGCACCTTAACCGCCGTTGATTCATGCTTGATGGTGATCGATGCTGCTAAAGGGGTGGAAGACCGAACCCGTAAGCTGATGGAAGTGACGCGCTTGCGTGACACACCTATTGTCACCTTTATGAATAAACTGGATCGCGAAACTCGTGACCCAATGGAACTCCTCGACGAAGTCGAAAGTGAACTTCAGATGATGTGTGCTCCTATTACTTGGCCTATCGGTTGCGGTAAAGAGTTTAAAGGTGTGTACCACATCCATCGCGATGAAGTGATTCTTTATCAAAGCGGCCAAGGCTCACAGATACAAGAAAAACGCGTTATCTCTGGTCTGAATAATCCAGATGTAGATCAAGCTATTGGTGACGATCTTGCAACTCAGCTGCGTGACGACTTAGAACTGGTTATGGGCGCTTCAAACGAGTTTGACGAAGAGTTATTCTTAAGTGGAGAACTAAGCCCTGTTTACTTTGGAACCGCCTTAGGTAACTTCGGTGTTGACCATATGTTAGATGGTCTAACTCAATGGGCTCCACCGCCAAAATCACGTCAATCAGAACTACGCGAAGTGAGCTCTGAAGATGAAGGGTTTTCGGGCTTTGTATTCAAAATTCAAGCTAATATGGACCCTAAACACCGTGACCGAATTGCATTTATGCGCATTGTTTCAGGTACCTATACCAAAGGTATGAAAATGCGCCATGTACGCATCGGTAAAGATGTGACAATTTCAGATGCGGTTACCTTTATGGCTGGAGATCGTACTTCTGCGCAAACTGCAATAGCCGGTGACATTATTGGCTTGCATAACCATGGCACCATCCAAATCGGTGACACCTTTAGTCAAGGTGAAGCGCTCAAGTTTACCGGTATCCCTAATTTTGCACCGGAAATGTTCCGTCGGATCCGCCTTAAAGATCCACTCAAACAGAAACAGCTACAAAAGGGCTTAATCCAGCTTTCTGAAGAAGGTGCGGTACAAGTATTTAGACCGATGCGTAACAACGACCTCATCGTTGGAGCTGTCGGTGTGTTGCAGTTTGATGTGGTTGTACACCGCTTGCGTACTGAATATAAAGTAGAAGCTGTATACGAAGGTATTTCAGTTAGCACTGCACGCTGGTGCCGCTGTGATGACGAGAAAAAACTCGAAGCCTTTAAAAATAAAGCCCACGACAACTTAGCTCTCGATGGTGGGGATAATCTGAGCTATTTAGCACCAACCATGGTTAATCTAAATCTGTCGGTTGAGCGTCACCCTGAAGTTGAGTTTTTGAAAACTCGCGAACACTAATACCGATGAGTACGCAAAGCTGGTTTGTCTATTTACTGCAGTGCGATAATGCATTGACGTATATAGGAACTAGCAATGACGTTGAGCGCAGATTTGCTGCGCATCAGCGTGGATTGGGGGCAAAATTCACCAAAATTAACCCCCCAATTTCAATTCTTGGTGTTGAGAAATTTGTCGATAGAAGCTCCGCCTGCAAAGCCGAAAGCGCGTTAAAACGACGAACTAAGCAACAAAAACTAGCATGGGCTGCACAAAATCCCTATGACTCGCCCTGACCACCAACTTCTCGGTAATACAATTCCCACTGATCAACCATACGCCCATCAGGTAAGTTGCAATAGCCGACTTGTTTGCCTGCCTCTTCAAACATCTGTGTTGTTCCACCCTGTTCAATGCAGTATTCAGATGCTGGGTTAGAAGCTTGTTGTCGTTGCTCGCTGTTGCTAACCCGCTGAGTACACGCACTTAATACCAGTAAAGTGGAGCAAGCAATTATTGCGGTTTTGATACTATTCGTCATTTCATATCCTTGAATTACAACTAAGGGGATTACTTCATCAATCTTATCATCGAACATCGTGAATAAATTGCAAGCCTAGCGTTTAAGCTTTTTATCTGTCCAGGTGATTTTGCGATACTTTCTCGCGTTTGCTCATAGGATGTTCAACTTGTGATAACAGTTGTTGAATTTGCTTATATAGCTGCTTAATTTATCCAAGTATTTATCATCTTAGTTAGTCCATGTTTTAACAGCTTAAGCCAACAATAAATTAAAGATCCATATAACAGCGCAAGATGGATCTCTATTTATTGATGATTGGTTTGTCTGTGTCTTACCCCACTTTTGCTACCCAACCAGCACACCATCCCTCGTTGGCAACCAGCTTATTCGGAAACAAAGCACAAGGACGCCATGCTTGGCCTTCCTCTCCTTGAATATGCTGACAGTTGGCACAGTTCTTACCTTCTACTGTCGAGGTATGCGTATATTGCAAGGCTTTAGCGGTTGGATCATCGAGTGATAATTCTTCGGCAGCAATAGCTTGCTTAGAAAAAAGTCCACCTTGGCTGATTGCGAGTAAGCCAAATCCACTTAGCTTGATAAAACGTCGGCGCTCTTGATTTGTTTTAGCCATTTGTATTTCCTTGATCTGGTCGGTAGTGTTTGTTTTTATGGTCAATATAAGCTTAGCTCAAGCTGGCAAATGTGGTAGCAAGATGCGTCAGAACAGCGTGGATAAACTTCGATCTGGGTCTCAAAAGTTTGCTTAAACAGGTATGACCTGTAGTAACAAGGTTAGTGATGCTTTAGTCTACAGCTGATGAAAATTAAACATATTGATTACAAACAGTCACAAGGTTGGCTACAAAGAGCGCAACAAGACGCCTTGTTAGGCCTTATTGCTAGTTGTTTTAAAGGCATTGATGCCCAACATTATTTCGAAAAGTACTTTGTCGTTGATGACTGCTTTGATCGCTGTTTAAGACTTTATGTCGATCAAGAGCAGGTTATAGGTTATTGCTTACTGGTGTTCTCTCGACAGAATAGCGATGTTGTAATTCGAGCTTCTGCTGGTTTTTATCCGCAATATCGTAAAGGTGGGAATACCTTTGCTTTTTCATTCTCGAAGGTATTGGCTTATTGGCTAAGACACCCTTGGTATACCGTGTTTTATGCCGACACTATGTTAAGTCCAGCGATGTATCGTGCGGTAGCCAAACGCAGCGCAATCGTTTGGCCAAAGCCTAACTCCACTTTAATCGAGAAGCAGCTTTTCGAACGCTTCAATGCTGATGGCGATGTCAGCAGCTTAAACAATCTACGTTGTTTAACTAACACCGGCCGCACGACAAACTACAGCGAACAAGATATTGCTCAGTTTAAGCGCAGTGAAAAACCTGAAATTAAGTACTTTACCCAGCTTAATCCGAATTTTGAGCAAGGCATTGCTTTGTTCGTGATTATTCCATTCAATCTCAAACAATTGATTTTGACTTTGTTTAAGTCGTTTAAAAGCAAGTTGTTTTCGCTAGCTGCAAACTAAGTTCTTTGCGAACTCGCATGAAGACAGCTTTGTCGAACACATTGTTTAGTCTCACTATTCAAACAGCGTATTTCGGATGCGCATAACACGCCGCCAAGTAACAACTGTTGTAATTTTTGTTCGCTGATTTCGATTCTAAGCGAAGTATTTTGCTTTAACTCTGCATTCATCACAAAGACTCCTAGTGGATTACTATAGAGTTTAAATGATAATCATTATCAAATAAAGAATTTATCCTCGTGACTACTCGTTTAATCTAAAAACGTCTAGGCTATTTTGCCAAAGATGCTGTTTTAGCTGATCTTGCGGTTCGGATCTTATAGCGTGCAAAGCATGGAATATTTTAGGTAGATTCAAAGGGCTGTTGTCGATGCCCTGCATGCCAAAAAGAGGCATATCAGGAGCGTCAGTCTCCAGTACCAGGCTATCGATCGGTAGTTTACTAACTGCCTTGATTGTTTTTTGGGCTCGAGGCCAGGTAATTGTGCCGCCTATACCAATTTTGAAACCGAGGTCTACAAATTGTTTTGCTTGTTGGTAACTGCCACTAAAAGCGTGGATCACGCCGCCTTGGTCAAAGTTGTGTTGCTTTAGTCGCTCATAGGTGAGGGCGTGTTTACGAACACTGTGCACGATCAACGGTAGTTTTAGTTGCTTAGCTAAGAGGATCTGACTTTCGAATGCCAAAAGTTGCTGAGCCTCTGACTCGGGAAAGCGGCCGTCGAATCCTGATTCACCGATGGCCACGATCTGTTGTTGATGCTCTAAGCATATTGTTTGCAGGTCGAAAAGCTCAGTTGTGAGTTCTTTTTCACTGCTGGGTAAAAAACAAGGATGACAACCTAGCGCTATTGAAATCTCCTGCTTGGTGTTTAATTTCAAAACGTTTTGCCAATTGCTGCGCGAGACACTCGGTACCAATAAGCGCGTTATTCCCGCGTTTTTGAATTGGGTTAAGAACTGAGGAAAATCAGTACTAAATGCGTCAAAGTCTAAGTGGCAGTGTGTATCAAACCAAGGCATATTACTTATCCAAAACGAGCGAAGCCTTAGCATAAACACATTCGACACTGGTCTCCAGTTTCTTCGATTAATCAGCGTTATGCGTTGCAGCTTAAACCTAATAATTCTCGCCAAGTCAAAACTCTATTATAAAGACCTAGTCGCATAGCAGCCGTTGTTCCTTCTGGGCCGACCTCGCAAAAGTTGTAGATGACACGTTGAATATTGAGATGCTGGTTTAAGGTTTTTAGGCGGCTAATCCCATGGGGGAGTTTGTGATTCAAATGAGTAAAAAACCGTGCGGCGTGTTGAATGCCCGGATGAGGCGCATGTAGGAGATGATCGACCGTGATAGGGCAAAGGGCTCCGGTAGGGCTTGGATACCATCGATCTCGCCACCAACCGACGGAACTTCCTTCGGCTGACAAGCTTTGCTCACTTTGCATGATATTCAAGAAGTAGTACAACTCTAGTTGGTGCTGTTGGATACGTTTAGCATGCGCAATTAATGCGGCGCCACGTAAACAGCTATCATGATCCAAGTAGTGGCGTATGTTTCCAGCTCCTGAAAACACTTTGTCTACAATTACAAAATGAGCATAGGCCAATACAGCAGCGGGAATAAGTATCGATTCGCGAAGGCCTTTATTCGCTCCATACTGTAAGTCTTCGAAATGTTGGCGTTGAAATATCTGTGAATAACGATCCTTAATTTGAGTCAGTGCGTTGCCATCTGCCTGAGTTTTAATCACGCTACTTTTGTTCACAGGGTCTAATGGGGCCAGTTTTACATGAGGCTTAGCGCAATTGTGATGAAGGATAAGACTATAGCCACTTTTTGATTCACACGTTAAGAAGCCCCAAAGCTTTACTGTATTGCTGGGCTCCAATTGTTGACCTTGGGTATAGAGCTCCCATTGATTGTTTTCTTGAAGAAGCGGGCGCTCCAAATCTTGGGCGAAGCCTTGTAAAGCACTATCTAAAAGGGAGAGGCGTTGATAATTGAGCTTAGGGTTTGTGGTGCTATCGGGCAAGTTAGGGTTAACAATGCGTTCTAGAATTGGCTCGAGCTGCTTAAACTCCAGTTTAGTTTTACAGCTGACTTTTAAACATTGTGGGCAACGGTATCTTGGCCTACCTGAAGTTGTTGAACCATAAGATTGCAGCTTTATAGGCTGCTTATACCAAAGCTGATCTGGGCAGTCGCAAATTTTATCCTGCGTTAATTGCCTCAGCATTAGTGGCTCGAGTAATTGCAAAATTGCAGACTCGTCAACTAGAGGAGGGTAGCTATCGCAGCGTTCACAATGTAGTGCGGCGTACCCTAACTGATAGCTCGGATAGTGATAAGACTGACTATGTGCCTTGGCAAAATTAAGGCAGTAAGGGTTTTTACAACAATTGAAATACAGGCTAGGCATTGAACAGTAAACACATGAGGTAAGTGAGTTCATTTTTGCATGCAATAGTATTTATTTTTGTGATGCGAATCACAATTGAGGTGAAGTTCTGCCCATAGAATTAAGTCATTAACACCACTAAGTCAGACTACACTTATAGTGAACCTATGTTTTGACAAGCGACCAAAGGAATGTTTTTTGATTGATACTTCAATACCCCTTGTAGATTTACATCGCCATCTTGATGGAAATATTCGGGTGAATACCGTTTGGGAATTGGCGCAACAGCACGCAATAAAACTTCCAGTTGCGAATGTCAGCGATCTCGCACCGTTAATACAGGTGCAGGGTGTCGAGGCAGATTTGGTTAGTTTTTTATCTAAATTGGATTTAATGGTCGGTGTGCTTGCCGATTTAGATGCTGTTTACCGTGTTGCATTCGAGAACGTTGAAGATATTGTTACCAGCGGTTTGGATTATGCGGAGTTGCGCTTTAGCCCAGCTTATATGGCAATGAGCCATCGTCTGAATCCAAGTGATGTCGTGGCAGCTGTGATTGATGGCGTAGCTAGTGCCAGTAAACAATTTGATGTTCCGGTTAAACTGATCGGTATTTTGTCGCGCTCGTTTGGCCTAGAAGCATGCAAAATTGAACTTGAGGCTTTGCTTAACCATAAAAACGATATTGTCGCGATTGATTTGGCCGGCGACGAACTAGGCAAACCGGCTCCTATGTTTGAAGAGCTATTTAAACCTTTACGCAACAGTGATTTGAATATAACGATACATGCTGGTGAAGCCGATGGCCCTCAAAGTATTTGGAACGCGATTAATCTATTAGGTGCTCAGCGTATTGGTCATGGCGTTAGAGCGATTGAAGACCCAGCTCTCATGCAGTATTTACTCACTCATCAAATAGGCATGGAGTCGTGTCCAACCAGTAATTTACATACCTCTACCGTTGCTAACTATGCCGTTCACCCTATAAAACAGTTTTTAGCGCAAGGTTTATGTGTGGGCTTAAATACCGATGACCCTGGCGTTAGCGCCATTGATATTCAACATGAGTATCGTATTGCAGCAGCCAGTGACGGATTAGCTTTAAACCAAGAACAAATTAGTACTTTGCAGCGCAATGGACTCAATATGGCATTTTTGAGCGACGCTGAGCGCCGCCAATTGATTGCTAAAAAGTTAACTTAATAATTTTGGAGATTTAGATGTCAGATTTAATTGCGGTTGCTAAGCAATCTTTAAGCTACATGGATTTAACCACCTTAAACGATGACGATACTCGTGAAGTCGTGACTCAGCTTTGCCAAAAAGCGAGTACTCAAATCGGAGAGGTTGCTGCTATTTGTATTTATCCGCGATTTATTCCGCATGCACGTAAGGTGCTTCGTGAACTTGGCGCAGCCGATCTTAAAATTGCCACGGTTACTAATTTCCCTTGGGGAGATGACGACATCGCTATTGCGGTAGCCGAAACACGAGCAGCTGTTGCTTATGGCGCAGACGAAGTTGATGTGGTTTTCCCTTGGCGAGCTCTCAAAGATGGCAATTCTAGTATTGGTTTTGAGCTGGTAAAAGCTTGTAAAGAAGCCTGTGGTGACGCGGTAAAACTTAAAGTCATTATTGAAAGTGGTGAGCTGAAAACGCCTGAGCTAATCCGCCAAGCCAGTGAAATTTGTATCAAAGCTGGAGCTGATTTCATCAAAACTTCAACCGGTAAAGTCCCCGTAAATGCAACACCTGAAGCGGCCAAAGTTATGCTGCAAGTGATTGCAGAGTTAAACCCTAGCTGTGGATTTAAAGCCGCTGGTGGGGTTAAGTCAGCTGAGCAAGCCAAAGTTTATTTGGATATGGCCAGCGAGTTACTTGGCGAACAATGGTTGAGTCCAGAGCACTTTAGATTTGGCGCATCGTCCTTGTTGGCTTCATTGGAAGCAACCATTGAAGGGCGAGACGCCCAAGCGAAAGCCGGCTACTAGGAAGCTTTTATGAGTCTGGTTCAAGAATTAATTGCCCACAAGCGCAATGGAAACATATTAAGCTTAAAAGACATACAGTCTTTGGTAAGCGGGATTAGCGACCATTCAATTAGCGATGCCCAAGTAGGCGCATTAGCCATGGCCATATATTTTCAAGGGATGAATACCGACGAGAGTGCCCAACTAACATTGGCTATGCGAGATAGCGGCGAAACTATTAGCTGGAAAGACTATCAGCTCAATGGCCCTGTCATTGATAAACACTCAACCGGCGGCGTGGGGGATCTTGTTTCCTTGATGCTGGGCCCTATGTTGGCTGCTTGTGGCGCATATGTGCCAATGATTTCAGGACGTGGTTTAGGCCATACCGGCGGCACCTTAGATAAACTTGAATCAATAGCTGGTTATAACGTGATCCCGGATCGTCAGAGCTTTCAAAGCATCGTGAAAGATGTTGGGGTTGCGATTATTGGTCAAACGCAATCACTAGCCCCGGCCGACAAACGTTTGTATGCGATTCGTGATGTAACTGCAACGGTGGACTCCATTCCGTTGATTACCGCTTCAATCCTTAGTAAAAAACTGGCGGCAGGTTTAGATGCACTAGTCATGGATGTCAAAACTGGCAATGGTGCATTTATGCGTAGAACGCAAGACGCACAAGCTTTAGCTAAAAGCATTGTTAGCGTAAGTAAAGCAGCAGGATGCCCTTGCAGTGCTATTATAAGTGATATGAACCAGCCTTTAATTGCTAGCGCTGGAAACGCATTAGAAATATCTTGGGCTTTGGAATATCTACAAGGTCAACATAAAGGTAGTCGTGCCGATCAGTTAACGTTCGCTTTAGCTACCCAATTACTCGTTCAATGTGGCTTATACAGTTCTGCTGAACAAGCGCATGCAGCCTTATCTCTCAGCATTGATAGCGGGAAAGCGGCTGAACGCTTTGCAAAAATGGTGCACGCATTAGGTGGACCGTCAGACCTATTCGAAAAACCAGAGCGCTACCTAAAAACGGCAAATGTTGTTAAACCAGTTATCGCTCAGCAATCTGGTTTTGTGACGGGTATTGATAGCCGAGAAATAGGGCTGTGTGTTGTGGCGCTAGGCGGTGGACGAAGTATTCCAGACGCACCAATTAACCATAGTGTTGGCATCAGTCAGTGTCCTGAATTGGGACAATATATTGAAGCTGGTGATGTTCTAATGAGCGTGCATGCACAATCTGAAGATGACTGGTCAAACGCGGCGCAACGAGCGCAAAGTGCGGTAACAGTTAGTTCAAGTGCTGAGACGATGAAAGTTCAGCCTTTGGTACAACAGATCGTAAGCTGAGCAACAAAGTAATGCTTAGCATTACAGGAGAGTATAATGAAAAGAGCAATAATTTTGATGCTGGATTCCTTCGGGATTGGCGCAAGTCGTGACGCCGACAAGTTTGGTGATGTTGGCTCAAATACCATGCTTCATATCGCTGAGTATTGTGCCCAAGGTAAAGCTGAACAAGGTCGTAGTGGCCCCTTGAATATCCCAAACCTTAATCGCTTGGGTTTTGGCGCTGCATGTGCTGGTAGTGGTGGTGTTTTTCCACCGGGACTTGATCCAAGTGTAAATCCAATAGGTAAGTATGGTTATGCTCAAGAAATGTCCAGCGGCAAGGATACGCCAAGTGGTCACTGGGAAATCGCTGGCGTACCGGTACTCTTTGATTGGGGTTACTTTAGTGACAAAACCAATAGTTTTCCAAAAGCCTTACTCGATGCTTTAGTTGAAAAAGCTGGCTTGGACGGATATTTAGGGGATTGCCACGCTTCCGGTACTGAGATTTTGGACCGCCTTGGTGAAGAGCATCTTGCTACGGGTAAGCCAATTTTCTACACCTCCGCCGATAGTGTTTTTCAGATTGCTGCTCATGAAGAAAGCTTTGGTTTAGAGCGTTTGCTGAGTTTGTGCGAGTTAGCCCGAGAATTATGTGACGAATACAATATAGGCCGGGTGATAGCGCGTCCTTTTGTGGGTAAAGACAAAAGCAGCTTTGAGCGTACCGGTAATCGTCGTGATTACTCGGTTCTGCCTCCAGCTCCTACCTTGCTTGATAAAATGGAGCAAGCCGGTGGAGAAGTGGTCAGTATTGGTAAAATTGCTGATATCTACGCTCATCAAGGCATTACTCGCAAAGTAAAAGCAACTGGCCTTGAAGGTTTATTTGATTTAACGCTAGCCGAAATGGAACGAGCCAGTACTAGCGATAAAGATGCCATCATTTTTACTAACTTTGTTGATTTTGACTCAAGCTACGGACACCGTCGCGATGTTTCTGGCTATGCGAAAGCGCTGGAATACTTTGACACGCGCATCCCTGAGTTATTAGCCAAATTAGGACCTGACGATGTTGTCGTGCTCACTGCAGACCATGGTTGCGACCCTACCTGGCCCGGTACAGATCACACCAGAGAACATATCCCAGTGATATTTTATGGACCATCACTGGAAGCCGAAGATGTTGGTTTGCGTGACACATTTGCAGATATTGGGCAAAGCTTAGCGCAATTTTTAGACCTTCCTAAACTTGACTATGGTACCAGTATTATTCAAGCGTAGATCTCAATTGGGGTTTGACTATATCGTTGGCCCCATTTTTTTATTTGTTAAGGAGATGCCTCAATGGCGACACCACATATTAATGCTAAACCTGGCGATTTCGCCGAAACCGTAATTTTCCCTGGCGATCCCTTGCGCGCTAAATACATCGCAGAAACGTTTTTGGACGATGCGGTTCAAGTGACTGACGTACGTAACATGCTAGGTTTTACCGGTACTTACAAAGGGAAGCGAATTTCGGTTATGGGTTCAGGAATGGGGATTCCAAGCTGTTCCATTTATGCGAAAGAACTGTATACGGAATATGGCGTTGAAAACATTATTCGTGTGGGTAGTGCTGGTGCGGTAAACGAGAAGATTAAAGTCCGTGATGTCATTATTGGTATGGGGGCTTGTACTGACTCCAAAGTAAACCGTAGCCGCTTTAAAGGCCATGACTTTGCTGCAATTGCTGATTACCAATTGTTGCGTAATGCAGTAGATAGTGCCGAAAAACATGGTATTGATGTCAAAGTTGGGAACATTTTCTCAGCTGATTTGTTCTATACACCTGATCCACAAATGTTTGACGTACTTGAGCAACTTAATGTGTATGCCGTTGAAATGGAAGCTGCAGGCTTATACGGTGTTGCAGCAGAATGTGGTAAAGCTGCGCTGTGTGTGGTTACTATTTCTGACCATATTCGAACCGGTGAAGCAACTAGCTCTGAAGAGCGTCAGTTAACCTTTAACGATATGATCGTGATGACACTAGATTCACTGATTTAGGGTCGAAAAATTGATTAGCAATTACAAGAAGCGCCGTTAAGGCGCTTCTTCATTTGTGTCAGTGTTTTTACTGCGGCTAGCCAGCGCGTTAACAAACTGGCTTGCCTGACCGGACTGAGTTTGTTTTGCTTCTTGGCGGCTAATACTCCCCCAACGACGTTTCAGTGAAAGAGTACGAGTCAATAAAAAGCCAACAATAACAGCTAGCCCAACTATTAAATACAAGAGTTGCTGGTCGCGGTCGATAAGCGCAGTCGCTTCGGATTCAAGCAGCTGAGTCTCCACAGTGATTCGCAAGAAACCCATATTATCGCCATTGTCTTCGCGTATTTCAGCGACATATTGTGAGCGACCTAAGCCTGTAATCGGTGTTTGCGCTGCCCCTTCAATAGCAAGCATATCTTCTAATGGCAAATTTAAGTCGGAACTTACGACTACTTCTCCAATGGCATTATAGATTGTTGCATCGAAAATATAGTATTCGCTGTTAATGACATTGATTAAACTAGTTAGCTGTTCTTGATTGTCTTCCTTAAGTGCGTTCTCTAAATTAAGAGCGGCCATTGAACTTACAGAGCGCGACAGCAATTCAATTTGATGTGCCACGATGGACTCAACATCATTGCGTAAGGTGTTGAAAAGCGCAGTCGCCGCTGCCGCACAGGCCAACGCAAGTAGCAATTGGAAAATTTGTTTAAAAAAATAGCCACGCCGTAACTTAGTCGCCAAAAGAGAACCCTTATCGCAAAAGTAAAATCAGTGTACCTTAAGTTTGAGATGCAATCACGGATCGCAAATTGGAAGGTTTTCGTTTATCGTGACGATGACTAACTATGACAAGGAGAAGCATTTTGGAATTTCAGGCCCCCAATACTTTCGATAGTAAGCTTGCTGTGTGGGGACAAAAACAAGCGCTTCATGGCTTTTGGAATGCTGACCATAAAGCACAAATAGAGACCTTGGGCTTAAGCCAATACCTGCTTATTTGGGCCCCCCAAATTGCGTTTGAGCATTTGGAAAAACTTTGGGATGACCTAGAGCTATATGCGTATCAAAACTATTGTCACCAAAGCGCAACTATTGCAGGCCATACGGCAGTTTTAGTCCAAACTAGTGCGTCAACTGAAGAACTAAAAACTAAATTGTTACGCAGTAAGTCGGAGTTAGATGCGGTGATTCTTGGCAACTTGCCCGATCTGGATACACCTGGTCTATTAGTTATGGATATGGACTCCACAACCATACAAATTGAGTGTATTGATGAGATTGCGCGATTAGCTGGTGTAGGTGAGAAGGTCAGCGCAGTAACGGCAGCGGCTATGCGTGGTGAAATTGACTTTGAGCAAAGCTTACGTCAGCGCGTAGCATTACTTGAAGGTGCCCCTGAGTCTATCCTGCAAGAGGTTGCGAATAATATGCCTTTGATGCCGGGACTGGAACTACTTCTCGAGGCCCTACAGCAACATGGTTGGAAAACCGCGATTGCATCTGGTGGCTTCACCTACTTTGCTAAAGCCCTACAACAAGCCCATGGTTTCGATTTTGTTTATGCCAATGAGTTAGAGATAGACCAAGGAAAACTAAGCGGTAAGGTTCAAGGCGACGTTGTCGATGCTAAAGCCAAAGCAACAGCCTTAGCAAAATGGGCTACGCAATGTGAGATTCCCAACTCTCATACTGTTGCTGTCGGTGACGGCGCTAATGATTTACTGATGATGCAAACTGCAGGTTTAGGCATTGCTATCCACGCTAAACCTTTAGTCGTAGAGCAAGCACAAGCAGCTGTCCGTCACAGTGATTTAGAAGCTGTATTGCTTATTCTAAGTGCAGGAACCTTGGTTAACTAGGCCTGCGTTTTTGATTGTAATCGCGCTTTTACCAGGCGATTACTAGCTTTAATTTGTCCCAGAACTTCATCCGTCAAATCAACAAATTCAAACATGGCAAATGAGCTCCAAATTTCATCTTCAAGTTGCTTGGCTCGATGAATGGCATAACTGCTGATATAACTAAGCTCTTTGTCAAAGTAAGCTCGATTAGGGCGTCCGGTTCGTACCGCCCTAATCTCAACAACCCTTACACTGCCATGCTTAAGTGCCGTTTTTATAAACTCTATAGTCTTGTGAGCATTGCTAAGAGCTTGCTCTTGGCGAGTTTGCAAAATCTCACCCTGATCATTACAACTGATGTATAAAATTTGCGGGTCGATGCTCTGAAGTAATTTGAGTTCGCGTAATTGTGTTACAAGGTGAATGAATAAGTCATCTCGCCCAAGCAAGTTATTTAAGTGGGCATGTTTATCTAGCTCATCAACGTTAAACAACTGGTCTAAGCTCGATGCAGCAATACCTCGTGTGAGCATGCAGGCCGAGAAGTGAACATTATGCTTAGATAGGAATAAAGCGCGGTTAAAGCAATAGTGAGAAACTAGACCGCGTAGAGCTCTGGATAGGGATTCACGGGCAACGATCTCCGGCACCAAATCTAGCTTGTCTTTGTTATCTCTAATCAGCTTGGTAAAAAAGCGCTTTCCATCATGTAAGCTTTCATTGTCAGGTGGAACTCTTAAATTAAAAACGGTCTGACTTTGGTTACAATTGACAACGGTATAGTTGAGTTTATCCAAATTAAAGGAGCTAACCCGATTTGAAAAGCTACTCAGGCTAATAAAAACCTGACTATCGGTAGTGATATTTACTATTGGCTGCTGGCTACAAACCTGCAAACCAGCACTTGAGATATCCATGGTTTCACAGGGATAATCTTTACCATCCAAATGTAAAACGACACCAGTCTGATGCAAGTAGCGACCTTCTTTACGCATTTGCGTGTACTCGTGAACCACATCGTTTACATGAATTGAAGCATGTTTATCAAGGTTAAATCGTGAAAGTAAGTTTGGGCTTCGTTCAACATTAAAATGACGCTGATAAATATCCAGTGAAGTGGGATTACTGATGTCAGTCAACATACCAAAAAGACTAATGTCTTTTAATCCTGCAAGCGCCATATTGTGTTGTTGTTCGATCTCAACTTGGGGGAGGGCACTGCGAAAGGCCATGTCTGCGACAGAACAATGGTGCCATTGAAACTGAAAGACTCGCCAACTAGGCTTGCGACTGCCAAAGCCCCAAAAAAGCTGTTGAAGTTCTGGGTCATCGTCAAGTTCAGTGCTCGATGCTGCGTAGTAGGATGTGACCTCTTTATGTACGTGGGTAAAGCTATAAAAAAGAACCCGGCCTTGTTTTCGGCGCCGTAAATCCTGAATCCTATTTGAGTTTAGCAGTTGCCCTAAGCGCGAGGTTTGCTCATCCTTCCAATAGGAAATAATATGAGTATTGACCCGATTTCGTAGTTGATGCTTAAGTATTCCTTTGCCATCGAAGTATAGCGGTAATCCTGTTGCCTGACTGATATAGAACTGTTCATAACCTTTGATTTGAACTGCATTGATCATGTTGTCAACATCAATGCGTGAGCGGCCACGGTACGATTTAAGAAAGGACTTCAAAAAGTTTACAAATGAATCGCTAGGGTTATTTGCTACCAGCCCTAGTACCCGTTTTTTGTTGTGAATTTCACTCGCTAAAACATGATAATCACATCCCTTGATAAGTACCGAATTGGCATATTCTTGTTCCAATCCATTGAAGCGAACTCGAAGCTGTTCACCTTTTTCTATTTGGTACTTAGGGTCTAAACGAACTCGCAGCCCAGTCAGCGATAGATTGCTAGACATCGCTGGCATTTCTACCCCAGATTCACTAATCAAGGTAATGGGCGAACTCAAAAGCACACGTTCTTCTTTGCGACCAATATATTGGTTCATGTCCAACACTGGGACCTGGATTTCTATTCCGCGTCGCTTTGCCGCCTGCTCCGGCGTTATATTGTTGCGTTGCATCACTTTAAAGTTGTTTTCTGTGGCTTGCAAAGCTTCGTATATTCCCATGCTGTAAATATGAGAATAGACGTCAAGCAACTGTTTAAAGCGCTTTAGAGCAATGTTATCAAGGTAATGAATTTGGCCTTTGTAGTTAAACTCAAAACAGTCACCGTCAACCTTTCCGCGTAAATCGATAACGCGCAGGCAGGGAGCACATAGACGTTTAAGCTCCATTTTCAGCATAAAGCGTTCACTAGCACTGAATTGAGAAGTTGCTTTGGAAAATACCTTATCGAATTCGGCATGGTTTACCAATGGAATAAGGTTATTGATCAAGACTTGTTGTTGGCTGAAATTCATGAATAATCAGAGACCAATAATTTGCATTATAGTAAGTAGCACATCGGGTCGGTTTCGACCCTAAACAATGATAACTACAAAGAAGTCAGTATAACAGTTATCGGAACTTGCTTTTAAATACTGAGAAATAATTGATGGCTAAGGCAAAAGTAGCATTCGTTTGTAATGATTGTGGCGCAGATTTTCCGAGGTGGCAGGGGCAGTGTGGTGAGTGCAAGGCTTGGAATACTATTAGTGAAGTTAGATTAGCCGCAAGCAATCCACGAACCGAGAAGTTTAGTGGTTATGCCGGAGAAACCCAGTCTAAAGTTCAAACACTAGAAAACATAGATTTGGCAGCGCTACCGCGTTTCTCAACCGGGTTTGTTGAATTTGACCGCGTTCTCGGTGGTGGGGTGGTTCCAGGTAGTGCCATTTTGATAGGTGGCAGCCCTGGCGCTGGTAAAAGTACGCTATTGCTGCAAGTTATGTGTGGCCTAGCAGAGCATATGCCAGCTTTGTATATAACGGGTGAAGAGAGCTTGCAGCAAGTAGCTCTGCGTGCTCAGAGGCTTGGTTTAGGCCGCGACAAGCTACGTTTGGTCTCCGAAACGAGTGTCGAGCGCATTAGCGATCTTGCGCTTAGCGAAAAACCTAGAATTATGGTTATTGATTCGATTCAGGTGATGCAAATGGCAGATATCCAATCTGCACCTGGTGGGGTATCGCAAGTGCGGGAAAGCGCCGCTTGGTTAACTCGCTTTGCTAAGCAACATCACATCGCTATGTTTATGGTAGGACATGTCACTAAAGATGGCAGTTTAGCTGGTCCTAAAGTGCTTGAACACTGTATCGATTGCTCGATTATGCTCGATGGTGACGCTGACAGTCGCTATCGAACTTTACGGGGTCATAAGAACCGTTTTGGCGCAGTAAATGAGCTAGGCGTATTTGCAATGACCGGTACTGGAATGAAGGAAGTTAGCAATCCATCTGCGATATTTTTATCCAGAGGTCAAGAACAGTCACCAGGATCGGTGGTTATGGTGGTTTGGGAAGGAACCAGACCCTTGCTAGTCGAAATTCAAGCCTTAGTCGACTATAGCTCTTTAGCTAACCCGCGTCGGGTTGCCGTTGGTCTAGATCAGAATCGGATCTCGATGTTGCTTGCGGTGTTGCATAGACATGCAGGCGTACAAATGGCGGATCAAGATGTGTTCGCTAATGTAGTTGGTGGGGTCAAAGTGATGGAAACATCGGCAGACTTGGCCTTGTTACTTGCGATGATCTCTAGTTTCAGAGACATAACCCTTGACGCAGATTTAGTTGTGTTCGGAGAGGTTGGCTTGTCCGGTGAAATTCGACCCGTCAGCAATGGGCAAGAGCGTCTTCAAGAAGCGGCTAAACACGGTTTTAAACGCGCGATAGTGCCAAGTGCTAACTGTCCCAAAAAATCAATTGAAGGATTGACGGTGATCGGGGTCGACAAGCTTGCTCAAGCTTTAGAAGAAATTTCTTAAGTTACCTTAGAATGGGCCAAAGTTAAGAGATGCGTGAACTCGAGGACGTTTTTCATCGAGTTCTCGCAGGTTTGTTCGTAGCCCTTGAGCCAATACTAGCTGCATGTTCACTGATGGTCCAAATGACAACATAAATCCTAGCCCGGCACTGGTAAGCATACTGTCGCTTTTGACTTCTGAAAACCCACGTTCGACCACGGCACCATTGTCGACAAATACCAGTCCTTGTAAGTAGGGCTTGCGAACATCGAAGCTAGCACTAGCTTGACCGGCAAGGTGGCGACGCACCTCCGCCGATACAAAATAGCCACTGTGTCCTGACAGTAAACCTTCGGAGTAACCTCGGACGGTGTAACTACCGCCAACTTGATATAGCTCACTAGAGGCAAGGTATTTGTCGCTCGATAGTTGCAGTCCGGCTTTCAAAAAACTATTTACGCCTGACTCAAATCGGTCAAAACGCGAAGCACTTCCGCGATAATAGAAGAAGCTATTTTCATCAATCCCAGTAGATTTTGCTCTACCGCCGACAAGGGAGTTATCGATGACCCATGCACCACTATCGGTTTGGCGCTCGGTTGAAATACCGAGTGTCAGCAGTCTTGTCGTTGCATCGTCTTGCTCAAATCCACTAAAGTAACTTTTGGAATTACGGCTGGCGGCATTTCCGTATAATGACCAATAATCTTGAATGGTTGCCCGTAATGGATAGCTCAACCCGATGCTAAAGTCGCTAGAATCGCCAGTAATATCAAGCGTTTCAAAGGGACCATCAACCACATTGACTTTGCCTTTGCTAGCAATCAAATCCAGCATCAAGTCGTGGCGGTTAAGTGGGGCGGTATAATACAAACTGTAGTTTTCAGCACCTTCATTTTGAGTCGTTATAAAGGTTAATTTGTCACTGTTACCAAAGGGGTTGTAGAGACTAGCCACTAAACCCCCTCGGATATCTCCGACCGTATAACGTCCAGCGTTGTCGAGAAAAAAGGAGAACTGAAATCGCTTGGGTTCGCTCACTTGGATATCGATATCAGTTGTACCAAATTCTTTACCTGCAGCAATACCTGCACCGAGTTGGTTGTCATAAATACGGTTGAATCTAACCAACGCCGCCTCTAGTTCCGGTACTGAGATCACCTCCCCTGATGACGTTGGAATTCGTTGCTGTACGAATTCACTCTTGAGGGCTTGATTACCGCTAATGTTTAGGTCACCTAGTTTGGCTTCAACCAACTGCACTCGAACAAGGCCGTTCTCAATAGTTTGTGCGGGCAATATTGCGCGCGCGGTTGCATGCCCTAAGTTGGCGTAAATAGCGTTAATTTGATCAAGCAAGGTTTGCAAGTCGAAAAGACTTATATTTTTTCCGATCAAAGCGCTTGCTAGTTCTGTAATCTCGGTATTATTTAGCAGTGCTGATTCATTAATTTGAATCGCCTTGAGCTCTATTAATTTTTGTTTAGATTCCAAGCGTTCAGTGCGCATTTCAGGAATCTGAATCGGCGACACGATAGGCTCACCGCTGACTTGTTGCTCTTGTAAACGCTGATTAATTTCCTGACGCTGCTGCTGTTGTAGTGTTGCCGCATTGATACCTTCAGATTCAGCGTAGCTGGTTTGGCTAAAGCTACCAAAACAGAGCACGACTAATACTAGCTTATTTCTAAAACTGTTTTGTTTAGCCTGCTTATACTTTAACGCTACATCCATGAGCATTTTTCCTAATAGTTAACTAACGTCGCGCGCTTATTCAAATAAGTCTTGGCTAATCGTGATAATTTCTGGACGAGGTCCGACCGGGTATTGTTGTTGTAATTCATCTACCCTGCTTGATAATTGTTGATTACGCAAGCTGGTAAGACTCTGATTAATTTCTAAATTTGCATTAGAACCCACCGAACCCTCTGCGTTTATCCGCGGTTCTTTGCTGATCAGGAAGCCATTACTGGAGACTTGGTTTTGGCCTACCGATAGGGAATAGAATGTGTCATCCGTATAAAATCGAACATCATGCGCACCATCGTTTACCTGAGGCAATGCATCAACACGAACGCTAGCATAGGGAGTATCAAACTCAGCATAGAGTGAGCTAATGCCGTCAATTACATTCAGCACTGGACTAGCCACACTTAGCACCGCAATGTTTGAATACAGCTTAGTAAAGTTAACTGACTGGCTTGCATTAGCAGCTATTTGAATGAACTCTGCGACACCACCGTTTATACCTGTGGCTTCAATATCGAGAACACTATCAGCGTTGGCAATAACATTTATGTTAGGTGCCGTAAGCTGTTGTTGTTCTGCGCTAATTGTAATTGCGCTTTGCCCGCCGATATTTTGCTGGGCTTCAAGCACTGCTTTATTCGCGACCACATCAACTGCTGAGCTAGAATCACTTAAAATACTGCTGCCGGCACTAAGACTAACTTGCTCTGATGAAACTTGACCACCATTTATGCGTATCTCGTTAGCCGTCTCAATATCGATTGAATTACCAGCACTAACTTGTTGTGACAATTCAAGGTCGTTGCCAGCACTAATGACTGTTTCATTTGAAGCCGCCATATCCGCGGCTATGTAGATATCATTGGCAGCATCGAGATATATATCGTTGCCGCTCACCGTGGCGTTGGTTTCGATATTTTCATCTGCGAGTAGCTCTAAATCTTGTTGCGCAGCCACTTGGGCATTCAACACAATATTAGATGCAAGCAACGAAGCATTGTTACCAGCATTAACTTGCGCATCAACTATGATGTTGGCGGCGCTTACAAGTCGAGTATCTAGACCGCTGCTGGTTGTGCCCAGAACTTCCAAAGTATCTTCACTTAGAATCGATAAGTCTGTGCCAGCTGTTGCCGACTTAAGACCTAAAGCTCGGTCAACTGCGCGTATATAGGTAGCGGCAGCTGAGTTTGTTTCAAGCCAAGACAACTCATCTTCTGCTGTGTCATCGAAGTTAGCAGCTAGGGCAATATCGAGTTCATTGTCAAAACTACCGATAGAACTATCGCTGTTCAAGCTGATTTGACGGGCTAAAATGTTCGTCGCTTGATCGTCAAATGCATCAATTATTGAACCATCGGTATTGATAGTGACGTCTTCTCGGGAGTAGATCGTATCAATAGCTAAATCAAGACCTACCTGCTCTAACCAAATATCGTTGGCTGCTCTTGCAATCAATGGCGCAACATTACTTCGGCTATCGAGCTGAACTTGAATGGCTTGATTGATGCTACCAATAGCTCCTTCGGCTGACTCCAAAATAAGATTAGACGCAATGAAAGCGGGAATTCCGGCGGTTTGTTGCAGTATGGAACCATTGGTTTTCAGACGCAGACGTCCGCTTGACCAAATTTGCTCAACTAGGGCGTTGGCTTCGCTTGATATAAACACATCGCCGTCAACCGCTTGACCGGCTTGATTGTGAGCACTAAGTGCACCGGTGCTTAATACATTTACCGCTTTGCGCTCGAGTACTGTGGCAATGCCGTTGTCATCAATACTAAAGTCTTCACGTTCTGCACCCGCTAATGCAACTTTGTCTTCGTCGCTAATGTCCGCTGGGTTTTGGTTCAAATCGATGGTCCTAGCTTGCAAAGTTTCACCGATACCAAGATCTGCAATTAGGGCTACGCTGTTACCCGATACGTTCGGATCTTTTAGAACCGGATTGGTATCGGTGACTTGCTTGATTAAACCTGGGGCCAAGGATATTGCTAATTGTTTTTCAGTCCACGAAGCGCCATTGCTTAGGTTTGCGCGCTCTGTATTGCTGGCAGTGTAGCGATAATCGTCATTGAAGCTCTGAGGAATTTGATCCCCATAAGCTCCGTCGCCTTCAACATACAGTTTTTGATGCAGAGCATGATAACGAGCACTATTTTGCGCGTTGTAGTCTTGGATGAAGGTGTCGGCTTCTAACTGTGATTTACCTTGGTTTAATAAGCGTTCACGAACGGCGCTCTCTTGTTGCGCACTTAAACGAGACTCAAAGTTGGGGTCGTAGTCCAGTGGGTCAGCTTGTTGATCTCTGAGTTTCCAATAGTCGCGATAGTCCTGCGTGCCCTGTTTTTCAAATGCCGAAATAGCCGCATCTTGTTTGGCTTGGTTATTGGCTGTCCCTTCAAGCAAAGCCAGCGAATCCCATAAACCTTTTAGTTCATCAAAGGTGCGCTGGTCAATTTTAGCAAACGGGCTGTTATCTAGTATTTTGCCTGGCGTTCTGATGCTCACATCACCATTGCTTGAGCTGACTGCATTCACCAGAAGGTCAGCCTGGCTGTTATCCAATGAAGCTTGGCTTTGAATATGAATATCGCCTTTTGCGCTTGCATCCAAGCCATATTGGTGGCGATTAGCATAGTCGGCATCAAAGCCAAGTTGAATATTCAAAGGATTCGCCAAACTGCCTAAACTTCCATTATCGCTAACTAAGTTCAGGGTGTTGGCTTTAATCACTGAGTTGGCATCTTGGCTTAAGATGCTGCCCTCGGCTGAGAGGTACATTTTACCAAGTCCTAGCGCTGCGTCGCCAAGTGCTGACACTTGTCCAACAATCAGGTCGCCACTGCGCTGGCGAAGTGACAAATCACCTTGGCTGACACTTACATTTAGCGGGCCACCGTTGTTTTCAATCAGAACCGGAATTGGATTATCGCCAGCCACGCCAATGCTTTTTGATGACGCAAAGTTGAAGTTGTTGCCGATAAGTACGCCGCGATCACCCTGAGATATTGATTGGTCGACTTGAACCAAGTTTGAGGCGCCGCGCAAGCGGGAGAATGGGTCGCCAGCACCAGCGGTAATGGTTGTTGTACCGAAGCGGTTATCGATAGCACCATCAATAATCACATTGCTTTTCGAGAGGATGCTAATCGCGCCCGTGTCTGAGCCCGAGAACTCAATATCTATAAGGTTGTCAGCTTTGAGTCGATTAGTGATGATATCTGTGTAGCCGTAGGTTTGCGTCCAGAGCGAGGTATAATCTGATGCCAAACATAAAGTCCACCAATTACAATCGTTCCATTCATCGTTTTTCACCCATTTGTCTTCGCTGACATCGTGGAATTTTCCCGCTTTATAGTATTCGTCATCTTTATATCCTTTGTTTACCTCAATCATCGTAGCGTCGTTTAGGCGGCGGGTGGTTTTTGGTAGTGATGAAAGCTCGTCAGGCGTTCCATCAGGTTCTCCTTGACTAATCGTAATGCCGACAAAGCGTTTTCCTGTAAACTTCCAATCCGTCACTTGCTTTTCAGAGGTGGCGGTTTTCCAGATGTAATCCAAGCCTTCTTGTGGGGAGTAGGTAGTATCGCGTGAGTTACCAATGACGATTGATTGCGTAGCATCGGCGTCAAACGTATTGTCGTTCCAGACACCAGTACGCTCAACTTGAATATCTTCACCAACGCGAGTGTAGACGGAATGGATAGCGTTAACTTCACCGGTATTCTCATCAACAAATTGGATGTCTGTGATATCAATGACCCCTTCGATACCGTTGCCAAGGCCGCTGTTATCTCGACCGGTACTCAAATTATTGATAACGATCGCGCGATCTGAGGTATTGGTGACGTTGATTTGCCCAAAGCCATCGACAACTTTAAGTTTAGCGCCATCCACAGCAGTATTGAGAATTTGACCATAGAGCTGGATGTAACCACCGCTTACTAGTTCGCCATCAAGTACATAGCGACCATTGTCAACACTAGGGTCGTAACTTGCACCAATATTGCCGTAGTCATCGACTATCTTGTACAAACCGGCATAAGTGGCCGTACGCTCGGCCCAGCCGTCTTGCTGAGAGTCCCAATCAGCATAGGCTATATCTGCCTCTAGGCGATCAAGCTTGG
The DNA here is from genome assembly GCF_003610775.1 of Alginatibacterium sediminis. Taxonomy (GTDB): domain Bacteria; phylum Pseudomonadota; class Gammaproteobacteria; order Enterobacterales; family Celerinatantimonadaceae; genus Alginatibacterium; species Alginatibacterium sediminis. The sequence continues at coordinate 280,705 of NZ_RAQO01000008.1, read as the reverse complement.
CATTGTAAACGAGCCCTGGTTGATCACTAATAATCCACTCTACAAGACTCTCATCATTACTGTAATCATCTTGGTAGCCGTCTAAATCGTTCTGAGATACACCGAACAAGCTGGCGCTACCGGTCAAAACCGGGTTTTGGTCCAAATCGATGTATAAGTCGGCGATACCACTTTGCACTAAGCCATTAATGTTCAGATAGCGAGCGCTTAACACCACGCTGCCATTAGCGACAATGCCTGCACCAGGGGTATTCTCAGCAGGGTCACCAGAGCTATGGAAAAATCCATCAACGTAGCTTTGCACAAAGTCGCCATTTTCAGCTTTTACATCGACGCTTGCGGCGCGAATGTTTTTGTCGACGTAAATACTGCCCGCAGCGCTTTGTACTTTGACACTGCCGAACTCATTGATGATATCGCCTGACAAACGAATGTCAGGGGCGGGAGCTTGAATTACAGTGCCGGCCCCATTGGGATCGTAGTTACTGGTGACAATAATTTGTGGTTTATTACTGTCTGAGATTAGAAAACGACTATCGAAACTTAGGTTATCAGAGCTTAAGTTACGGTTGGCTTCAGTAACATCTTCATTGTTGTTTACAAAACCATTGTTAAAGCGGATTTCGCCACCGCTATAGCTGTCGACTTCCATCTCGCCAAGTATTAAGAAGTTGGGCGTGTGGTTTGTTATTTCTATTCGAGCGTTACCTGGCGCTTTAAGTTCGCCATCTCCGGTAAGGTTGTCCGCCCATATATCGATACTTCCGAGGCTTACTTTGACTGGATCAACAGTGACAAAATCTGCAACCGGACCAGACGCTGATACGTCAGATAGATTAGGTAGATCGGCTGCAAGTTGGCCTAAGTCCGTTAGAGCAAAGCCAAAGTCCTTTTCCCATTCGGTAATAGCGGTGAGGCTCAATTGGTTGTCTTCAATACCTGCACTGACTTTTTGTTGTTCGGCTTTTATTGCTGCGTAGAGCCTTGTAAATTCGGTCGAAGGTGTTGCATCTTCCGGCGGGGCCATCGCTGCGATAATGCTAGTGTTGTTTTTTGAAATGGTGACTAATTTATCCTCTATTGACGCAAGCTTTTCTGAAATTAGCTTCCGGTCTTGAGTATTATGCTGTTTCTTGTCTTCAATGATTGAAGAGTCTGGATTTGCTAAGGCTAATTGTTCATCGATCAACCCCTGTCTGTTATTGATAGCGCTTTTTAAATCCGATATATCAGATTGATATTTCGCTATATCGTCTTTTTCAGCAGCGTTAAGATTGTTCCAATCTGCAACGTTATTCTTAACGGTGGCATCGGCTATTTCAGCTAGCACATCAACTACCGCTTTAGCCAAAGTAACTTGGTGTCCGGAGGTGGTATCGACCAGCTCTATGCTACTGTCTTGCTGGGAATCAATTTCTGCATCTAGCGAGTCCAATTGGTTACTTTTATAAACGATTTCTCGAAGACCGGCTTCCTTAGGACTTGGGCTTTGATAAGAACCCGGGTTGTATGCATCTGCATCTGCATCAGAAACTAAGTAAGGGTTGCCACCAGCAAGACCGACTTCAGTTAACTTAAACTGTAGGAACTTAATCTCGGCTTCATAGGCTGCTACAGCGGCTACATCACCAGTATAATCGGTGATTAAGTCTCTTAGTTTGTCTATCCGTGCTTGAATTTTACCGGTAATGCTTTGAGCCAGTTCAACATTGTAACTAATACCATCAGTTGCTGTCGTTGCTAGTCGCCAAAGCACAGCTACCCGATATTTACTGTCTGCAAGCACTACATCGCCATTGCTGTCGACCCAAACTGGCGTATTCGTATCATTACCATCGATGTCTACAAGTTGATAATCAAGGGTTAAGGATTCTGAGCGATTAATACCCGCGAGCGCGGTACCATCGACAACAACATTACTTAGTCCAGAGACTGTTTTAGAACCGCCTTTAATATCGAATGACACGTCATCACCACCAAATGCGTTGCTAATACCGCTTACTATACTGCCAGCAGCTTCACGGTAAATATCTTTGCCAATACCGCTATATTTGGCGCTAATACTACCTCTATCCGCGATTAGCGAAATGTCCTTACCGGTTTGAACCAAAGAGTCAGCGGCTAGTTGTAGTATTGGATTACTCGTAACTGCCGTATGCGCATCGGGCGTAGAATTTATTGGGATCGCCGTTTTGTTCCAAAGCTTCACTTCACTATAGGCATCAATATTGCTGCGTTGGCCATCGCTGGAACGGCCTGCGGATAACGATATATTGCCAAGATCTGCGGTTAATACTGCGTCATTATCAATAAGGGTTAGCTCACTAGAGCGGTAATCGATATCAGCTAAACCTTCAGGTGCACCGGCTAAGCCATAAGTGTCGGACGATGCTCGTGCGTCAAGTTCAACTAGGTTACGGCTGCCTATTTTAATGTCACCAATGTCGGCCAAAATGTCACTGCGTTTGCCTACACTAACCATGCTTGAACTGCTTACGTCAATTTCAGTTTCAGTTTTGGCTAAAGCGATTAAGCCACCCGAATCAAGCTTGGCTTTGCTTCTCAGCACTAAGTCGTTGAGCGCATCCATAAAGAAAGTGGCTTCATCAATTGCAGGCATTAACAGATGGATGTTTGCATCATTTCCTATGCTAGCAACGGTCGAGAGTAAAACGCTGGTGTCAGAGCTACCTGAAGGGGCGTTTAGTACGCCACCTGAACCAGATTTGATATTCCATGTAGTGGTGTCGCCATTGGCATTTGCGTCTTCGCTGCGGGTGTTACTACCCAACCAAAATTTGTAAACGCGGTTAATCGCATCGAGATCGAAATGCTGTGTTGTTAAGCTCGTATTGTCGCCAATGGTACTGCTTACCAAACTATCGACGCTGTGCTGTGAATTGGCGCCACTTGCGCCGACTGCCGAGGCAGAAACTGAATCAACTTGGGCATTGAATTGACTGGTGTGATCGGCCAACAACGTGAAATGAGTACTCGCGAGCTGTGCGTTTTCACCAATCGCTGCTTGGGTATTGCTGTTGGTTTGGGTATCGGCAGTTGCCGCAGAGCCAGAAATTAAACCACCACTGCCTGAAGTTGCCTGCGCGAAATTATTATCAAATCCTAGCGCTGAGACTTGTATAGCATCGATATCTCCAGAAAGCTCAACGTTATCACCTAGTTTGGCCCAGCTTTGCGTATCAGAAGTCGCCTCGGACTCAGTAATACCGGCAGCCAGTAAGCCGCCAATGGTTATGCCACTGACTTCGGCCTCTTGTTGTGTGTTATTGAGCGACGATAAGGTAAATGTGTCATCAAGTTCAAAATTGCTGTTGTCGCCAATCAATGCGTGAGCGCGGCTAAGGTCTTTGCTTTCGGCACTAGTGGCATTGAGTGCGCCTAATAAGCCACCTGATGCGCCAAGTGCGTAGCTAGTATTTCCGTCAGCGAGAACTAGTCGCTGAGCCGATATTGAAGCATTGTCAGCAACAACTGACGCCGACTCGCCAATTAAAGCGCTAACATTGGTTTGGGTTTGCGCGCTAGCTAAGGTTGCGCCAACAGCGCCTATCAACGACACGTTTACGCCTCGAGCTTGCGCATCAGCTTGAGTTTTTGCTGCAGCGTTAAGGATTAAATCGTCTGACAGTTTCATGTTTGATTCGTCACCGATGGCGCTTTCAACACTGGTGTTGATAATACTGTCGGCCACAGTGCCACTAGCTGCTAAGCCCATGCCACCTTTGCCGGCTAGGGCATCAGATTTGGCAGTCACTTCTGAATCAGTGAGCACCTTTAATGACTGAACAGACTCAGTGTTATCTGCACTTTGCCCAAGCTGTAAGCCATCGCCAATAAGGGCATATGTGCCACCACCAACGAGGCTTCTAGCTACCGAGGCACCTACTGCCGCTGTTGCTGAAATACTCACGCCAATGGCTTTGGTTAGAATTTCGCGGCGTTCACTGGCTTGTATCGTGACGATCTTGGCATTGTTTATGACAATGTCATCGCCTAGACGCGAGCGACTTACACTGTTGTCGTTGCTAATCGCTAGCGCGGCATCTGCAGCAGCGCCACCAAAGCTACCTGCATACGATTGTGCGTCGCTTTCGTTATTGGTGTTGGCTTTTAAACTAATGTTCTCATTGGCGCTAAGCGATGTCCTATTGCCAATATTGGTACTTGCACCGCCGTCAATGTCCAAGACTGATATCCCGGCACCTAAGGCACCAGCACCAGCACTAGCGGCACCTGCGAGCTGATCTACATTCGAGTCTTGCATGGCGATTAAATTGAGATCGTCACCAGATGCTAGCTCTACATCTGAACCCACGTTAACCGTGGTTCCACTCGCGATTTGATTGCCCACTTGAGAGCTGACTTCAAGCCCTGCTCGCGCTGTTTGCGAACGAGAAGCGGCATCTTGAATGTGATTACTATCTGAGCCTGACAGTAGCGTGGCAATACTGTTATCGCTGGCTTGGTCGTCGGCATATGACGTTGCGTTATCGGAGCTGCTGTCAGTTTCTAATTGCTCTTGACCGGCTTGACTTAAACCATTGCCAATGGAGTAAACCGATACACCGGCGGCAATACCAACAATACCGCCAGCGGCGCTAACCACTATCGAGCTGATGTCGTTGTGACTCAATGCACTTAAACCGAGTGTCGACTGAGATGCCACCTGCGCGCCATTATTAATAAATGCAGAGGTATTGTTTGTGACACTACCTACATCAACCGCGCCGGCTAAGCCAGCTGCTCCAGCGCCAAGAGCGCCGGTAATCATTTCAATGTCAGTTTGGTTACGCGCTGCAATGTTGACCGACTGCTGTGAATTAGCAGCGTTTTGATTGATATCACTTAGCGCACCGATGCCGGCTTGGGTATCGGAGTTGATAGCCAAAACTGATACCGCACCTGCAACACCAGCATATAAACCTGCTGCGCCACTAGCTGTGACCCCGAATACATCTTCGCTACTTGTGGCCTCAAGTACGAGGCCTTTTACTGCAGAACGGTCTGATTGTTTGTCGTCGTCTAAGGCGTTGTAAGTAGTATTGGCGTTAGCGCGTGCGTCCAGGCTGACGTTTTGCCCGATTAACGCGTCAGTGGTTTTATTGATGCTGTTTACGCCGACCGAACCACCAACACCGGCCCCCCCAAGACCAATGGCTACGCTGCCATCTACAATATCGGTTTGGGTATCGTTGGTGGCGATGATAAGCACGTTTCCATCACTATCGACGCTGGCGTCATCACCAATAAGAGCTTGGCTGATAGCGGTAAGGTCCAACACTGAGGTTGAGCCAGCAATACCAACGGTACCCCCGCCCGCAAGGCCTGCCGCTATCGATAATAGATCTTGGTTGGAACTAGCAATAACGCTTAGCGCTTGCTTGGTTTTAATGTCGCTTTGCGCAGCAACGATAGCGCGAGTTTGATGATTTGCCACAAGTACATCAGCTGCAGCGCCAATCCCGGCCGAACCGCCAGCAGATGCAGAACCAGCAATACCCATTTGATAATGGTCGTTACCTGCAGCAACTAAGACCTGTTGCTGGTTATTGGCATTGGTATTGTCACTATTGACGATGCTAGAGTTACCAACTTGGGCCAGAGTATTCGTGTCAATAACATTGACATCACCGGCTAAGGTAACGGCGCCAGTGCCGCCAATTGAACCGGTAGCGGCAATGGTTTCAATATCGTCTTTATTGCTGGCTATAACTGCCAGTCCCTTGAACTGGGTATCGACATTTCGAGTGCTAACCCGCTGGCTAGCCAGCGCTTGGTTTTCACTACCGTCGTTATTAGTGCCCGGTCCAGATATTTCGCCTTCATCGTCGGAGTCGGCCACGAAACTTTGGCTAAAGCTGCCGTCATTAACAGCGATTGCATCGCTATTAGCTAGGGCCGTTATTTGTACATTATCGCCCACGATAGCTTGTGTAGTTTTGTCGATTATGGCTACAGCTGCCGATGCGCCAACGCCTGCGCTTCCACCAACACCTGCATTGCCCGCAATAAGATCGAGTTCATTATCATTTTGGGCGTTAACTAAGATATTACCGTCGCTGAATAATTGACTGTTATTGCCAATTAGCGCGCTGGTGAGTACGTCGAGAATGTAGACTGATGCTGAGCCGGCAATTCCAGCGCTGCCGCCCAATCCTAGGGATGCTGCCACGGATGTGATTTCTTGCTGCGCTAGGGCCTCAACAATAATGTTGCTGTTGGCATTTATTTCAGCGTTTTGAGAAACAAGAGCTTGGGTCTTTTTATCAATCACTCCAACGTCAGCGCCAGCACCAATACCTGCGCTGCCGCCGAAAGCTAGCGCTCCCGCAACACCGAGTAATGAGCTTTGGTCACTAGCGAGAACGATGACGTTCTGGGCAGAATTAGCAGCATTGTTATTGCTGTTTATGTTGGCGTTGCTACCAATGCTAGCCACCGTTGTTTCGTTAAGCTCGGTTACGGTTGCAGAACCCGCAATCCCTGCTTTACCAGCGCCAGAGCCGCCGGCTGCGATAGTTTGAATGTCTTCAGACGAAATGGCCTGCACAATAACGCCTTGCTCACTTTGCGTTATCGCATCGCCATTACTATCGAATTTACCTGTATATACATCTGTAGCCGCTTGATTGGCGTTGGCTTGAACATCACCGGCAAGCTGAGCTTCAACGCGGTTGTTGGTGATAAGCGTTGAGTTTGAAACACCAATGGCTGCCTTGCCCGCAAGGGCTACGTTGCCTGCCAAAGAAAATACTTCGACCTGGTCTTTAGCCAATACGGCTACGCTACCATCAGCGTTTATGCTTGAGCTTTGATCAACCCGGGATGCAATCTCGGTATTTAGCTGTACGATTGAAGCAGACCCAGCAACACCCACTTTGCTGGCCAAACCGCCACCGGCAGAAATGGACTGGACCGTACTGCTTGAACTTGAATCAAGTCGAACATTACCAGCTAAACTGTTCAGCTTGGCATTGCCCAACACTTCACTGGCGACCAGATTGTTGATTTCATTCCAGGCAAACGCTGCGCCAACACCAGCACCGGAAGTACTGGCTCCAACGCTACCAACTATCGCGAAGATGTCAGAACTGTCTGTCGCTGAAATATCGATGTTGGTTCCGGCAACTAAACCATTATTGTTGAGCTGGCCGCTATTCCAAGCTCTAGTATTGTTGTCGATGGTGTTAATCGTTAGCGAACCTGCGGCTGCCATTTTACCTTTACTTGCACCGATGGCTGCGCTTATGGACTCAATTGTGCTGTCATTTTCAGCTGCAATCTCTAAATCACCAGCTACGACAACTGCCGAGTCTTCAATTGATGAAAACACATTGTTGCTAATGGTATTCCAAGCGAACGATAAACCGATACCAGCTTTACCACCATAGGATAGCGCACCGGCGATAGTACGAATGATTGAGTTGTCTAAGGCTTGTATCACTAAAGAATTGGCAGCAGATGTACTTTGACGCATAAACGCTAAGGTTTGATTATCAATATCATTGATGGCAACCGAGCCTGCGGCCCCCAATTTACCTTTACTGGATTGTAATGAGGCTGCCAGTGATTCAATTGTGCCCGAAGTTTGGGCCGCTACGCGCAGCATGCCCGACGATTGAACATTGGCATTGGCTATACTCGCCTGGGTATTCTCGCTTATCGTATTTTGCGAGTAAGAACCGGCAATGCCATTGCCATAGCTTTGGGTTGAAATTGTAACCGCACCTGATAGGGCTTCTATTTCATTTATACTGTTGGCTTCGATAGCAACATTGTTTGCTGTTGCGATAGTTGCGCCATCATCGACATAAGCAAGTGTCGTAGCATCCAAATCATTGAGTGATACATCTCCCGAGACGCCAATACCAAACTTACCACTGCCCGATTTGCTAGCACCTTGCGCACTGGAACCGCCGCTTTGGGTTGAACTGGCATTGCTTGGTGTGTCTGTTTGAGCTTTGTTCTCAGTTGCAATCGCCCCTGCTACAGAGTAAGAGCCAAGTAAAAGGGTGTTAGTAGCTGTTATCGAAACGTCATTTTGAGTGCTTACCGATCCTTTTGCGTAACCGGGGTTTTGATTATCTGGGTCAAAATCACCCAAAAATGCGCGCACATCAGACAACACGTTATTGATGGATACCGAGAAACCAATACCAACCGGGCCTTTAGTCGCAACCACTCCGCCAGCAACGGAGATAACATTAAGATCGGCGTTCGCGTCAATGATTAAATTTTTGGCGGCGATAATCGCTTGTTCATCAACAGCTGCTAAGCTGGTATTTGTTATATTGTTGATTGAAACAGCACCTTGAATCCCGTAGCCATCGGACTTTCCGCCCGCTTCAGTCACTGACACCAAACGTTGGGTGTCTTTAGCATTCACGCTGACGTCTTCAACAGTCGTTACTGAGGCATTGCCGCGGATGGTCGCTGACGAATTGGTGGTCATAGTGATCAAGTCAGCCGAGCCACCTAAAGCTGCTTTACCGCCGCTTGTTCCAAAGAATTTTTTACTTAGTATGCCAGTGGCTGCAATTACATTGACTTCGTTCTCTGCTAATACTGAAACATTATTGGCTTGGACTTGAGCTCCATCATCAATATAGGCATGGGCAGAGTTCTCAAGTTCGAGTATGTTTAAGCCTAAAGCCAAACCAAGTCCTGATTTACCTGAAGCCGAATTAATCGAGTAGCTAGTAAGGAACATATTTAAAATGCCACCTCGAAGAAAATCGAGAACTTGTTCGGCATTGTCCCAATCGATTTCCCAAGGATAGGGGATTAGTGTTTTCGCATTAACGTCGACATTACCGGTCGCATCAATTACCGCAGACTTCCCGATATATGCATTTGCCAGACTGTTGTAGTTTCCTATCGCTGCTGAGCCTCCAAGTGAAGTACCTTTAGAGTTGGTTTTAGCTCCCGCACTATTGGTGATGTGGTCGCTAATACTTGCTTCGACATTAATATTGTTAGCGCTGAGAATTTGAGCGTTATCGGCGATCAAGGCATTTGCTGTATGGCTAGCATCGGTCCACGATACTGCGCCGCCAACATTCAAGCTGCCATCCTTAATCCCTGGAAACATAAAGTTACTAATTGAGTCTGATAAGCTTGGGCTTAGTGGCGTTAAACTAGATAGAAGTTTATTGGTAACGTTTTGTTTAATGCCATCTTTAAAGTTAACAATTTTGTCCGCGAACTTTTTAGGATCGCCTAGGCTGGCAGCATCAGCTGCGTTAGCTTCTATAACTTCGGTAGAAGCGTGTACCAATACATCTCCAGTTTTTGCTTGCACGGTGCCAGCTAGAGAAGCATAAGAGTTTGATTCGACTTCGCTATACGCAACACTGAACCCTGCACCACTTCCGCCGTTATTCTTAGTTATTGCAGAGACGTCGGTTTTCATTTCAGTTTCAGAGCTGAGCGAGACTGATTCGGCCTCCAATTTGGTTGACCCGCCAACTTCAGCTCGGCTATTGGCGACCGTATTCGCATAAACAAAAGTTGCAGCTAAAGGGATGTTGGTAGAGTTTAGCCCGGCAATCACTTCGCTTTCTGCTTTAGTATTGGCACTTATTTTAAGCGCGTTAGCAGCGTTCAAAGTAGTTGTATCTAATACACTTGTGAAGGCTTCAGCTTTAGATTCACCCCATGCAGCAGAAAACAAGAAAGGGCTATTGAAATTAGGTTTAACCACTGACTCCGCATCACTGGCAATGTTCATAGCCCCGAATGCAGTAATGCTGCTAAAACCACTGATGACGGTACGTGCATTCGACTCAGAAAGACCGACAATTGTAGTTTGGGTATGGTCAAAAAATTCTTCATCGAGGGTTTCTGTGAGGCTGCTTTCCGGATCAGGTAACCAGCTTTGGTCTGCGAATTTAGTTAAGGTTCCCAAGATAGGGAAGACTAAAGAGGTTGCTGACGATGATAATACCTCGACATCTTGTCCTTCAAGAGTGCTGTTTTCTATGACAGTTGACGCATTTGCAGTTTTCTTAAAACCTGTTCGCGCGCCAGCTTTAGATTCGATACTCAAATCTCCATCAGCCAGTATTTGGCTGCCAGAAATTAGAGTACTAGCGGTTGCGCGAGAATTTAACTGAAAATACCGGCCGGCAATACCATCAATGGGGTCGTCTAACTCGCCATCGATATAGGTCTGAATACTTGCCGCGTCCAACAGAGGATCGTTTTCAAGTAAACTTAAAATTGCCGAGGTTTCTGCAAAGGCTTGCAGGGTAATATTACGACCGGTTAGTTTGCTATCGGTCGCCACAATACTAGCGCTGGCATTGCGCTGCGCACCTATGGCGTCAACTTCTGAGGCGCGGATGAGTATATTGCCACCGGTAAAGCCAGCGCTTGCATGGGCCAATAATTTGCTACCGGCTTCTAGCCTTATGTGTTCGGCTCTTAGTTCAATATCGCCAGAGTTAGCTACAGAAACGTCGCTTTCATGGTCGTCACCAACAGCCACGGAACGAGTTGAAATGGTAATATTTTCGCCAATTGTGATGCTATCATTCGCGATTAGAGTGTATTCAACCCCATTCGTGTATTGATCGCTTCCAACGATTTCAATGTCATCAGGATCAATTAATACCGAACCCGCGCTACCATTGCTAGCTTGAGCTTCAAACTGCCCACCCTCTAGGCGAACCACTTTTTTAGCTGAAAACTCAATTGCACCACCATCACCAGAGACGTCGCCACCTTTAGCTGAAATAGTCGCGCCTTGTTCAAAGAGTGCATCGTTTTGGGCAAATACCAGTACTTCGCCCGCATTCGAGTTGTCGCCTATGCCGTCAGTTTTGATCTTGGCACCGGAAATAACTTGGATATCTTGCTTGGCTGCAATATTTATGTCGCCGCCATTAACGTCGCTACTGCCACTGTTATCAAGAGTGCCGCCGATCACTACATTACCTTGGGCGTTGATCGATATAGTACGGCTGCTGGCTAAGGCGTCAACCTGGCCTTCTACATTAACGATATCGGCAAAGTTGATGGCTGAGCTTGGTCCAACATTAATCGAACCATTGGTATTTACCACTACACTTTGTCCATTGATTTGGACATTATCAATAGCGTTAATTTTGCCTTTAACGCGAATCAAACCACTTTCTGAAATGGGGTATGTGCCATCAAGCGCTTGTTGAGCATGGGAGTCACTAATATTGCCGGCGCCATCGATTAAGTCGTCAACATAAGCTGTTGTTGGGCTGGCGATGGTTAAACTGCCTACATTAATCTGGCCTTGTTCGCCAACGACAACGCCATTGGGGTTAAAGAAGTAAACATTGCCCCCAATTTTGCCACTTTTATAAGCGTTTAAGGTGCCATCAATTTGACTACGTTGGTCACGAACGACATTGATTAGGTTTTGGCTTTGTTGAGGTACGTGAAGATTAACAGTGTTTGCGGTTTCAACATTAAATTTGGAGAAGGAGTTATAGGCGCTGTTGCCTTTAACTGTAGAGGTTGTGATGTCGGTAACTTGGCCATTAATACTGAGCTGAGTTTGGGTGCGGCCATCAATAACAATTGCGGGAGTATTTGCGTAGACCGGTGTGCTTTCAAATAACGCCATAAACATCGTTAACGCAAAAAAAGACCCTGTATAGGTCTTTCTCAAGAGAGTGTCTCTATCCATGAGAGTTCTCGCAAATTGTTTGCATCCAGGTTGGATAGCATTGTTATCCGAAGACTAACGCATTTTTCAGGCCAACATGGTAAGTCTTTGTTTTATTATAATAAAAAAATATTGCCAAAAATAAACGTCAAACAACTGTAAATAAATTCGACAGGTTTCGTGGGTTACATGTTAAGACTTTGTGATTATTAAAGCAGGTTTCTGAAAAATTGCACGAAATCTTGATAACTAGAATAGCCGAGGAATGAAGGAACTATTCTAGCTGTGATATATCGCTAGGGATCAGCGCTCAATTACCCACTAATTGTTCAAGTTCGCGATGCAGTAAATCATCATTCCCCAAATTTAGTTCGATCAGTCGTTTAAGTTCGGTAATGCTTTCGATATCAATATGATGGCACTCCAAACCTAGCAAGCCGTCGCGTTGGTGTTTGACCTTAGTGTCCATCACAATGTTAAGAGGTTGCTCACTGTCTTCATCGAGTAAAAAGCTCAATGTCACTAACTTGAGCTCTGAATCCCAATCGTTGGGCTCGTTAACAAGAGCTCCTCGCAAGGATAGATCATGTAGGCTTGTCGTCCAGGTGGTGTTGCCATGTCGAATCTGAGCTGGACGCTCAAAAATGATGCGTAAAAAGTTGCGGCGCTCGTCCATCATTAACTCCTTGATTAAACAAAATGGTCTTGGCAAGACACAAGTCACTGTTTCTATTCATTCTAGTTTAACTCAATTTGAGAAAAATATAGATATTCAGCGTTAGATTGAGTGCTGTAATGTTATGAAAACGATGATATCTGACATCGAGACTAAAACTGAGTCGCTTATCTAAGTTTTAAACTGACTAGTTATGCATTCTGTATTTAGTTAACAGGTTTTAAGCGCTGCTAAATACCTACAATCGTCTCATGACGGCCCTTAACAGCTTGTTGAATATTTCTATTCTCATGTTTATCTCTCAATGGCGATATTTTATGGTTGATTTTTCCATCGTAACCAGTATATTTCACGGAATTATTATGCGTCATTAGTGAATGTAGTTGCAAAGTGGCGTTAACCAAACTATCAAAGAGACAACAGCGTGCAATCAGATATCGACTTCGAAAGCAAAGAGCCTCCAATAAAATCAGAGCTTTATACCTTAAGCAATGTGTTGAAGTTTTTGTTGCCATCTTTGCTTGGGGCAATTTTATTTATTTTGCCACTACCCATAGAAGACGGAATGACCATACCTGCGGCTGTTATTGCAGGCTTTATCGTTGAATTGTTAGGGACAAGTTTGGTTCCGATGATTGTTTTGATCACGGTTATCACGGCAGTGATGTCTCTTTATGTCAGTTTGGGCAAGCCAACATGGGCAAAGCATTCGCCATTTGTCGTAGCTTTATTCAAGACTTCACCAGCTTGGTTAGCGGTTCGTTTATTTGGAGCTACGTTTGCCATTCTAAGTTTTTTTGAAGTCGGTCCTGAGGCAATATATAACGCCGACGTTGGGCACTTTATCTTGTTTGACTTGCTACCAACGCTATTTGCGGTGTTTATTTTTGCCGGTTTGGTGCTCCCATTGTTACTCAATTACGGACTATTAGAGTTCATCGGTACCTTGCTGACCAAAATTATGCGGCCTTTATTTAACTTACCGGGTCGCAGTGCTATTGATAGTATGGCCTCTTGGTTAGGCGACGGCAGTGTTGGTATTTTGCTTACTAGTCGGCAGTACGAAGACAAACATTACACCGAGCGCGAAGCGGTGGTGATTGGAACCACGTTTTCTGCGGTTTCGATTACTTTTTCTCTGGTTGTAATCGCTCAAGTAGGTCTGGAACACATGTTTGGCTGGTTCTATTTATGTGTGTGTATTGCCGGCTTCGTTTGTGCGCTGATCGTGCCGCGTTTATTCCCGCTACGTAATCGAGCTGACAAATTTATCGATGGCAGTTCTCGCCAAGCCGATGATGAACATATCCCAGAATTTAAGTATTTGATGCGTTGGGCTAAGTTCAATGCGCTTAGCCAAGCCCAAAAGGCGCCCGGTGCTGTTAGTTTGGCCAAAGAAGGCGTGCGTAACGCCGTTGACATGGTTTTTGGGGTGCTGCCTGTAGTTATGGGGGTTGGAACAGCCGCCTTGCTGGTCGCTTACAACACTCCTATATTTGACTACTTAGGCTTGCCATTTATTCCTTTGCTTGAGCTGCTGCAAATTCCCGAAGCCGAAGCCGCCTCGCGAACTTTTGTGGTCGGCTTTGCCGATATGTTTATTCCTTCAATTCTGGCCGGCAGTATTGAAAGCGAGCTGACTAGATTTGTGATTGCCGCGGTGTCTGTAACACAATTGATTTACATGTCAGAAGTGGGGGCTTTGATGATGGGCTCTAAAATCCCAGTTAAACTTTGGGAGCTTTTCGTGATCTTTCTGCTACGTACGCTAGTCAGCTTGCCTATTATTGCTGGATTAGCGCACTTAATATTTTAACCGCCCCCATCAAACTAAATGGCGTCCACCGTCAACATTGATGGTGGTGCCGGTTACATAAGAGCTGTTGAGTAAGTATTCAACGGCTTTTATTATCTCTTGCTCCCCTGGCTCAATTTGCATCAAGGTTTTATTTAGATTTTTCTCTCGGGTGGCTTGGTCTTCACGTGGGTTAAACCGAATCAGTGCTGGCGCGATGCTATTGACCTTAATATTCGGCGCAAATTGCATAGCAAAAGATTGGCTTAAATTGGCAAGTGCTGCTTTGCTGGCAGCGTAGGCAATGTGTTTGTGACTACCGTGCTGTGCAACATAATCAGTGATATGGATGATATCTCCCGCTGTATCGCTGTGATTAAGCAGTGATTGAAGGGCAAAGTTGATTTGATAAGGCGCGCTTACATGTACCTGCATCATTTGCGCAATGAGTGCGGCTTTATTAGGTTCAAGGCTTTCCGATTGCCAACTAGACGCATTGTGAATAATCGCGCGCAGGGTTTCATGTTCGCTTTGAATAGTTTGGCTAAATTGAGCGATAGCCTCATCGTCATTGAAGTCGACTTGATAACACTGAATCCCTTGTGCTCGAAGCGCATCTACATTGGTATTTGGGTCGCGGTAGCTAATCAAAATTTGATAATCTGGCATTAAGGCTTGCGCTAGTGCTAAGCCAATTCGCTTGGCCGCACCGGTAATTAATACTTTAGGTTTGTCGGAATCGCTAATCACTTAAAAATCCTTAAAATATAGATGCTTACCGAGTAGTTTGGAAAAATAGTAGCTATAGTTCGTAATTGTATACGTAGCATAACTTGATCTAGCGCAATAAAGCGAAGAAAATAGCCCAAGCTGCTACACTGATCCTTAATTGCATCGCTAGCGTATCACTATTTAATCGTAGCTTTTTAAGTACCCCGATTTTTTTGAAGATAACCGAGTTAAGGGATTGAACATGCAGATTTCTGAACATGCAACAGCGGTACAGCAAGCCTTGCTCGCTCAAGGTCTAGAAACGCCCATGCGTGCCAACGGTCTTAGCACGGAGCAGAAAAAAGAAACCATCGAAGGGTTAATGCGCCAAGTGATTAGCACCTTGGGATTGGACCTAAGCGATGACAGTTTAGAGCAAACACCACAACGCATCGCCAAAATGTATATTGATGAGGTGTTTTCCGGACTAGATTATGCCCATTTCCCTAAAATTTCGCTGATCGACAATAAAATGCAAGTTGATGAGATGGTTAAAATTAAAGACATCGACGTGATCAGCACCTGCGAACACCACTTTATCACCATTGATGGTAGCGCTCGAGTGGCCTATATCCCTAATGATAAAGTGATAGGCTTATCCAAAATTAACCGCATTGTGCGATTTTTTGCTCAGCGCCCTCAAGTGCAAGAACGACTTAATCGCCAAGTGCTGGTGGCCTTGCAAACTTTGCTTGGTACCGACGACGTTGCTGTACAGATCCAAGCGACTCATTACTGCGTAAAATCTCGTGGTGTCATGGATAGTAATTCCAGTACCACAACGAGTGCCTATGGTGGTCAATTTAAAATGGATCCCATCGCCCGACGCGAGTTTTTGGATTAGTTCGTTGGACTTAGTTGCCAAGCTTGCCTTTGCATGCTTAGGTTGCTGTCATATTAAGCCCGAGGAAGCAATATTTAGCTCTGCTATTGACGATGTTTTTTGACGTTTTTAGCCTGTAAAATAGCCAGCTAATTTGCTTGGAATTGAGTAATGACATACGAAGTAGGGGCGTTTCTCGCCGATTGTTACACGCCAGTTTTGGTTGCGATCAGCCTATGGATTTTCTACCGACAACGCGCTAAGGGCCAGCCTATTCGGCTGGATATTCGCGCCTTGGCTTTGTCACTAGTATTGGTTTATGCGCTTATGTTGCTCGATGCTTGGTTAGGTATTTGGCCCGCGCTAAATTTGGATTACAGCACCCACACCGCAATCGCGTTGGCCTTTTGCGCGCATCACATCACCTACCGAGTTAAATGGACAATACCTGTAGTTTTGGGTTTGTTAGCCTACTTACAGTTAATGAAATTTATGCACTACCACAGCTATCTAGATATGCTCACAACTAGCTTATGTTTAGTGCCCTTATTGTGGATGGTTTGGTTAAAACGTAACCGGCCATAGAACTGTATTAGCAGCCACCTGCACCATAAAGGATTAGACTTCTAACAAGCGCCATTATGTTTCAAAGGCAGTTAGCTTGGTGGTAGTCATAGACCCAATCGGCTCACTTTTTAGAACCCGTGATAATGGAAAAGGACATTGGAGCATCTATCTGCTTTAGCTCACGCATTTTAGAAGCTACTTTTTATTGCTTCACCGTTGATATGACTATAAATAGTTTATCTAAGCCAGTCGGACGGTCAACGTTATAGATGCTGTCTAATTTATGTATCCAAGCCCCATTTGCTAGAGCGCCAACCAGTGATTAAACTTAGTACATGTTAGTCTCTGAATTTACGCCATTTCAAGGTCAAGTCCACGACCATGATTTGTATCAGACATGGGCTCCGCCAACGCCGATATCCCATTGGGTTCATTGCTTTTGGCAGCTTAATGTCCCTAATGGAGAATACTGCTATCGAAGTATTCCCGATAACTGCGTTGATTTGATCATTAATTTGGACAATTTAGACGACGCAATTTTGGTCTCGCCATTTACAGCTCCAATTGTTTATCCCTTGATTGGACCTACGAGCTATTTCGGGGTTCGATTTCGATTACTTGGCCAGCATATACTGGTATCTGAGCCGATTAGCGAATGGTCACCTGACGATCATCAAATGCCCGCTAAGGATCTGTTGTCGGCATCATTTATTGATCAAATTCAACAATTATTATCATTTCAAGAGCCGTTTGTTCAACGCTGCAATCGTTTTGCAAAAGCCTTAGTGGGTAGACCTGGTAGGTCAGTGGTAGACCCAAGGGTACTTAAGTTTGTACGCTACTGTTATAGCAACGCTGGCGGCCTTGAACTGAAAAACCTTGCTCCAGAAACACTCGGTCTTAGCGAACGTCATTTAAGGCGTTTAACTCAACAATACCTCGGTGTAAGTCCAAAGGCATTTTCTAAAGTTCTCCGCTTTCAGAGAGCGTTAAGGTCCTTGCAAACTATAAAAGACAGTACAGAGTGGGCTGATTGGTATTTTGACCAATCCCATTTTTCTCGGGAGTTTAAGCAACTCTCAGGTGTCACTCCCAAGCGGTTTTTGCAAATGTCCGTTTTGTACAATAATACACCTAAGCAATCACGCATAATTCTCCTTAGCGGCAATGTTTAACAGCATTATTTGAAAACAATAGGAGAACGCTATGATTGAATTTAGTGGGATGTTCCCAGTAATGGTTGTGGAAAACCTAGAGCAAGTGAAAGAGTTTTATGAAACTTATTTTGGTTTTCAGTCTGTTTTTTTCCAAGACGACTTCTACCTGCATCTTGTATCAGTGGACACTGGAGTTCAACTCGGATTTTTAGTACCGAATCATCCGAGCCAACCTGAATTTTTACACCGTATTATGCAACCTTTAGGTTATGTGGTGAGTTTGGAAGTAGCCGATGCGGTGAAGGTTTATGAGCAAGCTAAAGGTTTTGAGATGGCGATCTCCATGCCGCTAAAAGAAGAAGAGTGGGGACAAATTCACTTTATGATTAAAGACCCTTCGGGCATCAACATTGACATTGTTCAACACACGGTTGTCTCTGAATAACTTCGATCTCGGCCTGACTACGGGGTTGGGTTGAGACATTTCCATAGTTTAACTTCGAGTCAGCAAGCGTGTAAAAAAACAACTGTTTATACTCGCTTTGTGGTAAGGACTGAGTTTACCAATCTGAAATATAGCCCTAACTTAAAATGCTAGGTTATGAGAATTAACGTATCTGGTTTTGTGGTAATTGCGATTGCCCAAGGATTGCAACGACCAAAATAAAACCGTCTTCTTTGATAAAGAAAGCCGTGTGTTTGCCAACAGGGAAGTAAAAGCCACTTGGATATAAATCGTTACAGCTTCTTCCAACAGTAGGGTTGTCAGCAAGCATCTGAATTCCAGTAAGGAGTGTGTTTTTGTATTTCTGCCATTGCATCTCAGAAAAGTTTGTAAGGGTGTAGCTTTTGATTTTGTATAAATGAGTCTGAGCTAATTTACTCAGTTTATACTTGCTCTTTTGCATGCTTTAGTTACAACGCATTCAGGAAGTTTTCACCGTCAACCGCATTTCCTTGGGCTAAGTCTTCTTTTGCGGAATCAAAGCAGTGTTTTATATAGTCGGCTTTCATCGCTTCAAATTCTTCATAGTCTTGAATCGACATCACTACAACGGCATCTTTGTTATTTTTACTAATTTTAACTGGCTCACGTTGAGCATTTAGAAGTAGCTCACCGAAATTACGTTTGGCATCGTTTGCTGTTAGTGTGTGCATGGTGTCGCTTCAAATTTGGGACTATCGTAAGATTATAGCGAACCGTACAAAATGTGCAATTCAATCGAATCGTGCGATCTCGTAAAAGGCTAAGCACAGAATATACTATGATGCCTCTAGCTAGTCTTTGGCTCTACTAGCATTTCACACAAGCGTCATTAAATTTATTCACAGACAATAGTCCCAATTTGTTAGGTTTTCTAAGGGCTACAAGATGCTGATGTGTTTCTTTAGATATTGACTTACATTGTATCGCCGAGAACATAGCTTATTGTTGTCTAGAGTGAGATTGAAAAAAGCTTTTAAGTCGCCGTATTGACCTGTTAATCCCATGAGAAACAATTAGATAGGCTAGGAGTTCTATTTTCCACTTTTCATTTTCCGAGACGTTCATGAAAGAGTCACATTGCTAACTTAGTCTGGTCGTAAACCTAGCTAAGCTGCTGCGCTGATTGAAAAAACTCAAACGCTACCATTACGAACGCTATGCGCTTTTGTGCGAACTATCCTACCCCAATGATTTTGACCCGCTGGCGTTTGGCTTTTCTGAAGCTGGAAATGTATTGATCGAAGATCAAAAAGGGCACGTGGCTGCACGCGTATTGTGGGGGCCAAAGAAAGAAGTGGTAGTGGTTATCCGTGGTAGTAAGGACCTGCGGGATTGGTTAATCAACATGCAGTGTTGGTTACGCCGAGTCAACGAAAGACACCGTACTTATCGCGTGCACTGGGGCTATTCGAAAATGTTGGATGAACCATGTAAAGACACACCTTTATTGAGTATCTACGAGCGCTTACGGCTGACCTTATTGCCCTTAATTAATGAGGGGCGCAAGGTGTCGATTACTGGGCATTCGTCAGGTGGTGCGATAGGGGTGTTGATGGCCCAGCGCTTACATCGCCAACATAGCAAATGTGTTAAGCGGGTAGTGACCTTTGGGCAACCAGCGGTGGGAGATTACCGATTTAAACGCCAATACCCATTAGCATCCAAAACCTTCAGGGTGTGCTGTGATGTTGATTTGGTGACTTTTTTGCCACCATTCCCAGGTATCTATCATCAAGTGGGACGAACTCATTGGCTGCATGATGAACGTATTTTCGAAGATGTTAGCGACTTTAGGCGACTTTTAATCTCATTGTCGTTTTGGCTGACACGACCAGTGCGTTACCATTTTATGGACAAGTATATTCGGCGCAAAAACTATTTCGATAAGCACTAGCACTAGTGACAGCCTGATTATGCCTTACGTGCTGGCTTTTCACGCGCTAAAAGTGTTTGCTTGCGATGCTCACCCCAACGATACCCACCTAGCGAGCCGTCAGCTCGCAGCACCCGGTGACAGGGTATAAGTACGCCAACCGGGTTTTTACCGCAGGCTGTGCCTACAGCTCGAACAGCCTTAGGCTGGTCGATGTTTGCTGCGACATCGCCATAACTCATCACTTCGCCTTCTTTGATACTAAGTAAGCATTGCCACACTTTAATTTGGAATGTGGTGCCTCTGATATCAAGAGGGAGCTCTGGTTTTGCAGTACCTTGATTGAGGTGTTGATCTAAGGCATGTATCCAGTTATCAAGCGCTGGAGAGTTTTGCGCGGTAGAGTGAAGCAGAGTTGCTTTTGGGAATTCCTTGGATAAAAGCGGGAGTAATTCACTTTCATTGTCAGCAAACTGTACTGAGCACACGCCCTTAGTAGTGGCGGCCATAATGATGTGCCCAAAGGTGGTGTTGCGACAGGCATAGTGAATAGTCTCGCCGTTTCCGCCATCGCGATAGGCCTTGGGTGTCATACCTATGTTGCGCGAGGCTTCGCCGTAGACTCGGCTTGAAGAGCCAAACCCAGCGGCATAGATCGCATCGCTAATGGGCTCTCCTTGCTTGAGGCTGTGCTTAAAGTGGCGCATTCTAATCGCATCTTGATAGTGTTTTGGACTTACCCCAAACGCTTCTTTAAAAACCCGTTGTAGTCTAGAACCTGAAAGCTGAACCATAGTGCCTAACGACGCTAAGCTTAGTTTATCATCAAGGTGTTGCTCAATATAACGTGCCACATCAACTAGCTTTTGTATTTTCTGGTCGGGTCCGGCTGGACAACAACGCTTACAAGGACGAAAACCACTTTGAAGTGCAGACTCAATATTGGGTAACAAACGAATATTTTCTGGATTAGCCATTTTACTAGAACAAGAAGGTTGGCAAAACACACCGGTCGTCACCACGCCATAGTAAAATTGACCGTCAAATAAGGCATCTCGGCTTTGTATAGCTTTTAGCATTTCGGCATTAGCGGGCATTGGCATGCTTGTTCTCTCATTGCGTTGTTAAGGCTATAGCACCATATTTTTTTAGTCTATGCTATCCGATTCTTGCTAAGTAAGTGCTGATTGAACGCAGAAGATAATTATTAATAAAACGCAAAAATCGGATGTTTGTTGGGTCATGTTTGACTTAGTATGGACGCCACGCAAGTCACGACCTGCCATGAATGGAAGCTGTTATGAGCTCTACAATTTCGAACGCGATGAACTCAAAAGTTTGGTTTTTGCTTATCTTACTTTCTGTGCTTTGGGGGGCTTCGTTCTTTTGGGTTGGGGTTGCAGTCAATGAGCTGCCGCCTTTAACGATTGTTAGCTTACGTGTGGGTGTTGCCGCATTAGCCTTGTGGACATTTGCGTTAGTGATGGGGATTCGCCCTCCCAAAAGCCTCAAGGTGTGGGGCTCATTTCTGGGGATGGGTATACTCAATAATGTCATTCCGTTCGCCTTAATTGTATGGGGACAAACCCAAATTGCTTCAGGACTCGCGTCGATACTCAATGCGGCGACGCCTATATTTGCTGTTATTGTCGCCGGTTTATTACTGCCTGACGAGCGCCCTACCAAACTGAAGCTGTTTGGTGTGAGTCTGGGTTTTGTAGGTGTTGTTGTGATGATAGGCGTGCCAGCCTTAAGTGGCAGCGGTAAATTGTTGGCGCAACTCGCGATTGTTGGGGCTGCTATTTCTTATGCATTTGCTGGTGTCTTTGGTCGCCGCTTTAAAAGTATGGGGCTAAATCCTGTGGTAACGGCTGCCGGGCAGGTTACGGCGTCGGCTTTAGTTTTGATTCCAATTACATTGCTTGTTGATGGGCCAATTGAGTTCAACGCGACTAGTACCCAAACCTGGTTGGCAGTGATGGGACTTGCCGTGTTTTCAACAGCGTTTGCCTACGTGCTTTATTTCAAAATACTTGAACTTGCAGGCGCTACCAACGTGCTGTTAGTCACCTTGTTAGTTCCGGTTTCAGCGGTACTGCTGGGCTCTATATTTTTGAACGAAACACTACAAGGAATACATTTACTAGGAATGTTACTGATTGCACTGGGTTTATCAGCGATTGATGGCAGGCTCTGGAAGCATTTTAGATAGTTTTTTCTAACAACCACTAATTGAAAGCTCGTATATTGGACAATCACTGAAGGCTCTGTACACCACTCTTCGTCTGTGAAGGGTGGATACAGTGGTGTACGAACCGTCAAATACTGTAGGAAGATGGTTTGGTGTTATTCATTCTGGCAAGCGCCTAATACTCAACATTACTTCACCTACTTCAAAGCCCCATTTTTTGATGACGCTATGATTAAGAATCGTGTGCTCATCGACCAAATACATCCAGTCATCAAAGTCGACTAAATATTGGGTGTCATCTACCTCTATGTACAACTGATACACCCAACGCAGGGCTGAGCCACTACTCTCACCGACTGCTTCACCCTCAATATCAGAAGCGGTACCGGTGTAGCTGTTGTCGGCTTGTTTGACGATGGTCCAGATCCGTTTGCTTATTTCGCCATCGTTATAAATAAAGTCTTCATCTAAGGTTCCGGTTAGCTTGCCATCTATCGTTTTCCATGAGCCTTGCAGTTGTGCAACAAAGCTGCGGGTCATTAAGCCATTACGGTCG
This sequence comes from Alginatibacterium sediminis, assembly GCF_003610775.1. Classification (GTDB taxonomy): domain Bacteria; phylum Pseudomonadota; class Gammaproteobacteria; order Enterobacterales; family Celerinatantimonadaceae; genus Alginatibacterium; species Alginatibacterium sediminis. Next base: position 258,144 of record NZ_RAQO01000008.1, on the reverse strand, counting down.
CGAACAATGCCATGAGCCAATAGTGGGCCATCAAAGAATTGTTCAAGATTGAGAGTCGGCTGACTGTCCACGTAATCTTCAATTGATGGCGCACTGCACGCGCTTAACAATAAGCTGGCACAAATTACCAAGCTGCGCAGAAAGCCTTGCGTTTTGGCTGGTTGATTTGGGAACAAGTTATACATTAAGCGGTCCTCGTAGCTGGGCACACAGCTTTGGATAGCTGCATTGAGGGGATATCCAAAGCGCCATAAAGGCAGGAGAAAAAGCACGGTCTTTAATACTTCCAATGACTTCATCGTTATAGTAAAAAACGCCTAAGCCTGAGCTTTGTACTTCGAAGCGGATGACGTCTCCTTTGACTACGTCAGGCCAAATAGTCTCTAAACTGGCAATCCAACTTTGGATTTGGGACTCACTTAAGCTAAATTGCGATGATTTACGATTGACAGAGCTTAGCTCTCTCTCGGTGGCCATTAGCAATTTTTGCTGCGATATATTGCGTTGGTAAGTGATCTCTACTGCTAGTAAGTGTTCGTTACTGTCGAGAATGTCGCTAAGTTCGGTGTTGCGTTGCTGATAAAGCTTGGCTGAATAAATATCGAAGATTAGCCAGCTCATTTGGGCTTGTCCAAGCAAGCGCCAGTCGTCGCGCTCGTGGTTTGCAGCCGATTGTGCATTAACCGTTGCTGCGGCCAGGATATAGCTCAGAATTAACAGGCTGCGAATGGTCATTGTTTGTCCCTCTCATTAGTTGGCCCAGCTGGCCTTAGTAGAGTTACGGACCAAAGCCGTTAAGCGATCACTGTAGTTGGGTAATCGTGCTGCGAACCTTAAGAAATACCAATATGGAGAGTGCCCAGCAAAGCGACAGAATGAGCAGTGTTTGTAGCAGTGGTAGGCCAAACTCTACGGCATCTAATCGGTATCCCATTGCGTAAGAAAAAGGTCCTGCAATTGCGGAAACTAACATAGCAAGCGGCAGCGGAATTCTGCTAAGCCAGCCTAAACTATAATTTAGCGCTAGCGCAAAATGAAACCATAATAAGGCCAGCCACCAAGGGGATTGTATGGGCGAAAATATAAACACTGAAGCTTGAGTGAGCACCAAATCGAGAGCTATCCCGAGTAAACCAATGCTTAGTAGTAGGCTCAAATCCCGCAACTTGCTAGGGCTGAAAACCAGCTGTACTACAAGTAAGGCGCCCACCCACAACAGTGCATCATTTTGTTTTGACACCGACAAAAACCACGCCAGTTGAAAACAAGCGAGATTGAGCCAGAACATCCCGCGTGGGTTAATTGCCATGCTAAGCGCGATAGTCAGGTTTTGCAGCTAAAATATGAACCGTGGAAATGGCCCGCTCTTTGAACCCTCCGATACAGTAGCTGAAATAGAAATTCCAAAGTCGAGAAAAGCGTTGGTCAAAGCCATGATTTTGCAGCTCGCTTTGTTTAGCATTAAATCGTTGCTGCCAGTGTTCCAAGGTTAAGGCGTAGTCTTGGCCAATATCATCAATACTTTGAACCACCATATCGGTGTTCTTAGCGTACTGTTGGCACAATACTGAAATGGATGGTAAGCAGCCCCCAGGAAAAATATAACGCTGAATAAAGTCGACGCTTTTGCGATAACTATCAAAACGTTGGTCGTTGATGGTTATTGATTGCAAGAACATCAATCCATTCGGCTTTAAGTGACGTTGGCATACTTTAAAGAATTGATCCAAGTGCTCAAAACCTACCGCTTCAATCATCTCAATTGACACTAGCTTGTCGTACTCTCCCTCCAACTCACGGTAGTCTTTTTTGAGCAAGGTAATTTGTTCCTGTAAGCCTTGCGCACTAATTTCTGCGTTCGCCCATTGATGTTGCGCTTCAGAGATCGTGGTGGTGGTGACTTGCACGCCATAGTGTTTTGCCGCGTGAATGGCTAAGCCGCCCCAACCGCTGCCGATCTCGAGTAGATGCTCCCCTGGCTTTAGTTGCAACTGCTGACATATTTTTTCAAGTTTGGCATATTGTGCGTCTTCCAAACTCATCGTTTTACTTGGGAACACGGCACTTGAATACTGCATGCGCGGGTCTAGAAAGCTAGCGTATAAGTCATTGCCAAGATCGTAATGAGCTAGAATATTTTTCTTGGAACCTTTAACGCTGTTGCTATTACTGCGATGAAACAGCTTGTGCTTAAGCGCGGTTAGCCAAGCAAATCGGCTTTCCAGTTGGTCCAATACTTTCTCATTACGCACAAAAATTTGCATCAGAGCGCTTAAATCACTGCAACTCCAGTCGGCATCAATGTAAGAAAGTGATGCCTCAATACTACCACCAGTAACGATGCGTCGATAAAATCCGGGATTGTGAACCGTGATACTCACTGACAAATCTGAGTTGGTGTCGCCAAAACTAGAATGTTGGCCATTGTCATGTAGGTCGATATGAGCAAACTGAAGCCTGTCGAGCAACTTAGTTACAATTGATGCGCAGATACGGTCGATATAATTGCTTTGTGATTTAAGAGCAGCAGTCACTTCCATTATTTTTTCTCCATCGAACTTTGATGTGCTACGTATGGGATTCGTTTGATAAAAAACAATTTGAATGCCTGCCAATAAATACCAAACAGTGTTTTTAAAACCATTGAAGGTATTGATAAAACTTGATTACGTAGCGAACGGTTACTTAATTCATATCTTTGTAAACGTAACTTGGCCTGAAAAAGTTTATTTGTTTTTACACTTTCTATATCAACTGCAAGATGTTCGCTCGGCGGTCTAACACACCAGTGATAATCCATGTCCAAATCCATAAATGGACTCACATGAAATTCTTTGGGGCTGGGTTGCGGCGCTTTTAAGTCAACCACATAGCAGTGACGTTCGTTCCACGGTGTATTACTAACCTCAGCAAGCATCCATGTGGCTTGGTCGTGTTCATCGTAGGCAAAGTAGAAATTAACGGGGCTAAAAAACAGTCCAAAACAACGCAACATAGCCACCATAACCACCCGACCTTGAGGTGTTTCTTGAGCTTGGGGATGGGTTTTGATGATTTGGTTCCAAACGTAATGTTTATCTAAACGCTCTGGACTATCTAGGTAATCCTGCGGGCGTAATTGCAGGGGAGCAAAGCGTGCTAGCTTAAACCAAGGACCGAGCTTGTCGACCGCTTGAAGTTCATCAAGGTCTAATGCGAGATAGAAAACTCGATAGGCGAATTGGTGCTCTTTAGCACCAAAGCGTTTGTGGCTGACTTTACCGCGGTAAATGGCACTACGCATGGCTAGGCTCTGGTACTTGGCTCGGTTCGACCTTTGGTATAGTTTGAGTCGATGGTTTCGTCTTTGGACTCAGCAAGCTCTCTAGGGTAAGGCCAAAGCGCTGGCAAACATCGAGGGCACTGCGAACGCCATCTTCGTGAAAGCCGTTATACCAGTAAGCCCCAGCAAAATGGGTATTGGACTTACCACAAATGAGATTACGCTGCTGTTGAGCCTGAATGCTTTGGTGATTAAACATGGGATGGGCGTAATTAAAGCTACGCAGTATTTTACTTGGGTCAATCGATTGGGTTTGGTTTAAGGTTACGCAAAACGTGGGCGCTTTTTCGTCGAGTCCTTGCAGTATATTCATATTGTAAGTTACCGCTGCTGCGCTGGTGCTATCGCCATTTAGTCCATAGTTCCAAGCCGCCCAAGCTGCTCTTCGCTTTGGTAGTAAGCTAACATCAGTATGCAAAACCACTTCGTTGTTTTGATATTTAAGCTGGCTAAGTACTTTCTGTTCGTCGTTAGTGGCGTCGCTTAGCATAGACAAGCTTTGGTCTGAGTGACAGGCCAACACCACGTCATCAAAGTGCTGCACCTCGCCATTGATTGTCAATTCTACGCCTTGGTTAAGGCGTTTAACTGATTGAACGGGGGAATTTAAGTGGATGCGCTCTTCTAAGCCTGCAATTAGTGCTGGGATATAACTGCGCGAACCATCTTTGACTACAAACCACTGAGGTCGGTCGCTGACGTTGAGTAATCCGTGATTGACAAAGAATCGGATAAAAAACTCGAGTGGCATTTGTTGCGATTCGTCTAAGCTTGCTGACCAAATGGCAGCTCCCATTGGCAATATATAGTTAGTAGCAAAGTAGTCGTTTAGCCCTAATTGCTTGATGTAGCTACCCAGAGTTTCGTCACTCTTAATATCTTGGTCTTGCCAGCGTTGCTTACAGGCCTTGTTAAACTTAAGAATTTGGCGAATTAAGCTATAAAACTTTGGATTTAGATAATTGCGTTTTTGAGCAAATAAGGTTGAAATTGAGTGACCATTGTACTCTAGGTTTTGGCTGTCATTTTTGACACTAAAACTCATCTCGCTATCTTGATAAGCTACGCCAAGCGTATGTAAAAGCTTAATAAAATTTGGGTAGGTGCGGTCATTGAATACGATAAAGCCGGTATCTATTGCAAATTGTCCTTGCGGGGTCTCTACATCGACGGTTGCAGTATGTCCGCCTATGTAGTCATTGGCCTCAAAGACTTGAACCTCATGTTCTTGATGTAACAAACGTGCGCAAACTAAGCCGGAGATACCGGTTCCGATGATAGCAATTCGTTTCATGATTGTTCCTTATGCGAAGTTGGTGGCTCTGCCGAAGATTGTTTGTTTAGCATGGCTTGAGAGAGTCGCAACCACCATGATTGGGGCAGTAAGCCAATAAACTTTAACAACAAGGTAAAGCGCTTCGGAAAATGGATCTCTGCTTTACCCTTGTCGAGTTGCTGGCGAATTATTGATGCCGCTTTGGTACTTGAGACGATGGCGGGCATTGGAAAGTCATTGGCTTGGGTAAGCGGGGTTTCGACAAATCCTGGATTAATAAGGCTGACCGAAATTTGATGCGCGTATAAATCAATGGCTAAGCTTTGTGCTAAGTAGCTGGTGGCGGCTTTTGAAGCGCCATAAGCCTGAGCTCGAGTCAATGGTAAGTAGCTTGAGCTTGAGCCCATTAGAGCAATCCGACCAGGACGCTTTAGCTTTGGCATAAAGTATTCAATGCAGTTTGCCATGCCAATCAAATTGGTTTGTATCACCCGTTCAAACAAGCTGCTGTCAAAGTGCTGATGCGGATTGTCGATATATTCGCAGGTTCCCGCATTGAGTATGACCAAGTCGAGGGTCGCATCTAAACTCAATGAGGCCTGCATTACGGCGTCGCGTTGGTTCATGTCGAAAACCAAAGTATGTAATCGCGAGCTGTCGCGCAGTGAGCTATGCAAGTCGTCAAGGGCTTGCTGCCTGCGCCCGCATGCGATGACATTCCAACCGGCATTGATGTACTCACAAACCAAGGCATGGCCGATCCCTGAACTAGCTCCGGTGATTAATACCCAGTGACTCATTGACCAAACCTTTGTTTGATTGAGCGTATTGCCCATCCTAAAACAGGCAGGTGCTCGTAAAGCATGGTGGCTGAGTCGAGGTAGTCGCGGTGATAAATAATTTTATCGTCTTGGAATTGTAGATGAGTCATTCCGGGCACGCAGACAATCTGTCCTTTGTTCAATTTAGGGTGCTTGAAATTCATGGTCCAAACTAAACTAGCAGAACTATCCTTGATAAAGCTTTGCTCGATCACAAATTCGCAGTGTTCGAGGTTTAAGTACAGTTGTTCAAAGTACTTGCTCAAATTATCCAAGCCATCAATTTGATGCATCGGATCACTAAACTCTACTTGCGGGGCATATATCTCATGCAGACGGTGCAAATTATCTTTATTGAGCTGTTGGTAAAGTTCGATAAATCGCTCTAAACCCTGTTGTGTCAATGATTCACATACTGACATGGTGATACCTCTCCGATTTACGACTTGTTTGAAATCACCGAAAATTCTTCTAAGGCTAGTTTGCGAGCCTGAGCATGGTCGACGATGGCGCTGGGGTAATCCCCGAGACCTAAGCCTTTGTTAGGAAAGTGAATAGCTTTCCCTTCAATGTCTTTAAGTTCTTTAACCCACTTACGGATAAAGTGCCCATGAGGATCAAAACGTTCACTTTGTCGGATAGGATTAAAAATCCTAAAGTAGGGTTGTGCATCACAGCCAGTACTTGCAGCCCATTGCCAGCCGCCATTGTTAGCGGCCAAATCCCCATCAATCAGATGCCGCATAAAGAAACGTTCCCCATGGCGCCAATCAACCAATAAATGCTTGGTTAGAAAGCTGGCAACCACCATCCGAAGTCGATTGTGCATCCATCCGGTGGCAAGCAGTTGACGCATTGCCGCATCGACCAGCGGGTAGCCGGTTTTACCTTGACACCATGCTTCAAACAAATCGGGAGAATTGCGCCATGCGATACGGTTGGCGTTACTCACAAAATTTTGCCCTTTACATAAATGAGCATAGGCGACAATGAGATGGCGGTAAAACTCTCGCCATATTATTTCGTTTAGCCAAGCTTGCTGGCCTTCGTCGTGGCCTTCGTCGTGGGCTTCAAATAATAGTGGGTCATGTTGTAGCAACATGTTTAATAAGCGGCGAGGCGATATCGCTCCTATAGCCAGGTAGGCCGATAGCTTGCTGGTTGAATCCAAGCTTGGGATATCGCGTTCTTGATGATAGTGGCTAGCGCGGGTTTGAATAAAGTCGTGTGCAAGTTGCAGTATCTTGCCATCACCACTAGGCCAAATAGTGCAATCAATAGCACCTTGCTCGTGTTCAGGTAGCCCTAAATTAACTTCTGAATTGCTTAGCGCTGGTGCATGTTGAACCGGTTGATTGAAGGGCGAAAAACAGCACCAAGTTTCTAACTTCACGTGTTCAAGCCAAACTTTTTTGAAAGGTGTAAAGCGCTTAAACATGTGACCTTGCTGATTGAGCACGCTACCCGTAGGCAATATGCAATGTCCTTGGCATAGAGTTAATGATAAGCCGACATTGGTGACGGCTTGGTCGCGCTTAATTTCATTGATTTCAGGCTCGACACTGGCGTAGATACCTTGAATTTGATAGCGATCGCAGTAGTTTTTTAACAACTGTGGCTGACTGTTAAAATCGCTGCCTGCTAGCACTTCAAAAGGGATGCCAAGCTCGCCAAGCGAGCGTGCTAGGTGGTTAAGCTGTGCCTCGATAAGTTCCAGTTTAATACCAGCGATGTTGTGCCCTTGCCACTGCTTTGGTGTGCTTATAAAAACAGCGCGGCAGCTAAGGTTCTCGGCTTTGCTGCGCTCCAACATAGCTTGCAGCGCCTGATGGTCATCTAATCGAAGATCGTTTCTAAACCACAATAGCAGTGACATACAGCATCCTTGTCAGTCAATTGGTCAACGTTATAAAGCGTAACGAAGCTTTAAGGCTTCTGGGTACGGATCCAAATAGGTTTGCATGGCCAAATACTCATTGGGAAACTCGTTTAAATAGTGTTTCAGCAAGGTTAGTGGTGCGAATAATGGCAAGGTTCCTTCGCGGTATTTGTCTATCTGCTCACCGAGCTCTTGCTTTTGACGGGCATTTAGTTGGGTTTTTAAATACCCCTGCAAATGCTGCATAACGTTACTGTGGTTTTTACGACTAGGGTTATATTTCAGAGTCGTCATAAAGCTTTGGAAGTAGGACTCGAAGCCTTCATGGTCATCGTTGCCTTTCAGCTTAGCCGCAATCGGGCCTAATTCCCGGTACGCACCTTGATTGTGTGCCATAAGCAAGTACTTGTAGCGAGAGTGAAAACTCATTACTTTAGAGACAGTTAGGCCGCTTTCTTTTAGCTCCCGCCAGGCTTGGTGGGCATAAACTCGAGTAATAAAATTTTCGCGCAGATGCGGATCATTAAGTCGTCCGTCTTCTTCAACAGGTAAATAAGGGTAGCGGTCCATCAGCTTTCGAGTAAACACTCCAACGCCATCTCGGCTGCCCATGTTCTTTTCAGGATCAAAGACACTTACGCGTTCCATGCCGCAACTTGGAGATTTGGCGCAAACGATATAACCGTCAAGGTGTTCAAGCTGCTCAACGCGCTCGTCACTGTAGTTAAGAAGTTTGTCGGTTACTTCAAAGCTGCCGTCGCTAGCCACAACTTCAATACGTTCAGGCCCTTTCAGCAATCGAATGGTTTTACGCGGAGTGCCCATTCCAATTGCCATTTCAGGGCAAGAACGAACATATTCGAAATACTCACTTAGTACATCTAAACAGTAGCGGCTTTGTTTATGACCGCCGTCGAAACGTACTTTATCGCCAACTAAGCAAGCGCTTATACCAACCTGTATTTTTTCTGACATAAAGCCCTACTCCTGATCTGGCGATTGTTTGAACTCATAATGCCTAAATTTGTACTGAAGCAGTCATTTAGCTTGAAGTTCAACTCGCTTATTTATAATTAAAGTCACACCACTTTAATCCTTCTACTAAATCTATACGTAAATTCATAAAGTGCGATCAATTTTATCTTTAAAATCAGCGAGAAATGTTAGTCACCTCTGATCTCTGTTTGCTAATTGCGCCTATTATTCTACAAATGTAGAAAAATTAGGAATTAAAGGATTTCTGCACCTGCAGAATTTAGGTGTAAGATATTCTACAGTTGCAGAATAAAGGATGCATAATGTCCATTCCCAAGGATAAAAACGCAGTAGGACGGCCAAGTACGCCAAGCCATAGCCGAGAGCGGCTTATTGATGCGGCGCGAAACTGCTTTGTTCAACAAGAGTACAGCAAAGTTTCTATCCGTAGTATTGCTAAAGAGGCTGGTGTTGATGCGGGTTTAATTCGCTATTATTTTGGCAGCAAAGATAAACTCTTTAGTGCCATGGTCATTGAAACAACTCAGCCTATTTTTCATGAATTTAAACAACTTAAAAAAGCCGAGAATTTTGATGGGCTAACCGGTGTTATGCACCGTTACTATCAAGTCATGCAAAAGTATCCAGACTTTCCTTTGCTGGTATTTCGCTTGGCATCGTTGCCCGAAAACAATAGCGAACACCAAATCATTCGAAACAATATGTTTCGAAAGATTGAGTCCGATATATCTAGCTATATTTCAGGGCAAGACTTTTTGAGAGACGGGATAAACCCTAGTTTGGCATTGTTCAGCATTATGAGTATGACGGTTTTCCCGTTTATTATGCCGCCAATGATACGAGAACAACATGGAATAGGGCTAGATGAGGCCTCTTTAGAACAACTATTTCAGCATAACGTCAGCTTATTAAAACACGGAATGATGAGGAAACCCGAACATGATTAAACCCCGTAAATTACTATTTGTTCCAGCGTTCGCGGTTGGCATCATCATTTTGTTTATCGCCACCCGGCCCGAGCCTAAAGTAGCTACTCAAGACATCGAGCCTGCGAGTCGTTTGGTAGAAGTACAAGCTTTAGAGCTTAGTGATTCAGCACCGAAAATTTTAGCCTTTGGCCGGGTTAGCCCCAAAACATCTTTGCAAGCGGTGGCTGAAGTTAGCGGACGTATTATTTATAAGCATCCAGACCTTGAAAGAGGACGCTTTATCAACCAAGGCACATTGCTGCTTGAAATTGACCCTTCCGAATACGAGCTAAAACTAGCCCAAGCGCAAGCGAATTTACGTGCAAGTGAAACCCAGTTGACGCGCATTGATCAAGAAGAGCGCAACTACGCAGCAACCTTGGCATTAGAAAAACAACGTTTAAAGCTCTCGCAAGGCGAGCTTGCGCGTAAGAACCAACTCAAACAGAAAAACTTGATTTCGAGCTCTGAGTTGGAGCTTGAGAAAATAAGCTACTTAGGCCAACAAAAATTAGTTCAAGATTTGGAAAACCTAATTAAGTTGTTGCCCGACGACAGATTGGTAACCAAGGCGCAGGTTAATGTTGATCAAGCTAAAGTTGATGATGCTCAGCGTGAGTTATCTAAAACTAAGTTTGTTTTACCTTTTGATGCACGTATTGCCGAAGTGAGTGTAGAACAAGACCAAGTAGTTAATATGCAGTTGGTGATGTTTGAAGCACAGCGCATGGACACCATGGTCATTGATGCGCAGCTAAGCCTACCTGATCTGAGACGCTTGATTGAGTCTTATACTGCTATCCCTCGTGATGGTGAGTTCCCTGAATTATCCAAGCTCAATATGCAAGCTAAAGTTATATTGCGCAGTGCTGATATCAGCTTTGAATGGCCAGCCAAAGTCACTCGCCTCAGCGATACCGTTAACCCAGACCAAGCCACGATTGGCCTATTTTTAGAAGTGAAGCAAGATGTAAAAACAGTGGAGGTTGGTTCAAACCCGCCACTGTCAAATGGGATGTTTCTTGAAGCGCATATTGAAGGCGGGGCAAGTCCACGCTTTGTGATTCCAGAGCGAGCATTACGAGAGGGCAAAATCTACGTGATGACGAAGGATAAAACCTTAGACATCAAACCGGTGGTTGCCTTGTATCGTTCAAGTGAAGGTGTAGCAATTGCTGGGGATATACAACCCGGAGAACAACTTATACTTAGCGATTTAATTCCAGCTGTTGTTGGTATGCGGGTCCATAGTTTGTCGGATGAGGGCTAAACGATGATCCGTTACTTCACCAGCCACCCGACCTTAGCCAATCTTATAATGATTGCGTTTATATTCCTTGGTCTGAGCAGTATAGGCAGCATTAAACGTGAAACTTTTCCCGATTTTTCGGTGCCGTATGTCCAAGCGCAAATTATCTATCCAGGTGCTTCGCCAATTGAGGTGGAGGAGAGCTTGTGTCTGCGCATGGAAGACGCTGTTGATGGTCTTTCTAGCATAGAGGAAACCCGTTGTACTGCCTTAGAAGGTTCAGCATCATTATTAGTCAAACTAAGCGACGATGCCGACGTTGGCCGGATGATGGTCGATGTTCAAACCGAAATTAATGCCATTAACGATTTTCCAGCTCAAATTGAGCCGCCGATAGTACGAGAGTTTGAATGGTCAGAGCCGGTCGTTGATATTGCCATCAACGGCGACGCTAGTTGGCCGGACCTAAAAGCCTACGCTGAAGATTTGAAACGACGGCTAAAAACCGAAGCCGATGTCAGCTTAGTTCGAGTATCTGGTTTTTCGACCCATCAATTACGCGTCTCACTAAACGAAATTGATTTGCGCCGACTCAATATGAGTGTGAACGATGTTGCAAGCCAGATTTCGTCTCAAAATATAAAAATCCCGAGCGGTAATGTTGAACTTAAAGGCAAAAACCTATTACTGCGAGTTGACCAGCGTAATATTACTCCAGCGACCTTAGGTGAAATGATTATCTCATCGGATTCCAGTGGCGGTGTGGTCCGACTTAAAGATATCGCAACCATTGAAGATCGCTTTGAACTCGATGAAAGCAAAATTATATTTAATGGCAAACCTGCAGCGATACTCAATATCAGTAAAAACAAAGCCGACGATGCCCTGCGTATTAAAGAGCAGGTTTTAAGCTACGTTGAGCAAGAACGCCTAATTTTGCCGCAAGGCATGAGTTTAACCTTAACCAATGATCTCTCGTCATTGCTCAAAGACCGTTTAGAAATGATGCTGCGCAATGGTTGGCAAGGCATCATGTTGGTATTTGCAGTGATGTGGCTATTCTTTAGTTTTCGCTATTCGTTCTGGGTGGCAGCTGGCTTACCGGTCGCCTTTTTAGGTGGCCTGTATTTAATGTCCTTATTTGGCCTTTCGATCAACATCATGACCTTGATTGGATTGCTGATGGCCATTGGGATCATGATGGATGATGCCATTGTACTGTCGGAGTCAATCGCGTCCCATTTAGAACGGGGGATGAGCATTGATGATGCGGTCAGCAATGGGGTAAAAAAGGTGGCGCCGGGTGTTATATCTTCATTTTTGACCACGGTGTTTATCTTCGGTAGTTTACTGTGGCTAGATGGGCAAATGGGTGCCGTGTTAAGGGTGGTTCCATTAGTACTCATACTGGTTCTATGTTTTAGTTTGATTGAAGCGTTTTTGATTCTTCCAAGCCACTTGTCTCATTCTTTGCATCGTAATCGAGAAGAAAAGCAACCGATTTACATCAAGCTAAAGGTACTTGAAGCCTTTGAAGTGGTGCGCAATGTGTATTTGGTTAATGGGGTTGAACGGGTGGTACGCTGGCGCTACTTATCCATAGGTGCAACCTTTAGTTTGTTACTTTGCGCGATTGCCTTGGTTGCTAGCGGCACGCTTAAGTTTGTTGGTTTTCCAGAACTCGATGGCGATATTGCCGAAGCGCGTATCATTTTACCTCCTGGTTCAAGCTTGGCGCAGACTGAAGTTGTTGTGGCTAAGTTAGTCGCCAGCGCCAAAGTTGTTGGTGAGCGTCTTGATGAGAAAAATGCAGAGCCCGAACCCTTAGTACGTGATATCACTGAGCAATTTAACTTTAATGCGGATGCAGGGGAATCAGGCCCGCACGTCGCTACGGTGCGTTTAGACTTAAGTTCAGCCGAAACCCGGCGTACTTTAATCGATGATTTAATAAACGAATGGCGCAGTGAAACCGGCGAATTGGCACAACCTTTATCGTTGGTCTTTAAACAACCGGCAATGGGTCCATCGGGGCGCGCAATTGAAGTTCGTTTGCAACATCCTGACCTAGGCTTATTAAAACAAGCCAGCATCGATTTACAGTTGCAGCTTAATGCTTTATCAGGGGTTAGCGGCGTATTGGATGATATGCGTCCCGGTAAAGAAGAGATCGTTCTTAAACTACGCCCTGGTGCTGAGTCTTACGGGGTTGATGGCAATATGATTGCTAGCCAACTTAGAGCGGCTTTTTACGGCCAGACCGCGGACGAAATTCAAGTTGGACCGGAAAACATAGAAATTGATGTGCGGCTTGATAAAGAACAAGCTGGCGATTTGAGTCGTTTTGAAAACTTCCCAATTATGCTCAAGGATGGCAACCAAGTTCCCTTAATAGCGGTTGCAGAATTAAGCAGCGAACGCGGCTACGTACGTATTCAGCGCATTAATGCGATTCGCACCGCGACAGTTATGGCCGATGTCGATAATCGCATCGGTAATAGCACAGAAATTAACGCCAGAGTGCGTAATGAGTTTATTCCAGCATTGGCTCAAAAGTACCCAGGACTAAAAGCTGACTTTGAAGGCGAAGCGAAAGAAAATGCCAAAACAGCGGCCTCGTTTGTAAAAAGTTTTAGTATTGGGCTGTTTGGTTTGTTTGCAATTTTGAGTTTTCAGTTCCGTAGTTATATTGAGCCGGTGGTGGTGATGTTAGCTATCCCACTAGCCTTAATTGGTGTGCTGTTTGGACATTTTCTTTTGGGTTACCCCTTGAGTATGCCTTCCATCCTTGGTTTCGTTTCCTTAGCGGGGATTGTGGTCAATGATTCAATTTTATTAGTGCAGTACATCCGATATCACGTGTCTCTGGGGGATAGTGTGCATGATGCGGTTGTGAGCGCGAGTAGAGAGCGCTTTAGAGCCGTTTTCTTAACCTCATTGACCACGGCGGCAGGCTTATTGCCACTTATGCTAGAAACAAGCTTACAAGCTCAGGTGGTTAAACCAATTGTGATATCCATTGTGTTTGGTATTTTTGCATCAACCTTGCTGGTGTTGTTTATTATCCCGGCCGCATATGCAGCCCTAGCGGATTTTAAACTGGTTCACTACCACCGAGATCTGAATGTGGCAGAAGAGGATTAGCCAGACTTAGCCTTGCCCGCAATTCAACCTTGGGCAAGGCTGCTTATTTGTGCCGGTAGCGGCTAGCTTATATACTATTGCAACCCCCCTAGGTTATAGCTCGCAAGAAGGTTGTTTTGTTTTATTCAGTACTTATATCCCCACAAGCTAAAAGCGCATATTTCCACGAGTATCAAAGCGTAGCTCTTAAAGAACTCAGCTTAGTGCTTGGGACGCAAAGCTTTGAGATTAAAACTGTCGCTGGTATGGATTTTATTGAGATTGACTGTAAAGCAAGTGACTGCGAAGCCATTGCACGTTTATCCTTTGTGCTTGGGATTTTTGAGCGAACTGATAAGGGCCTAATTCCCCTAGACTGTGAGTCTAAATTTTTACTGCATCCGGATTTTGTTTTTGGTAGTAAATTTAAAGGCAAAACTAACGAGCACCTTACCCAACTTTTGCTAAACCTCGCACTGCACTATGTTCAGCCTATTAAGGGGCAAAAACTAAAACTGCTTGATCCAATGTGTGGCCGCGCGACCACCTTACTATGGGCGCTACGTTATGGTTTAGAAGCGCGAGGAATTGAACAAGACGAACGGGCTATCGAAGACGTAAAACGTAATTTGAAAAAATGGACCAAATTACATCGCCAAAAACACCAGTTCAAAGACGGGTTTATTGGTAAAGCGAATAAGCAGGGTAAAGGCCAGTTTTTGGATTTTAAACTCGAGACCTGTGGGTTTCGTATGATCCAAGGGGATGCGCGCGAAGCATCCAATATTATCAAAAACGAAAAATTCAATATCATCGCCAGTGATCTACCTTATGGGGTGCAGCATTTTACCACTGACAAAACTCGCAATCCGCTGGCTGTGCTTGAGCAATGTGCACAGGCTTGGGTGAGTATGCTGCAACCGGGCGGAGTGATTGTGCTTGCCTTTAATCGCTATATTCCGAAACGTAATGAGTTGCTCGCTTGTTTTGAGCGCCACGGCGTTCGTGCGCTCGATTTTAGTGCCGAGCATCGCATGAGCGAATCTATCGTGCGCGACATCGTGGTATTGCAAAAATAGAAGCAAACTTAGTTATAGAAACAGGATCTAGTAAACGCAAAGCATTGTTAATATGTTACGCGCTAGAAAGCCCGCTGATCTAAGATCTCAATACTGATTCTAATTCGCAATACCAATGGTGAACTTCAGGACTTACTTTTGGAGTTGCTCTTTAGCGGCTTCTACCTTAGAAAAGTCCAATCCAAGTTCATTCACTGCTTCTTTAATCAATGCTGGATTTTGCATGACTTTTGCAAGTACCACTTGGATATTTTCTTGCGGTATACCTAGCTCACTGATCGTTGCCATTGCCGCGAGAGGGTTTTGTGTCAGTACTTGGAATATGTCGTTGATCTTGTCGTCGCTAATATTGTTCGCTTTTAACATCTCAATAATGGGGTTCATGGCCTTACCTTTAAATCTATGATTGGAATTGGGACGCAGTTTAGCATTTGACCTGATTGGATAATACTATCACTACTCGTTTGTAGCACCGACGTATGACAGCACATGCCAAGCCCTATTTAGAGCTGATCCATATTTTGATCTAGTTCGCCTACACTTCGGCCTTTGTTTACAGGTGTAGACCGGCTCTTTGGTCCTTAGTCACTAAACCGACCATTGGTGAGTCATTGACTTAATCTTAGCGGCCGAAATTACTAATAGCGGTGGTATGGACTGGGTCTAGTTTTAGCGGGGGTTAAACATCTTATACCAATCACAGTAATTTATTGATCACTATTGTCATTAGACCGCTAATAACCGCGACTTCTTCTTAAAGCTAAGCGTTTTAGTACAACAAGTAAAAGACCAAAAATATAATGGGATTGGTATTAGTTTGATATCGGTATCGAAAGAGTAGGTTTGTGCGGGCATAAAAAAACCCTGATACCAGGTATCAGGGTTTTAGGGTCTAATTAATGCTGTAATTACTTCTTAGCTTGACGCTCTTTCTCTTCAGCAATAACTTTTTCTGCCACGTTTTGTGGCGTAGGTGCGTAGTGTGAGAACTCCATAGAGAACTGACCACGACCAGAAGTCATTGTACGTAGAGAACCGATGTAACCAAACATTTCTGCTAGTGGTACGTCAGCTTTAATACGAACACCGGTAACACCAGCTTCTTGGTCTTTAATCATGCCGCGACGACGGTTCAAATCACCAATAACATCACCAACGTGATCTTCTGGAGAGAATACGTCAACTTTCATGATTGGCTCAAGAAGTTGTGGCCCCGCTTTTGGCACTGATTGACGGTAAGCACCTTTAGCTGCGATTTCAAAAGCAATTGCTGATGAATCAACTGCGTGGAAACCACCATCAAACAATTCTACTTCCATATCAAGAAGTGGGAAGCCTGCTAATGGACCTTGCTCCATCATAGAACCAAAGCCTTTTTGTACTGCAGGCCAGAATTCTTTAGGTACGTTACCACCAACAACTTTAGAGGTGAACGTGTAACCAGAACCCACTTCGCCAGGTCGGATAATATAATCGATTTTACCGAATTGACCTGAACCACCAGATTGTTTCTTGTGCGTGTACGAATCTTCGATTTCACGAGTAATCGTTTCACGGTAAGCAACTTGTGGTTGACCAACATTCAAATCAACGCCGTAAGTACGCTTCAAGATGTCTACTTTAATGTCTAGGTGAAGTTCGCCCATACCTTTAAGGATGGTTTCGCCTGAGTCATCGTCAGTTTCAACTTGGAAAGATGGATCTTCAGCAACCATTTTACCAATTGCGATACCCATTTTCTCAGAACCGCCTTTATCTTTTGGCGCAACAGCAATCGAGATTACTGGAACTGGGAATACCATAGGCTCAAGAGTACATGGGTCTTTAGGATCACATAATGTGTGACCTGTTTGAACGTTCTTCATGCCTACGATTGCAATGATATCACCGGCTTGTGCGCTAGATAGTTCATTACGATCGTCTGCTTGCATCTCAACCATACGACCAATACGCTCTGTTTTACCAGTAAATGCGTTAAGGATGGTGTCACCCTTATTCAATTTACCAGAGTAGATACGTACAAAGGTCAATGCACCGAAACGGTCATCCATGATTTTGAATGCAAGCGCTTTGAAGGTTTCGTCAGCAGAAACAATTGCGTGATCGCCGGTTTCTTCGCCTTCTTCATCCATTAGAGGTTGTGGGTCAACTTCAGTTGGATTCGGTAGATAGTCAACAACAGCATCAAGGATTAATTGAATACCTTTGTTCTTAAACGCAGAACCACAGTAAGTAGGGAAGAAGTCCATGGTGCGAGTACCTTTACGGATACAAGCTTTTAATTGCTCAATAGAAGGCTCTTCACCTTCCATGTAAGCTTCCATAAGATCGTCATCTTGCTCTACAGCAGATTCAACTAGCATTTCACGGTATTCTTCAACTTGGTCAACCATGTCAGCTGGAACATCAGTGATCTCGTAGTTTTCTGGTAGACCTGTGTCATCCCAGATATAAGCTTTACGAGTCAATAGATCAACAACACCAACGAAGTCTTCTTCGATACCGATAGGTAGTACCATAATCAGTGGGTTAGCAGCTAGAACGTCTTGTGTTTGCTTAACAACACGGTAGAAGTCAGCACCCATACGGTCCAATTTGTTCACGAAGATAATACGTGCAACTTCTGAGTCGTTCGCATAACGCCAGTTAGTTTCTGACTGAGGCTCAACGCCACCAGAACCACAGAATACACCGATGCCGCCATCAAGTACTTTCAATGAACGGTAAACTTCAACTGTGAAGTCAACGTGTCCAGGAGTGTCGATTACGTTAAAGCGGTGGTCATCCCAGAAACAGCTAACTGCAGCCGACTGAATAGTAATACCGCGCTCAGCTTCCTGTTCCATGAAGTCTGTAGTTGATTCACCGTCATGTACTTCACCAGTTTTGTGAATTTGACCAGTAAGCTTCAAGATACGTTCTGTGGTGGTTGTTTTACCCGCGTCAACGTGAGCAAAAATACCAATATTTCTATATTTGGATAGATCAGTCATTGTCCTACTCTATTTTTGTCAGAGTCAAAATTTGCGCGCAAGTATACAAGATTTACGCATGTAAGTTGTAGACTTTTTATTAAAAGAACAAAAAATCTCCACGAATAGCGCTACAACGCCGTTCATAGAGTCAATTTATTGCTCATGTTTAAGCCTAATTGTAAGCCTATTCAATCTTTTTGCTACAGCAAGGGCGGCAGTTTAACGCTGTTCTTGGTTTTCTCCCACTGCTTTTTTCTACTCCTTGCCGATTGCATCATTTTCTAGCCACAGTTGCAGTGCTTTCCATCAATATAATTGATACTAGATATAAAAATTACAAGATTTTCTTATGGTTCGTTCTACCCTAATCTAAAGGCGTACCTCAGGGGACAAACACAAAAATAAACGGCCTTTATAGGGGAAAGTAAATGTTCGATAAGGCACTAACACATAAAGGAGGGCAGCAATGAATGTCGTACAAGCTTTGCCGCCAAAGCGCCAACCTAAACCAACAGAGCAAGCGCAAGTGAAAAAGGTCGTTAGCACCTTTGACCATGCCAAAACGTATGCTCAGAGCAAGATAGCAAAAAACGCCTTGCACTCGTTTACCTTAGCTGTTTTTGCGGGTTTGTTTATTGGTTTGGCATTCGTGTTTTATATCACTGTAACCACTGGCGCTGGCGACGCGCCTTGGGGCTTGGTGCGCCTAAGCGGTGGTTTGGCTTTTAGTATGGGGCTGATGCTGGTTGTTGTTTGTGGTGGCGAACTATTCACAAGCACCGTACTCAGTGTCATTGCCTGGTTTCAAAAGCAAGTGAGTACCAAGGAACTGCTTAAATGCTGGGCTAGGGTTTATGTGGGTAACTTTATAGGTGCCTCACTACTTATAGCTTTAGTCCTTGTTGGTGGAATGCACAGCTTAGCTGGAGGCGAGTGGGGCGCAAATGCAATCGCGATAGCACAACACAAGCTTCATCATGGCTGGTGGCAAGCCTTTAGTCTAGGGGTTCTATGTAACCTATTGGTTTGTCTAGCAATTTGGATGACGTTTACAGCTAAAGACCAGCTAGCTAAATCGATGCTTATGATACTTCCAGTGGCTATGTTTGTAAGCAGCGGGTTTGAACATAGCATTGCCAACTTATTTATGGTGCCACTAGCAATGGGCATTAAAACGGTAGCCAGCCCGGAACTTCTAGCCACGATGGGTTTTAGCTTAGCGCAACTAAGCGACCTTAGTTGGAGCAACTTCATCGTGAACAATTTGATACCTGTAACTCTCGGAAACATTGTAGGTGGCGCAGTACTTGTCGCTTTTGGCTTTTGGATTGCGGACAAAGCCAGCCACAACAGTGAACAACAAATCGATACTGCAAAAACACCAACACTAAAACTTATTAGCTCTATTCCAACTTTACATGACGCTCAACAGTCAGGAGACACAACTATGAACACTATCGCTAAAAAAACAGTCACATCTATCATGCAAGAAAATGCGTTAATGCTTAATCCAGAAATGAGTATTCAACAAGCTCTGACTGCTTTTGTCGACCACGACCTGCGCTCAGCACCGGTTGTTGACAATCAACATCGATTAGTTGGCTATTTATCAGAGCAAGATATCTTGAGATTCTACTGGTCAGAAGAGTACCAAATGGATAGCAACTGGCTAGTTAAAGACATGATGCAAACTGAGGTCATGACCTTATCACCTGCTGATTCTTTGGACGCACTAGTTGAACTGATGTGTGTTGATCGTGAAACGCTATTCCCTGTATCTGATACCGGCGTGTTTACCGGTGGTTCTTATCAAAGCTATGAGCAACGTTTACGCCGCGCTGTTAGCTCTAAGCCTAGCCATTACCCAGTGGTCAAAGACGGTTACTTGGTAGGTATGGTTAACCGTCACTCCTTGCTTAAAGCTCTGGCTCAAACGAGTAGTAAAGAAGAGCTTAGTACTCCAATTCAACAGCAAACTTGTGAATTAGAAGCTAGCGGAGCTGTATAGCAAGCGTTGGTCAGAAACTAAAGCTGCTGTTTGATTAAAGGCCCTTAATTGGGCCTTTTTGTTGTTTACTCGTTAGGGACACTAGCGCTTGGGTAGGGGAGGATTTAAAGCCATAAGCTTGTTTTCGCGCTCTAATCGTTTGACTTGTCGCCGAGCTTCAGACAATAGACAGTCGCGTAATGGGTTTTCACCAGCATCGTTGCGCCAAATAAAAGCCAATGAACGCGCCATATTCAATTGCGGCGTGGGTAATATTACTAAACTGCCTTCACTAACTTCTCGACTAACACTCAACAAGGGTAGTGCACTTAAGAATTGTCCGTTTTTAGTTAGACTTTTAAGTACGTCAACCTGCTCGTATTCTTTCCACACATTTAGATTGTCTATCAATCCATGAACCGCGCCATCAAATATTGCCCTAGTCCCTGCACCTGATTCACGCAAAACCCACTGGGCTTGTTCCAGTTGGGCAAGACTTACTGAAGTGCGCCCAGCAAAAGGATGATGTGGCGATGCAACGACCACCAACTGATCTTCCATCCACAGCTCTTGGTATATCCGACTGTCGTCATTGCGACTTTCAATGACGCCAATCTCAGCATTGTAGTGCAGCACTTCATCGATCACATGCTCAGTATTCTCAACCATCAATTCGATACGAACTTCTGGGAAGTCACTATCAATTTTACTAATCAAATCTGGTAGTAGATGTTCGGCAGCCGTTTGGCTAGAACAGATGCTTAAGGTTCCGCTTAATAGATGTTGTTCATGCAGACCAAGCTCAATGTGTTGCGCATCTTGAAGCAGCTTGCGAGCTTTGGGTCTTAACCATTGTCCCCAATGACTGAGACTGAGGCGGTTACCCTGGCGCACAAATAAAGGTCGATCAAGCAAATGTTCTAGTTGTGAGATAGACATACTAACGGCACTTTGAGTCATGGATAACTTACGAGCGGCGGCGCTCACAGACTCTAGATTGGCGACCGTATCAAATACGGTGATTTGCTTTAGGGTGTACTTCATGAGTTAAGAGTCCATCAAAATCTCTCAAATAGGATTCCCGAATGGTATCAATTTAATTGATGGATTGACATCACTCGCTAAAAATTCATTGTCTTAGGTCAAGTTGCGCCGCTTGAGCACGAGCTTTCTTAACCACATATGCGCCAATGGGCAAGGCTGAGGTCGCAGCAGGGCTGGGCGCGTTGCACACATGTAAGCTACGAGCACTGCTCAGAAAGTGAAAATCATCGATGAGTTCGCCGGCAGCATTCACAGCTTGTGCTCTAACACCGGGTCGATGAAGTTCAAGGTGATCGAGTTGTACACTCGGACAATAACGTTGAATACGTTTTAGGTATGCGCGTTTAAATAATGAATTGAATAACTCCCCCAAGCCAAAGCGCCAGTATTTACCGATTAAGCGGCGATAGCCTTGGTATTTAAGCAGTTGCCACATCTCGCCAAAATTAACCTCAATCTTGGAGTATCCTTCGCGTTTAAACGCAGGTACGGCGTTAGGGCCAACAGTGATACTGCCATCTATCATCTTAGTGAGATGGACACCTAAAAAAGGTAAACGAGGGTCGGGTACAGGATAGATGAGATGCTTAAGATTGATGTTGCAGCTTTCAGATAGACGATAGTATTCACCTCGAAATGGCACGATTTTAAAGTCACATTCTATCCCGATCATTGCACATATCTGGTCGGCTTGTAATCCTGCACAGACTATCAAAAATTTTGATGTCAAATCTGAGCCATTTAATTTAATTTGAATGCTATCACTGCTTTCAACTAAATCGATTACGGTGGCCGATTTTCGGATTTCTCCACCGGCTTGGATAAATAACTGCGCTAATTTCTCGGTTATTGCGGTGTAGTCTACAATGCCGGTACTGGGTACATAGAGCGCACCTAAACCTTTTACTAGGGGCTCTCGTTTAACTAGTTGGGCTTGGGTGAGTCGCTCGCTAACAATGCCATTAGCTCGACTACGAGTTTCGATATCAGCGAGTGCATGTAACTGATCTCGATCGCAAGCGACGATTAGTTTTCCACATTGCTCAGTTTTAATACCATGTTGTTGGCAAAACTCGAAGGTGGCTTTTGCACCACTGGTACAAAACTGAGCTTTTAAGCTTTTGGGCGCATAGTAGACACCGGCGTGAATAACCCCGCTATTGCGTCCCGTTTGATGGCTTGCTAAAACCGTTTCTTTTTCAAGCACTAGAATTTTGGCATTGGGTTCTAGCTGTTGCAGCTGCCAGGCGCTTGATAAACCAACGATACCACCGCCAATGATGGTGTAATCGTATATCACTGTAACTCCATATTTAGATGAACCCTTAGCTTAACTGCTGATACTACAGTGTTTAAGCTTTTAGAAATGATAACTAGAACTAGAAAGCGTGAGCTGGTTTATATTGAACCATTTGCCAAAAATGAGTGAATTTAGCTAAATAAGAAAGCTAAATCTAAGGCAACACTCAGTCTTTAAATTTTAATCGTAGTCTAAAATCGGTAGAATGCGGCAACTAAAGATTCTGTAATGGCAAACCTAAGGTTTGCAACACACCGTCACTGGAGTTATTTCATGGCCAAAATGTCGCTTAAAGACCAGCTATTAAAAGCTGGCGTCGTTGACAAAAAGCGAGTGAAAAAAGTTAACAAAGAAGTTTACAAGGCGAATAAAGAAACACGTACTACAGTAAATGAAGCCAAGCTTGCAGCTGAAGCAAAGCGACAACAGCAAATTGAGCGCGATAAAGAATTAAACCGTGAGCGACAACTTGTGGTTGAGCAAAAAGCGCAACAAGCCCAGATTCGTCAGCTAGTAGAAATGAACCAAATTATTGGCAAAGGTGAATTGAGTTACAACTTTGAGGATGAGTCAACGATTCACCGAGTTGATGTTGATGCACTGCAGCAGCGCCAACTTGCTAACGGTTTGTTAGCAATTGCACGCCTTGAGCAGCGTTATTACATTGTACCTGCCGTTGTTGCTGATAAAATTGCAGAGCGAGATGCAAGTGTTATACGCGTGCGTAATGTTGTAGAAATGGAGCAAGAGGATGCTGACGATCCTTACGCAGACTATAAAATTCCTGACGATCTAATGTGGTAAATAATGAATAAGTCTTGGGAACTAATTGGCGATACTTTTAGCTTTTTCTTACGCCATTTTGTGGCGATAACCTTAATCGTGTTGCCCTTTACCTTGGTTTTTGAGTCAGCAAACATGCTGCTTGATAGCCAAGCATTTAAAGAGTCTGTAGGCGAAATGGCATGGTTAACCTTTGCCGTACGTCTAGGTTTAACGCCTATCTATCAAGGGGCATTACTGCTTTATTTACGCTCTCAGCTCAATGGCGAAAACTGGCCAATTGCCGAGTGTTTCAAAAAATCACTCACAATTTGGCGACCTTTATTCTTAGTGACGGTTATGTGCTTTGCAGCTGTTGTGATGGGACTATCGCTGTTCATTATTCCAGGAATTATCGTTGCCAGCCGAATTTTGATTGCTGATGTATTTTGTGTAGTAGAGCGCCGTACACCGGTAGAAGCCATGAAAGCCAGTTGGCAGGCAACCCATCCGCTACGCTGGCCAATACTCTCTGGTATTCTAATTTTGGCAGGTGTGTCGTTGTTGCCAGTTTGGATGGTTCAACAAGCCTTGATTAATGAAAGTGCTTCGCAAATGACCTTTTTGCTCAGTCAAATTGTCGGTGGATTATTGGATAGCTTGTTCGTCGTGTTTAGTTTCCGAGTTTATAACGAAACACTAAAACAAACGCCAGAACCAGTATAGGTTTCAGTTATTGTGCTCAAGCATTCATAGCTTGGGCACTTTTCACGGCTTGTTTTACGCTGTAGAAAGGATACTGGCTTTAGTTTTATTGGGGCGCTAAGTTATTACACACCATGTCATGACATCAGACTTTTTCATTCTAAGGGTAGTCGTTTAAATGCAATCTTTTAGTACCCAATTCACCTTATCTCGTAGCTATTTGGCCGAATGCTTTGATCAATCCTTGCCTCATAGTAAAAACGCTAAACCTAAGTATTGGTTTCCAGTGTTACTTTTTATCGCTGGCCTGGCTTTACTACTCTTTAGTCATCAACCGACTTATATTGGCGGTATGTTGATTGCGATAAGCATCCTAGAATTGATTCATATTCGGTTCAGGCGCGCTTGGTGGTTAGCGCGTCAAATGTGGGGTAGAAGTGCTGATAGCGAGGTGAAACTTAGCATTGATAGTGATGGAATCACCTCTAAAAACCCTTATACCGAAACATCATTACTGTGGACTGAAGTTGATTGCGTGTTAGAAACCGAACTTGGCTTGATTTTGGTAGCTAAAACGGGCGCTCAGCAGTATTTGTCTAAGTCTCTGTTTCCTGAACCATTACTAAGTGAAATACTAGCAGTAGCAAAAGTTTAGTGCTAAACGCTCACCTTAAAGTATTAAAACATTAATCATTGTAAGGAATTGTTATGACCAGTCGTGTTTATGTACTCGCACAATTTAAACCTAAAGACGGAAAAGAAAGCGAGCTATTTGACGTGTTAAAGGCACTTGAACCAGATGCGTATCGGGAAGAAGGCTGCATTCAGTACATGCTTACTCGCCAAATCGACCACCCAAGTGCTACTCGCAATGATTATCCTATAGTATTCAATGAAATTTGGGCTGATGCAGACTCGTGGGCCGCACATGGTCGCAGAAAGCAGATAGAGCACTTCTTTGAGACGCAAGTTAAAGCAGAAAGTGGGCTAGTTGAAGACGCAATAGTAACCGCCTATACCGACGAAGGGCACGATTACGACGCTCCTGTATTCATTTAGTTTAAGTAAACCTGAACTATATACGTCTATAAACCGGCGTATATAGTAGCAAGTATAGAAATTTGGAAAAATTGATGTCTAAGAAAGTGGTTGCCTTTGAGTTTGAGAAAGAAACTAAAAATAGTGTCCGTTTTAAGGAAGTTCCAGAGGAAGGTACAGCGCCCATTGTGGGCACTTTGTATGTTCAAAAATGGTTTGTTGGGAATACTAAGAATATAGAAATTAGTATCGACAAAAAAGACTGATTCTATACTCAAACTACCACACCTATCTAACAACGGGTATGCATCGCCAGCTACTTATCGGGCATATATGAAGGTGCTTGAGTTAGACCTTGGTTTGTTGAACCTCAGTTGTATCTATTGGGCTTCGATAGTTTTTTCAGGTATGGGGTTAGGTGATGAAACACTATAGTGGATCATGTCATTGCGGGCGTAATGCGTTTGAAGTGCTCGCAGATATTGATCATGCCCGTAAATGTAATTGTTCTATTTGTAGTATGCGCGGGGCGCTCAACTTTCGAGTATTACCACAGCAGTTGAAGCTGCTCACGCCAATAGATGATCTTAGTGTTTATCAATGGGGGAGTTTCTCAGCCAAAGATTACTTTTGCCCTAACTGCGGCGTTTTGGTCTTTAGAAAGCCAAGTGACTTGACGCCAGCGGAGCTAAAACTGGGTAAGCAACCATTTAGTGGTTGGGCTGTAAATCTCCGGTGCCTTAAAGATATAGACCTATCCGCTTTAAAACTGATTGAGATCGACGGCGCTAGCCTTTAATCCGATAGTCTGTATCGCTACTTGTCGACAAACATATGATTGGCTTTGGTTACGCCCCTGTCATAAGTACAAAAGGTTTCGGTTGCTGCTTGGGTTTTGCTATGGATTTTTATATTGGTAATGACCTCTAGTGCTCCTGCGTCATAACAGGCTTGTTGCGCATCCTTTACAATTTCGAGTAGCACATTGAGATTGCCCTTCATTGTGGTTTCCATAGCACCAACTTGGTATGGAACATCGGCAGCTTTTACAACCGCAATAGCTTTGTCGACTACTTCGAAATTGTTACCTTCTTTGAGTCTTGGTATAACTTGGAAGGCTACATATACGTCTTCTAATTGTGGGTTATCTACGGGCATTGAGTCTCTTCTAAGTGGTTTATTTAAAAGCGCATAATAGCATTTTAAGGACTAGCCAATACGGTATCCAAAACTAATACCTTTCCCACTAATGAGTGGGAAAGGTATTAACTAATGCGGTCGGGTAACATTTGTACTCTTTCCATGAATATATCGCTGGCTAAACTTAACTCGGCCTGCTCTGGGTGAACAATACTGGCATGCCAAACGACCCGATTAGCCCCTTCGATTGAAAACTCATGCAGCTGCTGGTTATCGAGATAAGGTTGCACGATATAGCCGGGTAGACGGCACCATGCCTTTCCTGAGAGCATTATTCGTATGCTCTCTTCAACATTATTAGAGACTATGGTTTTATCACTAAACACATAGATATTGTCATGCTTATACTCATAGACGAACTTAGGTACAAGCTGAGGCAACTGTGCCAGTTGGTGTTCATCTACGACGGCCCCATGATTGATAAGCTGTGGTGAAGCCACTTCAACTACCGAAAAATTATAGACTGTGATTTGTGTCAGTCCTTGTTCTTCAGTTAGTGGAGAGAAGATGAGACCCATCTCCGCTTGACCACGACGCACCCACTCGATCACTTGGGAGGTTCCGCCACTGAGTACTTCCAAATTTATACTCGGAAATTCCTCAAGCACAGCTAGATAACAGCCACTGACCATCGGGCAGGCCAAACTGGTATCAATTGCTAATTTGAACTCGCTAGGTTGGTTTTGATCCATGGCGCTGAGCTGACGCTCGAATGCTTGGGCATCTAGTATTACGCGACGTGCCAAACGATAAAGAGTTTTACCTTCCGTTGTAATCTTTAGTTGCCGAACGTGGCGCACAAACAATAGTTGATCGCAGCTGTCTTCGAGGGCTGCCACAAGCTTAGCGATAACTTGCGGACGTTTATTTAGCTCTATGCTGGCATCTTTGAAACTACCGTGTTCAACCGTGCTCACAAAGGCCTGTAATTGCGCGAGTGAATAGTCCATAGCTAACCTATCGTTAAAATTGTTCCAACTATATAAACACCCTAAGGGTGTTTAATGCAATTGGAATTTAATCTTCAGGGTGTCAATAATAGCGACATCAAACACGCGGACAAACAACCGCAGTCGATATTAACGAGGAACGACCGATGAAAAAATTACTACTTACAGCAGCAATCGCAGCAACTTTAGCCTCTTCTGTGACCCATGCATGTTCATATTTCCACTTTGATACACCGCAAAATAACACCATTATCGGTCGCACTATGGAGATTGGCTTTGAAGCGCAAGAGACCTTCTTTGTTGCACCGCGTGGCTACCAGCTTAATGACTTGCCCGCTTCAAAATACGGCTATGTTGGCATTCGCCATGGTGCGACAGAGTGGGTTAGTTCGGCAATTAATGAACATGGTCTAAATGCTGAGTCACTAGCCTTGGGCGCGAGTCAATACACTGCTGAAGACTCAACTGAACTAGGGGTTAACTACCTAAACCTAGGTGCGTATATTCTTGGAAACGCAAAAAGCGTTGACGAAGCAGTAGCGTTGCTTAAAACCACTAAAGTAGAAACCACAAAAATTGAAGCAGCCTTTGATCTTGAAGCGGGTATGCACTACGCCTTTAATGACGGCGAGCGTTCCATTGTGGTCGAATACACGGACGGTAGTGGTTACCCTGATATCCACGAAAATACGCTTGGTGCAATGACCAATGATCCTATTTATGATGTTCAGGTTGGTGAAGCGCATACCTTATTAGATGGCGGCAGCTATGAAGAAGCGAAAGTTAAATTTGCTGAAGGTTCTTTCAAAGGCTTTGATAAATCGCCAATGGGACGTTTTCAACATATCGTGGCGATGAACCACACCCAAGACAACAATGTGATTGAGAATGATCTTGATGGAGTGAATCGCGGCTGGCATATGGTAAATGCCTTAGAAATACCACGTGGTTCATTGTACTGGCGCTGGTTGTCTGATGACCCGCAAATGGTTGGTTATTCAATAGTGGTTGATACCAATAATAATGACTACTATTTCCGCACTTACGACAATCAACAAATCCGTAAAGTGGACCTAGATAGCATTAACTTTGCTAAAGTGGATTATCAAGAAGAGTCAATCTTTAGCACCATCACAGAGTATCAGCCAATGGTCATCAACTAATTCGATACTGCTAATCATCACCGACTTAAATGCTTTTGTTTAAGTCGGTGTTTTGTTATTTGGGGGCTAAGCCCATGTCATCCAGACGATACAGTATTTCTTCTTTCCGAGTTTTAGCGACTTCTTGCCAGTGAATGTTTTCTCGCGCCCCGATGATGGCGTATATCGAGTTAAGCCCCGTTCCTTTGACGTTCTCTTTAAGTTGTTTGTATAGCTCAAAGGGATCAATTGCCATAAAATCTTCGACCGAATTGATATTGACCTGAGCAAGAATGTCTTCGCTTTTAGGTCCAAAACCTTTTAAGTCTCTTAATCGCATTTAGTATCTGCCTCGCTTAATAGCATGCTAGTTCAATTGCTCGTTGTGAAGTCTTCTTGCTTTAGAAATATCGAGTTCGTAGCAGTTGATGTCTTCGTAAAAACGAGCATTTGAAGTCGCCAGTTTAATATCACCATAAAAGACTTCCAACAGCCGGCCTTCTTGATACTGCAAAATCATCAAATTATCAACAAGATGCAAGGTTCTAGCGGAAATCCTAACAAAGCCAGTTATTTGAGCTGTTGTTTTTACGCTAACGCGGTGTCCTGTTTCTGATATCACATCAAATCCATGTTGGTTCACCACGGTACTTATTTTACCGTTTAGAATTTTTGCACAATAGAACTCGCCCAAACGCCCGATTAAATGCCGGGCCTCGGTGGCTTTGACGCCAAGCTGCTCGACTTCAAATTGAATCAATTGCAAGTACTTGTCGTAGAGTTCGTTAACGTGTTCTAAGCTAAGCCCCTCACTTTCGAGAATGGCCTGTTCATAGTTTGCTAGCGTCCATGGTTTGCAGCGGCCACATTCAGTAGAAAATTCGGCATTCTTTGCCACATGTTGATGTAGCCAGCCCCGTAGCTCAGAGACCTTGTTAGAACAGACCTTTTTGTAGTTACGCTCAGTGAAAGCTCCAGCTGGCGAATTTTTGGGAGCAACGCTGATGTACGAACAATTGGCACTGTGCAGCACATTGTAAGTTGACGAGTTGGCGCGGTAAGTATTGATGACAAAACCCGCGGGGTTTTGATTGATCCAATTGAGATAGTCACTATCGTTGTCGATAAATTCTTTTGTTAACATTTAAAGTTCGACCTAATTGCGGGGTACACATCCAAGGTTTAGTATTGCACAGCGTTGGGGGAGCATGTATCAGTTTTGGCTCAAGGTAGCGTCTAAATTGCGAGCTAAAGAAAGCTTTTACATATGGTGATAGATAAGTCGTAAAGCATATAAATATTGACATTGTCGAGAGAAAATAATGAACCAGAGACCAGTTAAAAGTGCTCAACAGCTAATCGATTCTCTAGAATCTTTAGCCAATCCAGAACAAGCCTTGCTTAGCTTGCGCTATATGAAATCAGCACCAGGTGACTACGCTTTTGGCGACCAGTTTTTGGGAGTCAAAATGGGGCCTATCCGTGACTTGGCCAAAACCTATCGCAATCTACCTCTCTCTGAGGTTTTACTTTGTTTGCACTCACCATGGCATGAAGTTCGATCCTGCGCGTTAGTGATCTGGACTTTACAATTTGCCAAAGCAACAGCCGAGCAGCAACAAACAATCTATCGTGATTACTTAGCCAATACTGACTTTATCAACAACTGGGACTTGGTGGACATTTCAACGCCAAAGATCGTGGGTTTGTATTTGTTAGATAAGCCGCGCAACGATTTATACCAACTGGTGAAAAGCGATGTTTTATGGCAGCGCCGCATCGCTGTTCTGGCCTGTTTTCCAATGATACGAAACGGAGAGTCTACCGACATTCTCAAGCTTTGTGAGGTCTTGCTCGAAGATAAAGAGGATCTAATCCATAAAGCTTGTGGCTGGATGTTGCGTGAATTAGCTAAACGTAATCAGGCTATTGTGGAACAGTTTTTACAAGATCATTATTCACAAATTAATCGAACTCAGTTGCGATATGCCATCGAGCGTTTTGAGCCTGAACTACGACAACGCTATCTAAAAGGCCAGTTTTAAGTCGGCTAGTCTAAATGCCAAAAGTCACGGAATTATTGGTACCCGGTTAACTCCAAGAAACCTTGGCCTTGGTGACTTCCGTTGACGTCTACCGGCCCCTCAAAATAGCCGAAGCGAGCTGGGACCCAAGCTTGCTGTTTGCGAGCACTCACTTGAATATCAATCTGATGCTCGGGGATTTCAATTTGCCATACCAGCGGCATATCGGCGTTAGTTACTCCGTTGGCAGTTGCAATTTGAACGGGCATCGCTTTAGAGACCTTTGATCGAACTTGCTGCGTATTGATGTGGTGCGTTTTGAGGCCTTGTTGGCTAAGGGTGCCCGACCAATAGTGTTTGCCATCTTCGCGGCGCATCTGAAATAGCATTAACTCTTGGCCAGAATCTAGTTTCAGAGAAAACCAATCCCACCCGTGGTATTGGTCTGCCAAAAACTGACTACTCCATTCGTGGTCGAACCATGCGTGCCCTGACAAGGATATTTTTTTTCCATCTTTGTCTTCAAAGCTTGCGTTAACATCTATGTTAGGAAAGCTATAGTAGTAAGAACTTAAGCCTGAATTTGGATATTTAATTGAGTAGCCATCATGGCCTTGTAGTACGGGTGTATTTAGCGAATCTAGGTGGACATTGATGCTCTCGCCGCTCGTCCAGCTCAAGCTTAGTGTTGCCGGGAACATCGAGTCGGGCTTAGATTGCCATTGCCAATCGTCAATGTAGACTGCTAAGGGGGCGAGCTCAACGCCAGCATTGCCAACACCGCCCCTAGCAAAGCGCTCGTTAAACAATTGGCTATCTTTGGTATTTAGAACCGCGTGCGCCATGTAGCTTTGCTGATTGCTCCAAACGCCATCCTTATTGCCTTTGGCATCACGAAATCGAAATTGCGTCCATTGTAAGGCGTACCACTGACCGTTTTCGTCAACTAGGTTTGCGGTGACGTACCACCATTCATTGCGAAATAGTGGATGTTCACCATGGTCACGCATAAACTCGAGGCTAGTATTTTTCTCAACTTGAACATAATTAGCATCAAGGGTGTTGCCCGAAATTAAAGCGCTAAAACCAGCCGCTTGCGACACTTGATAGTGGGACAACAAATAGCTGAGCAGCAAAGCATTGACCAACAAAACGGCTAGTAGCTTTTTGCAGGCTTTTGCCCCAAACACTATATGGCTCAGCTTAACCATCTTAAGTCCTCAATGAGCGGCTTGCGTGCTTGATAAGCTAAAACCAAAGCGCAGCTTAGTAAGACACAAATCCAGGCGAAAGATAAACTAGAGAGCAATATTGAGCTGTCGACTTTAAGCGGATAGCTCCAATGAAAAGCGTGATAGTTAATTTGCCCAATGAGTACTTCACTTAAGCCCAATGCCAGAGGCAGGGCAAGTAAGGAGCTCAGTAATACGAGCAGTCCGTATTGCCCGAGTTGTCCCCAAAATAACTTAATAGCACTGATGCCTGAACATCTCAGTACCGCGTTCTGGGCCTGGGATTCTCGTTGAATGACGATCATTGAACTAGCTAAAGAGATTGCTGCAACCAACAGCGTAATGACATTCAATGCATCAGTAATAATAAAGGTTTGGTCAAAGGTATTGAGGGTCAGCGCGATAACTTGCTTGCGAGAGTAATGCATGGCATTGGGAAAATGCTGTTTAAAATCTTGCAGCCAAGTTTCACGGTCGATATCAGGTTTAAGCTCGATGGCTAATGCCAAACTGCTCGAACTTGCTTGTTGATTCAGCTGAATCAAACTTTGCTTGGACAGAGACATTTGAGCTTGCGGGTTGCCATAGTCCAAGTAGATCCCTGCTACAGTGAAACTTTGGTAGCGGTCGCCAAGTTCGACTTTCTGCCCTAGTTTTAGCTTGGCAAGATAAGCCATTTGCTGGTTTATCAGTACATAGTCGCCAGTTTCAAAGCCTTGCCAAAGCTTAGCTTGAGCGTGTTGGTGGGTATCGAATTTCATAGCTTGTCGATAAACATGACTGCTGGGATAACTAATCGTATCGATGATATCAAGGCTGGCTACTGCCGTATTTTGCCTTGTTTGATCGTCTGCATTTTTTCTAAATGGCATCGCATAGTGATCGCGTCTTTCGACCGCTGAAACACTCGCTTGTTGATTTAGCCAGGTTACAAGTTGCTCGGGTTCGTCATCACTAAGGTAGTAATCGGCAGCAAGTCGCTGAGAAACCCAATCAACAGTTGCTTCTCGAAAGCTATCGACCATCAAGTTGATACCCATGTTTGCGGCAACCGCAAGGTAGAATGCACATATGGCCAATTTGCTGCGCTGGTTTAAGGTGAGACTGTCAGCCGCCAACACATGAATAAATGGCCAACGCATTGGCTTAAGGCGCTTTTTTAGTTGGGTAAGTAGTACCGGCTGCAAAATTAGCCAGCTACAGACGCCAGCAACGAGCAGCATTACGATGCAAACAAAGGCCATCAACAGTGATGGACTCCAGAGCCTCAGAATGACTGCCGAAATCGCTGCAAATACCCCGATGCAGCTTAGTTTCAGCAGTGTTGTTTTGCTGGTACTGGATAAGGTCTGCTGTAGCTTTAGTCCTGCAAGTTTAGCATTAAGTTGTTTGGCTGGCAGATACAAGGCAACACAACTACCGAGTACTAAAAGGCTGAAATTAAGTGCCAGTAGACCCAAGTGATTACCTTGCTCGAAACCGAGTCGAATACTAAACAGAGCATCAAAACTTGAATCCAAAGTCGGCGCTAATGCTTGCGCTAAGCCCACACCGAGCAGCAGACCGAAGCTTGCGCATACCAAGCAAAGCACTAAAAATTCAAGCGCTAGAGCCGCATAGATGTCATCGCGGCTGATCCCAAGCTGACGTAAGCAGCGCAAGCGCTCGAGGCGAGACACCAACAATAAGTGTGCTGCGTTTGTCATGATAAACAGACACACGACAAAACACATAAAACTCATGGCGATTAAATTCAAATGAAACGCGTCGGTAAGTTGAGCGGCTTTTTCACCAGTTACCAATGCCCTCAGACGCAGGTGCTTTGGTAGATCTTGTTCTAGTTGAGTTACCGCTTCGCTTTGTTCAGGTTTTAGCTGAACCCATAGGTGGCTGAGTTGATTTTGGTTTTCGAAATCACTAAGCCAAGCGATATCAACGATAATTTCCCTCGATAGTCCTGCGCCGTCGATAAGACGCAGCGGTGGCAGTTGTCGACCATGTATATCACGCAGAATTTCGCCGTCATGCCAGCCGTTTTTTTGAGCGAACTGCTGATGAACAAAGGCGAAGTTTGCGTCGCCATCGCCTAGCTCCATGGTGAGCCCTTCGAGCCATTGCTGAGCATCAATAGCAAAGGGGTCAATCCCCATTAGGCTTATATTGATATCCCTTGGCAAATTGATAGTTGTTTGTAACACCGGAATCAATTGCGTGTAGCCAAGACGACGAAGCTGGCTGTAGTCGCGTTTGGAGACGCCAAGTTGTCGTTGCTGATTCACGATTTGGTAATGAATGTTATCGACTAAGGGCTGACTGGCGTTGTCGTAGCTTTGGCGTGCGGCTTGGTTTGTCACCAGCACTGCACTTAAGGTCGTCACTGAAGCCAACATGGCTAGTACTAAAAATAGTAAGCGACCCCAAACCCATCGATAGCTTTTGAAGTTGACTCTCAATACAGCGCTTACGCGGCTGACATGAATGCTTAATTGCATGATTTTAAACATCATTTAAGCTTTGTAGGTGGCCCAAATGCAACTGCAGTCGATGTTGTGCTTTGTCGGCGATTGATTGGCTGTGGGTTACCACAATCAGTGCAGTTTGCTCGTGCTGGCACAACTCAAACAAAGCATTGGAGACTTGCTCGCTGGTTTCTTCGTCTAGGTTTCCGGTTGGTTCGTCAGCAAGTAGCAACTTAGGTTGGTGGGCAAGGGCGCGCGCGATCGCTACTCGTTGTTGTTGACCGCCACTAAGTTGATGAACGTAACGATTTTTTAGTTCAGATATTTGCAATAATTGCAGTAGTTTCTCAACCCGTTTTAGGCCCAAGCCGGTATCCAAGTGCGGGTTTATGGCTAAACTAAAACAAGCGTTATCCCATACACTGAGACTATCAATCAAATTGTAGCGTTGAAACACAATGCCTAAGTCTTGGCGGCGTAAGCTATCAAGTTGCGGGCTTGAAGCTTGAGATAAATTCAAGCCAGCTAGGTTTATCTCGCCACTATCAAAGCTATCAAGTCCAGCAATCAAATGTAAGAGCGTTGATTTTCCACAGCCTGAAGCACCTGTAATCGCTAAACTTTGACCTTGCTTAAGTTCAAGGCTCAGTGACTTAAGCACAGAGACATTTTGTGTATCAGCGTAGATTTTGGAAAGGTCTTTAATCTCTAACAGCATTTGTTTCCTCGTGTATTAAGGGCCTACATCTACAACTTCACTTATGATCAATGTTTGTCCACAACAGGTTATCTGTCTGCATTGGATAAATCTGATGATCCTTTAAACTGTAGCTCGCATAAGCGCTTATACATTGCATTACTTTGCAGTAAGTCTTGGTGTCGTCCACTGGCCACGACTTCTCCTTGATCAATAACGAGAATTCTATCGGCATGGATCACAGTTGATAGACGATGCGCAATAATCAAGGTGGTTCTACCGCGCATCAGTTCATCTAAAGCAATCTGAACATGCTGTTCACTTTGGGCATCTAAGGCTGATGTGGCTTCGTCGAGCAGTAGCACTGATGGGTCTTTGAGAATCGCGCGAGCCAAGGCGATCCGTTGCTTTTGTCCCCCCGATAGCCTCACGCCATTTTCACCGACAAAACTGTCGTAGCCTTTGGGTAACAATTGGATAAAATCGTGAGCATGCGCTTTTTGCGCGGCGGCTATGATTTCCTTTTTGGTTGCTGTTGGTTTTCCGTAGGCGATGTTGTGTTGGACGCTACCGCTAAATAATACCGGCTGCTGGGCTACCATTGCCATTTGAGCACGCAAGTGCGCAGGCGACAACTCAGTTATATTGATACCGTTAAAACTAATCTGACCTTGGTCGGGATCATAGAATCGTTGTAATAGCTCAAATAGGGTACTTTTACCTGCGCCACTTGGGCCTACTAACGCGAGCACTTCTCCGGCTTTTATTTCAAGATTAACGTTTTTTAAAGCGTATTGGTTCGGTCGAGAA
This sequence comes from Alginatibacterium sediminis, assembly GCF_003610775.1. Lineage (GTDB taxonomy): Bacteria > Pseudomonadota > Gammaproteobacteria > Enterobacterales > Celerinatantimonadaceae > Alginatibacterium > Alginatibacterium sediminis. The sequence goes on along the minus strand of NZ_RAQO01000008.1, from coordinate 223,106 downwards.
GGGTAGTGGAAATTGAGATTTGAAACCGCAATTTGGATTGCGGTTGGTTTTTCCCACACTTTGGCAGTAGCGGGCTCTTTGATTAAGCTTTCGGTATCTAAGAGTTCAAATATACGTTCTGCTGCTCCGGCTGCCCGTTGTAGTTCTCCATATACTTCGCTGATGGTTGCAACCGACATTGCAACCATCAATGCATAGAACACAAACGCGCCCAAATCGCCGGCACTAGTGCGTCCTTCGAGAACATCCACACCGCCAAACCATAGCATCGCTGAAATAGCCCCAAACACGAGTAGCAAGACTAAAGCTGTTAACAAAGAGCGTTGCTTAATTCGCTTTTTAGCTACATCGAAAGCATTTTCGGCTTGCTCAGCAAAGGCTTGCTGCTCCCCAGCTTGCTGGTTGTAGCTTTGAACCACTTTGATGTGTCGTATCGATTCACCGGCATAAGTACCCACATCGGCAATTCTGTCTTGGCTTTGACGCGCCAATTGGCGCACCCGACGGCCATAAACAATCATGGGAGCTAAAATCAATGGAATACAAGCCAGTACAATTAAGGATAGTTTGAGGTTGGTTACCAATAATAATACGATGCCGCCCACCATGGTTAAACTACTGCGCAGCGCCATGGAAAACGATGAGCCCATAATGGATTGGAGCAAGGTGGTATCAGTTGTAAGACGTGACATCAGATCGCCACTGCTATTGTTCTCAAAGTAGCTAGGGTGCATTTGCATCAAATGCTTAAATACATTCTTGCGTATATCCGCACTGACGCGCTCACCTAACCACGACATCCAATAGAATCGGGCAAAGGTGCCAATGGCTAGCAGTACGATCAGCCCAAACATCAGCATTAAGCTTTGTCCTAGTTGCTCTTTAGAACCGGTGATAAAGCCTTGGTCAATTACGATGCGAACGCCTTGCCCAAGACTCAAGCTTACGCCCGCAGTTACCAGCAGGGCTATTAAGGCAAAGCTTAACTGCCATTTGTAAGGTTTGACAAAGCTAATAAGCAGGCTAATCAAACGGCGTTGTGAAAGGTTTTGTTCCATTAAAGTACCCAAACTAAGATCAAAGGAATAATAACAATACTGGCTAAATTGGAGATAAACACAATCGCCGCGACACGCTGGGGTTCTACTTGATACTGTTCAGCCATCATATAGTTAAGCACCGCTGGTGGCAGTGCAGCAAATAATATTAGGGATTTGCTTTGTATATCGCCTAATGGGACAAAAGCCATAAAGATCAGCGCCAATATAACACCTGCGATAGGTCCGGCTATGCTCGAAATTACACCTAAGCGCCATTCGTTTAAGCGAATATCGACCAAGCGGATGCCTAGACTAAATAGCATTAATGGTATCGCTATTTGCCCTAATAATTGGGTTGTATTTAACAAGAATAAAGGGGTATCAAATGGCATAAAACTAAAGCCTAAGCCTGCAATTGCAGCGATAAACATAGGAAGCTTAAATAGCTTTAATAAACTTGCCTTTGAATCAAGTAAATAGATACCTAAGCTGAAATGCCAAAGCATTTCTACGATAAACAGCACTATCGCAATTGGCATAACCGATTCGCCAAAACTAAATAGCAGTAAAGGTAAGCCAAGGTTACCGCTGTTATTAAACATCATCGGAGGCAAAAATGTCCGAGCAGAAATCCCAATCATTCGACACAAAGGCCACAGCAGTAAACCGGAACCGAGTACAACCACACTCGCTCCCACAATTAATGGAACGTAATCACCGAGGTTAAATTCTCCAGATGCTAGGGCGCTAAATACTAAAGCTGGGCAAAACAGCTGCAAGTTCATCTGGTTGGCGCTAGCCATTTGCGGCTGATGACGACGACCATAGAAGTAACCAAGCGCGACAATCAACACTAATGGCGCCATGATCTGTAATATCTGGGAAAACATGCCTTGCTTCCTTGTTGGCTGCGTACAGCTGTTCGTACTGGCTAATTTGAGTGTCAGTGTTTTGTTTTACAATGCAAAGCGCTAATCGAGCTAAGAAAAAGCGGGCTGTAAGCCCGCTTTGAATTTATTGCCCAGTTTTTTTTATCCGTTTTGCTGTTTTCTGTACGGATTTAATGTGTTTGCCAAAGGCTTTATCTTTTGAACGTTTTTCAGCTAAGGTCGCCGAGTTAAACGCCTGTTCTCGCAATAACTTGTGATAATTTTGAAGTCGACGTTCACTAATTTCACCTTGTTCAAGAGCTTTGACTACAGCGCATCCCGGTTCACTTTCATGCTGACAATCAGCAAAACGACATGAGCTTGCTAAGGCGTTAATCTCTGAAAAGGTTTCTTCGATCCCGTCTTGCACGTCAGCCAATTGTAGCTCGCGCATTCCTGGCGTATCCATCAGCAATGCGCCGCTAGGCATAGGGTGAATTGAACGCCCAGTTGTAGTGTGCCTGCCTTTACTATCATCTTCACGGATGCTACCCGTAAGTTGATCTTGCGACCCAAGCAAGGCATTCACTAAGGTCGACTTACCTGCACCTGAGCTACCTAAAAACGCAATCGTTTGCCCTTGTTTACACCAAGGTAGTAGCTGAGCTGCAGAACTGGCCTGCAATGCGTTTACCGCTACTATATTCAGTAACGGGTCAAGTTCTTGAACTTGATGTATCAAATGGTCAGTTTCGTCGCATAAATCGGCCTTGCTCAATACAATAACCGCTTGTACCTGAGCTTGGTTGGCTAGGCTAAGATAGCGCTCAATTCGACTTAAATTGAAGTCATTATTCAAAGACACAACAATAAACACAGTATCAATGTTAGCTGCAATGAGTTGCTGAGCAACTTGGCTGCCGGGTGCTTTTCGCGCAAATAGAGAGAAGCGTTCAAAACTGCGAACGAAATCCCCTTGGCTAGTACATAATAACCAATCACCTACGGTGACTTCGCTGAGCTCCGGGCGCATTGGCAAACGCTGAGAACCGTTTTCACCTTGTACTTCTAGTTCATTTCTAAATTGTTGAAATACGCGCAGCATTTGGCTGTCTTCGTATTCTTCTAATAATAATTGTTGTTGAAAAAAACTACGCCAACCCAATTGGGCGAGAGTTAAATTTTGTTGCATTGTGTTTCCCCGCACAGCGACTAAGTAAAATAGGCTGTGCCAAAAAGATCTTTGATAGGGGAGAATTCTCCCCGGCTTTTGATAAACCGGGAACTTAGTTTAAGCGCTAAGTTTCCGGTGGGTTTTAATTACAATCATGAGTATTTCTCCTTTCAATGTGTTTGGTTTTTCGCGTAACTGATAGCAGCGCTGACAAGCTAAAACTTACTTGCTAGGTGGCACATAGCCTTCGATTTCTACTTTGCCATCTTCAAACAAATAGTTAACCAGTTCTTTTTCGAGACGGGCGCGATGCTCATTATCCATTAAATTTAGTTTGTTCTCATTAATGAACATGGTTTGCTTCTTTTGCCACTCAGCCCATGCTTCCTTAGAAATATTGTCGAAAATGCGTTTCCCGAGTTCACCGGGGATCAATTGAAAATCGAGTCCATCAGCATCTTTTTTTAATCGTTGGCAAAAAACTTGGCGAGCCATAGCGTATCTCTTTTGTTTAGGTCTATGGTTATAGAATACCACCATTAATCTAGCTGTATATGGGAATGTCTATACATCTCCTGATTAGAATTATGGTTTTTTGGTATAGGTTCGAGCTTCTTCAACGCGTAAAGTTATAGACGTAACCAATCATTAGGAGCATAGATATGAGAACACCGGTAAAACGCGACGCTTATTTTAGTGCACTTCACCTCGGTTCGGCTTTAGATAAAAGCGCTAAGCGAGTTGAGGATACCTTCATCTTGATGATGATTAGAAATGCTCGTGCTGGGGCAAAGGATTCTGCAGAGTTTCTACACCATTACTCCTACGATAGGTAATGGCGTAGAGTTTCTACACATATTCCGACTCTAGTTTAAACTCTACGGGTGTAGTTTTGTCTCTATTCTGGCATTTTTAGATAGCGATAAAGACTGCGCTCACCTAGTCCCAGATGCTTAGCTAATTGTGCTCGGCTACCTGAAAAATGTTGTGCGGCGCTTCGTATATAGTGTTGTTTAACTTTTTCGGCATCAGTGGGCGGTGTTAATTGAGCCTCAAATACAGCTGTAGACTGTGGTTCTACGTTTATTCGAGTTATTTGCTTGGGTATATCGCAATTTTGGCAAACTCCTGGTAAATGCTTTGGTTCAATATAATCACCATCACTCATAATTAAAGCGCGTTCTACGACGTTGCGCAGTTCTCGAATGTTTCCTGGATAGTCATAGCTTAATAGACATGTTTGCGCAGAAAGGCTTAATCGAATTTTTCGTTCAGCAGCAATGCTGTGAGAGAAGTGGAAAAATAGGCTTAAAATATCATTTTTCCGCTGTTTGAGCGTTGGCAGGTGCAACTCAAAGACATTTAGGCGATAGAACAAGTCTTCTCGAAAACTGCCATCACTTACCATTTGTCGTAAATTTTTGTTGGTAGCCGCAATGAGTCTGAAGTCAGCCTGGCGAACTTCGGTACTTCCTACTCGACGAAAGCTTTGGGTTTCTATCAGACGTAATAGTTTTACTTGTTCACTCAGCGGAACTTCACCAATTTCATCTAAAAATAAAGTGCCACCTTGAGCGCTTTCAACCAAGCCAATATGATTTGAAATTGCCCCAGTAAACGCCCCTTTGCGATGACCAAATAGCTCACTTTCGAAAAGGCTTGCCGCCAAACCACTGCACTCTACTGTTACAAATGGCATGCTTCGGCGTTGGCTGAGTTGATGAATTTGAGCCGCGGCGAGTTCTTTACCGCTGCCCGATTGTCCGAGTAATAATACCGTTGCATTGCTGGGAGAAACGCGTTGAATTTGCTGTTTCAATTGAACAAATGCATCGCTCTCTCCAATCATTTCACCGCTGCTCATAAAGCTCTCCATTTACCATTCACTGTCAAATTTGGCAGTAAAATCTATCTGTGTCAAATTTGACATAAAAATACTGACATAAATGGCGCTCAATATGGATGCTTGATAACACTTGTTCAAAATAACCCGCTACAGCTGGATTTGAAATGTTGGCCTAAAGATTGCGTATATTAGGTAAATCTTCATAAGCTTAACTCGGAATAAGGTGTAATTATGAAAATCGAAAGTTTCTTTGACGATGCCACCAATACGCTCAGCTATATTGTTATTGACCCAGTTACTCAAGCAGCCCTTGTGATCGACCCGGTCATGGATTATGACCCTGCGTCCGGTCGAACTGATGATGCGAGTGTTCAAAAAATAATTGGATTTATTAAAGCTAAGCAACTCAAGCTTGAGCTTATTATTGAAACCCATGTCCATGCTGACCACCTTAGCGGTGCGCAGTACCTTAAACAGCAGTTGGGTGGAAAAATAGCAATTGGTGAGCATGTGAGCCAAGTTCAAGAAGTATTTGGACAACTTTTTAATGCGCCGGAAAGCTTTGCCACCGATGGTAGTCAATTTGATATTCTGGTTAGCGATGGGCAAAAAATTACGTTTGGCGCGCTATCCTTGTCGGCCATACATACGCCAGGGCACACCCCGGCTTGTATGAGTTATCTGATCGAAGATGCGCTATTTGTTGGGGATACTCTTTTTATGCCTGATTTTGGTACTGCACGCGCTGATTTTCCTGGTGGGGATGCTGGTCAACTGTACGACTCAATTCAAAAACTGTTACGTTTACCAAACGAGACTTTGGTGTATACGGGTCACGATTATAAGGCGCCAGGCAGAGACAACTATGCGTGGCAAAGTACGATAGGTGAGCAAAAAAATAATATTCATTTGGTAGATGGCGTTGCCAAAGAAGAGTTTGTCCGTTTTCGTCAGCAACGTGATGCAAGTTTAGCGGTTCCTCGTTTGTTATTACCATCCGTTCAAGTCAATATGAATGCAGGTAAGCTGCCTGAAGCTGAGACAAACGGACAGCAATTTTTAAAAATCCCACTTAACGCTCTATAGGAATAAACCATGACCCATTTGTTGGTGACCGTCCTGGGAGCAATTGTGATTGGCTTAAGCCTAGGTTTATTAGGTTCAGGAGGATCCATACTGACGCTTCCGGTGCTGCTTTATGGACTGAAGCTGGATCCCACTGTCGCTATTGCAAGCTCCTTAGCCATTGTAGCACTGATAGCACTTGCGGCATCCTTACCCTATATTTGGCGCAAGCAGGTACAGTGGTCATATGTATTACGCTTTGGCATACCTGGAATGCTTGGCACTTATTTAGGTGCTTGGCTTTCAATCTGGACTTCTGATTTACTGCAGTTGTTATTGTTTGCCTTGGTTATGTTGCTGGCTGCGAAGGCTATGCTACGACCAAAAGCATTACCAACAGGCAATATCGAACAAGTAAAAACGTGGAAGATAATCTTAGATGGTTTACTGGTTGGTATTATCACCGGTTTAGTCGGGGTTGGCGGCGGATTTTTAATTGTACCGGCGTTAGTCGTGCTCGGTGGTTTAAGTATGAGCCAAGCGATTGCTAGTAGCTTGGTTATTATTGTGCTTAAGTCGAGTTCGGGTTTTATTAAGTATCTGGACGTATTAGCACAACAAAATTTGCAACTAGACTCCGCAGTAATTGCTTGGATCGCGCTCATTGGGATTATGGGTTCTTGGCTAGGAACTTGGATTGCACCGCGGATCCCGCAAGCTCGCTTACAGCAAGTCTTTGGTTGGATGCTGGTTATTATGGGGATCTACATTGCTACGGATAGCCTATTGGCGATGTTTAATTAAACGTTAAAAAGGATAGAACATGGAACTTAAATCAATTGATCAACAACTTAGTGTCAGTGCTCAAATTCTGCCAAGTGATATTGTTGAACTTGCGCAGCTAGGGTATGGCTTAGTTATTAATAATCGTCCCGACGGTGAAGCAGCCGATCAACCAAGTTCTCAGCAAATTGAATCTGCTTGCAAAGAACAAGGTTTAGATTATGTGTATTTGCCCTTAGTCCCTAACCAAGTGACACCACAATTAGTAGCGCAATACGCAGAGTCTTTAGCCGGCGCGGATACCAAAGTACTCGCATTTTGCCGAACCGGAAATCGCAGTTGCACACTGTGGGCTTTAGGCAAAGCGGGGCAATTGGATACCGATCAAATTATTAATAAAGGTGTCGAATTAGGTTACCCGTTAGAAGGCTTACGTCCAATGTTGGATGGCGCAGTTTAGTCGTAATAATTGCATTTTACTGCTTAGACACCGGTACTAATCTAGCTCGATATCGAGTTAGATTAGTGCTTTTAAAGCTCGTTTCTTTGTGTGATTTTGGCCTAATTTGAACTCAAACAGGCTTTCCTTTTTAGCTTCAAGTCTTCCTATAACACCTCCCTGCATTGTGATTTCACCCCAAATTGCAGTCTTTTAGAAAGAATAGTCATGCCAACAAATGCACTGAAAACGGTTTCAAAAACTTAAATTGGACATTTATTTAAAATAATATTGCCAGTTATTGCTGTTGTTTGGGTGTTTTGAGTGTGACTGAAACCGTTTGCGTTAACTAAATTGCAACCCTTGTCATCATTACCTGAATTTTTTGTGAGGCTTATCTCAGCGAGTGTTCTCGATATTTCTCTATACTCGCCGAGCAATAAAAGGGCATTAAAAAAAAAGCCCATACAAGGAACAGCCTCCGGGAAAGGGGCGAACAAAGGAAATGAACATGAAAATTAAAACACTCGCGATCGCAGTTACCTCTGCGATTTTAAGTACATCTGCGCTTGCAGTTGACTTCCATGGTTATGCGCGTAGCGCAGTTGGTTTTAGCAATGATGGTGCAATGCAAGAGCTCGAGCCTGCTAAAGTAGGTCGTTTAGGTCAGCCGGATACTTTTGGTGAGCTTAAGTTCGGACAAGAGCTTTGGGAGCAGGATGGAAAATCATTCTACTTTGATACCTTACTTGCTTTTGCTCCCGGCCAAATTGGTGGCGACTGGACTTCAGTAACTCCAGCATGGCGTGAAATTAACGTACAAGCGCGTAACTTGTTCGGTGAAGGTACTAATTTCTGGATTGGTAAGCGTTATAACCAACGTCATGATGTTTATCATCTTGATTGGTATTACTGGAATGCTTCTGCACCAAGTGTGGGTATTGAAGGCGTCGATTTGGGAACCGGTAAAGGTATGTTTGCCGTAACTCGTACCTACGATAAATCGGCGATTACAGGATCAGAAACAAGCAACCAAGTTTGCTTAGCAGATGCTGGATGTGAAAATCTAGATGGGTCCACAGTAGCTCTTGGTGATATTTATCAAGTTGAAACTGACCAATCAACCGATTTTCCAGTCTATCATTTAGATGCGCGTTGGGCAGAGATCCCAGTTTGGGCAGATGGTAACCTTGAACTTGGTTTTGATTATGCATTGCCTTATATAACAGCTGTTGCTAAAGATGCTAATGCAACCAAAAATGGCGGCGTAGCCCTAACCCTAGAACAAACCCAAGGAAACTTCTTTGGTGGATTTAACAAGTTTGTTCTGCAATGGGGTAACAACGGTCAAGCGGCACAAATCGGTAGTACTGGAGCGGTAGGTTATGACTATGGCTACGACGTTGACGATGCTGGTGCCAGCGCGTTTCGTATTCTAAACCATGGTGTTGTGAACTTAGGTGAAAACTGGGAGAGCGGCTATGCAGCATACTATTTCCAAGGCTCTCGCGACAATTCAAGTGATACCAATGGTTTTTCAGTTAGTGCCCGTCCAATTTATAAATGGAATGAGCATAACCGCACCTCGTTTGAAGTTGGTTATTTTGCTGGTGAAAACCAAGATGGATATTGGGGCAAAGATGCTGTTTCAGGAACCAGTAAACAAACCAATGGTAAATTCACCATTGCCCAAACTTGGGCTCCAAGTAATAGCTACTGGGCTAAGCCAGAGTTGCGTCTGTTTGCGTCATACTTAAAAGACTTTGAAGGCAATAGCTTTAGAGATGATAAAGACTATGCATTGAACATCGGCGCACAATTTGAGGTTTGGTGGTAAACCAAACCCCATCATTGTATAAGTTGCGTTAAAGCCCCGTTGATTTCGGGGCTTTTTGTCTTTCTATCCTGCTATTTTAAGTGGATAGAATGACATCGAAAGCACAGTAAAGAATGCCAAAGTTTTTTCGATAGTAAAATTGCCCCTATTTTGGCGAGCCAACCCAAACCAGCCCAACCCAACCCAACTATCCCTAGTTGCGAGCCTTGGATTATTGTGCTGTTTTCTCGGTGTTTAGGTTCTGTTATTAAAATTTTGAACCGCATGATTATCTATTGGTAGTTTAATCTGCTTACTGTTTGTGCAAATTAGACTTTAGTGATGTTTTAAAGTGTGATTGAAACCCTTTTCTCTGATATCTATTTTATATAAAGCCTTACATTCTGAATTATTTGTCTATTTTAGTGTTTTATTCCTAATTATACTCAGTTGGCAATTAAGGGCTAACTAAAAAGCTCATCTGTAACCGTCTCCGGGAAAGGGGCGAACCAAGGACAAATAATGAAGAAAAACACACTATCCATTGCAGTTATTACGGCGCTAATGAGTACATCAGTTTCCGCTTTCGATTTTCATGGTTATGCGCGTAGTGCAGTTGGCATTAGTAATGATGGCGACATGCAAGAACTTGAACCGGCTAAAGTTGGTCGCTTAGGTCAGCCAGATACGTTTGTAGAAATCGGATTGGGCAAAGAACTATGGGAGCAAGATGGAAAATCATTCTATTTTGATACCTTGTTTGCTTATGCACCGGGGCAGTCAGCCGGCGATTGGGAAGAGGTGAGTCCATCATTTCGCCAAGTGAACATGCAAGCACGTAACTTCTTCGGCGAAGGGACAACGGCTTGGATAGGTAAACGCTATAATCAGCGCCACGATGTTTATCATCTTGATTGGTACTACTGGAATGCATCAGCGCCGAGTGTCGGTATTGAAGGTGTTGATTTAGGTACCGGTAAAGGTATGTTTGCCATCACACGTACTTATGATAAGTCAGCGGTAACCGGTACCAACAGTAAGTGGGATATTTGCCAAGAGCTCAATGATTGTGGTGTTGGTGTTAATCCTGGTGATCCTTATGAAAAACAAATTGACGAAACCGCTGATTTCCCGGTCTACCACCTCGATATGCGTTGGTCAGAAATTCCGCTTTGGACTGATAGCCAACTAGAGCTTGGCTTTGACTATGCGTTACCTTACTTAACGTCCGAGGTGAGTAATACTGACCACGCGAACTATAGTGATAAAGGCGGTGTAGCTTTAACCTTGGAGCAAACTCAAGGCAACTTCTATGGCGGCTTTAACAAGTTTGTCGTGCAGTGGGGTAATAACGGTCAAGCTGCGCAAATTGGTGGAACAGGAGCAGTTGGTTACGATTATGGCTACGACGTAGACGATGTAGGTGCTTCGGCATTTCGTATTCTAAATCACGGTGTGGTCGCACTTAATGAACGCTGGGAAAGCGGTTATGCAGCGTATTACTTCCAAGGGTCGCGCGATAACTCTGAAGACACTAACGGATTCTCGATCTCAGCACGTCCAATATATAAGTGGAGCGAGCATAACCGTACCAGCTTTGAGCTCGGTTATTTCAGTGGACAAAATACTGAAGACTACTGGTTAAAAGATGACGTTAAGGGCAAAGATAAAGAAAAAATTGGTAAATTTACGATTGCGCAAACCTGGGCTCCGAGTAGCTCTTACTGGGCAAAACCAGAGATGCGAATCTTTGCCAGCTATCTGAAAGATTTTGAAGGCGACAGCTTTAGAGACGACAAAGATTATGCCTTGAACATTGGCGCTCAGTTTGAGGTATGGTGGTAATCCCAGCACCCACTTGAATTCCTAAAGCCCCTAAATGATGGGGCTTTTTTTATCGCCAGTGCTTTTCGATGAGCTTTCGAATCGGAGTGGCTAAACCTACGTTTACCAATTCATCTTTATTAAGCCAACGGGTATCTAGCTCGCTAGGCGGTATGCTTTGCTGGTGGCGAACACTAGCCTTTAACTTATAGTGACTAAAAGTGTGCTGAAAGCTTAAATCGCTGGCTTTAGGTTCAAGCACAGTAGTGGCTTCTAATTGAGGCAAACACCACAGGCCTGCCCAAATCCCCGGACTAGGACGCTTCACTAGCAACAACTGTTGTTGCTGTTCTACCCATAAATAAGTTTCGTGTCGAAGTGGCAGTACTTTTTTGGGTTTCGGACTTGGGAACAATGCGACCTGCTGCTGTTGATACGCCAAACAGTCTTGCTGTAGCGGACAGCGTTCGCAGGCCGGTGATTTAGCTTTACATAAGGTGGCGCCCATATCGAGTAGTGCTTGGGCAAAGTCTCTGCAGTTTTGCGCAGGGCTAAGATGTTCGGCAATAAACCAAAGCTGTTTTTGATATGCACTTTGGTTGGCCAAGCCTTCGATTGCAAATACCCGACTAAACAAGCGGCGGACATTACCATCGACAATTGGCCCATAATGGTCATAGGCAAAACTGCGGATTGCACCGGCTGTATATCGTCCTACACCAGGTATGGCTTCTAGATCTTCAAGTTCAGAGGGAAAATCACCACCGCAATCATCGATAATGTAACGCGCTGCCTTTTGAAGATTACGCGCCCGAGAATAATAACCCAGACCCTGCCACAACGACATCACCTCATCTTCACTGGCGATAGCTAAGTCCTTAAGTGTTGGGAAAAGCTTCATCCAACGTTCAAAGTAGGGAATAACCGTGGCTACTTGGGTTTGCTGTAGCATGATTTCGCTTACTAAGACCCGATACGGGCTTGGGTCAATTTGCCACGGCAAGTCGTGACGACCTTGAGATTGGGCCCAGTTGAGTAAGATTTTTTGAAAATCACTGGCTTGCACATGCGGCATTGGAAATTTGGACACGATAATTATTAGTCTTCTATGTAATGGGTGGGCAGAGCCGTTGTGCTCTTGAGAACTTCCATTGAGAAGCCCGAGCTTACATCAGTAAACTCTAAGTTTTCAATCAAGCGTTGATAAACTTGATCATAGATATCAATGCTAGGTACGACAATCTGCAAAAGATAGTCAATGCTACCGCTCATACGGTGTGCTTCGACTATTTCGGGAATACCTGCGATGAGTTGCTTAAATGATTTCAACCATTGCTGATTGTGTTGAGAGGTGCGAACTGTCACATAAACCGTTACGCCAAGATTAAGTTGGCCTCGGTCCAACAAGGCAACCCTCTGCTTGATAAAACCGTGATGCTCTAATTTTTGGATACGCCGCCAACAAGGCGTTTGACTCAAACCTACCCGTTGTGCGATTTCTAGTACCGGTAAAAGCGCATCTCGTTGCAGCAAGTCTAGTATTAACTTATCTTTCGAATCTAGCTTCATTTTCTATTTTAAAGCCAACGGGTAGAAAATTTACCTATATTTGTACCCTGTATTGAGTTAATAGGCAAAATATTTCTACTGTTACTGACATACACTGGTGTTATCGCAATCGGAGAATACCTTATGTCAGCCCAAGCACATGTAAAGAACGATGTTAGCCTTGAAATGCAAGCCCTAGATAATACGTATCTTGATTTGTTGCACACCTTGGTGCGGCCTGCCTTAGGCTGTACCGAACCAGTAACAGTGGCTTTAGCTAGTGCTAAGTGTCAGCAGTTACTTGGCGAACTACCAAGCAAGATTGAGGTTCAAGTGACTCCTAATCTCTATAAGAATGCAATGGGAGTAATGGTTCCTGGTACAGGAGACAAAGGTCTGGTTGTAGCCTGCTTAGCTGGGTTGATTGCTGGCGATGCTGACGCGGGTTTAGAGGTGCTAAAAAACTTTGGAACAGAGCATCAAGAGCAGCTGTCAGTACTTCGAGAAACGATTGAAATTGAGATTAAGCTGCAAGAGCATACTGACGTATTGTTTACTCAGGTGCGCGCCTATACAGACTCTCAGCAGGCTTGTGTGGTTATTGAGCGCTCGCATAGCAATATTGTTTTTGCACAAGTTTGCCAGATTAACCAGTTGATACCGGGGTACGTCAGCTCAACTGTTGTCTTAGATGCACATCATCTCCAACAACAGCCAATGAGTGTTGCATCTATCGTCGACTTTGCGTTGCGGGTTCCATTGCCAAGTATTGCGTTTATTGCTCAAAGTGAGCAACTCAACTTAGCGCTCGCCAGTGAAGGAATGAAGCACGAGTATGGCCTGGGTTTGGGGCGACAATTACAGAATCAAACAGAGCAAGGATTGTTAAGTGATGATTTGCTCAATCGTGCAATGCGTTTATCGGCAGCTGCGTCAGATGCGCGTATGGGAGGAGCACCGTTGGCGGCAATGAGTAATAGTGGCAGTGGCAATCAGGGGATTGCATCAAGTCTGCCGGTGGTTGCAGCCTTGCAAATTCTACAAGCCGATACCCCAGAGCAACTGCGAGCCTTGTGTATGAGCCAGCTAATGGCTATCTACATAAAGCAACAGCAGCCGGCTCTATCTGCGCTATGTGCCGCCAATACTGCTGCAATAGGTTCTGGGGCAGCGATAACATGGTTGCTAGGCGGGGATTTATCCAAGATAGAAACATGCATTCAATTAATGGTTGCCGACGCCACTGGGGTATTTTGCGATGGTGCGAACGCCGGCTGCGCGCTGAAGGTCTCCACTGGAGCAGCAAATGCGATTAAAACGGCTTTGCTGGCCATGAGCCCCGGTTTGGATCCGCAAGCGGATATGGGGATTAGCCTATCTAATGCCGATGCAAGCATCGCTCAATTAGGACAATTTGCGCATCAAGCTATGCAAGAAACCGACAGGCAGATCATTAAATTAATTCGAGATTGTGAGTATCAAGGGCAAAAGTCCTCGTGATAGCCTGATTTAGCTTGCGTTTAGAGAGGATCTTTGGATAATTCGCAGCCAGATTTAGCATTATAGGCTGTAAGCATGAGCGACTCTTCAGATCCAACGCCACAAGGCGAAAAACGTATGCGTCAAATTCGTAGCTTTGTGCTACGTGAAGGGCGCTTAACTAATCGTCAGCAAAACGCATTGGAAAACCTAGGCCCTAAGTACTTGCTTGAAGTTGGTGAGCAGTTCTTAGATTTTGAGCTAGTGTTTGGTCGCCGCGCGCCTGTAGTTCTTGAAATTGGTTTTGGCATGGGCCGCTCGTTGGTCGAAATGGCGAAATCTCAGCCCGAAAAGGATTTTATTGGCATTGAGGTTCATCGCCCCGGTGTCGGCGCTTGTATCGCGGATGCTGATGAGCAAGGTGTTGAAAACCTACGTGTGTTTGCTCACGATGCAATTGAAGTACTACAAAAAGCCATTCCAGAACAAACCCTTAGCACTTTGCAATTGTTCTTTCCTGACCCTTGGCACAAAAAACGTCACAATAAACGACGTATTGTGCAGTCTGAATTTGCCCAGCAAGTGCGTAACAAACTCATTGATGGGGGTGTGTTCCACATGGCCACCGACTGGGAAAATTATGCTGAGCATATGCTTGAAGTCATGAGCCAAGCTCCTGGTTATCAAAATTTGTCAAGCACTGGCGACTATGTTGAAAGACCAGACTGGCGACCTCTGACCAAGTTTGAAGACCGCGGGCATCGCTTGGGGCATGGTGTTTGGGATTTAATGTTCAAGCGAGTTTAGTGGTGGCAAACTGGCGATAAACGCGTGTTCAGTGCAAGGTTTTTGTAGCGCATAGCCTTGCAAGTACTCACACTGCGTTTGCTTAAACCACTCTACATGTTCCATTTCTTCAACACCTTCCGCTATTACTTGCAATTTCATTGATTTGGCCAGAGCAAGCGTGGTTTGTACTATCGCAGCGCTGGTTCGGTCCTGATTCAATCCTTGGATGAAGGAGCGGTCAATTTTAAGAATAGAGATGGGGAGTTGTTGCAGGCGCGCAAGTGACGACAAGCCCGTTCCAAAATCATCAATTGCAATGTGGTAACCCAGATCTCTGAGTTGATGTATTTGTGCGAGCGCTTTAGGGCCACAGTCTGTCACCGTACTTTCTGTGATTTCAAAACAAATTAGTTCACTTGGGATTGGCATTTGACGCTGTAGTTCAAATACAAAGTTCACAAAGTCACCTTGTGAAAGCTGTGCAATAGCGACATTGATCGACACATTCATCTCTCGACCTTCTTGATTTAACCGGTAAACAATTTCGAATGCTCTGCGTGTTATCCATTGCCCCCACAAGTGAATATGTTCGGTTTCTTCGAGCAGTGGAATAAATTCCATCGGAGATATGTAGCCTAATGCGGTGTGCTTCCAGCGCATAAGAATCTCAAAACCAATGACATCCAAGCTTTGGGTTCGATAAAGCCCTTGTAAATTACACTCAAGTTCTTGTTTTGCTAAAGCATGAGAAAATGAATCTCGTATTAAGTTGCGTCGCTGCTCTTGCTCTAACATCAGATGGTCAAAAACCATATAGTTGTTGCGACCCGCGTCTTTAGCAACATACATCGCGATATCAGCATGTTGGAGTAACTGTTCTCGAGATTTACCATGTTCAGGATAGTTAGCAATGCCAATACTGCAGCTGAGCTTAAAGCTATGTTCAGCAATATTAATACGCTGATCAAAGCTTTGTAGCATCGCGTCACAAACGCTAATGATTGCGTCTTTCCCGTGATACTGCTCTAGAACAATGGTGAACTCGTCGCCACCTAAGCGGTAAAGATGGGTCTGCTCTAATTGTATGTATTTACTGTTAAGCCTTGCCACTACTTGTTGCAACTCTCGGT
Organism: Alginatibacterium sediminis; assembly: GCF_003610775.1. GTDB lineage: Bacteria > Pseudomonadota > Gammaproteobacteria > Enterobacterales > Celerinatantimonadaceae > Alginatibacterium > Alginatibacterium sediminis. The sequence goes on along the minus strand of NZ_RAQO01000008.1, from coordinate 207,304 downwards.
CGAAGTTTTCAGCAACCACTTTTAATACTTGGTCGCCAGTATCATGACCGAAACTGTCATTGATGTACTTAAATCCGTCTAAATCTATGAATAATAGACAAAAATTTCTATTCTGTTGTTCGCTGTTGGTGATTAAAGAATTGATATCACGAATAAAACCACTACGGTTGGTTAGTTGGGTCAAGGTGTCCGTAAATGCTAGTGAGCGTAAGCGTTGGCGGCGATAAAGCAGTTTTTCAGCTAAGCCCAGTAGGTCGGTTTTTAACTCATCCATCTCATCGCGAATACGCTTAGGAGGACTACTTAGTACCAATTCTTGGCGGTCGAATAACGCAACTAATCGCAGTAGAGATTGCATACGAACTTGGTATTGATTTCGAATCAATATATAGCAACTAGCAAAAATAAAGATGAGTACGAAAACGGCGTATAACACGATACTACGGACAAGCTCAGCACGATAATTTGTTAGTTGATCGGGCAGTGTGAAGGCCATCAATAGTTGGCGGTTAATAAAATGTGAGAGCACCAAACCATAGCTTTGCTGATTAAATGTCATTTGAATCAGCGATGAGTCAGTGTGTTTAAAAATGAAACTTAACTGTTGGTTCTCTATAGCGCTAATTGTTTTATCGCTTAAATTACTTGCTCGAACCAATCCACTCTCATCGGTAAATAGAACCTGGGGTCCTTGATTTACATAGCGATCCAAGATCAAGCGGTAGAACACGTCTGGATTGATGGTGAGTTGTAAAAAACCGATGATTTGGTTTGGGTTAGTCCCTAGATACAGTCGATTGGACTCGGCTTTTACCGGCATAGAAAACACGGCTAGCGAATGTTGTTGGTGTTCAATAATAAATGCACTGCGCCCAAAATCATTTTGCATGCTTTGGATTTGTGCAAACTGTTGTTGATAAAAATTGTCCAACACATCACCGACCGAAAATACTGGCTTAGCATTTTGGTCAAAGCCTCTTATTTGCAAGTAACTACTGTCTTTTGGACCTAGTTGGGTAAGGTGACTGGCTAATCGTTGTTTAATTGACCCGGTAGAGTCGCCTTCTAAGGCCTGGTGTAAGGCTGGGTTAGTTGCGATGTGTTCTAGGTTTAACCATACGCGTGATATCTGATTAAGCACATCGGTTTGGACTAATTGCACGTGCGAGTTGAGCTCGCTTTCAACCGTTTGTAAGTGTCGGCCCCAAATGTAGTCGTAGCTCAGATATGAGATAAGCAACACTGGTAAACAGCAAAGGGCAACAAGACCTACGCTCACACGTATGCTCAAACTTGTTTTTGCTTTGGATACGAATTGGCTTAATTGACTCAAATGACTGCTTAATCCTTTTAGCGATGACAACGATTATGCCAATTGTGTATCCCTTATTTATAGAATTTTTTGTCTAAACTAACAAGGGCATGGTAAGTATTAAGCTGCTAAATGCTTGAATACTCCCCGTCTTTGCAATTACATGAAGAGAAATTTAGTAATAGCGTAAACTTTCACTCAATAACAAGACCAACTCGTAGCCATTATTGGTCTACAAATACTTGTAAAATCTCATTCACAAATAGCTGGCCTCGCGGGGTAAGTAACCAAGCATCGGATGTAAGCTCGATTAAACCTTGGTCGATACTATTGTGTAATAGTTGCTGAGCGTGGCTTCGATCTAAGGAACAAAAGTTCTCGAAATCAGTAAAGGGTATCGATTCAAACAATCGTAGTCGGTTTAGGAAGAACTCAAATACCAGCTCATTTTGTTCAACCGGCTTCAATTGCCGGGTTTTGTCTTGACCTGCAGCCAAATATCCTTTGGGGTGCTTAATTTTTTCACTACGTTGCACGCTGAGATCTACGTCGCTTATTTTTCCGTGGGCTCCACAGCCTATGCCTAAATAGTCTCCAAAACGCCAGTAGTTGAGATTGTGACGACTTTGTTCGTCAACTTTGGCGAATGCGGATACTTCATATTGCTGGTAACCCGCTTGACTTAGCATTGCTCGGCCTTGCTCAAAAATGTCCCAGAGCATGTCGTCGTCGGGCAAGGTTGGTGGCTTACTAGCAAATGCAGTGTTGGCTTCAATGGTTAGTTGATACCATGAAATATGACTGGGATCTAAGGCTATTGCTTGACGTAAATCATCCAGGGCTTGCGATGTGTCTTGCTGCATCAGGCCATGCATAATGTCAATATTAAGCCGTTTGAAGCCCACATCTTTCGCCATTTTAACCGCTGCACTGGCTTGTATGGGGTCATGAATTCGACCTAGTTTCTGAAGGTGTTGTGCATTAAAGCTTTGTACCCCGATCGAAAGACGATTCACTCCAGCCTCAAAATAGGCCTGAAATCGCTGCGCCTCTGCCGTACCTGGGTTGGCTTCTAAGCTGATTTCGCAATCGGACTCTAGGGGAATTCGCTGACGAATACCTTGCAGTAAGCGAGCTATGTGTTGTCCATCAAAAAGACTAGGCGTTCCACCTCCGATAAAAATGGAATGCAGCGGACGGTTGATGTTGAATCGCTTGATATCGAAATCGAGATCCTCAAGCAGTGCGTCTACGTATTCGCTTTGTTGAAACTCTTTGTGTTTTAGTCCGTGTGAGTTGAAGTCACAATAAGGGCACTTTTGCACACACCACGGGATATGCACATATAAACTTAGTTTGGGCAAGGAGGTCACTTGCTGGACTCAATTTTTCTAATCAGAGCTCGCAATGCTTGACCACGGTGGCTATGTTGGTTTTTCTCTGCTTTAGAAAGCTGTGCTGCGCTGCAGTTAAGCTCGTTTACCCAAAATATAGGGTCATAACCAAACCCCCCAGCACCATGAATGTCGGTACTCACTTCGCCTGCCCACTGGCCATGACAAATTAAAGGTGCAGGATCAAGATGATGACGTAGGTAAACAAGTACACAATGGAAGCTGGCGGCGCGTTGATTGCAATTACTCATTTCTTTGAGTAACAATTCAATATTGTCTTGATCATTCGCATCAACGCCAGCATAGCGCGAAGAATAGAGCCCCGGCGCACCATTTAAGGCGTCAACCGCTAACCCAGAGTCATCTGCGATAGCCGGTAAACCTGTAATCTTACTGGCATGACGGGCTTTAATAATGGCATTTTCAACGAAGGTGGTTCCGGTTTCGGCGACTTCTGGCACTTGAAAGTCTGACTGCGCTTGTATCTTGAGTTGCAGTGGCGCAAGTAGTTCACTAAGTTCGGCAACTTTGCCCTTATTTCCGGTCGCTAATACAACAGCTTGCATCGTGGTTATCCTAATCTACGTATAGTTTTTGTTGAAAGCTAAATGATTGTTGCTGCTTGCCTTCACCAATTTCAATATTAAAGGTATACAAATCTTGGTCGTCAAAACGCATGTTTGAGATGTAGTAAATCGCATTTCCTTCTTGGACTTTCTTGAATTCTAAGCTTTGAGTTTGCCCAATAAGATTCTTTGCACTGCCACTAACGAGGGTATCGAGTGCCGGTTTTAGTTTCTGTTTTGAATCTAAAACAGAAATGTTAACCACAGCTAGTCTTTTGCTGCGCTCAATATCGTATTGCTGGGCAACCGAGGCTGCTAGAAAACTGGAATTAAAGACGATGTAGTGTACTTCCCAATCACCAAGTTGCTTTTTTTGCTCCGCATAAGCGCTCAGGCTTAAAAGGCAAAGGCAGACTATGGCAAAGCTAGATTTAATGTGGTGTATAGCAAACATGTTTATTCCTTGGTGTTAATTTCTAGCGCTAGCCATTGCTGGGGAAGAGTATACCCAGGGCTAATATGCAATCGTTTATGGCGGTTTAACTCGCCGCTACTAATGCTTATTTTAGACTTTGCTATCGATAACTGCTTAGACAAATACTTTATCAAGTGAGCGTTTGCTTTGCCGTCTACAGGGGGAGCGGTAATCGCAATTTTTAACGCCCCATCATGCAAGCCTAAAATCTGGTCGCGACTCGCTTTAGGTTGCAGATAAACACGCAAAGCTAATGAGCCATCATGTTCGATGACCCATGCTTGTTGATTTAAATTGCTGACCAATAAGGGATCCAGCCGGCCATTAACAAATTAAGGAAATTAAGGATAATGAATAGTACTAAAACTGATAAATCCAGACCGCCAATAGCAGGTATGACACGGCGTATCGGTGATAGTAAGGGCTCACTTAATTGGGACATAACGTATTCTACCGGGCTACGACCTTGACTAACCCAACTAAGAATTGCGCGTAATAGAAGGACCCAAAAAATCATAGTCCCAGCTTCTTTTACTACATTCAAAGCGGCAATGTAAGGTAAAAACTGCCAGCTAATGGCTCCAGTCATGCCCATTAACAATGCCCACTTCAAAGCGGCGACAGCAAAGGCAATGAGCACTGAAGCCCAATCAACACCGCCAAGCCCAGGGATAATCCGACGCAAAGGAGCGACTACGGGGTTGGTAGCCTTGATAACAAACTGACTAAAAGGATTGTAGAAATCGGCCCTGACTAATTGCAGCCAGATGCGCAGCAGCACGATCATCAGGTACAGGTCAAAAACAATGTTGATTAAGTATTGAAACGCTTGCATACAGTATCCACCGTTAAGCTAAAAATTAAAGTTGGGTTTCTAGGTCTTGGGCGCGTTTTACCGCAGCCAACATCGCATCATGAACCGTTTGTCGAAGCTGTTGTTGTTCGAATACGGCGATCGCTTCTGCAGTGGTTCCCCCTTTTGAAGTAACATTGGCCCGAAGTGTCGCCAAATCAAGGTCTGGGCTGGCATCAACTAACTGAGCCGACCCCAAAGCGGCTTGCTGTACCAGCATCCGCGCTTGTTGTGGTGAGAATCCAAGCGTTTGCGCGCAGTCTTGCATCGCTTCCATAAACAGAAAAAAATATGCTGGAGCACTGCCTGCGGCCGCAATGACATGATTCATCTGACTCTCTGATTCTAGCCAAAGGACTTTACCGACAGCAGCCATTATATCTTGGCTTTGTTGGCGTTGCGCGCTGCTAACTTGGTCACTGGCAAACATGCCTGTCATACCCTGTTGCAGCTTTGACGGGGTATTGGGCATAGTGCGAACCAAAGGGTAGTTCCCCGCTAGCATCTCTTGCAGGCGAGCAACCGTTATACCAGCAGCAATTGACACAAATAACTTATTACCGAGGTCAACATCGCTTTGGGTTAATTCCAAGCAAACTTGAGCCATCATTTGGGGCTTGACCGCTAGCACCACCACTTGCGCATTGCGAATCGCTTCGACATTGCTTTGTATACGTTGTACGCCTAACTTCGCAAGCGGATGATCGTGGCTAAGTATGCTTGGCGAACTGGCGGAAATCTGCGCAGCAGGCGTACCGTTGCTAATTAACCCACCAATTATAGCTTGCGCCATGTTTCCGCTGCCAACGAAGGTAATATCTGACATAACTGAAAATCCTATTGGGCTTGGGCCCTAGTTTCTTGCACCAAAAATTGCGCTACCTATACGAACCATGGTTGAACCATGTGCGATAGCTGCTCCCATATCACCGCTCATGCCCAAAGACAGCGTATCGATATTAGGGTAAAGTTGCGATAGTTGATCAAAGCATTGTTGTAAACGAGAAAAGCTTTCATCCAATAGTTGTGGGTCATCAAATTTTTGCGCGATTGCCATCAACCCGCGTAATTGAATCCGGGGCAGTTTTGAGACTTCTTGTGCTAGCTCAAATACATGTTCAAAGTCGGTTCCTGATTTATTCGCTTCTTGGCTTATATTAATTTGTAAGCATATTTGTAAAGCTGGCATCTCTTCAGGACGTTGATCGCTTAGGCGTTGCGCAATTTTTAGCCGTTCTATGCTCTGTACCCAATCAAAATGCTGCGCAACCAAGCGGGTTTTGTTAGATTGTAGCGGTCCGATGAAGAACCATTGGATGGGTTCATTCTGCCAATCACTTAGTTGAGCTTGTTGGATTTTCTCTACGGCTTCTTGCACGTAGTTTTCCGCAAAATGGCGTTGGCCACAAGCGTAGGCTTCGGCAATATCGCTTAAAGGTTTCGTTTTTGAAACCGCCAGTAATTGAACGGCATGCGGCTCTCGATGATACTGTTGACAGTAATCGGCGATCTGCGACTTAACGAATTGAATTTGCTTTGTAATACTGCTCATTAGGGTATAGAAGGATTAAACCATGGATATAACGGAATTATTGGCATTTAGTGTAAAGCATAATGCTTCGGATCTACACCTTTCAGCGGGGCTTTCACCAATGATTCGTGTCGATGGTGAGGTGCGAAAAGTAAATTTACCCGCTTTAGAACATAAAGAAGTCCATAGTCTTGTCTACGATATTATGAATGATAGGCAACGAAAGGAATACGAAGAGCACCTCGAAATAGATTTCTCGTTTGAGTTACCTGGTATTGCGCGCTTTAGGGTAAATGCTTTTAATCAGAACCGGGGAGCGGCGGCAGTATTTCGTACCATTCCTTCAGAAGTATTAAGCTTAGAGCAACTTAATGCCCCTGAAATCTTTCGTAAGATATCAGACAATCCCCGCGGATTGGTGCTGGTTACCGGTCCTACCGGCTCAGGTAAATCAACGACCCTAGCGGCCATGATTAATCATGTAAACGAAAGCCGTCATGAGCACATACTAACTATCGAAGACCCTATCGAATTTGTTCATGACAATAAAAAATGTCTGATCAATCAGCGAGAGGTGCACCGCGATACCTTTAGCTTTAATGCCGCTTTGCGTAGTGCTTTGCGTGAAGATCCAGATATCATTTTGGTCGGTGAATTACGAGATTTGGAAACCATCCGTTTGGCATTAACGGCGGCAGAAACCGGTCACCTCGTTTTTGGAACCCTGCATACCACCTCTGCCGCGAAAACGATTGACCGGATCATCGATGTGTTCCCAGCTGCTGAAAAAGACATGGTACGTTCGATGCTATCGGAATCATTACGAGCGGTTATCGCGCAAACGCTATTGAAAAAAACCGGTGGCGGACGTGTTGCAGCGCATGAGATTATGATTGGTATTCCTGCCATACGGAATCTTATCCGTGAAGACAAAGTGGCACAGATGTATTCAGTGATTCAAACGGGTATGTCGCATGGCATGATCACTCTTGACCAAAATTTAAAGAATTTGGTTGGCCAAGGTATGGTTAGCCATGAAGATGCAAAACTCAAATCTGCTGATCCAAATAATTTCTAGGGACTAACATGCAAACTATCGAATCGTTGCTTACAGAGATGAGTCGCCTAAAGGCTTCAGATCTATTCTTAGCCGTTGGTATCGCGCCAAGTATTAAACTTAACGGTCGCCTAGAGATGATCGGTGAAGAACGTCTAAAGCCAGAAGATCTACAAGTCTACCTTGAAGAAATTCGCAACCCTGACCAGTTGGCTGATTTTGTTCACGAACGAGAAGCAAACTTTGCGATAGCACGGCAAGGTCTTGGGCGCTTTAGGGTGAGTGCATTTTTCCAACGTGAACAACCCAGCATGGTAATTCGTCGAATTGAAACCGAAATACCGTCAGTAGATGAGCTACAGTTACCTGGAATTCTAAAAGAATTATCGATGACCAAGCGTGGCTTGATATTGTTTGTCGGTTCAACCGGTGCAGGTAAATCAACCACTCAGGCGTCGATGATTGACTATCGAAATCGAAACTCAACTGGGCATATATTGACCATTGAAGACCCTGTAGAGTTTATGCATCGTCATATTGGTTGTATTGTAAACCAACGTGAAGTTGGCCTGGATACGCCGTCCTTTGATGTTGCTCTTAAAAACTCACTGCGCCAAGCGCCAGATGTGATTTTGATTGGTGAGATCCGCTCTCGAGAGACTATGGAGTTTGCCTTACAATTTGCCGAAACTGGCCATTTATGCATGGCGACTTTACACGCCAATAACGCCAACCAAGCCCTTGATCGGATTATGCACCTCGTGCCTGTGGATCGCCATCGTCAACTGTGTTTCGATTTGTCGTTTAACTTGCGTGCAATTGTAGCTCAGCAGCTTATTCCTAGTCGAGATGGAGAAGGGCGCCGAGGGGTATTTGAAATACTGCTCAATACACCTCTTGCACAAGATTTGATTCGTAAGAATGAAATGCATAAGCTCAAAGAACTGATGAAAAAGTCGACCGAGCAAGGCATGTTAACGTTTGACCAAAGTTTGTTTGAGCTATATCAGCAGGGCGAAGTTGGATATGCAGAGGTTTTGGCACATGCCGATTCTCCAAATGACTTACGACTAATGATTAAACTGCAAGGTGAAACTCGTCGTGGTGACTTGCTTGATAGTAGTTCCTTGGATGGCGTGACCATCGAGTTATAGACATTTTATTACTTAGCAAATTTTACAAAAGGATTATCAGTGCTTGCATTAATTTCACCGGCGAAAACATTGGATATGAGTCCAAGTGATTTGAGCACCTTTAGCTTGCCCCAATTTCTTGATCAAAGCCAAAGTTTGATTACCATTGCACAGCAACTTGATAGCGCTCAAATATCAAGTTTAATGAAGGTTAGCGATAAAATAGCTGGGCTTAACGTGGCTCGCTTTGCGCAGTGGCACCCCAACTTTGATTTGAGTAATTCTAAACAGGCAATCTTGGCTTTTCGTGGCGATGTATATACCGGTTTAGATGCCGACAGTTTGGGGAATAATGAATTAGAGTTCGCTCAGCAGCATGTACGAATATTATCGGGCTTATATGGTTTGCTACGTCCTTTAGATTTAATGATGGCTTATCGATTGGAAATGGGAATTAAACTGTCTAATCCCAAGGGAAGTAACCTATATCAGTTCTGGCAAGAGCAACTTACGTCTGCTATTAACCAAGAGTTACAGCAAAGTGGCAGTGATGTGGTGATTAATTTGGCTTCAAATGAGTACTTTAAGGCCATTAAAACGAAAGAGCTCAATGCACAAGTTGTGACTCCAGTGTTTAAAGATTGGAAGAATGGTCAATATAAGATGATCAGCTTCTTCGCTAAAAAAGCCCGTGGTTCGATGATTCGTTACATACTTGATCGGAAAATTAACGATGTATCCCAACTGCGTGCGTTTAATAGCGACGGTTATGTTTATAGTGAAGAGCTATCGAACAACAAAACCTTAACTTTTTTACGTAATAGTCAATAATTGTATATAATTGCTTTGCTACTAGTTTTATCACGAGATAGAATTTGGAAACGTGTGTTTTTCGCGCGCAAAACTATAAAATAGATATAAAGCACTATTCAAATCATGGAGAGAATAATAATGAATCAAATTCAAAAAATGGCAGTTGTGTTGTTTGGCGCTTTAAGCCTTGCAGCGTGCTCCTCAAATGGACTTAAAGATGAATATCGTATTGTTTGCCCAGTTGTTGGTGGCGCTGTTGGTTCTTTAGCCGGTGGTGCTGGTGCTGTTGGCGGTGCTGTTGTTGGCGCGCTAGTATGCCCAGTTGACTCAGATACCGATGGCGATGGCGTTCGTAATTCTTTGGATCAATGCCCAGACACACCTGCTGATGTTGATGTAGACGAAGTTGGTTGTATGTTGACTGCTGAACCTATGGTCTTTGCTGGTGATACTGTTTCTGCACAGTGTGCTGATTTTGCAATGATGGATGGCGATTTAGTAGCAGGCTTTAGCCCTGTTCACTTCGCGTTCGATAGCGACCAATTCAAAGCCGGTCAAGAAGCGCAGCTAGAATGTATTGCAGCAGTATTGCTTGCTAACAACCTTGATGCTGAAGTTGATGGTAATACTGATGCCCTTGGTAGCAGTGACTATAACCTTGACTTAAGTAAGCGTCGTGCTCAAAACGTAACTAACTACCTAATCGAAGCAGGCGTACCTTCGTCTAGCCTTTGGGTTGTGGGTAACGGTAAAGACAAGCCAATTGCAGAAAACGTAAACGAAGAAGGCCGTGCAGAAAATCGCCGTGTTGATATTAGCGTTGTACGTTAGTCATTAATAAAAAGTGACTCAAAGCGAGCTACGGCTCGCTTTTTTTATTCCTTTTTACACTCTTGCTTCGTTGATCTCCAATCTTGCTTCTGATAACTATCCTACTAACTATTGAATCAGCTTAGTCGACCACAATCACTTGCCTCAGCGTCAAAAGCGGCGTCACAAGGTCAACTAGCACTGGCGGTTATGTCCTTGATCTAAACAATTCCATATTCGACTCATGACCACTTACTAATTAATGGGAATGGTATTAGAAACCACTTCAACTGAAAGCTACTTGCTAGATTCATTTTTTGAATATATGATTCGTATATAAAATGTATACGGAGTATTTATGGGGATCGTTAAAATATCTGACTCGCTGCATGAAGAAATTCGCCAAGCTAGTCATGTCATGTCTCGTTCAATTAATGCGCAGGCTGAGTTTTGGATTAAAATGGGCAGGCTGGCGGAGTTAAACCCGCAAGCAAACTATCACCAACTTATGCAAGAGTTACTGCGCAATGCCGGTTCTGAGTTAACTCAGAGTCTAGAGTTAACAGCTAATGCCTCGTAGTCGCCGCGCAGCGCAAGTGAATCTAAAAACGAATAGCGAAATTGAACTGATGCGTCAGTCTGGCAAACTTCTAACGCAAGTGTTTGCTATGCTCGATGACTATATTGAAGTGGGAATTAGTAGTTTAGATATTGATAGTAAGGTTGAGCGTTTTATTCGAGAAGAGCTAAATTCGCGACCCGCGAGTAAGGGACAGTATGATTACCCGTTTAGTGTTAATACCTCATTCAATGAAGTGGTGTGCCATGGCATGCCGAGCGCTAAACAAATGGTAAAACCGCAGGACATTTTAAACGTCGACATCACCCTTGAGAAAAACGGTTTTATAGCTGATTCAAGTAAGATGTTTGTGATGCCGGATGCGTCCCAACAAGCGCGACGGCTGGTTAACGTTACCAGAGCTGCAATGTGGAAAGGTATTGCGCAAGTTAAACCAGGTGCAACCTTAGGTGATATCGGGCATGCCATTCAAAGCCATGCACAACACGCTGGTTTTAGTGTCGTCAGAGAGTACTGCGGTCACGGCATCGGGAGAGAGATGCACGAGCAGCCGGAGGTTATGCACTTTGGAAAGCCAAAACAAGGGATGGTGCTGCGGCCGGGAATGATATTCACTATAGAACCGATGATTAACCAAGGACGGGCTAAAACCAAAACCCTAGCTGATGGATGGACGGTGGTTACAGCAGATAAAAAACTGTCGGCGCAATGTGAACATACGGTTTTAGTGACGCAAAGCGGCGTAGAAGTATTGACTTTACGGCCAGAAGAATCGGCCTAAAATACTCTGATATGAATACCACTAAGCAATGGAATAGCGATGGCGCAAGTAAAAATATATGCACTGCAAGACTTCCTCGACGGTAATAGAGAAGCAATATCCGAGGCGATACATACGGCATTAATGTCGGAACTCAAACTGCCAGAGCATAAGCGCTTCCATCGTTTTATTGGACTTAGTGAGCAAGACTTTGTTTATCCCAGCGATCGCAGCGCGCAGTACATCATCCTCGAGTTCAATATCTTTGAAGGGCGCAGTGTAGTTGCCAAAAAATGCCTTATACACGCGGTCTTTAATAATCTACAACAACAGCTTGGCATTGACCCTAACGATGTGGAAATTACCTTGATTGAGAGTCCAAAACAAAACTGGGGAATTCGGGGTAAATGTGCAGATGAACTGACGCTGGATTACAAGGTAGAACTTTAACTAAAAATGAGTGTCTAGTTTGTCTTAGCAAAGCCGGCATGCAGCCGGCTTTGGTCATTACTTGTTTTTCTTTTTGGCAGCTTTTTTAGCTTTGCCTTTAGCCACTTTCTTAGCTGAGCGTCTGTCGACAGTCGTCGCAGGCTTCTTCTTTTTAGAAGGCAGCTTTGCAACTCGGTGTTGCGGCTCAAGACCTTTAACAACTCGCGCTTTTAAGGTGTTCTCGGTATAGCGTTGAATTTTGGCTAATATTCCCATGTCATGAGCTTCAACCAAGGAAATAGCAAAGCCTTTACGTCCGCCGCGTGCGGTTCTACCGATTCGGTGCACATAGACGTCGGGGCTACGCGGTAAATCAAAATTAAACACATGGCTAACTTCGGGGACATCTAAGCCCCGGGCTGCGACATCGGTTGCGACCAAAATTTTCACTTTGCCATCGCGAAAGCCTTGCAGCGCCTCGTTACGTTTGTCTTGATCCATCTCGCCGCGTAAATAGCTGCAAGTGATGTCACGGCTTTGTAAACTTTCAACCAGTGCATACAAACGTTCGCGCGTTTTTACGAAGACCACACAACGTTCGATTTCTTCGTTGCTTAGGTAATGAGCGAGTATGTCTAATTTGTGTTTAGGTGTATCACAATAGTGGATGTATTGATTGATTTTACCGCGCTCTCGCAGCGGTGGATCAACTTCGATTTGTTCTGGGTTTTCCATGACGTCTTCTGCAAAACGTTGTAGTCCGTCGCCTTCAAGCGTTGCCGACAACAATGCGGTTTGTTTACGAGCGCTGGCAGCATCACTAATGGTACGCATTTCGGAAATAAAGCCCATATCTAGCATTCGGTCTGCTTCGTCTAGCACTAGTATTTCAATGGCTTGGGTATCGAATACTTTATACTTTAGGTACTCCATTAAGCGACCAGGTGTTGCAACCACGATATCAATGTTGCCTTTCAGCTGTTCGGCATGATGTTCGTAACTCACGCCGCCTGTTACATCAAGTATGCTTAGTGAAGTAAATTGTGCCAATTTTCGAGCTTGGTCAGCAATTTGTTGAGTTAATTCTCGCGTAGGGCACAAAATAAGTATTCGACCCGGACCGGCTTGACGGCGCGGAAAGTCGAGTAAATGTTGCAGCGCCGGAAGCAAGAATGCCAGCGTCTTACCAGTACCAGTTGGGGCACTTGCCATTACATCTTTACCATCAAGCATGGCAGGCACGCAAGCTTGTTGAATCATTGTTGGCTTCGTAAGCTGCATTGCTTCAAGCGCTTGTAACAAGCGCTCGTCTAGGTCTAATTCGTTGAAAGTCATATATTCGCCATCGATGGGAAAGAAAAGGGACCGGAGCTATGCATGCAGATTGCTTCAAAACCCTAAGCTTGTAATCAGAGCTAACAATTATGAGACAAGGCTTGTTAGAATTATCAGAATTAGCGAGTTTATGTAGGCAAATACTTCATCGCCTAGAACTAGCTAACTCAATTTTCTACTCGCGTTTTGACAATCACTGTTAACTTTGACTGGTCTAAACGCTTATTTTAGCATTGCTAGCGCCTAAGGAACAATGTGTTCGCTCATTCTGATCGCCCCGGATTCACTTTTAAACGATTTCACGTCGCTCATGATCGCTGCGCAATGAAAGTTGGAACCGATGGCGTGCTACTGGGGGCATGGCTCGCAGAGCAAACGGCTCAGCGAGTCTTGGACATAGGATGCGGTAGTGGACTTATTTCCCTAATGCTGGCGCAAAACTTTAGTAGTGCGATTATCGACGCTATTGATATCGAAGCTGAGGCGATCGGCCAAGCTCAAGAAAACTTTAAGTTTAGTCCTTGGAGCCAAGGGCTACGCGCTATAAATACTAGCTTGCAAGACTTTCAAAGTTGCAGCTACGATTTAATCGTGAGTAACCCCCCATTTTTTAAGGCCGCTCATGCAACGAGCAGTCGTGAGCGACACCTGGCGCGGCAAGACTCGCAATTACCGATAAGTGATTTATTTTCGCATAGCCATCGTTTGGCTCATGACAACACGCTGTTGGGATTAGTTTTCCCAAGCCATTCAATGGATAAAGTAGCAGCTGCGGCGCAGAGCTATGGTTGGTTTCTAAAGCAAAGCACCGATGTTTATACAAAAGCCAGTGATGAGCCGCATCGCTGTTTAAGTTTATGGCAACGCCAAGCTTTAAGCTGCGCGCCTCAATGTTCAAACTTAGTTATTCATGCAACTGATGGTGGCTACTCTACAGATTTCATTCACTTATGTGGTGATTTTTACTTAAACATGTAGATCGTCATGCAGATAGAGTTTTAAATAGCATAAAACAGTGCTTTTATTTCCATCCTCCATGCTATATATTTCATCGTTCACTTTTTAGCCCGCAAATTGACGCTAAAAAGTTACTTACACAGCATATCTATCTAAAAAAATACCCCGTAAGAGGTGAACGTGAATAAAACGCTTGGCCCGTGGAATACAATAAGCCTTGGCTTAATGGTCTTTGCATTCTTCTTAGGCGCCGGAAATTTAATATTTCCTCCCTTAGCTGGCTTGTTGGCTGGCGAAAATTTAGGTTTAGCCATACTAGGCTTTTTATTGACCGCCGTTGGTTTGCCCTTACTTGCCTTGTTAGCGATCGCTAAAGCGGGCGGGGGACTCACCGAGTTGACCCGTTTGTTACCTAAACCGGTCGGTCGTGCTATTTCATTGATGATCTATTTTGTGTTGGTACCTGGTTTTGGTATTCCGCGCACATGCTTGGTAGCCTATGAACTTGGCTTTGCGCCGTTCTTTGATGAGCCAAGCCAACTCATTTTGTTTGTTTATTCCGCTTTCTATTTTTTCGCAGCCTTAGCCCTAGTGTTGCGCCGCGACGGCCTATTGGATTCGGTTGGTAAAGTCATCACGCCAGTTCTTATCATCTGTATTGGAGTGCTGGGTTATTTCGTCTTTGTAACGCCGTTCTCAACTCAAATTCCAGTAGCCAGTGGCGACTATGCAATCGCGCCAATTACCACTGGGTTTCTTGAAGGTTATAACACCATGGATGCCTTAGCGGCATTAATGTTTGGGGTACTGATGACCGACGCGCTGCGGGAGAAAGGTATCAACGACAAGAAATCAATCATGCGTTATCTATCTATCGCGAGTGTGATTGCTGCACTGGGTTTATCACTGTTTTACGTGGTGCTTTTCAATTTAGGTGTGACGGCTTCTGGTCTAGCTCCGGGCGCTCAAAATGGCGGCGAAATTATCGTGCCTTACGTGGCGCATTGGTTTGGAACCCAAGGTCAATTCCTTCTCACTGCGATTGTGACATTAGCCTGTTTTACCACCGCGGTTGGCGGAATAAGTGCTTTCTCATCGTATATTGAGAAGAATAGCCGCTTGGCCTATAAGCATGTAGCAATTGGCGCGGCGCTGGTTTGCGCAATCGTAGCTAATGTTGGCTTAACGCAGCTCTTAGGTTTTTCTATTCCTATCTTAGTTGGGGTTTACCCTATCGCTATGGCATTAATTGCCTTAAACCTTGCTAGTTCGTACTTTAAACAACCTCGACAAGCATTTGGGTTAGTGGTCGCAGTAGCAACTATCTTTGGTGTCTTAGACGGCGCCAAAACCGCTGGCTTGGACATGAGCATGTTTCGCGTACTACCAGGATTTGACCTAGGATTAGCATGGGCACTGCCCACCCTAATTGCGTTTGTAATCGCATTGCTAATGCCAGCGAAACAAACTAACGAAGCACCAATTGGTGAGCGAGTTACCGAAAGCTAAGCGTTAGAGTTAATACTAGAACTTGTTTAAAAAGGACCGATGATCGGTCCTTTTTTGTACCCTGTTATTGATGAGTTTCTTTTACTCACAACCATTGCTGGGTGTAGTTGTCAAACTCGAGCGTCAGCAGGCTTTCCATACCAAAGTGCGAGCTAAGCCGACAATTGCTTAAGCTCAGCTTTAAGCTGGTCACACCATTGCGCGATGCGTTCGTCGCTTAAGTCATATTGATTTTCGTCATCTAAGGGTAATCCGAAAAAGAGCGATTGATCTTCGGTTAAGGCTTTACTGGCATCAAATTCATAGCCTTGATTGGGCCAGAACCCAATAAAGTCGGCTCCACTAGGGGCTAGTTTTTCGAACAAAATACCAATGGCGTCGACAAACCATTCACTGTATCCCAATTGATCGCCTTGGCCGAAGATAGCGATGGTTTTGTTTTCCAAATCTAACGCGTCTAGATTATCCCACAGCGCTTGCCAGTCTTCTTGCAACTCGCCATAGTCCCAGGTGGAAATGCCTAAGATCAATACCGGGTAATCTTCGATGTGACTAAAGCCAACATCTTTGATGTTGTGTAGCTCTAAGCAGTTCTCGGAGAAATGGGCTTGAATTTTTTCTGCACTCATTTCGGTATAACAAGTACTTGAGCCATAATACAATCCGATTTTCATCTATGCTGTCCTTTGTTAATCTGGCGCAAGTCTAACAAACAATTCGTGTTGACGGCCAACCATTCAGCTTTGGTTTTTTTAATTGCTTAACCTGACAAAGAGATCGTATGTCCAACGCCAATGCTAATCAACCAGCTATTTTGCAAAATTTTATCCAGTATTTATGGTTAAACAAAGGCTTAGCTGAGAATACTCAACAGGCATATCGTCGAGACCTGATGGCGTTGGAGAGCTATTTAGTGGAAAAATCTAGTTCGCTGATGTTAGCCCAACTTGAAGATATCGAGGGCTTTGTAGAACAACGGCAACGCGGTGGTTTAAAAGCCAGTAGCGCAGCTCGCCAGCGTTCTTGTATTCGCCAGTTTTATCGCTACTTACTCAAAACCAAGCAGCGCATTGACGATCCCAGTGCCAATTTAGTTGCCCCTAAACAGAGTCGATTACTTCCCAAAAGCCTTTCACAAAGCGATGTGGAAAACTTGCTGCAGCAACCCGACATTTCTGAGCCGATAGGGCATCGAGATCGTGCCATGCTTGAATTACTCTATGCCAGCGGCCTACGTGTAAGCGAGTTAGTCGGGCTGCAAATGTCGCAATTGAGCGTTAATCAGGGTTTGGTGCGGATTATGGGCAAAGGCTCGAAGGAACGCTTGGTTCCTATGGGAGAAGAAGCCCAAAGCTGGATTAGTGATTATCTAAAAAGCTCACGGGTGCTATTATTAAAACAGAGTTCGGAAGTCGTATTCCCAAGTTTAAGGGGAACCCAAATGACCCGACAAACTTTTTGGTATCGGATTAAAATCTATGTCCAACAAGCAGGAATTAGTGCTGATGTCTCACCACATACACTGCGCCACGCCTTTGCGACCCATTTGATCAATCATGGGGCCGACTTACGCGTAGTGCAAATGCTACTTGGGCATTCAGACTTAAGTACCACCCAAATTTATACGCATGTTGCCAATGCGCGTCTGCAGGCGCTTTATCAGCAGCATCATCCGCGAGCTTAGTTTTGCCTCCGATCTATGTGAGCTGAGTAAGATGGCATCTAAAGTGTGCAATTTTTCGGATGTTTATACCCATCATTTCAATGTATTTAAGCTTGCAATCACTAGTCTGGACACGTAATTTGCCAAGTACTGCCTTTGGCTACACCCCAATTTTTTGGAGCTACCGATGTTTTCTCATATTTCAATCATCCGCAAAGCCGTTTTGGCGTCTGTTGCGGCGTGTATTTCATTTTCAAGTCTTGCTGAAGACCACACTGCGCTAGAGCAGCAACTGGTCAAAAATATGGGCTTAGATGTTATCTCTATTGCCAATACACCCATTAACGAGGTGTATGAGGTGGTGACGAGTCGCGGCATTATCTATTCAGATAAAAGCGGCGATTTTGTGCTAATGGGTGAACTCTACGACTTGCAATCGCGTGAAAACCTAACCGAAAAAGCAATGACCTCGCTTCGTATCGCACAAAGCGAACCGTTTGCCGATTCGATGATTGAATACAAAGCTAAAGACGAGAAATATGTAGTGACTGTTTTCACCGATACTAGCTGCGGATATTGCCAACTGCTGCATAGTCAAATGAACACCTACACCGAGCAAGATCCAGATAGTGGAAAATTGCTGACACTACCGGGTTACAACGATTTGGGTATTACGGTTCGCTATTTAGCGTATCCTCGCGGCGGACAACGTTCACCGGTGTATCAAGAGATGCAAAATGTTTGGTGTGCTGAAGATCCACAGCAAGCGATGGACGATGCCAAAGCGGGTAAAAAAATCGCCTCAAGTAACTGTGAAGTCGACATTTACTCTCAATATCAACTCGGAGAGACTTTTGGGATCCGTGGTACGCCAGCAATGCTACTAAAAGATGGCAGCATGCTTCCGGGATATCGTAATCCTGCAGCGCTACTTGAGTTGCTAGAGACTGGAGCCTAGTTTGACCCAGTTGATTCGTCATCCATATCGGGATCTTGAGCACTGGGATAGCAAACTACACCCGGTGCTTAAACAAGTGTTGGCTCGCCGTGGTATTGAGCACGACGCACTGCTAGATAAGCAGCTTAGCTCCTTACTTCCTCCAAATGCTTTACATCATATAGACGCCGCGGTGGCTATTCTGCTGAAAGCCTTAGAAAACCAATCTCGTATCATCATCGTAGGAGACTTTGACGCTGATGGTGCAACAAGTACCGCGCTACTGATGAGCGCGTTGCCTCAATTTGGATTTCTGAATGTAGATTTCATCGTCCCAGATCGATTTCGATATGGATATGGACTTAGCTGTGAAATTGTCGACTTGGTGGCGCAACATGGTTGCGACTTAATCATTACGGTCGATAACGGGATCAGTAGCATTGACGGTGTCGATCATGCCAACAGTTTGGGCATGCAAGTTTTAGTCACCGACCATCATCTTCCCGGAGACCAAATACCCAACGCTGCGGCAATTGTGAATCCTAATCAGCGTGCGTGTGAATTTCCAAGTAAGAATCTGGCTGGTGTCGGCGTTGCCTTTTATCTAGTGGTAGCGCTCAGAGCTGCAATGCGCAGTTCTGGATTGTTTGAAAGTAAACGTATCGCTATCCCAAATTTGAGCCAATGTTTAGATCTAGTTGCCCTCGGAACTGTGGCTGATGTCGTTAGTCTTGACGAAAACAATCGAATTTTAGTGGAACACGGTCTACAACGCATTCGTTCTGGACGTGCTCGGGCTGGTATTCAAGCTCTGATTGACGTGGCCAAGCGTGAAAGTCATCGTTTGGTTGCTAGTGACTTGGGTTTTGCCATTGGACCTCGCTTAAATGCAGTCGGCCGCTTAGATGACATGGCATTAGGCATTGAGTGCCTAATTTGCAACGATGTCTACAAAGCTCGTGAGTACGCCAGTGAAATGGATAGCTTGAATGCAGAGCGTAAAACCATAGAAAAAGGCATGCAACACGAAGCTGAAGCGTTTGTGGCTACGATAAACTTTGAACAAAGTGCTTTACCTAAAGCTTTAAGTTTATATCAAAGTGATTGGCACCAAGGCGTGGTTGGCTTAGTTGCTTCGCGCATTAAAGAGAAATTTCATCGTCCAGTATTCGCTTTCGCAGATGGCGAAAATGGCGACTTGAAAGGCTCGGGACGTTCTGTTCCAGGCGTTCACCTCCGCGATTTACTCGAACGCATTGATACCCAAAACCCTGGGCTTATCGCTAAATATGGTGGGCATGCCATGGCGGCAGGTTTATCGCTGAAACAGGGGGATTTTGAACGCTTTCAAGAACAGTTGAGGGTACATAGCGAGCAATTTATTGATGAACAAAGCTTAAGCCACAGTATTTATAGTGACGGTGAGTTGCCGGTTGAATTGCTTAACCTCGATTTCGCTGAGAAAATTCGAGCGCTGGGACCTTGGGGTCAAGGCTTTGCTGAACCCATATTTGATGGCGTATTTCAATTGCGAGCACAACGAGTTGTAGGACAATCGCACCTTAAATTAAGTGTGAGTTCAGCGCTTGCTCCACAGCTACAGCTTGACGCCATCGCGTTTAATGTTGACCGAGAAATTTGGCCGAATGCTAGTGTACAATTAGCGCGCTTAGTTTATAAATTGGATATTAACGAATTTAGGGGACGGCGCAGTGTACAGCTGTTAATCGAATCCCTTGAGCCTGCATAGAACGAGAAACTAACATGTCTGATAAATCAATTGTCGTATGCCCGTACTGTCTGAGTAAAAATCGGGTTGCCCCTGAGCGCAGAGAACAAGATCCAGTATGCGGCCAATGTAAAAAGGCTTTATTTGATGGGCAAGTCTTTAGTGTCGATAAGGCTGCCTTTGATCGTTTAAACCAAGGCGGCTTTCCGCTTGTAGTCGATTTTTGGGCGAGTTGGTGTGGCCCTTGTCTAAGTATTGCCCCCCTATATACGCAACTGGCTAGCGATAACCGTTATCGTGCTCGATTTGTTAAGGTGAATACTGAAGAGCAAACGGATTTAGCTGGGCAATTTGCTATTCGCTCAATTCCCACCTTCATGGTGTTCGAAAACGGCGTTAAATCGAGTCAACAAGCGGGGGCACTGCCCAAGGAACCGTTTGCCATGTGGCTTGATCAGGTGCTATGAGTTAAGCCCTTTTAGGCGAGCCCAATGTTTTGGAAATAGAGAAACGCGAGAATGGCTTTAGCTGTTCTCGCGTTTATTGGTTTAGGCCGGTTGAAAGCCTTACTACCACGTCATCATGCCTTGACGACCTTTACCACCGCCGCCCATACCTTTGCCCATTTTAGTATTGTTTGAGCCTCTGTTTGCCATCATGGTTTGCTGATAAGTCGCAAATTCGTCAGCGCTCAGCTGTCCATCGTTGTCGCTATCAAGTTGTTGATAACGGTTGTTCGAGCTATCCAAATTACGCATAGGATAGCCAGCTTCTTGGCGTTCGCTAATTCGTACCTGCTGAAACTGAGCATGTTCTTCTTGGGTTACAAAGCCATTGCCGTCGAGATCAAGTTGCTCAAATTGAACTTGATTATTTGCCATTCGAGTATTTTGAGCGGCAATCGTTGGAACGCTAATCACGGCTAGTAGTGCAACAAGCACTAAGGATTGTTTGATTGAGATGTTCATGGTGTATACCTCCTGTGTAATACCTATAATTAAGTATATGCTAATGTGCGCAAAGGCTTGTCAAGGGGTTGTAAAGCTATGTAAAGAGATGCGTAGATTACGATAGCGTTTATTCGATTACCGCCACTTATGCATGCAAGATGAGCTTGCTACGGGCTTGTTTATATTTTTCACATCTTCTCTACAAATACGCGCTTAAACCTTAGGTTTTTCTGGAAAAGGTAGGCTTTGAGCGCGAGGTTTGTACAATGGCTTTGGGAAAGTGATAACGATGGAGCCATATATGTCACGTAATCTAAATAGAACCGGAAAACCGGTCATTTACCATGTTTTTACCCGTCTTTTTGGCAATAAAAATTCCAATAATGTTGCTTGGGGAACGCGAGAACAAAACGGGGTTGGAAAATTTTCCGACTTTGATGATAGAGCCTTAGCGGCCATTGCTAATTACGGCACGACTCACATCTGGTACACCGGGGTACCGCATCATGCTTTGCTCGAAGATTACCAAGCTTACGGAATCAGTGATGATCATCCTCAAGTTGTAAAGGGCCGAGCCGGCTCTCCGTATGCGGTAAAAGACTACTACAATGTGAATCCCGATTTAGCCAATGATCCTGAAAATCGTCTAAACGAATTTAAAGACCTCATTGCCCGTACCCACAAACACGGCATGCAAGTCATCATTGATATCGTGCCTAACCATGTGGCTCGGCATTATCAAAGTATGGATGCTCCTATCGGTACGGTCGACTTTGGGGCCGCCGACGATACCAGCCACGGGTATAGCCGTAACAATGATTTTTACTACTTGGATCAAGATTTCGAGGCACCGGATTACCCATCAGGATTTGAGCCGCTGCAAGATCATCCGCTTTCGGCGACTGATTTTGTTGAAAGCCCGGCAAAATGGACCGGTAATGGTTCTCGCTTAGCCAAACCCGATGGTCATGATTGGTATGAGACCATCAAGGTCAATTATGGTGTTAAACCTGACGGTAGTCATGACTTTGAGTCTTTGCCCAAGCATTACCGCGAGTTAGGTGTTGAGCAGCATTACGCATTTTGGTCGGACAAACCACTACCCAGTGCATGGGCTAAGTTTAAAGACATTGCCCTATTCTGGATGGATCTGGGTGTCGATGGCTTTCGTTTTGATATGGCAGAAATGGTTCCAGTGGAGTTTTGGAGCTACTTAAACTCTCAAATCAAAACTAAAAATGCCGATGCTTTGGTACTTGCTGAAGTTTACCAACCCGAACTTTACCGCGATTACGTACAACTGGGTCTCATGGATTGCCTATACGACAAAGTTGATTTGTACGACACGCTAAAAGCCATTATTACTCAAAACGCGAAGCCAAGTCTTATCAGTCGAGACCAGGCTTTGTACACAGACATCGACAAAAATTTGCTGCGCTTTATGGAAAACCATGACGAACAGCGCATCGCCAGCCCAGAGTTTGCGGGAGATCCTTGGCGGGCTTGGCCGGCGATGGTGGTTACAACCTTATTGGGGCAAGGGCCAACCTTACTTTATTTCGGACAAGCGCAAGGGGAGCGTGCGGACCAAGATTTGGGCTACGGTAAAGCCAGCCGAACGACTATTTTTGATTATGCGGGTGTGCCAGCGCACCAAGCTTGGATGAATGATGGCCTGTTTGATGGTGGATCGCTAAGCGCAAGTCAATGGCAGTTAGACGCTGCGTATCAACGGCTATTGCGTTATAGCACTGAGCAAGACTGTTTAAGTGGTGAGTTTGTTGATTTACATACTTACAATTTGCAGCACAATCAAAATTATGACTCGCGTTGTTACGCTTTTATTCGACAGCAGCACGGACAATGGTGCGTGGTTGTAGTTAATTTTGACGATCAGGCAAAAGCAATGACCTTGCTTATTCCGCAGTCTATAAGCGCAGTGTTAGATAATTGCAGTGAAGGGCTTGTATTACGAGAGCAGATTAATACCGATTGGACTTATGTTGAGCTTCAAAAAGTTCAACAGGATTTAAGTCTATCCCTTGATTTGCCGGCTTATGGGGCTGTTGTTTATCAGCCTAAGCAGACGAGCCGCTGATGCGAAAGTGCAGGTCTGAGCCGATCTGCACTATTGACTCTTTCTAAGCTCCGCCTGTTGTTTAAAATAGCTGTTATCACTGCAGCTGTGATAGCTAAAAAGTAATATGAATGCCAGTAGAACAAATGGCACGCGTCGGTCGAGTTTTCGGGGATCTTTCACAGGCAATACCTTCGAATTTTAAGGTGGCAATACTTTAGCCTTTGTCGCTATGCAAAAGCAATCAGGGACAGTTATTTAGCCCATTGGTGTAGAATCTAGCTTTTTTTTAAAGTGCGGTGTCTATTCCAGCAAAAATTGGTTAAAATTCCTCGTTTTTTTGAATCATAAGAAAGAGTCAAGGCTGTATGTTCGAACTCAATCCTATTAATACCCAACTCGCGGATATCAAAGAGCGTAGCGACGTTCTTCGGGGGTATCTTTGACTATGCTGCAAAAGTTGAACAGCTAGAAGAAGTTAGCCGCGAGCTAGAGCAACCTGAGATATGGAATGATCCCGCGCGTGCGCAGGCCTTAGGTAAAGAACGAAGTGCATTGGAAGCGGTGGTTAAAACCATTGATATCCTAGAGCAAGGTGTAGAAGACGTTGCTGGTTTAATTGAGTTGGCTGTTGAAGCTGAAGATCAAGAGACTTTGGATGAAGCACAGGTCGAAGCTGATAACTTAATTGGCCAACTTGAAGGCTTAGAGTTTCGTCGTATGTTTTCAGGCGAAATGGATGCTAGTGACTGCTATATCGATATTCAAAGCGGTTCTGGAGGCACTGAAGCACAAGATTGGGCCAATATGATGCTACGCATGTATTTGCGTTGGTGTGATGCCCATCAGTTTAAAACTGAAGTGATAGAAGTGAGTGATGGCGAAGTTGCAGGCATTAAAGGCGCCACGATTCGTGTCAGTGGTGAATATGCCTTTGGCTGGTTACGTACCGAGACCGGCGTGCATCGCTTAGTTCGTAAGTCGCCATTTGATTCCAGCGGACGACGACATACCTCGTTTGCCTCAGCTTTTATATATCCTGAGATTGATGACAGCATTGAGGTTGAGATCGACCCTAGTGACCTGCGTATCGATGTATACCGAGCATCTGGCGCTGGTGGACAGCACGTCAATAGAACAGAATCAGCGGTGCGTATTACTCACTTGCCCACCAATACCGTGGTTCAGTGTCAAAATGATCGAAGTCAGCACAAGAATAAAGCACAAGCAATGAAACAGCTTAAAGCCAAATTATATGAGCTGGCAATTCAAGAACAAAACGCCGAGAAACAATCGGCAGAAGACGGAAAGTCAGATATTGGCTGGGGCAGTCAAATACGTTCGTACGTGCTTGATGATTCAAGAATCAAAGACCTGCGTACCGGCATTGAAAATCGCAATACTCAAGCAGTGCTTGACGGCGATTTAGACAAATTTATACAAGCAAGTCTGAAATCAGGCCTGTAATTAAATACTTATTTTAGATAAACACAGAAAGGTTGACCATGACAGAACAAGTGCAAGACGCGAATCTCGAAGAAAACAAACTCATTGCTGAGCGACGCGCAAAGCTTGATAAGTTACGCGAGAACGATAAGTCCAATGGTCATCCGAATAGCTTTCGTCGAGATCATCTAAGCGCCGATTTACAAACCCAGTTCGCTGACTTTGATAAAGAAAAACTTGAGCAAACAGAAGGTGAATTTGCAATTGCTGGACGCATCATGGCAAAACGCGGACCGTTCTTGGTCTTGCAAGATGTTAGCGGACGTATTCAAGCTTACGCGCCTAAAGAAGTACAAAAAGAGCTTAAAGCAATCGGTGGTTTAGATATTGGCGATATTATTGGTGTGCAAGGTTCGTTGCATCGCTCGGGCAAAGGCGACCTATATGTCAATATGGACCGCTACGAGCTATTGACTAAAGCACTGCGCCCATTGCCAGAGAAATTTCATGGTCTTACCGACCAAGAACAGCGCTACCGTCAACGCTATGTTGATTTAATCATGAACGAAGACTCGCGTCAGACCTTCATGATCCGTTCTAAAATTGTTGCGTCTATTCGTAACTTTATGAACGCAAGAGACTTCATGGAAGTTGAAACCCCAATGATGCAAGTTATCCCTGGCGGTGCTACAGCGCGTCCTTTTGTTACGCATCATAATGCCTTAGACCAAGAGATGTACTTGCGTATTGCACCAGAGCTTTATCTTAAGCGTTTGGTTGTTGGTGGTTTTGAGCGAGTTTTTGAAATTAACCGTAACTTCCGTAACGAAGGTTTGTCGCCTCGTCATAACCCTGAATTCACAATGATGGAATTCTATATGGCATATGCGGACTACAAGGACCTTATGGATCTTACTGAAGCCATGTTACGTAGCGTAACCGAAGAAGTTTTAGGCACATCAGTTGTTGAGTATGGCGAAGAGAGCTTTGATTTTGGTGCCGCTTATGCACGTTTGTCGATGCGAGAATCTATCATTAAGTTTAACCCAGAAGTTAGCATGGACACCCTGAATGACTTCGTGAAAACTTGTGAGCTGGCTAAAGATCTTAAGATTGAAGTTGAAGCCCATTGGGGACATGGTCGTGTGATTACTGAAATCTTTGAAGAAACAGTAGAGCATCGTTTGATCCAACCGACATTTATTACGGAGTATCCGGCTGAAGTTTCTCCATTAGCCCGCCGCAACGATGAAGACCCTGAAATCACCGATCGTTTTGAGTTCTTTGTGGGCGGCCGTGAAATTGCGAATGGATTCTCTGAGCTTAATGATGCTCAAGATCAAGACCAGCGCTTTAAGTCGCAAGTTGAGCAAAAAGATGCAGGTGATGATGAAGCAATGTTCTACGATGCTGACTATATCACGGCGCTAGAACATGGGTTGCCACCAACGGCGGGTCAAGGTATTGGAATCGACCGTTTGGTGATGTTGTTTACCAATTCGCACACTATCCGTGACGTGATTTTGTTCCCAGCGATGCGTCCGCAAGCTTAATAAAGCGAAATCAGCGCACCAAAAAACCAGAGCCATGGCTCTGGTTTTTTTATGGCTAAGGCTTGGCTTATTCGCCCAGCGCTAAACCTTCGCGGCGCGAGTCTGCTGCGCCGATAAGCTGTCCATCGTGAATTAACACCGCATGAATCCCAGAGTTCAAATCGCGAATGTTAACTTTCTCATAGCCAAGTTTTTCAAGTTCAGCCTTAAAGTCATCAATGCCTTGGCCAGCTTCAATATCAAAACTACCAAAGCGGTTCACCAGGTGTGGGCTATCTATAGCTTCTTGGATTTCCATGCCCCAATCTAGATGCGCGATAATAGCCTGAGCAACATAACCGATGATACGTGAGCCGCCAGGTGACCCAATGACCAAATAAGGCTTGTCGTCTTTTAGCACTATTGTTGGAGCCATAGACGAACGAGGACGCTTGCCAGGTTCGATGCGGTTGGCAATTGGATAGCCATTACTGTGTGCTCTAAATGAAAAGTCGGTTAATTCATTATTAAGCAAAAAACCTTGGCTCATCACGCGCGAGCCAAATCCGTTTTCAATGGTTGTCGTCATCGAGACCATATTGCCAGCTGCGTCGACAATTGAAATGTGGCTAGTTGACGGGAATTCTATTGACTCATCCATTGCGTAAGCTTGGACTGGCGCTTGTTCCCACAGCGGTTCACCAGCACTGACTTCAGCTAATGCTGTCCCTGGAGTGATAAGAGCTGCACGTTGAGCTAAATAGTCCGCATTAAGCAAACCTTTAGGCATAGGGACATAGTCGCTATCTGCCATGTAACGTCCGCGGTCTGCAAATGCGAGGCGAGATGCATCGCCAATAATCTGCCAAGTTACCGGATCATTCGGGCCATACTCGCTGAAGTCGAAATGATTAAGCACACCTAGGATTTGTCCCAAGGTTAAGGCGCCAGAGCTAGGTGGTCCCATGCCGCAAACCTCAAATTCTCGATAAGCTTGGCAAACAGCGGGGCGCTGCTTCACGGTATAGCTTACGAAATCGATCAGTTCCAATACGCCAGGGTTACTGACAGCCTGTACTTTATCGACAATGGTTTGAGCCATTTCACCACGGTAAAAGTAATCAGCGCCATGCTCAGCTAGTAATTCTAGTGTCTCAGCGTACTCTGGATTTTTAAGCTGAACACCTTCTTTTAGAGGGCTGCCTTCACTATCAAAAAAATAATCTAAAGTGTCAGGGTGCGTGCTTAGGCGCTCTTGGTCAGCTGCGATCATTGAGGCGAGTCGTGGGCTAACTTTAAAGCCCTCAGTGGCCAGTTCAATTGCAGGGCTTAATAATTCATTCCACGCGGTCTTACCAAATTGGTCATGCATATCGCCAAGTAGTTTAACGGTACCTGGCGTTCCAACTGAGCGACCTCCGACCACCGCGTCAAAGAATTTTAATGGCTGTCCTTGCTCATCTAAAAATAGTTCGGGGGTAGCGGCGAGAGGTGCTGTTTCACGCGCATCAAAGGTGGTGGTTTGCTTACTTTGGGCATCGTAATAGACTAAGAACGCGCCGCCACCTAGGCCCGATGATTGGGGTTCGACTAATCCAAGTACTGTTTGTACGGCAATCATGGCATCGATTGCGCTACCGCCTTGTTTTAAAACATCATAACCGGCTTGACTTGCTAGTGGGTTAGCAGCGCTCACCATGAACTTTGAACCAAGGCTTAGGTCTTTAATTTCTAAACTAGACGCTGGCTCAGGTGCGATTGAGTCAGCAGCTTGTTCAGCTGCCAGAGAAAAACTCGTCATCAATCCGATACTTATTGCTAGCTGCAGCTGTAATTTCTTCATGCCTAATTCCTTTTAAGAACATCCTTATGTTCCTAGACTAGTTGGCTTGAGCCAAATAGCAAATACTAAGTTTAATTAAGTGAATAATAATCTTTCTTTACCAAATACTTATGCATATACTGGTCTTACTCTCTTAATCGCATAGTATATTTTGTGTCAGTAAATTCTCTTGTATCCAGCTTTCGGCAATCTGCCCCTTACCTGCATGCGCACCGTGGGCAAACCTTTGTTATTTCGCTCAGTGGCGAGGCTATCGCAGGGCCTAGTCTGCGCAGTATCATTAATGACATCGCGTTGTTACATAGTCTTGGGCTCAAGCTGGTGTTGGTACTTGGCGCAAGGCCGCAAATTAATCAGCAATTGTCTTCCCTTAATATAGAAAGCCACTTTCATAAGCGGGTTCGAGTAACTTCAGACCAAGCCTTAGCTCAAATCAAACAAGTGGCTGGCGCTCTGCAACTAGACATCACCGCGCGGCTTTCAATGAGCTTGAGCAATACTCCAATGTACGGTTCGCAATTGAGTGTGGTTAGTGGGAACTTTGTCATTGCTCAGCCGCTTGGGGTTGATGATGGTGTTGACTATTGTCACAGCGGCCGAGTGAGGCGTATCGATGTCGCAGCGATTGAGCGTCAACTTGCCAGCCACAGCGTTGTCGTATTAGGGCCAATTGCAGCATCAGTAACTGGCGAGAGTTTTAATCTAATGGCCGAAGACGTTGCCACTCAAGTTGCTATCAAGTTAGGTGCAGAAAAAATGCTTGGCTTTAGTTCAAACAGCGGTGTGCTTGATGAAGACCAACAACTATTGGCTGAACTGTTACCAAGTGCTGCTCACAGTCATCTGGAACGTATGATAGCGCAAACTGACGCCTGTCAGGCAAGTATTGCCTTCTTGAGTGGAGCGATCAACGCGGTAAATGCGGGAGTCGGGCGGTGTCATTTAGTAAGCTACAAGCACGACGGCGCCTTGATTCAAGAGTTATTCTCGCGCGATGGCAGCGGTACACAAATTGTTATGGAATCAGCAGAGCGTTTGCGTTCGGCTGAAATTGGCGATATCGGCGGTATTTTAGACTTAATCCGTCCATTGGAAGAGCAAGGGGTGTTGGTGCGGCGCTCACGCGAACAGCTTGAACTTGAAATAAGCTTTTTCACCGTGATTGAAATTGACGGTTTAGTGGTGGGGTGTGTCGCATTGTACCCATTCGCAGAGGAACAATGTGGCGAATTTGCTTGTTTGGCTGTACATCCGTCTTATCGTGATGCCCAAAAAGGTAGTCGTTTGTTGCAAGCGGTTATATCTCAAGCTAAAGCACGTAAATACACTCGGCTATTTGCTTTAACGACTCGCAGTATTCATTGGTTTTTAGAGCAAGGTTTCGAGTTCACCAGCGTTGACCAATTACCTGCCAAGAAAAAACAGCTATACAATAATCAACGAAACTCTAAAATACTTAGCTTGAATCCTCTTTTGATTTAGCCCGGTGCTACAAGGTCCGCGGTCTTTACTTTAGATTTAACGCCGTTCGTTAAGGAAAACCATGAAATATATTGGAATTATTGTAGTTATTGTTCTCGCCATCGCTTTGTATATGGTGTGGGGGAATCTAAAGCAGCCTGACTATCTGGGTCTTAAAAATGGCCAATTTGCTCCAATGCCAAGTAGCCCGAATGCAGTCTCTAGTCAATCAGAGGATGCAAGCAAAAAAGTTGAGGCATTGCCTCTAAAAGCGGATATAGAGACGACCAAAGAAGCTGTGCTTGCTAGTGTTGCTCAGTTGAGCGAGTTTGAAGTTGTTACCAACAATCCAGATTATATGCACATCGTCTTTGTCACCGAGAAAATGCGTTATCGCGATGACTTAGAACTCTATTTTGATCAAGAACAAGGTCTATTACACTATCGTTCACAATCGCGTGTTGGTTATTCTGACAAGGGTTTAAACGCAGAGCGTTACGCTAAATTTGCGGTAATCTACGCCAGCTTATAAGTTCCGTTTTTATTAAGGCCAGTGAGTGCATCGGCTATCTCACCGGCCTTAGCGCTTGAAATCAACTGCCTGACAATTGCTAAACTAAAGGCTATAGCTGTCCCTGGTCCTTGTGCGGTAATAAGCTTATGTTGCCCGTCTATCTCCACTAATTGCGTAGATAAGCCTTGCTTACTAATTAAATTCATAAAGTCTGGATGACAGGTTTTTTGTGCCCCTATATCAATACTATTTTGCTCTAACACCAACGCCGGTGCGGCACATAAAGAGGCAAGCCAGGTATCCGCACGAGTACTTAATGCTGTCACTAAGGGCCCAAAATTAGCTAAGGCCATGCTTCCCTTGAGCCCACCGGGTAATATCCATAGCTGGTAGTTGCCCAATTCAATATCATCAAAGTGTTTATCAGCAATCAACTTTACCCCGCGAGAGCAAAAAATCTCTAGTTGCTGGGCAGGTTCAATACTGATGACATCGACCACGAATTGAGCTCTGCGTAGTATGTCGATGATGGTAACCGTTTCAATTTCTTCGCTACCATTAGCGATGAATATGGCGCAGTTGAGTGATTTAGGCATAGTTTTTATCTCGCTCTAGCACAGATAGATATAGGGTGCGATTAATTGGGCAGTCAATACTCATCTCTGTGGCCGCTTTGTCAAAATAACCATTAATATAGTCGATCTCACTGCGTCTAGCGTTGGAAAAGTCTTCTCGCATTGATGAGCTATTGAGCGCAGTGATATGACAAATGTCACGCACATTTTGCTGCAAGACTTTAGCATCTAAATCAACACCACTGCCGATAGCGATTTTTGATAGCTCTACACAAAGAGCATTAATCGTTGCTTGGTACTGGTCCGACAAAAGTTGGCCGTTATCGCAATCGTTAATTGCAGTTAGCGGGTTTATCACGGCGTTGATAGCAAGTTTCAGCCATAGTTTTTGTGATATATCGTCTGTCCAAGTGCAGTTCTCAATAGCGAATTCAAGCGAAGAAAACCACGGTGGGGCAGTCGATGTTAATGGGTGACCAAGCCATAATTGTCCGTGGCCGGTTTGCTGCAAGCTATTCGCTGACTTCCACCGTGCAGCATGGGTGTTGCTAGTTAAATAAATAGCTTGCTCAAGCCCAAGCCCTTTGAGTTGATCGTATGTTCCCATCCCATTATGCACTAGCACAATCGACAAGCTTTTGGGTAAGTCTAAGCTGGCTAGTATTGTACTGACCTGCCAAGCCTTCAAACACACCAACAGAACTGATATTCCCTCTACGTTGGTTTGCGTTTCAATACTATAGCGCTGCGAGCGACCAGACTTTTCGACTACAAAATTGCGACGATGAGCAGAGCGCCTAGCGTCGATAAAACGCGGTATGAGTTGCGCATCGACTAACATGCTGGCCAGTAGAGACCCTACCGCCCCTGCACCTATGATCCCCCAGTTTTGGCTTTCAACGCTTTGTGTCACTAATAGTTGCCTTTAATCGAGTTCATTGTGTATTTGTGATGTACTTGTCGCATTGCTCGTCAGTTACTGCCCGAGCTTGACGGCTTTGCCGGTTTTTGCTGATTCATATATTGCGTATACGATCGCTAAACTATGCCTTGCGGAGTCGGCGCTAACATATGGCGCCCGGTCGTGCAGCACGGCGAGTACAAAGTCATTTATTTGCTCTGCAACTACATTTGGTCGCAAGCTTGGCTCTAGTTGCGCACCTTTATTAGCGTATTGCCCTTGGTTGATGAGATCGCCATACAAAGGATGAAGCTGCATGTCATTATCTTGAATTCGCCACTCTTTGAGGCGATGGTTTTCTATAACAACGCTGCCTTTGTCGCCATTAATTTCCAGGCGCGAATGTAATTTAGGAAAGGCTGCCGAGCTCGCTTCAATGGTTCCAAGTGCGCCATTAGCAAACTTAATCACGCTGCTTGAGACATCTTCGACTTCGATATCATCATGGGCCAAAGTGGCTGCATAGCTAAATACTTCCACCGCAGGGCCCATAATAAATTGTAGTGAGTCTATGTAATGAATTGCGTTCATTATAACTACACCACCGCCGTCTCCAGCCCAAGTTCCACGTCCTGGTGAACTTTCAAAATAGCTGTCTCCTCGGTAAATTTTTTCGTAGCAACCACCAAAATTGATGCGGCCTAGTAATCCATCATCCACAGCTTGTTTGAGCTTTAGCATGGCCGGATTGAAGCGATGTTGGAAGATACTCGTGAGTTTTAGCTTCGCTTTCTTGCAGGCATTTATCATTGTATCTACATCAGCAAGATTATTTGCCAATGGTTTTTCAACAATGATATGTTTTCCAGCAGCGACAGCATCCAAGGCGATTTGAAGATGAGTCTGATTGGGCGTACAAATCATGACGATCGTAATGTCTGAACGGGAAAGTAACTGGTGGTAGTCAAGGTGGTAGTCACAGTTCATTCGATTTGCGAGCTGCTCAGCTTTGTGCTCGCTTCGACTCGAGACCGCTACTAATGTTGCGTTGTTTATCGTCGAAATGGCGTCAGCGTGCATTCGACTTATATTTCCGCAGCCAATAATTCCTATACCGAGCATGGCGTCGCCTTTTACCTTCTGCATAGCATTCCAGAGTCTCATTTTTTGTATCATAAATAGTACTATATAAAGTTCGAATAACCGCAATGCATGTTGTTATTCAGTGATTTATATCTAATATGTTTATCACGACACGGGCGAGTAGCCTCAATAGTAGTTACTTCATAAGGAACACAAATGAGCAGATCAGTATTGGATCAAAGCTGTATTCATCCATCGGCGGTATCATCTGTTGGCGGGGGCTATCAAGAAACCCTAAATGAGGTGCAACAAGCCTTAGCTGAAAACTCAATTGTAGTTGTGGGCATGGCGCAGAATCCTTTTTGTCGCAAAGCGCGTCAACAACTACAAAAGTCTGGGCACAGCTTTTGCGATCTGAGCTACGGTAGTTATTTTAGTCAGTGGCATCGTCGTTTAGCCATTAAATTGTGGAGTGGCTGGCCAAGCTTACCCATGGTGTTTGTCAATGGAGTGCTAATTGGCGGCGCTAATGAATTACAAGCTTTAGCTAGTAGTGGGGAGCTTGATACGCTGTTATCGGATAAAAAATAAATGCACAAAAAAGGCCGCTTAATAGCGGCCTTGTGATGATTAAGCTTTGTAATTAGAAGCTATAACCAACACGATAGATAAATAGGTCACCGTAGCCTTTATTACCTAGTTTATTTTGGAAGTAACGGTATTGAACGCCGGTATAAAAGCTCTCACTTATATGCCAAGTTGCAACGACTGCGCCGTTCCATGAGCTGCTGCCACCTTGTTGATCGGCATAAGTGTCATTGCGGGCAAACTCGATCTCATTCCAGTTTACAATAGAGAAATTCTGCGAAGCTACATTGAAGTTATAGCCTGCTGACCAACCGGCCATATAACCATTAAAGCCACTCGCATTTTTACCATCAAATCCATCGCTGGCTTCAAGGTCATGGGCGCCAATGAATGGCTTAAACCAATAGTTATCGCCAACTAAACCGGTATAACCAAAACCAATAACACGGCTTTGCTCAGAAAAACCGCTGTTTCCTGTGTCATAAACCTGTCCGTAAACAGAGAAATCACTGTCACCAAGGTAAATATGACCCGATGCTTTTAGAGAGTGACCACGGTCGCTTTTGTTAAAGTTCTCGTACTCGTAGAAACCATAAAATTCACCAAAATCGAAACCAAGACCAGCTTCGATACCGGCAACAGCTTTATTTCGATCTTTAGCGTTGTCAATTTCGTTTAAACTGTGGTCCCAAGATTGATAATCAAGGTAGATGTTTGAGAAACCATAACGGTATTCAGCAGCGCTGAGGTTTAGCGAAAGCAATAAGCCGGCGCTAGCAACTAGGATTTTTTTCAACATGGGTGTCACTTTTAGTAATTGGATTAATGCCTTTTAGGCTTATTGTTTCAGTCGCACCAGAAGCTCCATGCACATTGCAGCTCTTCGGTTGCTCGACATCCAATGTTGAAGGTTACGCTGAGCCGCGCATTATAGGTATTTTGCTTGGGTAATCAAGAATATTTGAAAAATATAGCTGACCATTAAGTCAGAAATGGTCAGCTATACGAGGCGCTAGTTGTGCTGCGCTTGATTCAAAATTTTATTAAAGTAGCCGCGAAGACTGACTAACATGATCAAACTCGGAACCACCATCAAGGCGGTGACAATAAAGAATATCTCCCAACTACCAAGATAATCGACTAAGTCACCACTGAAACTAGCTAAAGTCGTTCGTCCGAAGTTACCCAGTGACGCCAATAGAGCATATTGGGTGGCACTAAAGGCCTGCCCCGTAACCATGGTTAAAAACGATACAAAGGCGACAGTTGAGAACGCACTTGTAAAGTTATCGACAATGATGGTTGCCAAGAACAAGTTTTCACTAGGACCAACACTCGCGATCCAAGCAAACATTAGATTACTGGCAGCCATTGCTATGCCACCTATAATCAAACCACGTACAATTCCAAAGCGTACGTTTATCGCGCTACCAATTAAGGTGAAGACAACCGTTGCACCCCATCCTAATAGTTTTGAGTAGTGACCAATTTGTTCATTACTAAAACCGACTTCTTTGTAGAAAGTGATCGACATACGACCCAAAAAGGCTTCACCAATTTTAAACAAAAATACAAAGAGTAATAAAGTAATGGCAACTCGAACGCCGTTGCTTCGGAAAAAGTCTAAAAACGGCTCAACAACAGTAACCGTCAACCACGCAATAACACGCTGTTTACGACCTAACTTGAGCGCTTCGATGTGACGAGCTTCAGCTGCTGCTTGCAAGGCTTCTCGGTCTGTTTTTGGTTCTTTGACAAGCAAGGTAAAAACCATTAACAAGGCAACGATTGCCGCCATAACCAGATAAACACCATTCCAACCGATGCTATCGGCGTTGGTAAAGGCTAAATAACCTGGTAAAGAGTAACCTGTCCACCAACCTACAACGGCCATTGCCGAAGCTTGTGGCATTTTGTTTGATTCACTACGCCCAATTGAATCAATACGGTAAGCATCAATGGCAATGTCTTGGGTTGCAGAACTAATAGCTATTAGCAGCGCCACAAATGATGTAAGCGCTAAACTTACCGCGGGATCCAAACGCGAAATAGCTAATGTGCCTATAAGTATCAATCCTTGACACAAAAAGATCCAAGAGCGTCGTTGCCCGAGTTTATCGCCCAAAAAGGGAAGTTTGACACGGTCAACTAATGGAGCCCACAGGAAGTTAATGGCATAAACGGCAAATACTGAACCAAAGTACCCAATAGCAGAGCGGGTAAGCCCTGCATCTTTGAGCCAACCTGACATGTTAGAACCGATCAGTACCCATGGGAACCCGCTACTACAGCCCATCAGAAACACCCAAAGTAGGCGCTTGTCTCGGTAACTTAAAATTGTTTGTTTCCAGCTTTCGGCCTGGATCATATGAACGTCCTTGTTACTTTGAAGTGAAATTAAGGATAAATAACATCGAGCAAGACTACGTTTTGGCGCGGTACATCGCGCATGCCAGAGCGAGAACCGGTAGCTACTTTAGCAATTTTATCGACAACATCCATACCCCGAGTCACTTGCCCAAACACGGCATAGCCAAATTTGTGAGACTCACCGTCTAAGTTGGTGTTATCAACTAGGTTTATATAAAACTGACGAGTGGCTGAATGCGGTTGTCCTGTTCGAGCCATCGCTATAGAACCACGAGTATTACTTAATCCATTTTGCGACTCATTTTCAATTTGAGTATAGGTGTCAAGGCGTTTGAAGTCTTCGGAGAAACCGCCACCTTGAATCATAAAACCGTTAATCACACGATGGAAAATGCTGTTTTGATAGCTTTTATCATTCACATAGCGAATAAAATTTTTGGAAGATACGGGGGCTTTCTCGGTATCGAGCTTGATAGTGATATTCCCCATGTTGGTAACTAACATCACTGTTGTTGCCCAACTAGGCACACTGAATAATAGCGCGACTAGGCATAAGACTTGAGAGAGTTTGGATACAAATTTCATGATTGAGTCTCCAATAATTTTAGAATTTCAGGGTCATTAACGACTCGATTCAGTAATGTACTTAGCTGCTGCCCCATTTCTGATTCGACTTTATTTAGATCCACTTGCATAGAACCTTCTCTTTCAAAACTGTTCTGGTACTGCTTAGCAAGGGTTTGCTTAGGAGTTTTGACACTGACTTTGATACGCATGTCGCTCTTAACAGTATGCGTTAATGAATGCTGTTTAACTTTGGCTGACAACTCCAAAATATCGAGCTGAAGATATATCTCGGATTGTTCCGAAAATTCAATCTGATACTGTTGAAGGGCAGCTCGCATATTTTGATCAATGTCACTGCGCAAGCTGTGTTCAAGGTTTACCAACTGTGCTAGCTCTTGCTCACCTTGATGCACACTAATAATGTAACGATGGCTGCGCAAATCTTGCGTTTGATAAGCGATGGTTTGCGCCAGCGATATATCACTATTTTCAACTTGAACCTGTGGACTAATATCCAAGTGCTCGGGTACTGGCTGCGCACACGCTGCTAATAGCAAAGAGATGGGCAGAGCAAAAACTAAGGGATGAAAAAAACGTGCCACGAGTTGTCCTTTAATTGGTCGATAGTTCAAGATTTAGCAAAGCGCGTCAAGAATAACAAACTTTGCGTTGGATGCGACTAAGTTTATATTTGAAAACAACGGCTTTAGGTACATTTTATAGTTAAGGTGGCGATTAGCTACAATTCTTAAGCGACCATTATTTTTTAAGCAGCGCCGAGAATCCTTAAACATTTGCTGGGCGATATGCTCGCTGACGGTATTTTGTTGATGAAAAGGTGGGTTGCAAAGAATCAGATCAAAGCTTTTATCAGCGACGCCCTCCAAACAATTCGTTTGAACAAACTGACACTGGTTTATTTTTTCCCCTAAGTTGCGTTTAAGGTTGTCATTAGCGCTAGCTACAGCCATGCAAGATTCATCAAAGAAACTAAGCTGACTACTCGGATGTTGAGTTAAATAATGTAAACCTAGCAAACCATTACCGCAGCCCAAATCGGCCACGCGATCGGCCTTGATATCTAAGTGTTGCAACATAAATCGAGTGCCAATGTCTAATTTACCTTGGCAGAAAACGTTTGAGTGTTCAGAAAGCTGGTACGGGTAGTCTTGGGCTTGCCAGCTCGTTGGCTTAACTTTTATTTGGCGTGATTTTTGAGTCTTGGCAAAAATTAGCCGTGCCTTTTTCTTGGCTAGCGAAGTTGAAAAATCATCACATTGTGACTCGAAGCTTTTGAACACCGAAGCAGGCATTGCTCTCAACATGCCGCTTGCAAGAATGGTTGTACCAGCTGTTTGACTCCCGTTGATTTGTTCGAGCTGAAACTGTTGATAGCGGAGTATCTTGGGCACTTTATATAAGACTAAATCAGCAATTGGCAAGTCTGCTAAGCTATTGTGACAGCGTAACTCAACATTTAGGTCTGTTGTTGCCAGATTTTGTTGCAACCCTTGCATTGCTACGTACGAATCACTAAACCAATCAATCGATATACGGTGGCTTATTT
Organism: Alginatibacterium sediminis; assembly: GCF_003610775.1. Classification (GTDB taxonomy): domain Bacteria; phylum Pseudomonadota; class Gammaproteobacteria; order Enterobacterales; family Celerinatantimonadaceae; genus Alginatibacterium; species Alginatibacterium sediminis. The sequence continues at coordinate 169,987 of NZ_RAQO01000008.1, read as the reverse complement.
CTTGTGCAGCCTTATTTATGGCGCATGCTATAGCACCAAAATCATCATTAATTAGTATTATTCGCTGCGGGCTCGTCAACGGTGAACGTAGCCAGTGTTCAATGAGTAACTCGTCTGCTGCATTCCATGCTTGCAGGGAATCATTTGCGACAATAGGGTAGCGATTGAGCTTCAATTGTAGTGATTGAAAATTTGGCATAAACCTTTTTGGATCATGTGGGTCAAAGATAAGCTATGGTCTTAGTGTACTCGATCAACTAAAGGCATAGTGAGTTCAAATGCATGAAAATAGTTAGACAAACGCAAAAGGTGGTGCGGCTTGAGCAGCACCGATGGTTTGGATATCATCCCAAATGGCTTGCCAAAAGCACGTGTGAGCAATTGATAAATGAGCTTGCAGATGCGGTTCAGTGGCCTGAATCGCATATCCACATGTTTGGTCGACGTATTGCCGAGCCACGCCGTTCAGCTTGGTTTGGCGACCCCCATTGCTCGTATACGTATTCTGGACAACTTCGTCAGCCACAAGCTTGGCGCACGGAGCTATTCCAGCTAAAGATTTTGTTAGAAAGCGAATTAAATCATAACTTTAATAGCGTGTTGGTTAACTGTTATCGAGATGGGCAAGATTACATGGGCTGGCACAGAGACAACGAAAAAGAATTGGGTCAAAATCCACTTATCGCGTCTATCAGTTTAGGTGCCTCGCGGCGATTTTTACTACGCGAACGACGCGGAGAACAACAGTTTGAGTTTTTACTGGGGTCAGGTGATTTACTCGTGATGAGAGCTGAGTCTCAAGAAATTTGCGAGCATTCATTACCGAAAATGCGGGCTTTGCAACAAGCGCGGATTAATTTAACATTTCGTCAAATAAAGCAATCTTAAGGCATACCATATGACTAGTTCGACGATAGAAGAACAGATAAATAGATTATTAGAGCGTGATTTTTCGCCTAAAGTGTTAAAAGTAGTCAATGAAAGTTACAAACATAGTGTACCAGAGGGCTCAGAGAGCCATTTTAATGTAACTTTGGTTAGCGATGAATTTCAAGCCAAAAGACTAATACAGAGACATCGAATGGTGAACCAAACTTTAGCTGATTTACTACAAAATTCTATCCATGCTCTTGCCTTACATACCTTAACACCTGAGGAATGGGCGAGCCGAAAAGAAGTCCCTCAATCACCGGAATGTCGTGGAAAAGGCTAAGGTTTGCAGACTTTGGTCTTAGGATAAAGCTCGTATTTTTGCTGGATTTAGCTCTAAAATAAAAGCCAGCGCACAGTTGTTCTATCTTTGATAATTTTTTTGCAGCAATTTTTGTCCAGAATGATAGAATACTGACGCTTTTTTGTGACTTGTTGCTAAGATACGAAATTCTTGTAAAACGACGTCTTATAGAGCAGACCGCTCGTCTTCTGACAAACAGATGTGTAGAGAGTATGATAACGATAAAAAATGGATTGGATCTTCCCATAGCAGGAAGACCCGAACAGCGCATCGAAGATGCCGCCGCGATTACGCGGGTAGCTGTTCTAGGAGAAGAATTTGTTGGCATGCGCCCAACAATGAAAGTTCGCGTTGGCGAGCAAGTCTCCAAAGGACAGGTTCTGTTCGAAGATAAAAAAACCCCTGGTGTAGTTTTCACTGCCCCCGCTTCAGGCACTGTGGTTGAAATTAATCGTGGTGCTCAACGTGTGTTGCAATCGGTTGTCGTTGAAATAAACGACCACGACGCCATAAACTTTGGCGCTGAAACTTCAATCGAAAATGCCGACCGCCAAACTCTAGTTGATAAGTTAGTCGCTTCAGGTGTCTGGACTGCGTTTAAAACGCGGCCTTACAGCAAAGTTCCAGCTATTGACAGCGAAGCCTCTGCTATTTTCGTAACCGCGATGGATAGTAACCCGCTTTCAGCTGATGCTCGTATGTTGATTAAACGAGAGTCAACCGCATATCTATCTGGTCTCGATGTGTTGAGCAAGTTAACTTCAGGTGAGGTTTTCGTTTGTAAAAACGAAGCCGATCTACCTAAGTCATCGGCTGCGCGTGTTCAAGAACACAGCTTCTCGGGTCCGCATCCAGCAGGCTTGACCGGAACGCACATTCACATGCTTAAACCTGCTTCGGCACAGCGAACCGTGTGGAGTATTAACTACCAAGATGTGATTGCGATTGGTAAGTTTTTCGAAACCGGTGAAGTGTTTAATGAACGCATTATTGCCTTGGCCGGGCCGCAGGTTAAAAAGCCTCGTTTACTCAAAACGATAATGGGCGCTTGTATTAGCGAATTAAGCAAGGGTGAACTCAAAGAAGGTATCACTCGCGTAGTTTCGGGTAGTGTTCTACAAGGCACTGCTGCTAGCGGAGTTCATGACTATATTGGTCGTTATCATCTCCAAGTTACCGCATTGCTTGAAGGCCACGAGAAAGAGTTTCTCGGTTGGGCTGCCCCTGGCGCTAATAAATTCTCGTTGGCGCGGGTATTTACCTCGGTAGCAAACAAAAGCAAGTTGTTTGACTTCACCACTACTACTGGTGGTAGTGCACGGGCGATGGTTCCAATTGGGCAATATGAACGTGTAATGCCTTTGGATATTCTCCCCACTCTCTTACTTCGCGATTTGTTGTCAAACGATACTGACAGTGCTCAGCAATTAGGTTGCTTAGAACTTGACGAAGAAGACTTAGCATTATGCACATATGTTTGTCCTGGTAAGCATGACTTTGGACGCGTATTGCGTGACTGTTTAACCACGATTGAGAAGGAAGGTTAAGCATGAAAAAGATTCTCGAAATTATTGAGAAAATCGAACCCGATTTTCTGCCCGGTGGTAAACGAGAAAAATGGTTTGCGCTTTATGAAGCGACGGCTACTTTCTTCTTTACTCCAGGCTATATCACCAAGAACAAAACTCATGTACGCGACAACTTAGATCTTAAGCGTATGATGATTTTTGTTTGGGCTGCTTTAATGCCAGCAATGTTTTTCGGTATGTACAATATCGGTGCTGGCGCTAATGAGGCCATTGCAGCAGGTTTTGCTCCTTTAGCTGATTGGCGAGTTGCTATCATGGGCGCAATTGGCGTTCCAATGGGAGCTGAAGCCGGTTGGTTTGCAAGTCTACTCTTTGGTGCGTTCTACTTTTTGCCAATTTATCTAGTCGCTTTTGTTGTGGGTGGTTTTTGGGAAGTATTATTTGCCTCAGTTCGTAATCACGAAGTAAACGAAGGTTTCTTTGTAACGTCCATTTTGTTTGCACTAACATTGCCAGCGACTATCCCCTTATGGCAAGTTGCTTTAGGTATCACCTTTGGTGTTGTTATTGCAAAAGAAGTGTTTGGCGGAACGGGTAAAAACTTCTTAAATCCAGCTTTAGCGGGTCGAGCGTTTTTGTTCTTTGCCTATCCTTCAGCTATTTCAGGCGATGCGGTATGGACTGCAGTTGATGGCTTCTCGGGTGCAACAGCACTTAGTGTTGCCGCAGCCGGTGGTGTCGAAGAATTGGCTGCACAAGGTATTACCTGGGCAGGTGCATTCTTTGGTTCTATCCAAGGTTCATCTGGTGAAACGTCAACCTTCTTATTAGCGTTGGGCGGATTATTCTTAATCTATGCTCGCATCGCTTCGTGGCGTATTGTTGCTGGTGTGCTGATAGGTATGGTAGCAACTACCTTGCTGCTTAATGTTGTTGGATCGGATACCAACGCCATGTTCGCAATCCCAGCTTACTGGCATTTAGTTATGGGTGGCTTTGCTCTTGGTATGTTCTTTATGGCAACCGACCCAGTATCTGCTGCATTCACTAATAAATCGAAATGGTGGTATGGCGCCTTAATTGGGGTCATGGTGATCTTAATCCGCGTTGTCAATCCTGCTTTCCCAGAGGGCATGATGCTTGCGATTTTATTCGCAAACTTATTTGCGCCGGTCTTCGACTTCTTAGTTGTTCAAGGGAATATCAAACGGAGGATTGCTCGCGATGGCCAATAATGATTCATTAGCGAACACCGTTAAAGTGGTACTAGGCGTAAGCTTAGTATGCTCAATCGTTGTTTCAACCGCTGCCGTTGGTTTGCGTGGCATGCAACAACGCAACGTTATCGAAGATACGCAGAGCAATATTTTAACCGTTGCTGGCGCAGACTTCGCCGGACAAAAAATTCAAGACGTTTACCAGCAGGTCATTGAACCGCGAGTCGTCGATTTAGATACCGGTGAATTTGTTGCCGCAGACCAAATCGACGTTAATAGTTTTGATCAACGTAAATCAGCGAAAGATCCAGAGACTAGTACCCGGCTAACAAAAGACGAAGACATTGCCGGTATTGTCCGCCGTTCTAATTACGCCAATGTATATTTGGTCAAAGGTTCAGCGGGCGGCTATGAGCGGATTATTATCCCCATGCACGGCCGTGGATTGTGGTCAACAATGTATGCATTCATGGCGATTCAGCCTGACGGCAATACGGTTGATGCAATGGTCTACTACGACCATGGTGAAACGCCAGGTCTAGGTGGCGAGATTGCAAACCCGCTTTGGCTAGAGAAGTTCGTTGGTAAAAAATTATTTGACGACCAAGGACAGCCTGCATTAGAAGTTATCAAAGGCACAGCCCCTCAAGACTCGGCTTATCAAATAGACGGTCTATCGGGTGCAACCTTGACTTCAAATGGTGTAACTAACACCTTTGATTTTTGGTTGAGCGAGAATGGCTTTGGTAAATTCCTTAGCAATATCCAGAAAGGAGGCCTAGGAAATGGCTGAAGCTCAAGATAATAAAGCGCTGCTGCTAAATCCGGTATTTTTAAATAACCCGATTGCCTTGCAGGTGCTTGGTGTTTGTTCAGCACTTGCTGTTACCAGTAAACTTGAAACAGCATTTGTAATGAGCCTTGCGGTGATATTCGTAACGTCGTTATCGAATTTATCCATTTCACTCATCCGTCATCACATTCCAAGCAGTGTGCGAATCATTGTGCAAATGGCAATTATTGCCTCACTGGTTATTGTTGTTGACCAAATACTTAAAGCGGTTGTTTACGATATTTCGAAACAACTTTCAGTATTTGTTAGCTTAATTATTACCAACTGTATTGTAATGGGCCGAGCAGAAGCCTTTGCAATGAAAGAGCCACCATTTCGTTCATTTTTGGACGGCATTGGTCAAGGGTTAGGCTATGGCGCATTGTTGATGGCTGTAGGCTTTTTCCGAGAACTGCTTGGTTCAGGCTCGTTATTTGGTATCGAAATTCTACCTTTGATCAACAACGGCGGTTGGTATCAACCCAATGGGCTCTTATTGCTTCCAGCCTCAGCGTTTTTCATCATTGGTTTGTTAATTTGGGCACTGCGCACCAAATTCCCAGCACAAGTGGAGCCGAAGGAGTAATTTATGGAACAGTATATTAGCCTTTTTGTTCGCTCTATCTTTATTGAGAATATGGCTTTGGCCTTTTTGTTGGGGATGTGTACATTCCTGGCTGTATCTAAAAAGGTAAAGACAGCGTTTGGCCTTGGTGTCGCGGTAACCGTAGTATTGGGGATCTCTGTACCGGTTAACCAAATCATCTACTTTAATCTTTTGGCCCCTGGTGCTTTGGACTGGGCTGGTCTGCCTGAAGCTGATTTAAGCTTCTTAGGATTCATTACCTTTATTGGTGTGATTGCAGCTCTGGTTCAAATTCTTGAGATGGTCTTAGATAAGTTCTTCCCAGCTTTGTACCAAGCATTAGGTATTTTCTTACCCTTGATTACCGTGAATTGCGCCATCTTTGGTGGTGTTTCTTTCATGGTTCAACGTGAGTATAACCTCGCTGAGTCGTTCGTATACGGCATTGGTAGTGGTGTAGGTTGGATGTTGGCTATCGTTGCTTTAGCGGGTATCCGCGAAAAAATGAAGTACTCCGATGTGCCAGAAGGATTACGCGGTCTAGGAATTACCTTTATTACGGTAGGTCTTATGGCAATGGCATTTATGTCTTTCTCCGGTGTTCAGCTTTAAGCAGCCATAACTACAAGGAAATAGTCGATGGAAATCATTCTCGGCGTGACCATGTTTACCTTGCTGATTCTGGCATTGGTAGCGATTATTTTGTTCGCAAAGTCAAAACTTGTGAGCAGTGGTGAGATTCAGATTTTAATCAATGATGATCCCAACAAAGCAATAACAACGTCAGCTGGCAGCAAGTTACTTAGCGTACTTGGCGGTTCTGGTATCTTTGTATCATCTGCGTGTGGTGGCGGTGGCTCGTGCGGCCAATGTCATGTACATGTGCTTGAAGGTGGCGGTGATATTTTACCTACGGAATTGGACCATATCTCAAAGCGAGATGCTAAAGATGGCTTGCGTTTAGCCTGTCAAGTTAGTGTTAAGCAAGACATGAAAATTCAATTACCTGAAGAAATATTCGGGGTTAAGAAATGGGACTGCGAAGTTATCTCAAATGGTAACAAAGCAACCTTCATTAAAGAGTTAAAGCTTCAGATCCCTGATGGCGAGTCGGTACCATTTCGTGCCGGTGGTTATATTCAGATTGAAGCGCCAGCACACCATGTTAAATATGCTGATTTCGATATCGAAGAGCAATACCGTGGCGATTGGGATCACTTTGGTTTCTTTAAACTTGAGTCTAAAGTTGACGAAGAGACCATTAGAGCTTACTCGATGGCTAACTACCCAGAGGAAGAAGGCATCATTATGTTGAACGTGCGTATCGCTACGCCGCCACCCAACAATTTGAGCTTGCCTTGCGGTAAAATGTCATCGTTTATCTTCGGCCTCAAAGAAGGTGACAAAGTCACTATCTCAGGTCCATTCGGTGAATTCTTCGCTAAAGATACTGAAAATGAAATGGTATTTGTTGGTGGTGGTGCCGGTATGGCTCCTATGCGTTCACACATTTTCGATCAACTTAAGCGTTTGCATTCTACGCGTAAGATGAGCTTCTGGTACGGTGCACGTTCTAAACGTGAAATGTTCTACGAGGAAGACTTTGACGGCTTAGCGGCTGAAAATGATAACTTCCAATGGCATGTTGCGTTGTCTGATCCACAAGAAGAAGACAACTGGGAAGGCTACACTGGCTTCATCCATAACGTGTTGTTTGAGAACTATCTACGTGACCATGACGCTCCAGAAGACTGTGAGTTCTACATGTGTGGTCCACCAATGATGAATGCTGCTGTCATCAACATGCTTAAAGATTTGGGTGTTGAAGACGAAAACATTATGTTGGATGATTTCGGCGGATAATGATGACCCGTAACATAAGACAATGGCTAGCCTTAATAGGGCTAGCTTTTTTATTAGTCGCTTGTAGTCAAGAACCAAAACTTGAAACTCTGCAACTGCAGGGTAAGACGATGGGTACATACTACAGTGTTAAAGTTGTTGCTAAGCCTGGAGAATTACCAGACCTTAAAGTGCTGCAATCTCAAATTGATGCTGAGCTTAAACAAGTCAATCAGGAAATGTCGACTTATCAGGCAGACTCCGAGTTGTCCTTGCTTAATAAGCGGCATAGTACTGAAGCTACTTCGATAAGCGCTAACTTAGCACTAGTGTTGAATGCCTCTCTAGAACTATCACAGCAATCTAACGGCAGTTTTGATGTTACTGTTGGTCCGTTGGTTAACTTGTGGGGTTTTGGGCCTCAAGCACGGCCCGATCAAGTTCCAAGTCAAGACCAGATAGATGCAGCAAAATCGAAAATTGGCTACCAACATATCCAGCTACAGGATACGTCGCTAATCAAAGCTCATCCCGATCTGTATATTGATTTGTCGGCGATTGCGAAAGGACATGGAGTCGATCGGGTTGCTGATGTCATTGAAGCGGCGGGATTTAGCCATTACCTTGTTGATATTGGTGGTGAGTTGCGGCTTAAAGGACAAAATGACCAACAATTGGCGTGGACGATAGCGGTTGAAAAACCTCAATTAAATAGTGAACAGCGGATTCAGAAAGTACTGACACCTGGTGACAGCGGTATTGCTACTTCGGGTGATTACCGTAACTATTTTGAGCAAGACGGTATTCGTTATTCACACACTATTGATCCTGCAACAGGTTCACCAATAAGCAATCATATCGTTTCTGTGACGGTTGTGAGCGATAGTAGTATGATGGCTGATGGGCTGGCGACTGCATATAGTGTCATGGGTGTAGAGCGGGCGCTTGAACACGCCTCAACTCATGAGGTTGCCACCTATATTGTCGAGAAACGTGGTGATGAGTTTATTGAACATCTAAGTTCAAACTTCGAACCACTTGTGAAAACCCAATAGGAGAGGTCACATGCTTTACTTCATGACTACATTTATAGTGTTCTTGTTGGTGATTGCAGCCATGGCAATTGGCTATGTGTTACAACGAAAAACAATTGCTGGCAGCTGCGGAGGAATCGCAACTCTAGGTATGGATAAAGTCTGTGATTGTCCTGAACCATGTGAAAAACGCAAAGCGAGAATGGCCAAGGAAGAACTAAAGCAAGAGCAGCGCCGCCAAATGCTTGAAGAAAACCGTATTATTTAGAATTGAAATGATCACGATGTTTAGCTATCTGAGTTAAGGCTAAACGCTTAATTTTCTTCAGCCGAAGCAAAAATCTACTTTGCCAATTGAGCGCCAATACTAGACTTAGCATTGGCGTTTTTTTATTGCTCAGTTTCTCCTTGTAACTCTGCGCTTGTCCACTTTTCATGTAATCATAATTTGAAACTGGATTGTTAAGCATGCTCAGAATATGCAAGTTAACCCCTGGAGAAAGTTTAGCGTTTTGGTCTTGATCCCAACCACTTTGATAAAAATGTAGCGTGTCATTGCTCAAGTAATAGAAGTTCAACGCAATCGCCTTATTATCGATGAATAGGCCGCTCATCAACACATTTTCAGGATGTCTGGCTATCATATTCCGATGGAAATCATTGAACTTTGGTTCTGAAAAAGCACCAGTATGACCCAGTGATAGCCACCGAGTTTGGTGCATTTCTTTCATCCGCTCCCAAGCTGATTCGTAGCTTTCAGTGTCTAAGCATTTAAATCCAATATTACTGTTAAGCAGTTGGTTTTTTGACCTGTTGTAGCGTTTTCGAGTGTTCTTACTTAATGACTCCAAAATATTTGGTTTGGGAGATGTTTGTTGGAATCTATAAGTAGATTGAATATCAGCGTTTTTGACTCCTTTAGTTAAGTTCTCGCTGATAAAGCTGTCCTGGTGAAGATCTTTTGCTCTAAATTCGAAAAAGCGGCCACTGTATAAGATCGTTCTAAAATAATTGCTAACATCCTCTTGATACGGCTCTAGACAAAGAATATCAAGGTACTCACTAGCGACCCCCGCCTCTGGAGGTTCTCCTTGCCCTAATAAACAAAGATACTTACCAACAACGCTGGTTTTGGAGCTTTTTATATATAAAGGCAGAATCGCAACGACTTGCTGTTTGCACTTCGCAATATGGATTTCAAGTTTCCAGTTGGGATCCCAGAAAACTTGAAGCCAGTTTTTCATCCATGTCGATGAATTAATAAAGTTAGCATGTGCGGGATGACGTAATTCATCCCATTTATTCCAGAACTCATGGTTTAGTTCATCCATATTAGGGCTATACCATTGCAAGCTTGCTTGTGTGTGCTTAACGAACTCGCTCAAAACAACTTGCTTCCCCAATGTAGCTTTTGTCTTAATACTGAAAAATAATTGTAGCTTAGCGGGTGCACTAGTTTTAGTAGTTTACTTTGTTTTCGAATGATAACTTCGTCGCCAGGCATCACCGCAAGGCTGACATGTGAATCGCAAGAAATCTGCATATGCTCTTGGTTGTTATGGGAAAGCTTCAGTCTTACCTCATGGCGGTTGTCGATAACGATAGGGCGCGAGCTTAAGGTATGCGGAAACATCGGTACCAGACTTAAGGCATTCAAATCGGGGGTTAAGATCGGTCCCCCGCCGGAGAGCGAGTATGCCGTTGATCCGGTCGGTGTTGACACAATAAGGCCATCGGCGCGTTGGCTAAGCATAAACTCGTTGTCAATGTAGACTTCAAATTCGAGCATTTGAGCAACTTTGTCGGCGTGCAGTACCACCTCGTTAACGGCGCTATTGCGACTTTTGACCGCATCGTGTCTCACGACTTTTGCTTCTAACAAAAAACGCTTTTCAACTTGGTACTGCCCTTCAAGTACCTGGGCCAGTTCGATGTGAAACTGTTCAGGGTCGAGATCGGTTAAAAACCCAAGGTTGCCTCGGTTAACACCGATAACTGCAACCGGGTATTTTGATAGCACTCTGGCAACTCGAAGCATGTTACCGTCACCGCCCACAACAATAGCTAGATCGGCCTCTTTGCCAATTTGAGGAAGGCTGAGAAGACGCTCGGGATGTTGTTCTAAACCATCCGCGCTGCGAGCTTCCATGACCACTTCGTAGCTACGCTGTTTTAGCCAAATATAGAGTGCTTGCAATGTTTGTGCGGCGCCAGCGTGCTGCGGTTTTCCTATTAATGCGATTGTGCTAAATGTTTGATTTGCCATAAGGGTCTGAAATTTTTAGCATTGATGCTCGAGTATAGCCCGTAGCTGAGCTGCAAACCAAGAAATGCATCGTTAGTTTTAACACTGCCCCCTTGAATCCTTAGCTTTGATCCCCATAATAACTGACATAAAATGACATTATTTAGACGGAGACTTTGTATGAGCGAGCCGACCAAACCGGAAGCTAGCCAAAACCCAGACCTTGAAAATGGCCATGTTGAGCTAAATGCAGAACAGGCTGAAGCAGCGGCGAAAGCTGATGTTGAGCAAGAAATTGAACAAGAGCTAGCAGAGCAGCAAGCGCAAACTGGTGAAGGCGAGGGCCTGACTGTCGCTCAACTACTAGAGCAATTGGAAGCTGAGAAAGCTAAAGTTGCTGAACAACAAGACGGCGTTGTTCGTGCTAAGGCTGAAGTAGAAAACATGCGTCGACGCGCTGCTATGGATGTAGAAAAGGCGCATAAGTTTGCCCTCGAGCGTTTTGCGAATGAACTTCTTCCCGTCGTGGACAACATGGAACTTGCGCTGCAACATGCAAACCATGAAGACGAAGCACTAAAGCCAATGATTGAAGGCGTTGAATTAACCCTCAAAACGCTACTCAGCGCGATTGAGAAAAATGGTTTGGAAATTTTTGAGCCTCTAAATGAAGCCTTCGATCCTGCGCGCCACCAAGCTATGGGAATGCAAGAAGTTGAAGGTGTTGCTCCCAATACTGTTATCGCGGTAATGCAAAAAGGTTATGAATTGAATGGCCGTTTGATTCGCCCCGCAATGGTAATGATATCTAAAGCAGCGTCAGTTGATACTTCTGCTTAAATCTGCCTACCAATACTAATTAGCCAGCCTTTGAGCTGGCTTTTTTGTGCCGATCAGTTGTTACGCTTTGGCGGGTTATTTTATAGAAAAAGTCCTCGCTAGGCTGCTAGCGCGAACGTTTAATCAAAAGCGCTGCTCTGATGAGATGATCGCTACTTGAGCTTAAGTCACTTCGCAGTTACTCTGGCTAATATCAGTAGCTTAGGTAATATCTATTGTGGAGCAACTTGAGTTTTTCGAAATCCCGAGCCCGTGCCGAGGCATTTGCCAAAGCAATGAACGTGGCTTGTGTTTAGGCTGTTTTCGCAGCCGGGACGAGAGATTCTTATGGCAAAAGTTTAATAACGCTCAACGAAGTCATGTTATTCGATTAAGTAAGCAGCGACGTTATCGCTGGTATAAGAAACATCATCTTAAGCCCAGCGAGGATATTGAATCATTACCGAATCAATCTGAATTGCCGTTTTAGTTTTTATGTGAGAACCAATCTAGATGTGTAAATTAGACAATTTGTTAGAAAACAACCGTTCGTGGGCCGCTAAGCTCAAGCAACAACAACCCGAATTTTTTGAAAACCTCAGTCAGCAGCAAAATCCTAAATATCTTTGGATTGGTTGTAGTGATAGTCGGGTACCTGCGAATCAGATTGCAGGGTTAGCACCCGGTGAAATTTTTGTCCATCGAAATATTGCTAATGTCGTCGTGCACACGGATTTGAATTGCCTATCGGTAATTGAATATGCGGTTAAGGTTCTTAAAGTTGAGCACATAATTGTTACTGGGCATTATGGCTGTGGTGGTGTAAGAGCCGCTATGGGCAAAGAGCCCTTAGGTTTAATCGACAACTGGTTGCGTCATATTCGGGATGTGTATCGTTTTCATAAAGAAGAGTTAGTTGCGATAGAAGACGAGAACGCAAGAATGGATCGATTGTGCGAGCTTAATGTTGAAGAGCAAGTTAAAAATGTGGCGCACACAAGTATTGTGCGCAAAGCGTGGAGTGAAGGTCAGAAATTGTCTGTTCATGGTTGTGTCTATTCACTAAAAGATGGTTTGCTAAGAAACTTGAACATTAGTGATGATGGAACTTCAGCCGCGTAAGCAATTAGTATATACAACAAAAAGGGCTCAATGGAGCCCTTTTTAATGCCTAATTTACAGTTGAGCTTTTAGTTCGAACAGTAACTCAAGTGCTTGTCGCGGGCTCAAGTTATCAGGATCTATCGATTCAAGCTTAGTGACTAGCGGGTGTTCAATTACTGAGCTACTTGGTGCTAACTGCTGGTTGTTAACCGCGTTCTCTGTTTGTTGGCTTTCCAGCATCTGAAGTTTTTGCTTGGCCTCTTCAATAACCGATTTTGGGATCCCTGCTAGCGCTGCAACTTGTAATCCAAAGCTTTTACTTGCTGCACCATCATTCACTTGGTGCATAAACGCTATCGTATCGTTGTGTTCCACCGCATCTAAATGAACGTTATGTATACCCGCTTGATCAGCAAGTTGTGTCATCTCAAAATAATGGGTGGCGAAAAGGCAAAGACAATCAATTTTTTGCAGTTGCTTCGCTACAGCCCAAGCTAAGGACATACCGTCAAAGGTACTGGTGCCGCGTCCTATTTCATCCATCAATACCAAGCTTTTATTGCTGGCATTATGTAAGATATTTGCTGTTTCAGTCATTTCAACCATAAAGGTTGAACGACCGCTAGCTAAGTCATCCTGTGCTCCAATACGGGTAAAAATGCGGTCAATTGGACCAATGGTAAGCGCTTGGGCTGGTACAAAACTACCGACATAGGCCAGTAGTGTGATAAGAGCTGCTTGGCGCATATAGGTAGACTTACCGCCCATATTTGGCCCCGTGACTATGAGCAGTCGACGCTCGTCGTTAAAGCGGAGAGGATTGGCGATAAAAACAGCGTCGCTAACTTGTTCGATTACTGGGTGGCGTCCGTCAACGATCTCAATTTTCGACTCACTACAAAATTGTGGTCTGCAATAGTTTAGTTGCTGCGCGCGTTGTGCAAAGTTGACTAAAACGTCAAGCTCACTCAGGGCTGCCGCGCTGAGTTGTAAGGCCGCTAGGCTAGGTTGAAACAGCTCTAATAACTGTTCATAGAGTCGCTTCTCAAGCGCCAGCGCTTTGCTTTGGCTGGTCAGCACTTTGTCTTCAAGCTCTTTAAGTTCAGGAATTATATAGCGTTCCATGTTCTTCAAGGTTTGCCGACGCACGTAATGGATAGGTACTTGCTCAGAGTAAAGTCGGCTTACTTCTATGTAAAACCCATGAACCCGGTTGTAGCCAATTTTTAGCCCACTGATGCCTGTGCTATCGCGCTCGCGCTGCTCTATATCGGTGAGTAAATCTGTGGCCCCACTGCTAAGTGAGCGAAGTTCGTCAAGTTCAGAATTATAACCCGGAGCAATAACACCACCATCGCGAATTAGCACCGGTGGATTATCTATTAAGGCTTTGTTGAGCAACGCCGACAATTCAGGGTAGAGTGAAATATCAGCTCGTAGCGATATTAACTCGCTGCATCCGTATTCAAGTAAAGGCGCTAAACGAGGCAGGGCAGCAAAGGCGTTTTGCAATCGACTTAAGTCGCGAGGGCGCGCACTTCGAATTGCTAACCTGGCAATGACGCGTTCGATGTCCCCAATGGGCTTTAACTGTTCTTGCAAAGCCTCGCTGTCGAGTTGTTCCATAATGCATGCCACCATATTTTGGCGGGTCAGAACTTTATGCTGATCGCGCAGGGGCTGGTGAAGCCATCGTCCTAGTAGGCGACTTCCCATGGCTGTTGAGCAACGATCGATTACGGCACTAAGGGTGTTACTATGACCCCCGGCTAAATTCTGAGTGATTTCCAAGTTTTTGCGACTAGCGGCATCAAGTTGAACATATTGCTGCTGTTGTTGAACAACAATTTTTTGAATGTGAGGTAAGGCGGTGCGCTGCGTGTCATGTACGTATTGCATCAAACAACCGGCTGCCGCTAAGCCAAGCGGGTGGGCGCTCACGCCGAAGCCGTCTAAGTGGTCGGTTGAAAACTGACGCTTCAGAGCATCACTTGCACTTTCGATATCGAATTCCCAATCACCGCGACGGCGTAAGCCTTTGTAGGGGCTCAGAAAGTGACTGTATTCGAAACTATCGGGGTAGAGGATCTCAGCTGGATTTAGACGTTGAAGCTCGCCAGCTAGCTGTTGCTCGCCTTCGACCTCTAGCAAAACGAATGCACCGCTATTGATATCTAGATAAGCGATGCCAAATATTTGCTCATGATTGCAAACGCTGACTAAAAGGTTCTCACGCCGTTCGTCAAGCAATGCTTCGTCGCTAACAGTGCCGGGTGTCACAATTCGTACTACTTTGCGCTCAACTGGGCCTTTACTTGTAGCTGGGTCGCCAATTTGTTCACAAATAGCAACGGACTCACCCATCTGAACCAATCGAGATAAGTAGTTTTCAACTGCATGATAAGGAACGCCGGCCATTGGTATAGGAGTGCCGGCTGTGGATCCTCGTTTGGTCAAAGAGATATCGAGTAGTTCCGAGGCGCGCTTGGCATCGTCAAAAAACAATTCATAGAAGTCGCCCATGCGATAAAACAGCAAAATTTCGGGGTGTTCTGATTTCAAGCGTAAGTATTGGCGCATCATTGGTGTGTGTTCTTGTTTGCTTGCGCTTGTTTTTATAGAAGTATTTTTCATCACTATACTATTGTTAATGGTTGTCAGAGTTATTGACCGAGTATCTCGTTGCTGTTGTAAGCAAGTGAAAATCCGATGAATAGCGAATTTTTAGCAGCAAAGTGTAGCATTATTTAAAGGGGATATTACGTCCTTGATTACGAGAACTATGTCCTTAGTTAGCGAATAATAGCAACGCTGGTGTTAACTCAATGCCTTTAACTTGTTGCTAGCTTTTTCTTGGGTTTAGTTGCAAGGTGAAGAGGGAATTTTCTCTTCGCTGTTTGTAAGCATTACCCATGAAAGTCTGGTTCGACAAATGGCAGTAATTTTCGCTTCACTAAGCAGCTGTTGATTGTCGTAGAAGCAATTGAGCCTATTGATTCTATTAGCCAATGTAGTGAGGTTCAGGTAGTTATAGTATTGCATTCATAAATTGAGCTTAGTCAAGAAAAAATGTAAGTAAGGTGCTAACGTAATTTTATGGGGTTATCAGTTACCCATCTGGCATCAAGAAAGCTTCAGATTAAAGGATTAATATGAGCTATTTTAGCAAGTTAGAATCTAAACATGGGCGGACGAAACCTAAACGCGGCAGAGGTTTGATCGCTTTTTTTATCACGCTATTTTATCTTGCTGGAATAGCATCCGCAGTGCATGCCGTGATGACAGCCCGCACAGCTACCGGCGCTGTAGCATGGTCAGTTTCTTTGGTATCTTTTCCTTTCATTGCCGTTCCAGCCTATTTATATCTGGGAAGAAATAAGTTTGAGGGTTATGTAGATGCTTTTGAAGAAAATGCCGATGAGCTTGACGCATTGATAGCTAATTTTCGTAACGACCTTGAACCATGGAATGTTGATGGGAATGAAGGAGCTTCGATTTATAAAGCAGTAAGTCAGCTCGCTGAAATGGACTTAACCCGGGGTAACAGTGCAGAGCTGCTAATTAATGGAAACGCAACCTTCGATAGTATTCTTGCAGGCGTATCCCAAGCCAAAGACTACGTACTTTTCCAGTTTTATATGATTCATGATGATAGTTTGGGACGGCGTGTACAACAAGCCCTTATAGAGCGCGCTAAAGCAGGTGTGCGTGTCTATGTGCTTTATGATGAAATTGGTAGTAGTGGTTTAACTCAAAGCTATATTGATGAGCTAACTCAAGCTGGTGTTGAAGTTAGTTCCTTCAAGCCGACACAGGGCTCACGGAATCGTTTTCAAGTTAATTTTCGTAACCACCGGAAAATGGTGGTTGTTGATGGGACAAGCGCGTGGATTGGTGGGCACAATGTTGGTGATGAATACTTAGGTTTGGACTCAGAGTTTAGTCCCTGGCGGGATACTCATGTCAAGCTACAAGGACCCACGGTTATTCAATTACAGGCGGTAATCGTTTCAGATTGGTATTGGGCAACGCGCTCGATACCAGAATTAAATTGGAAGCCTACAGCAGCGCCAAATGCTGACCTTAAGGCTATGATTATTCCTTTCTCCCCAACAAAAAGATTGGAAACTGCGGGATTGTTCTTTGTATCGGCTCTGCATTCGGCCAAAGATAGAATTTGGATCTCGGCACCCTATTTTGTGCCGGATGAAGCGGTGCTAAAAGCGCTTGAACTCGCAGCTTTGCGGGGCGTAGACGTTAGAATCATCACAACTGGCAAGCCCGATAGTCTGCCCGTCTATTTAGCCGGTTTTTATTATTTCAATCAGCTGCGCGACTTAGGAATCAAATTTTATGCCTATCAGCCCGGTTTTTTGCATGAGAAAGTTATGCTGGTTGACAACAAGTATTCGACAGTAGGCACGCCTAACTTTGACAATCGTTCGTTTCGCTTAAACTTCGAAGTAACTGCTTTAATCATGGACCAAGGTTTCGCACAAGAAATGGAAAAAATGTTTGAAGACGATTTTGCACACTCGATAGAACTCAACCCGAGCGATTTTGACGAGAAACCGTTTTATTGGTGGTTTGGGGTTAATTTGTCCCGATTAGCATCTCCGGTACTTTGATGTGGTCCAACCGATTGCCATGTAAACCCGATAATAGTCGTACGAAATTCACTTGTGAAATCACAAAGTGGATGGAGATCAACAAATAACTAACTGATACTGAAGAGAAAGGAATAATTATGTCACAAGAGCTGAGCGCGATAGATTCCACCTTCCTACGGGAAGTAAAAAAGAACACTGGGCTTACAATTGCAGTAAGTATACTCGTTATACTTATGGGCATTTTTGCAATGGGTTCCCCCTTAGTTGCCGGTGTCTCGTTGGCGATTGCTGTAGGATTTATATTGATCTTTAGCGGTATAGCGCAGCTATTTTTTTCAGTTAAAGTTCGTGCTGGCATTGTTAGTATCATCTTGTCGATTCTTACCATAATTGCAGGTGGGTACATGGTAAGTAATCCAGGTGTTGCGCTTGCGTCGATGACGATTGTTTTGGCTATATACTTAGTGATAACTGGTGTGTTTGAAGCCGTGATGGCGTTTCAGATTAAGCCTAGTAAAGGCTGGGTTTGGGCATTGTTTAATGGCCTTATTTCGGTACTACTGGGTGCTATGATTTGGAGTCAATTCCCGGTGTCGGGTGTATGGAGCATCGGGACCTTGATAGGCATTAAACTATTTTTCACAGGATGGACATTATTGATGTTTGGTTTAAGTGCGAGAACGGTCGTAAACACCCAACTTTAAACGACCCATTTGGATTCCAGCATATTCGAAAAAGGCACTTGATACTGTATGAATTAACAGTATACTGTGTTTTACGAATTGCTGGTAGCAAGCTCCATATAATTAAGTTTAACTTGCTACGATCAAGACTACAGAATTTAGGGCTAAGTCGGACTTTAGCCGCAGTGAATAAAGATAAAATGGGTGATCAGGAATGAACGACAATAAGCAAAAAGCGCTTGCCGCGGCTTTAGGCCAAATCGAGAAACAGTTTGGTAAAGGCTCAATTATGAAATTGGGTGATAACCGCACGATGGATATTGAAACCATATCCACTGGTTCATTGTCGTTAGACGTTGCGATTGGTGCTGGCGGGCTACCTATGGGACGTATTGTTGAAATATACGGCCCAGAGTCATCGGGTAAGACAACCCTAACCTTAGAAGCGATTGCTTGTGCTCAAAAAGCGGGTAAAACATGTGCTTTCATTGATGCAGAACACGCTCTAGACCCTATTTATGCCCAAAAATTGGGTGTAAACATTGATGAATTGCTTTGTTCACAACCCGACACCGGCGAACAAGCTCTAGAGATTGTTGACGCCTTAGCACGCTCGGGCGCTGTCGATATGATTGTAGTCGATTCGGTAGCCGCGCTTACCCCAAAAGCTGAAATTGAAGGCGACATGGGTGACAGTCACATGGGTTTGCAAGCACGTATGCTTAGCCAAGCAATGCGTAAGTTGACTGGTAACCTTAAGCAGTCCAACTGTATGTGTGTTTTCATTAACCAAATCCGTATGAAAATTGGCGTGATGTTTGGTAATCCTGAAACAACTACCGGTGGTAACGCACTTAAGTTTTATGCCTCAGTCCGCTTAGATATCCGCCGTATTGGTGCTGTTAAAGACGGCGACGAAGTCGTAGGTAATGAAACTCGTATTAAAGTCGTTAAAAACAAAATTGCTGCGCCATTTAAACAGGCTGAAATCCAGATTCTGTATAACCAAGGTTTCAACCGCATGGGCGAGTTGGTTGACTTAGGCGTGAAGCATAACTTAGTTGAGAAAGCTGGTGCTTGGTATAGCTATAAAGGTAGTAAAATTGGGCAAGGTAAAGCCAATTCTTGTAAGTTCTTGAGCGATAACCCAAGTATTGCTGATGAGTTAGATACGCTGCTGCGAGATATGCTGTTAAAACCAGCGGTGCTAATGACAGAAGAAGAAATTAATGACAAGGCTGAAGCTAAATAAGCCTAGCATTGGTTTGGACTAGATAAAAAAGCCATCGAAAGATGGCTTTTTTGTGGAAAATAAACGGTCTAAAATTGAAACTTTTGGTTTTGCTGTTTTAGAAGCGCTGAATATTCTTCCATTTTTATTGCCAATCGTGAATTGTTTTGTGCGGCTGTTGATGTTTGTTCACTACTACTACGAAGCGCGATCACATTCTCGTTTATTTCGTTTGTCACTTGGTTCTGTTGCTCTGCGGCAACTGAATTTTGGTGACTACGCTCTTCCAACTCGCTCATCAATTTAGCGATTTTATGAATTGCTTCGATATTTTCTCCGGTACTTAGTTGCTGTTTCTTTATTCCTTCAACACTACTTTCTATTTGCTTGTCAACTTGGTTGGCCGAGCTCTCTAGCTTATCAATCATTGCCATAATTTGTTGCGTTGCTTCTTGCGCGCGACCGGCTAGGTTACGCACCTCATCAGCAACGACTGCAAAACCTCGTCCATGAGTACCAGCTCTAGCTGCTTCAATGGCGGCATTAAGAGCAAGTAGGTTGGTTTGTTCAGATATGGAGTTAATGACATCGACTATTGTGCCAATATTTTGAGTGCTATGACTTAGTTCGACAACAGAAGCTTGTGAGTCACTAATTTGTTGGCTCAGTTGGCTTAACTGTTTTGAGTTGGACTCTATCGCTGTACTGATGTCGCAAGCTAAGACCGCGGTTTGAGAACTAATATCTGCAGCATCGGTAGTGTTAGCGGCAACTTCTGCGACTGAGCTGTTCATTTGAGTGATCGCACTCGCAATACTATCGATATCTATAAATTGCTGGTTAGCAACTTGAGTTGATGTTTTTGAAGCGTCAGAAATACTCTGGCTAACTTGCCCTAAGTTCTCTTGGCTATTTGCAAGCTCGTTCAGTAGATCAATGGTGTTTAGTCGCATTTTTTCTAGGTTATCAATTAACACGCTAATATCGTTATTGCCCTCGTCTAAAAGAGGGCGGCTGTAATTGCCTTGACGAAATTCGAATATACTGTTTGATGCGGACTCTAGTTGACGTGTAATAAATCGGATTGACGGTATAACTAGCATCGAAGCAGTCAATAATAATCCAACAATAATTATTATTCTGGTTATCATTTCGCGCTTCATTTCTGTTTCAATCTGCTCGATAGAATTTCCACTTCCTATGACCCATTCCCATTGTGGAAACTTTTTAACATAACTTAATTTAGCATTGGATTGCTTAGTAATAGGGTTGATAAAGTGATATTCAACTGATCCCTCACCACTGCGGTTGATCACATCCATCATCTCGCGCCAATGAAGTTTCCCATTCGCATCTTTGGCCGATGACATGTTGCTACCGATACTACTTTCTCGAAGTGGATGCGCTAATAGCTTTAAGTCCAAATCATTAACCCAAAAATATTGATCGTTTAAGTAGCGTAGTTCGGTAATCGCTTTTAAGGCTTGGGTTTGAGCTTGCTCACGACCAATTTCAAGTTCTTTGCTCTGAAAGTATTTGACTAAGCTAAAGGCGATATCAATATTACCTTTAAGGGTGTTTTCGGCAGTCTCATACATTTGGATTCTTTTCTGCGATAAGTTGATTATGGCCTGTGCTGTGGCAAAAAATGTGACCAGTAGGCCTATGCCTATGAATAGCTGATGTAAACGAACCGTCTTAAAAATCTTCGGCATGGGTCTCTCCTTGTTTATGTATGGCTTGGCACCTGGAGGTAATTAAAATTACCTTACGCATTCTTGTGGGATTTATATGGGGTAAAAAAAAGTACAGTATCACTAACAGCAGTAATTGCTCAAGTTTTGGTTGTGGGATATCTTTATCTGAGTTTGCCTATCGACTAAGGCGGTGATATTGAAGTCTTATTAGATTCTTCTGTTTTTTTGGGGGGACATTAGGAATGATGTTTATTGATTGTCGGTGGTAAATACTCGCTTTAGGGGCACGCGATTCTAATGCACAAAAACCATCGTTGTGATGGCTTTTGTGTTAGATATAAAGCTAATTAAATTGGAATTTTCTAGTCTGCAGCTCTAATTGCTCGGCACAACGATTAAGTTGTTCGGCCAATTCGTTGTTTCGATTTGCACTTTGGGCGGATACTTCGCTACCGCTGCGCAGGGCAACTACACTCTGATTGATTTCATTACTGACTACGTTTTGCTGTTCAGCTGCAACTGAGTTTTGATGGCTACGCTGTTCCAAATCATCCATGAGAGAGGTGATTTCTTGAATAGCTATAATGCTGGCATCGGTATCTTTTTGTTGATTTTGGATACCACTGACGCTGGTTTCAATTTGTTGGTCTACCTTTCCAGCCAGTTGTTGTAGGTTGTGAATCATCGTCATGATTTCTTGAGTTGCTTCCTTTGTGCGTCCTGCAAGGTTACGTACTTCATCAGCAACCACGGCAAACCCGCGCCCGTGAGCACCTGCTCGTGCAGCTTCAATAGCAGCGTTGAGGGCCAGCAAATTAGTTTGCTCAGAGATCGAATTAATAACGTCAACAATTGTACCAATTTGTTGGCTGCTTTCACTTAATTGCATAACTGAAGCTTGTGACTCGCCAATCTGCAAACTTAATTGCTCAGATTGCTTTGCGTTCTTTTGCATTGATTGATTGATGTGGTTTGCGTTATTCGATGTTTGTGCACTTATCTGCGCCACTTTGTCGGTATTCATGGCCACTTCAGCAATTGAGCTGGTCATTTGCGTCATAGCACTGGCAATACCGTCGATATCTAGGAATTGTTGACTAGCTGCTGCATCCGTCTGTTTGGCTCCCGTTGAAATTGAAGCACTAACGTGCGTCAGCTGGCTTTGATTCTGCGAAAGCTTTTGTAGTAATTCGACCATTGATTTGCGCATTGCTTCTAGATTATGCCCAAGCTCACTGAGGTCATTATTCCCTTCCACCTTAACCTGCGTATCGTAATTTCCTTGACTGAATAATTGGATACTATCTGACGCAGCACTTAGTTGTCGTTTCATTAGGCGAGTGATAGGGATTAAAATCAATAAGCCAATCGTTAACATAGAAAGAGTGAAAATGAGTTTGGTCATGATTTCTTGTCGAACGGCAGCTTCTATATGGTCGATATACACACCCGTTCCAATGATCCAATCCCAGCCCGGAACCTTTTTCACATAAGACATCTTCGACTTCGGGCTTTCTAAACTTGCATGCATAAAGCGGTATTCAACACTGCCTTCGCCATTTTTATTTGCTACGTCAAGCATTGCTTGCCAATGGGCTTTACCGTCGGCGTCAACGCTACTCCGCATGTTCTTGCCAATATTCTCTGGGCGAAGCGGATGCATTAACAAGTTCAGCTGGGTGTCGTTTATCCAAAAGTACTCGTTACCTTGATAACGTAGGTCGGCGACGGCTTCAATTGCGAGTGCTTGCGCATTTTCTATACCAATATCATTTTCCATAGCTTGGTAATGACTGACTAAGCTAATGGCGACGTCGATTGTGGCTTGCAGAGAACTATCGGCACTGCTATAGAGTTGCTGACGGGTTTGGCGAATGTCCATACTTGCTTGTAGCAAACTTAGGCCGACGACCATCACACCCAAACCACTAAAGAGTTGGCTGAGGCGGATCGATTTGAGTAAATTAAGCATTGTTTTATTAGGCTCCAGTATTTCAAGTCGCGCAAATTATCATTGATCGACTTCTGCTTCAAAACAGTCACTGTTACTATTTTGAACGTTTTAGATTTCGGCAATTAATTTAGATTTTGGAGCCTATTTTTAATGTTTTTTAGTTCGCCATTGAGACTTTAGTCTTAAAAAGCACATAAAACTGTTAACGGTAAGGGGTGTTTTTGTAAGTGTGATGTTAAGGTGATTTCGAGCTTAATTAAAATACAAGGAACGTAGATGAAACAGCATAAATTGGTGAAGCCTTTACTGGTCGGTTCGGTACTGTTTAGTTTTGTTGCCGCGGAGTCTGCTATTGCAGCAACCGAATGGAATGTTTCACTTTGGGGAAAACGCCGCGCTTTTACAGAACATGTTGAAAAATTAGCAGAAGTTGTAGAGCAAAAAAGCAATGGGGAGTTTAAGTTAAGTATTTCCTACGGTGGTTTGTCAAAAAACAAAGAAAACCTAGACGGAATTTCATTTGGAGCCTTTGAAATGGCACAGTTTTGTGCTGGCTACCATCGCGACAAAAACCCTAGCATTACCGTGCTTGAACTTCCATTCTTGGGTGTTCAGTCCTTGGAGCAAGAAATTGCGCTAAGCCAAAGTATTTATCAACATCCTGCAGTTGTGAAAGATCTAGCGCGTTGGAATGCAACGTTATTAATGCCTAGCCCACTGCCGCAATACAATATTGCTGGGGTAGGAGATGCACCTAAGTCAATGGCGGATTTTGAAGGTATACGAGTGCGTGCAACCGGTGGTATCGGAGAAGCGATGTCAGCTGTCGGAGCCGTACCGACATCAATGTCAGCTACCGAGGTTCGTCAAAGCTTGGATGCTGGTGTAATTGGTGCAGTAGCGTTTGCACCCCATGCTCATATGGCTTTTGGCACGGTTGAGACCGCCAAATGGTGGACGACTAACCTAAACCCAGGTACCGTGAATTGCCCTGTTGTTGTTAATACCGACGCGCTTAACGAGCTCAGTGATGCTAATCGCAAAATTTTGTTAGATGCAGTCGCACCAGCTTTACAGCATTACGTTGATTACTATAACGATAAGACAATGTCTGCTTGGGGACCTAAGCTTGACGAGAAAGGTATTGAACGCATTAGTTTCAGCGACGCTGAGTTAGCGCAGTTCCGCGAAACCGTTGCTGGTCCAGCTAAACAAGCTTGGATTGAGGATATGACGGCCAAAGGCTTACCTGCTCAAGAGCTGGTAAGTTTGGTTGAATCCCAGCTATAAGCACAAGAAAACGGCAACCGAGGTTGCCGTTTTTGTCTATTGGGGTCATCAATTAAGCGTGTTCGTGAGGTAGCTCCACTTGCTCGTCTTTTAAACCTGCGTCTTTATTGTTATACACCTCTAAATCCAAATCACCTTCAGATTTAGCTACCACGGTAGTCACCATGCTATCACCTGTAATGTTGACAGCTGTACGCACCATATCTAGTAATCGGTCTACCCCAATAATGAGCGCTATCCCTTCGACTGGCAAACCAACTTGCTGCAGTACCATGGCTAGCGTGATTAGACCCACACCAGGTACACCAGCAGTCCCCACGGATGCAAGCGTTGCCGTTACAATAACCATTAGGAAATCGCCAGCACTTAGATCAATGCCATAAACTGTGGCAATAAATATCGTGGCAACACCCTGCATGATCGAGGTGCCATCCATATTGATGGTGGCCCCAAGCGGGACAGTAAATGATGCGGTCGAATTTCTAACACCGAGTTTATGAGTTGCGGTTTCCATAGTGACTGGAATTGTTGCATTGGATGATGCAGTACTAAATGCAAATACAATGGCTTCGCGCATTTTTCGAAGAAAAATAAATGGATTAAGCCCGCCCAGGGTCCGCAATATCAGTGGGTACACAACCAGCGCATGGATCAGCAATACTGAAAGCACGACCATAAAATAACTGAATAAGCTTGCTATAGCATCAAAGCCCATTTGGTAAAAGAGTTTGGCGAGTAAACAAAAAACACCGTAGGGTGCAACGTTCATCAACAAGGTGACAAGCTTCATGATGACTTCATTTAAATCCTGGAAGAAGCTTGCAACGCGTTTCCCGGCATCACCGGTAATAGCCAATGAAATCCCGAACAGCAATGAGAAAACGATGATTTGTAACATGTTTCCTTTTGCCATCGATTCAATTGGGTTGCTAGGGAATAGATCGATGACCACTTGGCTTAGTGAAGGGGCCTCTTTAGCATTAAAGGTTACATCAGCCGCAAGCTCCATACCTGTGCCGGGGCGTATCAAAAGTGCAACAGCCATTGCTAGCGAAATCGCGATTGCAGTAGTGACCAAGTAGAGTAATAAGGTTTTACCACCCAACCTTCCTAAGCGAGCCGTGTCTTTCATCGAAGAAACACCGCACACTAGTGATACAAATACTAAAGGTACAACGAGCATTTTTAGGCTGGCTACAAAGATGCTTCCACCAATGTGAAATAGGCCATCAATTAAATAGTGTTGAATAAATAACGACGAGCCACTAAGCATCTGCAGTACTGTGCCTAGTAGTATCCCGCTGACCATACCTATCAAAATACGATGGGTTAGCGTCAACTTCTTGTTCGAGCTTGGCATATGTTTCCCTATCTAAAATGTGGAGGCCGGATATTATCACGCAAAATATAGCTTTTATTGATTTAACTTATGCTTTACCCCAAAAATACCTAATGTATCAATGTTTTGTACTATTTTTGAGCTATTTTGTGGTTTTAAATGTCGAGGTGTGAATGCCAGTATCTAAGTTAGAGCGTATTCAGAAGTACAAAAATTATTTGCATTCGATGAAAAAGTAAAAAAAATTGCTTGAAATCGCTTTGCCTGTCCCCACTTTAGTTATCAACAAGAAATAATAACCATAGACAAATTTGGAGAAGACCATTATGGGTAAGATTATTGGCATTGATTTAGGTACTACTAACTCATGTGTAGCGGTACTCGACGGTGATACCCCTAAGGTAATTGAAAACGCTGAAGGCGATCGTACTACTCCCTCGATCATTGCATATACAGATGATGGCGAAACTTTGGTTGGCCAACCTGCGAAGCGTCAAGCGGTTACCAACCCAACGAATACAGTTTACGCAATTAAGCGTTTAATTGGTCGTCGTTTTGAAGATGAAGAAGTACAGCGTGATATTGAAATCATGCCATTTAAAATCATTAAAGCTGACAACGGTGACGCTTGGGTAGAAACTCGCGGCGACAAAAAAGCACCACCACAGATTTCTGCTGAAATTCTAAAGAAAATGAAGAAAACAGCAGAAGACTATCTTGGTGAGAAAGTAACTGATGCGGTTATTACTGTACCTGCTTACTTCAATGACTCACAACGTCAAGCAACCAAAGACGCGGGTAAAATTGCAGGTCTAAATGTTAAGCGTATTATTAACGAGCCAACAGCTGCTGCATTTGCTTATGGCGTTAATAACACAAGCGGTGACAACGTCGTTGCAGTATATGACTTAGGTGGTGGTACTTTTGATATCTCAATCATTGAAATTGATGAAGTTGATGGTGAAAAAACTTTCGAAGTATTAGCAACTAACGGTGATACTCACCTCGGTGGTGAAGACTTTGATAACCGTCTAATTAACTATTTAGTTGCTGAGTTTAAGAAAGAGCAAGGCTTTGATCTGAAAACAGATCCTTTGGCTATGCAACGTCTAAAAGAAGCCGCTGAGAAAGCTAAAATTGAGTTGTCTTCAGCTCAACAAACAGATGTGAACCTTCCGTATATTACGGCTGACGCCTCTGGACCTAAACACCTTAATATTAAAGTATCACGCGCTAAACTTGAGTCTTTAGTTGAAGACCTAGTCCAGCAATCGCTTGAGCCTTTACGTGTTGCACTACAAGATGCTGACCTGTCGGTTGGTGATGTTGATGATATCATTTTGGTTGGTGGTCAAACACGTATGCCAATGGTTCAAAAAGCAGTGACTGACTTCTTTGGTAAAGAAGCTCGTAAAGACGTAAACCCTGATGAAGCAGTGGCAATGGGTGCTGCAATTCAAGGTGGTGTACTTTCAGGCGAGAAAACTGACGTATTGCTACTTGACGTAACTCCGCTATCGCTTGGTATTGAAACCATGGGTGGCGTGATGACCAAAGTTGTTGATAAGAACACTACTATCCCAACTAAGGGTTCACAGGTATTCTCAACGGCTGAAGACAACCAAAGTGCAGTAACAGTTCACGTGATTCAAGGTGAACGTAAACGCGCAGCAGACAACAAATCTTTGGGTCAGTTTAACCTAGAAGGGATTCGTCCTGCTCAACGTGGTATTCCACAAATTGAAGTTGTTTTTGACCTAGATGCCGACGGTATCTTGCATGTATCGGCTAAAGATAAAGATACAGCTAAAGAGCAGAAAATTACTATCCAAGCTTCGTCTGGTTTGTCGGATGAAGAAATCAGCAAAATGGTTTCTGATGCTGAAGCAAATGCTGAAGAAGACAAAAAATTCGAAGAGTTGGTTCAAACTCGCAACCAAGCTGACGCACTAGTACATGGTACTCGTAAGCAGATTGAAGAAGCGGGCGATGCACTACCTGAAGATGAGAAAACTAAAATCGAAGCTGCAGTTAGCGCATTAGAAGACGCTGTACGTGAAGATGATAAAGACGATATCGATGCTAAAACACAAGCCTTGATTGAAGCCTCTCAGAAATTGATGGAAGTTGCACAACAACAGCAACAAGCGCAATCAGCTGGCGGCGAATCTGCCCCGGCAGAAGAAGCTGCTGACGACGTTGTTGACGCTGAGTTTGAAGAAGTTAAAGACGATAAAAAATAATCGTTAAAACAAGTACAAACTAAGTAAAACGGGCGTTGTTTTTAAGCAACGCCCGTCTGTGTATCCAGAACTGGATTAATACCTCGATTACAGAAAGCTAACTATGTCAAAACAAGATTTTTATGAAGCGCTTGGTCTAAGCAAGAGTGCCGACGAACGCGAAATCAAAAAGGCTTACAAGCGTCTTGCAATGAAGTATCACCCTGATCGTACTAAAGGTGATAAAGCTGCAGAAGAAAAATTTAAGCAAGTGAAAGAGGCTTATGAAGTCTTAAGTAATCCGCAGAAAAAAGCAGCTTATGACCAATACGGACACGCAGGTGTAGATCCTAACCGTGGCGGTGGTGGCGGAGCACAAGACTTTGGCGATGTATTTGGCGATGTATTTGGAGACATTTTTGGTGGCGGCCGTGGTGGCGGTGGACGTCGTCAAGCACAGCGTGGTGCAGATCTTCGCTATAATATGGAGCTCACCCTTGAACAAGCCGTTAGAGGTGTTAAGCAAGAAATTAGCGTTCCGACTCTAGTTCATTGTGAACAGTGTAATGGTAGTGGTGCTAAAAAAGGCTCGAAACCTGTTAGTTGTGGCACTTGCCATGGTCAAGGCCAAGTACAAATGCGTCAGGGTTTCTTTGCAGTTCAACAAGCCTGTCCTACGTGTCACGGACGCGGTTCAACAATTAAAGATCCTTGCCACAAATGTCACGGTGAAGGACGTTATGAGCGCACTAAAACTCTGTCAGTCACCATTCCCCCAGGCGTTGATACTGGCGATCGTATTCGTTTGTCTGGTGAAGGTGAAGCGGGTGAAAACGGAGCGGGTTCTGGCGACTTATATGTGCAAGTTCATGTAAAAGATCACCCAATCTTCCAACGCGAACAAAACAATTTGTATTGCGAAGTTCCGATTAGCTTTTCGCTGTCGGCACTTGGTGGCGAGATTGAAGTACCAACCCTTGATGGACGCGTAAGTCTCAAAGTGCCAAGTGAAACCCAAACCGGTCGTATGTTCCGTATGCGCGGTAAAGGTGTTAAATCAGTGCGTAGTGGTGCGACTGGCGACCTAATCTGTAAGGTTATTGTAGAGACTCCGGTCAATCTTAATGATGAACAGCGAGAAATGCTGCGCTCACTTGAGGAAAGCTTTGGTGGCCATTCAAGTAAAAAACATAAGCCTAAATCAGAGGGTTTCTTTGATGGGGTTAAAAAGTTTTTTGATGACCTAACCAGCTAGTGAGTTGGGGATAAAAGAAGCGGCTTTAGCCGCTTTTTTTGTGTCTGGGATCCATTAAAATCATAAGTGTATTCAAGGGTGTTCGTGATAGGTTTGCTTATCCCATTGCGATTATTAGTTGATCGTCATTAATCGTATAGCAATGCTTAGGGCTAGGAAATATCGCAGTTGCTAGTTGAGCTAATGACACCCTTTTTGACGTTGCGACAAGTGAAGGTTGTCGACGAAGCTGATTTAATATTTAGTAGGATTAGTCTCCTATTGCCTCTAACACTTGTAAAGGCGCCGCGGGCTTAGCTTTAATTTCATAGATTTCAGCACTAATGATTGTTGAAGTGACCATTGGTATTACTAATGGGTAGAGGTATGATGCTATTAAGTTTTTAGTACGCTACGCATAGTAAAAGGAAGCTTATGTCTGAACTTCAGTTTCGACAGGGTCGAGATAGCGATCTGAGCGCTATCAACGTCTTGTACAACCATTTTGTAGCAAACAGTGTCGCTTTATTTGAAACCAAGGCCTGGGATATGCATCGCCGAGAGCAGTGGTTTGATAGCTTTACTCAGCGGCCTGAGCTCTATCAGTTGTGGGTTGCATACGAAGGTCCAAAGCTCGTTGGTTTTGCCTATAATGGTGCCTTTAAAGCTAAACCTGCTTACGACAGTTCTAGTGAAATCACGGTTTATGTGGATCCAGAGTATCACGGACAACGGATTGCTAAGCAGCTATACCTAAAGCTCTTCGAAGGTATAAATAAAAGCGAAATTCATCGAGTGTATGCGCTAGTAGTTACTCCCAATGCGGCTTCGGAACGATTACATGAGGTGTTTGGTTTTCATCGGGCTGGCTTATTGCATCAATCGGGCTTTAAATTCGGCGCGTTTCACGATGTAATCATTTACGAAAAACGTATGGTCTAGGGAGATAACAATGCATCAAGATAAATCAATTAACTATTTAGAGTTTGCATCGAAGGACTTAGATAAAACCAAAGCCTTCTTTCATACAGTTTTTAATTGGATATTTACCGATTATGGGCCTGAGTATACGGCCTTTAAATCCACAACCATGGAAGGTGGTTTTTATGCCGCAGAAGTAAGCTCCACAACAGCTACAGGCGCATGCCTAGTTGTTTTCTATGCTAAATCATTGCTAGAAACACAACAGGCTATCGTGACTGCTGGCGGCATTATAAGCCAAGAAATATTTAGTTTTCCAGGTGGGTTTCGCTTTCATTTTATTGACCCCACAGGAAATGAATTTGCAGTTTGGTCAGAACAGCAAGCTTGATTCCTCTCAAATTTTTGGTGCGTGAAATACCGCAGCGCCAAGCACTAGTCGGACGCTTAGTATTAGCTTGCTGGGCGATACAAATCTTTACATCGCTATTGTCACTAACGAATTTCTTAGCAACCATTTGTGCCTGGTTAGTTATCGTTTTTGCGTGGCCTATTCTCGGCTCTTCGGCTAAAAAGCAGGCAATAGTATTGAGTGGAGTGGGGCTGCTATGCTTAGCCCTAGCACTAATGCGTGGTGCAGACCCTGACATCTACAGTCTGTTTTCGAGTAATCTAGCCTTGCTGGCCATGCTCAGTGCGGTAACATTTTTAGCTCTGGCGAATGTAGAGCAGTCCGATGAAATCTTACCACGGGGTGAAAAAGGCTTTTGGTCCACTTTCGCTAGTGCGCACTTTCTTGGTGCTGTTATCAACTTGTCTGTGGTTTTAGTCATTGGCGATAGATTGCAACGCGCCGGTAAGTTGAGCGATGAGCAAACTATGCTGCTTATTCGCTTTTATTGCGCCGCTGCATTTTGGTCACCGTTTTTCATTGCGTCAGGTGTAGCGCTCACTTATGCACCTGGTTCGCAATGGCTTGATATTGCCTTACCCGGATTCTTGTTAGTTCTGCCGGTTTTATTGTTGTCTCGTTGGCAAATGCGCGGCCCAGATCTGAACCAGTATCAAGGGTTCCCGTTGCAACGAAATAGCTTGTTTATGCCGATGACTTTGGCATTAGCCGTCGTTGTTGGACATGCTTACTTTGATAAGGTTTCGATGTTGACGCTTATTTCTTGTTTAGCACCGATGGCTGCGATTAGTTTTGCGCGCAGACCACGGCGAACGAAACTTAAAAGCTTTGTCGATGAGCGCTTGGGTAACTTATCTAGCCAATACGTTGTGTTTTTGGCCGCGGGTCTATTCTCTGGTGGGATCAGCGCCTTATTGAGTACTTTTGCGGTTAGTGAGCTTATTAATACCACCGAATTCTCTCAGTTGCATTTTGCGGTGGCTAGTTTGTGCATGTTACTGATTGGTGTATTGGGGATTCACCCTGTGATTAGCATCGCTTTGGCGAGTCCCATTTTGCTAGAAATGAATGCTGAAGCTGCTCAAATGGCTTTTTTGTTTCTAAGTGTTTGGGGGACAGCAACCGCCTGCAGTCCATTATCGGGGATAGGCCTCACCATGGTTGGACGTTATCAAGTTCCACCGAAAAAAATCATTCGACTGCAATTGCCATTTTTATTGACGATGTGGCTCAGCGCCATAGCAATGAACGGGTGGTTTTTCTCAAATTAGTGATGTATCAAAAGCTGTATAGCTTTGCTTGCAAGGGTATAAATTGGTTCAGAATGTAAGGCGCGGATGAAGCGCATGTGTGATCTTATGTTTTGCCCCATATTTATTGTCATCAGAGTGAACTTACAGGTTCTATTGATCCCTAGTCCGAGGTTATTTCTAACAAAGACAAATATTAGCTTTTGTTTGCCAGCATGAAGATGAGTAAACGGAAATGTCTCTCATTTTGTTAGTTCGACACACTCATATGCATGCGGATCATAAAACTACCATGCTCAGCTCACATGCCTAAAATCAGTTAACAGTGGCCTATAACTTGCTGATAATCCCCAGATAAAGTCGTTATAAATTGAATATTCTAAGTAAATATAAAGGCTTAGAGACTTGCCAAGCCTGAGAAAAGGTCTATGCTAAATTT
Organism: Alginatibacterium sediminis; assembly: GCF_003610775.1. GTDB lineage: Bacteria > Pseudomonadota > Gammaproteobacteria > Enterobacterales > Celerinatantimonadaceae > Alginatibacterium > Alginatibacterium sediminis. The sequence goes on along the minus strand of NZ_RAQO01000008.1, from coordinate 138,263 downwards.
TTAAGCAAGGCCATTTTGTAACCTATTTGTCATGGTTATGGTCTAAGTTAGTCAAATAAACTTCATTTATTTGACACCTAGTGCCCTAAAGTTGGGGCCTATTGACAGGGAAACCACATGAAAAATAGTCTCGTTACACGCGCTTTGACCTTATCTATCGCTTGTGCATTCGCAAGTTCTGTACAGGCAGATGAATTACGCCTGTTAACGTGGGGAGGCTATGCTCCTCAAAATGTAATCGATATGTTCGAAAAGGAAACCGGTCACGTTGTTAAAGTAACCAATTCCAATAATGAAGATATGATTTCCAAATTGCGTGCAACCGGCGGTGCAGGCTTCGATCTAGCGCAGCCAAGCCAAGATCGTATTACCTCAGCTCAGCAAGCGTTCAATATTTATCAAGCTATTGATATGAGCCGCATTAATAGCGATTTAATTATTCCTTCTATGTTGAAGTCGACCAACGAAAACACCGCGATTGGCTCTGATATATTTGCTGTGCCGCACATTTGGGGCACTAGTGGTCTAGTCGTAAACCGTAAGCTTGCCGCTGATGTCAAAGACTACACCGATTTATGTAACGCAGCCTATGAAGGCAAGGTGAGCTACAGACTTAAACGTCCAACCCTTATTGGCTTCGCCTTTGCAATGGGCGAAGACCCTTTTGCAGCCTATGGTGATACAGAGAAATATCAGGCAATTTTGGACAAAGTAGAACAAGCTCTTATTGCTTGTAAGCCAAATGTAAAAACCTATTGGAGTGGTGGCGACGCCTTAATTAACTTGGTTCGCAGCGAAGAAGTCGTGGCAGCGATGGCATGGGATGCTGGCGGTTGGAAACTAAACCGTGACAATGCTGATGTAACATTTGTTGCTCCAGCCTCAGGTGCGCTTGGCTGGATCGATACCTTTGCAATTCCGCGCAAGTCTAAGTCACTTGACGCAGCATACGCATGGATAAACTTTGTGAATCAACCGAAAGTAGCTGCGTTGATTACCGAAGCTGCGGGTAACTTTACCGCCGCTCTAGGTGCAGATGAGTTTGTTAATGACGTTGCTAAAGCCCAGTACCAAGAAAGCTTTTCAACTCAAGACCTAGAAAATATCAAATGGTACCCACCAGTACCAGCTGGTCTAGAAGATCTAGAAGGCATGGCTTTGGATCGTATTAAAGCTGCGCAGTAGCTAAGCTTACGGCTCCGATGTCTTCGGAGCCGTTTCCTTAACAACCAAGTGCTCGTAGCTTGGTTTTGTTGTTTATAAACGTAGTCAAACCTAAGGCTTGTAATGTCCGATGTTGTAAATGATCTTTCTTGTAATCTATTGCATAAACAGTTTGATGACTTTGTCGCCGTCGACAAGTTAAGTTTTGAAGTCGAAAGTGGTTCTTTTTTCTCGATTTTAGGCCCATCAGGTTGTGGTAAAACCACACTTTTGCGCATGTTGGCTGGATTTGAACAAGCGAGTAGCGGCGATATTTTTATTAAGAATGCCCGAGTTAATGATGTTGCTCCGAATCACCGACCTTTAAACATGGTATTTCAACACTTAGCTTTATTTCCCAACATGAGTGTTGCCGAGAATATCGCATATGGTCTAAAACGACGTAAGGTTGGCCGAAGTGAACGGGAGCAGAAGATAAAACGCGTGTTACAACGGGTTGGACTCGATGGTAGTGAGCACAAAGGCATAAGCCAGCTGTCCGGTGGACAAAAGCAACGCATTGCGATAGCCCGTTGTTTGGTACTTGAGCCATCCGTATTATTGCTTGATGAGCCATTAGGAGCTTTAGACCTTAAACTAAGAGAACACATGAAGGTGGAGCTTAAACACCTTCAACAAGAATTTGGCACAACTTTTGTGTATATCACCCATGATCAAAGTGAAGCCTTGGTGATGTCAGATAAGGTTGCAGTCATGAATCATGGTCGCTTTGAACAAGTTGATACCCCCCAAAGGCTCTACGCCAATCCCCATAGTAGTTTTGTGGCGAAGTTTGTAGGAAATACCAATGTCGTCCGCGGACGGATCGGTGACGTTGGCGCAAATTCCCGTGCAAAAGTTGAACTGGGCGATAACCTGAGTGTGCCGGCATCTAACCCACAAGATCTGGCAGTAGGTAGTAACGTCGAACTCTTTTTGCGACCAGAAGCGATTGAATTGACCGGTGATGCTACGGCCTCTCAAATCAGTGGCGTATTTAAAGAGCTGCTATTTGATGGCGCTAATAGTACTGTCATTGTACAGACCAGTGTAGGTGATTTACAGGTACGCTTGCCTCAGCAGAAGCCATTTGAATTAGCTAAAGGCAGTGTGGTTTATTTGTCCTGGAGCAGCGAGCAGTGTTTTTGTTTAGCCGCTGAGAACAACTAATGCGTCGTCTTGGAATTGGTTTTTATTTGCTCTTGTGCCCATTCGCGCTGTGGTTATTGCTGTTAATCATATTGCCTCACCTGAATATGTTAGAAGTGTCGTTAAACTTGCGCTCTTATACGACGCCTAAAAGTTACACATTTCAAAACTATCTGAATTTCTTTGAACAACCTTTATATTGGAATACTTTTGTACGCACGGCTTGGATGTCGATACTGGCCACCTTGCTGACCTTGCTGATTGCTTTTCCTATGGCCTATTACATCGCCAAGTTGGCCAAAGGGCGCAGCAAAACACTTCTTCTGATGGCTTGCATACTCCCGTTTTGGCTAAGTGAACTGGTGCGTACCTATGGTTGGATGATCATTTTACGTGAGTCGGGACTTCTTAGCGGCCTATTGCGCTATTTTGGGATTATCGAGAACAACATTGAGTTTTTATATAACGATGCCAGCATTATGCTGGGGTTGGTTTACACCGCAATGCTATTTATGATTGTGCCCTTAGTGAGTGCCTTAGAGAGCTTGGATGATAGCCACATTGAAGCGGGATATGACTTAGGCGGCAGTCATTGGAATGTATTACGAGAAATCGTAATTCCACATGCGATGCCTGGCATCGTCTCCGGTTGTATTATCGTCTTTATGTTAAGTTTGGGTAATTATTTGACACCTAATTTAATTGGGGGCAAAGACAGTCTTTGGTTTACCGAACAAATTTTCACGCAATTTATTACGCGTTTCAACTGGGAACAAGGCTCCGCCTTCGGTATTTTACTACTGCTGCTCTCGTCGTTAATTGTGTACTTGGGTCTGCTACTCAGTGGACAAACCTTGTCCAAAACGATGGGGAAATAACATGATACCTTCCATCCCAATGTCGGCTCCTAGACAAAGATTGTATAAACTTTATGTGCTGGCTTTTCTGATTTTCTTAGTCTTACCTTTAGCGGTGGTAGTTGGTTTTTCTTTTAATGATAGTTTGTTTCCAGCGCTTCCTTGGCAAGGCTTTACCTTAGATTGGTACTTTGGAACACAGTCGCCTAAATTAGGTCTGTTTCACGATAAGATACTCTTAGAAAGCATAGGAAATTCGGCATTTATTGCCTTATGGGTGACTGTCGTTGCATTGGCCCTAGCTTTATGTAATGCACTGTTATTTGTTCGATATCAATTTCGCGGCAAAGACTTCTTGTACGTTTTAATGCTACTGCCTCTTGTCATCCCTGGCGTTATTTTAGGGGTATCGATTTTGGTGAGCTCGAGCCAATTTGCAAATTATATCGAAGAAGCGTTCGCTTATGATATTGAATGGCTGCGTCCTGGAGCAACCTTAATAGTGCTGGGGCAAGTTGCTTTTATAACCACGATTTGTTCATTGGTACTGATCGCGCGTTTGCGGAAATTTGACCCAAGCCTCGAAGAAGCTGCGTTAAATTTGGGAGCTAGTCCATGGGTTGCATTTCTAACTGTCACTGTGCCGTTTTTGCGGACCACGATAGTGAGTGCTGGAATTGTTAGTTTCTTAATGTCTTTTGAGAATTTCAACACAACCTTGATGCTCGTCGGTTCCGATGCACCGCTTACGATAGCGATGTTTCAGCGCTTGCGTGAGGGGTCAACACCGGTATTAAACTCAGTATCGGTCATGTTGATGCTGGTTTCAGCTTTACTTGCCGTGATATCTGTAACCTTTCAGAAGAAAGAGAAGGCTTAAGTTGTTCGTTTAGTTATTGACGAAAAATTCGCTGTGGATTTGAGCTGAACTTAGGCCTTGTTGTTGTAATAGACTCGGGTAAATTTCTAGTTCTGGTTTAGGTCCACAGACAAATGCTTGTAGGGTTGAGCCCTTATCAGGCTCTGATTGTTTTTTCCATTCGCTCTTTAGTTCTATTGGCGGTTCGGGGTAGAAATAAGTGCGAATATTTGAATGCATAGTATCTAGTTGTGCGAGTTCATCAGCGGCATAAAATCTGTCCATGTGATGCCCGATCAAAACCATAGTAATAGGTGCTGCGTGGTCTTGTGCTATCGCTGTTCTTGCAATACCTAAGGCAGGAGCAAAGCCGCTTTGTGCGCAGATGAACAGTAGTGGTTGATTAGTGTATTGCTTGCGATAGTAACAATCCCCGAAAGGCCCTTCTACCGCTAAAGGCATGCCAACTTGCAAACGTTCAAAGGCCCACTGAGAAAAGACACCATTTGGATGAAGCTGTATATGCATCTCTACGGTATTGTCGCTATTTGGGGATTGGCTGAGTGAGTAGCATCGTGCAAGGCTAGCGCTGCGATATAAGCGGATGAACTGGCCACTGTGACTACTGCAATTGAGCTGTAAGTTCACCTTTAGTATGCTTTCTGAAAGCTGTGTTACTCCAATGACTTCTGCAATTTGTTTTGGAGCCAGTTGTGGTGCTTGATTAAGGCAAATGTCTTGCTTTGGATAGGCGCAGCAACTCATGATTAGTTTTTGCTGCTTTTGAACGCTACTTAATCCTAATTGTGAATTAGCGGGAATATCTCCATCGCTTATTTGTAGCAGGCAGCGCTGACAAACCCCGCTTTTACACCCATAAGCGATGCTTTTATTCGCGTGGAGCAAGTTGTCTAGCAACGATAATTGAGGATCAAGGTCGAATTTGTCATCTTCAAATTTTACAGTTGGCACAGCAGTATTCAGCTTCATTCAGATCTTTATGTGACCACTTTATCATGCTGGTTTTGTGAGAAGTAGTTTAGTGAATCATCATTAACAATCGATTCCGAGGCAATCTATGCCACGGCACACTTCAGTGTTCTTATTCTGGCAATCTGAACCTATACTTAGTTTGCAAATCATATGGCAAAAAGAGAAACCTCATGTCTAAAACGATTCTAATTACAGGTGCGACGGATGGAATTGGGCTAAAAGCGGCAATGATGCTGGCGCAACAAGGACACCGTTTGTTGTTACATGGGCGAAGCGTTGGCAAATTGGAATTATCAAAAAATCAACTTTTGGCGCAGACTCCAAACGCAGAACTTGAATGCTATTGCAGTGATCTGTCACTTTTGTCCAATGTGGGTAAGTTGGCAGATGAGATTTGTACACAATATGACAGCATAGATGTACTGATTAATAACGCCGGTATTTACAGCGCTGCGAAACTAAAAACTGAAGATGGTTTAGACCTGCGCTTTGCAGTGAATACTATCGCGCCTTACCTGTTAACACGACGTTTGTTGCCATTGCTGGCCTCTAGCGCTCGAGTGGTTAACGTCAGTTCAGCCGCGCAATCCACCATTGATGCCGATGCCTTGGCTGGACGCAAACAACTATCTGATGGCGAAGCATATGCTCAAAGTAAACTTGCCATTGCCATGTGGTCGCATTGTTTAGCTCAAGAGCTTAAAGATTCAGGACCTATTGTTTTGGCCTTGAATCCGGCATCAATGTTGGGCAGTAAAATGGTGAAAGATGCGTTTGGAGTGGCGGGTGGAGACCTAAAAATTGGAGCGGAAATTATCGTTAAAGCGGCGCTTTCTAACGAGTTCTCCAGTGCGAATGGTTTGTATTTTGACAATGATATAGGACAGTTTTCTAAGGCCCATCCTGATGTCTATAATCAAGACCAATCCAAATTAATAATGAGTTTGCTCGATACCTTCATTGTTTAGCAAAGATTTTGCCAGACCAAACACCAAAAAAGCAGGCTGAATGAACGCCTGCTGTTACATTAAGTAGTGCTGATTGAGACTACTGAGTCAACTCGATGGCAATTTGAGCACCTAATCGTGCATTATTGAAAACCAATTGAATGTTACTGGCTAAGCTGTCGCCGCCGGTTAGTTCAGCTACGCGCTTCAACAAAAATGGCGTGGAGTCTTTACCCGCAATCCCTTGTTCAACAGATTCTTGTAGGGCTTGTTCTACTGCTGAGTCAATTGCTGCTTTGTCCATCGCATATTCTTCTGGGATTGGGTTGGCTACCACAACCCCACCATGTAACTGCATTCCCCATTTCGCAGACAAGAACTGAGCCACATCGTTTGCAGTTTCCATACGATAATCGATGCTATGGTCACTTTCACGGGTATAGAATGCCGGGAGTGTATTGGTTTGATAGCCTAGAACCGGCACGCCATTGGTTTCCAAATATTCTCGCGTTAACCCTAGGTCAAGAATAGACTTAGCGCCAGCGCATACAACCGCGACGTCTGTTTGAGAAAGCTCTTGTAAGTCAGCAGATATATCAAAACTAGTTTCCGCTCCGCGATGCACTCCGCCAATACCGCCGGTTGCAAAGACCTTGATTCCAGCCATCGCCGCAATGATCATGGTTGCTGCGACCGTAGTTGCGCCGTGCTGCCCAGCGCTTACTACAAACGGTAAATCGCGGCGTGAACATTTGGTAACACTTAAGCCTGCTTTAGCCAAGGTATCAATTTCATCGCCACTTAAGCCTGCTTTTAGGCGGCCGTCAATAATGGCAATGGTGGCCGGAACTGCGCCAGCATCACGTATAATTTGCTCAACTTGTTTAGCTGTTTCTGCATTCTGAGGCCAAGGCATTCCGTGTGAAATAATGGTGCTTTCAAGCGCTACAACTGCTTTTCCGTCGCGCAATGCTTGGGCAACTTCAGGGTGAATATCTAAATATTGGTTCATCATAATTCCTAGTGGCTTAATTGCGACATAATCGCTTGTTCATCGAGGGTCGGGTTGACCGCAAATTCGCTTTCTAGTGTTAGCGCTGCGCAATGCAAGGCAAACGAGAGTTGTTGTTGGATATCAAGCGCGGGCTTTAGTTTGCGAGCGTGAATAAAGCCGGCTAATAATGAATCACCAGCGCCAGTATCGCTTACTGGCTTAGATGCTTTAACCGGTGATATGAACAATTGTTTAGCATCGCAATAGAGCACACCTTGGTTACCTAAGCTTAGTAAAACTTGCTTTACTCCGCATTTGAGCAACAATTGGGCTAGTACTTCAACCGAGCTTTCGTCGCTTTCCAAAATTGCCTGGGCTTCACTTTGGTTAACTTTAAGCACTTGAAGTTTGCTCAGAATTGGCTTCAACTTGGGGGCTTTATTGGCAGAGACTGCGTCTGCCATTAGTGAAGCATCTAAGTTTTGTTGGGCGAGCCATAATAAAGTTTGTGAACTGATGTTGGCATCTAATACTAGAGTCTGCGCTGCTTTAACAATCTTTATTTGATCTTGTAGATAGCTCGGACTAAGGCTATCGACCACTTGCATATCAGCGAGCGCAGCTTGTAATTCTCCGAGATGATTGTTGAGCGCGATGTAGCGACCGGTCGCATGTTGATCGCTGACGTGAAAATAGTCGGTATTAATACCAGCATTGATGCATTGCTCGCGCAACCATTGACCGCTGCTGTCTTTACCGATAGCCGCAACTAAAGTCGTGTCATTGCCCAAACGAGCTAGATTCTCAGCAATATTGCGACCTACACCACCAATACTTTGGTGGATACTACCAGGATTGGAGTCACCGGCTAAAAATGCAGATTGACTGTTTCCGCTAAGGTCTACGTTGGCTGCGCCGATAACAACTATGGAGTCAGCTTCTGGGAATATATAGCCCTTACCAAGAATGTAACCTTTGCGAGTTAAACGCATAATGTGTCCTGCGATTGCTTCTCGGCTCATGCCAATTCGCTCCGCAAGTTCTTGTTGGGTCGCCGTGGGAGTAGCGCGTACAGCAGCCAAAACGCGTTGTTCTTGAGTAGTCATTTATAACTTATGTTTTAAGAATAAACTAAAGTTATATTAACGCTTCACCATTTTAAAAACTACGTTTTTTTAGCAAAACTTTGACATTAGTCGATATAAGATAGTTAGCGCTTTACTCGCGCTAGTCAATGACTAGAGGTATAGTTTCTATATAGCCAAGGCTTGTTGGAGTATACAAGTCAGAAAGTGGTAGCAAAAATTAGCAAGGTCGTCAGTAAGGGATTAAAGGATAGTTAAGCGATGAACTTAAGTTGTAGATTGAATAAACAAGTTAGATATGTACTTGGGGCGAGTGTGTTAGCCATGGCTTTGGCTGCCTGCTCTTCATCACCGACCGGTCGGAACCAAGTCCTGCTCTATGATGCGCAACAAATGAATGGTTTAGGGGCGCAGTCATTTGCTGAAATTAAAAAGAACGAAACCATTTTGGAAGATCCTGCTGTTAATGCCTATGTGCAGTGCATAACCAATGCGATCACAAAGGAAATTCCTCCTTCTTTTGGTGAGGGCGTTTGGGAGGTTGTTGTATTTGATAGCGAGCAAGTCAATGCCTTTGCACTGCCTGGTGGTCACATTGGCGTCTACACGGGACTTATGAATGTTGCTACAAATCAAAGCCAATTGGGTACAGTCATAGGCCATGAAATCTCCCATGTATTAGCGCGTCACAGCAATGAACGTTTATCTCGAGAGCAAATTGCTGGCATTGGAGCTACCGCCGCGGCAATTGCGATTGGTGTTAGTGATATGGATAATAAAGGTGCTGCGATGGCGGCCTTGGGTCTGGGGGTTCAGTTCGGTGTTCTATTACCTTATGGACGAGCTCAAGAGAGTGAAGCCGATATGATAGGTCTTGAACTCATGGCAAGAGCGGGATTTGATCCACAAGAAAGTGTTAATTTGTGGCGAAATATGGCCAAAGAAAGTGGTGGTGGTCCTCCAGAGCTGTTATCAACTCACCCCTCGCACGATACCCGTATTAGTGACTTGCAACGAGCAATGCCTCAAGCCGAGCAGTTAAAACTAGCTGCTCGTGCACAATCAAAGAATCCAAAATGTACGACACCAAAAATTCCGAAACCAAAAGCCAAAAGCAAGTCCAAAGCCTAATTTGCACGGCTAAGGTTGAGCATGCACCAGACATCGTATCGATTCAAAGAGCGAGCTGGCGGCATGCTTATCCCAAACCTTTAATCGATGCGCTATTAAGTAATTTACCCATATCTGTGCATCGCCAGATGTGGGCTGAACGTGTGCAAAGCCAGCAGCTGAAAACGGTTGTGATTTTTGATACCCAGACTGAGCTTGCGTGCGGTTTTGCGATGTACGAGTTACAGAATATGAGCTGCGAAGTACATGCTTTGTATCTTCCACCTAAACATATAGGACATGGTTATGGCCGAAGCTTACTAGAGTTTATAAAAGAGACAGCGGGCGCCGCATATTGCAGCGAACTGCGCTTGTGGGTGATGGAAGATAACAGTGAAGCTATCGGTTTTTATCAGCATTTGGGTTTGAATTTGTGTGGTGTTACCCAAGTGCAAAAGCACTTTGGTAAGGCTTATCGCAAGTGCTTAATGAATCAAGATTTGCTCTCGGTTTGATTCTTAGTCACTGCCTTTGCGAGCCTAAGCGTGCCTATGCTAGACTCTGCGCTCATTTCATTGTTAAAGAGTAAATTATGTCAGAGCAATATCAAGGTGCCAAAGCTCAAGCAAGCTACGGTTATGGTCTTCAAATTGGCGAGCAGATCGAACGTGCAGCATTTGATGGTTTAGAAGTAGATGCAATGCTTGATGGGATCCGCGACGTGATGACCAAAGCAGAGCCTAAAGTAGCTGAAGCTGATATCGCCGCTGCGTTCCAAGTGATAACCGAAGAAATTGAAGCTCAAAAAGCTGAGCAGCATAAAGACGCTCGTGAATTTGGTGAAAAATTCCTTGGTGAAAACCGCCAACGTCCAGAAATTAATGTAACTGAGTCAGGCTTACAGTATGAAGTATTAGCTGAAGGCGACGGCGCAACTCCAGAAGCGAGCAGTAAAGTTCGTGTTCACTATGAAGGTACTTTCATAAACGGAGAAGTATTCGATAGTTCTGTTGCCCGTGGTGAACCAGCAGAATTTCCAGTCAATGGTGTGATCCGCGGTTGGACAGAAGCGCTACAGTCAATGAAAGTTGGCGATAAGTGGAAGCTATATGTCCCCGCTGAGCTTGCATACGGCGCACAAGGGGCAGGATCATCTATTCCTCCTTTCTCAGCTCTAATTTTTGAAGTAGAGCTAATTGATATCGTAGCATAGGTATCAATAGCGCTATGTATTTGGCTTGACATACTAAGTCGAGGCATACAAACATCAAGGACCTTGTTCTTGGTGTTTTTTTATGGCCGCGGTTTATTCGCGACCTCACATGTGAGAATTAAGCCCATCTAGTTGTACTTGTCTAAGCTATTGTTCGAATCTCCTAAAAATAGACGCATCATCGTTGTGCATTCATGCGCTAAGTTTGTGAATTCATTGAAAAATAACGAATACCTCCTTGTGGATAGCCGCCAATCTAAGTCAATGATTTAGAAATATAAAAAAATGTGATCTGGATCTTGGTATGGCTTTCGCAATACCAGCCTAGACATAACAATTTTTTTATTGAAGGAGCAGGGAATGCATACAAGTACTAGCCATCCATCTTTTGGCAAGATATCGAAGACGATAAAACAAACTTTGTTAGCGAGCACTATTGGTCTGTTGCTTGTCAATCCGGCAACAGCTGAACTTGGTGAGCCAGAAAAGGAAGACCTTAAGTTTGGGTTTATTAAGCTTACCGACATGGCGCCATTAGCCGTTGCTTACGAAAAAGGTTTTTTTGAAGACGAAGGTTTGTACGTCACTTTAGAAGCGCAAGCAAACTGGAAGGTTTTACTTGATGGGGTGATTACCGGCGAATTAGATGGTGCGCACATGCTTGCGGGCCAGCCTTTAGGAGCAACCATTGGTATTGGAACGCAAGCCGATATTATTACTGCTTTCAGCATGGATTTGAATGGCAACGCGATCACTGTTTCTAATGAGATATGGGCGCAGATGAAGCCTCATATCGAGCATGTTGATGGCAAGCCTGTCCATCCAATTTCAGCCACCGCGCTTAAGCCTGTTGTAGAGTCATATTTAGATAAAGGTGTGCCATTTAATATGGGAATGGTATTCCCAGTATCGACACATAACTATGAGCTTCGATATTGGCTAGCAGCTGGTGGAATTCATCCCGGTTATTATGCACCGCATAAAAGTGATAATACGGGACAGATTGATGCTGATGCCTTGTTGTCAGTGACGCCGCCTCCACAAATGCCTTCCACCATGGAAGCGGGAACTATTTTTGGTTACTGCGTTGGTGAACCTTGGAATCAACAAGCGGTTTTCAAAGGGATAGGTGTTCCAGTGATTACCGATTACGAAATTTGGAAAAACAATCCAGAGAAAGTATTTGGTGTCAGCCAATCATGGGCTGACGAGTACCCTATCACTCATATACGCGTCGTTAAAGCCATGATCCGAGCTGCGCAATGGCTTGATGAGCAAGACAACGCTAATCGTCCAGAAGCCGTTAAAATACTATCTCAAAGTCAATATGTGGGTGCTGACTACGATGTCATTGCCAACAGCATGACGGGCACTTTTGAATACGAAAAGGGCGATAAACGCGAAGTGCCTGACTTCAATGTATTCTTCCGTTATAACGCAACTTACCCGTATTACAGTGATGCCATTTGGTATCTAACTCAAATGCGCCGTTGGGGACAAATTGAAGATGCAAAACCAGACAGTTGGTACATGGATATTGCTAAGAAAGTATACCGTCCTGACATTTATGCTTTGGCTGCTCAAGAACTAATAGCTGAAGGTCATGTTAAAGCGCAGGACTTTCCTGAGTTTGCAACTGAGTCGGGCTTTAAACCACCACAAGAAGGCTTTTTGGACAAAGTTACCTATGACGGTAGTAAACCAAATGACTACTTGAGTCAGTTTGAAATCGGCCTTAAAGGCGACGACAAAATCTAATAGACAGCATAAGAAGAGGGAAGGCAGTTAACTGACCTTCCCCTATTTCAAAACTGGAAATAACCAATCAAGGATGTCGTTATGAAAGACAAAACGATTCACTATTTAGAAACCTTTGGCCTAAGTCCAATTGTGCCGATGGTACGTCTAGCAAGCGGCGAAAGTCCCAAGCGACAATTTCAAGACTTGTTTGAAAAACTAGGCTTGCCGCTATTAGCAATTGCTATCTTCCTCGCTCTGTGGAGTTTTAGTGCTGCGCGGGTCGACACCAGTCTTGGCACATTGCCCGGGCCTACGGCAGTTTATCAACAATATTTGGGTTTGGTGGACGAACACAAAGCTGAGCGGCTAAAAGAAGTGGCCTTCTATGAGCGTCAGGATAAGCGCAATGCCGAGAAATTGGCGAAGAATCCTGAAGCTACCGTGAAAGTTAGACCTTATACCGGCAAGCCCACCTTTTTTGACCAAATATGGACCAGCTTGTATACCGTTTTTGCGGGTTTTGTTGTTGCAAGTTTAATTGCAATACCGCTTGGCGTTGCCTGCGGTCTGAACCAAAAACTTTATGCTGCGGTTAGTCCGTTGATTCAAATATTTAAACCGGTGTCGCCGCTGGCTTGGTTACCGATTGTCACCATGGTTGTAAGTGCGGTTTATGTCAGTGATGACCCTATGTTTAGCAAATCCTTTATCACCTCAGCTGTGACTGTGACCTTATGTTCGCTATGGCCCACGCTTATCAATACCGCGATGGGAGTCGCCTCTATCGATAAAGATTGGATCAATGTTGGACGCGTTATTCGTCTACATTGGAGTAAACAGGTGTTCAAAATAGCCCTTCCAGCATCGTTGCCAATGATATTTACCGGTCTGCGTATTTCACTTGGTATTGGATGGATGGTGTTAATTGCCGCTGAGATGTTGGCTCAAAATCCAGGCTTAGGAAAATTTGTATGGGACGAATTTCAAAATGGTAGTTCTAACTCCTTAGGACGGATTATGGTTGCTGTGCTAGTCATTGGCATCATTGGTTTTGTATTGGACTGGATGATGCTGAGCGTGCAAAAACTAGTTTCTCCTCAAAGCTCTAATGCCTAAGGCATAGCATTTTGCAAAAAGAAGGTATTGAATATGAATCACTATTTAGAAATTGACCATGTCGGCATCGAATTTCCAACTAAAGATGGGCCATTTAGAGCGCTACAAGACGTAAACTTAAAAATTGAACAAGGCGAGTTTATCTCCCTCATTGGGCACTCGGGTTGCGGTAAATCCACAGTACTTAACATCGTTGCTGGTCTGTATCAAGCCAGTGAAGGTGGGGTGATCTTGGAAGGTAGAGAAGTGAGCGAGCCCGGTCCCGATCGCGCCGTCGTGTTTCAAAACCATTCGTTGCTACCATGGTTGACGGCTTATCAGAACGTTGAGCTTGCGGTAAAAGAAGTGTTCAAAGGTAAAAAAAGCAAAGCCGAAATGGCCGAATGGATAAATCACAATCTTGAACTAGTCCACATGGGGCATGCTGCGCATAAACGACCCGATGAAATTTCAGGGGGGATGAAGCAGCGTGTGGGCATTGCTCGGGCGCTTGCTATGCAACCCAAGGTTTTGTTGATGGATGAGCCCTTTGGCGCGTTAGACGCTTTAACCCGTGCTCATTTACAAGACTCGCTAATGGAAATTCAAAACGAACTTAATAATACCGTCATTATGATTACTCATGATGTCGATGAAGCGGTTCTGTTGTCAGATCGCATTGTGATGATGACTAACGGACCCGCCGCTACGATTGGTGAAGTATTAAACGTTGAACTGGAGCGTCCTCGCAATCGAGTTAGTTTAGCTGATGATGCACAATACAATCATTATCGTTCACAAGTCTTACGTTTCTTATATGAACGCCAACAAAATCCAGCTCAAAGCAGCGCTAGTAAAAAACCAAAGTTGGTTAGCTCCGGTGAGGCTGCTTAGGGGTTCAGCTTTGCTTTTGCTGTGTTATATTGACGTCAATACTAACTCAGAATAGGGCAGTTCAATGGCAAAAGTGCAGGTTGCAGTCGTCGGTTGCAATGGTCGAATGGGAAAAACACTTCTCGAGGCCATTTCGCAGAACCCGGATACGGAATTAGGGGCTGCTACAGAGCGCGCTGGCTCAAGTTTAATTGGTGTCAATGCTGGTGAATTGGCGGGTCAGAAGGATATTGCGGTCACTGTTTGCGATAGTCTTGAAGGACTCGAAGATAAGATTGATGTGGTGATTGATTTCACGGCGCCGGCGGTTACCTTGTCGCATTTAGCCTGGGCTAAAAAGCATGGTAAAAAAATGGTGATAGGCACCACAGGCTTTAGTGATGAGCAAAAACAACTCTTAAGCGACTATAGTGAAAGTGTGGCTATAATGTTTGCATCGAATATGAGTGTGGGTGTGAATGTCGTTTTCAAACTTTTAGAAGTTGCCGCCAAAGCCATGGGCGACTATACCGACATCGAAATAATAGAAGGGCATCATCGGCACAAAGTCGACGCACCCTCCGGTACTGCTTTAAGTATGGGCGAAGTCATTGCTGACACCTTAGGTCGTGATCTTAAAAAAGTTGCTGTCTATGGACGCGAAGGCATTACTGGTGAGCGAGACCGAGAAACTATTGGTTTTGCAACAATTCGCGCCGGAGACCTTGTTGGCGAACATACAGCGATGTTTGCTGATATTGGCGAGCGAGTTGAAATCACCCACAAAGCCTCTAGTCGCATGACATTTGCCAACGGTGCTGTACGTGCCGCGGTCTGGTTGCAAGAAAAACCGAAGGGTTTATTCGACATGCAAGATGTACTTGGGCTTAAGGATTTCGACATTTAATACAACAAAACCCTAGTAAAAGCGTTAAAAGTTGCAGTGTTGTTTGCAGTTTTTAGCGCTTTTCGCTGCTTCTTCCTCCTTAGCTATTATTTTCGATGTTTTTCTATATTTTCATGGACGGCTTGGCTTATCTGCTATAAGATCCGCGGAATTTGCCAAATTTTTGGTTTTTCAGGCATCAAATTGACACCTTGATGCTGGTTTAATTGTGTCGAAACCCTAGTTAGGAGGTCGCCTTGAGCAGTTCAGCAATGCTAGTCCTGGAAGATGGAAGTCTATTCCACGGAACATCCATCGGAGCCAACGGTACATCGGTTGGAGAAGTTGTTTTTAATACTTCGATGACCGGATATCAAGAAATACTCACAGACCCCTCATACTCTCGCCAAATCGTTACTCTTACTTACCCTCACATCGGAAACTACGGCACTACGTCAGAAGACGATGAGTCAACTCATATACACGCCAAAGCGTTGATCATTCGTGATTTACCTTTGATGACGAGTAACTTTCGAAGTGAACAAAGTTTAAGTGACTATTTGAAACAGCGAAATGTTGTTGGTATTGCCGATATTGATACTCGCCGCTTAACTCGCATCTTGCGCGAAAAAGGCGCAATGGCAGGCTGCATTATTGCAGGTTCAAACTTAGACCAAGCCACTGCTTTACAACAAGCGAAAGATTTCCCTGGCCTCAAAGGCATGGATTTGGCAAAAGAAGTCAGCACGACGCAAACGTATACCTGGCTGCAGGGCTCTTGGGATCTGGTTGATGGCCATCCTGCAGACAAACAAGACTGTGATAAGCATGTGGTCGCTTATGATTTTGGGGTTAAGCGCAATATTTTGCGTATGTTGGTTGACCGCGGCTGCCGTCTAACGGTTGTGCCAGCGCAAACCCCAGCTGCAGACGTGTTAGCAATGAATCCCGACGGAATTTTCCTCAGTAACGGCCCCGGCGACCCAGAGCCATGCGATTACGCAATTGAAGCCGTCAAAACCTTCTTGGAAACTGACATCCCAATTTTTGGTATCTGTTTAGGTCACCAAATTCTTGCGCTAGCTTGCGGTGCAAAAACAGTCAAAATGAAATTTGGTCATCATGGTGCTAACCATCCAGTGAAAGATCTAGAACAAGCTAAAGTGATGATTACTGCTCAGAATCATGGTTTTGCGGTCGACGGCGCAAGCTTGCCAAGCACACTTCGCACAACGCATGTGTCACTATTTGACCAAAGCCTGCAAGGTATTCACCATACCGATAAGGCAGCGTTTAGCTTCCAAGGACACCCTGAAGCAAGCCCTGGTCCGCACGACGCCGCGCCATTGTTTAACCATTTCATTGATTTGATCAATCAACGTCTTTCAAGCTCGAAGTAAGGTAACTTAGACATGCCAAAACGCAACGACATTAAAAGCATTTTGATTCTGGGTGCTGGACCAATCGTTATTGGTCAAGCCTGTGAGTTTGACTATTCAGGTGCACAAGCCTGTAAAGCTTTGCGCGAAGAAGGCTACCGAGTCATCTTGGTGAATTCAAATCCTGCAACAATTATGACTGACCCTGAAATGGCCGATGCAACCTATATCGAGCCTATCCATTGGGAAGTCGTAGAAAAAATTATTGCCAAAGAAAAGCCCGATGCAGTTTTACCTACAATGGGCGGTCAGACGGCGCTGAACTGTGCATTGGAGCTTGAATCCAATGGTGTATTAGCTAAATACAATGTCGAAATGATAGGTGCGACCGCTGACGCGATTGATAAAGCTGAAGATCGCAGCCGTTTTGATAAAGCGATGAAAAGCATAGGCCTAGACTGTCCGCGTGCAGGTATTGCTCACAATATGGAAGAAGCCTACGGCGTTCTCGATATGGTTGGCTTCCCTTGTATTATTCGCCCTTCGTTTACCATGGGTGGGACTGGCGGCGGTATCGCATATAATAAAGAAGAGTTTGAAGACATTTGTACCAATGGTATCGACTTATCGCCAACTTCAGAATTGCTCATTGACGAAAGCCTCATTGGCTGGAAAGAATATGAGATGGAAGTGGTTCGCGACAAAAACGATAACTGCATCATTGTTTGTGCTATTGAAAACTTCGATCCAATGGGCGTACACACAGGAGATTCCATAACTGTTGCACCTGCCCAAACTTTAAGCGACAAAGAATACCAATTGATGCGTAATGCATCGCTTGCTGTCTTGCGAGAAATTGGTGTTGAGACTGGCGGTTCAAACGTACAGTTCGGAATTTGCCCTGACACTGGGCGTATGGTCATTATTGAAATGAACCCACGCGTGTCACGCTCGTCGGCATTAGCATCTAAAGCAACGGGTTTCCCGATAGCCAAAATTGCAGCCAAACTAGCGGTTGGTTTCACCTTAGATGAACTTCAAAATGACATTACCGGCGGACGTACACCGGCATCGTTTGAGCCTTCAATCGATTATGTTGTAACTAAACTCCCGCGTTTCAATTTCGAAAAATTTGCTGGTGCTAACGATCGCCTGACCACTCAAATGAAGTCCGTGGGTGAAGTTATGGCAATTGGTCGTAACCAACAAGAGTCACTGCAAAAAGCTTTACGTGGCTTAGAGGTCGGCGCCGTTGGTCTCGACCCAATGGTTGACCTAGACGATCCGCAAGCTTTAGCCAAAATTCGTCACGAGCTAACCGCAGTTGGTGCAGAACGTATTTGGTATATTGGCGATGCATTCCGCGCTGGCATGAGTATTGATGGTATTTTTGAGTTGACCAAAATTGACCGTTGGTTCTTAGCTCAAATTGAAGATTTAATACGAGAAGAAAAACTGGTAGCAAAACAAGGTATCGCAAGTCTCGATCAAACGCGATTGCGTGCGCTTAAACGTAAAGGCTTTGCCGACCCGCGCCTAGCGCAACTAACCGGTGTCTCTGAGAGCGAAATCCGAAAACTTCGCCATCGTCTTAATATTCTGCCTGTCTATAAGCGTGTGGATACCTGTGCGGCAGAGTTTGCAACAGACACGGCTTACTTGTATTCGACTTACGACGAAGAATGTGAAGCTAATCCAAGCGATAAAGACAAAATTATGATCTTAGGCGGTGGGCCTAACCGCATCGGGCAAGGTATCGAATTTGATTACTGTTGTGTGCATGCAGCCCTAGCAATGCGTGAGGATGGCTATGAAACCATTATGGTTAACTGTAACCCTGAAACGGTTTCAACTGACTATGACACCTCTGATCGTTTATACTTTGAACCGGTTACCCTTGAAGACGTCCTTGAGATCGTTCGAGTAGAAAAACCTAAAGGCGTGATTGTTCAATATGGCGGACAAACCCCACTTAAACTGGCGCGCGAACTTGAGGCTGCTGGGGTACCCATTATTGGAACATCACCAGATGCAATTGACCGCGCCGAAGACCGTGAGCGTTTCCAACAGGCTGTTATTCGCTTAGGTTTACTTCAACCTGAGAATGAAACCGTCTCAACGACTGAAGATGCAGTGATTGCCGCAGAACGTATCGGTTTCCCTCTGGTCGTTCGCCCATCTTATGTTTTAGGTGGCCGTGCAATGGAAATTGTTTATGACGAGCAAGATTTGCGCCGCTACTTCAAAGAAGCGGTGAGCGTGTCAAACGAATCGCCAGTTCTTCTTGACCGATTCTTAGATGATGCGATTGAAGTCGATATTGACGCTATCTGTGATGGTGAACAAGTCGTCATTGGTGGCATCATGGAACACATTGAACAGGCAGGGGTTCACTCTGGTGATTCAGCCTGTTCATTGCCGCCTTATACCTTAAGTGCAGAAGTTCAAGATCGTCTACGGACGCAAGTTAGTGCTTTGGCGCTTGAGTTAGGCGTGATCGGCTTAATGAATACTCAGTTTGCGGTTAAAGGTGGAGAAATCTACCTAATTGAAGTTAACCCACGCGCTGCGCGCACAGTGCCGTTTGTGTCAAAGGCAACCGGCGTTCCAATTGCAAAGATTGCTGCACGCGTTATGGCTGGCCGTTCACTTGCTGAGCAAGGTTTTACGAAAGAAGTTATTCCACCGTTCTATTCCGTAAAAGAAGTGGTATTGCCATTTAATAAGTTTCCTGGCGTTGACCCAATTTTAGGCCCAGAAATGCGCTCAACAGGCGAAGTGATGGGGGTTGGCGAAACTTTTGCTGAAGCCTACGCTAAAGCAGAGTTGGGGATCGGAAACGAAACGAGTCGTGGTGGTCGCGTATTGCTATCTGTTCGAAACTCCGATAAAAAACGTGTTGCTGAGTTGGCAAAAAACTTACTTGAACTTGGCTACGACCTTGATGCAACCCATGGTACTGCGGTTGCGTTAGGAGAA
Organism: Alginatibacterium sediminis; assembly: GCF_003610775.1. Lineage (GTDB taxonomy): Bacteria > Pseudomonadota > Gammaproteobacteria > Enterobacterales > Celerinatantimonadaceae > Alginatibacterium > Alginatibacterium sediminis. The sequence goes on along the minus strand of NZ_RAQO01000008.1, from coordinate 118,901 downwards.
GCGGGTATTTATCCGCGCTTAGTTAACAAGGTACATGAAGGTCGCCCACACTTAGTTGACCGTCTAAAGAATGGTGAGTACAGTTATGTCATTAACACCACTGAAGGTCGCGTAGCAATTGAAGATTCGCGCCAGATCAGACGCGCTGCTTTGCAAAATAAAGTAAATTATACAACGACACTCAACGGTGCTTTTGCAACCTGTCAGGCTGATCAAGCTGATGCGCGAGCCAATGTATCCTCGCTTCAAGAGCTGCATGCGAAGATTGTATAAGGCTTCCAATTCTTTTCCATTTGTTTAAAAATGGTTAGAATAGACAAATAGAGATAGTTAAAACTGGCGGTTTATACCGCCAGTTTTTTTTACTGAGGAAATTCAATTTTATGCAACAAATTCCAATGACGGTCCATGGTGCTGAGAAGCTACGTCAAGAACTCGAAAACCTTAAGTCTGTTGTACGACCTAAAATTGTCGCAGATATTGCTACTGCTCGGGAACACGGAGATTTGAAAGAGAATGCTGAGTATCACGCCGCAAGAGAACAGCAAGGTTTTTGTGAAGGACGTATTCAAGACATAGAAGCAAAGCTTAGTCATCTCCAAATCATCGATGTCACTAAAATTGAAAACAAGGGCAAAGTTATCTTTGGTGCAACTGTAACCTTGTTGAATTTGGATACTGAGGAAGAGAAAACCTATCGCATTGTCGGAGATGACGAGTCGGACATTAAGTTGAACTTGATTTCGGTTAATTCGCCAATCGCCCGAGGCTTAATTGGTAAAAATCTTGATGATGAAGTTACGGTCGTCACACCGGGCGGCGATATAGATTATGAAATCACAGCAGTTGAGTATCTTTAATAAGACTGTTTTATGAGGCCCTTTTGGGCACGCGATAAGTAAGCACTTGCTATCTAAGACTATTTTTAGAGAAGCCTTTTGTCTAGTTCAGATAGCTAAAGAGTGTTATTATTGTACAAATTTTGTTAGGTGAGGTTTTATAAGACATGCAAATATCTGCAAACGTCGGTATATCAACTTATCAACAAGGAAGTTTAAATCGTCAGGTTTCTACCCAACCAATTGAGCCGCAGTTGCCCAATAAAGACGAGATCGGTCAGGAGCTTAAAAACCGCTACGACAGCTTAAGTCCGGAACAACAATTATCGACTAAGCGTAATGTAGAAAGTTACTATCAGTCTGCTCAAGATACCCAACAGCAAGTTACAGATGCAAAGCGTAATACTGTGCTTGGTGCGAATGCGGTACAGCATACTGAGAAACTCGCAGAGATCTATTATACCAGCTCAACTGGTAATGAAGCGCCCAAAAGTAGCTCTTCTGTCACAGACTACGCGGCTAAAAGCACGCTTGACGGTAGTGTCGACCGTATTGTTGAGCAACAAGTTAATGCTAGGCGATTAGAATTGTACAAATCGATTTCTGACTACAGTCCGCAAGGCGCACAGCCAGAGTTGTATTCGGTATCTCAAGTCGTTTGAATTACCTGATTAGCTTTAATTATTGATAAAAAGCCTGAGCTAACACTCAGGCTTTTTTGTATCTAGCTAAATTCATCGTTCAACAAAGAGCTTAAATCTTTGTAGAGTCAATTTCTCTATCGACGTGGTAGTTGGATTTTATTCAAGTCGCTGGTACGGTAAAAAACCATTACATTACCGATAATTTGAACTAATTCGCTTTGAGTTTGCTCGGCGATAGTGGCGGCAATCTGGTCTCTAAGCTCTTTCTCTGCACCTGGAGCTTTTACTTTAATCAGCTCGTGATGTGAAATAGCGGCTTCGATTTCTGCAATTACACCTTCTGTTAAACCGTTGGATCCGAGTTGGACCACGGTTTTCAATGGGTGCGCTTGCGCTTTAAGGTGCTGCTTCTGTTTTGTTGAGAGCTGCATATTATTTTGTAATCCTGGGTTGAAAAAACGTATTTTAACGCCATCTATCACTTATACCAATTTTTCATTGTACTCGTTTGCTAGGTTTTTCAACTATGACCAACAAAAAACACACTGCTAGCTCCAAACGCTGGTTAACTGAGCACCACAGTGACCATTATGTTCAAAAAGCTAAGCAACAAGGTTTGCGTTCTAGAGCTGTATTTAAACTTGAAGAAATGCAAGCCAAAGATAAGTTGTTTAAACCAGGAATGACGGTGGTTGACCTTGGAGCTGCACCTGGAGGGTGGTCTCAATACGCGACTGAAAAAGTCGGTATGGATGGCATGGTGATCGCTTGCGATATTTTACAAATGGACCCGATTGCAGGTGTTGATTTTCTACAAGGTGATTTTCGTGAAGAAGCAGTGCTAAATGCTCTGTTGAAACGGGTTGGAGAAGCAAAAGTTGATGTTTTGCTCTCAGATATGGCGCCAAATATCAGTGGCAACCAAAGCTCAGATCAAGCGCGCGGCGTTTATCTGGTCGAGTTAGCTTTAGATATGTGCCATCAGGTGCTTAGTAAAAAGGGTACGTTTGTAGTGAAAGTGTTCCAGGGTGAAGGCTTTGATGCATTTTTGGCCCAAGTAAAAGAAGCGTTTAAAGTGGTAAAAATCCGTAAACCTGATTCTTCGCGTGCACGTTCGCGTGAAGTCTACATCGTTGCAAATGGTTATAAGCACTAGTGACGCACGTTATTAAGATCAATTCGCAATAACGCTGGTCTATCGGCACATTATTATAGTAGGCTTGATGCTATATGCCTTTTATTTTTATTGGTTATTAGCAAAATGAATGTTCGCTAGCAGGGTTTTGCCGGCAACATCTGTATTTAACATGTAATTTTTATTACCCTAATGAGGTTTTCGTCTTGAGTGACATGGCAAAAAACTTGATCTTGTGGTTAGTGATCGCCGTCGTATTAATGTCGGTTTTTCAGAGCTTTAGCCCAGATTCGATCAAAGGAAGACAACTAGACTATTCAACCTTCGTTAAACAGGTGAATCAAGAACAGATCCGTGAAGTTCGTTTCAATGGTCCTGAAATCACAGGTGTTACCCGCAGTGGTGACCAATTCCAAACTTATATCCCGATGCATGATAAGGACATTCTCAATGACCTTATTACGCACAATGTTAAAGTTGTAGGTGAGCCACCAGAAGAACAAAGTTTACTGACTTCGATCTTCATTTCATGGTTCCCAATGCTGCTTCTCATCGGTGTTTGGATTTTCTTTATGCGTCAAATGCAAGGCGGCGGCGGCAAAGGTGCAATGTCCTTTGGTAAAAGCAAAGCCCGTTTGATGAGCGAAGATCAAATCAAAACTACTTTTGTGGATGTTGCTGGTTGTGATGAAGCCAAAGAAGAAGTTGCCGAACTTGTCGACTACTTGCGCGACCCAAGTAAATTCCAAAAGCTAGGCGGTAAGATCCCAACTGGTATTTTGTTGGTAGGTCCTCCTGGTACAGGTAAAACCTTACTTGCTAAAGCGATTGCTGGTGAAGCGAAAGTACCGTTTTTCACTATTTCGGGTTCCGATTTTGTTGAGATGTTCGTAGGTGTTGGTGCTTCAAGGGTTCGAGACATGTTCGAACAAGCTAAGAAGTCTGCGCCTTGTATTATCTTTATTGATGAAATCGATGCCGTTGGTCGCCAACGTGGTGCCGGTCTAGGTGGCGGTCATGATGAGCGCGAACAAACCTTGAACCAAATGCTGGTTGAAATGGATGGATTTGAAGGTAATGAGGGTATTATTGTCATTGCTGCGACAAACAGACCCGATGTTCTCGACCCTGCATTATTGCGTCCTGGTCGTTTCGACCGTCAAGTGACTGTTGGCTTGCCCGATGTCCGCGGCCGTGAACAGATCCTTAAGGTTCACATGCGTAAAGTTCCTTTGGGTGATGATGTTAATGCCGCTGTGATAGCACGTGGTACTCCAGGTTTCTCTGGTGCTGATTTAGCCAACTTAGTGAACGAAGCGGCACTATTTGCAGCGCGTTCTAGCAAACGCAATGTTGCCATGGAAGAATTTGAAAAAGCCAAAGACAAAATCATGATGGGTGCCGAGCGCAAATCAATGGTTATGACTGAGACTGAAAAAGAAATGACGGCATATCATGAAGCTGGACACGCGATAATCGGTCGCTTGGTTCCAGAACACGATCCTGTTTATAAAGTAAGTATTATTCCTCGCGGTCGAGCCTTAGGTGTGACCATGTACTTACCTGAACGAGACCGAGTTAGTCACTCTCGCCAACATTTAGAAAGTATGATTTCTAGTTTATATGGTGGCCGTTTAGCCGAGAAAATTATTTACGGCGAAGATAAGGTCTCTACCGGAGCCAGTAACGATATCGAACGTGCGACTGAAATTGCTCGTAAAATGGTGACTCAGTGGGGCTTCTCAGATTCAATGGGACCCTTACTTTATGCTGACGATGAAGGCGAAGTGTTCTTAGGACGCAGTGCCGCTAAAACTAAACATATGTCTGATGACACCGCTCGCGCTATTGACCTAGAAATTCGCGCCTTTGTTGACCGCAACTATCAACGCTCGGAAGAACTTCTGAATGCAAACATTGATATTTTGCATGCGATGAAAGATACGCTCATGAAGTACGAGACTATTGATGCGAAGCAAATTGACGATCTAATGGAGCGCAAAGAACCGCGTCCACCCGCAGATTGGGGCGAAGCAGATACTTCTAGTTTAGATACGGATGCTGATAAGCAAGCCAAGGCAGCTGCGGAATCAGAAGTGGAAGCTGCAGAACCGGCTAGTGATGAAGCAAGTGAAACAGTTTCTGAAAGTTCTGAAGCCGATGCACCCAAAGCTGATGAGTCAAACGAAAAACCGACTCAGTAAGCCATAAAAGTTCAACAAAGCCCTAGCTTGCTAGGGCTTTTTAGTATGTGACTATGACTAAAAAATTTACAGTATCAACGCAGTGTTTTGAAGAGCCTGTGATTATGGGCATTCTCAATACCACTCCTGATTCATTTTCAGATGGTGGAGATTTTCTTGACCCACTTAAGGCAACTCAACGTGGTCTCGAAATGTTGGATCAAGGCGCACAGATCCTGGACATCGGCGGTGAGTCGACTCGTCCGGGAGCAAAAAGTGTTAGTTTAGATCAAGAATTGCAACGGGTTATCCCTGTGATTGAGTATATTCGAGCGCGTAGCGATGCGCTAATCTCGATAGACACGAGTAAAGCTTTAGTCATGCGAGAAGCCGTTATGGCCGGGGCAAATATCATTAATGATGTTTGTGCCTTAAGCCTAGAAGGATCGCTTGCGACAGCGGTTGAGTTACAAGTACCGGTTTGCATTATGCACATGCAAGGACAGCCGCGTTCTATGCAAAATGCTCCCCAGTACCATCATGTTGTTGACGACGTCTTGTCGTTTTTTAAGCAGCGTATTGAGTTGATTGCAGCTGCGGGTTTAAGTAAAGACAAGTTGATTATCGATCCGGGCTTCGGATTCGGTAAAAGTCTTGAACACAATTATCAATTGCTTGCTAACTTGGCAAGGTTCGAACGCTTTGAACTGCCGTTATTGGTAGGCGTCTCTCGTAAAAGTATGTTTAGTAAGTTATTACACCGAGAACCACAAGATTGTATGCCAGCAAGCATTACAGCTGCTATATTGGCGGCCCAGTTAGGCGGACAGATTTTCCGAGTGCATGATGTTTGGCAAACCAAGGATGCGTTTCGCGTTTATTCAAAACTTAAGCAGAGTAACTTATGACTAGAAAATATTTTGGCACCGATGGAGTGCGTGGCAAAGTTGGCCAATACCCGATCACACCAGATTTCGCTATGCGCTTAGGCTATGCCGCCGGTAAAGTGCTTTCGCAAAGCGGAACCAAGCAAGTGTTGATTGGTAAAGATACGCGTATTTCAGGTTATATGCTTGAGTCTGCTTTAGAGGCTGGTCTTTCTGCCGCTGGAGTAAAAGCTGCATTCATGGGACCTATGCCGACCCCTGCGGTCGCTTACCTTACCCGAACCTATAGGGCTGAGGCTGGTATCGTTATTAGTGCTTCGCATAATCCGTATTACGACAACGGAATTAAGTTTTTTTCAGCTGACGGTACTAAATTGCCCGATGCAATAGAAATCGCCATTGAGTCTGAACTCGACAAGCCAATGGGTTGTGTTGAGTCTGATCAACTCGGTAAAGCGCGCCGCATCGAAGATGCAGCTGGACGTTATATCGAATTTTGTAAGAGCACCTTTCCAAATAAGCTAAATTTGCATGGTTTAAAAATTGTTGTTGATTGTGCACATGGTGCCACCTACCACATTGCACCCAATGTATTTCAAGAATTAGGTGCGGAAGTTATTTCAATTGGAGATAAGCCTAACGGGCTTAACATCAATGAAGAGTGTGGAGCTACCGATACTCGCTTGCTTGCCAAAACAGTACTAGAGCATCAAGCTGACCTTGGTATTGCGCTTGATGGCGATGGTGACCGAGTGATGATGATTGATCACCTGGGCCAACACATCGATGGTGATGAGATTCTTTATATTATTGCCAAAGACGCCAAACAACTGGGTCGATTCAATGGTGGCGTAGTCGGGACCTTGATGAGCAACTTAGCGCTTGAACAAGCCTTTGCTCGAATGGACATACCATTCGCTCGTTCAAAAGTAGGCGATCGTTATGTGATGGAACTACTTAGCGAAAAAGGCTGGCGCTTAGGCGGTGAAAATTCGGGCCATATCATTTGCCTTGAGCATACGACTACCGGGGATGGGATCGTTGCCGCGCTTCAAGTTCTTGCCGCAATGCGAACTTCAGAACATAGCCTACGTGAGTTGTTAACTGGTCTAACGCTGTACCCGCAGTTATTAGTAAATGTGCGCTTTAGTGGTGATAGCAATCCACTTAGTTCCCAAGAAGTAAGTGACGCCGTTGCGCAGGTTGAAACTAATCTTGCAGGCAAAGGGCGTGTACTGTTACGTAAGTCAGGCACTGAACCACTACTTCGGGTGATGGTTGAAGGTGCTGATGGGGAAAAAGTTGAGCAAGGTGCGCAACTCATCGCTGACGCAGTACGTAAAGCCTGCGAATAAGCCTTAGTTCACAAAATGTGGCGACTTAGCTCGCCATTGCCAATGGTTTTGTTACCCTTTGGTTGAATTTACAGCAATCAAGCGATTCAAGGGCAGTTTTTTAAACACTGCCCTTGTATTGTTAAATTTGATTCGCTACTATCTCGACCGCTTCGCAAGTGCAGGTTCTGTACTTGGAATTATTTCGGAATTTGAATTATGTATACTGTTTTGATTGTCGCTTACTTGTTAATTGCTCTAACGCTGATTGGTCTCGTACTTCTACAGCAGGGTAAGGGTGCAGATATGGGCGCTTCATTCGGTTCTGGAGCATCGAATACTGTATTTGGTTCATCGGGTTCAGGTAACTTTCTGACACGTATGACCGCTGTAATGGCAGCAGGGTTCTTTATCTTGAGTTTGGTGTTGGGTAACTTAACCACGCGTCAAACCAAGCAGGTAGATGAGTGGAGCGATCTATCACTACCAGCAGTTGAGCAAGTTAGTGAAGCACCAACAGCTCCTGCAATCGGGGAATCAGTACCCGAGTAAAACCTCAGAGTAAAATGCCCAGGTGGTGGAATTGGTAGACACGCTATCTTGAGGGGGTAGTGTCTGTATGGACGTGCGGGTTCAAGTCCCGCTCTGGGCACCAAAGTTTTAGTGTAATTTGCTGTGAATGTGATATTATGCACGGCAATTCGGACGCGGGATGGAGCAGTCTGGTAGCTCGTCGGGCTCATAACCCGAAGGTCGTAGGTTCAAATCCTGCTCCCGCAACCAAATCTTAGTTTTAAAAGTATTGTGATGAAATACTTTGGTTTGCTCTTTTAGAGCTATACTAAACTAAGTAGCGAACAAGGCTCAGAACAAAGAAAAGCCCCGCGTTAATCGGGGCTTTTTTGTTTTGTCAGCATAGCTTTTATCGGCTCCGATAAAAGCTCAAAACTGGGCTTTTTAGCCCTTTTTTTATACCCGGAGGAGAACACTTGGCCACAATTGAACAACGCTTAACTGACATGCTGCGTCCTGCAGTCGAGGCAACAGGCTTCGAATTATGGGGAATAGAGTACGTTAACGCGGGCAAATTTTCGGTTTTAAGACTATATATTGATCATGAAAATGGTATCGATGTAGACGCTTGCGCTGAGGTGAGCCGTCAAGTCAGTGCTATTTTGGATGTTGAAGATCCAATTAGTAATGAGTATAGCCTTGAAGTATCTTCGCCTGGGTTAGAACGTCCTTTATTTGAAAGTGAACATTACCAACGTTTTGTTGGTGAACAAGCATTTGTTCAGACGCGATTGGCATTAAACAATCAGCGTAAATGGACAGGTGAAATAGTTGGTGTAGAAAACGATGTTGTCGTGTTAGCTGTTGAAGGAAAAGAACAGCGTCTTGCGGTGAACAATATTCAGAAAGCACATTTGATTCCCCAGTTTGATTAAAGAGGCTTAGGAATGAACAAAGAAGTTTTATTAGTGGTTGATGCGGTATCTAACGAGAAAGCACTGCCACGTGAAAAAATCTTCGAAGCGATGGAAACAGCGCTAGAGACGGCAACAAAGAAAAAATACGAAGGTGACATTGCGGTTCGTGTTGATATCGACCGTAAAACCGGTGGTTTCGATACCTACCGTCGCTGGCAGACCGTTGAAAACGAAGCTGCAATTGAGAATCCTTATCGCGAAATTACCATCGAAGCGGCTCAAATTGATGAGCCTGAAATCGAACTTGGTGGGTTTGTAGAAGAGCAAATCGAATCGGTAACTTTTGACCGTATTACGACACAAACAGCCAAACAGGTTATCGTGCAAAAAGTACGTGAAGCTGAGCGTGCTCAAGTTGTTGAACAGTACTACGACAAAGTAAATGAATTGGTAACGGGTGTTGTTAAAAAAGCAACCCGCGAAAGCATTATCGTTGATTTAGGTAACAACGCTGAAGCTATCATTCATCGTGATGAGCAACTACCTCGCGAGACGTTTCGCCCAGGTGACCGTGTTCGCGGTTTGTTGTTTGCCGTTAAACCTGAAGCTCGTGGCGCTCAATTGTTTATGAGTCGTACTCGCCCTGAGATGATCATTGAATTATTCCGCATTGAAGTGCCAGAAATTGCTGAAGAAATGATCGAACTTAAGTGCGCAGCACGTGATCCAGGTTCTCGCGCTAAAATAGCTGTGAAATCAAATGATCGTCGTATTGATCCGGTTGGTGCGTGTGTTGGTATGCGTGGTGCACGGGTGCAAGCGGTATCAGGTGAACTGAGCAACGAGCGAGTTGATATTGTGTTGTGGGATGATAATCCTGCACAATTTGTTATCAATGCAATGGCGCCTGCTGAAGTTGCATCAATTATTGTTGATGAAGACAATCATTCGATCGACATTGCTGTTGAAGCAGACAACCTTGCCCAGGCAATCGGCCGCAACGGACAAAACGTTCGTCTAGCATCACAACTTACGGGTTGGGAGCTAAATGTCATGACGGTTGAAGAAGCCAATGACAAGCACCAAGCTGAAGCTGGAAAAGCCGTACTGGCTTTTGTTAAACACTTGGATATCGATGAAGAATTCTCAACTATATTGGTTGAAGAAGGTTTCACGACCCTAGAAGAAATTGCCTATGTCCCTGTTGGTGAGCTACTTGCCATCGATGGAATGGACGAAGACATTGTGGCGCAATTGCGTGAGCGCGCCAAAGCAGCACTAGTAACAGAAGCACTAGCTAAAGAAGAGTCTCTTGAGAACGCTGAACCTAGCGAAGATCTACTTAATCTTGAAGGCCTAGATCGCCATCTAGCTTTCGTACTTGCAAGTCGCGGCGTTGTAACGCTTGAGCATTTGGCTGAGCAAGGTGTAGACGAACTTGAGGACATCGAAGAGCTTTCTGAAGAAAAAGCTGGTGAACTTATCATGGCCGCCAGACAAATTTGCTGGTTCGGTGACGAAGAATAAAGCGTCGACGGAGGACTAAGACCCGATGACTGAAGTTTCAATAAAACAACTCGCCAGCGATATTGGCACAAGTGAAGATCGTTTACTGCAGCAGTTTAAAGATGCAGGTATCACGAAATCCACTTCTGACGGTGTTACTGCTGAAGAAAAAACTAAATTGCTAGAGCACCTAAAGCAACAACATGGTGATGAGCAAGGCCAAAGCCGCATGACGCTTAAACGTACAACTAAAAGTACATTAAGTGTGCAAGGTACTGGTGGTAAATCACGTGCTGTTCAAGTTGAAGTGCGTAAAAAACGTACCTACGTTAAACGTAGTGCTGTTGACGAACAAGCGCGTAAAGAAGCTGAAGAAGCAGAACGTTTGCAAGCTGAAGAGTTAGCCCGCCAAGAAGCGAGCGCTAAAGCTGAAGCAGATGCTAAACGTAAAGCTGAAGAGCAAGCCAAACGTGAAGCAGCTGATAAGCAACGCAAAGAAGAAGCTAAACTACGTGCCGAGCAAAAAGCACCAGTTGAGAGTAAAACACCAGCTGAGTTAGAAGCAGAGAAAGAAGCGGCTGCGCTAAAACGTGTTCAAGACGAAGTTCAGCTTAAGAAAGCTGAAGAAGAAGCTGCACTTAAAGCTGCTGAAGCGAAAAAACTTGCTGAAGAAAACTCAGGTCGCTGGGAGCAAGAAGAGCGTGAGCGTAAAGAGCGTGAAAAAACCGCCGATTATCATCAGACGACTTCTACTTATGCCCGTGAAGCTGAAGATGAGCAAGAGCGTAAAGCTGAAGCGCCTCGTCGCCGTAAGAAGAAAACTAACAACGATTCGAACAATCGTGGACGTGGTCGCAAGGCTCAAAAACGTTCGCTTAATACGCCAACTTCTATGCAGCATGGTTTCCAAAAACCAGCCGCACCAGTCGAGCGTGATGTTCGTATCGGTGAAACGATTTCCGTAGCTGAACTTGCTGATAAAATGGCAGTTAAAGGCACTGAAGTTATCAAAGCGATGATGAAGATGGGTGCAATGGCAACCATTAACCAGGTTATTGATCAAGAAACAGCAGCGCTTGTTGCTGAAGAACTTGGCCACAAAGTAATCTTGGTTAAAGAAAATGCACTTGAAGAAGCGGTTATGGCCGAGTCTGAAGAGTCCGGTACGCAAACTGAGCGTGCTCCAGTTGTTACCATCATGGGTCACGTTGACCATGGTAAAACATCGCTACTTGATTACATTCGTGCTGCTAAAGTTGCTGACGGCGAAGCCGGTGGTATTACCCAGCACATTGGTGCTTACCATGTTGAAACTAACGGTAAGATGATCACCTTCTTAGATACTCCGGGACACGCCGCATTTACGTCGATGCGTGCTCGTGGTGCTAAAGCGACAGATATTGTTATCTTGGTTGTTGCTGCAGACGATGGCGTTATGCCACAGACTGTTGAAGCTATTCAGCACTCGCGTGCTGCTGGTGTTCCAATGGTCGTTGCTGTTAACAAAATGGATAAAGAAGGCGCAGATCCAGATCGGGTTAAGAATGAGCTTGCACAGCAAGACGTTATTCCTGAAGATTGGGGCGGCGATATCCAATTTGTGCATGTTTCTGCTAAAAGCGGTGAGGGTATTGATGACTTACTTGATTCAATCATCCTTCAATCTGAAGTACTTGAGCTTACTGCATCAACCGACGGTCAAGCCGCAGGTGTTGTGATTGAGTCTCGTCTCGATAAAGGCCGCGGTGCAGTTGCATCGATATTGGTACAATCGGGCACGCTTAAACGCGGTGACATCATCTTGTGTGGTACGGAATACGGTCGTATTCGTGCAATGCGTGATGAAAACGGTAAAGATATTCAAGAAGCAGGTCCGTCAATCCCAGTAGAAATACTCGGTTTGTCAGGCACGCCAGCTGCTGGTGATGAAGCAACTGTTGTACGTGATGAGAAGAAAGCTCGTGAAGTAGCCTTGTATCGTCAAGGTAAATTCCGCGATGTTAAACTTGCACGTCAACAAAAAGCTAAACTTGAAAACATGTTTGCAAACATGGAAGAAGGTGAGGTTCAAGAGCTCAACATCATCCTTAAAGCAGATGTACAAGGTTCTTTGGAAGCAATTGCTGAATCATTGGCTAAGCTTTCAACTGAAGAAGTTAAAGTGAACATCATCGGCCGTGGCGTTGGTGGTATTACTGAGACTGATGCTACTCTTGCTGCAGCTTCAAGTGGTATTGTACTTGGCTTCAACGTACGTGCTGATGCATCTGCGCGCCGTGTCATTGAGTCAGAAAGTGTTGATTTACACTACTACAGTGTTATTTACGACCTAATTGACGAAGTGAAGAGCGCAATGAGCGGACTTCTAGCTCCTGAATTCAAACAGGAAATTATTGGTCTTGCGCAAGTTCGTGACGTATTCAAGTCACCTAAAATTGGTTCAATTGCCGGTTGTATGGTTACTGAAGGCTTCGTGAAACGTTCAAACCCAATTCGTGTGTTACGTGACAATGTCGTAATTTACGAAGGTGAACTTGAGTCGCTACGCCGCTTTAAAGACGACGCCAATGAAGTACGTAATGGTATGGAATGTGGTATCGGTGTTAAGAACTACAATGATGTACGTGTCGGAGACCAAATTGAAGTCTTCGAAATCGTCGAAGTTAAACGAAGCCTGTAGGCGTTTAATTTAAGTTCATTGTCTATGGGAGCTGCGGCTCCCATTTTTTATGAAAGGAGGCCGATTGTGCCTAGAGAATTTAGCCGCCCGGATCGGGTTGCCCAACAAATTCAAAAAGAGATCGCGGTGATAATTCAGCGCGAAGTTAGAGATCCTCGTTTGGGCTTATGTACGGTAACTGAAGTTGAAGTTAGCCGAGATTTAGCATATGCGAAAATATTTGTAACCTTTTTGGATGATGCTGACGAGGCCGTTAAAGAAGCCTTGATTGCACTAGAAGAAAGCCATGTCTACATCCGTCACTTGCTAGCGAAGGCTATGCGCCTAAGAATCGTACCGGAGCTTCGTTTTAGCTACGATCGTTCTATTGTTGAAGGTTTGCGTATGTCTGAACTTGCTGGTAAAGCGATTGCGGAAGACACTCGTAAGCTTGAGCAAAGCGACAGAGATCAAGAAGAGGAATAGCGATGGCGCGTACGCGTAAAGGTCGAGCTATTAACGGGATATTCCTTTTAGATAAGCCTACAGACATGAGCTCCAATCATGCCTTGCAACATGTTAAGCGCATCTTTGGCGCTGCAAAAGCGGGTCACACTGGTGCTCTAGATCCACTGGCGACCGGTATGCTACCGATTTGCTTAGGTGAAGCGACAAAATTTTCACAGTTTTTACTCGATTCAGATAAACAGTACCAGGTTCGTGCTAAGTTAGGCCAACGTACCGATACCTCTGATAGCGATGGCGAAATTGTTCAAGAGCGTGCTGTTGATGTTAACTTGGATAAAATTGAGTCGGCGTTAGCTGCATTTAGAGGCCCTATTTTGCAAGTGCCATCGATGTATTCGGCGCTTAAGCATCAAGGAAAGCCCTTATACACCTATGCTAGAGCTGGCATTGAAGTTGAACGTGAAGCCCGGCCAATTACTGTGTTTTCATTAGAACTGGTATCGTTGGAAGATGACTTGCTGACCTTAAATGTTCATTGCAGTAAGGGCACCTACGTACGGACTATTGTTGATGATTTAGGCGAAGCCCTAGGCTGTGGTGCACATGTCGTCATGTTGCACCGTACACAGGTCTCAAAATATCCAGTCGATAAGATGATGAGCTTAGATCAATTGCGTAGCTTTGTTGACCAGGCTAAAGCTGATGAGCGCAGTGTTTATCCAGACATAGACCCCTTATTATTGCCAATGGACACGGCAGTGCATAATTTGCCTTCAGTAGCGGTTGATCTAGAAAGCGCAAACTATCTACTACATGGTAATCCTGTACAGGGTAGTGGGGCACCATTAAACCAACAATTCAAATTGATTGCAGGTCCGTCTGAGATATTTATCGGAGTTGGTGAAGTCAACGATGATGGATTAGTTGCGCCCAAGCGTATGATCAATGGTATTGACCTAACACAATAACTTGCAAGGCATACACTTTTTGCCTACAATGCGCAGCCTTCATCGCTGAGTTAGTGATCGGCGATGAGTAAACATATCATTTTTTAGGAGTAAACATGTCACTAAGTGTTGAAGAAACATCAAAAATCATTGCAGAATTCGGCCGTGCCGAAGGCGATACAGGTTCACCTGAAGTACAAGTTGCATTGTTGACTGCACAGATCAACCACTTGCAAGGTCACTTCAAAGAGCACATCCATGATCACCACAGCCGTCGTGGTTTGTTGCGCATGGTTAGCCAACGTCGTAAGCTTCTTGATTACTTCAAGCGCAAAAACGTTACTGCATACCAAGAGCTAATCGCTAAACTAGGCCTACGTCGCTAAGACATAGCTCAGTTAGTTGATAGCTTAAAGAAAAAACCTCGTCATTGACGGGGTTTTTTGCGTTTTGACTAGTGTAACTAAGGCACTGATATTGGTATTCGAGCACTGATGCTTTATACTGCGTGCGCATATTGTACCAAACACATTACATATCGAATTTGAGCCCTTTATGTGGTCAGATTTTCGCAGATTCGATTATTAATGGGTTTGGTATTCCTTTATATTGAAAAACAAGGAAATTTACGTGAATCCAATCGTAAAGAGCTTTAAATATGGTGCACATAATGTGACCATTGAAACCGGCGCTATCGCTCGACAAGCGACTGCTGCTGTTATGATCAACATGGACGATACTGCGGTATTAGTTTCTGTTGTTGCTAAAAAAACGGCTAAGCCTGGGCAAGATTTCTTCCCACTTACCGTAAACTACCAAGAGCGTACATACGCTGCAGGTCGTATCCCTGGTGGTTTCTTTAAGCGTGAAGGCCGTCCTTCAGAAGAAGAAACGCTAATCGCACGTTTGATTGACCGTCCAGTTCGTCCTTTATTCCCGAACGGCTTCATCAACGAAGTACAAGTTATAGCGACAGTTGTTTCAGTAAACCCACAGGTTTCTCCTGATTTAGTTGCGCTTATCGGTACTTCAGCAGCGTTATCTATCTCTGGTGTTCCATTCAGCGGCCCTATCGGTGCTGCGCGCGTTGGTTACATTGATGGTAACTACGTATTAAACCCAACCACTGAAGAGCTAACCACAAGTCAACTTGATCTGGTTGTTTCAGGTACTGAAAATGCAGTACTTATGGTTGAGTCTGAAGCTGAACTTCTATCTGAAGACGTAATGCTAGGCGCGGTTGTATATGGCCACGAGCAACAACAAGTCGTAATTCAAGCGATTAACGAGTTGAAAGCCGAAGTGAATGCAACAGCTTGGGATTGGGCTGCTCCAGCAGTTGACCTTCCATTGCGTGAAAAAGTAGCTCAAATTGCGAAAGAGCAATTAGATTCAGCTTATCAAATTATTGATAAGATGGAGCGTTACGCTAAAGTTGGCGAAATCAAATCAGCTGCGGTTGATGCGCTTATCGCACAAGACGATAGCCTAGATGCACAAGACATCGGTGATGAACTTAGCAAACTAGAAAAATCAGTTGTACGTCGCCGTATTATCTCTGGTGCGCCACGTATCGATGGTCGCGAACCTGATATGATCCGTGCACTTGACGTAATGACTGGTGTGCTTCCACGTACACACGGTAGTGCAATTTTCACTCGCGGTGAAACTCAAGCTCTAGTAACTGCTACACTTGGTACTGAGCGTGATGCTCAGACTTTGGATAAGCTGACTGGTAGCGAAACTGATCGCTTCATGCTTCATTACAACTTCCCTCCATACTGTGTTGGCGAAACTGGCTTTGTTGGCTCACCTAAGCGTCGTGAAATCGGCCACGGTCGTCTTGCTAAACGTGGTGTTGCTGCGGTTATGCCAAACGCTGAAGAGTTCCCATACACAGTCCGTGTTGTTTCAGAAATTACTGAATCAAACGGCTCAAGCTCTATGGCTTCTGTTTGTGGTAGCTCGCTAGCATTGATGGATGCAGGTGTTCCAATTAAAGCTTCGGTTGCTGGTATCGCAATGGGCTTGGTTAAAGAAGGCGATGATTTCGTTGTTCTTTCTGACATTCTAGGCGATGAAGATCACCTTGGTGATATGGACTTTAAAGTTGCTGGTTCAAGCGAAGGTATTACTGCTTTGCAAATGGACATCAAAATTGAAGGCATCACTAAAGAGATTATGGAAATCGCTTTACGTCAAGCACAAGGTGCTCGTCTGCATATCCTTAGTGTTATGGACCAAGCAATTGCTGGTGCTCGTGATGACATCTCTGAATTCGCTCCGCGTATTCATACGGTTAAAATTAACCCAGAGAAAATCAAGGACGTTATCGGTAAGGGCGGCGCAACTATCCGTGCTCTAACTGAAGAAACTGGTACTAACATCGAAATCGGTGACGACGGTACTATCAAAATTGCTGCAACTGACGGTGATCAAGCCCGCTTGGCCGTTGAGCGTATCAAGCAATTGACTGCTGAAGTTGAAACTGGCCAGCTATACAACGGTAAAGTTGTACGTCTTGCTGACTTTGGTGCATTCGTTGAATTGATGCCTGGTAAAGATGGTCTAGTACACATCTCTCAAATCTCACATGAGCGCGTTGCTAACGTCGCTGATCACCTTAAAGTTGGTGATATTGTGAAAGTGAAAGTACTTGAAGTTGACCGCCAAGGCCGCGTACGTCTAAGCATCAAAGAAGCATTGGATAAGCCAGCTGAAACTAGCGCTGAGTAAGCTCTATTGAAGTAAAAAAAGCCGCTGAATTTCAGCGGCTTTTTTGTATCTAGCTGACGCGGATTGACGAGTAATTTCGGCAGATCCTAGATTGTTAATTCGTTCGGTTTGTCTTCGATGGCTTTTAGAATATCTTTCCAAGTAATAATACCTAGAGGTTCATTGTTGTTGTCGACAATAGGCAGGCAAGTGACATGATACTTGTTAAACACTTTTATCGCTTCGAAAACGCTTGAATCGGGGCTTAGTGTAACTAATGCACGGTTCATCACTTGATGTACCTTTTTGTTCAAGCTAGCCGTATCGCGGCTGGTTTCGGCAGCGGTGCCTAGGTAGGGGCTGATTGACTTTAACAAGTCGCGATCAGAAACCAGACCAACTAGTTTTTTATCTTCGAGAACCAACAAGTGATGGAAGCGAGTATTGTCAAAAATTTCTTTGACGACATCGAGTTTATCATCCATCTCTACGCTGACTAGGCGTTGTGTCATTATACTTGAAACTAGCATTTACCCTCCGGATCTCAACAAACGAAAAAGCACTTCCTTTAAACATAGTGACGCTTGTTTCAGGAGCTTGCAAACATTTCCATTCTCACCGAGTAAACTTTGTGCTTTGATCAGCACAATGATAAATTTAGCAATAGACTTGAGAGTTATCAACCAAGGCAACTAAGGCTTGTTTATGAATGAAAACAAGGATTTCAGTAACTCCTACGATAAAATAAAGCAGCGCCGTAGAGAGCTCGAACTGCGTTTACGTCAAGACTTAGAACGAATAGATGCACTGCGCCGAGAAGTTGAACAGCGGCTAAATCAAGAGGTTGTGCAGCTAGTTGCTGCCAGTGGACATTCGCTGCGCGGGCTTAACTTCGCAGCTCGTCATGAGCGGGCATTCCGTTTAGAGCTGTTATGTTTCATCTTTGTCATCCCTTTAGGTTTGTGGTTGGGAGATAATATGAGTGAACGCGCTATCCTCATTGGCGTCTGCGCACTTGTACTCATCACTGAGCTACTTAATAGTGCTATCGAGGCAACGGTAGACCGTATATCTTTGGATCACCATGAACTCTCTGGTAGAGCTAAAGACTTAGGCTCCGCCGCGGTGTGGATCAGTATCGTATTGGCAATAGTAGTATGGATAGATAAGCTATCGCAATATATTGGCTAGGCGTTTAAGTTTACTCGGAGCACTAATGTTTGAACCCGTCAAAAACTCAACTCAAATCGAAGCTGTAGTAGCACTCGCTGAGCAAATTTGGACTGAGCACTACACGCCTATCATTGGCCAAGCGCAAGTCAGTTATATGCTGCAACGTTATCAAACCGCAGCGGTAATTCGTGATGAATTGCAGCAGCTGCAACCTAAAGTGGAATACTACCTGATGACCATGGATACGCAGTACCTTGGTTACCTTGGGATCCGCTATCAAGACGACGGGATATTTCTAAGCAAAATTTATGTATCCAAAGTGGCGCGCGGACAGGGATTTTCTCGCTTAGCCATGGATTTTCTAAAGCAAAAACTGCGTGATGTCGGTGGTCATCAAATCAGCCTCACGGTAAACAAACATAACAGCGATAGTATCGCTGCCTATCAACGGCTAGGCTTTGTAATCACACAGGAGGTATGCATTGATATTGGTGGCGGTTTTGAAATGGATGATTACCGAATGAGCCTTACTGTGCCTGCTAGTTAGCATCAGCGTGGGCAAGTCCATTATCTATAGCAGTCTGACAGCCGATGATAATTGTTGGTATCCAGCGACTGTGAGCATTGACTAAATCATTTTTGGACAGAAACGAATCAGTAACTTTGCTAAGCTTCAACCCAAGAAAAGTTATCGCGAAGTCAACTAACATATTGTTTAGTGTTGACGCTACTGCTCAGTTAGTGATGATTGTAATTTCTGTAATTTCTGTAATTTCTGTAATTTCTGTAATTTCTGTAATATTAAATTGTCTTCTTTTAACCCACGGCCTAACCTTTCGACGAATCGAAAGTTAAGCGTAACTGGTTTATCGACTTTGTATCCCCGTCGATAGCAGCATAACTTTATTGCTTGTGTTTAAGTGCAAAAAATTCTATAAGATTTCAGTTCGATAACATCATAAAGTCATTCCAAGAAAGAACAAAGGGCGCGATTAAAGTAAGCATTAAGATCCGCTGTTTTGCTAGTTATTCCTACTGTTTTGTGAACGTGACTTTGCTATGAAACAGCAAGCTTTGCTATAGGGCTTGTAAGGTTCACAACAATAATGCGACGTTGAATATTTTGTTATCATGATGGAAGCTCATTTGTTAGGATTAAACCAAATAACGACCAACAATTCATATGCGGTCAATGGCATTTGCTTGTAAATTAAGCCGCTATGAGTGAAGTCACGATTAAACTGAATTTGATGAGAGCTAAGGGTATTTCAAATGGCACAAAATAAGGCAGAATATCGAGCTCCGGCCCTAGAAAAAGCACTCGATATTCTAGAACTGTTAAGTCAATCCAAACGTCCGCTTACTAAAAAAGAAATCTCTGAGCGTTTGGAGAAGACTGTCAATGAAATATTTCGAATGCTTGAAGTCCTCAAAGTCAGAGAATATGTTTTGCATGACGAAGTTCAGGGAACTTATGAACTTAGTTTGAAAATGTTCGAGATGTCGAATCTTCATTTACCAATGAAACGAGTGCTTAAATCAGCTGCCCCTGAACTTGTCGAGCTTAGCGAGCTAGTTCAACAATCATGCCATTTAAGTGTTTATGACCGTGGAAACATGTTGGTGGTAGCGCGTCAAGAAAGCCCCTATAAAATGGGTTTTAGTTTGAGCTTAGGAGCTCGCATCGATATTTTTGGTTCGGGCTCAGGGATCGTAATGCTGGCCTTTACTGATGAAGAATCGAGAACAAAGAGGCTTGATAGCTCAGGTGCATCACGCAAAGAAAAAGCGTTTGTGCTTCAAGAAGTTGAGAAAACAATGCGGCTTGGATTTTATGTGGGAGAAAGTCCGCAAGTTAGCGGTCTGACCAATATTTCGCTACCTATACTATCCCTACATGGTGAAGCCAATGCTGTTTTAACGATCCCATATCTCACCTTAAATGCTATGTCTTTACACCACCAAGTTGTCGATCGGGAGCAGGTCATTGTTTATGCCCAGCGATCAGCACAGCGACTAACTAAGGTTTTAGGTGGAAAATGGCATTTGCCTGAGGTCTAGTCGCGCGCAGTTACACGGTGAAGGCAGACTGAGGATATAGTGTGAAACATCCAAGTCGCAGTGCTGCGACTTGGATTGAGGCTTACATGTTGCTTAGAGTAGTTCAACCGACTGCTGAGCAATCACAAACTCTTCGTTGGTAGGAATAACCATCGCAACAGCATTTAACAGCTCTGACGTAGCGATCGTTCCTGAAGCACCAAAGCGAGCGTCTGCATTCGCTGTTTTATCTTCGATAAAACCTAGTAGTTTTAAGTTGCTTAGAATTTCACTTCGAATAGGTAATGAGTTTTCACCAATACCACCGGTGAAAATAATTGCATCCAGATGATCTAATGGGATGAGGTAGGACCCAATAAATTTAGCCACGCGATAGGTAAATACTTCAAAAGCTAATTTAGCACCTTCGTGTCCATTTTCCATGGCTTCCAATATTCCACGAGCATCGCTGGTAAGTCCCGACACGCCAAGAAAACCTGATTTCTTGTTAAGCGTTTCGAATACTTGTTCTTGGGACCAACCTTTTTTCATCAAAAATTCGATAATCCCTGGATCAAGATCGCCAGAACGCGTTCCCATCATCAAGCCGGCCAAAGGTGTGAACCCCATTGATGTATCCACACTGTTGCCGTTGTTAATGGCACAAACTGAAGCACCATTGCCAAGATGGACTGAAATAAAGCTGCACTCGTTAACGTCTTTTGACAACATTTTAGCGGCTTCACGGCTCACATAATAGTGACTGGTACCATGGAAGCCATAGCGTCTAATGCCATACTCGGTGTATAGCTCTTTGGCGATACCACCAGTAAAGGCCTTCTTCGGCATTGTTTGGTGGAAGGCGGTATCGAAAACCGCAAACTGCGGTAGGACAGGGAAGGCTGTTATTGCAGCGCGAATACCAGTTGCGCCAGCAGGATTATGTAGTGGAGCCAAATCTGCTAGATTTTCGATTTCAGCTAGCACTGATTGGTCAATGCGAACTGTACTGGTAAATTTCTCACCGCCGTGAACGATGCGATGGCCTACGGCAACGAGCTTGTCGTTGTAGCCCCATTGTTCAACCAAATCGACAAGTCGACTGATGGCATATTGATGGTGATTCTCACTGGTGTTAACGGCTTCTTCGGTTTTGTTACCTTCAAATTTCCAGCTCATGCTTGCTTGCGGGGTGCCAAAACACTCACCTAAACCAGAGACCATTGCGTCGCCAGTGACAGAGTCAATAATGGCGAACTTTAACGACGAGCTACCAGAGTTGATTACCAATACAAAAGAGTTAGACATTAAATACATTTTCCTATTGTCGAGGATGAACAGCGTAAACGTAGATATATAATCATTCTGGCATCTTCTGATGTTGTTTTAAAGCCGAATCAAGCTATTTGTATTATTTATGGGTTTGAGTTGATCTACCGCAGGATTTTTAGTTTCGTCAGCTATGGAGGTCATACCAGTTAAGGGTTTGTGTTGCTTACCAGCATAGTTTTTGTGAGAAATGGAGCTAAGAACAGTGCGGGTTAAATCTGCCACCAGTTTGGCAAAAGGGTTTGAATGTGGCTATGGGCATAGCGCTCGTCAATGAGTTCGACAATGCCTAGGTCATCGCTGTCACGGATAACTCGACCCGCCGCTTGTATCACCTTACGAAGTCCGGGATAAAGATAAGTATAATTGTAGCCCTGGCCATAGCGCTGCTCAAGGCGCTCACGCAGCACTTCACTTTGAGCCTCAAATGGCGCAAGCCCCAGCGTACAAATAAATGCACCAATAAGTCGCCTACCTTGCAGGTCTATGCCCTCTGAAAAAATTCCACCAAGCACCGCAAAAGCGACTTGCTGACTGTGTTGGGAGAAGCTGTCTAGGAATTGTTGTCGCTGACTTTCACTCATATAACGTTGTTGTTGTACTAGAGGGATGTTTGGAGCGTGCACCCGCATTTGTTGCTTTAAGTCATCAAGGTAGGCAAAACTACTGGCGAATACGATGTAATTCCCAGGCTGTTGTTCAAATTGAACTTTAATTCGTTCGCAAATTGGCTGCAAAGATGCGTGGCGCTGTTTCCAACGAGTGCTTATATTGGTGATTAGACGCACCTCTAGTTGGGAAGCGCAAAAAGGGCTTTGTATTTCAGACCACAAGGTTTCTCTACTTAGACCTAACAGATCCTTGTAGTAATCATAGGGGCTTAGAGTGGCACTGAATAGAATGCTACTTTGGCTTAAACTAAAGCGATTTTCCAAATGATCTGCAGGAATTTGATTGCGAATACTTAGCGTTGATTTTCCGCGTTTTTGATAGTCATACTCAACGACGGAATGCTCGTTGAACAGTTCACTTAACTTAGTAAAGGCAAGGCATTCAAAGAGTAGCTCTTGTAAGCTGGGGCTAATTGAATTGGCAACCGCATAGTCAGATATAGCTGAGCATAGGCTGAGCATAGGGCCTTCTAATTGGCTTGGTACATAGTTCAAAAATTGAGTTTGAGACTTTAGCTCATCTGCTGATTTTAGTTTTCGGTTAAGCGCTCTCCAAGCCGAAATAACCCGATTGAGTGGCTTCGCTATTGGCTTTGGTGCTAAAGTTTGGGCTGCCAAAAACTGAGATTGATATAAGCTACAGCTGTACATTTCGCGAGCGCGGTCTATGAGATTGTGTGCCTCATCGACGAGACTTAGGCAACGCAGTTTCTCGCTGGTAATCATTGAAGCAAGCGCAGCACTTTGATCGTACATATGGTTGACGTCGGCAACCAACACATCGGCCCAATGGCTCATTTCTTGCGCTAAAAAATACGGGCAAATGTTGTGTTGCTCTGCAATCTGTTCTACTTGGCTTCTAGCCCATAGCTTATCACCAAGTAAAAGCTGTTGCCGAGCCTTGGGTAATCGATCAAAAAAACCATCAGCTAAAGGACAAGATAAGCCCTGGCAACTGGCTTCAGGATGCAAGCAGCTTTGGGTTTTTGAAGTCATTTCGAGGCCCCAAAAATCGGTATCGTTGCGCAACTGCGCCAAAGTGGTCATGGCCACTTGTTTGGTTGTATTTCTGCAACTTAGGTAGTGGATTCGGTCTAATTTGGCTTGGGGCATGCTTTTTAAAGCTGGGTAAAGTACCCCGATTGTTTTACCTAAGCCAGTGGGGGCTTGCAGCAAAGCATCTCGAGATTGGACCGCACATTTATACACGAATTCGGACAGGTTTCGCTGTCCTCTGCGAAAGTCTACAAATGGGAATGCTAGTGCTTTAAGTTCTTGATCTCTTTTTATCCGGTGCTTATCTAGTTGGTTACACCAGTGAGAAAATACTAAACATAGCTGACAATAAAACTGTTCAAGCTCCGTTGTCTTTAGATTTTTAGTAAACGTAGTTTCTTTGCCGCTATCAACATTGATGTAAACAAGGCGAAGCTCGATTTGACTCAGATCTTGTGCATAACAGATCATCGCAGCATAACATTTGAGTTGAGCCCAATGATATTGCCTTCGATTTTCGCTAATCGTATCGATGTGACCTCGATGTGACTTTATTTCCTCGATATAGCCATGTTCAGGGTCGAAGCCGTCGGCACGGCCGCTAACATTCAAGCCCCAAACTGTCGCCTTAAGACTATACTCTGCGATATAAGATGGGCCGCGCTTTGATTGCAAGGCTTGATGGGCTTCTATTCCCTGGCTTGAGCTTGGAGATGGGGTGAAGCGGTGTTCTAAGCTTCCTTGCTTAGCAGCAAATTCACACAGTTGTCGTACAGAGGTTTTCACGGCGAGTGTTCCAGCTGTAAACGTATCAAAGCTAGTATTACCTAGCTAGTCGCGTAAGCGTAGAATTGGTCTTTCCCGCTGGCTTTAGCGTTATACATCGCCTTGTCTGCTAAGTGGATTATTTCGTCCACGCCTTGGGCCTGTGAAGACAAAGCAAAACCAATACTAGCGCTGAGATATATTGTGCGAGACTCTATTGAGTATGGCTGGCGTACGCTGCTAATAAATCGCTCGACAATAGTTTGGGCTGCTTCTGCATTGTCTACTTGGTTGAGCAAAATCAAAAATTCGTCCCCACCATATCGACTAATCTTATCATCCCCTTTATTAATCGAGCTTAAGCGCGACGCTACCGCTTGTAATACTTTATCACCGAACTGATGGCCGTACTCATCGTTGAGAGGCTTAAAGCCATCTAGGTCTAAGAACAGCAAGGCAAATGCTGAATTAGATTGGTATTGTTGTTCGATCAACTGATGAATAGCTAAACGATTAGGCAAAGATGTGAGCAAGTCATGCTGGGCCAAGTGCAGACTATGATCTTTGATTTTATTGAGTTCAGCTGTCCTCTCTTGAACTTTTTGTTCAAGAACTTCGCGATGCTGAGAAATCTCTAACGACATTTGTTGCATGGCGTTTGATAAGGCGCCAATTTCATTGCTATATAGAGCGCGTGGAAAGTCAATTGGTATGGCTTGTGTTTGTTGGGAGATTTGTTGCGCATAGACGGTGAGTCGACGTACCGGTTGCGAGAATATACCAGACAAGATCCAACTCAAGCCTATCGCACAGATACTAGTGATTATAGCGATGATTATTGTTGCGTCTTGTACATGGCGAATATTCTCATAAAGCTCAGACACGGGTTGCGGGATCATCACGCCCCAACCCGTTTGAGGAACTGAAGAGTAACCTGCAATCATGTCTGATTTCATTGCGGGGGAATAAAACTGTTCAACTCCAGTTTGGCCAGCAATTTGTTTTTGCACAATACTAATACTGGAGATATCTTTGGCTTCTCGTTGCCATTGCTTATTTGGGTGAGCTAATACGCGACCGCGTTGGTCAACGATGGCTGCATGACCTTTTTCTCCAAACGCAATACTGCGTTGCATCGAATAAATATAGGCCAGACTGATAGCGGCAATCCAGTAGTCGCCTTCAATAGACTCCTTGGCAATATAGAGATTAGGTTCCACATCTCCGAATTTTAAGACCGGTGTGAATAATGGTGCTGGGTTGGTTTGCACCATTTTTACGATGGCTTGTCTCTGAACAGGGTCGTCAAAATACGCTTGATCCCCAAACACTGATTGTAAAACTTGCCCCTCGTCGGAGACGCGTATTAAGCTATGTAAGTTGAGTTGCTGCATTAATAAACGATACTCGCTGCCTAAGCGTGTTAGCTCAACTGCTTGAGTACCTGCTACAAATGCCGATTTAAGATCCATTGCATAACGATTGAGGGCTAAAGTTAGGTTTTTTGCGAGTAGGAGGTGTTTTTCTTCGACCGCTTCAAACTCTCGCTCTAAAGCAGTGTTTGTTGTCCAAAATGAAAACACCGAAATTGGAATGAGGGCTATCAAAGTCATGGTGATAGTGAGAATTACACGTATGGGAAGCTTCATCGTCTCAACTCACAACCAATATATGTGGAATTATTGACGCCAAATAGATGAAGAGTACTATCGCAAAACAGCAAATTGGAAATCCGTATCCGATTAAAAAGTAAGTGTATTGCAAGATGTGGCTATAAAGCAACCAAAGTTGGGAGCTCGGTGTAAGCCTTCATTTTGGATTGCGCGACCAAAGCCGCGCAAAAAAAACGCTTACTCTGCTTTAGCTGATTTTATTTTTAGGGCTAAATCACGGCGTTCTTGAGAAAGTTCTGCGTTTTTGATGGTGTACTCATCCACGCGGTCATCATAGTCATTTTTCATGTTCTCGATGATAGTCCGAATTTCTTCGACCGACATACCTGCTTGAATGTAATCGCTTAAATTATCGAGTAAGTCTACGCGCTTACGGTTATCGCGGATTTTCTTATCTAAGTCGACCATCTCTCGCTTAAGTTTGTTACGGCGACGACTCATAGCGACTAGCTCTAAAACCTGAGAAACGCGGCGGGCATTTTGCTGATCCATAAATACTCCTAAAGGCTAAATGGGGGGATTCTGTTAGTGCAATAATGTACCTAGGCTAGGTCCTTGGGCAAGCAATATTTGCTAAAGATACCTAAATCCGCTTGAGGCTTAGTTTTGAAGATATATGATGCTTACTATTGAATCTACAAATCGAATAGTGCATCTGGCAAATCGAATGAATTTAGGGATCAGTTCAATGAAAGAATCTTGTATCTACTACCTTGAGATGCTCAATGAAAGTGAATTGAAAGCTAAAACAGAATCTTATGGATTGCTGATAGTTGAAATGAAGCACAAACAATGGCAATTCAATCGATTTTTATATGAGTTGGTGGGCAGTGCTTGGCAGTGGACTGATAAGCTAAGCTGGAGTGAAAAACAATGGCAAAACTACGTTGATAACGATCTATTTACATGGGTTGCCTATATGGACGGGGCGGTTGCTGGGTATTTTGAACTTCAGCTTCAACATCAAAAGCAAGTTGAAATTCGTTATTTTGGCCTGAGCGAGCCCTTTATCGGACGAGGTTTGGGCGGGTACTTGCTTAGTGAGGCTATCTCAAAGGCGTGGTCTTTGAACGATTGCAAGCGGGTTTGGGTGCATACTTGTAGTGATGATCATCCCAGCGCCTTGACGAACTATATGTCCCGAGGATTCTCCCAGTACCACTGTGAGTAAGCGCTAAATAATGGCGTAACATACTGATATAAAAATAAATAACAATTTTTTCAAGAAAAATGATTTTAGTTTGAACTATTTGAGATTAGAAGGGTCTTAATTAGTAATTGGAATAGTGTTTTTTTAGAATTTAGAATTGTTTCTATGCCTCTGCTTTTGCAGAGGCTTTTTTTTGTCTTCGATTTATGTAGCAGTGCATAGGCGACTTTTTTCACTTTTTTCAAATTATTTTGAACTTTTGCCTATTTCGTCGGTCAGAACTTATGTAATTGGAATAGTGCTTTTTTAGAATATGTTTCTATGCCTCTGCTCTTAGCAGGGGCTTTTTTTTGTCACAAATTTACCAATTTGAATGTTTTGTTGGTAATTTCAAATTAATTTGAACTTTCAGTAAATTCGACGGTCTGAACTTATGTAATTGGAATAGTGCTTTTTTAGAATATGTTTCTATGCCTCTGCTCTTAGCGGAGGCTTTTTTTTGTCTCAGATTTACCCTGTTCTTTTTTCTGTTAGTAATTTCAAATTAATTTGAACTTTCGGTAAATTCGACGGTCTGAACTTATGTAATTGGAATAGTGCTTTTTAGAATATGTTTCTATGCCTCAGCTCTTAGCGGAGGCTTTTTTTTGTCTAAAATATAATGAGCCAACTTTGATTCTAAATGGATACAGTCTTTAATCCGCTTTAGTTTTGCAATTTTTCAAGACGCAAATACATCTCCAAACATGCTCTACCATTATGGTAAGGGCATTTCCATGGCTCAACTTTAGGCAAATCTGTATAGGGCTTACCAAAGCGATTGGTTTGCATATGCCATTCGCCATGCGTGTGGTCAATTAGTTGAGTCTGTATGATATCCCAACAATGTTGACTGGCTTCTAGCATCTTCGGATCTAAAGATTTTTCAAAAGCGTTATAAAATCCTAGCATTGCTTCAGCTTGAACCCACCAAATTCGGTCACAATCTAAATAACGCTGTTGGTGCAGTTCGTTAAAAACAGCGCCATCAAAGTCTCGTCCTTCATTTAAGGTGGCGTAGGCCATTTCTAAGCTCGAGTCTTGAATACGTTTACGCAGTGTTGGTTGATTAACTTGTAGAGCAGCATCATCAAGTAACCATGTGCCTTCGATATCATGACCGTAAGAAACATCCTGGGACACACATTGCCAATCGCGTTGAAAAAATAGTCCGTAATGGCATTTATCATCAATAATGTGCTCTTCAAAGAGTTCGAGCAGATGTATCAGCCTAGATTCGACTTTAACTTGAGGTTTAGCCCGTTGTAAGTTGGCGTACGCTTCGAGAATGTGTAAATGCGTATTCATCGACTTTTCTGCCAAAACATCCTCTTGAGTATCGCAAACTAAACTGTTGGCGATAGGCTCCCATTGACAGTCAAATGCTTCTAAATACCCACCAAACTCTTGGTCTGCAGCGTGCTGTTCAATTAAATCAAATAATTGTTCAGATAAGACGAGTGCTTTGGGGTCATTACTGGCCAGGTAGTATTCGCTAAAAGCATAGATAGCGAAACCTTGATTGTAGACATGCTTTTGGCTGTCAATAACATTGCATTGACTGTCTAACATCCAGTATACGCCGCCAAATTCTGCGTCCCACGCTGCACCCGCTAGAAAATCAAATGCCTGTTTGGCAGCTTGCAAATATTCTGGTTTGGGAAAAGTGCGATAGGCAGCAGAGAAGGTCCATAAAATCCGAGAATGCAGCAACACGCCTTTATTGAAATCAGCTTGAATAGTGCCATTGTGGTCGGCATAGCTATGAAAGCCACCACCTTCGTGGTCAAGGTGCTTTAGCCAATAGCTTAAAATATTGTGTTCGAGTTCATTGGAAAGAGCGTGTTGCATGGATTGAAGTGACATCAAATTTCCTAAATCAACAGGTGGGGTAGCAATATTTTTATTAATACGAGACATTTTAACGTTACGATTTTTGTCGTCAATTAAATCTGTTCGAAGCGTGAAGCACTTCAATCTTTTATAGCAAGCCTTAAAAGAGTTTGTGACATGACATCGCTTATTTTCTTAAAGCTATTTAGTTTTTATAGTCGTGGTGGCTTATGAACTGTTTGCCGGAGGTCATTGTTCGCCTGAATTGTCCAGGGCTTTGCCCTATACCTTGCTTGAATTTGGCACAGAAATAAGCCGTATCAGTAAATTCGCAACGATACGCTATTTCACTAATGCTATCGCCGGTTTGTAGCAAAAGATGGATAGCATGGCTTAGTTTTTGTTTAAGTAGGTAGTGACTAAAATTTTGCCCAAGTTGTTGTTTGAAGTTCCGAGAAAAGTGCGAGCGGGACATCTGACAGATGCCAGCTGCTTGATCTAAACTAATGCCTAAAGACTTTCCTGCTTCCCATTTTTGAAGCAGCGGCCGCAGTATCGCGATATTTTGTAGTTGCTTTGATGCTTGCTTGAAGTCTTGTTGCAAATGCTCTTGCTTGAGTCGGACAAATGTTAGCAATGATCCCAATAAGCTATTTTTTAACATCAAGTCTTCATCCTTCTGAAGGTCATGACTCCAATTCAAAAGGTCGCGAACCCGGCCGAACTCTGAAGGGCCTAATTTGCTGACAAAAGGAATGTTCAAAGGTTGTTGTGGCGATGTAATGCTGGCACTTTGGTAAAAACTGCGGTGGTATTGAAACAGAAAAAAACGTTGCGGGCTAGCTATGCTAGTCAATTGGTGCGCCATAAGTGATGGTACATAAAGCAAGCTGTTCGATTCAAGAGAGAACACTTCTCCCTCAATCTCAACAATGCCGTCGAATCGCTCGAAAAGCATCAGCTCAAACATACTATGGAAGTGATTTTTAGCCGCTAGTGCTGCAGATGGCTCTAATTGGTAGAAGCGTAGTCCAAAATTTTGTCCTGGAGTGAGACTAATGTTTTCAAAATTGAGTTGATTCAAGTTTAAGGCTTAGCCTCGAAAGCAATATAATTATGTTTATAGGTTATATTTATACATTTATTATATAAGAACGACAATATTATAATGTTTTCATTGTCGGTTGGTGTATTTATGAACACGATTGAGAATCCAATTATTCCAGGATTTAATCCAGATCCTTCGATTGTTCGCGTTGGCGACGATTACTATATCGCGACGTCAACCTTTGAATGGTTTCCAGGGGTACAAATTCACCAATCTCGTGATCTGGTGCATTGGAAACTTTGTACGCATGCCTTGGTCGATCAACAACACCTAAATATGTTGGGAATGGATAACTCAGAAGGCGTTTACGCCCCTGCTTTAAGTTATTCGGATGGACAATTTTGGTTGTGCTTTTCTAATGTGCATAGCTGCCGAGGTGGCAGTTGGATGGCTACACCTTGCTTTGTTGTGTCTGCACCTTCGATTTCCGGACCTTGGTCTCTGCCTGTGTCTATTGGAAACTACGGCTTTGACCCGTCATTATTTCATGACGATGATGGTAAAAAATATATGCTCAATATGTTGTGGGATGGTCGACAAGGTAAAAACAAGTTTGGCGGCATAGTCCTACAAGAATTTGACGTAAGCACGGGTAAGTTATGTGGCCCCGTTAAGACAATTTTTACGGGTACTAAACTGGGCTGTACGGAAGGTCCACAAATACTGAAAAAGGACAATTTTTATTACTTGGTCACCGCGGAAGGGGGAACTAGTCTTGATCACGCGGTAACGGTTTGTCGTTCTCATTCTATTTGGGGACCTTACGAGCTTCATCCTCAAAATCCGATACTCAGCTCCCGTTTTCAAGAAGACGCTCCTTTACAACGTGCCGGCCACGGTTTTTTTGTGAAAACGCAAGGTGGACAGTGGTACATGACCCATCTTTGCAGTCGTCAAATTAGAGATCCTGAGCAGGGTTTATACGGGCCAAAATACGGCAATGGACGAAGTATTCTTGGCCGAGAGAGCGCGATTCAGGCTATTGAATGGCGAGATGACTGGCCTTGGCTCAAAGGCGGTGGAACGGTTCCATTTGAGCAGGTAAAAGGGCCGGACTTACCCACACATATTTGGCCAGCTCGACCAAATCGAGATGATTTCGATCAGCCGCAGTTAGATATAAATTTTGCCAGTTTGCGTGAAGCTGTCAATCCGTCATGGCTAAGTTTAACTGAACGACCTGGATATCTACGTTTGAAAGGTCGCCAATACCTGTACTCCCGCTACCAACAAAGCTTGATAGCTCGGCGTTGGCAATCTTTTAATGCGAGTGCTCAAACCGCAATTGAGTTTAAACCAACTCATTTTATGCAAATGGCAGGCTTGGTGGTTTATTACTCGCGTAAAGACCATTACTTTTTAAAACAAACGCTCTCCGATGAAGGTGAAACAGCCCTGCAAATTTGTCAATTTATCGGTGGGAAATATGATGAACATGAGCTTGTTTTACTACCGAGTTGCGAACGAATTCACTTAAAGGTCGACTTAAAACAGCAATGGTACCAGTTTAGCTATAGTCTGGACTCCAATTACTGGGTGGCAATCGGACCTCGACTTAATAGTACTGCGTTGTCAGATGAAGCGGGTAACGATGTATTTCGCTTTACCGGAAGTTTTGTGGGATTGTTTGCCTGCGATTTAACCGGACAAAATTTGCATGCCGATTTTGACTATTTTGAGTATCTACAAGAGCCGTAGCAAAAAAAGCTGTGCTAAACAGCTGATTAAGTACCGGATTAGACTTGTGACTAGGAAGTAATAACGGTAATCTTCGCGACCCATTTTTAAAGGCTTTTAAAATAATGACTGCGATGATTGCTGGCTTAGACTTTGGTACTTCAAATTGTGCATTGGGTCATATGCAAGCTGGTAAAGCTAGCATTATTACCTTACCTGAACATGGGCAATACATGCCTTCCACAGTGTTTGCACCGCAAAGTCAAATGATCAGTGCGTGGTTGTTTCGCAATCTCGAGTCACAAGGTCGCCAGCATCACTATCAAAATGCTCGCCAATCTCAGTTATCGGCGAGTCTTCGAGCCTATAATGAACTTAAACTCGATGGTTACCCTGAAAACCTAGAGTTTGGTCAACAAGCCCTTAAAGAATATCTTATTGATCCCAGTGATTGTTATTACGTCCGCTCTCCCAAGTCGTTCTTGGGGGCCACCGGTTTAAGTGTGGCGCAGCAGCAGCAATTTGAAGATATTGCTGCTGCCATGATCCTGCATCTTATACAACAAGTTGAGCAACATGGACTCAAGCGCTTACAAAAAATTGTGATTGGTCGCCCGGTAAACTTTCAAGGTTTGGATAGCGAACAAAGCAATCGTCAAGCCTTAGATATTCTTCGGAATGCAGCTAAATTTGTCGGTATTGAGCAGGTTGAGTTTTTGTACGAACCCATGGCAGCGGGTTTGGCATATCAAGAACAGTTAAGCCAAGAGTCAAAAGTGATGGTAATTGATATTGGTGGCGGAACGAGCGACGTATCCATGTTGCTGATGGGGCCTGGTTATTTGAACAAATTTGAACATCAAGACTTGGTTTGCGGTTATAGCGGTGAACGTATTGGTGGAAACGATTTCGATATTGCCTTGAATCAATTTGCACTCATGCCACATTTGGGATCAAACCTAACCCAAAGTAATGGTTTACCAGTCCCTAAGCAGCCTTTTACTGACGCTGCATCGATCAATAGTTTTCCTGCCCAAGCGCGTTTTTATGAGTCGGATACCAAGCGGCAACTGATCGAGCTTTGTAAAGACGATAATCTAAATGCGATAGAAGGATTAATTGCCCTGCAAGAGCAGCGCCTCAGTTATCGGCTTAGTGCTAGTGCGGAACAAGCAAAAATAGAGCTAAGCAAACAAGCGAGTAGTAGCGTTGATTTAAGTTATTTACGCCCAAATCTCAACATTGACGTCGAACAATTACAGTGGCAACAATGTGCCACTAAATTATTGTCTCAAATCGCCAAGCTCGCCGATGATGTGATAACCCAGGCTGGTGGACTACCGGATGAGATATTTCTTACTGGAGGTAGCGCGAGCAGTCCTTTAGTCAAAGAGTTTTTAAGTCAACGCTACAACTGCCGGTTTAGTGCAGGGGACAATTTTGGCAGTGTCACTCATGGCTTAACTTTATGGGCAGACAGGATCTATCAATAAGGGAATCAAATCTATTAAAAAGGGCTCTTTGAGCCCTTTTTTGATTGAAAATGGTGCCTAGCGTTTAGACATCGTAGGTTGTCGATGCAGTATCGCCACCAGTCCCAGTCCAATTGGTATGAAAGTACTCACCAGCTGGTTTATCGGTTCGCTCATAGGTATGTGCGCCAAAATAATCGCGCTGAGCTTGGATCATATTGGCCGGTAAACGCGCCGTCGTATAGCCATCCAAGAATGTCAGTGCAGATGTCATACATGGCATTGGCAGACCAATCTCAAGTGATTTAGCTGCAACTTTACGCCACGCTGGTAAGCATTGCTCAATAATGTCTTTGAAGTATGGGTCTGATGCCAAAAAGGCAAGCTCAGGTGTGTTTTCGTAAGCGTCGCGAATGTTACTCAGGAATGCACTACGTATAATACAGCCGCCGCGCCACATTAGTGCCACATTACCGTAATTGAGATCCCATTTATTTTCATCTGAGGCAGCGCGCATTAGCATAAAGCCTTGCGCATACGAAATGATCTTGGACGCTAACAAAGCTTGACGCAGCGCTTCCAACCATTGCTCTTGGTCTCCTTCAACGGCTCCAATTTGCTTGTTAAACAAGGTTTCAGCTGCTTCTCGCTCAGATTTTAGTGAAGACAGGCAACGCGCAAATACAGATTCAGTGATTAAGGTTAGTGGGATCCCAACATCGAGGGCGTTAATCCCGGTCCACTTACCTGTGCCTTTTTGGCCGGCGCTATCCACTATTTTTTCAAGTAACGGTAAGCCATCTTCATCGGCATAAGCGAGAATGTCTGCGGTGATTTCAACCAGATAGCTGTCGAGTTCGGTTTCATTCCATTTGGCGAAAGTAGCTTGCATTTGAGTGTAGTTCAGGCCGAGACCATCTTTCATGAAATGATAGGCCTCGCTGATAAGCTGCATGTCACCATATTCAATACCATTGTGGACCATTTTGACGAAATGGCCTGCACCATCATTGCCAACCCAATCGCAGCATGGTTCGCCCTGTTCAGTCTTGGCTGAAATGCCTTGGAATATTGGTTTAACAAATGGCCATGCTTCGGGATCGCCACCGGGCATAATTGATGGTCCGAAACGCGCACCTTCTTCGCCACCTGATACGCCAGTACCAATAAAGCGGATCTGATGTTCTTTTAGTTTAGCCACACGGCGGTTGGTGTCGGGATAGTTGGTGTTACCACCATCAATGATAATATCGCCTGCGTCCAACAAGGGTACTAATTTGTCAATAAAAGCATCAACAACGTCACCTGCTCGTACCATCAACATCACTTTACGAGGGGACTCAAGTTTTGCTACCAATTCTTCTAAACTGTATGCGCCTTGGATTTGGGTATCTTTAGCGGGACCTTGCAGAAACTCGTCTACTTTTGCTGCAGTACGGTTGTGGGCAACCACTTTGAAACCATGATCATTCATGTTCAAAATGAGGTTCTGCCCCATCACCGCTAAACCAATAACGCCTATGTCTGCTTTCATTATATTGTCCTTATACCAGCTCTATGGCTGCGTCTTTATCTAAATACCACTGGGTTTCACCCCGAAGTGATTTAACTTTCGCTGCTGGATAGGGCAAGCTATCAGCAGCTTGTGATTGAATTTCTTTGAGGATTCCAGCTTTGGATTTACCAATGACTAGATAAGTAATGCGCTGCGCTTGCTCAAGCAAAGCAGCGGTTTTAGTCACTCGTATTTGTCCAGATTCAGGATGTTTTGCAACCAGTGTTATGCCTGGTGCGTCCATTGTGCCCTGATATGGAAATAGCGAGGCGGTATGGCCATCTTCCCCCATACCCAAAATAATCCAGTCAAATACCGGCATGCCATCGCGTAGCGGGATGTGTGAAAGCATTTCGTCTTTAAAACGCTTAGCTTCAAATTCCGGCTCGTTTTCACCTTGAATACGATGAATGTTGGACGATGGTAGCGGTACGTGTTGAAAAAGTATTTGGTTTACATCACCAAAATTGCTCTGCTCATCAGTAGGATCAACCATACGCTCGTCCCCCCACCAAAAGTGGAGATTGTTCCAGTCGATGCTCTGCGCCACACTGTCTTGTGCTAAATGGGTAAACCACCGCTTAGGTGTCGACCCGCCAGATAAGGATATATGCACCGGGCGTTGTAACTTACTGTAAGCAATCAGTTCTTTTGTTAATTGCTCGATTAGAAGCATAGCGGTGTCAAAGCGTTGATAATTTAGGCTCATAGTTCGCAGTACTCTGTGTCGGTTAAATTTTTACATGGATAGCGCCATTGGCGTTCACTTCTGGCTAGCATTTGCTCTGCTTCAATTGGACCCCAAGTTCCAGCGGCGTAGCCATAAAGGGACTGTGGCCGCTCTTTAAAGTCTAGGATTGGTTGTACGAAGTCCCAGCATGCGTGCACTGCGTCGCTTCGGGCAAATAAGGTAGCATCACCATTCATCGCGTCAAGTAGTAGTCGCTCGTACGCGCTCAGCATGGTTGTTTCACTTAGTTCCTTGTAGTGAAAGTCCATTGATACTTGCTCGGCTGTGAATCCTGCTCCGGGTTTTTTCAGGCCGAAACTCATCAAAATACCTTCGTCGGGCTGAATTCGGATCACTAACTTGTTCTCGGGAGCATCGGCACCAAAAACCGGGTGTGGCGTTTTCTTGAAATGAATGACGACTTCAGTGACTCGGGTTGGTAGTCGTTTACCGGTTCTGACATAAAAAGGTACGCCATTCCAACGCCAATTGTTAACTTCCATTTTCAGACCCACATAGGTTTCCACGCGAGAATCGTCGGCAACGCCATGTTCCGCGCGATAAGCCGGAAGGTTCTGCCCTCGAACTTGTGATTCCGTATACTGTCCTAAAACTAGGTTTCGTTTTAAATCATGTTCGCTTAAAGGCTTGAGGCTACGTAGCACCTTATACACTTCATCACGCATCGAGTTTGCATTAATAGCCGAGGGTGGCTCCATCGAAACCATGGCTAAAACTTGTAGTAAATGGTTTTGCAGCATATCCCTAACGGCTCCCGCGCCGTCGTAATAACCGCCACGTTCCTCAACCCCAAGAGACTCAGCTGCGGTAATTTCAATGTAGTCAATAAAGTTGCGGTTCCAAAGCGGTTCGAACATGCCGTTAGCAAAGCGAAACACCAATAAGTTTTGAACGGTTTCTTTGCCAAGATAATGGTCGATTCGATAAATTTGTTGTTCATTAAAGTGCTGATGAATTTTGGCATCAAGGGCTTCGGCAGAGGCCAAGTCATAGCCAAATGGTTTCTCAACCACTAAACGCTTCCAACCATTTTCTTCGGTATTGAGTCCATGGGCGGCTAAGCATTCGGGAATCACGCCATATAAACTTGGAGGTGTGGCTAAATAGAAAAGAGTATTGCCTTCGGTCTGATGATGGTCCTGAAGTAAATCTAGTCGCGCTTTGAGCTGCGCATATTGTTCTACATCTGAGGTGTTCAAACCCTGATAATACAGGTGGTTTGCGAATGCACTGAGGGTGTTTTCATCAACGGTTTCTGTTTCACGTAAAATGCCAAGTAACTTATCGCGAAATTCTTGGTCAGTGAAATGGGTTCTACTGACCCCCAAAATTGCAAAGCTCTCAGGTAAGCCTTGATTTGCAAACAGGTGGTAAAGAGCGGGAATGAGTTTTCGATGTGTTAAATCGCCTGAAGCCCCAAAAATAACGATACAGCTATTATTCGGTAT
Source organism: Alginatibacterium sediminis (assembly GCF_003610775.1). Lineage (GTDB taxonomy): Bacteria > Pseudomonadota > Gammaproteobacteria > Enterobacterales > Celerinatantimonadaceae > Alginatibacterium > Alginatibacterium sediminis. Next base: position 82,474 of record NZ_RAQO01000008.1, on the reverse strand, counting down.
ATCCATCGTCTGTCCTTTCAAACTAAATCGCCATTGGGCGGGTATAGGCCGTTATCCTAGCACCGTCAGTCTCAAAGAGGTAATTGATGTTTTAAGTTAAATTGATAGGTTTAATCGATGGGAACGAAACGACATTTTCCCGTTTTCTAACTATTTGAATAATATAAGTTTGATTATCGTCTAGGCTTTGACTAAAGTTTTATAGAGTAACAACATTTTTATAACATACAACGCTTGTCATTTGTAAAACAATAGCATACGTTGATAAGGACTGGTGGACGAGACATTGGTGGTCAATTTGAGAGTGAACCAGCTTGTTGTAATGATCGTTCTATTTTTGAGTTTATGTAGCGTTGCTTTTAGTAACACCGATCAAACAAATGCTGAATTAGCCGACTTAGCTCTGGCGTCGCAGTCAATCTATGTCGTTCTTAATCGTGCCCGCTCCCAAGAGAAGATAGACATAGGTATAGCTAATCGATTGTTCTCTTTACGCCAATTAACGTGGCCAGACGGGCATCCGGTGCAGCTTGTCTGTTTCCCTGATTCAAATGCTGTCCACGTTAAATTTTCTAAAGCTGTACTTGATATATTCCCTTACCAATTGCGAAAACATTGGGACCGCTTAGTTTATACTGGAGTCGCTACGGCTCCCAAACAAGTACGCACCGACCAGCAGTTAATCCATACGATTACCCATAATGCCGACGCAATTGCCTATTCAAATAAGGAAATCAGTGATGACAATGTCTACTCGATTCAGATTCTTCCTTAGTTTAATTGCGTTGTTAAGTGCTTCAAGCTCGTGGGCTGATGTTCAAGCGCCTACTTGGGGAGGTTTTTTGTCCGCTGGTTATATTGCGCCGAGTGATAATAATTTCTATGGGTTCGAAAGCGGGGATTCTGGGCCCATTTATGAAGCAGGCTTACATGGGCGCTGGGCTTTAAGTCCGCGTTTATCGGTTAGTGGCTTATTAAGTGCTAGAGACACTGGCGACTGGTTTGAAAATGGGCTTGTAGTCGATCATTTAAGTTTGAATGCTAACCTTTGGAGTAACCAAAATTGGGATCTGCATGCTAAATTGGGTCGTATAAAGCTTAAAAACGGGCTATACGGTACCACCCGAGATGTACCATTTACCAAGCCAAGTATTATTTTACCGCAATCCATCTACCCTCATATTCTGCGCGAGCAAAGCTTGAGAAGCGACGGACTAAGTCTAGATTTTTACCGTAACTTTGGGTTTGAGAAGGAACTGAATATAAATCTAACTTATGGTAAAGAACCCTATGATCCAAACATGTCAAAGCGATTTCTAGGGAGTCAACAAGAAGGTACTTTTGAGAGCGAAGTTAATTTGTCCGCCTTTGTCAGTTATAGACCTAACTCCACATGGTTTATGGCCTTTCAAGCCCGAGAGTACGCAATGACCTTAGAGCAAGCGCTTCCCGGTTATGATTATGTATTCGATGTCAGGCAGTACCTTGCTTCATTGCAGTATTCGCAACAACGTTTTGAGATTAGCTCTGAATTGTCGTTTCGAGACGGAGGTACCTATGGTAAACCGGATCTCGCAGTCTTTACCGGTAGTGTTGATATGTGGTCAGGCTACGTTAATGCAATCTATTACTTAAGACCAACAGTCGAGCTATGGGCTCGCTACGATCATAGTCAGTTTATCCCAGATTACATTCCGGACAAGTATAAACGATTACAAGATATCGCTATCGGGACGACTTGGAATTTTCACTCTCAGTGGCAACTTAAAGCTGAATATCATTGGTTCAAAGGTGTTTCGATGATCCCACCGATTAGAGACTTATACGGACCTGATGGAAATCCAAAAATGTACTGGCAAATGGCCGCTGTGCAACTTAGTTTCCGCTTTTAGTTAGGGGTAGCGATGCAAGATAAAACGAAGCGTTTTATTAGTCTTCGACATCAGTTTGCTCTGGGTGTGGCTATTGCTATGCTTCTTGGTTTGTCTGGCATGATTTACCTGCTTGTTGATTCCTACCGAGCTCAACGCGAGCAATTGGTTGAGCAAATTCAGAGTACCGTTGATCAAAGCTTAGATTTACATTTATCAAGTTTGTTTCACTCCATTAGTCTGGCCGTACAATTTGATTACCAATTACGCGAAGATAGACATTTTGAACAGATAAGTTCGGAACTTGAACAAAACTATCCCGCAGCCCAATGGCTGATCCCACTTGAGAACATCTGTATTGACAACCTTGGTGGGGACCCACAACGCAATTTCTGCGTGACACCTAATAGCAGTCATGTGCCTGATGTATTGTTAACAAAGCTTAAGTTGAACTTAGAACCAAGCTATGTTTTAGACTGCGACGCGTTATGTACCATGTGGGTAGGGGTGCCTATCGATTTAAAAGATGGCCGCTTGGCAGCGATTTCTCTAAAAGTCGGGCTACAAGACCAATTGATTATGATTAGTCGGCAGTTAAACGTAGCCATTGAAATTTTCATTCATGAACAAGAATCAGCAACCCGCTCTATTGGAAAGTTTGGTGATGAACAAAGCTTTCCTTGGCTGGAGATTAATGACGCAAGTCAGTTAACGGCAGGTTCTAGTCAAAAATTTGAAGTTATTAAACGTGGTCAACATAGTTACGTTTCACATAGCGTGGAGAAGCCGCTAACAAGTAAGTCGAGTGTTGAATTTGTTTTTGTAAAACAATGGGACAAGTATGATTCTCAGTTCGGGTTTTTAGTCCTTAGAGCTTTCATTATCGGCTTTGCGGCGTTGCTACTAAGCATTTTCTGCGGTTACTTTTTGACGGCTGGACCGCTAAAACTTCTTTTGCAGCATGTTCAGCAATTACCTCAAATATTGGAGAATCGTAGATACCAAGCCAATAAAATTAGACGTAGTTTCCGAGACGAGTTTGATAGTCTTGACTCTGCGTCATTAGCGTTGGTTGATGAAGTGAGTTCAATGCGAAGCCAAATATTAGCGACTCACAAAAAGTTGGTGCGCCAAGCGAGAACCGATTCATTAACAGGCCTTGGGAATCGCTACGCTTTTAGCGATATCTTGTCCGAGCACCTTAGCTCATTTCGTGACAGCTCAGAGCCCTTCTTCTTGGTGTACATAGATATTGATAACTTTAAAGCTTATAACGATGGTTTTGGGCATGCTTTTGGCGATCAATTGTTGATTCAGATTGTTGAACGGATGAAAAACAACTTACCCAAAAAGGTCCGATTGTTTCGTATTGGTAGCGACGAATTTCAATTGATCGTTCCCTATGAGACCGACTTGAGAGTTTTCCAGGCCATTAATGAACTAAAACACCTTATTGCGGTTGAAATGAACGCAGGCTTACTTGCGATAAGTGTCCATGTAAGTGTTGGTATTGCACGGGCTAAACAAGCCAATTTTGAGCTAACTACCATATTGAAACACGCTGATTTAGCGCTACAAAGTGCCAAGGCAAAAGGTCGCAACCGAATTGAGTTTTTTGAACCCGCCTTAGAAGAGGCACAAGAGCTGTTGTTTTCAGTTGAAACACAGTTTCAAGCGGCGATGGATAATGACGAACTTGAGTTATTTTTACAGCCTCAAGTGTCCTGTCAGCAGCAAAAAGTACTTGGCTTTGAGTTGTTGCTTCGATGGAATCACCCTACAAAAGGCTTGCTCGCACCAGGGCAATTTTTGGATGTAATCGAGAACAGTCGATATGTCTTAGATCTAGGCTACTGGGTTATTCGCAAAACCTTAGAAATAATGTGCAGGTTTGAATCGTTGGGATACTTGGATTTAAGCTTCGCGTTAAATGTTAGCCCTAAACAGTTTGAAGACGATAATTTTGCTAAAAACTTAATCGATATTTATCAGAGCCGCACTTGTAAAACCAATACCTTAGAAATTGAACTCACAGAATCGTGTGCTGTTAATGATTTTGAGCGTGTCTCGAAGGCGCTTAAGGTCATTCGACATCAGGGAATACATGTTGCATTGGACGACTTTGGTAAGGGCTTTACCAGTTTAAGCTATTTAAGCCACTTACCCTGCGACAAAGTAAAGTTTGACCGCGAGTTTTGCATGGATGCGATGCACAATCCACGTTCGGAAGAGATCCTGCTGAACGCCAAGAGTTTAGTTGAGATTATTGAAGCCAAGGTTTTGGTGGAAGGTATAGAGGAAATGGAGTACGCACAGTGGTTAGGGGAAAGAGGGTTTGACCTACTGCAAGGCTATGTTTTTGGAAAACCTCTGCCGCAAACGGAAGCAATGAGCTATTTAGACCAGGTGAAAATAGACGGAAAAATTTAAGTCTACCTCATCGATTGCCAGTCTTTCAAAATCAGCTGTCATGCTAAGCCTTGAGCGTCGCTGGCTGAGTTTGATTCTGCAGTCATAAAACTGTCATGCTAGTGACACAAACTAAGCACAATTTGTTTCGAGGATACTCAGACGTGTGGCAAGTATTTAAACAATTTTTCTTGTTAGGGTGGACTAGTTTTGGTGGGCCGGCAGCGCACTTAGGTTATTTTCAGCAAGTTTTTGTACAACGATTAGCTTGGGTCGATCAACGGCAATACGCGTCAATGGTTGCTTTGAGTCAATTCTTACCAGGGCCGGGCTCCAGCCAAGTGGGTTTTGCTATCGGTTATCAGCGAGCAGGGTTAGTCGGAGGCTTAGCAGCCTTTATGGGCTTTACCTTTCCATCGTTTTTAATCATGGCGTCGTTGGCTTCATTTAGTGCCGCATATATAGGACATTCCTGGGTCGACGGCATTATTTCAGGCTTAAAGCTACTGGCAGTCGTTATCGTGGCTGATGCTTGCCAAAAAATGTTTCAAAGCTTTTGCCGGCAAACGACAACCATCATTGTTGCCATCTTGAGTGCATTAGTACTCATCGTAGTGCCCAGTTTTTGGACGCAAGTGTGGGTGCTGATTGTAGCGGCCGTAGGGGGAGCGATCTTTCTTGGGGTTAATAAAAATAATGAGCCTGTTCAAGGACATATAAGTGTAAGTCATCGCCTGTCGCTGGTGTTATTTGTGGTTCTATTTGTTTGCGCATTTTTCTTTAATAACTTGAATCCAATCCTTACTCTATGGAACGATTTTTTTGTGGCGGGTAGTTTAGTCTTTGGGGGAGGGCATGTCGTATTGCCTTTGCTTCAAACGATGGCCGCTGATTCCTTAAGCCCAGATCAATTTCTCACCGCTTATGGTGCTGCACAAGCGCTTCCAGGGCCCATGTTTGCTTTAGCATCCTACTTAGGAGCCCTTATATTGCCACAACAACTGGTGCTTGGTGCCAGTGTCGCAACGCTAGCAATTTTCACCCCTGGTTTGTTGTTAATGTATGCTCTTCTACCGAGTTGGCAAAACATTGCTAACCGTCCTCGTTGGACTGGAGCAATCGCTGGTATTAACGCATCTGTGGTAGGGATTTTACTTGCCGCTTTATACCAGCCGATTTTCGTATCGGCAGTCCATGGTGTTTCTGATTTACTTTGGGTCTTGATTGGTTTGCTGGTGTTAGTTCGCTTCAAAGTTCCTGTTTGGTCATTGGTAATAGGTTTTGCAGTTTTAGGGATAGTTTTAAGCGGGTTCTAAAAACTTGGCATTTGCTTTGCAGTTACCGGAATAGAAACGTTTATGACGGAAAATTGGCAAGCTATGATTGAACTACAAATTGCAGACAAGCTACAGTCTTTGTTACCGAGCATTGCTATAAACTCGGCTACTTTATTTGGGCATTGGCAGTGGCAAATTCATCGCTTTGATTTTGAAGGGCAAGATTGTGTATTGTGTTTAGAACAAAATAGTTCTTACAGTATGTTGTTTTTTGACTTAAGTGCTGACGATTATGCGAACTTTCAGCAAGTATGGCAGTATCGCCTTTTGGCCGAGGCTATTAGCATTGCAGATTTGAGCGAACTACAAAGTAGTGAGTTGCAATCGCAATTGATGGAGCAGTGCAGCAATGTTTGGTTGACCCAACGCAGCTTCGCTGATGGCTGCAACAGTTTGATTGATGCTCAGGCTGTCTTAGAGGTGAAATATCTGCTTAAAAAATTGCTTGAAACTGACGAGTGCTTAGCACAAACCGCTGCCCAGGAGTTTGACTGGGGAGTACGAATTAACCGAGCTCGACGCCAGCATCAGCAATCTCCTTACGAACTATTTAAAAGCTATTGTCACAATCTTTGTAAGTTTGAGGCAATGGGGCTACTGCTGCCAAAGACACTGCACTAAGTTCTGAGCCAACGATTCTCAAAGTTATAAACTGACACAGTCTTATTCGGAGTCTGTGTTATGCAACTTGGTTGAGCGCTCCAAAACTTGAACACTTGCATGTCCTTTGGCAAAGTCCAATCTCAATTTCTGTCCGTCATATAGGCTATCAGAATCCCTGATAATACTGCCATCCTCTGCTTGGACCATGCTATAGCCACGATTTAATACCGCTAGTGGACTTAACTGTTCAAGTTGCTGACATACTTGAGCTAAACGATTCTGCGCACTCGATTGAACGCCGGCTTGCGCCTTTTCTAGCGCAAGTCTGGCTCTGGATAAACGCTCATGGGCCAAACTGATTGTTTGTTCAGCTCTAAAACCTCGTAAGCCACTGAACGCTTGCTCAAGGCGATGCTGGCGAAACTGTTGCTTGGTATTGAAGACAGCGGTCAAAGCCATTTGAGCGCTGTCTAAACGTTGCTGTTGCTGCTGTAGCTGGTTTGCCGGACTGACTAATGCTAAACGCTGTTGTAGCGAATGTAAGCGAGACTCAAATTGTTGGTTTCGCCATTGCCACAAGCGCTTGATATTTTGTTGGTAAGCGCTCAATCGCTGGCTAATTTCCATCGCATTCTGACTGACTAATTCTGCGGCGGCAGAAGGAGTAGGGGCACGCATATCTGCAACGAAATCACTAATGCTTACATCGACTTCATGGCCTACAGCAGATATGACAGGGATGGTACTATTGAAAATCGCGTAAGCAAGACTCTCATCGTTAAAGCAATGTAAATCTTCACTACTGCCTCCACCACGAGTTAACAATAACACGTCGACTTCTTGCCGTTGATTAGCCAATTGCAACATCTGTTGAAGTTGAAGTGGCGCATCCGTCCCTTGAACCAATGACGGGTAGATAATCACTTCAAGGTGAGGAGCTCGGCGCTTTAACACGGACAGTATGTCGTGAATTGCCGCACCTTTTGCCGAACTGATGATACCTATTCGCTGAGGTTGTTGCGGTAGGGCTTGTTTTTGACTTGTGGCAAATAACCCCGCTGCAGCTAGTTTAAGCTTTAAGGCTTCGAAGGCGGCCTGTAAAGCGCCGTCACCAGCATTTTGCATTGCATCAACCAAAATTTGATATTCACCGCGAGGCTCGTAAACAGAAATTCGGCCACGTAGTAAAATTTCCATGCCATTGACCGGTTGAAAACTAACTTTGGAGTTGGCTGAGCGAAACATTGCGCAGCGTACTTGAGACTTAGAATCCTTTAGCGAAAAGTACCAATGTCCAGAGTAGGCTTGAGTTAGATTGGAAATTTCACCTTGTAAAAATACTCGTTGAAGTGAGCCTTCTAGAATACTTCGGACTTGATGATTGAGCTGACTAACCGTAATTGCTTGAGCGGTATTTGGATTCAAATGAGTCTCTTTTTCAGCATTGAGAAAAAATAATATACGAAAAGTAACATTTTTTATTTTACCTTGGCTAGTTTTAGCCTATACTCCGACCGCAATATTTTACCCCCCATCCTTCCTTATTAGGTGAATGTTGCTATGTTAAGAATTGCCAAAGATGCCCTGACCTTTGATGACGTTTTATTGGTTCCGGCCCACTCGCAAGTCCTACCCAATACTGCCAGTTTAGTCACTAAGTTAACGAATACAATAACCATGAATATTCCGCTGGTTTCTGCGGCCATGGATACCGTTACCGAAGCGCGCTTTGCTATTGCTCTCGCACAAGAGGGCGGCGTAGGATTTATCCATAAGAACATGAGCATCGAAAAACAAGCTGACGAAGTTCGTAAAGTGAAGAAGTTCGAAGCTGGCGTTGTTTTAGACCCCGTTACTGTCTCTCCTGATCTGAGCTTACGTGAAGTACTTGAGCTTAAAGCGCTGCATGGATTTTCTGGATTCCCAGTAGTCACTGGAGATAATGATCTTGTGGGTATTGTTACTGGGCGTGATTTACGTTTTGAAACAGATACCAGCAAGTTAGTTTCCGACGTAATGACTCCCAAAGAACGTTTAGTTACCACCGTTGACACCTCTCGCGATGTCGTAGAAGCGCTTATGCATGCTAACCGAATTGAAAAAATTCTGGTCGTCACGAGTGGTTTTAAACTAAATGGCATGATGACTGTAAAAGATTTCAAGAAGGCTGAACGTAAGCCTAACGCCTGTAAGGATGACTTTGGTCGATTACGTGTTGGTGCTGCAGTTGGTGCTTCAAGTGGCAACGAAGAGCGTGTAGCCGCCTTGGTAGAGGCCGGTGTTGATGTGTTACTCATTGACTCTTCACATGGCCATTCTCAAGGTGTGTTAGATCGAATTCGTGAAACCCGTCAAGCCTATCCCGAATTGCAGATCGTGGGTGGAAACGTCGCAACTGGCGCTGGAGCATTGGCCCTGGTTGAAGCTGGTGTTAGCGCTGTTAAAGTTGGGATTGGCCCCGGTTCAATTTGTACTACTCGAATTGTAACAGGCGTGGGAGTCCCCCAAATTACTGCTGTATCGGATGCAGTTGAAGCCTTAGCTGGAACTGGTATTCCGGTGATTGCAGATGGCGGCATTCGATATTCAGGAGATATTGCCAAAGCTCTAGCGGCGGGCGCGTCTTGCGTGATGATGGGTTCGATGTTTGCTGGTACCGATGAAGCACCAGGCGAAATTGAACTTTATCAAGGCCGCTCGTACAAGTCGTATCGTGGTATGGGCTCACTTGGCGCGATGTCTAAAGGCAGCTCAGACCGATATTTCCAAACGGATAATGCAGCAGATAAATTAGTGCCTGAAGGTATAGAAGGACGCGTTGCATATAAAGGATTTGTTAAAGAAATTATCCACCAACAAATGGGTGGGTTGCGCTCTTGCATGGGCTTGACCGGCTGCCCAACTATCTTTGATCTCAATACCAAAGCGGAATTTGTAAAGGTTACTAGTGCTGGTATGGGTGAGAGTCATGTTCATGATGTCACCATTACTAAAGAAGCGCCGAACTACCGTTCAGTATAGTACTTTGGCAGTAGAGGACGAGAGTCCTTTACTGCCAACCATCAGCATTTCAACTAAGTTTATATGAACTCAGTTGAACCGATTTAGGATCTCTTTAATGACTAAAAATATTCATGATCATCGCATTCTAATTTTAGACTTCGGTTCTCAATATACACAGCTTATTGCGCGTCGTATCCGCGAAATTGGCGTTTATTGCGAATTATGGGGATGGGATGTTAGTGCTGAAAAGATAGAAGCCTTTTCACCTAATGGCATCATTCTCGCTGGTGGACCAGAAAGTGTCACCGCAGAAGACTCCCCACGGGCACCAGACTATGTTTTTGAAGCTGGGGTTCCAGTACTGGGCGTGTGTTATGGCATGCAAACCATGGCTCATCAATTGGGCGGTTCGGTTGTCCAGGGCTCAGGTCAAGCGGAGTACGGTTACGCACAAATTGAAGTTCAACAGCCTTCAGAACTATTTAAAGCCATAGAAGATGCAATCTCTCCAAGTGGTAAAGCGCTGATAGATGTATGGATGAGTCACGGTGATAAAGTCGCTTCAATCCCTGATGGGTTTCGCGCCATTGCCAGCACCTCAAGCTGTGAATTTGCGGCTATGGCTAATGAAGATAAAGCTTTTTATGGTGTTCAGTTTCACCCCGAAGTGACCCATACCCGCCAAGGTTTGCGCATGCTGGAGCACTTTGTCAAAGACATTTGCCTGTGCGAAGCCCTTTGGACCTCATCGTCAATTATTGACGATGCAATCGAGCGTATTAAAACTAAAGTTGGCGACGATGAAGTCATTCTTGGTCTAAGTGGCGGAGTTGATTCATCGGTGGTAGCGATGTTAATCCAGCGCGCTATCGGTGATCGTTTGACTTGCGTGTTTGTTGATAATGGCTTACTTCGTCTTAATGAAGGCGAGCAAGTGATGGAAATGTTTGGTAATCATTTTGGCTTGAACATTATTCACGTTCAAGCGCAACAACGGTTCCTATCGGCACTTGCGGGTGAAAAAGAGCCAGAAGCTAAACGTAAAATTATCGGTAAAGTGTTTGTTGATGTCTTTGAAGAAGAGTCGAAAAAGCTGCGTAACGCCAAATGGTTAGCGCAAGGCACTATTTATCCAGATGTGATTGAATCAGCTGGCGCTGAAACGGGCAAAGCGCACGTTATTAAATCGCACCATAACGTGGGTGGTCTTCCCGATGATATGGAAATGGGTCTTGTTGAGCCGCTCAAAGAGTTATTCAAAGATGAAGTACGCAAGATTGGTCTCGAACTAGGGCTACCCTACGACATGCTTTACCGTCATCCATTCCCTGGACCAGGTCTTGGTGTGCGAGTACTTGCAGAGGTGAAGGAAGAATACTGCTCGCTGCTGCGTCGTGCTGACGCAATTTTTATCGAAGAGTTGCGTAAGGCTAATCTCTACCATGAAGTGAGTCAGGCATTTGCTGTATTTTTGCCAGTGCGTTCAGTGGGGGTGATGGGTGATGCTCGTAAATATGATTGGGTTATTTCTTTACGTGCAGTAGAGACTATCGATTTTATGACGGCTCGTTGGGCACATTTACCCTATGAACTGTTAGGTCATGTTTCAAATCGCATCATCAACGAAATTGATGGTATTTCTCGGGTTGTTTATGACATCTCTGGCAAACCGCCTGCGACAATTGAGTGGGAGTAAGCTTGGATCCTGTTGAGGTGCGTCTATTTGTTGCAGCAGATATTCATGGCAACTTTGATAACGCAGAATTAATGATTAAGGCTTTTGAAGCAAGTGGTGCGAGCCACTTGCTGCTCTTAGGCGATATCCTTAATCATGGGCCGCGTAATGCTATCCCAGAGGGCTATGCTCCAGCTAAAGTTGCGCAGTTACTTAATCAATACAGTGCCCAGATACTAGCGGTACGCGGCAATTGTGATAGTGAAGTGGACCAAATGCTTTTGGACTTTCCTATCTTGGCAGACTATGGGCAACTATTGCTGGGTCAGCGTAAGGTTTTTTATTGCCATGGGCATTTGTATAAGCCTGATGATCTGCCGGAGTTGGCTAGTGGCGACGTGTTTATCTCTGGGCACAGTCACAATGCAACGGCGATGTTTCGTGGTGATGTGTATTTGTGTAACCCTGGCGCAATTAGTGTTCAAAAAGGCGACAGTCCACTTAGTTACGGGATATTGCAAGCTTCGGGATTTGAGGTTTTTGCGCTTAGCGACGATAGTTTATTCTTGAAGTGCCAATTTTAGGACAAAAAAAAGCCACTCAATAAGAGTGGCTAATTTTATCTGAAACCAGATAAATAAAATTCTTTAGGGTCTGTAAATGACAAACCAATGCAAACACAACATAGCGCCCTTGCAAAAGGCCTGAGTAGATTAACCTGTAAAACGCCTCTGAATGCAGTTTATAAAACCTTATCAGCAAGATTATCTAGTCAGACCTCTTCCTTAAACGCGCGGCAATGATAGTTTGCTGCTAGCTATCCGGCAATAGATTTTTTATAATCACTTTGGATTAGAAATACTTATCAAAAAAGGTGATCTATGGCGCGGCGTTTGCCCCCATTAAATGCATTAAAAGCGTTTGAAGCAGCAGCTCGACATTTAAGCTTTACTCGAGCCGCAGAAGAACTTTTTGTAACTCAGGCTGCAGTGAGTCATCAAATCAAAGCCTTGGAAGAGTTCTTAGCGTTAAAGTTGTTTCGAAGACGCAATCGATCCTTACTTCTTACTGAAGAAGGTCAAAGCTACTTTCTGGATATTAAAGACATATTTAGCTCGCTAGCTGAGTCTACCGATAGGTTGCTCGCGCGTGCTGAGAAAGGGTCGATTACGGTGAGCTTACAACCGAGCTTTGCGATACAGTGGTTAGTGCCACGTTTATCGCAGTTTAGTCAATTACACCCAGAAATTGACGTACGAATAAAAGCGGTCGATCTCAACGAAGGTTCACTAACCGAAGATGTCGACGTGGCTATTTATTATGGCCGTGGCAATTGGGCTGGTTTACGCGCCGACAAATTGCATACGGAATATATGATTCCAGTTTGTTCTCCCAGCTTACTGATGGGTGATAAACCACTTAATACTCCTGAAGATCTAAAGTTGCATACCTTATTGCATGATAGCTCACGACAACAATGGAAGGCTTGGTTCAATCAACAAGGACTTAAACACGTTAACGTTAATCATGGGCCGATTTTTTCCCATTCAACGATGGTTCTGCAAGCTGCTGTTTATGGGCAAGGTGTCGCGTTAGGGCATAGTGTTCTGGCGAAGCCTGATCTAGAGGCTGGCCGTTTAGTGTGTCCGTACGAGCAAGTTTTAGTCAGTAAGAATGCCTATTATATGGTGTGCCATCCATCACAGGCGGATCAAGGTAAACTTGTAGCGTTTAGAGACTGGATGCTAAGCCTAGTTGAAAAGGAAGAAGAATTTGTCAATGAGGCCCAATAGAGTGTTTTTAGGCTCTCGAATCTGGCAGTCCGCGATTGGCTTAAGCGGGGCATTTCATGTTGCAATGGGTGCCGCAGGAGCCCATGCATTGAGTTCAGTTTTGAGCGAAAAGGAATTGTCGTGGATAGCAACAGCAGTTCAATATCACCTGTTCCACCTTCTAGTCACCATGCTGGCGTTGCATTTTGCATGGAAAAAATTAGCGCTGCTTTGGTTCAGCGGAGCTTGGCTTTTTTCAGCTAGTCTTATCTTAATGGCCTTAACTGGCTCTAAAATTTTGGGACCGATAACACCCATTGGCGGATTGCTAATGATCATTGCTTGGCTCGGCCTGGCTATTTCTCCTATTTTAAGAAAGGACTGACTTCATGTCCCAAGCGATTATTTTGTATTGCCGTGGTGGCTTCGAAAAAGAGTGCGCGGCTGAAATTGAAAAATTTGCCACCTTACAACAATGTTTTGGTTATGCACGAACCAAAGATGGACGAGCTTTCGTTGAGTTTCATCCTTACAATAGTGAAGATGCAGAAAAACTATATTTGAGCTTGGAATTAAATGATTTTGTGTTTGCACGGCATTGGTTTCTGGCACACAGCTACTTGGAGCTCGAAGAAAGCGACCGACTAGCTGACATTATCCCAGCGGCGGCGCAAATTGGTCCTTGTCAATCCATGCGACTTGAGTTTGCAGATAGTAACGATGGCAAGCAAATGAGTAGTTTTTGCAAGAAATTTGAAAGACCACTTAAAAAGGCTTTAAACGGACAAAATCTAATAATTGAAGACGCTAATGCACCTAATTTGCAATTGTTTTTCATTAGCGGCACCCGTCTTTGGATTGGTTTAGATCTGCCGGGTAAAGGAAATCCCAATCATAATGGGATATTACGACTGCGCCAGCCCAGTAAGGCACCCAGCAGAAGTACCTTAAAGCTCGATGAAGCCTTTCAAACGATGCTTAGCGAGCAAGAGTCAGAGCGCTATGTGCAATCCGGAATGCGCGCCGTTGATTTAGGAGCTTGTCCTGGAGGCTGGACTTACCAATTGGTACGACGCTCAATGATGGTCGAAGCGGTCGATAATGGCCCGATGCAAGAAGAACTAATGATGAGTGGTCAGGTTAAACACTGGCGTGCTGATGGTTTCAAGTACCAGCCTATGCATGGTAATAATCAGTGGTTAGTTTGTGACATGGTTGAAAAACCCGTAAGAGTCACCTATTTGGCACTCAATTGGTTCGAGCAGCGCTGGTGTCGTTATGCAATTTTCAATTTAAAACTACCGATGAAAAAACGTTTCTTTGAAGTTGAAAAGGATTTGGACATTTTAAGAGAAGGCTTGAGCAATATATCCGATGACTTTATTTTACGTGCTCGGCACTTATATCACGACCGTGAAGAGGTAACGGTGTTTGTTGCGATCAATAATTACCGTAAAAAATAGCGGTAATTAGGCTCAACGAGCTTTGTTTTCACAAGGCTCGCTTACGCGTTAGTTTTAAGAGTGAACGGTTAGATGTGACAATTGCTGCTTTTGAGCCTGGGCATAGGCGTTTAGCTGTTTGGATATTTCAACCGTCTCCGCAATTGATTGGGCGGAGTCATGCGCGATTTCGGTAATCTGAGATACATTTTTTGCTATATCTTGAGTGACGGTACTTTGTTGACTAGCTGCACTCGCAACTTGAGCATTCATATCTGAAATCACAGCTATTGAGTCCGTCATTTGGCCTATTAACTGTGCTGCTTCTTGTACTTGTTGTTGGCCCATAGTGGTACTTTTTTGGCCGGTAGACATCGCCGCTACAGAATCATTTGCACTACTGCGTACCGTTTCCAAAATGCTTTGAATTTCTTCCGTTGATTGCTGAGTTTTTTGAGCTAGGTTTCGAACTTCATCGGCAACCACCGCAAATCCACGTCCTTGTTCTCCTGCGCGGGCGGCCTCAATGGCTGCATTGAGAGCAAGCAAATTGGTTTGTTCGGCTATACCTTTAATCACATCTAGTACCGCTGTGACATTTTGGGTCTCGTCAGCTAATCGTTGAACCACAGAACCAGCGCTATCAATATCCATGACCAAACTTGCCATGGTTTTATCAGCGTTATCCATTGCAATTCGACTTAAATCAGCTATCTCTTGGCTCTCTTGCGTATTTTTCGACGATTGCAATGCATTGTCGGCAACTTGATCGGCGCTATGGGCTAACTCTTGCACAGCTGCAGCCATTTGATCTGCATGTTGACTCTGATTCAGAGCACCTTTTTCGACAGATGTGGATTGGGTATAGATGGTGTCAGCAGCCCCTTGCAGTTGCTCAGATGAATCCAGAACCCCAAGAATTAGGGTATTGAGTTGCAGTCGCAGACTTTCTGCAGAGCGAGCCAGCATTCCAATTTCATCCCTGCGTGTTGAGCTTGATGCTTGGGTATAGTCTCCAGACTCAAGCTTGCCGATACTCGCAGAAACTACTAATAAAGGATTTATCAGGTAGCGTTTCATAACAAAAATTACACTCGCGAGCATCAGGCCGAGAACTATCGCAATAGCTGCAAAAGCTAGTTTGATGGTTTTCCCAGCTGATTCGCTCGCTAAATTGAATTGTTGCTCAGCAATTTGTCCAAGTTCGTCTGCGAGTAGGTCTAGGGCTTGGGAGGGCTTTCGATCGATACCCGATACCGCTTTGTCTCCTACGGCTTGGTCGAAAGAGGCTGCTTTATACTCTGCTAACCCCTTGGTATAGGCTGTAAGCATTAGCTGATGTGAATTTAAGAATTCTTTGGCTGTTGATTGCAATTGAGCGTACTGGCCAAGTTCAGATTGCAAAGTTCCCACCATACTTTGGACTGACTTATGTTTTTCGTTAAAGCGCGTCCAATATTTTTGTAGTTGTTCAGGGTCGCTGCCGCGTAGCAGGGTGTTCTTCCATTCCTGAACTTGGCGCTTAAACTCGACGTTGGCTTGAAGAGCAAGTTGCTGTAAGTGAACTTCTTGATCATTTATATTTTCGAGCAATTGAATACGACTACTCAAAGAGCTAATTGCTGCGACGTATATGCCAAATACAAGAATGCTAATCAAAGCAAGGGATAGGATTAGTTGGCGATTTAAACTTTGTGCTACCCATTTCATAATTGGCTCCAAGGTTGTGACTTGTGTGCTTCCACTTATGGATTAAGCGGCAAACTACGAGATTTGCTGTTACTACACGAATTTTAGTCTAGCATATGCGTCTAAACGCGCTGCCCAATTTTGATTCAGTGATATTGAAGTATCGGCGTGATTTATATGAACTTAAAATTAGACAAGTAAGCTTAGGGAATTACACAATGCATACAATAAGGAAATTCGACTCACAATGAATCGATTAAAACGCGAACTTGGTGTAGTTCATGGCAGTGGATTACTCGCCACTTCTTTATTAGGCACTGGCATTTTTGTGGTGCCGATTTTAGCGGCTCAAGCGGCTGGGGAAATGAGTCTTATTGCGTGGCTAATTTTGATCGTTTTAGTTTGCCCAATTGCGTGGACATTTGCCTTACTAGGACGTCAGTATCCGCATGCTGGCGGCGCTGCTCATATCGTTGGCAAAGCATTCGGTTCTGGATGGGGAAAACTCACAGGATTTATGTTCCTTGCCGTACTACCCGTTGGGCTTCCAGCAGCGTTAATGATGGCTTTAGGGTTTTGGCATGCCGTCTTTGAACTCGACGTTTGGCAAGGTACATTGATACAAGTGTTGAGCCTGCTATTGATGCTAGGATTAGGACTTGGGGGCGCAAAGCTATCGGGTAATGTCCAAGTTGTGATCGCACTACTTATTGTACTTATGGTCGCTAGTCTTTTTATCGCTTCTCCAAGTTTTTTTCGATTGCCTGAAATCGAGTTTAAGCCTGTTAGTATAGGTGCAGGTACCAGTGCGTTGGGCTTGATGTTTTGGTGTTTTGTTGGCATTGAAGCCTTCATTCATATGGGCGAAGAGTTCAAAAACCCTCGGCGAGACTTCCCAATAGCATTGATTATTGGAGTCACAATAGCGGGTCTTATCTACCTGCTTTGTTCATTGGCTGTGGTCAACAGCGAAGTGTACAAAAATTTGGAATTTAGCAGCACTGCCATTCCCATTCTAATGGGCCAGTTGTTTGGTCCAACAGGCGCGATAGTCGCAAGTATAGTTGGCTTCTTAGCTTGTTTCGCTAGCATAAACATTTATTTACAGGGCTTCTCTCGATTACTTTGGAGTTTGGCAGAGGAGGGGCAAATTGGTGCACGTGCTAAGTCCCATTTAGGTCAACTCAATGCAAAAAAAGTACCTGCAATAGCGCTGATTTGGGTAACCCTGATTTGCATTTTAAGCTTAGGACTTAGTCTGCTATTCAAATTAGACCTCGACAGCTTAATTCGTTATGCCAATGGGAATTTTATCGTAGTGTATTTGTTGTGCATGCTTGCAGGAATGAAACTCTTAAAGTCGACCGGTAGGGTATGGTCTGGCATTTCAAGTTTACTGTGCCTGATTGTATTGTTCAGCCTAGGCAGAGATGCAGTCTATGCCTCAGTTATTTTGCTTTTTTATGGGCTTTACCGACTATGGAAAGCCCGTGTTCTTCAGGAGATTAGCGGCACTGAAAATAGTGTACCGTGAAACCTGAAAACTAGTCCAAACACTAAAGTACCTACCACCAGCGCCAAGGCGTCATAACTAAGTTTTGGATTAAAGCTGGTTGGCTGGCTTCGAGAGAATTTTTGGAATACTAAATAAACTAAACTAAATAAGCCAAATCCCCCGAATAGCATTAACGAGGCAAGATCACCGTTAACCAATAGATGCGCAATAGCCCATATCAAGGTACCTAGCATCATAGGATGTCCAAGCATCGCGCGTAAATGACCCTTTAAGTGAGCACTCACTAATAAGATAAGCCCAATCCATACCAGTAGATAAGTCACGTGGCGCAGATTGGGTAGTGCAGCCCAAACGTGGACGAACTCAGCATTGGATTTTCCATAAACAATAAGTATAAAACCGAACAAAGACAGTAAACTGTAGATGCCTTTGTATCGATTCAAACCATATTTATCGCGTAAGCTTTGACGATATTTAGGAAATAGAGCCAAACAATGTACGCCGAGAAATAAAATGAGACCGAGGCTTAGGCTTAGCATTTTTGTAGTCCTTTATGGCTTACCAGTTTTTTCTGGTTTGATAGTCTTGTTCAGTCTTACCCATTTCTCGCTTACTAGCAATGCGAGTATTTTTATTTATCAGTAAACGGATCTGATTCCACGTTTCTCGAGCAAGTAGTCCACGCTCAGAACTGCTCCAATGACTGCGAATAGTTTGCTTAATTGCACAAACTGCGTCGGGAGATCGTTGGCTAAAGCTTTCCAAAAGCGCTAGTGCCGCTTGTTCGGGTTGTTCATCTACTTGAGAAATCAGCCGCCAATCCAGAGCGTTTTGAGCGTTTATGGTTTCGGCACTTAGACTCAAGCGTAGAGCGATGTCTCTCGGCATGACGTCTCTGATCCCGAGCAAACCAGCCATATCGGGTTGTAAGCCCCATTTGCTTTCCATGATCGAAAATGTTGCTGTTGGGTGAGCGATTCGATAGTCAGCTCCCATAATGATCTGCACGCCGCCGCCCAAGCAGTAACCCTCGATTGCTGCTATAACTGGAACCGGGATCTGACGCCAGTTTCGACTAACGCGTTGAACCAAGTTAGCTTGACCTGGCAACCATTTAAATAATAGTTTCAGCATATTTGTGGGTTTGCTCATGACCGATTTTATATCTAATCCTGAGCTGAAATTATGATTTGAACCACACAACACAACGCCACGGATGTCCCTATTTTTTGTGAGTTGCTTGGCTACCCGGTCAAGCTCAATAAATAATTGCATGTCGAGAGCGTTTAGTTTTTCCGGCCGGTTTAGCCGCACCCAAGCAATTTTAGATTCAATTGAAATGTCGAGTGTCTGCCAATTCATGTCACATCCTTGTTGGAAATTTGTGCCAACGCTATCACGTTTTTATAACAACTGAAGTTTGGGCTTTCAAAGGCACTGGTCGGATCACATTAAAAGCTGAATTCGCTACCGTGAGCTGTATTCAGAGCCGTTTTACTTTTAACAGTTAAACAGTAACAATGGGCTCCCATAGATTAAATAGGTAGTTATATATTTGCTTCGTTTGCTAAAAGTTTGCAGTGCTTCATTACTATTAGCCTTAGCCTTGCTACTTGCTTGCGATCTAGGTCTAAGCTGGAGTGTAAGAAAACAAATCATTGACGACTTTGCTCAGGTAGAGCCGGTCCCTGTCGCTTTGATTTTGGGAACCAGTAAATACGTCGGCAAACGCAAAAATATATATTATGAAACGCGCTTAGAAGCGGGTGCGCAATTATATTTGAGAGGTTTAGTTCAAGGTTTGATTGTAAGCGGAGACAATGCCACTCGTTATTATAATGAACCGATAACTATGTATAACGACCTTATGAGTGAGGGTATACCATCAGCCCATATCACCATGGACTATGCGGGGTTTAGAACCTTGGATTCAATAGTTAGAGCTCAAAAAGTGTTTGGTCAAACGCAATTTATAATTGTGTCTCAGCGATTTCATGTTGAACGAGCACTTTTTATTGCCAATTATTATGGTATTAAGGCCATTGGCTTTGCAGTTGAGAATGCTCCAATTGAATATCACTGGCGAGTTAGGCTTCGAGAAGTTTTGGCCCGAGCCAAAGCGGTTTTCGATTTGTATATCTCCAATGAGAAACCCCGATTCCTCGGACATCCCGAAATAGTAGGCCTGCGAGAACTATTCCCCGAATCTATCGTGGATACCAACATGGTTGACACTTCATCAAGCGCTAGCTCTGAGTAATTAATCCTTATGCTCTGAAGTTGCTCAGGGCATATATAAGCAATGCGCAGTGATTGACTTGAATTTAAGCACAGCCATCTCTAGACTACCGCCTCTATTAGCCTTACGCAGCTTTGTTCCTAGGAGATCACTACCTAGCCAAGTTGTTATAGTGCTCATTAGCTAAGGCTCAATGGCAAGCTTGTGCCTAGAGTCGTTTCTATATTTATTATCAAGGTCTTTGTAATGCGCGTAGCAGATTATTCATTCGATTTACCTGAAGAGTTGATCGCCAGATACCCTAATCCTGAACGGAGCTCTAGCCGTTTATTATGTCTTGAGGGAAATACCGGACGCATTGAGCATCGTCAATTTACCGATTTGCTCGATTACATTGCGCCTGGAGATCTTTTAGTCTTCAACGATACTCGAGTCATTCCTGCACGATTGTTTGGGCAAAAACTCAGTGGTGGAAAAATTGAAGTGTTGATTGAAAGAGTCTTGGATGACCATCGAGTGCTGGCCCATGTAAGAAGTTCAAAATCACCAAAAGTAGGTGCCCAGCTGCGTCTTGCTGACACTATTTCGGTCACGATGCTGGCGCGCCATGAGGCCTTGTTTGAATTGGAGTTTGATCATCAACATACGGTATTAGAATGGCTTGAACAATATGGTCATATGCCGCTTCCTCCATACATAGATAGACCCGATGAAGACTCTGACAAAGAACGCTATCAAACTGTATATAATCGTAATCCAGGTGCTGTCGCAGCTCCAACTGCTGGCCTTCATTTTGATGATGCGATGTTGGAAAAAGTAAAAGCCAAGGGAGCGCAGTTAGCTTTTGTCACCTTGCATGTGGGCGCGGGTACTTTCCAACCCGTTCGAGTCGAAACGATTGCTGAGCATGTAATGCATCGAGAAATAGCAGAAGTTAGCCAAGCCGTTGTAGACAAAATCAAGCAGACTAAGGCTAATGGTGGACGTGTTATTGCAGTGGGGACGACCTCGGTACGCTCACTTGAGAGTGCGGCTAAAGCCAGCAAAAACGTCGGCTCTGAGTTACAAGCCTACAAAGCTGATACCGACATCTTTATATATCCGGGTTATGAGTTTGAGTTAGTTGATGCAATGGTTACAAACTTTCATTTGCCGGAGTCAACGTTGATGATGTTAGTGAGTGCCTTTGCGGGAAAGAATCACATTGATGCGGCATATCAAAGTGCTATCGAGAACAAATATCGCTTCTTTAGCTACGGCGATGCCATGTTTTTGCAGCGCCGCACATAACTAGTCGCTTAGTTGCTACTGTTTTGCCTCTATTTAAGATAAACTTCGCGCCGGAAATTTTAAATTTGGCGGACTGTATTTCTGCCTGAAGGTTGAACATGAAATATGAATTATTAGCCACTGATGGCAAAGCGCGTCGCGGTCGGTTGACGTTTGAACGTGGAAGCGTAGAAACACCAGCGTTTATGCCGGTGGGTACGTATGGCACAGTAAAAGGCATGACGCCTGAAGAAGTGGCAGAAACGGGTGCCGAAATACTTTTAGGCAATACCTTCCATTTGTGGTTACGTCCTGGGCAAGACATCATGCGCAAGCATGGCGACTTGCATGATTTTATGAATTGGCATGGTCCAATCTTGACTGACTCTGGCGGTTTCCAGGTGTTTAGTCTCGGTGATATTCGTAAAATCACTGAAGAAGGCGTTCATTTTCGTAACCCAGTTAATGGTGAAAAGGTCTTCTTAAGCCCCGAAGGTTCAATGGACATTCAGCGTGATCTAGGCTCAGATATCGTTATGATTTTTGACGAGTGCACGCCATATCCTGCGACTGAAGCAGAAGCTGACAAGTCGATGCAAATGTCGCTACGCTGGGCCCAACGCTCGCGCGCTCGCTTCGATGAACTTGAAAATCCCAATGCCTTGTTTGGCATCATTCAAGGTGGTGTTTATGAGCATCTACGCGATGTGTCATTAGATGGCCTGACAAAAATTGGTTTTGACGGATATGCGATTGGTGGCTTGGCCGTTGGCGAGCCCAAGCCTGAAATGCACCGCATTCTTGACCACATAACACCAAAGATCCCAGCGGACAAACCACGCTATCTAATGGGTGTTGGTAAACCTGAAGATTTGGTTGAAGGCGTTCGCCGTGGCGTTGATATGTTTGACTGCGTGATGCCAACCCGAAATGCGCGTAATGGACATCTGTTCACAAGTGAAGGCGTCATAAAAATCCGCAATGCTAGGCATCGCGATGACACTGCGACACTTGATCCTGAATGTGATTGTTATACTTGTAAGAATTATTCGCGAGCCTATCTATATCACTTAGACAAGTGTAATGAGATATTAGGCGCGCGCTTAAACACGATTCACAATTTGCGCCACTATCAACTGTTGATGGAAGGTTTGCGAACTGCGATTGCACAAGGTAAATTAGACGCCTTTGTTGAAACATTCTATGCGAAACAGGGTAAAGAAGTGCCCCCTGTCGCTGAATAAGTTTTTTTTTGCTTTAACTTTTTTGATTAATTAAGAGGATACACATGAGTTTATTTATATCTCCAGCATTTGCAGAAGCAGGCGCATCATCGGCAGCTGGTGGCGGCATGGAACTTGTTTTCATGATGCTTATTTTTGGTGTCATTTTCTATTTTATGATTTTCCGTCCGCAATCTAAGCGTAACAAAGCTCATAAAAACTTGATGAGTTCGTTAGCTAAAGGCGATGAAGTACTAACAACCTCTGGCATGGTTGGTCGTATCATTAAAATTAAAGACGACAGTGATTATATTGGTCTTAGCTTGAGCGAAGATACCAACATCACTATCAAAAGAGATTACGTGTCAGCTGTATTACCTAAAGGTACGCTGAAATCTGTTTAATTAGCCATCCCTAGGGGCTTCGTTTTGTTAAACCACTACCCTTGGTGGAAGAATACGATGGTGATTCTAGTAATCGTCATCGGATTTCTATACGCCTTACCCAATCTATACGGTGAAGATCCGGCCGTTCAAATATCCGGTACCCGCGGTTCTGAAGTTACTGAAGCACAACTTGTACAAGTCCGCAATTTGTTGGAAAAAGAACAAATTGCGTATCGTAGTGTTGCTGTCGAAGACGGCCTTGCACTAGTACGTTTGCTCAATAACGCAGATCAATTACCGACTCAAGATCTAATTACTAAAGCTCTGGGTTCAGACTTTATTGTGGCTCTGAACTTAGCACCTGCAACTCCAGCTTGGCTTAACGCCATTGGAGCGGGTCCACTAAAATTGGGTCTAGATCTACGCGGTGGCGTTCACTTTCTGATGGAAGTGGATATGCAAGCGGCCTTAGCCAAAGCTCAGCAGGGCATGGTTCAAGATTTTCGAAGCAGTTTACGCGAAGAAAAAATCCGTTATTCGGGTGTGCGTGAAGCGCGTGATGGGGTTGAAATCCGATTCCGTGATCAAGAGACTCTTGATAAAGCAATGAGCTTTCTAAAGCGTCAGCATCGTAACTATACCTTTACTGAAAGCAGCAGTGCCGATCAACTGGCTATCATTGCAAACATGAGTGAAGATAATCTTGCTGAAACGCGCGAATATGCGATTGCACAAAACATCACTATTTTGCGTAACCGGGTCAATCAACTTGGTGTCGCTGAGCCAGTAGTTCAACGCCAGGGCTCCGAGCGTATCGTCATCCAACTACCTGGTGTTCAAGACACCGCGCGAGCAAAAGAAATTCTAGGTGCAACTGCAACCCTTGAGTTTCGTATGGTTGACGCAGATGCGGATACACGTGATGCGGTTGCTGGTCGTGTACCGGCGGGTTCTGAATTGGCAAAACGCCAAGATGGAAGTCCAGTGGTTCTTAAGAAGCAAGTGATCTTAACTGGTGACCATATCGTCGGAGCGCAATCAGGCTTTGATGAGTACAGCCGACCTCAAGTTAACATTAGTCTTGATGCCGCTGGTGGTAGCAAAATGGCTGCCTTTACCAAAGATAATGTTGGCGAGCCAATGGCGACCTTATTTGTCGAGTATAAGCCAACCGGTAAAAAAGATTCTGAAGGTCGCGGCTTACTAGAACGTCATGAAGAAGTCATTAACGTGGCAACTATTCAGTCTCGACTAGGCCGTAGTTTTAGAATAACCGGTATCGACAATGCTGCTGAGGCACATAACTTGGCCTTGTTACTGCGTGCCGGTGCTTTGATTGCCCCAATTCAAATTGTTGAAGAGCGCACTATTGGCCCAAGTTTAGGCCAAGAGAATATCGACAAAGGCTTTAAAGCTATCCTATATGGGTTGCTCGCGTTGTTAGTATTTATGCCCTTGTACTACAAAAAATTTGGTTTGGTCGCAAACTTTGCGTTGATAGTCAACGTAGGCATTATTATCGGTGTTATGTCGATGATCCCTGGAGCTACGCTAACGCTGCCAGGTATGGCTGGTATTGTACTAACCGTTGGTATGGCGGTGGATGCAAATGTTCTAATTTTTGAGCGTATACGTGAAGAAATGCTCGAAGGAAGGAGCCCGCAACATGCGATCCAGCAAGGCTATAGTAATGCGCTATCAACCATTGCTGATGCAAATATCACGACTTTAATAACAGCAATTATCTTGTTCTCGATTGGTACCGGAGCGGTCAAAGGCTTTGCGGTAACATTGGCAATTGGTATTGCGACATCTATGTTCACTGCAATTATTGGAACGCGGATGTTAGTCAATTGGCTGTGGGGCGGTAAACGTCTTGAACAGCTCTCTATTTAGGAGCCTGCTCAATGTACTTTTCGTTATTTAATCCCAAAGGTGTGGTGCCCTTCATGTCGCACCGCAAACCTTTTGTTATTCTAAGCATTTTGATTGTGCTTGCCTCGTTTGCAAGCTTAGCGATCAACAAGATTAACTGGGGCTTAGACTTTACTGGCGGTACCTTGATTGAAGCTGAGTTTTCAAAACCAGCGGACTTAACCCAAGTTCGTGAAATTTTGACTGACAAAGGCTTTGACGACGTAGTGGTTCAGTTTTTTGGTTCTTCAACTCAAGTCATGCTGCGAATGATGCCGCGTGAAGGAGAGAACAGTGAGCTACTTGGCGACCAAATCATGCAAGTGCTTCGAGATGGTACCGGTGACGATGTCACTATGCGCCGTATCGAGTTTGTAGGGCCCACGGTCGGTAAGGAACTTGCTGAACAAGGTGGTCTTGCGATTATCGCCGCTTTGGGTTGTATTATGCTCTATGTTGCACTGCGCTTTGAATGGCGTATGGCTCTGGGCGCTGTTTTGGCCTTGGCACATGACGTAATTGCTACCTTAGGTTTGTTCTCGCTGCTCGGTATTGAGTTTGACTTAACTGTTGTAGCTGCGCTATTAACGGTTGTTGGTTACTCGCTCAACGATACGATTGTAGTGTCGGACCGTATTCGAGAAAACTTCCGTAAGCTGCGTAAAGGTAGCCCAGAAGAAATCATCGATACATCACTGACCCAAACATTTAACCGAACCATTGTTACCTCTTTAACAACGATTATGGTTTTGATTTCATTGTTCTTCTTAGGGGGTGAAATGATCCATAGCTTTGCAACAGCATTGTTGTTCGGCGTGATCATTGGAACTCATTCTTCAATTTATGTTTCTAGTACTTTGGCTTTAGCGCTTGGCGTGAAAAAAGAAGACTTTATGCCTAAAGAAATTGAAGAAAAAGAAGGTGCGGATCAAGAACCTTTAGTTTAGCCTAGTGCTATGCAATTAAGTTCGCTATAAACAAAAGGCCGCTAATTAGCGGCCTTTTTTGTATTTGATGAAGGATGATCCCATGCAGCACAACCCGCGTTTTTTAGCATTAGTCAATACAGCCAAAGCTCAGATTAACGAGTGCCAAATCAATGATGTAAAACAATGGATGGAACAAGGACAAGCGTTTACATTGATTGATAACCGGGAACAAGACGAATGGCAACGTTCGCATCTACCACAAGCCCACTATCTTGGTCGCGGAGTACTAGAACGGGATATTGAGCAGCAGTTTCCAGACCTAGATACCAAAATCGTTGTTTACTGTGGCGGTGGTTTTCGTTCTGCTTTAAGTGTGCTTAGTTTACAGCAAATGGGCTATAGCAATGTGTGGTCAATGGATGGTGGATTTAGAGCCTGGAAAGAAGCGGGTCTTGAGTTGCTGACCAATTAAAAAAGCCCCGTTGACAGTCAACGAGGCTGAATATTCACACGATAAGGTCTTAAGCTTTAATGATTGACTCAGTAAGGTGAGGGCGAATGTTAGACAACATCGCCTTTAACACTTTAGGATTGGCGCAAATCAAGTTTCCGCTTCGCTCATAGTTAAGACCGCCATTGAAATCACTGATAATTGCACCTGCTTCACGAGCGATCACATCTCCGGCAGCAAAGTCCCAAGGCTTAAGGCCTAGTTCCCAAAAACCATCGTGACGACCGGCGGCTACATAGGCTAGATCAAGTGCTGCAGAGCCTGAACGACGCATATCGCCGCATTCTTGGAATAAAGCGCCGAACATATTTAAGTAAGTTTCGGTGTAGTGTTTTGCTTTGAAAGGGAAGCCCGTCGCTAGGATGGTGCCTTGCAGGTCTTTTGCTTTTGTGGTTCGAAGACGGTAGCCGTTTAGTTGAGCTCCTTTGCCTCGAGACGCGCTAAAGAGTTCATTTCGAATAGGATCATATACAACGCCGTGTTCAATTTTGCCTTTAATTTGCAAAGCAATTGAAACACAAAAGTGGGGTATACCTTTGATAAAATTTGTGGTGCCGTCGAGGGGGTCAATGATCCACTGATGGTCAGCGTCTTTGCCCTGAGTAAGGCCGCTTTCTTCAGCCACAATGGAGTGGTCTGGGAAAGACTTTAGGATGGTTTCAATAATTGCTTTTTCTGCTAGCAAGTCAACTTCACTTACGTAGTCGTTTAAGCCTTTTGTTTGTGTATCCACACCATCAAGATTTTCATAGGCACGAGAAATAACTTTGCCTGCATTGCGCGCAGCACGTACCGCGATATTTAGCATCGGATGCATAATTTGAAACCACCAATTTTAAAAGAACATGTTCAAGCACTGCCTAAAAACTAAACAGTAGACTCTTGTTAGCGGCGGATTATAGACGGCCTCTGATTTTTTTTCAAATCAATTCGTCAGATTGTTTTAAGGCCTATCAGAGCGTGGTAATATGACGGGCTTTTTTCTTAGAGTCCCGATCCATGTTTGATAATGTACAAATTGTTCTTGTTGAAACGTCACACAGTGGCAATATTGGTAGTGCTGCGCGGGCAATGCTGACCATGGGTTTTAAACGCTTAGTTTTAGTCAATCCTGCTGCCGACATAGATGGCAAATCAGTTGCTTTAGCAGCTGGTGCTGGGGTCGTGCTAGAGAATGCCAAAATAGTTGATACTGTGGCCGAGGCCGTTGCTAATAGCAGCTTGGTTATTGGGACTAGTGCACGCAGCCGCACCCTAGATTGGCCGATGCTCGATGGTCGCAGCAGTGGTGAGAAAGTTGCGCAGCAAGGTGATGATGCTGAAGTTTCGATAGTATTTGGACGTGAAGCCAAAGGCCTAAGTAATGAAGAGCTGCAGCTATGTAACTACCATGTATGTTTGCCGGCCAACCCTGATTACACCTCGCTGAATTTAGCCATGGCTGTGCAAATTCTATGTTACGAAATGCGGGTCGCTCTACTTAACAAAGAACAGTATCCGGTTCAGGAGCAAGAGTATCCATTGCACCAAGACCTCGAGAATTTTTATCAACACTTTGAAGAATCCCTTTATCAAACCGGTTTTATCCTCAAATCTCATCCAGGTAAAGTGATGGATAAGTTACGTAGATTGTTTAATCGTATCCGTATGGATAAGCAAGAATTGAATATGATGCGTGGTGTTTTGGCCTCAATTGAACGCACTGCAAAAGGTTTAACTAAACCCTAGTGTTTTACTAGGTTATTTACTTGACTAAATTAGTCGGGTATGTGATATTTCGTCTACAGTATTTGTGGAGAAATAGACGATATGCGGCTTACTTCAAAAGGACGATATGCAGTAACGGCAATGCTAGATGTTGCACTTCATATGGAACATGGGCCAGTGCCTTTGGCTGATATATCTCAGCGACAAGGGATTTCTCTTTCCTATTTAGAGCAACTGTTTTCGCGCCTAAGAAAACAAGGTTTAGTCAGCAGTGTTCGCGGACCAGGTGGTGGCTACCGCTTAGGTTTAGCGGCTGATGATATTGCTATTGGTATGGTTATCTACGCTGTTGACGAGTCAGTAGACGCAACACGCTGTGGCGGTAAAGCCGATTGCCAAGGTGGTAAGCCCTGTTTAACACACTCGCTTTGGAATGATCTAAGCGTCAGAATATCAGAATTTTTAGATGGAATTAGCTTAGGCGAATTGATGCGTGAACGACAGATCGTGAGTATTTCTGCCTCACAAGATCGCATACATGCTAATGAGCACACTCAACGGGTGCAGATTTCGTTATAGCTTTAATTACAATAGATTAAAATGATAACCCGCTAAAGGGTTACGCCACAGTTTGGAGAACGTGCATGAAGTTGCCAATTTATTTCGATTATTCAGCAACCACCCCCGTAGATAAAAGGGTTGCTGAAAAAATGATGCAGTATATGACTAACGATGGTGTGTTCGGTAATCCCGCATCCCGCTCGCATCGCTTTGGTTGGCAGGCCGAGGAAGCAATTGATATCGCTCGAAACCAAATTGCTGATCTAATAAATGCTGATTCGCGTGAAATTGTGTTTACCTCCGGAGCCACAGAAGCAAATAACTTGGCCATTAAAGGAATTGCGCACTTTTATGGAAAAGATAAAAAGCACTTAATTACCTGCAAAACTGAACATAAAGCAGTGCTTGATAGCTTTCGACAGCTTGAGCGTGAAGGTTATGAAGTCACGTATCTGGATCCGCAAAGCAATGGTTTGATTGACCTAGCTGCTTTGGAAGCCGCACTGCGAGAAGATACGGTGTTGGTGTCAATTATGCACGTCAACAACGAAATCGGAGTGATTCAAGATATTCAGGCAATTGGCGAAATGTGTCGGAGTCGGAAAATATTCTTCCATGTCGATGCAGTGCAAAGTGTCGGAAAAATCGACATTGACTTGAAAACAATGCCAGTTGACCTTATGTCATTCTCAGCACACAAAATTTATGGTCCCAAAGGTATTGGTGCGCTTTATGTTCAACGTAAGCCTCGGGTGCGTTTAGAAGCACAAATACATGGTGGTGGACATGAACGTGGAATGCGTTCAGGTACATTACCAACTCATCAAATTGTAGGCATGGGTGAAGCCTTTGCGATAGCCAAACAAGAAATGAAAGCTGAGTCGACGCGTTTACTTGCGTTGAGAAACCGCTTCATGGATGGCATCAAAGATATTGAAGAAACCTATGTGAATGGCGACTTAGAAAAACGTGTTGCTGGCAACATAAATGTCAGTTTCGCTTATGTTGAAGGTGAAAGCCTGATCATGGCGTTGAAAGATTTAGCTGTATCGTCAGGTTCAGCTTGTACTTCTGCAAGCTTAGAGCCGTCGTATGTTCTGCGAGCGCTTGGCTTGAACGATGAGCTTGCGCATAGCTCGATTCGCTTCTCCTTTGGACGTTTTACCACCGAAGAAGAAATCGATTATGCGGTAGGGGTCATTAACCAAGCAATTGAGCGCTTGCGAGCGATGTCTCCGTTATGGGACATGTTTAAAGACGGCGTGGATTTAAGTACTGTGCAATGGGCGCATCACTAAGCAATTTGAAGGAATAATATTATGGCTTACAGCGAAAAAGTAATCGATCACTATGAAAACCCACGTAACGTAGGTGCGTTTGAAGAAGGTGAAGACAAGCACATTGGTACTGGTATGGTAGGTGCTCCCGCTTGTGGTGACGTAATGAAGCTGCAACTTAAAGTAGGCGAAAACGGCATCATTCAAGATGCTAAGTTTAAAACCTATGGTTGTGGTAGTGCAATTGCATCAAGTTCTTTGGTTACCGAATGGGTAAAAGGTAAGTCACTTGATGAAGCGGCAACCCTAAAGAATACCGATATCGCAGAAGAGCTTGCTTTGCCACCAGTTAAAATTCACTGCTCAATACTTGCCGAAGATGCAATTAAAGCGGCAATTGCTGACTACAAAGAAAAGAACGCAAGTTAAGGAGTCCTGATGTCTGTTTCACTCACACAAGCAGCTGCGACGCATGTAGGCGACTACATTGCTAATCGTGGCAAAGGATTAGGTATTCGTCTTGGAGTGAAGACAAGCGGCTGCTCGGGTATGGCATACATACTCGAGTTCGTTGATGAGCTTGATCAAAACGATGAAACGTTTGATAGTTTTGGTGTTAACGTGATTGTGGATAAAAAAAGCTTATCCTTTTTGAGCGGAACTCAGTTGGATTTTGTAAAAGAAGGTTTAAACTCTGGTTTTGTTTTCAACAATCCAAACATCAAAGATGAATGTGGTTGCGGAGAAAGCTTCGCTGTTTAGTACACGGAAATCCTATGAACTATTTCGAGCTGTTTAATCTAGCTCCAAGTTACCTGCCAGAGCCAAAAGCTCTGGCACAAACGTATCGTACGCTTCAAGCACAGCACCACCCTGACCGTTTTGTTACTCAAGACAGCCAAGTCCAGAAGCAATCAATGCAACATGCTGCAATGATAAACGACGCGTATCAGACCTTAAAAAATCCCTTACTATGTGCACAATACATGTTGCAGCTACAAGGTATTGAACTCAAGGACGAGCAGCAAACACTTAATGATATGCCGTTTTTGATGCAGCAGATGCAGTTACGCGAGCAACTTGAAGCGATTGAAGCAAGTGATGACGCAGAGCAACAACTAGAACATTTTGTCGAGAAACTTAAGGGTGAACAACAAAATCTACGACAGGATTTTGTACAGCGCTACCAAAATAATGATTTTATAAGCGCGTCCCATAGTGTTCGAAAAATGAAATTCTTTGTGCGGCTGGAACAACAGTGTGCACAACTTGAAGACCAACTATTAGATGACTAATTATGGCATTATTGCAAATTGCTGAACCCGGCCAATCGGCTGCTCCCCATCAACATAAACGCGGTATCGGTATCGATCTTGGTACGACAAACTCGCTAGTTGCAACCGTACGCAGCGGCGCTGCAACAACTATTGAAGATGATCAAGGGCGAGCTATTTTGCCCTCAATAGTGCATTTTGGTCTACAAGGGCTTGCTGTAGGTTATGACGCAGCAGCCTTCATTGTGAATGATCCTCTAAATACGATTTCGTCTGCAAAACGTCTCATTGGGCGTTCGATGGCAGATGTTAACTTACAACATTTTCCTTACCAGTTTGCTGATGATCAGAGCCCTCACATTCAAACTCGCAGTGGCTTAGTCAATCCGGTAGAAGTCAGTTCCAAAATTTTATCAGTGCTGGCTCAGCGCGCTCAGCTGGCCCTGCAAGATGAAGCTGATGGGGCGGTGATAACCGTACCTGCGTATTTTGATGATGCGCAACGTCAAGGTACTAAAGATGCAGCCAAACTGGCCGGTTTGCATGTGCTGCGTTTGCTCAATGAACCTACCGCTGCCGCAATAGCCTATGGGCTAGATAGCGGAGACGAAGGCTTGATTGCTGTTTATGATTTGGGCGGTGGAACCTTTGATATTTCAGTTTTACGACTATCTAAAGGCATCTTCGAAGTACTGGCAACTGGTGGTGATTCTGCTTTAGGCGGAGATGATTTTGACCACGCTTTAGTTTCCCTAATGCTAAGCAAAGCGAGTTTCGATGGTGAACTTAGCGTCAGCAGTTTGCGCGAATTACAACTTGAAGCAACCCGTGTCAAAATCGCGTTAAGCGCCGAAACAACGATTCAAGTTGAGTTGCAACTTCAAGAGCTATCCATTAACACCAGCATCTCGCGAGCTGAGTTTGAAGCCTTGATCACACCGCTGGTGAAGAAAACACTACGTGCAAGTAAGCGCGCATTGCGCGATGCGCAAGTTGATGTCAGCGAGATAGAGAATGTAGTGATGGTTGGCGGTTCGACTCGTGTGCCTTTGGTGCGTGCTGAAGTTGCTAAGCTGTTTGGCTGCGAGCCACTAACCTCGATAGACCCAGATCAAGTGGTCGCTATTGGCGCGGCTATTCAAGCTGATATATTGGTCGGTAATAAGCCCGATGGTGAATTATTGCTATTAGATGTTACTCCACTCTCTTTGGGCATTGAAACCATGGGAGGGTTGGTTGAGAAGATTATTCCTCGCAACACCACTATCCCGGTTGCTCGTGCTCAAGAATTTACCACGTTTAAAGACGGCCAGACTCAAATGGCTGTCCATGTGCTGCAAGGTGAACGTGAATTGGTTGACGACTGTCGTTCGCTTGCCCGCTTTACGCTAAAAGATATTCCTGCGTTGGCAGCCGGTGCTGCACATATTCGTGTCACATTTCAGATTGATGCCGATGGCTTGTTGTCAGTGACAGCAAAAGAAAAATCATCAGGGGCTAGTGCGAGCGTTGAAGTTAAACCCTCGTATGGACTAGCGGATGAGCAAGTTGCTAAAATGCTGCAAGACTCTATTGAGAATGCGCAACTGGATGTAAACGCCCGCATGCTAAAAGAACAGCAGGTTGATGCCGCTCGTTTAATTGAGAATATGTCGGCTGCTTTGCAGGTCGATGGTGAAAATCTATTAGAGATATCTGAGCGTCAAAGCATTGAAGAAAGCCTGTTAAAATTGCAACAAGTCGCTGGCCAAAGCGATATTAAAGCTATTGAAATGGCTGTTAAAGCCTTGGATCTCGCTTCTCAAGAATTTGCCTCTCGGCGGATGGATCATTCGATTCGACATGCTCTTAAAGGGCAAGCAGTCGATAACTTATAGGATTAAACATGCCAAAAATTGTCTTCTTACCCCATAGTGAGCTTTGTCCAGAAGGGGCTGTTATTGAGGCAAAACCTGGAGAGACCATACTTGATGTTGCGCAGCGAGATGGGATTGATATCGAGCATGCTTGCGAAAAATCGTGTGCATGTACAACTTGTCACATTGTTGTCCGAGAAGGTTTCGATTCTTTGGATGAAAGTAGCGAGCAAGAAGATGACATGCTCGACAAAGCTTGGGGATTAGAACCAGACTCTAGACTTGGCTGTCAGGCGCAAGTAAAAGACCAAGATCTGGTTGTAGAAATACCCAAATACACCATTAACATGGTTAGTGAAAACCACTAAATACAAAACCGCCGAAACCGGCGGTTTTGCGTTATAAGACAGCGTATATTGGAAACTTATGAACTCTCTTCAAGTTAAACTCAGTTTCGAAGCAGCTGGTGCTGCATGGGGCAAAAACGCCTTAGTAAGTATGGATACTGATTGCGCAATTGTGCATTTAGAATCAAACCTGGACCAAGCAGAACGTCTGGACAAATTGCAACAAGCAGGCCGAAAATTAGACGGCCAGGGACTCAAAAGCTTAACGCTTATAGGCGACAATTGGCAGCTAGATGACTGTTGGCGATTTTATTGTGGGTATTTTAATCCTAAGCAAGATAACCAACTCACTGTAGGGTCACAAAATGATCAGTTACAAGGTGATTTTTTAAAGCGCCAACAGTGCATAGACTGGGTTCGTCAGCAAATAAATTTTGGACCTGAAGTCATATTCCCACTTAGCTTGTGTGAGCGTGCAGCCGAACTCATTTCTCAGCAAGCTCCCGATAAGGTAAGTTACCAAATTATAGAGGGACTCGAGCTGCTACAAGCGGGTTGGCTAGGTACATACAATGTTGGTAAAGGTTCAGTGCAAGCACCAGCAATGTTGGTATTGGATTACAATCCCACTGGCGACGAATCAACAGCGATTGCGGCAACACTGGTCGGTAAAGGTATTACCTTTGACTCGGGTGGTTATAGCTTAAAACCCTCTGATGGAATGGCTATTATGAAAAGCGATATGGGCGGAGCTGCTACTCTCAGTGGTGCCTTAGCCCTCGCCATTTCTCAAGGTTTAGAACAGCGAGTTCAGTTAATTTTATGCTGCGCTGAAAACTTGGTGTCAGGAGAGGCCTACAAATTAGGCGAAATTATTGAATATAAGAACGGGGTTCGTGTAGAAGTTCTCAATAGTGACGCGGAAGGTCGATTAGTGCTGGCCGATGGATTGATTAAAGCCTGCGAGTCTAACCCAGGACTAATTATCGACGCGGCGACACTAACCGGTTCAGCAAAAATGGCACTAGGACGAGATTACCATGCTAGTTTTAGTTTTGATGACTCGATGATTGAAAAGCTAGATGCGCACGCAAAGGCTAATCATGAGTCATTCTGGCGTTTACCCTTAGCCAACTTCCACCGAAGCCAAATCAATTCCAACTTCGCTGATATAGCCAATATCCATAGCGGCGAAGGTATGGCTGGAGCGAGCACAGCGGCTGCATTTCTTTCTTATTTTGTTGAAGATTATAAAAACAACTGGATGCATTTAGATTTATCAGCCAGTTATCAAAAGTCTGCGAATGGGATGTGGGCTAGCGGCGGTAAAGGTCATGGCGTACAAACTATTGCTAGCTTGTTATGTGATCTTGGCTAATTTACTATATGCGCTGGTGATGGATAGGCCATCTAAATTGTATAACAGGGAAAGATAAATGACTTTGGAAAGAACTTTTTCAATTTTGAAGCCGGATGCAGTCGCGGCAAATGCGATAGGACAAATCTATACGCGTTTAGAACAATCGCAATTAAAAATTGTTGCTTCAAAAATGCTTCACCTGAGCCCAGAGCAGGCTGCAGGTTTTTATGCCGAGCATGAAGGTAAGTCATTTTACGAACGTTTGGTTAGCTTTATGTGCTCTGGACCCATCATGGTTCAAGTACTTGAAGGTGAAAATGCGGTGACTCGCTATCGTGAAATCATGGGAGCAACTGACCCAGAGCAAGCGGCAGCCGGCACGCTACGTTATGACTATGGCAGCATTATGCCAGCAAATGCAGCACATGGTTCCGATTCAACCGAATCAGCAGCGCGTGAGATTGCATACTTTTTTACGAATGATGAGTTGTGCCCCCGGTAAACTAGCTTTTTCTAGTAGTCTTGGCGCGTAGCTGGAGTCCGCTAGCAATTGGGTATACAATTGCGCGCTTTTTAAAATTTGGCTACATGAGTAGGTTATGAATAACAAAAAAACAAATCTGTTGGATCTTGATCGCGAGGCAATGCGACAGTTTTTCCTCGAAATCGGAGAAAAACCATTTCGTGCTGATCAGGTGATGAAATGGATTTATCATTTTGGTGTTGATAACTTCGACGCGATGAGCAACATAAATAAGGCTTTAAAGCAGAAATTATCTGATAAGGCCTTTATTTCTGCCCCTGAGATATCCAAAGAGCAACGCTCCAGTGACGGAACCATTAAATGGGCGATGCTGGTTGCAGGCCAAGAAATAGAAACTGTTTATATTCCTGACGGCGATAGAGCGACTTTATGCGTTTCATCTCAAGTTGGCTGCGCTCTAAATTGTCATTTCTGTTCAACCGCTCAGCAAGGTTTCAATAGAAACTTAACGGTTAGTGATATTATCGGACAAGTTTGGCGCGCCGCTCAGATCATTGGACCTAGTGCTGTCAGCGAAACTCGTCCCATCACCAATGTGGTGATGATGGGGATGGGAGAGCCTCTTCTAAATTTAAGTAATCTTATTCCAGCACTTAAAATCATGACCGATGACTTTGGCTATGGTTTGAGTAAACGTCGGGTAACGGTGAGTACTTCGGGGGTGGTTCCTGCGCTGGATAAACTTGGCGATGAGATTGATGTGGCGCTCGCGATTTCTTTGCATGCTCCAAACGATAAATTACGTAGCGAGATCATGCCAATCAATGATAAGTATAATATTGAGGCCTTTTTGGCAGGTGTAGAGCGATATATTTCCAAATCCAATGCTAATCGCGGTAGAGTGACTGTAGAATACGTCTTATTGGATCATGTTAATGACTCTATGGATCAAGCGCACGAACTGGCACAGACCTTGAAAAATACGCCGTGTAAAATTAACTTAATCCCGTTCAATCCGTATCCTGGCTCACCATTTATGAAGCCTAGTAACAGCCGTATCGATCGTTTTAGTAAGGTACTTATGGAGTATGACTTAACGGTTGTGGTTCGTAAGACCCGTGGCGATGATATTGACGCCGCTTGTGGTCAGCTGGCTGGCGATGTCATTGATAGAACTAAACGAACTGCTCAAAAACGCATGCAACAACAGAACCTTATTCAAGGTTCAAATTAGATGAAGGATTGTGTTTAGGCAATGAATAAATTTTGGGTACTAGTTGTAGTGGTCTTGCTTTCTGGCTGTGTAACTGAACGTCATGTTGCAGGCGAAGACCGTGCTATTCAAAAAGTTGATAAAAAGGCCGCCGCTAATACACGTGTTAGCTTAGGTTTACGTTACTTGGAGTCAGGGGAGTCAGAAAAAGCCAAGTTAAATCTTGAGATGGCAGAAGAACTTGATCCTAGTTCTGTGTTGGTCTTTTTGGCCCAAGCGCATTTCTACCAAGAAGTTGAACAATTTGACTTAGCTGATGAAGCGTTTAGAAAAGCCTTGAGCATAGAACCCAATAATGGTGATACGTTAAACAATTATGCCGTCATGAATTGTAAGCAAGGTAACTACCAGCAAGCCGACATATTGTTTCAACGCGCGCTAAGTAATAAAGCGTATCTTGGTGTGGGCAATACTAATGAAAATGCTGGCTTATGTGCATTACGTAGCCAAGATTCGGCTAAAGCATTGGTTTACTTCAAAAAAGCATTAGCCTTTGATTCACAACTGTCGCGTTCTATGTTAGGTGTAGCAAAGATTTATATTCAAGAACAGCAGTATGCCTTGGCCAGAGACTATTTGAATCGTCATTCATTGACCAAAGCAGAAAATGCAGAGAGTATATTTGCATGGTTACAACTTGAGAGCGCCAGCGGTAATTTTGCTGAAGAAGCGCGCTTGGGACAAATCCTATTGGGCAAATATCCGAATTCGGAACAAACTAAGCGGTATATTGGTAATGACTACTGAACCTAAAATAGCGACAGAGCAACTCGAGGCATTAGACGCCGACCACAACGATGGATCGGATGAGAATGGTCAAGCGACCGATGCTCCAAGCATAGAGTTAAGCGAAGACATGGAGGTCATGAGCCCTGGACAAATGCTAAAAGAAGCCCGAGAAGAGCTGTCTTTAAGTGTTGATGAGGTCGCAGACCGGCTCAAACTTCGTCGGCAACTCATTATGGATATTGAAGCCGATAACCTTGATGAGAAATTGAACCAAACCTTTGCCAAAGGGTACTTGCGTTCATATGCGCGTCTGGTTGATGTTCCTGAAGATCAAGTGTTTGCGAGTGTTAGTTATTTAGAAAACGTGCAAGAACAACGTTTAGATTTACATACGTTTTCTAAACACAGCAAGCAGCGCAATAGTGAAGGTCGGTTAATGCGCTTCACCTTGATATTAGTGTTGCTAATTGTGGCTGTTGCTGGGTATTGGTGGTGGGACCAAAACAAAGCAACAATTTTAGGCAGCGATATTGACGCCAACACTGAGACTCAATCACAATTGAGCTTGCCGTCAAATTTAAGTAGTGAGCCTTCGGCTACGGAACTTAAAGCAAGTGAGCCCAATTCATCGAGCGAAGAGCCTTCGAGTCAAACATTATCCAAACCTCAAACTGAACCTACGCCTTTGTCTGCTACTGAACCGTCGTCCAATGATTTAAAGTTGGTCGTTGGTGACGAAAACAGGGCGGTGAATAACGAAGCAACTGAAGCTGAACAAAGTGCGATTGAATCTGGAGTGGAGTTAGCATCAGATATCGAGGAGCAAACAGCGGCGGCTTTGTTGGCCCAGCAGAATGCGCAGGGACAAGCAAGTAATCCTCAGTCGAGTAATGCAGCCAGTAACAACCAACTCAATTTCACCTTTGCCCAAGAATGCTGGGTTGAAGTTCGTGATGCCAGTGGTAAACGATTGGTTGTTGGTGTTAAACAGCCGGGTAGTAGTATTGAGCTGAATGGCGAAGCACCCTACAGCGTTGTTCTTGGCACGTCTAAAGGGGTTGAAATCAATTATCTGGGAAACAAGGTCGATCTTTCTCAATTCTCTGATGGAAAAGTTGTCCGTCTAAAAATACCATCAAATTCTTAAGAGTTAGCTAATTCCATGGAACAATTTAACCCGATCAAACGCCGTAAATCCAAGCAGATAATGGTTGGAAACGTAGCCGTTGGCGGTGATGCCCCTATTTCAGTTCAATCAATGACAAATACCAGAACTACTGACATTGACGCGACAGTTGCACAGATACGTGCCATAGAAAAAGTCGGCGGCGATATTGTCAGAGTTTCAGTCCCAACCATGGAAGCGGCTCAAGCCTTCAAAGAAATTAAAGCCCAATCTAATGTGCCTTTGATCGCTGATATTCACTTTGATTATCGCATAGCGTTACAAGCAGCAGATTTTGGAGCTGACTGTCTGCGGATTAATCCTGGGAATATTGGCAACGAAGACCGTATTCGCGCGGTAGTAGACAAAGCTCGCGAGCGGAATATCCCAATACGCATCGGGGTGAATGGCGGTTCACTAGAGCGAGAAATTCAAGAAAAGTATGGCGAACCTACACCAGAAGCCTTACTTGAGTCGGCAATGCGACACGTGGACATATTGGAACGACTAGACTTTGATAACTTCAAAATCAGTGTAAAAGCTTCAGATGTGTTTCTAGCCGTTGGTGCCTATCAATTGCTTGCGAGTCGCATTGATCAACCACTACATCTTGGAATTACTGAAGCTGGGGGATTACGCAGTGGTTCAGTGAAATCTTCAGTAGGTTTGGGAATGTTACTAGCCCAAGGTATCGGCGACACGCTACGAGTGTCGCTTGCGGCCGATCCAGTTGAAGAAATTAAAGTTGGTTTTGACATATTAAAGTCCTTACGGATACGTAGTCGAGGTATCAACTTTATTGCTTGCCCAAGTTGCTCTCGTCAAGAGTTCGATGTTATTGCTACTGTAAATGCTCTTGAACAGCGTCTAGAGGACATTGTTGAGCCAATGGACGTATCTATTATAGGTTGCGTAGTTAACGGGCCTGGAGAAGCGCTGATTTCACATATGGGCATTACCGGCAGTCAGCGTAAGAGTGGCTTTTACGTCGATGGTGTTCGTCAAAAAGAACGCTTTGATAACGATAGAATTGTTGATGAACTCGAAGCAAAAATCCGCTCTCGAATTGCTGTCAAGAACATCAGCTAGCCGCTTTGAATAA
Source organism: Alginatibacterium sediminis (assembly GCF_003610775.1). GTDB lineage: Bacteria > Pseudomonadota > Gammaproteobacteria > Enterobacterales > Celerinatantimonadaceae > Alginatibacterium > Alginatibacterium sediminis. The sequence continues at coordinate 43,551 of NZ_RAQO01000008.1, read as the reverse complement.
AGGCGGCTTGCCAGCAACAACTTTAAAGGGTTTTACCCAGCCCCAGAAAACCCTATAATCCCTTCTTTGCACCCACCAATTTGAGAACTGAGAACAACGTGGCTAAACAAATCCAAGCTATACGTGGCATGAATGACTGTCTTCCTGATCAAACTCCGGCTTGGCAAATGCTTGAGTCTGTAATTCGAAATACGGTTGCTAGTTACGGCTATAGTGAAATACGCATGCCGGTTGTTGAAAGTACCGATTTATTTAAACGCTCGATTGGTGAAGTTACCGATATTGTCGAAAAAGAAATGTATACCTTTGACGATCGTAATGGCGATAGTTTAACGTTGCGACCAGAGGGTACAGCGAGCTGTGTTCGCGCAGCAAACCAAAACGGACTGCTATACAATCAAGAGCAGCGCCTTTGGTATATGGGACCGATGTTCCGACATGAACGTCCGCAGAAAGGACGCTATCGTCAATTCCACCAATTTGGTGTGGAAGCTTTTGGACTAGCGACAGCCGATATTGACGCTGAGATCATTCAGTTATCGGCACGACTTTGGAAGCAACTGGGACTCGCTGAGCACGTTCGATTAGAGATAAACTCACTCGGCTCGAACCAAGCTCGAGCCGTATATCGTGACGCGCTGGTTGCGTTTCTCGAAGCAAATATTGAACATCTTGACGAAGACAGTAAACGGCGTATGCATACCAACCCACTTAGGGTTCTGGATACGAAAAACGAATCGCTTAAAGTGATTCTCCAAGATGCACCGCGTTTGAGTGAATACTTAGATCAAGAAAGCCAAGAGCAATTTAAATTACTTTGCCAATTACTTGATAGCGCGGGTATCGCTTATCAGATTAATGAGTCGCTCGTTCGCGGTTTGGACTACTATAATCGAACTGTCTTTGAATGGGTTACCGACAGCTTAGGCGCGCAAGGTACAGTGTGTGCAGGCGGACGTTACGATGGCTTGGTCGAACAGCTGGGCGGAAAAGCAACACCCGGTGTTGGTTTTGCTCTGGGTATGGAGCGCTTAGTTCTTTTGCTTGAGCATTTTGAACTTTTAGAAAATTTACCTAAGCCAGTCGATGTTTATGTTATCTACAGTGGAGAAGGCACCCAAACAGCCGCGTTCGCATTAGCAGAACAAATTCGTGATAATTTGTTATCCTTGCGTGTTATGGTGCATTGCGGTGGTGGAAACTTCAAAAAACTGTTTAAGAAAGCTGACCGCAGTGGCGCTAAAGTTGCTTTGGTAATTGCAGAAGACGAGTTAAGTAAGCAGCAAGTAACCATTAAGTATTTGCGTGAAGAGCAAGCCCAACAATCTATAGAAATGAGCTCAGTAAGCGAATATCTAGAAACATTATTTTCGAAATAAAGAGGTAGAAAGTGGAAGCCTACACCACAGAAGAACAACAAGTACAAGCGATTAAGGATTGGTGGAAGAAAAACGGTTCGTCCGTTATTTTGGGTACTGTGATTGGTTTGGCTGGCGTATTTGGTTGGCGCTACTATGGCGACTACCAAATTCAGCAAAAAGAAAGTTCTTCTAATGCCTATCAAAACGTAGTGACTGCTGCTGCAAATGACCCAGAGGCTAACTTAGTTGGCCTGCAGGAGTTTGTTGCGAGTGAAACCGCGAGTGTGAATTACCGGGTAATGGCTGCGATAAATTTGGCCAAAACATTGGTTACCCAAGAGCAATATCAATCTGCGCTAGAGCAGCTAGTTTGGGCTGAAGAACAAGCACCGGATGAGCTAAAAGCGCTTATTCAAGTGCGTAGTGCGCGTTTGCAGATGCAGCTAGAACAATACAATGAAGCATTGGCTACATTGGCAAAAGTTTCTGACGAAACCTACACCGCGCAAGTAGCGCAAGTGCAGGGTGATATCTATTTAGCTCAAGGCGAAGTAGAACAGGCACGGCAATACTATCAAACAGCACTAGATGCTGCTGGTGCGCAAGCTGATCCGAGTCTTAGTCTCAAAATAAACGACTTAAGTGTCGAGGAAGATCATGGTTAAAATCCGGACTGGCTTATTATCAGCGAGCTTGCTTTTAGGCCTTAGTGCCTGTTCGCTTTTTAATAGCGAAGAAGACGTTGTTGTCATGGATCCTGTGCCCCAAACAACTAACGAGTTTGAGGCAAAAGTTGTATGGCAAAAGCAAGTTGGTAAGGGAGTTGAGGATTATTATTCTCAATTAAGACCTGAGCTTGCTTATGATAGTGTTTTTGCTGCGGCTCGTTTTGGTCAAGTCCATGGTTACGGACTCGACGGAACGCTACTCTGGAAACAAGATTTATCTAAAGTTGAGAGTAATCAACGTTTTTCTGGAAACACTAATAACGCGCGTCTTTCTGGCGGATTAACAGCAGCTTATCAGAGTGTATTTGTAGGTAGTGAAAATGCAGATGTGTTTTCACTTAGTGCAGAAACCGGTGAGATTCAATGGCAAGCTCGGGTTGATGGCGAAGTTTTAGCGCGCCCTGCAGTTGATGATTCGAATGTAGTGATTTCAACCAGTAATGGATTTCTTATCGCGCTAGATGCTTTCGATGGCAGCGAACGTTGGAAAGTGGAAATTGATCAGCCATCGTTAACATTGCGAAGCAAAGCAGCACCGGTTGTTAGTAATGGTTTAGTTGTTTTAGGTCGAAGTGACGGTAAGTTAGCATTTTATTTACTTGAAAACGGTCGCCAGGTTTTTGAAAGCCGCTTAGCTAATCCGAAAGGTTCAACAGAGATCGACCGCATCGTTGATTTAGATAGTCAACCTATTGTAGAAGGGCCGTTAGTCTATGCTGTGGCCTATAATGGTTCTTTAGTTAATATCGATTTACGCGATGGTCAGGAGCAATGGCGACGCGCATATTCAGCTTTCAGAGATTTATCGATATCTGGCGATGATCTATTTGTTGTTGATGCGGCGGATGTTTTATACAGCGTTGCGGCTAACAATGGTATTGAACGTTGGTCACAGCAACAATTTGGCTATCGTGGTTTAACCCCGGCTGCAGTTGATTACCAGTACGTCGTTGTCGGTGATAGCGAAGGATATCTCTACTGGATTGACCGTGACAGCGGTGTGATTGTTAGTCAGAAACAAATTGATGACGCAGGGCTTTATACCGCTCCTGTTGTCGGTAGTGAAAATATGTATGTGCAAACACGCAGCGGAAAATTGATTGCGTTTGAACGACAATAAGCATTTTGCTTACTAAGCGCTAAGCTTAGAAGTCCAAGAGACATTTGGGCCTTATGCAGATTGGTATGATAATCAGCATCGGGCCTTCTTTTTTTAGTACAGGAAAATTATGTTACCAGTGATAGCGCTTGTAGGGCGCCCAAATGTCGGGAAATCGACTTTATTTAACCGCCTAACCAGAACGCGAGATGCGCTTGTTGCTGATTTTCCAGGTTTAACCCGCGACCGTAAATACGGCCAGGCAAAGATCGAAGAACTTGAGTATTTGGTCATAGATACCGGTGGTATCCATGGTGACGAAGAAGGCATTGACGCAGAAATGGCAAATCAGTCGCTACAAGCAATCGATGAAGCTGATGCGATTTTATTCCTTGTTGATGCGCGAACAGGCGTTAATGCTTCCGATCAAGCTATTGCGCAGCATCTGAGAATGCAAAACAAACAGGTATTTTTAGTTGCGAACAAAACTGATGGTATCGATGCCGATTCAGCGATAGCTGATTTCTATTCATTAGCGCTTGGCGAAGTACATCCGATCGCAGCCGCTCAGGGCCGAGGCGTTAATGTACTAATTGAACTTGCGCTTAAACCCTTTGTAGAAGAGTCAGCCGCAAATGCTTTGGCCTTAGCGGAATCTGGCGAAGCTGAACTTGCCATTGACGAGTTCACTGAAGACGAAGATGAACTTGCGCGACTAGAGCAACAGTTTGCTGATCTACCCATTAAGCTTGGTATTGTTGGACGGCCTAATGTTGGTAAGTCCACGCTAACCAATCGTATATTGGGAGAAGAGCGGGTTGTTGTCTATGATATGCCGGGTACGACACGCGATAGTATCTACATTCCAATGCAACGTGAAGACCAAGACTACGTGTTGATTGATACTGCAGGCGTAAGACGTCGTGGTAAAGTTACTGAAGCCGTTGAAAAGTTTTCGGTTATTAAGACGCTTAAAGCTATTGAAGATGCCAACGTCGTCTTACTTGTATTGGATGCAAAATCTGGGATCTCAGATCAAGATCTTAGTTTACTAGGGTTCATTCTTAATGCTGGTCGAGCTTTAGTTATTGCAGTAAACAAGTGGGATGGTTTGGATCAAGATACCAAAGACACCATTAAATCAGAGCTCGATCGTCGCCTAGGCTTTATTGACTTTGCGAGGGTTCACTTTATATCTGCATTGCATGGCACTGGAGTGGGGCACTTGTATGAGTCTGTTCAAGAAGCCTACAAGAGTGCCACCACTCGTACGTCTACTTCTATGCTTACGCGTATTATGCAGATGGCACAAGAAGATCACCAGCCGCCTCTGGTTCAAGGGCGCCGGGTTAAGCTTCGATACGCGCATGCCGGAGGCTATAATCCGCCACGAATCGTTATTCATGGTAACCAAGTGTTGTCGCTACCCGATTCGTATAAACGCTATTTGATGAATTACTTTAGACGCTCCTTAAAAACTATGGGTACGCCTATCCGTATCGAGTTTAAAGAAGGTACTAATCCATTTTCTGACAAAGTTAAAAAGCTCAGTCTATCTCAGCAACGCCAGCGCAAACGCCTGACGCAGGGCTTTCGTAAGTAAGGTTTAATTATGTTATGTGCCGTATGTCATCTAGAATTAGGTGCTGACTTTAAGTCAGGACTATGCCCACATTGTGACCGCTCGCTACAGGTAGTTGCCCAATGTGATGTCTGCGACCAAGCTCTTGAAGTGATGAAAGCGTGCGGTGCGGTCAACTACTTTTGTAACCATTGTAATACATTGAAATCTAAAAAGAAGATTGTAATGGTAAGCCAAATTCGGCCGGACAGCTAACCGGCAGTTTTTACATCGTATCGAGTATGCTGACAAATACTGTCACTGTACTCGAATTCGGCTCTTGTTCTTCTCATAGATACTAGGGCCAATACCTGGCACAGTCTGAATGTCCTCAATAGCCGCAAACTGTCCTTGAAGTTCTCGATAATCAATAATAGCCTGAGCCTTACTTTGACCGATGCCTTCTAAAGTTTGCAGTTGATCAAGTGTCGCGGCATTTATATTGATGCTCGCGTTGCTCATGTTTTGACTTCCATCGTTATTCTCAGCAGACCACGCGGCAGCGTTTGGCACTAAAAGAAACAGACAGATCCAAAAGCTAAGGGATAATTTGTGCCAATAGATTTTTTTATAAGCAGATTGAGTACTCATGCTTGTATCCTTTTCTAGAGTTGAGTGAATGTTAATAACTAAATTATCATTAACGTAACAAGCATGGCCTATATTGCCGTAAATTCCAGTTATTGATATAAATATTTTTAGTGGTTCAATTATGAAATCTTTGTCGCAACAATTAGTCGAGCTAGAACACTGCTTAAAGCGTCATGGCCATTGGCAATCTCAATCGCCTTCAAAGCTTGATTTGACGAGTCCTACTCCTTTTAGTGCGGATACCTTAAGTCCATGTCAATGGTTGCAGTTTGTATTCATTCCAAAACTCGGCGCTCTTATAGATGACAATAAGCTACCAAGCGCTATGCAACTGAGTCCCTATTTCAGCGAATGCTTCGAACTAAGTTTGAGCGGCAGGGCAGAACTGCTAAAACGTTTAGAGCGATTAGATAGTGAGTTTGGAGTAACGAATGAACGATGAACAGCCCGCTATAGACGAGCTAAAAATCGCATATCAAGATGAACACTATGTATTGGTAGATAAACCAGCTGGTTTGCTAGTTCACAAAAGTTGGATTGCTAAAGAAGCGAAACAGTTTGCATTGCAGATGTTACGCGACCAATTGGGGCAATGGGTTTTCCCGATACATCGCTTGGATAGACCAACCTCGGGTTTGCTTATGTTTGCATTGTCTAAAGAAGCTGCAACAAAAATGAGTTTGGAATTTCAAAACTCAGGGGTTGAGAAAACCTACGTCGCTTTAGTTCGTGGAGTTTTAGTTGGTCGTGACACTATTGATTATCCATTAGTAGAAATACTAGACAAAATGACGGATAGCAAAGCGAAGTCAGATAAGCCCGCTCAAAATGCGGTGACGCGCTATCAAGCGCTGGGGCACTATGAATTGCCCTATAGCACTGGTCGCTATCCAAGTTCGCGTTTTAGTATGATGCGTTTTTGCCCACTTACAGGGCGTAAGCATCAGTTGCGCCGGCATATGCACCATGTTAGTCACCCCATTATCGGTGATACTACCCATGGTGATGGGCGTCAGAATCGATTATTTAGAGATTTGGGGTTTTCTCAATTGTGCTTACGAGCACAGAAACTTAGCTTTACCCACCCTTATACAGAGCAACAAATTAAGGTTGAATTGGAAGACGATGATTATTGGAAGGGTATTAAAGCCTTGCTACAAGATAAAACGTTTATCGTTGAAGGGTAGCTTTTTAGAACTCAATTTCCACGGCAAATTTCCTATCCTGTCGTATTTGATTGGTTAAAAGTTGAAGATTCGCGCAATGTCATGCTGCGATAGCACAACTGAAATGAAGTCTTACACTTTGTTACATTTGTTACCTTTGATCATGTTCCAGATCTCATTTTTTAAACTTGCATCTGTTTAAACTTCTGCTCAGTCAATAAAGGCCGTAACTGTAAAATTTTTCCAGCAGGCTTGGAAATATTGACTACAGTAATGGTATTAAAGTTTTATATCTTTCTAAATTACTAGGAGCAAAATATGACAAGCAGTTTGTTTGCAAACTTGCAGAAAGTCGGTAAGGCACTGATGCTACCCGTATCGGTTCTTCCGGTTGCAGGTATATTATTAGGGGTAGGTGCCGCTGATTTCGGTTGGATGCCATCTATACTTTCGGAGCTAATGGAGCAAGCTGGAGGTAGCGTATTTGGTAACATGGCGTTGCTTTTTGCAATTGGTGTTGCACTTGGTTTTACCAATAATGATGGTGTTTCGGCACTAGCGGCTGTTGTCGGTTACGGCATTATGACAGCAACACTAGGCGTAATGGCTGGTGTTATGGGTGTTGATAAAATCGATACCGGCGTACTTGGTGGTATTTTGGCTGGTGGTGTCGCTGCTTGGGCCTTTAACAAGTTCTTCCGTATTCAGCTTCCAAGCTACTTGGGCTTCTTTGCTGGTAAGCGTTCTGTACCTATTATCACCGGCTTTTGTACGATTGCCCTTGGTGTTGCGCTTGCGTTCATTTGGCCTCCAATTGGAAGCGCTATCGGAGCGTTTTCTCACTGGGCTGCTGAACAAAACCCAACCTTAGCATTTGGTATCTACGGTGTTGTTGAGCGTTCACTCATCCCATTTGGCTTACACCATATTTGGAACGTTCCATTCTTCTTTGAAGCTGGTCAATGTGTAACTTCAAATGGTGAAGTTGCAAACGGTATCTTGACTTGTTATTTGCAAGCTGATGATGCATCTCGCGCTGCAGGCAATGGCTTTGGTCAGCTAGCTGGCGGCTTCATGTTCAAGATGTTTGGTCTTCCTGCTGCTGCTGTAGCAATTTGGCATTCAGCTAAACCTGAGAATCGCGCAAAAGTTGGCGGGATTATGGTTTCAGCTGCGTTGACATCATTCCTAACTGGTATTACAGAACCAATTGAATTCGCGTTCTTGTTTGTTGCACCGGTTCTTTATGGAATTCACGCGCTACTAGCTGGCTCTGCGTATGTTGTAAGTAACATGCTTGGCTTTGTACACGGTACGTCATTCTCTCATGGTCTGATTGACTTCCTAGTGTTGTCTGGTAATGCACAGAAAATGGGACTCATGGTTGTTGTTGGACTTATCTATGCAGCTATCTACTACACCGTATTCCGCGCGGTTATCGCTAAGATGAATCTGAAGACTCCTGGTCGTGAAGATGAAGATGATGAGCAAGAAACAATTATTTCGGCCGATGCTAGTGAAATGTCTGCCAACCTAGTTGCTGCATTTGGTGGTAAAGATAACATCGTAAGCTTGGATGCATGTATTACTCGTTTACGTATTCAAGTAAAAGCTATTGAAAAAGTTGACCAAGCTAAGCTTAAAGCTTTAGGTGCTGCAGGTGTTGTTGTTGCAGGCCAAGGTGTACAGGCTATCTTTGGTACTAAGTCTGATAACCTTAAGACTGATATGGAAAGCTACATCAAAACTATCTAACCCTTAGTTTGAAGTAGCAACAAAAAGAGAGGCTTTAAGCCTCTCTTTTTTATGTCTATTGCCTGCTAGAGCTGCTCTATTTTTGCTTCAATTTCTCTTATTTTCTCAGCCACAACTTTTTCCAAATGTTTGAGGTCGCCTAACACCTGTTTCTTAATATCTATTTCGCGTTGCTCTTTTTTGGTTAACTGGTCAAGTTCTTCTACGATAAACCGCAGGTTACTATTAATCTCAGAAATGGTTCTAAACTCTTGAGTTCCACGGTCAGCTGCTACTTTTTTATGTTGACGGGGAAATTTGAACTTTACGCTTTTGGCAAACAGTTCTCCTGGATGCTTATGAAAGTATACTTTCAAAATGTCATTGTTAACTTCTTGGCGCAATTTATAGCTTTCAATATCTGTTGGGTTGGAAATGCCGATGTTCTGTAAATTCGGATACATGTAGAACTCCTGAGCGTCAAACCGATAAGCGTCGTATCGATTCAGTCAAAGCCACTATATAGAATAGCTATATAGAGGCGAAAATAGGTTTATTCTGAAATTGTTCTATACAAACAAAAGGTCGTTCTCAATTCCTTAGATTATGGTAAGTATTTATACTAATCAACATTGTTTTAACAAATGCATGACGATTGGCACGCGTGAGTTGTGCAGCGCACAGTTTTAGCCTTAAGGAAGCACAAAACTGTTGAGAGTGATGTGGATTGAATTTGGTAATGTCTTAGGGGAATGTTGATAATAACCGGTGAACGAGTGTCACCGGTTGTGGCAAAACAACTTAGTTATGCGCGTGTAGCTCTTCGTTAAGCGCTACTGCACTTTTGTTGGTCAAGCATTCAACCGCGCCACTTTGGCTATTTCGACGAAATAGTAAATCGTGCTTACCCGCTAAGTCGCGAGCCTTGACTAAAGCGACTGTTTGCTTGCTGTCGTCGATAAGAGCAACTTTGGTACCAGCGGTGATGTACAGTCCTGATTCAACGGTACACCTGTCTCCAAGTGGAATGCCAACCCCAGCATTAGCACCGATGAGGCTCTCTTCTCCAATAGCAATAATTATGTTTCCGCCACCAGAAAGCGTGCCCATTGTAGAACAACCGCCACCAAGATCAGATCCTTTTCCAACAAAAACCCCGGCCGAAACGCGGCCTTCAATCATACTGGTTCCGGCTGTTCCTGCATTGAAGTTACAAAAGCCTTCGTGCATAACCGTTGTGCCTTCTCCAATATAAGCACCAAGACGAACCCGCGAGGTTGCTGCGATACGAACGCCGCTAGGAACCACGTAGTCCGCCATTTTTGGAAACTTATCGACCGATGTTACTTGCAGGCTTTCGCCACGTAGACGTGCACTCAGTTGACGCTCAGCAAGTTCTTCAATATCGATGGCACCTTCATTTGTCCAAGCTACGTTTGGAAGTACGGCAAAAATACCGCTTAAGTCTGTCCCATGAGGTTTGACTAGGCGGTGGGATAATAAATGCAGCTTAAGATAGGCTTCAGGGGTAGAAGTAACCGGAGCATCTTGTTCTAAAAGTGTTAGTACGATGGCCTGATTACTGCTTTGCATTGCTTTAGCTGTATTTGCAAGTTCGGTAAGCCCTAAGTTTAGTGCGCTAGACATCAATTGCGCACATTGAGCCGAGTTAAGTTCAATGACCTGGTTTCCACCGGTGTAGTTGAAGCTTTGGCAAAGTGCTAGTACTTCGCTTTTATTAGCGTTGTGCAAGGGTGCTGGGTAGAAAACTTCTAACCATTGTTGCTTTTTGTTCTTGGTACCGGTACCTAAGGCGTAACTAAAAAACTCAGACATGCTGTCTCCGAATGTTGTGTTTTGTTATAAGTTTAATTGACGTTCAAGTTCTGTTTTAAGTAAGCTGCGTTCTTCATCGTTTAGGGCTTCGCGCTCACTATTACTTACACTAAAGAAATCTTCCGCTTTTTCTCCTATCGTAGTGACCTTTGCAGCATGTATCGTAAAATCAAGTTTTTGGAATACAGAGCTGATCCTTGCCAGAAGCCCTGGTTTATCCAGTGCGACCAATTCGAGTAAGGTCCGCTTGCCACGGGTAGGGAGAAATTCAATCTTTGGTTTTACTGAAAACTGCTGCATTTGTCGAGATGTTCGACGCGGTGTTAAATCGATTGGATGGGCGAAATGCAGCATCTTGACCAAGGCTTGACGCACTTGTGCGGCGCGTTGGCCAGTTACTGCTTGCCCATCTGGCTCAAGTACAACAAAGGTATCGATAGCAAATCCGTCCCTGCTAGCCATCACTTGAGCATCTAAAATGGTTAAGTTACGTTGATCTAAAGTGGCAGCAACCGATGCAAACAAGTGATCGATATCTTTACTATGGATAAAGATTTCGGTACCACCTCGAGTCGCTCGTTTACTAATTAAAACTAAAGGTTCTCGAGGCGAGTGCCCCCACAAATGATCACTATGCCAGGTTATTTGTTCGGGGGTATGACGCAGAAAATAGTCGGGACGAAAACGGCTCCAAAGGCTTAGGATTTGCTCTTCTGAATAACCTTTATGCGCTAATAGTGCTTTCGCTTTCAATTTTTTGTCGCGGATCATTCCTCGTAAATCAACCGGTTTTTCTAGGCCTCGTCTAAGCGCTTTTTGGGTTGCATGATAAAGCTCCCCAAGCAAACTACGTTTCCACGAATTCCAAGTATCGTCATTGGTGGCTCGAATATCTGCAACAGTTAAACAAAGCAACATATCAAGTCGGCGTTGGTCACGAACTAGATTTGCAAATTCATGAATAACGTCCGGATCATAAATATCACGGCGTTGGGCTGTTACCGACATAACCAAATGGTTTTGGACTAACCACGCAACCAAGCGCGCTGAGGGTTGACTAAAACCATGAGCAAGACAAAAATCTAAGGCATCAACCGCGCCTAAACTAGAGTGGTCTCCTTGCCTTCCCTTCGCTATGTCATGGAATAAGGCCGCTAGTAACAGAAGATCAGGGCGTTCTAATCGTGGGTAGATCTGATGACATAAGGGATGGTCAGCTGCTGATGCTGCGTTGGAGAAAAAATCAATATTTTTAATCAGGCGATGGGTATGTTCATCAACGGTGAACGCATGAAACAAATCAAATTGCATTTGTCCAACGATGCGACTCCATGCTGGAAAGTAAGCAGACATTACTCCATAGCGGTGCATCAGTGTAAATACGATCCCACTAAATCGTGGATGCTTGATTAGTTTACGAAAAAGACGTCGGCATTCTGGGTCGTCTTGAAGCCAGTGCGTTAGTCGTCGACGTGCTTCACGCAGTTGGCGTAAGGTTGAACTATATACGCCTTCTACTTGTTCATTATCCGCAATATGTAAGAACAGTTGAAGGATCTGTTCGGGTTGATCCAAAAACAGGCGTTTATTGTGAGAAGCTATCAAGTTGCCGCGCAAGTTGAAGTTATCATCGATCGCGCGGACGTCCATGGCTGTATTACCAAGGATTGCTTCGTCAAATAGTTGAAGAAGCATCTCGTTGAGTTCAGTTACACGGCGTACTGTCTGAAAGAAATGCTTCATCAGGCGCTCAACTGGCGCATTAAACTTACCGCTGTAACCTAAACGTTGTGCAACTGAGGTTTGGCGATCAAATAAAAGGCGGTCATCAGCTTTATTTAAGCCTAGATGTAAAGCGAATCGTACCCGCCACAAAAAATCTCGGCAATCTTGTAGTTCCCGACTCTCAGCTAAGGTTAAAAAACCGTGCTTGGCTAACTCATCGATGTCACTGCTACCAAAGTGGCGACCGGCTACCCAGCAAATGGTTTGAATATCTCTTAATCCTCCGAGGTTGCCTTTAATGTCAGGCTCAAGGGAGTAGGCGTTGTCGTTGTGCTGTTGGTGACGTTGTTGCTGTTCCGATTTTTTTGCTTCGAAAAAAGCTGCCGTTGACCAAAACTCGTCGGTGCTTACCGCTAACTGCAATTGAATATAGTGGGTCTCATTACCGGTTAATAGGCGTGATTCTTGCAGGTTGGTCGCTATTGTTATGTCGCTGCTGCCAAGCTCTAAGCACTCTTGTAGTGTGCGCACACTTTGACCAACATCTAAGCGTAAATCCCAAAGTAATGTAATAAATGCCGATAGACTTTCGGCAAGCTTTGGCGGCAGAGCATCTTGAGTAAGAACTAATATGTCAATGTCAGAATGGGGGTGTAATTCGCCGCGTCCATAACCTCCGACGGCAATTAAGCTCAAGCCATCATGTTGGGCCAAACCTAAGTCTTGCCATAACTGGACTAAAAGTAAATCCATTTGTGCAGCTCGGTGCAGGACTAAGTCGTAGACATTTACACCGAGATCAAATTGGTTTTCTGACCATTCTAAATCGTCGCTTAAGAACTGCTTACAATCTTTAATGCTTGGTGTTTGGTAATCCTCCAAACAGGGGGAGTTGATGGACACTTCCATGGTTTAGCAGTTCCTATGACAAAAATTACAACTTTATAGATTACGGATGCGACGCGGTATTTCTTCGTCGTCTCGTAAGGTAAGGACTTCAACACCATCATTGGTTACCAATAAGGTGTGTTCCCATTGTGCTGAATTTTTACCATCATCTGTCGTGGCAGTCCACCCATCGGCTTCGTTTATACTGTTGAATTTTTTACCCAAATTAATCATGGGTTCTATGGTAAAGCACATGCCAGCTTTCATACTTTGATTATCACCGCCGATCATGTCGCGGTAATGCATAATTTGTGGTTCTTCATGAAATTGCGAACCGATGCCATGGCCACAAAAATTCTCGACAATAGAATAACGATAATTACCTTTCTTAAGGTACTTATGAATGGCGTTGCCAATTTCTTTAAATTTAGCACCAGGTTTGACAGTTTTAATTGCGGCATACAAGGCTTGCTGCGTTGCTCGGCAGAGTTTTTTATCGGCCATACTGACTTCACCGATCAGGAACATCTGTGAGGTATCGCCATGATAGCCATCTTTAATCACCGTAATATCGATATTAACAATGTCGCCGTCTATTAAAATGCGCTGATTGTCTGGTATTCCGTGGCAGACAACTTCGTTGACTGACGTACAAATAGACTTAGGAAAACCGTGATAATCCAATGGCGCAGGAATTGCCTGTTGCTCGTTGACGATAAAGTCATGGCAAATTTGGTCAAGCTCTCCAGTACTGACTCCAGGCTTCACATGTTCTTTGATCATGTGTAATACATCTGCTGCCAAGCGGCCAGCAATACGCATTTTTTCAATTTCTTCTTGGGTTTTGATGACCACAGACATAGCGTTTTCTTTACAGGTAGTTGACTAAAGCCGACCAGTGTAACCCAGGCCTAAATGCAATGCCAAGCTTGCGCAACATAGCAAGCCCCAAGAAGTTTCCATTTGTTACTTTATTCGGCTTGGTGGATATGGTATAAAGCGCGCCGAAGCATGAAGTTCTCATGACTTTGAAACTTTACTTTAATCACACACACGTATCATTACCTCGGCCGGGGTGCTAAGGCGTTGCTTTAAACGCTGATAGTCGGACTAGAGGGATGCGTGGAGGCCTAACCCCAAGAGGAAACTAAAAAATGGCAAACGTATCAATGCGCGATATGCTCCAAGCTGGCGTACACTTTGGACACCAAACTCGTTACTGGAACCCAAAAATGAAGCCTTTCATTTTCGGTGCACGTAACAAGGTTCATATCATCAACCTAGAAAAAACTGTTCCTTTGTTCAATGAAGCTATGGGCGTAATTAAGTCTGTTGCATCTAAAAAAGGAAAAATTCTTTTCGTAGGTACTAAGCGCGCTGCTGGTGATGCAGTGAAAGAAGCTGCACTAGGTGCAGACCAATTCTATGTTAATCATCGTTGGTTGGGCGGAATGCTCACTAACTGGAAAACAGTTCGTCAATCGATCAAACGTTTGAAAGAACTTGAAGCACAAAGCCAAGACGGCACTTTCGAGAAATTGACCAAGAAAGAGGCGCTTATGCGTACTCGCGAAATGGAAAAACTTGAGAAAAGCCTTGGCGGTATCAAAAACATGGGCGGCTTGCCTGACGTTCTTTTTGTAATCGATGCTGAACACGAGCACATTGCAATTAAAGAAGCAAATAACCTAGGTATTCCTGTTATTTGTGTTGTTGATACTAACTCTGCTCCTGATGGCGTAGATTACGTTATTCCTGGAAACGACGATGCGATTCGTGCAATTAAATTGTACTTGGGCGCGGCTGCAGCAAACATTGTTGAAGGTCGTCAAGAAGACATCGTTGTTCAAGCTGAAGAAGACGGTTTCGTCGAAGAAGCGGCTGAATAATAAGGGCTTCGCTCCTTAGTAACCAGATACATCTGGATGGTTTACAGGGGGCGCATTTATGGCGCCCCCTGATTTTATTTGCACTCTGACCGAGGAATAAACAATGGCAATTACTGCTGCCCAAGTTAAAGAGCTTCGCGACCGCACTGGCGCAGGCATGATGGATTGTAAAAAAGCACTCACTGAAACCAATGGTGACATTGAGCTTGCGATTGAGAACATGCGCAAGAGCGGCGCTGCTAAAGCGGCTAAGAAAGCTGGTAACATCGCTGCTGACGGTGCAATCATCATCAAGCAAGGCGAAGGCTTTGCTGCTCTTTTGGAAGTCAACTGTCAAACAGACTTCGTAGCAAAAGATGCTAGCTTTAACGAATTCGCAGAAAAAGTAGCCGCTGCGGCAGCTGCTTCTAAAACTGATATCGACACTTTGAAAGCTGATTTTGAAGAAGAGCGTGTTGTACTTGTTGGTAAAATTGGCGAGAACATCTCTATCCGTCGTGTTCAATACCTAGATGGCGCAAATATCGCTTCTTACCGTCATGGTGAGCGTATTGGTGTTGCTGTTTGTGGTGAAGCTGATGCTGAAACTCTGAAGCACGTTGCAATGCACGTTGCTGCTTCGAACCCAGAGTACCTTACTCCTGAAAGCGTACCCGCTGAAGTTGTAGAGAAAGAGAAAAAGCTTCAAATCGAAATCGCAATGAACGAAGGTAAGCCTGCTGAGATCGCTGAGAAAATGGTTACTGGCCGCATGAAGAAATTCACCGGTGAGATATCATTAACGGGTCAAGCATTCATCATGGAGCCAAAGAAAACTGTTGGCGCTATTTTGAAAGAGAAATCGGCTACTGTTTCTGGATTTGTTCGCCTAGAAGTTGGTGAAGGTATCGAGAAAAAAGAAGAAGATTTTGCTGCTGAAGTTGCTGCTCAAATAGCAGCTGCTAAAGGCGCTTAAGACTTTAAAAGGCTGTGGCATTGTCCACAGCCTTTTTGTATCCTATTTTTGGCATTGCGTACGTAAATATAGCAATATGATGGCTTAGCAATTGTATTTCTATATTTAAGACAAGATTATCAACATCGTTCACCATTTCGCACAAGAGAGTCGCTAATATGAGTATTAACCCTAAACCAGCTTATCGTCGTATTTTATTGAAATTATCAGGTGAAGCGCTCATGGGTGATGAGAGCTTCGGGATCGATGCAAAAGTACTTGACCGCATGGCTCTGGAAATCAAAGAATTAATCGAACTGGGTGTCCAAGTGGGGTTAGTTATCGGTGGCGGAAACTTGTTTCGTGGAGAAGGTTTAGCCAAAGCGGGCATGAATCGTGTCGTTGGCGACCATATGGGAATGCTAGCAACCGTTATGAATGGACTTGCGATGCGTGATGCCTTGCATCGAGCTTTTGTGAACGCTCGTCTCATGTCTGCGATTGAACTCAAAGGTGTTTGCGATTCTTACAATTGGGCTGATGCTATTAGCAACTTAAAATCAGGTCGCGTCGTTATTTTCTCCGCAGGCACTGGTAATCCTTTTTTTACAACGGATTCGGCTGCCTGCTTACGCGGAGTTGAAATTGAAGCGGACGTTGTTCTTAAAGGCACCAAAGTTGATGGCGTTTACGATAGCGACCCAGTAAAAAACCCTGATGCAAAGCTGTATACTGAATTAGATTACAATGAAGTTTTAGATAAAGAGCTAAAAGTGATGGATCTAGCCGCTTTCACCCTTGCTAGAGACCATAACTTGCCAATTCGTGTGTTCAATATGAATCGAGCGGGCGCCCTGAAAGATGTGATTATGGGGTCAAACGAAGGCACAACTATTCACCATATTAAAAGCGAAGATTAAACTAAAGGAAGCTGCTGTGATTGATGAAATTAAAGAAGATGCAAAAATTCGCATGGATAAAAGCATCGAAGCGCTAAAAAGCCAGATGACAAAAATCCGTACCGGTAGAGCTCATCCAAGCTTACTAGATGGGATTATGGTTCCTTATTACGGAAGCTCTACGCCTTTGCGCCAGGTCGGTAATGTATCAACAGAAGACTCTCGCACACTTACGGTAACTGTGTTTGATACCACCGCTATTCAAGCTGTAGAAAAAGCAATTATGACCTCTGATTTGGGGCTTAACCCAATGTCAGCCGGCAATGTAATCCGTATTCCCTTGCCTATGCTTACCGAAGAGCGTCGTCGCGATTTAATTAAGTTGGTGAGGGGCGAAGCTGAACAAGGCCGAGTTGCGATTCGAAATATACGTCGCGATGCTAATGGTGATTTTAAAGACTTACTAAAAGAAAAAGAAATTAGTGAAGACGACGATCACCGCGCGCAAGACGATATCCAAAAAATCACCGATGCTGCGGTGAAGCGTATCGATGAAATGCTAAGTACTAAAGAAGCTGAGCTACTTGAAGTTTAAGCCGCAGTTGAGCAAATAGCGTGCTTTAAATCGCTAAACAGCTGAAATTATAGGCGCTCGAGGCGCTTGCTGTTTTCAGCTCCTGCAATGCCGTGTAATATGACACGGCATTTTTGTATCGTAGGCAGAAGAATGACCGAAACTGAGCTGTTGAAAAACCGCGACTTATTACCTAAACATATTGCAATCATCATGGATGGGAATGGGCGCTGGGCGCAGCAACGTGGCAAAATGCGAGTCTCTGGACATCGTGCAGGTGTTAAATCGGTGCGTGCAGCTGTTTCCGTAGCAGCTCGTCTTGAAATTGACGAATTGACCTTGTTTGCATTTAGTTCGGAAAACTGGCGCCGACCAGATGATGAAGTTAGCGGCTTGATGACGCTGTTTTTAACTGTCTTAGAGCGAGAAGTAAAAAAGCTTGACCGCCACGGGGTTCGACTCAGAATAATTGGGGATACCACAGGCTTTAGCCCTAAACTGCAGTTACAAATACAAAAGGCTGAAGCTACAACGGCTTCAAATCAAGGATTACTATTAAATATTGCAGCCAACTACGGTGGGCGCTGGGATGTCAGCAACGCGGTACAAAGCTTAGCCAAGCAAATCGAAAGTGGCGAAATCACCAGTCATGATATTACTGAAGAGACAATCAATCAGCGTATAGACAAATTATCAATGTCTGACGTAGATTTAATGATACGCACCGGTGGAGAGCACCGAATTAGCAACTTTATGCTATGGCAAATGGCGTATGCAGAACTATATTTTTGTGACACGCTTTGGCCTGATTTTGGTGAAGACTGCTTTACTGACGCTATGAGCGCATTTATTAATCGCGAACGTCGATTTGGATGCACAGGCGAGCAAGTGCAGTCGACGGCTGTTTAGTTAAACGAACAAAAAGAGATTTGATTTGTTAAAACAACGAGTATTGACAGCCTTAGTATTGGCCCCGCTAGCTTTAATAGCGATATTCTTTCTACCGATCTGGGGGCTAATCGCCTGCCTAGCAGGGGTGCTACTCATTGCATCACGCGAGTGGTCTCGATTGATCTGCTCTTCGTCATTGATTAATTGGCCCGTCAGCTTGCTGTTGTTTGCGGCTGTCGCCGTAACCTTTGTTTTTATTCCAATTGACCAACTCCATCATAATACTTGGCTCTCTGCGATATTGGATAGTGCCGTGGTGTGGTGGCTAGTGGCAATTATTCTAGTACTTAGCTATCCGCGAAGTGCTAGCCTTTGGAACGCTAGGCCAAGCGTCAAATGGCTGTTTGGCCTAATGAGCCTGTTGTCCTTCTTTTGGTCCATTGTTTATCTACGAGAACTAAATCCGGAAAGCAGTATTGATGGAGCTGGCTGGCTATTGTACGTATTACTCTTAGTTTGGGCCGCAGATACAGGAGCTTACTTTTTTGGAAAGCGTTTCGGTAAGCACAAGTTAGCGAAACAAGTTAGTCCTGGAAAAACGATTGAAGGATTGTTCGGAGGGATGTTGGTCGCTGGAGTTATTGTAGCGATAACGATTTTTAGCTTCGTTGAATTAGATGCTAAACAAATAGCTGTTTTCGTACTTATTTCAATGTTCACAGTGGTTGCTTCGGTGTTTGGTGATTTGGCGGAAAGCATGTTTAAGCGCGAAGCCGGAATTAAAGATAGTGGTAGTATTTTACCCGGGCATGGGGGTATTTTAGACCGAATTGACAGCTTGTGCTCGGCTTTACCAATCTTTGTATTCGGTCACTATCACTGGATCCTCAATTGAAGTCACAACTGGTAATTCTTGGCGCTACTGGCTCGATTGGGCAAAGCACCTTAAAAGTACTAAGGCAGAACCTTGAACAATTCGAATTGTTTGGGGTAAGTGCAAAAAGTAGTAGTGACACACTGCTGAAAATTTGTATAGAGTTTAACCCTCAATATGCGGTCCTACTCGAAGCAAAAGCAGCCCAGCGACTAAAACAAGACTGTGAGCTTGCGGGACTTAGAACCCAAGTTCTGTGCGGTGCTCAAGCTCAGAAAGAATTGGCGTGTGAGCCTGAGGTTAGCCATGTTATGGCTGCAATTGTTGGTGCAGCCGGCTTGGAGCCCACCTTAAGTGCGGTTGAAGCAGGAAAAACTATATTGCTCGCCAATAAAGAGTCGTTGGTGATGTGTGGCAAACTGTTTATGCAGCAAGCGCAGCGCTATGGGGCACAAATATTACCGGTCGACAGTGAACACAATGCCATTTTTCAGTGTCTGCCATCAGCGATTCAAAATAGTTTGGGTTCTTGCGAACTCAAAACTCATGGGGTTAGCAAAATATTGCTTACTGGCTCTGGAGGACCGTTTCGAAATACACCGGTATCAGAGCTGGCGCATGTGACACCTGAACAAGCCATAGCGCATCCAAATTGGGTGATGGGGCCTAAAATTTCGGTAGACTCAGCGACAATGATGAATAAGGGCTTGGAGTATATCGAAGCAAAACGCCTTTTTAACACCGCTAGAGACCAAATTCAGGTTATTGTGCACCCACAATCAATCATTCATTCAATGGTTCAATACCATGACGGCTCTACACTAGCTCAATTAGGGCGCCCAGACATGGCGACACCTATTGCGAACTGTTTAGCATACCCTGAGCGAATTAACGCTGGTGTTGAGGCTTTAGACTTTCTTGAGCTCGGCGAGCTAAGCTTTAAAGCTGCCGACTTTGCACACTACCCATGTTTAAAGCTTGCAATCGACGCTTGCTATTCAGGGCAGGCGGCAACTACAGTGCTTAACGCAAGTAATGAGATAGCGGTGGATGCGTTTTTAAATAAGCGTCTTGCGTATCTACAGATTAGTCAGCTGGTAGATGCCGCGCTGCAGCAAGAGTTCTCCAATACTGAAGTCAATTCACTTGCCGAAATACTTGCTTTAGATCTACAAGCGCGGAACTTTTCTAGCGCTTGGCTTAACAGGATTAATTGATGTTTGAGTTTTTATGGAATACCGCCTTTTTTGTTATAACACTCGGAATACTGGTCACAGTTCATGAGTTTGGACATTTTTGGGTAGCAAGACGTTGTGGCGTTAAAGTGATTCGCTTTGCGGTGGGCTTTGGCAAACCACTTTGGCGTAAAACGGGACAGGATGGAACTGAATATGTTTTAGCGGCTATCCCGCTTGGCGGCTACGTGAAGATGCTCGATGGTCGAGTTGACGATTTAAGCGAAGACGAACAAGAGCTTGCGTTTAACAACAAACCCTTATTGCAGCGCAGTGCGGTTGTAGCTGCCGGGCCAATTGCTAATTTTTTGCTGGCGATATTAGCGTTCTACTTTATGTTTCTTATTGGGGTTCCTACGGTTAAGCCTATTTTGGGTCCCATTGAACCGACGAGTATCGCGGGTCAAGCAGGTTTACAGCAAGGACAGCAACTCGTTGAGATAGAAGGTCAAACGGTTTTGGACTGGGAGATGGTTAATTTCAATTTGGTGCGTCATCTTGGGGGGCAGTCGATTGAGGTGAAAACGCAAGACCCTTCAAGTTCAGTTCTAAAAACTCACCGATTAAGCATTTCACAGTGGGCTCTTGATAGTGATCAGCCTAATCCAATCGCGAGTATCGGTTTAACTGCATTTCAGCCTGACATCTATCTAGAAGTTGCAAACTTGAGTGACGACGGTGCAGCCAAGCAAGCAGGACTAGAGCCGGGTGACCGTCTGTTAAGCATTAACGGCGAAGCACTGCAACATTGGCAAGACTTTGTGGAATGGATTCAAGCCTCTCCAGAAACTAGCTTACAGTTAGAAGTTGGACGTGGTTTAGATACTTTAAGCATCGAGTTAACCCCGAAAACGCGAATGCAAAACGATGTTGCCTTAGGTTATGTTGGCTTGATGCCAAAAATCGATGACTATCCTGAGTCCTATCAATTTTCAATGCAATACGGCGTGTTTGGTTCAGTAGCAAAAGCGTTGGAAAGAACGTGGGACTTAACAAAGCTAACGTTTTCGATGATAGGTAAATTGATTACCGGTGTCGTATCGGTTGATAACTTGAGTGGACCAATATCAATAGCCAAAGGTGCGGGTGCGACAGCGGATTTTGGATTAGTCTATTTCCTAGGATTTATTTCGCTGGTTAGTATCAACCTTGGCATCATTAATTTGTTACCATTACCAGTTCTAGACGGCGGTCATTTGTTCTTTTTTGCCTTAGAAGCGGTACGTGGCAAGCCGGTGAGTGAAAAAATTCAAGAATTTGGTTTCAAAATTGGCGCAGCATTAGTATTTTCTTTAATGGCGCTGGCTATTTTTAACGATTTTATGCGCCTTTAAGGGCTCAGAACTAAAGCAACGGGATTGTTGGTTTATATGTTTAAATTTAAGTATTTAGTTTCAGCAGCGCTGTTGCTGTCGCAATCGCTTATCCATGTACAAGCTGCACAAGAATTTGCAGTTGAAGATATTCGGGTCGAAGGGCTACAGCGAGTATCGCTGGGTGCGGCTTTGCTGCAAATACCAGTTCGGGTTGGTGACACAGTAAGTGACCAAACCATAAGTAACAGTATTAAGCAGTTATATCGCTCGGGTAACTTCGAGAATATCGAAGCCTTACGTGATGGCAATACGCTCATTTTACGGGTTACTGAGCGTCCAACTATTTCCAATATTGCTTATTCAGGCAATAAAGACATTAAACAAGAGCAACTCGAACAAAGCCTAATTGCTTCTGGAATTAGTGTTGGTGAGCCGCTCGATAAAACGCAGTTGAGCAATATCGAGAAAAGCCTCGAAGACTTTTACTACAGCTCGGGTAAATACAGCGCCAAAGTAAGTGCTATTGTAACCCCACTGCCGCGAAACCGAGTTGATCTCACTTTTAACTTCCAAGAAGGTGTCTCTGCTAAGATTGAGCAAATTAATCTAATCGGTAACCGTGATTTCTCCGATGGTGAAATCATTAAACGAATGAGCCTGACTGACTCAGTAGCTTGGTGGAACGTGCTCGGAGACAAAAAGTATCAGAGCCAAAAGTTAGCGGGGGATTTGGAAACCATTCGAAGCTTCTACTTTGACCGTGGTTATGTTCGTTTTGATATTAAGTCAACTCAAGTTGCGCTGACGCCCGATAAAAAAGGCATCTACATCACCATCAATATTGACGAAGGTGAAGTATACAGTATCGATGAAGTCATTCTTAACGGTAACCTACTCGATAAAAGCGAGGAGATGAATGCACTCGTTACTTTGGAACCCGGCGATATGTATAGCGGTGCAGAAGTAACAGCAACCGAAGAAGTTCTATCGCAATATTTAGGTCGTTTTGGCTATGCCTATCCGAAAGTTGATGTCTTCCCTGATATTGATGATGTAACCCGCACGGTTAAACTGAACTTTAATGTTGAGCCCGGCAATCGCTTTTATGTACGCCGTGTTAACTTCAGTGGTAATACGCTAACGAAGGATGAAGTGTTACGTCGCGAAATGCGTCAGATGGAAGGTACCTGGCTATCCAACCGTATGATTGAACAAAGTCGTGGCCGGTTAAATCGACTCGGATATTTTGAATCTGTTGAGGTTGATACAAAGCCCTTACCGGGTAGTGATGACCAAGTTGATGTGGATATCAAGGTCAAAGAGCAAGCATCGGGTGATATCAATGGTGGCTTTGGCTACGGTACCGATTCGGGCTTTAGCTTGTTTGCTGGGATTCAGCAGAACAACTTCTTGGGTACCGGAAATCGTGCTGGATTTAATGTAAACACCAACAAGTACTCAAAGAACGCTAGTCTTAACTTTACAGACCCTTATTTCACGGTGAACGGCGTCAGTCTTGGTGGGCGAGTGTATTACTCTGACTACGAAGCGCAAGAAGATGACGTGGCAGACTATAACAACACCACCCTAGGTGTGCGTTCAACGCTTGGTTTCCCAATTAATGAATATAACCGACTAGATGCTAGCTTAGGTTTGGAAAACAATGTCATCTCGCGTAATAACGAGTATGCCCAGTTGATTGATTTTTGGGATATTTATGCTGAAAACGAAGAAGAAGATGGACGCCTAGGCTTTACTGCCTTGGATTTCACCCTTGGCTGGGATCGCAATACCTTAAACAATGGCACGATGCCTAGTGCGGGTTCAACCCAACGCCTGTCCTCTAAAGCGACAGTTCCTGGTTCTGAACTACAGTTTGTTAAATCTAGTTTCGATACCCGCCACTATTTTCCAATTACTGAAAATCATGATTGGGTAGTGATGCTGCGCGCACGTGCTGCCTATGGTTTTGGCTATGGTCAGACTGGCGATGGCGTCGATCACATTTTACCGTTTTTCGAGAATTATTTTGCCGGTGGTTTTTCAACTATTCGTGGCTTTCGCTCAAACACTGCTGGTCCAAAGGGGATCGAAGTCATTGGCGATGACTACACTGTAACTGATAGTAGTGTCGGTGGTGATGCGATGGCGATTGGTACGGTTGAATTTATTGTACCAACACCTTTCTTGGATGAGTCTTATATTCGACAAGTACGTACCTCATTCCACTTTGATTTTGGTAGTGCCTGGGATACCAAGTTTGACTATGAGAGATACAAAGCACTTTGTACTCAAAACTGCCAAGATCTATATGACTATAGTTCACCGACTAATATCCGTGCGGCAGTAGGCGTATCTGTGCAATGGATTTCACCGATGGGGCCTTTGGTCTTTTCGTTGGCACAACCACTTAAGAAATACCCAGGCGACCGTACTGAAGTATTTTCATTTAATATTGGTAACTCTTTCTAAGCTGTTCATGGGCTAAGATTAAAAAGAACTAGGAGAAAACTGTGAAGAAATTATTATCAGCAGCAGCAATAGCATTAGCATTGTCAACTACCGCAATGCCAGCATTAGCGACTAATGTAGGGGTCGTTGATGTAGCAGAAGTTTTTCAAAATCACCCTAAACGTGAAGGCATAGCCAAGAAACTGAAAGACGAGTTCGAAGGTCGAGCGCGCGAAATTCGTGCGCTAGAAAAAGAAATGCAAACCATGCTTGATAAGCGTGAGAAAGATGGTGCATTGATGAAAAGCTCGGATTTAAGTGCTTTGAATCGCAAGCTTGAATCTAAGCAAAATGATTACACATTCAAGCGTAAAACCTTCGAAGAAGACAACCGTCGTCGTCAAGCAGAAGAACAGCAAAAGCTTATGAAGAGCATTCAAACTGCAGTGACTGCGGTTGCTAAAGCGAAGAAACTAGATTTAGTTATTCCGCTTGATGCCACGGCTTATGTAAAAGACAGTATCGATATCTCTAAAGACGTTATCAAGCGAGTAAAATAACGTGGACTATAGCTTAGGTGAGTTAGCTAGCAAGCTTAATCTCTTGTTAAATGGTGACCCAGAAACACGCATCAGTGGAATTGCATCTATTGAAAATGCGCGTGCAGGGGATATTAGTTTTCTATCCAATCCTAAGCTTGAATCCAAGCTCGATGACTGCATGGCTTCGGCGATTGTGTTAAGCGAAAAGTCAGCCAATAGCTTTAGTGGTAGTTGCTTGATATGCCCTGACCCGTATGTTGCTTTTGCAAAATTAGCACAATTGTTTGACACCACGCCAGCGGTTGCAAAAGGTATTGATGCCAGCGCCAGTATCGCTGGAAATGCAGTGCTAGGCAAAGATGTGTGTTTAGCTGCTAACGTAGTTATTGAGCGCGGCGTGGTTCTAGAAGACGGTGTTAAAATTGGTGCTGGAAGTTTTATCGGTCAAGGCTCTCGCATTGGAAAAGACAGTATCATCTACCCTAATGTTACGCTCTACCATAACTGTAGTTTAGGTCAAAACTGTACTGTGCATAGTAGTACAGTGATTGGTGCAGACGGTTTTGGTTACGCCAACCATCAGGGGGAGTGGATAAAAATCCCTCAGTTAGGTGGTGTTCAAATTGGCGATAAAGTGGAAATTGGTGCCGGTGTAACCATTGACCGTGGAGCCTTAGATAATACGGTTATCGAATCTAATGTTATTATTGATGACCAAGTCCACATTGCTCATAACTGTACTATTGGCAGTGGTACCGCATTAGCTGGAGCTACAGCAATAGCGGGAAGCACTAAAATCGGTCGTTATAATATTATAGGTGGCCGTACAACGATAAATGGTCATATCGAAACTTGCGATCAAGTTACAATTACTGGTAATTCTATGGTGGTACGTTCAATAAAAGAACCGGGCACCTATTCATCTGGTGTTCCAGCCTCTAAGAATCGAGATTGGCGTCGCAACATTTTGCGCGTCGGACAGCTTGATGAAATGTATAAACGTATTAATGCCTTAGAAAAGAAAAATACCAACTAATAAAGCGCCCCAAGGCGTGAGGATTTCACTGTGACAAAAGAATTAAACCGAATAGAAATCAACGAGATCATGGATTTGCTTCCTCACCGCTATCCATTTCTATTGGTTGACCGTGTCCTTGATTTTGAAGAGCATAAGTATCTAAAAGCGGTGAAAAACGTATCGATAAACGAACCCTTTTTCACCGGGCATTTTCCGCAACAACCGGTTTTACCCGGCGTACTCATTCTTGAGTCCTTGGCCCAATGCACCGGTATATTGGCGTTTAAGTCGACCTCAAAACCGGCCGACAACGAGCTTTACTATTTTGCAGGTATCGACAATGCTCGGTTTAAGCAGCCCGTTGGCCCTGGTGATGTATTGCAACTTGAAGTCGAGCTTTTACGTGAACGTCGAGGGATAGGGAAATTTTCGTGCATTGCCAAAGTTGATGATAACGTGGTTGCTAGCGCTGACATTATGTGTGCTCGTCGCGCCATTCAATAGAAGGGGCTTGTCATGCTCAACCCAACAGCGCAAATTCATCCAACAGCAATTATCGAAGGAGAAGTGACACTTGGCGACCAAGTAAAAATTGGTGCCTATACCTTGATTCAAGGTCCGGTTACGATCGGCGATAATTGTGAAATATCATCTCATGTTGTAATTCGTGGCCGAACCACGATCGGTCAAAATAATAGAATTTTTCAGTTTGCTTCGATCGGTGAAGATTGTCAGGATCTTAAATACGCTGGCGAAGACACCAGTTTAGTAATCGGCGATAACAATACATTTCGTGAAAGCGTTACGGTGCACCGCGGTACTATTCAAGATAATTCTATCACTCGTATCGGTAATAATTGTTTATTTATGATTAATGCTCACGTGGCCCATGACTGCATTGTCGGCAATGGCTGCATTTTTGCAAACAATGCTACCCTTGCTGGACATGTAACTATCGGCGATAACGTTATTTTTGGTGGGCAAGCCGCCATTCATCAATTTGGTAAAGTTGGATCTTATGCCTTTATAGGCGGCTGCGCTGCCGTTAACAAAGACGTACCACCATTTGTAATGGTTGTTGGCAACTATGCGCGCCCTGTAGCGGTGAATACCGAAGGATTGCTACGCCGAGGCTTTGCAAAGGATACTATCCGTAGTTTGAGGTCGGCTTATAAAACGCTTTATCGAAGTGGACTGGGCTTAGAGGAAGCGATTACCAAAATTGAATCCGATCTTCCTCAAAGCGAGGCTCTGGGTCAGTTTGTCGCATTCTTACGTGACAACGGTAGAGGTATTGTGCGGTGAGCAATGTTGCTACGCCGCATATTGCTATCGTCGCCGGGGAAGTCTCCGGCGATATTTTAGGTGCTGGTTTAATTAAAGCCCTTAAACAGCAATATCCAAATGCTAGGTTTAGTGGTGTTGCTGGACCGTTGATGATAGAGCAAGGCTGTGAAACGCTCTACCCAATGGATACGCTATCGGTAATGGGCTTGGTGGAAGTATTAGGTCGGATTGTACCAATCTTAAAAATGCGCAGAGCACTTATCCAGCATTATTTGGAAACTCCCCCGGATGTCTTTATTGGCATTGATGCCCCCGATTTTAACTTAGATTTAGAGCTTAAATTACATAGTAATGGTATCAAGACCTTACACTATGTAAGCCCTTCTGTTTGGGCTTGGAAACAAAAGCGTGTTTTCAAAATAAAACAAGCATGCAATAAGATCTTAGTATTTTTGCCCTTCGAAAAAGCATTTTATGATCGCTTTGATGTGCCATGTGATTTTGTTGGGCACACCATGGCTGATGATATCGAATTACATACGCCTAAAACACCTGCTCGACAAAATCTCGGTTTAGATGACAGTCGACCAACACTGGCGTTAATGCCTGGTAGCCGCAAGGCAGAAATCGAGTTGCTGTCGCCAGTATTTCTAGAAACGGTCGAGCGACTTTCCCAGCATTTGCCTGACTTACAAGTTGTCGTTCCTTTAGTAAATGCGAAATGTCGGGCACAATTTGAAGCTATAGTTGCACAATACCCGTCGAATCTTTCTCTTACGCTTGTTGATGGTAATGCGCGGGCTGTTTTAAGTAGTGCTGATGCTGTGCTGTTAGCCTCGGGTACTGCGAGCCTCGAAGCGATGTTGGTAAAAAGACCCATGGTGATTGCTTATCGTTTTAAGCCTCTTACCTATCAGATAGCGAAACGGATTGTTAATGCCAAGTTTGCTGGTCTGCCAAATTTATTGGCTGATGAAATGATTGTTCCTGAGTGCATACAAGACGAATGCAACGCCGAACGTCTCGCGTATGAACTATTACCTTTGTTTACTCAGGATCAAAGCGCGTTGATACAACGCTTCACTCAATTGCATCAACTTATCCGATGTGATGCCGACCAAAAAGCCGCTTCAGCGGTTCGTAATGTTTTGGAATCAAGCAATGACTAAAACTCTTGAGCCCTTTGAGTATCCGCACGGTTTTCAATGCTTTGCTGGAGTTGATGAAGTTGGACGAGGTCCCTTGGTCGGTGATGTAGTGACTGCCGCCGTTATACTTGATCCCAATCAACCTATATCCGGACTCAATGACTCGAAGAAACTAAGCGAGAAACGCCGAGAACAATTGAATATTGAGATAAAAGAAAAATCTTTAGCTTGGTCAATAGGTCGCGCGAGTCCTAAAGAAATTGATAAGCTTAATATTTTGCATGCGACAATGCTGGCTATGCAACGAGCAGTTTTGGGCTTAAAAATAACACCTGATTTTGTGTTAGTTGATGGAAACCGCCTTCCGCAACTCCAACAAGCAGGGCTTGCTGTTGTTAAAGGTGATGGCCGAGTGGCACAAATCAGTGCCGCCTCAATCATTGCTAAAGTCGAGCGCGACAATGATATGTTAGCTCTTGATGCCCTATACCCGCAGTATTTGTTTGCTAAGCATAAAGGTTACCCTACGGCTGCGCATATGGCCTTGATTAAAGAGCACGGCTTAATTGCGCAATATCGTCGAAGTTTTCGACCTGTGCGCGAAATAGCGTTGGCTAGTGGGGAATTAGTGAGTGACTGAATTGACCCTTAACCCCCCCCAATTTGTTCATCTAAGAATTCATTCCGACTACTCGATGGTCGATGGAATGAACAAAGTCAAACCAATCGTTGCCCATTGCCAGCAATTGGGTATGCCAGCGATGGCGATTACCGATCAATGCAATTTTTGTGGTTTGGTTAAATACTATGGTGCTGCCCACAATGCAGGTATAAAACCATTGGTAGGGGCTGATTTTTGGGTTCGAAGTGACTCTTTTGGAGACGAATTATTCCGCTTAGTGTTGCTTGCCAAAAATAATGATGGCTACCAAAACATCACCCGTCTGATTTCAGATGCTTATTTACGCGGTGCAATTGAAGATAAACCGGTCATTGATCTTGATTGGCTAATTAAATATAACAGCGGAATTATCGTGCTGTCTGGAGGGCGAGAGGGCGATGTCGGGAAGGCTTTACTTCGTGGAAAAACCGAAGTAGCGCAAGAATGCATTGAGTTCTACCAGCGTCATTTTAACCATCATTTTTATCTAGAGCTAATACGAACCGGACGTGAGGATGAAGAACGTTATATTCACCTTGCTGTGGAAGTTGCGTTGCAATTTCAGCTGCCGGTGGTTGCAACCAATGAAGTGATGTTTCTAAAACCACAAGACTTTGAAGCACATTCGGTACGAGTCGCTATCCATGATGGTTTTGCCATGGATGACAAACGCCGTCCTCGACGTTATAGCGCACAACAGTATTTACGAACCGAAGCTGAAATGTTGGAATTATTTTCTGATATCCCTGTTGCATTACAAAATAGTGTTGAAATCGCAAAGCGATGTAATGTTACGATTCGCTTAGGAGAGTATTTTTTACCAGATTTTCCAACTAACGGTAAATCAATCGAGGAATTCTTTTGTGATGTATCGCGAGTAGGCCTTGAAGAACGTCTTGAGTTTTTATTCCCAGACCCCCTAGTTCGCGCTGAAAAACGTCCTGCCTATGATGAGCGTCTAGAGATTGAGCTAGGCGTTATCAATAAAATGGGCTTTCCGGGTTACTTCCTGATTGTTATGGAGTTTATCCAATGGTCTAAGGACAATAATATCCCGGTTGGGCCGGGACGTGGTTCAGGTGCTGGGTCTTTAGTGGCCTATGCTCAAAAGATTACCGACCTCGATCCGCTTGAATTTGATTTACTGTTTGAACGATTTTTGAATCCTGAACGGGTTTCTATGCCTGACTTCGATGTCGATTTTTGTATGGACCGTCGTGATGAAGTCATCGAGCACGTAGCTGAACTCTATGGGCGCGACGCTGTATCTCAAATTATCACATTTGGAACCATGGCAGCAAAAGCCGTTGTTCGTGACGTTGGCCGAGTTCAGGGGCAGCCCTTTGGGTTTGTCGACAGAATTAGTAAGTTAATACCCGGCGATCCGGGCATGACCTTGGCCAAAGCGTTTGAAGTTGAACCTCGCTTGCAAGAGATATACGACGCTGACGAAGAAGTACAAGAACTGATCAACATGGCTCGCACTCTAGAAGGGGTTACGCGTAATGCTGGTAAGCATGCCGGGGGTGTTGTTATTTCACCTACCACGATCACTGATTTTGCACCCTTGTATTGTGACGCAGAGGGCAATAACCCGGTTACTCAATTCGATAAGAACGATGTAGAGTATGCCGGACTAGTCAAGTTCGATTTCTTAGGTCTTCGTACACTGACCATTATTCAATGGGCGCTGGATATGCTTAATCCGGTCCTATTGTCTCAGGGTAAAGACCCGATTGATATTGCAAGCATTCCAGTTGATGATCCGGCTAGTTTTAGATTGCTACAAAAGTACCAAACTACCGCGGTATTTCAGCTCGAATCTCGCGGTATGAAGGATTTGATTAAACGGTTACAGCCTGACTGTTTTGAAGACATGATCGCATTGGTGGCTCTATTTCGACCTGGTCCTTTGCAATCAGGCATGGTTGATAACTTTATTGAACGAAAACACGGGCGAGAAGCGGTCTCCTATCCGGATGAAAAATGGCAGCATGACAGTTTACAAGAAATCCTTGAGCCAACTTACGGAATTATTTTGTATCAAGAGCAAGTGATGCAAATTGCTCAAGTACTTGCCGGCTATACGCTTGGTGGCGCCGATATGCTTCGTCGAGCAATGGGTAAGAAAAACGCAGATGAAATGGCTAAGCAGCGCGCCATTTTTAAAGAGGGAGCTATTAACAACAATGTTGATGGCGAACTTGCGATGAAAATTTTTGATTTAGTAGAAAAATTTGCAGGCTATGGCTTTAATAAAAGTCACTCAGCGGCATATGCTTTAGTGTCTTATCAAACGCTTTGGCTTAAAACACATTTTCCTTCTTATTTTATGGCTGCGGTAATGTCGGCAGATATGGACAATACCGACAAGATTGTAACCTTAGTTGACGAGTGTAATAGCACCAATATCCCCATCATTCCGCCAGATGTGAATAGCGGGGAGTATAAATTTTCTGTAAACGAACAACAGCAAATCGTCTATGGGATCGGTGCAATTAAGGGGGTTGGCGAAGGGCCTGTAGAGGCTATTTTAGAGGCCCGTGAAGCGGGGCCGTTTATTGACCTATTTGATTTTTGTAATCGCGTCGATTTAAAACGAATCAACAGACGAGTTCTAGAAAAACTGATCATGGCGGGCGCTCTTGATCAGCTTGGTCCACACCGAGCAGCCTTAATGGCAACCTTAGAAACGGCAATGAAATCTGCTAGCCAACACGCTGCTGCAAGTGCCCGTGGCCAAGAAGATCTGTTCGGTTTAATCGCCAGTAGCGACCAAGAAAGTCGGCCTGACTTTGTAACTATTGATCCGTGGATAGACAGGGTTTGGCTTGAAGGTGAAAAAGAAACTTTAGGACTATACTTAACCGGTCATCCTATAAATCAATATGTGAAAGAGTTTAAATCGTATACCTCCTCACGATTGATTGACTTGCGTCCGAGCAATAAAGATACCATTACCGTTGCTGGCTTAGTGCTATCGTCGAGGGTAATGATGACCAAGCGCGGATCAAAAATGGGCATACTCCAGATTGATGATCGTAGTGCTCGTCTAGATGTCATGCTATTCTCTGAGGCGTTCGAAAAATACCAAGATTTAATCGAGAAAGACCGAATTTTGATTATTCAGGGACAGGTCAGCTTTGATGATTTCTCTGGAGGTCTTAAAATGACCGCGCGAGAAATCATGGACTTAGGTCAAGCTCGCGAGCGCTGGGCAAAACGACTAGTGCTAAATATAAATGAAGATGATACCCATGAGCAATATTGGCAGCGATTCTGTGAAATAATTGAACCGCACCGACATGGAACTTGCCCAGTAGCAATACGCTACCAAGGCAGTAAGGCTAGTGCAGAGTATATACTTGCGAACGATTGGCGGATAACGCCAAGCGAAGAATTATTGGATGGTTTGTCTGAAATGCTTGGACAAGCCAATTTGGCCCTTGAATTTAGTTAATAAGACATTATGAGCCAGAATTTTTTAGATTTTGAACAACCGATCGCTGAACTACAAGCCCAAATAGAAGAACTTCGTTTGGTGAGTGAAGGTGATATTGGCGTAGATTTAGCCGCTGAGATTAGTCAGTTGGAGCAAAAACAGACTGATTTAACCAACAAAATTTTCTCCGACTTAAACCCTTGGCAGGTTGCACAAATTGCGCGACACCCACAGCGTCCCTATACCTTGGATTACTTGAAACTAATCTTTAGCGACTTTGACGAGTTAGCGGGTGACCGATCCTATGCCAACGACGAAGCTATCGTTGGTGGTATGGCGCGTCTCGATGGCCAACCGGTAATGGTAATTGGACAACAAAAAGGCCGAGAAACCAAAGAAAAGGTTCGTCGTAATTTTGGGATGCCCAAGCCTGAAGGTTATCGCAAAGCCTTACGTCTCATGGAAATGGCTGAGCGCTTTAAAATGCCTATCATCACCTTTATCGACACGCCAGGTGCTTATCCTGGTGTTGGCGCTGAAGAACGTGGTCAAAGTGAAGCGATTGCCAAAAACTTGTTAGTGATGGCGGGTTTGAAAGTTCCAGTGATTTGCACGGTGATTGGTGAAGGTGGTTCCGGCGGTGCTTTAGCCATTGGTGTTGGCGACCGTGTCAACATGTTGCAATACAGTACCTACTCAGTTATTTCTCCTGAAGGATGTGCTTCAATCCTTTGGAAGAGTGCCGAGAAGGCTTCAGTGGCTGCTGATGCAATGGGAATTACCTCCGAGCGAATTAAAAACTTAGGTTTAATTGATTCGATTGTTGCTGAGCCATTAGGTGGCGCACACCGAAACATGCAGCAAATGGCTGAAAACCTAAAAGTGAAGTTGTGCGACGATTTAGCTAACTTGAAAACTCTTGAAGTTGACCAATTGCTAGAGCAACGTTATCAACGACTAATGAGTTATGGCTACTGCTAAATCTAACTCCAGTACTTCAGTAGCGGCTTGCAATCAAGCCGCTCATTCACTACAAAGCCATTTCGAAAACCAAGTCCGCAGATTACCCAATAAGCTAACTAAGTTAGTGATTGGCTTCTCTGGTGGACTTGATTCAACTGTTTTACTTAATCTGTGTCACCAAAACGCAATTGCGCTTCAAGCTTTTTCGATCAAAGTTGTCCATGTTGATCATGGGCAAAGTGAAAAGGCCGCGAGATGGGGTGAGTTTTGTCGTGAATTGTGTCAAAGCTATGGTTTTGAGTTTGTTTTAGCAAAAGTTCAAGTAAATAACATGGCGCGTCATAGCTTAGAAGCTTTACTACGAGATGCGCGCTATCAACAACTAGCACTGCATGTTGATCAACACACAGCGCTACTAACCGGACATCATTGCGATGACCAACTTGAAACCTTTGTTCTTAACTTAAAGCGAGGCAGTGGAGTGCTAGGTTTGGCGAGCATGCCGGAGCTGCGAGTTTTTTCTGAGGGTGTATTATTTCGGCCTTTACTTGAGATTAACCGCAGTCAACTTGAAGCTTATGCGCAAACACAGAACTTAGCTTGGGTAGAAGATGAATCTAATACAGACCAAGCGTTTGACCGCAATTATATTCGACATACCTTAAGTCCGCTATTGTTAGCTCGATGGCCTGGTTTTCAAAAATCCTTAACCCGAAGTACTCAACTCTTGCAAGAGAGCCAAGGCTTACTCGACGAACTTGCTCAGCAGGATCTGCTTGAACTTACCAAACGAGGTAAGCGACAAGACGCACTCGAAATAAAACCCTTGCTGCAACTAAGTGTAGCGAGGCGAAATAATGTGTTGCGCTACTGGTTGCATCGCAAGGGTTTAAGCCCTAGCCATGCCTTGTTGGCGCAATTATGGAAACAAATAGCAGCCAAAGCAGATGCTAAATTATCCTTGGATATAGGTAACCATGCTTTAAAACGCTATAACGAGCATTTGTATTTGTACCAATTAGACAGTTTTGAGCCGCAGAATTTAGATTTAGAACCAGCCGATTTTGCCCAAAGCTCCGAGATTGTATTTGGTAAGCAATGCTTATCTTGGAAAGACGGCGGTCATCTGAGAAAACCAAGCTCTGATCTTAAAGTGCAAATTAAGTTTCGGGCGGACTTTGAAAATCCGTCGATGAGAATTGCTGGCCGAGCTGGTTCACGTTCATTAAAGAAGTTACTTCAAGAGTTTGGCGTAGCCCCATGGCTAAGGGCGCAATTACCACTACTTTGCTACGATAATGAAATCGTAGCTATAGCTGATCTAGCAGTGTGTGAAGGCTGGTATATTAAACAGCCGACAGGCCTAGCTTTGTACTTAAACGTTTGTGATCATACATATGTTGATCCGCCGCGTTAAATAAAGCTTCTGCGTTATCGCCGGCATTCCACAAGCTGTATCCAAAACTGGTGCTAAGTTGCAGATTACACAACATATCATCTTGAATTAGGGACTGTGCTAAACGACGTTCTACATTCTGAGCTGATTGTGAGTTGGCTGGGCTAAGTAGTAGCGCAAATTCATCCCCACCAATTCGAAAACAACGGTCGCTGCCTCGAATACATGTTTGGAGAATATTGGCAAAACGAATAAGTACATCATCGCCAATCGCATGACCATGTTGATCATTAATCTGTTTGAAACCATTTAGGTCGAGTAAAGCGAGTACTAAACCTTGGTTCGGCTGACGCTGTTGCTGATCGAGGCTTAAACTTAATATTTCGTCGAAATGCGCTCGATTGCCGATTCCGGTTAAGTAGTCGCTGCGAACTTGTTGTTGAAGACGACGCATATGCAGCGCGTTGCCTAGGTTGGCTTGTAGCAATTTGACCATTTGCGACAACAAGGAGATCTCATAGCTTTCAAAAGGATGATGGCGTTTAAAGGTAAGGTTACCGATTAAAATACCTTTGTCTTCAAGATTGAAACTACGGTAATAGCGGTGACCGTCAGAAAGCTTAACTTCAAAAGTTTGACCTTCCGCTTGGATCTGCATAGCGGAAAAATTGACAATACGATTGCTTTGGCGGCAAAAGTTTTCCAGCATCGGATTTAGCTCAAAACTGAGTTGTAGTGTTTCGAGAATAGCCAGTCGACTTTCGCTGTCTAACTTGGCTTTATCCTTTAACTTCAAACTCTTAAGAGGGTTTAGTTTGTAACTAAAATTGCTAACTTCTAGTAGATCCATATCTTACCTGCTGGCTATCTATGCTTGAAAAACTGACAAATTCTTGCCGTTCTACTCATATATAGTGTGTTAATGCAGGAAACGATCCAACAATTAGCAGATGCAAATATGACTGCCCTAATTTGTTTCTGGCTTAAGAAACTCGAAGATTTCGTTGGCCATTGCTTGGCCGTCAATATACCCGCAGCGCATCAACTCCTGGGTATGGCGCGCCTCAAATAATAGATAGCTGGCAATGCTGGAGCTACTATTTTGGTTGATACCAACCGTTCTTAATATACTTCGCATGGCAAAAGGGAAACACTCGAAATGAGCTTGGGCTATCGCGTCAAAGTCGTGTTGGGGACGAATACTTAAGGTTTCAATTGGCCGAAGCTTCAGCTCATGTTGATGATGAGAGTCCATTTGATCCAAACTAAAGTTTATGCGCTGTAATTGGTCCAAGTCAGAATCTAATGTGTCTGAAAAGATACCGTCTAATAGCTTGCCTGCAATATCAGCACTGTTTGGTGCTCTTGTAAGTTTACTTGATGCGGAAAATTGGCTTTGTGGTTTTAAGTGTATACATAGGATCTTATCGGCACCTAATTGAATCGCAGGACTCAGCGGGCTAGGTTGATGTACAGAACCATCTCCAAAATAGCTTTGATTAACGCGTATCGCCGGAAAAACTATGGGTACAGCTGCACTTGCCATGAGTTGGTTGGTGTTGATTTTTACCCGTTGACTATAGCGAGAGTGACTGTGCCATTGCTTAAGACTGTGATGACCTTGGAAAAACGAAACATTGTTTGTGGTTGCGTAGTCACTAGCGTTAATACTTAGTGCATGTAAGTGACCTTGGTGAACATTTCTTTCTATCCTTGCATAGGGTAAATAAGCATCGAGCAGATCGCGTAAGGGGCGATTGTTAAGTAAGGAAAAGCTGTGTTTGGTGGCATAGTCAGCGCGTAGTCCACGTGTGGCCATACGTAACAATTGAGCGGTCATTCTGATAAAGTCGCTATGATAGACTTGGTGACAATGAAAACGACCCCAGATGGACTCCAGTTTTTTGACTCCAAGGCGAAAGCAACTGGCGTAACATGCTAAAGCAGTTGCGTTGATAGAACCCGCTGAGGTTCCGCAAACGATAGGGAAAGGGATGCCATGATTACGTGGATAGAGTTCGCTAATCGCTTTTAATACGCCAATTTGATAAGCCCCGCGGGCACCTCCGCCGGTTAGCATGATGGCAGCTTTGGGTGCGTTGGGATTGGGTTTATTAATGCGTGTTGTATTCACGTGTTATCCAGGTTATATCGCTAGCTAGTAGTCTATAATTGATGGACTGTCGAAGTATTTCAAGCAAAAAAAAAGCCCACCGAGGTGGGCTTAGTTCAATTTACGATTTAAAACTCATTTTTGAGCATCGTACTCTAAACAAGCTGCGCTAAATGTTCGAATACCGCATCGATAGCTATTTCATGTTTTTCACCGCTGGCTCTATGTTTCACTTCGACAACGCCTTTGTCGATACTGCGATCACCAATGATGATGACATAAGGAACACCGATGAGTTCCATATCAGCAAACATCACACCAGGTCGCTCTTTACGGTCATCAAACAACACGTCGATATTCTGCTCTAGTGCTTGTTGATAGTATTTGTCCGCAAGCTGAGCTACACGGTGCGACTTGTGAAGGTTCATCGGGATGATACCTAAGGCAAATGGAGAAAGTGCTTTGGGTAACTTAAGCCCGTATTCATCGTGGTTTTGTTCTATTGCGGCTGCAACAATGCGTGAAACTCCAATACCATAGCAACCCATTGTCATTACTTTGGTTTTGCCTTGGTCGGTAAGCACTTTAGCATTCATTGATTGTGCATAAACTTCACCCAGCTGGAAAATATGTCCAACTTCAATGCCGCGCTTGATTGATAAATGACCTTTACCACAAGGGCTAGGGTCGCCTTCTACAACATTACGAAGGTCGGCTACTGTTGGTAGCGCTAAATCACGATCCCAGTTAATCCCGAAATAGTGTTTGTCGTCAATATTTGCGCCAGCACCAAAGTCTGACATGACCGCGACACTTCGGTCGATGATTAACGGTAGGTCTAGGTTTATAGGACCTAAAGATCCCGGGGCCGCACCTATAGCTTCGCGAATTTCTTCTTCACTTGCGAATTCTAATGGGCTGGCAACACCGTCTAATTTTTCTGCTTTAATTTCGTTTAATTCGTGGTCACCGCGAACCATTAGGGCTACTAATCGTTGCTGTGCTTCATCATCTGCTTTTACTATTAAGGTTTTTACGGTTTTATCGATAGCCAATCCGTGCTGCTCAACAAGCTCGGCGATAGTTTTAGCATTGGGTGTGTCAACAAGCTCGAGGGTTTGGGCCGCTGCTGCCCGTTCTTGTTGAGGTGCCAATGCTTCGGCTTTCTCAATGTTGGCTGCATAGTCACTCCCATCACTAAACACGATTGCATCTTCGCCGGACTCAGCGAGTACATGAAATTCGTGAGAGGTACTGCCACCAATGCTGCCTGTGTCAGCGATGAC
Organism: Alginatibacterium sediminis; assembly: GCF_003610775.1. Taxonomy (GTDB): domain Bacteria; phylum Pseudomonadota; class Gammaproteobacteria; order Enterobacterales; family Celerinatantimonadaceae; genus Alginatibacterium; species Alginatibacterium sediminis. The sequence goes on along the minus strand of NZ_RAQO01000008.1, from coordinate 5,883 downwards.
TGGGCGATATTCCAAACCTAGACGATCAAAAATGCGGCAGTAAGCATCGAACATTACTTGATAGGTTTTTTCTAAGCATTCATCATCGATATGGAATGAGTAGGCATCTTTCATTAAGAACTCGCGAGATCGCATAACACCAAAGCGTGGTCGAACTTCATCTCGGAACTTAGTTTGGATCTGAAAAAGATTCAACGGCAATTGTTTGTAAGACGAAATCTCTTTACGTACTAGTTCAGTAACCACTTCTTCGTGCGTTGGACCTAAAACAAAATCCCGCTCGTGGCGATCTTGTATCCTTAACAACTCCGGACCAAATTTGTCCCAGCGTCCTGTTTCATGCCATAAATCTGCCGGTTGGACTACAGGCATGCTGATTTCGATTGAGCCCGCGCGGTTCATTTCTTCTCGCACAACTCGTTCAACTTTTTGTAGAACCCGCAAACCACTTGGTAGCCAGGTATATAGTCCCGATGCAAGTTTACGAATCATCCCAGCGCGTAGCATAAGTTGATGAGAAACGATTTCTGCATCGCTAGGCGTTTCTTTCATTGTTGAAAGCAAATACTGAGTGGAACGCATGGTTGTCCTTTTATATATGTTTGAAGGTTTAATTAAGTGGGATTGTAGCAGCAGCTTTCGCTGCTGTCATAGCCTGTTGCTGGGAAACTGGTGTAACAAAGGTTTTTTGCGTCGGTCACCGATTATCTTCGCTGGATTTCCAGCCACAATTGCCCATGGTGGTACAGGTTTAGTCACTACCGCGCCCATTGCGACTACGCTGTGGTCAGAGATCTCGAGCCCATCCACAATACCAACACCCGCACCAATCCAAACGTCTTTACCAATAGTAACCCCAAGTGAGGTATTGTTTTGTTGCCAAATTGGTTTACTCGGCGATAGCCCGTGATTAAAGGCGTATATTTTAACATTATTGGCAATGCGGGTGTCATCACCAATGACTATCCCGGCGCGACCGCCATCAAAGGAGCACTGATGATTTATAGCAACATTAGCCCCAATAGTAACCGGGCCATGAATGAAACAGTCGGCAGCGATAAAGCTATTTTCTCCGATACTTATTAGTCGACCAGGCTCTGCGAAAAGTTCTGCGCTGGGTGCCAAAAAACAATTGTTAGCAAATTCTACGCTTTCTAGTTCAGCTAGTTCGACTTGCAATTGCTGTTGCCATTGCTTTGCCCAAACGTGGTGTTTTGGTTTCAAGCTGTAATAAAGCCAGGGCATCCAGGCTAAACGTTTTTTGTGTTGGCGTTGATAATCAGGCATGAGGGTGTATACCAACAATCAGACAAACGCTTTTCGCTTCATCGGCCTGAACTTGCCAGCGAATATTAAAGTTGAATAGATGTATGCCATATTCACGGACCGTGATTTGCTTGCGATGATAGGCAGGCCTGGGATCTTGACTCAAAACTTCATCTACAACTTGGAAATGGTGCTCTTGTAAATGTAGCGCCTGTGCTTGATTTCGAGCCTCACTAGACCATTGGACGTTTAAACGTGTAGTTGGTGGATCTTGTGCAAACCCACTATGACTATTCTTTGGGTGATCTGCATATTCAATATACGGTTTAATGTCATAGATAGGGGTACCGTCGACAAGATCGCCTCCAATAAACTCTATCGAAGAACCTGTTTCTTTGTCGTTAATTCGCGAGACTTCAAATAGGGATAAACCTAAACCGTTGGGTCTAAATGACGATCGGGTTGCAAACACCCCAAGTTTTTGATTCCCACCTAGACGTGGTGGTCTAACTTTAGTCTTCCAGCCTGCATCTTGATTTTGATGAAATCCAAAGATCAACCAAAAGTGAGAGAATTGCTGAGCACCATCTAAAAATTCTGCACTATCAAACGGCGCATTAAATTCTAGAGTACTTCTTACACTCGTCACTAAATTTGCTTGGCGTGGGATTGCAAACTTCTCTTTATACGGAGAGTGAATAAGTCCTATGGGCTCTAGTGGCTGTTGTAACATGCCTATTGATCGCCATTTTCGATACTGATTGCTTTGGCATAACAGCTAATACTTGCAACGCAATGGGCCTCATCTTCAATGCTTAAACATTTGTGTATAACGATGGCATCGGCGTTTAGATATGATGCTTGTTCGCGAGCGTCATTGCGAGCATCTATTTCCTGTGGTGGCCGGTCATTCGCTTTTTCTTGGCAAGCTATTCCTTCCACAACTCGGATGATTTTATAGTCTTTACCTTCTAGCTCGCTTTGTTGCATAACCGAGACCTTCGCACCAGGCACGTACTGCTTGAAATTCTTTGGGTCTACGTTGGTGTTTACTGAATAATCAGCGCATGCACTAAGCAAGACAATTGAAACTAATGTGAATTTTTTCATTTAGAAACACTTCATCAAATTGATTGTGAAAATGGTAGCAGTTTATCGCACGTATGGCACTAGATGCTGATGGTAGCTTCAAATAAGTTAAGTGCTCGACTGCTCTCAAGTTTATAAGATCAAAGCTTTTGCTTTAGTCTTTGTACAGACGGCCGATAACATATAGCGAGCCCATTTGGTTAGAAATGTCATGGTTGAAATATCTAGGGCTTGTCAGTTTGTTGAAATATCGAGCTAAAATATAATTAAGTTACACGTGCGCATAGCGTAACACCTTTGTTACTTGAGATATTATGCGCAAGTTTGTAAGGTGTAATCGTATCTAAATGTATTGATTTTGTAAAAATCTAACCGTTGCCAGCAAGGAGTGCTCGTGTCTTTAACTAAAAAATTGTTTGCTACATTTGGTTTTATTGTGGCTTTAATGTTATTGGCAGCAGGTTTAGCTAACCAACAACTCAAGCAAATGCGTAACTTAGAAAGTGAAGTATTTGATACCGATCTTGTTGCGATGCACTTTAGTCAGCAATTCCAGCAGCAAGTTTTAACCAGTGTTTCCGCGCTACGTGGTTTTATCATTCTGGGCTCAGAACCTAAATGGGCCGATGAATTTAAAAGTCAGCGTCAACAAGCTATCGCAAAAATCATTGAGCTCGACTCAGAAGTAATTGCATTGTTAGGGGAAGGGGCTGGAGACCAAATTATGTCACAGGTCGCCGAGCTTGATCGACTTCAAATGGATCTAGAGCAACTAAGCCATAATGAAGACAACCTGCCGGCACATGCCTTGATGTTTTATGATGCTGGCCCTTTAGCAGAAGAGGCTTTATATCAGGCTGATTTAGCTATTCAAGAAGAAGCCAACGTTGCTTTTGCCACCAAACAGCGTAAACGCTTGCTAGCAAGTATGTTTGCTGGACGCAGTGAATTTGCTAACGCTTTGATTCAAATGCGCGCCTTTATTGTGAGTGCCGATGCGAGCGAACTTGATAAGTATAATCAGGCGAAGCTACGCTACGAGCAGCGTATGGCCGAAGTGGATCAATTCGCAAAGTTATTTAGAGGTGAACAACAACGCTTGTGGGGGCAGTTTATTGATCTAGCCGCCGCGTTTATTGGTATAAGCGAGGAGATCGTTGAATTGCGTCTTGCTCCCGATTGGAATGTAGCAAACTATCGAATGGAACAAGAGGTGACACCGCTTGTTGAGCAACTTGAACAAAGTACTCAAGCTTGGAACCAAAAGCTGATCGATGGTGTGAGCATTAAACAGCAGCACTTGATTGCTATGGGCGACGACATTACACGACAGCAAATTATAGCCGTTGTTATAGCGGCAATATTGTCTTGCTTTGTTGCAATAGGATTTAGTCGCCGACTACGCACTCAACTTCAATTACTTAGCCAACGGGCCAGTGCTATCGCTAGAGGTGAACTTGCAGGACCACCTCTGGTTGTAAAAGGTAAAGATGAAATTGCTCAATTAACTCAAGCGGTGAACACCATGTCACAACAATTGAGGGAGCTTATCTCTGAAGTTGATCAAGCGGCGCAATCGGTTCACGAGAACAGTTCCAAAGTCAGTTTTTCTAGTAGCGAAATTAGCCAACACTTGCAATCGCAACGGGTGCAAGTTAACGGTGTTTCAGATGCGCTAAATGAGTTATCACTAGCCGCTGCAAATATTGCACAAAGTTCGTCCACTACCGCTGACAGTGCTGCTCAAAGTGGCGACATCGCGCGGCGCGGCGGTGAGGTGGTTACCAATACCATTGAGATTATGAGCCAAGTTAGTAGTGCTGTTAATGAAAGCTCTAAGCAAGTACAGTCATTAAGCAATGCCAGTGAGCAGGTCGACCGTATTGCTGAGGTAATTCTTTCCATTGCAGATCAAACTAACTTGCTGGCACTTAATGCTGCTATTGAAGCTGCGCGCGCAGGCGAGCAAGGGCGTGGTTTCGCTGTTGTAGCAGAAGAAGTTCGGAATCTAGCTGGGCGTACTAGTGACTCTACTGAAGAGATTTCGAAAATTGTTGCACAAATCCAAAAGCTTAGCCGCGAAGCCAATCAAAGCATGGGCAGTAGTGCGCAGCTGGTTGAAAAAGGCAGCTCTGTGGTTAAAGAAGCTGGGGACGCCTTAGAAAAAGTGATTCTTAGTTCTGAGGGGGTCATGCAAGGAGTAACCGAAATAGCGGCTGCAACTGATCAGCAAAGTAGCCTTTCTACACAGACAGTTGAATTGCTTGAGCAGATTTCTGAATTGGCAGAGCGCTCTGACGAGAAGTCCAGACAAAGCCGAAGTTTAATTGACGAACTAGAGAGCCAAAGTAAACAGATGTTAGAACAAACGCATCGCTTTAAACTCTAGATAGATGGGGTACACTATGGCAAGAATAAGTACTCCATATAGAGACATCGCATGAAGCCAACAGTTTTTTTAGATCGCGACGGTGTATTAAACGTCGATACCGGTTATATCGGTCAAGTGGACGACTTTGTGTTTATAGACGGCGCAATTGAAGCCCTACAACAGTTGAAACAGGCCGGATGGCAGTTGGTATTGGTGACTAACCAATCTGGTATTGCTCGCGGCTACTTTAGCGAAGAACAGTTTTTAAGTTTAACAGAGTGGATGGATTGGTCATTGGCTGACCGAGGCGTTGATCTTGACGGTATTTACTATTGTCCTCACCACCCTCAAGGTAGTGTCGTTGAATTCGCTATTGATTGTGAATGCCGTAAGCCCAAAACGGGTATGTTTGAGCAAGCTGCTAAAGAGCTAGATATTGACCTTGAGCAATCATGGATGATCGGTGACAAAGCCAGCGACATTATTGCTGCTGCAAACGCGGGCATTGCACATCGGGTCTTGGTGAAAAGCGATTACGACATTGAAGACAAACAAAAAGCATTGGCGGTAACTGAAGTACTCAGTTTACAAGAAGCTGCCGCATTGATACTTCAAGATTAAACGAATAACTACAAATTACCCACTTGCTGGTGATTTATACCGCGGTTTTAATCAAGTTAAAATTTATTGACTAAAACCGCTTGCCTTTGAAAACTATATCCCTATAATGCAACCCGCTGACACGAGAACTTAAACACTGTGTGTTTTTGTCTGTGCAAGCATAGGGTTTTAGTCTGTTTTTTGAATAGGCTGTTGTTGGAAAAGTTTAAATATTCTAAATGTTTAAGCTTGACTTTAAAAACCCATGGCGTACTATACGCATCCGCTTCGACGAGAAGCCTTCTGGTGTGACCGGAAGTAAAACGTTCTTTAACAATTTAATCATGCAATCTGTGTGGGCACTCGAAGATTGATGACGCAAAAAACTTTGCTTGTCATTATTTAAGAGTTCCATACAGCGACTTTAGCAATAGAGTCAAAAATATGTTAATTCAGTAATATTTGATGAGCCGGTTTTAGTCTTCGGATTAAAACCAAAAAAAACTTTAATTGAAGAGTTTGATCATGGCTCAGATTGAACGCTGGCGGCAGGCCTA
>NZ_RAQO01000007.1:203143-203340 GCF_003610775.1 Alginatibacterium sediminis | reverse complement strand
CCAACTGAGCTAAGCGACCATATTGGAACTGTTTTGCCTAGATTAGATAAAATGATGGTCGTTACTGGGTTATATCCAGTGATTCTCGCCTTATAAAGAGTAGGCGTTCGACCTTTATAATAATCTAGATAAGATGGTGGTCGCTACTGGGCTTGAACCAGTGACCCTCGCCTTGTAAGGGCGATGCTCTCCCAACT
>NZ_RAQO01000007.1:304-203105 GCF_003610775.1 Alginatibacterium sediminis | reverse complement strand
TGGGCTTGAACCAGTGACCCTCGCCTTGTAAGGGCGATGCTCTCCCAACTGAGCTAAGCGACCATCTCTTGTGGGGGCGTATTATAGGTAGGTTTCATTTGCTGTCAACGGCAAAATGAAGCAAATAAATCGTTTGCACGGATTTTGTGCGATATATGGGGTTTTTCACCACACTCGTTGAATTATTAAGCAAGATACAGGGTCGGAATAGTTACGTTTATCACTTTCCAGCGCCCTTACTTTCATAGACTAGATTTGTGGATTCGCGCACCGATTATGCTAGTATTCGCGAATTATCGCTCCTTGTCTTTAAAGAGAATCTACTATGACCGTTCGTACTCGCGTTGCCCCTTCACCAACCGGTGACCCACATGTTGGAACAGCCTATATTGCGTTGTTCAATTATGCGTTTGCAAAAAAGCATGGTGGTGAATTTATTTTACGAGTTGAAGACACGGACCAAGCGCGCAGTTCAAAAGAGTCAGAGATGGCTATTTATGAAAGTCTAAGTTGGCTCGGCCTGCAGTGGGATGAAGGTCCAGATTGCGGGGGAGAATACGGTCCATATCGTCAAAGTGAACGCAGTGATATCTACTCGCAATATGCGCAACAACTTATTGACCAAGGCCACGCCTTTTATTGCTTTGCGACAAGTGAAGAGCTTGATGAAATGCGCAAGCAACAAATGGCTGCTGGTGAACAGCCTAAGTATGATGGTCGAGGCCTTAAACACAGCGCTGAGGAAATACAACAGCGTTTAGCTGCTGGCGACCCATATGTAATTCGAATGAAAATCCCTGAAGAAGGTAGCTTTAGCTTCGAAGATTATTTGCGTGGACAAGTAGAAATTCCTTGGGCGCAAGTAGATATGCAAGTGCTTATGAAAGCTGATGGCTTGCCAACATACTTTCTTGCGAATGTTGTCGATGACCACCTAATGGGAATCACACACGTGTTTCGTGGCGAGGAATGGTTAAATTCTGCCCCCAAATTGTTAAAACTATACCAAGATTTAGGATGGGAGGCGCCTGTATTAGGGCATATGCCACTGCTTCGTAATCCGGATAAATCAAAACTTAGCAAGCGTAAAAATCCAACTAGTGTGAATTACTATCGCAAAATGGGTTTTTTACCCGAAGCACTATTGAACTATTTGGGCCGCATGGGTTGGTCAATGCCTGATGAACGCGAGAAATTCTCACTGGCTGACATGATTGAGAACTTCGACATGAAACGTGTGTCACTCGGTGGTCCAGTGTTTGATGTTGAAAAGCTAAAATGGCTCAATGGCCTATGGATGCGAGAAGAGCTAAGTGACGAGCAACTTGCACAGCGCATTATTGACTGGGCTTACAATCGTGAAACCCTGATGAAGATATTGCCTCAGGCGAAAAGTCGTTTAGAGGTGTTTTCCGATCTAGCACCACTTGCAGGTCATTTTGTGTCTGGTATTCCAGAGTACGATCCTTCTGAGTTAAGTAACGGTAAAGTAGAAGAAGAAAAAGTACGCGTGTTACTACAATTCATGATTTGGCAATTAGAAGGTTTAAGTGACTGGAACAAAGACAATATATTTGCCATCGCTAAACACATATCTGAGCACCTAGAACTAAAAATTCGCGATGCCCTTGAGCCTATTTTTGTTGCGATTACGGGGAAAAAATCGTCAATATCAGTTGTAGATGCGATGGAGATTCTTGGTTCTGACATGACTAGAGCCAGATTAAGAGTTGCCCTAGCTCATATAGGCGTTAGTAAAAAACAAGCCAAATCGCTAGATAAAGCTTACCGAACCTTCGGCTAGTTTATTAAGCGCTAAGACCATCAATAGCAGTTAAAGCGTTGCTGTTATTGATGTTCGCGCTACAAAAAGATTGCATTCTATTGCCAATAGAATTTTGCACAAAAGTACCTTTGCTAACGGTTTAACGTAATACCGGTCGTATTTCCAACAATTCAACTTACAGCTTGACGCAAAATAATCTGCTTATATGACCCTGCAAGGCTTTCAACCGCGGCTTAAGTCGTTGGTATCTCTAATGTCGCATGCTATATTGGCCGACATTATTTTTTGGTTTACGCAAGTCGACTGCGATTAAACCGCTGCTTAAGATTTATCCTAGGAAATATTTTTGATGAACATGACGTCAGCTCAGATCCGTGACGCTTTTTTGAACTATTTTGAGTCAAAACAGCATCAAATTGTCGCTAGTAGTTCACTAGTCCCTCAAGATGACCCCACACTGCTATTTACCAATGCGGGTATGAATCAGTTTAAAGATACGTTTTTAGGTCTTGAGCCTCGTTCATATAGTCGCGCAACGTCGTCTCAGCGTTGTGTTCGAGCGGGTGGTAAACATAACGACTTAGACAATGTTGGATATACGGCGCGTCACCATACTTTTTTTGAAATGCTTGGTAATTTTAGTTTTGGCGATTACTTCAAACAAGACGCTATTGATTATGCTTGGGATTTTTTAACGCGTGTTCTTGGTTTGCCAAAGGAAAAGCTTCTGGTTACCGTTTATGAAAGTGATGACGAGGCATTCGATTTTTGGGTTAATCGTATCGGGGTACCTGCAGAGCGTGTAATTCGTATTGGTGATAAAAGTAGTGACAAGCCATTTGAGTCAGATAACTTTTGGCAGATGGGTGATACCGGCCCCTGTGGTCCATGCACCGAGATTTTCTATGATCATGGCGAACATATTTGGGGTGGTCCTCCCGGAACTCCAGAAGAAGACGGCGATCGATTCATAGAAATCTGGAACGTGGTTTTCATGCAATTTAATCGTCAAAGCGATGGCAGCATGAACCCATTACCTAATCCTTCCGTAGATACGGGCATGGGATTAGAGCGAATTGCCGCGATTATGCAGGGCGTGCACTCCAACTATGAAATCGATATTTTCCAACATTTGATTGCCGGAGCCGCCAAGTTAGTAGGCACTGAAGATTTAGAGCAAAAGAGTCTACGCGTAATTGCTGACCATATCCGCTCGTGTGGGTTTCTGATCGCTGATGGTGTGATGCCTTCAAATGAAGGTCGTGGCTATGTGTTACGCCGCATCATCAGACGTGCAGTTCGCCACGGGCACAAGTTAGGCGCACAAGACGTATTCTTTTATAAACTTTTAGGCACACTCATTGAACAAATGGGCGAGGCTTATCCAGAGTTATCATCACAGCGTCCGGTGATAGAAAAAGTGCTACGTCTTGAAGAAGAGCAGTTCATGAAGACCTTGGAGCGAGGCCTTCAGATATTAGACGAAGAGCTGGAAGGGCTTGATTCTAAGACGATTCCAGGGAGTATTGTATTTAAGCTGTATGATACTTATGGATTCCCAGCGGATCTTACGGCTGATATTGCTCGCGAACGCGACTTTGATATTGACCAACATGGCTTTGACGCCGCTATGGCTGAGCAAAAAGCTCGAGCCAAAAAGGCAAGTAATTTTGGTACTGACTATAATGACAATCTTGTTATTGAAGGTGAGACTAAGTTCCTGGGTTATGACAGCTTAGATAGTTCAGGTACGGTAGCGGCCATTTATGTTGATGGCGAACCTTGTGACAGTATTGTGGCTGGCAATGAAGCCTTGGTGGTTTTAGACCAAAGCCCATTTTATGCCGAGTCCGGTGGCCAAGCAGGTGACAGCGGTGAAATTGAATTCGCTGAAGGGCGTTTTATCGTTAAAGACACCACTAAAGTTGGAAAAGCCTACGCGCACATGGGCTATGTCGAAGCCGGTGCAATGCAAATTGGCGATAGTGTTAAAGCGCGGGTTGATTCAAGACAGCGCTGGAATACAGCATTAAACCATAGTGTTACTCACTTACTGCACGCGGCTTTGCGCGAAACGCTAGGTGAACACGTGACGCAAAAAGGCTCCTTAGTTGAGGCTAATCGCTTACGCTTCGACTTCTCTCATTTGGAAGGCCTGTCGTTCAAAACCGTGCACCAAATAGAGCACCTGGTTAATCAACAAATTCGTCGTAACAACCTTATTGAAACGCAAGTTATGGATTTGGATAGCGCTAAGTCGGCCGGTGCAATGGCTTTGTTTGGCGAAAAGTATGACGATGATGTGCGTGTTGTTCGTATGGGTGATTTTTCGACTGAGCTTTGCGGTGGCACTCATGCTGGACGCACTGGCGACATCGGTTTCTTCAAAATCACCAATGAAAGTGGCGTTGCTGCTGGAGTGCGCCGTATTGAGGCTGTCACCGGGCAAACTGCTATCGATTTAATCCACCGCGTTGGTACTGAACTTAATGATTCGGCGCAGTTAGTCAAAGGCGACCAATTTTCTTTAAAAGAAAAACTTGCGCAAATTATTGACCGTGGTCGTTGGATGGAAAAAGAAATAGACCGTTTGAAGCAAGAACTTGCTTCGCATGCCGGGAATCAACTGCTTGATAATATCCAAACTATCAATGGCGTTAAGGTTCTGATCGCAGCGATGGATGAAGTTGAAGTCAAAACATTGCGCGGCACATTGGATGACTTAAAAGTTCAAATTGAGTCTGGTGTGGTGTTACTGGCGACGGTTAATGGCGACAAAGTTAATTTGATAGCCGGTGTGACTAAAGACCTTGTATCCAAAGTAAAAGCAGGCGATATAGTTAACCAAGCCGCGCCATATATTGATGGTAGAGGCGGAGGTCGTCCGGATATGGCGCAAGCGGGTGGCACAAAACCTGAAGGTGTTGTTGAAGCTTTGCATGCAGTTAAGCAATGGTTGTCATCGCAACTGAGCGACTAATACTAATTTTTTGAAGGAACGAACGTGGCATTAATTGTCCAGAAATACGGCGGAACTTCGGTCGGTAGCATTGAGCGTATCGAAGCCGTAGCCGAGCGAGTAATAAAGCATCGTCAACAGGGCGATGAAGTAGTGGTAGTACTATCAGCAATGTCGGGTGAAACTAACCGGCTGTTGGGCCTAGCCAAAGCGCTTGATCCCAATGCTAGCGAAGCTGAGAAAGATGTACTGGTGTCGACCGGCGAACAAGTTACGATTGCATTATTAAGCATAGCCTTGCAAAAGCGAGGATGTGACGCCATATCAATGACTGGTGATCAAGTTCGTATGCATACGGATGATTCGCACGGCAAGGCTCGAATAACCGATATTGATAGTCAGCATATGCAAAGCCACTTAAATGACGGCAAAGTTGTGGTGGTGGCTGGTTTTCAGGGCCGAAGTGAGAACAATCGTATAACAACACTTGGACGTGGGGGTTCAGATACAACTGCAGTTGCGATAGCCGCCGCATTAAAAGCCGATGAGTGCCAAATATATACCGATGTCGATGGTGTTTATACGACCGACCCACGCGTTGAGCCAAAAGCAAAACGTTTAGCAAGTATCACTTTTGAAGAGATGCTTGAAATGGCCAGCCTAGGGGCTAAAGTTTTACAAATCCGAGCAGTAGAGTTTGCCGGAAAATACAATGTACCGTTGCGCGTATTATCAAGCTTTGAAGACGGCGAGGGTACGCTAATTAGTTATGAGGGAAACAAGATGGAATCGCCAGTTATCTCCGGTATTGCTTTTTCAAGAGATGAAGCAAGTTTGACCGTATTAGGGGTTCCTGATAAGCCCGCTGTGGCGGCGCAAATATTGGCGCCCATTGGTGAAGCGAACATTGATGTTGATATGATTATCCAAAATTCAATGGGTGATGGTACTGCAGACTTTACTTTCACTGTGAAAAGAGAAGATTTTTCCCGCGCAAATCGCTTGTTGGAACAAATAGCTGATAATTTAGGTGCGCGTGAGGTGCAAGGTAAGCAAGAATTAGCTAAAGTATCAATAGTTGGGGTTGGGATGATGAATCATCCAGGCGTTGCTAAGACTATGTTTGAAACCTTTGGAACAGAAGGTATCAATATGCAGTTGATTTCAACCTCAGAAATTAAAGTATCGGTAATTATCGATGAGAAGTATTTAGAGCTAAGTGTGCGTGCGTTACACGCCGCATTTGGGCTTGAACAATAGCGCGAAAGGAATTACGCATTGTGAAGGTTCATTCATTGCGCTAATTAAAAACAATAGGTCCCCTAGGGGGATCTACCTATAGTCTAAAATTATAATTATTGATTAAATAGACTCATATATTTTCTAAAAGGATTAAGGAGCAACAACATGCTTATTTTGACTCGCCGAGTTGGCGAAACGCTTATGATCGGTGATGAAGTCACGGTTACAGTTTTGGGTGTAAAGGGTAACCAAGTACGCATCGGCGTAAACGCCCCTAAAGAGGTCTCTGTTCACCGCGAAGAGATTTACCTACGTATCCAAGCCGAAAAGGGTGCACCCGCGCAAGCATAGTGCTCTGGAGCTCGTACATATTAAAAAGCAGGCTTCGGCCTGCTTTTTTTCTTTAGGAACAACTATGTAAGAAGTGCCTTATGATTCAGCATCAGGCTTTCGAAAGGCATAGCGGACTAATACTATAGCTAAGCTCAACATAACGCCGAGCAGTGTTGCCAAGACTACAATTAATGCGCGTTTTGGTTTTATATGAGTGCTCGCTTGTAAAGGTTCTTTAGTCAAGTGAATCAGTTCAAAGCTAGGACTTTGCAATAGAGATATTTTGTAGATCTGTTGTGCGTATCGTTCAGCTAAAACCTTTTGGATAGCTTGACTGCTTTGTTTATTTATAGTGGTTTCTAGAGAAGGGACAGTACTTTGAAGTTGGGACTCCTTTAGAGCTGTGAAAATTTGATTGATATTATCGGTGTAAGCTTTAACCTCTTTATATACGTCGTTAGCACTTGTTCCTTGTTTTGATACCAAAATCTTCCTATTTCTTGAGTCTAAGCTAAAATTTAAAGATAGGTTTTGCTCAGTTTGATGTTCTACAATCGAAATCACTTTGTTTGAAGTAATACCGAGGTAAACTTCATTTACACTTTCGTGAAAGTCTCTGCCAAGACCAAAAGGGTCAATAGCGATAACTAACTCAGATTTTGACTCATAGATATTGGGTGATTTCAGTGCGAATATCGCCCCCCCAATAGCAAACAAGACACTAAAAGCCATAATAAACCACTTTTGCTTCCAAATAGCTAAAAATAACTCGCGTAGGTCAATCTCATCATCTTGAGAAGGTGTCATTAATCGGTAGTCAATCGGTGGATTATTTGAGGTTTGAATTTCTTTACTCACGTATTAGTTCCAATCTAAGTACAAGTATCTATAAAAGAATGCTTAGCTTAGCATATGAAGAGTATTAGCTGATCTAGAATAATTGTATACGTGACAATTTTACACTGAATTATTACTAACCCTGTAACTATTTCATTGGGTTCACATCTTGATCAAAAACGAAGTGTTCAATTAGAAACTGCTCGTCCTTAATATTTAGGTCGAAACGAAGGGCGGCGGCATAAACTGTTTTTTTGTCATGTGCATGCTGGTGGCTCAGCCAATGCACTGCTTTTGCCAGCGGAGAACCATTGATCAGAAGTCCATAGTCTTGCATTTGGATACCCTCTGAATCGGGATTATGATTTCATTATAGTTGAGCAATACTTGCTACAACGCGATCTTGCTCAAAAATTGATACATTTGCGTTTAGCTCGCAGTAATCAAGTCGAGTAATGCGAAACTTAATTTGAAAGTTGAAAACTGTTTTGCCGGGTTTTTAGCTGGTTTTGTGCTATTTATTAGACGAATCGCTGGAGTATTGACCGAACGCGATGAAAGTGTAAAAAAAACTTTGACAGAATTTTTTTAGACGGTAATATCTGCATCCGAAATCAGCGGTGAGGTGGCCGAGTGGCCGAAGGCGCTCCCCTGCTAAGGGAGTATAGGGTTTGTAGCCCTATCGAGGGTTCGAATCCCTCCCTCACCGCCATCGATTTCGAAGTGTATAAGTGAAGCGCGTGTAGCTCAGCTGGATAGAGTACCTGGCTACGAACCAGGCGGTCGGAGGTTCGAATCCTNNNGCTGGATAGAGTACCTGGCTACGAACCAGGCGGTCGGAGGTTCGAATCCTTCCACGCGCGCCATCTCTTCATTTCTAGTTTCTTGTTCACTAATTACCAATATAAAATCCAATTGTTTTCTCGTATTTAGTATTAATGTCAGTTTTCAGGGGCTACATTTACAAGATTTTAACAACTTGTCTAATTCTGCAATTAAATGCGTTATTTAACGCAACAAATCTTTTGTAGACTGCGGTATGACTTAGATCAACAGACTCTCAATTTACAGTTTTCTCAGTAAAAGCTGTGACCAATAGCGCCTTTCTATGGATTATCATTTGTTAGTATTTGTGGGCTTAGGACTCAAAAATGTCTTAAGTTCATAAAACTGTGCGCTTAGTGCATATATATTCAACAACTACGTTTGATTTTTCACAATCAGCGTGTAATTCTAGCGTCCAAGATTAGTTATGGAATAGACTGATGACAGATATTGCACCGCAACTTATGCAAGCGGCTAGTATGATGGCGATTGGGATGATTGCTGTATTTTTCTTTTTGACTCTCTTAGTAGCAGCGACCCAGCAGCTGGCTAAGCTTGCTCCCCCAATTGATGACAGCATTCCAAGCCAAACTTCAAATCCAAATAGTACAAGCCAACATTCAAAATTAGACCCGAAATTAGTCGCGGTGATTAGCTCTGCCGTTCAACAGTATCGAAACAATCATAAAGTATAAGGACTTCTTCTTATGACAAAGCCTCTAGCTCTCACCGATGTGGTTTTACGTGACGCCCATCAATCGCTTCTTGCAACGCGACTGCGTCTAGAAGATATGCTTCCTATTGCAGAGAAACTTGACCAAATTGGTTATTGGTCTCTCGAAACATGGGGAGGCGCTACTTTTGATGCATGTATCCGGTATCTAGGTGAAGATCCATGGGAGCGTTTACGTGCACTTAAAAAAGCGATGCCCAATACGCGCCAGCAAATGTTACTGCGTGGACAAAACCTTTTAGGCTATCGTCATTATGCTGATGATGTCGTAGAAAAATTCGTAGAACGCGCTGTTACTAACGGAATGGATGTGTTTCGTATTTTTGATGCGATGAACGATCCGCGTAACTTCCAGACCGCCGTAAAAGCAGCCGTTGCATGTGGTGCTCATGCTCAAGGGACTATCTCGTATACAACTAGTCCTATTCATACGATTGAAAACTGGGTTGATCTTGCCAAGCAGCTTGAAGATTTAGGTTGTCACTCTATATGCATTAAAGATATGGCTGGATTGCTCAAGCCTTATGAAGCTGAAACACTTGTTAAACGCCTTAAAGCTGAGACTGACGTGGAGCTAGCGCTGCATTGCCATGCAACAACCGGACTTAGTTTGCCGACCCACCTTAAAGCGATTGAAGCCGGTATCGATATTCTAGATACCTCAATTTCAAGCATGAGCTGTACTTATGGTCACTCGCCTACTGAGACCGTCGTTGCGATGCTAGAAGGGCAAGAACGTGAAACCGGTCTTGATTTACTTAAGCTAGAAGAGATTGCAGCGTATTTCAGAGAAGTGCGGAAAAAATATGCCAAATTTGAAGGAAGCCTAAAAGGCATCGATTCTCGAATTTTGATTGCTCAAGTTCCAGGTGGCATGCTCACCAATATGGAAGGTCAACTTAAAGAGCAAGGAGCAGCTGACAAAATAGATGAAGTGCTTGAGGAAATCCCTCGCGTACGCAAAGATTTAGGTTACATCCCTCTCGTTACCCCGACTTCTCAAATTGTCGGTACCCAAGCGGTTATTAACGTGCTGCAAGGCGAGCGCTATAAGACTGTTACTAAAGAAACTACAGGCATTCTGGCCGGACGCTATGGTAAAGCTCCAGGCGAACTTAACAGTGAACTTCAAAAACGCGTACTTGGTGACGAAACTCCAATTACTTGTCGACCAGCAGATCTCATCGACGATGAAATGGAATCATTGAATACCGAGATCCAAAAGCTGGCCAAAGAGAATAGCTTTAAACTGGCTGACGACATCATTGACGACGCACTCACTTATGCATTGTTCCCGCAGATTGGACTGAAGTTTTTGGAAAATCGCGGTAACAAGGATGCCTTTGAACCTGCACCGACACTTGAATCGGCAATAGCTGAAGCTGCACCAGCAAAAGCAGCGGTGCAAGCCGGAGCGGTTGAGCAGTACTCAGTACGAGTTGACGGTCAGTTGTATGATGTTGAAGTCGGTCCGCAAGGCAGTATCGATGGCATTGCTGCTGTCGCTAGCAGTAGTGCTCCAGTCGTTGCGGCAGCACCAGCAGGGGCAGGAGAGGATATTCCGTCGCCACTAGCCGGTAACGTATTTAAAGTAATGGTTAAAGAGGGACAAAGCGTTACCGAGGGTGATGTGCTTATCATTCTCGAAGCGATGAAAATGGAAACTGAAATCCGCTCGACTAAGTCAGGCCAAATTACTACGGTTGTGGTAAAAGAAGGCGATTCAGTTAAAGTGGGCGAAGCCCTTGTTAGCATCGCTTAAGGAATAATTGTGATTGATGGACTATTAAAACTCTGGTCTGACACTGGCTTGGCAAATTTTGAGCCAAGCCAGCTCGTCATGATTGTGGTAGGGCTATTACTGCTCTATTTAGCGATTGTCAAAAAGTTTGAGCCCTTGTTGCTACTCCCTATTGGATTTGGTGCGGTGCTTGCCAATATTCCAAATGCAGGTTTTAGTGAGCCAGGCGGTATCTTGTATTACATCTACCATGTCGGAATTGAAACCGGGGTATTCCCCTTGTTGATTTTCATGGGTGTAGGTGCAATGACAGACTTTGGTGCACTGATTGCCAATCCTAAGATGCTTTGGTTGGGTGCTGCTGCTCAGTTTGGTATTTTTGCCACCCTGTTGGGCGCGATTTTCTTAAACCTTATTCCGGGTTTCGACTTTACTTTGGCTGATGCCTCAGCGATTGCAATCATTGGGGGAGCGGATGGGCCAACAGCTATCTTCCTTGCTTCTCGCTTAGCACCTGATTTACTTGGAGCGATTGCTGTCGCGGCGTATTCATATATGGCCTTGGTTCCTATTATTCAGCCACCAATTATGAAAGCGCTGACGACGCCCGAAGAGCGTCAGATCCAAATGGAACAGCTTCGCCCAGTAAGTATGCGTGAGAAGATTGTTTTCCCACTGGCTGTGCTTGGCTTAACGATTCTATTCCTACCCGCTGCAACACCTTTGGTTGGGATGTTTTGCTTTGGCAACTTAATGAGAGAGTCGGGCGTTGTTGATCGTTTAAGTAAAACTGCACAAAATGAATTGATTAATATCGTTACCATCTTTTTAGGATTAGGCGTTGGTTCCAAGCTTTCAGCAGACAAATTTCTAACGGTTGAGACGCTGGGGATTTTAGCTTTAGGTGCGGTTGCGTTTGCAATTGGTACTGCCTCAGGTGTATTGATGGCAAAAGCGATGAGCCGGATGTCAGGTGGTAAAATTAACCCCTTGATTGGTGCTGCTGGTGTATCTGCGGTTCCTATGGCTGCCCGAGTCGTTAACAAAGTTGGTCTAGAAGCCAACCCTCATAACTTTTTGTTGATGCACGCTATGGGTCCTAACGTAGCGGGTGTGTTAGGTAGCGCAGTGGCTGCGGGTGTATTGTTGTCCATGGCTGGTTAAGCTTAAGTTTGTTTACAATAAAGCTAGCTCATTGAGCTAGCTTTTTTTTATCTTGTAATCCACAGCATCAGTGTAAAAAATACCACTAAAAAGCTACTCGCAGCGATAATCCAAATATATCCTTTTTTGGCTTTTTCACTTGAAATACCGAAATGCAAAATGAACAAGGTCCAAACTACGCTCAATAAAATTGGAAACAAAACGAATCGAAACATGGCGTATACCGGTAAGCGATTATAAAGTCTCAGTGTAGCAAGCTTTTTTAATCAATCTAAGTCTTATGCTTTTAGATTGTTCAAATTGGAATTAGTTAATTCTAATTTGAACAAACGCTTAGCTTGCCCTAGTATCAAAGCCCACGATTTTGCTGGAGAGTACAATGGAAACGCTGCAACAATTACAACTTACCGAGTTTGGCTCAACTGAGGTACTCACTTTGTCTTCGGTAACAGACTCACCGCTGGGGCCCAATCAAGTTCGAGTCCGCGGCGCTTACGCCTCGGTTAATCCCATCGACGTAAAAACTAGAGCTGGTTTAGGTTGGGCGGCGCAAGCCAATGCCGACAAATTGCCGTGGACCTTGGGCTATGATTATTCGGGACAAATTACCGAAATAGGCGATCAAGTTACTGATTTACAAATTGGCGATTATGTTTGCGGTTTGATAGGTTTTCCCTTAATAGCAGGGGCTTACTCTCAAAGTGTTATCAGCGATCAAGACGATTGGCATGTGGTATCTGGTAGTCATTTGATACAAGCTGCGGCTTTGCCTTTGGCTGGTCTAACCGCTTGGCAGGCGCTTTTTGAGCATACCAGCGTTACAGAAAACTCCAGAGTCTTGATTCTAGCTGCAGCTGGAGGAGTCGGCCATATTGCAGTACAAATAGCCAAGAATGCAGGTGCTTGGGTTGCCGGAACCAGTAGTGAAAGCAACCTAGATTTTATCCAAAGCTTGGGTTGTGATTTAGCCATTGATTACAAAAATACAGATGCTTGGAAGGAGCTTCAACCGGTTGATGTCCTTATCGATTTAGTAGGTGGGAATGCGGGTCTGGAAGCCTTAGCGTTTGTAAAGCCCGATGGCGTAGCCTTAACTGTGCCAACAATTAGCAAAGATGCCTTCATCGAAAAAGCAACAAGCCTTGGTTTAGACGCCACCGGCATGTTGATGCACGCAAGTCGTGAACAAATGCAGGCACTTTTGAGTCAGTTGAACCAAGAACAACTCAGTATTCATGTGAGTGCTAGCTATATGCTAAATCAAGGTGCATTGGCGCACCAGCAGCTAGAAACAGGTCACACACGGGGCAAAGTCTTGCTCGAATTGGCTTAAGTGTTATACCTATCTATATTTGTTAGTGCTTTTGTCTCCGCAACGCTACTTCCTGGCAGCTCCGAGCTGGTACTTGTGGCGTCATTATCTTCTTATCCGGAACGCTGGCTTGGGTTTTTATTAAGCGCAAGTCTTGGTAACACGCTCGGTGGCATGTTGAGTTTCGCGATGGGCTGGGGTCTTAAGAACTATGCTGGTTCCTGGATGCGATGGTTACCCAGCGAAAAAGAACAGCAAAAAGCTGCCCCCTGGTTGAGACGATTTGGTGTTTGGAGTTTATTGCTCAGCTGGACACCAATTATCGGCGACGGTTTATGCTTATTGGCTGGGGCGGCCAAGTTGCCGTGGTTACCGTGCTTATTGATTATGGCATTGGGAAAATTTATACGTTATGGCGCGATTATCGGTCTGACTTTTCATTGGTTTTAAAGAGGTAAGTATGCGTTCTTTTTTTAAGCATATTTTATGTGTAAGCGTTAGTGTTTCACTACTTGTGAGCTGTAGCAATACCAATTCTGTATTGCTGCCACAAGGGATAACTTTAGTTGAGCAGCAAGGTGCAATTAGTCATAACTCTGATCGCGTTGTGATTGAGTACCAAAAGTATCAATTAGATAATGGTCTAACTCTCATTTTGCAGCCCGATAGCTCTACGCCGTTAGTGCATGTTGATGTGACCTACCATGTTGGTTCAAATCGTGAAGACATAGGCAAATCAGGTTTCGCACATTTTTTTGAACATATGATGTTTCAGGGCTCAAAACACGTCGGCGATCAGCAACATTTTAAAATAGTGCAAGAAGCTGGTGGCAGCATGAATGGCAGTACCACCAAAGATCGCACCAATTACTATCAAACAGTTCCAGCAAATCAACTTGAGAAAGTACTTTGGCTAGAGTCAGACCGCATGGGATTTCTACTAGAAGCCGTTAGCCAAGAGAAATTTGAAATTCAACGCGAAACTGTTAAAAATGAACGAGCGCAACGGGTTGATAATGCGCCTTATGGATTGATTTCCGAGCGGGTCGGTGAAGCCTTATATCCAAGAGAGCACCCCTACTCATGGCAGCCAATTGGTTATATTGAAGACTTGAACCGGGTTCAAGTCCAAGACTTAAAAGATTTCTTTCTACGTTGGTACGGGCCGAATAATGCCGTGCTAACCATTGGTGGTGACTTTGACCCCGAGCAAACCCTAGCTTGGGTAAATACCTACTTTTCTGGAATTCCGAGCGGTCCAGATGTCAGCAATCCGACTCCAAACGTTCCTGTTTTGGATGAAAGCCGTTATATAAGCCTTGAAGACAAAATTGCAAGTCCAATGCTATATATGCAGTATCCAACGACGGTGATGGGTAGTGAGGACGAGATATATCTCGATATGTTCGCCGATATACTTGGCGGTGGTAAAAGCTCCATTTTGTACCAAAACTTGGTGAAGACGGGCTTGGCTAATAGCGCCGGAGCTTATCATCGTTGCGAGGAACTAAGCTGCAGCCTGGTTGTTTACGCAGATGCAAATCCAAGCGTGAACCCAAAACTTTCAGATATGTTAGAACTTGTTGACGCATCGATAGAGCAGTTTGCTCAGCGAGGAGTCAGCGAGGCTGATGTGCAACGAGTGAGTGAGTCGTTTCGCGCTGCAGCCATCTTTAATTTAGATAGTGTCAGCGGCAAAGTTGGTCTGCTAGCCTTGGGAGAGACCTTTAAGCAGGATCCTCAGTTTGTACTCAAACAGATTAGTAATTATCAAAAAGTTAGCAATCAAGATGTACAAAATGCTTATCAAACTTTTGTGCAAGATAAACCCCGAGTTTTGCTAAGTTTGGTACCCAAAGGTAAGTTGGAATGGCAAATACAAGAAAGCAATTATTCGCCGCAACCTAGAAACCTTCCGCCCTATCAATCAGTCGCAGAGGATGAATTGGTCTATCGTGAGGCCATTGATCCAACATCACTGGACCGCAGTATCATGCCAGCAGCTGGTGATCCGGTTTCGGTTAAGGTCCCTAGTTTTTGGAATGCCTCGCTTAATAATGGCTTAGCGATAATGGCAAGCTCTGAGCAGAGCAATCCAACTACCAGTATTGAAATTCAAATTCCTGGTGGCAGTTTGGCTGAAGATCCCGAGCACTACGGCCTCGCCCGACTCACAGCAAGCTTGTTAAATCAAAGCTCACAACTTCGCGGCGCGGAAACGATAGCGGACGAACTTGAAGCGCTTGGCAGTAACGTTGGATTTAGCTCAGGGCTTTATACCCAAACGATTGAGCTTGAATCACTCAGCGAGAACCTAGACAGAAGCATAGAAATTTTGGTTGAGCGTCTGCTTAAACCCGCATTTGATAGTCAGGAATTTGAAGTGCTGCGCTCTCGCCACCTTCAATCTATGCAACAAAAGCAGCAGCGGCCAAGTTGGTTGGCAAATATTAAGATTCAATCGCTTATCTATGGGGAGGACAGCCGTTTAGGAAGCTCTAGCGATGGCAGCTTTGAAAGCGTGAATAACATCGATACCTCATTGATTAAAGCGTATTGGGCCACAACATATCGCCCCTCAGGTGCAAACTTAGTTGCGGTCTCTAACCTAGATCAACAACAACTTATGTCAGCCTTGAAACCGCTTGAAGCTTGGATGGGTGAAGCTAAGCAAATGGAGAGATTTGAAGCAAACTATCCAAGCAAGGGAGGTAAGCTTTATCTCATCGACCGCCCAGGATCGGTTCAGTCAGTATTACGTATTTCGAGACCTGCTTTGCCTTATGACGCGACAGGGGAGCTATATTTAGCCTCACTGATGAATTTCAATTTTGGTGGTAACTTTAATAGTCGTATTAATCTAAACCTTCGAGAAGACAAGGGTTTTACTTACGGTGTGAGCAGTGGTTTTAGTGCGTTTCGAGATGCTGGCGCTTTTACTATAGACGCCGATATTAGAGGCGATGCAATTGCACAATCGATTCAAGAGTTACTCAACGAAATGCAGCGTTATAAAGATACAGGGCCAAGCCAAGAGGAAATGGACTATTTACGCAGTGCTATAAGTCAACAAGAAGCCTTGTCCTATGAATTACCGACGCAGAAAGTCGATTTTCTATTTCACATGTTGAATTATCAGCTTTCGCCCTCATTTGTAGAGGAGCAAAACCAAATTGTGCAAACGGTAACTGCGGAACAACTACAAGTTCTGGCTCAAAAGTACTTAAACCCTGATCAAATGCAGTTTGTAGTGGTTGGTGATAAACAGCAAATTATTGAAAGCCTAGCGCAGCTACCGCTGGAAATAATCGAAGTTCCATCTAATTGATAACACGCAACAGTTTTGGTTTAAACCAAGCTGTTGCAACATAAAGTGAGAATAGACTTGAAATCGTCTTATATGGAAGTCCTAAGTGCTAGCAACAAGCCATTGCTTGCTCAGAGTTTATCGTCTACCCAACGCGGTATTGAACGCGAAGCATTGCGGATTGAGCAAGATGGTAGTTTGGCTACCGATCCGCACCCACAGGCATTAGGCAAGGCGCTAACGCACCCGTATATCACGACTGATTTCTCAGAGAGTTTGTTGGAGTTTATAACACCGGTAACTCAAGGAATTGACCCCTTGATGGAAAAACTGGCTGATATTCATCGTTTCACGTTATCAAAATTGAACCAGCAAGCTCTATGGCCCTTAAGTATGCCATGTGTGGTGAGAGGTGATAACAATATTGTATTGGCCGACTATGGGCAGTCCAATATCGGGAAAATGAAGCATGTGTATCGTCGCGGTTTAAGCCAACGTTACGGAAGTATGATGCAAGTGATTTCTGGTGTGCACTACAATATTTCTTTCTCTCAAGAGTTTTGGAAATTGTACCAGCAACAACTCGGTGATAAGCAAGAATTACAAGACTTCATTTCGCAACAGTATATGGGGTTGATCCGAAACTTCTATCGTTATGGTTGGTTCATTGCCTATGCGTATGGTGCATCGCCAGCCTTATGCGGAAGCTTTGTCAAAGGCATGCAAACATCGCTCGATTTCCAGCCCTGTGGTAAGGGGAGCTTGTACTTACCCTTCGCAACATCGTTGCGTTTAAGCGACCTTGGCTACACCAGTGATCAACAACGTGAATTGGCAATCAACTACAACAGTGTTGAATGCTACGTTGATAGCGTGCGTAAAGCGGTGAAGCTGGAGTCAGAAGAGTTCTCCAAGCTTGGGGTTAAAGTTGGCGATGAATATCAGCAACTCAATAGCCATGTTTTGCAAATTGAAAACGAACTGTATGCTCCTATTCGAGCTAAACGCGTCGCCAAAGAAGATGAAACGCCATCTCAGGCATTAGCACGTGGTGGTATTGAATACATAGAAATCCGTGCTTTAGATGTAAATCCGTTTTCAAGCTTAGGTATAGAGGCCGAGCAGATCGAGGTGATTGACCAGTTCTTATTATGGTGTTTGATGACGCCATCACCTGAGCTGAGCCAAGATGAGCTGAATCTATGCCGAGAAAATTTTAATCATATTGCGGTTGAAGGTCGCGATCCGAAACTTGAAATTAGTATTCAAGGTGAAACGCATAAGGTTAGTCAGTGGTTAGAACGTATATTTAGTGAGTGTAAAACGATTTCTCAGCAACTTGAACTTACGCAAACTACGACAGCGTTGCAACATCTGCAAGACCAACTAGATAGTGACCAGAGCTTCTCCGCGCGACTACTGAAAGAACTATTAGATAAACAGCAAGATAACAGCAAGTTTGGCTTGGATCTTTCACGTTTGTATCGCGAACAATTGCGTACTGAAGCTTTAAGCATTTGGACACCAGAACAGTTTGAATTGGCACGTTTTCAAAGTGAAGAGGCCCAACTAGCCATCGAAAATCAAGATCAACTCGATTTTGATCACTTTTTAGAGCAGTATTTCGTAAACGCTGCTCAATACTAAGTCGTTTCGTGTTTCATTGATTACTAGGAAGTTGTGTGAAGTATAATTTATTGTCTCGGGCCCCGTTTAAGGCGATTTTTGCGTCGGCTTTAGTGTTAGTTCTCAGCGCATGTAGTTCATCGCCACCGGCTAGCCCAGAGAACTTGTGTGAGATTTTTAAAGAAAAACGCGATTGGCACAAATCAGCGCTTAAAATGAACAAAAAGTGGGGAACACCTGTTCATGTACCTATGGCAATGATGTATCAAGAGTCCAGCTTTAAACACAATGCCCGGCCGCCGATGGAGTATTTCTTGGGCGTTATTCCTACGGGAAGGGCAAGCAGCGCATATGGATATAGTCAGGCAAAAACCTTAACTTGGGGCGACTACGTTAAAGAAACCGGAAATCGTGGAGCATCACGTTCCAATTTTGATGACGCTATAGATTTTATGGGGTGGTTTACCGACAAAAGCCAAAAGATCAATGGCGTATCTAAGTGGGATGCACGCAATCAGTATCTAAATTACCATGAAGGTTGGGGTGGTTATAAACGTAAAACTTATAATTCCAAGGCCTGGTTAGTGAAGGTTGCCGGAACGGTCGACCAACGTTCTAAACGATATGCCGCTCAATACAATCAGTGTAAAGACGAATTAAATAGAGGCTGGTTTAGCCGCACTTTTTTCGGATAATTGCTTAGTTCATTGTCATCACACTAAAGACTCGGTCTTTCATCATCCGCTAAACTAGTATAATGATGAGTGTGATTGGGTATTAATACAATCTAAAACGAAGAGTAAACAAGATGCCATTACTAGATAGTTTCACCGTAGACCATACGCGTATGCACGCACCCGCTGTAAGGGTAGCTAAAACAATGAAAACACCAAATGCTGATGTCATTACGGTCTTTGATTTGCGCTATTGTATTCCAAACGAACAAATTTTATCAGAGAAAGGGATTCATACTCTTGAACATTTGTTCGCTGGATTTATGCGAAACCATCTTAATGGTGACAACGTAGAAATTATCGACATATCACCAATGGGTTGTCGTACAGGTTTCTATATGAGTTTAATCGGCGCGCCAAAAGAGCAAACTGTAGCCAATGCTTGGTTAGCAGCAATGCAAGATGTGCTTGGTGTTAGCAAACAATCTGATATTCCAGAGCTTAATGAGTATCAATGTGGGACTTATTCAATGCATTCACTTGATGAAGCGAAAGAAATTGCTCAAGAAGTGATATCAAGAGGGATAGAAGTAAATCAAAACAGTGAGTTAAAGCTTGCTGATGAAATCTTAAATGGTCTATAGATAGGTCTGTAAACAAAAGCTGCCAAATTTTTTTTGCAGCTTTTGATTAAAAAACATTCAGAACTTTGCGGGTAGTCTATAGTTTATTGACCTACCTCTTTTGGAGTTCTCTCATGCAAGTTTCTTCCCGCTTAGATCAACAAGCTCAACAATCGGCTCGCAATTCAACGCAAAGTGAATTAGTGAGTAGCGAAGCACCATATGCGACGATAAAAGAGCTTGCAGAAATTTATGGGATGCAGACGACGACTGTTCGACAGCGTTTAGCTAAGCACTGGCATTTAGAACAAGCATTAACGTCCCCAGTGAATGGTGCAGCGGAGTAGCACCTCGCCTGACTATCCATATCTACATCTTTAATGTTTAAAGAGCCTTTCAGCTGATAGCATGTGTGAATCACCTGCTTTAGCTTTGGCTTTCTTTGGTAATGTACCTGCTGCAAATTCTATCGCGTAAATCACTAGGCCATGTTGTTAGTCACCCATACCGAACCCAAATTGATTCAATAGATTTAATGGATTGCAATGACGAGCGGTGTATCATAGCTCAATAATGGCAATTCGCATTAATCGTCGTCATTAGCATTTACTCTATCGTTCGTTTGAATCATGAATGTGATTGGAATCATCTAGAAAATTTCACCTATAACAATGCATATGCAAGGAATTAAGCCGCATGTTTTCTTTTTTTGAGCGCCTAACACGCGCTTATCCTTTAGCTGAGCCCGAGCAACCTCCTCAGTCTCTTTTTGCATTTTGTCGTCACTACACTAAAGGTTATGGATTACCGCTGGTTATTATGTCAGCCCTGACTGCGCTACTGGCCGCAATGGAAGTTTCACTGTTTAGTTTCATGGGGCAATTGGTCGACTGGTTAAGTACCAAGTCACCCGAGACCTTTCTGTCTGAAGAGAGCGCAACGTTGTGGAAAATGGGTTTAATGCTCGTTGTTGGTTTGCCGCTGGTTAGTTTG
The DNA here is from genome assembly GCF_003610775.1 of Alginatibacterium sediminis. Lineage (GTDB taxonomy): Bacteria > Pseudomonadota > Gammaproteobacteria > Enterobacterales > Celerinatantimonadaceae > Alginatibacterium > Alginatibacterium sediminis. The sequence goes on along the minus strand of NZ_RAQO01000007.1, from coordinate 182,950 downwards.
CTTCACAGTCTACTTATCCACCAAACCTTGCTTGGCAACTACCCGATGTCAATTCGTTGGCAATCGCATCGCTATTTACTCAAACAAAGCGTAAATTTCTACAGTAACGATTTCGCTGGCCGTATAGCAACTAAGGTAATGCAAACCTCGCTTGCAGTGCGAGAAACCGTGATGAAACTTCTCGATGTTCTGATGTACATCGTGGTCTATTTCTTCTCGATGCTATTTGTTATTGCGCAAGCCGATATTCGTTTAGTGCTGCCAATGCTAGTGTGGTTAATTATCTATATCGGTATCCAGTTGTATTTTGTACCTCGTTTAAAAAACATAGCGAAATATCAAGCGGACGCTCGTTCTACCATGACAGGGAGAATCGTTGACAGCTATACCAATATTGCGACGGTCAAATTATTTTCCCATACCCAGCGCGAAGCTGATTACGCACAAGAGGGTATGGATGGCTTTTTAGACACTGTATATATTCAAATGCGCTTGGTAACGGCACTTAACTTTTGTGTTCAAAGTCTAAACTATTTATTGACCTTCTCGATTTCAGCATTAGCTATTTGGTTGTGGATTAATGGCAGTGTTTCAGTGGGAGCAATTGCTATTGCAGTGGCACTAGCCTTGAGACTCAATGGGATGGCGCAGTGGATTATGTGGGAAATCTCAGCGCTTTTCGAAAACATAGGCACGGTTGCTGATGGAGCTGCGACATTATCACGACCACAAGAAATTCAGGACAAAACAGATGCCAAAGAAATCCAGGTAGAGAAGGGTGAAATTCATTATCAGAATATCGGCTTCCACTATGGTGAAGACAGTGGTGTCATTGATAATCTCGACCTAAAGATAAAGGCTGGTGAGAAAGTTGGTCTAGTTGGACGCTCCGGGGCTGGAAAATCTACGCTCGTGAACTTACTTTTACGTTTTTACGATGTGGAGAGTGGGTCGATTCTTATCGATGGACAAGATCTGCGTGATGTAAAGCAAGATAGTTTACGTTCGAAGATCGGCATGGTAACTCAAGACACCTCGCTGTTGCATCGAAGTGTACGCGAGAACATTTTGTATGGTCGCCCGGACGCAAGCGAAGAGCAATTGCTGGAAGCTGCAAACTTAGCTGAGGCAAGTGAGTTTATAGAGGGTCTAACGGATCCAAGTGGCAATAAGGGCTTTGACGCACAAGTTGGGGAGCGTGGGGTTAAGCTCTCTGGTGGGCAACGCCAGCGCATCGCTATTAGTCGAGTACTGCTAAAAGACGCACCCATATTGGTGCTTGATGAGGCGACATCAGCATTGGATTCTGAAGTTGAAGCAGCGATTCAAACCAGTTTGAATAAACTCATGCAAGGTAAAACGGTGATTGCGATTGCGCATCGTTTATCGACAATTGCGGCGATGGATCGTTTGATCGTTTTGGATCAAGGCCATATTGTTGAAGACGGTAGTCATCAGGAGCTTATCGAAAAAGGTGGGATCTATGCGCAGCTATGGGCGCACCAAACCGGTGGATTCCTTGGCGAGTAATTAGTTTTTAGATATCGCAGCGCTTGTTTAATGTTGCAATTTCCCATGACCATGTTAATAAATGTGTTATATTTCATGGTCATGCCTAATGCTTATATCTCATTTTTGCATGCTGACGGGCAATCTGCTAGAAATTACGCGCTAGATGTGGAAAGCTGTCATTTGATAAATATATTTACAAACATAAATGGAAGCAAGTATGCCCTTGAGTGAAGCGCATTCATCTAATACTGGAGCAATTCGTCGTCGAAACCAAAGCCTGATTTTGAAAGCGGCTGCTGAAGAATTTGTTAAATCTGGTTATAAAGGTACATCACTACAAGTAATTGCTCAGCGTGCGGAATTACCCAAAGCTAATATTCTGTACTATTTTAAGTCTAAAGAGGGACTATACAGGGCACTCATTTCTGACATCGTCGAACTGTGGAATAACGCCTTTGAAGGCATTACAGCCGATGATGAGCCAAGCCAAGCCATAGAGATATATATCCGCTCTAAATTGCACTATAGCCGCACACACCCTTTGCATTCACGCTTGTTTGCAATGGAGTTCATCCAAGGTGCTCCCAATTTAGACGAAAGTTTGCGGGCTCCTATTCGAGAGTGGGCGTTATCCCGCTCAGCAGTCTTGCAAACCTGGATAGATCAAGGCTTGATTCAAGCGCGTTCTCCCATGGATGTATTGTTTGCCATTTGGTCCACAACCCAATTTTACGCCGATTTTGACGCTGAGATAAACTTCATTTATCAAAACCCCCTCAGTGATAGTCAGTTCGAACTTGCCGAGCAGAATTTAGTTGAATTATTGCTGCGGGGACTGGGTTTGCTAAAGTCTGAGCCATAGAAAATATAGCTTACAAAAAAGAGCGCAGTGCGCTCTTTTTTTGGTTTGGGCTTATCTGAAGTAAGTTTTAGAACTTAAATCGTCCAAGTTGCTGCATCATTGTTTTAGACACCTGAACTAACTCTTCGCTAGCGAGTTGAACTTGCGCATTGTCAGCATCAAGCGATTGAGCTCCCAAACTTAAAGAGTCCATATCTTGCGAAACCGCCGTAGTGACATTAGCTTGTTCTTCACAAGCACTAGCAATCATAGTAATCATGTCATTAATTGCATTCATTTCTTCAGCAATTTTATCTAATGACACACCGGTGCTCTCAGTGGTACTGATGGTTTCGTTAACTAGTTCATGGCTTGCGGTGGTGGCTTTATGGCTTGCATCAGCCTGACTTTGCAAGTGAACAATGATGGTCTCAATTTCAGATGTTGAGTCGTGGGTTTTACTGGCTAACGCACGAACTTCGTCGGCGACCACAGCAAAACCGCGACCTTGTTCCCCGGCACGTGCCGCTTCAATGGCTGCATTAAGCGCTAATAGGTTAGTTTGTTCTGCGATACCTTTAATAACATCAAGAACACTACCAATATTATCGCTGGCTTCTTTTAAGCTACTGACTTCTTTAGCGGTTAACTCAAGATTTTCGACTAGTTCTTCAACTTGGCTAATATTAGAAGCAATCGCTTTTTTACTGTTTTCTGATAATTGATAAGCTTGTTGGGTGCGCTCTGATGTGTTTTCAGAGTTGCTGGCAATATCTTTGGTTGCTAGGTCAAGTTGCTGCAAGTTAGACACTGAAGTTTGAGTCAAGTCGCTTTGATGTCGGTTACTCTGGGTTGTTTTCTCACTTACCGTTTTAACTTGCTGCGAAACTGTATCTAGCTGTTGAGCTGCGCCACTCATGTCTTTTACGATGGACTGCACCGTATCAATAAAGCTATTAAAACTAGCCCCCAGTTGCGCTATTTCATCTTTACCTTCTACCGGAATCCTCGCAGTTAAGTCACCGCCGCCTTGTGCAATATCAGCTAGAACCTTGTTTACAGTTAGTAGGGGATTAATAACCACTTTGCGCAGTGCAAAGTAGACCAGAGCAACGACAAGGATCAAGGTCGCTAACGCCGTGATAATTTGTGCCATTAAGGCTTGATTGAGCGACTTCTGAATTGGTTCATGGGTGAAACCAACTTCGATACTTCCTATAGCTTTGCCATCCCAGTCCAGATTAACGGATTTGACGACGTCAGAGCTGGTTACTTTTACGCTAGCCATGGATCGGTCTCGTTGATCAACGACTTCAATGTATGCCAAAAACGGTTCAGTTTTCATCGCGTCGACAATGGAATGTACAGAGCCTGTGTCATAGACAAAAACTGGCTCTTTTAAGATAACCGCAAGTTGCTCAAGTGTTGCTTCTTCGGAGTTGAGTTGGTTGGCGTATAGGTCACTACGATTAGAGTAATACGAAACCGATCCAACCAACGCCGAAGTCACTAGAACAACCAAGATAAGCAAGGATGTGATACGCGTGGTAATGTTATTCATTATTGTGCTCCTGCTATAGGATCAAACCAGAGTTGCTCTGGGATTTGGCCGATTCTGGGGGAATTGTTAGGGTTCTTTAAGTCGATGATTACTCGGTCTTGCAGCTTACCCATTTCCAAGGCTAAGTTAACGCTCTCATCAGCGAAAAAGAGTTTGTCGTAGCTACCATCTTCAAACATTTGCATTAGTATTTCGGTGAAATGATTTGCAAGTTGAGTATTTCCCTTCTTGACAAAAAATAGCATTGGCATTTGGTAACGCAGCATAATATTGCTATCTACAACAAGGTCTAGCTCAGGTCGACTGGCTACTTCGGACCAAGGCTCCGTAATGCCTCGCGCGAAGTAGTCGCAGCGGTCGGCTTCAACCATATAAAAAATGTTGGGATAATTGAGGCTTTTACTGATCTTGATACCGTTCGCTTCAAGAATAAAAGTATCCGCCCAAGTTTTACCTGAGCACACTGAAAACTGCTGTAAGTCGCTTAGACTTTTTACGCCCGCTAGTTTGTTTTGCTGCGAACGGGGGACAATTCCAACCCGCATTCCAAAGGCACCGCGGAATATCGGAAAGTAGATCGCGGTCATTTTTTCTTCGAGCTCTAGGTGAGTAGCTGTCCATAGAATATCGATTACGCCATCAGCTAAATCGTTAGTTGTTTTTTCAAAAGACCCATCGCCAGTGTTACCATAAGCGTTGTTAGTCGAATCATAAACATCGCTTCGCTTTACCACTTCTTTAAGCACGCGCATTTGAAACGATTGGTCATCTGGAACACTAGGGATATTCAGCGTTTCGGCTGAGACTCCTGAAGTGATAAAAATGCCAATCAAAAGGCATAAGCGAAACATGCTGAACTCCTTACTTACGACTGCAAATTGTGCAGTCATTGTTATTGATAGACCCGTTACTTTCCGAGCTATAAGCCAGAAGAGCGCGCAACAAGCTCTCAATAATTACTGAATGTTATCTGCCGACTCGAACGATTGTTGGATAGCCGAGCTGACTTCATTTTTACTAATATTGTATTGAGCCACACTTAGGATAACGATGCTTAAGAATGTGATGGCGGATGAAGCCCAGTGACTTTATGACTAAACTTAATGTAAGAGTCCTTTGAAGGGTGAACTAGCTAGTCGTCAAACAAGCACAAGCATCACCGATATTTTTAAGTCCGCTAATATATAGGTAGTTAGAATAACTTTTTAATCATTTCTTTCGGTTTTAGAAAAAAATAACGTTTGCTCGACTTTTTTTTAATTTATTCGGAAATGACTATCCAGTTACTTAACATTCCATTAAAAACGGTACGCTTTGTTGGTAAAAAGATGACATTTGTAATGCAATGAAAATCCGAGAATTATAAAAAGTCCAGTTCTTCTGAATAGCATCTTGCTTGCTCGAGTATTGCCGTTTGTTCATTGTTTGGCTGTCGATCCCAATTTTTGTAAAGCATTGCCAGGCGCGAGTATTGTTCAAAGTGTTCTCGATGCTTGATCATGAAGCTCCAGTATAAGCTATTGAAAGGACAGGATTTATCACCATGTTTTTGCTGGTGTTTGTAGTGGCAGCTGCCGCAATAATCGCTCATTTTGTGCACATAGTTAGCACTGGCTGCATAGGGCTTACTGGCAACGAGTCCGCCATCGGCAAATTGACTCATGCCGTGAGAGTTAGGCAATTGTACCCAAGGCATGGCATCTATAAATGTAGTGAGAAACCACTGATCGACTTGCTTTGGCTCAATTCCACTAATTAAACAAAAATTCCCAAGAACCATGAGGCGTTGACCGTGATGTGCATAAGCAAATTCAAGGCTTTGGGCGATACAATGGCGCAAACAATTCATTTTTGTTTGCCCATTAGAAAAAAAGCTGGGCAGATTTTGAGAGGCTCCTAAGGCGTTGCTTTCTTGGTATTCCGGCATGTTGGCCCAGTAAATCCCTCTGACAAACTCGCGCCAGCCTAATAGCTGACGTACAAAACGTTCAATTTGACTGAGACTGATAAGCTGTGGATTCTCACGATACATTTGTAAGGCAAATGTAAGTACGAGTTGTGGGCTGATTAATTTGCAATTGAGTGCAAATGATAAACGTGAATGAAACAAAGACCATTGAAATGGACTATTACTATTTAAGGTGTCATGGTGGAGCCCAAATGAAGGCAGCAAATGGCTACAAAAATAGGCCAGTAGTTCGATTGCTTGCCCTCGGGTTACGGGCCAAAGCAGCACTTTCTCGCATCGTCCTATCGTTTTAATATTATGCCGTTCCAATCGTTTTAGAATCTCTGTTACTGGATTACAAAAACATAGCGGCTCTGGGATCTCAGACACGTGCTGAGACTTAATTTTTTGTTGGCCATTGACTTCAAAATTCCAGCGTTGCCCCTCTGGCTGATCACCGTCCATCAATATATCAAATCGTTTTCGCATTTTGCGATAGAACAGCTCCATACGACTGGCTTTAGCGGCTACAAAGTAATTTTTTAACTCGTTATGGGCCAAAAAAAAGTGCTCGCTGTCATAGCAACATTGTTCAACTCTTGAGCTCAAATTTAGATTTACAAGCTGTTGCTGGCTTGCATAGTCGTCAGCGTGCTGATAGTCAAAGAAGTCTATTTCATGGTGTTCAGTGATATGTTGTAGTAAATGCTCAAGCCCTGCGTATTGCTGGGTATCATCTAAATTTAAATAGATGACTTGGTGCCCGTTGTTTTGTAATTCGTTCGCAAAGGTCTCCATAGCGGCATATAAAGCACATACTTTTTGAACATGCTGCGTGCCGGTGCTGAATTTTTGTCTGAGTTCAAGAAAGAGATAAAAAGTATTGTTATCGACTTGAGAAAACCATGAATGATCATGATTTAATTGGTCCTCTTGGATTAGTCTCAGTCGTTTGTGCTTTTTGCGCATATTTCCCCTGTTTGTACTCGATTTTCTTGGAGATCTTTAACTCGTATTTGCTTCGAACTCTTTCTATTGGCCTACAACATAAAGTGTAGTCTACAAAACGAGACCTACGGCTAGTTCTAGGAAATTATCGCTCTTGTTAGATAACTCGACTCTTGCCTTGGAATTGTTCTTTTTGACGCTCTTGAAATACTGCTGGTGGAAAAATAAGCGTTTTAGAATAATACCGAGCAAATATTTGATCTAGATCACACTTCCAAGTCCAAACTCCCTCGATAATTCAGCGCTTTCAAACAGGCATCACACTTTCACAGCAAAAGGTAGAAAACGTTGAGCACAACTTCTAAAGCTAACCCAGCACCATTAGGTCTTATGGGCTTCGGTATGACGACAGTCTTACTAAACATTCACAATGCAGGGTTTTTCCCAATTGATGCGATGATCCTATCTATGGGGATTTTCTATGGCGGTATTTCCCAGGTGATTGTTGGGATTATGTGCTATCAGCGAGGTGATACGTTTGGAACGACAGCATTCACTTCTTATGGGCTGTTTTGGTTAAGCTTTGTTGGCCTATTGTTACTTCCAGAGATGGGATTAGCATCAGCAAGTCCGCACAGTTTCATGGGATTCTACTTGTTGTTGTGGGGAGTATTTACCGCCTTTATGTTTGTAGGCTCATTATGCTACCCACGCGCTAAACAGGTTGTATTTGGCAGTTTAACGATTTTGTTTGCATTGCTTGCATTGCGCGACTTCACCGGTAGCGAGTTAATTGGCACCATTGCTGGCTATGAAGGGATATTCTGTGGACTTTCAGCTATTTATTTTGCAATGGCGCAAGTGCTAAACAATGAATTTGGGCGTGTTGTACTGCCAGTTGGTCCAGTAGCGATTGCACGAAATACTGAAGTCGTTAGTTTACAAGCAGCTGCTTAGTAGCATCTGCTTGTAATAAGGCGAGCACTAGCTCGCCTTTTTATTGCTTCAAATTACCAATAATTTTCTGAAGCATATTGCCCCGGCTTTCTGCGCAAATGCTTGGTGTAACCTAAGCCTTCTAAGCACAATTTTGTATCTCGTACCATTTCGGGGTTACCACACAGATAGAAAAAACTATCAGTTTGGCGCTCTAGACCAAGTTTGGTTTCTAATTCCCCTGATTGCAGTAAGGCTGGGATCCTACCGCGTAAACTACCATCATGAATTTCGCGGCTGACGATTGTGCATAATCTAAAACGACTGCCATAGCGTTGTTTGATGACTTCAATTTGCTGCTGATAGACAAGCTCTGGGGCGCTGCGAACCGCATGTACTAAAACAATATCTTCAAATCGGTCTAGATCGCGCTCTTGTTCAAGCATTGATATGAAAGGGCCAATTGCCGTGCCTGTTGAGAGCATCCACAGTGATTTACTGGGTTTAGGGATTTCAGCAATGGTCATAAAACCTGCTGCCTGCTGAGTGACAAATACTTCATCACCCACATTCAAGTCACCTAAAAAGGGACTTAAACCACCGTCTGGAATTTCGATTACTAATACCTCAGCACCAGCTTGGCTTGGTGCATTGACCAGAGAATACGCGCGCCGCACCCACTGTCCATCTTGGCCCTTCAATGCAAGCTTGATGAATTGACCAGCCTGAAAAGGATCAATCTCTGCATCAATATGTAGGGAAAACAAATTATTGGTCCAATCAACACGTTTAGTGACAGTACCGACGACGAATCCTTTTAAACTATCTGGCATTAGAACCCCATTTCGATTTAACAACATGTTAACCAGTATAGGACTAAGAGATTGATTTTGCGTTAGTCTTTAAGGCGAATACTTTGGTATGCAGCAATTATGGGGCTTATCTTTGCCTTGTTTTCCAGCTGTTTACGCTGGTAGTGTTGTAGTGTTTTGTCCATATATCTATTGATCTGAGTTGCAGAGATAGATGCGTTTTCCTGCCAAATATCCACACCAACATCTGTAATAGTGCAACTAACTTGTGAGCTGTGCTCTAGCTTGTTTACCCAAAGAATTTCGTAAAAACGGTTGTTCTCCAAAATCAACGCTTCATGAAGGAGCCCCAGCTTTAATTCTATTAATTGTGAGCGAAGCTCAAATTGATGGTGTACAGGGCAAAGTAAAAACTCAATATCTGCATTTGGGTTAGATTTAACAATTGCGCTTACAAATTTGGCACAAAGTTCGCCACCAACGCCAGCAATAACAAGCAGATGTTTACCCGGGTAAGGGGACAAATTCAAATCACAAAGGTCTAAACAGTGAGTTAACCAATTATAATCTGTTAAGGGATAGTATTGGGCGAGCTTCTCGCCAAGATTCAAAATTAACTCGTCGACCAAATCGACAAAGTGAACCTGAGCTTTTGGGCGCGAGTCGAGCAGTGAGGCTCCCAAATGGCCATGATCGCAACAGCAATCCCAGATATGTGCGTAATCGTCTGTTACTAAGTCGCGAATGGCACTTAAGCGTTTATTGAGTTTCAAACTAGACCTTGTGTGTATGCTTTAATCAGCAGATATAGTACCTGCATAAGACTAAAAAACGTATCAATGCCGAAATTGTAACTTGGATAATAGTGCTACTAAATTTTTGAGAATGGCACCACTTTCTTTACAAAGCTGATACAATCGCGCTCCTTTTAACGCACTAGATTTACGTTCTAGCTAGCATTGGAAACATTATGACTAACTATGTTGTATCCGCTTTATATAAATTTGTAGCGCTTGATAACTATCAAGAACTCCGCAGTTCACTACTTAAAACTATGCAATCGCACAATATCAAGGGCACCTTGTTACTTGCCAAAGAAGGTATTAATGGCACGGTTGCAGGACTACCTCACGAAATCGAAGCTTTGTTAACTTGGTTAAAAAGCGACCCCAGATTGAATGATTTAAGCCATAAAGAATCTTTTAGCGACGAACTGCCGTTTAAACGCTGTAAAGTTAAACTTAAAAAAGAAATTGTGACCATGGGAGTCGAAGGTATAGACCCACGGCATGTGGTGGGCACTTATGTTAAACCCGGTGATTGGAATGCCCTGATTAGCGATCCTGAAGTTACAGTTATCGATACCCGCAACGACTACGAAATTCAGATTGGTAGTTTTAAGCACGCGCTAAATCCTGAGACCAAAACATTTCGCGAGTTTCCCGAATACGTCGACCAAAACCTCGATAGCAGTAAAATCAAAAAAGTTGCGATGTTTTGTACTGGTGGGATCCGCTGTGAAAAATCTACAGCCTACCTAAAAGAGCAAGGCTTCGATGAGGTCTATCATCTGCAAGGTGGCATTCTTAAGTATATTGAAGAAGTGCCAGAGCAAGAATCCTTATGGGAGGGTGATTGTTTTGTATTTGACGACCGGGTTGCAGTAAATCACAAGCTTGAAAAAAGCATTTATGACCAATGTCATGCTTGCCGACTGCCGATAACCGAACAAGATAAACAGCACGAGCTCTATCAAAAAGGTGTGAGTTGCCACCATTGCCATGAACAACTAACCCCGCTGCAAAAGCAGCGCTTTAGCGAACGTCAAAAGCAAATTGAGCTTGCTGAACAACGCGGCCAAGAGCACATCGGTAGCGAGGCTGATACGCAGCTAAAGAAAAACAAAGCGCTCAAAAAGCGATTACGCGAAGCCAATAACGAAGCAAATTCCTAAGTTAAGCGGCCTTGGTGCCAAATGTATCGCTAGATTTAGTTGAGCGTGTTTTTGTTTTGCGAATGTTGTATCTTGGCAACGCTTACTAGCAGTATTGAGAACGTTGGTATTAGCGACCAAGAAGAAGGAAGCATATGCGTAAAATTTTTCTCCTAGCGTTGATTAACTTACTGGTGGCGTGCGCTAGTCCGCAAATTGACCAACTGCCAGATCATGATTTTACGCAATACCAAAGCTTCGCATTTGTTGAGCAACCAGACTTAGAGAGCTTAGATTTTCAACGTCTACAACGGCAAGTGACCAAGTTACTGCAACTTAGGGGTTTGCAACTACAAGATCAAGCCGACGCTCAGTTGCTTGTAGATGCCAAACTTATTCAAGACTTTATAATGCAAGGAAGAGGTGGCGGGTCACGTTACCGCTATAACCCGTATTATGACGATTTGGAATTAGTCTACGAGCCACCAACGCATTATGTGCAGCAAAATTACCAATATATTAGCATCTCTTTTGTAGATACCAGCTTAAATCAAAGTATTTGGAGCGCCACAAATGTGGCGCGTCTGTATGAGAAAAGCAAAACCCCAAAGCGTGAATTATACTTTGAAAAACAATTAGTTTTGTTATTTGAAAGCTTCCCCATTCCGGTCGAAACTGATGAGGTAGAAGTTGAAACAACCAAAATTCAAAGGTAGTTGGAATAACAAGAAACACTAATTGCTTACGCTAGCCTATTGAAATGGTTAGGGCCTTTGTCTGCTGGAATTGCTGACTTGCTAGTGATAATAGGTGCTTAGAGAGGACTTAAGTTCTCAATTTTCTGCTCAGTTAATTCTTGTTCTGTAAAATTGGTGACGTCAGTTGCCGTCACTGCGATGAACTACTTACTGCGCAGTAAAGCCCTCGTCAAAAAATAGTTGAAATGGGCCGTTATGATGTATCAATTGTAGCGGCCGCAATTGCACAAACGGTCTGGTAGTCGGCTTCATAAAGGGTATTTATTACGAGGGTTCATCTAGCTTAGCCGTAGCTAAGAAAAGTTTTCTACATCGATAAGGTCTAAAAAAACCAATCATAACAAGACTCAAACTGGACTGAGTTCAAGCCTCCGCGTTTAACCCTACGACTTTAGAATGGTAGTCCTTGATTGGGCTCATGTTTTTTTCGAAAACCTAAAGACTAATATTCTCAAAAAAGTATAGTATGACTAATAAGCCGTTTTGACCGAGAGTAGTAATGACAATAAGAAGTAAGCTATACATCGCTTTGTCTTTTTTAATGACAATTTTAATAATTCAATCCGGATTCCTAATTTATCAAAGTAGTAAAATTCATTCAGCCTCAACATCGATCGGTGCAACCATTGAGCCTATTCTCTTCAAAAACTATGAACTAAAGATTTCGGTCATTCAAGTTCAGCAGTGGTTAACTGATATCAGTGCAACTAGGGCTCTAGATGGGCTTAATGACGGCATTGAAGTTGCCGAAGAAAACTACCAAATTGCCAAAGACCTGCTTGCCGAGTTAGCGGTTCTTGATGATGAGAATGCTAGGGCTTATCAAAACATGCTGCCAACCCTAGAGCAGTACTTTTATACCGGTAAGCAGATGGCTAATGCCTATATTGAGCAAGGCCCTGAGGGGGGCAATAAACTCATGGCGAAGTTTGACACAGCAGCAGCAGCTATTACATCCAAAGTTGAAGAAGTTATGGTGCTTGCATCGCAACGCTCCCTCGAAAATTTGGCGCAGCAGACTAAAGACGCAGAGACTATAAAACTCTCGGTCTATTTCTTCTCCACATTACTATTATTGGTGCTAAGTGCGTTATATATTATGACAGCAAAGGGTATTTTGAAGCCCCTAGATGTAATGTCAGATATGGCTGACGGTTTGGCACACGGCGAAGGAGATTTGACACTACGATTGAACGAAGCTAGAAACGATGAATTAGGTCAAACCTCTAAACATATCAATAGTTTCATAGAGAAAACACGTACCGCAATTAAGGCTGTAAGTGAAACAACCATTGAATTGGCTCAAACATCAGACTTGCTCCAGAATACCGCTGAGACGACTCATGAGAATATGTCACAGCAACTCAAAGAAACAGAACAAACCGCAAGTGCAATGAGTGAAATGACCGTCTCCTCCAAAGAAGTTGCACAATACACCGTTAGTGCTTCAAACGAGACCGCTGTAGTAAATGAAAACATTGATAAAGGGATAAGCATTTGTTCCAGCACAACAACTCAAATGGCTAATCTGTCTGAGAAAATGGGATCGGCCCAAGAAGTTGTTCAACGATTGGGTGATGACAGTGAAAACATTGGTTCGATGTTAGACGTTATCGTAAGCATATCTGAGCAAACAAATTTGCTAGCACTTAACGCCGCAATCGAAGCCGCTAGAGCGGGTGAACAAGGACGAGGTTTTGCAGTGGTTGCTGATGAAGTACGCACTTTAGCTGTGCGCTCGCAAGAATCATCGCAAGATATTCAAAATGTAGTCAATCGACTTCGTGAAAACGTTAAAGAAGTGGTTAACGTATTTGATGTTAGCCGAGATAATGCCAAGCAATCACATGGTCATGTTGAAGAGCTAATGGAATCGTTAGCGATAATTTCAGAGAATATTGGCAATATCAACCAAATGAACTCTCAGATTGCGACGGCTGCTGATGAACAGAACCAAGTGGTTTCGGAAGTAGAACAAAGCATTATTAATATTTCTGATATTTCGAAGTCTAACGCGCTTAATGTTGAATTAGTACACTCCACCGGAACCACCCTTAAGGCAAATGTAACGCAGCTTAATCAGTTGCTTAGCCAGTTTAAGTACTAATCTATAAAGAAAATCCCCAACGCTAATACCAAGGTGCTCAAATGAATCGAGCACCTTTGATTTATGTGACATTCTAATGCTAGTTCTCTATCGTTAGTATTCTCAATCATCAAGAATCGTATAGCATGACGCTAATTGTGATAACGCCAATTACGATTGATACTGATTTCCCGCAGGTAAAAAAAAAGCCTGAACCTTTACGGTTCAAGCTTCTTTAATGTGGTGGAGCAGGGGGGACTCGAACCCCCGTCCAAAACCATTTTATCCAACGGCGCTACATGCTTAGTCTGCCTTTACATTCGCCTTTACGCTGCCGGCTGACATGCCACGTAAGAACTATCCCGAATTAGTTTTAGAGCTTCAACCGTCGGGCACGGCATCCACTCGATCCTATAGGGGTTTGACCTACTGGACTCTCAGGCTTATAGGCATGCTAGAGAAGTAGGGCTCTGAGCAGGTTATTAAGCTGCTAGTGCGTAGTTTGAGTCGTTTGCGACTATTTTTTTGCGGCTTTTTACGAGGCCAACCGCCCCTCGGCATGCTCCGCAGAACTCTGTGATCCTGTCGAATCCAAAATCTGCCCCAGCGATTTGCGAATAGTAACACAACAAATGTCGTGCCCCTATACTTCAAATTCTGTTTGCTGTGATTTTAATCAGCGTAATCCGCTTTTCATCACCCGCGCTTTGTCGCGGTTCCACTGTTGGTCTTTAAGGTCTGCACGTTTGTCGTGAGCCTTTTTACCTTTGGCTAAACCTATTTCTAGTTTTGCCCAAGGTCCTTTCCAATACAATGCGAGCGGGATCAAGGTACTACCTTGACGTTCAACACCGCCAATAAGTTTATCTATCTCTTTTCGCTTGAGAAGTAACTTGCGAATACGGGTTGGATCGCTGATGACATGGCTTGATGCTTGAGTAAGCGGGATAATGGTGGCCCCACTCACAAACACTTCGCCATTTTTCAGAAACACATAGCCCTCCGCGATATTGGCTTTGCCATTACGCAGTGCTTTTACTTCCCATCCTTGCAATTCAATGCCCGCTTCAAAGCGATCTGAGATGGAATATTCGTGACGCGCCTTTTTGTTCTGCGCGATGGTAGATGAACTACCTGATTTTGATTTATTTTTTGCCATAGACGGACATTATACGCAGTCTATGGCTATAAAAAAAATGTTATCTATAGGTTTTCAGAATCAAAGTGGTAAAATTCTGCTGTTTTGTCCGTGGGAGTCGTCATGCAGCAGGTTCAACGTAGTGCGTTGGTAGGTTTTAGTGCCCAACAAATGTACAACTTAGTTAATAAGGTCGAAGACTATCCAAAGTTTCTTCCCGGATGCGTGGATAGTAAAGTTATCGAACATGATCAGCGCTCAATGCTTGCCGAAGTAAGTATTGCTAAAGCGGGGATCCGCAATGCTTTTGTTACGCGAAATCAACTCAGTCCCGATGAGTCGATTGTCATGCATCTCGATAAGGGACCATTTAAGAGCTTACTTGGCGAATGGCGCTTTGAAGCCTTAGATGAGCAAGCCTGCAAAGTGATCTTGGATCTAAAGTTTGAATTCAGTAATAAGTTGGTGGCTGCTGCTTTTGGGAAAGTGTTTTCTGAACTGGCCAATAACATGGTTAAAGCGTTTACACAGCGTGCCAAAGAGGTATATACCTAATGAGCGATTTAATACCCATTGAAGTTGTCTATGGTGATGACCAACGGCAAGTTTTATTAGAGCTTGAAGTTGAAAAGGGCTGCAGCATACAAGAAGCAATTGTGCTGTCGAATATTCAAGAGCATTTTGAACAAATTGACCCTGCGACTGCCAGTGTTGGGATATTTAGCCGTGCGGCAAAGCTTGATCAAGTTTTAAAGTCTGGAGATCGAATAGAAATTTATCGTCCATTAATTGCGGATCCAAAAGAGCTTAGAAAAATCAGAGCTGAAAGGGCTAAGGCCTTAGGTAATGCGGATAAGGTAACGGGCGGTAGACCACAAGTGAAAGTGCAAGCTAAAATCGCCGAATAGTATTCGGCGACAATCAATTATAAATCTAAAGCTTGGTTGAAATTTGGACTCGGGGTGTAATCACCACTTAGGCTGACAAGACGGCCATCATCAGAAAATTGCAGTACTAATTCGCGTTCTTCTAAGGGCCCATTACCGTTTTGATAGCGGTAGAGGTAATACCATCGGCTTTTATCGAAGGTATCAATCAGCATAGGCGTACCCAATACAAATTGGACTTGCTCTGCACTCATTTGTACCCTTAGTTGCTCAACCTTTGCATCATCTACGTAGTTCCCTTGTGGGATATCAATCTTATAGACAAGCCAGTCAAAAGCAGAACAGCCACTTAGGCTTAAAGCTGAAACTAGAATGACTAGTTTAGTAAAATTACGCATTGGCAAACTTAAACTCCTTGAATTCGCTGGCTATGATAACCGCGTCATGAACTTGCATCAAGCATTGTCATGTTTCAAGTATTTGAGATGACAATTTTAATTAAGGCTGAGAACAGCTGTGGAGCAATTCTTTAGCATTTTCAATTGCTTTGTCGGTCACACTATCACCGGCTAAAAGACGCGCTAGTTCCTGGATACGCTGCTCGCTACTTAGTTGTGTCATCATGGTTTGTGTAGATTTTTTGTCTTGTGATTTACTGACTAACATTTGCTGATGACCATGTCCGGCTACTTGAGGTAAATGAGTTACACACAAAACTTGGGTATGTTCCCCAAGTTGACGAAGCATATTACCAACGACTGCAGCGGTGGGCCCCGAAATTCCGACATCTACCTCGTCAAAAATAAGGGTAGGGGTCACGATATTGGCTGAACAAATCACCTGTAGCGCTAAACCTATGCGTGATAGTTCTCCACCGGAGGCTACTTTCTCCATGCTTTGCAATGGCATGCCTGGATTGGTGCTAATGAGAAGTTCAAGTTTATCCATGCCGTTTGGATTTGGTGCACTTGGATCAAATTGACTTAACTGCAGTTGGCATTTCGCGTGGGGCATGCTGAGCTTGCGAATTTCAGCTTGTAGTTGCGATTGAAGATTTTTAGCTGCTCGCCCTCTCGCACGACTTAATTTAGCGCTTTGCTGTTGATAGTCTTCCCACGCTTTTACGATGAGTACGTCGAGCTCAGTAATGCGTTCACCTTGTGCGGAAAATCCTTGCTGTTGTTCCAACAATTGTAAATGTAGCTCTCCAAGTTGTTCTGGCGTAACTTGATGCTTACGAGCTAGGTCAAGCCAGTTTGAAATACGCAGGTCTAAGCGTTGAAAACTCTCAGGGTCGAAATCTAAGCCTTGTTGATAGTGGTTAAGGTTCTGGCTAGCTTCTTCAAGTTGAATTTGGCTTTCTTGGAGTAAGTTAAGCACTTCTTCAATTTGCGGATCTATTTGTTGGATTTGTTCACCAAGACGAAATGCTTGACGTAATAAGTCTGTGATTGCTGTTTGTTCGTCTTCACATAATAGATGCAGAAGTTGCTGGCTCTTTTCTTGTAACTCGGTGCTATTAGCGAGCTGTTGATGCTGTTGTTCGAGCTCAGGATACTCGTTTAATCCAGGGGCAAACTCGTTTAGTTCTTCGACTTGATAATTTAGTAGTTGTTGCTGGGCCTGTAGTTGGCTGAAATCCAACTGGGCTTGGTTTAGCTCATTGCTTAGTGTTTTCCAGTTTTGATAGGTCGCGGCAACCAGCTCTAATTGCGATTGATGCTGTCCATATTGATCCAAAATCTGTAATTGATAGCTTGGTTTGAGTAAGCGCTGATGGGCATTCTGCCCGTGAATATTAACTAACAATTGCCCTAAGCTGCGTAAGTGACTCACCGGAACAGGGCTTGCGTTTATATAAGCTTTGGATCGACCGTTGTCGCTAATCACCCGTCTTAAGATACATTGTCCATCGTTATCTAAGTCGTTTTCTTGAAGCCATGCGGCCGCTTTTGGATTGTTCGCGATTTCGAACTGAGCGCTAATCTCGGCGCGGTTAGCCCCTTGTCGTATCATTCCTGCATCAGCGCGTTCCCCTAAGCAAAGCCCTAATGCATCAATTGCAATCGATTTACCAGCGCCGGTTTCACCGGTTACGGTGGTCATCCCTGATTGCAAATCAAGTTCCAGAAAATTGACAATCGCGAAATTTTGAACGCTTAGCTGAGCTAACATAAACAATCCTGTTGAAATATACAGTTACTGGTTAAAAATACAGTTGTTTGGGGTGGTGGTCAAGTGAATCGCTTAATTGTTGTACTTGGTGTTTTGCCATCGGCCTAAATTAATTGAGTGTCTTAAAATGGAAAACAGAGTGTGTTAAATAGAAATATTGGCTAACAGAATAATATGTCGTTATTTTTTTGTTTATATTCATAGATTTAGAATAAGTCCTTCTGTTTTAACTAAATCGGTTCTGGTTTATAGATGGAATGCTAGGTATATGTTTAGCAACTTGCTTGGAAATGGTGTTATATATCGAATGCTATTGGAAAATAGGTTTTGAATACCGAACATCTTTATTTGTATGGCCTAATCATCTATATGTAGCACTTATGTTAACTTAAAAGGAAGTGCAATCATGCTGGCTCATGCGGACTATTTACTCCAACTGCATCAAATTGATCTCGATTACGTGCGAGACATGGGGGCGTATTTTAATAATTTGCCGCAAACTGGTCATGCAGATACAGCATTTCGATTGCGTCGATATTCGGTTGTATCAATGCGAGATGGTGTAGTTTGCGATGAACAGCGGCAAACGTTTTGTCAGTCATCTGATGTGAATGGATTTCAAGGTGATGTGCTACGTCAATTTGAGCCCCTAGAGTCAACACTGATTTCAAGTAAGGGCATGTTGCAATTGTGTCAGGGTTTTCAGGAAGCAAACCAATTAGATGATGGTCATGAGATTGAGATTCACCAGATAAGAATCATCACACAAGGCTCACCCAGTCTGGTTGCACCAGAGGGAATACATCAAGATGGCTTTGCTCATATAGCCATAGTGGGCATAGCTCGCCATAATATCCAAGGTGGCGACTTCATGGTCTTTCGTGGTAAAGGTGAAAAAGCTATGTTCAATGAAAAATTACGCGATGGCGAAGTAGCAATGTTAGCTGACGACAAGCTTTGGCATTATGCAAAGCCAATCAAAATAATTGATACAAATGATATTGGCTATATGGATGTATTCGTTCTAACTGCAAAAGGAAGCGCATGAAATTTGATGTAGAGCTAGCCCGTAAACAATTCCCAGCACTATCTGGTTTTGAAGGGCATGTTTATTTCGATGGGCCTGGAGGTGCGCAAGTTCCTCAGCAAGTCGCCGAGGCCGTCGCTGCGTATTTACTGCATTCCAACGCGAATCTAGGCGGTTTTTTTGAGAGTAGCAAGCGTACCAACGCTGTATTAGATAAAGCGCGCGTTTATGCGGCAACCATTTTAAATGCCGCAAGTAAGGATTCAATCGTATTTGATCAGAATATGACCTCGCTCGCGTTTAAACTTAGTCGCGCGATATCCAAGGACTGGCATGAGCAAGATGAAGTTATCGTCACTTCATTAGACCATTATTCGAATGTGTCGAGCTGGCAGTTAGCCGCACAGGATAAAGGCGCGAAAGTTCACCAGGTTCAAGTTGATGTTGATCGCTGTGATTTGGATTACGTACATCTAGAGTCGTTGTTAAACCCTAACACTAAGTTAATTGCCTTAACTTATGCATCGAATACCACGGGTACTATTGTTGATTTAAAACGAGTCATTGATAAAGCGAAAAGCGTCGGAGCCTTGGTATTCGTAGATGCTGTACACCTAGCTCCGCATGGTATTATCGATGTCCAAGCCCTCGGCTGCGACTTTCTTTGTTGTTCTGCCTATAAGTTTTGCGGACCCCATTTAGGTATTTCCTACATTGCTCCTACATTTATAGACTCACTTCAGGCTTATAAAGTTGAGCCTGCCCCTGCGCTTGGACCTGCTCGTTTTGAAACTGGCACACAAAGCTTTGAGGCTATGTCGGGATTTATTGCAGCCGTTGATTACTTGTCGCAGTGGGGCGATAGTGAAACTGATTTGCGTCTTGCTTGGACGCAGAGCATGGGCAAGGTGATAGAGTACGAAACAAGCCTTGGTCAATACTGTTTAGAGCAACTAGCTAGCATCCCCGGTGTACAAGTTTATGGACATCAATTAGGAGCATTGAGTACCCCAACGTATGCGCTGCGCATTGAAGGCCACAGTCCCGAGTCAGTCGCCAAAACATTAGCGCAGCACAAGGTTTGTATTTGGCATGGGCATTTTTACGCCAAGGGCTTAGTTGAGCAGTTAGGATTAGCGGATCAAGGCGGCCTAATCCGAATTGGTTTGATGCACTACAACACTTATGCCGAAGTCGATTTAATGATTGGTGTTTTACGTCGTTTATAGAGCGAAAGTGAGCTTACAAGGTCACTCTAGCGTTTGCTTTTGTTCTATTAATGCGCAGTTGCTAGCGCTAGGCTTTGAAAACGGTTGACAGTGGTGATTTGGCTGCATAGAATTCGCCTCGATTTCACAGATAATATCTGCATCGAAATTGGGGCTATAGCTCAGCTGGGAGAGCGCTTGCATGGCATGCAAGAGGTCCGCGGTTCGATCCCGCGTAGCTCCACCAATTTTCGATATCCCAAATCTGTGGGGCTATAGCTCAGCTGGGAGAGCGCTTGCATGGCATGCAAGAGGTCCGCGGTTCGATCCCGCGTAGCTCCACCAAATTTCTACCCACATTTTTATCCAAAATCTTTATTCCTAATTCTTCATACTCTGTCATTCAACTCATTGCGCAGTTTTTAAGCTATCAATTAGTGCAAGGTCAAAACTAGGATGATTAAAGCTAAATCCAGCATCCAGGAGATTTTTTGGCACGATATTTTGACTTGCTAGTATCATTTCAGACATCTCGCCTAAACCAAGTTTTAGCGCAAAGCTCGGCACTTTAAACCAACAAGGGCGATGGTAATAACTAGCGAGTTGTTTGGATAGATGCTGATTATTCACCACCTCTGGTGCGCAAACGTTAAATGCACCTGCTAGTTGCTCCTGAGTCAGTAAAAAGTCCATTGCTCTGATTTGATCTTCTAAATGGATCCAGGACATCAGTTGTTTACCGCTACCCATTGGACCGCCTAGGCCTAGTTTAAAAACCGGGGCTAAGCGCTTTAACAGCCCGCCATTTACACCTAAAACCACAGCTGTTCTTAACAAACAAACTCGAGTTGATGGGCTCTGAGCTTGTAGAGCTATGTCCTCCCACTTGCTACAAACTAGATGGGGATAATGCCCTTGGGTAAAATGACTGTTCTCGTCTTGTGGTTCATCAGAATAGTCGTAAATGCCAATGGCGCTGCCACTTAAAAAGGTATGGGGTGGGGTTTCGCTGTGTTTTATTAATTCAAACAGTTGCTCAGTTAAAGCCCATCGACTGCCTTCTATTTTTTGGCGTTGCTTTGGGGACCAAGGTTTATCCGCAATTGCCTCGCCAGCTAAATTTACGATGGCGTCAAAATCATTGAGATTATCTAGTTGGCTCAAAGACTCAATGTACTGATGTTGCTCACCAAGTAAGTTCTGGGCACGTGTTACGTTTCGGGATAAAAGAGTTAGTTCATGCTGATGCCAATATTTGCATAAGGATTGGCCGATAAACCCGCTGGCACCGGTGATGAGAATTCGCATAAGCATGACCTTTAGTTTTGGTAAGCTGTGAATGATGACTATATCCTAGCCCCATATAGCTATAAACGCTTAAAGTGGGGTGGAACGATCATCTTGGAATTAAATTAGTTGTTAAAACATATGCCTGAGTTTGAGTTATAGTTAAGATTCAAGCTATTAATTTAGCTAAATGCTTATGTAAGGACTCGTTAATGGCGTTACAAGCTCCAAAAAATCATATCGTTACCGCGGCTGCATTAATGGTTGTACTCGCCGGTCTCAAAGCGGCAACACCCATTTTGCTACCGTTTCTGCTGTCGATGTTTATAGCAATAGTATGTGCGCCTATCGTTAGGATGATGAAAAAGGTTGGGATCCCAAGTGTGATCGCCGTGATGTTGGTCATCATTCTGATTGTAGGAACTTTATTGGGACTCGCAGGCGTAGTAGGACATTCGCTAAATGAGTTTAGAACTTCAATTCCAGAGTATCGAGACCAGATCATTGAGCAGCTTGGCTCATTAGTCATTTTTGCCAAACGTTTCGATATTGATATCTCGATGCATATGGTTACCCAGTACTTCGACCCGAGTTTAGTTTTTGGACTGTTTGCAAATACCTTAAGCGGCTTTGGCAGTATTGCAACCAATGCGTTTATGATTCTTATGGTAAGTATTTTTATGCTCTTAGAAGCGGATACCATGCCTAAGCGAGTCCATGTTGCGATTCATGACCCCTCGGTCCGAATCTCTCAAATTGACCGTTTCTTGAGTTCTGTTAATAGTTATATGGCAGTTAAAACCGCCATTAGTTTAATCACAGCAATCCCGATTACCTTGATATTGATGTGGATTGGCATTGAATATGCGCCAATGTGGGGAATACTCGCTTTTTTGCTAAATTATATTCCAAACGTAGGCTCCTTGTTGGCCGCGATCCCTCCGGTATTATTAGCCGCGCTGCAATTTGGGCCTAGTCAAGCTTTGGGAGTCGCAGGTCTTTATCTTGGCGTTAATTTGGTGATGGGCAACATTGTAGAACCACGGGTTATGGGTAAGGGCTTAGGGTTGTCATCACTAGTGGTTATTTTAAGCTTAATCTTTTGGGGTTGGTTATTCGGGAGTGTTGGAATGCTACTTTCGGTGCCATTAACCATGATCGTCAAAATTGGATTGGAGTCGAGTACCGATGGCCATTGGTTAGCACTGTTGCTCAGTCACCCTGATGAACTTAAGGAGAGAGAGTTTGTCGAGGATATGCAAAGCTCAGATATTATTGGAGCCAATGAAGAAGTTGCAAGTATTACGGATGCCGACTCAGACTCTCATTTAGCAGCAAAAGTTGAACCTAACTCGCCCGCTTAATACAGCTTTTCATCTAAACGAAAAAGGGCGCTCATATGAGCGCCCTTTATGTTGAAAGTCTTAAGACTTAATCGCGATTGTCACTGGGGTTACAGTTTCTTAGAAGCAAAACCTAGGCCGGCAATAATGGCTATTGCTATCAGCATGATAGGGCCTTTGCCATCGGTGAAGCCGCCATAGATCCCTGCAATCGCAACAATTGCAATAGCAACTGGAATTACATATTTTACTAATGCGTACCAAAGTTCAAACAACGCGAATGGTTTGTCACCCTGGTTGGTGATTTCATCTTTTAGGTCTTGCTTGTTGAGTCTCCAACCAGCAAAGATACAAATCAACATACCGCCAACAGCCAAGAATACTTTATCGGTGAGCAAATCAAATACATCAAATGCGCCGGTATCAAATATTGTTGGTCCCACGCCGCCAAGTGAAAGCGAAGCAAAGATACACAAGAAGGCCATTACCACACTTGCTGACAATACCGCGCCAATGCGGCTCATTTTCTTCTCATCAATCAAGTAGGACACGACTACTTCGAGTAGAGAGATTGATGAAGTAAGTGCTGCGACTGACAATCCAACAAAGAACAGTAGTGCGAACATCGTTCCAGCACCGCCCATTTCGGCGAACAATTGCGGAACAACCACAAACACTAAACCAGGACCTGCTGCAGGTTCAATACCAAATGCAAACATTGCTGGGAACATTGCAACACCAGCAAGGATCGCAACGCCGGTATCCATAGCCACAACCATACCGGTTGTTTGGACTAAGTTTTCTTTCTTCTTAAGATAGCTTCCATAGGTAATCATACAACCCATACCTAGGCTTAGAGAGAAAAATGCTTGCCCTAGTGCAGCTAAGATTACGCCGCTGTCAACTTCAGAGAAATCAGGCTTGAACAAGAACTCTAGACCGGCAGATGCGCCCGGTAGGCTTAAGCCCTTAATCGAAACCACAATTAACATGATAAACAAGATAGGCATGAGGATTTTACCTGCTTTTTCAATACCGCCTGAAATACCGCGCATTACAATCACGATATTAAGCAGTAGATAAGCACCCATCCACATTAGGGGTTGGATAGGATTGGTAATAAAGCTGCCAAAAGAATCGGAGATAGCAGCTGGCTCGCTGAGTAAGCCACCACCGATTTTAAATACATATGCTAGCGACCAACCACCGACAACAGGGTAAAAACCCATAATCAATAAACCGGTAACAACACCTAATACCCCAACAAAGCTCCAACGACGATCCGTTGATTTAAACGCACCCACCGCTGAGCGTTCAGTCCGACGACCGATGGTAAACTCGGTAAGCATAACGCTAAAGCCGATAAAAATTACAAAGAACAGGTAGATTGCAACAAATGCACCGCCGCCGCTTTGGCCTGCCGTGTATGGAAATTTCCAAATGTTACCAAGGCCAACAGCTGAGCCAGCTGCCGCCATAATAAAACCGAGTTTCGACCCCCAATGGTCGCGTTTTTTGGTGGGTGTTGTGTTGGTGCTGTTCACATTTACTCCAAGTTGTTGTGAGTTAGACGTGCACTTTCCGTGCTTATCAATTTACAGCCGGGAAAACTAGCATTTTTAACAGAGTATTTCACTGACTAGTTTGCTTTATACGTCATAAAAACCGAGGAAAAGTCCCATTATTTGAACTAATAATGCTTACTCGGCGAAATTTGCAGATTTCTTGAGCATTCGAACTGTGGGCTTGTCTGTTTCCAGAAGATTTTGTAGGTGTTTGTAAAAACTGTGAGCTGATTCTGGGACGCTTCTAGACGTAATCGACTAGTCTAAAGGTAACAAAGAATTACTAGATTTACTCGTTGTCGACTATAGCTCGTGAACAACAGGAGTGATTGATGGTAAATGCTTTAATTGTGTTTTTGCACTCGGTACTCAAAAGTCTACGCGATCTTTTGCCTATTGCTGTGGTCGTATTGTTTTTCCAAACTCTGGTTTTGCGCCAACCGCTTCCTGATTCATCTACAATTGCACTGGGTATGTTTCTCGTCGTCTTAGGTTTGAGCTTATTTATTGTTGGCTTGGATATGGCACTATTCCCTTTGGGCGAGAAATTGGCCTATGACTTTGCACGGCGAGGACGCTTAAGCTGGTTGTTGTCTTTTGCGTTCTGCCTTGGTTTTGCGACCACGGTTGCCGAGCCTTCCCTGATCGCCATTAGCCGTCAAGCAGCTGAAATTGCCGCCATCGAAAATTTCATTGATTCGAACGTTGTTGCTAAAACTAACTATGCACTTCAATTGCGATTGGTGGTTGCGGTTTCTGTTGGTTGCGCATTAGTTATCGGGGTTATTCGCATTTTGCGTGGCTGGCCACTGCATTGGATTATCCTTAGCGGCTATTTGGTGGTGGTCATTTTGAGTTACTTTTCGGCACCTGAGCATATTGGGATTGCTTATGACGCTGGCGGTGTCACTACCTCAACCATTACCGTTCCACTGGTCACGGCGTTGGGGGTAGGCTTAGCTGCTTCTATCCATGGCCGAAGTCCTTTAGTCGATGGTTTTGGTTTGATCGCTCTTGCATCTTTATCGCCAATGATATTTGTACTCGCATTCGGGATGATTAACTAATGGCAATACTAACTTCACTGCTTGAAGGTCTAGTTGCAACTTTCCGAGATGTGTTGCCCATTGTGCTTGTGATTGGCTTCTTTCAGGGGGTATTGCTACGCAAGCGTGTACAAAACCCTTTGCGTCTAGTTGTGGGCCTGGTATGCGTGCTGCTAGGCATTAGTTTGTTTCTACTGGGTCTTGAGTTAGCCTTATTTCCTTTAGGTGAAACCATGGCGCGACAATTAACCTCAGCGCAATTCATTCAATCTCAGCTAGGCGAGCAACTTGCTACCGGCCATTGGCAAGAATATTTCTGGGTTTATATTTTTAGCGCTGCTATCGGTTTTAGCACCACCTTAGCGGAGCCAGCTTTGTTGGCCATTGCTATTAAAGCTAATGCTGCGAGTGGTGGGGCGATTCGGGTTGGAGGATTACGGGTTGCAGTTGCTGTGGGAGTTGCACTCGGCCTAGCTCTGGGCAGTTATCGAATCGTAGTCGGTGATCCTTTGCCATACTACATCATCACTATTTACGTGATTGTGTTGGTGCAAACCATGTTTGCTCCAAAATCGATGATCCCTCTTGCGTATGACACCGGTGGTGTTACGACTTCTACAGTAACGGTTCCGCTAGTGGCCGCTCTAGGGCTTGGGCTGGCACAAAATGTTCCTGGTAGAAATATAATGATTGATGGTTTTGGCTTGATAGCCTTCGCAAGTGTTTTTCCAATGATGACGGTACTTGCTTATGCACAGGTAAGTGCATGGATAGATAAGGGGAAAAAAGATGGAGTTTAAACTAATAGTGGCCTTTATTGATGACAAGAAAACGGCTTTGGTATTAGATGCAGCAAGAGCCGCTGGAGCCACAGGTGCTACAGTTATCGACCATGCGCGTGGTGAGGGAGTGCGTAAACACAAAACATTTTTTGGCTTGTCTTTGGAAAGTCAGTGCGACGTGCTGTTATTTGTCGTTGAAAGCCATCGAGCGCAAAACATATTGTCGGCTATTCAAACGACTGCAGGATTTGATCAAGAGCAAGGTCAGGGAATTGCGGTGCTTATAGATGTTGAGCAAGCCGTCGGCGTTGCACATCAGATCCAAGCGATTACAGACCAACGTGAACGTTAGTTTGTGAGTTCACGCATGTTTTTAATCGGATAGTTTGCCCCACTAGGATACTATTGTGGATAACTTTAGGTTAAATTCTATAAAATACACTTGAATTGTGCGCAATATTAAGATTAGTCTGTTTTAACTCACAAATCCTGTGGGTTAAAAGCACTTTAACTGTGGATAACTGTATTAAGTCATTGTTTTTATTGGTAAATAAAAAACGCATAAAAAAGCCCCGATCTTCGGGGCCTAATTCAAATGACTGGTGCTTTTGCTCTATTCAATACGTTGTGCTGATTGAATAGCAGTCAATGCAATGGTGTAAACAATGTCATCAACCAAAGCGCCTCGGCTTAAGTCATTCACTGGTTTGTTCATACCTTGTAGCATTGGACCGATACTTATAAGGTCTGCACTTCGTTGAACAGCTTTATAGGTTGTATTACCAGTGTTGAGATCTGGGAATACAAACACTGTTGCTTTACCAGCAACCGGACTATTTGGAGCTTTGCTCTTGGCAACATTTTCCATGATGGCTGCATCGTATTGCAATGGTCCATCAATAACGAGGTCTGGACGACGCTCCTGAGCTAGTTTGGTGGCTTCACGAACTTTGTCTACATCAGATCCCTTACCTGAACTACCAGTTGAATATGAGATCATCGCAACACGAGGCTCAATACCAAACGCTGTAGCGCTGTCAGCAGACTGAATCGCAATATCCGCTAGCTGGTCTGCTGTTGGGTCTGGGTTAATTGCACAGTCACCATAAACTAAGACTTGATCTGGCAATAACATAAAGAAGATCGAACTCACTAGGTTATAGCCGGGTGCGGTTTTAATCAGTTGTAAGGCAGGGCGAATAGTATTGGCAGTGGTGTTTATCGCACCTGATACCAAGCCATCAACCGAGTCGCAAGCGAGCATCATGGTGCCAAGTACAACATTGTCTTCAAGTTGCTCACGCGCAACGACTTCAGTTAGACCTTTGTTTTTACGTAATTCTACCATTGGTGCAACGAATTTATCGCGAGTTTGCAGTGGATCTAAGATCTCGACGTTATCGCCAAGTACAACACCTTGTTGTTTTGCGATACGGTGAATTTGCTCAGGATCACCTAACAAAACAGGACGGGCAATACCACGTTCGGCGCATACCGCTGCTGCAGCAATGGTGCGAGGTTCTTCACCCTCAGGAAGTACAATACGGCGATTTGCGGTGCGAGCCATTTCAGTTAGCTTATAGCGGAATGCTGGAGGCGATAAACGACGTGGTCGCGCTGATGTTGATGTCAGTGACTCAATCCAATGTTTATCAATGTGACCAGCTACGTAATCTTGTACCAAGTTAATACGGTAGGTATCGTCTGCAGGGATCTCGGTATTGAAGCTCTGCATGGCGAGTGATGTTTGCCAAGTATTAGTCTTGATTAGCATCACCGGCAAACCAGTTTCGAATGCGCGCTCGCACAATTTTAAAACTGTTTCTTCAGGCTGATAACCACCTGTTAGTAATAAGGCGCCAACTTTAACGCCGTTCATTGCCGCCAAACAGGCTGAAACTATAACGTCGGAACGATCGCCAGAAGTTACCAAAAGGCTACCAGCTCCAAAGTGTTCAATCATGTTTGGAATACTACGAGCACAGAAGGTGACACGGCCCAAACGGGTATTCATGTCGCCTTCATTAATGATGGTGGCATTTAAGTGGGTAGCAAGGTCACGAGCACGAGGCGCAATTAGAGGGGCATTCCATGGGATACAACCCAAAATGCGTAGCGGGCTTTTGCCGAACATTTGTAGCACTTCAAGATTAGCGTAGTTCGCGTTTTTGCTATCAAACATTTCGGTTAAGTCAGGGCGAGTGATTTCACTTTCGTCAATCGGCGCACCAACTTTATTAATAATACAACCAATAATGCGTTTGTTCTTAAGACCACCAAAGTTATTGCAGGCAATCTCCATACGCTCTTTTAGCTGCTGCGAGGTATCGTTTGCAGGATTAGTTACAAACACCATATCCGCATCTAAAGCTTTAGCAATGCCGTAGTTTAGTGAGTTAGCATATGGACTTTCACTAGTCGGAACCAAGCCTTCAACCACAACAATTTCGCTACCAGTTGTACCGTTGTTGAAGCGCTCTACAATAGCCTCCAGCAAATCATCTTCGCGGTTGGAACCGATCAAAGATTCAGCATGGCTTTGGCTAAAGGGTTCTGGTGGAATAATATCCGTTGCGTTGCGAATAATTGCTGTTGAACGCTCAGGACCTTCGTTGCGTCCTTTGGGTTGTGCAATTGGTTTAAAGAAATTGACACTAACACCGTTGCGTTCCATTGCGCGAACCATACCTAGGCTAACCGAAGTTACACCGACACCAGCACCTACTGGGATTAACATAATTGTACGAGCCACAAACTACCTCTTTATTAAATAGGGGAGCAAAGTAGAGCCGGACTATGCCGGCTCAAGTTGGTTACGCGAGAAGAGCAGCTGCATCGCTTGCGATGACAAGCTCTTCGTTGGTTGGAATGACCAAAATTTTACGACTTGTTGCGCTACCGATTTCACCTTCAGCACCAAAACAAGTTTTTGTATTCGCATCGTTATCGATCTCGAATCCAAGTAATGACAAACGACGTACAGTTTCTGCACGCACAGGCGCAGAGTTTTCACCGATACCACCGGTAAAGACTAGTGCATCGAGTTGACCGTCCATAGATGCAGCGTAGGCCGCAATGCTTTTAGCTAAACGGTAACAAAAAACGTTCATGGCTCGAGTGGCAACTTCGTCTCCGGCAATGAAGCCATCTTCTACAAAGCGGCAATCGCTGGTTGTTTCAGTTAAGCCCATAAGACCAGATTGGTTGGTCAGCATGTTGTTAACTTCTTGCAAAGTATAACCTTCACGGTCAACCAGATGGAAAATAATAGCCGGGTCAATATCACCACTGCGAGTACCCATTACTAGGCCTTCTAGTGGAGTAAGGCCCATCGTAGTATCAACACTAACGCCACCTTTTACCGCGCAAAGCGAGGCGCCATTACCTAGGTGAGCTGTTATGACATTGGTTTGCGCTGGCTCTTTGCCTAGCATTTTTGCAGCTTCATTGGCTACATATAAGTGACTGGTTCCATGCATACCATAGCGACGAATACCTTTTTCGCGGTAAAGCTTATAAGGTAGTGCATATAGATAGCTTTGCTCAGGCATGGTTTGGTGGAATGCAGTATCAAATACTGCAACCATTGGTAAGTCAGGGAAACATGATTGTGATGCGCGAATACCGATTAAGGCTGCTGGGTTATGCAAAGGTGCAAGGTTCGAACACGCTTCGATGCCGTTAATAACATCTTGAGAAATCACAACTGATTTAGTGAATTTTTCACCACCGTGAACGACGCGATGACCAACAGCTATAAGTTGCTCTAAAACTTCAGGGTGATTCACTAGAATTTTTTGAACGATAAACTCAATAGCCTCACGGTGAGCAGCATAGCCACCTAGTTTTTCGCTATGTTTTTCGCCATTGGCTTTCCACTTAATGCGAGCGTCTTCTAAATTAAAACATTCAGCAAGACCAGAGAGCTTTTCGTCGCCAGAGATTGCGTCTAATATCGCAAATTTTAGGGAAGAGCTGCCGCAGTTTAAAACCAATACCAATTTGTTGCTCATTGAAGTTACCTGTCATTCGTGGTTCAAAAGTACTTGTATCATCAAGCACTATGGATTGTGGTGCCGACTGTGTTTACATCCCGAAGTATAGTAGATCACGTCAAATTTTCTTCAGCGAATTTGAAACGAATGTTACGGGTTAGTATAAATAACGCTATGCGCAAATCACGAAGCGAACTAAACTGTAAATAAAGCTGCTTATGCAAACGTTGTCAAAGGCAGCAAAATGATACCTGAATCACATTTTTCGGTATAGTGGCAAAAGCCGCCGTTTAGCGAATTTATTAAGAAATAGTAGCTAATATTGGTTTAGGTCAATTTATGGGGACGAAATGACAAAACTTGCAGCGATCTTAAAAGATGGTCAGCGCTACATGAAAGCTTGGCCAAAAGAAGCGGTACTATCGTCTATGTTTCCTGAGTCACGGGTAATTTTTGCAACTTCGCTTGCGATAAAAACAATGCCAGCTATAGCTGTAGCTACTGTTACCTTGCCATTTATAGGCCATCAGGATGAACTTCTTCCGCAAGCTATGATGATGGCGACAGTGCTATTTTTTATGCCGCTCCAAGGATTGTATTGGTTAGGAAGTCGCGCTAATGAAAATTTGCCGCCAAGCTTAGCTAATTGGTATCGAGATATGCACCAAAAACTAAGTGCAGCTGGTGAATCGGTGCCTAAAGTCAGCACTCGACCTCGTTATTTCGATTTAGCCTCGGTGCTTCGTCAAGCCTTCGAGCGCTTTGACAAAGGTTTTGTTTTAGACCAAGAGAACTAAGTCCAAGCCAATTAGCAATTCTGATAACGGTTAATTATGAACTGATACTGCATGCTATCTATTGATTGGCATAAAGCATCTAACTCGTCTTGTGAAATCTTCCATGCAAATGGTGTCATCATCGCCAAGGCCTTCATCGTTGGAAAATCTATTTCAGACTCTTTGCTTATTTTGTCACAACTGATGTGCGTAAAACCGTCGAACTGCTCAGGCTTTTCGTCGTGTTCTATTGGAGCGGAATAGATTTTTGATTTGAGTTGCCACAAGTGTTTTGATCCTGGAGTTACCGTCAAAAAGCTCGCCTTGGGTTTTAAACAACGCTGCATTTCGCTTGCGTCGCACGGCGCAAAAACTTTTAGGGCTAGATCGACACTGTTATCTAAAACAGGAAGGCGGTTGTTGCTTGCAACCCAGTAATCAATGGCAAGTGAATGGCGTTTTGCATGCTTTGAGGCTAAGCGGATTGCCGATTTCGAAATATCGATACCGCTAAACTTGATGTTGTCGGCCAATTGCTGACTTAATTGTTGGGTATAAAAGCCTTCACCACAACCGATATCAAGTAACTCAATAGGCTGAGTTTGACCTTCTAACAAGTCCGAAATTGAAGAGCCTAGTGCATCAATAAGGAAATTGAACTGACCACTTTGCAAAAACGTTTGGCGCGACAACATCATGTCTTGATTATCGCCAGGGTTAAGCGTGTTTTTAAACTGGACTGGGAGTAGGTTTAAGTAGCCTTCTTTGGCGCGGTCGTATTGATGCCCTGCATCACATTTCATACCGCCAGGACTTTGCTTAAGGCGCTGCTCACAAAGAGGGCAACGCAAGATAGAACTGCTCATAAACTAGTAGATCACATTGTCGTGGTATTGACTTAAGATACCTTTGATTCGTTCCATGGTCTCTTTGCTTGGTGGATGTACGTCTTTAAGCTGATACTCTTCGCCCATGGCCGTCCATTTATGAGCACCAAGTTCGTGATAGGGCAGCATTTCTATTTTTTCAACATTAGGCATCTCTTTAAGCATTTCACCTAATAAATGTGCTGACTCGTCATCGTCGGTGTAGCCAGGGACAACCACATAGCGTATCCAAGTTTTTTGACCAACTTTCGCCAAATAACGTGCAAAATCAAGAGTACGTTTATTACTTACGCCAACCAAAATCTGATGTACATCATCTTTCATCTGTTTGATATCAAGCATGACCAAATCGCTCACTTCAAGCAGTTGGTCAATCACTTCAGTATGCTTGCGCACATAGCCGTTGGTATCCAGACAGGTGTGGATGCCCTCAGCTTTACAGGCGCGGAAGAAATCACGTACGAATTCTGCTTGAAGTATCGCTTCACCACCGCTGGCGGTTACTCCACCGCCACTGGCGTTCATGAAATGGCGATAGGGAATGAGATCTTTCATGAGATCGTCAACGCTGACCTCTTTACCACCATGAACATCCCAGGTATCACGATTGTGACAATACATGCAACGCATTAGGCAGCCTTGCATGAACGCGATAAAGCGTATGCCTGGGCCATCGACAGTGCCACAGGATTCTGTTGAGTGTATGCGACCAAGCTTTGACAAGAGACTACTCCTAATTGAAGCGGATGAAAAATATGCGAAAAAAAACCTCACCAAAGGCGAGGTTCTAGTTTACCTGAAGCCGTGGTTTTAGGCCACGGCATTACTCTTACAAAGTAGCAGTAAAGGTACGGGTAATGACGTCTTGTTGTTGCTCTTTAGTTAAAGAGTTAAAACGTACCGCATAACCAGAAACACGTATGGTTAATTGTGGGTAGTTTTCAGGATGCTCCATTGCATCCAACAACATTTCACGGTTCATCACGTTCACGTTCAGGTGTTGACCACCTTCGGTGTTTTCAGTGTGGTAGAAATAACCATCCATCAAACCAGCAAGGTTGGTTTTCTGAGTGTCATCATCTTTACCAAGTGCGTTTGGAACGATAGAGAAGGTATATGAGATACCGTCTTGAGCGTTTGCAAACGGGAGTTTTGCAACTGACGTTAGTGAAGCAACTGCGCCTTTCTCATCGCGACCATGCATTGGGTTTGCACCCGGAGCAAAAGGAGCGCCAGCACGACGGCCATCAGGTGTATTACCTGTTTTCTTACCATAAACAACGTTAGACGTAATGGTGAGAACCGATTGCGTAGGGATAGCGTTGCGGTAAGTTTTAAGCTTACGGATTTTGTTCATGAAGGTTTCAACAAGGTAGCATGCGATATCATCTACACGATCATCGTTGTTACCAAATTTAGGGTAATCACCTTCAATTTCAAAATCTAGCGCCAAACCGTCTTCGTCACGTACTGGTTTTACTTTCGCAAATTTAATTGCAGATAGTGAATCAGCAGCAACCGACAGACCAGCAATACCACAAGCCATAGTACGGCGTACGTCACGGTCATGAAGTGCCATTAGAGCGGCTTCATAGCTGTATTTGTCATGCATATAGTGAATACAGTTAAGTGCAGTCACATATTGCTCAGCTAACCAATCCATCAAACTATCAAGGCTGGTCATTACTTCATCATAATCTAAGTATTCACCAGTGATTTTGTCAGCTTTAGGTCCAATTTGGATCTTAAGCTTCTCATCAACACCGCCGTTTACTGCGTACAACAAGGTTTTAGCAAGGTTGGCACGAGCACCAAAGAACTGCATGTGTTTACCAACAACCATTGGCGATACACAACATGCGATTGCGTAATCATCGTTACCAAAGTCTTCACGCATCAAATCATCGTTTTCGTACTGGATAGATGATGTATCGATAGATACTTTCGCACAGTACTTTTTGAAGTTGATTGGAAGTTGCTCTGACCAAAGTACAGTAATGTTTGGCTCAGGAGATGGGCCCATAGTGTACAAGGTGTTTAAGAAACGAAATGCAGTACGGCTTACTAAAGTACGACCGTCAACACCCATACCACCAATTGATTCTGTAGCCCAAATTGGATCGCCAGAGAACAAATCATCATATTCAGGTGTACGTAGGAAGCGAACCATACGTAGTTTCATTACCAAGTGGTCAACTAGCTCTTGAGCCTCTGACTCAGTCAAGATACCGGCTTTCATGTCACGCTCGATGAACACATCAAGGAAAGTCGTTGTACGACCAAATGACATTGCAGCGCCGTTTTGCGATTTAACTGCGGCTAGGTAGCCAAAGTATGTCCATTGGACGGCTTCTTTAGCATTTTTAGCTGGAACAGAAATATCACAGCCGTAAGTTGCAGCCATTTCTTTGATTTGTTGCAAGGCACGGTATTGGTCGAAGATTTCTTCGCGCAATTGGATCGTGTCGTTAAGGGTATCGCCAGCAAGCAAGTCTTTTTCTAAAGAACGGTGCTGCTTCGATTTGTCAGCCATTAGGTAATCGATACCATATAGCGCAACGCGGCGATAATCACCAATGATACGTCCACGGCCGTATGCATCAGGAAGACCTGTCAAAACACCAGACTTACGGCACTTCATGATACTACCGGTATAAACGTCAAATACACCTTGGTTATGTGTTTTGCGGTATTCGGTAAAGATTTTCTTAACGCTTGGGTCCAGTTCGCGATCGTAAGCTGCACATGAGCCTTCAATCATACGAATGCCGCCGTTAGGGATCAACGCACGTTTAAGTGGGGCTTCAGTTTGCAGGCCAACAACAGTTTCTAGATCTTTGTTGATGTAACCAGCTTCGTGTGAAGTGATGGTTGAAATAACGCTTGTATCGAAATCAACAGGAGAGTGAGTACGGTTTTCTTCTTTGATACCTTCCATCACTTTAGCCCAAAGCGCATCCGTCGCTTCAGTTGATCCAGCTAGGAAGCTTTCATCACCCTCGTATGGAGTGTAGTTGCTCTGGATAAAGTCTCGTACATTAACTTCGGTTTTCCAGGCGCCATCAGCAAAGCCTTCCCAAGCTGTAACGTTTTGTTCTGCCATTTTATACCTACCTTCTTATGGTAACGGACATTAGACGACCCTTGTCGTCTAACTAAGCGGCGTGTATCAACACGTCAATTTTAAAATCTGTAATAAACTAGCTAAAGTCTATTGTACTACAATAACGCTGGAATTCCATATTGACCTTCCAACATTCCTACAGCCAACATTGCTGCTAAGCAAATGAGTAGAACGGAAATTGGAACCACGATACGGTCAGCAAAGCTTAGAGTCTTGGGACGTTCTTTGTCGCCAATTAGACCATTGTTATCGAGTGCCATAGTTAACGCCCATGCAAGAACAGGGTTGGTAACCATTGCCGCAAATACACATATACCTGCAGACTGTGAATCTTTTGAGTCTTTAATCATTTGCATACCGGCTTCCAGTAACGGAAGAGATACACCAACCAACAAGGCTACGCGCATTACTGGTGGCCATACAGCGACATCCATAGGGAAACCAAGGATTGCAATAATGATACATAGCGAACCTAATAATATTGCGCCGCCAGGAATTGGGCGTTTCGCAATTGCAGCAGGGATCATATAGGTGCCCCAGCTAGATGTGATGTTACCACCGCCAACAGCAGTCCCAACCATTTGACGAACTGAACAAACGGTCATCGTATCATCAACATCCATTAGTACTTTCTCGGTTTTACGCGGATAGTTGAGCTCTTGGAAAATTTTATGACCTAGGAAGTCAGGTGACCACATAGCGACGGCTAATATTGCAAACGGTAGTGAAGCAATAAATTGTTGTAAATTTGGTAAACCTAGCATCCAACCTTCGGTAGTAGAGCCCCACCAATAAACCGGATTTAGGTTTGGTATACCCATCTCGGTTTCAAAGACAAGATCGAAACCGGCACCAAACACTAGCGCTATTAATAAACCACTAACGGCACAAAGTGGGATCGCTAACCAGCGTTTACCTAGTTTGGCTAGTACAGCGTAGACAATAACGGTGACCGCCAGTACTACAAGACCTAGATAGCCCATCTCGCCTTCGAGTCCAAGTGCCCAGCGTTGGATTTCTCCAATTTGGCTCATAGAACCTGTGAAGCCCAGATAAACCAGTAAGCCACCCGCAACCCCCTGAGAGGTGAGGTTAACTAAGCGCGAACCACCTTTTAAATAACTTAACAGCAAACCGAAAAAGCCGATGAGTATTGCTAGTGCAAGCGGGTGTGCGCCCGCCAAAGCGATACCAGCAATCATCGGGATCATTGGTCCGTGATTTCCCGCGAGGTTGGCACGAGGATTCATGAAACCAGAAGCAAATACACAAAAGAGTAGTGCTGGGATTAACATTTCGACCCGAGCAACTTCAATCGCGAACTCTTTGCCTAAATTCACGTGATCCCAAGCTTCGGTTAGACCATCAGCCCATGACATCATAACGGCAGAGTACATCGCGATAATACCGATGGTGCCTGCAATAGCAGGAACGAGATCTTCCCATTCAAAACGGAAATCACGGCCTGGCAAATTTAATGCCCAACGACGTGGTTTCATTATTTGCAGCTCGTGATCCAAATAATCGGAACGTGATGCGAATTCTGAAGCGGGTCGATGGAGCTCAGAATAGCTCTTTTCGTTGGCTTCGTTTGATTCGCGATTAGCTCTCTCTGCCATAAGGTCCTCTATGTAGTCAGAAATATTAAATTCGATTTTGATTGTATTTGGTGTTTAAGGCTATGCACTTTTGAAACTCTAAAACCATCTCGGCTTTGATCGTCGTGCTTTATAGCTTTCGCTACTTTCAGCGCTTCAATAATAAGCAACGATTGGGATCCGTTGGCAAACTGCAAGGTAATAGTCTCTTAAGCAAATTTTAGCAAAGCCTAGCAAATTCGGAATTTGATCCCGGTCATGATTCTCATAGTTAGTGTAATTAAATTACCAGAATTATAGTCAAAAATTGAACAATATCGATGAAATCATCGATTAACTGTAATTTATATACAGGTAAAAATTGTGGGTACTATATAGCATTGAGGTTCAGCTTCAACCGCTGCCCATCCTTTTTCATACATTTAGTGTAGACCTTGTTCGGAAAATGTAAGAACTGCATATATTTATTCCAGGACTGAATTGCAGAAACTGGCAAAGACCTGCTTATAGAGTCGTGGTGCTCTGATTATTTTTCTACTTGTGGAGGTTTGATTGATAATGCATAGGTGTTACAAACTGGCAACAAGGGCTGGCGAGGCTTCATCTCTTAAATTGGCCAATTAGTGAGATAATGACTTGAATTTGCAAGAGTGACTTTTAACCCAAGAAATCCGACCAGTACTGAGAATAAATTCATTCTTAGTGAATATTAATATTCTGCAACAGTCGCTTTCTTTGTGAATAATTCACTAATTAACGAGGATATACATCGCGATTGTTGTGTTTTGGCGGTCTCGATGGTACTTTTTCACCACGCACACTATTAACAATATTTTAATTATTGGGCTCGGGAAGAGCACTACGCCGCTAAAATGGTGTAACGACAGGGTAAGTATTTCAATGAATCAAGCCGTAGCGCTAGAAGTTAAAAACATCCATAAGACCTTCGGGCACAATGAAGTTTTAAAAGGTATAGACCTTAAAGCGCATAAAGGCGATGTCATCTCTATCATTGGTTCTTCAGGTAGCGGTAAAAGTACGTTTTTACGTTGCATGAACTTGTTGGAAGTTCCAACCCAAGGTGAGATATTTCTGCATGGCGAACAAATCCAGTTTAAAGATAAGCGCTCGCGCTCTGGCGACCGCGTGCCAGCCGATATCAAACAAGTTGAACGCATGCGATCAAAACTGTCGATGGTTTTCCAAGGTTTTAACCTTTGGTCACATATGACGGTTATGGAAAACATCATCGAAGCCCCAATTCACGTATTAAAACAAAGTCGCGCTGAAGCCATCGAAAACGCAGAAGCTTTGCTTAATCGTGTTGGGCTTTACGAGCGAAAAGACTACTACCCGGCACACATGTCCGGAGGTCAACAGCAACGAGCTGCTATTGCGCGTGCACTGGCGATGAATCCAGAAGTTATGCTTTTTGACGAACCAACTTCAGCACTAGATCCCGAACTTGTAGGTGAAGTGCTCAAAGTAATGCGGGATCTTGCAGAAGAGGGACGCACAATGATGGTGGTGACTCACGAAATGGCGTTTGCCCGCGATGTGAGTAATGAAGTTATCTTTTTGCACCAAGGCGTCGTCGAAGAACAAGGCGACCCCAAGAAAGTCTTTTTAAACCCAGAATCAGAACGAATGCAGCAATTTCTTGCACCT
Organism: Alginatibacterium sediminis; assembly: GCF_003610775.1. Taxonomy (GTDB): domain Bacteria; phylum Pseudomonadota; class Gammaproteobacteria; order Enterobacterales; family Celerinatantimonadaceae; genus Alginatibacterium; species Alginatibacterium sediminis. The sequence goes on along the minus strand of NZ_RAQO01000007.1, from coordinate 145,109 downwards.
AAATATTAGGCATTTGTGAAGGTAAAACTGCTAAAAAGCAGTTAAGGATGCAGCGTTTCGCTGCTTTTAACACAACATGGAGTATCACAATGAAAAAAGCTGTTGTAGCAGTCTTAAGTGCACTCGCACTAACAACATCAATCGCCGAAGCAAAAGAGTGGGATAAAGTTCGTCTAGCCGTTGACGTGCCATACGAACCTTTTGAATACAAAGCTCCGGACGGAACCCTAACAGGTTTTGAAATCGATCTAGGTAATGCTGTTTGTGCTGAGATGAAAGTTGAGTGTGAATGGGTCGTTCAAGCATGGGATGGAATTATTCCAGGTTTGCTCGCACGTAAGTACGATGCAATTTTCTCTTCAATGTCTATCAATCCTGAGCGCGCTGAAAAAGTATTGTTCTCTGAACCTTACTACAATACTCCAACTGGATTCTTTGGTCCTAAAGATGCAGGTATAAACCCAGCTGATCCAGCAACAGTTAAAGGTAAAATTGTTGGTGTTCAACGCGGTACAATCCAAGATACCTACGCAACAGAAAACTACAAAGACATTGCCGACATTAAACGTTACACGGCTGGTGATGATCTTGTAACTGATCTTCAAGGTGGTCGTCTTGATATGGTCGTTATCGACTTCCCAGTAGGCGTTAGCTCAATTCTAGAGCAAGATGGTGGCGATAAATATATGGCTCTTGGTGACAACGTTCAACTTGGTGAAGGTGTTGGTGTTGCTGCTCGTAAACGTGATAAAGACTTAATTGAGATGTTTAACGCAGCGCTTGCTACGGTTAAAACCAATGGCGTTTATGACCAAATCAACGATAAATATTTTGAGTACAGCATCAAAAAATAGTCGATGATATTTATACGGGCACTTGTTTAAAGTGTCCGTTTTTATGAGAGTTCAATATGCTTGATTTACATGGTTATGGGCCGTCAATTTTTGCCGGCGCTATTGTTACCATCGAAATTGCACTGCTATCTTTACTGGTCGCGCTCATTCTCGGCATGTTAACCGCCGTAGGACGCCTTAGTGGTAGTCGAGTAGGCAACGCAATTGCGACGGCTTACACGACGGTCATTCGTGGTGTTCCTGACTTAGTACTGATGTTGCTTATCTTTTTTGGTGCTCAGATTATGGTGAACGCCGTGTCTGATTGGGTGCTAGATACCTACGACATCGAGTACTACATCAATATTAATGAGTTTGTGGCAGGGGTGACCACCATTGGCTTTATATTTGGTGCCTATATGGCAGAGACCTTTCGCGGTGCATTTTTAGCCGTTGACAGCGGTCAGATGGAAGCTGGTAAAGCCTATGGCATGAACAAATATCAAGTGTTTCGCCGAATTACCTTCCCACAAATGATGCGGCATGCGATTCCTGGTATTGGTAACAATTGGTTGGTGTTAGTAAAAACCACAGCATTGGTATCGGTGATAGGTTTGTCGGATATGGTGCGCTTAGCTAAAGAGGCGTCCGGTGCGGTGCATGAACCGTTTAAGTTTTTTATTCCGGTTGCGATTGTTTATCTCGCAATTACCAGTGTATCTGAAATTGGTCTCAAGCTGCTTGAGAACCGCTTCAATGCAGGAACCGTTCGAGGCTAATAGCGATGTACGATACGATTGAACAATTCCTGTCGAGTAATGCCATCTTTACCTTACCAACGTTGTTAGGGTATTGGGACGGCTTGGTCATGACAGTGCAGCTGGTTTTTTTATCTTTGATAATCGGCTTCTTTTTGGCTGTTCCACTAGCTATTATGCGAAATTCTCGCAATTTGCTAATTAACCGTAGTGTGTGGTTGTTTACCTATATTTTCCGTGGCACACCATTGTTAGTGCAACTTTATATTATTTACTATGGTGTTGCTTATATTGAAGGCATTCAAGAGTCGATGTTCTGGCCAATAGTACGTGAAGCTTTCTATCCGTGCTTATTCGCTTTTGTATTAAATACCGCGGCTTATACGACTGAAATATTCCGTGGCGCTATTGCGGCAACACCACGTGGTGAGATTGAAGCGGCAAAAGCCTATGGCATGTCTTATTCGCAATGTATGCGTCGTATAACCTTACCTAGTGCGTTTAGGCGGGCTTTGCCAGCTTATAGCAATGAAGTTATATTCATGCTGCACGCAAGCTCGATTGCAAGCGTGGTTACCATTGTTGATCTAACCGGCGCGGCTCGTGATGTTTACGCCAAATATTATGCTCCTTTTGAAGCTTTCTCTTTCGTAGCTTTAATTTATCTTTGCCTAACGTTCTGTTTGGTATTTGGTTTCAAAACGCTTGAAAAACGTTGGCATGCGCATCTACGACCTCTGCAGTCCTAGTTACAACACAGTGTAAAACTCGAACAGCGATTACTATTTTTTGAAATCGCTTGTTCTGCATAATCCTCTATACTCAGCTAACTCCAAATCGAATTGGGCGTAAAATGCCAAAAGCTAAGTTTGTCAGCGGTTCTATTCTCAGTCATATCTTTTTGATGACCACGACCAATGCCCTTGGATTGACAGCTCTGTTTTTGGTTGATCTGGCTGATTTGTACTTCATCAGTTTGCTCGGGCAAGCAGAGCTTGCGGCAGCAGTTGGCTACGCAGGTAGTATCGCGTTTTTTACCACCTCTCTCTCTATCGGTCTGTCGATAACAATGACCGCTTTAGTTGCAAAGGCCATTGGACAAAAGAAACGACTAGAAGCAGGGCAGCTGGTTACCAATACCTTAGTGACAGGCTTTATGTTAAGTGCCGTGGTTGCGGCATTGACATTTTACTACTCAGAGCCTTTATTAGAACTGTTAGGTGCTAAAGGGGAAACCTTAAACCTAGCAAATGACTATCTACGAATTCTACTACCATCGTTACCCATTTTAGGCTTAGGTATGAGTGCCGGAGCTGCACTTCGCTCGATTGGCGACGCTCGCCGAGCAATGTGGTCAACGCTTATTGGCGGGGCGATAAACGCAGCCTTAGACCCACTATTTATTTTTGGCTTTGGCTGGGATCTTCAAGGGGCAGCTCTTGCATCGGTAATGGCACGTTTTGGGCTGGCGGGAATAGCTTTATGGGGAGTGATTCGAGTTCACAAGCTTATTGCACCTTTCTCAATGAGTCGTTGGCTAGCTCACCAAAAACGGATATTTGCAATTGCGGTCCCGGCAATGATGACCAATGTAGCAACTCCTTTTGGCAACGCTTATGTGACAGCTGCTATTGCCGGGTTTGGCGACAGTTATGTCGCAGGTTGGGCGGTTATAGGTCGGGTAATTCCTGTTGCGTTTGGCATGATATTCTCGCTCTCTGGCGCAGTAGGACCGATTATCGGACAAAACTTTGGCGCCCTCAAATTTGAACGTGTGCGGCAAGCTTTGCATCAGGCTATGGGCTTCGCATTTGGCTATGTTGCACTAATATCGGTGGTGGTATTTTTACTACGCGAACCTTTAGTGAATGCGTTTGGCATTACCGGAGAAGGGCGAGAGTTAGTGCTATTTTTCTGCGTATGGATTTGCTTTAGCTTTGTATTTAATGGCGCATTGTTTGTCTCTAATGCCGCGTTAAATAACATTGGATATCCGATGCTTTCAACACTCATGAATGTTGGGAAAGCGACTATCGGCACGGTGCCCTTCGTTTATTTTGCGAGCCAGATTGGCGGGGCTATCGATATTCTTATTGCTCAAGCAATTGGCACTGTTGTCTTTGGTATCGGCGCTTATGCGCTCGCTTTTTATATGTTAGCGAAGGTTAAAGTTAAGCAGGCGGTAGTCGACGAAGAAGCCAATTTGCAACCGCAAATGCCAATGACAGCGTTTTGTTCAAGCCGTGCTTATATGGCGAGCAACATTGATACCAACGACGCCAAATCCCTTGATTGAGCTTTGATGACCAAACCGGCTCAATTTAGTGCAACCCAAAGACCCGGTGCGAATGCTTTGATATACTGCTGCTATCATTATTAGGAGTTGTATACATGTCGCAAGAAGGAATCACCACGCGCTTAGTTCACGCCGATCGACGTACCAATTTAGAATACGGCGCGATTCATGCGCCGGTCCATAACTCGGTTCCCTATGGCTATGATAATTGCCAAGATTTAGTAGATGTCTTTCAAGGGAAGCAAGCTGGACAAGCTTATGCTCGTCAATCAACCCCAACTACCGATTTACTGGCTAAAAAAATTACCGAATTAGAATCGGGCCACAACTCGCTTGTATTTGGCAGTGGAATGGCCGCGGTAACCGCTTTGTTTATTGCCCTGCTGAAATCTGGTGATCACATTGTGGCGAGCCGTTACTTATTTGGTAATACCAGCAGTGTGTTTGCAACTCTGTCTGGTTTTGGGGTAGACGTTAGCTTGATTGATGCCTGCGATATCAATGAGGTCGAGTCTGCACTTCAACCCAATACCAAAATGGTGTTTGTTGAGACGATAGCTAATCCAGCAACTCAAATTGTAGACTTAGAAGGCATTGGTGAAATATGTGCCCAACGCAAATTGATGTATATCGTTGATAACACTCTCACAACCGGCTATCTATACCAAGCCAAAAACCATGGTGCATCGCTGGTTGTTAACTCATTGTCGAAATACTTTGGTGGACATGGAAATGCCCTCGGTGGCAGTGTGACGGACACTGGTTTGTATGACTGGAGTGAGTATCCAAATATTTATGAAGGATACCGTAGTGGCGATCCCCGCAATTGGGGACTAACTCAGGTTAAGAAGAAAGCACTACGAGATTATGGAGGTAGTTTAAGTTCAACTCAGGCTCATTTACTGTCCGCGGGTAGTGATACTTTAGCGCTGCGTATGGATCGACAATGTGGAAATGCAATGGCACTAGCCTTGTTTCTTGATAGTCACCCAAAGGTGGCAAAAGTTTACTACCCTGGGCTGTCATCTCATCCTCACCACCTGCGGGCTAAGTCTTGGTTCAAGGATTTTGGCGCACTCGTTAGTTTCGATTTAGTTGATGGAAAGGATGGCATTGCATTTTTAGACGCGTGCAATATTGTGATTAATGCAACGCACCTCGGTGATAACCGTACCTTAGCATTACCTGTAGCGCCAACTATCTACTTTGAGATGGGCTTGGAGGCTCGGCGTAAGTCGGGTATTAGCGAAGGCATGCTTCGCTGTTCAATTGGTATTGAAGATAGTGCCGATCTTATCGCTGACTTTGAGCAAGCTTTAGATCTGATATAAAGCCTATTTTTTACCAGCTTTAGGGGGGCGGGCAAAGTTTTCGAATTCTTTGTGTAGTAAAACAAAGCGATCTTTGTGTCCCTCATTAAGCTGCAATCCTTCTATCGAACGAATAGAGCCTTTGCAATCATTAAATAATTCTAGATTTTGGCGATTCTCGCCAAGTTGTTTGAGCTGAGCTTGAATGCGATTGAGCACTGCACCAGTATTTCCGGGTGCAACTTTTAAGGCGCGATTGAAATGATTAATCGCCTCCCTAAATAAGCCTTTTTCGTAGGCTTGAATTCCAAGCTTGTTTTGCTCCCTAAAGTGCTCAACTTTATTTGAGAAACCTTCATCCTTCAGCACACGGTTAGCGCTATCTTTAGCGAACGGGTCAATATTTTTTCGAGTATCCATTTCGTTTGCAAAAGGCATGGCGTATTCAAATTCACCGACAGCACTTAAAGCTAAGAATGCATCGGGAAGCAAATTATCTTCAGTTTTATGAGGTTCCCCGAGTAACTGCTTCTGAGCATTGAATAAGAGCCGTTTTGCTTTGTTCATTTCACCTTTACTGGCATGAACTCGCGCTTCGCTTAAGCCTTCAAAGCGCTCAAAGTCAAAGCTTTCGTCTCTACCTTCTTCTCGCCGAGCATTAAAAATTACGCTGCTGACTTCTTGCAATAGGCGATTTTTCCGAAAAAGATCATCTTCGTGTTGGGCCTCTTCGATCAAGCTGCTGACATAATTACTTAGATGTTGAGGACCTCGATGGACCGAGCGCCTCGCTAGTTTTAGAATTGTTGCAAAGGTTTCTCGGCTTAAGGCGTGATCCTTGGATTCGATAGCCAGCTCAGCTAGAAGTTGATGGCGCTCAATCGACATCCCCGAAAGCTTTATACCTCGTTGTATCGTATCTAAAGCTTTATCAACTTCACCTTGTTTATGATAACTGCGGGCTAACCAATCATAAGTAATCATTAACAGTGGATACTCGATGGTGGTTTGAGTGAGTACCTTAACGGCCTCTTCGAGCTTATTGTTTAAATAATGGACACGTCCTAGTGTTGCCTTCACCCAACTGGTTTGTCGATGAGCCAACAGTGCTTCAAGTAGTTGTTGGGCTTGTTTGAGTTTCCCCTGACAAATCTGCGCTTCAATCATTAGCATTCGACAGTAGTTGCTATGGCGACCTTTATTATCAATGTATTCTTTGCACCAGCTTTCGATAGTTGGATAATCTTGATTAGAAAACGCTTCATGGACTGGTAATAGTTCCTGACGTTTTTGTTCGGCGCGAGCAAGGCGGCTATGCAATTGGAATTGTGAAAAAGGCTTAGTGATGAACTCATCTGGTTCAAGCTCAATTGCACTAAGAACCATTCCTTTTGTATTGTCGCCACTAATGATGAAAAATAGCGTTTTATTGTCAATTATTTTTTTTACGCGCAGCTCTTCAAGTAGCTGACCACCGTTACGGCCAGTACCGAGGTTAAAATCAACAAGTAATATATCAAAGGGGACTTTCACACATTTGCGTATCGCAGCTTCGCCTGTATGCGCAAAATGTACATCGGTTGCGCCGAAGTTTTGCAACATAGCTTTAAGCATGACTTGAAAGGCGCGCTGATCGTCAACAATCAGTATTTTTTTGTTGCGATAATCGTATTTGGCTGTCATTTAGTTTTATATGTTAAACCATTATTTCATCCTAGCACAGCTCTCGGAGGAGCATGAAGTAAAAGCTAAGATATGAGTTAGAGATTAATAAAAAATCAGATTGCGCTTAGACGAATATCATTCTATTATCTATCTATCACAGAAAATCGTGATTTGCCAAACTTGAAGTGATTCAAGGTCGGAAAGTTACAGGTCTCCTAGCGAGATGGCTGAACTGCATTGAGTGATTTGCGTTCACTCACAGATTAGTCTTTTTACCGTTTATTTTCTGTCCGCTTTGGATCGACCGCCAGACCTTCGTAGTCTGGCGTTTTTGTATCTGCCGTTTATGAAGCAAGCCTTCCGTAGCTCCGAGTCAGTGCCACCACAACTAATACCAATCACAGTAATTTATTGATCACTATTGTTTGACTAAAACACCAATCTTGTCGTCATAACTCTTGTCATTAGACCGCTAATAACCGCGACTTCTTCCTAAAGCTAAGCGTTTTAGTACAACAAGTAAAAGACCAAAAATATAATGGGATTGGTATAAACCTTGGTTCTTAAACAAGCCACTGCCTTATCTGTTTTTTTATAATCAAAGTAATCTAAAGATAACAAAAACTTTCGTTAAAATTCGAATGTTGGGACAGTGTGAATAGAAATTTAGGCTAGGGCTATACGCTAAGTTGAGTTCAGATGGGGAGTGAAGTTATTGAAAGTAAAAACGCTAGGGCATTGTTGGGTCGAGCTGAAAGGTGGTACTAAAATTCGCAAAAGAAGTGGTGGGGGGGGACGGATTCGAACCATCGAAGCTTGCGCGGCAGATTTACAGTCTGCTCCCTTTGGCCACTCGGGAACCCCCCCACAAAGTGCTGGCGCATGTTAGCATTTCACATCGGATTGTAAAGCCTATAATCGGTATTTAAGTGCCTTTGGGGAGCGTTTGAACAATCCGTGCGCAGTTGTATGAAAAATTACGATATATCTAAAGGGATAAGGCTTTTGGTCGATAACAAACTATAGATAATTATCGAGCACCTTAATGCTAATCAATTCACTACGCCAACAAGTATTATGCGACGAGCTTCAATTGCAACAGCAATTGAACCACGCAGTTGTGCGTGGCGATAAAGCCCAATTTGGGTTGCTGCTTAGTATGCTCGGGCAAGATGTACGCGACCAAGCTCAGTTCGATTTAGTGAAGCAAGATGTTCAAGCCCCTCAGAAATCGCTACGTGAACAATTCCAACTAGCTGAGCCTCGAAGTCTGACAAGCGATGCCGCTGACATTGAGCGTGAAGCAAATTGGAATGGTTCAGCCATGGCAGACATTCATCTGCAACAGGCGCTATATCAAAGCCCATTGAAAACCGATGATAGTATTGATGGCCTAGCACAAGATGTTGCCAATAATTTAAGTTTACTGACACGCTTAAAACATCAGGCGATGCAAAATAAACAGCCCTTACCTGAAACCGAGTTTTTTGATTCTGAAGTCAATGGAAGCGAAATGCACGCCTTGTTGAAAGACTTTGACTACGATAAAGCATTGCAAGTTCAGTATTTTAACTAGTCGTCTAGATTCTAGTTATTGATTCCAAGGTCTAATGCTCACTTGGACCCGCATTATTATGCGTCCATATCTCATTTCTAATAATCACGATACTTGTGGTCTTAACTTTAGATCTCTAAAAACACCGGATTTAAAAACTCCATGTAGGCTTAACGTTAGTTGTGGGCTAAATAATCCAAATACGGTTTTGCCCCATTACGAGTTAGACGAATACAAATTACATTTGTCGTGGCACAGTTTGTGGTGCCACTTTATCAAAGGTTACAGGTACTCGATTGCTTGAGAGGGATAAGCATTTCGGTCTAGAGTTCATAAGTAAATCAATATCGCAGTTTCCAGGATTATCCTGGGGCATCGAATCGTTTGCTAAAAACTAAGTTCTTGACGTACTCAAAGTCAACTGAGCTTATTCGTTCACTCTTCCAATATTTTCCTAATTTGGAGTTCTTCGTTTTCGGTGAAATCTAATTTTTTCAGGGTGTTCATGTTCTCCTTTAACTGAGTTGGTGAGCTTGCTCCGATTAGAATGGAACTTACGCGGACATCATTGAGCAGCCATGCTAAGGACATTTGGGCTAACGTTTGCCCCCTTGAAATCGCAATTTTTGAGAGCCTAAGTATTTTTGGTAAATGCTCATACACCAAGGCTTCGTTTAAGTAGGATTTCTCATTGCTTGCCCTGGAGTTCTTCGGAATTCCATTGAGATACTTGTCGGTAAGCATGCCTTGAGCGAGTGGAGAGAATGCGATCATCCCAAGTTCTAATTCACTCAGTAGATCTAACAATCCCTCCTCCACAGAGCGGTCGATCATTGAATATCTTGATTGATTAATGATAAAGGGGGTGCCTAAATCGTCGAAAACAGACTTCGCTTTTCTTGTTTGCTCGACACTATAGTTTGATAGGCCAATGTAGAGTGCTTTACCTTGTTTAACCAACTGGTCTAATGCGTATGCGGTTTCTTCGATAGGTGTTGAAGGGTCGGGTCTGTGGTGATAAAACAGATCAACATAGTCTAAGCCCAATCGAGTCAAGGACCGGTCTAAACTTGATATAATATATTTCCTTGAACCGCCGTTACCATATGGGCCTGGCCACATATCGTATCCTGCTTTAGTTGAGATAAAAAGCTCATCCCGATATAAGGCTAGATCCGTATTCATAACTCGCCCTAGCGTTTCTTCTGCTGAGCCATAGGGTGGGCCATAGTTGTTGGCAAGATCAAAGTGGTTTATACCTAAATCAAATGCGGTCCTGAGCAAACCTCGGGCATTGCCAAAACTATCGAACTCGCCAAAGTTATGCCATAGACCTAAAGAAAATGCAGGAAGTTGCACTCCGCTGTTTCCGCATCTACGGTATGGCATCTCATTGTAGCGCGTAGATTTTGCCTTATAGTTCTCAAATGGAGCGTGGTCATTTACTTTCATTATTACTTCGTCCTTTATCGGAGTTAAATGTAACCAGAATTAGATTTGCTAATAAATATCGTTAAATCCTCGTTAAATTTGTGAGCTCTGTCATAGAAAAAAAAAGCTGCAAAATATCGGACCCAGTTTGAAAAATTGTGCAGTATGAAAGGTACTGATGCTTTCTTAGTATTGTAATTGCTCAATAAAGAAGCCATAAACTATAAAAAAGGATTTGACATGAAATTTAGAAACCTTGCGACATCTTTAGCTTTAAGTGCCACGCTACTTTCCGCACAAGCGTTTGCAGAACTAACCATTGGTTTTTCACAAATTGGAGCTGAGAGTGCTTGGCGCAGCGCAGAAACTGAATCTATAAAGTCAGAAGCTGAAAAGCGCGGCTACACCTTAAAGTTCTCTGATGCACAACAAAAACAAGAGAATCAAATTAAAGCGATTCGGTCGTTTATTGCACAAGGTGTAGATGGGATCATCTTAGCTCCAGTAGTAGAGACCGGATGGGACCGCGTTTTGAAAGAAGCTAAAGCTGCCGATATACCTGTCGTGCTTGTTGACCGAGGAATTAAAGTTAAAGATAACGATCTGTACTTATCAAAGATTGCTTCAGATTTTGTATTTGAAGGAAAACTAGCTGGAGCCTGGCTTGCGCAAGAAACTAACGGTTACGCGAATATTGTTGAGCTTCAAGGTGGCCCTGGTGCAGCTCCAGCCATTGATCGAAAAGCTGGTTTTGGACAAATGGTTGAGCAATTCCCTGGAATGGAAATAACTGCTTCCCAGACAGGAGAATGGACGCGTACAAAAGGTAAAGAAGTTATGGAAGCCTTTTTGAAAGCTCAGGGCGAAGAAATTGATGCTGTATATGCTCACAATGACGATATGGCTCTAGGTGCAATTCAGGCAATTAAAGAATTTGGACTTATGCCCGGTAAAGATATTTTGGTTGTATCTATCGATGGGGTAAAAGCCGCCTTTCAAGCGATGGTGGATGGAGAGCTAAATGCCACAGTTGATTGCAACCCTTTACTAGGCCCACTTGCTTTCGATGCGCTTGAAATGGCGTTTAATGGGAAAGACGTTGACAAATGGATAGTGCAAAAAGACAAAATTAATGTGCAACAAGACGCTGCTGAGATGATTGATAGCAGAATGTTCTAAACCAAATCTTTTATATAAATTCCCTTCTTGCACATAGCGTGTAGAAGGGACTTCATCATGTAAATGGCACTTCTTCGAAAATACTAACAGGTCATTAGATGGAACCTAAATCGATACTCAAAGTTAGCCAGCTAAACAAATCTTTTCCTGGGGTTAAAGCGCTTAGCCAAGTTCAGTTAGAACTTAGAGAAGGCGAGATAATGGCCTTATTGGGGGGGAATGGGGCCGGCAAGTCAACGCTCATAAAATGCATCACCGGAGTATATACGTCAGACGGAGGCTCAATTAGTCTCTCTGGTCAAAGTATACGGGGTTTATCCGCTGAAGAAATTATCCTAAAGGGGATCAGTACGGTACACCAAGAAGTTAATCTTATTCCCACGTTGTCGGTTGCTGAGAATATTTACCTCGGGCGTCAACCTTATAGGTTTGGGCTTATTGACTGGGCGAAAATGAACACAAACGCCGAAGAGCTGCTTTCTAGTATGAAGGTATTTATTGATGTCACAGCAACACTAAATGACTATTCGATTGCGGTTCAACAAATGATTGCTATTGCTCGAGGCGTAGATATGTCTGCAAAGGTTCTCATACTTGACGAGCCTACAGCAAGTCTTGATAACAAAGAAGTTGAACAATTGTTTACTTTAATGCGGGAGCTAAAAAGTCGAGGTATTGGAATCGTCTTTGTGACTCATTTTCTTGATCAGGTTTACGATGTTTGCGACCAAATAACTGTGTTGAGAAACGGACAGTTTGTGGCCAGTTCAAGTGTGGATGAACTTCCACAAATTGAACTTATCAATTTGATGCTTGGGAAACAAATATCGAATAAGAACAGTTCCGGAAAAAGTAGGCATACCACTGATTCTAATTCAAAACCTTTTCTATCCGCTAGCAATATTGGTCGTAAAGGGATGATCAATCCTTGTGATGTAAATATATATAGCGGTCAGACACTTGGGTTGGGTGGATTGTTAGGTTCAGGGAGAACCGAGTTGGCAAAATTACTCTTTGGAATAGTTAAGCCAGAGCAAGGGACGATTCAAATTGAAGGCGAAGTCAAAGCCTTTGGTAGCCCTCATGATGCGATTCAAGAAGGCTTAGCATTTTGTCCAGAAGACCGGAAAGTTGAAGGCATAATCGGAGAGCTATCTGTACTCGAAAACATGGTACTTGCGCTACAAGCAAAGCAAGGTTGGTTTCGAATGATTGGGCCAAAAGAACAAAAGGAGATTGGTAAAAAGTTTGTACGTTCACTAAACATTGTAACTTCAGATATTAATAAACCCGTTAAAGAACTTAGCGGTGGTAATCAACAAAAAGTAATTCTTGCGAGATGGTTGGCTTCTGGACCATCTTTGCTAATCCTTGATGAGCCAACGCGTGGTATCGACGTCGGAGCAAAATCCGAAATACTACAAATCATTGATGGATTGTGTAAACAAGGAATGGCGCTAATGGTTATATCATCCGAACTAGACGAAATTGTAGAGTTTAGCGACCGAGTTTCTGTTCTAAAGGACCACAATATGATCGCCGAGCTTACAGGGAAAGACATTTCAACCCAAAAGCTAATGGAGACTATTGCTCACGAGGGACGAGACTAAAATGCTGACAATAAGTGATAGGAAGGAAAAAACAATTGTGTTGAAGGAAATCATGCAAAGCCGTTTGTTCTGGCCAATCTTTGTATTGCTACTTTTACTAGCTTTCAATCTGATTAATGATCCTTCGTTTTTCGCAATAGAAATTAAACAAGGTCGATTATTCGGGAGTGTGATTGACATATTGAATCGTGCCGCACCAATCGCTTTACTCGCTCTTGGTATGACGCTAGTTATCGCTACAGGAGGTATCGATCTTTCTGTTGGAGCTGTGATAGCGATTTCGGGTGCTGTCTGCGCATACCTAATACAAAATGAAATTGTTACATCTACACCACTAATTATTCTAGCTGGTATTGGTGTTGCCCTAATTGCGGGTTTATGGAATGGAATTCTGGTTAGTATATTGGGTATTCAACCCATTATTGCAACCTTGATTTTGATGGTTGCAGGTCGCGGCATTGCTCAACTAATAACAGGGGGACAAATCCTAACTTTTGACCATGTTGGTTTCGAGTTTATCGGTGGAGGAACTCTATTTGGTATCCCGTTTTCTATTGTCTTAGTAGTACTGACCTATGGCGTAACGTTTTTGGTGCTGAGAAAAACAGCTCTTGGATTATTTATTGCGTCTATTGGCGCCAATCCAACAGCCAGCTATTTTGCTGGCATTCGAGAGCCCCAGATTAAAATTTTGGTTTATATGTTCAGCGGATTATGTGCTGGTCTTGCAGGAATGATTCTAACCAGTGACATTCAAGGTGCTGATGCGAACAATGCAGGGCTATGGTCTGAACTAGATGCAATCTTAGCAGTGGTCGTGGGAGGTACAGCGTTAACTGGTGGTCGATACTACATCGGACCAACTTTGATTGGCGTACTTATCCTGCAGACTATGACGACCACTATTTTAACAAATGGGCTTCCTGTGCAATTTACACACATTGTTAAAGCTGCTGTGGTTATTTTGGTGATGCTAATAATGTCCCCACAATTTCGAGGTGAGTTAAATCGCCTGAGAACAAATAAGACGAAGGAGATTATTTAATGAAAACTAGATATCTACCGTTGATTGCAACAATTATCGTATTTGTTTCTCTTTATCTTTGGGGGGCACTGCAATTTGACAACTTCTTCAGTATGCGAGTTTTTACAAATCTATTTACTGATAATGCGTTCCTTGTTATTACAGCTATCGGAATGACATTTGTAATACTTTCCGGTGGAATTGATTTATCTGTAGGATCGATGATCGCTTGTGTAGGGGTCTCTGTTGCTGTTCTGATTGAGCATTATCAATTTCATCCGATTCTTGCTTTCACTATTGTTCTGATTTCAGCTTGGATGTTTGGCACATTCATGGGGATATTGATTGAACGTTACAAGCTACCTCCATTTATTGTTACATTAGCTGGAATGTTTTTCCTACGAGGCTTATCGTTTGTTATCAGTATTGAGTCAATTCCAATAACACACCCGTTCTATGACGAAATAGCCGACTTCTCTATACCGGTTATTGGTGGTGGCAATCTAACCGCTAGTACTGTAATCATGTTAATTGTGCTAATTATTGCTGTTTTCTTAGCTCATTACACGAGATTTGGCCGGAATGTATATGCCGTTGGCGGTAATGAAAGCTCGGCTCGTTTGCTTGGTGTACCGGTTTCACGAACGATCATAAATACCTATGCTTTTAATAGCTTTTTGGCGGCTCTAAGTGGAATTGTATTTTCCTTTTACACATTTAGTGGATACTCATTGGCTGCGATGGGGCTTGAGCTGGACGCAATTGCATCTGTAGTTATCGGAGGAACGTTGCTAACTGGTGGTGTTGGTTTTGTTGTTGGAACGGTATTTGGTGTTTTGATACAGGGAGTTATACAAACGATTATCAGTTTTGATGGGACCTTGAATAGCTGGTGGACCAAGATATTTATCGGACTACTTCTATTTGTCTTTATTGCAATGCAACGGTTGATTTCTTCAGGTCATATATTGGTCTATTTTAAAAATATGAAGGGAAGAGTTATAGGCGATACTAAAGCTGATACAACGAGGTATTAGTGAATCCCAAATCGAGATATTTTGAAATTGATACTCAGCGGCTTTTAGACCGACCGCTGAGAATCGCAATACTATTAAATCCTAAATTGGCGGCCCATTCAGAAGTGATGCGAGGTATCAGTGACTTTGTTGAAAGCAATGGTATAAATTGGTCGATAGTACTTAGTCAGGAACTGCGCCATAAAAAAACAGATGATATCGAACTCTGGTTTGACGGTATTATCGCAGACTATAGCCATGAGCATACAAAAAAACTATTAGAACCGTTGAATATCCCGGTAGTGGGAATACTTAGCGGGACTGATCAAAAAATGGCCGAATATAAGCATCCAATAGTTTGTTTAGATAACGAGAAAATGATTACCTTAGCGCATGACTTTTTAAATGCAAAGGGACTAGAACAAATTGGATTTTATAGCCTATTTGATGATGATAGCAATCCATGGCAAAAAACAAGAACCCAAACTTATTTGGATTTACAATCTAAAAAGAATAGATTACCTATTCTATATCAAGGTAATCAGGCCAGTTTTTCTTCTTGGATAAAGGAGTACCATAACCTTGCGCATTGGATTCATGGCTTAGTTAAGCCTTGCGGTATAATTGTAACCAGTGATGCTCGAGCTCGAACACTTGTTAGTGTATGTGAAGAACAGCAAATAGCTGTTCCGGATGAGATCTCCATAGTAAGCATCGGTGACATGAGACCTACGGACTACTTCAATTCAACTACGCTTTCAGTTGTTGATCCTAATTTCTATCAGTTAGGTCAGCTAGTAGGCCGTCAACTAAAAACCTATGTAGCTGGGGAAAAACCCGAAAAAATGATGTTTGCTAGTCCAGAGTTAATTGTTGAAGGCTCTAGTACGGATTTGCATTTAGTTGTCGAACCTATGGTTCTTCGAGCATTATATTTTATTCGTAAAAACTTCAATAAGGGAATTAAAGTTCAACAAGTAGTAGAATCTCAAAAATACTCTAGAACGCGGTTAGAGTCAAAGTTTAAAGAAAGTGTAGGGCACTCGATTCACACAGAAATATATCGTTTGAAATTAGATTTTGCAGTGCAGCTTTTACTAGAAAAAGATGAAATGAGTATTGATGAGATTGCTAGGAAAGCAGGGTATCCATCAGCCCACTATTTCTATAGTTTGTTCAAGAAAGAGTTCAGTCTTACTCCAACAGAATATAAAAGTGCCAAAAACGATTTCGAAGAAAGCGAGTAGTCTTTTGAAAAGTGTATTTATTCATGTGACTGATATATGAATTGGAAACGCTTGGCCTTACTTTTTTATATTAACTCTATAGTGATAGTTTTGTGTGTTTGCAATGAAGCCCTGCAACTATTTGTAGTAAGACAATAAGACTCCATGAGGGTCAAATAGGATATATATGCTAGATAGTCTTTCAATATTAGAAGAGGCAATGACAAAAACGCCCGCGATTGATGGGAAAATAGCTAAGATTGTCCACCTCAGTAATAGCAACGGTATGACTGCTTCGTTCATGGATATTGGGGCAACGTGGCTGAGCTGTCGATTATTGATTGAGAATATTCCTAGAGAAATATTGTTACGCTCTCCGAATATGGAAGAGCATAAAAAACAAAGCGCATATTTTGGTTCTATCATTGGCCGATACGCCAATCGAATTGATAAAGGCCAGTTTTATCTTAATGGGAGTATGCATCATGTTGGTACGAACGAATCCGCAAATTCCCTACATGGAGGATTTATTGGATTCGACAAACGGAGGTGGGAAATCGACTCGCATAGTGCTTCAAGCATTCTATTTAGTTTGCTTTCCGTTGCCGGTGACGAGGGATATCCAGGTAATCTTAATGTACAGGTTTGTTACACTCTAACCGAGAGCAATGAGATAAAAATTGAGTATAGAGCAACATCGGATGAATCCACCCCATTGAGCCTAACAAACCATGCTTATTTTAATTTGGCGGGTGAAAATTCGACTGCAAAAAGCCTTAACCACAGGTTAAAAATAAATGCCTCACACTATCTGCCAACTAGGGATGACCTCATTCCTACGGGTGAAGTACGCTCTACCCTCGGTACTAGTTTTGACTTTAATACTAAAAAATTAATAGCGGCCGATTTCCTTAATGATGATGATCAGAAAACTGCAGGAGGCTATGACCATGCTTTTGTTTTATCAGGACAGCCGGAGATTAATCCGGCGGTGGCTGCGACATTGAGCTCACCTGAAGATGATGTACAAATGCATATTGTAACAAGCATGCCTTCGATTCAGTTTTACTCAGGTAATGTTCTAGCTGGCACACCTGGTGCGTCAAAAGAATACCAAAACTATGATGGGATTGCTCTGGAACCACAATTTCTTCCTGATGGTCCTAATCATGTTGAGTGGGGCACTAACATGATTTTGAAATACGGCGATGTTTACGAGCATCAAACATGCTACCAGTTTTTGACTTAGTACTTATTATGGCTGTCTTGCTATCTTTGCTTTATCGCAGTGATACAACACACCAAAACTGGAATAGTTAAGAATTCGACCGCCACCATCCACTATCATCAAGCTCAACAACATCGCGGCCTAATCGTCAGCAAACAAGGCTTGCTACCCCATGATGATTGAAAAGGTTACTACCATATATTTCCTAAAGTAATTGTCCATTGACAACTTCAAGGTATGTTATGTTACAATATAACATTATGGAAATAATTCAATTTTAGTTAAGGACCCAACATGACCTATACAAGCGCACTACCAGATAAAGCGGCTATTGGCTTAAGCATTTTGTGTGTTGTTCATTGTCTCGCACTGCCCGTATTTATTGTCGTAGTACCTAACTCTTTAGCCCTCTATTTAGACAATGAGAGCTTTCATTTGTGGATGCTGGTCGCGGTGATTCCCATCAGCGCCTATGCCCTGACACTTGGTTGTAAGAAGCATAAAAGGAATTCGCTATTGTTGCTCGGTGGAACGGGGGTTCTTTTCATGATTGCAGCCGTCACTATTGGAGAACACTACTTTGGTGAACTTGGTGAGAAAGGTTTGACCTTGCTTGGAGGTGTGTTGGTGGCATTTGGGCATTATCAAAACTATCGTGCTTGTAAATGTAGCCATAAAGAATAGGGAGCTCGATTAGATGGTTGAAAATCACCTGTCAAATATTAGAGGCTGCCTAATAGTTAAGCTTGGTCACAACAGCGCCTTAGCCAGTGAGCTTGCCCCTTTGTAGGGGGCTAAACCAGAGGAAGAGCATAACACTGTGATTGTTTTGCAGCCGAAACGAGCTAATCGACACCACATGTGTGTATGCATCTAGCGTGTTTACCGGATCTGTTTTTTGCTCATAGGGCTGCGATTGTATTGAGCCGTTAGGCGAACCCTTTGAGACAAAGGCTTTTAATAGTATGAGCCTTTTAATGCGCCCTCAATTGCTTGTCTTTCTGGTAAACTAAGTTCAAGCTAAATTGAGAATTGTAAGTCATTGCTATGCCACACACTCACACAAATACCCATTCGTTAACCGATCCCCTCATGGATAAAGTGGCGAACAAATGCGCAGAAAACGGAGCGCGCTTAACACCTAAGCGTTCAAAGCTATTAGCCTGCCTTTTAAAGTCAAACCATGCGCTGTCAGCTTACGAGATTATCGATCTATTTAAGCAACAAAATGATGAAAATATCTCAGCAATGTCGGCCTATCGTATACTCGAATTTCTTGAAGAGCAGCAATTGGTTCACAAACTGCAATTGGCTAATAAGTATATTGCTTGTAAACATATCGCCTGCGATCACAGTCATGAGACGTCTCAGTTTTTAATCTGTATTAAGTGTTCAAAAGTGCGCGAAGTCAGTATTGATAAAGCGGTTGTCGAAGCCATTAGCCATAATGTTACCGATGCTGGGTTTACGCTTGCAAGCCGACAATTAGAAGTTAATTGTGTCTGTGATAAATGCACGCAGCTCTAAAGAGCAAAGAGCAGCGTTGTCGCATTGAGAATGGAAATGTTGCGCAGCTCTACAATGCAAAAACGCTAGTAACCCTGCTCAAACCAAGTATGAGTTGTAGAGGAAAGCGTGATGAGAATTCTGTAGTGAAAACTTCTTCCAGCTTCTGAAACGTGAGCGGTGAATCGTTCAACCTTATCCGAGCCTCTCTGAAATGTTTTCCAGAGTGGCTATGCATCAATTTGGGGAATGTAAGCCTAATCGGTTTCCTTCTGAATCAAGGAAAATGGCAAAAAATCCACTTTCGTCAGCATGGGCTGTTTTAGGAATAATGATTTCGCCGTGGTTTTTCACCACTTCATCAAGAATGACCTGAAGGTTGTCTCCCCCGTTTAGGTATATCGTTACGCCATTTGACGAAGGCTGGAAACCTTCTTGTTTTAAAATAACGCCGGTAACTGCCTGATTTTCATAAGGGAGTATGCCCATTTCCATACCCGGAATTTCCATTTTTTCTATATTGATGCCCAAAATGGCCTGATAGAAATTGATTGCTCTTGAAATATCCAATGCTGGAATTTCAAAAATAGAAATATAACTGTTCATACCTTCTCCACTTTGACTCATAGTTGTATCGCCTTTTTGTTGTACTGGTTCAACCGGGTCTGCGCTGTAACAAACACTGTAGCTAAAAGCTAACATTGCAACGGTAATACCCAATATGGCTTTACTCATATAACCTCACTTCTACGGATTGAAATGCTAAGGAAAGGTTATATAGTCAATGGAAAAAGGAATTGTAAAAATGCGACAGGTTAAATTCATTTATAGAAAAGAGAAGAAAGAGTCATGTTTTCATTCCCTAGAAATTCTTTTGGGCTGACTCCGGTAAATTCTTTGAAATCTTTGATAAAGTGCGATTGATCGTAGTAATCATTCTGATAAGCGATGTTGGTAAGGCTTTCGTCTTCGTTAAGCATCGCTTTTAAGGCACTTTGAAGCCGAATCAATTTACCTAACTGTTTCGGACTGACGCCAATTTGTTTAATGAACATCCTCTCAAGTTGCCTTCTTTTGGATAAATCTTCTTTGAGGATCTGGCTAATCGATGTGCTTCCCTTTGTTGCCAATAGCGTATCTATTGTTGTTTTGACGATATTATTAACCGTCGCCTGTTCATTGAGCTTATTGAGAAGAAAAGACTCGATTATCTTTATTCTTTGTTTGGTATTTGCCGCATGAATGATGTCTTGTTCTAGTTTTTTAGCCGTTTTTTCCTCGAACAACACCGCTAAGGGGGTCTCGGTATTTTCCAATGTCTTGATAGGTACAGTTACAAAGTTGGCAAAGCCATAAGGGTAAAAACGGATGGCGAATGTGCAGACGTAACCGGTTGGCTCAATATAGAAAGGGGCGATGGTATGACCCAGCACCATGGCTCTGGGCTGAATAATGAAGCTATCTTCAGAGGTAAATCTTTTTATATCGTCTCCAAGAATGAATGCCATTTCGATGGTGACATCTGGAATTATTCGTTGTCTTTGAGTATCCTGCGTTTTAGGGATTTCTAAAGTCCAGTAGCAACTTATTAGCGACTCAAGATCTGGGTGTGGTTGAAAGGTCTTATAATCCATAAGTGCTTTAGTTCCCTAAGTTGTGCCGCTGCCAAGCAGGCTTCCATCAATCATCAAATAGTATTTCAAAAGAAACAGAGTCGTCTACATCGATTTCCACAAACACAACTTATCCGAAGCTAACACTTTCGAGTTCATGCTTTAGGTCTGTGCTACCTGCTATATAGATTAGCAAGATTGATTAAAGACAGGCGCTCTTTAGCTGTCAGCACGCTATCGATTCAGACCTAAGGCTATTGTATGCCGATGGTGTTATGGCTTGAAATTAGCTCAATAGCGAATGCTATTAGCTGACATAAGGTTTTCAAATGACTGCTTCAAGTCGACAGTTGTTTGCACTACCTTGCCAAGGAAGCAGCCAACTGTGAGTTAGATGGCTTATTGAGGTTTGTTTGCCGCTTGCTCTCGTATCTGGTCGGCTACAACTTTGATAGCTTGCGCTGAACCCATGCCTTGTGCCATTAACTCTTGAATTTTTTCTACGGCCACTTGTTGTTGAGCATGGCTCAGTGGTGGGAGGTCATCGAACATATGGTGGTTCCTAACTTTATTGGGTGGCACATTTGACCGTACGCTGTTTCGTTGCCAGCTAAAGCAACATTGCAGTAACTGGAATGCAGCGCGAGCCCTTAAAGGCTCGCTAAAATTTCGTTGTGGCTATTAACTATCGAAAGACCACGGTTCGATTACCATAAACAAATACTTTTTCGTCGATCACTTGCTGCAAGGCTCGAGTGAGTACGGTTTTCTCAACATCTCGGCCAGCTCGCGCCATATCATCAGCACCATAAGTGTGGTCAACGTTGATCACGTGCTGCTCCACAATAGGCCCTTCATCTAAATCATTGGTGACAAAATGCGCAGTTGCACCGATGATCTTAACGCCACGCTCATATGCTTGTCGGTAAGGCTGGGCGCCAATAAATGCCGGTAGAAACGAATGATGGATATTGATAATTCGTTCCTGGAATTCAGCGACAAAATCGGGAGTCAAAATCCGCATGTATTTGGCTAAAACCACATAGTCTGGCTGGTATTGATTAATGGTATCGATAATTTTTGCTTCATGCTCTGGACGGCTAAGCGATTCGTGGCTGACCAAATGGAATGGAATATCAAATTTCTCAGTTAGTTTTTGTAGCACATCGTAGTTACCGATGACTGCGCAAATCTCGATATTCATATCGCCATATGTGCTTTTCATCAGCAAATCGCCGAGACAATGGGCTTCTTTGGTAACCATTACCACTATACGTTTGCGGCCAGCAGCGACTAAGCGACGATGAGAGCCCGTGGGTAAAGCGCTATCCAAGTCTGCCAGCAATGTTTCGTCATTGAAAATGCCTTCAAGCTCTGTCCGCATGAAAAAACGACCATGATTATTATCAACAAACTCATTGTTTTTAATAATATTGAGTTGGTGTTTGGCACAAATATTGGTGATTGTTGCTATGAGGCCTTTGGCGTCAGGACAATCGGTTAATAAAATTTTTCGTTGCATGTTGTGTTCTCTATAGCGCTAAACGATTATCGTCCGCAGCATTGTTTATATTTTTTTCCACTTTGGCACGGGCAGCTTTGGTTTCGGCCGATGCTTGATGGCTGTTGTTCGCCGTGGGTATATACCCACTGGCCTTGATAGCGCAGAAACAATGAGCGCTCATGCATAACATGCAAGCTCTCATCTTCTAGGTAAGTGGCCTTAAACTCAACGCAGGCTTTGGTGACACTTAAGGCCGGATTGCGGTTTGCTGTAATGATTTGAAGCGATTGCCACTGGATCCCGTTATTGTCGCTGAGTAATTCAACACTTAGATCGGCTCTAAAATCAGGATGGTGAGTATCGAAAAGGTATTGTCCTAAACCCATGGTAAAAGCACTAAAGCGTGAACGCATTAGTTGTTCTGCAGTATCAGCACGCGCATGACCTAGATGTAGGGCTTGGCAACAGCTTGAATATTCTTTAGAGCCGCAGGGGCAAGTTTGGCTTTGCATTATGGTTTATTCGTTTAGGACAGCGGCGGATTGTAACAATTTAGTCGACCAATACCAATCTCTCTAAGCGTAGAAATAGCGCTATAGCCGGGAACATACCTTTCACTTGAAAGCTTGTCCTCGCTAAAAAAACAAAACTAATGGCGAAGCTTAGTTTTAGCTCGCATACTCATATAAGAGACTAATGAGTGGAGAGTGCTGTGTTACCGACTTGGACGATTGTGGCAACCGGCTTAACTTTAAATGTTATTGCTGCAATGAGCGCGCATTTTATTGAAAGTGAACATACCGCCGAGCTCGATACTTTAACCATGCAGCAGTCGCGAAATTTGCGCACCATTGATTTAAATTGGCAGCAAGTTCAAGGATTAGAACGTAAGCGCGACACCTTATATCTGTTGCTTGCTCAAGCTTCGCAAACACCCCAAACAGTAAGCACAGCGTTTGCGAAGCAATTAGCAAAACAGCTCGGGTTGGCTGACTACGATTTTATCTCAAATGATGGGGGGTTAAATCAAATAGTGATTGAGTCAGCCATTGAGGGTGGGCAAAATCTAAGTCGAAATTCCATCAATGATTTGTTTATCGAAAACTTGCAACTCATGGAGCAAGCTCAGCGCAAAGTTAAGGCTATTTCACAAACCAAGAATTTAGCGTTGTTCTTGCAAATCGTTGGCCTTGCAATGATGCTAGCCAGAGACCTTCGCCCAAAATCTTAGGAGAGTTAATGATTCGTTTTTTGTCTTGGATCGGTATTGTGTTTATGTTTATCAGTTTAAGCCTTCACGCTGGGATAGTAGAACAATGCTGGGATCAATCTGCTAACAAGCAAGTTGTCAATGAATGCCTGTCGTCACAGTTGATGGTATTAGAACAACGAATAGCTGCTGCGGATCAAGAGTTAAAAATACAAGCCCAAGAACTAGACCAGAAGACAGACAGCGATAACCATACGTTTGAGAGTTATGTCAGAGCACAAATGTCATTTCAAGTTTATCGACAATTTAGGTGTGAATGGCAAGCGGCAATGTTTGCTTCGGGCAGTGGGGCGGGGACCGAGCAATTAAGTTGTAAGATTGAAGTTAGTCAACAATGGCTATCACAGCTAAACAACTACCAGTAAGACATAAATGCAACGAGCTGAACGTAGTCATTACGTTCAGCATAATATCGACTTTAAGCTTTAGCAGCCTCAATTTCTTGGCAAGCTTTTATCAAAGGCTCAAGCAAGGTAAGTGCGGTGCCTTCAAACGCGGGTAGAGTAATCGTGCTTTGATTGATCGGTGTTACCCGTTGCCCCCATTTTAAGGTCGCAGCCCCCCACGTTAATCCAGCGCCAAAAGCTGCGAGTAAAAGCTGATCGCCGGGTTTGATTCGGCCTTGTTCCAAGGCTTCACATAACGCAATAGGTACTGTTGCTGAACTCGTATTACCGTATTTTTCGATGTTGATCATGATTTTTTCGCTTGGCGCATTAATGCGTTTGGCTAAAGCATCAATGATGCGCAAGTTTGCTTGGTGAGGAATAATAAAATCGATATCTTGCGGGTCGATATTGGTTTGCTCTAACACAGTAGTAGTAGCACCCCCCATGCCTTTAACAGCACGTTTGAATATCTCTTGGCCGTCAAAATGGAAGGTATACATTCCATCAACGCCAGCAAAGCGTTTACGGTCGGTGCCAAAGTCATCGATAAATAGAATTTCACGACGTTCGCTATCACAACCAAGTTTTGCGCCTTGGAAGCCACAATCGTTTTCACTTGCTTCAATAATGACTGCGCCTGCGCCGTCGCCAAACAACACAGCGGTTTCTCGCTGCGCCCAGTTTAATATCTGGCTTAAGCGCTCACCACCAATGACGAGTACCCGTTTCATCGCACCGCTTTGGATTAACGAAGCTGCGGTTTGCAAGCCATATACGAATCCACTACACGCTGCATTCATATCAAAGACCGCTGCGTTGTCAGCTTTTAACAACTGTTGTACGCGACTCGAAGTGCTTGGTACGCTTGTGCCCGGGCTGCAAGTGGCTAGTATAATGCAATCTAAATCTTTAGCTTCAAGTCCGGCGCACGCCAAAGCATGCTGCGCTGCAACATAAGCTAGTTGGGCTAAGTCGACATGAGAAATTCGGCGTTCTTTGATTCCGGTACGAGAGGTTATCCAATCATCGTTGGTTTCAATAAACGTCGCTAAATCGTGATTACTTAGGACGGCTGGTGGAACGCATTTGCCCCAACCGGTTATTTCGGCATTGATCATTGTTTATTATTCTCTCATTTACAACAGCTGCTTTTTTAAGCGCTTAGTTCTATTGCACTTCAGGATGATGAAGCTTAACAAATTTGTCAAAGAGCTGCTCGTCAGTTTCCTGGTGCTCTGGATCAACTGTGATGCAGTCGATGGGACAAACCGCGATGCAGGTTGGATTGTCATAGTGCCCTTTGCACTCAGTACATCGGGCAGGGTCTATGACATAGATCTCTTTGCCATAACTGATGGCCTCATTGGGGCACTCAGGTTCGCACATATCGCAGTTGATGCATTTTTTATTGATGACTAAAGCCAAAACTACGCCAACGTTTCTTTTTGGTGCGGATTGCGAGTGTCTTCTTCGTTTTTCAGGTTTCGCATCAACAGTGCATGGTCGAGATCGATTTCTTTTGGTACCGGCAAAAATACTGTGTGTCCGCTGCCAGGGGCATATTCCATTTGCTCGCCTTTGCGGTTTTGCAGATGCTCTAAGCTGAAATTTAGATTGCCTTTGGGCGTCATCAGTTCGAGCGTGTCACCTACAAGGAATTTGTTTTTGACTTCGACTTCAGCCAAACCGTTGGCGTCGCGCCCAACAACTTCCCCAACAAATTGTTGTTGATCGCTAACGGAGTAGCCGTAATCATAGTTTTGATACTCGTCATGGGTATGACGGCGCAGAAAACCTTCGGTATAACCGCGGTGGGCTAAATTCTCGAGGGTATGCATTAAATTTGGATCAAATTCTTTACCTGCAACGGCATCAGCAATTGCTTGGCGATAAACTTGCGCGGTCCGTGCACAGTAGTAAAACGACTTGGTACGCCCTTCAATTTTAAGCGAATGAATGCCCATGCGGGTGAGGCGGTCCACATGCTGAACAGCGCGCAAATCTTTTGAGTTCATAATATAAGTGCCGTGCTCATCTTCAAAGGCAGGCATAAACTCGTTGGGACGACCTTGTTCTTGTAATAAGAATACTTCATCGGTCGGCTTGCCAGCACCAAGGGTTGGCTCGGGCTGATATTGCTGAACAGGAACGATATCGCCAATGTCATTTTCTTTGGCTTCATGAGCGTTGTATTTCCAGCGGCATGAGTTGGTACAGGTACCTTGGTTTGGATCTCGTTTGTTAATGTAACCAGACAACAAGCAGCGGCCTGAGTAGGCCATACATAAAGCACCGTGAACAAAAACTTCTAGTTCCATTTCGGGCACTTGGAAACGGATCTCTTCGATTTCATCGAGGGATAGCTCACGCGATAGAATGACGCGTTTAATTCCCTGTTGTTGCCAAAACTTAACCGTTGCCCAGTTAATAGCGTTTGCCTGAACCGATAGGTGGATCACTTGATCTGGAAAAGCTTCACGTACCATCATTATCAGCCCAGGGTCGGACATGATCATAGCATCGGGCTTCATGGCGACAATCGGCTCAATGTCTCTTAAGTAAGTTTTTAGCTTGGCATTGTGCGGCGAAATATTGCTTACCACGTATAGCTTCTTAGCTAAGCTATGGGCCTCGTTTATCGCAAGTTCAAGGTTTTCATGATTGAACTCGTTATTGCGCACGCGCAGAGAGTAACGAGGCTGGCCTGCATAAACAGCGTCTGCGCCATAGGCGAATGCATAGCGCATATTCTTTAGCGTGCCAGCGGGGGACAATAATTCAGGTGTAAACATCAGGGCTCCGGGTCTAGTCGAATTGATGTGGGCTAAAAGGACGCGCGATTGTACGTGTGTAGGGGATTTGGCGCAAGTTTTGTTGAGTTTTTAACCAATGCGGCTTATCTATTGCTTTCATAGTAATTTCAATAACCTACGTTGCTTCTTGCAGATTTGGAGTTGAAATAGTCCTTATATTAATTAGTGATACTTTTTATTAAGTAACAGCAAGGTAATCACCTTGTATGTTTTTTTATCTAAATCGTTATTGAAATGTTGTTCTGGTATTGTGCCCATCTTTTTTACCCCGTAATTGCTGGCTTATGACGCTTGAGCTCATTTACTAAATTCAGTATCAGTTTGTCAAAACTTAGGCGCTGCTACCTGCGCGACCAACAAGGAATTATTATTATCCAGAGTTTGAAATCATTGTTCATAACGTCATTAAATTTGCATTAGTGAACTTTTTAAGAGACGATTAAGGTGTAAGTCTTGTCAAAGCTTGGGCACAACTAGTCGTGTTAAGCCAGTTGTAACAATAACGCCTCGTATACGAGGCGTTATTGTTACAAATTATTCTGGTTATTCGAGCGTCTTACTCATAATAATGTTTGTAGTTTTCTCGAGCGGCTTGGTCCAACATGTCTTGCTGAACTTGATAGTTTTCTTTTACCTTCTCGATTCTTTTATTAATTTTCTGTTTGGTTCGTTCACTTGCTGTTTCAAGTTGGCTTTCTAAGGTAGCTAGCTTTTCTTGATTGCTTTGTTCAATCTTCTTAACTCGCTTCGCGATTTGTTCTTGAGTTGCGGATAATTTTTGCTTATTTGATTCAATTTGTTTCTTAATACTGGCTTTCGTTTCTTCGTTAGCGCGTTCGAATTCTTCATCTAATTCTTGTAATTCAGCTTCGGTGGCTTCGACTTCACGCTTGAGTTGAGCTTCAGCGACTTCATCGCGCAGTTTACGAAATACAATGCCGTCATGCTGAGCAATGACAGTATTCACAGGTGTTGTCCAGTTTTCTTCAACTTCCATAACGATTGCAAAATGATTTGGTAAAAGAGCTTCACTAACTTCAGACGCAAATCCCGCACTAATACCAGCATCGTCTAGGTCAAAAAATGCGCCGGTCAATCCACCAAGACTTGCTCCAACTAACATACCAGCGGGGCCGGCAAGCATGCCTACAAGTGCGCCACTGACCAGACCCACAACGCTGTTTTCAGCTGAATCATCCTCTACCGTTTTGAGAGAGACGTCACTGGCTTGGTTCTTTTCGATTACGGCTGATGAATAGATACTAATATCGCCATTTTTATGTAATTGCTTAAGTGCATTTAAGGCGTTAAAGACGTTGGTTTCGTTTTTGAATACTGCGACTATCATCTTGTTCATGTTCATTCCTCAGAAGGTTGGGTACTTGTTATCAATGGCATTTTGGTTTTTGGTAAGGCCATGTGTTTTATTCGTTACCGGTTTTACATCTCGTCACCAGATGAATCTAGTATATGGGGGAGATAAGTGCGGAAGTACCCGAAAATCTACTAGTTATTGCTAGGAAAACTACGAGCAAGTATTCGTTTCTGCGACCCAGAAGCGTTCCGTTTTGGGTGAACACAACTTAAAGCTGATGTCTTTTGAGTAGACAAACGAGAATAGTGAGCGCTGGAAGAAAAGAAGGTGTCGTGGGTCTGGAAAGGAGAACAATATTTTTGTTCGACGCGCAGAACTCAACGTGATCGAGAACTAGGTCTAGATATTATGTGTGCTTTAGAGTCAAAAGCCTTATTCAATTAAGCGTATTTACGCTGCAATTGAATAAGGCTCTTGGCCTTTATGCTTCCCATTTCGTTGATAACTACCTTTGCCTTTATGATTTTTAAACGCTTTAGCTTTAAATAATGGTGAGGTGACCATGGCTGCAAAAGCATTGTGTTTGATTTCACCGCGCTGCAAATCATGCACTTGCGCTTTGGTTTTAGATTTACTCATTGTTTCTCTCTTTATTAAATTCTCGGCGCTTGGATGTAAACGCCGAGTATCATTAGCCGGTATTAAACGGCTTGGTCTTCTCCGCCTAAAGCTTCAAATAGCTCGGGTACAAAGCGCGCTAATTCTCCGCTCATTAAGGCAAAATCTGCGTCAAAACGTGCCGCAGGGTCTTCATTGATATCGTCATTTTGCTCGGTAATGGTATCCATAAACTTAAGCCCTTTAATACTTAAATCTTCGGCGACAACAAAACGTAAGCTTTCTGCCCATATCAATTCTAATTTGGTGACAAATTTATCTGCATCAAGGTGGGCTTTGATTTCATCGCTAAATAAATCTTGTTCTTTACAACGGATAATACCGCCGCCTTCGAGTGCCGAACGTAGTTCTGCTTCTTCGCCAAGCTCAAATCCCGCCGGAACTTTTTGCTCATTGAGCCACTCAGTCATGGTGACATCAGCGGGTTCTTTTAGCTTAAATGGTGCTACTGGCAAACTACCGATAGTCTTACGTAATAAGGAAACTATCTCTTCGGCCTTTTTAGCACTTCCTGCATCAACAGCAATAAAACCATGCTCTGGACTAACCCAAGCAAAGGTTTGACTGCTTCGGCTGAATGCACGTGGCAACAAGGTGTGCACGATTTCTTCTTTCAGTGCATCCTTTTCAGCTTTTTTTAACGGGCGTTGCTGTTGCTCTTCAAGCATGTCTATCTTTTCTTGCAGTTGGTCCTTAATCACAGCGGCTGGAAGCATTTTTTCTTCCTTTTTGGCGCATAATAGAATTTCACTGCCCACTGAATGCAAAAAACTGTTACCGTTTTTACCTAAAGGAGTGACCCAGCCAAATTTGCTGAGATCTTGGCTACCACAAGGGCTAAATGCGAGACCTTCTAGCTGTTCATCAAGTTGCTCTTGGTCAAAGGAAATATCCTTAACGAAGCGAAAAAGCATTAAGTTTTTAAACCACATATCCGTGTTCTCTTGGTAAAACGACGGCGCATCATAGCAAAAAGTCGTTAGGGTGGGTAAATGTGTGGCTAGTGTACATTGAAATTCATCGCAAGTTTGCTCATATTGTGATGCTTGGACTAAGTTTTAGGAGAAAGACCGTTACATGAAAATATTGCATAGTGCTGACTGGCACTTGGGTCATCAGTTGCACGGTTACGCGCGACATTATGAGCATCAACAATTTTTGGATTGGTTGTTGCTGCAAATTGATACTCAACTGGTTGATGTACTTGTTATCTGTGGCGACGTCTTTGATACAGCTAATCCTAGCGCTGCGAGCTGGGAGCAGTTGTATAGTTTCTTAGCAAAAGCAGCAACTAGAAATCCTGGTTTACAGGTGATAGTTACCGCAGGAAATCACGACTCCCCTAGTAAGCTTAATGCCCCGTCATCCTTAATCAGTCATTTCGACCTGCATTTTGTTGGCAGCGTGGTGCGCCATGAAAATGGCGAACTTGATAATGAACGCTTACTGATACCGCTTAAAACGCGAGATGGACAAATTCAAGGTTGGTGTATCGCGGCTCCTTTTTTACGTAGCAGCGATTTGCAACTTGATCCTCGCATCGAAGACTCTTCGAAGCGTTGGCAAAACGCAATTCAAAGTTTGTATGCTGAACTTGGTGAAGCGGTAGATAAACGACTTGAGCCTGAGCATTGTTTAATTGCCTTGGGACATGGTCATGTAAGCGGTGGGCAAATATCTGAGCTATCTGAACGTCACGTCATGATTGGTGGACAGCACGCACTTCCGACGACGATATTTCCGGAACGTTGTGACTACGTCGCATTGGGACACTTACACTTAGCACAACAAATAAAAAGTGACACGGCTATCTTTTATTCCGGCTCACCTATCCCCTTGTCGATTTCCGAACGCAATTACAAGCATCAAATAAAGCTCGTTGAGTTTGAAGAACGCCAACTAAAACTTGAGCCGATCTACGTCCCTAGAGTATGCGACTTACTGCGCGTACCTAAAACCGCTTCCGATTTCGATAGCGTGTTACAAGCATTGCGAGATTTGGAACCTTTTACTGGGGTTGAGCAAGCAAAACCTTATCTCGAGGTCGTCATAAAGCTAGATAAACCCCAAGCTCAGATCCGTGAGCGAGTTCTCGAAGCGATTCAAGATAAAAACCTGCGTTTGGCAAAAATAAGTATTGAATATAGCCAAGGGCAACAAGACACCCAGTTTGCAAAGTCGGGGCAAAAACTTAGCCAGTTATGTGCAACAGAGGTGTTCGAACTTTGTTATCAACAGCAATATCAGGATCAATTGGACCCTAAATTAATGGCAGCCTTCCAAGACGTGTTAACGCAAGTGGAGCAATCAGACCTATGAAAATACTTGCGATACGCGGAGAAAACATTGCGAGTTTGGCGCAAAAATTTGCCTTAGAGTTTGATGGTGACCTACTCAAGCGGCAGGGACTAATCGCGATTAGTGGTAAAACTGGCTCGGGGAAATCGAGTTTGCTTGACGCGATGTGTCTTGCCCTTTACGAACAAGTCCCTCGTTTTAGTAGCGCACAACGTAGCGTCGAAGTAGGTAGCGAAAACGAACAGCAAAAACTAAAAGCCAACGATGTTCGTCACTTGGTGAGTCGCGGCAAAAGTGAGGCATGGGTAGAAGTTGAATTGCTCTCCAATGATCAACGGCGTTATTTAGTTCGTTGGCAAGCTCGCCGCGCGAGAGGTCATGTGAACGGGCGCTGGCAAGGCAGTACTCGTGAACTTATTGATGTTAGTGACCAACAAGTATTTTCTGAAAATAAACGCGAATTCCAGCAGCGAATAGATACCTTAGTGGGGTTAGATTACGAACAGTTTCGTCGCGCGGTGGTGCTTGCACAAGGTGACTTTGCAGCATTTTTGCAAGCGGCGGAAGACCAACGTTCGGCCCTACTAGAACGTATGACAGGCACACAGCTGTACAGTAATATTTCGCAGCAAGTTTACCAAAATGCGCGCGAGCAGCAGCAGCGAGTCTCTTCTTTACAAGAGCAAATGGGCCGTATTTCTTATCTTAGTGATGAAGAACGTCTGCAGCTGGTAAGTGATTTAGCTGAGTTACAAAAATCATTAGATCGGTTTGTATTGGCAAGTAACGATCAGCAAACCTTGTTACAAATTGAACAACAACAGCGTAGCAATGCGCTTGAAAAAGATGGTTTGGCGCAACAAAAGGCTCAACTTGAAGCTGCGCAGCAAGATATTGATAAAGTTCGTCACAGTTTACAGCAATTGAGAATGCTAGAGCCGCACCGCCCATTGCACCAAAGTTTGAGTCGTTTAGCGCAAGAACTGTCTAGCTTAGCACTGCAAATAAGCGAGCAAGGACAGATACTTGATCAACATGAACAGCAACATTTGTTGGCTAAATCGCAGGTAGAATTGAACCAGACGCAGTTGGAGCAATTACTAACTCAGCAACACTTGCGCGAGCCCGAAATTGAACGAGCTTTGCGTTTAGACCATGAATTGAATGCGAATCATAGCGCTTGCGAAGACTTAGAAAAGCAACAAGTTGCGCTAAGTGACAACATAGTGGTGGTAAAGCATACGCATCACCGTGCATTGCAGCAATGTGAATCAGAGCTTGAACAACTAAACGATGCCAAGCAGTGGCTTAGCGAACATCAACAGTTGCACAGTTTACAACATCAAAATTCAGCCATTGAACGTAATTTACAAGTTTATTTGGACCAACAAGAGCAGCAAAAAAAACGTATAGATTTAAAGGAGCAACATCAGCAGCAAATGTTGGAGAGTAAACATGAAGTTGAGCAGATCCAAAATCAAATTCAACAAATCCAAGCTCAAGACCAAGAGTTAGCGCAACAATTGTTAAACGTAAGCCACGAAAAGTCTGAGGATGTGTTGGCAAAGTATCAGTTAGTAAATGCGCAATCTGAACAACAAGCCATATTATGTCGCTACTTAGAGCAAGCAAGAGCATTATCTGAACAATTAGAGCATGCACAACATAGATACAAGCAGCTTCAAGGACAGCAGCAAACAACCCAAGAACAACAACAATATTTGGGTCAACAAGTTGCCAAGCTGACGATTGAGAGCGAGGAAGCAAAACGCGCATTTCAAAGTGCACGGGCTGTTGTTAGTTTAGATGACTTACGCAAAGAATTAGTTGATGGCGAGTCGTGCCCACTGTGCGGAAGTTTAGACCACCCATTTGTTGAGCATACTCCAGAAGTGAGCGCGATTTTTCATCAACTTGAACAACGGCATCAACAACTAGAACAACAGCTTCGTAGCAATGAACTTGAGTTGGCTAAATTAAACGCGCAAGCTCAGCAGTTAGATCAGCAGTTATCAGACAGTGAAACGCTAGTTAAAGAACTTGATCAACAATTGGCTAGTCTTGTTCATCAAGCTCAAACACTAGGGTTTTCATGGCCCCAAAGCCTTGATCAATTATTAACCTATCAGCACCAGCAACAACAAAGTGCCCTTGAACTCGCGTCATTATTACAATCCCTAAATCAACAATTGGATGATTACCAAGCACAACATGCTAAGCGAGAACAGCTTCAAGCTCGCTACAATGAAAGCCAGCAACATTTACAAAAGCTTAATCATCAACGACTGAATTATGAGCATCAATTTGAGAATCACAGTAATCAGCGGGCCCAAATTGAGAAGCAAAGCCTAGAGGCGCAAGCCAATATTCAACATCAATACCAGCAATTAGTATTGCTTCTCGGTGATTTGCCATGGGAGCAATGGCTAGCACAGCATGGACCGCGGCGTTGCGCCTTGCAGATCGTTAATTTAGTTGATCAATATCAGCAAGTGTTTGAGCGTCAAGTGCAGCACAATGAACGTTATATAAGTTCTCAAAAACAGATTGCCCTCGAAGAGCAAAACCTGGAGAAATTGGGTCAGGAATTACAACATTATCAACAACAACTATCCAGTTTGTTGCTGCAAAATCAGCATTTAAGCCAAGAGCGTCGGGGTTTATTAGATGGCCTAACGGTCATACAGTGGCGAGAGCTGGCCAATGCCAATGTACAAAAATCTCGACAGGCAGCGGACACTAGTCAACAACAAATGCAAAGCTTAACCAAACAGATGCTGGTGGCTCAAACCAATATTGAGCAACTTAGCCAACAGCAACAACAGCGAAAACTCGATTACAAATTTGCTCAAGAACAGTGGCGACAAGTTGCCCAGAACCTAGAACTCGACGATGCTCAAATTGAACAACTGTTAAGTTTAGACCCTAAGTTGCGAGGGCAATGGGAAAGCGACAGTCAAGCTCATCAACAGCAACTCGCAATTAATGCAAGTCAAAGTCATGAGCTAAGTCAGCGAGTCAAACGAATCGATAAGCAGTGGATAAATGCAGACAGTCAACTAAAAGGGCATTTGCAGCAACTTAAATTGGAAAGCATTGAAGCACTTGAGCATCAACGTCTTGAGCTACAAGAGCAAGCCTATCAAAAACGCTCTTTAATCGAACAAGACCAACGTAGCCAAGCTCAAAGCGGTGAACTGCATAAAGAACTATCGGTGCAAATACAGCGCCTCGAGTTACTCGAGAATCTCAACGTATTGATTGGCAGTGCCAGCGGGGCAAAATTCCGAGTATTTGCACAACAGCTGACCCTTGAAAACTTGTTGTTTGAAGCCAATGCGCAATTGCGTTCGCTTGCCCCTCGATATCAATTGCAACGTGTCCCTGATGCAGCTTTAGCATTGCAAGTGATCGACCGCGACATGGGGGATGAGGTGCGTTCTATCTCAAGTTTGTCTGGGGGAGAAACCTTTTTGGTGTCCTTAGCTTTGGCTTTGGCTTTAGCAAGTGTATCTGCCGACAATATCGAGATTCGAAGTCTTTTTATTGATGAAGGCTTTGGTACACTTGACCCTGAAAGTTTAGATATGGTCTTAGCATGTTTGGACAATTTGCAAGCTAGTGGACGCCAAGTTACCGTTATTTCTCACGTGCAAGCAATGGTTGAACGGATCCCTGCTCGCGTAATTTTGCAGCCCTTAGGTGCAGGACGTAGTGAGCTGAAATTAGAAATTGCGTAGCTGGGGTCGCTTGTCATATTAATGTCATGCAAGTGCAGCATAATCGCCACAATCTCAATCATTGTAGAGTAATGAAAAATGGCAAGAAGGATTTTGGTTGTTGAAGACGAAGCACCAATTCGTGAAATGTTGTGCTTTGTTTTAGAACAACACGGCTACACTGCTATTGAGGCGGCCGATTACGATAGTTCTATAAATGCGATGGTCGAACCTTACCCTGATCTGGTTTTATTGGACTGGATGATACCTGGGGGGAGTGGCATTCAATTTATTAAAACCATGCGACGCCACGATTTAACTCGTCAAATACCGATTATCATGCTCACGGCCAAAGGCGAAGAAGAAGATAAAGTTCTGGGTTTAGAAGCTGGGGCTGACGACTACTTAACCAAGCCTTTTTCTCCCAAAGAGCTAATGGCGCGGGTAAAAGCGGTTATTCGACGTGTCGCGCCAACATCACTTGAAGAAGTGATTGAAGTCATGGAGCTACGTTTAGACCCTATTTCTCATAGGGTGAGTATTAAAGATAAAGCCGTCGATATGGGGCCAACCGAATTTAAATTGCTGCATTTCTTTATGACCCATACGGAACGGGTTTACAGTCGCGAACAATTACTCAACAATGTGTGGGGAACCAACGTCTATGTTGAAGATCGTACGGTTGATGTTCATATTCGCCGATTGCGTAAAGCGATTTCATTTGCTGAGCACGATAAATTGATTCAAACAGTACGAGGTTCTGGATACCGTTTCTCTACCCGGGTGAATTAGAACTTAATGAATGTCGCATTTTCGGCTTTAAATATCATCCAACGCGCACTGCGTTGGTATATACCGCTTGCCATCATTGGATTGATAAGTGGGTACATGTTGGAAGTGCTGTTTGCCGCATCCATTGTGCATATTTTGTATTTGTATCGTCAACAAGCTCTGCTAATGCGCTGGCTTTATAAAGACAAACGCTTAACCCCGCCTGTAGGCAGTGGTTCTTGGGAACTCGTCTTTCACGGCATCTATAATCTAATGAAGCGCCGGCTGCAGCGAGAGCGAGAGCTGGCGCAACTGCTCAAGTACTTTAAACTTGGAGCTCAAGCGCTGCCGGATGCGCTTGTGGTGTTGCGGTCTGATGGTGCAATCTTGTGGTGTAATCAACTTGCAAGTGAACTCCTTGGACTCAAATGGCCTAGTGACTCCGGACAGCGCCTGGTTAATTTGGTTCGAGATCCAAAATTTGTTACCTATATCGACCGCCGCAACTATGCAAAGCCACTAGAAATCCCCAGCCCAGTTAATCCAAATCTAACACTAGAATTTCGAATTGAACCCTACAGCGAGCAACAGTTTTTGGTTGTCGTTCGTGACGTTAGTGAAGTGCGGCGTTTAGAGAATATGCGTACCCAGTTCGTATCTAACGTGTCGCATGAGCTTCGCACTCCCTTAACGGTCATGCGCGGTTATCTTGAAATGCTAGAACCGAACAGCGTAAATCCGGCAATATGGCCTCGAGCGCACCGCACGTTGACGGAGCAGAGCAAACGCATGGAGTCCTTAGTTAACCAATTGTTGACTCTGGCTCGCATTGAATCGGGTAGCCAATTTGCAAACCACGAATTGATACCGGTATCCGAATTATTGAGTTTGCTCAGTGATCAATGCGACAGCCTGATTTGCGAGCGAGAACTTAAACTGAGTTATGATGTTGATGAAGGGCTTGAGGTATTTGGTAATCGAGAGCAATTACTCAGCGCCATCCTTAACTTGAGTTCAAATGCGATTAAATATTGCGAGACTCCTGGGGAGATTTTAATCTCGTGGAGTCAAACCGATACCGGATCAGAGTTCTTGGTCCGAGATAGCGGCCCCGGCATCGAACCTGTGCACTTGGGTCGGTTGACTGAGCGTTTCTATCGCGTTGATGACGCCAGAACCCGTGATGCTGGTGGAACCGGTCTTGGCTTAAGTATTGTGAAGCACATACTTGCTGAGCATAATTCAGTCTTGGAAATTGAGAGCACAGTTGGCTTTGGCAGTTGCTTTAGTTTCGAGCTTAAAAAGCCCGTTGCAGAATATAAAGAAAGCTCGACCGACTTACCGATCCGTTAGTTTGAAACCCGTTAAAGAACAGCCCAGTTCACTGGGCTGTTTTAGTTTAAGCGCTTTGAGTTTCTAAAACAGTTGATGGTTCAGCTCCAATTGGTGCTGATATTGGTTTTCCGTGTTGATCAAAACGATGTAAATGATCCCATTTTGGACGAACCCCCACAATTTCGCCCTTGCTTACTTTTTGTTGGTCACTTAAGCGAACCAGCAGTGGCGAGTCACTGCCTATGTCTAAGTAGATATATAAATCCGATCCCAAGTTTTCCGTATGAATCACCGCACCTTGCCAAGTTGCTTCGTTGGGGTCTATCACCAGGTGCTCAGGGCGGATCCCGAGGGTTTGGCATTGGTAATCTTTGGCAAAATCGCCTTCTAATAAATTCATCGCTGGAGAGCCGATAAACTTTGCCACAAACAACGAGTTTGGACTGTGATACAGCTCTTCGGGAGTTCCCACCTGTTCGACTTCGCCATTATTAAGTACGCAAATTCGGTCGGCCAAGGTCATCGCTTCCACTTGGTCGTGGGTGACGTAAATCATGGTTGCGCTTTTCATCTCGTGGTGAATTTTGGCAATTTCAAGTCGAGTCGCGACGCGCAAGGATGCATCCAAGTTTGATAGTGGCTCATCGAATAAAAAAACACGGGGGTTTCGAACGATTGCGCGACCAATGGCAACCCGTTGTCGCTGCCCGCCGGAAAGTTGTTTTGGCAAGCGATCGAGTAAGTGGTCAATTTGAAGCATTTTAGCGGCGTTCATGACCCGTTCCCGAATATCTTCGGGACTTGATTTGGCCAATTTGAGGCCAAAAGCCATGTTCTTGTACACATCCATATGTGGGTAAAGGGCATAGGATTGAAAGACCATTGATATACCGCGCTCTGATGGAACTTTGTTATTCATAGACTCACCGTCAAAGGTAAGTTCGCCGCTGCTGATTTCTTCAAGGCCACAGATTAGGCGCAGTAGGGTTGATTTACCACTACCTGATGGGCCAACAAAGACCATCAGTTCGCCGGCTTTGATATTGAGATTTACCTCACGAATAACCTCGGTTTTTCCAAAGTGTTTTGAAATGTTTGCTAGTTGAATTTGCGCCATTTTTATTGCCCCATTAACCTTTGACACCGCCGGCAGTTAAGCCTGCGACAATTTTTCGTTGAAAGATAAGCACTAGAATGATCAGTGGAACAGTGACCACAACAGACGCGGCCATGATCGTACCCCAAGGGATTTCGTGGTCTGAAGCACCGCTTAACATCGCAATCGCAACCGGTACGGTTCGCATGGTTTCGGATGCGGTAAACGTCAGTGCAAATAGAAACTCGTTCCATGCTCCAATAAAGGCAAGTAAGCCGGTTGTGACTAACGCTGGCCATAACAGAGGCAGAAATACTTGCGTAATGATGACCCATGGCGTGGCGCCATCAACAATAGCGGCTTCTTCAATCTCAACCGGCAAGTCGCGCATAAAGGTGGTGAGTACCCAAACCGTGAAGGGGAGTGTAAAAATGGTATATGAAAGGATCATTGCCCAAGGCGAGTTATATATCCCCAGAAAACGAACCATTTCAAATAGTCCAGCTAACACGGCAATTTGCGGGAACATGGATACAGCCAAAATAGTCATTAGTAATAATCCACGACCTTTAAAGCGCACTCGCGCTAAGGCGTAGGACGCTGTCACCGCTAGGAACAAGGCGCAAACGACCGTAGTTGATGCAATAAACACCGAGTTTAAGATACTGCGCAAGAAGTTATCGTTGTTCAACACATCTCGATAGTTTCTTAAATCAAAGTGCTTTGGAAAGTAGTCCACGGAGAACAAATCGGTACCGGTCTTAAAACTTGTGATAACCGAGTAATAGAAGGGGAATACCGCAACCACCACAATCGATATAACTAACAAGTAGAACGCTACCGAATTAAGCTGTCGTTTGATCATCGTTGCGTGTCTCCATTAAGGTTTAGTTTTCCAAGCCAGATGTAAAGACAAACAAAAATAGCGATGATGGCAAACAACAGTGTTGATTGTGCCGAACCATACGCAAATTTATCAAACTCAATTAGGTTTTCTCGCGATACCACTGACATAGTTTTGGTGGCTTTGGAGTTGGGCGTCAAAATATATATAAGGTCAAATACTCGCAACGCGTCTAACATTCTGAAAATGACTGCAACCATGAGGGCCGGGCGTACCAAGGGCAGGGTTACATGAAAGAAAACCCGCACCGGATGAATACCATCAATTTTGGCTGCCTCGTAGATATCTCGAGGTATCATTTGTAACCCAGCAAGACATAACAGCGCCATAAAGGGAGTGGTTTTCCAAACATCAACAACCAGCACAGAAAACATAGCGGTGTCGATGTTGGAGGTCCAAGCAACGTTGCTGTCGATAAGCCCTAGCGCCATCAGCATATGATTAATAATGCCAAATTGGTCATTTAGCATCCATCCCCACATTTTTGCCGACACTATCGTAGGAATAGCCCATGGGATTAAGATTGCAGCGCGCACCAGTCCGCGGCCTTTGAACTCTTGATTAAGAACTAACGCAACCATCAAACCAAGAATGGTTTCTATACTGACCGACACGACAGAGAATTTAATGGTATTCCAAACCGCATTCCACCAGGTTGGATCAGCTAAAGTTCCAGAAAAAATGGTACGGCCCGATGAAAGCGTGGTCCACGTTAAATAGTTTTTAAATCCAACCCACTGACCGCCGTATAAGTCGGTGAGGGATGTATCAGTAAATGAGAAATAGATTGAGCGCAACAAAGGCCAGCCTGCAACGCAAAACAAAACCGTTACCATCGGTGCTAAAAACCACATTGCTGCCCGTAGTTTTTGTTGCCGTAGGCTAGACACAGATTTTAGCTTGGTGTTTGGCTTGGACAAACTCAGCGAAGTATCCATTTTGACATCCTAGTCTAGAGAATTGGGCAGCAAGTGTTGCTGCCCAGCATTGATTACCAGCTCGAACCTTTAAGCTCGTTTAGTTCGTATTCCAGTAACTCTAGATTTTCTTCAGCACTTCCGTTACCCGATAGGGTGTTATGAACAGCAGAGAAAAACTTAGATGACACTTCATTGTATTTCACGCGGGTTGGTGCAGATGGTCTTGGAACGGCTTGCAAAAACACGTCTTCCCATTGTGAAATAATTGGCTGCTGTTTTTCGATATCACTATCGCTATACAGTGAGACCAAGGTTGGTAATCGTGAAAACTCTAGAGCACGCAGCTTTTGAATTTCCTTTGAGGCGAGGAAGCGGGCAAATGAAATTGCAGCGTCGGGGTGCTTCGAGTATTTCGATACCGCTACGTTCCAACCGCCTAGGGTTGCAGCCGATACGCCATGGTCGCCACCGCTTGGAAGTGGCACGACAGCAAATTTATCTTTAACCGCTGAGTCATCGCTATTCCCTAGGGCATACGCATAAGGCCAATTACGCATGAAGACAGCGTTACCGGTTTGCCAAACACCACGAGCGTCTTCTTCTTGGTACGACAATACGCCTTCAGGAGAAATGCTACCCACCCAAGACTTAGCTAAGTTCAAAGCGGAGATGGCTTTTGGATTATTGATTGAAATATCGCCATTGGCTTCGACGATTTGTCCGCCGCCAAAGGATTTAACCCACTCAAGAGCGTCACAAGTTAAACCTTCGTAGGCATTGCCTTGCCAAACAAAGCCCCAAATATCCTTATTACCAGCGGCTCGTTCTTGGTCTTGAATAGATTGAGCAACTTCAGTCATCTGCTCCCATGTGCTAGGCACATCTTGCTGATATTTTTCTAGTAAGTCTTTACGGTAATACAAAGCGGGCGCATCGGTATAGATAGGCAAAGCTACCAACTTACCGTCGACCGTTTGTGATTCGATAATTGATGGAAAATGGTCACCAACGATGTCTTTAGTATGGGGCGCTAGGTCAATAAATTGCTCTGCAAGTTGTGGAGCCCAAATAACATCGGTTTGATAGACATCAACGTCAGCGTTTCCAGCGGCTAGCCAAAGACGATATTGACCGAATTGGTCGGTTGAAGACTTAGGCATGGGGATAATTTTAGCTGTATGTCCGGTTTCGTCTTCCCAACTTTTAACCATACCTTTGAACAGTTCAAGTTCTTTGCCACCTTTACCGGATACAAAGGTTACTTCGGCGGCGTTGGCAATACCACTGTTAAGGCTTAAGGTCCCTGCGGCGATTAACATGGCAAGTGATAATTTTGAGCGGCTAGTCATTGTTTACCCTCCTGGTAATTTTTAGTTTTAAACCTGATTTCATTGTTGTTAGGAGTAAAACCGCTAACCCGCTTGTAATCGTGTTACATTTGTATAACGTAAACCTTTACTCTTGTTAACAACCGTATAGTAAGCGTTTACGTTGGTCAAATTAGGATGTGTAAATATGTGCGTTAATCGTTGTTTTTGATGTTTCGGTGATAAAAAGTTTGGCTAAAGGAGACTCTGGATAACTTGCCAAGCGGCATTCAGCTTGATTAAATGCTAGGTACTTCAATTGTTTATCCGTAAGCTAGTCTGCATATTTAGGGTTTTAACTTTTAGGCGTAAAGCATATATGACTGATAAAATCGTTACAATTCATGAGCTTGCAAAAGCTGCAGGCGTGTCTATCGCGTCAATCAGCCGTGCCCTTAATGGAAAACCTGGTATCAGTGACAAACTAAGACAACGGATTGTCGATTTAAGTGAAGAACTAAATTATCAGCCCAATACTATGGCCAGACGTCTGATTGTTGGTAACAAAGCGGTTGTGGCGTTAAGCATGCCGCCTGAACCCCATGAGTTTTCTGAGCGACCTTATTTTGTGCACTTTTATCAGGCAATGACGCTTCATTTACATACTAAGGGCTTGGTGCCAGTGTTGTTTAAATATGACCAGCTTGATGCTATCCCTAGCCAAGCCTGCGCTGCTGTTCTACTCGGTGCTACTATCGATGATCGTCCGCAACGATTGCGCGAGCTAAATATTCCTTTTGTTGGCCTTGAGCTTGATGCGGAGTATTCGGTGACAATCGATAACCAAGATGCAATTTGTAAATTGAGTCAGTACTTGATTGAACAAGGTCGAACTAAGCTTGTGTTTTTAGGTGAAGATAACGATGCAAACTATTCAAGTGCACGTGCCCTGGGGTATCAACAAGCCATGGCTGAAGCTGGACTTAAATCGCAAATGCAACATCTACATCGAGAGTCGAGTGCTACCATGAATGCATATCGTCATGTTATGGCCTTGGCAAAACAACAGGGTTTAGACAATGATGCCTTTGTTTGTTCAAATGATGAAATCGCTTTGGGTGTGGTAACCGCACTTAAAGACTTAGGTATTGATGTGCCGACGCAAATTGCGGTTACCGGCTTTGATGACCTGCCTAAAATATCCAGCCACTTAACCACCGTCCATCAAGATTTAACGCGTATCGCAGAATCGGTGGTTGAACTACTTCAAGACAGCATTGAAGGGCGCAATCCACGCAGTGTTTGTGTTCCTACGTCGCTTAAGTTCCGCGATAGCGCTTAATTCTTAAAATGTGATCTACTTGTTGGAACTTAGATAATTTAGCTCTTGAATTTACTGAGTAAAGGTTTACGCTATTTATAAGTAAAGGTTTACGTTGGCATTTTGTCACCGTTAAGCTTGAACAAAAAACGATTATAACTACTGCGTAGAGCTTTATTTGAGCGTCTGAATCCGCAACCATAGCTTTGGTTTGCAGCGATTAGACAGTGTTACTCAAATTGTCGCAGCACACTGCAACGGGTTA
Organism: Alginatibacterium sediminis; assembly: GCF_003610775.1. Lineage (GTDB taxonomy): Bacteria > Pseudomonadota > Gammaproteobacteria > Enterobacterales > Celerinatantimonadaceae > Alginatibacterium > Alginatibacterium sediminis. Next base: position 102,954 of record NZ_RAQO01000007.1, on the reverse strand, counting down.
GACCCAAAGGAGATAAAAATGCCTGTACGTGTCACGGTTTGGGGCGAAAATGTCCATGAGCATACGAATGAAATAGTTGGAAAACTCTACCCAGACGGCATGCACGCCTGTATTGCTGCTGGACTTAATGAAGACCCAGAAATACAAGCAGGTAGTTGCGTTCTTCAAGATCCCGAACATGGCCTAACTGCAGAGCGCTTGGCTCAAACAGATGTTCTTATTTGGTGGGGACATTGCGCTCATGGCGAAGTTGCCGACGAAATTGTCGATAGGGTACAAGAACGAGTTCTGCAAGGCATGGGCTTGCTGGTATTGCATTCTGGGCATTATGCCAAAATATTTAAACGCTTAATGGGAACCACCTGTTCATTGACCTGGCGTGAAGCCGGCGAAATGGAGCGCTTGTGGGTAACAAACCCTGGTCATCCTATTGTACAGGGCATTGATAAGTACATTGAATTACCACACACCGAAATGTACGGCGAACCCTTCGCGGTTCCAAATCCGGATGAAGTAATATTTATTTCCAATTTTGCTGGTGGCGAAGTCTTTCGCTCGGGTCTAGTTTATCGACGCGGTAATGGCAAAATATTTTATTTCAGACCCGGTCATGAAACCTATCCAATCTACTACGATGCAAACATCAAACGCGTACTCAAAAATGCAGTCAAATGGGCTCAGCCCGAAGGGTCTAGTTGGATTGATGATTGCCCTGAAATCCCAGTTGAAAAAGCACCTAACAAGATCGTTAGTCAAGGTGAAGGCTTACATAAACCGGGCGAAGGAGGGTTCAAGTAATGTTAAAAGTTGCCATTATTGGCGCAGGAGGCATGGCAACTGCGCATGTTAAAGCTTACCAAGAAATAAAAGACGTAAAAGTGGTTGCGGTTTGCGATATTTTGCCGAAATCGGCTAAAGACTTTGCGCAAAGCTTTGCTATCGAAAATTATTTTTGCGATGTAGATGAAATGCTAAGCACGGTTGAAATTGACGCGGTATCCGTGGTGACCCCCGATGCTCTGCATAAATCGATTACGCTAAAAGTGTTAGCCGCTTCAAAACATGTGCTGTGTGAAAAACCGCTTGCAACCAACTATGCCGATGCAAAACAAATGTGTGATGCCGCAACCAACGCTGGTGTCATTAATATGGTAAATCTTAGCTACCGAAATGCCCCCTCAATCCATAAGGCCAAGGCCTTGGTTGAGTCTGGAGAAATCGGTCTAGTTAAGCATGTTAATGCTAGTTATCTACAAAGCTGGCTAAGTAGCAATGCTTGGGGAGATTGGAAATCTGAATCGAAGTGGTTATGGCGCTTATCGACTAAACATGGCAGCAAAGGCGTATTAGGTGATGTTGGTGTACATATTTTAGACTTAGCTAGTTTTCCGGTCGGTGATTTTGCTGCGATTTCGTGTCAACTTAAAACCTTTGCCAAAGCGCCTAACGATCAAATCGGGGAGTATCCATTGGACGCCAATGATTCGGCGATTATTAGTGCCCAGTTTGGTAACGGAGCATTAGCTGCTATTCAAGCCACGCGTTGGGCAACGGGTAATTTGAACACGCTTAACCTAAGTATATTTGGTGATAAAGGGGCAATTGAAATTTGTCTTAAGCCAGGTGAAGAGTGGAATGAGCTTAAGGTATGTAGCGGGGAGAATGTGAACCCAGGGCTTTGGGAAAGCATCATTTGCGAACCAACTCCTACTATTTATCAACGTTTTGTTGAAAGTATCCGCAGTGGCGTGAATGATGAAGCTGATTTTGCTAGAGGAGCTGCATTGCAAAAAGCGCTCGATCAATGTGAAGCCAGTAGCCGTAGTCAAACCTTGCTTTCGATTTAATCGCTACATCGCCATAAAAAAGCCACTTCAACATAAGTGGCTTATTAGATTGTTCTGGATCAGAAAACTAAGGCTCTCTTCGAGTGGCATCTTTAGATTCGAATGCTTTTAGATAGTCGTGGATCCAAACTTGGGAGCGGATCTTTCGGCGATTTCCTCGTTTTACATACTGGTTACTTTGGGATTGATCGATGATCCGAGCTTTAGTTGTGTCCGAGAATTGAATTTCTAAAATATCGCGGATAACTTGTTTAAGCTTATCGTCATTAATAGGTGTTCCAACTTCTACCCGGCTTTCAATGTTGCGAGCCATCCAATCAAAACTTGCGATAAAGGTTTGGTCTTCACCTGAATGGTGGAAAATAAAGACGCGCGGGTGTTCTAAAAACCGATCAACAATACTGATAATCTTGATGTTATCGCTAATACCTTTGAGACCAGGGACCAAAGCACACATGCCGCGGATGATCATTCGAATTTTCACGCCAGCTTTACTTGCAGCATAAAATCGATTGATTAGTTCTCGGTCTACAAGGTTGTTTACTTTGATGGTTATTTCAGCTCTTTTACCTTGGTTAGCCTGATTAATTTCGAAATCAATCAAACTAAATAAGCGACGACGGGTGTCGATCGGTGACACGATTAGATGTTTAAATTTGTAGCGTTTGTAGGGCATTTCTATAAATTTGAATACATTACTGACTTCAGTTCCTAACTCTTGATCGCGAGTAAATAGTGAAAAATCGGTGTATATTCGTGCTGTTTTTTCGTGAAAGTTCCCGGTTCCAATATGGCTGTAGTAAACATTGCTGCCGTCTTCTATACGAGTAATCAGCAGCAACTTAGAATGTACCTTCAGACTTGGCATTCCAAACACGACTTTAACGCCCGCGTCAGTGAGCTGTTGTGCCCAGCTCATATTCGACTCTTCGTCGAATCGTGCGCGAAGTTCAATCACTACAGTGACCAACTTTCCGTTATTAGATGCATCAATCAGTGAGTTGATGAGTAGCGAATTTTTCGCCACACGGTAGATATTGATTCGAATCGAACTGACTTTGGGGTCAAAACTGGCTTGGCGCACAAATTCGGCAACATAGCGGAACTTGTGATAAGGGTAATACAATAAAATGTCTTGTTGGGTAATAGCGTCGAATACCGTAGGGTGGCTATCGAATACACGGCTATTTAACGCGCCCAATTTGGGGTTTTCTAAGTACTTAAAGCTGACGTTAGGAAAGCCAATAAAGTCTTTAAAATTATGGTACCGACCGCCGCCATTACTGTGGTCTAGTTTACTAATGTGCAGCATTTTTTTTAGTTTTTTGACCAAGGATTTAGGCATATCTTCGTCATAGACAAAGCGCACAGGCTCAGCAACCAGCCTTTGTTTTAAACCCTCGGACATTTTTTCTAGCAGACTTTGGTCAACTTCGTCATTTAGGTCGTACTCAGCGTCTCGGGTCATTTTCATCGAGTATGCGCTTGCACTTTCATAATTAAAGAATGGTCTTAATAAGTCATCTAGACAATATCGAATAATATTGTCTAGCACCACGATGTATTTCTTGGTCTTATTACCATCAGCTGGTAATTGTACAAAGCGGGGTACAGCGTCGGTTGGAATTTCAACTAAAAGGTGTTGAGTGTCATCTTGTTGTTGCAGTTCGATGGCAAGATAGGTGTATTCATCTTTTAGAAAACGAACCAAATCGGTACTTTTAGTCAGTAATATTGGTGAAATGTGCTCTAGAACGTGGTTTTTAAAGTAACGACGGATCCAACGGCCATGACTCTCTGAAATTTGAATATCATTGACCAAAAAGATATTTCGACGGGCGAGGGTTATGAGTAGTTCATTGTAGGTCTCATCGAAAATTTGCTGAGAGCGCTGAACTCTTGCGAGAATTTCATCGAGTAATAGCTGCGAGCTATTATCTCCGCCCTCAAACTCGTTTAACAATACTCGACGCTTAAGGTCTGCAACTCTGACTTTGAAGAACTCATCCTGATTATTGGAATAGATACCCAAAAAACGCATGCGCTCGATGATAGGAACTGACGGATCACGAGCTTCTTGTAACACTCTGTCGTTAAACGAAAGCCAGCTTAGTTCTTTATCGATGTATAGGCTTGGCGCCGGTTCGAAATCTTGTGGGCTCATCCGTATCCTCGGTCATAATAAATCTATGGTTAGGCGAAATCGACGATCAGGTCATCCGCAAGTTTCTCCAGTGCACTTTGCAATTCGAAAAGCTTTTCGTCGCTTGGGGCTGCTATTTGTATATGGGCTTGGAACAAGTTTCCTCCCCAGTTTGGCGCAGGCTTACACTCTGTTTTAAGCTTGATTAGGCTAATACCAATATTAGCAACCACCTGGCTTAGCTCTTGAACAATACCGGGTCGGTCATTTGCAGTCACAGTAATGCTAATCCGAGGAGCTTTATCGTCAGCTGCATTCATTGATTCAACCACATGTATGGATAAATCAGTTATTTGATTCAATGCGAGTTTTAGTTCGTCAATATGAGCCGCATCAATATCAACTTGAACGATACCAGCAAATTGACCGGCAAGTTCACTTAGGCTGCTTTGTAGCCAGTTGCCGTGGTGACCCTGAATGCAATTTGATAAATCTTCGACTATACCGGGGCGATCATTAGCGATGACACTTAAAACAATATGCTTTTGCATTACTACCTCTTTAAGGGTTTGAGGCATTCAAAGTTAAGCTCAAATTAGCCCAACCATGCTACCTATTGATGGTTACATTTTTATGACAAGCGAATATGGACATACTTTAAGATTAAGCCAATCTGCCGATAATTTCCAAGCTTTGCCGCTAAAAATTCGTGCTGAGATCAATTTGAGTTCGAATATTTAATGCTTTGTTTTATATGCAAAATAAATCTAGCTTAGCTAAAACTCCTAAATCTAATTTACTTAGTCTGCCGGATGTCACATTAGTGTAATAAAACAGTCATATACTGCCGCCAACACGATAAGATTGTGAGGATCTCATGACGCAGAATGTGTCATTTAAAAGTAGCAAGAGCCGTAATTTTAAGGATAAGCTTGCGCGCTACGGAGTTAGCTTAGGCGGGGCCATAGTGCTGGTTGCCTTATTGCTAATATTCTTCTATTTGCTGTACGTGGTTTTGCCCCTTTTTAAAGGTGCTGATCTTACTCCAGCGAAGAGTTTTCCATTGAGCGACAACGGTCGCACTTTGATGCTTGGTGTAGAAGAACAAAACGAAATTGGCTATCGATTTAACTTAGATGGACAGCTGGATTTCTATAACCTAAGTGACGATGGCCGTGAGTTTGAAGGTTTCAAACTTGATAAAACCATTGTTGCGGCAGCGAAAACTATTCCTAGTCATGGTGATGTTGCTTACGCAACAGCTGATGGTGAGGTTTACGTACTCAATGCTAAATTTGAAACTAGCTATCCAAATGACAAGCGCTTAATCACACCGGTGATTGGTTTTCCACTGGGTGAAGAGCCGCTGGCTTTAGATATGGGTGATAGCTTGGTCAAAAGCTTAGCCTTTGAGCGCGATAGCGACACTATAAAGATTGTTGCGATTGATGATGGCGCCCAAGCTCGCATTTTGACCTTTGAAGGTGAAGAAAACTTCATCAGTGGAGAGATTGAATGGACTAGCCAGCAAACTACCGTCCCCGGGATCCCCAAGCAAGTTGACCAAATGTTGTTGACCCCCGATTTGCGAAGCTTATATATGCGAAGTGGCAATCGGCTTTCTATCTACGATATTCGTGATGCTGAAGAAGCAACGCTACGTGATGTTGTGACTATCAATGCCAACGGCGCAAATGTGACCGATATGGCGTTGATGTCAGGTGCTAGTTCGATCATGATCGGCAACGATAACGGGGTGATCTCACAGTGGTTTGATGTCACAGAGAATCGCAAACGACAACTGCGAGAGATTCGCCAGTTCTCGGTCGATGCCAGTGTGAATGAAATTAGCAGTGAGTACTATCGTAAAGGTTTTGCGGTTTCTGCTGCTGATGGAAGTTTGTCGGTCTTTCATACGACTAGTAATTCAAAGTTAGTTAGCGAGAAGCTCAGTCAAGGCAAAACGTATAACGTAGCGTTTTCCCCACGTGCGAATGGCTTGTTCGCTATGACCTCAGATGCATTAAGTTTCTATAAAGTGCACAACGAACACCCAGAAGTAAGTTGGTCAGCACTGTGGCAGAAAGTTTGGTACGAAGGTTACCCCGAACCTCAATATGTTTGGCAGTCGACGTCTGCGAGTGACGAGTTTGAACCTAAGTTGAGCTTGGTTCCAATTTCTTTCGGCACCATCAAAGCTGCGTTCTATGCCATGTTGTTTGCCGTTCCTATTGCAATTGCTGGCGCCATTTATACCGCATATTTCATGTCCGGCCCGGTGCGTCAGTTTGTTAAGCCTACCGTAGAAATCATGGAAGCCTTGCCGACCGTTATCTTGGGATTCCTAGCCGGTTTGTGGCTTGCACCGTTAATAGAAGATAATTTGCCAGGGATTATTGCATTGGTAATTTTATTGCCGATAAGCTTTTTGTTAACCGCATGGCTTTGGACGAAGCTTCCTAAATCCATTCAACAAAAAATACCCGATACCTGGAGTTCATTAATCCTAATTCCGGTGGTTATTATGGTGGGATTGTTTGCTTTCGAAATGAGTCCACATCTTGAGCTTTGGCTTTTTGATGGTGATGCTCGATTGTATATCACCAACGAACTTGGTATCGATTTTGACCAACGTAACTCAATGGTCGTTGGGATTGCCATGGGTTTTGCAGTCATTCCAACTATATTTTCAATCGCGGAAGATGCCATATTTTCAGTACCAAGGCACTTAACCAATGGCTCTTTAGCTTTGGGGGCTACGCAATGGCAAACCCTAACCAAGGTTGTTATTTTAACTGCCAGCCCAGGTATCTTCTCGGCGGTGATGATGGGCTTAGGTCGAGCGGTTGGCGAAACCATGATTGTGCTCATGGCAACCGGTAACACACCGGTTATGGACTGGAGTATTTTTCAAGGCATGCGGACGCTATCAGCTAATATTGCTGTTGAAATGCCAGAGTCAGAAGTCGGTAGTTCTCATTACCGGGTATTATTTTTGGCCGCATTTGTCCTCTTCATTTTCACCTTTATATTTAACACCATCGCTGAGTTTGTACGTCAGCGCTTGCGTGAAAAATACAGTTCGCTTTAAGCAAAGGACGCTAGCATGAATAAGTGGTTTAAATCAGGAGCGCCTTGGATCTGGATGACAGCAGGTGCTGTGAGTATCAGTCTGGTTGCGGTGGTTGGATTATTGATCCTAATTGCGGTCCGTGGTCTTAGCTATTTCTGGCCAAGTGAAGTGTATGAATTCGACTTGAGTATTGTTGGGCAGCAAACAACGGTAATTGGAGAAATCTACGATAAAGAGTTGGTTCCATTGCAACGCTTGCAAGAGTCGGGTGCCGATGTCTCTGGTCTCGATGGAGAATTTGTGGAACGTTTGCTACTGAAAACCGGCAACCGTGAATATGTAGATCTAGATTTTCGCTGGATAACAGAGAATCAAATTTTATCTCAAAAAGTACCTGAAAACATCGCTGTACTAGAGCGACGTACTAACGGTAACTTTTATGGCTACATTGAAGCGGTAGTCATTGATGGCGAGCAGTTAAAGTCACGTGATGACCATCAACAGGTATTTGATTCTATTCGACGTTCCAACGATTTAATCGACGAAGCTGATTCTCTGCAAAAGTCTGAGATTGGTAGTGTGAACTATCGTTTGGAGCGGATCCGTCTTAAACAGAGAAAACTGGAGCTTGAACACGCGTTAACCACTGATATGATCAGCGATTTTGACGCTCAGCGAGAAGTGCTACATCAAGAGTATTTGGTGTATGAAAAAAGCTTGTTTGCACTTAGAGATCAGGCGGCTCGAGATAGCTTGATTGTGCGTGATATGCGCGGCGAATTAGTCACTATCCCACTAAACAATATTCTGGATATCCATTTTCCCAATGAAATGGGAGTGATTGCCAAATCGGGTCACTGGCTGCATCAAATTTACAAGTTTGTAAGCAGTGAACCGCGTGAAGCCAATACTGAAGGCGGTGTTTTCCCCGCGATTTTTGGTACAGTATTTATGGTGATGCTAATGGCGGTGATTGTGACGCCGCTAGGTGTGGTCGCCGCAATTTACCTGCACGAGTATGCAGCGAATAACTCCTTTACCAAGTTGATCCGCATTGCGGTAATTAACTTAGCTGGTGTGCCATCTATTGTATATGGCGTGTTTGGCTTAGGTTTCTTTGTGTATATGATGGGGGGAAGTATTGACCAACTTTTCTACCCTGAGTCGCTACCATCGCCAACTTTTGGTTCGCCTGGCGTTATTTGGTCAGCTTTAACTTTGGCAATTTTAACGCTGCCAGTTGTAATCGTCTCGACCGAAGAAGGTTTATCGCGGATCCCTAGCTCAGTGCGTGAAGGCTCCTTAGCCTTAGGTGCAACCAAAGCTGAGACCTTATGGAGAATCGTAATCCCAATGGCTAGCCCGGCGATTATGACAGGCCTGATTTTAGCGGTTGCGCGCGCTGCTGGTGAAGTTGCACCCTTAATGTTGGTTGGTGTGGTCAAACTGGCTCCAACACTGCCTTTGGATGGGAACTTTCCGTTCATTCACCTAGAGCGTAAGTTCATGCACCTTGGCTTCCATATCTATGATGTTGGTTTCCAAAGCCCGAACGTTGAAGCAGCACGCCCTTTGGTATACGCCACCTCATTCTTGCTAGTGACTGTGATTGTAGGGCTAAACTTAGCCGCTATTCAGATTCGCAACAAACTACGTGAAAAATATAAAACACTGGAACAATAGTCGAACTCGACGATAGGTAAAAATATGATTTCTTTAGCAGCCGAAAAATCAAACAATAAGGTTTTGGACTTACAAAACCTTTCACAAGAAGATACGGCCCTTGAGGTTCAAAACCTCAACTTGTTTTACGGATCGAAACAAGCGCTTTTTGACGTTTCGATGAAAATCCCTAAAGGTAAAGTAACCGCATTTATTGGACCTTCGGGTTGCGGTAAATCGACACTACTTCGCTGTATCAATCGCATGAATGACTTAGTCGATATCTGTAAAGTATCGGGTAAAATATTACTTCATGGTGAGAACATATATGACAAGTCAGTGGATGTTGCGGCATTGCGCCGTAACGTCGGAATGGTGTTTCAGCGCCCAAATCCATTTCCAAAAACCATCTATGAGAATGTTGTCTATGGTTTACGCTTACAAGGGGTGAACGACCGACGTAGTCTCGATGAAGCGGTAGAGCGTTCACTTCGTGGTGCCGCGCTTTGGGATGAAGTTAAAGATCGTTTGAATGATAATGCTTTTGGTCTTTCTGGCGGACAACAACAACGGGTTGTGATTGCACGCGCTATCGCGATTGAGCCGGAAGTATTGTTACTTGATGAACCTACATCAGCTCTTGACCCTATTTCTACGCTTACCATCGAAGAGCTAATTAATGATTTGAAAGACCGCTATACGGTTGTGATTGTGACCCACAACATGCAACAAGCGGCCCGGGTGTCGGACCAAACAGCATTTATGTATATGGGCGATATGGTTGAGTATTCAGATACAAATACTTTGTTTACCACACCTGCGAAAAAACAAACCGAAGATTACATTACTGGCCGCTACGGTTAAGGCGAAGGATAAAATGGATAAGTTGAATTTAGATAAGCACATTTCGGGTCAGTTTAACGCTGAAATTAACTTTGTTCGTAACCAAATCATGGTCATGGGCGGGTTAGTCGAGCAACAGCTACGTGATGTGATAAAAGCGATGGCAACTCACGATGTTGAGCTTGCCCAGCAAGTCGCTCGTCGTGATAACAAGGTGAACAGCCTTGAAGTAAAAATTGACGAAGAGTGTACTCGTATCATCGCCAAGCGACAGCCAGCGGCAAGTGATTTGCGTCTGATTATGGCGATTGTAAAAACCATTGCGGATCTAGAACGTATTGGTGATGTAGCCAAAAACGTAGCTCGTATGGTTGAGAATGGCCTCGGTAAACGCAGTAATATCTCGGTTGCTAGTTTGGAAACGCTAGGAGAGCATTCGGTTAAAATGCTTCATGACGTACTTGATAGTTTTGCACGTATGGACGACGAAGCCGCCTTTGTTGTGCACCGCGAAGACGAAAAACTAGATAAAGAGTACGAGCGCCTGTTTCGCGAACTGATGACCTATATGATGGAAGATCCACGTTCTATTCCAAATGTTTTGGACGCGCTTAACGCAGCGCGCTGCTTTGAGCGTGTGGGTGACCGTTGCCAAAATATCGCTGAATACGTTATCTACTTTGTCCGTGGAAAAGATGTACGTCACTTAGGTACGGATGAAATTGCAGAATTGCTGTAGCCAGTAATATGTAACAGTTCCTCAAAAGCACACCATTTATTTGCTAGGCTTTTGGGGGCTCTTCTGGTGGTAGGCTAACGGTAATGCTCATCAGGGTATTGGTGACGAATAGCAACGAATTGTTCAATGTTCTCCAGTAGATATTGGCTTAGTTTCGGATCAAATTGCTGTCCTGAACCAGATCTAAAATACTCGACCACGTCTTGAATAGGCCAGCTTTCTTTGTAACACCGCTTGCTTAATAGCGCATCAAATACGTCTGCAATCGCTGTAATACGTGAATAAATGTGAATGCCTTCACCAGATTTTCCATCTGGATATCCACAGCCGTTCCAGTACTCATGGTGCTCAAGCGCGATAATTGCCGCAAGGCGCATAATGTCGCCTTCATTGCCATACAGCAACTTGTATCCGATACGACAATGGTTTTGCATTAGTGTCCATTCGTTACTTGAAAGCTTAGTTGTTTTTGAGAGGATAACTTCGGGGATGCCTATCTTGCCGACATCGTGCATAGGACTAATGGTTTCAAGAATGTCGCGTTCGCGATGACTAAGCCCTGCATATTTTGCGAGCAGCACCGAGAGCTTAGCAACCCGTCGAACATGATTTCCGGTTTCGCCAGAGCGCGTTTCTATTGACTCCCCAAGTACATGAATAAGGCTTTTTTGGACGCGCATCGTTTGACCTTGCAAGGTCAATATTTTTTTATCTTTCTTAATAATTTCTTTCTTGCGTTTTAACACAAATCCCAAAAGGACAATGATGAGTAGTAATACGCTGATGATGCTGCCAGAGATAAGTATCAGTGCAAAGTTACGAGTAAAAAATGACACTGGTTTATTTAAGATAAGGGCGTCACTAGGAAGTAGTTCTTGGCTTATGCCAAATTTCTGGAGAGCGCCGAATTGGAAAACTGAAGGATTTAAGTTTTCGGATTGCAAGGTAACGCGAACAGGGTTTGGTAATTGCTTTGAAAGAATGGTGATCATCTGCTGTCCAAGCATATAGGAGCGATTCACATAACCTCCTAAGACATCCCCTTTGAGATAAAAACCCCACATGACAAACACAGGGGCTTTGCTGGCTAACGATATGACTTCTGCCGTTTTGGTATAGCCGTGATAAATATTGTTTTTTATTTCGGTGTTGAAGTGAGTTAGCAATACCGCGTCTTTCTCATCAATAGATGACAGTAAATGACTTGTCTCCTGCAGATCTTGGTCTCTAACTTCGATTAGTTCAATATTTGGATAATGGGAGAACTCTTCAAGAAAAGACTTTCTCAGTACGTTTGAAGACAAGCTATTGTCGGCGACGTAGTAAAGGCGTTTGATAGCAGGTCTTAATTTAACGATGAGCTGTAAGTTCTGTTTTATGTAGTCACGCTCATACAAAATGGTTCCTTTAGACGTGGTGGTATGTAAAGACGCTTTAAAATCGTTGATCCCTGCTGCAACCGTAGGTAGGTTTTTAAAGTTATTTAGGTTTAGTTGGTTAAGAAACCGCAAGGCATAGTCGTCGGTAATCAACAGACCATCGATTTGGTAGTTCTGGTATTTTGTTGATAAGTAGTCTTGAAGCCTAGCGAAGTATTCCGGACTGTTGACTCGTTTGCTATCAATGTACTCGACCGAAAGGTGAATAGGTCTATCTGCCGATTGTATCGCGTCGCTAATGCCATTTTGGAGTTCTTGCGTCCATTCGTAACCGGCATTGTAGGAATGTAAAACCAAGACGTGATTCTCTACTGCACTTGCTTCAATGACCTGGCAGACAAGCATTACCAGCCCCATGCAGAACGATTTTAGTGCTTTAATGAGCATGTAAACCTCCCTGTATTGCAGTGCCCATCTTTTGATAGTACACCTACAGTGGTTTAATTTTTTTTGATCCTAAACAAGAGCTGTGGCTATTTTTTCAGCGGAATGATGCTAAAAAAATCAAATCCGATCTGGTTTTAACAGGTATGAGAACAACACTTTCAATTGAGACATCTGGATACTTGCCCAGACTGAGTGACCAAAGGTGATAAGAAATACGCAGCAACCAAACCAAATAATGAATTAGGTTAGATGGCTGCGTTAGGTCTTAGTCGCTATGATGAATGCCGGCTATTTGATGCCAGTAGCCGTTTACAGTATCAGGGGTAGGGTAGTTACTTTGCCCTTCTTGATTACGACGCCTAAAGCTTTCAAGGTGCTCTATGGACTCTTCGCCACTTGGACTTAGACGAACAATATCCACTAAATCACGCATACTGGCTTGATCATTAATAAGATCGTATTTTTCACCGGATAGAGTTTGAATACCATTAAGCACAAACAAAGGCTGTCCATCTTGACTATTAACTTGTCGACCATGAGGGTAGTTGATGCAGCAGGTCTCGCATTCATCTTTGGTTTTATTCTCAGAGCGGGCAGTAAAACAGCGGGCTGAGTAAGCCAAAGGTAAATGCCCGTAAGCGAAAACCTCTACTTCAAAGCTGTCCCGGATACCTAAGTCTTGCGCGTCTTGCAGGGTTTTGGATAACCAGTCTCGCGATAATTCAACTGGCATGACCCAACGCTGCATGCCTTGGCGCTGCAGTACATTTAGTGCGTCGGCGTTGTAGACGTTAACGGCGGGGCCAACTATAAATGGCAGTTTTCGTTGGCGCAGCATTTCAATTGCGCTGACATCGTTGGCTTCAACTAAAAACTCACCGTTATCGATAAGCTTTTCAATATTACGTAACTCTGAGGGAGCTTCTAGTAGCGCCATGGATGACAAAACGACTTGCTTGCCCTTACTGGCAAGGTCGCGGGCAACTGCTATCCAATCGTTATGGCGCATGGCGCGTCGTTTACTACAAACTGACTCGCCCATATAAACAATATCGGCGCTACTGGCAGAGGCCAGTTGATAGAATTCTTCAGTTTTTTGTTTTGGCCAATAATAGAGAATGGGACCTAGCGCGTACTTCATTGATTAATACTCCTATTGCCATTGCTTGTGGTAGGCGCCTAAGGTGGTTTGACTGCCTTCCGAAATACTTGCAAGTTGTGCCATCCATTGGTCCGTGACCTGATAACGGCTTGGGTCAGCACTATATCGGTCTAACGCTTGTCGCCATACTTGAGTGACTTGTTGCACGTATGCAGGGGAGCGCTGTCGACCTTCAATTTTAACCGCTGCGATATTAGCCTCAGCGAGTTCAGGGATAAGTTCTAATGTATTCAAACTGGTTGGTTCTTCGAGGGCATGATAAACCTGACCGTCGACATCGAAGCGGCCCTTACATAAGGTTGGGTAACCCGTGGTTTCATTAGGAGCGTAGCGGTCAATTAGAATTTTATTCAAGCGCGACTCTAAGCCTTCAGGACCTTCTTCCCAGCGCACAAATGAGGCAGGACTGCAGGCACCCACGGTATTGGGAGATTCACCGGTTAAGTAAGATGATAAGTAACAACGACCTTCAGCCATAATACATAAGCTGCCATAGGCAAAGACTTCGAACTCCATCGTCGGACAACTTCTCGCTATTTGCTTCACCTGGTGGATAGACAAAACTCGAGGCAAAACCACTCGACTGACCCCAAAGTTATTTTGATAATAGGCTACGGCTTGGGCATTGGTTGCTGAGGCTTGAACAGAAAGGTGAACTTCTAGATCGGGGTGATGTTGGGCGCAATAATCCAATACAGCGATATCTGCCACAATCACCGCATCGATGCCATTGGCGGCCGCACAATCTACCGCTTTATACCATTGCTTCGCATCACCTGGATGGGCAAAAGTGTTAATCGCCAAGTTCAATTTCTTGCCCTGCTTGCGCACAAGCTCAGCGGCCTGGATTAAGCGTTTGTCATTAAAATTGAGTCCTGCAAAGTGACGAGCGTTGGTGTCGTCCTTTAAGCCGATATAAACCGAGTCAGCGCCACTTTTAAGTGCTGTTTTTAATGCGGGTAAACTACCAGCTGGGCAAAGTAATTCCATAATTTGTTCCCTAATGCGTACTGACCATGATTTTACGCAGCGAACATCGAAGTCTTTTTGACCCAAGACAGGTTTATACAGTTTGTAAGTCGTTAAACTTGTTGATTTCCATCTATCAAAAGGTCTTCTGTGTTAACTACCTTTATCGCCAACGCTCCGCAGCCTCAGTGGCTGTTCTCTAAAATTGTGAAAACAAGCCCGTCTATGATTGCATTGGCGGCCAAACTTATGCCTCTGCAAATGCAAGCGCTTATGATCCAGAAGGGCTTAGGGCAGTTATTTGTGGAGCAAATAGAAGACGGAGATTTGGATTTTTTAGAACACAATTATTTAAAATTGGAGATAAGCGATTTAGATCTACGTTGGTGGATTAGTTTTGCCGACAACCAATTTCTCGTCAGTTCTATAGAGCAAACGCATGCGGTTAGTTTTTCTGGGCAAATAAACGATCTAATGCTGATGATGGGCCGAGAAGAAGACCCTGATAGTTTGTTCTTTCAACGGCGCCTGAAAATTGAAGGGGACACTGAATTAGGTTTATACGTCAAGAACTTACTCGATAGTCTTGATGATGAACAAATGCCGGTCTTATTGCAAAAAGCGTTAAAGTTTTCAGCTGGTTTTATTGCCAAATACAGAAACTAAGTATGCTTGCATAGCAGCATAGGGCTTTCAATAATTTGACTGCTAGTAGCGGTCAAAAGTCTGCTGAATGTCTTCATACAGGCTTTTAGTCCAGTCCGGAACCGAGTATTCGTCAACAGATAGGGGGGTGCGTCGCGGATCTCGTGGAGCTATGGCAACTTTAATATTTTCAATTCCTGTCCGCTCAGCCAAAATAAACAAATCTTCGATAGCTTGATCGCCCATCGCTAAACAGCCTTTAGAACTGGCTTTACCATGAATGAAGATATTTGAACCAGGACTATGTCGACCATCTTGTCTGGCCATCATTTTGTCAAAATCGTTTGGATAATTGATCTTCATCGACAGATGAAAGTTACTGTTGGGGTTTAAGGCAGTAATATCGTAAAGACCCTCTGGTACTTGTAAGTCGCCTTCAACCAACTTAGGACCAGACACACCGCTGGCATGTAAAATGGCGTAAGTGTGTATTTTTTTGAAGCCTTCACCAGAATCTGCCCACAACTCTAAACGCTGTTCTTGTTTACTCGCTAGCATCATCACCCGTTTTGGGGGGTAGTCCACGTCTGCTTTTACAAACTTAGGCAGTAACCGTTGCAAACTTGTATTTTGATATTTATCAACGACTTGGTCAACCGTACGATGGTTTTCGGCGTAACTTAAAGAGGGAAAAAAAATGAGACTCGAAAGAAAAACGATTAGTACTAACCACAACTTGGGGAATAACAACGCAGGACAACCTTAGAACAATAATTCGCCGCTATTTTACCTTAACTATTGCCTTCGTCTAGCCCTTTCACTGCGCATTTTGTGCAGCTTGGTTGAGGATAGGAGTAAGTGCTTGATTACGTGGGTGAATAAACATGAAAACTGGAACATTTAGTATAGGTTGACTACCACAGGCACTGAGTTCTTGAGGGGAGCCACTACTGGATAGGCTCATTTGGTCCCAAGTCGCAAAAATGTAATCGCCTTTGTTTTGTTGTAGCAAGAGAATCGCTTGGTCAGCATCGTTCGCTTGACGATAGCCCTTGGCAGTTGATGCTATCGCCATATCCGAATGGGATGCTCCTTTGATGATAATTGGTTTCTTGTTACGAAATGCTTTGGCCGTTTTTGGGCAGTTGTCAAGTTTGGTGACCCAGGCCCATATTGGAAGGGTTTGAACGGGAGTGGGAATTTGAATTAATGCTCGCTGTTGGGCGTGATATGGATGCATTAAGGCATGACCATCGAGTTGACCGTTCTCTATCAGCTGTAAGGCTTGCGAGACCGGCATAACTTGGAGCTGTACGGTGTGTCCTTGCGTTGCCATTAAGCTACGGACTTGAGACAAAAATTCGATGTTATTTGCCATTAAGTAGTTGTCGACAGCAAATACGAAATTTGCCGCAAAACTAGAACCTGCCGAAAGTGGTAATGTGGCGAGGATGAATAGCAGTTGTCGTAGATAGCGCAATCTATTCGATTTGGGCTTCAATATCGTTTGCCTAGCAATGATTAATCTTTGATCTTATTGTAATTAACCTCGTGATGGATACAAGTGCTTCGATGACGAAGCTAGTACTTACGCACACTATGTACTCCTTATCGCCCACTATTGATGAATATTTTGTGCTTGCGTTGCTGAATTAAGTAGATACTCCTGACTTTGGTCTCTACCTTTGTCTTTGGCCTTGTAGAGCGCTTTGTCAGCAAGTTGAGACATTTGATCTAGATTAGAGAAGCTGCTCTGGTCTAGACAAACAAATCCAATACTAATGGTTAAGTTATGTGAAACAGGTGAGTCGGGGTGGGGGATGTTTGCATCGCTAATCGTTTTCACCAGTTGATTTGCCAATTTACGGCAATCGCGGCTACTTATTTCACCGACAATAGAAAACTCCTCACCTCCGGTGCGGCCGGCAATTAGGCCATGTTGATTAGCAAATTGTGCGATCAACTGTCCGCTTCGTTCCAATGCTAGGTCGCCCTGAGCATGGCCGGCGCTGTCGTTTAAGCGTTTAAAATAATCTAAATCACAGTACATTAAGCCTAAATTAAAGGGTCTGTTTCCACACTTGACGACCAGTTGTTGTGCTTTATGGTCAAAAGCATGGCGGCGCAAGCAATGGGTCATCGGGTCAAAAGTAGCAATAAACTCTGTCTGTCTTTTCTGAACCAAAAGCTGTCCTAAGATTGTAAAGCGATGCCTAAATATCATGATCGAAGCAAAGACACTAATAGCGACGGCAAACGAAAAATGCACGATGTCATGAGTAGGACTCGGAAGAGTATTTATTAAAAGTACCCATAAGATAGAGGTAACGAGCATAGAGACATAGAAAACGTTTTTATGAGCCCCAATTCCACCTAGCGCCATAATCGTAATGAGTAAATTGGTGGTTTGATGAATGTCACCGGTGAGATAAATATGCGCAAAGGAATTTAAGGTGATGACAAATGCGGTACTGATTTGCATCAAAATCGAGATGTCTTGTTCAACTTTGCGTGCGATAACGACTAAAATTTCGATATAGAGGGCAGAGAATAATGCAATCAGAGTCATCGATTGGCGAATAACAGGATCAGGAATCAGTAAGAAATGAAAAATAGCTAGGGCTAAATAGAGAAGTCCAACATAAAACAAAATGCGTTGGCTTTGATGTTGAGTAATACTAGCCAGGCTTTGCTGATAGTTAGCTATGTCGAGCTCCTTATGCATTACTCCCCCCTATACTAATGCATTCTAGTACGTAGATTATAGTAATGCTTAGACCTATAAAAGCTATGCTTGTTTTGTTTTACATGGGATTTTTAGACAAAGCACACACTAATCGTCATGCAAATCCTGCATTATATACGAATCAGCTGGGCTTATGGCTTAACCACAGGATTTTTAAGGATTTTTATATGGAACGCATCTTGAATTGGGGGGTGTTGGCCCCAGGACGTATCGCTAATAATTTTGCTCAAGGTTTTGCAGCGGTATCCGGTGCCTGTTTATATGGAGTCGCCAGTCGAGATGCACAACGGGTTGAAGAGTTCGCGACTCGCTATGACATCAAACATACCTATAACTCCTATGCGCAATTACTTGAGGACCCAGCAATTGATGTTGTCTACATTGCTAATCCGCATCGTTACCACGCTGAAGTTGTAGAGCAATGTTTGAATGCTGGTAAACATGTTTTATGCGAAAAACCATTAACCGTTACCGCCAAGCAAGCAACGCATTTATTTGAACTTGCCACCGAAAAAAACTTGTTTCTAATGGAAGCCGTCTGGAGTCGTTTTTTACCGTGTTGGCAACAGGTTAAGCAGTGGATCGAGAGCGGCAACATTGGCGAAATTCAATTGCTTCGTTCAACATTTGGCTTTCAAGCAGAACGCAATATGGAAGACCGCTTGTTTAACCTAGAGCTTGCTGGTGGGGCCATGCTTGATACTGGCGTGTACAACATAGCCTTATCAGAGTTTGTAATGGGCAGACAACCTGAAAGTGTGAGTTCTTCAGTTCTGGTTGGTGAAACCGGTGTTGATGAACGTTGCAGCGTCATGATGGATTATGGTGATGTGACTAGTCAATTTAGTTGCAGCTTCCTAAGTAAATTAGACAACGAATTTCAGATTGTTGGCAGCCTTGGAACGATCAACGTAGCTGCATGCTTCTGGGATGCCACGAAGGCGGAGTTGGTTCTTAATTCCGGTGACCGAGAAACATTTGATCAAGCTTACCGAGCAAGCGGTTTCGAGTATCAAATTGATGAGGTGAACCGCTGTGTTAAAGCTGGTCAAACGCAAAGTGACAATGTAAGTGCCGATGTTACCATTGGTAATTTACATGTGATGGACCAGGTGCTTTCAGAAGCGGGTGTTAATTACCCATTTGCTGAACGTTGTTAAACTTAGGCATTTAGGCACAGATCTTAAAAATTGCAGTGATAAGCACACACCATCGATTGGTTTTTGTTCGAAGTGAGCGAAAGCTAATCAAAGGACTGATTTTCTAGTTTTTTTTCGAAAAAAACCTGAATCGGGTCTTTACAAGCCAAAGCGGTAAACGTATTATTCGCCCCGCTCGGAGAGATGGCAGAGTGGTCGAATGCACCGGTCTTGAAAACCGGCATGGGTTTATAGCCCATCTAGGGTTCAAATCCCTATCTCTCCGCCACATTAAGAAAAAAGCCGCTGATTTATCAGCGGCTTTTTTCGTTTTTGGTCATTCAATAATGTAGTAATGATGCAATTAAATGTGGCAAGGATCTATCGGAATAAGATTATTACGTATCTGAAATTGGTAATGAGCTCGAAGATTCCACCTTTTTATTGGTAAAACTGTCAGTTTTTTTTACATTACTTTGGGTTCTTAGGAAAGGCATGCCTTAAGTTATTGAAATAAATGATATTATTTATTGGGTTCAATTATTGCATCTTTATTTATTCTTGTTGCATGTTTACGAGTATGCAAAAAGTTTTTCACACTGACTTAGGTAGGAAATGGAGATTCAATTGAAGTTATTGCTGGCCGGGGTTTTGTTAGTTTTATCTAGTGTTTCTAACGCAACTATAATTACACATGGTGACTTAGTTACTGACGACACAACTAAGGTTATCACTCAGGTATCGACAGGACGGCAATATACACGCTTTGACACTTTTGACTTAAGCTATGCTCAAACAATCGAAGCTTTAGAACCATCTGAATCCTATTTTGGTTGGAACATAGCAACTTCTGCAGTTGCGGACGACTTCATTAATGCGGCACTTGGGTCTGACAGTTCTTTGTGTGATGGGCAAGTAGCATATTTTAGTTTCTGTGGCCAAATTGTTGGATGGTCTGATGGCGATTTTGGCGAGTCTTACTTAAGTGATTCTGACTACTTCGCATATTTAACATCAGCTGGAGCATTGACAGGTACCAATATTATTTCCTTATTCGAAATCACTTCAAACGGCGTTGTTTATGACTATGAGAACTGGTCTACTGACGTAAGTTTAGACGTTTATAGTTCCGGACGTAATGGAAGGCCTATTAATCTGTTGTTGTACAAAGATTTCGACGCTACTGACCCCACAGCGGTTACAGAGCCGACATCACTTGTAATCCTTTCCTTGAGTATATTTGGCTTGGTTGCCGCGCGAGCAAGAAAAAAGGCTTAAAAAATTGAAGAGCTCGGCCTGAATCGGTTGGGATGTAGATTACGAAATATCCTAACCTTGAACGAGTAAGTTGTACTTAAACGCTTCAAGGTCTCGTATGTTGTTGAATTTATAATTAAACTTCGTCGCTAGAATGATTAAAGAAACGATATGTGAACCCTCACTAAGCGTTTCGAAGTAATTTCTGTTGTATAAACGTTTGCGCCTCTAACGTGAACCTTATGGTTTGGGGGGCGTGATTGTTTAGCAAAGTCATTCCAATGTGAATTTCAAAATACTTATTGTTAGCGGGCTTTCAATCGTCGTAATTCGATATAAAGTTTGTACACAAATTTGCCTTCTCATTTTCTTATATACTTAGCTGTTACTACCTCTCTTACACCTATGTCGCGGATACTGTTAGTAGATTGTGGAAAATATTTAGAGCTAATCTTTGGTAAATAATGATGGGGTTAAGCTTATGGTTAAAATGGCGATATCGATCTCATGAATCAAATTTTAGAGCTTCTATTCAATTAGTACGAAGTTCTTACTATTCTTTTAGTTCTATGTTCTAACCTGTTCCTATAGTAGTGTATTAAAAGTGCGCAGCATTTTTCTTGAAGAATAAGCTGGGGGTAGGATTGATCATAGATATTGGGTACATGCTCTCCGCTGGAGTCATGTTATTTTCTGCATTACATTTACTTATTCAATCCCGAGTGAGTGGGCAAACAACTCTTTATTTGTCCTTCGGCGCTATGACGCTCATGGCTGCAACTTATCAACTCGCAAATTATGTCTATTTCAACAGTACATCTGTTGAAGACGCCGTTATCGCGATGAAATTTCAAGTGTTTTCGGTCACCATATTTATCCCATTACTCTATGTTTTTATTACCTTCTACGCGAAACTTACTATTTCAAGGTATTGGGGAGGATTACTCTTTGTCGCTTCGGCAATTGTAGCGGTTCTTAATGTGATTGAACCCTACTCTATTCGAATGAGTGCACCGGTAGAGTTAGTGCAAATCGATGTACTAGGAGTATCAAAATCACTGTTGAAAGGCAGCCCATCACCTTACGGACTATCGATGCAGCTATTGGGATTAATTACCTTAATTTGGGGGACTTTGACATTCGTCCGGCTGTTTATAAGACAACGTAATTTTTTGACCTTTGGCTTTGGGGTATTTTTATTTGGCAGTGCATTTGGCATGCTCTATGGGGCTGCAATCGATACTGGTGTGGTTCAAGGTGTTTATATTGTAGGTTATGCGTTTGGCTTTTTTGTTGTCATTACCAGTTTTCAAATTTCATATGACAGTAAGGTTCAAGCACAACGAATAAAACAGCATCGTGCTCTCTTAGAATCCGTAGCTAAAGGGGTTAGCTATACTATTGGCCAACAGTTCTACGAGAAACTGACCCTTCAATTGTCAGAAATATTTACTGCAAAGTATTGCTATATTGGGGTGGTTAGTGAAAATTCAAAAAGAGTTAGTACCAAATCATTTGCTGTAGACCAGTGCATATCAACTAACTTTTCATATGAACTAATAAACACCCCCTGTGCAAACGTCTTAGAAAATAAAACCTGCATTTATCGGAAAGGAGTCCAGGCGCTCTTTTCTCAGGATCAACTACTCGTAGATATGGAAATTGAGTCCTATATCGGTATGCCAATTCGTAACTCAAATGGCGTTCAAATCGGTATTATAGTGTTACTGGACACCAAGCCGCTCGATTTCCCAAGTCATACCTTAGATGTGCTCGACATTTTTGCCGCTCGTGCAGGCGCCGAATTAGAACGCGAAACGGCCGAGAATACCATTCGGCGTTTGGCTTACGAAGATTACCTTACCCAACTCCCCAACCGAGTCACCGCTTACGAATATTTAGAACAACTGTGTAGACAGAACCAAACAGAAGAGTCATCTATTCATCTGTATTTAATTGATTTAGACCACTTCAAAGTAGTGAATGATGCTCTTGGTCATGATATAGGTGACGATGTACTAAGAAGTTTTAGTAGAGAGTTACAAAGCCAGCTGCCCAATGATATTTTTATTTCTAGAATCGGTGGGGATGAGTTTTTGATTATTGATATCAAAAGCAGTGAGTTTAGATTATCTAAAGCACTCAAGAATGTTCTTGGTGAACCCATGGTGATTGGAGACCATGTTATAGAAGTCAATGCATCAGTGGGTATGGCCGTTGTCCCTCAGAGCTCTCAATCGGTGTTGGGAATGCTCCGCTTTGCCGAGTTGGCTTTGTATCAAGCCAAAAAGAACGGTAGAAAACAGTTCTGTATCTATCACGAAGAATTGGAACACATCGCTAAAGAAAGGATGATAATTCAAACCCACTTAAAGAAAGCGTTATTGGATAATCGTATAAGCGTACATTTCCAACCGCAATATCGCTCCAACGGCAGTATTTATGGTGCTGAAGCTTTGGTGAGATGGTTTGATGATGAGCTGGGTACGGTTTCTCCCGCAAGATTTATCCCCATTGCCGAAGAAACAGGACTAATACATTCTTTAGGTGACTACATACTTGAATTGTCACTTAGCTACTTAAAAGTTCTGAAGTCTGAGTTGAATTACGCTGGGCATTTTTCTATTAATATTTCGGCTTGGCAATTTGCACTGCCTAATTTTATTAAATCACTTGAAAAACATTTAATAGCACACGATGTTGAAGCCAGCGACGTCGTACTTGAACTCACAGAGACCGCTGCATTTTTTCAGAATATTACAGAAACCATCGATAAATTTCACAAGCTCAAACAAGCGGGCTTTCAAATAGCTCTCGACGACTTCGGTACCGGGTATTCATCGCTTTCCTATCTCAAAGACTTACCGATTGATATTCTTAAAATTGATAAGGCTTTTGTAGATGAAATTGTGGACGGTAGCGAGTCACCATTGACTGAATCAATGATTTCCATTGGAAGCAATATGGAGTTGGATGTAATAGCGGAAGGCGTGGAAAGTAGCTATCAGGTCAAAGTGTTGACTCAAATGGGCTGTCATATCTTCCAAGGGTTCTATTTTGATAAACCCATGCCATTCGAATCGTTTAGGGCGCTATTAGAAGCGCAGAATAAAAAGTCTGACTAACACCATGTGGTGCTACATTCTAAAGTATAGCCACTTTTCTTGCCGGGATTAACGAACAACTTTACCTGGTTTTGGCTGAAATTATAGGTGCGAGGCATTACTAAAGACGGTTAGTGTCCAACCAAGCCATCAGCTTTTCATTTACAGTGAGCATTTGTTGCAGCTCTTGGTCTTGCAGAGCACTAAATGTCTTAGTAATTTCAGGTTGTAGTTTTACCATTATTTCACCGCATAAGCGCACCCCCCGGCTCGTAATCGAGAGGTGGCGTTTGCGTTTATCTACACTATCAAGCTGCGCGCTTAACAAGCCTTTGTCTAATAAAACTGAAACCAGTTTGGTAATTCCCGGTTGATTCATTTCCATCACGGTAGCTAATTCTGAGATTGTCCAACTGCGCGAAGGGGTATGGCTAAAATGGCTCAATAGCCCAAATTGAGAAACGTTTATTTCAAAGCCTGAGAACAGGATGTTTTTCCGGGTGTCCATCAGTTGTTGAACAATCCCCATTACCATAATTAAACGCGCTTCGGTTTGATCTCTGTTTTCCATTATCACCTCAATAGGTATTGACATACATTCCTTGGAATACTAATATTCATTCCAAGGAATGTAAATTGGTATTTGAGGTAGATATGAAACGTAGACAATTTATTCGCATTGTAGGGCTAGGTTTAGCATCAACAGCTATAGGCTCTTCCATCGTTAGTTGTTCTGACAACAAGCAAGCTGTTGAGTTTGGTTGGGGTACAGCAAGTCTCGAACAAAGCGATATCCGCTTAAAACTAATAGCTTTGGCGATGTTGTGCCCCAATCCACATAACATTCAGCCGTGGTTAATTAAAATGACTTCAGATACTAGCTTTGATTTGTACGTCGATCAGACCCGGCTTTTGCCCCAAACCGATCCGGTAGCCCGCCAAATTCATATAGGGCAGGGGACATTTTTAGAAACCTTAAGCATTGCAGCTAGCGGTCATGGTTACCAAGCTGAGATTAGCTATTTTCCAGAGGGAGAATACTCGAACCAAGAAACACTCGAAAAACCAGTTGCTTCGATTACCTTAGTAAAACAAGACACTACTGTGGTCGACGAACTTTACCCCTACTTACTCGAACGTCAGTCCAATAAACGTGAATACAACAATCACCGTCTAAGCGAGACTGAAAAGTCAAAACTAGGCGCGTTCAATTTACGAAGTAATGAGGGTAAGCCAGTATCGCAATTGTTGTTTATTGATAAACCTGAAGCCAGTCAGTATATGCAAGAGGTGTTGACGAAGGCGATGGCAATTGAAGTTAGTAACAAGCAACGTGACTTAGAAACCATTGCTCTATTTCGTTTTAATGATGCCGAGATTGCCAAGTACCGAGATGGATTTGGTTTAGCGCATTCAGGTGTGACTGGATTTAAAAAAATTGTGGCTGAAACGCTTTTTCTTTCGCGCAAAAGCGCAGAGAAAGACAGCACCGCCTTCGGTGAGCAAAGTGTTCAATTTACTAAGACAGTTAGTGAATCGACAGCGAGCTTTGCCTTGCTCAGTAGCCCAGGAAATAGCCGCCAACAACAAGTCCAAGTCGGTAGGGAATATTGTAGGTTAAACTTAACCAGCACAAAGATGGGCATCGCACAGCATCCAATGAGCCAAGTCTTACAAGAGTATCAAGACATGTTACCGCTACAAGAGGATTTTAAGCAGTATTTTTCTATACCAGAAAATCACACCGTTCAGATGTTAGTGCGCCTTGGCCATGCGGCAAAAACTGCTCATACACCGCGTCGCGCTGTTGCGAGTATAGTGAAGGCTTAAGCAAACGCCGAGGCGTAAACGATAGGGCAAGAGCATCACCATTTTTTAGCTTACGCTTTTAAGTGTGTTGACCTTGGTAGGCAACTCTTGGAGACCGTATGATACGACATATTTTACTGATTAAGTTTAAGGCTACTGTCGATACGAATGACATAGCAAAAATCAAAGTCTTATTTGAATCTATTCCAAATAAAATAGATGGAGTGGTAAATGTCGAATGGGGCTTGAATGACAGTCCTGAGTCACTCAATCAAGGTTACAGTTATTGTGTGTTGATGAGTTTTGCCAATGAAAAAGGGCGTCAAAATTATTTGCCACACCCTGAACATGAAGCCTTAAAGAAAAAATTTGTGCCTTTGCTCGACGATATCGTGGTTTTTGACTATCAAGTGTAATGGTTTTGCTGCAAATACTTGTGTATTTAACCGGTAATCAAATCACTCGGCGATAGCTTCACCTGGGCTGTTAGTTTTGCCAGGGTCATTGCTTGGCGCTTTTGGTTATTCTGTTACAATTTTATAACAGTTTGTTCGGGCGGGAATGTTTATGGCTTTGATGAAACACCAAATTTTGGTGATGGTCATGAGTGCATTATTGTGTATCGCTTGTTCGGACAATAATCCTCAACAACAAAACGTCAATGCCGTTTATCTGCAAGCCTTCAACTTAGTCAGCATAGAATCCGCAAGTGACGGTTATATTGATGGCTCCGGGACCATCAAGCAAATGACACTAACGTGGGAGAGCCCCTTGGCTGACGCTAGTATCACGGGCATCAGCTATACCATTTGCGAACGCGATTTATCTCAGCAAAACTCATGTCTTTCGTTGGCGACTGTCAGCGATGTGCTCTCGTCAACGATTGAAGTCGTGAACCTAATCACAGCGGTAGAAGCAAGCTATTTCATTTTGGCTGATAGTGGCTCTGATCTTGAACTAAGCTCTGAAAAAAGCATTGATGCTGATGAACTGACCCAAATGATCGGCTACGTTAAAGCCAGCAATCCGGGCGACAACAACCGTTATACTCAGTCATTGGACATCAGTGACGATGGAAGCACATTGGCTATCGGTGCTCCTTTAGAAGATTCAAGTTCTACGGGAATAAATAGTATACCAGACGATCTAGGTCCGCCTTCAGGAGCTGTTTATCTGTATCGCCTAGACGTCAGTACCAAACGTTGGCAGCAGCAAGCCTACATCAAAGATTCAAGCTCTGGTGGAACTGACCTTTTTGGCTACTCAGTGGCGCTAAGTGCTGACGGTAATACGCTGATTGTGGGTGCGCCAAGTGAAGATTCGATTAGCAGTGATTCAGGAGCTGTTTATTTGTTTCGCTTTGATACATCAAGCAATTCCTGGAGTGAACAGTCAATTTTCAAGGCGTCCAATGCTGGAGGAAATGATAGTTTTGGATTCTCTGTTTCTATCAATGGAGATGGCTTTGTTTTCGCGGCTGGCGCATACAGTGAAGACTCTGGTTCATCAGGTGTATATGCAACTGATCTGGGATTGAATTTTGACTCTGGGGCAGCCTATGTATTTCGTTATAACCCGTTAACCAGTACCTGGAGTGAGCAAGTCTATATTAAGTCATCTAATCCATCTAATGATGACCTATTTGGATTCGCTGTTTCCTTAAGCCTGGATGGCAATACCCTGGCGGTAGGGGCGTTTATGGAAGACTCGTCAAGTAGCGGCATTAACTCTACAGACGATGACTTAGCCGTTGATTCAGGAGCGGTTTATCTATTTCGTTATAACCAGTTGAGCAGTCTATGGAGCCAAGAAGCTTATATAAAAGCTTCCAATTCCGGTGCCGGAGACAATTTCGGATTTTCGATTGATTTAGATAGCACAGGAAACACTTTGGCTGTTGGTGCTTTCGCTGAAGACTCATCTTCTTTAGGAGTTAATAGTAGTTCCGATGAAGCCGCTAGCGATGCGGGTGCAGCTTACCTATTCGTATATGATGCAAGCGTTTCCAATTGGAGAGAGCACTCGTACATAAAATCTAGTAATACCGGCGATGGAGATGGGTTTGGTGAGTCAGTTGCTCTTAGTCATGACGGTACCGTGTTGGCGATTGGAGCTACGCAGGAAGACTCAAGTGGTATAGGCATCAATAGTATTGAAGATGACTTAAGCCTAAATACGGGAGCCGTGTATCAATTTGTTTATGATGGAAGTGGGGATCTTTGGCAGCAAAATGCATTTATAAAGGCATCTAATCCAAGCGATCAAGATTTGTTTGGTTACTCCATTGTCCTAAGTGGTGATGGTAATACCTTGGTCATAGGTACAACAGACGAAGACTCTTCGACAAGTGGCGTTAATAGTCTCGGTGATGATGCAGCAACGAATACTGGAGCTGCTTATTTATATTGACTGTCGGTAAACACCACTGGCACCAATCTTTACACTCGCTCCCAGCAGCTGCTTTCGAGTTAGCTCGGTTCAGATAACCATTGTAAGGTTCACATCAATCGACATACTCTTATCTCATTAGCACTAAGAATACTACTATTACTATTGCTAGCCTTAGCTTTTGATTAATATATAAAAAATGTCTAGTATTATCCTAGATATTAGTCTTTCGAATTTAATCGTTACCTAGAAAACATCCCAGTTTTGACCTGTTTAGACAAATTGCTTAAGGAGTAGGCTATGATCCCTTTAAACACCTCAATTGTATCTGGGGTTGCCCTTTCGCGTGTCGATGGCGAAACAAAAATG
Organism: Alginatibacterium sediminis; assembly: GCF_003610775.1. Taxonomy (GTDB): domain Bacteria; phylum Pseudomonadota; class Gammaproteobacteria; order Enterobacterales; family Celerinatantimonadaceae; genus Alginatibacterium; species Alginatibacterium sediminis. The sequence continues at coordinate 75,233 of NZ_RAQO01000007.1, read as the reverse complement.
CTATTAATGAAGCGGGTGAAAGGCGAATTTTGGTGTCATGTTGCCGGTTCAATTGAAGGCAGTGAACTGGGCTGGCAGGCAATTATTCGAGAGTTTAAAGAAGAAACCCAAATTGAAGTGGGTTCTTTATATAGCGCTCATTTCATGGAGCAATTCTTTGAGCCTCAAGTTAACGTCATTCAGTTTATTCCGGTATTTGTGGTGCTTTGCCGCGATAATCAAGCTGTGATCCTCAATGACGAGCACACCCACTATCGTTGGTGTTCACTAGAGCAAGCTAAAGCTTTAACCCCATTCCCCGGTCAACATGCGCTCTACGATCACATTTGGTCTTACTTTGTGGATAACAAACCCAATGCAATGCTTAAGCTCGATATTCAGTCTTCATAGGGTGTTGTGAGTGGTGTTGAAATAAAAGGTACATGCATACCCAAAAGGGAAGGTTTATGACGATTGTTGAACAGATAGTAGCTCGTGAAATTGAAGCGGTAATTGTCTTCGAATCAAACGACGTTATTGCATTTGCTGATCACGATCCGATTAATTTCGGTCATATACTTATTTGCCCCAAACGTACCTATGAATCGCTAATTGATTTACCTGATCACATTTACAGCGAAATAAACGCGGTAGCCAGGGATCTATATAAACGGATTCAAAGCAAATTTAAACCCGACGGTATTACCTTGATACAAAATAATGGTCGGTTTAACGAACTGTCTCACTATCATTTGCATATTTTCCCTCGGTTTATTGGCGACCAATTTGCGTGGCACAGCCAAGCCCTTGGTATTCAACCTATCGACAAATTACGCGAAATGATGGACCTTTTATAGCGGAGTCTCAGACATCGCTGAAATAACGAATTGCGTGATTTAATAATAATGCGGTTACATGCCGTATTGCGAACGCCTCAAACGGGAAAGGTAGTCTAGGCTGGCGCAGTTAACTCTTTAAGGCAACTTCGAAGAACCCCCCAACCTCTTTCTAAGCAAAGGAGTCTTAGTTAGTTAATGACTTTTTGTTGCAACACTATATGTTACTAACGCCATGAGCTACTTTGATATAGTGTTTCTCCAGATGCTAATGCTTTCTAAAAGGAAATCAAAAATGGATTTTGATCAATACATAGTCGATGCGTTTACTGCTGAATTATTCAAAGGCAATTCTGCAGCGATTGTGCCCATTGATGACTGGTTAGACGAAGCGCTGATGCAAAATATCGCAGTCGAGAATAATCTATCAGAAACAGCTTTTATTAAGCTTATTGGCCCAAACCATTATGAGATACGATGGTTCTCTCCGCTTACCGAAATCGATTTTTGTGGGCATGCAACGTTGGCTTCGGCCTTTGTGATTTTTAATCAACTTGGGGGCGGTGGCGACCTAATCTTCTCCACCTTGAAAGTCGGTGATCTGAAAGTTCAACAGCTTGAAGATGGACGTATAGAAATGATCTTTCCAAATCAATGCCCGCAAGTTTGCAGCGATGTTCCACCAGCCTTACTTAAAGGCTTATCGATAGCACCCAAAACAGTGCTTTTAAATCGCCAAGCCTACTTTGCTGTATATAGTACAGCCGATGACGTCAACAAAGTTCAATACCAATCTGAGCTCTTAAAGACCTTAGCGCCCTTAGATGTTGTAGTGACGGGTCCGTCTGAACAATACGACTTTATCTCGCGGTATTTTTGGCCAGCTAGTGGTGGTGATGAAGATCCAGTAACGGGTTCCATTCACTCCGGTCTTGCACCTTATTGGGCAAACTCACTTGGCAAAAATGAATTGATTGCCTACCAAGCTTCAAAACGCGGTGGTGTGCTTTACTGTAAAATTGACGCTGGCAGGGTATTGGTCTCAGGTCATGCAGTCTTGTATTCGCAAGCTAAGATTTTTGTCTAATACTTACAAATCTAACATCGCCGCTTTTAACGATTCGAGTATTGCATTGCGGCAAGCTCTACTTGGCTTCTTAACCAGCGATGGCTTGGGTCGTTGGTACGCGACGAATGCCAATAGATTGCAATTTGAATTGGCTCGAGTAAAAACTGAGCTTTAAGCTGTTTTAGCTTGTGTACATGCAGGTATTGATCGACCAATTTTTGCGGCAATACAGCAATATAGTCGCAGCGCTCTACAACCGGTAGCATTTCCATAATGCTACTGCACTGCCAAGCGATACTGCGTTTCGTTAAAATTGCTTCATCTTTCAGTCCCCTGCCAACTAGGTATCCTGATTTTTGGTCTAACTGTGAATGAGTGACATGTTTTTCCGCTAGAAACTGTTCGACGGAGATCGAGTTGCCGGTGAGGCGAGGGTGATCAATGCGGCACATGACACTTAAGGTGTCTTCCATAATGACTTTAGATCGCAATTGTGGATAGCGGTTTGAATGCGCATCGATAACGAGGTCACTATGCTGTGAGCGTAACATACTGCTCACTTCATTATTATACAGCGGCTCTACCTTCATGCTTGCCATTGGCGCGCTGCGACGTAGAAGCGATGCAAGCTCAGGCAAAATTGTAAAACCAAAAACGCTTAACGATGAGATTCCAAACTGTTTGTCGCAAGCTCTTGGGTCAAAGCGTTGATACTCTGGCATCATATACGCAATATTCTCGACAGCGCTGGCTAAGGCTGGGTAAATATCCAAGGCATACTGAGTTGGCTCTACACCATGACTTGAGCGTATAAACAGTGCATCCTTAAACACCTCCTTGAGCCGAATCACCGCTTGGCTTACTGCTGACTGACTGATACCTAGTCGTTTCGCGGCCTTGGTATAGTTTTTCTCTTCAACAATCGCGACAAAGGTTGGAATCAAGCTATAGTCTGAATGCTTCATTACTTACAACTCCATCAATAATGGTGCGTGATATTAAATATCTTATATCATATATCAGCCATCTTTTGAGCAACTTCAATAAAATCACTGTAACAATTTCTGTTAGTGAATCGTGTTCAATATGAAAAAATCTATCCTAGCTTTATCAGTTCTCCTCGCAAGTTCTCTCACACTACCAGCCAAGGCAGGTGCAAACCATGGTCATCGTTTTGATGATGTTAGCGTGACTATCCCAACCCTTTCCCATGATTACTACTTGGGCGAAGGCTCAGGTGCTACCCATTTCTGGCATGGTGACAATAAAGATATGACCTGGACAGCTACTGGCGGGAATAATGCCTATTTTGATGTATCAGATAAAGTTCACCCGCAGCTAACTGCACATTCACAGAAGATGGAAAAAGGGATCTTTGCTTACAAAGAAACTTTTTTCCAAGTCTACGGTTACGGTTTGACCTCGCCAATGATAGTAGATGGCGACAATGGACTTCTCATTTTTGACCCGGTTGAATCGGTTGAGAAAATGGAAGCTGTTATGGCTGATTTTCGCAAAGTAACGGGTAATCAAAAACCTGTTGCTGCGATAATGTACTCGCATTGGCACCCTGATCACTATGCTGGTGTTCGCGGAATCGAAGCAGCTGAACAAGCAAAAATCATCGCTCATGACACGTTTATGGCTAACGTGGTTAAAGGCTCTATGGGCGGAACCGGTCCTGCACTTGGTTTTCGTGTTGATTACTCCTTAGGTACCTTGCTTGAAGTTGAAGAAGGTGGACGTATTAATGGTGGTTTAGGTCCGGACTTTGAAATTTTGGAGCACAGTTTGATTGCACCAAATACCTTTGTTGAAGGAAAATTTGGCCAATTGGATATGGAAATTGAAGGTATTAAGGTTGAGTTTAAGCACGTCCCATCAGAAGCCTCTGATGAGATAACGGCCTACTTCCCAGATTTTGAGCTGTTATTTGGTTCTGAAGTTATTCAAGGCGAAAGTTTCCCTAACCTACACACCATTCGCGGTACACAGTACCGTGACCCAAGTATATGGTTCCCAGGAGTTGATACATTACTTGAGTATCAAGCTGAAACCTTGATGGTCTCTCATGGCCGCCCGGTGGTTGGTGCTAAACACGTTGATGACACGCTAACTGCGTATCGCGATGCCATACAATTCACTTATGACCAGTCCATTAAAGCGATAAACGACGGTGCAACTCAAGAAGATTTAATTCGTAAGATTAAGCTACCAAAGCATCTTGAAAACCACCCATGGCTTGGTGACTTTTACGGTTCGATTCGGCATGCAGCTAAGCAAATCTTTGTTGGAGAAATGGGATGGTTCGATGGTGACCCTACCACACTAAATCCAACTCACTCTGTAGAAGCATCTAAGCGCATGGTAGAGCTTGTAGGTGGTAGGGACGAAATGTTGCGAATAGCTCAGCAAGCCTTTGATAAAGGTGACTTTCAATGGTCAGCTGAGCTCACCACCCATATCATCCGCCTTGATTTAGAAGACATGGGCCCACGTTTACTTAAAGCGCGAGCGCTTCGTGAACTTGGTTACCGCGAAACTAACAACAATTGGCGCAACTGGTATCTAACATCAGCTAAAGAGTTAGATGGCACCATTGATTACTCCAAGAAAATTAACCTTCAAGCACCTGACTTGATGGCCGAATTTGAACCGTCACAATTGGTAGCCGGGATGCGCTTTGGATTGAATGCGCAACGAAGCCAAGATCAGCACTTTACCGTTGCATTTGCTTTTGAAGATTCAGATGAAACCCATGCGCTTGAAATACGTCGAAGTGTTGCTCAGTTCCACGAAAATTTTGACGGTGAGCCAAAAGCAACAGTGCATTTGACCAAGCCGATTTTCTTAGGCCTGTTGGTGGGAAAGGTGGACTTTGTTAAAGCGGTTCAAGATGGCTATATCCAGATTGATGGCGATGTAAAGTCAGTTGCAAGCTTCTTCTCAATGTTCGACAAGCCAGCTGAAAATCCAAAAGTAACGTTGCGCTAACTACAAACTATGCAAACCGCAGCAACGCTGGGGTTTGTGCTAAAGAGAATAAATCGATGAGTAAATACCAGTCATTGGCCTATTTATGTCTAAGTTTGTCATTCGATTTAATGGCGTGTGGGGGTGATGTCTCAATGAGCATTCCTCACATCCATAACGAAGATGAATTAATTGACGTGTCTAAAGGCTCTAGTAAGCAAAGCTTAAAACAAATAGATATCTATCAGATATTTGCAGGCGAATTAGAACAACCAGAGCATGCTCACAGTAGCGATAAACACGCATTAGTTCACAGTAAAGCAAGCTGAGACAAGCCTTAGCTTTGCTATCTTTTTTTTAATTGAGGCAAGATTATGAACGTCATAAAAAGCATTATGCGCGTCCTTTTCACAATATCTAAAGTGATATTCAAATTTGTCAGCTTTATGTTGGTCATGCTTGCTGGGGCATATGTACTTGCGCCGATGGGAACGATTAACTCCAAAGATATCGACATGGGATCGTTCACCAACACTCCGAATGAGACAATGATGCTCATTTTTAACTCTGAATACTTTAGTGGCTATTTGTTTTCTGTGACAATCGCTCTAGTACTCTTCGTTGTTTACCTGTTGTGGGAAGTCCATGAACTAGCAGTTCACAAAGCACAAAAACAAAAAAGCTCACACATCCAACTGGTCTTTGCTTTGTCACTCTGTGGTCTGTTTTTACATAAAGCATGGTGGGTATTGGCGATTATGATTGCTTTTGCAAATTGGGAACATATAGGTGCTTCTATTAGCGCTGTTATACGTAACAGTCGTTTGGAATCAGCAACCAAACTAAACGATCTTGTGCAAACGACAGATAACTCGGAGGCTAAATCATGAAAGAAGTAATGATCCCCTATGTACTACTGATGTGGATACTGGTTTCAACTGGTGCGATTAAATGGAATATGAGAAGTGCTTTTTGGATTTGTTCCGGTGGCGCATTTATTCTGGTTTTTTTGGTTGTGCTATCACGGCTGTGGGCACCGGTTGACTTAACTTATTCATCAACGATTAAAGCTCCCCACTCAGTGTTATCAACACTATTGCGAGAAGAGATCGATCAAATCTATGTTGACCATAACCAAGTGGTGAAGAAAGGAGATGTTATCTACACCTTAGTAGATACCAGCTCGAATGCTGAACTTGAAAAAATCAAATCAGCAATCGTTACCCAAGAAGAATCCATTGCTCAAATGTTGCGTGATTTACAACGGGCTAAACGCTCGCCGGAGATCTTTAAAAATCGCGATGTTGAAAGCTTCAAATCTCAGCTACGCATCTCTGAATCCTCGCTAGCGTCTTTACTTGCGGACTATAAACGCGTTGAATTTGAGCAAGAGCGAAAGACAATACGCGCGCCTTATGATGGTCAGATTGCTGTTGTTAATGTCGCCAATGGCAGCCGAGTGGGTAACATGCATATATATGATACCTCGCGTAAGTATCTAGAAATGCGGATCCCTGATCAGACGTTTCGTTATGTGGAGCCCGGTCAGTTTGCTGAGTTTTACGTTGATGCTTATCCTGGTGAAATATTTAGAGCTCGGGTACATAGCTTTACCGCGGGTACAGGTGAGTCTTCAGTATCGCCAATGCAGGGGCCACAAAGCGTACGTCAGCATGTGGGGTCTAACACCAGCACCCATGGGCGCACAGTCATACTTGAAATTATTGAGCCAGAAGGCAAAATTATTCCAATTGGGGCAACCGGATCAGCATGGATAGCAGCTAATAAGCCACATGCATTTTTTGGATTTATTGACGTCATTGGCGCAGCAGCAGTGCGTCTACACAGCTATAAGTCCTACCTGAACGCTATGTAATTATTAACTAGGCTAGGTACTTCTTTATGTTAGGGGTATCTAGTTGCGTCGATCTTCAAGATTTATACCAATCACAGTAATTTTTTGATCACTATTGTTTGACTAAAACACCAAACAGGTCAAAATAACTAAATATAATGGGATTGGTATTACAACTGCAATCTTCTATCTCATACTCTTATTGGGGGTGTTAGGAATACAATTGGCTGTTCGCGTTGTTACTACTAGCTCTCGTTTGTTTGATTGCAAAAGTTTGTTACAGGCCTAACGTAAGAAAGGCAACAGTTCAAATTTTGGTTTCCCTATTATCCTATGACTCTATAAGTGTTTATGGCTAATCCATTTGGACTTAGAGCCAGATTGTTTATTTAGTATCAGTATCAAATCACCCCCTATAAAAGCCGAGTAAAGCGGGCTAATTTAGACAAAGGGGTGGTGTTCGAATACCTCATCTATCATTTGTGCAAGCGGGGCATCGCCATCGGTAGTGCGCGCATAAGAACGCAAGCCTGTGATCTGTACTTGAATATGTCGAGCTAAGGCTTTGGCATTTTTGTGGTTTGCAACTTCCCCGATAGTTTGGGCTTCAACAATAACCGCCTCAAACTCAGCTTCCATTGTTTTTAGTGCATCTTTTGCAGCTTGTAACAACTCGGGTTGTTCATCGGTAAGTTCTGAGACTGTTTTTACCAGCATACACATGCCATTAGGAGATTGTGTTTGCGCTTCAATCACAACCTGGCGCATAAATAGCTTAAGCGCGCTCAACGGGCTGCTGGTTTGCTTGCGGCAGGACTGTAGTTTATCGATACCTTGTTGGGTATAGCGCACTAAGGTTTCTTTGAACAAACCTTCTTTGCTACCAAAGGCTGCATATATGCTGCCAGGGCGCATATCAATGACATCTTGTAAGTTGCGCATTGAGGTGGCATGGAAGCCTTTTTCCCAGTAAAGCTGCGTGGCTTTATCAACGACCCATTCACGGTCAAATTTTGCATTGTTACTCACGGATGCTGTCCACAGTTATATTCTGAACGATTGTTCAATTTTAGTATGACTGCGCATTTAAGTCCAGTTCATCAGTTATTGAGCCGCTTGACGTTCGGTCCGGCAGTTATTTTGAACGATCGCTCAAAATAATTCTTGAACGATCGTTCATGCTTGGTTATAGTACCGCCATACCAAGTTGGCAAAACAACTAGCTGCCAGTCTTAGCCACGAAATGCCATTGATGAATGAATAGGAATAAAAAAATGAGCCAGTTTAAAACCCATACCCTAGAATCTGCGCCGCAAGCAAGTAAAGCACTTGTTGAGGGCTCTATAAAAGCCAATGGATTCTTACCAGGATTGCACGCAGTGATGGCTGAAGCGCCAGGGCTATTTGAAGGCTACCAAGTACTGCATAAACTATTCAGCGAGTCATCTTTTAACGCTGAAGAGTTAACGGTGGTATGGCAAACGATTAACGTAGAGCACGAGTGTGGGTATTGCGTACCCGCTCACACCGGCATTGCCAATATGATGAACGTCGATCCGCTACTTACAGAAGCATTGCGCAGTAGTACAGCTATGCCAAGCACAAAACTGCAAGTATTGCATGACACCACTTTGGCAATGACCCGTGGTCGAGGTAACCTGAGTGATGCTCAAACTAGCGCGTTTTTTGAAGCCGGATATACTCAGCAACAGATGCTGGAAATCGTACTTGGACTGGCACAAAAAGTAATGAGTAACTACACTAATCATATTGCAAGAACACCTGTAGATAGCGTTTTTGAGAAGTTTGCTTGGAGTAAATAACTCTCGTTAACTGCTAACTCCGCCTGCAAGCCCATGTGAATCGATCCACATGGGCTTTTTTTGGTTTTTTGTTCTTATATATGATTGCTTATTAGTTATAACGATCTGTTTTGTTCTATTTTTTAAAAAAATTTGGAATTTAGTGTTACTTGCTGTGTCGAGGTGGGTTAAACTTCAGGTATTGCTGAATTTTAATGTTAGTGCTTAATATGACATCTGAAACGATTAGAAAACGAATTAATAGTATCGACGCTATGCGCGGTATCGTTATTATCATCATGCTACTTGACCATGTTCGAGAGCGCGTCTTTCTGCACGTTCCTTTAGCTGACCCCATGGTTATAGAAACTACCACCGAAGGCCTGTTTTTTGGACGCTTACTTGCTCACTTCTGTGCGCCAACCTTCGTCTTCTTAACGGGATTATCGGCTTGGCTGTTTGCCCAATCTAGAGATCATGATCTATCGGCAACCCGTGGCTTTTTGTTGAAGCGTGGTGTATTTCTGGTTTTTCTAGAAATAGTTGTTATCAATTTCTCTTGGATGGGGCACTACGAAACTCTATACCTGCAAGTGATTTGGGCCATTGGTTTATCGATGCTAGCGCTTGCATGCTGTGTTAGCTGGCCAAGGTGGCTATTGCTAAGCGTAGGTGGAGTTATTGTCGCAGGACACAATTTGCTGTCACCAATTAGTTTTGAAATGGGCCATTGGTTTTATCCAGTATGGACAATTCTCCATGACCGCGGCATGTTACTTGAGTCCGACTTACTTAACATCCGCGCTAGTTATCCCGTCCTACCTTGGATTGGCATCATCCTATTAGGCTACGCAGCTGGGCCTTTATATGCACAAACAATGGCTGCTTCAACGCGGCAGCGGGCACTATTAGCTCTAGGCCTTGGCAGTTTAGCGCTGTTTGTTTTGCTACGTAGTAATAATTTCTATGGTGAGCCATCTTTGTGGCAACATTATGCAAGCTTACCGCAAACGCTAATGTCCTTTTTCAACTTAACCAAATACCCGCCCAGCTTGAACTTTTCACTGCTTACCTTAGGTGGGATGTTCTTAGGCTTACTGATCTTAGAGCGCTATGAGACCAAAGCTAACAAAATTCTGTCGGTCTATGGCGGCGCCCCTATGTTTGTCTACATTGTGCATCTGTACTTTTTACTCATCGCTTATTCGATTTGTTATAGCATTTGGGGACCGAACAAAGGCGTTTACTTTGGTGTCGATGAGGTCTGGCAATTGTGGCTTATCAGTGGGCTGTTAACCCTTGCCCTGTATAAACCTACCAAAGCCTTTGAGCGCTATAAACGTGCGAGTACGCAAGCTTGGATTAAGTATTTGTAAACAAGCCTATGCAATTTAGCGTAAGTAGACGATTGAATGTTGTCTATTTGCGCTGACTTATCTGACGTGAAGAAGCGTTATTGTTATAGCTTGATAGCCCTTTATACTGTCAGCGATATCCGAAATAAGACTTTTTTGTGATATCGGATAAACTGTAAATCGTATGTTGAAATAAGGATATTGAAAACATGGATTACAATACCGCAGCGCTATACACCGTTGTTTCTTTCTTTTATGTTGTTAGCCCTGGTCCCGCTGTATTTTTAGCAATGTCTAATGGTATGAGTAGCGATACCAAATCGGTGGTTTTGTCTTCTTTGGGCAATATTCTAGGTTTGTTCTTCTTGTCCTTTGTTTCCATTATTGGCTTGGGCTCCCTGATTTTGGCATCGTCTTTATTGTTCTTGATAGTGAAGCTTGTTGGTGCAGCGTATTTAATTTTCTTAGGGTTTAAACAGTTTCGCTCATCAAAAAACATAAGCCTTACAAACCCCCATGGCGATAACTCCAAGCTAAGAAAGCCTTTTTCTTACTTTTATGAAGGTTTTTTATTGGCGGCAACTAATCCAAAACCAATATTGTTCTTTGTCGCTATATTCCCTCAATTTCTAAACCTAGAAGCTGCGCTTATTCCACAGTTTTTTATCATGACAAGTCTATTTATGTGTATTTCATTTTTGGTCTTATTCAGTTATGGAAACCTGGCCAAATATTCCAAAAAAGCTTTCTTAAGCCAAGCTGGTCTGAAATGGTTTCATCGTCTAACCGGTGGCTTATTTGTCGGTATGGGTGTCGGCTTATTGCAGTTGAAGAATGCGCAAGCTTAAATGTCAGCAATCGTTATATTGTTGCCCACACTTTGATTTGATCGAAGACGTCGATAGTCTTGCACACCTATAATTATTGCTTTGAACGCTATCAAAGGACGTAATTTCAGATGTTAGATTTTACTAAAGCACGTTGGATTTTTGAGCCAAAGCGCCACCAAGTGACTGATGAATCGGTAACCATCACCACTGACCCCGGTACTGATTTCTGGCAACGTTCTTACTATGGTTTCAAAAATGACAATGCGCCAGCATTGCTGCTGGATTCGAACCGAAATTTTACCTTCACGGCCAAGGTTAGCTTTGACTATCAGTCTCAGTTTGACCAATGTGGACTGATTATCTATTTAGACAGCGAAAATTGGTTTAAAGCATCAATTGAGTTTGAAAATCAACGCTACTCGCGCCTCGGTAGTGTTGTCACTAACTTGGGCTATTCAGATTGGGCAACTGTTGATATCGCGCTACCACGCTCTATCTGGTATCGCTTAAGCCGCAGAGGGCCGGACTTTCTAGTTGAGTCTTCTTTAGATGGCATCGTATTTAAGCAAATGCGAGTTTTCCATTTGCATCGTTTAGGTAAGACCACCGCTGAGATGGGAAAAGCTAATCCACCCTTAGCAACTAAGCGAGCGGTAAGCTTTGGTGTTTACGCTTGTAGTCCTTCGCAAAGCTCATTTGAAGCATGCTTTTCCGATATGACCTTAGCTGAGTGCGTGTGGCAAGCGCATGGCAGTTAATACCTTATTTCGTCAGCCTAGCCAACGACAATCATCTATATCAGCGTCAAAGGTGGTGTCATTAGGTCAACGAATAACTGCGATTTTTTCCTTGGCCTTCGCAATTCTTTATACAACTAATAAAGATCAACAAATCAATAGCAATGGTATAAGTCCTTAATAAAAGCGCAGTAAATTACTGCGCTTAAAAGGTTGCCAAAATTGTACTTAGTTAGGCTTACAAACCCTTATGGTATTGGTCATTGGTTGCATCGGTAACCATAGCGCTGATGCTATGTTGAAGTGCTTGCTGAGTATCTGAAAGCTTAGCGTCGCCCGCGTCTGTATCTGATTGGAGCAGCAACTCAAATTGTCGAATCAGCTGAGCTTTATCCGGTGTGACTTTGTCTCCAGCTCCAATGTTGGTCAAATCAATCATAAAGCCGTCATACAACTCAGATAACTGGTTAATGATCTCCATATTCAAGAATTGATCGTTGTTGTAAATACTAGGGTAGCCCGCTTTTTGCTTATCAATAGCAAAGGACATGCCTTTAAGGTTGGTTATGCTGGTTGATTTATCGCATGACAACATGCAGCCATTATCAATACGTGGTTTGTCGCAACCGACACTCTGCTGGAAAAAACACTGGCGACTAGTCATTAGCAAAATGGGGTGATACACGCTATAGAACAATTTGAAGTTTTCAGGCCGTGCAATAGCGCGCATTTGTAAATAGTTAATCTCATTGGAGATAAATGCGCCCGCACAATCAAAAGCTTCTTTTAAAGCCAACAAAGCATACGAGTTGGTGGTGTTCAAAAACGGACCCGCAATCCAAGCGATGCCAAGTTCAAAGGCGCGATGCGCGATACCGGTGTTATTGGTGACAATTAGTTTGGGCTTCACTTGCTCCAAAATAGTAAGCGCAACATCGAAGTCTTTGCCAATCAATACCGCTGGAAACCAAGGGATAAGTCGAGGGTTTTGCTTAAGAAAACCGACGTATTTGGTACAACCACGCTTATAAGCATCTGGGAGCTTAAAGTAAATATCGGCATCGGTAAGCGTGTTGAGATCGATGTCGGTTTCATCGCAAATCAAAATCGAGAGTTTGGCTTTGGTTTTTTCTTGGGCACTATTGGTGTCGCGATCGCTTGGCTTAGGGTGGCGAACCAGCTTAGGAAGTTTAACTTCGGCTTGAAGCGGCGTATTTGCATTAAGTAGTGAATGTAGCTCGTTTTTTAAGTTGGTCAGTTGACTAAAGGCTAAGCTGAGTCCCTCGGGCAAATCCTTTAGATCAAGGTTTGTGAGTTGAAAATGGGCGTTGTTAAAGCTTTTGAAGCGCTTTTCAACAGCGCTTTTATCAATGCAGTTTTTGTCGCTTTCTTGCAACTTGCTTTGTGATTGAAGCGTAAAGGACTGCTCCGTGGGCTGGTTACGACCGTTGGCAAAGTCTAAGCTTGTGGCTAAAAGTGTTAGTGGTTCCCCAGCCTGTCCTTTAAACGATAAACTCAAGTGGCGTTTTTCTATACTCAGCGGTTTAATTTTGTCGAAGACGGTGGCGTTAATAGCTTGTTTTTCGGCTTGTAGATTTTGCTCTACCTGGTGGATCTGTACCACCGATATCGCTTCGTTTTTGGCTAAGGCGTGATATTTGGAATTATCACGGGGGTTCTCAATAAACATGGATTGGTTAAGGTCACCGCGCAAAAACGCGTTAGACAAATCACGATTAAAGACTTTATAGAGGCGCTCTCCATCTTCAAGCAATTCTCCGGTTTCAACAAAGCCGTCAATCTGCTTACGGAAGCTATCAATAACAGTATGCACATAGCTAGCCCCTTTGATTCGCCCTTCAACTTTGAAACTGTGAACACCAGCATCAATTAATGCGGGCAAGTCGAAAAAGGCAGAGTTGTCTTTGAGGTTTAGCGGGAAATTATTGCCCGATGGCGTGGTTTCGTATTCTTCGCGACAGGCTTGGCTGCAGCGGCCTCGATTGCCAGAATTTCCGGCACTAGCTGAAGTTGAATAACAAAGTCCCGAGAAAGCCACACATAAAGAGCCATGCACAAATACTTCGGTCAACACATCGTGTTGGTGCCCAACCGCTGTCATCGCTGTGATTTCTCGAAGATTCAATTCGCGCGACAGGTTAACCCGAGATGCCCCAAGTTTTTTAAGGAAAGGAACTTGTCCTACATTATGAGTTGTTAGTTGAGTAGAAGCATGAATATCTAAGCTTGGGAAGTAAGTTCTAAGCACATAGAGTAGCCCTATGTCTTGAACAATTACGCCATCAAGTGTGGTATTGGCTAGCTTGCTTAACAGCTTTGCCAGCGACTTAAACTCACTTTCCAATATAATGATGTTTAAGGTCAGGAAAATTTTGCAGTCAAAATTGTGTGCCAGCTGTATCACACCGACTAGTTCGTCAAATGAAATGTTAGACGCGCGATTTCGGGCGTTAAAGGTATCTAAGCCGCAGTAGACCGCGTCAGCTCCGGCGATGATTGCAGCTTTAATCGCTTCGATGTCGCCACCTGGCGCTAATAGTTCAATTTTGCTAGTCATTTTCACTTAGTGCCCACAATTTAGGCTGTTATTTTTTAAAGCAGCGATTTTACGCATATATTAAGCAGATGAATACCGCTAAAGTTGATTATACCAATCCCAATAATTATTTAGTCAGTCTAGCCGACTACAATCACTTATATCAGCGTCAAAAGCGGTGTCATTAGGTCAACGAGTAACTGCGATTTTTTCCTTGAACTAAGCAATTCTAGATACGACTAATAAAGACCAACAAATTAATCGGAATGGTATTACCATTTCTTATCACGTAAATAGGGCTACAAATAAGCATGGAACTGACCAACACTATTACTAATACCAAGCCCATTTTGTATTCACTACGCAACTGCCCCTATGCGATGCGAGCGCGAATTGCTGTATTTAAAGCCAAGCAGAGTGTGGTGTTACGAGATGTTGTGTTAAGCGATAAACCCCAAGCCATGTTAGCTGCGTCAGCGAAAGCAACCGTACCGATTCTGGTATTAGCCAATGGTAAGGTTATTGATGAAAGCTTAGATGTCATGTTGTGGGCGCTGGAGCAAAGTGACCCAAGCAATTTACTTCAACAAGATCACCCAAGTCGTTTGGCTGAAATGTTGGATTTTATACGCGTATTCGATACCGAGTTTAAATCTGTACTTGATCACTACAAATGTGCCAAACGTTACCGAGAGCCGAATGTCGTTGAATGTAGAAGTGCATGCGAGCCATACCTACAGTTAATAGAGACGCGCTTAAATGAGCATGCTTATATTGTGTCAGATTCTGAAAGCTTAGTTGATATCGCCGTGCTCCCGTTCATACGCCAGTTTGCAAGGGTAGAGCGCCAGTGGTATTTGCAGTCAGCGTATCCAAAGCTGCGATTGTGGCTCAGCAACTATTTACAGAGCCCGATGTTTACCAAAGTGATGGCTAAATATCCCTTGTGGCAAGAAGGGCAGGCAGAGCTAAAGTTCGGAGCTTGAAGGTTAAGCTGGTTTATTACGGGACTTGAGAATTGTTTTGAGCAGGCAGTAAGTTTTTTGCAATCAAATTTGGGAAATCAGAGGCAAAAAAAAAGCAAATCCGAAGATTTGCTTTTCAATAGAATTATTCGCAATTAAACAGGGCGAATGTTCTCAGCTTGAGGACCTTTTTGGCCGTCAGTTACTGTGAATTCTACTGCTTGGCCTTCAGCCAAAGTTTTGAAGCCATCGCTAACGATTGCGCTGAAATGAGCGAATACGTCTGGACCAGACTGTTGCTCGATGAAACCAAAACCTTTAGATTCGTTGAACCATTTAACGGTTCCTTTAACTGTGTTAGACATAATAAATATCCTGTATAATTTTTAGTTGTGCCCCGAGAGGCTTGAATCGCTTAAAAATGTAGACTTAAACTTAAAAACTGCAGGACGAGGTATTACGAATAAGACAGCGAAATGTAGCATATAAATTGGAGACTTCTTTCTAGCTGCGGGTAATGTACTGGTTATATCGGCAGATGTATAGCTATTTTTGAAATTAATTACCATTTTTAGGTATTAGAGTTTTCGCTCAAAAGCCGAGAGTTTTAGCCTTGTACAGCGATAGATTATTGTGGCATGCCAGTGTAAATTGAATTCAGAATACGCGTTTACTGAGTAGTTTCCTGTGCAAGATATTGATAAGCATGAAGAACAAATATTAGGTTTTATAGCGCAAGAAATGACCCAAGACCTAGCCCATGACCTAAATCATGTACGGCGGGTTGTGGCCAGTGCTAGAAAGCTTTGTGAAACTGAAAAAGCCAATTGGGCTGTGGTTATGCCAGCTGCTTACCTTCATGATTGCTTCTCTTACCCTAAAGATCACCCTCAGCGGCGTAACAGCTCGTTGATCGCTGCTAAAAAAGCCCAGCAATTCTTGATTACCCTGGATTATCCACAGCAATATATTGCTGAAATACATCATGCAATTGTCGCTCATAGCTATAGTGCTGCAGTAACTCCACAATCATTAGAAGCACAAATTGTGCAAGATGCTGATCGACTTGATGCCCTAGGGGCGGTGGGTATTGCGCGTTGCATTCAAGTAAGCGCTGCGTTAGACCGGCCTCTATATAGTGTTAACGATCCGTTTTGTGAAGACAGAAATCCAGATGACTCGAGATTTACCCTAGATCACTTTTTTACCAAGTTGCTAAACTTGGAGTCTACGATGAATACTGTTTCAGGCCGTAATGAAGCGAAAGCGCGTACCCAATATATGCAATCCTATCTCCGCCAATTTAAGCATGAAGTTTACAGTTAGACTGTATTGTTTTTGTTAAGTATTTTGCAACTTCCTAATATACTGCCTATGCTAAAAATTGAGACTGGATTTTGATGTCAAAGCACCTGTTTAAGAAGGTTCAGACATCATTATTTGATTGTATGCAAAGAGATGGAGTTCAAAATGAAAGCACTAAAGTACGTTCTAATTACACCGATACTCGCTGCCGCTTTTAGCTCGCAAGCTGCTTACTTGGATTTGCGTGGTGCCTACGCAACCGAAGCTAAGCAATGGGAACATCGCGCCCGAGCTGGTTTAGATTTTGCCGATGCATGGCAAGTTCATCTTGAGGGGACTCAAGGTCATGGTAAAGATTTATTTTCGGATAAAACCCAAAGTGTTAGCGCGTTTGAAACCGAGGTTAACTACAACTATAAATCCGCTAATAATTTAACTTGGAGTCCTGGTTTCGTCTATTGGGCTGGGCGTGATCATGTAGAGTACCGCCCTTATCTGAAACTAACGTGGTCACCGGGTCCTTACTACATTGCAGGGCGCTATCGTTATCAAAGCGCTACGGGTGATGCTAACAATACCAATCAGTTTGATGCTTGGTTTGGTTATGCTTTTGAGGCCGTTAGCCTTGAATATAACCCAGCCTACATCGCTCGCGATGACGTCAGTTTTAAAAACGATGGCAGTTTGAAAGACAACAAGTGGGAACATACCTTCCAAGCCAAATACACAGGCTTTGAAACATGGTCTCCGTACCTAGAATTTCAGTTGTTAGATAACATCAACAAAGGTACTGCTAGTGCCCCCGATGTTACAGAAGAAAAACGTTGGCGTTTTGGTGTGACCTGGGTTTTTTAAGCCGATAACAAAGGTGTGATTCTTAAGTCAAAGCGCGATAGTTGGTTACCCCAGTTATCGCGCTTTTGTATTCAGCCTACGTTGGCATCAAACCTAGTTTGGCAAATTTTACCCTGTATAAATCTAAGCTGAAGATCGATTACGATAAACTCTCCTTCATCAAATAAATTCTTCGCATAAATGTCTGGAAAAGCTTTTTTAATTTCTTTGCAATCTTCGCGCGTTAACGAGCCTCAGCGTTCTATTTACGGCTAGTGAAAGTCATAAAATGAAATAGTTTGCGCATATTCTGACTAATTTAGTCGCTTCTAATTGCCATGGGTATTAGTTACTCTTCGAATACAAGGAGTGCGACTCACCAAAGACTAGCTTTTTGTCATGGAACAGATTGTTTTTTCAACAAAAAAATGTATTGAATGGTTCCATTTTTATACAAGAAATGTTTAGAAAAGAACGTCTTCAAGCATCAACTTAAATGGTGTGTTTAATCTAGATTCGAGGGAAATATGTTCAATATATCAAATAGTATCCAGTTTGGGTTCGATGTAGCTACTAGCATTACGATTATCGCAACAGCAGTCTCATGGGCATATAGTCAGAAAAAAAGAGCACAAGAAGAGGCGCAAAAAGGTGTCGACCAACGTGTGCGTTCAACATGTTTGAAAACGGTTCAAAGTGTTTTGCGCGAAATGGAGAACGAATTTTCAAGTTTAATCGACGAGTCCACAGCGTTCGAATCAAAAATAGACCGTCTTATCAAGGTAGAGGACGGCGAAGTTGACTTCAGTCGTTTGATACGAGCGCTACAACATGACTCTGAATTTGTGGAAAATTCAACCCAACAACTGGGAAAAATACGCAGCCGTACTGGAGAGTTTTACGAAATCATCCAAAAGCGACGCTACACTTTGCTTCCGATGTTGATGTCTATTGATACCAAAGGCGAATACATTCAAGTTTTTGAAGCCAATGTTTCTGAGATTGCGCAAGCCTACAATCGATTGGGCTCAGGTTACATATCTTTACTTCGTGAAGTGGGTACGTTGATTGTTTTGATCGGTGATTTACAAGCTCCAGAAGGTGATGAAAAAATTGGAATAAGTACAGTCATAGCAGATGAAAAGTGTTTGAACCGGGTTAAGTCCATTTTGTTTGATGAAGATTATTACGATTGGATCCAACTATTTGTCCCAGCAGGTGAAGAAAAAACCTATCTCAAAGAAGTCATTGAGCCCGACACTGTAGAAAATCACAAACTTGCCAATATTGTATTTCAGAACTTTATTAATCATATGATAGATGAGGGCGATCGTATGCAAGCGCAGATCCTGAGATATGCATCACGAGAAGTGACCAAAGCGCGTATCGAGTGTAAAGATATCTTGATCGCACTAAGCGCAATATCGTGTAAATTGGTTTCAAAGGGCAGCGTTGGTACTTTGCACGAACTTATTGAAGAATTTGAAACAGACCGCTATTTTGGTCGTGATAATAAAATTCGATAATTTAACGTCAATTCAAAGCACTATGAGCCTTGCGTAAAAGCCTGGCTCTGATTATATATTTAATTGCAGAGTCACTAACTCCCCCACAAACTCAAGTGAGCAGACCGCTATGAATATTGCTATCTATATCTATGATGACGCTGAGGTGCTGGATTTCTCGGGGCCATTTGAAGTGTTTAGTACCGCAAAACGCCTAGTACAGAATGATTGGGACATTTTTCTAGTTGCTCAATCAGCGCAAACCGTCAATGCGCGCGGTGGTTATTTAGTGGTTCCGCATTATAGCTTTGATAATCATCCAGATATTGATCTGCTGGTCGTGGTTGGCGGCGTGCATACGGCCGAGCTTGAAAAACCCAAAGTGATTGATTGGATTTACGATAATGCCCAAACCGCAGATCTAGTGGCCAGCGTCTGTACCGGTGCGTTTTTACTCGCCAAAACAGGTTTGTATGATGGCCTAGATGTGATTACCCATTGGGAAGACGTCGCCGACTTGCGCAACAGTTTTCCCAAGCTTAAAGTGAAAGACAATCAGCGCTGGGTGAGACAAGGCAAGTTTGTCAGCTCCGCTGGAATCTCTGCTGGAATTGATATGAGTTTGTACTTGGTGTCCGAGTTGGCTAGCCCTGAGCTTGCAGAAACAACGGCCAAACAAATGGATTATCATTGGCAAACTGAGCCATCAAATTGATTCCATTAAATAGTCGAGTAAAAGCCGAATCTTGGAACAAAGATGCTGATCCTAATGCGTCTTGAGATAGCTTTGGATTGCGCATATAAATAGTCTTCGCGAAGCAATTTTTGGGACAATGTAGGTGTTCAGTTTGGCAGGTAGGCAAAAAAATACTAGTTAGGTTAACTAACTAGTATTTGAAAAATAATTATTGCTTTAGTTAAGCGCGTTAGTTAAACGCGTTTTTTGAAACGTCGAGCACCTAGACCGAGCAAAGATAGAGCGAAGATAGCTATACTTTCTGGTTCAGAAACGGTTGCAGGGCTAAACCCATTGTTAGCTTGGGCTAAAGAAATAGAGTAATCAACAACCTGTGGGGTATAAAGGGTACTAAAACTAACGGGATTTGCGCCGCCAAGGTAGTAATCTAAAGGAATACTCGAGTAGTAAACATCACCTAAGCCATATTCGTAACTAAAATCTACAAGCTGACCGTCAACACCGTTATCAAAAATTGCTGTATATGCTTGGTCGATAGACGACTCCAATACATAACCATGGTTTGAACTACTGCCGCCATCTAGGGTTAAGTCGTTAATGCTAGAGCCTGCAACGCCGCTGGCTTGTGCAAGGTCAATGTTACTGCTGGTGTTTCGAGTGAAAGAAAAATTAGATGCGCCTGGTATAAAGTTCTCACCACTGGTTACGAAACGGTCATGGTACATTAATACGCCGCCATGCATAACGTAGCTTTCTATTCCAGCAGAGTAAGTGCTTAGCTGTGAACTGTGAGCGTCATTACGGCCGTTTAGCCCCCAAACCACATCGTAAATACCTAGGTTTGAAAAATCTGATATAACTTCAATGGTATGGCCTTGCGCACTAGCAATACTCACTGCATTTCCAGTACTTGCACCAAAGACTCCAATTACACCCGCGTTGGCCGATATAGAAATCGTTGATGTTGCCATCACAGCGCCTAAGCATACTAACTTTACTACATTGTTCATTAATTATACTTTCCATGTGTTTACAAAATCCATTTTGTAGATGCAAAAAATGAACCACTATAAAAAATTAATATAAAACAGATGGTTAAAACTAGTAGCTTCGTCCAATTAAGTGTAAGTGTAAAAAAATATGACAATAATTACCGGTAAAACATGTTTCTGTTTTGTGGATAGGTATAAGTGAGTGTTAATAAGGTGCTGAATTTTAACTGTTTATTGTTAACTATAATGTTATGAACCAAGGTGTCGAAAAGAATGGGGACGCTAAAGCAAGTATGTGAATTCCCGTGGTATTTCAGCCGGTATTGACATGAGAGTGTACTTGGCGACCGAGTTAGCCAGCCTTGAGCTTGCAGAAACAACGCCCAAACAAATGGACTATCACTAGTAGACAAAAAAACCTGCCAATTGACTCGATGTTTATATATTGGCGACTAGATAATCGATTAACAGTCTAACTTTTGAAGACAGATGTTGCTTGCTGGGGTAGAGAGCCCAAACGCCTTCACGGTCGTCTTTGTATTGGCTTAATACTTCTTTTAAAGCACCGGAGCGCAGTGCGTCACCGACATAATAGTCGGGCAGTTGTACTAAACCTAGGTCTTGTTTTGCGGCATTGAGCAGGGCAAAGCCACTATTGCACTTCACCCGACCGGAGACGCTAAGTAAGCGGGTTTTCTGATCTTGAGCAAAACGCCATTGATTGACGCTGCCCACAAGGCATTGATGGTGCTTTAATTCATTTAGGGTATGTGGCTGTCCTCGAGCCTTTAGGTAATTGGGACTGGCGCACACAAATAGCTGGCGCGGTGCCAGCTTGCGAGCGATTAAACTGCTATCAGTTAAGGTCCCTAGACGCACCGCTAGATCGAAACCTTGTTCATGCATGTCGAGCTTTTGATTACTGAGGTGGAGATCGAGCTCCAGCTCGGGGTAGTGAAGCAAAAAAGAATACAACAAGGGCGCCAGCTTTTGTTCGCCATAAGTGACCGGGGCGGTTATTCGGATTAGTCCTTTAACGGTGCGCTGCATTTGAGTCACGCTCAGTTCAGCTTGCTCGAGTGCTTCATTTAGAGCCTGACATTGATAGAAATAACTTTTACCAGCATCGGTTAAGGCCACGCTGCGAGTGGTTCGATTGAGTAACTTAGTGGCTAAGCGAGACTCCAAAGCGCCTACTTTTCTGCTTATTTGGGCCACCGATGTGTTCAGTTTTAGTGCCGCTTTGGTGAAACTGAGCGTTTGTCCAACCGCGACAAACTCGTTTACGCCATCCCAATTTGCCATGAAGTTTCCCATAGTGATTAGTCATTCCAGCAAAACATTATTACAAATGAGTAATAATGTTTTGCTATTTAGAAGGATTATAACGCTAGTGCAAGTATATATACTAAGCGTAATTCGACATGTCGAAGTGACATGGGAAACATCATCTATACTTTTCATACAATCGTTAGCTGCAAAGCTAAGGCATAGGAAACTGACATGACTGATCAATTTATAAAATCTAAAGCCGCTGTAGCCTGGGGCCCAAATCAGCCTCTAAAAATGGAAGAAGTAGACGTGATGCTTCCGCGTAAGGGCGAAGTGCTGGTCAAAATTATCGCCAGTGGTGTTTGTCACACCGATGCTTTTACCTTGTCGGGTGAAGATCCCGAAGGCATATTTCCATCGATTTTAGGGCACGAAGGTGGCGGAATTGTTGAGATGATTGGTGAAGGCGTCACGAGCGTTGAGATAGGGGACCATGTGATCCCTCTGTACACGGCTGAATGCGGCAAGTGTAAATTTTGTTTATCGGGTAAAACCAACCTTTGCCAAGCGGTGCGTGAAACACAAGGCAAGGGCTTAATGCCCGATGGTACTACCCGTTTTTACATTGATGGCCAGCCTATCTACCACTATATGGGTTGCTCTACCTTCTCGGAGTACACGGTACTACCTGAAATATCACTCGCCAAAGTCAATAAAGAAGCGCCACTTGAAGAAGTTTGTTTGCTTGGCTGCGGTGTGACCACGGGCATGGGCGCTGTGTTAAATACAGCCAAAGTGCAAGCCGGTGATACGGTAGCTATTTTTGGTTTAGGCGGCATTGGACTGTCAGCCATAATTGGAGCTCGAATGGCAGGGGCTAGTCGCATCATTGGGATTGATATCAACGAAAGTAAGTTTGATTTGGCCAAGCAACTAGGTGCTACAGATGTGATTAATCCTCAAAAGGTGGATCTGCCTATTCAGGAACATATTGTCGCGCTTACCGACGGAGGAGTGGATTACTCTTTCGAATGCATTGGCAACGTAGATGTCATGCGCCAAGCACTTGAATGTTGCCACAAAGGCTGGGGTGAATCAGTGATTATTGGTGTTGCTGGAGCTGGACAAGAGATATCAACCAGACCATTCCAACTGGTTACCGGTCGCGTATGGCGCGGAAGTGCATTTGGAGGCGTCAAAGGCCGATCAGAGCTGCCTGAAATTGTTAACAAGTACATGGCTGGTGAATTTGGTTTACAAGAGTTCATTACCCACACCATGGGCTTGGACAAAATTAATGAAGCCTTTGATTTGATGCATGAGGGTAAAAGTATCCGCAGCGTTATTCATATGGATAAGTAACCCCATAGATAGGGTGGCTTCGTGTCCGCGGCCACTTATTCTTAATGTCGAATCGATCTAGGTGACCTAACATGTCTTTAGAAAATATTAGCCAAGCCAAAGTTTTTTCGGGCTGGCACAAGCAATATCAGCATCAATCTTCAGTTCTAAACTGCGGCATGCGCTTTGCCATCTTCTTGCCGCCAAATGCCGCGCAAGATAGCCCGGTACCGATTCTCTATTGGTTGTCAGGGTTAACTTGCAGCGATGAAAACTTTATGCAAAAAGCCGGTGCTTTTGAAGCGGCGGCTAAGCTTGGGATCGCAATAGTAGCGCCAGATACCAGCCCCAGAGGTGAAGGCGTTGCTGATGACGAAGCCTACGATCTTGGTCAAGGAGCTGGTTTCTATTTAAATGCCACCCAACAACCATGGGCTGCGCACTATCAAATGTACGATTACATTGTTGAGGAGCTACCGGCCCTTATTGAAAGCAACTTCCCGGTGTCGTCGGTTAAATCGATAGCGGGGCATAGTATGGGTGGGCATGGCGCGCTGAGTATTGGCTTAAAAAATCAGGGTAGTTATTGCAGTATTTCTGCATTTAGTCCCATCAGTAATCCAATGCAGGTTCCTTGGGGACAAAAAGCATTTTCGGCCTACTTGGGTACAGACCGTGACACTTGGAAAGCTTATGACAGCGTCGAGCTACTCAAGCGAGCGCAAGCTCAAATGCCCATTTTGATTGATCAAGGCGATGCGGATAACTTTTTGGAACAACAACTTAAGCCAGACGCACTGTTAGCAGCAGCTCAGCAACACAATAGCCAACTCCAATATCGAAGCCAATTGGGCTACGATCATAGCTATTATTTTATCGCCAGTTTTATAGCGCAACACTTAGACTTTCACGCCAAACATATGCAAGCAGAGTAGGGAAACGGAGCCAAATTGGGCACTGCCAGCCACACACGGCGAGTGCCTTGGTACTGATTCAGATTTGGTTCTATGGACTAAACTGCTACCATATACGAAATAACCACTTGAGAATTGTTTGAATGAACCGCCGTAAGAAAACCAATCAAATTTTAAAAGCGCGTGCGAAGCGCAAAAATGCTAAGTCTGCTACAAGCAACAAGCCAAAATATATAAGTAAAGCCGACCGCGCAAAAATGGATGCTGAGTTCGAAACCGAAGAGCAGCTTGTACTAGAAACCCAATCATCTTCCGAAGACTAGATTTGCTCTTCGTTGAGATGGTTAAGCCTTAAATGAATTCTTTTCAGGCATTGCTCACGAGTATTAGCCCCTTATCTGCGCAAACATTAGCGCAACTTGAGTTGATACTGGTTGCTGATGGGTTAAAAAAAGGGGATTTCTTTATTCGCGAAGGTTGCGTTGCAACCGAAATCGCTTTTCTAGAACATGGCGTTGTAAGAGCTTTTTACACCAATAAGCAGGGGAAAGAGTACAACAAAACATTTTTTACCGCTCCGGCTATCATTGGTTCGTATGCATCGCTGATTAGTAAAAAAAAAAACAGCTTACCCCAGCAGGCCTTAAGTGATTGTTCAATTTGGCGATTAAACTATGCTGCAATTGAGCGTTTGTCTGAGAATAACGCCGAGTTAGAGCGGCTGCGGCGCAAAATTGCTGAGCGATTCTTTGTCGCCAACGAAAAGAAACAGCTTGAAATGGCCTTGTTGGAAGCCAAAGAGCGTTATTCTATATTCAAACAAGAGCACCCAGGTTTCGAAGACATAATACCGCAGTATCATATAGCATCGTATTTGGGCATTTCTGCCACACAACTAAGTCGAATTCGGAAAAACTAGTTTATATTTTTGTTTATTTACATATGTAAATGCTTCGGTCTCAATATCTATCCATGCTTGCGTCTAATCAATTACTTTATAGGCACAAGATTATGTTTCGTCATCCGTTTACTATCTTATTTCTGTTTGCGTCAGTTTGGAATCTCTGCGGCGCGTTATTTGGCTTTTTCAACACTGAGTCTACCTTTGAGCTTATGTTCAATCAGCAACTCAATGACCCGCTTATGCTTGCCATATATCAAGGCTCATGGGGCACTACCTTAACCTATGTGATTGGATATCTGCTTGTGGCTCGAAATCCAGCCAAGCACTATGGAGTTGTGATTACAGGTAGTATTGGCAAACTTGGCTTTATTGTTACCTTGTTAAAGCTCTATTTCTTGGGCATTGCCGGCCCTATCGTGTTCATGATTGTTATGGGGGATGTTGTATTTTTGGCCTTGTTTGCGAACTACTTTTATCGCCTATTCAAATCACAGGGCAGCTATTCCAAGGCCAAAGAAGCTAGAGCGTGAAGCCCTTGGCTTAACGACCGTCAATGTTTCTTTTGGTCTGCAACGACGCAAGCAAGCTGGGAACTTTGGGTTGGGAGTAATAAGTAGGTGGCTAAATGGGAGTAGAGTTCTTTATTATTGCTGTGCGGTGTTCAGGGTAACGCTTAGAAGTGAGCTATGCTTAAAGCTTAAGTGGCTCACCCACCATTTGTTTGCGTTGTTTGTGTTTATTTATTGGTAATGGTTCTAAACTAGCGCAAATGAAAGGTGGCTAATCAAGCCATGAATTCGAGCTCAATCACCGGCGCTTATTTCGGCGGGGTATTGGGTCTTACGTCGCTAAAGGATTAACCATTGCACTCCAATAAAATCGTTATGCTCGGCGCTACCGGCGCTGTAGGAAATCACGCCGCATTAGCCTTATCAAAAATGCCATCGCTTAATAAACTGACCTTACTTGGCCGACGCGAAGCGGAGAATGTCGTAGGTCGGGCTGTCGTGCAGCATGAAGTAGACATTTTTTCACCGAAAGCATACGAGCCGTTTTTAAAAGGGCACGACACCGCAATTTGCACACTTGGTGTGGGTCAACCATCAAAAATGAGCAAAGAAGACTACATTAAAATTGATAAGATGGCAGTTTTAGAGTTTGCATCGGCCTGTAAAAAGGCAGGTATTACTCATTTTGAACTACTAAGTTCGGTTGGAGTGAGTCCAACATCGTCGTCATTTTATTTACGCGCTAAAGGGGAGCTAGAAGATGGTTTGAAAGCACTTGGATTTGAGCGATTAAGCTTATTCCATCCATCAATGATTATGACCCCCACCAATCGATACGGATTTTCACAAGCGCTTGTTCTTGCAGTGATGCCATTCATTGACCCATTGCTTGTTGGAAGTCTCAATAAGTATCGCAGTATTTCTTGCGCGAGACTGGGAACGGCTATGGCTAATAATCTATTTCAAAATAGTCAATTGACGGGCGTAGAGATACTACATTGGCGCGAGTTTATTGAGTTATCTAAGCAGTAATTACATGTTGAATCGAGATTTAAGCGCTGCATCGACAAGGCTAATCACTGGAATTCTATGCCGCGCTGCTATGGTGACCCTCAACGTTTTTTTTAACCAAGGTATGCAGGTTTGATTGTAATTATTGGGGTGGATTCTTAGCTCATTTTTACCCAATTGTTTGCTCGGCAGTTAGTCCAATAACCCAAAAAATCCCGCCTTAACCCTGTGCTAAAATAATAGTTTTACTAAGCGCCTCTTCAATGCTTTTTCTAAGTAATAACTTATCATGGGTGTCTTGATATCCTACTTTTTATTTGGTCAACCAATAGCGCGATAATTAGCCAAAAGCCTCTGTTAGCTCCTAGATTTTAATCTAAAATGGCGGCGAGTTAGTCCAATGATTGCTATCGTAAAAAAGGTTAGACTTGTAGACTCATTAACACTTACAGCAGGACCGCTCCCTTTAATGCTTTTTACTAATAGGCTAGTGGTCACTTCATTTGGGTCGTCCCAAATAGAGGTGGCGAAACTCTTTACGCCACCGTTACTCGGGTCATAGCTATTGTCGTTATGTCTATATACGCTTTCCGCTGTATTTACATCTGTACCATAAAAAATATCCCAATGTGTTTGGCGGGTTAACGAAATTTCGTTAAATCTACCTGTAGTTAATGCGCCGCCGAACAACATATAGTTGGTTACTTTATACCTATACTCACCACTATTAATTCCAGTTTTTACGAAATACCGACTTAATTTATCTTCGCTGATCTGAAAAAACATTTCAAAGTCGTCGTGCAAGTCAATCCCTCTATTGGTGTCGTTTAGTACAACACTCCCAGAGTCTGCGTTTTCGCTAATCCCCACAGAGCTAAAAATGGTATCAAAAAGTAAGGATGTTTCTTCAACAGAGGCATATCTGTAGCCTTCAAACTCGGAAGAGGTATCTATTAAGTTTTCTACCTGAACTCTAGATAGTCCTTCGGTCAAGTTAAAATCAAACCATTCTAGGTTTTCTAGACCATCTGAGTCGATTATTAGGCCCGCATGAACTAGACCGCTAAATAGTGTTAGCATACTGGCAAAAGCCAAATTAACAGTACTAATACTCACGTCGCACCCTTTATTAAATTATTCAGTTAGTTTTGTTCTTAGTCGGCATTTCTAAATAAGCGTGTTTCATAGAGCAATAAGTAAGCCAGCATCAAAAAAGGGTTTAGTTTTATATAGATACAAACATAGGGTAAGAATTAAAAATCATAATTGTAAAAAAAATAGACATAATAGACACGAGAAATAAAAGAAATAAAAGAAATAAAAGAAATAACAAGACACCACGAGAGTGGCACACTCGTGCGATTGTTTGTTTAGATTCATTGGAAACAATTTCACCAAAGGATCATTTACCTAACTTTGTTGTTGATAGTATTTTGCTATCCGAAAGTGGTAACAAAACACTGGCTAGTACGATAAATAGGCGGACAAAATCGGTATTTATTAAAATATAGAGTTTGCAATCAAATAGCACCTGAACATCGAAACCTCTCCTCATAAAAGAGGTTTCAATTTAAAAGAAGCGAAAAGATATTGAGAGACTTGTATGTCCTTCTGTGCACAGAGGGCATGCCTCAAGACTATCAGTCATTTGTTGTTGATGGTTGAGCCGGAATCTTACAGAAGCCTTGTGCTGGTACATTGAGCGCAGCATTAAACTTACTAGAAAGGTTTTGAAAGGCGATTAAACCCGTTAATTCAACAATGGCATCTTCTGAATAAACCGCTTTCAACCTCTGAGCCAATTCATCCGATACCTGAAGATCAGAATAGGTCATGACTTCACAATATTCTATCGCTAGACGTTCTTCATGGGTGTATATATTACTGTCACGCCAAAACTCTAACTGATCTACTTTAACTTGTGCCCCTGCACGCTCCATTAATGTTTTGGAGTTAATGTCTACACAAAATTCACACCAGTTAATCTGTGATACTCGGACTGTCACCAGAGAGCGGATTACCGGATCGATTGGAGATCGTCTTCGGTCTAATGCACCGTAAAGCATTGCCACGGTTGAGAATAACCATGGGCTTCTTCCCCAAAGTAAACCAGGTTTTAATACTTCTCCATATTTTTTCTTCTGTCGCCAGAAAAAAGGCCTGATGAATACTGGGTATTCATTCACATTCTTTTCATTAACTAACATCATATCCTCGGTCGTGTCTATGGTGACTTGTAAAGTGTCATTACTGACAGATATGATATCTGTTTCCATCGTTGTTCATAGAGTGTTAACTATGGTTGAGACATCAATGTTATTTATATAAGAACCTACGCAAAGCAGATTTAGAGGGTTAAAAAAATTGGCGAAAATATCTACTGGAGACTTGGCGGTCTTAGTAAGTAAATAGGTAATATCTGCACACTTTGACTCATTACGACTAACTCCACTCATTTTACTCAAAAGCCCTTAGGCTATTGTTCTAAAAAGCTTTTATCCAAAATTGGGTTGGGCAAAATACCAAACAAGTGTAAAAGACCAAGACACCCATTATAGTGTCACTCTCAGGATGATGGCCTAGGCTTAGGTGACTATTTTATCAATAAAGTTCTGTGATGCCTAGGCCCCGTAAGGAGCAAGTTAGTTTATCGGATACGCCTTACTACCATTGTATTTCGAGTTGTGTACGTCGTGCTTACTTGTGTGACGAAGACCTTGTAAGTGGGCGCAGTTTTGAACATCGTCGCCAGTGGGATGAGGATTATCTGCTTAAGCTTGCTGGCATATTTTCGATAGATGCCTGTACTTATGCAGTGATGAGTAACCACACCCATTTGGTGTTGCACGTGAATCAATAACAAGCCATCAGTTGGTCAATGGACGAGGATCTACAACGTTGGCACAGCCTACACAAAGGCACCTTGCTTACTCAGCTCTAACTAGCTTGAGTCCACTTACTGTGGCTGAGATACAGCAAAAGAGGCTAAATTCGGGAAGAATGACGATTTCATAGTTCAAGTCTGAGGTCATCATGGTCTAAAAGGACAATTGTTTTTGAGGAAGTGCTTTACTAACTTATCATGGGTGTCTTGTTATCCCTTTATCAAAGGCTCTCTCAACGAAAGGGTTTTGTTGAGCATGGGTGTAATGGGGTTCCATAAAGAGACTTACGGTGAGCAACTCTAACAGGGTTTCTGCTAATCCATTTGCTGGTTTTGCCAAAAGCTGTCGTATCTTCTGCTATTTAGGAGCCTATCATCTAACTAGCTTTTCCCCCTAAGTTGTGAACGGTTGACTATCATTCACATACTATTCTCGTTGATTTTACCTAGCAAAGGTGATTCCAAAGCTTTTAATGCTTAGTGTTACCATTTGCAGAGCACGCAGGGGAGACATAGAGCGATACAAAGCTGTCAAATATCTCCGTGCTAGTAAACTATTCAACTTCTTAAATTGTTACTCCGGCTAGTGATAAAGCTCAATATCCGACGCGTTAATGACGTACCCAGTTTGAATATCTTGATAGCCATCAGAAAGTGCAACCGACGTATCAACAGCCCCTGTTTTAATATCTCCTTTTACCCATACTGGCGTGTATAAACTTTGTAATTCATGGCCTTCAGGAAATTCGACCAAAATCGTTTGGTTTACTGGTGGGGGCGGCGTGTGAATGCAAGCCCCTGCGGTTGGTACCAAAATAAATTGGATTCCAACTAAGCCTTCCATTTCAAGCGGAACTAAAAAACCAGCGATTTTCATATCGTTAATAGTAAGATCGGTAATAATCTCGCTCGCTTGCTGTGTTCGTTGTATAAGCAGTTCACGTACGTTTAAGCCAAACTTTTCAGCCAATGCCACGCGTTGCATGTATCCATCGTTTTCCATTGGACTTAACTGACGAGTCTCTTGAACGACTTCATAGGCGTATATCTCAGAAAGTAGCGCCTTATCCCCAGGAGAAAGAGTTTGATATTGATTCTGCAATGGTTTTAATGACTCCCAAGATACATTTTCAGCGGCTTGTGCAAATAAACTAAAACAACAAGCAATAACAATTAATAATGCATTTTTCATTTCAATATCTTCTAATAAGAATAAGGGCTTATGAATAGATGGCTAAGAAATTCTTAGCCATCGTTTCGTTTTATATCAGTAAATAAAACTCAAATTATAGATTTTCTAGGTTGTCCATAAGTTGGTAGAAGAACCCAATAGAGCGCCCGTACTCTTCAACTAAAATACGTTCGTTGACACCGTGGAAGCCTTCGAATTCTTTTACGCTTTCTAATTGAATAGCCGTCATAGTGTATACATCTGGGGCAAAGTCTCGAGCTTGGAAATGCTTAGAATCGGAACCACCAATGACAAAGAACGGTGATACGATAAGGTCATTACCCCAAGTTTGACGAATCGTTTTCTCCAACATGGCATAACCTGAACCGCTAGGATCCGCAACATTGGTAGCAGGGGTTGACGCTGAGATATCACGAATAGTCATTCTTTCATCACCGATCGCTTTCTTCACATGTTCAATGATCACCTCTGGAGTGTCACCTGGCATTGGTCTAAAGTTCACAACGGCGGTAGCTGCTGGCGGTAACACGTTATCTTTAATGCCGGCATTAAACATGGTTACTGCCGTTGTAGTGTGAAGCATGGCACGAGTAACCTGATTTTTAGACATGACCTCAATGAAGTTTTTCTCTAAGTCAGTGACAGTGTCATTGTCACCATAGGCTACGGCTTTGTAGAGTGGTTGTTGCGCTTCTGGAAGCTCTGGACCCATATAACGGTATTGGTATCTTACAGCATCGTGAATTTTGTAAGGGAATTGTGCAGCTTCAACTTTCTCAACGGCTTTGGCTAAGGCGACAATATTCGACTCTTCTCCCGGCTGTGATGAGTGTCCACCAACTCCGTGGATGGCAATCTCTAGGCTAACGAACCCTTTTTGAGCAATCCCAATCAATGCCGTGTTTTCACGAATGCCAGGGAAAATTCCGGGTACCAGTGGTGCGGATTCATCCATAACAAACGCAATTTTCTCATAGCGTTGTTCAATGATATCAGCGGCATGCTTGGCTCCCTCTGGCCCGCCGACCTCTTCATCGTGACCAAATACAAATAAAATGGTTCGTTCAGGCTGGAAACCTTCTTTTAACTTCATTTCAGTGGCTTCTAACAGTGCTTGTAGTTGGTTTTTATCATCTAAAGAACCGCGGCCCCAGATATAACCATCTTTAATCACACCTGAAAATGGCTCTTCTTTCCATTCATCGCGAGACTCTTCTGCGATCGGTACCACATCTTGGTGTGCCATAAAAATAGCGGGAGGCAATGATGGATCTTTACCTTCCCAGGTGTAAATCAAGCTGAAAGGGCGTGGGTCGCCGACTTCTTCTCGCTTAAGTGTTTTGTGCACTAATGGATACGATTCTTCAAGAAATTGGTGATAGTCACGAAATGCTTGTTCATCAAAATCACTACGGTCTTGGTTAGAGATAGTTTGAAACTGAACCGCTCGTGATAAGCGCTGTGCAGCGCCTTCTACATCTACTGGAATTTCAACTTTCTCGACACCTTTCATTTGCATAGAGCTAAAGTCTTGCTCAACAGACCAAGCCGAAATGCTAGCGGTAAGCGCCAAAGCAGAAGCGATACTAGTAAAGAGTTTTGATGGTTTTGTCATGAATTAGGCCTTAAATAGATAAAAAGTAAATCTGCGTTTTCGTTAATGCGGTAACTATAGGTGAACAACGTAAACTCAACTAATCTCTAGCGAAGGACTCCATCCATCAATAGACGCAAGCTTTAGCTAATAAGCGTTAGTGTATGAGAAAAATAGGCTTGAACATGTAGGCGATTAGAAGGCTGTTACACCAGCTGAATTTATTCGAGTTCACATCTGTGATGTGAGATTGGTAAAGGTTTTGTCCAAAAGTGAGTTAGACATAGACCAATCTAAATTAGCTTAGGCGTAAGTGATTTACGCCTAAGCTTAAATTAAGTTGAACTTAGTTATCTTATTTCTGAGTTAGTTGAATATCGGTTGAGAATCCAAAACAATTTCCCATCCAGATAAAAACCTGCCAAACAAATAAACCAAAGGGCAGGTAACCCCAATAACCTAACAAGGGCATTTCTGAAAAGAAGTGCAATACATTTACATACGGGATGTTGTAAACCCAATAATTTGGATTGGTAGGTGTTCCCGCAACTAGACCGCTGCCGTGATTCCAGAACTCCCAAAACAAGCCCGTTGCCAACGATGATAAGCAAATAAGTATTGCTGCGTTCCAGTTACCCTTAGCTAAGTCTGTTAGTGGATTCCATATTTTTAGGTTTAAAAGTATGCCGCTAAGTACTGCAAGTGGGCCTATCCAAACCGACCAAAACAGTGGATAAGGCCATATGGTCATTAAGGCGATAATCAATAAACCAAGCCAAATCATAATGGTGCCATTAAGTCGTATTATTGGGCCATTTTGGTAGCGCGCGATGAGGCGAGGGAAGGTATTAAGCAAGTTATACCATTGCAGTAAAACGGGTGTCACCGTGCTATAGGTGATTAAGAATTCGATAGAGATAACGAGGTCTGTCCATGGCGCATCTTTTGCGTTGGGGTAGTACCAATTGCCTAATACAAAGTAGTCGTAAAACTCGAAATAGGCCCAGCCAGCAATGGAGACTAAGCCGGAAATCAATAAGGTTTTAGGTTTTGAAGAAAAAAGCGATACACCGTTATTGCGCTTATAGACGATTCCATCCAACAGGAATATGAACCCCCACCACATGGGCGTGAATGACCAATAAACCAAATTACCAAATGCCATCGAGTGCGACCACATTAGCCACCAAAAGAATGTCATACACAAACCGCCGATCCAAAACCACAGCGGAAGTTTGACCTGAATTGGATTCCGTTGTTCCGGTTTGCCCCCTTTAAAACCAAATTTCA
Organism: Alginatibacterium sediminis; assembly: GCF_003610775.1. Classification (GTDB taxonomy): domain Bacteria; phylum Pseudomonadota; class Gammaproteobacteria; order Enterobacterales; family Celerinatantimonadaceae; genus Alginatibacterium; species Alginatibacterium sediminis. The sequence continues at coordinate 42,031 of NZ_RAQO01000007.1, read as the reverse complement.
TTGGGAAAAGTAGAAATGTGCTGATAAGGATGATCGCGGCTAAGACCGCTAGAAAATAGGTCAGATTAAAGCCTGGCGGATCGCCTTTGTATTGAGGTGGAAATTCTCCAAATCCGGGTGGGAAATGTGTTGGATAAACAAACCAAGACACTGCCAAAGGCGTGATTATCGTCAATAAGATAGGCCACAGTAAATTCCATTTCATAATTGTGTTACACATTGTTTTGATTAGTATTAGCATCCACAGTAGAGCAAATATTCGACAATATCTATAGTTGCCCTGTAATAGAATATGGCTACTTGTTGATTTACTTGTATAAATCCGACTTCAATTAAGAATGCTTAATAATCAACGTTGACAAGTGAGTAGCTCATAGTAGTTTTGGATGGTGGACTGACGGAGGTAAATATGGATTACTATGACGATCCAAAAAATGTAGAAGACTATATAAGGATGTGCCAAGGCTATGATGGCTCCGAACTTTACGCCGAGTTAGCCAAGCTATTGCCTGAGCAGTCCCGTTTGTTAGAACTCGGTAGTGGAGGTGGAAGTGACCTAGGGCACTTATCAAATCACTATCAAGTTACCGGCTCAGATTTAAGCGATGCTTTTTTAGACCATTGTCGAGCTGCTTTCCCCCATCTGAGTTTCCTAAAGCTAAATGCAACCCAATTAGACTTAAATGAAAGATATGAGTGCATATTCTCAAATAAAGTTTTGCACCATTTAAGCCAAACCCAGTTACAACACAGTTTGCAACAACAATCAAAAATACTCGACAGCAAGGGCTTAATTGCCCATTCCTTTTGGTTAGGCGACGAAGACCAACATATGCACGGTATGTTGTTTAGCTATTACAAAATAGAGCAGCTACGGGCCGTAATAAGTGAGAATTTTGAAATTCTTAGCGTGTGGAAATATAGCGAATTTGAAAGAGATGATTCAGCTTTTATCATTGCTCGCAAGAAAGCCTAAGATTGATACAAAAATTAAAGTCAGGGGAATAAAATGAAAACTATTGGTCTGCTTGGCGGCATGAGTTGGCAATCAACGACTAGTTATTACCAAGCGATTAACCAAGGTGTTTCGCAAGCACTAGGCGGTTTACATAGTGCTAAAATTTGTTTGGTCAGTGTCGATTTTGCTCAGATTGAGGCTTTGCAACATCAAGGCCGATGGGACGAGACCGCAGTTTTACTAACCCAAGCGGCGCAGTCGGTACAAGCCGGGGGAGCTGACTTTTTAATGATATGCACCAATACGATGCATAAAGTGGCCGCGCAAGTTGAAAGCGGGATTTCGATCCCGTTGCTGCATATTGCCGATGCGACCGCGCAAGTATTACAACAAGATGGCATTACAACAGTCGGGTTGCTGGGGACCCAATTCACAATGCAGCAAGGATTTTATAAAGACCGATTGCGAGACAAATTTGGGGTTCAAGTGCTGGTGCCCAGCGAGACTCAACAGCAAGATGTTCACCGTGTTATTTATGAGCAGCTTTGCCACGGTATTATTAAGCAAAGTGCTCGCGAACGTTATTTAAGCATCATTGACGATCTTTATCGGCAAGGGGCGCAGGCGGTGATACTGGGATGTACCGAAATAGCACTATTGGTCGAACAAGAACATACCGATGTGCCCTTGTATGACACCACTCAAATCCATGCGCAAATGGCCGTAACACTGGCTTTAGAAGATGACAAGTAAGCTAAAAGGTAACTACTATGACTCATGATTTAACCGCAAATAAAAATAATGCCATTGATTTCTATCGTACTGCTTACGCAGGCGACCCTGCGAGTGCTGTAAAACAATATGTGGGCGATAACTACATCCAGCACAATCCGCTAGTTGGGGATGGTAAGCAGGCGTTTATCGATTACTTTACTGAAATGGCCCATGACTACCCAGATAAGAGTATTGAGTTTGTGCGAACGATTGCGCAAGATGATTTAGTCGCTTTACATACCCATCAAACTTGGCCTGGCGATGAGCATTATGTCACCATGGATTTTTTTAGGTTTGATGAAAATGGCAAAATTGTCGAGCACTGGGACGCAATTCAAGAGATCCCTAAGCAAGCAAAAAATGAAAATGGGATGTACTAAGCAATACCTATTGCAGTGGTTATAGGGTTCAACGATTGAGACATGGAGGTTTCAGATGACTATAGAAACATGGCTGTATTTTTGTTTAGCAGTACTGATTTTAACGGCGTCACCAGGGCCTAGTTCTCTGTTGTGCATGACCAAAGGTGTGACTCAAGGGCGCGGCGCAGCGCTCTACACCGCGTTTGGCAGTTTGCTAGCAATCAGCACAATAATGACTTTGTCGTTTACGGGATTAGGTTTGATTATTTCCAGCTCAGAATTGGTCTTTAGTATTGTGAAGTACCTCGGTGCGGCTTATCTTATTTATTTAGGTATAAAAGCCTTTACCTCCAAACAAGACTCTTATCAAATATCGAGTAGCGCTGAATCCGTACCACTAAATCGACGCAAACATTTTGTCAGTGGTTTTATTGTAGGTGCGAGCAACCCTAAAGCGATTTTGTTTTTTAGCGCATTGTTCCCACAGTTTATAGATCCGCAATTGGCGTTGCTACCGCAGTATCTAGTATTCGCAGCAACGTTTGTGGTGTTTGAACTCACATGGCTTAGTATTTATGGCTACTTGGGCGCTAAATCATCAGCCTGGATCTTAAGCAAAGGGCGCGCAAAACTGTTTAATCGTCTCAGTGGTAGCGTATTTGTTGGCGCGGGTGCTCTGTTATCAACAACTAGCCGGGCTTAGTTACCAGAACAATCCAGTAAGCGTAACGCTGGATTGTAATCTGTGGCAAATTCTGATTTTTTCAATCAGCTCTTATCATTACAATTCAAAACCTTAGACTATCCTCTACAATTAGAAACCACTAGATTTGAAGTGGTAGGTATGAGGATAAAAAGATGCAACAACGTCAATTTGGTAACAGTGCTTTAAAGGTTAGTGCTTTAGGCTTTGGAGCGGGGCAGATCGGCGATGAGAGCCTAGCAGATAAGCAAGTTAACACATTATTGAACCAAGCCTTGGACTTGGGAATAAACCTATTTGATAGTGCTCGCGGTTACGGTGTGTCTGAAGAACGAATTGGTAAATTTTTAAAGCATCGCCGCCACGAGTTTCTTATTTCTACCAAAATTGGCTACGGCATTGAAGGGACCGAGGATTGGTCTGCCGAATGCATTCGTTTAGGTATTGATGCCGCCTTAAAACGCTTGCAAACCGACCACATCGACATCGTCCACTTACACTCCTGTCCAACATCGGTACTGGCGCAAGATGCGGTTATTCAAGAGCTAACGAATGCCCAGCGAGCTGGCAAGCTATCGCTGATAGCCTACGCAGGTGAAAATGACGATTTAAACTTTGCTAAAGACAGCGGCAATTTTCAAAGCTTGCTGATGTCAGTCAATATTTGTGATCAACGATTTATCAATGACCAACTTAGCGACGCAAAACTAAAAGGTATGGGTATTATAGCTAAACGTCCGGTCGCTAACGCACCTTGGCGTTTTGATGCGCGCCCCGTTGGACACTACGCCGAAGTTTATTGGCAACGCTGGCAGCAGATGGCTTTAGAATTTGACATAGACTGGCAAGAACTAGCGTTGCGATTTGCTGCGTTTACCTATGGTGTAGACAGTATTATTGTAGGAACGACAAGCTTAGATCACTTACAGCAAAATTGCCGAGCACTTGAAAATGGGCCCTTGCCACAAGCCGTGTTAAAGGCATTGCAAACCCGCTTTCTAGAATGCGACCAAGACTGGGTTGGTCAAATCTAGCGGTTCGCGAACCTATAACAATTTATAGAAATAAACCGTAGCTTCGAGTTCACCACTTGAGCTACGGGCAAACTGCGGAATACTGCCAGCTTCAATGTAGTTGTTATTGCGGTACAAGGTAGACGCGACATCGCCAAAGCGGGTGTCTAGTACCAATAATGATAGGCCAATTTCAGCCGCATGCTCTTCCATCAATTGCATGAGTTGCCTGGCAATACCTTGACCACGAGCTTGGGTATTCACCATTAATTTTTCAACTTCACCGCGATGTGACCCATTAGCTTTGCTGCATAGCGCTAATTGAACTGTCCCAAGTACTTGCTGTTCATGTAAGGCGACAAATAGTTTACGTGAGCTGTTCTGTAAGCCTTGCTCTACGCTATGCCAGTAGCTTTTTACTTCGTCTTGATTCGACGGGGTGAGAAAACCTAAGGATGCTCCATCTTCGATGCAATTGACTAATAGATCCTGCAGTTGCGGTTCTATGCCTTCGATTGAGCTGACTTCAATAATATCCATGTCTGAGATCCCTGCTTAAAAGCCGACGCGTATAATGACGCTAATAAATGGCGCTTGGGCTGGTTAAGCCAAACTGTATAGCCTTAGATTAAGCCTAGACTTTATCGAATGTCCAGCCTCGCATCATTGCCAATGAAGTGAGCATTGCAAGCAATAGCGGCGAAAACCGTAATTATTACTTGAGACTATGGTGTTTAGCCTGTAATTATAGGAATTATTGACGTAATTAGGTTTAAACAAGCTATAAATGGAGTTATTGATGTCTGAGTTTAACCATGTAAGTGTGCTGAAAAAGGCTAGTGTTTATTTTGATGGAAAGGTCACCAGCCGTACTATTAAATTTGCAGATGGCAGCCATAAAACCTTAGGGATCATGTTGCCCGGTGACTATGAATTTGGCACTGCCGAGCGTGAAATCATGGAAATTACGGTCGGTGAACTCGAAGTACTGATTGATGAAACGAAGGGTTGGCAATCTATTGTTGGTGGCCAAGAGTTTGAAGTACCAGCCAATTCCAAGTTTAAGCTTAAAGTCAGCGCGGTCACCGATTATTGCTGCTCTTACCTTAAAGACTAGAGTCACCGAACTAAACTAAACCAGCGGCGGCTAAGGATGGGTATGGACCAACTACGTTGGCTACAGCCAACACCATTGGTGGGGGAAACAGTAAGTTTACTACCCCTACAAGCGTCACATAGTGCAGCATTAGTGAGTGCTGCGGCGGATGGTGACCTAGACAAGTTATGGTACACCAGCGTCCCAAATCAAGAGCGTATTCAAAGCTATATTGATACCGCGCTGCATCAGCAACAATTAGGCTTAGCGTTGCCTTTTGTTGTTGTCGATAATGCCAGTCAACAAGTGATAGGGTCAACGCGCTATTGCAATGCTGAACCTCACAATCAGCGCTTGGAAATAGGCTACACCTGGTATGCAAAAAGCTTCCAACGCAGTGCTGTGAATACCGAGTGTAAGTTACTGCTGTTAGAGCATGCCTTTGAGCGCTTATCATCAATTGCGGTTGAGTTTAGAACCCATTGGCACAATCAGCGCTCACGCCAAGCCATCGCTCGCTTAGGTGCTAAGCAAGATGGGGTATTACGTAATCACAGTTGCTCAGCTGACGGGGTTTACCGTGATACGGTTGTTTTTTCAATCATCAATCATGAATGGCCAGTGGTGAAACGCAGCTTACAGTTTAAATTAGAAGTCTAAGCGTCGTCATTCCAACACGTAATATTTGAAGAGGTTTTATGCCAAGCGAAATTATGAGTCATCCCCGTTGTACTCTAGGAGAAGGGCCAATTTGGCATCCGACACAACAGCGTTTTTATTGGGTTGATATCCCCGAAAAACGTCTTTATTGCCAGTCTTCGGAACTAAAATTTTGGCAATTTGAACAAATGCCATCAGCTATTGCTTGGGTCGATGAACAATGGATTGTGATTGCAATGGAGTCAGGTTTGTATCGCTTTGATAGTTTAAGTGATTCAACCGATCTAAGCTTGTTGGTAGCCTTTGACCACGATAGTCAACAGTATCGAAGCAACGACGGACGTGCTGATCCCTGGGGTGGATTTTGGATCAGTACCTTGAGCCTTGATGAAATCCAAGGAGAGGGGAAAATATACCGTTTCTATCAAGGTAAGCTGCAGCTTATTGTTGATGGCTTAACGATCCCCAACGGCATTTGTTTTTCTGCAGATAAGCAGTGGGGATACTACGCAGACTCACCCAGCAGCAAAATATACCGAGTTAAGTTAAATCCAGACGATGGTAGTTTTCTTGAGTCGGCACAGGTATTCGTTGACCGTAGCGAGGAGCAACTCATTCCTGATGGTGCCATCATTGATGCTAATAACCAGTTGTGGACAACCCATTGGGGGAGCTCTGAAATTGTATGTTATTCAAGTGATGGACAGCTAATTAAAACCATTAAAACCGATGCAATCCAACCGACTTGCCCCGCCTTTGGGGGCAATAATTTGCAAGACCTATTTGTTACCAGTGCCAGTATTGGTTTAAACGAACGTTGCACGCAGGCTGATGGACAAGTACTTAAGCTCTTTGATTGTGGACAAGGCAAGCCCGAACCAGCCCTGCAACTATAAGGGATTCGGCATACTGTTACTTTTAGCCTATAACTAGTGTAATAAGATTTACAGCATAAATTCTTGCTCAATTAAATGGGTATTGAACGAGAGTCGAATGAAGCAAGTGGTCACGGATGGTATTGGCTCGTATCCAGGTCTAATTTGTCACGATGAATTCAACTCTCGTAACTCTTAACCAAGGAAGCTCGATTATGGAAACATTAGCTAGGGGTAAAGGCAGTTGCTTATGTGGCGCTATCGACATATTTAGTAGTGAAATCAATTTGAATGTAGGTGCTTGTCATTGCCACACTTGTCTACAATGGGGTGGAGGGCCATTTTTTGGAATGGAGGCGGGCCGCAATGTGTCGGTAAAGGGAAATACCTTAACTGTTTATCAAAGCTCGGATTGGGCCGAACGTGGTTTTTGCTCACAATGTGGTACCCACCTGTTTTACCGATTGCAACACGATCATAGTTACATACTCTCCCCTGGATTATTCGAGCAGCAACTCAATTTAACCTTTGATCACCAAGTTTTTATTGACCAAAAGCCCAAGCATTACTGTTTCTCCAACGCGACTAAAAATTACACTGGGCAAGAGGTTTTTGATCGCTATGCCAATGATTCGCCACCTTCGGCTCAAACGCCAAGCTGAACAGCCACCAACTAATCTGAAAAGGCAATTATGGATTTTTTGCTCTTTGATAGCCAATGCATTGATCAAGTTAAAGAAAATGTATTGCCCTTACTCAAGGTCGATGAAGTTTTTCCCTGTGAGTATAAAGCCGAAAGTCTACCGGACTGGCCTGCAGGTTCTCGGGTGCTTTTATATCTAAGCGATGAACAGATCTGCAGCATGCTAGCGCTGGCAGTGGAGCGTAAATGGCATTTGGCTTTACTGCCGCATCCGAATGCAGCGCATTCGATGAAAGGCTGGGGTTGTAGCGTTAAGCTTGACGAAGCCGAAGAGGATGCGTTAACTCAAGACGTGAGCAAGGTTGACCTATTATTGTGTAATCAACGTCCTATTTTAAATGCCTTGATCATCGGTCAAGTTTACAGTTTAAGGCCGGGTGGGGCAGTCGAAGGTATTGCTAAAAAGTGGCAGCATATATTTCGCTCGTTAATAAGCCTTAGAGCCATCATTCCTAAACGCTATGTGGTGCAAACTAAAAATGCGGATGCCATTGAAACGGCCAGCATAGGTATGACGGTGGTTGAACATGGCCGTAATTCAAGCCTTGGCCGCAAATTATTACCCGATTCACAAATCAATGACGGCATGTTTCATATCATTATGTTGGCCCCGCGTAGTGTGGTTGAATTTTTTCGTCTAATTAGTCATTCGGTTTTCGCCAGAAATGTAAACTCAGTTCCGCGTAGTATTGCATTGTTTAAAACCATGCAGGCAGTGATTAGCAGTGAGCCGGGGATTGAATACCGTCAAGATGGTGTGGAGATGTGTGCCAGTCGTTTGGAACTCGAATGCCAGCCTCAAGTCTTGGGGTTAATTCCCGGACGTCATGTCGAAATTGACCTTAAAACCACCGAACAAAAAGAACAACGTAAAATCCAACATCTACCCATGGGCGAAACCGTTAGCGAACTGTGTAAGCGCCCACTTCGTTGGATAACGCACGCTAGCGGTGATGACTTTAGAGAGCTTTATCAAACCTTACGCGAAAATGCCACGCCTTCGGCAGTGTTTTTAACTTTAATGATATTGTCGACCTTGCTTGCCTCTTTTGGATTATTCGCAAATTCACCACCTGTGATTATCGGTGCAATGATATTAGCTCCCTTAATGGGGCCTATTATTTCATTGGCCATGGCCATGGTTCGTCAAGATTTAAACTTACTACGTAGCAGTGTTATCACCTTATTGATTGGCCTAGGTTTGGGGTTGTTGTTTGCGATTATCGTGAGCTGGTTAATACCCTTGGTGCCCAATACCAGCGAAATATTAGCCAGGGTGCGCCCAACCTTGATCGATTTAGGGGTGGCTGTGGTTTCTGGCATCGCTGGGGCTTATGCCCATGCTAAAGCTTCCTTGGCTAAAAGTATGGCAGGTGTCGCCATTGCAGTGGCTCTGGTTCCGCCATTAGCGGTCACTGGTATTGGCATATCGTGGTGGGATCTGCCCATGATGAGCGGCGCTTTCTTATTATTTTTTACCAACTTATGCGGGATTGTTTTATCGGCTGCCATTACTTTCATATTGCTTGGCTATGCGCCGTTTCAGCGGGCTAAACGCGGTTTGATTATCTCTACCCTTGCGGTTGCATTGGTCAGTGTGCCCTTAGCATTTAGTTTTTCCAATATGTTAAATGAGAGTATCACGGTACAAAAACTAGAAGGCTTGCAGATCGATAATATTAGGCTTGAGAGCATACAGATAAGTGCCGCCCAACCCTTAACCATTTCTTTAAACTTGCTATCCAAGCAACCACTATTAGCTGAAGATCATCAGCGGGTTAAACAGCATATCGAAGGCTTATTAGGACAAAAGGTGGTGTTGAAGGCACGTAGCTTGTTACTTATTGAATAGTTGAAAGTTTTATCAGTGGGCTTTGTTTACTAGGCATATTCCATCCGATCCATCGGAAGGTGATGCATTATTCGTCAATGCCATCTATATTAAATCTTCGACCTTTTAATATACGGATATGCAAGGCTATGAAACTTGAATCAATCGCGCTTCACCACGGTTATACCTCAGAAGCAACGACCAAAGCAGCAGCGGTGCCTATTTATCAAACGACTTCGTTTACCTTTGATGACACCCAGCATGGTGCAGATCTGTTTGATCTTAAAGTACCAGGTAATATTTATACTCGGATTATGAATCCAACGACCGATGTTTTGGAGCAGCGAGTAGCGGCGATGGAAGGCGGTATTGGCGCGTTAGCTGTCGCATCCGGAATGGCAGCTATTACCTATGCCATACAATGCATCTGCGAAGTTGGCGACAATATTGTTAGCACCAGCCAGTTGTATGGCGGAAGCTACAACTTTTTCGCTCACACTTTGCCTAAGCAAGGCATTGAAGCGCGGCTAATTACCCATGATGATTACGCTGGATTCGAGCAAGCTATCGACTCAAAAACTAAGGCTCTATTTTGCGAGTCTATCGGCAATCCAGCGGGCAATGTCGTGGATATTAAACGCTTAGCTGAAATCGCGCATAAACATGGCGTGCCATTGATTGTTGATAATACTGTGGCAACGCCTTTCTTGTGCCGTCCGTTTGAACTCGGTGCTGATATTGTCGTGCATTCACTGACCAAATACATGGGTGGGCATGGCACAAGTATTGGTGGCATTATAGTTGATTCAGGTAAATTTGATTGGGTTGCAAACGCTGAGCGTTTCCCTGTGCTAAACCAGCCTGATCCCTCATATCATGGCGTTGTATATACCGAGGCCTTAGGCGCAGCTGCGTATATTGGCCGTTGTCGCGTGGTGCCGCTTCGCAATACCGGGGCTGCAATCTCTCCAATGAACTCGTTCCAGATCATGCAAGGCTTGGAAACCCTTGGCTTACGTATGGAGCGTCACTGCGAAAATGCAGAGAAAGTGGCTGAGTATTTGTCGAAACATCCCAAAGTTGCGTGGGTTAATTATGCCGCTTTAGCCGAAAGCCCTTATCACGAACTTTGCCAAAAAATATGCTCAGGTAAAGCATCTGGTATTCTTAGCTTTGGAATAAAAGGCGGTAGCGAGAGCGGAGCAACCTTTATTGATGGCCTACAAATGATTTTGCGCTTGGTTAATATTGGCGATGCAAAATCCTTGGCTTGTCACCCTGCTTCAACTACCCACCGTCAGCTCAACCCTACTGAACTAGCTGCCGCGGGTGTAAGTGAAGACTTAGTTCGTATTTCAGTGGGAATTGAGAATATCGACGACATTATTGCTGATATTTCCCAGGCATTGGACCAAGTGAGCTAGACATCGTAACTAGCCGACCTTGAGTCGGCTCTATGGAGCTTCACATGCAATTAGTTATTGGAAACAAACGTTACTCTTCATGGTCTATGCGGCCATGGTTATTGCTTCATGGATTTGGACTAGCGTTTGATGAGGTCAATGTTTCGTTAAATAGTGAAGGCGTTCGTGAGCGCTTACTGGCATATTCCGGCTCAGCTAAAGTTCCGGTGCTGCTCGATAATGAATTACACCTTTGGGACTCGTTGGCGATTTGCGAATACATTAACGAGATTTACCTAGCACATGCCGCTTGGCCTAAAGACGCTTCAACACGAGCCATTGCGCGGGCATTGACTTGCGAAATGCACTCGGGATTTACCCAGATACGAAACGCAATGCCGTTGGATTGTAAACTAAGAACCAATATTGATGTCAGCGACGACTTAGCCGTTGAAATTGATCGTGTTGATCATATTTGGGCGCAATACAGTGCGATGAACGCTGATGGCGAGATCTTTCTTCTGGGACAGTTTTCGATACTCGATTGTTTTTATGCGCCGGTAGCCCTGCGTTTTAAAAGCTATGGCGTGAAGTTATCACTATTAGCGCAAGCTTATGCAGACAGCCTTATCGCTCACTCCAGTGTGCAAGCTTGGCTGCAAGCTGCAGACACTGAAACCGAAGTATTAACCCATCTTAAAGCCGCAACTTAAAAAAAAGTGAAAGGTCAAAGTGAATTCAGGATGGCCTTGGTATTACCGCAAATGCGGGTCCCGCTTTATTACCGGAACATGTATGGACATTAGAGAAGCTGAAGACCGCGATTGGCTTGCATTGCGCCAGCTATATTTAGCGCAGCGCCAATTAACGTTTAGCTACCTAGATACCTCGAGTTATCAGTTAAGTGATTTTGAAAGTGATACTGAGGGAGAGCGTCTGTGGGTGGCAAGCCTAAGCACTGAAATTATTGGATTTATCTCAGTTTGGCCGGCGGACTCTTTTATCCATCACTTATATGTTGATAGTGTTCATCAAGGCAAAGGCGTTGGTAGTCAATTACTTGCAGAGGTTCAATTCACCTATAGTGAATTGAGTTTAAAGTGCAATGTCCAAAACCACAAAGCGCTCGAGTTCTATGCAGCAAAGGGCTTTGTTCGTGACTCCCAAGGAGGCGATGGTTTAGAGAGCTACTATCTAATGAAGTTAAATTAATAAGTTTGGTTTAATGATAGATGTAGAACAGTCCCATTTTTGAAGTGTTAGAAACTAGATTTTCTCTTCTGATTTTTGTGCCGTACTTTTACTAGTGAAAATTTTGGCCTTACCCTACAACCCATTCGATTTGGTAATGGGAACTAGCTCTATCGATTACCAAAGTACTGCTAATCTACCGCCATCCTAGATTTTACCTTTAAGTCCAATATGCGAGCTATCCAAATATCATCGAAGCAGTTAATCGTAGTGCTGTTACTATTACTTCCATCAATAAGCATTGCAGGGGCTATTCAACAACTAAATATTGGTCTGGGAGCTGGGCCTCAACCGGGAGGTCGCAGTCTTGGTCAGAGTAATGCTGTTTTAGACTTTCAGTACTACTTTTACGAGTACCAATTCAAAAAATACCCACGTTGGCAGGTTTTACTTGGTGGTGCTTATAGTCGTCTGGCGACCGATGCAGGTCATCATTCAAATGTAGATGTGGTCTCGTTTATTCCCATGTTTCGTTACACCATTTCCGAATCTGAAAAGCGCCAATGGTTCTTTCAAGTTGGAGCGGGGCCTTCAGTGATGAGCTCGGCCCAACTTGGCAATCAAGTCCAGGGTTCTCGCTTTCTATTCAACGACTGGATTGGAGTAGGGGTTAAATTTGGTGAAGAAAAAGACTGGGAACTAAATATGTCTTGGCGACACCTCAGTAATGCCAATTTAACACCACCAAATCCGGGTTTTGATGTACCGTTCACCTTCACTTTAGGGCATAAGTTTTAAGAATAGGAATGTATACATCGCTATATACTTAGCAGATATATTAATGGTTGATTTCTAATAATCTTAGGGGAAATGGAAAGAAATCGTAGTTCTTATCAGGATAGAGAAAATACCAAGACACCCATGATAGTAGCACACTCGGGATGATGGTCTAGGCTTAAATGACTACTTAATCAATAAGAGTTCTGTGATGCCAAGGCCCCGTAAGAAGCAAGTGAGTTTATCGGATACGCCCTATTACCATTGTATTTCGCGTTGTGTACGTCGTGCTTACTTGTGTGGCGAAGACGTTGTAAGTGGGCGCAGTTTTGAACATCGTCGCCAGTGGGTTGAGGATTATCTGCTTAAGCTTGCTGGCATATTTTCGATAGATGTTTGTGCCTTTGCGGTGATGAGTAACCACACCCATTTGGTATTGCATGTAAATCAACAACAAGCCATCAGTTGGTCAATGGACGAAGTTCTGCAGCGTTGGCATCGCTTACACAAAGGCACCCTGTTAACTCAGCGCTACCTTAATCCCACTTTACAATCAGAGCTTGATGCTGTGCAACTGCAGGCCGTGAGTGATACTGCCGAAATCTATCGCCAACGACTGTTCGATTTAAGTTGGTTTATGCGCCATTTGAACGAATATATCGCTCGCGAAGCCAACCAAGAAGACCAATGTACCGGACGATTTTGGGAAGGTCGGTTCAAATCCCAAGCCTTACTTGATGAAGCCGCGCTTGCGGCCTGTATGGCTTACGTCGATTTAAACCCGGTACGCGCGAAAATAGCTGACAAACCAGAAAGCTCTGGCCACACCAGTATAAAACAGCGAATTAAACAGGCCAAACAAGCTAAGCAGCCTAAAGCTTTATATCCGTTCGTAGGTAACCCTCGTAATAACATGCCCAAAGGCCTGCCATTTGAGCTTAAAGACTATTTAACCCTCGTTGATTTAACCAGCAGAGCTATCCGTCAGGATAAGCGCGGGTATATTAGTGCTAACCTTAGCCCAATCTTAGCGCGTTTAAACATCGACCAAAGTAGTTGGCTCACCCTTACGACAGGCTTAGAGCAGCAATTCGGTGCGGTGGTCGGTAATTGCTCGAGTATGTTGCTCTACAAAAGCGAGCATAAACAACAACGCCTGCATGGCATGGGCGCAGCCAAACGGCTACTAAACAGCGCTTAACTATTTCAAAAAACAGTCTTCTCGCAGCTCTAACTAGCTTGAGTCCACTTACTGTGGCTGAGATACATCAAAATTGGATAAATTGAGGAAGAGTGACGATTTTATAGTACACACCAGAGGTCTTCATGGTCTAAAGGACAATTGTTTTTGAGGAAGTGCTGTACTAACTTATCATGGGTGTCTTGTTATCCCTTGTTTGAGGAAGTGCTGTACTAACTTATCATGGGTGTCTTGTTATCCATTCGAGTATGTTTCTTTATAAAAGTGAGCATGAATACCAACGCCTGCACGGCATGGGCGCGGCCAAACGACTACTAAACAACGCTTAACTTTTTCTAACAACAATCTACTCCCAGCTCTAACTAGCTTGAGTCCACTTACTGTGCCTGAAATACATCAAAATTGGATAAATTGAGGAAGAGTGACGATTTTATAGTACAAGTCTGAGGTCATCATGGCCTAAAAGGATAATTGTTTTTGCGGTACTGCAGTACTAACTTATCATGGGTGTCTTTTTATCCAATTTTTGAGGAAGTGCTGTACTAACTTATCATGGGTGTCTTGTTATCCCTTGTTTGAGGAAGTGCTGTACTAACTTATCATGGGTGTCTTGTTATCCCTTTATTGTTATCCCTTGTTATCCATTCCCATTGACTAGTGTCATGTCCAATTGACAATTTCGCGAAACAAACAAACGGCAAGTTCATTAAGCTTAAGCTGCGTTATTTGACAAAAGTTCGAAGATGGCCGTAAATGCTAGTGTTAAAAAAGGGAACTTGTTACGCCAACTTATTCTGATATGGAAATAAAACGATGACATTAAAATTGTTTTTCGCACCGGGCGCTTGCTCTGGGGTGACGTTAAATGCTTTAGAAGAACTAAATCTCGACTATGAACGTCAGCGTATTCAGATCCACAAAGGTGAGCAAAAGTCTGAAAGCTATCTCGCTTTGAATCCCTTCGGAAAAGTACCAGCCTTGCTTGTTGATGGTGAATTACTTACCGAAAATGGCGCTATTCTAATTTATCTTAACAGCCTTGTCCCTGGCTCTAAACTATTCCCAAATGTTGAAGATGCATATCAATTGTCCTGTATTTATTCCGATTTGTTTTGGTTATCAGGTACCGTCCACCCTGCAGTGAGACAAGTGTGTATGCCAGTACATTTTACCTTAGAAGATACGAAGGGCGTTGTCGAAAAAGGTAGGCTCACTTTAGATTTAGCTTTGAAAATAGCGGAGCAGCGGCTAGAAAAGTCGACTTGGTGGTATGGCGAGCAATGGTCGATTGTCGATACCTACCTGCACTGGTGTTATACCCGTGCCCAAAGAGGTGGTTTTGCCTTAGATGCGTATCCAGTGTTGAGGGCGCATCAACTGTTGCTGGAGAAAGCCCCAAGTTTCTTGCGTCGTCAGCAAATTGAGGCAGATGCCGCTCAAGACTAGATCACGTCGCAATAACGATAAGGCTTGCCGAGCCCGCTGTTTTCGCTTAAGACGAAAGAGCTATAATCGTATCGTTTTTAGTTGTACAAGACTTTAAGTGTTTTGCATAACTTAAGTATGATTTCTATGGTGCAATTATAAGGCGCCTCTAGCCTCTATACGAGCATAGACTCGTTCGCGATACGGTATTTTCACGTAACAGTGCAGATCTGTTGTTCGAGAGTTAATCACCACTAGGATTAAGGCTGCTTGTCGTGGAAGTACAAAAAAGTTTGAACTAATGACAATGGTTTGTTCGGTACGGATACTGTAGTGATGTTGATAGATCGTATTTCTGAAACGCTGTTGGAGTCGCGGAAATGATTTGTCGAGCTGTGCACCTTTTGGTTGTATGTATATAAAGCATTGATGGTTGCCTATACTTCATTTGTCAAAGTAACCAACAGAAAAACAGGTAAAGCTGTTGATTGATTATTGATAAAAAATGAGATTAGACAATAACTTAAGGAAAAACACGCTGATTGCTTAAATGTGCGTCACTGCACCTTTTCGGTGATAGGAAGCACTTGCTTCCTACTTAGCGTTAGGCCTCACTCATATAAGGAGCCCATATGATAAGCACAGAATTTTTAATTACGTCCCTCATAGTTGTTTTACTTCCGGGCACAGGTGTTATTTATACTATATCGATAGGCCTTTTTCAGAGCTCTCGTGCAAGTGTATTTGCAGCGCTAGGCTGTACAGCTGGTATTATTCCTTCACTATTGGCCTGTATCTTGGGATTGGCGGCAGTGATACATACCAGTGCGTTACTATTTCAAATCATAAAGTTTATAGGTGTGGCGTATTTGCTCTATCTTGCGTGGGGTATGTGGAAAGATACTGGCGGCTTAGTTCTAGGGGATAATGGTGAGAGAGCAAGTATGCTCGGGATTGGTTTAAAGGGATTCCTTATCAACATTCTAAACCCCAAACTATCAGTATTTTTCTTGGCTTTTCTTCCCCAGTTTGTCCCTGCACAAGCAGCATCGCCTTTAACAAACATGTTCGTTCTCGGTGTCGTTTTTATGGCTATGACTTTGTTCGTTTTCATTTTTTATGGCTTGTTAGCAAGCGGTGTCAGTACATATGTTGTAAATTCTCCTAAGATAATGAAATACGTACAACGTACTTTTTCAGCTACATTTGCCATGTTAGGTGCAAAGCTAGCCCTTGCTGAGCGTTAAGTCATGGTCAAAAGGCATAACAAATGCAGGTTGTCCGAGCGCCTTTTCGTTCCTTCGTCACAACAAGTCGCCCGCAGCTGCGGCGTTAAGTGAAAGGAGCAATCAATGAAAACCGTGCTGCTGTTTAGTGTGCTCTTGTTCGCATTCAATAAACCACTTCTAGCGTCAAATGAGCCTGAGTTTTATGATTCAATTCGTACGCTTGAGAAACTGTTAAGTGTTGTTGAAGAGCCGATAGAAACTTATGCGTTTCAAGAACAGGGCATGGAGTTTACGCACTTCTTCTCAATCGACCTAAATCGTTCTTTCATCGTAAACGACGAGCTTGGAGAGGTTTGCAGTACTTACGTTGGCAGGCAAATCGAAAGTTGTTTTCCGTGCCAAAGTCAGGAAAGCTCCGAGAACTGCCCGTAGAACTTCACCAAACAAGCGTTAATAGTGACTCCGTGACGTGTGCCGGTTTCACCTTGCTCAAGTATTGCACACGTTACTTCGCGTCATAACGCGGGGTTATGTGCTTTCTCAGGAAATAGATATGAGTAATTCTATCAAATACATTGAAGTTGGTAGCTTAGACCATCGAAACGCACTTGATTCTTTGTTTCAAGAGTATTCTTCAGGTGTATCGGCTTCTATCGATTCTACAATAGTTAGCCAATTGTTAGAGCTCCCATATTTTCGCGGTTTTCTATGTTTTGCTGACAATAAGCCAGCTGGGTTCGCTGTGTGTTTTGAATCTTATTCAACCTATCGTGCTCGAAAGGTTCTTAATATTCATGATTTCATGGTATCCAATCGCTATTGTGGCAAGGGATTAGCTAAGTCACTACTTGCTAGTATTGAGCAATACTGCTTTGAGAATGACTATCTTAAAATCACACTTGAGGTCGATGATGACAATAAGATTGCACAAAGGCTCTATGAATCTTGTGGGTTCGAAGATTTTCAAGTGGTGTTGAAAGGGCTAAATCATTGGCAAAAGTATCTTGTTTAGCGCGCACAAAACGCGTGACCATTCGTTTCTCACCACTTAAGCAGGCGTTCGCTTCAACTGTCCATACTTCCGCTAATCCGGAACACATCTGAATAGACCACCCAAACACGTTCTTATCCAGATATGTGTTACATGTCCATGTGCGCATGATTTATGACCATAGAAGTGACAAGCAAGAGTGTTCGTACTAGTTCTAAAAATTGGATCTTGATTAGTTGTTTTCAATTGATGTTTAAGACTATTCTACGTCTCTAATCTAAAGGGTTTAATACAAGGAGTCTGTAATGGCTGGAGAAACGAATTTAGCAACATTGTTAGCGTCAATGTCTCCGCAGTTAATGGCCGATGAGTACGTATTTTGTACGGTAGAGAATACAGATGGGAATTACCAAGCTTTACAGCCCTTAGCTACATTTCGCGAAGCTGAAGGCTTGACGCTGGTCGTAACTAAACAAATGGCGGTCACGCATGCACTAGCATTTGAGTCGGTATTTAAAGCAATCACCTTAACGGTTCATTCAAGTTTGGATGCTGTTGGCTTAACCGCAACGGTTGCGACGAAGCTTGCCGAGAAAGACATCAGTGCTAACGTTATTGCAGCGTACTATCATGACCATATCTTTGTTCAAGTGGATAAAGCAGGCCAAGCTATGCTAGCACTTGCTGAGTTTTCTCAATAAGGTATACAGCTGCGGCGGTCAGTGGCTAGCTAAGCGACTTGACTGCCAATAGGATGAAGTCCCAGTTGTTGAAGTCGACGTGTTCTGCGTCGACTTTTTGGTATTTTAGATCTTGATTTTCTTCGCTTACATTACATAAGTTAAGTCGGGTTCACGTTATTGTTGCTGTAACTAAACCTTAAACGTCGACATGGTTTGACGAAGCTGTTGAGCTAGTGCTTGCAAGGCCTGACTTTGTTGAGTGCTTTGTTGCACCGACTGAAGTGAGTGTTGGTTTTGCTCTAAGATGTGCTGCGCACTTTGTCTAACCTGGCTGGACACCGCTTGTTGTTCTTCTGCCATGGAAGCGATGTTGGTGACTTGATCGCTAACTAAATCCATACTGGTTTCGATCAATTGCTGCACGCTTTCACTTTTCGTGAGTTGCTCACGAGACTCTGTCGCCTGTTCGCCGGCTTCTTTCATGGTTGAAACTGAGCGTTTGGCTCCTGATTGGAGTTTCTCGACGGTTTGTTGTATCTCTTCAGTTGATTGACGGGTTTTGTTCGCCAGCCCACGAACTTCATCCGCAACTACTGCAAAACCACGGCCGCTTTCTCCGGCGCGAGCCGCTTCAATGGCGGCATTAAGCGCAAGCAAGTTGGTTTGGTCTGCGATAGCTTCAATTACATCTACAATGGTCGCAATTTCATTACTTAGCGTTTCAAACCCTAGGACATCTTGGTGAGCTTTCTCTACTTGCGAAATAAACACGTTGAGTAGAGTGGATAGCTCGTTAGATACTTTCGACGCATTCTCGTGCTGTTCTTTAACTCGGTTCATTTCTTCTTGAACCATTAAAATAGCTTGGGTTTCCTCGCTCACAGATTGAGCGACTTCTTCCATGGATAATGCAACTTGATCCAAACCATTTTGCTGTCCATTTACCGCCGCCTCAGAGTTTTCACAACTTTGGTTCAGTAGTAAAACCTGAGAATGGGTGTCGTCGCTGTTTTGATTGGCTTTTTGAATGAGTTGACGAGTGGTCTGCAAAAATTGATTGATTGAGGCTGTCATTGCAGATATTTCATCATTACCTTTCACATCTATAGCACGACTTAAGTCGCCACCGTTTTGGGCTAATTCGTCCAGTGAGCTGCGTAAGGTATTCAACTTACGTTGTACCCTGATAATGAAAAATGCGGCTACGGCAAGTAACACCGCAATGCCTGAAACTAAACTTGCCATCAAAATTTCAAAGCTGAACTGCTTAGCCTCTGAGCTGGTTGATTTAACTAAAGCGTCTTCTGTAGCTTGATTTTGTTGACGAATTGACTCAATAAGCTCACCGAGCTGCTGATTAGCCGCTTGTGATTGAGCTTGAATCTGAAGTTCACCTGCTTGGCCGACATTATCGCTAAGTTGGCCATTGGACTGTTTAATTGCGGCCATGCGCAATTCAATTGCGCTTAAATCGATTGCCAAATAAAACTTACCTATTTCAGCACCATTTGGATTAATACTCGCTTCGACCAATAGTACGTTGGAGTCGCGTTTGGCGGCCTCCATCACTTTATTGACAGCTTTTTTGGCTTCTCCTTTTTTCAGCAAGGCGCTTAGGCGTGGGTCTTTACGATTGAGATAGCGGGTAAGGTATTTATCTTCGGTGTTAAAAAACACGGCAAAAATAACATTTGGATTTTGATGAGCGACCTCGACAAGCTGAGTTAAAGCAGGAACGTCTTGATCCCATATCGCTGGCGCTGCCATATCAGCAAGCAATTGAGCAAGGGTTGAGGAGCTTTGTTCCAGTTGTTGGCGTTGATAACTTAATTGCTCATCTAATTGCTGAGTTAAAGTTAGGTCGAGTTGCTGCTTTAGTTTTAAACCAGCTTGGATTGCGTTCTCTTGGCCACTTCTTTCAAGCTGCTGTTGTTGTTGCAACATGTTTTGAGTAATCTTTTGATTACTGTCTTCAATGCCAGCTTGAATATTACTGCTAAGGGTTGCCGACGATTGTTGAGAAATCCAGGCCAAGCCGAAAAGCTGAAGCGCGATTAAAACAAGCAGCCCCAGTAGCATTTCGCGTAATAGCGAGGACTTAGTCGTATTAGCCATTAAATAATCCTTATTTTTTTGCGACAACTCAAACTCATCATACATAATATTCAACGGCACAATCGACTAAAGCTTTAGTTTTAACTACTTTTAGCAGAAAATGCTACAAACGAGCTAAATTTCAATTTTCAGGAGTTGCTGTGTCCCAGTCGAGTCAAGATAAACGCTGGATGCGCCATGCTATGCAATTGGCTAAGCGCGCCCAAGCCGAAGGAGAAGTCCCTGTGGGCGCTGTAGTTGTGCACCAGGGGCGTGCGATTGGGCAAGGTTGGAATCAATCGATAACGCAGCATAATGCTTGTGCACATGCGGAAATTATGGCCTTACAAGAAGCGGGTAAAGCTATCAGCAACTATCGCCTAGTCGATGCAACGTTATACGTGACTCTAGAGCCTTGTACGATGTGCGCTGGCGCGATGGTACATGCGCGTGTTGCACGCTTGGTGTATGGTGCAAACGATTCAAAAACAGGTGCTGCGGGAAGCGTTTACAATGTAGTTCAAGATTTACGGCTCAATCATCAACTTGAAATCCAAGCGAATGTGGAAGCTGTGGCGTGTAAAGAGCAATTACAAGCTTTCTTTAAACAACGACGTAGTGAAATAAAAGCCCTTAAGCTTGCAAAGCGGCAAGCTGAGTTATTAGCAAGTTCAAATGAAACCTCATAATCCTTAGACCAGTCCGTCGGTAAACACCCGGTCAAAAATAAGCTTGGCGGTCATAAGTGTGGTGACAGAGATAAAAACCGGACGCACCAGTCGTGAACCATAAGAAAGAACCAATTTACTCCCAGCTATCGAGCCTATCACCTGCCCAAGCCCCATAATTAGTCCTAACGCGAAATCTACGTGACCTAAGTAAATGAACATTAACAAAGAGACTAGGTTGCCCACTAAGTTTAAAGGTTTAGTGACCATAGTTGCCTGTTTAAGCGTAAAGCCCAGCAAAACAACGAAGCAAAGCATCCACAATGAACCTGTGCCTGGACCAAAGAAGCCGTTGTAAAATCCTATCAGTAGCCCGCAAACCATCATAAATTGCTTGGTATTCATTTTTGCGATGCGGGGGGACTCAGCTTTAAGTTTTTTGCTTGCAACAGAGTAAACGGTGATCGCAGCCATAAGAACTGGCAGCAGAATTTCCAAGGATTCTTTATCGACTAAGCTAATCGTAACTGAGCCCAATAGGGCTCCGGCGTAGGTCCATACACTACCGCGAACTAAACCGTCCAAAGGGATTTGTTTACTCATGATAAATGTTAGGGAGGCGGTCGCTTCTCCAATAACGGCTTGAAGCCGGTTGGTTCCTAAAGCGCTAAGTGGAGGGACACCTGCCAACAACAGACATGGAACGGTTATCAATCCACCGCCCCCTGCAATCGCGTCAACAATACCAGCGACAATTGCCAGTGAGAAAAGTATCCAGTAGACCGAGTCGACGTAACTAAAAGTAACTATGTTTTCCAATTTACTATCCTAATCCAATTGCACTTAAGGATTTGTAACATTGGATAGGGTGTAGTTAAATTAACGTATTATTATTCATACATTAAGGCGAAGCTTAATGCTGTCATCCCAAGAGATAGACTTTTTTGTTACCATTGCTGCGAGTAAATCCTTAGCAGCGGCGGCACGAAAGCTAAATGTTACGCCTCCGAGTGTGTCGCAACGGCTACAGAATATTGAGCGAAAACTTGGCGTTATCTTGGTTGAAAGAAGCGCTCGTGCTATTGCACTAACCCCTGAGGGAGAAATTTTAGCGCTCAAAGGAAAAGTCTTACTTAAAGACTTGGAAGCGCTTCACCTCGACATCTCGAATCAAAATATCTCAATTTCCGGCAAGTTGAGACTATTAAGTCCAATTGGCTTCGGGGTTAAACATATAGCTCCGATTGTTAGACAATTCCAAAGTCACTACCCCGAATTAAGCATTGAATTGCAGCTGTCAGACACGCCCAACTGGTCTGCACGAGACAATTACGACTTAATGTTTTACATCGGTCACATGCAAGACTCGTCACTTAAGCGCGTTGTATTAGCAAAAAATAGGCGTTTGCTTTTGGCGTCCCCCGATTACTTGAAAACGAGTTCGAATTTAACTCACCCGAAAGATTTGGATCGGCATCGCTGTATTGCACTGCGTGAAAACGATGAAGATGCAACAATGTGGCGCTTTATCGATCTTAAAGATAACAGCGATTGCAGCGTGAGGATTGAGCCTGTGTTAGCTAGTAATGTTGGTCAGGTTGTAAAAGAATGGTGTATAGCTGGCTGCGGGGTGATGCAACGATCGCAATGGGATGTAAAAGCGGAGTTGCAACGCGGTGAATTGGTAAAAGTTCTGAGCAATTACCAGCTTGCAAGTGCGGATATTTTGGCGCTGATGTCCTCTGGAGCGAATAGCCGGCCCCGAAAGGTGAGTTTATTCCTCGAATTTGTACAGCAACAACTTGCCATACGTTTATGAGCCGACTTTATGTGGAAAGGTGCAGCGCAGTGTTTGTTGTGTTACGCAGGTGTCTGCGTAATTTTCCACTTTCCACTTTCCACTTTCCACTTTCCACATTGACTATTAACTGGCTGGTGGTTTCTCGTCGCGTTGTGGTTTTTCTGTGACCCATAAGGTAATGCTGCCACGTACCACACAGACGCCGTCAGTATCCAAAGCTTCTATTGGTACCACTAACTCACCTACCTGCCACTGTTCTGGATTAACTTTCGCAATACAGCGCACATCACTAGCAGCTTTAGCTGTGTAATCGACTTGCATGCCTTTAGGGATCCAGCGTAAGTGTTTTGGAATAGAGGCTTCGGCCATAAAGCCCATCGCCAGTTCCATACCATTGCAGATCGCAATGACATGAACGGTACCGATGTGGTTGGTCACCTTTTTGCGCTTCTTAATTAAGCATTCGCAATAGTTTTCTTTTAGCGATGTTACCAGCGGCGAAATACTTTGGAAGTAGGGGGCGCGTCTGGCTGCATATAGGCTAAATAATTGCTGCCCGAATGGGAATTTCTGAAAACGATGATAAATGGCTAATACGTAATTTTTTGACATGAATGTATCTCCTCCGACCAGTGGAGTATATCAGCCTTGTTACCAAAATGTTATAGCGTTTTTGCAGCTATTGTTTATCAAAGTGCTTATAAGCATCTTAACTACTAGAACTATTCGGTCTAAGGCTATTGGAGCCAATTGATGCATATCAAATCCTAGCGTGTGGATTAGCCTATATTGATTGTCCGATGTTTGTGATACCAACCTCAAAGCGTGCAATGAGCAAATAGCTTTTATGCTTGTGGAACGCAGATCTTGCGAACTTGTCAGCCCTAATTGGATACTTCTAGAAGGTAAGAATTAGTTATGTTTATTGCCAAACAATCGAAACTAGATGACTACGCCCGTATGTCTGAGTGTGACTTAAACCAAAGACTTGCCGAACTTATCGATAAAGTTTTTGGACTTGAGTTCGACCATTATGAAGTTGCCAAGGAGTCAACTCGAGTTGCGGTAATGCGCTTAGTCACCGATTCGTTGCACCGGCTAGAGCCAACGGCAGAGACCTTGGAAAGTCGAGTACGCATTAACGGTAAGGAATATATCAATCTAGAACTTCCGGATCGTGCTAATCGCTATTTTCTCACCCGGTTACTAGAGCTCGCACCCACAGACAATTATCCCAAATCTGGGCCTGCGTTAATGGTAGCTTTGATGGCCTTAGTGAATACCCAAGAGATAATTGAACAAACTTTACTTAAGGTTAGACACCAAACCTGTCGTGGCGATTATGTATCACGGCGAGAGTCCGAAAGCTGTGCATAGTGAAAATTAGGAAGGTAGGGAGCTAAACAATAAAGGGAAGGTTGTCCCTCAAGAAAAACGCTTCCAGTCTATTGCAAGGCTGGCGTTTTGTGATTTCGCGTTTTGATTTTCTTGAGGTATTCGGGTAACGCTTTCAGTATTTGTTCTTAGTTGATTAAGAGTTCAGACAGAACGAAAGACTGTTGGCGTTGTTGCATTTTTTTATGCGCACGTGCTATTTGGATACGGCGACGTGGCGAATGCCTAAAACAACGTTTACGACTTAACATAGATTTTCTCTTTTTATTATTAATGCGCCTTCAATATAGAAGACGATTATGACAATTACATGAAGTGTCGTTAAATTCAAGTTTTGGGGCATTTATTTAGTCGTACTGGGACTCAGCCGATTTTATAGTGACATATTTCATAGGAATATAGTTTCCCAGCATTTGAATCTAAAGTTTAGCTTCGGAATAGTTGGCCTAGATTCGAAAGCGATTATTGGTCTTTCAAACGCCTTATTCACCCGATTAGCCTGCTATCAAAGCCGGTCATTGGCTGTTTTTTTCGAGCTTATCGATACTGTCGTCTGCTGACTCAATCGGGTCTACTGCTTTTCCCATTTCGTTTTCAACACTTTGGACATCTTGCGTTTCAGCTGAGGAAGCGTCGCTTAGGGTCGTTAATTGAAAATCTAAGTTGAATATTTCATGCCCATATTGCATTCCTTGTTCGGCGGCCGCCATCTGTGATGCTGCCAGTTCAGCAGCTAAATCCAGTTTCTGTTGTTCAAGAATTGCTAGCTCTTCAATACGTTGTTGTTCTTGTTGTTGGTTTAAGAGTAACAACAGGTTTTGATAATACATTTGTATATTGGTGACATAATGGTACGCCTCTTTCCCACGGGCATAGCCGTAACGAGTTTGGCGGTGCCATTTACGCTGCATCAGTAATGGCAGTCGTTCTTTAACCTCATCCCAGCTGTTGTCATCGGCACCTTGCATTCGTGTTAATAAACGAGCGTCGAGTACGTGACCAAAACCTATATTGTAGCTGGCTAAGGCAAACCAAATTTTTTCATCTTCAGGGATGGTTTCTGGCACACGACCGATCAATTGTTGTAGATAAGTTGCACCCCCTCTAATGCTTTGCTCAGGATCGGTTCGGTCCTTAACCCCAACTGATTTAGCGGTAGGGTTGGTGAGCATCATAATTCCGCGGACTCCGGTAGGTGATACCGCATCCGCTTTCCAATGAGATTCTTGGTAACCAACGGCTGCAAGCAAACGCCAATCTAAAGTACCAGCATATTGCTCAAACCAAGCTTGGTATTTTGGCAGGCGGTCGTCAACAGCTCGAACAAATGCGCGAGTATCCACATAGTCAAAGTCTTCGATGTAACTCAAATAGCGCTGATATAGCTTGGCAATGGTTCCGTCAATGTGGCGCTTTCCGACAAAATCCAAAACGGTACTGTAGAAGCTGTCGTCGCGTTCTCGAGACATATACCAGACAATGCCTAGATCTTCCTCTAGGGTTAATGCACTGGACAGTTCTGGATATGAACGGCGTTGGATCATCAGGTTTGAGTCATTGACAAGCGCATAGCTGATTTCTTGCTCGGCTATTTGGCGAAGTAGTTCGTTTTCGTCATAGTCGGCAAACTTAATCTCGATGGTTTCGTCGCCATCTATGCTTTCTTCAAGTAATTGTTCATTGTAGCTGTTTCTTAATAACCAAACGGTATCGTCGATTTCTTCCAAAGTACGTGGGCGGTTAGAGCCGCGGCGATAAACCAGGTGACTATTCACTTTATAAATATGCGGGGAATAGCGAAAGAAAACTCGGTTTTTACGGGTTGGAGAAAGGCCAGCAGCCAATAGATCGACTTGATCGTTGTTCATCGCCTTAAAAAGTTCTTCTTGGCTAATTAACGGGATCATCCGTAATGTCACGCCCAGAGATTGAGCTAATTGCGTAAGTAGGTCGTATTCAAGGCCACTTTCAAGACCATCTTGATTATAGAAGAAGGTTTGATGGCTATAAAGTGTTCCAACCCTTAATTCACCGCTGTCTTTGATCTGGTCTAAGTAGTTAGTTGTAGGCTGGCGTTCGCAGGCTTGTAAAAGCAAAACAACTGAAAACACGGCAAAAAGGCGAACTAAAAAACGCGGCAAATGAATCTCCTTTGATTGTCTTTGTAGATTCTAGAGATATTTGGTTCAAGATCAATGCAATTGATATTAACTCCTAGGTTTACCATCTAGTTGATTTACCCTATAATTCGGCGCAATTTTCCAAGCCATATGGCTTGGGCTCTACCTCCCACCTCCACAGCGGAAAAGCGAGCTTTAACTATGTTGACCTTACGTGGCGCACCAGCGCTTTCAGATTTTCGAGTATCTCAACTGCTAAAGCGTTGTCGCGCTCAGCAGCTTCCAGTGACTAATATTTACGCCGAGTACATGCATTTTGCTGATGTAACCAGCGAACTTAATGGCACGCAAGAGCAAGTTTTAGAACGGCTCTTAAGCTATGGACCGAGCATTGAGGAACATCAACCCGAAGGCTTGTTGTTGTTGATTACGCCGCGCCCGGGTACGATTTCACCTTGGTCATCTAAAGCCAGTGATATTGCACATAACTGTGGTTTAGCCTGTATTGCTCGATTAGAACGTGGTTTAGCTTACTATATTGAACTTAGTGCTGACCTAGATGAAATGCAGTTAAGTACTCTTAAAGCAATGCTCCACGACCGGATGATGGAAGCTGTGTTCTCTCAAATGAGCGATGCGCAAAAGCTTTTCCATGTGGCTAAACCAAGCCCCTTTGTCGCTGTTGATGTACTAGGTGACGGCCGTAATGCGCTTGAGTTAGCCAATCAGAATTTGGGACTAGCATTAGCTGAAGATGAAATTGACTATCTTGTCGATAGTTTCAAAGGCCTTGATCGCAATCCTAACGACATAGAACTAATGATGTTTGCCCAAGCGAACTCAGAACATTGTCGTCATAAAATCTTTAACGCGGATTGGACAATTGATGGCGAAGTTCAGCCTAAATCCTTGTTCAAAATGATTAAGAATACCTACGAGCAAGAAAGCTGTTTTGTGTTGTCGGCCTATAAAGATAATGCTTCAGTAATGGAAGGTTCGAAAGCTGGGCGCTTTTTCCCTAATGCTGCCAGCCATCAATATGATTTTCACCAAGAAGATATTCATATCTTGATGAAAGTTGAAACCCATAACCACCCAACTGCTATTTCTCCGTTTCCAGGAGCAGCAACAGGCTCTGGTGGCGAAATTCGAGATGAAGGCGCTACCGGCATTGGCTCTAAACCTAAAGCAGGTTTGGTTGGTTTCACGGTTAGTAACTTACGCATCCCAGGCTTTGAACAAGCGTGGGAAGTTGAATACGGTAAACCCGCGCGCATCGTCGAAGCTTTAGACATTATGCTCGAAGGCCCTCTAGGCGGCGCTGCATTCAACAATGAGTTTGGTCGTCCTAATATTTTGGGCTATTTCCGTACCTATGAGCAAAAAGTAGAAAGCTTTAATGGCACTGAAGTTCGCGGTTATCACAAACCAATTATGTTGGCTGGTGGCCTAGGTAATATTCGCGGTGAACACGTACAGAAGAAAGAAATTCCTGTCGGCGCTAAGATTATTGTCTTAGGCGGTCCTGCAATGAATATCGGTCTTGGTGGAGGTGCAGCCTCTTCAATGGATAGCGGACAAAGCGCAGAAGATCTCGACTTTGCATCGGTTCAACGTGAAAATCCAGAGATGGAAAGACGATGCCAAGAAGTGATAGACCGCTGTTGGCAGTTGGGTGACGACAACCCGATCGTGTTTATTCATGATATTGGTGCTGGTGGCTTATCAAATGGCTGCCCTGAACTGGTTGACGATGGTGGTCGTGGTGGTCGCTTTGATTTACGTGCTGTTCCAAACGATGAGCCAGGCATGTCACCTCTTGAGATTTGGTGTAACGAGTCTCAAGAACGTTATGTGATGGCTATTCCAGTTGAGAAACTAGATGTCTTTGACCAAATATGTCAGCGCGAGCGCGCTCAGTATGCGGTTATCGGTGAGGCGTTAGAAGAGCGCGACCTGATCTTACATGATAGTTATTTCGGTAACGATCCTATCCGTATGCCTCTAGAAGTGTTGTTGGGCAAAGCGCCGAAAATGCACAGAGATGTTAAGACTGAGCGCTTTACCGGGCCGGCGTTAGATACCTCTTTAATTGAAATCAACGATGCAGCCGAGCGTATTTTACGCCTGCCGGCTGTTGCAGAAAAAACCTTCTTGATCACTATTGGTGATCGCAGTGTTACTGGCCTAGTCGCTCGAGACCAAATGGTCGGTCCGTGGCAAGTCCCCGTTGCAGATTGCGCGGTCACAGCGGCAAGTTACGACACCTATCATGGCGAAGCCATGTCGCTAGGTGAGCGTACTCCAACGGCGCTAATAAGCCATGGCGCATCTGCTCGTATGGCCGTTGCTGAGTCTTTAACTAACATCGCCGCTACCAATATTGGCGATATTAAACGCATTAAGATGTCAGCTAACTGGATGGCAGCTGGTGGCCACCCTGGTGAAGATGCCGGTCTATATGAAGCTGTTAAAGCTGTCGGTGAAGAGCTTTGCCCTGCACTTGGGATTACCATCCCGGTAGGCAAGGACTCGATGTCGATGAAAACTGCATGGAATGAGACCGGTGAAGATCAAGCTGTTACCTCACCACTATCCTTAGTTATAACCGCGTTTGCCCGAGTAGAAGATATCCGTCTTAGCGTCACACCAGAGCTTCGAAGTGACTTGGGTGACAGTAATCTTATTTTAGTGGACTTGGGCCAAAACCAAAACCGATTGGGTGCCAGTGCGCTTGCGCAAGTTTATCAACAGTTGGGTAATGAGGCTGCTGATCTTGACTCCCCGGAGTTAATGCTTGGTTTCTTTAATGCGATGCAGCAATTAACTGCAGAGCAAAAACTATTGGCTTATCACGATCGTAGTGACGGTGGCCTGTTTACGACTATTACTGAAATGGCGTTCGCTGGGCATGTTGGTGTTGATATCAGCTTAGACCAACTCGGAGGCGACAACTTGGGGGCTTTATTTAGTGAAGAGCTCGGTTGTGTTATCCAAGTGCGTAGCGACGATAAAGAAGCGGTCCTTAATTGCCTTGCAGGTCATGGGCTTGCCCATTGCAGTCATGTTATTGGCGAGCTCAACGACACTGACATGATCCGATTCCAACGCGGCGGGGAAATGGTACTTGGAAATAGTCGCACCCATTATCGCGAAATTTGGGCGCAAACCACACTTAGAATGCAAGCACTCCGTGATAACCCTGAGTGCGCCCAGCAAGAGTTTGAATTGAAACTCGATGCCAAAGATCCTGGCTTACATGCAAACTTGAGCTTTGATCCTAAGCAAGATATTGCCGCACCAATGATATTGACAGGTGTACGCCCGCAAATGGCTATTTTGCGAGAGCAAGGGGTTAACTCCCATTACGAAATGGCGGCAGCATTTAACCGCGCTGGTTTTGATGCCATCGATGTACATATGAGTGATGTGCTTGCAGGACGCGTCAGCTTAGATACCTTTGCTGGCTTAGTTGCTTGCGGCGGTTTCTCTTACGGCGATGTATTAGGTGCGGGTGAAGGATGGGCTAAGTCCATTTTGTTCAACGAACGCGCCCGAGCACAATTTGCTAGTTTCTTTGAACGCAGTGATTCGTTTGCGTTAGGTGTCTGTAATGGTTGCCAAATGCTATCAAATTTACATGAGCTTATTCCGGGTAGTGACTTATGGCCTCGTTTTGTCCGCAATAACTCTGAGCAGTTTGAAGCGCGCTTTAGTATGGTTGAGGTGCAAGAGTCTGCCTCTATATTCTTACAAGGCATGCAGGGCAGCCGTTTACCAATCGCTGTGTCACATGGGGAAGGGCGTGTTGAACTTAAATCAGATCAACACCTTGAGCAATTGGCAGCAAGCGGACAAGTCGCTCTTAAGTACATTGATAACTATGGCAAAGTAACGGAAAACTATCCTAGTAATCCAAATGGTTCACCGCAAGGCATCACTGGCGTGACCTCAAGCGATGGACGAGTTACGATTATGATGCCTCACCCGGAGCGCGTGTTTAGAACCGTTGCAAACTCTTGGCACCCTGATCAATGGGGCGAAGATGGCGCTTGGATGCGTATGTTTAGAAATGCACGGGTTAACTTAGGCTAAGCAAGCTTAAGTCATAAAAGCCTAAAAAACCTAGCCTTTGAGCTAGGTTTTTTTTATGTATCAATCCCTGTAGGCTGATGACAAACCTGATGTTGGCGACTATGTTTGAAGTAGTAGATGATAACTAGAGGGCCAACAGCGATGCAATTTGTAGCGCTCATTTATAACCTTGAAAACTACGCTGATGTCGATATGTCAGAATTAATGCAGCAATACCGGGAGTTTGGTCGTGAGGCCAAAAACGCTGGTGTGATCGTCACCGGAGAAGCGCTCCAAGAAAGTAATACAGCCCGATCGTTGAAAGTACGTGAGGGAGAGTCAATTATAGAGCAGGGACCGGTTAAAGACGGTACACAGCAACTTGGCGGATACTATGTACTTGAATGTGAAAGTATGGACAGCGCCTTGCAATGGGCTGCAAAGATACCTAGCGCCCGTTATGGGACCATTGAAGTACGCCCGACCATCAATCTCTAAAAATGGTGGATTTGTATCGCGCGTACTGCCCACCGCGCGATACAAATACCAGATGTTATAGGCCTAAAGTTTAAACTTACGAACTAAGTCATCCAAATCTGTTGCGCGTTCTTGAAGCGTTGCGCTCCCTTCTCGATTAGATATTGCCAGTTGTGCTGATTGACTGCTTTGATCAGCAATGACAACTATGCGTTCTGAAATCTCTTGTCCCACAATACTTTGTTGCTCAGTTGAGGTAGCGATAAGCGCGCTGACATCCATGATTGTTTGTATCGAGTCACGAATTAATTGCAGAGCTTCGCTTGCTGCTTCGGCTTCTTGAACTGTAGTTTCGCCACGTTGACAACTGGACTCCATAGCTAATACGGCCGCGTCAGAAGCTGATTTTAAGGACTCAATCATTTCATGAATTTCGCCAGTGCTTTTTTGTGTGCGGCTGGCCAATTGTCGGACTTCGTCGGCAACCACTGCAAAACCACGACCTTGTTCTCCGGCTCGGGCCGCTTCGATAGCAGCATTTAGCGCCAGTAGATTAGTCTGCTCGGCAATACCTTGGATAACACCTAAAGCAGATGAAATGTTTTGAACATCGCCTTCCAAACGAGAGATTACCTCACTAGCTTGCAATACTTCTGCAGCTAAGGAACGGACTGATGTAGTTGCCGCAGTAACGGTTTGGCTCGCTTGTTCGGAACTATTTTCTGCTGATTGGGCAGAGGAAGCAGCCTGACTTGCATTGCCTGATATTTCATGGGCGGTAGTTGTCATTTGCGTCATTGCTGTTGCCACTTGCTCGGTTTCTTCGCGCTGTGAATGACTCAGGGTATCAACATTGCCAGCTCGTTCGCTCATCAGCGTAGTTTCTGAAACAACATCTTCTGCGACTTGCCGCACTTTGGAAATAATTGTGTGTAAGTTTTCCACAAACGTATTGAAGTTGCTTGATAGTTCGGCAAATTCAGGGATGGTGAATGGCGTCATTCTAGCGGTAAGATCACCATCGCCTTGGGCAAATTTTTCAATGGATGATCGAAACTCATTTAGGGGGCGCATTATACTGCGGGTCACAAACAGACCAAAAACAATCGCGGCAATAACCAACGCTAAACTGAGTAGCGAATCATATAGCGTGCTTTCAGATAAGGATTGATCGCTTTGGGACTTAAGCTCTGCGATGGTTGCATCTATATCATCAATGTAGAAACCAGTTCCAATGACTAAGTCCCATTGGGCTATATAAGTCGCTAATCCCATTTTGGGCAAGGCTTCACTCTCACCGGGTTTGGGGAAGTAATAGTAGGTGAATTCATCGCGTTGGGCTTTAGCGTTGTTGACCAACTCTTGAATAAGGTAGGTACCTTTCTCATCTTTTAGATTCCAAAAGTTGTCGCCAACTCCAGCATCGCTAGCACCGCTGAAAACTCGGTCTCCTTTGCTGTTGTAACCAAAAATGTACCCAGAAGTTCCAAACTTGATTGACTTCAATTGCTCAATGGCTTGCGCTTGGTTGGCGTCATCTCCAAGTAGCGGCTGGATTGCGCTTTGAGCAATTTCCACTTGAGAGCGTAATTCTTGTTGTTTCATGCCCATCATGCGCTCTTGGGTTAACAACATTTGCTTATCATTTAGTTTTTGGTTTTCACTATGATTCGAAACCAACATAGTAATGGCTACAATTAGAATTGGAATAATAGTGAGTGCTAATAGGCGTTGGCGGATATTTAGTTGCATAGTAGATCCTATAGAGTCGGGGATTTACTGGATATAAACCTCACTTATAGAGTAACGGCTGTTGTGTTAATTTTTTTAACAAATCGTCGGAAGTAAGCTGTTTTCTTTTAAATAAGTGAGCTTACTCACTAAAAAAGCAATGTCGTCTCGGTTGACTTGCCTGAAGTTTGGAAATAAAGAGGAGTTGCTTAACTGTTTGTTTAAGAATGCGAAAGAGCACCACGTGGGTGCTCTTTCTTTTAGTGTAGGAGATGCTGCTGCCTACCTTATAGGGTGAATTTCTTAACTAGATCTTCAAGTTCTCCAGCACGGCCTTGTAGTTCAGTGCTTCCGAGACGATTAGAAGCGGCCAACTGAGCTGATTGAGAGCTTTGATCCGCAATGACAACGATCCGTTCAGATATTTCTTGCCCTACAATGCTTTGTTCTTCGGTCGAAGTGGCGATAAGTGCATTCATATCCATAATTGTCTGAATTGACTCACGTATAATCTGCAGTGCATCAGCTGCAGCTTCGGCTTCGTGGACAGTGGTTTCGCCGCGTTCGCAACTTGATTGCATCGCCAAAACTGCAGCATCGGAGGCTGATTTTAAGCTTTGGATCATTTCATGAATTTCACCGGTACTTTTTTGAGTCCGGCTCGCCAATTGTCTTACTTCATCGGCTACGACTGCAAATCCGCGGCCTTGTTCTCCAGCGCGAGCAGCTTCTATCGCTGCATTAAGCGCCAATAAGTTGGTCTGTTCTGCAATGCCTTGTATCACTCCTAAAGCGGAAGAAATATTTTGTACATCGCCTTCTAAGCGACCAATTACATCGCTCGCTTCTGAAACTTCGTTGGCTAATGATTTCACGGAACTGGCGGCGGCATTTACGGTTTGCATCGCTTGTTCGGAGTTGTTTTCTGCAGTTTGTGCAGAGCCAGCGGCTTGATTCGCGTTATCAGAAATTTCATGAGCAGTCGTTGTCATTTCAGTCATCGCAGTGGCAACTTGCTCTGTTTCTTCTCGTTGTGAGCTACTGAGTTGGTCAACATTTTTAGCGCGTTCGCTCATTTTTGAGGTTTCTTCGACAACATGATCAGCAACTTGTTTAACTAAACTTATGATGGAATGAAGATGTTCCACGAAGGCATTAAAGTTATCAGCTAAAACTGCGTATTCAGGAATGTTAGATGGAGCCATGCGCGCGGTGAGGTCTGCTTCACCTGATGCAAATCTAGCGATGGAATCACTAAACTCTTGTAGCGGGCGAATAATGCTTCGATTGATCAGCAAGCCAAAAGCGACGGCAATCAAGAACATAACGATACAGACAATAACAATTTTGAAAATGCTTTGAGCTAAAATCGATTCACTCTGTTGGTCTAGTTCATTAATGACAGCGTCAATGTCGTCGGTGTAAAAGCCGGTACCTACAATTAAGTCCCATTTTGCCAAATAGATTGCGTAACCTAGTTTGGGAAGAGCGTCTGACTCTCCTGGCTTGGGGAAATAATAGGTGGTGAACTCTCTCGAGTTACTTTTAGCCTTATTGATTAGCTCTTGAATGAAAAGGTTGTTTTTTACGTCGCGTAAATTCCAAAAGTTTTCTCCAATACCTTTGTCACTTGTGCCAAGTACCCGACGAACACCTTTAGAATCGTACGCAAAAATATAGCCGGATTTGCCAAATTTAAGGGATGAAAGATGTTCAATAACTTCATCGATGCCAGCATCAGAGGCAAGCAGTGGTGCAATGGCAGACTCCGCCATTTCAACTAAAGAATGAAGTTCTGTCTGTTTCATCTCCATCATTCGGGCTTCAGTTAATATCATCTGTTGGTCGTTTAACTTACGACTTTCACTGTAGTTGACATACAGCATCGAAATCGCAATTAACAATATTGGGATCAGCGTTAAAGCGAGCAGACGTTGGCGAATATTAAATTTCATGGATTAATCCTTTACCAATAATTTACCGGTGATACTTCGTCACAGGTTCTAGTGTGCAGCGTAGTTGATGGTCAAATGCTGTTCTATCTAGGTTTGTACCTATTTAGTGCAGTTTGTGAGCGAAAGCTCATCTACTTGAAAGCTTCTATCAAATACGTTTTCTCAAGGTTAATTTTCCAAGATCGCTGCATTTTGATTTCACGCCTAGAATCGCTCTATTGGCATAACAAACATTGGCCTAAATCAATTTTTTATAAATTAGCGCCTGCTAATGATTGGTCGCAATCACATTTGTTGTAATAAGTGAGCCGTTTTATTTACAAATAGAAAACAACAATACGATTTGAGCTTCTAAAAAGTGAAAGGGCCATGAAGTGATGGTTTTTAAATAGAAGGGGAGCAAGGCGGCTAGGGCAGCCGCCAACGATGTTCGATTAAGGTGCTAACTCAAATTCAATGCGACCGGGTTTAACGTGAATAGCTTTACCAAGGTCTTTGGCTAAGGCTTGCGCTTTGTCCTCGCTATCGAGCTCGTACACAGGGTACTGAGCCAGAACTTGCCCAAGGGCAATGCTGATTGCTGGCAAAAACTGGTTAATTAAACTCTGGTACTGCGCCGGCTTCACTTCTAGTTCTTCGAGTAAAGGATTATCAAGATAGATGGCGGCCTCATCGGCTTGATATCGGGGTTTTGCGCTAAAATGCAATTTAACAGCTAAATCTAGATTTTGGATTGGGCTTTGAAGTTCCATTTGTCCGGCTGCATTTAAGCGGATCCGTTGGTCGTCATTTTGTCCCAATTTGACAGAGGCATCATCAACTTCAATGGCTAAGTTGAATAAACCTGGCAGTCCAACATTTTGCTCAAATCCACTTTGTTCTGCTAAATAACTATTTATTTTTTGCTCACTAATACCAGCGTTGTAACTGCAGGCGCTAATCAGTACTACGCTGGTTAGGATTAATAGTAGGCGCATATTCCCTCGCTTAGATTCTTATTTTTAGAGTTTGTCCTGGCTTAATGTAGTGGTTCTTGTTGAGGTTATTCCATTTTAAAAGCTCGGAAATAGACACTTCAAACTTTTCGGCAATGACCGAAAGTGAATCACCAGATACCACCTCATAATTACGTTGACCTTTATCTGCTGACGCTGTTACTGATGTTGGTTTAACTACTATTTTTTGACCCAGCTTCAACACACTGTTTTTAGTAAGCCCATTCCATTGCATCAATTGACTCGTACTTACTTCATGCTTACGACTGATGCTCCACAGGCTATCTCCACTTACCACTTGATGAGTTACCCCTGAAATGGCCTTTTTATTCGCTTGCGATTTTTTGGCTGCTGCAACTACAAAATCTGGAGCTTGTGGAATTAACAATTCTTGACCGATCTTTAATCGGTCTGACTTCAGGCGGTTGGTTGACTTAAGTTCGGATACTGAACTTTGATG
Organism: Alginatibacterium sediminis; assembly: GCF_003610775.1. GTDB lineage: Bacteria > Pseudomonadota > Gammaproteobacteria > Enterobacterales > Celerinatantimonadaceae > Alginatibacterium > Alginatibacterium sediminis. The sequence goes on along the minus strand of NZ_RAQO01000007.1, from coordinate 6,386 downwards.
TCTTTGGGCGATAGACCCAAGATTGTCGCCAGAGACGACCGAATAGTATAGGTATTGCATGCGGTCTTTTTGTGGCAGGGACTCTAGCGCTAAAGTAAATTTCGGCGCGCTTTCATAAGGCACCAAAAGATAGTGTGGGCCGGCTGGAGAAGTCGCCCACTTTTTGTGACCAGGGTTCAATTGGCTTAATTGTTCTTGAGTGGCGCCGGTGAGCTCAGAAACTTTTGAAAAGCTTATTTGTCCACCAATTTCAACGCGCTCAAACACAACTTCGTTTGCAATTGCTGGAACCTCGATGTCAAATTCACTTGGGTTTTGTAGGATATAGCTTAAAGCAAGCAGTTTAGGCACGTAAGCTTGGGTTTCACGCGGCAAGTTTAATGAATAGAAATCGATGGGTAATTCTTGTCTGGCATTAGCGCGAATGGCGTTTTGTACCCGACCTTCACCAGAGTTATAAGCTGCAATTGCATGCTCCCAATTACCATCAAAAAATCGGTTCAAGTACTCTAGATAATCTAACGCTGCTTGGGTTGAGGCGTGAACATCACGACGGCCGTCATACCATGAGTTTTGTGCTAAACCGAACCGTTTACCTGTCATGGGAATAATCTGCCAAAGGCCGGCAGCGTGACCACTTGAGTAGGCATCAGGAATAAATGCGCTTTCTACGATGGGGAGTAGAGCAAGCTCCAGAGGCAGGTCGCGTTTTTCTATTTCTTCAACCATGTAGTAAAGGTAAGGTTGGGCACGTCGTGAAATGTGCTTCATATAGCTAGGGTGTTTTTTATACCAGTTAAGTTGGTCTTGAAAACGTTGCTGGCTAACATCAATCTCAGGATTAAGTTGCATGGTAATACGTTGCCACAAATCGCTTTGCTGTTGCGGACTTAAAGTCTTGTTTCCCTTCGTTTTCTGGTTAGCCATCGATTTAGATGATTGGTGGTTCTTTGCCTGCTGGTTTGCAGTATTGTCGGCATTGCCATTATCAACGGTCGTTGTTTGGCAAGCGCTTAAAAGGCTAATAAGAAGAGTCAGATATATGATTTTCATAGGTATTTTATACTTTAAGTTTGGCGCAATATTAGAGATATTGCGCTTGTTTCGCAAGTTACATGCATTCTTAACGCGGCGTTGGTTTTAAAAATCATCTTTCCAACGTCTTAGTTCGGTGAAAAACTCAAGCTCATCGTTAATTGCCCGCTTGCAATGCATTTGAACGGTGGCTTGTAGCTCAGGACTATCCGTGCGTAAAAATGGATTGACCTTTAGCTCTAGATCTAAAGTACTTGGGATTGTCGGTAAACCCTGGTGACGTAATTTGCTGACACGAGCTATGTACGCCGTCAAATCTGGGTTGTGCGGCTCAATCTTGTGGGCAAAGCGTAGATTATCCAAGGTGTATTCGTGAGCGCAATAGATACGAGTGTGGCTTGGGAGCGCGCTAATAATTTTCAGACTTTCGAACAATTGTTTTGCGCTGCCACCGAGTAATCGCCCGCAACCAGCGGAGAATAGGGTATCACCACAAAAAAGGTTGTTTTCAATCATAAAGCCAATGTGGTCGACTGTGTGACCTGAAAAATGCAGAACGTCAAACTTTAGACCAATAACTTCTATTTGCTCAAGTTCGGAGATACTTTCACAATCAAAGCTGTATTGGGGCTTGGTTAAACCATAAACTTTTGCTTGCGGATATTCTTCGAGTAACCTTGGGATCCCGCCATGATGATCGTTGTGGTGGTGGGTCAGTAAAACGCCGCAGAGTTCTAATTCTAAACTTTTGATTCGCTCCAGCACTGGCTGTGCATCTCCAGGATCAACGACAATACATTGTTGACTATTAGAGGCTTTGATTAACCAAATATAGTTATCATTAAAGGCCGGAATCTGAATTACTTGCATTATAACTCCATGATAATTAACAAGTCTTGCTAGCTTTGTTTAGTTTTTGAGTTAACAATATCCTACTGTCTCACAAACGATTAACAAAATGCATCTAGAATGGGTTTGATTATGCGGTGCAACTGGTATGATTGCAAAGACCGGTTTAGCTATTGAGTTGAAATGAAACCCGCTAAAATAAAAGACTTAATCAGCGTCCCAGATTCTTGGGCGAGTATATCGCAGGGCAAAAACTTAGCAGAGCAACAGCAAGCCTTGCTTGATGCTCATTTGCCACGTGTGTTTGGATATCATCTGCTTAAGGTGGGTAACTTAAGCTGCGAATTATCTTGTCATGCCAGTATGATCCGGCATCAACTGAATTTGGCAAAAAACGGTCAATTAGTCGGACTACAAGCCAAACCATCAGAATTACCTTTGCAAGAAAGCAGTATTGATTGTTCAGTATTACTACACGTTTTGGATTATAGCCGCGACCCTCATCAAGTACTCCGTGAAGTAGAACGAGTTCTTACGGCTGACGGCTATATAATTATCAGCGGATTTAATCCTATGAGTTTAGTCGGACTACGGCGTTACTTGCCGTGGCCACGTAAAAGCTCACCTTGGTCAGCACGTATGTTTGGACCTGCGCGAGTTAAAGATTGGCTGCAACTGCTAGGCTTTGAAGTGTTGTATGATGAGCGCTTTGCCTTTACTAGCTTTGTTAATCAGCGCCCGACGCCTGCTTGGTTAGAAAACTGGGGGCAAAATTATGCGCGGCCTTTTTCATCATGCTACTTTATGGTTGCCCGTAAACGACGTTCTCCATTGACACCGATCCGTCAAAGCTGGCGAATCAAGCGTCGAGTATCGGCAACCGCTACAGCAAGTTAGATTTGATCTAAATAACCTTGGTCGACTAGCGTTGCATTGTCGGTCGCGGCTATACGGGCGATGTCATCACAGCGTTCGTTTTCCGGGTGACCGGAGTGACCTTTTACCCACTTCCATTCAATTTGGTGTATTTCACGCGCTTTATCTAGCCTGCGCCAAAGGTCAGCATTTTTAACCGGCTTTTTTGCTGACGTTTTCCAGTCGCGTAATTTCCAATTGTGGATCCACTGCGTAATCCCTTGTCGAACATATTGGCTGTCAGTAGTTAATACCACTTCACAGGCTTGTTTCAGACTTTCTAAAGCAATGATACAAGCCATCATCTCCATTCGGTTATTGGTGGTTAGTTGATAGCCTTCTGCCAATTCCTTTCTATGTCCTTGATAAATTAAAATGGCGCCATATCCGCCAGGTCCTGGATTACCCAGACATGAACCGTCTGTAAATAGTTGCACGTGTTTTGACATCGTCTTTGTTACACTATAAAAAATTTTGTTTAGTTTCGCATAGGTTGCAAGATGAGTGATAGAGATAAGCATCGCTTAGTTATATTTGATACAGAAACCACAGGTATGAATGAGGGCAGTGGCCCCGTTTATATTGGGCATCGAGTCATTGAAATTGGCTGTGTTGAAGTGGTTGATAGGAAATTTACTGGTAACACTTTCCATGTTTATGTTAATCCCCAGCAATTAGTTGACGAAGAAGCTTATCAAGTTCATGGGATCAGCGATGAATTTCTTGCTGATAAACCTTTGTTTGCTTCCGTAGCCGGCGACTTTATCGAGTTTATTCGCGGGGCAGAGCTTGTAGCACACAACGCTAATTTTGATATTTCCTTTTTAGATCATGAGTTTTCTATGATGAACTCTCAAGATCCAATCCGTTGTGCCGATATTTGTACTATCACCGATTCACTATTAATTGCGCGTAAAGGTGAATATCGAGGACGTGAAGTTCAGCAGGCTGGGGCAAAGCCACTTCCTGGACGCAAAAACTTGGATGCTCTAAGTGACTATTATGGCGTGGATAGAAGTTCGCGTACCTATCACGGCGCATTGCTTGATGCTGAGCTACTCGCAGATGTTTTTCTAAAGATGACCGGTGGGCAAAATAAACTTAATTTGCAACTATTACAAAATTCGAACTTCGGCTTAGAGCCGATGCCTGTTGACCTTAAAGGAGGCCATCTTAGCGTGTTGGTCGCCAGTGATGAAGAACAAGCCGCGCATGAAGAGCGTTTAGCTTTGGTCGAGAAAAAAGGCGGTTCGTGTTTGTGGACAAGCTAAGAAATTAGCTTATTTGTTCGGCCCGTGTATAGGTCATAGCCGCTCGACTGATGACATTATGAAAGCTGCTGATATCACGCTTACAGGATTATGGAATGAACCTTAAACAAAGTTTGCGTTGCTTGTTCAACATCGTATTTTTGAGTTTGACATTATTGTGGCCAGCTTTAGCTGCCGACAATTTTAATATCATACGAAACACCGACATTCGCTTACTCGACAACCGTTTTCGTATTGATCCCGGCGTTAAGGAAGCTACATTCCTACTCTATCGCCGTGATAATGCGCCCGCAGCAGTTATCGTACGTCCTGACGGTAGCAAAATACATGCTTGGGACGTGCCCAGTGGTGTAGCTTGGGTTGAAACCGCAAATATGGACATTGTGACTCTAAGCAACCCAGAACCAGGACCTTGGCAAGCTATCGCTAAAAATGACGGCACCAATCGCATCCGGATCTTATCCGATGTTGAGTTAGCTGTGGCGCCTTTTCCTAGATTTTTATTTCAAAATGAACGCCTAAAGATCGAAGCTGTTCTCAGTGATTCTGGGTCTCCGGTAGTCTTAGAGACCATGTTACCTAGCGCCTTTATGCGCCTTAGTCTGTTTAGTGCCTTGGAAATTACTGACGACAATCAAGGGGTAGAAGAAATCGTCATCGGCGAATATCTTGATGATGGTAAAAACTATGATGCTTATGCTCAGGACGGTATTTTTACTGCACACGCGGTAATGGACGTTTTGCCTGGGCGATTTGATTTTGTGGTCTCGACTCAAAATGAAGTTTTTTCTCGAGCTTATCGACAAGCGGTATTTGTTTACCCATCTCCTGTAACCATAACCTTAGAACCGCCTGCGGCTTTTGGCGAAAAAGCAAAATTCAGTTTTGTTATTAATGACGATGAGCTTAACCCTGAAGGCCTCTATTTTGCAGGCAAAGTATTTAACAATGTTGGTTGGGAAGAAACCTTTGAGATTTATCCTGATGAACAACGAACAAGTTTTGATATCCCGAGCTTAGACAAAGATGGACGTTATCGCGTCAGTGTAAGTCTTTTTGGACAAACGATGTCTGGACGTGAAATCGTAATCGACTTAAAGGAACATGCCTTTAAGATTCTACCACCACCGCCGCCGCCACCTGAACCTAAACCGCAAGTCGCCGTTGTGGAGCCAGAACCTGAACCTAGCGTTTGGCCTTGGATTGTCGGCGGCCTGTTAATTGTGTTGTTGCTAGCCGGAGCAATTTTTGGATTTATTTGGTGGCGTAAACGTAAAGCTTATCGCGAAGCATTACGACAAGCGCAAGAACAAGAGCAAGATGACCAGAACGCTAAGGTGCTATCTGAAAATGCCCCAAACATGGAAAACATGCAGCCACTGAAAATTCCTGGTTCAGAATGATGAGTCCCATAAGTTGGCTATTTGGAGTGAGATTGAGTGAAAAATAGCTGCTTTGGTTAAAACTAAGACGCTTAAACGTTTTTTTGAAGAAAAACGCAAAACTTAGTTGACTCAAAAACCCCAAAAACCTATTATCTGCGCCGCACCAGAGAACAGTGTTTCGGAGTGGTAGTTCAGTTGGTTAGAATACCGGCCTGTCACGCCGGGGGTCGCGGGTTCGAGTCCCGTCCACTCCGCCAACTCTTTTCTTAGTGCATTTCAATACAGCGGAGTGGTAGTTCAGTTGGTTAGAATACCGGCCTGTCACGCCGGGGGTCGCGGGTTCGAGTCCCGTCCACTCCGCCAATATTGAAAACAATTTTTTTGAGCGTTATACAGCTGGAGTGGTAGTTCAGTTGGTTAGAATACCGGCCTGTCACGCCGGGGGTCGCGGGTTCGAGTCCCGTCCACTCCGCCAACGTTTCTCTCAAAAAAATAACCACTTTGTAGCGGAGTGGTAGTTCAGTTGGTTAGAATACCGGCCTGTCACGCCGGGGGTCGCGGGTTCGAGTCCCGTCCACTCCGCCAACAAATAACCAGCCTTGTGCTGGTTTTTTTGTATCTGATTTT
>NZ_RAQO01000007.1:0-268 GCF_003610775.1 Alginatibacterium sediminis | reverse complement strand
GGCTGGGCGCCCCCGTTGAGTCCCGTCCACTCCGCCAACAAATAACCAGCCTTGTGCTGGTTTTTTTGTATCTGATTTTTGATGTTTAACATCCCGAAAAATGGTTTATCCAGAGACAAGCAAGCTATGCATGCTGGGTCGCGGGGCTGGGCGCCCCCGTTGAGTCCCGTCCACTCCGCCAACAAATAACCAGCCTTGTGCTGTTTTTTTTGTATCTGATTTTTGATGTTTAACATCCCGAAAAATGGTTTATCTAGAGACAAGCAAG
>NZ_RAQO01000006.1 GCF_003610775.1 Alginatibacterium sediminis | reverse complement strand
GTTACCTTAGATTTATACAATAAAATTGTTATTCCCTGTGAATTTAGCTGATTTTGCTAAATCACAGACAGCACCAAGCAAACCTATGTGAGTAGGTGCAAGATGAACATCCAATTTAGAGGAAGTTAAGCGCTATTAAGTAGCCGTTTAGCTGAGCCCATACCATGCAGGCGTTGTTGTTTATGCTCGCTTTTGTAGAGCAACATACTCGCGCAATTACCGACCACCGCACCGAATTGCTGCTCTAAGCCTGTCGTAAGCGTAAGCCAACTGCTTTGGTCGATGTTCAAACGGGCTAAGATTGGGCTAAGGTTAGCACTAATATACCCGCGCTTATCCTGACAGATAGCTCTGCTGGTTAAATCAACTAGGGTTAAATAGTCTTTAAGCTCAAATGGCAGGCCGTTGGGCATGTTATTACGAGGGTTACCTACGAACGGATATAAAGCTTTAGGCTGCTTAGCTTGTTTGGCCTGTTTAATTCGCTGTTTTATACTGGTGTGGTCAGAGGTTTCTGGTTTGTCAGCTATCTTTGCGCGGATTGGGTTTAAATCGACGTAAGCCATACAGGCCGCAAGCGCGGCTTCATCAAGTAAGGCTTGGGATTTGAACCGACCTTCCCAAAATCGTCCGGTACATTGGTCTTCTTTGTTGGCTTCGCGAGCGATATATTCGTTCAAATGGCGCATAAACCAACTTAAATCGAACAGTCGTTGGCGATAGATTTCGGCAGTATCACTCACGGCCTGCAGTTGCACAGCATCAAGCTCTGATTGTAAAGTGGGATTAAGGTAGCGCTGAGTTAACAGGGTGCCTTTGTGTAAGCGATGCCAACGCTGCAGAACTTCGTCCATTGACCAACTGATGGCTTGTTGTTGATTTACATGCAATACCAAATGGGTGTGGTTACTCATCACCGCATATGCACAAACATCTATCGAAAATATGCCAGCAAGCTTAAGCAGATAATCCTCAACCCACTGGCGACGATGTTCAAAACTGCGCCCACTTACAACGTCTTCGCCACACAAGTAAGCACGACGCACACAACGCGAAATACAATGGTAATAGGGAGTATCCGATAAACTCACTTGCTCCTTACGGGGCCTTGGCATCACAGAACTCTTATTGATTAAGTAGTCATTTAAGCCTAGACCATCATCCCGAGAGTGTCATTATTAGGAGTGTATTGTTATTTCTTTCTGAAGTGCCACTATCGTGGGTGTCTTGTTAATTTGTTAATTCTTGGCATCACAAAATTCTTATTGATGAAGTAGCCACTTAAACCTAGACCATCATCCCGTGAGTGCCACTATTATGGGTGTCTAGTTAAGCACTATTATGGGTGTCTAGTTAAGCACTTCTAGTTAAGCACTTTGTTAAGCAGTAGAGATTATTAAATTTCTACCGCTTCTTAGTTATTAACCTTATAAAAGCAAGTCACTACGTCTTATCGACGGACATTTTTTTGCGAAACTGCGTCATGTAATCCAAGTTAGCCTCAATGGTTTCATTCAAGGCTGTTTCTAGGACGGTACCGGTAGTGACAAGAGGGTTCAAAACTAGCGCGCGGTGTGCGGTGTTTCGATCTCCAGTAATGGCCGCTTCCACCGTCAGTGATTCAAATTCTTTCAATACCTGAATCAGACGCAACGTATCTTTCGGGAATGGTGCAACGTTTAATGGGAGTGGGCCTGATTTAGTGATCACGCTGCTCACTTCTACTGTACAGTCATTTGGGAGCCCTTCAATGGCGCCATTGTTTCTTGTGTTAACATGCATAATAGTACGCTTGTCATTGAAGATAGAGCTCATTAGTTCACAAGCTGCTTCTGAATAATATTGCCCGCCACGCTTTTCTAACTCTTTAGGTTTTTCATTTTGTTCTGGATTTCGATAGATATCAAACAGTCTATTTTCCATCGCTTTAACGACTTCACCGCGTGTACCCTGTCCACTGGCTTCTTCCAGTTCTTGACCCATGATGTCTTCGCTGGTGTAGTAGTAACGTAAATACGCACAAGGAATCATGCCCATATTACGCAAAAGTTCCGCTGGCCATTTAAATTTAGGGATATTCTGTGGCACGAGTGGATCATTGCCTGAAAGCATTTCTTCAACCACATCTTGCAGTTTATCTCGTCCCTCATGTAGTACTCTACGAGCCCAGATAAAGTGGTTTAGCCCAGCGACTTGCAATACGAAATCTTGTTCATTTGCGCCAAGCATTTTTGCTATGCCTTTTTGCATAATTACAGGGACATTGCACAAACCTACAGCTTTAACTTTGGTATGTTTCAAGATAGCTTCTGTCACCATGCCCGATGGATTGGTAAAGTTAAGTAACCAAGCTTCAGGACATAATTCTTCCATCTCTTTTGCTATTTCTAAGGCGATAGGAATCGTGCGACATGCGTTTGCAAAACCGCCTAATCCATTGGTTTCTTGACCAATCATTCCATACTTAAGAGAAATACGCTCATCACGAATTCGACCTTCTAAACAACCTGCGCGAAACTGTGAACAAACAAAATTAGCCCCTTCAAGTGCAGGTTTTCGATCTAAGGTCACATGAACGTCAATATGTGACATATTATTCTTGGCCAGCATACGGCGTGTTAAATCACCGATGATACTAACTTTTTCTGCACCATCTTCAATATCAACCAACCACAACTCACCAATGGGAAGTTCATTGTTACGCTTTATTAGACCTTCAATAAGCTCTGGAGTGTAACTTGAGCCTGCACCAATAACGGTGATTTTTATATTATTGTTCATCGTAATGCCTCACATGGATAAGTTAGGCTAATTTAAAAGCATGACAACCTTGTTTACAAACCAGAATTTAGCTGATATGAATTAGCCAGGCTAATCCATATGGTTGTATGCACCATGAACCAAAAACAACAAATGCTATCCAACATGTACACTTTTGCCATCGCGGGTAAATCTCTTAGCTTTACCAAAGCCGGTGAAGAGCTGTTTATTACACAAGGCGCTGTTAGCCAACGAATTAAGTCTTTAGAGAAGCAACTCGGTTTTAGTTTGTTTGTAAGGTTAACAAGGAGACTTGAACTGACCAACGAAGGAAAACGCTTACTTCACGCTTTGAATCAGTCTTTCGAGGTCATATTCTCAGAGCTAGATGATATTAAATTTAACGAGTTACGAGGCGAACTCTACATTGGAGCGGCACCAACGTTTGCTCAAAGGTGGATTCTAGAGAGGCTTCCAGATTTTCAACAACGCTACCCAAATCTGAAAATCAAGTTGAGAGTAAAAGCAAGTCGCTTAGACTTTCAACATGAACCTGTCGATATCGCGATATATTACAGCAACAACGAGCATCCAGGGTTCTACCATAAACGCTTGTTTGACGAAGTATTAGTACCCGTATGTAGCCCTCAGTATTTCGATGAATATTTTGACAATGCTGATCCTGTTGCAACGCAACTCTCAAACGTCTCATTTATCCATTGTACAGAATCATTAGAGGGCACTGAGCCAGACATAGAATGGTCAGTTTGGCGCGATCATCAACAAGACGAAGAACTACAATCCCTAGATATAATGAAAAGAACGTTTCAAATTAATCATTCTGATATGGCTATGATTGCCGCTCGAAATGGATTAGGTATAGGCATTGCTAGGAAATCACTTGTTCAAGAATATTTAGAAAATGGTCAGTTAGTTATGCCACTCTCCGAAGCACCATCAGGTCTGGGATACGACTTAATATGTATGCAAGGACAACAAACTAGACCCAAAATAGCGGCATTTTTAAATTGGATTTCATCACAGTTTACCATGTTAGATGCCCGGAAAAATTGTTGACTGCCATTTTTTTAACACGCTTTATCCGGCAAACTTGCATTAGGAAATCATACGTTAGTCATATTTTAATGAGCCTTTTCTCGAAGGTGTAATAGGCATAAACACGTTAAAATACCACATTCTAATCCACTCAAAACAAAGTGGCTTAGAACTAATACCTGCTATTTAAACTTCGCACTCGGACGTTTAGCTGCGCCCTTGCAGCAAACTACAATTCTCCGCCATGACTTGCATAGATTTGACCGCTCGCAGCCTACGATCTTCTGATAAGCGGTCATCGTCCAAGTGCCGTATGTGCCATATAGCCGTGTGCCACTATTATGGGTGTCTTGGTATTATCTTGGTATTATCTTGGTATTATCTTATTGTCCAAAATCCTTTTGGTAAATTCCTGTGAGACGCATAACACCCAATTAAGGGGTGAGTGATCAAGTACCAAAATTGTAGCGAAGCAATAATGGCACTCGTTTGCGAATCCATCTTGAAGCGTGCGTTACGCGTATTTTCCGATGATGCTAGATAGATATTCCACAGAATGCGCTATGTAGTCTGGTTGGCACTCCCAACTTTCGGGTTCAGCCCGACTATATGTTACAGCCACAGCAATTACTTTAGCATTGTCACCAAGTGCAGATTGCAGATTACGAGCAAATTTAACATCTGCTTCATGGTCTCCAATATACATTAGACACTGGCTATCCTTATGACCAAAGATGGATTCAAGGCACTTGATACCAGCAAACGCGTGAGGTTTTTGCTTACAGTTTGAAACGTCGTCATAACCGACGATAGCCTTAAAGGATTCACCAACTCCATTGCTATCGAGCAGACGACGGATGTTGTTTTGTGAATTCTGAGAACAAATACCATGTGAAAGATAAGAAAACCTTTTTACTAGATCTTTGATACCGTCAAACAGAATAACCTCTGTGGTATTTTTCTCTTGATGCTCTGCCCACAGACCTCCAGCAATGAGCATTTCATCGTGGGTCAGCCCATAATAATCTGTGTAAAGCTCTTGCCAGTTTTTAGCGCCATGATTTGCTACGTGGTATGAATCTTCGTCACTTAGGTATTTTGGTAACATTTCACCCGTTAAATGAGGAGCAACAATAGATAAGATAGTTTTTGTGATATCAATGTTCTTGGGAACCGAATTCACAAGAGTTCCGTCATAATCCCAAAGTACCGCATCTAGTTTCATTTTTTTATCTACTCTCAGAAAATTAGGTCTGGACACACAATTTACGCTGAACGGCCTAAAACGCGAAACGCTCCATTAAGAAGCTTTAATTGTTGGTTAAAATATGTAGCAAAGACAAACCTAATCAACTGTTAAAAATTCTGCATGAATGGCTGGTTATATGCGACTGTTTCCATTGATTTTTATATTAAGCCAAACAGTTTGCCAACGTTCAATTTTTGCTTTAGCTCCAAGTGCTTTGGGAGAAACTGTAGTTGCCCCTTGAAGCAATGCAACGTTTGATAAAAGTGCTGAATTTAGAGCGCCTATGAGCTTATTTTCTAACTGTAAAGAAGCGGCAATTACGGACTTACAACCATTGCATGTTATAAAACTTGCTTGGTTCGATCCTTGTTTTTGTATATCAAGTGCTTCTACACTTTTGATTTCTAATTTTCCTTCGGGATCTGATAGATAGGAGATATTTCTAGAAATACAAAAATCACAATCACATGCTCGAGGACTATAGTGATCTAAAGTCTTGGGAAGACTAATGATGACCTTGGTTTGTCCACAACTACATTTACCGACACTTGATATCATAGCTGAACCCTCCTAAACCCAATTAAGCAGCTGACAACGCTACAAATAAACTCAAATTTACCACCGAAATCACTAAGACTAAACTGGGTTGAAAATGCCAAGCGTTGACAGTCTGCTTAAATTGCTTATTAGCTTACTTATTTTCGGCAATGCGCCACAACACACCACTAGGGTCAGTTATACAAAATTCATACATTCCCCACGGCTGCTCGACAAGTTCCGTGATCTTTACACCAAACTCTTTGTCTAGACTCAGCTTTAGGATATGTTGATACCAGCTTTGAGCATCTTCGACTAAAAGGTGCATCATGAAATTTTTACTGTGAACGGGTTCATAGAAATCTTGGAGCAAGAAGGAACAAAAACCAGATTTGAAATAAGCGATACCTTCAAATTCAGATACCATTTCAAAGCCAATAATCTGATAAAAGCGCTTAGAGCATTCAAAGTCTTTAGCTGGAACAAAAGACTTTATTTCTACAGTGTTCAGGTTTTCCATTTCCCCCTCCATTTTATAGCAAATGCTTGTAGCCTAACTCATTAATAACTGGCATGTAGCTTAGTGTTATTTTAGAAGATTTTTATTTTGCAAAAATGATGGCACATAATACTTCCAGTTGATTAACTTGTTAGTTAACTTAACTACAAATAAACGAATTAACAAACATCGAAAAAAAGTACACGTTACTGAAACTCATCGCCAAGATTTTCTAGCTTTTTATTACCACATTTTGTACAAACAACATACCTATCAATTAGATCCAACGACGCACCGACTGGACTAGCTACGCCTCCAAAAAAACCTGATAGAAAAGCTTTAAATTGTTCTTTTCTACTTTTACCGTACTTTGAAGGCTTCTGCTTAATAACTTCTTTATGCTCAGTTTCTTTGCCGCATTGTTTACAAAATTTCTTCAACATTATTTGACCCCCCTATTTCATTTTTATAGGAAACAACAAGACACCCATGATAAGTTTTCAAGCTTAGAACATCATCTTGAGAGTGCCACTGTTATGGGTGTCTTGGTATTATTGTTAATTCTCTCTCTTAGTATTACTCGGTATTACTCGAGTAATACTAAGCAACAATGAGAATAACTAAGCATGGGGGCTGGTTCTTAAGCAGTCCACTCTCGATTCTGCAATACCACGCGATATCCATCGACATCTTCAAAGGTTTTACCAAGCAGATCCCAATAGTTGTTATAGCTGGCAACGGCTGTGAAGCCAGCACTCAACATTTGCTGGCAACAGTGATCCCAGACTGATGGCTCGCAAAAATAGAACACTAACAAATTGTCTTGGCTAGGCGCCCTGCCCGATTTGCTTCCTCTGTGGTGAGTAAACTCTAAGTGGTAGTTGTGGTGTGGGTGCCCAAGAATTGAGCCATCAAAGCCATTGTGGTCATCAAAGCTACCCAGTAACTCAAAGCCAAGACCCTCAACATACATGTTGGTAATGTCAGTTAGATTATCGGTCGGCCTAGCCACTCTGAGTTTCGCTGTTTTGGGGATCATTGTATCGCCTTGTATTGTTGGTTGGCTTTAAACATCAGTCTTGTTGGGATTGCAGTAACGCTCAATGTTGCCGCGCGAGTACAACCAGCTGTACATGCCTAGCTAATTGCTCCTGAGAATAGTGTCAGAGTTTCGCCTTTGAATTTACCCTCGTTAGCCTCAATTGTTTGGTCTAGCCCAAAACCGTTATTTAAAAGCACTTTTTGTGAGCCGATGTTCCTTGCAAGGCAGCCACTAAAACAGTTGCGGATGCCTTCTTCTTTAAGCCCTTGTAGGGCAAGTCTAAGTGCACTGGTAGCAATGCCTTTAGCCTGTAAGTCTTCTCGTACCCAATAATCAATGTTGGCCCGTGATTGGTCAAAGCAAATATTGTTCAAACTGATAATCCCAGCAAACTGCCCCAAATATTCAATAACAAAAACTTGTGAACTACCCTGGGCAATCAATTTTTGTACATGGCTATACCACTGCATGGCCCCATCAATTGGATAAGGCGACGGTACATTGCTGGTTTGCCCAATGCTTGGATCAGATGCGTAACGTTGTACTGACGGCACGTCTTGTTGGCGTATGTTTCTAATTCTAACCACGAATATTTCTCTAAAAAAGCGTTACTCAAAGCTGCGCCGTTTGCTTATCCATTACATGCTGCGCTAAGGAGTGAGTACAAGACAAGTTCTGATACCAATTGTTAAACACCAGCTCAATGTCGCGTAGTACAACACTGCCAAAATCATAGTTTTTATAGCGTTTACATAGCTCAAGTAGTTGTTGACTATTTTGCAGAGGCGCGCAAAACCGCACCACCGAAGTATGCGCTATCACTAACTCATAGCGCGAGTCAATACTGGTGCGCAAGCCTGAACGTTTAAATGCGGCCCTAAATTTTGCACGCAAATCGTTCAAGGCACTGTCCGCTGGGAAGCCTTGCACAACAATGCATGAAGCGGATGCAGTGATGCCTCTAAAATGTATGGTTATTGGCTCACTACTGGCCATAACGTCGTTAAAAATGTCCGAATAACGGCGAGAATCTATCTGCGATAGTTCGAAGCCAGCCACACAAGAAATAATCGCTAGCAGCGTTAAATGAAGCTCATCAATGGGATGATAGTATTGCTGGGGTTCAATCAAAGACACTTGCTTTGCAAAGCTGTCGATCGCTTGGCTAACCGACTGATTATTAGTATGAAGGTAAGCTAGGGCGGTGATACCGCGACGAGTATCGTTAGAACTATGGATATTGGGATCCAGTTGATACTGATTTAGGATCAGGCCACTGCTAAAGTTCTCCCACATCTCATCATATATATGTTGAATCATACACATCCCAAATTTCAGGCTCTGTTGTTATTTCTATCAAACCAACTCATCATATTCATATCATTGATAAATTGGAATGCCAAGGCCTATATATTCAAGCATAATTGTATGTAGCGCAGTAACTTAGCTTTCATCAATGGCTAGTGAAAATGATTCTTCACTATTGATATTGATCGCTAATAATCCGGTTTGGGCGCAAACTAGATGTGAAACACAGTTTCTATCGCGTTCCCATATCGCAGACGAACCGTAACTTTCAAACTTGTCACTATCTCCATAGTAATTTGCCATCATGGACCACATATCTAGATCGTTCGACATCTGAGCATAGTGTGCATAGCTACCCCACTAAACATTTAATCAACCTAGCCGACTACAGTCACTGATATCAGCATCAACAGTGGTGTCATTAGGTCAACTAGTAACTGCGATTCTTTCCTTTATCTAAGCAATTCCATATACGACAAATAAAGACCAACAAATTAATAACAATGGTATAAGCTCGATATCAACTCGCTTGGCATGCAAATGAGCTGCGCCTATTATCATTCCAAACTCCCCACACTATTGGTGCTACTGACGACATCCATATTTGTGCCAAGTTTTGAGCCGCAATCGAAAGCCACGTTTAGTTGAGCAGCACGCAAGGCTCTCGCTTATCAATGTTGTCGACGTTGTGAATCAAATTATGTGATTAACACTATCGTTCATCGAGCACTTCTTTAAATGCAAACATTGCATTTAGCGCCGCAGGAAAGCCCGCATAAACGGACATCTGGAGGATGACTTCTTTAAGTTCGTTTTCGCTGCAACCGACATTCAACGCTGCATTCAAATGTACTTTAAGCTGTGGTTTGCAATTGCCGAGCGCAGACAAGGCAGCTACGGTTGCTATCTCTCGCGACTTTAAATCTAAACCAGGCCTGGAATAAATATCGCCAAACGGATATTCAATGGTAAAGCGAGCGAGATCAGGGCAAATATCTTGTAAACTTTCGATGACCTTATGCCCTGCCTCACCGTCAATATTGGACAAGTTTTGCATACCGCGCTCAAATCTTGAGTGTTCCATGTGTAGTCTTCCTTTGGTTACTAGAAGACTCACTGTACAACTTAGAGTTCACTCTAAGTCAACTCACTTTTCCCTGCTTATACAAATTGATTTTGGTTTCGAGTTGCAACAGATACAGTTGTTGTAATTTAATATGCGCTTCCAACTGACGTTGATGTAACTCGAGCAGTTCTTGACGCTGCTGCAGTGTGCTTGGTCCTAGCTCACGTAAATCAGCATAGCTTTTAATTTCAGATAGCGGCATACCAGTATCTTTTAAGCGCTTCACAAAGCTTATCCAGTTAAGATCTTTGTTTGAGTACTCTCGGTGGCGGCTTGAATTTCTTTGAACGTTCTTCAGCAAACCAATTTTTTCGTAGTAACGAAGCGTATGGCTAGATATTTTAACCAAGCTCGAAAACTCACTCATGTTCATGGTCTAGGTTCCTCAGAATTAAAGCTAAATACATCTAGCACTAGCGAAAATACACGCAATGCGCGTTTCATTACCCACCGAATACCTCGTTTAATTAGGATAACAACTCTGATTGCCTTTGTTCACCCGCAACACGCTTGGGGTTCTTCGAGCCACTGAACTGGCTTCGCCACTGGGAGGGCGAAATCCTAAAGGCTATTTTAAATTGTTTCCTATATGCACTCTCTGAACCAAAACCGGACAATTCAGCTACTTTCGAGATCGGTTCGTCATGACTTTCCAATAGCTGCTGACTTAACTTAAGTCTCTGATTCAATATCCAAAGACTAAAAGTACATCCGTAAACTGATTTAAACTGGCGGGTAAAGGTCCGTCGGCTCATTGCACACTTTTTCGCTAAACTATCTAAGCTGTGTGTTTGATTTATGGATTGCTCCACTTGATCAATTACTTGAGTCAAGCTGGTCGCTTGCTCTGGACGCTTGGGAACCGGACTGGGGATATATTGTTTTTGGCCGCCGGTTCGAAATGGCGCAGTAACCATTACCCGCGCCAACTGATTAGCAATGTCACTGCCACAAAGCCGGCGAATGAGATGTAGACAACAATCCAATGAAGCGGCGATCCCTGCAGAAGTCAGCAATTGACCCTGGTCGATATACAGAGGCTCGCTATCAAAGCCTACATTTGGGAAACGCTGGGTGAATTGCTCGGTAAATGCCCAATGCGTGGTCGCAGTTTTACCATCTAACAGCCCTGTCTCAGCTATCACAAAGGCCCCCAAACACAGCCCAACTAAAATCGCACCGCGTTGATGCGCCAACACTAACTTGTCAATCAACTCTGTACTAGGTTTTGGCAGTGCATTGGGCCAACTCGGTACAATGATAATGTCAGCACCATCCAAAATACTGATGTCATGATTAACAACAACATTAAAGCCAGAGCCAGAAGCAATTTCATTGGTCGACAAGCTGCAGATCTTAAGTTCAAAGCGTTGCTGAAGCTGATTCAAGGCGTCTTGAAAGACCAAGCAAGGGACAGACAGGTGAAACGCACTTATGCCTTCAAAGGCCACAAGCGCTACTTTTTTGATGTTCGTTTTATTCATTTTGACCCAATTGAAGCGATAAGTGTCCTTGTGGCCAGTGTTGCATATTTTCTAATCATTGCAAAATGCTAAGCATCATATTAATGAATGGAAAAAACATGAAAATCCACCACTTACGCAGCGCCAGTTTTGTGATTGAATCGAACGGCAAATTTATTTTAGTGGACCCGATGTTGGGTGCAAAAGGCTCATTGCCACCTTTCTCAGTGCTGCGCTTCAAGCGCCGCCGAAACCCCACGGTTGATCTTCCAGAAAACGCTAAGGCTATCTTAAGTAAGGTAAACCATGCACTCATCACGCACAGTCAAACATTTGGATTCAAACCATTACAACACAGCGACCACTTGGATGCAGCAGGAGAGATATTTCTTAGCGACCACGATATTCCTGTTGTCACACCGAAAAAGGACCAAGCCTATTTGGAGAAATATCGAATTAATGTTGCGCATGGCGTTCGCAATTGGCAAACGATTGACTATCTTGGCGGAAAGCTCACCGCGATTCCTGCACAGCATGGCCACGGTTGGATCCATAAATTTATGGCCAATGGTTGCGGATTTTACCTAGAACTTCCAAACGAGCCTTCACTGTATATTAGTGGCGATACCGTGCTTAACGAGCATGTAAGGCGCGCTTTGGCTGAGTTAAAGCCTGACATTACAGTGGTGGCTGCAGGGGAAGCTCAGATGGATGTCGGTAAAGCCTTACTGATGAGTAAAGACGAGTTACTAACTTTTATTAAACTGTCCCCTGGTTTGGTTGTAGCAAACCATATGGAGGCACTAAACCACTGCCCCGTTGATAGAACAACATTACTAGAATTGTTAAAAGCGCACGGACTAGACAACAAGGTTTTGATCCCCCTCGATGGCGATGTGTTGGACTTCTAGAACAAAATTATTGCCTAGGTCGTTCTATTTGAACGACCTGAACTAACTTACGCTTAAAAAATGGCGACGGACATGTTTCGCGGGGCATTTACGAATTTTTGGCCATATCATCGTCGATAGCCCGCTGCGGCTGATGACGAATAAAATAAGCAAAGGCTATTAAAAAGGTAATACACTCACCAATGGGCAATGCAATCACGAATAGGTTGTTGTCAAATAAGATAAAAAACAACACTAAAAGCGACGCTGGGAAAATTAGGCTACGACACAAGGAGATGACACCGGATTGGAAGGGTAAATGAATAGCCGTGAGGTACCCTGAAATGATCATGTTTGCACCCGCAAATATAAACATCGGCCAAACGTAGTCAACAAAGGTGGTCGCTATCGCTACCGTTGCCTGGGTACCTTCGTCGCTAAGGAAAGTATAGATTAGCGCTTCTTTGAACACTAGCAACACCCCAATAGTGAGCAAACTAACGATAGTCGTCATCGCAAAGCAGATCTTTAGCAATTGCTTTAGACGCTGCACGTTTTGCGCCCCAAAATTTTGACTAATCATCACTTGAGCGGTGTCAGCAATTGCAAAGTAAATCATAAATCCAATCATCAACAAGTAATTCAAGACTGTGATTGCCGCAACCCCTTCAACGCCGGCACGAGAAATAATTAACAAGTTAAAAATAAAAGCGATAATCCCACCCGAGGTTTCGTTAATAAACTCAGATAAACCGTTATAAGCCGCTTGAAATACTTCCGACCAATTTTTCTGACGCAGCGAAAAACGCAGCTTTCGTTTGCGACTAAAAAAGTAGGTCATTAAGGTGAGTACTGGAAAAACTTGGGATAAACCAGTGGCCCATGCGGCGCCGCTCAGTCCCCAGTCGAATACAACAATAAATAGATAATCGAGACCAATATTAAATATGGCTCCGGCCACTAAAGCGGTGGCCGCAAGTGAGGGGAAGCCATCAAGTTTAATAAAAAAGTACAGAACAATGGTGATTATCTGTGCTAACAAGAATGGCAAAATGACACGATAATATTGACTCATCAACTGGGCGAGAGATTCATCAGCACCTAATAAACGAAACAAAGCCGTTTCAAAGAGTAGACCAAGCACAATGAGAACAATTGCGTAGACAACTGTAATAACGAGAGTTTTGCTGAATATAGCCGAAGCTGCTACTTGATTTCTTTGACCTAGATATTTACCCGCTCTAACTGAACCACCAATTGACAGCATCAGGGCCACGCCAAAAAGTACCGTCAAAATTGGAATGATCAAATTAACGGCTGCTAAGGCTGGGACACCAACAAAATTTCCAATAAAGATACCGTCGACGATCGAAGCCGAACCCATCGCTAACATGCCAACTAAGGCAGGAAACAAGTATTTCAAAAATGTGACTAAAATAGGCCCATCTAGAGCGCTATTGTCTTGACTAGCAGTGGTTTCCATTAAGATCTCAAGTGGGTGTTTTGCGGTAAAAAGCTTGTTTGGTTTAGAAACATCACCAAACAAATATCTTGTTTTAATTTAAAGGTCTTGGCCACAACTATGCATTACCTTGATTAGCACGTTGTTTTATTGGTTAAGCATCTATCTTACGCCGATGGGCTTTTCCTTTCATTGGAATAAACAACTAGCTAAGGCCTTAGCTGTATTGCGCATATAGGTCAGTTATCGAAGGCGCCATTGTCAAACTCCAATCAACAGGGAATCCTATTCCTGATTGAGAGGCAAGCGCTTGTTTAGCTTTCAATACATCTGACTCTTTACTAACCATCGCCAATTGGTCTAGTAAATCCATTTCGTCGGTATTTAAAATAGGGCTCATATAATGCGGAAGTATGCCCCATCCAGTATCCCAAGCCAGCAACTCAATCTTATTTAGCGAAAATAGGTCACGGATGAGATTACCTTTAATAAACGGTAATCCATTCAAGGATAAGATCCCAAACTTTGCTGGCGAAGCTTTTTCATTTCTGCAAAGCTGCCATGCATCTCCCGCGTATAAGAAACGAGATTCGGGAACATCACAAGGGTTAAAGTCTATGTTTAGTTCTTGTAAATGGGTGCTATCGAGTTGCGCATCTACCCTAATCCAACGCGATTGACCTTGATCCCAATATTCACATATCCAATGGTCCTCAAAGAGCTCAGGAGTAAGGTAAGTTGCAAAACCACAGCGAGTACGAGCAGCAACTCCTTTGGTTCTCAACACAGCACATAAAATCAGCGAAAAATCTCTACAAATACTGACGACTCGTTCGCTTGGTATTCTTTTTTTATTTATAGGCAGGGCTGACTTCGATGCGGCCAAGTTAAGAATATCCTTCGCATAGCGCGTTTGCATCTCTGAATGCTTTACCGAATCTTCGACTTCTACATCATATTTACCTAACCAATAGGCATGGACCAGCAAGTTTTGTACGAAGCCACACAGCTGCTCAATGTCATTGGGTAAGGTCTGAATTAAAGACCGATGGTGTATAGGGTCAGTATATTCACTTATCTGCTGGTAATATTGTGTTTCCATTTCCATCCTTGGCATTTTTTGTCGGCTGTTAATAAGGCTTCGCCCAAATAGCCAGTGACTAGAACAGGCTAAATGTCCTTTCTATAACAGTATGCTTCAGCTTGATACATTAAGTCAGTGTATTACTTGGACGCCGCTCGGCGCCAAAATTCTAAACAATTATACTTTTCCCATTCATTAGTTGGTCGCCATTAATTGTATATAGAATTGCTAAAACCTATAAAAATATCATAGTAAATCGTTGACCTAATGGCACCGTTTTTTAGCGCCGAGACAAGTGATTGTAGTCTACTAAGTAGATTATATAGTTTGTAGAATTGGTATTATTGCCTGCGAAGCAAGCAAGTTCGAATCTCGCCCCCATTACTCAAGTAAAGCATCTTTGCCAACGCAATCCCAAGCTAGAGCTTGCTCGGTATTGTTCGCTTGAGCATAAACGCAGAATTTTGTGTTTAAAGATCTCGCAGCACCAAAGCCGAAGCTCTATACTGCCGGTCTAACCAAAGAAAGTGTAAGGATTTTCCATTGAATAGTGCCGAACAAAACGTTGATTTAAAAGAAATTGAGCACTTTGCTAGCCTTGCCCAAACCTGGTGGGATCCTGAAGGCGAGTTTAAAACCTTGCACCAAATTAACCCGCTACGTTTGAACTACATTGAAGACCAAGTGGGCGGATTATTTGGCTTAGACGTCTTAGATCTTGGCTGCGGCGGGGGTGTATTAAGCGAATCCATGGCCAAACGCCAAGCCCAAGTCACTGGAATTGACATGGGAGCGGAGCAAATTCAAGTGGCGAAATTGCACGCCCTTGAGACTCAAACCACACTGGACTATCAACAAACCAGTGCTGAACAAATGGCGCTAGAGAACCCAGCTCGGTTTGACCTAATTACCTGCATGGAAATGCTAGAGCATGTCCCTGATCCAAGCTCCGTTATTGCTGCCTGTAAGCACATGCTTAAACCCGGCGGTAGATTAGTGGTCTCAACCATTAACCGTACTTTCGCCTCGCGAATACTAATGATAGAAGCTGCTGAAAAAATACTAAAGATAGTACCAAAGGGCACCCATCAGCACGCTAAGTTTATTCGCCCCTCTGAGTTACTCACTTGGTGTGATGCACAGGGCTTGCTGTGCGATGACATTAAAGGTGTTAGCTTTATACCGTGGATTGAACGCCTAAGTTTAAGTCGCAATGTTGATGTGAATTATATGCTTAGCCTGCATTTACCCAAGGATTAGAAACCATGATGCGCTGTGTACTTTTTGATTTGGATGGCACGCTACTTGATACCGCGCCAGATCTTATGGCAGCAGCTAATCATGTGTTGCAAGACCATAGCTTCGATCCCATAAGCTTAGCAAAAGCCCAGCAGTTAGCCTCACATGGTGCGGTTGGCTTGTTGAACGAAGGTTTTGGGAGCGATATAACGCGCTTTAACTTACCCCAGTTGCGCCAGCAGCTTTTAGATTACTACGCACAAAACCTCGCAATACACACCCAGTTTTATCCCGGTATCGAGGCGGCGCTGCAATGGCTCAATGAATCCGGTATTGCCTGGGGCGTTGTCACCAACAAGCCTTTTTATTTGGCTGATCCCTTATTAGACCACTACCCTAGCTTTGCTAGCTGCCAAATCTTACTTGGTGGCGACAGCCTAGAGCAAAAAAAACCGCATCCAATGCCTTTGTATGTCGCGTGTGAGCATCTGCAAGCCAATCCGTCTGAAAGTATCTATGTTGGTGATGCGCAACGCGACATTGAAGCAGGTAATCGTGCCGACATGTTTAGTCTTCAGGCAAACTGGGGTTATTTGAGCCCGCTAGAGCGCCAGCAAAATTGGGAGCCAGATCACGTGCTAGAGCTTAGCTCGCAACTAATCCACTTTTTAAAAAGTCATTTTGACAATCATGCAGCAACTTAAATGAATGGCTATGTTGGCTGGCTCACAAAACTGCCAGCATAATCGTCGATATGTTTAAAGCGTAGGCGAACAAAATATTTTTATCCCCTTCAAAAAAAGCTGTAAAAATAACTTGATTTTCGCGTAGCGGTTTGGCTTTCAAGAGCTTATGGTTAGTGCTTACCAACTGGTTAGTTATTTGTAGAGTTATGCACATCTTGTTCAATATTTTGTACCTTGAAATTTGTGGCAAACCTCACTATCTTGTATGTTCATAAAGATTAAACACTACATCTTGTGCCTAATGAAGAATCTCAACACAATTGAGAAAAGCTTTATTGATTGCGGATAGGGTGCAAGCTAGAGGATTTCCACAGTAATGAATACATCGCTATTAGTTAGCAAACGTAATGGTCAAAAAGAAGCGCTGGATCTAGAAAAAATTCACCGCGTGATAGCTTGGGCCGCTGAAGGACTTGATAACGTTTCAGTGTCACAGGTAGAGCTAAAATCTCACATTCAGTTTTATGATGGTATTAGTACCGAAAGCATTCATGAAACCATCATTAAGTCTGCTGCAGACTTAATCTCTCAAGAAACACCTGACTATCAATTTTTGTCTGCGCGATTAGCGGTATTCCACTTACGTAAAAAAGCTTATGGTCAGTTTGAGCCACCGACACTTTACCAACATGTGGTAAAACAATGTGAGGCTGGCCGCTACGATATGCATCTGCTTAACGATTTCACTGAAGCAGAATTCAATGAAATGGACAAGTATCTTGATCACTGGCGCGATATGAATTTTTCGTATGCAGCGGTTAAACAACTTGAAGGCAAATATCTAGTTCAGAACCGAGTGACTGGTGAGGTGTTCGAAAGCGCTCAGTTCCTATATATTTTGGTCGCAGCGTGCTTATTTGCTAACTACGATAAAGCCACGCGTATGGAATACATACGTCGTTTTTACGATGCTACGTCACTGTTTAAAATCTCACTCCCTACACCGATCATGAGTGGTGTACGTACTCCTACTCGCCAATTTAGCTCCTGCGTATTGATCGAATGTGACGATAGCCTAGAGTCTATCAACGCAACCGCAAGCTCAATTGTGACTTATGTTTCGCAACGCGCAGGTATTGGCATCAATGCCGGCCGTATTCGTGCACTAGGTAGTGAAATTCGTGGTGGCGAAGCCTTCCACACCGGTTGTGTACCGTTTTATAAGTATTTCCAAACCGCGGTAAAATGTTGCTCACAAGGTGGCGTTCGTGGTGGTGCGGCCACTTTGTTCTACCCAATTTGGCATCGTGAAGTTGAAGGTCTGTTGGTACTTAAGAATAACCGCGGCGTTGAAGAAAACCGCGTTCGTCATATGGACTACGGAGTTCAACTTAACCAGTTGATGTACAAGCGTCTCATTGAGGGCGCAAATATCTCCTTGTTCTCACCTAGTGATGTACCCGGGCTTTATGATGCTTTCTTCGAAGACCAAGCACTTTTCGAAAAGCTATATGTTCAATATGAGCAAGACCCAAGTATCAAGCATGAAAGCATCAAAGCGGTCGACTTATTCGCACTACTGATGCAAGAACGTGCCTCAACTGGCCGTATCTATATTCAAAACGTTGATCACTGTAATACCCACAGTCCGTTTGACCCAAGCCAAGCGCCGGTTCGTCAATCTAACTTGTGTTTGGAAATTGCACTGCCAACTAAACCTTTGCGTCATATTAATGATGAAGAAGGCGAAATTGCCTTATGTACGCTGTCGGCCTTCAATTTAGGTGCTATCGAAAACCTTGATGAACTCGAAGAACTTGCAGATCTTGCAGTACGTGCCTTGGACAGTTTGCTTGATTATCAAGACTACCCGATTAAAGCGGCCTTAAATGGCTCTATGGGTCGTCGTACCTTGGGCATAGGTGTGATTAATTACGCTTATTATTTAGCTAAAAACGGCGTTCGCTATTCAGACGGTAGCGCTAACAACCTAACTCATAAAACCTTTGAAGCCATTCAGTTTTGGTTGCTAAAAGCTTCCATGCGTTTAGCCAAAGAACAAGGCGCTTGCCCTTGGTTCAATGAAACCACGTATTCGCAAGGCGTGTTGCCCATTGACACTTACAAGCGCAGCTTAGACAAATTCACATCTGAGCCACTGCATTTGGATTGGGAAGAACTACGCGAAGAAATTAAGACCCATGGTCTACGTAATTCAACCTTGTCTGCACTCATGCCTTCAGAGACTTCAAGCCAAATTTCTAATGCGACCAACGGCATTGAGCCACCACGCGGATATGTCAGCGTGAAAGCTAGTAAAGATGGTATTTTGAAGCAAGTTGTTCCAGATTTTGCCAAGTATAAAGATAACTATGAATTGCTTTGGGATATTCCAAACAATGATGGCTATTTGAAACTAGTTGGCGTTATGCAAAAGTTTGTTGACCAATCAATTTCAGCCAACACTAACTACGACCCTAATCGCTTCGACGGTGGACGGGTCCCCATGAAAAACTTAATTGGTGACTTGCTAACCGCCTACAAATACGGTGTTAAAACGCTGTATTACCATAACACTCGAGATGGCGCGTCCGACAAATTTGAAGACGGTAAAGTCACCGAGGTTATCGAAGTTGAAGATGATGATTGTGCTGGCGGCGCTTGTAAAATTTAACCGGGTTAAGGTATAGGACACTAAAATGAGTTATTCAATTTTCACCCAACATGCCAATGACGCGACTAAAGAACCAATGTTCTTTGGACAACCGGTAAACATTGCACGTTACGACCAACAGCGACATGAAATTTTCGAAAAGTTAATCGAAAAGCAACTGTCTTTCTTTTGGCGTCCCGAAGAAGTGGACGTTAGCCGAGATCGCATCGACTACAATAAATTGCCGGCGCATGAGCAGCACATATTTATCAGCAATCTAAAGTACCAAACTTTGCTTGATAGTATTCAAGGTCGGTCGCCCAACGTGGCTTTACTGCCCTTGGTGTCTATCCCCGAACTTGAAACATGGATTGAAACCTGGGCCTTTAGTGAAACCATTCACTCGCGTTCATATACGCATATCATTCGTAATGTGATGAACAATCCGTCGGAGGTGTTCGATGACATTCTTAAAAACGAAGAGATTTTAGCGCGGGCTAACGATATCGCTGGCTACTACGATGTGTTGATTAAACATACCTCGCTTTACCATCTTCACGGCGAAGGTGAGCACATTGTCGATGGCGAAACCATCAACGTGTCGGTACGTGAACTCAAGAAAAAACTATACATGTGTATCATGTCGGTCAATGTGCTTGAAGCCATTCGTTTTTATGTCAGTTTTGCCTGCTCGTTTGCGTTCGCAGAACGTGAGTTGATGGAAGGTAACGCTAAAATCATTAAACTTATCGCCCGCGACGAAGCGCTGCATCTTACTGGTACTCAGCACATCATTAACTTGATGCGCGAAGGTAAAGACGACCCTGAAATGGTCGAGATAGCTAAAGAGTGTGAAGCCGACGCATGGCGTTTGTTTACTGATGCTGCTGAGCAAGAAAAACTTTGGGCAAAGTATCTATTTAAAGACGGTTCAATGATCGGCTTAAACGAAGACATTTTGTGCCAATATGTTGAGTACATCACCAACCAACGCATGCAGGCTGTCGGTCTTATCCCTTGCTTTGAAGAGCGCAGCAATCCAATCCCATGGATTAACGCATGGCTAGTGTCTGACAACGTGCAAGTTGCGCCGCAAGAAGCTGAAATCAGCTCTTACCTAGTAGGGCAAATCGATTCATCTGTGCATGTCGATGACTTCGAGGATTTTGAGCTTTAAACATGTCAAACTCGTTTAACAATCGCGGTCTTGCTGAAGGCCGCGTACTTAGTGAAGGTGTTGAAGTGGTTGTCGATGGCAGCCAAACCATTCTTGAGGCCTTTGAACAAAGTGGCTTTGCTCCTGAGTACCATTGCCGCGAAGGCGTATGTGGCGCATGTCGTTGCAGCCTCGTTAGTGGCGATGTAAAGTATCAAGCGACTCCCTTAGCCTTTGTCCCTGAAGGTGATGTTTTAATTTGCCAAGCTCGCCCGGTGGGTAAAATTGAACTTGCGAAACTTCCGCCGCTCAAGCAGCATATAGCTTAACTTTCCGTCACGAGCGTATTTTTGCGTACCCAAATGCGACTAAAACTAGTCTTCTTTGTACTCGCCAGCCTAGCTGCTGCTTGGTATATAACACTACAGGTACGCGCCCACAATCAACTACAGTTCCGCTCTAGCCAAGTTTGCCAAGCCGCTATCGCCAGTGAGTTTTTTGTGGCTATGGTTAGTGACGTACAACAAACTGCGCCGGGTCAATACCGTGTATTCCAAGCTAATGTTGATTGCCAAATTGAAGATCAAGCCCTGTTGCTACGCTATTTGGAGCAGCAGCAAATCTATCGATTTGAACATCAACAAGATCAACTCACCATGATTCGAGTTAATTTAGACCGTCCTAATCGGATTCGATTATTTAGTCTCTCGGAATTCAAACAATCTGAAGTAAACCTAGACTTAGCCCATGCCTTACGCAGGCTATTTGGGGAAAGCGCCCAAGGCGAGCAAGCGATAGAACAAAGCATTGTGTTGCAGAAATCTAACTATATATGCGCTTACAGCGAAATTGAGCGGGTCAACATTCGAACATTATATCGCAACCCTGAAGATTTTGAACCGGTTCAAACCAGCTCTGTATTTCTTGACCATGCAGAAGTACTAATGCCTTATTTGGAAACACTACTGGTACAAAGCCTTTTAGACGATGAGACTTTAGTTCTTTATCGCCAACGCCTACATGAACTATCGCTCCAATTTAAACAAAAAATGCCAGAACAAATGCGCTGGTTAGAACAAAGCGAAACCAAGCCGCTTGAATGGCTGCAAACAGAATTGCTCAACTATCACCTCAGTGATTTTGCCAAGCTTAATCCGCGTTTGCATATTCCGAAATCTTGCGAGGACCTAAGCTCGCTTGATGAGCAGCTATCAAGATTACTTAGTCCCGCTATTGTGACACCTTAAGGGCTAGCGATTAAGGCGATAACTGCGCTGCTCGGATTCCTTTGAGTGACTCAAAGCAATGCCGCTTAGCAATATCGATAAATGATTGAAAGTAACTCTGGTTGGCATGCTCACTAGGGTACGCTGCCCAAAGTGTTTGCCAGATATCCTCTTTTCCAAGACGACGGGTTCTTATATAGCCTTTCTTCTCATAATCAATCAATGCCCAATTAGGCAGCACGGCAACGCCTTTACCGCTCGCGACTAACTGCATCATCATTAAAGTCATTTCAACATGTCGTATCGACTTTGGCGTATAAGGGGTGTCCTTTAAAAACAATTGAAACAAGTCTAAACGGGTTGCGTCAACTGGATACGATACAAGGGTCTCGTTGGCAAAGTCTTGTGGTTCAATCACCGCTTTATTGATAAGCGGATGATCTAAGCCAAGGGCTAGTTTGGGTTGATATCGAAACAAGGCCTCATAACGCACACCCGGGCTTGGCTGTGGATTAGATGTAATCACTAAGTCTAATTCGCCATCAAGTAATTCTGGCAAGGGGTCAAAACTAAAGGCGCTGGCAAAGTCGAGCTCCACATCAGGCCATAAGCCCCGATATTGGTCGATAGCAGGCATTAACCAATTAAAGCAACTGTGGCACTCTATCGCCAAGTGTAAGCGCCCTGCTTCGCCTTCAACTAAGCGATGCAGCTCATGTTCTGTTGCGTGCACCATTGGAAGTATGGCATCAGCAAGATCTAAAGCTTTGAGACCTGCCATGGTAAAACGCAGCGGTTTACTTTTGCGTACAAATAAACTGGCGCCTATTCTGGTTTCTAAATCTTTAAGTTGATGCGACAAAGCCGATTGAGTCATATATAAACGATTGCCAGCTTCAACTAAGGATTGCGTTTCTCGCAACATCACTAAAGTACGTAGGTGTTTTAGTTCTAACATAAGCTCTTCAATTTACTGACTTAAGCAAATCATAACAAGAAAAGCCTTAGCTGCGCAGCTGCCACAGCAATAAGATACTGAATTCGCGATTTTTCGCTTGCATGGACAGTATAAATTAGCGTAAATAGCTATAAGGCAACAGTAAATTGGGCAAAGGACAAATGGCTAACATAGAGAAATCACGAAAACTGGATCAAGTCTGTTATGACATTCGCGGTCCAGTTCTCAAGCAGGCTAAGCGCCTGGAAGATGAAGGGCACCGTATACTTAAACTTAATATTGGCAACCCTGCCCCTTTTGGTTTCGAAGCCCCTGAAGAAATTCTTGTTGATGTGATTCAAAATCTGCCTACTGCCCAGGGTTATTGTGATAGCAAGGGCTTGTTCTCTGCTCGCAAAGCGGTCATGCATGATTATCAATTACAAGGTCTGCGTAGTACCACACTTGAAGACATCTATTTGGGCAATGGTGTTAGCGAGCTGATAGTGATGGCTATGCAAGCCTTACTCAACAACGGTGACGACTTACTCGTTCCAGCTCCTGACTACCCGCTTTGGACCGCAGCCGTAACCTTAGCTGGCGGAAACGCTGTTCACTATGTATGCGACGAACAATCCGATTGGTTTCCCGATATAGAAGACATTAAAGCTAAAATTACGCCGCGCACCAAAGGGATCGTTGTGATTAATCCCAATAACCCCACTGGCGCGGTCTATAGTAGAGAATTATTAGAGCAGATCGTAGAAGTTGCCCGCGAGCACAATCTAATCATATTTGCGGATGAGATTTACTCAAAGGTTATTTACGATGAAGCGCAACACATTCCACTCGCGACTTTAAGTGACGATATCCTAACCGTTACTTTTAACGGGCTTTCAAAAGCTTATCGAGTTTGTGGTTTTCGTTCAGGATGGATGTTAGTTAGCGGTGCCAAGCATCTGGCTCAGGACTATATCGCAGGATTGGATATGCTGGCCTCAATGCGGCTGTGCGCAAACGTACCTGCACAACACGCCATTCAAACAGCTTTGGGCGGTTACCAAAGTATCAATGAGCTTATCGTGCCTGGTGGGCGCCTCTACGAGCAGCGCTTACTTGCTTGGCGCCTACTCAATGACATCCCTGGTGTGTCATGTACCAAACCACGCGGTGCGATGTATTTGTTTCCGAAATTGGATACTAAAAAGTTTGGAATCAAAGACGACCAGCAGTTTGCCTTAGACTTATTGCAACAAGAGAAAATTTTGGTCGTGCAAGGTACGGGGTTCAATTGGGCTCAACCAGACCACTTTAGGATCGTCTTTTTACCACGCGAACAAGAGTTAGTTGAAGCGATAGGTAAAATCGCAACCTTCTTAGATAGCTATAAACAAAAATAGCAGCATTGCGACGAATGCAAACTCACGCGTAGAGTTTGCATTCTAATAAGTCCACAACTTAATGATTAAAGCTTTTGTGAGCGTTCCGATTGCCAAAAGTCATCGTTTAGAGATAAGCTAGAAGAGAATTTTAACCTAGCGATACGCGATGTTTTTTTCCTTACAAACCTTGTTTTCCCGAAGCTTTGCCCGTTTGCTAACGTTTTCGTTAATGGTTTTTTCATGCCACGTATTCGCTGACCACCCGCATGTCCAAGGCGAACCGCCTCGCTATACGGTTGCAATTGAATCAGACGATTTTGTCACGCGTGCACTTTTCGACGCCATTTCAGATCAATTCAATGTCGATATTCTCTATAAAAAATATGACAGTTTCGAAGATGTTTTAGATGGTGTCATCAGCGGTGACAGTGATTTTGCAGCGAATGTCACTCACACCGAGGCTCGTTCCTTAGTTCTGGATTACTCTAGTCCCACAAATATTGAATACACCTATTTTTTTAGTAAAGACGTCGATTTCAATTTAGCGACACGAATAGGTGTTCCAAGCGATAGCATTTATTTAGAATTACTCAAACACTACAACAATCAACTTGAAATCCGTGAATACCATGACCTAGAGCAAGCTCAGGATTGGCTTAGTTCTGGCCATGTACAAGGCACAGTTGATGCTATCAATCTACTGCGACCTTTGCTTGAAGCTGGTTTCGACGCCCACTTGTTGAACAACGAAATCCCAATTAAACCCGTCTCATTAGTAGCAACCAAAGACAAGCACCGTACCCGGCTAAACGAATTCGCAACCTTTATCCAAAGTGAACTAATTCAGCGTCACTTGCGTCATTCAGTCAGTTCGTTTCAGTTTAAAGCCCGTATGAGAGCCATACAAAGTCAAATTCTTGAGCTTGGTATTGACCCTCGTAAAGCAATTCGCATTAAGTTGGAAAACGCCTACCCGTTTGCTAGCTATGACGATACAGAATCACCAACTGGAATTAGTGCCGATACCGTATTTGCCGCTTGCGAAATATTGCAGCTAAATTGTGAGTTAGTCAGCAAGTCCGGTGAAACTTGGGAAAGCATGTATCAAGACCTAATTGACAAGAAAATTGATTTGCTTGCACCGCTTACTATTTCAGAACCGCGTAAACAAATTGCATTTTTCAGTACGCCTCACTTTTTCCCACAAGCAGTAATGGTCAAACGTCAAAACTACAAAAATGATGTGTATAGCAGTATTTCAGAGTTAATTGTTGAGCGGATCGGGGTAATTGAAGATGATTTTTTCCACGAATTGCTCGCCTTTTTACTACCCAATAAAAGCTTTTCACTCTATCCAAGTCAAGATGCACTCATCAAGGCATTACTGGATGCTGAGGTCGATTACATTGCAACTGATCGCTCAACACTAAATCACTTTCTATTGACTAGCAGCGAATTGACAATCGAAGAAGATGATCACATTGGCAGTTTCTATGAAAGCTCTATTGCGATGGGTTTTGTAAAGAGCGCGCGAGGGGAAGCTCTGGCACATCTCTTTAGTGATGCGCTTAAAATTATTGATACCACTCAAATTAATAATGCTTATGCCAAACCGCCAAATTGGCGTACTAACTTACAAAAACAACATGTCTACGCCCAGCGTTTTCAAATAACCTTAGCGATCATTCTTACCATAACTTTGGCAAGCGCTTGGTATTTGTACCACCAAAGCCGTACCGACAATCTCACTCAATTACGTAATCGTCGGGCATTAGTACAACGCTATCGAGCAGGAATTCGAGAATCCCAAAGTTTGCTTTACTTAGACTTGAACAAATTCAAAGAAATTAATGATTTATATGGTCATGATGTTGGTGACCAAGTACTAATGAAGTATTCCCAGTTAATCCGTCAATATTGCAGTGGCGATGGTTATCGGATCGGTGGCGATGAATTTATCGTGGTCTCCAATCTGAATCTAACACAACTCAACAGCGCCTTAAGCCAGCTTGAACGCTTTAGTTTTAAACTCAGAGGTTTCAAAACTGAAATTATATTGAGGGCTTCAATTGGCGTCTACCAAGCTAGCAAGAATCAGCTAAAGCTTGCTGACATTTTGTCTTTAACGGATTTGGCAATGTACGAAGCTAAACGTGACCATCATACCGATGTTGTGTTTGTTGATGACAGTCGAATTAAATCTCTCAAACAAAACTTAGCATTTCGCAGCGCCATTGAAGCGGCTATAAACAACGCTAATATTGACTGCCATTTTGACATTGTTTATGAACGAAAATCTAAGCAGCCGATTGCAGCGCAATGCAAAATATCTTGGGTTTATCAAGAGCAACAATACGATTATCATCAACTACGCGAGCACGCGGATGTTCTTGGATTGTCAACAGCACTCGATGAATTGACCTTAGCAAAAGTTACCCATTTTTGTCGCGAGTCAAGCGCCTTATTAGCCGCTAAACCAGACTTCCAGTTTTGGATGCATATTTGTCAACACAGTATTAGCAATAGTGAAAAACTGCTTCAGCAAATTGATTCATATGCACCACTAAAACAACACTTGGCTCTGCTCATCGATGAGCGCTACTTTAGTCGCTCTCGTCTAAAAGCAGGGATTAATAAACTCACGTTAATGGGTTTGCATTTAGTTGTTGATGATTTTGGCGCTAAGAACGCCTCCTTTTATGCTTTAAATCAAGAAGGAATTACACGCTGTAAAACAGCTGCTAGAGTCGCCGTCCAAGAACAACAAAACTCGCAGTCGAATGCCCTCACTTCGTTTAGCTTGATTGATCTTTTAGCGCAGCTCGACAAGCAAATCATTGTCAGTGGCATTGATAACCAAGCTCTTCTAGACTGGGCTAACCAGCAAAGTGTTCGCTTTGTTCAAGGACAGCAACTCAGTCCAGTGCTATCGACTCAAGAACTAAGACTTTTGTTGGGATAACCAGCGGTCTAGCGCATTTGCGAACTGTTGTTTATCGGTGTTTGATAACGGTGGCGGTCCGCCACCTACACTGACGGCGCTCGAGCGCATAGTATCCATAAAGTCGCGCATATTGAGTCGTTCACCAATACTGTTGGCATTAAACTGCTCACCGCGAACACTCAATCCTAAGCCACCTTTTTCTATCACTTCTGCAGCCAAAGGAATATCCGAAGTAATCACCAAATCACCAGCTTGAGCTCGACGTACAATTTCATGATCGGCGACATCAAACCCAGACGGAACTTGGACAAACTGCAGGAATTCTCGTTTTGGAATAGCCAAATAGTGGTTCGCAACAAAACAACAATGATGGCTGGTACGCTCTGCTGCGCGTATGATGATATCTCTAATTGCCGCGGGACACGCATCGGCATCGACCCAAATGGACATTCAAACCTCTTACAACTAGCTAAAGGCTTGCTATCATATCAGTCTAGGGAACAACTTGCGCCGCTGAGCACCATAAAAAACCTCAACGGCTACGTAAAGGCGAAAAGTATCAATTCACGCAGCTGGAATTAAGTTTAGCTAAGCTTAGGATTGTAAAATGGATGCACAACCCCCAACTATATCTATGACTATAAAAACAAGGCTGTATTAAGCGCTATGAACACCATTGGAAGTCTTTTAAATCAGGCCGGATGCCAATTTCGTATCTATGAGATGGGGCGATTAGTCTCACCAATTGATTCGCGGGTCTTTGACGATTTCGAACACACAAAATGCGCTTATCCCGCAGCGGTTCAATCACATGCTCGTTTTGCTGTAGCATTCTGGACCAAAGATAACCGCGAACAACCGTTTATATGGATGTTGCAATTTCCGCTAGACGAGCAGTCGTTTTTAGTAAGCCAAGCCCGTGATAAATTTTTGGCATTAGCAAGTGCGGCGTTAAATGCACCAAGTAACGAAATGCCAGAGAATCCATATGTATTTAAGCCCGTTCCAGAAAAACTAGCTTACTTAAATTCACGCTTAAAGCGCGATCTAAATTTAAACTATTCTACTTATCTCGAACCAACTCAAGCTTATTTTAAGGATCAATCCAGTCCCGATACTTGGCAAAGCCTTGCGATGCAAGGTATTGCCGATTATGTCACGCAACTTGATAGAGAAGACAACAGTGACGTATTGGCACAACGCATCGCATCCCTCAATCCTGGATTACTGCGCCCACTACTTGCGCTTCTAGAGCATCAAACCATAGACGCAAAACTAGCTCAGGTACTATTAAAGCAGCATCAACTTTGTTTAAACTCTCAAGTTGAAGATGCATCACTTTGGCTTCGCGCAACGGCGAGTTGCCAACACAGTAAAATCCGACATAAGCAACTCGAAAAACAAATTTCAACGCATATTGATGAACAAAGCGCTATCGATATCGCCGGTCGGTTATGGCAAGACTTAGAACAACCGGCCTTACTAAATGACTTTCTGATTGCGGTAGCTAAGTTGGAAAACGCACGTCTCTTTAGAGAGCTTTTTGTAGATTTAGCCGCAATACCTAGTTTAAGAAGCTTTGTTTTGGTTCATTTGAGAGTACCACCAAGCGACCCAAATCTATCCCAAGCAATTTCGCAGCTTTTAAGCCCGGAGAATATCCAACATGACAGTTGAAGTTTGGGCACTATTGGCAATGTTTATTGGTTTTGCGGCATTTAGTCGTCAACGTAAGGATGCTGAGTGGGCAGGAAAACTCATCAACAAGCGCTGCGATGAGTTGGATTTACAACTACTTGAAGTGAGTTTACGCTCAATAGGATTTCGTCGAACTCAAGGACGTTTAAGTTGGCAACGGCGTTACCAGTTTGATTTTTCATCTACTGGTGACACACGCTACCAAGGACTACTAATTCTTAGTCGAAGTAACTTCCAATTCCAGCTTCCACCGTACCGAGTCCATGACTAGTGAGCACGTCGCTTGAGCAAAAACCGGTCAAGCGACCAAGGCCCAGCCCCCCAAACCACAATAGCAAGCAACATATAACCCCAAAGCTGATGGTCATAGAAACCACCAGGCCACAAAGTCGGATAAGAGACCACTGCCACAATATTAAACAAGAACAGAACTAATGCCGCCGGACGAGTCAACAAACCCAGAGCTATAAATATCGGAACAACCAACTCAGTAGCGGTGCCTAAGTAGGCAGCCCAAAGCCACGGAATAACAGGAACTTGGTACTCCAATTCAAATAAATATAAGGTCGAATCCCACGACTGAAATTTAAGCCAACCTGCACGCAAAAATACTGATGCCACCCATAAGCGAGTTAGCAGAAGAACTAAACCTGCGACATGCTGCTGACCCGTTTCAACTATATGGTCGTATACTGCTATCATTTTATTCATGAATTAATCCTTGTATGCAATGCAATCTAAGCCTATCGCCTCAAGCAATAAGGTGCTGCCGTTCTGAGAGTCAAATTCCACCACCTCAGCTAATGAAAGCCCGCTGCTCAAACGATTTAGAAAGTCAAAAACACCCGTACTTACCGGCGTTAAGGTCACACCAAAATCAACTTGTTTAACCAGTAACACTAACTCTGGCTTTAATAGATCCGGTGGCATTTGTTGTTGGTCTTGGATAAAGCGATACAAACTTAAAACTGGAGCATGAGAATTAAGTAATTGCGCATGACTAGCCAGTCTAAATTTAATGCTTGTTAATTGTTGCTCGCTTAAGCGATTTAGGTCTTTGAGACCTAGCATTTGTTGATCGATTGGACATTGAGCACAACGACGCATCTTTTGCTCTAAATAAGCAATTTGAGAGACATATGGAAGCGATGCAAGTTGTGCCTGCTCACTTAAAAACTGAGGGAAGAGCTCCCCGTAGTCAACAACGCAGGGCGTGTTACAGCCATAGTGCTCCACATAATTTTTAGCTAAATGAGTAAAAAACTCATCCCCAACTAAAGCTATTGTATTCGGGAAGTTATCTTTCAGAGCGCTACTCAAAGAGGCAAATACATTATTACGATAAATTTCTATTCCGTAAGGCAATGTTGCCCAGCTAGTAGCTACAGCCTGACGCTGCTCAGTATCATTTTCTAATAAACTGCGTACAAACTGCCGCTGCTGCTTTAACCACTTCATCGTACATGGCCTTCTTCGAGGGGGAGCTTGTTGAATTCATCGAGTATTGCTTGTGCCTTAAGCGCTTGTCCTTGAAGAACTTTATAGTCAGGAATGTTGCTATCCCATTCAATTAAACAGTCTATAGAGCTAGGCTTATTGGCAGCGATCGCAATATTAGCCGTTCGGAACAATTCCCAAACCTCGTCACAAACTTCGCTGTCGTGGCTGTCGATTAGAATTTCCAGCGACTGACCCTCAAGCTCTATTTGTTTACGCGTATGTCCGGCCAAATGAATTTCTTCAACCTGGTCCCAGTTGACCGCATTTAAATACTCTGTAGCGTTGCCTCCAAGATTATGCGCTGATACGTAAATGTTGTTGATATCAAGTAATAATCCGCAATCAGTTTGCCCACACAGAGCTGACAGAAACGCAACTTCATTGAAGTCTTGTTCCAAAAAGCTTAAATACTGACTAGGATTTTCAATCAGTATACGTTGACCGAGCGTTTCTTGAGCTTGATGTACATGGCTGACCATAGCATTCAACGCATCTTGATTAAGTGCAACTGGCAACAAGTCGTTAAAGTACTGTCCCTCAAACTCTCCCCAGCTTAAGTGTTCAGATATTCGGCAAGGATCAATTTCGTCAATTAACATGCGTATATCTTGAAGATGACTACGGTTCAAATCAGAGTTAGAGCCAAGTGACAAACCTACGCCGTGCAGGCTGATTGGAGTATGGCTAGCAATTTGTCGCAGTTGATGACGCGCAATACCATGAAGGGATAGAAAGTTTTCAGTATGAACTTCAAACCAGGGTGCATGAAATTTCTTGTCAACAGCAGCCAGCATGTGGGGTGCTCGTAAACCTATACCAACAGTCATGTGGACTACCTATTCTTAACGAAAGGATCCCTCGGGGCCAACAACTCGCCCCTGGGACTACAGAAAAGGAAAAAACTTAGCTTGCGCTTGTACTACCACCGGCTAGTTTTTCACATAGACCCTTTGGTACCACTACAAAAGCGTCTGATTGAGCATCTTTTTTAGCGGTTCCAGCACATGAACTGCTCGCTGTTGCGCAATCATTTTGACCTGCCTTTACAACCCCGTAACATTTTTCTTTATCTGCAGCTACTGCTGGGGTGCTAATCATTGTGCCGGCCATAAGTAGAGTTGAAACAGCAGTCGCTAGAGCAATATTAGATTTTTTCATGTCGATTCCTTTTGAATTTGATTTTTTTGTTACAACGCTGTAATCCCGTTGTAAACAATTAAACCGAGAAGCCAGACAAAAAATTTCATTATATTTTTTTTAAATTGCCAAGAAATGCTCGACACTAAGAGTTTTTTGTATGAATTACATGAAGATATGAGAAAAACTAAGTAGACGAATTGCCCCTTACTTTGAGATGATTGAACAACAAGTAAATCCATAAATTGAGTGAGAAATGTCTATCGACGTCTTAGAACAAGCACTTGTTACTGTTATTCGGCAAGGCAAAGAACCCAGCATGGCGCAAATTAAAGCCCAGCTCGCTGTTTCGGTGCCGATGCGAGACATTATTGCTTGCTTACAAAATTACAAACGTTCGCCTGATTATTTTCATGAATTAGCCAAAAGTGCGGAATATGAGTTAAAGCCGGTCCCGATTTCAAAACCGGAGCAAGACGACAGCACATTGCTATTAGCGCAATTACAACGAGACCATTTGGCGCTGCAACAACGGGTTGAGATCCTCGAACAAATGCTTAAAGAGTTAAGCGATAAAACGTAAATAAGGGAAGTGAACTCTGAGTTCAGCTAGTGAATACTAGGCTATCGGTGTTCACCATAAACAAACTATTAATCTTGATTTTCCTCAATTGCAAACTTGATTTGTTCCGTCGTGTAGCCTCTGCTCGAGAGATAAGCGTATGCTTTGTTCTTACCCGAAAATTCACTTAAGACAAACTTCTTTTTGGATAAAACGTCGCTCGCTGATTGAAAAAAATCGACCTCCCCGGTTAACTCTAAAGTGGCTAGAGTTTCGTCATACTCATCCAAGCAAATTTTCTTTTGTTTAAGCTGTTGTTGAATTAACCGACTTCCTTTGCCTTTGCGGGCTAGCTTTTGGATTTCGTTTCCTAAATTGGCTTTAACAGCCTTTATTTCAAGCTTAGTTCTCAAACTAGCAATATCAGGATGTTCAACTAAGGCTCGGTTCACTGATTGTGCCTTAAATCCTTTATTAACTAGTGTACTAATTAGTTTTTCTTTTGAGATATGCTCAAGGCTTGAAATGGACAATAATCGACTGAGTAGTAATTGGCTTTCATCGATAGATTGTTGCAGTAGTGCTTGTTCGATGGCATCAGTAATAACATCACTATGTATGCCTTTTAGAGACAACTTTCGGCGAATATACCCCGAACCAAACTCATTACCAAAGCACATCACAGCAAAGTTTAGGGAAAAATCAGCGTCAGATTTTAAGTACGCAAGTTCTAGGCAACGTTGTATGGTTTGCTCTATCCAGTCTTGGTTGTCGGTTTTATTATTAAGCTTCACTCGAAGCTCTGTGATCGTCATATCGCGTCGACCAAGATGATACATAGCCGAATTCATGACGTTCTCGATCGCCAAGGCTTGAAAAGGCTTCTTTATTTGAACTTGTT
Source organism: Alginatibacterium sediminis (assembly GCF_003610775.1). GTDB lineage: Bacteria > Pseudomonadota > Gammaproteobacteria > Enterobacterales > Celerinatantimonadaceae > Alginatibacterium > Alginatibacterium sediminis. The sequence continues at coordinate 437,503 of NZ_RAQO01000006.1, read as the reverse complement.
CATCAAAACTCAAGGGCTACTGCTCATTGTTGTATTCGTGAAGTAAACCATAGCTTACTTAAAACTAAGGAGAGAAAGCTTAAGCCTTAAGTTGCTGTAAAAACTGGTCCAAATTTGGCGCTAAAAGTTTCAGTCGGCCCTGACCCAATCGTTCAAGAATAAGCTCTCCGCTCTCATTATCGATACTCACCACCACCATGTCGTCGTTAGTACTTGCAACAAAAACGCTATCTTTTTGCTTTAGCCTCCGCTGCATCAAGATATGCGAAATCATATTTTTAGCAAAAATGTCAAAATCGTCGTTATCCCACACCCCTACTAATTGCACCGACAAGCTGCGAAAGTACCCCGTCCAATGTCCCCCGTAAAATAAACCGTAGAAGTCTTTTATACTGCTATGTAGTTTAGTTTCTAATGCAGTCTCGATATCTGAAAAATCAGCAGGTGTACGTTTCACATAATTCCACCGGGCAGTATCGGCGCTAAGTCGTTGCTCAATACAAGCTCCGCTTTGTTCATCAACTAGCTGCATACTAGGAAATCCGGATTGCCGCCAGATCGCTTGTTGTTTGCCTACAAATTGGGTAAAGCTTGAGCTGTTGGATTCGGGCATTGCAATGCTTACTCTTAAGTTCGCTTTCAGTTACACTTAGGTTAACCAAACTAAGCACTGAACACCATGAGTCAAACACCAAATTATCAACAGCATAGCGCTGTGAAAGCCTTACAATTGGGTAAAAAAAGCGCCTATATCGAACACTATGCTCCCGAGCTGTTACAAGCAGTGCCACGCAGTCTTAATCGAGACAGCTTAAACCTAGGCACCGAACTTCCATTTCAAGGCCTTGATATTTGGAATCTTTATGAACTGTCATGGTTAAATAGTAAAGGTAAGCCGCAAGTCGCTATCGCCGTTGTTGGTGTCGATGCTAGATCGATCAATATCATCGAGTCCAAGTCATTTAAGCTTTATCTTAATAGCTTTAATCAAACCCGACTAGACTCTGAAACTAAGCTCAAACAAATGTTAGAGCACGATCTAGCTCAATGCGCTCAAGGGCAGGTTTTTGTGCAGTTACAATCTGTCGATAGCACTATGCCTATAAGCAATTTTTCCGGTTGCTGTATAGACGATCTTGATATCGATATTGATAACTACAAATTCACGCCTGAGCTACTAATGTCGGCAACTCAAACGCCACATACCGAGGTATCTGAACAGCTATATAGTCACCTTTTAAAAAGTAATTGCTTAGTGACCAACCAACCTGATTGGGGAAGTGTGAGTATTGACTATGTTGGCCCCAAAATAGATCAAGAACAATTATTACGTTATTTGATTTCTTTTAGGCGTCACAATGAATTCCACGAGCAGTGTGTTGAACGTATTTTTTGCGACCTTATGTTGTACTGCAATTGCAGAGAGCTTACTGTTAGTGCCCGCTATACACGCCGCGGTGGCCTAGATATAAATCCAATGCGTAGTACCCGTTATAGTCAAGACCAAGACTGGCAGAGCCTTGATCTTAATCCGCGGTTAATTCGCCAGTAATGATGTTAGTTGTTAGGAATAGTGTGTGACTAAACTCTCTTGTTTATATACAAGCTTTATCTTTGGCATTGCAAGCTGCATATCATCGACAGTACAGGCCTATGAAACCGGCCGAATTAACGTTGACAGTTCATTTCAAGCCCAGCAAAGCATGTTGTTGTCGGAGCCAAGTCGATGCTTGAGTGAACTAGAGACTAAAGAGCCATTGTCCAAAGCAAATGGGAAACTCTTAGTCGAAAGCCAATTGCTACTATCTGCGCACAAATTGGCGGCGCTTTGCGCCTTCAATGATAGAAACTATGTTAGTGCCATGAACCACATTAACACAGCCTTCAAAGTGCTCGATCCTAGTCGGGTTCAAGACCATTTTGAACTATTACTGATTCAGGTTTTGGTACAAGTAAAAGTTCCCGAACTCGCACATAACAACGAAAACAACCTCAACCAAGCACGTCAGTTAATTGAAAAATTTTCCGAAGTAAATACCCCCAGCCACAACTATCAAGTTGAACGTATCGCCGGAAATTTCTATCACCGCAACGGCCGAAGTTCAGAGGCGCTGCAAGCACTGCTCAAAGCCAAAGAATACGCCTATGCTAGCAAAGACGAACTGCTAAATGCTTGGGCAGAGTATCGCCTCGCTCAGTTCTATCTTAGCGATAATCAAAACCAACTCGCGCTTACTCATTTTAACGCAGCCGCTAGCATCGTGGAAAAGTTAGGCTCAAATACGGCGTACTACCTTGATGCACTATCGAATCGTGAAATGGCATTAATATATTTGTCTAAACAAGACTTTCAAAAAGCGCTGAACAAGCAAAATCAAGCCATTGTCGCTACCAGCAAGCTACCAAACCCCCGTCTAAAAGCCGATATGCTCAGCAGTTTAGGCAAAATCTACAACCTTCAGGGCGAATACGCGAGTGCCGTTATTCCACTAATGAATGCGCGTGACTTTGCTCGTAAGGCTAAGAGTCTAATGTTACTGTCGCGGATTAATATGTACCTAGGGGAGTCTTATAGCAATACCGGTGAATACGAGCTTGCCCTTAGTCACTTACAAAGTGCTCGACAACAATACCAAAAGCAGAAAAATCCCAGTTTGGAATTGCAAGTAATGCTATTGCTCGCTCGCTTACAGCTTCAACAAAATGAGCCAGCTTTAGCTGTGCTTCAACTACAAAAAGCTGAACAATTAGCGAATACCATAGGTCTCACCCACCGCAATGCGGAGGTCTACCGCCTGCTCGCCTTAGCCTATGAAATGAACGACTCATTTGAAAACGCGCTCAATGAATACAAAGTATTCCACGAGATAGACCAACAATATCAAGCACTAAGCCGTGCCGAATTCGCGGATGATTTTAAGCATCATGTTCAGCTGATGGAACAAGGCCAACAATTATCAGAAGTTACTGGGCTCAAAGCTGAACTAGAACTTGAGCTCCAGAACCTTAGTCAAATCGCCGTAACTGCTATTAGTCTGCTATTTCTGAGCGTGTTTGCGGTGTTGTTCTTAAGTTATAGAAACGGGTTTAGATCTAAGAGAATAGCTGAACTTACCATGCAGCTTGAAGTGAACCCGTATACGCATTGGCAAGAGCTGCTATTTCATCGCGATCCACTGCAACAACTTCGAAGTCATTACTTAGTCACCGGTTCCAAACCCGTTTTTGTAGCCTTGATTTCGGTTGAAGATCTACGTACAGCCGATGGTAATCCAATTTCTCAACACAATGCCCCCTTATACTTTGAACGTTTAGCGGGTAAGGCTGGTGATCAGAAAAATAGTAGCCTGGTGTTTGGACACTTAGGTTTACACCACGCATTAGTGTTAAGTGACGGCCAAACAACGGACGGTGAGAGTTTAAGCAAAAATCTACTAGAAATTTTTGAGCAATTACACAGCCAATACGGCTACAAAGCTTATCTATCAGTAGCTGCGTGCCCTATTCCTTTCCTTGAAAAGTCTCCTGATGCACTAAACAACCAAACCATTTTACAAGTTCTTCAGTTATCTTTGTTTGCCTTGAAAAAACCCTACCGTTACGCAGACAAACCGAATTGGATTAGCTTGAAAGCGCAACCCTGGACTCCAGCTGCATTTTTTGGTGACGCAATTGCACAAGACTTGAGCAATGCCATTGATAAAGGATTAGTAAAAGTAAAATCATCTGTTGAATTAATAGACTTAGCGTGGTGATTTTCTCACAAATTCGACACAAATCGCGCTAGAGTGCTGTTTGAGGATGTAGTAATTCGATCTTGCATGCTATGCTTGATTGTAGAAATACGCAGAAAGGATAGCGTTCGATAAACAATGACAGACGTCGTAAATGTAAAAAAACAACTAGCTCTTGTGCGTCAACAGCTATATGTCACTGCGAATTCGTCCACGAATCAGTTTGCAAGGTCCAGAATGAATAAATCCTCAATCAATCAGTTGTTGGATCGTTTGAGTGTCTATGCAAGCGGTTATGACACTGAACTCGATGTATCTATTGAGCATCTTAGAGATCAACTAGATAAAGATCCCGATGCTAAAGATTGGGATATCAGTGAGCTTAATGGGCGCTTAAAACAGCATTCATCGACAGCGAAACGCCTTTTTGATGAGCAACAAAGTTTAGTCAAGAACTCAGCCTCACTGCTTAAAACGATCAACGGTCTGCCCCCTAAATTACGCGAAAAAATTAAAGAATTTGTTGAGCAAGACCCAACTCACCTTAAACCGGAGAGTGCGGAGCGCTTAGAGCTACTGCTTAACTACTATCATCAAGCCTTACTAAATCGTCAAATCGTTGGGTTACCACCAAAGCAGCATGACACCCCTGCCCCAATGCAGCCCAAAGAAAGCTTGCTAGATAAGCGTCTACACAAACGTATTTGTGATGACCTACAACGCCTTATAACCGAACTAGATTTCGATGAAGAAATCGGCGAACGCTTAGCCTCTATACGCGGCGATTTGTTAAATGGTATCGAAGAAAAAGAACTTCCTCATCTTTGTCTTGAAACTATCGATCTCATCATAAAAGGTAGTCAACAAGAACGCCGAGCTTCTCAGGAGTTCTTGTTTAGTTTGAGTGAGAGTTTAGATACCGTGCATAACGGTTTGAATGACGGCTTGAGTTCAGGTCGACGTATTGACAAGCAAAGTCGTCAAACGACTGGCACACTTAAAAGTCAACTGCTTGATATTGGTAGCGAACTTCGTTCCAACAACAATCTTGCTCAACTAAAAGCCGCGATTGGTAGCAAGCTACAGAATATGGCCGAAGTATTTCGAGAAAAAGAACGGCTCGAACAACACACCAGCCAATTACTCGAAGATTTAAGCAAGTCAGAACAACAAATCCGTTTATTGCGTGAAGAAGCTGACGAATATAAAAAACGTCTCAATAGTCAAAAGCAAAAATTCTTCATCGATACCCTAACGCAAGTCTACAATCGTTCAGCCTTAGATGAACGTATAGCCCTTGAGTACCGCCGTTGGAAACGCTATGGCTATACTTTAGGCATCGCAATTATTGATATCGACCATTTTAAAAATATTAATGACCAGTTTGGTCATATTGCGGGCGATAAAGCGCTAAAAGTAATTGCACGTTCCTTACAAAACTCAATGCGCGATACCGACTTTTTGGCTCGTTATGGTGGTGAAGAGTTCGTCATTATCATGCCAAACATCTCGGGAGATAATTTGATCTCGCCTTTGGATAACATGCGCAACCAAGTTAAGAGCCTTCCGTTTCGTTTCAAAGACGAACAGGTTTCTATCTCTATCTCAATCGGCGCAACGCTCTTCCGGGAGCAAGACCAACTCAACGATGCCTTTGAACGTGCAGACCAAGCACTGTATGAATCAAAGAATAACGGTCGAGACCGCGTCAATATCATCTAAAATTATCAAAGGCCGTTCTCACGGCCTTTTTGCTTTTCAGGGAGATGTAAATGCTGACCCATATTAATCCTGTTGGGAGTATGAACCTACTTTCTCAACTCGAAGTTGATAGTCTAACTCGAAGTTTATCGGAACAAACCTACCAGCTTTACCGTAATTGCAGCTTAGCGGTTCTTAACTCTGGTAGTCATACGGACAGTAGCCGCGAAATTCTCGAGCTGTTTAAAGACTTTGACATTAACATCTTAAGTCGGGAGCGAGGAGTTAAACTTGAACTACTCAACGCCCCTTCTCAGGCCTTCGTTGATGGCGAAATAATTGTCGGACTGCAAGAGCACTTGTTTAGCGTGTTGCGCGATATCTTATATGTCTCAGCTCAATTTCCGGTAGCTAAACTCAGTAGTAATAGTGGTGAAATCACTAACTTAGTCTTTTCTATATTACGTAATGCGCGGGTTATTAACCCTCAACTAGATCCCAATCTTGTTGTGTGCTGGGGTGGTCATAGTATTAACGATATCGAGTTTCAATATACCCGTGAAGTAGGTAGTCAACTCGGTCTACGAGAACTTAATATCTGTACAGGTTGCGGACCAGGCGCTATGGAAGGCCCAATGAAAGGCGCTACTGTCGGGCATGCCAAACAGCGGTACAATCGGGGACGCTACATTGGGTTTACTGAACCAAGTATTATCGCAGCCGAACCCCCAAACCCCATCGTCAATGAATTGGTCATTCTTCCCGATATTGAAAAGCGTCTTGAAGCGTTTGTGCGCATGGGACATGCTATTGTTCTTTTCCCCGGCGGTGCTGGTACCGCAGAAGAGCTGCTCTACATTCTCGGTATTATGATGCATCCAGAGAACACCAGACAACCACTACCTATTATTCTGACCGGTCCAGCTTCAAGTGAAGATTACTTCAAAAGCTTAGATGAATTCATCGGTGCCACCCTTGGCCATCAAGCGCAGCAACACTATCAAATCATAATTGATGACCCGTCTACGGTTGCCAATACGATTAAACAAAACATGTCGAGAGTAAAACACTACCGGCGAGCCATCGGCGATGCTTATTCCTTCAACTGGAGTCTTAAGATTGAAGACAGTTTTCAACATCCTTTTGAACCTACGCATGTTAACGTCCGCGGCCTTAACTTACAGCTTGACCAAAGCCCTGTAGAACTTGCATCAAATCTTCGCCAAGCCTTTTCGGCAATTGTTGCTGGTAATGTCAAAGATGAAGGTATTCAAGCAATTGAGACACATGGGCCTTTCGAGATAAATGGCGACCCTACAATAATGAAATTGTTAGACAAACTACTCCAAGATTTTGTCGAGCAACATCGAATGAAGCTACCAGGAAGTCACTATGAGCCCTGCTACAAAATAGTCGATCAGCCCCAAGCTAAAAACGATTAGGCAAGCACTCATGCACTTAGTGATTATTGATGCGCTGAACTTGATACGGCGCATTGATGCTGTTCAAAGTAAGCACAACAGCGATGAAGCAGTACTGAACTCGGCCAGAAGCAAGGTTTTAGATCAAGCTATCAACAAGTTACAACAGCGGCTAAACCCAAGCCATAGTATTGCTATATTTGATGCCCCAACGCCTAGCTCTTGGCGATACCGGCGTTATCCAGAATACAAAGCTAAACGCAAACCAATGTCGCCCAATTTGCAAAGTGCTTTGCTTAACATCCGTCAGCACTGGCAAGAACAAGGTCTGTTTTGTTATATCAATGCCGTTGACGAAGCCGATGATCTAATTGCTACGCTTGCCAGTAAGGCCGCTGAACAACAGGTCAATGTCACGATTGTTTCAACTGATTTAGGTTTTCATCAACTGACCAATCCACGGGTGCAACTTTACGATTATTTTAAGCAATGCTATTTAGATCAGCGTAGTTACTTTGACAAGTTGAATCTACAGCCCCCGCAGCTGCTAGATTATCTAGCTCTAATTGGCAATTCTGGCGCAAATATTCCCGGCGTGGCTGGGGTCGGGCCAAAATCCGCGCTGCAGGTACTGCAACGCTATGGAAACATTGAAACAGCTCTGAACAATGCCGACGACTCGGTTACAACGCTAAAGAAAATTCGCGACGCTGTTGATGACTTTCAATTGGCCAAAGAATTACTCAGTTACCGGCTAGACATTGAACTTGGGTTTTCGCTGCGCCAACTGCGTTGTGATAGACAAATATCAACTTAAACGAATACAAGCGATATACTGCTCCAAGGCACAAGTAATCAGCAATGTATTATATTTTTGACGTAGTTATCGACAATTGGACGCCTAAAATTGATTTAGACCAAGGTCGATAACGACAATGCTGGTAGTTTTAGTTAATTGATTGTAAAATTCGCGTTGCCAATTTGACCCCCTTTAAAAATGAGTGATTCGATAATTGGCAACAGCCTCACCCTTCATCAAGACCAAAAACGTAGAGCAACTAGGAAGTAACTATGTCAAGAAGACGCATTACCGTAATCCCAGGCGATGGAATCGGACCCAGTATTATTGAAAGCGCCGTACAGATCCTCGATAAAGTCGGTTGTGATTTTGAATACGATTACGCGCAAGCAGGCTTAATTGCTCTCGAACAAGATGGCAATTTGTTACCTGAAAAAACTCTAGAACTTATTGAACAAAATGGCATTACTTTAAAAGGCCCACTAACGACCCCCGTTGGTACCGGTTTTACTTCAATTAACGTGTCATTGCGTAAGAAATTTGGCTTATATGCAAACCTTCGTCCAGTTCATTCATTTGTTGGTACGAAGTCGCGCTACGAAAACGTTGACATTATTACTGTACGAGAGAATACCGAAGGTATGTATTCCGGCGTAGGTCAAATAGTGAGTGAAGATGGTAATAGCGCTGAAGCTAAAAGCATTGTTACTCGTGAAGGCGCACGTAAAATCGTAACTTTTGCCTATGAGCTAGCTCGTCGCGAAAACCGCAAAAAAGTAACTGCTGTTCATAAAGCTAATATTATGAAAAGCACATCAGGACTTTTCTTAGAAGTTGCACGTGAAGTCGCGGCTTTATATCCTGATATTGAAAGCGACGAAATGATTGTTGATGCAACTTGCATGAACTTAGTCATGTATCCAGAGCGTTTCGATGTGATTGTAACCACCAATCTATTTGGAGACATTGTCTCTGACCTATGTGCAGGTCTGGTTGGCGGTCTAGGTATGGCTCCTGGAGCAAATATCGGTGAGCAAGCGGCTATATTCGAAGCTGTTCATGGCAGTGCTCCAGATATTACGGGTCAAGATATTGCAAACCCAACCTCAGTCATTTTAGCGTCCATTCAAATGCTAGAATACTTAGGTATGAACGACAAAGCTGAGAAAATTAAGAATGCGGTAACAGAAGTTATTGCTAGTGGCGATCGAACTACCCGCGACTTAGGTGGCACAGCCGGCACAAAAGAGTTTACTCAATCAATTTTAGAACGTTTATAATTAATTGATTGTATCGTTGTTTAAGCCAGCTTCTAGCTGGCTTTTTTGTACCTAAAAAAAGTCGAAATTGCATATAAATCAAGTTTTTTTCCCCTACTTCGCTAAGCGGATCGCACTCTCAAAATAAGCTAATGTGATTAGTCAATTAAGTTGATGTATATCAATCAAAACCCTCTGTTTAGAGCTACATTTAAATAACAACAGTTCTACAAGCAGCTTTGTCAGCACTAGATGCTGTGCAGATCTGGCCTATCTATCAGGAGTCTGACTATGATTACTGTCGCCGATATAATGACCCAAAAACCACATATTGCTACCGTGGATACTAATCTCGAACAAGCGCTGAAAATTTGTCAAGAATTTAGAATTCGACATCTTCCGGTGGTAGACAAAGAACATCACCTATTGGGCTTGGTCAGTGAGCGCGACCTTCGCTCCGCGCAAGAGTCGAGTTTAGCTAAATTATCCAAAGAGCAGCGAAGTCAGCACCAGCGCAGCCATAGCCTTGACCAAATTATGGTTACCAAAGTCCATAGCGTGAATCCACATGCCAGCGTAGAAGACGCAGCCAGACATATAGAAAACCACCGTATCGGTTGTTTACCCGTCGTAGAAAAAGACAAATTAGTTGGCATTTTAACTGATAGTGATTTTGTCGGGGTGGCTATAACCTTGTTAGAAATGCAACGTGACCAAGAGCCCTTAATTCCAGACTAAGTTAAAGTCCTTTTATAAGTGTCGATTGCGAGCTATGCTTAAATGCTTGATACCTATAACGTGTTGAACTTAAGTGGGCACTGAAACCAAGCAATTACAGTGGCAAGAAAACTCAGAACAAACGGTTCTAAACGTTGCTGGCACTTGGAATTTTGAACAAGGCTTGCTCGACTTCGCTCAATTCAAACAAGAACTAGAAAGCAAGCCTAAACTTACTCACATAGTGTGTAACGCCAAATCGCTTGGTCCTTGGGACAGCTCATTAGTTAGTTTTCTTATTCAATTGGAAAGCTGTGTCGATGAGGTTAGCTATCAAAACTTTCCTAGTGGCGTTCTTCAGTTAAAACAGCTTGCCCAAGCGGTACCTAATTCGCAAACCAATGAAACACTTGCCCCTAGACCCAGTCTTACCGAGCGCCTGGGTCTAAGCGTAATTGAGTCATTGAAACAGTGCATGCATTTTTTAAGCTTTTGGGGCGAATGTGTTCTAAGTTTTGTTCGCTTCTTCCAAGGAAAGGCCAATTATCGTCGCAAAGACTTTCTTTACTTTTTGTATGATGCAGGTCCAGCTTCACTTCCTATCGTCACTCTGATAAGCCTACTAATAGGTATGATCATGGCCTTTGTAGGCGCAGTTCAGCTTGAGCGATTCAACGCTGGAATCTTTGTGGCGAGCATGGTGGGCTTCGCTATGGCGCGCGAAATGGCTGCTATGATGACAGCCATCATTATGGCTGGACGTACCGGTGCCGGTTACGCAGCGCAACTTGGCAGCATGCAGGTTAACGAAGAAATAGACGCCCTTAAAACAATGGGGATTTCAGCCTTTGACTACTTAGTTTTACCGCGCATGCTCGCATTAATGATTACCTTGCCACTGCTAACTATTTACGCCAATTTGATCGGTATTTTTGGCGGTGCTTTAGTCAGTACCTGGGTTATAGATGTGAGTTGGCAGCAATTTTGGGACACCATGCTCGATACTGTCGGTTTAGAAAACTTCATTATCGGCTTTGCGAAAAGCTGTGTATTTGGCGTAGTAGTTGCCTTAACTGGGTGTTACTGCGGTATGATTTCCGGTCGCAGTGCAACCGCCGTTGGTAAGGCCACAACCAGCGCGGTAGTGTTAGGTATCGTACTCATTATTAGTATGGATTCTATTATTAACTTTGTAAGCACCATGCTGGGAATATAAAGATGATTCAGTCGACAAGCGCACTGATCTCCTCCGAGGATCAAACCCACATCCAAGTTGACAATTTAACCTTGCGCTATGGTGATCGTTTAATTCAAGAAAACCTTAATTTTGAAATAAAACGCAAAGACATCTTTGTGATTATGGGTGGCAGTGGATGTGGAAAAAGTACCTTACTAAAGCACATGTTTGGTCTTCTCGAACCAGCCGAAGGCGACGTCCGTTTTAATGGTGTTAGTCTTTGGCAACAAGAGCTTGAAACTCGTCAAAAGATGATGCAACGCTTTGGGATTTCTTACCAAGCAGGTGCAATAATTAGCTCGCTTACCCTTGCCGAAAACATTGCCATGCCTTTGGAGTTGTATACTAAACTGTCCAAAGCAGAAATTTCTGAACTCGTAAGTCTCAAATTAATGATGGTTGGACTTGCCGGTTTTGAAGACTACTATTCATCTGAAATAAGTGGCGGTATGCTTAAAAGAGCCGCCTTAGCGCGAGCAATAGCTCTCGAACCTGAAGTGTTGTTTTTTGATGAACCTTCAGCCGGCCTTGATCCATTAAGTGCGCGAAATCTCGATGAGCTAATCTTGACCCTTAGTGATAGCCTCAATACTACAATCGTCATAGTGACCCATGAATTAGCTAGTATCTTCGCTATCGGCAGTAACTCGGTCTTTTTGGATGCTCAATCTAAAACAATGCTTACCACCGGTGACCCTAATTATCTTCTTAAAACTAGCAAAGATGCACGGGTACAGCGCTTTTTGCGTCGTGGCGACTATCAGCAACCAAAGGAAACAATATGAGCGATCAAAAACAAGCCAGAGCTATCGGCATCTTTACCCTGATTGCCTTGGTCATTATGGTTTTTGGTGTCTCTTTATTTGGCTCCAGTTCCTTTTTTAAAAATGAACTATCCTTTGAAATGATTTTCCCCGGAGATGTGAAAGGTTTAAGCGTTGGTGCCCCCGTTACCTTCCGTGGGGTGAAAGTTGGCGATGTTGAACGTATCGAATTCCACAATTCACCCAATACGGAAAATCAGCAATTAAACATTTTGGTCATCGCAAAGTTTTCTGAAAACAATAATGGTTTCCCGAAAATAGATGGTCTAAGCGAGTTTATTCGCCAGCAGATTGAACTAGGAATGGCTGCAAAGCTTGTAAGCGGTAGCCTAGTCACCGGTACCCTACAAATACAACTTGAATACTATAATGGTAACCGTGGCGTTACTCATCAATCTTTAAGTGGAAACTTAGTCGTGCCCACTGTGCCAAGCGATCTACAACAACTTACAGAGGTATTAACTAACTTTGCAGATCAATTCAAAGATTTACCGATTGGTGAAATCCTAGAGAATGTCAAAGATTTAAGCGCTAGTATTAATGCCTTAACTTCTAATGAAGATATAGGGCTGACTCTTAGGGATCTAGCCATTTCTGCGGCATCTTTACGCAGTTTTCTTTCTAATATCGAAGCTCGCTCCGATAGTATGTTACAAAAAGCTGACAATCTACTTGATAACAGCAATCAAATGACAAGTTCAATTTCTCAAACTTCAGATCAATATCGTATGCTTGCGCAAAGCGGCCAATCAAGCTTAAAAGAGCTAGACGTGTTGCTTCAATCCGCAAACGGTGCAATGCAAGAGCTTGAGAAGCAGGTAAAACCTAACTCGAATTTGAGCGTTAGTGTCATCAAAACAATGGGGTCAGTAGAGCGTGCGGCAAATCAAGTTCGCCAGCTTTCACAATCGCTCGAAAGAAATCCGGAGGCTATCATCGGTGGCCGCCAACGTTAACAAGGAAACATCATGATCAGCCAGACTCAGATTAAAAATTGCGCTATAGCACTCAGTCTTCTTGTGTTGTCGGCCTGTTCGATCACGCAGCCTTCAATTGATCCCGATTACTACTTATTGCAATCACAAGCACTCAATGAGACCACGGTCGATAGTTACTCAGCACAACAAGTGATTGTAATTGGGCCTTTACGTTTTGCGGACTATCTAATGCGTAGTTCGATTGTCGCTAAACACAGTGACGTGGAATATAACCCAGAGAAGTTCGAACAATGGGCCGGAAACATTGAAGACGAATTTCAAATAGCATTACTTAAAAACCTCGCCCAACAACAACAAGATAGTTTTTTTGTCCGCCACCCAGGCTTATTTTATGTCGGTAACGCCAAGAGTTTGAGCGTTGATGTTCTGCGCTTTGATGTAAACCAACAAGGACTTGCGCGTTTAGAAGCCCAATGGATATGGTTAGAGGCTAATGGAGATGTTAATGCTGTTGGAAATTTTTCGCAGACCTTACAGGCCAAAGACCTCAGTCGGGCCGGCGCAACTCAAGCGCTAAGTCAGCTTATCACCAGCTTCTCAGAGCGGGTCAGCCAAGACCATTGACAATCCTTGCAGGCAGACTACAATTTGCCTGCAACAATATATCAACAAAGCCAGATAGAATATAAAACCCCTCAAAAGTCTTTAACACGAATGATTATGCGTAAAAAACTAAATATGAGCGCATAAGCAGCCTTTTATGGTGATATTGCTCACAATATTAGCGAATCAAACTTCAGAAAGCTATCGGCTCAATGTATTGTATTACTATAACGCAAAACATAAGAGAAAAAACACTATGAAAATTACACCAATTGTTACAGCTTTGCTCAGTCTTGGCTTGTTATCAGCAACAGCTAACGCTGCTTCTATTGATTTTCGTCATCAATATAATAGCGAAAGTAAAAATCACTCTAGCCGTGTGAAAATGGGCAATACTTTTGACAATAACTTCAGTGTAAGTTTAGAAGTGAAATTCAAAGGCGAAGATCCAACAGACTTCATGAAAGGCCTTCAAAATAATGGTACTGAAATTGGCTTAGGTTATACCTACAAACTAAGTGACCAATGGGCGCTGCAACCAGGTATGCCTATCGAGTTCCGTGACAGCGGTACTACATTCAAACCGCAGCTGCGCTTAACCTACACTCCAGCGTCTATCGACGGTCTATCGTTAAGCGGTCGTTACCGTCTTGATGTTAAAAATGGAGCGCCAGATTATGAAAAGTATCGCCATCGTGGAACCTTTAACGCGGGTTATAAAATGGACCAGTGGAAGTTTGGCTATGAGTTTAACTACTACTATGCTGACGATGCCCAGTATACTTTGTATGACAATGGACGAACCAACTATGATCACAACGTAACCGCACACTACAGCATGGGTGATTGGACGCCATGGGTTGAGCTTGGTGATGTGTCAGTCGGTAAAGAGACTAGCAAGCGAGAACTTCGTTCGCGTGTAGGTATTGCTTACAAGTTTTAATTATCAGACAATAAGCGCTCTACGGAGCGCTTATTGTTTATCCTGCCCCATACCCATTCTAATCGCAAATGCTAGCTAAATTATTACTGCTCACTAGCTCATTGTTTCAAAATAGGCTTTATTTACCAATCAATAGCGCTATGACATGCCTTGTACCGTATTAAAAATCTACCTACTCATCCAAGCAAAGCACAATTCCTGAGCATTTTTCATGTAAAACTGTGAACTCATAGTACCTAGCATTAGAATTTCCGCTATCGTTCCTATAACTTTCAGGGTACAATTTTAAATAATTAAGTAGTATTTAAGGATTTGTATGAGCAAGGCTTTTAAATCAATAGAAGGCTCTTCGCGTAGCCTGCATCTGCAAGTCGCACGTGCAATAGCTAGAAAAATTCTCTCTGGAGACCTTCCCGAGGATGGCATAATTCCATCCGAAATGGATTTGTGTGAGCAATTCGGTGTCAGCCGAACCGCACTTAGAGAAGCAATCAAACTGCTAAACTCTAAAGGTCTGCTCGAGTCTAAGCCGAAAATCGGCACGCGCGTACGTCAACGTGAGCACTGGAATTTACTCGATGCACAATTGATCGACTGGATGGTTGGTATCGATAACACTGATAAAATCTATTGGGAGTTTTTATCATTACGTCGTGCTATTGAGCCTGAAGCCGCAGCGCTTGCCGCCCGCCATGCAAGTGTCGAGCAGCGTATGGCTTTGTCTGGCATTTTCCAAACCATGAGCAACATTGCATCGGGAATAGACCAAGAAAATCAGTGGTCTACAATTGACTTAGAGTTTCATCGTCAAATTTACTTGTCGACAGGCAACAGCTTTTTCTTGCCGTTTGCAAATGTACTAAGAACTATCTTTTTAGGGTTTATTGAGCATTCTTCCAAAGAAGGTGGAACCTGCATCGAAGAACACAAAGCTATCTACGAAGCGATTATGGCTGGGGATAGTGTTAAAGCCCGCCAAGCGAACTTAGATCTACTTAATGATAGTAATCACCGTTTACCGGATGAACATGCTGCTTAATCTTTAGTTTGAAGCACACTTAGGGCTCGCGAAAGTAAGCCCTTTTTATTGCCTGAATTTCCCTCCACGGTGTGCCTAAAGGTTGGGAAAAAGGATCAGAACAATGAACTCTAGCGCAACAATATGCGCTGATGATCAGTTAAATTCGCCACTGCTATCAAACATTATCATTAAAGTTCAGTGTCTTAAGGTTTGATGGAAATTCGTGCTAGCACTTGGGCTTGATAGTCTTGACGTCGCTGATATTTGTAATCTTTAGCCGTCTGAGGCAGTTGACTCACCTTCCCAGTTTCTAACCATGATTTTAAACGTTTAGCATCTTCCATATGTGTGTACTTACCAAAGGAATCTAAGGCCACAAATGCCACCTGTCGATTAGCCATTTCTGTACGCATAACCAAGCACCGGCCAGCATCATTGGTAAATCCTGTTTTACTTAAAGCAATGTCCCAGCTGTCTCTGGAAACCAAACGATTAGTATTACCAAAGCCTAGGCTATAGCGTGGTTTGCTGAATTGCGCTTGATGCGATTGGGTTGTACTTAGCTCACCAAGTAAAGGGTACTTCTTGCTGGCCTTAAGTAAGCGAACTAAGTCAGAGGCAGTTGATACATTTTCTGAAGATAGCCCGGTCGGTTCTACAAAATGACTACGATGCATGCCCAATTTTTTGGCAGTTTTATTCATATCTTGAATAAAGGCCCAATAGCCTTGAGGATAATGATGGGCCAAAGTAGCCGCAGCGCGGTTTTCCGACGACATTAAAGCCAACAACAACAGCTCACGACGTGACATGCTGCTACCCAAGCGTACTCGCGAGAAAACCTGCTGTGTTAAAAATGCTTGTTTGATGGTGACTTCAAGTTGCTCATCTAAATCTAAACCGGCATCTAACACCACGTACGCCGTCATCAATTTAGTAACCGAAGCAATTGGCATCACTTGATTTTCATTTTGCGCATGCAGCACTTGATTGGTACTAAGATCAACAAGTATCGAAGCCGAAGAAGCTAGCTCCTGATGGGTTGACGCCGCATGTGCGCCCATAGAAAAAGCAATTACGCTTAATCCAGCGTAGATAAAAGTTAAGAGCCTAAAGCTCACGTTTCGATACAACTTCATTGCCGATTGCGTCCCTTGCATTGCCCATTTAGGTATAAGCTCTCTAATATAGTAAAGCACATTTGTAACTAAGCTAGTGCTTAAAATTGAACATAGTTTCCGATGTATTCGAATATGTGATACTAACTAATTAAACCTATTTATTCATTTGCTCGATAATAGCGACAAGTTAATCAAACACATCGAGCATCACATGAAAAAATCTACTTTGGCACTACTTTTAGCCCTCGCTTCAACTGGCGCATTTGCGGCCGACACCACTCCAGCGGCGCAAGAGGAAGTCAATTATGGCGACCCTACCGCTAGTTTCTCTACGCTAGGTGTTAGCGCAAGTAAAGACACTACACAGCTCAATGGCATGATGGGCCTTGGCGCAAACATCTTTCAGCTAGACCTAGGTGCAGACAACAAGAAAGGCGATGTTAACTACCGTGGTCGTTACTTCCATGTGACCGACGGATTAGGCTACTCGGTTGACGTACTTGGCGATAAAAACAGTACCACAGCTTTAGCCGGAATGATTTATAAGTTCCAAGTCACTGATAATATTTCGATATTTCCAATGGCTTCACTAGGTTACACCGACACTAAAGCCAAAGGAGCAAATTCTACTTTGGCTCAAGCCGGTGTGTATGCGATGTACGGCTTTGATGACGGTCACTGGGTATACGCAAATCCAAAAACGACTTATCACGTAAAAAATAAGCAGTTTATCAATCAAGTTGAAGTAGGCGGCGGCCTCATGGTTGCTGACAAGGTTTCAGTTGGTGCGAAGATCGAATACACCGCCAAATATGGAAACCAACCAGAAGATACCGTTGCTTGGATCCAAGCCAACTATTACTTCTGATTTTGAATAGG
Source organism: Alginatibacterium sediminis (assembly GCF_003610775.1). Classification (GTDB taxonomy): domain Bacteria; phylum Pseudomonadota; class Gammaproteobacteria; order Enterobacterales; family Celerinatantimonadaceae; genus Alginatibacterium; species Alginatibacterium sediminis. Next base: position 420,306 of record NZ_RAQO01000006.1, on the reverse strand, counting down.
CCTCTAAATCTGAGGCCTAGCCTAAACATTTAATGAGAGAATAACATGAACGCAAAAACTCTATTTTTGATTGCTGTATTTGGTAACAGCGCCGCTATAACTCAAGCCCTAGCCGTTTGTAACGACAGCGTCGGAGAAATGATTGATGGCGCTATTGTCGGCAGTGTTGTAGGTGGCGGTATTGGCGCTATTGCTGACGGAAAACAGGGCGCAAGCCGCGGCGCAGCTATTGGAGCTGCTGCAGGCGCAATTGATGGCTTAGTGCAAGGCGCAGTAAATGAAGAGCGCTGTAAACGCGCTTTTGATGACCTTGAATACGGTTTAATTGAAGATGATATCGAACAAGAAATAATTGCAGATGCGTTAATCGAAGATGCAATAATAGAAGACGCTATAGATGACAGCTTTAGTGATGAACTGTTCTACAATTAATGGTACTCACTAATTATTAAAATCTTACACTCGCTTAAAGGCCGCAACGTGAAAAAAATACCTCTTTCAATCATCAGTTTAACGATTGCTTCCGGCCTGCATGCTCCAAGCCATGCCAATTTCTTTGACCCTAATGATGGACAACTCGATCTTAGTCAATGGGTTTTGGATAACGCGACAGGATTCTTGCCCATACCTTTTGTTATCACCGAACCTGCAGTGGGAGTGGGTGGCGGTGCAGCCCTAATGTTTTTTCACGAGACTGACGAGCAAAAACAAGCCCGAAAACAAGATCCTGAGTCGGTCGAAGGTATTCCGCTTAGTGTCAGTGGATTAGTAGGAGCAGCGACTAGTAATGGCACTAAAATCTATGGTGGATTTCATTCTGGCAACTGGAAGGACGATCACATCCGCTATTTGGGTGGGCTCTTCCATGCTGATATTAATCTAAACTTCTATGAGCCCTCAAGCTCACTTGCAATACCACTAAATATTGCGGGTAATTATTTCTTCCAAGATATCGACTTCCGATTAGGTGATAGCCCTTGGTTTCTGGGGGCAGACTACTCATTTATGAGCTCTACAACAAAGCTTGAATTTGACGCTAATACCAGAATAGACGAACTAGTAAGCAATGATGCGGGTCTAGGTGTCAAACTCAGTTATGACTCTCGCGACCATTTGTTCTCTGCCCGTTCTGGTACCTTTGCTCGGCTGCAGGCTAAACGGTTTTCACCAAATCTCGGTGGCGACTTCGACTATCACAGTGAACACGCTTTCGTACAAAACTATCAACGTCTAGCCAAAAACTGGGGATTGGCACTTAGAGCGGACTATAAAGCTGCTTCCGACGGAGCACCCTTCTATGCGAAGCCCTATATTGATATGCGCGGTATGCCTGCGATGCGTTACCAAGGTGATGCGGTCGCATTGGCAGAGGCACAAGTGAGTTACGATATTAATACTCGCTGGACTGTTTTAGCATTTGCTGGCATAGGCTACCAAGACCTGCCTGAACAGCGCTTTAAAAATGCTGAACCACTCTATAGCCAGGGTGTTGGTGTTCGTTATCTAATCGCAAGGCAACTTGGATTACGCACTGGTGTTGATATTGCTAAAGGCCCTGAAGAATGGACGCTGAACATTCAATTCGGCAGCGCCTGGTAATCACTGGTATTGAATCTCGGCTGGTGAACTCTACCGCCCAATCCTGAACATTTAGTTATCGATAGGACGGTAGATATTCCAATACTAATGGGCGATTTCAAGCTTCGCGGAGGTTTCTTTCTTTGATAGCACCAAACTTGCGAGCAGCATCAAGGTTGAAATTGCCACAAAGATAAGCGCATCACGTATGCTATCGCACCCCAAGGTTAGCAATAAACAACAAGCACTAAGCATGCGTACCATGCGGGCTAAGTATTGATTTTGACGCCCGTCAACTGTCGCTTGCTCCTCCAAAGAAATAGGCGTCAACATATTGCTTTCAAATTGATTCAAACTTAAGCGGCGCTTCGATTTCGGCTCTTTATAGAACAGTTGGGTGCTTAAGAAAAATCCCCCCGTCACCAACACTTGCAATAACAAAGCGGTAATAACTTTCAAGTCAACTTGCTCCCGAGCCGTGAGTAACTCAGTCTCAAACCAAAAGCTATACCAACTGACATCAAACCCAAAATGAACAATACACGACACCAGCAAGCCAACCACCAAGGTTGCCCAGCCAGACCAATCGGGCGTTTTTAGCACCACAACAGCGAGAAGCGCCGGTATTGCTAAGGGCACTTGCAGTAGCGCTCCAAAAAGCATCATTAAATCAAAAAAACCGACACTTTCAAGGCTTGCAAAGAACAAAGCTGCCGCAGTTGCGAGTATACCGTTCACCAACGTCGCCGCTTTTGCTACCCACATTTTGCGTTTTTCGTCTTCACTGTTAGTCCAAAACACTTGATAAACATTGCGAACAAATATACCGGCATTACGATTCAAGGCGGTTGTCATCGGTGAAATGGTGGCTGCAATCATTGCCGCTAGCACTAAGCCTAGGACACCGGCGGGCATAAAGGTGTCGACAAAATAGAGGTAAGCAGCGTTGTTTGCTTCGCTACCTAAATTGGGATAAAGGCTCGCTAAGTCTATGTTCATAGTGGCGCTCACCCAGGGTGGGACAAACCACAAAACCGGCCCAATCAAGAACATTAATCCCGTAATAAACGCAGCTTTTTTGGCTTCGCGCTCATTCGTGGTCACTAAAAAACGATAACAGCTCATAGCGTTGTTGGTGCTAATACTCTGTTTGGTCAACACAACCGCTCCCCAGAGGATAAAGATCTGAGGGTAACTAACATTATTACCGGCAAGGCTTGGTGCAGGAAAATTACGCGCAAGCTCTATCGGCCCGCCAGCACCGATTAGTGCGACAATACCTATGGTCATGGTAATGGCCATCAACAAAATTAACTGAATTACATTAGTTGCAGAGACCGTCCATGAACCGCCGCTAACCGCAATAAAAGTCACCAATACCCCAACACCGATAATGGTATGGCTTAACTCTATTTGAAAGACCGCTGCTACAAAAATAGCCAGGCCATTAAGCCATATAGCAGCCGAAAGTGTGGTGAGAGGGAACTGTAACCAGGTATAGATTTGCTCTGATACCAGTCCAAAACGTTGGCGTATGACATCCATAGGCGTGTCGACACGTAATTTGCGAAAACGCTCAGCAAAAAACCAGGCCGCAATAAAGAAGCCAAGTGCGTTTCCCCAAAACAACATCAACACAGGGAATCCATCTTCGTAGGCTTTGGCAGCGGCCCCAGTGAAAGTCCAAGCACTGAACTGCGTCATAAATGCGGTGGCTCCAGCCATCCACCACATCATGGCTCCACCACCTTTAATATATTGTCCACTGTCCGTAGCAAACCGTTTAAAGGTTATTGCTGCACCTATAACAAATACAAAATAAGCAGCTACAACCCATAAGTCGATGCTATGCATGCTTCTCCTAATGGCGAATCAACTGAAACTAAAAAGCCTCGCAAGTGCGAGGCTAAAACTGAGGTAAAAACTAAAGCTAAGCGAAAACTTTAACTGGCCCCAGCCACTGATACTTTTGTCCATTAACAGTTAGCTGGTGATCAGCATTAACCGCGTCACCATCTTGATTGGATACAGCAACCATAACAACACGGCTGTTGGTCAGTTGCAGTTCAACTAAGGTTGCATAATCATCGCTATGCAACACGCTGACCGATTCAACTTGTCCGCGCGCGTCTGTACTGGCTTCAATGGCTTCATTAAAGTATCCATGAGTTTCAAATACATTTGCAAACACTTGGTTCTTACCGCGTTGACGCAATATAAGAACTGGCTCGCTACGTAAATTGAAGTCAGGATCATTGGCGCCAATGCGAGCAAAGATAACTTCACTATCCTTCGCTGCGCTGCTAACTAATGAGTAATAGCTATCACCCATCAACCACGACACTAAGCTTGAGTCTTTAACGCTACCACTGGCGACTTTCCAAAGGTGTTGATAACCTTGCGCATCTCCAAGTGGGTTCAGAACCGACTCCTGCTGATAGTCAAAGTCGGTGCGAATGATTTGGCCCTTAAAATGAACCGGGTAATCATAGCAATGCTCACTTTCACTCGTGAGTTTGAAAACATCCAGCACCAAAGGCTTTGTAAAACCAGGTAATTCAAACATTACCACTGAGCGTTGTTGGTTAACCCCATCGTAATAGTTTTGAACCCGGGCACTCATAGCCTGCAACTCTGTATCATCAGTAACAAAGAAGTGTTTCTCACCCCAACGCGCTTCTGCAGTGGCAGTATCGCCCTTGTTCTGTGACATTTGATCAACAACAACCGTGTTGTGAGCAATCGTTTGCTTCGCATAACTCTTATTTTGAGGAATGTAACGTCCCCCAAACTTCGGCTCAATATTTACCCAACGCCCATAGCCGTAATCTTGAGTAAATTCTTGCCCACGATTAAACAGGCTTAAATGCAAACCATCAAAGTGACCATGATCCAAAGCTGAATGCAATTTATGATCGCTACCGTGCTGTCCAAACCATAGCAATGCCATACTGTCATCTGATTTTGCATCGCGGTGACGCAAAATTGAAACGCCGCCACGTTCGCCTTGCGGACCATCGGTTAAGGACAAGCTTCCCCAGTTGAATCCAGGAATATCGGCTTGCGCAGCAACCGCGTCGGAAAGGCCTGCTCCACTGCTGTGAACCCAAACTTTGTTTTGATGTTTGGCCATCGCTAACAGATTCACGTCTTGGCTGTAGCGCTTAAAGCAAACATTGGTTGCAATCACGACGCCCTCATCTCGGATATCAATCGACTTCGATGAATCATTTAGCGCCGGCAGCACACCATTTGGGAACGCAGTCGACATCACTGCGTAGGTCGTGGTTTTAATGACTTGGTCTTTAAGCTCATAGATACCGATTTCTGGCTGGCGACGCTCGATAGCCTCAGCGAATAGATAAATTGGACGCAGCGAGAAACGATGGTAGTAAGGGCCTTCCATGTAATACCCATCAGGAGAGAACAGTTGCGTCAGTTGCGCAATAAATCCACCACTAACACTGTCGCCCTTAAGGCCATAAAGCGCCTTGTCGACACTGGCTTGGTCTTGTATGGCATAACCACAAACACCAACACCAGCAACTGCCCACAAACCGTGATTGTGAACAATATCAAAGTCTTCTGCATATACATCAACGAACAACTCGATCATCAACTTAAACAAGTCGTTCTCAATCGCATTGCGCTGCGATTCATCGAAGGTATGACGAATACATGAATAGGCGCAAGATGCATATAGCATCCACATATTTTCATTCAATGTTTGATGAAATAGACGGCCCGGAGGGTTGGAATCGCGACTGGTATTAAGCTCTAAAGTCGGATAAACACGAGCATACTCAAGTAACATTTGTTGAGCATAAGCCAAATAGCGAGGCTCTTCGGTGATTAAGTACAAACGACCCGCTAAGTCCAAATGAATGTAATTTTGCTTATGACGGTTATGCTCATAACCACCCGCTTCACCATGCCCAGGAATTTCAATTCCAATAGGCATATACGCTTCTAGGGCTGCAATTTCTAGCGCCAATGAGTTGCCGATTAGCGAATCTTGCCCTAAATGTTTGCGCAATTCTGCGGCTTCTTCAAAACTAATCAGTAATGGTTGGTAGCTCATGACTTAACCTCTTATCTTTTGAGTGGCTAGATGTCCGTTCCAGCTATAAATTGTATTGTTATATTCGATAGTATGTTGATGGTCGTTAGGCACCCCATGCAAATTACTTAACATCACCAACAGTTCGAAGGCGTCCCCGGCAATACTAATCAAACAAGCTTGTTCAGTATTAGCCAATACGGTAACTGATTTTACCTGTCCGCGAGCGTCGGTACTTGCTTCTATTGCTTCGTTAAAATAACCATGGGTTTCTAATACATTGGCAAAAACCGTCGAATTAGCTTCACGACGTAAAATGAAACTGGTTTCACTGCGCAAGTTAAATTGCGGGTCGTTGGCTCCACTGCGCGTAAAGATAATCTCATCGCCAGCCTGATTGGAACAAATCCACGTATAGTAGCTATTGCCCTGCAACCAGCTAAGTTCAGAACATCGCTCTTTATCGACTTCAGCGCTAGCAACATTCCATAGGTGTTGATAACCCGCATCATCACCTAGCGTTTTCAATTGGCTCTGAGACTGATATTCAAAATTGGTCCGAATAATTTGCCCCTGATACTGCAAAGCATAATCGTAGCAATGTTGTTCTTCACTACTTAATTGATAGACATCAAGTAATAGAGGCGAGTCAAATAACTCATCATTGATTAACGCCAAACTGCGCTGTTGTTTTACGCCTGGATAAAACTCATCTGCAATTGCGCTCATACCTTGTAATTTTGAATCATCGCCAACAAAGTAATGCGGTGTTCCGTGTTTGGCATCGGCGGTGGCAACATCAAATTGGTTTTGACAGCCTTGGTCTACGCTCACCAAGTTGTGTGCGATGGTTTGGCGCGCATACGATTTGTTCTCGTCTAGGTAGCGCCCACCAAATTTTGGCTCAACGTTTACCCAACGGCCAAAACCATATTCTTTCAAGACTTCTTGGCCGCGATTGAAAAAGCTGACACCCAAAGTATCAAAGTGACCATGGCCCATACCATGCTGACCATAATTCATCACCAGCTGGCTGATATCACCGCCTTTGGCTTGCATGCGTAAGAAACCTTGCGCCCCACGATCACCATTTGGCCCTTCGTTTAATTCAACGCTTGGCCATAAAGGCAGCTCTACCTTATCTTCTGATTGGTATGCATTTGATAATTCTAAGCCACAGCCATGTATCCAAACTTTTTGCTGAATTTTCGCAACCCCTAGTAACAAAGGATTTTGACCGTAATGACTATAAGCCAAGCTAACGGCAACAATCACACCTGCATCACAGATATCCATACTTAAAGAGGCGTCGTTAAGTGCTGGAAATACACCATTTGGATATGCCGTCGCTAACATCGCATTGATTGTCTTACCAATAACTTGATCTTTATAGTTAAAAATATCCAGTTCAGGTCGATGGCGGCCAATGACCTCGGCGAAAAGACAAAGTGGGCGGATAGCGTAACGATGGTAATAAGGCCCTTCCATATAGTATCCAGAAGGCGCAAACAGTTTTGCAATTTGCGCCAGGAAACCACCGGTTTCATCATCACCAGCTAAGCCATGAACAGATAACTCCATCCACTTATCTTCGCCTATTGCTAGCCCACAAATACCAACCGCAGCAACAGCCCATAAACCGTGATTATGGATGCGGTCAAAATCATGGCCATACTTAACTACCGACATTTCAAGCAAAGGTCTAAATAGACCTTCGATGATCCGTTCACGCTGCTCTTCACTCAAATACCTTGAGATACAGCTATAGCCAAGGCTGCTATAGAGCAAAAAAACATGCTCATTTAAAATCTGATGAAACAAGCGTCCAGTAGGATTGGTATTGCGTTGAATATGGTAATCGAGCGTCAAATATACATCTGCATAACCTAACAGAAGTTGCGCTGCGTACTCAGCATAACGCTCTTCACCAGTAATAAGGAATAGACGCCCAGCTTGATTAATATACTGATAGTTAAGCTTATGTTTATTGTGCTCATAGCCGCCAGCCTCACCATGGCCTGGGATCTCTATTGGCGAGCTCATATAATTTAACGTATCATTAACCATTGTGTTAAGACTTAGCCCCATAAGGCTATCTTGGCCAAGTTCTTTGGCTAAGAGTTCTACTTCGTTACGATTTAGTAAAATTGCTTCTGCAGTTTGATGCATCCGAACCTCGCTCAACTCATTTGCAGTTATTGTAATACAAAAGAACGCAAGAACTAAATATATTTGATAATATTAGTGAGGATAATCACATTAATGTCAAAAAGTTCTTATATTTCTATGCATTACCAGTAGTGGCGCAAAAAACAAGTGAACGATGCGTTATCTAGATGGGTTAAATAGTCAAAAATAAATGACGAAAAAACACGACTCAGATCACACATTAATATATATTGTATTATAAATAAGATTTTCTACGCGTACACTTGAATCATATTACAAGTTACTTGTAACCCTAAAGATTTTAAAAGTTGTTTATTAGAGGCAAAATATGAATATAGACATAATAGTCGTTCTCGCCTACTTCGTGTTCTTAATCGCGATTGGCTGGATGTTCCGGAATTTTTCAACGTCAACTAGCGATTACTTTCGTGGGGGCGGTAAAATGCTTTGGTGGATGGTGGGTGCTACAGCATTTATGACCCAGTTCTCGGCCTGGACCTTTACTGGCGCCGCGGGTAAAGCCTTCACGGATGGTTTCGCAATTGTAATTCTGTTTTTAGCCAACGCGTTTGGTTACTTCCTTAATTATGTCTATTTTGCTCCTAAGTTCCGCCAACTGCGTGTGGTGACAGCTATCGAAGCGATTAAGAAACGTTTTGGACGTACCTCTGAGCAATTTTTCACTTGGGGTAGCATGCCCGATAGCATCATCTCTGCAGGTGTATGGCTAAATGGTTTGGCAATCTTCGTGGCTGCTGTATTTAACATCCCTATGGATTACACCATCATCGCAACTGGCCTAGTTTTATTGCTGATGGCAGTAACTGGCGGTTCTTGGGCGGTTGTGGCATCTGACTTCATGCAAATGTTGGTCATCATGGCGGTAACAATTACTTGTGCTGTTGCAGCTTACTTCCATGGCGGCGGCATCACCAACATCGTTGACAACTTTAACGGCAACTTCATGATGGGTAGCGATCTTAACTACGTGAGCATCTTCATCTTGTGGATTGTGTTTATCTTTGTGAAACAGTTTGGTGTGATGAATAACAGCATCAACGCTTACCGCTACCTGTGTGCCAAAGATAGTGAGAACGCCCGTAAAGCTGCTGGCCTTGCGTGTATTCTGATGATTATCGGTCCAATCATTTGGTTCTTGCCACCATGGTATATGAACGCTTTTTATCCAGACTTTGCACAACCCTTTGTCGAAAGCATGGGTAACAAAGCTGGTGACGCTGCATACCTAGCCTTTGTTCAAAAAGTAATGCCTTCAGGTATGGTTGGTTTGCTAATGGCTGCAATGTTTGCTGCAACCATGTCGTCTATGGACTCAGGTCTTAACCGTAACGCTGGTATCTTTATCCGTAACTTCTACTCGCCAATTATCCGTAAAGATAATGCTAGCGAGAAAGAACTGATGCTTGCTAGTCGTATAGCTACTGTTGCAATGGGCTTCATCATTATTGCTATTGGTATCTTTATCAACTCACTGAAGCACCTAAGTCTATTTGATATCGTGCTTAATATCGGCGCATTAATAGGCTTCCCAATGTTGATACCTGTACTACTGGGTATGTGGGTACGTAACACGCCAGATTGGTCGGGTTGGGCAACACTTATCGTTGGTGGCTTGGTTTCATACATCTTTGGTATTGCGCTAACTGCGGACGACATTCAAAACTGGTTTAATCTTGAAACGCCATTGTCTGGTCGTGAATGGTCAGATCTAAAAGTTGGCCTGAGCTTAGCTGCGCACGTTGTGATCACTGGTGGTTTCTTCTTGCTTACATCACGCTTTTATAAAGGTCGTACTCCAGAGCGACAAGCCGAAGTTGACGAGTTATTCCATGATTGGAACACACCCGTTGTATCAAGCGGTGAAGAGCAACAAAACCTTGATACTAAACAACGCTCATTGCTAGGCAATCTAATCAGCACAGCTGGCTTCGGTATTATCACGATGGCACTTATTCCTAATGAGCCAAGTGGTCGCCTATTGTTTGTTTTATGTGGTGCGATGGTGTTGACTGCTGGGATCTTGCTAATACAAGCGTCTCGTAAGCCTGCCTCACCGCAAGCAGCCGCTTAACAACACAATTCCCAGGGGCGATGTTTCGCCCCTTTTCAATTTTAGAGGTTTATATGTCAGTATTTTTCCTACAAGACCAAACACCTTGGACTGAGCTTGGTGATGGTATTCGCCGTAAAATCATCGCAACCACCAACGAAATGATGGTTGTATATGTGCATTTTGATAAAGGCGCTGTTGGTACACCACACACCCATGAGATCCACGATCAAGTAGGCTACGTTGCAGCCGGTAGTTTCGAAGCGATGATTGATGGTGAGAAAAAAGTTCTCCAAGTTGGCGACGCATACATCGCACGTAAACTCGTTGAACATGGCGCGGTTGCGCTGGAGCAAGATAGCGTGTTGATTGATATTTTCAATCCTCCCCGCGAAGACTTTTTGTCTTAAGATAGACTATTAAATAGCTGCTTAGTACCTGCGGCTATATTAAAAAACCGCTTTAATGCGGTTTTTTTGTGTCTATGATTTGAAGCTCCTGAGGACATTAAAGAGATCGCGCAGCCCTTGAGGCTTGATCGTAAAAACCAGACAAAGTACGCATTAAAGTCGCCACTTCACCAAGTTGGTCATGAATGTTCATTTTACCGAGCACTTCAACTAAGCACTGCTCACGAATATCACGATAGGATAGGCAGAATTCTTTGCCCTGCTCGGTTACCAAGTAGTACGTATCTTTGCCACTTCGTTTACTGGTCACTAAACCACGTTTAACCAATTTTCGCACAGAATAAGATACATTGTGAATGTCTTCGATGTTAAGAATAAACGCCACATCCGCAATCCGCTTAGGACGTTCTCGATGGTGTAAGTTATGAACTACCAATATATCTAAAGGACTTAAATCCGAAAACTCAGATGTAGCACTGCACGCTAGCATCCATCGTTGAAAAGCGTTATTAACCATGGTCAACGCATACTCAAACTCGCTTAAAGTCATCGCTTCATCGCTAGCCAAATGAGCAGACGATACGATGGGCAAATGTGCAGGTTTTTTGGGATTAGTCATCTTTATCCTTCCATCATGGTCATGGGTAACCAAGTAACAATTTCCGGTACTAAGGTTACCAAAAGAACCGCTAACATCAGTAGTAAGAAAAACGGTATTGCAGCTTTGGCGACATATAGAATATCGCGACCAGTTAAACTTTGAATGACAAACAGGTTAAAGCCTACCGGAGGTGTGATTTGCGACATCTCTACCACTAGCACAATGTAAATTCCAAACCAAAGCGGATCAATTCCAGCTTGGATAACCATGGGCAAGACAACTGATGTGGTCAACACAACCACAGAAATCCCATCTAAAAAACAGCCCAGTATCACAAACAAGATCGTCAAATAGAACAACAACATATAGGGCGACAGCTCTAACAAGGCTATTTCTTCGGCCAGCATTCTAGGTAGGCCAATAAAACCCATTGCTACGGTAAGAAACGCAGCCCCCGCCAGAATGAATAGAATCATACATGAGGTTTTAACCGCCCCCATGAGACTGCTCATAAAGCTTTGTTTAGTCAGCGAGCCACTACTAAGGGCAAGCGCTAAAGCCCCGATGACTCCAAATGCTGCGGCTTCTGTAGGTGTAGTAAGGCCGGCATATATCGAACCGAGTACAAATACTACCAGTATTCCAACCGGTACTAAGCGGCGTAATCCAGCTAGTTTTTGCTGCCAAGAGTAAACGACCTTGGTTTGTGGTACGCGGCTGGGATTGCGTTTGGACCACAAAACCGTATAACCCATGAACATGAGCACTAACATTAAACCCGGCAGTGCACCTGCGATAAACAAACGTGCAATAGAAACTTCAGCTGCGACGCCGTAAACGATCAAAATGATAGAAGGTGGGATGAGCAAACCTAGCGTTCCCGAACCAGCAAGCGTCGCAATCGCCATTTTATCATCGTAGCCTTGCCGCTTAAGCTCAGGTAATGTCATTTTACCGATAGTAGCAGCGGTGGCTGCTGACGAGCCCGAAACCGCCGCAAACATACCGCAGCTTAATATATTTACATGTAATAATTGACCCGGAAGTCGACTTAGCCAGGGAGTGAGCCCCTCAAACAAGTCTTTGGATAAGCGAGTTCGAAACAGTATTTCCCCCATCCAAATAAACAGTGGTAAGGCGGCTAAAGACCAATCTGATATAGCCCCCCAAGTGGATGTTGCATAGATAAGACCAAAGGCATCGTTACCCAACAAAATCATGCCGCACAGCGCAACAACTAACAACGACAAAGCGACCCACATGCCACTTGCAAGCACTAACAGGAGAACAACTAGCAAACACAAACCAATCAACAATTCGCTCATGCTTGCTTACCTTTCGTTATCCGCTCCTGCCCCAAACCTTCGATAGCATTACCATCGGCAATGGATTCTTCTTCAGATTTTGGAATGCGTTTCCCATATGCAAAATGACAAAAACTTAAATCAAGCAGCGCGATGGTAAAAATACACATGCCAATCGCGACCGGTAACTGAACCAGCCACAACGGTAATGGCAGATAACCTGAAGTCACTTCTTCAAACTGCCAAGACTCCCAAACCATGTAACACAGTTGATAGCATAGATAGCTAACCAAAATACTAGATAAAATTAACACCAAGCGCTCAACACCTTTCGACTTTGCATGTGTTAATCGAGAGGTGAAAAGACTTACTCGTATATGGCCGCCCGCTTGCAGGGTGTAAGCAAGTGCCATAAAGCAACTTGCTGCCAACATAAAGCCGGCAATGTCGTCGCTAGAAGGCACCACAATACCAAACCATCTGCCGACTACCCTTGCTAAGATCAGTAAGCAGATTGCAATAATGCAGCAGCCAGAGACTAGCCCTGCCAAGTGGTACATCCGGTCTAGCATACGTCGCATTGCCGAGCTCCATTCATCATTTTACTTAGTCTTCTATCTACAAAAATGTTTACTAGGGTTGGTAAGCTTTAAGGATCATCGCTCCGTCGTCACCCGCTTCGGTCGACCATTCCTGGGCCATAACTTTGCCAATATCTTGCAAAGATTGAGTTAGCTGTGCACTCGGCGCTGAAACGGTCATGCCATTGTCGGCAAGGGCTTGCGTTTTGGTTACTGTTTCTTGCTCAGCCATTGTCCAACCGCGATCTTCTGCAACTTTAGCCGCATCTAACAAGGCCTTTTGACTCGCATCATCTAAACGTTTGAAAGCCCGCTTGTTCACAACAACCATGTTCTTGGGGATCCAAGCTTGCACATCAGTGTAGTGTTTTACGTAATCCCATGATTGGCTGCTAACGCCGGTGGTAGGAGACGTCATCATCATGTCAATAATTCCCGTCGAAAATGCTTGCGGGATTTCGACGGTTTGTACCGTTGTTGGAGAGGCATCGAGTAACACTGCTAAACGGGATAATGTTGAACTATAGGCGCGCATTTTGGCGCCTTTCAGATCTTCAATGGAATCAACGGGACCTTTACTGTAGATCCCTTGAGGTGGCCACGGCACTGAAAACAACAACATCATTCCTTCGCTGTCTAGTTTCTTTTCAATTGCAGGCTTAGATGCAAGATAGAGACTTTTTGCTTGTTCAAAGTTGGTGGCTAGAAACGGTAAGTTATCTAATTTGAAAACCGGATCACTATTTCCTAAAATTCCGATAAACATCTCACCCATAGGGACTTGTCCGGTTCGTACGGCGCGTGAGATTTCTTTATGCTTAATCAGCGAAGCCCCAGCATGTACCACAATTTCAAAGTCACCCGACGTCGAGCTGTTAATATCCTCGGCAAATTGACGAATATTTTGGGTATGGTGAGTTGCATCAACGTAGGGCGTTGCCATATCCCAGCGAGTGCCAGCTATAGCACTGGTAGCGCTAACGGCAGCGAGTGCGAATATTGCTTTGGTAAGTATCTGTTTCATGTGATATTCCCTTACTTGGTAATCGGGCTCTAGGGCTTCCTGTCAAAGAGCGATTTTAGGTGAAAATAGTGCTCACTATTTTACCGATTCGATTAAACTGTATACGATTGCACACACGGTGGCAACATATTGAATACATTTTGCATGTGAATTACATTCGATGTATCTTTATCGTACAGTTCGTTCTAGTAAGGAGGATTCATGAAGCTTAATTGTGATATGGGTGAAAGCTACGGAAATTGGACTATCGGATTAGATAGCGAAGTGATGCCGTGGATAGATATGGCGAATATCGCTTGTGGGTTTCATGCATCTGATCCAGATGTAATGGCCAACACCATACAACTAGCCAAACAACATCAGGTAGAGATTGGAGCCCACCCCGGATATAACGATAAGCAAGGCTTTGGCCGACGCTCAATACCCCATTCATTTGACCAAATAAAAAACCTAGTGGCGTACCAAATAGGCGCGATGCAAAGCATGTGTGCCCTGCAACAATGTCAGCTTGAGTATGTGAAACCGCACGGTGCACTTTACAACGATATGATGGACAGCTTAGAAGTCTTCGAAGCGATTGTTGAAGCCGTGGCCTTAACCATGGACGACCCAAAATTGATGCTATTGGCCACCAGCGACGCCCAGCCTTATCAATCAATTGCGCAGCAACATCAGGTAGAACTGATTTTCGAAGCCTTTGCCGACAGAGCTTACACGGCCCAAGGTAAGCTTGTACCTCGAACGCAAGAAGGAGCAGTGCTTCATGATAGCAGCGCAATTATCCAACAAGTTGTCAGTTTGGCAACCTTTGGTAGTATTCGCGCGATCGATGGCTCGGTACTGGCGTTGGAGGTGGATACCATATGCGTGCATGGCGACAATGCAGAGTCGGTACAAAGCGTCAAAGCGATTAAGGCGGCGATTAGCTAGTGTATCCGAGTATTAAGCCGGTTTCGGAATCAGCGTTTATTATCTATTTTGGCGATCATATCGATCTCGCCTTGCCACAATTAATTGCCCGAGTAAAAGCAAGACTAGAGCAGCTATCCGGCTTCGCCTTAATCGAGTGTATTGCCTCGTACACCACCTTACTCGTGGAGTACCATCCGCTAAAAATAAGCGCCATTGAACTCCACGCCCTCATTGAATCTGCGCTTAGAGAACTACCCGCTGAAAACCAAGTGGCTCAAGGGAAATGCATAGAATTGCCCACCTACTACAGCTTGCAAAGTGGTCCAGACCTTGCCCTAATTGCCAAAGCGAAGGGCTTGAGTATTGAGCATATTATAAGCATTCACAGCCAACAACGCTATACGGTTTGCGCGATTGGCTTTGCACCAGGCTTCGCATTTTTAGCCAGTGTCGATAAGGCGATACAAAGTCCACGCCATCACAAACCGAGAATGCTAGTACCCGCTGGTAGCGTCGGTATTGCAGACCAACAAACTGCTGTGTATCCGACTCAAAGCCCCGGAGGTTGGAATATAATTGGCAATTGCCCACTGCCATTGTTTGACCCAAGCGGCGACCCCATCACGCCATTTAGTGTAGGCGACAGCGTGCAATTCAACGCCATAGATTTTGATGACTATGTATCACTAGGGGGGCAAATATGTTGGGATTGGAGGTCTTAAATCCGGGCGTACTGAGCTTGGTACAAGATTTGGGGCGCTTTGGCGTAGCACATTTAGGCTTAAGTCAGGGCGGACCCGCAGATCTGCATGCTTTTTGCTGGGGAAACCGGCTGCTGAACAATCCTAGCAATAGTGCCAGTATCGAGATTGCCTTAGGACAAGCAAGTTTTAAAGCACTAGCCGATTTAAGTATAGCGATAACCGGTGCTGACATGGGCGCAAGTATAGACGGCATTTCACAGGCCAATTGGCAAAGCTTTCGTTTATTGAAGCATCAAACACTTCGTTTCTCCGGTTGTCGAAAAGGACAACGAGCCTATTTAAGCATTGAAGGAGGCGTTCAAACTAAGGCAATCTTCGATAGTGTTGCTACGGTTGTTCGCAATCAACTTGGTGGTCTTGCACAGCAAGGGCAGGATTTTAGCCATGGCAAGCCGCTTCAAAAAGGTGACAAAATAGCCTTCCAAGCCAGCCGCGAACACGCTAAACAAGGGCAGCAATTAGTGCCCACACAGTTTATTCCAGACTATAGCGAAACCCTGAAAATTGGTGTCATTGAGAGTTATCAAAACGATGCGTTTGAAGCTGTTCAAAAGCATCGTTTTTATCAATCACAGTATGTAGTTACCGCACACAGTGATCGCATGGGCATACAGCTCAAAGGTCCCAAAATAGAATCGCCCGTCACTGGTATTATTTCTGAAGGCATCGTCGCGGGTTCAATTCAAATACCAGCTAATGGCCTGCCAATAATTTTAGCTTGTGATCGCCAGACGCTGGGTGGCTATGCCAAGTTAGGCTCAGTTATAAAACGCGATCAATGGCGACTGGCTCAAGCTAAACCAGGGACCAAAATCCATTTTGAGCCCGCAGATTTAAACTTAGCAACGCAGCAATGGATGACTTTCATGAGGTTTTTTGGTCTTTAGTTTTTTTTAGTAATGCGTTCGCCATACTCGTTATATGGAAACTTGCTATGACCATATCGGATGGCCAAAATTGCCAACGCAATCACCAGCATAGCTGCCGCGAGGCCTAGCATGCGCATAGTATCTAGATTTTTCATATCTAGAATTAAATAACGCGCTAACGCAACAACAGCAATATATAAGGGCATTCGAACCGGTAGCCGCCCCGATTTCAAGTACAATCCCACCATGGCAAACACTTCTAAGTAGATAAACAGCAGCAGAAGATCGGCTAAGCTTACGCTTTGCTCTTGATACATCGACCAAACTTCGTCGGCCATGGCTATAGTTGTCAGAATAGCGATAATTAGAAGGCCTATATCTTCAACTAATTCAATTGCTTTGTAGCCAAGTCCTTTCATTCTATTCATGTACAATTCCATTTGTCTCACGGTTGCTGGAATATTAACTAGCTTTATAAGCAATAGGTATTAATACTTTTGTAAGTCTGCACGTTCTAGCTACAACTCAGTCGCATGCGTTTGAATTGCTTAAATTTGCTATGTTTTTACGAATACGTTACAAACGATTCATAAATACATTTTTGCCATTAATCGTTGCCTATTCATACTGAGTCTTATGCAATCACTGTCAATCCCCCAAGCAAGAAAACTGGCTTTACTGGCCCAAGGCCTGCCAAAGCAAAGTTCGAAATCAAGCCCACTTTCAAGAACTTTAAGTGCTTTTGAGCGTTTGGGGTATGTTCAAATTGACACCATTTCAGTAGTTCAGCGCGCCCACCATCATACGCTTTGGAGCCGCAACCCAAGCTATCAATTGGAGCACCTCGATCAGCTAGTCGCTGATAAACATGTTTTTGAATACTGGGCCCATGCAGCAGCTTATCTACCCATGCGTGATTTTCGGTATACTTTAGTGCGCAAAGCTGCGATTAAATCAGGTGAACAAAAACACTGGTATAGCAAAGACCACAAACTAATGGCGGAAGTATTAAAACGCATAGAACACGAAGGCCCGCTGATGGCCAAAGACTTTTCAGGCGAAAGCTATAAAAGCAATGGCTGGGGTAGTAAACCGACCAAACAAGCCTTAGAGAATCTATTTATTCAGGGCGACTTAATGATTACGCAACGTAAAAATTTTCATAAGGTCTACGATCTTAGTTCCAGAGTACTGCCCTCACATGTCGACACCTCTATGCCAAGTGAGCAAGAATACGGGCATTTTTTAGTGTTGAGCTATCTAAACGCGCATGCTTTTGGCAATCTTAGCCAAATAACCTATCAGCAACGAAGCTTGAAACCTTTAGTAGTAAGCGCACTAGAGCAACTCTCTGAAGAAGGCAAGCTAAGCCAGCTTACAATTAATGGTGACCCATTTTACGTGCTCACCAGTGCCCTTGTTTTACTCAATAACAGACTCAACAAAAAGCAGGCCAAAATTCTATCGCCTTTTGACAATCTATTGATCCAACGAGCGCGAGCCTCTGCCGTGTTCAACTTTGATTACTTACTAGAATGCTATGTACCTGCGGCAAAGCGCCAATATGGCTACTTTAGTTTACCGATCTTGTGGGATGGTACCTTGGTAGCACGCGCGGACTGTAAAGTAGATAAATCAACTCAAGTATTGAACGTTATTTCACTGACCATAGAGTCGTCAGTGCGTCACAAGGATGCCTTTTTATCAGCCTTAGAAGCAGAGCTAAAGAATTTTGCTAGCTTTAATCAGTGCCTTAGCTATCGCATTAACCTCGTCAATATAATTGAAAACTAATACTGTGTACGATCTTAAACCTAACGGAGCTTTCCTTACACGCTGCAAAGCGTGCGTCATCGGGCTCAACTTTGAATGAGGTAAGTTAATACCAACGCTGTTATTTAGTAACAACCAATCTGATTTATTTCTCCTCAAAATGTGGGTAGAAACACGCTATTTTTTGCAAGCTCAGTACCAGTAAAAGTCATAGCTTATTTACTCTTTACGCATATACTACTTGCGTTTACTTAAATGGAATTTGTCGTAGAAGTGTCACTTAAATGCCAACCTTAGATAATCGCACCCTACTCGTCGTAACCGCTCTTATCGCGATAGGCTCAGCGCTCGCACTAATATCGCTTTGGCGAGCTCAATCAAAACCCAATGGTGCGGGGTTTTGGGCCGCAGGCATGACTTGCGTAGCCCTCGCCAGCATTTTGATTTCTGGCCGTGGGAACATTCCTGATTTTGTATCGCTCGTCATCGCAAATACACTCTATGTACTCGGTTTTCAACTTCTGTACCGGGGAATTCGAGTTTTTACCAATCAACGCCCTCTTCTTATTTTTGACTTTAGCTTGTTACCTATCACAGCATCTCTTTTTTTCTACTTTAAGTATGTTGATGACAATGTAAATATAAGAATAGTGGTGCTTTCGGCAGCATTTGTGGTGATATGCTCAGCAGTTGTGATTACCATGTTGAGGGAGCAAAAAGCCCCTTGGCGTTTTGCCGGTTATGCAGTAGCGACAGTTTTTGCACTGTTTGGCTCAGCCCACTGTACCCGCGGTTTTGTGGCTTTAATAACCCCGTCAGAACAATCGTTTCTAAACCCAAGTGTTACCTCATCGTTAGTTTTTTTGGGTGGCGTATTTATGATTGGGGGTATAGCTATTACCTTGATTTTGTTAACCCATGCAGTGCTTGAATCTGAGTTGCGCATGTTTTCGCTTGCGGTTGAAAAATCGGCATCGTCAATTATTATTACCGACCGAGACGGCTCAATAGACTACGTGAATCCGGCTTCGACTCAAAACAGTGGTTATACATCGGCAGAGCTCATTGGTAAAAACCCTAGAATTTTACAATCTGGCGAAATGCCAAAACAAGAATATGCATCGTTGTGGGGATCTATATCCGCTGGTAAAACTTGGAGAGGTGAGTTTCATAATCGTAGAAAAAATGGAGAGCTATTCTGGGAAATAGCTTCAATAGCGCCAGTAAAAAATAGAAGCGGTGAAATTAGCCATTTTGTTGCAATCAAAGAAGACATCAGCGATCTCAAAGACGCTAAGGCACGCATTCAACATCTTGCTTATCACGACATGTTGACCGGACTACCAACGCGTCAACTCGCAATGGAGCATCTTTCAAAAGCGTTAGCCGCTGCCCGCCGAGATACATCGAAGGTTGCTGTGTTATTTGTCGATTTAGATGGTTTTAAGTCGATTAATGATAATTTTGGCCATGATGCGGGCGATCAAGTACTGAAACAAACGGCTGAACGCTTGAGTTCATGTATACGCGAGGGCGATACGGTTGCTCGCTTTGGTGGCGACGAGTTCTTGGTTGTATTACCTAATGTCATTACCGATGACACAGTGACAAATGTAGCTCATCGGATGATACAAACCCTTGCTACACCTTATAAAGATGGTATGAACAGTCTAAATACCAGCGCAAGTATCGGCATCGCTCTATTCCCCGAGCATAGTGAAAACCCACAAGAGTTAATCAAACTTGCGGATCAAGCCATGTACAAGATCAAGCGCCAAAGCAAGAACAATTACGTAATCTACAAAGCTGAATCAGAACTAGATTAAGCACCATTAAATAGTATTAGTTTGATAGTAAATATAAGGAAAATTGATCTAAGGTGTATAGCCACATTCAACAAATAATAGAACAGCTATGAAACATGTCATGCTTGATGTCGACGGGACACTCATTCAATCTTATGAGCTTGATGAGCGTTGTTTTATAGCCGCTGTGCTCGAGGCCACTGGGTTGCTTATAAATCAGGATTGGGCAAACTACCCGCATGTCACGGACCGCGGCATTCTTATGCAGTTTATTGAAACTCAGGCTCCGCATTTATCTCTCGTAGAGCTAGAACCGCTGGTAAAATCTATTTTCATTGGCAATATTAAATCAGCGCTGCGTCGTGAAGCAGCCCAAGAAGTTTTGGGTGCAAAAACCTTTGTGGACAGTTTGCTTAACAATCCTCAATATGTGGTTTCTATCGCCACTGGCGGATGGGGCGAAACAGCCAAACTCAAGTTAGAGTCTGCTGGATTTGATACAGCTAAGTTAAACATCTCTTCATCTAACGACCACTACTCACGAGTCGAAATCATGAAGCTTGCTAACACGAAGGAGGGCAAAAAGTTAGATCTCCCAGTCACCTATTTTGGGGATGCGCAGTGGGATCTACAAGCCTGCGCAGAACTTGATATGAATTTAGTCATTGTGGGATCAAGAGTCTCTCATCATCAGCGTATACCCGATTTTTCACGGCCTCGCCAAGCCCTAAGTTATTTATACTAAATCAGGTGTATGCTAGCGTAAATATGAAGGCCTTCGTCACGTAAGCCAATACATATCTCCTCCACTAAGCTTATCAATGGAGAGCAAATTTCCGTGGGTAAATCTAGATTATCTTGTGCCTTAACAGACTATCTTTATACTCAAGGAAACAAGCTCACTTTTTTTGAGCTTATTTATATAGTAACAATTACACAGATTAGGTCAGCACACTGGAATATCTTACACGGAACTGTATTAGATTATGAATTTTAGCCTTGAGCAGCTCTCTGCATTTGTCACCGTATACGAAGAAAAAGCCTTTAGAAAAGCAGCTGAAAAGCTTAATAAACACCGTACAACTATTGCCCAAGTAATCACTAATCTTGAGGACCAACTTGCCGTAACACTTTTTGAGCGAAGCGCTCGCTCGGTTGAGCCAACAACCGACGCAGTTTTGTTATATCACTACGCGAAACAAGCCCTAGAACAAGCCAAAACCTTTGATAAGTTTGCACTTAGCTTATCTTTCGGTGGTCTAGAATCAGTGACCATTGCCTATTCAAGTTTAATACCTACGGTTGTCGTTTCAAAAATCCGTCGCCAGATAGATAACGACTTTCCAACAATGCGGGTCAACTTGATAATAAGGTCCAAACAAGAAATCAAAAAAGGTATACAAGACGGAAATATCCAATTTGGCATTGTAAACATCTATGAAAGTCAGGTGATCAATAGTATTGATTATACCTTTCTGGGTAACTTACCTTTCGTCCCCTATTGCCATAGCGACAACAAACTCGCCAAAATGTCTTCTAATAGAACTTTGCAAGCGATGAGTTCAGTACGCCAATTCGTACTTAAATCGATGATTGACGATGGCATGGCCGAAAAAGCGGTTATTGCAGCAAACCATGAAAGTGTGGATCAACTATCGACGATCATTTCATTGATTCAAGATAACTTAGGCTGGGCATTGTTGCCCAAAGCCGTTGTGGATTCAGGTTATGACACCCAGGAACTCGTTGAGATTCAAAGCGATAAACTACTGCAAGATTTTAAAGTACCATTCGCCTTATGGTGCCCTCATTCAAAGCAAGTCTCCGAGCTTAAAAAAACCATCGTTAAAGTACTAGACGCTTATGGCAAGCAACTCATGAATCCAAATAATTAGTTGCCGCTCTATATTGAACAGAATTTTAGCTGAATAAACACCAGTTTCCCTGTCATTTCTGTGCCTTGAGATGACAAAACTAGTTGTCGGTATACGGCTGCCCTATTGATCTACCTGTATTCAGAACCAACTCTGGTCTCTTCGACCTCGTATATCTTTTTTCACCTACAAACAGCCATTAATCTGCTTAGTCATACCCTCTATTCAAAATTGGACGGATCCTATCCATCCAATCGAATTGTTGGATATTTAACAATCGGTTTATTCTTTGGCCGTCGAAACAAGATGCGCACTGAATCGCAACGCTTCAAATAAAATAGACATAAATATTGGTCTTTCTCAATGCATATGAACACTCTGTCATTCATGTTGCTAAGTAGATCACCAATCGCTTAAACATTAAAATGAGACTTCAAAATGAAAACTAAAGTTATGCTGTTAGCACTTATCACAAGTGCAATTTTTGCTGCCCCTGCAGCTTTTAGCAAGGACGATGCATCAACTGCAACATTGATTACCGGTGCTCGTATTTTTGACGGCATATCTGAGAATTTGCTCGAAGGCCAAGATGTATTGGTGAAAGATGGCGTTATTGCACAAATTGCTAAAGATATTGATGCGCCAGCTGGCGCAACGGTTATTAACGCCGAAGGCCGAGTTTTGACCCCTGGTTTAGTATTTATGCATGAGCATCTAATGATGCAATTGTCATCGCCAGACTTACTATTTCGAGATGACCGCTACAAAGCAATTGTCGCTGGCAACATCGCTGAAGATTACCTTGAGCGTGGTATTACCACAGTCCGAGACGCTTCCGGTAATACCTATGGCTTAAAGGCCGCTATCGACGACGGTCAAACACCTGGGCCACGGATCTACCCTTCTGGTCCAATGATCTCTCAAACTTCGGGGCATTCTGACCATCGTTTCCCCACTGATAAATCCGTAGAAATGGGCGGACATCACGACCTGCTTGTTAGCGAAGGCGACTTCGTGGTTGCTGACGGTGTTCCAGAAATGCTAACGGCTACCCGTGAGAACTTACGCCGAGGATCTTCACAAATAAAGATTGCTGTTGGCGGGGGCACGGGATCGGTCTCTGACCCACTTGAAGTTGTAGAATTCACCGACGAAGAAATCCAAGCTGCGACAAAAGCCGCCAGCGATTTTGGTACCTACACGATGGCGCATGTTTACAACAACGAAGGTGTGCGTCGAGCCATCGACAATGGTGTAAAATCAATAGAACACGGTAATCTAATCGATAAAGATACTTTGCAGTACATCAAAGACCAAGGTGATGTCTGGTTATCACCTCAGGTAAGCGTATATACGTTTATTCCTGCTGGTTATACCGAAGGTCAAGCGCATAAACATCACCAAGCCTTTGAGGGCATAGACCATATGTTTAAAACAGCCAAGGAGATCGGTTTCGATAAAATAGTTATTGGATCCGATATCATCAGCAACCCTGAAGCAATTGCGAAAATTAATGAGGAATTCACCTTCCGTGCTCAATGGTTCTCGCCTATCGAAGTGATGCGCCAAGCAACATCTAAAGGTGGTGAATTATTAGAGCTTTCGGGCGTGCTCAATCCATATCCCGGTAAACTTGGTGTGATTGCTCAAGGTGCCCACGCTGATCTGCTTTTGATCGACGGAAATCCGCTAGAAGACCTTTCAGTGATGACTGACCATGAGGCAAATTTTGACTTAATTATGAAGGGTGGCGAGATTTACAAAAGCGACCTTTAAAAGTGCGACTTCGGCTAATACCTTGCTCACTAGGTATTAGCCGACAATCCAATACTAAACTTCCATACATCTAGACCTAAAAAAATCACGAACCGCTTTCGGCCATCCATACCTTTTTACTATAATGACTATGATTATTTTGAAACTCCAAGACTATTGACCAAACGACGAACTTAAACCCATAGAAGAGCAATGACCGAAACCGATCTTTTAGCTAGGGCTTTATATAGCAGCGCAATTATTCATCAACCGCACGCGTTAAAAGCAGTTGTAGCAGCGCAGCATTTGTTTATCGTCTTCGATAACGATGACACTATTTGGACTCAAACCGACGCGCTTATTGCGATTGGTAGTGTCACAACAAACGAAAGCTATTTTAGTGCGATCACAGCGCCGCAATTCTCGCAAACGCGTATAAAAAAAATATTGGCGCAAGGTATCTACCCGGCAGCCTACCAAGCGCTGTCACAATGGCATGATCAAAAAGGTTTCGCTGACATCTTTGAATACTACTTGCCAGTTGCCTTAAGCCATAATGAGTATCTATCACACAATGTAACCTTACTACTAGCCTTTCGTTCGCTCTACCCACAGCTAAATGAGAGGCAAGTACCTCCATTTCTTAATCGTGTTACCGAGTATATTAGTTCCACTTATGGGGGCCTCAAAGCAAGTGCATTAGTTACTCCAAGGGTTTACAGCCAACAACAGCTACTCGAAGTTTGCTTAGCCCAACCCAGTTTCTTTGGTCACAATCTGATAAGTTTAGCTTGGATACTTAGAAGTAAGCACTTATTGGACGAGCAACAGCTCAATATTTTATTATCT
Source organism: Alginatibacterium sediminis (assembly GCF_003610775.1). Classification (GTDB taxonomy): domain Bacteria; phylum Pseudomonadota; class Gammaproteobacteria; order Enterobacterales; family Celerinatantimonadaceae; genus Alginatibacterium; species Alginatibacterium sediminis. The sequence continues at coordinate 395,907 of NZ_RAQO01000006.1, read as the reverse complement.
AATCTTTACCAACAAGCGACTCAGCCATTAGAGGATGTAGAAGACTGCATTGACGAGGTGATAATGCGCAGCGTCGACGAACAGGCCAATACTTTAGGCCTATTGCACAGTTTACATCACTTGGTTTTTGGGACACGCAGTAACCTACATCAAGTCACACTTGCTGATGCCTTGTATTACTTGCAGCAGCTGTTTCCAGATACAAACCAAGAGCTAGACCGAATCGCACGTTACTATGTTGCGTGGCTTGGTGTTGAAGACCAATAGAGTTTAATGGATTCCGCCAACATACAAGTGATTAAAACAAGGAGCTACATCGAATGAGCAATGTTTTCCACTATGCATTTAAGGTCAAAGACCTAGAGACAACTAGAAAGTTCTATATCGATATTTTGTCATGCAACGAGGGGCGCTCCACCGATACTTGGATAGACTTCGATCTTTTTGGCAATCAGCTCTCGGCGCATGTAGGTGACGTTAACCAAAAACTCGATTATTGCGGGCTTGTAGACGGCGTATCAGTACCAATCCCCCATTTTGGCTGCTTACTGAGCAACAGCCAATTTGAGCAACTAGCGCAGCGTTTAGAGAACGCACAAGTGAACTTTATTGTTAAGCCCCAAGTTCGATATGAGGGTAAAAGTGGTCAACAAAGCACCATGTTTGTACTCGATTTCAGCGGAAATCCTATCGAGTTTAAGTCTTTTGAAAATAGCGACGAGGTTTTTGGAAGCTAGTTAATGCTGGACGAAACAGTGCATACCCAGCCTTGAAACACGCAGACAAGTTTATTAATGCAGCAGTAATTTTGGTCAAACCATTTGTCATCTTGCTTGGCAAGTGTGCTCACAAAGAAAGCGATCAAAAAATAACTGTTTTCTCCATATAATTGGTGACCAAAACGTGAGCTTCTGATGGAAAAGTCGCATAGATTGAAATTTATATAACGCTCATTCACTTGCATGAGTAACTGTTTATTCAATTTAAAGCTTTTTATCCTATCGAAGTTAACGTACGCGTCGAAAGCTAAGCTCTTTTCAAATGCTGGGTATGAACATACTCACAATAGGCAATACAATGGATCCAACGCATCACAATATTGCCGGTGGTATGCACTAGTGATACTGCATAGCAACAATCAAAAACAAATACAGCTTTGGCCTTAAGTATAGGTGTATAATTTTCCGACACTTAGGTCTGTAGCCATGAATGTTTTCCCGTATCACTAAATACATATCATGCAGGCTTTACCGGATTTGGAGTTGTTGACATGACAGCTTATAGCCAATAACTCAAAGCATCTATACCACAAAGCCCTTAATCCGGGGCTTTAAGCAACATTTGCACGAAACCATAATAGTTATTTATTTAAAGCTTATTGGTATTATTTTGAGGATATACCGCAAAAGCAAAATGCAGTTATTTCGTTTGAATTCTGTCGATGTTGAGTATAAAAATCTATAAGCTGAAAAGCATTCAGACTAGTATTAATACGTTGCGAAGTACTTAACAAGCGCGAGAGCGCACAAGACTGCCATTGATTGTCTGCTTTTTGTCCGCTCTAAATCCTTCCATATTAGATTTTAAATCTATGCGAACATACACAAGAAAAATAAAGACTTGCTAAGTGTCAGCTATATTTACACTTTTCACTTTACTAATACAACACCAATTTCTTATGCCATTGTTTTAATGCGTTATTTTATATCTGGTGTTGTTCTTGCTTTCTATTAAATACACGTCTGACCAGTTGCTACGAAAAGGATAATGTAGAAATGAAAAAGGTACTTGTAACGCTAATAGCTATGGGTTCATTAGTCTCAACATTCACATTCGCGGGCCCGATAAATGGTACAGGTTTTATAATCCCAGACGTTATTTTTGGATCTGGTAATGCCAACGGTTCATTCACAGGGACGACCGAAAACAACGTAGAATTAGGTTTGCGCGGTAAAGTGCGATATAACTTACTCGGAGTCCCCGAAAACACCTTTAATTACGACGGTAACCGAACTTATACATTCGATCCTGCTAGCAGTAATGCACCTGCTAATCGCTCGGTATTCAACTTCGAATGGTCAATCAACTCAGACGTAATTGGTAGTGGTCAAACACCGCTCACTTCGTTTTTCTACCAGCTTGATATTGATCTTGATCCAACCGTGGGCACAAATTTTCTGAGTTTCGATCCAATTAATTTAGATGTTGCTGACCATGCCATTGGAAACAATGCCACTGGGAATGGTGAAGGTTCGGTTGCAGGAAACGAAACTGATTACGGCAACATGATTTCTACTTCAAACGTTGGTCAAAACTCTTGGAACCTTGGTTTTTTTAGCCCTGATGGCTTTGACCCACAAACAGAGGGCATGTTTACTATTGGTCTTTCTGCGTTCTTTGCCGATGGTTCGCTTGCGGCATCAACTGATATTGACATCATTTATGGTAATGTACCTTCATCTTCAGTCCCAGAGCCTGCCAGTTTAGCACTATTAGCATTGAGTCTTGTTGGTCTGCGGTTTAGCCGTCGAAAAGCAAAAGCTTAGTTCCGAAAGGTATTTGACAGCAAATGGCTCCATACTGGGGCCATTTGGGTATCCGGGCTTTACTCTAAGAATTAAGCTAAGCTGCCGCTTTAAAGGGTTTTCTGTGGTTACAATGAGATCTTGGGCAGGAATTATTATGTTGAATGGCCTATTACTCAGACTGTTTGCAAAAACTATATAAAGTAAAATATACCTTTATGTGTTCTGGGCTAAAACTTCCAGTTACTGCGTTGCGATTCTAGATAACTATTCATTACCGGTTAGCAAAGTGACTTTTCCAGCTTAGCCTTACGTGGTTTCATTAGAAATACTCTTGCATTTACATCACACTAGCTTATTTTTTGGCTTCTCTGTAGCTAGCGATAACTTTAAGGATTCGAACTCTTGCTTTAAATCTGCGATATCTCGTTTTGCGGCCAAGGCATAAGACAAGCCAGCAAGTCCAAATACAAACCCTATGATTCCCATCGCTTCCATTTTCAATTCCTTATACATTTAAGCTAGATTTAGACCCTTAAGTGAAATCAGCTTGTTTCAATTCAACCCAGCTATATATGGCTTTGGCAAGCCAAGCAAACTTAGAAAAGTCGTCTAACAGCTGCTACTTTCTTAAAATCGGTAACATCTATCCAACGATCAAGGTCCGCGTCTTGCCCCATCACCGCATTCGAGGTCCCCGTGAAAAGTGATTCACGTTTGCCTTTGCCCGAGAGGTGAACTTCACCCGCTCCGGTTTGTTCTACAATCTGCTGCGCATTACTTGCATTAAGTCCTGCGCCGGGCATGATTTTAATGCGGTCATCAGCTTGCGTAGCCATTGCTTCAAGCGTAGCAATACCTTCAATCGCACTGGCTCTCTGGCCAGAACTCAAAATACGCTCGAAACCAAAATCGATTAGAGTTTCTAAGGCATTTTGCCAATCGCTACATAGATCAAAAGCACGATGAAAGGTCAAACCTACGCCGTTTGCAGCTTCCACCAAACGTTTTAAATCAGCTTGCGGCAATAGCCCTTCGGAATCAAGTAAACCTAGTACAACGCCGTGCACGCCTAGGGATTTAAATTGTTCGATCTCAAAGCACATCATGTCAACTTCGGCGGCGCTATATACAAAATCACCACTTCTTGGGCGTACCATGGCATAGATAGGAATGGGGCTATTGGCTATGGCGTAGCTAAGTAATGCGCAGCTAGGCGATAGACCACCGAGTGCTAGCGCGCTGCATAACTCAATGCGATCAGCACCAGCTTCAATAGCGGTGTGCAGCGACTCGATATTATCGATGCAGACTTCGATTTTAACCTTAGATTTACCCATATTTTGCTAATTCATCAAGCATTGTTTGCTCATCCCAAATCTCAAGACCTAAGTCTTGTGCTTTGGTTAACTTAGAACCCGCAGATTCTCCAGCAATGACCACATCGGTTTTCTTCGACACACTGCCGGTGACTTTAGCACCTAAGTTTTGTAGCTGGGCTTTTGCTTCACTGCGGCCCATTTGATTCATGGTGCCCGTAAGCACAAACACTTTACCGTCAAATGGCAATGAGGCTTGTTCACGTTCTTCAATTTCAGGCCAATTTAGCTCAAGAGCCAAACGTTCAACTAAGTCTAAGTGCTTTTCATCTTTAAAAAAGAAGCGTAGATGTTTTGCTACTATTTCGCCAACATCAGGAACTTTTTGCAGCGTTTCCAAACTTGCACCGCTGATGGCAGGCAAGGTTTTAAAATACAGGGCAAGGTTACTGGCAGTCGCTTCACCAACCTCTCGAATACCCAAGGCATAGACAAACTTGGCCAAGGTGGTTTGTCTGGCCTTTTCGATACCTTCTAGCAATTTTTCAAGCGAGCGCTCTCCCATTCGCTCTAGATTCATGAGCGCGCCAACCTGGTCTTTCAAGTAGAAAATATCCAGAGGACTGTGTAGCAGGTTTGCGTCAACCAGCTGTTCAACCAACTTGTCGCCAATGCCGTCAATGTCGAGCGCTTTGCGCGACACAAAGTGCTTTAGCGCCTCTTTTTGCTGCGCCGCGCAACCTAGTCCATTGTTACAACGAATAACGGCTTCGCCTTCAATGCGTTCTAACTCACTGCCGCACACCGGGCACTCACCAGGGAAACGAATATCTATTGCGTCCTCGGGCCTACGTTCTAGTATCACCCGTGCAACTTGCGGAATTACATCACCGGCACGACGCACAACCACTGTATCGTTGATTTTTATGCCAAGTCGTTCAATTTCATCACTATTGTGCAAGGTGGCATTACTCACCGTAACGCCGCCTACAAATACAGGCTCCAAACGCGCAACTGGCGTTATTGCCCCAGTGCGGCCGACTTGAAACTCAACATCTTTAAGTATGGTTAACTCTTCTTGGGCAGGGAACTTATGCGCAATCGCCCAACGCGGCGCTCGCGCAACAAAACCGAGTTGCTGCTGCAAGGCAATGCTATCGACTTTATAAACCACACCGTCAATCTCATAAGGCAAATCGGTTCGACGAGCGCCAATTGACTGGTAGTAATCTAAACAACCCTTTAGTCCATCAACACGCTTAAGTTCTGCGCTGACTGGAAAGCCAAAGTCTTTTAAACGTTGTAGATTATCAAAGTGGCTGCCGGCAAGTGTTTCACTAACAGCACCTAAGGCATAAGCATAAAAGCCCAAGGGACGCTTAGCTGCCAATTTGGGATCAAGTTGACGCAAACTTCCTGCCGCGGCATTGCGCGGATTAGCAAAGGTTTTTTCGCCCTTTGCTAACGCTTCTTGATTTAGGCGCTCAAAACCAGCTTTAGGCATGATAATTTCGCCTCGAACTTCTATTTTTTGCGGAATAAAATCGCCACGTAAGCTAAGAGGTATGGAGCGAATTGTGCGAACATTGGCCGTAACATCTTCCCCTACTCGCCCGTCACCGCGGGTGGCCGCGCGTGTTAGCATGCCATTCTCGTAAACTAAACTGATAGCCAAACCATCTAACTTAGGCTCAGCGCAATACTCAAGCGGCTCATTTAGGGCTAGTCGCTCGGAAATACGTTTATCAAAAGCACGGAGTTCATCTTCGCTAAAAGCATTGTCTAAGGACAACATCGCTTGATCGTGTTCAACTTGGCTAAACGCGCTTAACGCCGCCCCACCCACACGTTGCGTCGGTGACTGCGGATCGCGTAATTTGGGATTACTGAGCTCTAGCGCTTGTAGCTCTCGAAACAGGCGATCGTATTCTGAATCCGGCAGTTTAGGCTCATCAAGTACGTAATAATGATAGTTTAACTCTTCGAGCTGTTGGCGCAGTTGTTGGACTTGATCGGCTGCTGACATATCTAAAACTCTCTTTAATAATTTGCAAAGCAAATGCGGATGACTGCCGCTTTACTAGTAAAAACTGAAAAAAAAGCCCCTGTAAACAGAGGCCTTATTGGATAGCAAGGAACACAAATAGCCTATTGAGCGGCCAACAATTGCTTGCGTTCGTATTCGCGTACCCTTTGCTGATAATGGTTCAAGGTTTGCTGCGTCAGCGGGTTACGTTGGTCGTCGACCAACAAGCCATTGAGTTCGCGAGCAATCGCAAGCGCTGTCGTATGCATCATATTGAAGTTTTTATATGGTTCTCCCGGACCAGGAACCGCCATAAAGAAGGTCATGCCACGGGTTTCAAATTCCTTGATAGTATCCATATTGAATACCCCTGGGTTAAGCATGTTAGCAACGCTATACACCACCGAACCGTGTCCAGAATTGTCCTCATGGCGATGAAATATATCCATTTCACCAAAGAACAAACCATGGCTATCTAAGCAATTAACAACGTCTAAACCACTAAACGCTTTACCGCGCTGGGCAACGACGTTTAGTACAAACACGTCTTCAGGCTGTGGATGGCTAGGTACTTCACTATCTGTGCTGGCGCTTAACTCTGGCTCAATGCGGCTCTCATTTGTCGACGGGCTAAGGCTCGGCTCACTAGGCTCTGGGTTTGCTGCAACGGGCTCAGGGATTGCATCTTCAATTTGCAATTCAAAAGCTGAACGCGTTGGATTAGTTGCAGGGCTTGGGCTTGTTTGAGCAGCTGGCGTTGGCTCAACATTTACAGCACTGGGTTCATCATCAAGAGCCGAAAACGAAAAAGCAGGCTCGCGTCGCTCACTTGGCGTTTCATTAACCGGTACCTGCTCGGCTTGAGTAAGCGCTGGCTCACTATAGGGCGATGGAGCAGATTGAGCCGGAGGAGGATTTGAGATAGTTCCATGGGCTTCTGATTCATCTAAGCCAGAAGCATTAGCATTGCTAACAGATTCTTCTGATTCACTTAAATCCTGAAAAAGAGGATCACCAATTACCCGTGCTTCGCCTAAGCCAAACTCGTCAAATCCTTGATCGTCTCGAGGACCTAAGTCCGCTTTTTTCTTCTTCGATTTAGCTTTAGTCTTAGCATCTTTAAGTTTAACGGGACGATTCTTGCGACTGCTCCAAAATCCATGGGCTAGTAAGGCAACAATTAATATGATCCCGACAACAATTAGGACTATGCGAAGTTCCTGCATGCAATACGTCTCTTTATTTTTAGTCTTAAAATGAAGGCACTAACTCGATTTATACACTATTGTGTAACACATTGCGATAGTCGACATTCGGTTTACTGTTCAATTGCACACTATTCCAACCAAGTAAGTGCTTGTTCTACATCAACTGACACCACTCTTGACACTCCAGCCTCATGCATCGTAACCCCTAAAAGCTGACTGGATTTCTCCATGCTTTGCTTATTATGGGTAATCATCACAAACTGGACCCGTTGCGACATTTGCTCAACCATATTCGCAAACCGCCCTACATTAACGTCATCCAAAGGTGCATCGACTTCGTCAAGCATACAAAAGGGTGCTGGATTTAGTTCAAATATAGCAAAAACTAGCGCTAATGCCGTTAGCGCTTTTTCGCCACCCGATAACGACATAATGCTGCTATTCTTTTTGCCCGGTGGTTGCGCCATGATACGCAAGCCTTGTTCGTTTTCATCGCTATCACCTGCAATGGGGCAGCGCTGTAAATAGGCTTTACCACCCCCAAATACTTGGGGAAACAACACTGCAATATGTTGGTTAATTTGATCAAAGGTCTGGTTAAATTGTTGACTACTTTGTTTATCAATTAATGCAATCGCCGCAGCTAACTGCTCCAGCGATAAGTCTAAGTCTCGGCGCTGTTCTATCATGGCTTCGAGCTCAGCCTGTTTGTCTTTTAGTTCCAGCTCCGCTGCCAAATTGACCGGCCCTAGCCGCTCTATTTTTTGCTGAATGTCTTCAAACTCGTGTTCAAAATCATGTTGTTCAAGCAGCCGCTCTCGGCTTGGTACTTCTAAACTGGCAAGCTCTGGATTTTTTTGATACTGCTGGTCGAGGGCTTCGAGACGCGTTTTTACTGATTCTTGTTTAAGCTCAAGCGCATGCATTAATTTGCGCTGCTTCTCAATGCTCTTTTGTTGAGTTTTAACGCCATGTTGCATCTGATCTATCAAGGTTAACCGGTCACGACGCTGTTCTAAGCTAAGATTTAGTTGCTCTGCGATTTGAGCTAACTCATGCTCTAATTTATTTAGGCGCAATTGGCTTAAGTCGTCTTGAGTTTCGACTTTGGCATGCTCCAGATTGGATAAGCTCTTATGCTGCTCAGCTAGAAAGCTTTGTCGCTGCTCAATTTGAGCGCTTAGTGCGGCAGATTTAATCTGCTGTTGATGCAAATTCCCTAGGCAGTCTTCTTGCGCTTTTTTGGCGTTTGTTAACTGCTTTTCAAGCGAGATTACATTTTGTCTCGCGCTCTCACATTGCGTTTGTAGCTGCTCAACAGCTTGCCCCTTAGCTTGCTCACTAGCGATCTGTTCTAGAACAAGTTGTAAATCTTGGCATTGTTGGCGCTGCTCTGAAAGCTGCTGTTGTATCACTTGTCGTTGCGCTTGAGCTGCATGATCTTGAGCACTTAAAGACTCCAGCTTGGACTTGGCTTGTTGCGCTTCAAGCTCAGCAACATGCTTATTATTTTGATGCGTCACAAATTGTTCTTTGGCTTCATTTAGCTGTTGCTGTATTTGGGCGCAATGTTGTTGTTGCTGCAACTGAGACGTAAGCATTTCACTGACATGCATTTTGGCTACAGCAAGGGTCTTGGTTTGAGTTTCTATATCTTGCTGCAGCCCAGACCAATTAAGGCGCTTAACAGGAAGGTCCATCAGTTGCCAATTCTGACCGATCCAATATCCTTCTGAAGTTATTAAACTTTCATGCTGTTGCAAGTGCGAACGCAAGTCCCAAGCCTGTTGAAGGCTGGTGCACAGTAGTATATTTTCAGCAAATAGCGCTAGATTTCGGGGTTGACATTGACTGGCTAAGTTTGACAGCAATGCTAGGTCGCGATGCCTCTCACCGGATTGGACTTGTTTTGGGTTAGTGAATACAGCACTCATAATGTCACTAGGGAGCGCACTAACAACTGGTACTTTCATCCATCGACTGTGCACTTGCTCAAATGCCATAGCCCAAGGCGCATTTACCGTGACCAATCGTCCCAAACTCTGCTCAGACAATTGAGAGTCACAATCTTCAAGTTGCTGATTTAAAATGTTTAGCGCTAGTTGTTGTTCGTGCTTGCTCATTTCCAATTTTTGGATAGTAGCTTGAATGCCGTCCAAGCTTAAGGACTCGATTTCAACTTGACGCTCTAGTTTTTCCGTAGCCGTTTTGGCTGTTTCAAGTAATAATTCACACGCATCAAGCTGCTGTTTTTTAGCTATCTGTATGGCTTTACTTTGCTGTAGTTGGGCTAGTTCAACTCCCTGTACAGTCATTAACTGTTGTTGCAGGCTCGACAATGATTTCTGTGCAAGAGATAATTCTTTTTGCGCACTTAGATGTTGCGATTGCTGTTGTTGCACAAGCCAATTGCTTGCATCGAATGCCGCTTGATCTTTGGCTAATTGCTGTTGAGCCTGGCTGTATTCACCTTGAATAGATTCAAGCGTTTTCCCTTGCTGTTCTAGCGTTTCAGTATGTTGTTCTTGCACACGCAACAGCTGGGTTTGCTGCTCGGTTTGTTGTTGTAGTTGTTGCTCGGTTTTGTTGATTTCAACGCGCAGAGACTGCATACGCTCCGATTTTTGTAGCTGAGCTTGTTTTGACATCGCGATTGATTGTTGGAGCTGATGCTGCTGCGCTTCTAGCTTTTGCTGCTGCTGCTGTTTTTTCTGCTGATTGTCGTATTCGCGTTCTAAATCAAGACTTACAATTTGTCGCTGATTCTCTTTTAAGGTCAAGGCTTGTTCAAGTTGATGGATTTCAGATTGAAGTTTAGTTATTTGCTGATCGTTATGTTGCGACTGAGCTACAGCTTGATTGCGAGACTGATAGTATTCTAATTGCTTTAATTCACGTTGCTGCTGGCGAAGTTTACGAAAACTAAGCGCTGACTCAGCCTGTACTTTTAGCGTATCCGTTAGCTGACTTAAGCCGGTTTCAATATCAAACAAACGTTGCATGTTGGTTTGCGTGTGCTCAATCCTTAATTGGGTTTCGCGCCGACGTTCTTTATACTTACTAACGCCTGCGGCTTCTTCGATTAGTACCCTTAATTCAGCTGGTTTAGACTCGATTAATCGAGATATCATCCCTTGTTCAATGATCGCATAGCTGCGAGGCCCTAAGCCGGTGCCTAAAAAGATATCGCTGATATCACGTTTGCGGCAGCGTTGCCCATTAAGATAGTAGTGATTACTACCGTCACTTAATAATTCTCTTCGCAAAGCAATATCGGTATAAGCACTGTAAGCGCCACCGAGCTTGTGTTCTCGGTTGTCGAAAATGAGTTCAACCATTGCTCTATTAGCCGCACTACGCCCCGAAGCGCCATTGAATATTACATCGGTCATGGATTGACCACGTAGATTTTTCGCAGATGCTTCGCCAAGCACCCAGCGTACGGCATCTATTATATTGGATTTACCACAGCCATTTGGCCCAACGATTGCGGTTAAGGCACTTGGAAAATCAACTTTGGTTACATCAACAAATGATTTAAACCCAGCAAGACGTACTTGTTTGAGGCGCATTCCAAAACTCTGCATTATTAGACACAGCAAACTGTAACAAAGCTGACTTAGCATCGCGACAAACGTTTTGATCTAAAGCTGACATCAATGTGCCATACCATCGATTACTAGCAAGAACATCAATATCAACTCAAGACTTTGGGTATTAATATTGGCAACGATTCGTAAAATGGTTATCTTGGTGACCTAAAATTTTATAGGATTATTGTGTGAACGCTCATCAGGACGCAAGCCAACAGAGACATCAAGGCTTTGCTTATCTATTACAGGGATTACAACTCATTTCCCAGCCGGGCTTACGCCTTTTTGTTGTCGTGCCACTAGTTATCAATGTTTTACTATTCGGATTGAGTTTCTTTTGGTTGTATCAGCAACTTGGAGGCTGGATTGACCAAGCTTTAGGCATGTTACCTACGTGGCTGCAATGGTTGAATATGATCCTATGGCCGCTAGCTATTATAAGTGTGCTGTTAGTCTATGGTTTTAGTTTTAGCATGCTGGCTAACATTATAGCCGCGCCATTTAACGGACTGCTTGCCGAGAAAACCGAGCAGTTCCTCGTATCGGGAGACGCTGACTCCACCGGTATTTGGGACATGCTAAAAGATGTCCCAAGAATTTTGATGCGAGAACTACAAAAAATTGGGTACTGGTTGCCTAGAGCAATCGGGATCTTTTTGGTGTTTTTGATACCCGGTGTTGGACAGGTTGTAGCAGCGCCGCTGTGGTTCATCTTTGGCGCCTGGATGATGACAATTCAATATGGCGACTACCCCTTTGATAATCATCGAGTACCCTTTAAGACAATGCGCCAACAACTTGCTCAGCACCGACTACAAAATTTGAGCTTTGGTGCCCTAGTCTCTATTTGTGCAAGCTTGCCGATAATTAACCTGATTATCATGCCGGTTTCAGTTTGTGGCGCCACCGCCATGTGGGTTGACCACTACCGTCATCAGAATCATTAATGGCCATGCCCAGGTTGCTGCAGGCAGCATGGGCTAAATTACTTATCATTCATAAGCTTGGCATACCTTCAACAATTGTATCCTTGGTTCGCCTCACTACCTTTAGCTATATCAACTTATCGCTTAATTACATAAGGTTATAAAAAAACGTTCCTTAACCTTCTCGCCCGCAAGGGATATGCTGCATGGGTAACTGAATTCAATAGACGGGTCTTGCTCCTTGTTGCAAAGCAACGGTAGTCCATCGCGATGACCCTACGTACAAATTTTAAGGAAGAATCAATGAGCAAAATTTACGATGATAACTCGCTAACGATTGGCAAAACTCCGCTAGTACGTCTAAACCGCGTTTCAAATGGCCGAGTATTAGCAAAAGTTGAATCTCGCAACCCAAGTTTCAGCGTAAAATGCCGTATTGGTGCAAACATGGTTTGGGATGCTGAGAAAAAAGGCATTTTAACTCCTGGTAAAGAATTAATCGAACCAACCAGTGGTAATACAGGTATTGCTTTAGCATTTGTTGCATCTTCTCGTGGTTACTCCATCACACTGACAATGCCAAACACGATGAGCTTAGAGCGTCGTAAGCTACTTAAAGCCTTGGGCGCTAACCTAGTGTTAACCGAAGGCGCTAAAGGTATGAAAGGTGCTATCGATAAAGCTGAAGAAATTCGCAACTCAGATCCTGAGAAATATGTATTGCTACAGCAGTTCAGCAACCCAGCTAACCCAGAGATCCATGAGCAAACGACTGGCCCAGAAATTTGGGAAGACACCGATGGCGACATCGACGTGTTCGTAGCCGGTGTTGGTACAGGCGGTACTATTACAGGTGTTAGTCGTTATATTAAAAACACGCAAGGTAAAGCAATCACCAGTGTTGCTGTAGAACCTGTTGATTCTCCTGTTATTGCACAAGCAAAAGCTGGTGAAGACTTAAGCCCAGGGCCTCACAAAATTCAAGGTATCGGTGCCGGCTTCATTCCTGGCAACCTAGACTTGGACCTTGTCGATGAAGTAGCACACGTATCGAATGATGATGCAATTGACATGGCGCGTCGATTAATGGAAGAAGAAGGTATTCTAGCGGGTATCTCGTCTGGTGCAGCCGTTGTTGCAGCTAACCAAATTGCAGCTCGACCAGAGTTTGCTGACAAAACTATTGTCGTAATACTTCCTAGTTCCGGTGAGCGTTATTTAAGTTCGGCACTATTTGCTGACATTTTCACTGACCAAGAAAACCTGCAATAAGCGATAACCCGCTTAAATTCTGTATAAAAAAGCGCCAGAACGGCGCTTTTTTTTGAGCTGCATCACAATTCTTATTTCGCAACGAAAATTAACTCTATTTTGTTTTGTCATATTCAAGCCTAATCCTATACTTCACGCAACATTAAAGCGGAGTAAATATTTCCATTTGTAACAAAAAGTTATTTTTTTGATACATATTTCTCGACAAAAAATAACTTTAGTGGAAATTTTCATATCTCCAACTACGATTTAGACTGAGTTTTAGAAATATCACCAAGCTTAGCTCGATTTTACTTTTGCTGAATTGTTCAGCGCACAACCTTAGGAATGCGAATATGTTTGAGAAAAATGTTGTTATCACCGCAGAAAATGGCCTTCACACTCGTCCAGCAGCTCAATTCGTAAAAGAAGCGAAAGCTTTCCCTTGTACTATTACTGTTGCTAGCAATGGTAAATCAGCAAGTGCAAAAAGCCTTTTCAAGCTTCAAACTCTTGGTCTAACTAAAGGTACAGAAGTTACAATTAGCGCTGAAGGTGAAGATGAGCAAAAAGCTGTAGAACACTTGGTTGCATTGATGGACGAACTTGAATAAGCAGTATTGCAACTTGGTTTTCATTGGCAACATAGGTAATTAGATTATGATTTCAGGTATTCTCGCTTCACCAGGGATAGCATTCGGTAAAGCATTGCTGCTCAAGGAAGAGAAAGTCGTTATAAATACATCCAAAGTTGCGACAGCGGATGTAGAAGTTGAAGTAAAGCGCTTTTTCGATGGCCGTCAAAAAACTTCTGAGCAATTAGAAGAAATTAAAGAAATGGCCGGTAAAACTTTCGGTGAAGAAAAAGAAGCTATTTTCGAGGGGCATATTATGCTGCTCGAGGACGAAGAGCTTGAAGAAGAAATTATTGCAAACATTCGCGATAGTCGTATGACTGCCGAAAATGCTGCGCAAAGTATCATCGAACAGAATGCTCAAATGTTGGCAGAGCTCGACGACCCATATTTGAAAGAGCGTGCTGCAGACTTTCGAGATATTGGAAATCGCTTAGTAAAAAACATTCTAGGCATGGAAATGGTTTCTTTAAGCACCATTAGCCAAGAAGTTATTTTAATCGCCAATGATTTAACCCCATCTGAAACAGCTCAAATCAACCTAGATAAAGTTTTGGGTTTTGTCACTGATATCGGCGGGCGTACAGCGCATACTTCGATCATGGCCCGCTCGCTTGAGCTGCCAGCAATCGTGGGTACCAACAATGTAACCGAGTTAGTAAAATCGGGTGACTTCTTGGTTCTAGATGCACTAAACAATGAAGTCGTTGTGAATCCAAGTGAAACACAATTAGCTCATTATAAGCGTTTACAACAAGACCACATTGAGACGAAAGCAGAACTTGCCAAGCTTAAAGACCTGCCGGCTATCACGCTCGATGGCCATCAAGTTGAAGTTTGTGCAAATATCGGAACCATTAAGGACTGTGACGGCGCTCACCGTAACGGCGCTGAAGGTGTAGGCCTTTACCGCACCGAGTTCTTGTTTATGGACCGTGACCAACTGCCGACAGAAGATGAGCAATTTGACGCATACAAAGCAGTCGTTGAGTCAATGCAAGGCCAACCCGTGATTATCCGAACCATGGATATCGGTGGCGATAAAGATTTGCCTTACCTTGATTTGCCAAAAGAAATGAACCCGTTCTTAGGATGGCGAGCGATTCGCATATTCTTCGACCGAGAGAACATTATGTTTGACCAGTTACGCGCCCTACTTCGTGCTTCGGCATTTGGTAAAGTGCGTATCATGTTCCCGATGATCATTTCTGTTGAAGAAGTTCTCAGTTTGAAAGCAACCCTTGCGAAACTCAAAGACCAATTGCGCGAAGAAGGTAAAGATTTCGATGAAAATGTCGAAATTGGCGTGATGGTTGAGACTCCTGCTGCTGCAGCTATTGCACATCACCTTATTAAAGAAGTAGACTTCTTTAGTATTGGTACCAATGACTTAACTCAGTATACGCTAGCCGTAGACCGGGGTAATGAATTGATCTCAGCGCTATATAACCCAATGTCACCTGCGGTTCTTAGCCTAATCAAACAAGTCATTGATGCTTCACATGCTGCTGGCAAGTGGACCGGTATGTGCGGCGAATTAGCTGGTGATGAAACCGCAACCTTACTGCTATTGGGTATGGGACTTGATGAGTTTTCAATGAGTTCAATCTCAGTACCAAGTGTTAAGAAACTGATTCGTAACTGTAACTTTAGTGATGTTCAAGAACTTGCAGAACAAGCGCTACAAGCGCCTACCGCTGATGAAATTACAAGTTTGGTGAACAACTTTATTAAACAAAAAGCGGTCAGCTAGACCGCTCAATCCTGATTAGGAGCACGAAATGGGTTTATTTGATTCATTCAAAAAAATGGTATCCGGTTCAAGTACAGAAACCAAAGCTGGTATTGACATTATCGCTCCAATTTCGGGCGAGATTGTGCCAATTGAAGAAGTTCCAGATGTAGTATTTGCCGAGAAAATTGTTGGCGATGGCATTGCTATTAAACCTACAGGAAATCGCATGGTTGCCCCTTGCGATGGAACCATTGGTAAAATCTTTGAAACTAACCATGCGTTTTCAATGGAAACCAGTGACGGCGTAGAGCTTTTTGTTCATTTCGGTATCGACACTGTTGAACTAAAAGGTGAAGGCTTCACCCGCATCGGTGAAGAAGGTCAAGATGTTAAAATGGGCGATACCATTATTGAGTTTGATCTTGAGTTGCTTGAAAAGAAAGCGAAGTCGACGTTAACCCCAGTTGTGATTTCAAATATGGATGAGCTCAAAGAGCTAGTAAAACATTCAGGCACAGTAACATTAGCTGAAACAGCGGTATTAACAGTAATTAAGTAATTGTTGATATTTTAATTTGAGAAGGCTATCACTGATAGCCTTTTTTGTTTTTGCATATTTGTAAAGCCCTTCACAAGTCCTTAGGTATCCTCTAGTAATCCCCTCACTTATTGTCAAAATAGCGATGACTGGCAAACCTTAGCGCCTTTGATTCCTAGAACATCTAATGCATGGTTTTGTCACCCTTTTTGTCGATGTGTTATTAAGGGTCCGCGTATGTTAGTTACGTTCAAAAGTGCAAATCATGGCGATATTGTTATGTTTGGCAGTGATGCACAGCTTCTTATTCACTGTATGGGATGTAGCGGTAAAGTCCCAGGCGCTATCCATACCTTAGATATTCCCGAAGCAAAGCACCAATTGACGAAACGCCTCAAAATTGTCGAAGAAACCACCGAAGAAATCCATCCGCACAGCCATTGGCAACCAAACTTAAACCATCGCGCTTATCCTTTGTACGAAATGCTGGAAAATGCAGAGAAATACGAGGATATTGTGTATTGGGTTTAACAATTCTTATAAACGCTTGGAAAATACTATGTTGGTCATCTTTAAAAGTAATAATCATGGCGATATCACAATGTTTGGTGATGTGGCTAAGCAGCTTATATTGGCAATGGATTGCAGTGGTAACATTCCTGCCGGATTACATGCTGACGATATACATGATGCGCTCAAGAGCCTTTTAAGTGTCGTCAACGCCCCGGCAACAGATAGCGAACAAGACGATGAAGACGCGGTAGAAAACGAAAACTGGCAACCGTCGCTTAAACAAAGAGCGATTCCACTGATCGAGATGCTTGAAGGTGCGCTTCATCACCAAGACGGAATTACTTGGGAAAACGCATAGCAGCAAGTAATCTTTAGTCGCTATCACCACCCTCTCTCTATTATCTCAATGTACATTTGGTTCGTATTGTCGGCTTAAGCAAAGCTGTTGCTTTAAACCGATAATACGAACGATTGCGTTAACAATTGAGTCCTGCTGCGCAACATGTAACAATTCAGCCGCAAAACAACATAAGATTCTCCAGATATTAAAGGACAAAGAATGCCCCAGATATATGGCATCTCAAATTGCGACACCATTCGCAAAGCAAAGCGCTGGCTTGATGACTCAGGGATTGAATACCAATACATTGATTACCGTAAAGACGGACTCGATGCAGAATTTCTCAAACACCAAGCGCAAGTCTTAGGTTGGGAAGTGCTCATCAACAAACGTGGTACTACTTTTCGACAACTTGATGACGCTGTAAAAGCAGCTTTGGATGAGTCCAGTGCAATTGAATTAATGCTAGCGCAACCCGCTCTCATTAAACGGCCTTTATTAATTCACAAAGACAAAAGCTACTTGGGTTTCAAACCACAGCAG
The DNA here is from genome assembly GCF_003610775.1 of Alginatibacterium sediminis. Classification (GTDB taxonomy): domain Bacteria; phylum Pseudomonadota; class Gammaproteobacteria; order Enterobacterales; family Celerinatantimonadaceae; genus Alginatibacterium; species Alginatibacterium sediminis. The sequence continues at coordinate 378,755 of NZ_RAQO01000006.1, read as the reverse complement.
TATCTTGACATTTTTGAAGGTAATAATTGATATGAGCATTCAAGACAGTCCTGTTCTCGCGTTAGCAAAAGACTTAATATCTCGACCTTCGGTCACGCCACTCGATTGTGGTTGCCAAGAGTTAATGAGCGAAAGACTCAAAGCTATCGGTTTTGATATAGAATCCATGGTTTTCGAAGACACTACCAATTTTTGGGCACGACGAGGCTCTGATGGCCCCCTGTTTTGCTTTGCCGGTCATACCGACGTAGTTCCAGCTGGCCCAAGTGAAGCGTGGCATACGTCGCCATTTGAACCTACCATCATCAATGGCTATCTGCATGGGCGTGGCGCAGCTGACATGAAAGGCTCACTGGCTGCGATGATCGTGGCAACAGAGCGCTTTGTTGTCGATTTTCCAAAGCACAAAGGCAGCATCAGCTTTCTAATCACTTCCGATGAAGAAGGCCCGTTTATTAACGGCACCACACGAGTCGTAGACACCTTAATGGCCCGCGACGAAATTATCGATATGTGCTTGGTTGGTGAGCCATCTTCAACTCACAGTATTGGTGACGTGGTTAAGGTTGGACGCCGTGGTTCTTTAACCGGAGACCTTGTGGTTAAGGGGATTCAGGGACACGTAGCCTACCCTCATTTAGCTAAAAACCCAGTACATGACGCAGCACCAGCACTAGCGGAGCTTGCAGCAAGTCACTGGGATAATGGCAACGAGTTTTTCCCGCCAACTAGCTTTCAAATTGCTAATATTGAAGCAGGTACTGGCGCTTCAAACGTCATACCAGGTGAATTAAAGGTTCAATTCAACTTTCGCTATAGTACTGAACTGACCGATAAAGAGATTGTAGCAAGGGTTCATTCCATGCTCGACGCCCATGGACTAGACTACGATTTAACGTGGACCTATAACGGACAGCCTTTCTTGACCCATGATGGGGAGTTTAGAAACGCCGTCAGTTCCGCCATTTCTGATGTCACTAAGACGCCACCAGAGCTGCTTACCACTGGTGGTACTTCCGATGGTCGCTTCATTGCAAAAATGGGAACTCAGGTCGTTGAATTAGGCCCGGTTAATGCCACAATCCATAAAGTAAATGAGTGCGTTAAAGTTTCTGACCTAGAACAGCTATGTGATATGTACTACCAACTACTTAAGCGTCTGTTTAGCTAAATGCCTGTATTCGACTTAAGTTTTGAGCACGTCAGTGGTCAGCTTGATGGCCACTTACAAGCTCATGAGAGCTTTGGCTCACTACTGGGCCAAACTGTGCTTGCTTTACAAAACATGAGCAACGCCGCTCAAGCTGATGGTTTGTCTATGAGCGTTGCTAGCGGATTTAGAAGCTTTGATAAACAATTGCAAATTTGGAATCAGAAATGGTCTGGGCAACGTCCATTGCTCGACGCTCAGAGTCAGACTATCGATGCCGCTGAGTTAAACGATGAACAAAAGCTACTCGCAATTCTACATTGGTCGGCTCTACCAGGCGCGAGTCGCCATCATTGGGGCTCAGACTTTGATATATATTGTCCAGCATTAGTACCGCCAAGCGAACAATTGCAGCTGATCCCCAGCGAATATCAACCAGGCGGCCATCAGTACCCGCTAGCGCAATGGCTGGAACAACACTCTCAAAGCTATGGTTTCTTTTACCCCTATCAATACTTTCAAGGCGGGGTTGCTCAAGAACCATGGCATTTAAGTCACCGAGAACCATCTCAGTCGATCAGCGAGAACTTCGAGTTATCCCGCCTCAAAGCCCTCATCGAAACCAGTAACATTTTGGGAAAAGACTGCATACTTTCGCAATTTGATATGATAGCTGAGCGCTTTATTTTTAATATTTGTCCTTAATTATAGGTAGTTATGATTTCTCCATACCACAGCGTTTACATTTTACTTTTAGGTTTAAGCTTTAGCGCATTTTTAGTACTAATGCTGCTGCTGGAGCGAGGCGAAATTTGTAAAGGTCAGCAATCTAGAATCCAAAATCAAATGGCAACTATTGCCAGTATCACAAGCCTTAGCTTAGTTGCAGGTTTTGCTGCTTCAGTTACTTTGTGGGCTCTACTACCTTTAGTAATTGCCGTCGTTAGCGCTTGGGTGTTATGTGCGAGTAAAAATAAGCTAAAGGAAAAACGTAGCATCGAAAACAAGCTATGGTGGCGTTTCGGAGCTCCGCTAGCCTTGGCTTATGCAATATTACTCTTCAGCCAATTTCCGGCTAGTATCGCAGGTCTACCGGCCGGTTTGGCACTTGGGCATTGCATGTTACTACGGGCCAAATACCGAATTGAAGCCTTCGATAAAATACTTCCTGCGGCTGCGGCTGTACTGGGTATGCTGCTTTTAGTCGTCATTTGCGTAATTGCATTACAACATGAACAAGCTCAACTTTTAGTTCAGCACTGTATTGTTTACGCTAGCTGTTTTTTGGCATCGATTCTGCTTTGGATCTGGCCTCTTTTCAGTCAACGAAAAGCACCAGCTCAATTGGTAATGATCGTCTGCTTAGGTTTATTGGTCAGTGGCTATGCTTTCTACCAGATAAGTATAATTTAAGTTCTAGCGAGAGAGTTTAAGTTTAACAATTCTTGTGCAAGCCTGCGCTATGCATCGATTATGTAGCGCTTTAGCAACAACAAATAGCGTAAAAAACCGTGTTTATAAGCTTAATGCGGTCCGTAATTAGGGCCGCTACAACTGTTTTGACATGTTATAACCGGTCACAGAAAAACCTAGTTCTTGATACAACTTCAAAGCGCGCTGGTTATGATAAGCAACCCTAAGTTTAAGCTGATTTATTCCGACTTTTTTTAGTTGTTGCTCTAATGTTTTTATAGCTTCGCGGCCAATTCCTTGCCCGCGGAAGTTTTCGAAAACAAAAAAGTCGTAAATGAAGCTAGAACTTTCACTTTGGTCAATGCTATGCCACAAGTAACCGCATAACACAGGGCTGTCACCATCGATCGATTCAATACACAGCAAACTATGTTGGTTGCTTTCAAGTTTATTTGGAAAACAGCGATCTAAAGATTCCTTCGCCATCGTAATCGCTGTTTCTGAACTGTAACCTTGGTTTTCTTCGATATCGCGAGCATAGTCTTCGACAAAATAGCAACTATATGCGGCAAACTCTGCATCTTGCATTTCACGTATATTTATCACGTTTTCATCCCTGTACATCCTTAGAGTTAATGTGTTGCTTGTTCCTTGTTCCTTGTTCCTTTTCTATTTTGAAGACAAAAAAAAGCCAGTCAACTTGGACTGGCTTTAAATTTATGGGTCAGCTGCCTTAGTCGTCAACGCCACTATCTAAGAGTATCCGCAAGTTTTCATATAACAACTCTAGAGACTTACCACGCAATACCTTGCCTTCGTTATCGGCAAAGGTTAATACGGTTGTTCGTCCATTAGATCCAATGGTTAACTCAAAGTTTCCTGAGTCAAGTTCCATGGATTGTAAGTCATATCGTGCGTTGGTTTCTTCGCTAGCGCTCTCATAAACCAAGTACATCTTACCTGCATTTTCAATAAAGTCTTCGAGTTCAAAGCCTAAGGTAGGTAACACTTGCTGTAGTCGATTCACGGTTTTGTCAATGTTAGCCAAAGCGACAAAGTTACCACCACCTTGACGATCGTAATCAAGACCAACACTTTGATCAAAATAGGCAGCCCGATCGCTATCACTCATAGCGGCAATACGTTGGCGCTCACGCTCTTCAATTAATCGAAGGTTATAGGCTTCACGTTCTGAGTTTAAGTAACCAATAACTCGGTTAAGTTCGATAACCGAAAGCCGTTGCCGCTCAAAATCATCGAGAACAAATTCATTGTTTTGACCATCAAGTAATTCTTTGGCTTCAAGTAATTCAACTTGGAACCCAGCAGTACGGCCATTCGCTTCATATTTAAACCGATATAAGAAACGTTGCTGGGACTCTAAAGTTTTACGACGAGGCCAAATCCCAGCTTCACCGGTAAAAATCATCCAGTCTGACTCAATGGTATTGTTTTCCATGTCATCCTTGAGGATTTTTGTATTTTGACTAGCTAGGTATTTACGCATTAAGCGGCCAGTAAAATCAATCGTTTCGTCTAACGAATCAACTTCATTGAGATCAAACCAAAATGTGATTCCTTGTGGGTCGTTTTGTACGCGGCTACCTGACACAAGAGGTATAACTTGTGTTGGAGACCGAACATCAACACCAGCACCAATCAAACCCGCTTGCGATTTACCAGGAATATCAAATTCAGGATTTTTACCTGGTTGCTCAACATCGCCAGGGATAATGAGTACAGGGCTAAGTTCAACATCTAAGTAATCAAAGCCACGTTCTGCCTGACGTCGTTGTTGAGTACTCTGAGAACACGCTGCTAACGTAGTGATGATACTTAGCAACAATACCGAGCGAACACCTAGCTTTGGTAGTAGTGGTGACTTTTTATTCATGGAATGACTTCCCACTTTGCATCCTTTCTTGAAAGCGCAAAAAACGACTATTAATAGCAGCGTATACTACTGAGACCGCGTAGCAAACTCAAGCAATAGACGGCTGGCAATTGGTTTTAGTTAGTGCTTTGCCAATACAGATTGAAACAAGTATCCTTGACCCACTCTAAACCTCACCATAGATATTTATGAATCAGCATTTAGTCATTACAGCGGTGGGAAACGATAGCCCTGGTATCGTGAATCAGCTAACTCAGCTTGTGAGTGATTGCGGATGCAATATTGAAAGCAGCCGAGTAGCCTTATGTGGTAGTGAATTCACCCTAGTCATGTTTTTATCAGGTAACCATCGAGCTCGTACCGAAATAGAAATGCGTTTGCCCATCGCAGCTCAAGAAATGGAGTTGATGACGGTAATAAAGCGCACTCAACAACGAGCTAGCGTAGATTTCCCGGAAAGTACTCGCTTTAGCTTTATTGTTAAGGACTCTCCAGGGATCATTGGCCGCTTTACCCAATTCATTTACGACTACCCTATGGATATGGTGTCATTTTATTCGCATTTAACCATGGATGATGGTCAACAACATTTGCATGCTCATTTCATTGCTAAGCTAGACCTAGAGGCAAACCACGAAAGCATAGAGCTTGGTTTTGCCAAATTATGTCTCGAGCTTAAAGTTATATCCCAAGATATTGAATTTATGAGTAGTGTACCCAGTATTATTTGAAGCTGAGCTTTAACTATCCAACAAGGAGTTTTATGGTTTCCCCACTTAAAGCGGGTGATATCGCCCCGCAATTTAACTTGCCTGATGAAAACGGCAATAATGTAGCGCTATCTGATTTTAGTGGTAAAAAAGTGCTGGTATATTTTTACCCTAAAGCATCGACGCCAGGTTGTACCGTGCAAGCTTGCGCTCTACGTGATAGTAAAGCGGAACTAGACCAACGTGGCGTTGTAGTGTTGGGAATTAGTCCAGACCCAAGTAAACGCTTAGATAACTTTATCCAAAAGCAAAGTCTCAACTTCAGCTTGCTTGGTGACGAAGACCATAGCGTTGCCGAGCAGTTCGGGGTTTGGGGCGAGAAAAAATTTATGGGTAAAATATATGATGGTATTCATCGCATCAGCTTTTTAATCGATGAACAAGGCCGCATTGCACACACCTTTGATAAGTTTAAAACTAAAGACCATCATCAAGTCGTTATTGATTATTTAGATAGCCTTTAGTTTCGCAATTTCGCTCAGCAGCTAGCCTGCTGAGCTGTTTTCATCCGAATTTTCATTGTGCGGCCAAGCATTTATAACTGCTTTAACTAAAGTAGCTAAAGGAATCGCAAAGAACACGCCCCAAACGCCCCACAACCCGCCGAAAACCATAACCGCCATTACAATCGCCAATGGGTGTAGATTTACCGCTTCGGAAAACAGGATTGGCACCAATACATTCCCATCAAGTATCTGAATAATCATATAAGCCAAAATGAGATAACCAAATTGCGCAGTAAATCCCCACTGGAATAAACCTACCATCGCCACCGGTATGGTTACCGCAAACGCCCCAACGAAAGGAATAACAACTGATAATCCCACCAATACAGCTAGTAATAAAGAATATCGCAAGTCCATAAATGCGAAAACGAGGTAACTTGCGCCACCAACAATAAGGATCTCAGTCGCTTTACCGCGGATGTAATTTACGATTTGCCCATTCATTTCTTTAGAAATGGCAGTCAATAGCGAGCGATTAGAAGGTAAAAAGCGGGTAATTTGAGATTGAAGTGATTTTTTATCCGCGAGCATAAAAAACACCATTAAAGGCACTAAAATAGCGTAGACCACGATGTTAGCTAAACTACCAATTGAGGTGAACGACCAACGCAAGACATCATTCCCCAAGACCATTAAACGTTCTTGGACACTGCTAACAATGGTTTCTACTAATTTAGCGTCTACTATCTCGGGATAGCGAGCGGGTAAGGATTCTAACCATGCTTGACCACTATGTAGCATTGCTGGGTACTCATATAGCAAGTTTGTCCCCTGGCGAACAATAGTTGGTAGTAAAAACAGTAATGCCACCACCACCACAAACAAGAATAGAAACAACACTAAACTACTTGCCGCTTTCCGACCGATTTTGAAACGAGAGAGAGATTCAACAGGCCAGTCCAATAAATAGGCGATCACTATGGCAACCACCAGCGGAATGAGTACTTTTCCAAAAAAGTAGAAGATGACGATACCAAGCAAGAAGATGACAAGTATTGCTGCGGCCTGAGGATCGGAAAATTTTTGGCGATACCAGCGATTAAGAATATCTAACATGAATAACTGTCTACCTCTTTGTTATTGGCTGTGGAAACAGCTTGAATATACACGTCTACGCCGCCTGAAGCTCGGCTAATTTCAATGACCTGATAGCCAGTGCTTCGAAAGTATTTAGGGATATCACGCAAGGAGCTAGGGTCATCAAGAACTACAAGCAAGCATTCATGCGATTGCAGCGTTTTTAAACGCAGTTTGGTTTGGACTAAAGGATAAGGACAACGGTATCCTTGTAGGTCAAGCTTGGCCGTTTCTCGTGGTCTATTCATATCAATTATTATTGCAGTCTTAGCAACGAGACACAATCTTAAGATTTTGTATCCATGCCCATTTCAGAGTATGCTCAGCAACAATATTAATCATCAATTGGGCTTTATGATCCGTATTCGTAGTTTGTTACTCGCCTTTGTTTTAAGCAGCTCAATATTTTCTAGCGCACAAGCGGATATTCAGATCCCGCAAATCGGAACTGCAGGTGCCAGTGCTTTATCAATAGAGAAAGAATTACAATTTGGCGCAGCTTACATGCGAATAATCCGCGCCGGTAGCCGCATGACCAATGACCCCGTGCTTAGCGAGTATGTCGATGAGCTAGGCCACAAACTGGTCGCCAATGCTGAGCAAGTTCGCACGCCCTTTACATTCTTTATGGTCACCAATGACGAAATTAATGCTGCCGCCTTTTTAGGCGGGCATGTCATGATACACACCGGTTTATTCTTGAATGCCAGCAACGAAAGTGAATTGGCCTCGGTGCTTGCCCACGAAATCGCGCACGTAACCCAGCGGCATATTGCCCGTAGTATTGAAAACCAAGCTGCAAATCAGAATCTAACTATTGCAGGCATGGTTGGAGCACTGCTATTAGGATTAGCCAACCCGGCAGCCGGTATTGCAGTATTTCAATCAACAGTTGCTGCAAATATGCAAAACTCCATTAACTATACTCGCAGCAACGAATTTGAAGCTGACCGCATTGGTATCCGCACTTTAGCCAACGCAGGTTACGACCCAACAGGTATGAGTGATTTTTTTGGTAAACTAGCCGACAAATATCGTTTTGCTAGTAAACCTCCACAAATGCTAGTGACTCACCCATTGCCCGATACACGAGTTGCGGAAGCGCGCGCCCGCGCTAATCAAATGGGGCAAAAATATGTACCGCCTTCATTAAACTACCAGTTTGCTAAATCACGTATTATCGTGCGCCATGGGACCATGGATGCGAAGGCGTCTTTGTCACACTTTGAACGAGCTCTTGAGCGTAAAGAATTTGTACTCAAAGATGCTGCGCTTTATGGGAAGGCCTTGGCCTTATTCGCGAACGAACGCTATAGCGAAGCCAAAACTATAATTTCCGACTTAGATTCGCGTCATCCTAATAACCTCTTTTTGCTTGATACACTTAGCGACATTGATTTATCTACCGACAATACGTCTCAGGCTATCAAACGTTTAGAACGTGCCAATAAACGCTTTCCGCTCAATCAGGTTGTGGTCTTGAACCTTGCAGTCGCGTATCAAAGTGCTAAACAGTATGAGCAGGCAGAAAGTCTGCTGGTTGAGTTTCTTCATGAACATCCGGATAATGTATTGGCTTGGAGTCAGCGACGAACCATCGAACAGCGTTTAGGTAAAACCGCGCAAAGCCATGTGTCGCGAGCAGAATACCTTGCCTTACATAGTGATTATCAGCGAGCCATCGACGAGCTTTACAGTGCGTTTAGCCGCAGCGAGTCCACCTTAGAGCGCGCTCGTATTGAAGCACGGATCGAGCAATTCAAATTAGCTGAACAAAAATTACAAGAGTTTTAAACTCCTGAATATATTAAAGGAATAAGCATGAGTAGTATCCGGATCTATCATAATCCTCGTTGTTCCAAAAGCCGCCAAACCCTGGCCTTACTTGAAGAACAGGGCGTAACAGCTGAAATCATCAAATATTTAGACACCCCTCCGTCAAAAGCAGAGTTAAAGTCTGTCCTTAAAGCCTTAGGTTTAAGCGCTCGTCAGCTGATGCGTACCAAAGAAACCGAGTATTCAGAGCAAGGTCTAAGTAATCCAGAGTTAACTGAAGAGCAACTAATTGACGCAATGCTGGCGACGCCTAAACTGATCGAGCGCCCCATCGTAACCAACGGTGATAAAGCTGCCATAGGCCGACCGCCGGAGCAAGTTCTTGAAATTATCTGATATTCCGAGCAATCGTTGGCGTAGCATTGCATTAGTGAGCTACCTCGGACTAATGCTGTGGGTAGTTCTTTGGCATGTGTTTATATCGCCATCCCCACAACAAAACTTATGGTTTGTATTGGTGCTGTGGTTTGTCCCTTTGCTACTCCCCTTGCGCGGAATTTTAGCCGGAACCGCTTATACCCATGCTTGGGCATGCTACATTTTGTTGTGGTACGTACTCCATAGTGCAACTATTATTGGAAACAATGATCATGAACTATGGTTGGCAATCGTTGAATTAAGTATTGCCTTAGTAAGTTTTACCGCTTGCCTATATTTTGCTAAAACACGTGGTCGAGAATTAGGCCTAGGTCTTAAAAAACTAAAAGATGAAAAGTAAGCCGAGCTCTATAGCTGTTGTCGGCGCTGGTGTTGCCGGGGTAACCCTGGCACTTCGCCTCGCACAAAAACATAAATGTCAGGTAACACTGATTGAAAAGGGTCCAAGTTTTGTCAATGGGCCGCCAATCTGTCACCTGCATGCTGGCGGAAATCTATATCGAGAAATAGACCAACAGCAATGCATCACCTTACTTGAGCAATCAATCGATACACTGCGTTTCTATCCTTTTTGCGCCAATATCCGTCCGACAGTGATCGCGGTACCTATCGATGATTCTGGCTCGCCTAATGACCTAAGCCAGCGCCTTGAAGTTTTGCGCAAACACTACGCTGCTCTAGTTGCGAAAGACCCCCTCAATCGGGTACTTGGCGACCCTAATGATTATTTTCAGTATTTTTCACGCGAGCAAATGTCACAACTGGCACTGCAAAGCCAGCCGCAACAACTTGATAAACCTGAGCATTGGATGATTGAGCTGGCAAAACAACTCGATTTCGATTCCGTTCAATGGCCTTTAGTTTTAGTTCAAGAGTATGGTTTAAGTGTGTTTCGACTCGCCGCAAGTGCCGAGTTGATGCTCAAAGAAATCCCAAATTGCGAGTTACACTTAAATACTGAAGTCATAGCTTTAAAACGCCATGCAGATCAGTGGCAGATCCAAGTTCAACGCCACAGTGAAACCTTTGATATTGAAGCCGACTATTTGATTAACGCTTGCGGATATCAGAGTGGGCAACTTGATGATATGGCCGGATTCTCTCGTCAGCGTATGGTTGAGTTTAAAGCGGCATACGTGGCGCGCTGGCCGCAGGTATCTGGACATTGGCCCGAACTGATTTTCCATGGTCAACGCGGTACCCCCAAAGGAATGGCCCAATTTACTCCTTATGCTGAGCAACATATTCAGCTGCACGGTATGACTGAAGACATTACCCTGTTCAAAGGTGGCTTAGTCACAAGCAATCTTAGCAGTGCTCAACCACAGCTTTCAGCCGAACTACAACACAAACTGAGTCATGGTTGGCCGCAAGCGGTGATTGAACAGCGCAGCCAAAGAGCAATTGACCACATTAGTCGATTTTTACCGGCCTTTAGCCAAGCCAAAGTGGCTGGGAAACCTCTATTTGGTGCGCAGCAAATTCCTGGTGACGACGCAGAACTACGCGCGGCTGATGTTTCGTTTGCTGGTGAGTTTTACGCACGGGCTGAAATCGTAAAAGCGAATTCAGCGCTCGCCGTAGCCGATGCAATCGCCGGGGAACTAGGTTTAGAGTTGCAAACCAATCCTCCATGCCTAGATTGTGCTTTAAACGCAGAACAAATCGAGCAACGAGCAATTGTCATAGCAAGACTGCGACACTACCCGGTTGCATTAGCTAAGTTTCTACCGACGACTTAAACGATCCGCAGGGCAACTTTTAGAAGGTCTTCTACCAAACTATCATGTAGCTAGCATGGAAATTTGCCTAATCAAGTACAATATGTAGGCAGAACATTCGAATTTATTGCGAATGCGCACAACCCACTTCTGATGACTTAAAACGATTCAACATGTTTGAGTTAGTTTGCTAACTGACAAATTTTCTAAACACTGACTCCAGTGGGCCCCGCTTAAAAAACCTTAGCCACAACACGCTAAGTCCAAGCGCAACCACACAAAATAAGGCCGAGCAGATAAGCGAAAACTCAATACTCTGATTTTGCAGTCGACCCATAGCTTCAATCACGCCTAGGCCAAAAATAACGTGCCCAACATAAATACTCAAGGACAGCTGCCCAGTTTGACATAGCCAAGTCACCAGCCTATTACCCGCAAATAATTGCGATATATACAAACAAATGACAATGACTAGAAGCGCTGAACTTCCAGCTGAGACAAGGTATTGTGGCAGGGGTGGAATCATTGATGTCGAGAATAGAAAAGTGACTTCTTCGCTCTTCATAGCCCAAACATCCCCGTTTCCAAGCCATTGTCTTAACTGAGAAAAACTGAACTCGACAAGCAACAAGCTTAGACTTGCGACGAGTAGCAAGCGAATACGTATTTTGGGTTGGCCTAAATCTAAACGACCTAGCCACATTCCGAAGACTAAAAACGCGGCCCAAGGAATCACGGGGTGAAAACCATTAAATAGAACATGCCGTATCATGCCATCCAAACTCCAAAAGTTCTGATAGCTTAATGAGTCCCAGTCCCAGTTTTTCTCATAATCGAAGACCAGCAATAACAGCGGAAAAAGTAGGCTTAGGAGCACTGTAATAAACAGTAATTGACGCGGCTTTAAATTAAATACAGCTGCTGCAAACAAAAAATAGAAGCCATAAAATGTAGAATGTCTGCTGGCCAGATGGGGATAAATAACAGCCCCAATGCAATGAGAACGAGGCCACGTTTGACCAAAGAACGACGGCATGCCAGCAGCTCGGAGCGCCTTCCGGACATACCACGTCGAAGCAATAAACTCACGCCAATACCTGCCAACATAACAAACAACGCTGACGCACGACCTTCCAATAAAGCGGTGGACCACAACAAAAATTTCGAGCCAGATTCAGCCTGCATGGCAATTTTAAAATTAACAATTACCATACCAAAAATAGCCAAGGCTCTGGCCAAATCAAAGCCTGTAATTCTTTGCTTCATCAATAAAATTCCTAATTGAATGTCAAAAGGAATACCCTTTGATAACTAGCCATATACCTTGTATTTAGCAGACACCCGTTGGTGATCGTTTGAGTTGCCAACATTGTAGTGCTTCGCCATCGCTATCGATCACATCGTTTTGGTAGTGGAAATTGTTATTCGCAATCACATGTAGCGATGCTTTATTTTCTGGAGCAATCAGGGCCACCACCGCGCTTACTTCGCCACTACTGAATGCCAGACCAGTCAACAGATTAACTGCTGCACTTGCCACACCTCGACCTCGCGCATCAGGTGCTACGTTGTAACCAATCTCAAGCTGTCCGCTTTGCGCTGGCCCCTTGAAGCCACAGCTACCGACAACGTGAGTGTCAGTGACGATTAAGTAGGGGTAGGCCCACCGTGCCGCTGCCCCCTGCTCAACTAACTTAGAAGCGCGCGCTAATACATGAGCTGGAGGTAGCGCTTCTTGATGAACCCTATAGCTGCTGAACATAGTTGCAGATGCATCTAGCTGCGCGAACTGCGCTTCACTGACTTGGATTAGTTTGATGGCTATGGGTCGTGTACTTTGACAATTCACACCGATTTGCTAAACGCTATTTTGCCAGCCAAACCAATTAGTAATGCACCAGAGCAGCCCTCAATGCAACGAGCATAGCCTGACACTTTAGGATTACTAAATAGCAAACTTCCGACAAGAGCATAGAGTAAGTTACAAACTGTGGCTAAAGCTGTAAAAACTAGCCCGAGCAATAACAGTTGTCCGCTGGCTGTATCACTAGATAGGTCAACAAATTGTGGTAAAAACGAAAGAAAAAACAAGCCCACTTTTGGATTAAGAATACTAACAATAAGCCCTTGTTTGAACACACCGCGCTCAGACGTAGAGCTGTTGGGTATCGAAAAGGAAGAACTTCCTTTAAGCATATTACTAATTGCGCATAGACCTAAATACAGTAAATACGCAGCCCCCAGATACTTTATAAAACCAAATGCTATAGCTGAGCTTAAAATTAAAGCAGACAAACCCAGTACAGCCGCCAAGGTATGAACAAAATAACCAAGCCCTAAACCTAAAGCCGCCATTATCCCGGCTCTGAAGTTAGCTTTCATGGTATTGGATACTATATAAACTACATCTGGGCCAGGGATAAGATTTAAAGCCAGAGAAGCCACTACAAATAGGGCAATTGAATGTAAGTCCATTTAGTTTTCCTTATCCTTTGTCGCTGCTTACCATGTTAGTAAGTCTGTGATTTTAGACGTTGTGAAGCTCAGTTACTAACCCTCGTTATCTCCTTATAAAGCATCAATAGATATGAATCAATGACTTACTTTGGGTGACGGACTTAAGGAATTACAGTTCTTCAAGACAATTTAAGGGAGCCCAAGCAAACATGTCGCAATTGTCCTGTTTTGCCGCGTATGCCCATCCATTCAAGCTATCTTTACCCAACAGAATATCGCCTACTTCAAGATTGTGTTCTTTAGCACTATAGTCCTGCATGCAGGTGACCAATGAGTCATCGAGCTTCAAAATCTGCTTTGGAACCCAGCCTTGCTTGTCTATACCTTGGCAATAAACCCAGTTTGGCCAATCGCCATTGGGATCTGACGCTTCAATAAATTCTAGTACTTCCCCCCTTTGAACAACAATTGGCTGCTGAGGAGCATCAGAATAGGCTTTGATCGCTTTATATTTCATCATCCCTTCCAATATTATGATTTGGCCGTACTGGCTATAAATACACTGTTGCCGATTAGAAAACTCCCCCCTGAATAACTGAAATATTGTTTAGAGCGCTCACTTTGAAAAAGGGCGCGAGCACTTGAAGCTAGCAGCGCGTAGGCGACTAAAACAAGCCCTGTCACCAGCGACGAAGTAAGGATTAGTATAGAAAACTGAAGCAAGGGATCTTTGTCAGCGTTCATGAATTGGGATAGAAACGCCATATAAAAAATAATCGCTTTTGGATTAAGTAAGGATGCAATAAAACCCGCTTTAAAACTGCCCATGTTTAGAGCCTGCGTTCTACAATCCGCAGACTGCGCTTTGGTGTTCTTGGCCTCTAGAATTTGACAGTAACCAAGGTAGGCCATATAAAATACGCCTAACCATTTAAAGATTGCGAATAATGTCGCAGATGCCGCAAGAATAGCGCCAACACCAAGCAATGAAAGCATCATAAGGACCGCCCCACCGACAATGTCTCCAAAAATACACATCAAAGACGCAGCCACCCCGCGCGTCAAAGCTTGGCTTATAAGCAATACTACACAAGGACCAGGTATCAGTGTCAGAATAGAAGTTGCTATTACAAATGCAAGCCACCTTTCTAGGGTCATAACGAACCTTGGTTAATTAAATAAAATCATAAACAAAGGGGGCAACATTACTATAACGACTGAAACTAGTTCGCTATCTCAATATTTACCGAGGCTTAGTGTGAATAACACTTAGTCAAATAGAGGACGAAAGAAACTTCGTTCATAACTAATAATGCACCTTGTCTCTTCGGCATAGTTAAACGCGCTAATACACGCTTTATCTAATAGCGATAAAGTCCGGTATTCTTCGTAAGCAGCTAAACTGGGGAACGAAAACAAAGCTAGGGCTTTGTTACTAGCACCTTCTGATGGCAAAAAATAGCCGTGATGCTGGCCACCAAATTTATTTACAAGTGGGATCCACAACTTAGCGTAGTGTTCAAACTCAGCACATTTATAAGGATCAATCTCGTAGTTCAAATAGCAGGTAATCAAAATAACACTCCATGTCTATAATGACTTATTGGTTAAAACTTTACTGGAAACCTAACGCGATAGTAGCAGCTTTCAGGCCAGCAATGGTCTAAATGAGCAAAATATCGGCTTTCAATAAAAGGATGATAGACGCGAGTAATTTTAACCCACATTGACGTATTAGAAGATGAGAAAACACAGCTCAACTGAGCTGTGTTGCTGGGTGCATTAGCGTTGTTCTAGCCAATAAAAACGAGCCTATTACTCGCGTTTATATAAGGCCTCTATTGAACTCGACGCGATGGTATTGGCATTAATCATATAACCAGCTAAAGCACCTGAAGCGTCGCTAGGTAGTTCCAGTGTCTCTACCGAAAGTGCATGTACGGTAAAACGATAGCGATGTACCCCATGACCAATGGGTGGACATGCACCGCCATACGCCTGGCTACCATAGTCATTGCTTATCTGGGTGCTGCCACTTGGAATTTCACTATTGGCCGCGTCTCCTGCGCCACTAGACAACTGCGAAATATGCTTCGGTATATTCACCACTTGCCAATGCCACCAACCACTGCCTGTAGGTGCATCGGGGTCAAACGCTGTGATGGCAAAACTTTTGGTCCCCTCTGGTGCTAAAGACCAACTTAGCTGCGGAGAAATGTTGTCGCCAGAGCATCCAAAACCCTGAAACTCTTGCGCTTTGCTCATGTACTCGCCCTGCGCGATATCATTACTCGATAAGCTAAAGGGAGTAGCAATAGCTAAAGTCGAAACGCTCAGCGTCATGAGAGATAAAATCTTAAGTGTGCGATACATAGTATTCCTAATTAATTGTCCATAATTGAATACTTAGCTTAGCCACTTCAGAACTCGATAATTAGCACCAAAACAATCATCTTTTTGCCCAAATCCGTCATTTTGTATTTCTTAGCTCTGAGGGCGTCAAACCAAAGCGATGCTTAAAACGTTGGGTGAATCGGGACTGGGATTGATAACCACAATCGCTAGCGATGCTACCAATAGGCAGAGCAGTGCTTTGTAGCAGATGTAAAGCAAGGCCAAGTCTAGCTTGGTCTTTTATTGCCTGTAAATTTGTACCCTCAAGCTTTAATTTCCGGCGCAGTGTTGACTCGCTCATCGCTATGGCATCACAAATACTGTCGGTACCGATGTCCAAAAAACGTTTATCCACGAACATATTATGTAAGGTGTCTTTTAACTGCGGACTGCCTAATAACGACAAGATTTCGCTGTGGCCAAGATGACATAACAAGGAAATAATCTCTCTTTTACGTGCCGACCATAATGCTTTGGGAGCCCAGCGACCACTTTGCACAAATTGCTCTAAGCACAGCTCTAGAGCCGCTGTAGTTTTACCAATATAGTAATCACGAGACGTCGAGATATTAAGCTCAAGACCGTCAAAGTCCTCAAAATCAAATTCAATAAGAAGCGCAAAGTAGCTTTTATCCTGTGGGATGTTACGCATATAAATCGCTGGACTGGCTGAGAAAAAAACAAATTCACCGGCGTGACAGGTTGCGCCCCCCGCTCTATCTAATTCTTTATCACCTTTTAAAACTACAATTAGTAGCGGCTTAGCAATGGGAACATTTAACAGCTTTTGCTCTTTAACAGAGCTATAGACTGAAAAAGCCTGTTCGTTTCCCTCATTCACTACCGTTTGAATAGTTCGGTGCAAAGCTTCCATGACATCCTTTGATATTGGTCTTAGTATGTAGTCTGTGCGTTGTTTAAAAAGCACACTCGCTAAGGCACTGCTTTTATTAAACTATAAATGTGTTCATTGTAAAATCGATCATGTTTGAAGATCGCCATTTTTTGTATAGATTCAAGCTCAAAGCCACATTTAGCCAGAACAGCCATGGACCCCTTATTCGGCGAGAAAACGCTAGCAAACAGTCTTACAATATCGCTAGTTTCAAATACCAAATCACTTAAGTCCTTCATCGCTTGGCTTGCAATCCCCTGACGCCAATAATCATCGGATATCCAGTAGCCGACTTCAGCACTGCGTCGGTGTTCAAACTCGCCTCGACTGGCGGCAATACAGCCAACGAATAAACCATTAACGGTAATCGCTTTGACTATCCCCTGTTTACTACCCGTAACAATCCACCATTGCGCATCTTGCTCGGTATAAGGATAAGGGATTTTGCTGGAAAGGTATTTGACAACACTAGGGGTGTTTAAAATTCTAAGAAGGTGCGGAGCATCCTCTAACTGAAATTCTCGAAGACTAATCATGATCGTTGTTACTATTTCCTTAAGGTCAGCACTACAGGTTTATACTGGGGGCATTTCATCAAATTGGACGACACCTTCAGGTATCAACTCCCAAGCGGCTTTAGAACCCACAAATATATGCCGACTAATGGATACTTTGGGGTCGCCATTCACACACCCCAGAGTAACGCCGTGAACTTGGTCCTTAAAAACACCCGTTAAGGTAGATCCACACTTGGAGCAAAACTGAAGACCAAAACCATGCTCTCCCACGTAGGATGTTAATAATTGTTCGCCCGTCACCCATGAAAATTCGTGTGCGCGTACCACAGCATAAGCAGATGCTTGAGCGCTGAAGGCTTTTCGACAACGCGAACAATGGCACGAACGCGCATCATGCAGACCACCTTTAACTTGGTAACGTATTGAGCCGCAAAAACACTCACCAGTAATATCACTCATGATTGTAATTCCTCAGATTGATTCATGATCTTTCTCCCAGCGCATATAGATTTGAGCCTCATCCATTGACGTTTGATAAAACCCCGCGCGCAAATATGTATTTAAAGCAGCTTGATTATGTGGATAGACGTCCAAACACAAGGCTTTATGACGCGGGAAGTAAAGACTCAAGTATTGCTTGGCTAATGCCAGTAGGCCCTGAGCAACGCCCTGACCTTGCACACTTCGACAGACATACATTTGAGTAATGGTCAGCAGGCTAGAATCATTGGCCGTTAAGGCGCATATGCCAAGCAATTGATTGTCGTTAAAAGCGCCTAGCATGCGCGCATTACAGCTACTTTGTTCAATATGTTCTTCAAAATAGAGCTTTTCCAGCTTTTTTTGTTCTACATAGTTAGAACCAAAACATTGCGGATATTCTTTAAGACTCTTTAAACGAAGGGCTCGATAGTTAGCGCTCTCAAAGGGCAGTAATTCACGAAAATCGAGAGCGGTTGCATCAGCTGCCAATGTTAGTCACGCCCTTGTGGGTAGCTTGGCAACTTGGGCAGCAACTGACTCCAGTTAGCTTTATTATGGGTATAAATTTGAGCATCAATCACAACCGGAATATCCTCATCAAAACAGCTAATAGCTATTTCGAGATCGTTTGCTTCGCTTCCCTTACTTTTAAAACCTAAACTTGAGCCACAAACCAAACAAAAACAGCGAACTGTGCCGTTGGCTGCCGTAAAATGGGTAAGTAAGTGCTCACCGCTATGCCATTGTAAGCCACTAACACTCACCAGTGTACCAAAGGCAGCACCATGAAATTTACGGCACATGCTACAGTGGCAATTAGCGGCTAATGAGCTAAATCCGCTAACGCTAAAGCTAATCTGCGAACACAAACATGAGCCTTGATATCGTTTGGTCATGGCTGTAATTCCTTAGTGCGTAGAACTAATCTTTAAGTGTAACCGCTGTACCAAAGACCATAATCTCAGACGAACCATCCATAATGGCACTGGTGGTGAAGCGGATCCCAACGACGGCATCAGCGCCTTTGTCATGAGCACTGGCAACTAAGCGCTCCACTGCCACGTCGCGCGCATCGGTGAGCATTTCTGTGTAGCCGCGGATTTCTCCACCGACGATGCTTTTTAAGCCCGCCATAAAATCGCGACCAATGTGCTTAGACTGAACAACATTACCAGTCACCACGCCGCATATCGCATCAATTTCACGTCCAGGAATGCTGTCAGTTGTAGAATAAATCATGCTTTTCTCCATCAATTTAGTTGAGGTAATACGTAGATACCTAAGCGCTAACTTTAGCGTCTGGCTGCTTTGGCTAAACTTTGATTCTAGTTTCTATGAAAACTAACCAAGCTTAAAGCTCAAAATATGCTGAGGCCCAACCGGTCCACCGAGATGCAAGTTGCCATGGTCTACAAAACCGCACTTCACATAACAGTTATATGCCGGCTTATTTCGGCAGTTTACGGTCAAGTATAGCGATTCAAAGCTCGAGTAAGCTTGCTGAGCATAGCTGGGAAGTTGTAGTAATGCTTGCTGAGCAAACCCTTTGCCTTGATGACCTTGGTCAATGAGCAGCGAGCGTATACCTAGGGCCCGTTCAGGAGAAAAGTCATTGTTCGTTGAAAATCCGAGATCAAGGATAAAAAAGCCCACCACTTGCGAGTCAGCGATGATCACATGCGGATGCTGCTGGCTATTTAATTCGGCAATGCGTTGGGGAACATTAGCTGCTGTAAACTGTTGCTGCTCCGGCATCACACTCAGTTTTGCAACATCATTTACTCTAAGCGCGGTGTACTTCTCAATGACTACCATGTTTATCCGTAATGGTGTGCTTGTTAAAAACGCTTAGCCTTTATAAAAACTAGAGGCTTAAGCTTTCTTTTACAAACGGCAAGGTTAACTTGCGCTGCGCTTGAATAGAGGCTTTATCGAGTTCATCAAGATGACTAATCAGGGTTTTCATATCTCGCGATAACCGTTTTAGCAGGTACTTTGCCACGTCCAACTCAAGCTTCATGCCGCGTTGATCGGCTCGCATTTGCAAGGCCTGTACTTTTTGAGCGTCGTTTAGCTCATTTACTTTGTAGCTTAAGCCCCAATTAACCCGAGACTCAAGATCGGCAAGTTGCAATCCAAGTTGATTCACCGGAGCCGAACCTGAAATGACAAGAGGCGCTGGCGAGTCGAGCTCTAAACGGCGATTATAGAAATCAAACAGTGCTTCTTCCCAAATGGGTTGCCCTGCGATGGCGTCTAAATCGTCGAAACAAACGAGTGCCACATTTTCTAGTCCCTCTAACACCAGAGGTGACATTTGGTCAAAACGTCGCAATGGCAAATACGCTGTTGCTAGGTTCTTTTGACTTAATAGCGCACAACAGGCATGCAACAGATGGCTACGCCCACTGCCAGGTTTTCCCCAGATGTAGGTCGCTTGGGTTAAATCTTGATCAGCTAAACCCAACAATTGATCAAGCAATTGCTGATTATCACCAGCGAAGAAACTATCAAAAGTTTCATCATCAGGTAGATGGACGGCGAGCGACAGCTGAGAGTTCAAGATAAGATCGAATCAAGCTAATAAAATATGCAGGTATTGTATCAGCTTGATCCGTGTTAAAAAACTACTGGAACACGAAGTGGTATTGATCTGCTGGATCCGCAGCCAATCGAGGCTCTAAATCGAGTACTTTTTGCAACTCTGTCCAAGAACCAATCAATTTCAATTCAAAACTAACTGAGTTACTGGTCTTGTTGAGCATGGTTAATTGCGAAATCGCTGTTTGCGAGCGCAAAAACTGCTCAAGTTGCAGTAACTTATTCAGGTTATCCACTTGCGTAACTTTGATGACTAAGGCTTCTTCGCTTGCGCTTTGCTTAATTAACTCGCCAAAGTGCTCCACCATCTGTGCGTGAACTTTTACAATCGTGTCATCAAAAACCAAGGCATTTGGGCCTTGCACTTGACCGCGTAGCACTGTTTCCAAACTCTCCGTTTCAACAATGCGCCACTGTATTTCACTATCACTGGCCCCTTCAAATTGTTTGATGACCAGCATTAACGGTAAACCATAACGCGCGGCAACTTTGGCCATATTCGAGTCAAAACCGCCCCATACATCATTAGCATCGAGCAACATCAAATCTTCTAAGTCATATACTGGTAGCAAGACATTAAGCCCAAGATCCTGCATTTGCGCATCAAAGTCTGGACTAAAGGTTGAGAGCTCACTCTGAGAATAAAGCTTACGCTGAAGCTGCTTTGACTCGGCGACGTAAAACATCAGCATACTTGGGCGTGCACTGCCCCAGTATTTGATCTCAGCTTGACGCAGTAAGGTTTCAACTTTTTGACCATCAAAACCAATAACCCGCTGTTTGTCTATCGTTGCAGAGCTTAAAACTAAGGCTTCAACCTCAGATTGGGCTTTACTTAATATCTCCGCGCGGTTCAGGTTATCATCGGCGCTTAAACGCAATATCAATTGAGCGAAAGCTTGTTTTTGGTCTTGCTCTAAGTTTTGGCTTTGCGCAACATTTACTTGGTAAAAGTCTTGCGCTGCCAAGGGCAAGCTATGCAGCGCAAAGCTGCATAGTAGGATAGTCAATAGTTTAGTCATCATTGCTACTTACTTGGTGCCAAAGATTTTGTCGCCTGCATCACCCAAACCTGGAATGATGTAGCCTTGTTCATTTAGATGGCTATCAATTGACGCTGTATAAAGCTCGAGATCTGGGTGTGCTTTTTCTAGTGCAGCGATACCTTCAGGAGCTGCAACCAATACCAACACCACAATATGTTTACAGCCAGCCTTTTTGAGCAGGTCAATGGTTGCAATCATGGAACCGCCAGTGGCCAACATTGGGTCAACTACAAGTGCCAAACGCTCGTCAATTGAACTGACCAACTTATCAAAGTAAGGCACAGGTTCGAGGGTTTCTTCATCACGATAAATACCAACCACACTGGTTTTTGCCGACGGCATATGTTCTAGAACGCCATCCATCATGCCCAAACCAGCACGAAGAATTGGAACAACCGTGGCCTTTTTACCTTTGATTTGCTCAACTTGTACGGGACCGTTCCAACCATCAATTTCAATTGATTCCATTTCTAAATTGGCAGTCGCTTCATAGGTCAACAGACTTGCAACTTCGCGAGCTAACTCACGAAAACGCTTGGTTGAGATGTCGCCTTCTCGCATTAAACCAATTTTGTGACGGATTAGAGGGTGTTTCACTTCAACAACTTTCATGGGGGATCCTTAGCATAGGTAAACACGCGTATTCTAATCGATTTTCAGCGCAGTTCCTAAAATTCTGTTCGAGGGATGCAATCACTGCTAAAATACCGCCGATTTTTGGCTATCAACAAGGTACTGACGTGGAAAAACAAGATTCGTCCCTAAGTTACAAAGATGCTGGCGTAGATATTGATGCTGGAAACGCATTAGTTGAGCGCATTAAAGGTGTTGTCAAGAAAACACACCGACCTGAAGTAATGGGTGGGCTAGGTGGATTTGGAGCTTTATGCCAACTGCCTACAAAATACCGAGAGCCGCTATTAGTAGCTGGTACAGACGGTGTTGGTACCAAATTACGTTTAGCGATGGATCTTAAAAAGCACGACACGGTAGGGATTGATTTGGTCGCCATGTGCGTCAATGACCTTATCGTTCAAGGTGCTGAACCCCTATTTTTCCTAGATTATTATGCAACTGGAAAATTAGAAGTGGATACTGCGGCGCATGTTGTTGCTGGTATAGGTAAAGGCTGCGAAATTTCTGGTTGCGCATTAATTGGTGGCGAAACAGCTGAAATGCCAGGTATGTACCATGGCGAAGACTACGATATTGCCGGCTTCTGTGTTGGTGTTGTCGAAAAGTCAGAAGTGATTGATGGCTCAAAAGTAGGTGCTGGCGATACAATTATCGCACTTGCATCTAGCGGTCCACACTCAAATGGTTACTCTTTGGTTCGCAAAATCTTAGAAGTATCAGGAGCGGATCCTCAGCAAGCATTCGGCGAGTCGACCCTTGGTGAAACTCTACTTACTCCAACACGTATTTATGTGAAATCAGTACTCGACTTGCAATCTCAAGTTGACGTGCATGCGATTTCTCATATCACCGGCGGTGGTTTTTGGGAAAACATTCCACGGGTTCTGCCAAAGAACACCAAAGCAGTGGTTGATGAAAGTTCTTGGCAGTGGCCTGAAATTTTCAATTGGCTACAACAAGCAGGGAATGTTAGCCGCGAAGAAATGTATCGTACCTTTAACTGTGGTGTTGGCTTAATTATCGCACTACCGCAAGACCAAGCTGACAAAGCCCTCGCCATATTAGCTGAGCACGGTGAGAAAGCATGGGTTATTGGCCAAATTGCTGATGCAGCAACAGACGAAGCACAAGTTGAAATTAACGCTTAACTTCGCCTAAGTATGGATACGCTATGTCAACAGCAGTAACAAAAATTGCAGTGTTGCTTTCGGGAAACGGAAGCAATCTGCAAGCTTTCTTAGATAGCACTTTGCGCGACAATATTGCTTTGGTGATCAGTAATAAAGCTGATGCCTTTGGTTTGCAACGTGCGATCGATGCAAACATAGAGCATTGCTTTATCGACCCTAAAGTCTTTGAAAATCGCGAACAGTTTGACGCGGCAATCGCAGAAAAACTCAATAAAGCGGACATCGACTTGGTCATACTGGCCGGATACATGCGCATATTAAGCGATGAATTTGTGGCTGAGTTTGAAGGACGAATGATCAACATTCACCCTTCATTGTTACCCAAATATCCAGGTTTGAATACTCATCAGCGAGCCATCGATGCTGGCGACGATACCCACGGTTGCAGCGTGCACTTTGTCACTCCAGAACTCGATGCTGGGCCGGTGATACTTCAAGCCAAGGTTCCAGTATTTGAAGGCGACGATGCAGATGAACTTCGCGCACGCATTCAAGTTCAAGAGCATTTGATTTACCCAATGGTAGCTCAATGGTTTTGTCAAAATCGGCTAAGCATGCAAGACGGACAAGCCTACTTAGACGGCAACGTTCTACCAGATGCCGGTTACGCCAACGAAGAATAGCCCCCCCAAAAGGCCTGATAAAACAGGCTTTTTTTCTTATTCCCCTCTAATTTATTTGCTCAGATATCAACCACTGCCTTTTAATCAAAATCTTAGTCTAGACAACAGTTTTGAGTTATCTAAGTTGCTAAGCTTAGCGAACTTCAACTTCCATCGAGGATTATCGATGCAATACAGAACTTTAGGCCGTAGTGGCTATCGCGTAAGTGAAATTGGGCTCGGATGTTGGCAGCTCGGCAATGATTTTGGCTCGCTTGAGCAAGACCAAGCACAGGCAATTTTAGACATGAGCCAGCAACAAGCGGTAAATTTTCTTGATACAGCGGATGTCTATGGAGGTGGTCTTAGTGAGCAACGCATAGGCGGTTGGCTCAAGACTCAGCCAAAGCAGCCTTATGTAGTTACTAAAGTCGGCCGTGATGGCGCGTTATTCCCCGATGGCTACACTAAAGCTAAAGTGGCCAAAAGTCTCAACGATTCAGCACAGCGACTTGGCGTAGACTGCATTGACTTGGCCCAGCTACATTGTGTGCCCCGCGATATTCTATTTGATGGCGAACTACTGAGCTGGATGGAAGATTTCCAAAAAGAAGGACTGATCCATCATTTTGGTGCCAGTGTAGAAATGATAGACGAGGCGGTGTTTTGCGCCGAACAACCAAAGCTCAGCAGCATTCAGATCATTTTTAATATATTCCGCCAAGATGCCGTAGAGCAACTATTTCCTAAAGCTCAGGAAAACAATGTCGGTATTATTGTCCGCCTCCCCCTAGCTTCCGGTTTACTTAGCGGCAAAGCTAGCTCACAGCGTGTATACGCTGACAACGACCATCGAAACTACAATAAAGACGGCGCAGCTTTTCATGTTGGCGAAACCTTTAACGGCATCCCTTTTGCTAAAGGCTTAGAATTAGTTGAAGCACTTAAAGGCTACTTACCAACGGGGATGACAATGCAACAGCTAGCCTTGCGCTGGATTTTGGATCACCGCGCGGTAAGCAGCGTTATTGCCGGGGCTTCAAGTGCCCAGCAGTTACAAGCTAATGCGCTATGTAGTGAGTTACCTCCCTTGCCAAGCGAACTGCATGAACAGCTAAGCCAATTTTACTTTAGCGAGGTCCGCCAGCATATTCGAGGTGGGATTTAGAGCGAAACAGACAACAAGAACACAAAGGAAGTAAGTTATGACTTACTTCCTTCTAATCAAACTGCAATAGCTTAGCGCTGGGCCAACAATACCCCGTCATGGAACAACACCGCATCGCCTGAATTCATTTTGTGCCATTGTTCGTTTACGGTTAACGGTTGCGTAGCAATCACCGTTACCACGTCATTGGGCGTAGTTTCTTCTTGGAAGTCAATGGTTACATCAGCGTCGCACAACTGCGCTTTTCCAAAAGGTGCCTTACGTGTTATCCAATGTAAATTATTACTGCAATAGGCAAACACATAGTCACCATTGCTCAGTAGCATATTGAATACGCCCAGTTCTTGTAGGCGCTTACCGCAGCGATGCACAAGTTCAAATAACTGTTGAACATCGGTGAAGCCATGGGGAAACTCATGTTGAAACTGATGTAAAATCCAGCAAAACGCCAGTTCACTGTCTGTTTCACCCACCGGTGTAAACATGCCAGTGTCTAAGGCATCATAATCGCTAAGTTGACCATTATGAGCATAGGTCCAGTTTTGCCCCCACAATTCGCGAGTAAACGGATGAGTATTCTCTAAGGCAACGTGACCTCGATTGGCTTGGCGAATATGACTGATAACCGCTTTACTCTTGATCGGAAATTCTCGAACGAGCTCGGCGATTTTAGACTGACAACTAGGCTGCGGATCTTTAAAACTACGACAGCCTTTACCTTCATAAAAAGTAATCCCCCAGCCATCAACATGCGGTCCAGTGACACCGCCGCGCTGCACCAAACCAGTAAAGGAAAAACAGATGTCAGTAGGCACATTGGCACTCATGCCTAGTAATTCGCACATACTTAAGCTTCCTGAGCCAACATTAGCTTTTCAATAAGCTGAATGAGAATATGAATAACTTTAATGTGGACCTCTTGCACCCGATCGGCATAGCCCATGTGCGCAACTCTTACCTCTACATCGGCAAGGCCGGCCAATTGACCGCCGTCTTTACCGGTTAGCAATACAACTTTCATCTGCTTTTTACGCGCGGCTTCTACGGCCTTAATGATGTTTTTGGAGTTACCACTGGTGCTGATGCCAAACAACACATCGCCAGATTGACCCAAGCCTTCGATATAACGTGAAAATACGAAATCGAATCCAAAATCGTTACTCACACAACTCATATGACTCGGATCTGAGATAGCGATGGCTGGATAAGCTGGACGGTTTTCGCGATAGCGGCCGGTTAACTCTTCCGCGAAATGCATAGCGTCACAATGAGAGCCGCCATTACCACAGGCTAAAACCTTACCACCAGCCTGAAAACTTGTTGCTAAGGTTTGAGCGGCCTGCTCAATAGCCAACAGATTAGACTTATCGGCTAGAAAGTTGTTTAAGACTACAGCCGCTTCTTGAAGTTCGCTTTTTATGATTGATTGCATGACATTAATTCGCATTGAGAAATTGCTCTTACTATAACCTCTGCCAAGATCTCATGCCATATCGAAGCCTAAATTGTGCTTGAAATCACTATTTCAACAATCAAGGCCCATCAATGTCGGCAGCTAAGTATTTGTAACGTAAGGAAGTGGCGTAATTTGTGAGTAAATTGAGTGTTATTTTTTTGTGAATGACTTGCTAATGGATGGGTCTTGAATCTACAATACTGGTTAGAGGTCTGACCTCTTAAAATTATAAGGAGATAATATGTTCACTACCCTCACCCTCATTGGAACCCTCATTGTTTTGGGAGTTATGTCTTACCACCGCGCTTCATTGCTGGCATTTAGTATCGCGGCTTTAGTGATTACTGCTGCTGTTTCAGCACTATTCTCAGTGCATGAACTTACTTGGGTTTTCTTGGTATTGTTCATCGCCGTGCTCAATGTACGCGCATTACGCCAAAGCCTAATCACCAAACCATTGTTTAAAGCCTTTAAAGGTGTCATGCCTGAAATGTCTCGCACTGAGCGCGAAGCCATAGAAGCTGGTACCACCTGGTGGGAAAGTGATTTATTTCGCGGTGCTCCCGATTGGCGTAAGCTTCACAGCTACCCAGCGCCTCGTCTTAGTGCCGAAGAACAAGCCTTTATGGATGGCCCCGTAGAAACCGTATGTAAAATGGTCAACGAATGGGAAATTTGCCATCGTGACGCTGAC
This sequence comes from Alginatibacterium sediminis, assembly GCF_003610775.1. Lineage (GTDB taxonomy): Bacteria > Pseudomonadota > Gammaproteobacteria > Enterobacterales > Celerinatantimonadaceae > Alginatibacterium > Alginatibacterium sediminis. The sequence goes on along the minus strand of NZ_RAQO01000006.1, from coordinate 351,870 downwards.
TTATCTCCTGAGATTTGGCAATACCTAAAAGATGAAAAATTCTTCGCCATGATCATCAAAAAAGAATATGGCGGCCTTCAGTATTCTGCATATGCGCAATCACGTGTACTTCAAAAGCTTAGTGGCGCTTCAACGGTTCTTTCTAGCACCGTCGGTGTTCCAAACTCCTTAGGCCCTGGTGAGCTGCTACAACACTATGGCACTAAAGAACAACAAGACTACTACCTACCGCGCCTCGCCACTGGTTTAGAAATTCCGTGTTTTGCCCTCACCAGCCCAGAAGCTGGCTCTGATGCCGGCGCGATCCCAGATACAGGCATCGTCTGTATGGGTGAATGGGAAGGCGAGCAAGTGCTTGGAATGCGCATCACTTGGAACAAACGCTACATAACGCTTGCACCTGTTGCGACAATTTTAGGACTTGCGTTCAAATTGGAAGACCCCGAAGGATTGCTAGGTGGTGAAGAGCACTTAGGAACAACTTGTGCTTTAATCCCAACCGATATCGAAGGCGTAGAAGTGGGTCGTCGTCACTTCCCGCTTAACGTACCATTTATGAATGGTCCAACCTCAGCTAACGATCTGTTTGTGCCTATCAGCTTCATTATTGGTGGCCAAAAAATGGCGGGTCAAGGTTGGCGTATGCTGGTCGAGTGTCTCTCTGTTGGCCGCGGTATTACGCTGCCATCGGCTTCAACAGGTGCCACCAAAACCGCAGCCTTAGCAACCGGTGCTTACGCTCGAATTCGTCGTCAGTTCAAACTACCCATTGGTAAAATGGAAGGCATTGAAGAACCGCTAGCACGCTTGGCTGGTAATGCTTACATGATGGATGCCGCCTCAAAGCTAACGGTTACCGGTATTGATTTAGGCGAAAAACCCTCGGTAATCTCAGCAATCGTTAAGTATCATCTAACCCATCGCGGTCAACGTTGTGCTATCGATGCGATGGATGTTGTGGGTGGTAAAGGCATTTGTTTAGGTCCGAATAATTTCCTAGGTCGTTCTTATCAAGGCGCACCAATTGGCGTGACGGTTGAAGGGGCAAATATTCTAACTCGCAGCATGATTATTTATGGTCAAGGCGCTATTCGCTGTCATCCATATGTACTCAAAGAAATGCAAGCTGCGGCCAACCCTGATGCAGAACTTGGCCTAAAAGATTTTGATAATTCTCTGTTTAGCCACATTGGTTTTGCCATTAGTAACTTTGCACGTAGTCTTTGGTTTGGATTGGGGGGATGGCGTTTTATCTCTGCTCCTCAAAAAGACCAAACTGCCCAGTACTATCGTCAAATTACGCGATATAGCACCCATCTTGCACTATTGTCTGATGTAGCTATGGCGACACTAGGTGGTAACCTAAAACGTAAAGAGCGTGTTTCTGCTCGTTTAGGTGATATTTTGAGTCAAATCTACCTAAGCTCTGCTACCTTGAAACGCTATGATGACGATGGCCGTAACGTAGCAGATTTACCACTACTGCATTGGTCAATTCAGGACGCACACTTCCAAATGCAACAAGCAACCGATGAACTATTGCGTAACTTCCCAATTAAGATCGTGGGCAAGTTAATGCGCTTAGTTATTTTCCCATTGGGTATGAGCTTTGAAAAACCAAGCGATAAACTAGACCATACGCTTGCGCAAATTCTGCAAACCCCTAGCGAAACCCGTGACCGTCTCGGTAACCTACAGTACCTTAGCCGTGATGAAGGCAACCCGGTTGGTATGCTAGAGCAAGCTTTGGACGATATGTTACTTGCAGAGCCAGTCTACGATAAGCTTTGTAAAGCAGCAGGCAAACGCTTTGTATTTATGTATCTCGATCGCTTGGCGCAACGCGGCCTTGATAATGATTGGATCACCGAAGATGAAGCTAAAATCCTACAACGTGCGGAAGTTGGTCGATTACGTACCATTAATGTCGACGACTTTGATCATGATGAATTGGTAGCTGGACGCCAGCCAGTTGTGGCGCAATCCAACGCAGCATAATTGCATAATGATTCACTAATATAAGCCGCTGCAAATCAGCGGCTTTTTTAGTTGCTCGGCAACATAAAATCAAATAATCGTACTTCCTTCCCAACATACTTAGCCTTCCTCCGATTTCAGTAATCACTAAAATGTCAACATTAGCATTACTATTGGTAAATTTTTAGGTATATTCCTCGCTCACCATTGTTACGACTGTGCATAAAAATGCATAAACTTGGGTCGCTACGGCAAGGAAAGCAACTACACATACAACGTAGGTAAAAGGAACGATAAGCACGGCCCTCTATTATTTATAGGGGAACACCTTCATGCAAATACGCTCTATGTTAACCAGAGCTTTTCCAATCCTAGTTTTATTCTTGGCAGCTTGTGATAATAACTCTCAAAGCAGCTCACAAGCGCCAACGGTATTGGTTAAAACGCAAGTCGTTCAACAAACTCAGTATTCCCCTAGCCAAGAATTTATCGGGCGAATTGAAGCCTACGAAGATGCCGCAATCAGTTCGCAAGTTACCGGTTACCTTCTCGAACAAGCATTTACCGACGGCGAGATCGTTGAGCAAGGTCAGCTTCTATATAAAATTGACCCTGCCGTTTATGAAGCGCAAGTTGCCCAGGCAAAAGCGTCTGTATCTCAAGCCCGCGCAGCAGTTATCAATGCCGAACTCAATTGGGAGCGCGGTAAAAGCTTGCTTCCAAATAATAGTATCAGCCGCGCAGAATTTGATGGTCTTACAGCCCAAAGGGCTAGCGCACAAGCCCAACAAGAAGCGGCGCAAGCCTTATTAAAGAACGCTTTAGTTAGCCTTGGTCATACTGAGATTAGAGCGCCGTTTACTGGACGTATGGGTCGCAGTTTAGTTTCAGATGGTGACCTTATTCGCGCCGGTTCAGGGCAATTAAGTGATTTAGTTAGCCTCGACCCTATTCGAGCTAGTTTTCGAATGTCGGAAAATGAACGCTTGGAGTTTGGCCTAGACAATCGCAATGATTACGCTAAAAAAACTGGCGAGATGGCAAGTGTCGAACTATCACTCAACAATCAAAAAACTTACGCCAAGCGTGGAGTTTTAGATTACATCGGTAACCGTATTGAATTGGCCACCGGCACTATCGAGTTAAGTGCGAACTTTTCCAATCCCAATGAGCAACTTTTGCCAGGGCAGTTTGTAAAGGTTCGGGTAAATGCAAACCAGAGTGAATCAGCTCTAGTTATCCCCCGCAGAGCCGTTCAAAGCGATCTCGAAGGTGAGTTTGTTTTAACGGTTGACCAAGACAATATTTCGACCCGCAAAAATGTGGTTCTGGGTTCTGTAATCGAACAAGGCGTGATCATTCAATCCGGTTTAAATGGTGATGAACAAATTATTACCTCGGGGCTGCAACGTGCCCGCGCGGGAACACCAGTCACTGTGATTAACGACCAAGCTGAAGGTTAAGGAAACGCCATGTTAAGTCGATTTTTTATTCAGCGTCCCAAATTTGCATTGGTCATTTCTATTTTGTTGACCTTAGCCGGATCCATCGCCCTATTTATTATACCTGTAGCTGAATACCCACAGATCAGCCCTCCTTCGGTAAGTGTATCCGCCGTATTCATAGGTGCCAGTGCTGAGACCGTCGAAGAATCTGTTGCCGAAGAAATTGAGTCCGCGGTAAACGGCGTTGAAGACATGCTCTATATGAGCTCCAAAAGTGCTAATGATGGCTCGTATAGTCTTACTATCACCTTTGATATCGGAACCGACCCCGATATGGCCCAGATCAACGTGCAAAACCGCGTTAGTCAAATTGAGTCGAAACTGCCTGCAGAGGTTAGACAACTGGGTATAAGCGTTAAAAAAGTCTCGCCAGATTTACTTATGGTCTTGAACTTTTATTCGCCAAACGGTCATTACGATGACACTTATATCAACAATTACATCAGCTTAAACGTTGAGGACCAACTACAGCGCGTCACCGGGATTAGCGATGTAAACATTGTAAGTGCTGGTGAATACGCAATGCGGGTTTGGACCGATCCGCTAAAAATGGCCAATTTGTCCATCACCAGTACCGACGTACGCAATGCTTTGACTGAGCAAAATGCTCAAGTTGCAGTTGGGTCGATCGGGGCACCACCTAACCGAGCCAATAACGAAGTTCAGTTCAATCTGTTAACCAAAGGGCGCCTTGAAACCGTTGACGAATTTGAGCACGTGGTACTGCGCGCCGCAGATGATGGCTCGACCGTTTATCTTAAAGACGTGGCTCGTGTTGAACTAGGTAAAAAAGGCTACGCTGCATTTGGGGAATATAAAGGCCAAGAAACGGTATCAGTCATCTTAACCTTGCAACCGGGCGCAAATGCTCTTGAGAGCGGTTCTGAACTCAACAAATTAATGCAAGAACTTGGCTCAGCAATGCCTGAAAATTTAAGTTGGGACATTGCTTACGATACAACGTTGTTTGTATCTGAGTCGGTTAAGGGCGTCATTAAAACGCTTATTGAAGCAATCGTGTTGGTGATCTTGGTCACCTATCTATTTTTGGGCAACTGGAGAGCAACCTTGATCCCGGTAGTTGCGATCCCAGTATCATTGATTGGTACCTTCGCAATCATGTTGGCAACCGGATTTACGATTAATACCATTACCTTATTTGGCTTAATTTTGGCCATTGGTATTGTGGTCGACGATGCCATTTTGGTGATTGAAAACGTCGATAGCACCATGAAAAACAACCCAGAACTTCATCCGCGGCAAGCAACGCTGCGCGCGATGAAAGAAGTAACGGGTCCAATCATAAGCTCAACATTAGTGCTACTTGCCGTATTTTTACCGGTAGCAATGCTACCAGGCATTACCGGCGTCATGTACCGTCAGTTTGCACTTACAATTTGTATTTCGGTGGTGATTTCATCCATCAACGCGCTAACCTTATCTCCTGCAATTTGTTCCTTGGTGCTTAAGCAAGGAAACGATAATCAGGCGCGATGGTACAAAGCTTTTAATCGCGGATTAGATTCAGTTACCCATCGTTATGGTCAAGCGGCTGGATTTTTAGTCCGTCGAACCTCGGTGTTACTGGTATTTTTTACCTTAGCACTCGGGGCAGTCATTTGGCTAAACTCCAACATTTCCACTGCCTTTGTACCGCAAGAAGACAAAGGCGGTTTGTTAGTTAATATTCAATTACCCGACTCCGCTTCACTAGAGCGAACTGCTGAAGTTAGCACTGAACTACGCGCTCAAATAGAAGAAGAGCCTGGCGTTGAGGCCGTTACACTGGCAAATGGTTATGGGTTATTGATTGGTGCATTACAATCAAACTCCGCCACCATGTTTATCAAACTTAAAAGCTGGGATGAACGAAACGCATTAGCCGGAGACCATAGTGCTGATGCAATCAGTCAGCGTATCAATAAGCGCGCATTTACCACCATTCAGGACGCCGTTATTTTTAGTTTTGGCCCACCGGCAGTCCCAGGTATGGGGGCAGCCTCTGGTTTTGAGTTTGTATTGCAAGACTCGCTTGGACGTTCGCGAACTGAGCTTGCCCGGGTTATGCAAGAACTAGTTGTTGCCGCTAATCAAGCACCTGAAATTGGTAGTGCATTCACAACGTTCCGTTCTGATGTACCGCATTTCTTTATCGATGTGGATCGCAGTAAAGCCAAACAATTGGGGGTCAATCTAAGTGACGTGTTTTCGACCATGCAAGCAAATCTCGGCTCTTTGTATGTAAACGACTTCACCATGTATGGCCGAAGTTTCCGAGTCACCATTCAAGCCGAAGATGAGTTTCGCTCAAGCTTGGATAATCTGGGGCAATTCCATGTGCGAAGTGGCAACGGCGACATGATTCCACTAAGTACTTTGGTATCGGTAGAGCAAGTTTTTGCACCCGATGTTGCTTGGCGCTACAACATGTATCGCTCGGCAGTACTGCAGGGTCAACCCGCTGACGGATTTAGCTCTGGAGACGCAATCGCTGCCATGGAGCGCGTTGCACAGCAGGTGCTAGAAAACGGCTACCAGTATGAATGGACAGGTATGGCCTTCCAAGAAAAGCAAGCTGGAAACCTTGCCATATTTGCCTTTGCACTCGCCCTGTTGTTTATCTATTTATTCATGGTCGCTCAGTACGAAAGCTGGACAATTCCTTTAGCCATTATTTTGGTGGTCCCGGTCGCCTCATTAGGCTCATTTATTGCGTTAAACTTAGCTGGTTTACCGATGAACCTATATGCGCAAATTGGTTTGGTGTTACTGATTGCCTTGGCCAGTAAAAACGCAATTCTAATCGTCGAATTTGCGCGCTTGCAACGCGATGAGCACGGTCAAGACATAGCCGATGCGGCGGTCAAAGGAGGTACGCTGCGCTTTAGAGCCGTGAATATGACCTCTTGGTCGTTTATCTTTGGCATGATCCCTTTGGTACTTGCCAATGGCGCGGGCCATATAAGTCAAAACTCGCTCGGTGTTTCGCTGATTGGAGGTCTGCTATGCGTGTTATTAGTAGGAACATTCTTCATTCCAGGCTTCTACGCAATGATCCAACGATACCGTGAAAAGTTCCATGGCGGCTCAACGAAACTGATTGAGCTTGAAGACGAATAAGACGCTAAGCAACAACAGGCACTGTGACTCAAACACAGTGCCTTTTTTATTTTTGTGGCCTCGTTTCAAAGCTCACCGATTTTCTCACTCAATGACACTGTCAAAATAAATATAGTATTTACTAAAATATCATTCGCAATTGCAGCGACTTTGGGCATAATGGCGCTGTTTTGCGATTTACGATAAGGACCTCATTTTCTGCCATACTTGGAAGGCTGTGCTGTATAACATCCGTTAGTTTTGTTTGCCAACACCACCCATACCAAGGATCCCAATGTCTATTCGTATTGCCCTACTCATCTGTTTAGTTGCCGCACCAAGCTGGGCCGATCAAAAACACCAAGAAGATCCAACAAAAATCGTCACCAAAATCGGTGTCGGCTACAATGACGAGTTCAGCTTATCAGGCTCGATTGGACTTGATGCAACACGAATGCTGAATGCTCGTATCAATGAGGATGCTAGCGAATGGCGTTTAGGCGGTTCATGGTTGTTCGAATTAGGTATTCTCAATTTTAACTTTAGCCGCTCAGAATACGATGATGGCGGCAGCAAAAATAATTATAGTCTTGGAACCTATGTACCTTTAAGTACCTTTGGCATTGAACCTTATGGTTGGATGATCTTTCCAATGGCAGGTTATAGCTATAATGACGGCGAATTTGCAACGACAACTAGCGATCCAAATCTAGGGCTTGAAACAACCTACATTCCCAATACAAGCCAAGGCGCTTATCTTGGTTTCTTTACCATTAAACCCTTGGCACATGAATTTAGTCTGATGAGCTTTGGTGGTGCGAGTAAGGGTACTGACAATTACGGCGGGTATTGGTTGGGCGCAGGTCTAAGCTATAAAATTAATACCAATCAGTCGGTTAATGGCTATGGTTTTGTTAGTGATGATGACTTTGGTCGCAAACAGAAAATTGGTTTATCTTATAGTTACCAATTTAACTAAAACTCGTATTGTTCCTTAGCTAAATATCTCACTATCTGGCGCTGCCAATAATTGCAAGCAATGGCACCCATGCGCTAGATAGTAAGCCTATCGATTTGCTTAAATTAATAGCATCTTAAAACCTAGTAAGATTAACACTACCCCACCAAAGGCTTCTGCTTTACTTTCTAGCCAAGTACCACTGCGAGCACCAATCACAACCCCCAGAGCACTAAACACAGAGGTGGTTGCAGCAATGATTAAGCATGCTACAAATGGATGGACATCAAGAATTGTTAAACTAAAGCCTGCTGCCATTGCATCAATACTTGTGGCAATGGCAAGTACATAAAGAACCCTGTGGGTGATTTTGCAAATGTCCTCACCAATCTCTTCTTGAAACGATTCATACAGCATTTTTAAACCAATGAGCGCCAATAGCACAAAGGCGATCACATGGGCATACGCTTCAACCCAACTTAACACCCCCTTTCCACCTAAATAACCAACTAAAGGCATAATGCCTTGGAACCCGCCAAAATAAGCAGCGCACCGAATCGCAAGCGAGCGGGTTTGGCTTTGATGCTTAGCTCCTAATCCGATGGATACGGCAAAGGCATCCATACTTAAAGCTAAGGCCAGTACTACAAGTTCTAACATTTACAACATCACTTCTTATCAAAACGCATTAGCCACACAATAATCAGGGCATTTTACCTAGCTTTATTCACTTGCCAAGTAGACGACGACATTAAAATTGTATTATCAAGGCAATAAGCTTTGAACACTCTGATTATGGACATCTACAACCATAATGTTTGGATCATTCGGCACTTTATCCTTATCTATTGAGTCCCTATACTGCGTCCATTATCAAAACCCAATTAGGAAATCACATGTCGCATCCCATTATTAACGACCTTAATGCTCGCTATACCGCTAAAGTTTATGACCCTAGCAAACGTGTGTCGTCGGAAGACATGCAAATATTACTAGAAGCAATTCGTCTATCTGCGTCGTCAATCAACTCCCAACCATGGAAGTTTATCGTGATTGAAAGTGATGAAGCCAAGCAACGCTTTCACGACACCTTTGCAAATAAATTCCAATTTAACCAGCATCACGCAAAAGCCGCATCTCACATTATCTTGTTTGCCAACAACCCTCGCTTCACTAAAGAAGACTATAAGAAAGTGGTTGATGTAGAAGTGAGTTCAGGACACCTTCCGGCAGAAATGTATGACAACATGCTCAACGGTGGCTTCACGTTTGCTGAATCCAATACAGACGCAAGCGGTTTTAACGGCAACTGGACCAAGGCCCAAACCTATATAGCGCTAGGTAACACCTTGCACGTATTAGCTCGTTTAGGAATAGCTTCAACACCAATGGAAGGTGTAGATAAAGAGCTAATCGGTGAAATTTTTGCTAAAGAACTGGGCGGTTTCGAATGTGAATTTGGACTCGCAATTGGTTATCACAAAGACGGCGAAGACTATAACTACGGTTTACCTAAAGCACGCTTACCGCAAGAAGATGTCATTACTGTTTTGTAAAAACGACCTTCGATTTGTATTTCTTCATTAAAAGCTAGGTTCATCCTAGCTTTTGTGTGACAAAACTAGCTTGTGTATATTATGCTCCTCCACACTCATCGAGCCAACTTAGTCCTAACGAGCAAAAACGCTTAAACTCAATCGCGATCGTCCAAAACCACCGCTTATTTCTTCGAAGTAAAGCCCTTGCAGCTCTTGTTAGTCTGTGTATTTCACGCCAAGCATTGAACTAAGCAGTTCAGTAGCAATCAAAGATATATAGATAAACAAGCCACAGCGCGTTTTTGTCTTCTATACTAGATATCTAACTGCAGCTTTAATGAGCTAAATTGTGCATTACTTCTCAATTTGAACCAGACTTCGGCTTAATCACTGATTGCAAAAATATCAGGGCGCGTATATTATAAGCCCTATAAACCATACAATAGTATTTTTAGGAGATAGAAATGACCAAACCTGTCATCGGTTTCATCGGCCTTGGCCTTATGGGCGGCAACATGGTTGAAAACCTTCAAAAACGAGGTTACCAACTAAACGTAATGGATCTTAACAAAGAAGCCGTTGCTACTTGTGTTGCGCGTGGTGCTACTGAAGCGACTTCGGCAAAAGAACTAGCAGCGTCTAGTGACATTGTTATGCTTTGCCTTACTACTTCTGCTGTTGTTGAAAAAATCGTTTACGGCGACGACGGTATCCTAGCAGGCATTAAGCCTGGTGCTGTTTTAGTTGATTTTGGTACCTCAATCCCAGCTTCAACTCGCAAGATCGGTGCAGACCTTGCAGCTAAAGGTGCAGGCATGATCGATGCGCCGTTAGGCCGTACTCCAGCTCACGCTAAAGACGGACTTCTTAACATCATGGCTGCTGGCGACCAAGCAACATTTGATAAAGTTAAGCCAGTTCTTGACGAGCAAGGTGAAAACGTATTCCACCTTGGTGCGCTAGGTGCAGGTCATACGACTAAGCTTGTAAACAACTTCATGGGTATGACGACTGTTTGTGCTATGTCTCAAGCCTTCGCTGTTGCTGACCTTGCTGGCGTTGATCGTCAACAACTATTCAACATCATGTCTACTGGTCCTTCAAACTCACCATTTATGGGCTTTTGTAAGAACTACGCAGTAGACGGCGTAAGTGACCTTGGCTTCTCAATTGCTAACGCAAACAAAGATCTAGGCTACTTCCTACAAATGGTTGAAGATCTAGGTACAGAATCTAAAATTGCTGAAGGCTCTTCAGCTAACTTGCAAGCTGCATTTGATGCTGGCATGGGTAACGGTAACGTACCAGAAATATTCGACTACTTCCTTAAACTAGCGAAGTAACTCGAAAAAAGACTTGCAGCGGCGACCTGACCTCCTAGTCCGTGTCGTTGCTGTAAGCTTTGCTATAAGTACTCCCATACCTCGCTGCCAACAACGCTCCTAAATCCCAAGCTTCCAACACCCTATCGACCCATTTCATTGAACTCTTCATAAAATGCTGCTCTATGTAGCGTTGAATAAATAGCAATTCTTAATATCGGCTTTTAGAGCTACAATTATGATAATCATATGGGTAGTTTAAATGCCAGATCTTTGGATCTTTTGTTGATTGCTCAGCTCATTTAGTCTGAATAACCGACTCACTTGTAAGTGGTAAACCTGCGAGGTATTTTTGAATGGCCTTACTTAACAAAAATATCTGGTTAGCATTTTATTTTGTAAGCGCTATTTGGGTTATTTTTTTAGGCATATCTTCCTATAGCACTTATAAACAAGTGTACAACGAATATGTTACCGAACAAATCAGTCATACCAGCATCACTAGAAGCGCACTAAGATCGTCTTTCGAACAATATGAAGTACTGCTTAATATCGTCTCAAGCCAAATCATAAAAAATGACCAAGTTGCTGATAAAGAAGATATTTTGTCGCTACTGCAGGCTGCAACTAATCTTGACTCCAGTGTGGTGGCATTTGGGTTATTCAATTTGGACGGTGAACTTTATGTGAGTGTCCCCGAAAATCCAATCCCTAAAGGCAGTTCTTTACTCGATTTTAAGCAAAGTAAATCGAGTTTTCAGAATACAACCGAGCGTGAGGGTATGCTAATAGGCCGAACCTACTACCTTGAAACCGTGGACAGTATTGTTGTTCCATTTCGCATTGCAGTTCGTGATTCTGCTGGTAAAAGCCGATTCGTGTTATCACTTGCAGTAAGCTTAGAGAAGGGCTTTACTTTTTTTGGAAATAACGTCGTTGAAAACAAACTAAAAAACACTTTCCTATATCGAGAAACTGACCGTTACTTTCAATTGGCCCCCATTGATAGAATCAACAACCCAACTATTTATCAATATCAGATCCCACAAGCGCTGGTTGATGCCTCCGTAGAGCATTTAGTCGCAAATATCGACTTTACTTACTCACAAATCAAAGAGCGGGAAATAATAGTCACTAGCGATAACCGCGATAGAGCAGGCCAAAGTCTAATGGCTTCTGTATACATGAAAGACTACAAGTTGTGGCTAATTACTGAGGTCCAATACAGTGTCATTGTTCAAACCTTCATCCAAAAAGTGAGGGTCTTGGTTTTAGCGTATTTGATCTCAATTGCCCTTATATTTTTCTTATTTCGAAACATTGCTAACAGTGAAAAAGACAAAACTATAGAGCTAAGCTATCAAGCCAATCATGACTATTTAACCAAGTTGTGGAATCGGCACTTTTTCGACCGATACTTAGCGAGTGTAGACATAAATACAGTATTTTCTTTAATTTACTTAAACATCGATCACTTTAAAGCGGTCAATGACAGCTATGGGCACATCTATGGTGACAAACTTTTAGCCATAGTGGCAAGTCGAATCAAATCAAGCGCAAAAGCAGATGAGATGCTAATTCGCTTTAGTGGGGATGAGTTCATTCTACTCAGTTTCAACAAAACTAAACAGCAAACCAGCGAGATTTGCAGTCAACTCTTGACCTGCTTTGATACGCCTTTCTCAATAGGTGAATCAGAAATTATACTCAGTGCTAGCATAAGTGTTTCCCTTTATCCAAAGGACAGTAACAATCCCAATGACATCAAACGCAATGCCGATTTAGCAATGTACAGTGCTAAGAAGGAAAAACGCACTGCTATTTTCTACGATGAATCAATGCTTTATGACTACTTGCACAAGCGAGACATTGAACATGAACTTAATAAAGCAATTGTTAACGACGAACTTTATATGGCTTACCAACCCCAATACTCGGTAGATGGAAGCGTTGTCGGTGTCGAGGCTTTAGTTAGATGGCAAAGTCCAAAATTGGGGTTTATGCCGCCAGATAGCTTTATTTACATCGCCGAGTCCATCGGGAGTATGGACCAAATTGGCACTTTCGTTATTGAACGCAGCTTAACTGACATGCTTGCTTTGCAAAAAAGTACTGGAGTACGATTCAGTGTCTCTGTCAATGTCTCGGTGAAACAGTTCAAGAAAGCCGATTTTTTTGAAAACCTTATGGCGATCATCAACAAAATTGGCTTTTGTGCGGAACTTCTGATTTTGGAGGTGACCGAAAGCGTACTCATTGAGGACATCGAGTCTATTCAACATTTAATGCTCAAAATAAAACAGCAGAATATTCGAATTTCCTTGGATGATTTTGGGACTGGATATTCATCCTTGAGTATTTTGAAAAACTTGCCAATAGATGAACTAAAAATCGACAAGTCCTTCATAGCCGACATAACGACTGATAGAGAATCGCGAACAATGATCAATGGCATCATTTCGATTGCAAAAAATAAGAATATAATCACCGTTGCGGAAGGAGTCGAAACCAAAGACATGTTAGTAGAATTAAGCAAACTAGATTGCGACGTGTTCCAAGGTTACTATTTTTCTAAACCCATCGATAAAGCACAACTAGCGTCACTGTTAAGTTCTCAGGCTACGTCAGCCACAGTTAATAAGCTGTGATTTTAACAAACCTAGCAATACTCGCTTAGTACATGCAGTTTGTTTCACTGGCAAGTACTACCCTCATCAACTAACACGCTTTAACGCTTTTCGCTGCTTAATAATAAGCGCCGCTATTTTCTCAGCGATCATAATCGTGGGTGCATTGGTATTTCCACCGACTAAGCTTGGCATAATTGAGGCATCAACTACCCGTAATCCCTGCAATCCGTGAACGCATAGTTCATTATCTACGACAGCCATCGGGTCGCTACTCGGCCCCATTTTGCAAGTGCCAACGGGGTGATATTGGGTGTCGGCTCGATTTCGAATGTCTTCAATAATAGCTCGCTCGTCATTTGGATCAACCGGGTAGAGCTGCTGTCCTCGAATGCCCTCAAAGGCTTCACTGTTAAGCATTTTATGCTGTAGCTTCCATGCCTTGATCATTAACTCCATATCTTCTTCGCTATCGAAAAAGTTAGGGTCTATGCTCATTGCAGCAAAAGGATCTGCACTGGCAAGCTTTACACTGCCTCTACTTTTAGGCCGAAGTAGTGTTACGTGGTTGCTATACCCATGGCTTAGGTGCAAGTGCCGAGCATGATCGTCGACAATGCCCACCACAAATACAAACTCAAGATCAGGCACAGCCATGTCCACGTCTGACTTAACAAAGGCGATGCCTTCAGCGAAGTTACTCGTTAGTTTTCCGCGACGTTTCAAAAACCATTGCGGCAAGGCTTTGGTTATTCGAGCAATACCACGAGGGGTAAAGCCAAATGCATCCAGCTTAGAGTCACAACGATAGGAGCTCACTAAATCAATGTGATCCTGCAGATTTTCGCCCACACCTGGCAGTTCGTGCTGGCAAGCAATGCCGTGATCACTTAAGGCGTCACTATTACCAATCCCTGAGAGTTGTAAGAGTTGCGGCGAACCAAAGGCGCCAGCCGACAAAATGACTTCTAGATTAGCAAAAAGCTGTTTTGTTTCTCCTTTATGTATGTACTCCATACCCACCGCTTTTTTACCTTTAAGTAAAACTTTTGAACTAGTAGCACCGGTAATCACGCTTAGGTTTGAACGACTAAGATGCGGGGTTAAATAGGCTTTCGCTGCGCTACAGCGCTCACCATTTTTCTGAGTGACATGGGTTTGCATGACACCAAATTGTTCGGCGCCATTGATATCCGGATTGTGGGGCACTCCAATGCTTTCGCAGCCAGCGATAAAGCAATCAACTAAGTTACTTGGCTCAATAAGTTTTGCAACGTTTAAGGGCCCGCCTTGGCCGTGATATTCGTCGTTGATGAATTCGTGATTCTCAGATTTTTTAAAGTAAGGTAAGCAATCTTTGTACGACCACCCTTCGTTACCAAGGCTTTGCCAATGGTCATAATCCGATTTATGACCACGCGCATACATCATGGCATTGATGGAACTAGAGCCACCTAATGCTTTTCCGCGAGGCTGATAGCCAAGGCGTCCATTGAGTCCTTTTTGAGCGGTAGTATCAAAGGCCCAATTGTGTAATTTAGTTGGCATAATTGCTATTACGCCAGTGGGAACTTGAATAAACGGGCTTTTATCGTTTCCCCCAGCTTCCAACAAGCAAACACGTACGTTTGGGTCTTGTGATAATCGGGACGCAAGAACACAGCCCGCCGACCCAGCGCCGGCGATAATATAATCAAAATTTTGCATGATAATTCCTTGGTAGTAACGGCACTAACAATGCCGCTACTTTGTGATATTGCACCTTGGTTTACTTACAGTTTTCTCTTTAAAATCTTGCCGGTTGCCGTCATCGGTAGGCTGTCTCGAAAATGAAATTGGCGTGGGTATTTATAATCAGCTAAGCGTTCTTTACACCAATTGGTAAGCTCACTGGCGTCACTAAAGTCATCTACAGCAATAACATGTGCATGAATTTCCTCACCAAATTTAAAATCTTCGGTACCAATCACAGCCACCATTTGAACCTTAGGATGCTGCATAAGTACTTCTTCAATCTCTCGTGGATACACATTAAAACCACCGCGTACAATCATCTCTTTGATGCGATCAACAATGTAGAGGTTGCCATGCTCGTCTATCCGGCCTATATCGCCCGAGTGGAACCATCCGCCAGCCAATGCCAGCTCTGTTGCTTCAGGACGCTTGTAGTAGCCTTTCATAACGTTCGGTCCTTTAATCAGCACCTCGCCTTTTTCGTTGGCAGCGCAGGTTTTGCCATCGCTATCCACCGTCTTAATCATTGCCCCACAAACAGCTTGCCCTACACTGCCCGCAATTCTCGGCCGATCAGGGTAGTTAAAGCTTGCGACCGGGGCCGTCTCGGATAAGCCATAGCCTTCCAAGATAGGCACATCAAATATGCTTTCAAACTGCTCAAGTACTTCGACCGCTAAGGACGCTCCACCTGATATACCTAAGCGCATATTTTGGCGAATTTGAGCGATGGATTCAGATTGCGCAGCAGCCGAAATCAGTGCGATATACATGGTAGGCACGCCAGCAAATACAGTAACCCCATGTTGATCCAGCAAAGTAAGTACTGCTGTGGGGTCAAATTTAGGCACGAGTACCATGCTTGAGCCGGACAATATAGCTGCGTTCATCAACACCGTTTGTCCAAAACTATGGAACAGTGGCAAAGTGACAAGTGCTACGTCGTCGCAACTTAAACGCATTAAGTGTTGGGACGCCATGGCATTGCTAAGCATGTTGCTATGGCTTAATTCTGCGCCTTTGGCTTGACCGGTTGTGCCTGAGGTATACAAGATAACGGCGGTGTCGTCAGCCTGCTGGCTGCTGGTTTCAAAATCAGAACCTTGCTTCGCTAGCCAAGGCATAAAGTCGATTTGTCCCGCCCCTTGAGCTAGTTGTTTGCTCTTATCAGATAGGCAAATAGAGATCATGTGCAGGCACTCAGGAGCCTGTGCAAAGCCCTCTGCCCCCATACTTTGCATGGGTAGTTCAGCTGTCCCTTCAAAACAAAAGTAGGCCTTGGCTTCACTGTCGCGCAAATGATAGGTTATTTCGCGAGCTTTAAACAACACGTTAAGCGGCACGACTACTGCGCCTAGCTTTAATATTCCATAGTAAATGGCAGGGAAAAACGGCAAGTTTGGACAGCCCAAGGCCACTTTGTCGCCAGCTTGGATCCCAAGTTCAAGCAGCCCATTGGCCACCTGATTAGCCATCGCATTGAGTTGTTGGTAACTCAAGCTTTGCGGACCACATACTACTGCCGTTTTTTCAGGGTCTATGTTTGCGATTCGTTCTAATCCTGACGCCAAATTCAACATGAAATATTCCTTTTCCACTTGTTATTTACAGCCAGCTCACCAGCAAAGGGTGAGTTGGCTATGCCAAAAATTAAGATTATGTGTCGTATCGTGTTAGATTTTTGTCTGCTTTGGAAATCCAAAGTTTTAGTATGAAGTTTTGCAACGCGCCGTTATAAGGAGCTGTAAATAAATGTATAGGGAACCAAGGCCGCATTTTAAGTATAGAACGTGCATGACTAAGTTCGCGAAAACCCTCTTCGCCATGGTAATTGCCCATACCTGAATTACCGACACCGCCAAATGGAACGCCGTGGTTAAAGGCATGAAATCCCCAATCATTTATGGTCACTCCCCCGCTATGGGTTTTAGCTAAAAGCTGATCGCATCGCTGTTGATCGCTGGTGAATGGATAGATAGCTAAGGGACGAGGACGCGCATTAATGTAGGCTTCAACTTGGTCCAAATTTTGGTAGCTCATCACCGGCAAAATGGGACCAAAAATTTCTTCTTGGCAGATCCGCATTTCAGGTTTGAGATTGCTTACGACTTGCAAAGGGTATTGACGTTTACCATTACTAGAGCCTGCGCTAGTAATGGTTGCACCTAAGTCACGTGCATCTTGTAGCAACTCTAAGTAACGCTGTTCCTGATTAGCATCAACCAGGCTGGTGTAGTCGTCATTCTGGGCGATATCTGGGTACATCTTTTGATGAGCCAACACTACCGCTTGCACAAAAGCCTCTACTTTCGCCTGTGGCACCAGTGCATAGTCTGGCGCCAAGCAAATTTGACCACTATTAAATCCTTTTCCGTGGGCAACGCGCTCGGCGGCTTTTTCAATTGAATAGTCGTCAAACACTACCACCGGCGATTTACCACCAAGCTCAAGGGTTACCGGAGTTAGGTTTTTGGCTGCATTGGCCATGATCAGCTTGCCACTAGTTGGCGAGCCGGTGAATATCAAATGATTGAAAGGCAAATGGGATATTTCCATTGCTTGCGGATGATCTCCAGCGACAATACAGACCAAATCTCTTGGGTAAATCTCATCGAGCATTTGAATCAAAACAGCGGTGGTATTTGGGCAATTAGGCGGCATTTTTATCATCACCCGATTACCAGCAGCAAGAGCGGTAATCATCGGTCCAAGTGACAAAAACAGCGGAAAATTCCACGGGCATATTACGCCCACAACACCTTTTGGCTGATAGCTCACTTGCAGACTATTGCCAGTAAACATAAGCTCTGTTCGGCGCTTCGATGGTTTCATCCAACGCTTGAGGTGCGAACGAACATGGTTGATATCTAGGATAGGCCCAAGAATGTCTGCAAACTTTGATTCCGTATGTGCACGATTTCCAAAATCTTGACTAATCGCAGTGGCAAACAGGTCTTGGTAGCGCTGTAATTGTCTTTTTAAATCCGACAAGTAATTTAGCCGCTGGTTCAAGTTTGGATACGGATTTGCGGCAAAAGCGTCTGACATACGCTCAAATAGTATTTCGAGGCTCATTTCGCTTTGTTGGTCTTTTTTATTAATCGTTTGAGACATATAAATTCTTACAACATGTAATTATATTGTTAAATTACGTCATAAATAGTAGGGTTTACAATGGTTTTTGGGGACATTTTTAGGTTATATTCGGACATGTTCGCTTTAAACTAAGGTTTTCGTAGATGCAGGAGTGAGTTGTGGAGTATTTAGCGAAGTACAATCCCGACCCTAGCCAACAAAGCTACGGGATCTTGGACTTACAATTGTTATACAAAGTGTTGCTATCCCAGCACATTGATACTCAACATTTGCTGTTGGGCAGTGGTATTCAAATAGAGCAGCTTTCATCGTCTAAAACTGCCGTTAGCTTTAATCAAAAACTGCATGTCTATCGAAATGCGCTGCAACTTAGCGGGCAGCCGCATCTTGGGCTTGAAGTCGGTATCAATTCCCGCGTTAGCGATTTTGGCATGCTTGGTTATGCTTTTTTTAGCTCAGCCAACCTTGGTGATGCCTTGCTGCTGGGGTTTAAATATCTGCGCTTGGCAGGTCCAGTATTGCGTAAGCGCATGGGTGTAGAAAATGGGATCTGTTATTTCCAAGGCGAAGGGCTGTTAGAACTAGACGAAATGCTACCGTTTTGCACCGAGTATTGGTTTAGCGCTATTTACTCGCTATGTTGTGAAGTATTAGGGGCACCTATTCACTCCATTAAGCTTAGTTTGCCCTACCCCAAACCCACTTATGCCACGAGATATGCTGACATTTTTAATTGCGAAATTGAATTTGATAGCCCGATGATGGAGTGGCAGTTTGACGCCTCAATTTTAGCGATGGATATTCCAAGTGCCAATGCTGCCACGCTAAGTACCTGTATACAAAGCTGTGAGCAAATTCAAAGTAAACTGCGCGGTGCGCATAAAACCAGTGAGCGAATAGCCGCATTACTGTTAAGTCGACCCGGACAATATCCCAGCATTGAACAAACAGCGCTAGAGTTTGGCATGAGCTCGCGCACTTTAAGACGCCACTTGGATAAAGAGAATAGCTCCTACAGCGCTATAGTGGCCGACACTCGTTTTGCAGTTGCCAGCCAGTACTTAGAACAACATCAATTGTCACTGGACGAGATTGCTAGTCGGGTAGGCTTTAGCGACGTTTCCAACTTTAGAAATGCCTTTAAAAAATGGGCTGGATTAAGCCCAAGCCAGTATCGAAAGTCGATGGCGGATCAACACCTAGCCTAAGTAAGTTAGGTGTGACTTAGGTTTAGTCTAGAATGCTGTCTAAGCCTTGAGACTTTCGTTCACTGCGGCACTCAAATGATGCCATTTCAAATTCGCGGCAAATCCAAGGTCGGTTTTCGTAAATCGAGCACATTAGCGTCTCGCGATCTAAAGCGGAGCACCAACCATCATCTAAACGTAGCATGGTTTCTGAACCCCATTGGTCGCGAGCAATATGCTCATCGGGGACACCGGTATCGCTAATAATCATTACTTCTAGCTGACAGCAGCAGGCCTGGCAATTGCCACAGGTAATTTCAGCTTCAGCTATATTCTTAATTGGTATTGTCATACGCGTTGTCGTTCGAAATCATGCTGCACTTTACCTCAAAGCAAGTTAATTGGTAATCGCTTTCATAAACCTAGATTTACGCTTTTAAAGCCAATAGTAAGTTTTCGAGTTTAGATTGACTTAATAGCGGGTGAGTTTGAACGCCAGTGAGCAGCACAATATCTACCGTTGGCAAGGCAGGCATATTATCGAGGATCTTAAGGTCACCGCTTACGCTAATTCGACCCATAGCGCCAATTGCTATGCCTTCTCTAACTATCGCTCGCTGAGCCGAAGCTGTATTGGTACAGGCCAGTAACTGATAGGGTGTGCCCCGCTTGCTTAACCCATCAATAGCAGCCGCGTGATACTTACAATCTGACTGAAACAAGGCTAAAGGCAACACCTCACAACTGTTCATTTTAAAATTCGGGTTGGCTATCCAAACCCCCTCATCTTGAGCAATCCAGTGCCCTTCTTCACTGGTTGGAGCGCGTGTCACAATGGCGGCATCCAGTTTACCTTCATCAAGCCAGTCGCGAAGCACAACACTGGGTTGATTAAACACTTGAATAGAACACAGAGGCTCAGCTTGTTTAAGTAGCCCGATTAACTTTGGCAAAATGACGTCGTTGTAGTCTTCAGGACAGCCTAAGCGCAAGGCCCGTTTATCTTCAAAACGCGAGACTTCGTTCAAGGCATTATTGTGCAAACTAACTAACTGCTGCGCATGTGAACGCAGGCTTAACCCCGCTTCACTGAGTACTAAGTTACGCCCTTCCTTGGCAAAAAGGCTCACACTCAACTCTTGCTCAAGTTTGCGCATTTGCGCACTAAACGCCGACTGACTGCGATTGATTTGCTTAGCAGCACGGGTAAAGCTACCAGTTTCAACAAAGGCCAAAAAGCTGCGTAAGGCATCAATATCCATGTCGCTGAATTATCCATCGTTTTTGTAAATAGGTGCTATCAAAACTATCCGTTAGTGCAAAAGAAAACAATCCCTTAAGCTCATTGCATCGCTTATTTAACGCTTAACAAGGACGAAACGATGCAACTCTTTATTGGAAACCAAAACTACTCCAGCTGGTCACTGCGCGCCTGGCTTATCTTTACTCAGTTTGACCTAGAGGTAGACATCAAAAAACTTAAACTGTTTAGCGACGAGTTTTACCAGCAACTAAGCCATGTCACACCGACTGCAAAAGTACCTGCTCTGGTTGATGGCTCGATTACAGTCTGGGATTCTTTAGCTATTCTTGAGTACATCAACGAAGCTTACTTAGACAACAAAGCATGGCCAAACGCGCTTAGTGAACGCGCTCATGCACGCGCTATCGCCGCTGAAATGCACTCCGGTTTTAACGATGTCCGTAATGAAATGCCGATGAATTGCCGCGCTACTCGCCAGGTTAAATTAAGCCTTGGAGCACAAAAAGACATTGCGCGAATAGATGCCATTTGGTCACAACAAATGCAGTTACACCCAAATGAATGGTTATTTGGGCAATGGTCGATAGCCGACGCCATGTACGCACCCATTGCGCTACGCATGCAAACCTACGGCATTGAGTTGTCAACTCCAGCTCAGATTTACCAGCAAAAAGTACTCAATTCAAAGGCGGTACAATTGTGGCTCGCCCAAGCCAGTTTGGAAACCGACACGGTGATGGAAGACGAAGCTGGCGAGTCATTAGTGGATTAGCTGCGTAGGGTTACTAATGGGGAGACTAGTCATCAATATGACTCCCCAACTAACTCTGGCAACCCTATAGCTACAGTTGTTCCTAACTCGTATTTGGACATAAATGAGTTACAATCTTTAGAGCACTCTTACTTTACAGGTTACTTTTTGTATTGCTAAACATTAAGTAATAACTTCTTATTAAAAACGACATATACACCCTCAAAAGTAGCAACCAACTCATCAGCACAAAATAGATTACAGGCTATTTGAACACGTCCTTTGCCTTTACGTTGAAACGCACGATGAAACCGAGACCACATTGTATGGTTGTCATACTTACATATTGCACGAACATCACCATTGGCGGGTTTCAGGTATCGAATGTTATTTTCTTGAATAACAATTTGATGCTTTTCAGCCTCCAATTGGGCATAAACTAAAGACCAACCAGCTAGAATACCGACAACAGATAAGCTGCCACCAAACACCGTATTCATGTGGTTGATGTTTATTTTCAATGGTGCGATAAGCTCGATATTTTTGACGCTACAAGTATTCACCCCAATACCCAGAGATTTTGATACTGGTATATGATGATGAAGGTAGGCTTCAAGCTCTCTATTTTTCATATAGACCGTTACCTTTTCAGAGCGCCAAAATAGTGTAAAAGTTCGATTGAGTGGGAGGCAGAAATTACGTCTTAGCTAATTCAGTTAATACTTGCTTATACGTATCCACTGATTGGGCTCCAGATATAGTACTCTCACGATTGAATACAATCGTTGGAACTCCTGATATACCCGTTTGTTTCCATTGTTGTTCCTGCGAACGGACATGATTTCGCAGAATATCGTCATCCAGACTTTTCATTGCTTCTTCTACATTGAGACCCACACTTTGCAGTTCTTGCCTGAGAATGCTTTTGTTAGAAATATCTTTTTGCTCGCTATAAAACGAAGCAAATAATCGATTTTTAAGCTCGGTTTGCTTACCTACTTTTTTTGCGTATTCGAGAAGAATATGAGCATCAAGCGTATTTACCGCTTTTAGTCCGTCAAAGTAATCGAACTTAAATCCAACGTATTCTCCAAGCTCTGTCATCTCTTTTCTGAAACGAATACTGTCTTCTAATGTGGTGCCGTACTTTCTTTTGAGGTGGGCACATAAGTCTTCACCTTCAGGCGGCATATCTGGATTTAGCTGAAACGGTTGCCACTCAACCTCAATGTTATCTTCCATACCAAGCTCTTTTATGGCGGCATCTAAACGCTTATAACCGATAATGCACCAAGGGCAAACCACATCTGACACTATATCTAATTTGATTTTCTTACTCATATTTTTCCTAATACTCCCATGATGTTAGCCTTTGATTTATTTTCTAAAATAACATTAAGCAGAACACAAACTTATTGACCATTTGTATTCTGCTCATTTTCACAGTAGAAAACTGGCGGTTTTATAATTTTTGCTCGCTAAGCTGCATTATAGGAATAGCATTGGTGAAATTCGGCACATCGGCTTTAATTTTTTCTGCATGTGGGCCAAAAGCTGTTTGAAATGACTCTATAGAATCAAATGAAATGGTACTGATTGCCACATATGGTGCGGCTTCTCCGGGAACAACACTGGCAATGCCTGCATCGACAGTAGCCCCTGTTACTGCCTCTCCCAAAAGCCCTACGATCATAGGAACATGTTTATTGCAGTAGTAATCAAAGTCAAAAGTGACATCATCTTTATTTGGGTACAGTACGTGTACTTTAATCATTGTTTTTACCTTCTTTAATCTGAGTTTTAAGTTATTGGTTTTACATTTTGTTCTTGGGCATTGCTTTGCCAATCATTGACTCACCCATTGTGGCCTGCTTTTGGTGGGAGATTATTCCAGAAAGAATAGCCGCCATTCGATTTCGTTTACCGGGAACCACAACCGCTTTTTTACCTAGACCATTGATGGCCATTTCAGCTACTTCCGCAGGGTCTTTTGCAACCATTGGCAATTTAGACCAGTCAATGCCATTATCAGCAGTCATCGGTGTGCTAGTTAGCCCCGGAGAAAGAACGGTTACATCAATACCCTTGGGTTTAAGCTCGCCATGAAGAGAAGCACCTAGTTGAAGAACATAGGCTTTAGTACCTGCATAATTTGAAAAATATGGAGAAACCATATGACCAGAAAGGCTTGATACCATTAGAATGCCACCGCGTTTTCTTTCCACCATAGCGGGTGTAAAGTGGTGGGTAAGTTGTAATACAGAGGTAACATTAAGCTGCACCATCTGTAATTCTTTAGCTAACGATGTCTTAGCAAATGAACCATTTATTTCAACACCTGCTGCGAGTACCAACAAACCTATTTCTTGCTTCACGTGCTTAACTTTTTCAACCCCTTCAGTAGTAGCTAAATCTGCTGAAACAATCATTGTTTTAATTCCATAGCGTTCCACAAGCAATGCTGCGTGCTCTTCAAGTTCTTTTTCTCGACGAGCAACCAAAACAATATTCAATCCTTTTGCTGCAATTTGACTAGCCATTTCAGCACCGATGCCAGACGTTGCACCTGTGATAAGAGCCCAATCACCATATTTTTCTTTAAAGCTGATACCCATTATTCGTTACCTTTATCTGTGTTTAGCTGATGGGGTAACTATATGGAAAGTGGAGAAGGTAGGCTCTTCAGAAAAGTTCAAATATTGCTCAGATTAGCTCAAAAGAGCCAACAGGTACGGAAGGAATAGGTGTATGGCGTCAGGCTAAACGAAATTCAGAAGGAGATAGACCGGTTTGTCCTTTGAAGGTACGGTTAAAGGTGGAAATCGATTCGAAACCCGTTTCAAAAACGATGTCAGAGATACGTAAGTTATTATCTTTCAGTAACACCTTAGCTTTGTTGATTTTTAATTTGGTTATGTATTTCATTGGTGGTTCTGAATACACCTCTTTAAACTTACGTTTAAAGGTAGAAACACTCATATGACACAATGCCGCCAACTCATTCACGCTCAGATCCGCATACAGATTACTTTGGATAATATCTTCAAATTTGGCAAAATTAGGTTTAAACATGGAAGCAAGAAAATCGAGTTCAGACGGGGCATTGGTTCTTTTCGCCATAAGAATGACAAATTCACGTAGCTTACTCTCGATAAGTAAATCATCCGCCAACTCTGGAGAGTCTAGCAATATGCTAATGCTGTCGCGATAGTTCTCAAGCAATCTATCCACTTCAACCTGCATAATATTATAATCAACCCTGTAGTTTGACTGGCTAATATCAAAGTTAAACAGTGACTGAAATATTTCAGGGTAAAGCAAGATGCCAATCGCTTCACCTACACCGTCATCATTATGGTAGCTGGTATTTTCATAAAAGTAGTTGGTGCATTTTGCTAGTACTCCGCAGTTTTTGTTCAATGAAACAGATTCTGTCTGCTCCCTGACGTTAAAATCGCCATTAGTAACAAACGCAAAGCACGCTTCGCTGTCTACAAATACACGTGGCATACGTTTGAAACTGGGTATATCTTGTTTTTGAAAAACAACACGTCCGTTATATTTGATTGTTTTCATTTTAAAGGCACCATTCAATAACACTACGATAAGGATAAATCAGATTAAAGTTGTCTACTCGCTGGCTAACTGACTACATAATGCGCCTTCTAATTCAACACCAAGGTAGCGGAGCGTGTTACCTACCTTTGTATGCTCGGGTGAAAGCTGTACCACTCGAATGTCTTTAGTTTTTGTATAGACAAGTGTTGCTTTGGTTCACCTCATAGAATGATTGCCATACAGGTTAGCGGCCAACCCAAGATTTGACGCCCATTTTCTAAGTAGGGAGCGATAGTACGAATAGCTAATCGCTTTGTGCTCACGTCTTTGGCTTGGTAAAAAGAAAGTCGCTGTTACTTAGCGAAGTAATCAAAATCCATGTCTGGTAAGGCCTGACAACACCCGACACTTTTTATGGAAAAAATGTAACTAACCTAAATCTAAACACGTTTTGGGGCAGAAATGTGTCATTGCTCCACGCTGTGACGAAAGATGTTTAAGACAGAGGAACGCTTGACTTTTCAAGTGAAAAGCTACCATCTTGATTGTCTTTCCAAGTGATCTCGTCACCTTCCTGCCAATCGAGCTCCTTTAGAAATTCGTCTGGAATTTCGAAGTAATGATTGCCTTTTTCGGTTACTTTTATCGGGACTCTCATCGATTAACTGCTCCTTAAACGATTACTCGATAGCCATCACTATAGTTTCATTATGAAAAGTTAGTCAAACCTTGCATGAAGGTTCGATGTGAACAATGGGTGCTAGCACACTTTGGGGCATAACCTAGTTAGGATGTTGTGAATAGCCTAGTAATTTAAGATTAAAGATTTTAAGTAAATAGTAGAATTGCCCCTAATTTTGGCCAATCAGCTATTCAATTAGAAACCGTACTAGGCTCACATTGGTGAAAATAGTGACTCTTTCAATGAGCCACTACTTTATTGGTCAAATGTTTAGATTAACTACAAGTAGACCACGTGATTTTTTGATCCGCGCGCGCTTGCTGGTAGATATCGGCACACATGGGTTGAGTAAAATCGACCGTTTCTGCGAAATTAATGTTGATTTGTGAACCATTCCCTTCGTTGTAATAGGTCGTGTTACCGGTTTCTAGGTTGTAGACGTAAGTCTCCCAGGTTGCATAAGATTCTTGGTTAGTAGGGTCAATCAGGTCTTGAGGGACCTTATTACCAAAGTCGAATATGCCTTTCATTTTTCCTCGTACATCAACCCAGTCAGCGTCGCCATCTAAGCTAATGTTAGCCGTAGCATGCAGGCCACGTATGTAGCGATCGGGAGAACTAATTGAACCCGGTAAGGTGGTAGCATCATCAAGGTCAAATTTTTCCGCGTACTCAAGCATGTCTTGACGTAAAGGTGCATTCGCCATCACTCTTAAGTCACTATTAATGTCTCCACGGTGAACGACCATCTTGCCACCTTCATTTAGTTGGAATAAGGCAATGTCACCCGACTTATCTTGAACCGAGAAATGAAAGCCGTGTTGATGACCTCCGATACCAGTAATCCATGCCGCTTGAAATTCACCCGCTTCAAATGCGGTTACCGCTTCTTCAACAGTGGCAAACTGAGTCACTAAAAATTGAACGATATTCGACATATGGACTGCTGGAGCCCCGGTGTCGGTCGCACTATTCACAAATTCTACGGAAGGGTTTTGGTACAACATTGAAGCAGACAAACCTTTATCGTTAATCGCTTCGCCAGAAGTGCTGTGGAACGTTTCTACTTCTACATAATCAACAGTGTGATGCTTTACTGTCCAAGACGCTGGGCTTTGGTATTCCGGTACGTCGAAGGTCGTTATTTGGGTGCCAACGGGAAGTGCCTTGGCAATGGATTGCAGTTCAGAACCGCCCCAATCAAACGAGCGAGCAACCGTTACGCCATGGGTATCGCCGCCATCCATTATAAGGCGTGAACATGCGCTTGCTGTTGAAAGGCTACCAGCAATAGAGGCCGCAGCAATGGCCGCCAAAGCAATTTTGTTGAATTTGAAGTTTTTCATGATCGTTCCTCTTAGGTTTTTTTGTAATCAGCTGATATGAAGCAAAGCAACAATCTCATTGCTGATTGATGGTGCTATCATGCAACAGAGTAGTTAGACAAAGAACAAGGCCAAGGATGGGCTAAACCCTTTCTTGTGCTAAGATTAAAACCCAAGTAAAGAATCCGGATTTTTTAATGGCAGCAACTTTAGAGCAATTAAACGCTTTTGTAATAACGGTTGATAAGGGTAGTTTCAAACAAGCGAGCTACCAGATTGGGAAACACACGTCTACCGTGAGTGGCTTAATCGCTAATTTGGAGGCAGAGCTTGGGATTGAGCTGTTTATCCGAAAACCACGATCTTTAGAGATAACGCCCGCTGGTTCTGAGCTGTATCAATATGCGAAATCGGTACTACGAGAATTTGACCTGCTCGATGTTAAAGCAAACAGCCTCATCGAAGGGCTTCCAAGCAGCCTCACCATTGCTGTTGACAGTGATCTTATGGGGGCAGAACTAAGTGCGGTTTTCGCCAGTATTTTATCCAACTACCCCGCTTTAGAGCTCAAGGTACTCAGCACCGATCCAATGCAAGTGCGTGGGCATGTATTAAATGAACAAGCAGATGTTGGCTTTGGAGTTTCACTCTTTAGCGGTCATCATGAACTGACGCTCGCTGATGGGTATTCTTTCGATGTCACCTTTGTTGCCTCACCCGCATTAGGGTTCAAAGAGCAGGTAGTCCCTTTAGAGCGAGTTCGCGGGCAGTTACAAGTTGGGGCTTTGTTTATGAAGCAACTAGGCAAACAAGATACTCACAATCTGAGTTCACGAATCATCTATAGTAATAACTCTCGTAGCACTCTGGAGTTACTCTTGCAAAGCAATGCCTGGGCTATGCTGCCAAGCTTTATTTGCGAACGTGCAATTGCCGCTGGTGATTTGGAAGAGTTCTATATCTCTCCGACAGGCTCTGTACGAGCGAATCAATGGGCAACGGAGCTGAGCTGGCTTACTGCAAAACCTAAAAATGCAGCAATGGACTTGTTTATCAAGAAAGTTGCACAACTGCCAAATCGGTAATTAGTACAAAATAATAATGATGACTTAGTCGCTCAAAATGACGTTTTGTGCACTTGATTCGTACTCAGCTTAGGTATTTTTGGACAACAGTGTTTCAGAGACGTTGCTAAATTAGCGAAGTGCGGACTAATTTATTTATGGATGAACTCCAACGATTTGACCACATTTATTGTGACACGACAACCCTCCCCCTGTCGCAGATTCTCCGGCATGAACATCGTCTGCATTGACCAAAATAGAATTAACAAGACAGTCATAATTTGGTTTATGTCTTTACGTCTAACTTACTTCAAAGCTGTGGCGTTTCAACAATTGCGCGGCTTGCCGTTGCATTAGTATGTTGCCATTGCGTACCGATAGTAGAACCTCGCCTTGACGCTGTATCACAGACAGGTCATCGCTCCCTTCGACTATGATAAAATTGGCAGGCTTACCTTGTTCTATTCCGTATTCTTCTTCTACTTGAAGTGTTTTAGCTCCATTGATTGTAATCAAGTCTAAAGCACTAGAAAGTTCGCTATAGCCCATCATATGGCAAATATGTAAACCCGCATCCAAAACCCTAAGAAGTTTGCCGTTGCCTAAGGTATACCATGGGTCTTGTATCGAGTCTTGAGCAAAGCAAACGTTCATTCCCGCTTCGCGTAATTCTTTCACCCGTGTCACTCCTCGGCGTTTTGGATAGCTATCAAAGCGACCTTGTAAATGAATACTTTCAGTTGGACACGATACAAAATTAATCTTGGATTTTTTTAGTAGCCTAAATAATTTTGAACAATAGGCGTTGTTGTAAGAATGCATTGCGGTAGTATGACTGGCTGTCACTCTTTCACCCATGTCCAATTCCAGTGCTGCGCATGCGAGTACTTCTAAGAATCGAGAAGCTTCGTCATCTATTTCGTCACAATGCACATCGACTAGTAGCCCATGTTCTTTGGCTAAAGCGACCACCCAATACATCGACTCGACACCATATTCGCGAGTATATTCAAAATGCGGAATACCTCCAATGACATCGGCACCATGGACAATGGCTTGTTCCATAAGCGCTTTACCATTAGGGAATGACCAAATACCTTCTTGAGGAAATGCGACAATCTGAAGATTTACCGCAGCAGATAGTTTTGGCTTGAGCTTAGCAATGGTTTTCAAGGCTGTGAGTTGCGGGTCAGTCACATCAACATGCGTGCGGATATACTGAACTCCATTTTCGACTAACAACCCCACTGTTTTTAGAACCCTTTGTTCGATATCTTCGGCGGTGAGTAAGGGCTTGCGTTCACTCCAGCGCTCTATCCCTTCAAACAACGTTCCGCTCATATTCCAATTAGGTTGCCCGGCTGTAAGTACAGCATCCAAATGAATATGAGGCTCAACAAATGGAGGACACACAAGGTTTTCTGCGGCGTCGATCAACGCATCTTTTGTCGTTGAACTATCAACCACTGAGGACGATTGAGGCTCGATGAGGGTAAAGACGCCGTTCTCGACAACTAAGGTATAAAGAGACGATTGGCCCCTAAGTCGTGCGTTAATTATTTTCATAGTCATCCTTGTGATAGCTGCTGACGTAGAACCGCCAAAGGTTCCATCAGTAGCGCATTTTGTAACTCTAGGCGCTGTTGAGCTTGGTCTAGTTGGCAGCCAGTAAGTTGTTGAATTTTATCCAAGCGATTGCGTAGGGTATTCCTGTGAATATTCAGTTCGTTGGCGGTTTGACGCTGGCATCCTAAATTGTCGAAGTAGCAACGCAGCGTTTGTTTTAGTGTGTTTAGCGTATCCGATTGACTATTAAACATCGGCCCTAAATGATGTATACAAAATGTAGTTAAAATTTTAGGGTCCTCAATGGCTGCAAAAACACGACTAATACCTAAATCATCATAGTGTAAGATCGCTCTATTGTGGCCATGGATCTGAGTGAACTCTGCTGCTTGCTTTGCCTGGACAGCAGCTGACGCCAAGTTACTTAATCCGAGCAAGCTGGCGCTAATACCAATATTGAATTCAAACTTAAACTGTTCCAAATAGTCGCTAAGTTCTTGCCATTGGGAGCGCTGTTGTTCAGTCGAGTCTTTAGCATCAATGCTAATTAAAACATACCAACCACTATGGTGTTCAACCGTAGGATATGGGCTCCGCATTAAGCGTAACCACTGATTTAGCTGAAACAACCAGCTATCAATCTTTATTATGTCAGTTTGCCGAGCTTGCAAAAAAGCAATCGCAACTGGACTATTTAAATCTAAGCCAAATTCAGAAGCTCTTAATTGCGATAACGATGATAGTTCACCGCTACTATTGATAATTTGACTAATAAAATGCTGAAGTGAATGTGTCATCAAATTGTCTTGTATTATCGCGTTGCAGATGAGTTCGGTTACCTCTACCATCGGCAAAGAATAGGGCTGTTCCAATATTGGAAAATGGTGCTGGCTGGCGTAGCTCAATACAACTTTAGGAATACTGGCGATGAACTCTGATTGGGTCAGAATAACCATTCCCGCTGCAGATTCCCCCATCGCTTCATCAATTAATTGGCAGAACTCTTGCTCACTACGTTGTAAATTAATTCCGGTAACAAACACTAGTTCCCCTCCTTTCAACCAGGGAGAGAGTTCTTTGTTTTCAACTAAATACGGCCATCGAATAACTTGCTGGCTGTTTTTACCGGTCAGTAGCTTTATGCTACTTAGACCGGGAATTTGTGGGATGTCCTGCGCACGTATAGGCAAGGCCTACCTCCTAATCAACCGCATGATTAATCATAGGCTGGGCAGAGCGTATGTGGATAAGTAGGCAATAGAAAACGGCTGAAACGACAATGCCGACTAAAGGTGCAATCCATGGAGAGAAATAAGCTGCGCTAGACCCGACAACGTAGGCCGCCAAACCACAAGCATCGAAATTAGGAAGCTTAATTTGGTCCAAAGCTGGTAGATCCCCGCGGTGCTTCACCCAAAAATCAGCCATTATGATTGCACCAATTGGAGGTATAAAGGTCCCTAATAAAATTAGAAACGGAATTAGTAAGTTATACATTCCAAAAATGGCTAATACGGTACCAATTGCGGCTCCTATAACCGTCACAAGCCTACGTTTGTCGGTTCGAAATAGGTTACACCCCGCCGCTGCAAAGTTGTAAATGGTGTTGTCTTGGGTTGTCCAAATATTGGCAAATAACATCAAGATTGCGATAAGCATAAAACCCTGGCTTACCAGTACGTCAACAATGTCAGATTGCTGATATACCATTGCACCAAATGCCCCAACAAAAACCATCAATCCGTTGCCAATAAAGAATGCGAGTAACGTGCTTATAACGGCAATCGGTCCTGACTTTGCAAATCTACTCCAGTTAGTTGCTTGAGTCCCTCCACTTACAAATGTACCGAAAACAAGGGTAATGGCTGCGCCAAACGCGATTGTATCGCTAGGAACTATCTTACTGAGCTCCGAAAAACCACCTATATCAACACTGCCTTTATATATTGAAATGGCTATAAACATCAGCATTGCGGGAACAGAGACTTTGGAAAGAATTTCTAAGGCTTTGTAACCAATAAAAGCTGTAATACAAAAACCAAAGCCAAAAACTAACATTAATACCGTCGCATAACTTTCTGGCAAAGCTAGCAGCTTAACTAAAATGGTTGCAATGGTAGCGGTTCCCCAGGCATACCAACCAATTTGTGTGAAACCCAGTACAAAGTCCGATAGTTTACTCCCTTGCTCACCGAAGCAATATCGTCCTAGCAGCACCGAGTTTAAACCTGTTTTATAAGCGACATATGCAAGTCCCGCTGAGTATGCGCCCAGCAATAGATTACCGATCAAAATAACCCAAAGTAACTGACTAAAACTTAAGGAACTACCTAGTGTGCCTCCTGCCCACATTGTAGAGGTGAAAAACGTAAATCCTAATAGTACAAATGCGGTAGACCAAAACCCTTTCCGTGCATCGTGGGGTACTGCCGATAATGGATAATCGTTAGTTTGACTCATAGTCATTGCTCCATGTCATAGAGAGAACACCTATGTTTAGGGGCTCTCAAGCTGGTAATTTATGTTTTCCTTTTCTTATAGAGTCCAATATTTGTGCCAAGGGGGGGTAAAAAATTAAGAAAGTAATGTTTGTGCGTTTGGATGAGTTCACAGCAAGTAATTTGTACCGATTGCACATTTTCCCGCTAAAAAATAACTTACAAAAAAAACCGCTTAACTGCGCTTCGAATAAACGCACACATCTAGTGCACCAGTGCATGGTTTTGGGTATTAGATGAGTCAATATTAGATTGATATAGATAACTCTTTAGCCAAAATTCCAAGCCTAACTATCCAATCGTGATATGCCCCTCGAATAACATACCCGGGTTTGATGCTACTCAGCTTATGTTTATGTCGTTGAACATCGTCAAGTATAGGGGCTAAGTTCGCGTTCAGATATAAGTTAAGATAGGCCAGAGTCTACAGATTGTTTTGTGCAGCAGTGTTAACGCAGTGGACGTCGTTCATTGACCAACAGAGGGCTCGTCGTTAATTCACATGCAACACTAAGTGGATACCGCATAAAGAAGCGTAGTGCATTCAAAGAGAAATACAATGCAATAAGAAGTATCCGAATATCTAACTTTCACCTTACGTAGCCTTGGCATCACAGAACTCTTATTGATTAAGTTGCCACTTAAGCCTAGACCATCATTTCATGAGTGCCACTATCATGGGTGTCTTGTTATTACATGAGTGCCACTATTATGGGTGTCTTGTTATTACCTCCACTATTATGGGTGTCTTGTTATTACTGTTGATTTTAATCATGTTACCCGTCAACAAGGTTGCGTTATAAGTCGGTCAATTCGGGTTGCTTGCCACTACTTACAAGTAACTACAACGTTAGAATCATTGAAAATACATCTGCTCTAGGAGTAACTAACCAAATTTTTCTAGTGTATTGCTGTTGGATCATTTCGAAATTGCCGTGGGCTTATTCCTGTTTTTGCTTTGAACAGTTTTGAGAAATGCTGTGGGTACTCAAAGCCCAACTCATATGCTATTTGAGTAATGCTGTCGCTGGTATCCAAAATCTGGCTCTTTGCTCGCTCTACTAAAAATAGGTGTATATGCTCTAAAGCTGTCTTTCCTGTTTCCTTTTTTAGTAGATCACTTAAGTAATAAGGGGACAAACCAATCTCTTTCCCACAGTATTGAACCGTTGGAATACCTTGCTCAAAAGGCTTCTCTCCTTGGTAATATGAGTCTAAGAACTGATTAAAACGCCTCATATAATCGTGATTTAAATCTCCACGCACGATGAATTGGCGATCATAAAATCTCGAACAATATTTCAACAACAACTCAATGCTAGAGCAAATTAACGACTGAGTGTGTTTGTCCATATTCATTTCGGTTTCATTTCCGATACTAGAAGCAATATCAGTGACCATCACTCGCTCACATTCAGATAGATGCAACGCTTCACTATTTTGATATTCGAAGAAGGTAAACTGTGACAGTTTACTGCTAAGGTCTGACTTTCCAATCAGTTGAGGATGAAAAGCAATAGTCCAACCTAACGAGCTTTCTAGCGGCTCAGTTGCTTCAATAACCACTTCCTGCCCTGGAGCAAGAAAGGTCATCGTCCCAATATCAAAGTCATAGCTTGTATGACCATAGCCAACCATGCAATGAGCAGAATCCTTTAAGGACATCAGATAGAGATCAAAACAAATTTTGACGGTCTCCGTAATCCCATGCTTAACTTGGGATGGATTGAAAAAGCTCACCAGCGGGTGAGCGGGTGCACCCAACCCTAATGCAGCATGTAGCTCCGAAATAGAAGTGATATGCAGTGTATTGGTCATTTCGCTACTCCCTCAAAATTTATCTAATCGACCTAAAAGGCGACAGTTTTCATCGTTTTTTCCAATTCGGTATAAAAAGGGTTCCAAGTTAGTCGAGCATGAATACGACCTTTTTCAATGTAACCCCATGCTGAAAACCAAG
Source organism: Alginatibacterium sediminis (assembly GCF_003610775.1). GTDB lineage: Bacteria > Pseudomonadota > Gammaproteobacteria > Enterobacterales > Celerinatantimonadaceae > Alginatibacterium > Alginatibacterium sediminis. The sequence continues at coordinate 318,159 of NZ_RAQO01000006.1, read as the reverse complement.
TTTGCTCACCCTGATTGCACGCCTCTACATCAGATGTACTCGTACTATTTTCGCAGATTATTTTCTCACCATACTGTTCATAGTAGCGATTATCGGGTGCAAATAAAGGACTCATGTGAGAGGCAGTACTAATTCTAAGATCATCTCTTTGCATCGAGTAGCTTTCTACTTTGGCGGTAAGAGTAAAGTCTCGGTTCTCACCATAACAAACCAGTTTACTTTTAGAGTAAGTAAAATGATGGTCAAAGTATTTATTGAGAGCATTCGCTTCAATCACGCTATCAGCCTCCGATAATCATGAATAAAGTCGCTAAAAGTAAGGTCAATGAAGACTTAATGATTTTCATCGCTAAGGGATCTTCTGCTGTGCTTAGTTACAACGCATAAGGGGATTCTAAGTGAAACGGCCAATCAAAACTTATTCATATCCCAACAAGTTATCATTCTTGAAATAGCAGAAAAAACCACTAACGCGTTGATTAAATGGAACTTACAAGCCTGTTTTAACAATTATGGAAATGTATAAGTTTATGACAGGGTGACCGACTAAACTTACGACATATTTACAGCAGCCTTAAGTATTAGGTTGATACTGAGGGGCTAAATAATGAAGAAGTACATTTTATCCATAGGAGTCTGCATGGTTTCCGCAACAGTTTCATCAGCTAACGACATGAATAAAGAGTTACATCAACTAGAAGATACGGTTCAAGATGTTGAAGGTAATATCTACCGTACTGTCATCATTGGCGATCAAACCTGGTTAGCAGAAGGTCTTAGGAGTACCACATTTCAAGACGGTTCCGCTGTAAGAACAGGGGTTATCCCTAAAGATGAACCAGATAACTTATTGAAGTATGGCAGGTTGTACGATTGGCATGATGTTTCTGATCAGCGAAACCTGTGCCCTGTAGGTTGGCGTGTAGCAACCGATGATGATTGGAAGCAATTAGAGCGCAATATAGGCATGTCTGAAGAAGAAATTAACAAATTTGCTTGGCGCGGTGGTAAGCAAAACCTTGGCGTTCAACTCAAAGAATCCCAAAACGATGGCTTATTTAAGAAGTTTTCCCCATCAATCGTAAATAAACACCGATTTTTTGCTCGACCTGCCGGAGTGAAGTGGAATGGTTTCTACATCACTCAAGGTGCTTACACTGAATTTTGGACAGCGAGCGCTTCAACTGACAAAAAAGCCATTATTCGAACCCTTGCTTACTCTTGGTGGAATGCACATAAAGGCGAAATCCGCCGAGCTACAAGTACCAAGGATTACATGTTTTCCGTTCGGTGCGTAAAGATATAGGGATAGTTTTCAACACACATTAACGATTAATTCATGGCCTTGCGCCACCTTTACACTTTTAATTATTGGTAAATACTATGAGCTATTCTTCAGTTTTAATAACAGGTGCAAACTCCGGACTTGGATTTGAAGCAGCACGACAATTCGCCGAAAAAGCAGGCATTTCGAGAATAATATTAGCATGCCGTGATAAACGCCGAGCTGAAGAGGCGCTTCGCCAATTAGAAATCTCAACAGGTAAGAAGATTTTTGAGATCTTAATTGTTGATGTTGGAAACGTTGAGTCATGTCGTCAAGCTGCTGAGAGCCTTGAGAACCCAGTAGATGCAATCATCTTAAACGCTGGAGGTGGTGGAGGAACGACGCCAACTCAGCTCACTAAAGATGGCGTAATGTTTATTTTTGCGATAAATGTTTTAGGACATGTCCATTTCACTAATCACCTGATTAACAACAATAAACTCTCCTCTGGTGGTTCAGTTATGTACGTAGCAAGCTTTGCTGCGAGAGGAGCGCCTGAAGTAGGTGCGAGTCGACCCCCCATTAAAGAAGGTTCGATTGAAGAGTGGACAAGCGTGATCAACGGTGAAAAGTTTACTGAAAACAAAAACTATACGGATATTTACGGCGCTGTGAAACTCATGGGAGCATTATGGACAATGAGTATGGCACGGGAGCATACCGATAAAAGGTTTATCACTGTTGACCCCGGAATGGCACGTGGTACATCTGGTACGGCGTCACTACCTTGGCATCAAAGATGGATCATGAATTCAGCAATGTGGGTTATGCAGAAGCTTGGAAAGGCACATTCTGTAGATGTAGGTGCTAAACGTTACGTTGATGTGCTGCTAAACAGCGATGAATTCAAGACAGGTGTTTGGTGGGGAAGTAAGAAAGGGTTGACTGGTCCACTGGCGAATCAGGTAGACCACTGGCCCGAAATTATAGGTAGCCAATCAGCACAAGACAACGCTAATACCGTCATCAATCAATTTTTAAAAGAATAGTATCATTGTTCTCTTTGGTGTTGACCATGGCGTGAACACCGAAAGTACCAAGCCGAATAAAAGCATTTGAATAGCTACCGACTTGATTATACCAATCCCATTATATTTTTGGTCTTTTACTTGTTGTACTAAAACGCTTAGCTTTAGGAAGAAGTCGCGGTTATTAGCGGTCTAATGACAAGAGTTAGGACGACAAGATTGGTGTTTTAGTCAAACAATAGTGATCAATAAATTACTGTGATTGGTATTAGAACCTTTTGGGCCGAAATAGAACTATGGATGCGTTCTGGAGCTCGACTGGGCAAAGGTATCGTCGATTAGTTTCTGTATGGCTGGACAAAGTTAACGTCTGCTTAAGCGAGTCAAATTGGTTGGCTATAATTGTGGTGCGAAGCGGAACGTAGCCATGGTTATTGTTACACTTAATAGGCCCGTTACGCGTTTATCACATAAACAATGTTCTGAAGCAAAATGATTAACAGCCCCAAAAAGCCTAATCCATAAAAAATGAAAATAGCTTGCCGAGCTACAAGGGATAAATCTTCAGAGAAGTTATATATGTAATTAAATGCTTCCTGCATTGAATCATGTTTAATTTTTGCTTTGAATAGAACATCACCTACAACATGCTTATTCAAAAGATTTCTCCCATCAATAAGTTGTTTACCATTTTCAACATAATCACATATAAATACTTCCAAGGCTTTATCACTTTTGCATTCTGAAATGTGCCGATAGTCTTTCTTCGAAAGGATCAATCGCTCAAAGTTACTTATAATTGTTCGCGACGCTTTACCGTTAGATTTAAAGTCTGGGTAATTTTTATATTTTTGAATCAAATAAGGACAAAAACAGAGGTAGGTCAAAGTACCAATTAGAAAGAACAAAGACGAGTACAAAAGCAATTGCCAGTTGAAAGGTAGTCCTAACTCAAATACAAAGGCCTTTCCTCCAAGGCTTATTTCTAAATCCTTACTCTCCCCTATTAACTTCGCCATAAAAGGAATCACAAAAACCCATATCGATGTTGATTTTGCTAGTTTACTTTGTCCAATGGCTCGTAATTCGCTCCATCTAGGAGCGTTAAAAGAATAAAGATGTTTTCTCAACATTCTATTGATTCTTACATGATTTTTTCTACTTAACATTAGCAACTTCCAGAAAGTGAAAAATTGAGACATATTGAAAATGTAGCCTAAAGAAAGCAAAGATCCAGAAGAGTCGGAGGATTGGCAGAGTGCTAGCGGTAATCGCTATAGTAAATAACTGGACAGAAATGAGTTACGGGGCTCAGTAAACGCTTCGAGTATTTTACTCGCCGGCCCTAGCTGCGCTTAATCGAGCATTCTAATTTTATCTAATACAATAAACTCATGATGATAAGCTTCGTTTGTTCTAATCATGGTCGCTCGAAACCTATGTGTTCCCGTTTTTTTATTTTCGCCTCCCATGTAGTTTAGCGAAAAAAAGACGTCCAAATCAGCAATCCATGTATACACACCGTTTTTTACTCCACTTTCCTCTAAAATTACGTTTGTAGGATAACTTGCCGAAAGGCTAGTAAGTTGTTCTTGAGCAAAAGCTTTCACCCAACCATTCGTGTCAGATAATATTAGTATATCCTGAATTGCTTGCTGCGTAAGTCTCGAGTTCACCTCTGCATTTTTATATTGATTGAATGTATACGTCGTCATGGAAAAGGCGCTACCGAAATATGAAGCAATTATCCCTTTCGCTTTTTCATCCGAATAAATCGCTTCGGTTAAGGGGGTGGGGTTTGCCTTTATTGCTTCTGCAAACAGGTCCCGCCTTTCAGCGTTAACATATTGAGTTGATGAAAATGCCATTAGTACAGAACAAAAGACAAAGACTTGGTATTTCATGGTTTTTACCCAGCAGAATTAAGTAATAATTGAACAGCAAAAAGAAGGCCAAAAATAGGAATTACCACCACCACAATGACTTAGGTTTCTTTGTCATGAGTTAGTCTCACTAGGTGTAAAAAAAACTGTCACAACAATTTTCGGGAGCTGGAGGTGGCTTGACTCTTGGGCTGTGTGACCCAGTGGATGGTTCTTTGGAATTGCTTTATGTTACAAGTATTCTGTAAGTCGGTTTTCAAAGAAAAACATAAATCTATTGAGGGCTTGTCGCCAGTTCCTTTTGACATCGTCCATCCTTTGATGCATCCATAATCGCTAGATAGGCAACCTTCCTTGCAGATTCGTCTGTGGGGAAAAGCTTTCGTTTGTTCGTAGCTTTACGTATCACGCTGTTAAATGAATCTATCGCAATCGTCGTGTAGATCGCTTTACCAATGTCTTAAGGATAAATGAACAACTTACTCAGGTTATCGCAGTATGCTGCCCAAGAGCGGCCTATTCTGGGATATTTTTCATCCTACCAGATGCTGAACTCGTAGTTGGACATAAACGTGTTAGGAAAGTGATCTTTGCTGTGATCTTTTGGGTAAACCTAAGCTAGGTATGCTCAGTATCAACGCCCAATTAAGCGGACGAGAATAGTTGGCTATAATATGGAGCGAAGCGGAACCGAGCCAACTGTTTGAGTTCCGACTTAAATTGACTTGTTATGTTTTGCTCAATTCCATATGCAACAATGGAAATGGGTTACCTTGTCCATCTAATGGAGAACGATTTACAACCTTAAAGCCCAAGTGTATATAAAAACTAATAGCTTCAGGATTTTGTTCATTTACATCAACTTTATTAGCAAATAGATTTTCGATTGCATATTTAAGTAAAAGTGCGCTGCCCCTTTTTTCATATATCCAATGGGTTGCAATGCGCTTTTTATCACTACCTTGCAGTATTAATGTGGCTTTAATGCAGCTTTAAGAAAAACCATAAAGCCCGTAGATGAACCTTTAAAGGCTATTGACTGGACTCCCCCTTCAAAAGGTAAGAGCAAACCCAAGAGAGTATCTACTGGTACTCTCTTTTAATAGCCGTGTATTTTCATAAGTATATGTATGGGAAAATACAGTTAACAAGCACAGAATTTTAAAGCTCTAAACTCGCAGTGGGGTAAAAATGAGTCAGCGACGAACCCGCCAACTAGAATCTGGGCATAAACAAGTTAAACGACTCAAGCCCATTACCAATATTCACTGTCTCAACATCTCACATAGCTTATTTACCGTATTCAAGTTGCGTCCGGTTGAGCTCACACCTAAACAAGCTTCAATGTTTTTGACCAATTTTGAACGGCCAATGCCATTGGGGGCATGTAAGTAGAAAGTGTTGCCCACAACTTGATAGCTTTCGCTTGGGTCGCGCGTGACTTCAATTTTTTGCAGGTCAAGGTTAGGCTGTTGCTGACAAAAATAGCAATGGATGGTTTTGGGCTCGCCAGCAGTAAACGGATTAGCCTTTGCTGCTTGAACAAAATCTTCGTCCACGAGCGCTATGATCTGGGCTTCAAAGCCAAAATTATCAGCGATTAGTTTAGCTACATCAGCTAGCGGATTACTTGCGGCACACAAGATAATATTTCCACTTTGAATATAACTTTGGACACCTTGGTAGCCAGCCTGTTGCAACAACAGTCGAAGCTCTTGCATGGGCAAGCGGTTTTTACCACCGACATTGACAGCGCGAAGCAACAGTACATACCTATCCATTATTACACGTCCTTTTAGTATTAAGCCTGTAAAAAATCTGACTGTAAGTTGTTATCAATCACCAGATTTTTGAGCCTGTTGTTCAAACTCTGCAAACACTTCTTTGGCGGCGTTTAACGCGTTGATCATTGCTGGCAAACCGCCATAGAGTGACATTTGAAAAATCACTTCGCTAATTTGGGTTTGTGTAACGCCAAGCTTTAATGCGTTTTTAATGTTCACCCGCAGTTGTGGCAAGGTTTGTGCGCCTTGTGACGTTAAGGCCGCAATGGTGGCGATATAGCGGGTTTTAATATCCAAGCCTGGTCGCGAGTAAACTCGGCCATAACTCATTTCAATTAGCGACTCGGCAAACTGCGGTAGTAGCTCGTCATATCGTTCACTTAAAACGGTCTCTAGTTCGGGATCCACTTGTTGTAGTATTTCACGGGCTCGAGTTAAGGCTTCGCTCATTTTTGACAGCTCCTTAGTCATTTTGAATTCAGTTCGTAGAATAGGTAGTTGCAGTTTAACTTGCGTATTCGCTCATCCACTATAGTTGGCATTTATGACAAGCGTGTCAATTTCCAGCAGTATGCTGGGCTCTTAATCCTTATCGAGCCATTAAAAAGCCAATAAACTTCTATGCCCAAGGCTAGCTTTATAAAGAAGTTTGAAAACAACAAAAAGTAGTTGACCTTATCAATCACAGCCAATATAGTTGACAACATCAACCAGATAATTACATCTAACCATCAAGGGTCAAACATGAATATGCAAGCAACACTTAACGCCACAGCTTCTGAACCTACCAAAAACCCGCTGATTTATAAAATAGCAGTGGTAATGGGTTTAATGATGACCATAGGCGGCTCGCTTACAGGCGCAATGACCTATATGCAACTTGGCTTTGATCAAAGCTTTTTTAGTAACTGGCTGCAATCATTCATCGGTGTCGCCATTTTCATGATGCCGCTCGGTTTTGTATTCACCACAACGCTAACGCTGCTCACCAACAAATTATTACCAAAGCTCAGCGAGATGAAACGCAACTTAATTGTTGGATTGTTGATGGCTGTACTGATGGAATCAATGATGGCTTTTGTTACCACTGTGAATAACATTGGCTTGGAGAGTCGCGCTGATTTTATTTCCGGATGGATTGACGCTTTTGTGGTTGCGATTCCAATTGGATTGACGCTTATGGTCACTATGTCACTAACCATTAAGCCAAAAATAGAGAACTTTCTGAAGAGTTAACTTGTGCAGAAGTATAGGCTTATGGCTGCTACCTGATTAGTGCTTTATGCATAATGTAACTATCGACTAAACCAAGTTGCGCATGCCGATAGGCTTCAGGAATAGTTCCGATAATAGTAAAGCCAAGCTTTTGCCATAGCTTTATTGCAATCTGGTTGGTTGATACAACTGAGTTAAACTGCATCGCACTATAACCTAATGCTTTCGCTGTGGCCTGAGAGTGTTCACACAGCTTGCTAGCAATGCCTTTGCCTCTGGCAAGCTCACTGACCATGTAACCGCAATTGCAAATATGATCAGAGGGACCCATGCCATTTGATTTAATGTAGTAGCTTCCCAATATTTGGTCGTTTTGAGTAAAGACGAATGAAGCGCGGGTTTGTTTGCACCACAGTTGATAGGCGGTTTCGATATTAATTTGAGGGTCAAAGGCATAGCTTTCTTGCGCCACAACAATATCTCGAAAAGTCGGCCAAAAGATTTCAAAATCAGCTTTAGTCATTTCTCTAATCAAAACTATATTCCCCTACTAAATCATCAAACTAGAAGCCAAACACCAACACCTTAACCTACGCGATAACGAGGCAGGTGCTACAGGTTTAAACGTACTTGAATAAAATCAAGAAAACTAGAGATGCGTTTTGATACCGCTGAGGATTTATAAAACACTGCATTTATTTGTTCTCTATCATTGTGAGCTTGTTTTTCGTGCTCTAGCACCGCCACCAGCCTTCCCTGCTCAATGTCTTGCTTCACCATAAAACCCGATAAGCAGGCAATACCATTCCCAGAAAGTGCCAACTGACGCACTGTCTCGCCGTTGCTTGCTCTAATATTGGGCGTAATATGCGGCCCTGGTATGGGCCAACTATTGAGGATCTTTGCGCCACTAAAACCAATCAGCTGATGATTAGCGAGATCACCGCAGGTTTTGGGACTTGGATTCGCGCGCAGGTAGTCCGGTGATGCAAGCATATATAGTAAGCTACTGCCAAGCTTGCGCGCATTTAAACTCGAGTCAGTTAACTTACCAACCCGGATTGCGACATCGGTTCTTTTTTCGAGTAAATCTACAAAGCCTTCATTAGATGTTAACTCAAGTTCGATATTCGGATAAGCCGCGTAAAAGTCTTGGATTAATGGCACTAACTGATGAAAAACAAAAGGGCTTGCAGCATCAACTCGAAGTAGACCTTTTGGAACATCGCCCACAGATATCAACTCATTTTCTGCCAATTCTAGTTGCGCAATGCCGCGTCGAATAGAATCAACAAACTGACGGCCATCCTCACTTAGCTCCACCCGACGCGTGGTTCGATTAAGAATCGATACGCCCAGTTTACTTTCTATTTTGCTCACCGCGCGCGATATTTTCGCTACTTGAATATCCAAGCTTTGGGCTGCTGCCGAAAAACCACCGCAGTCCACCACGGCTAGTAACATTTCTAAATCATCTGATCGAGTAATCATCACGCTTCTTATTTTTGCAATATTTACAAAAGTAATTTGCCATAAACACTATTTTTAGCAACAAATTTTTACTAGATACTCCACGGTAACTTAACCCAGCTTGTAACCAAGCTGTTTACTTCAAATCAGAGATTAGCTTTATGCCCATTGCACTATTCGCATTGACACTCAGTGCCTTTGCCATTGGAACTACAGAATTTGTCATTGTCGGCTTGTTACCCACAATGGCCTTGGACTTAAACGTAAGCCTTCCTTCAGCGGGATTGCTTGTTAGCCTTTATGCACTTGGTGTCGCCATTGGTGCTCCAGTGCTCACCGCACTAACCGGAAAATGGAACCGCAAACATCTATTACTGGCTTTAATGAGCTTATTCGTTGTCGGTAACTTGTGCGCTTGGTTAGCCCCTGATTACAACACCTTGGTTGTTGCTCGTATTATTACCGGCCTAACCCATGGAGTATTCTTCTCCATCGGCTCAACGATCGCAACGGGTCTAGTGGCTAAAGAGAAAGCCGCAAGTGCCATCGCGATTATGTTTACCGGTCTTACTGTCGCTTTGGTCACTGGCGTACCTCTAGGAACCTATATAGGGCAACTGTTCGGCTGGCAAACAACTTTTTTGATCGTCGCCTTTCTTGGATTTATCGCCTTAGTGGGTAGCTTCTTGTGGATCCCAAGCAATTTAAAACAATCACCAAGCGCAAAAATTTCAGCCCAGTTAAAGGTACTAACCCAACCACGCTTACTCTTGGTTTATGCAATAACAGCGCTAGGATATGGCGGCACATTTACCGCGTTTACTTTCTTAGCGCCGATATTGCAGCAAATATCAGGGTTTAACGCCAGCACGGTTGGTTTAATTATGTTGGTCTATGGGGTGTCGGTTGCTTTTGGCAATATTTGGGGCGGAAAAATGGCCGATAACATGGGGCCAGTGAAAGCGCTAACCCTCATTTTTACCGGTTTGGCGCTCGTATTAGTGCTGTTCTATTTTACTGCGCCACACCCTATCGCCGCAGTGGCCACCATTTTAATTTGGGGAGCGTTTGCTTTTGGGAACGTACCGGGCTTACAAGTCTACGTCGTTAAACTTGCTGAGAAGTATGCACCCGATGCTGTTGATGTTGCTTCAGGGCTCAATATAGCTGCTTTCAATATTGGCATTGCGCTAGGGTCTTGGGGAGGTGGGATTATCGTTGCTGATTCAGGCCTGATGAACACTCCCTTAGTCGGGGCAGGAATAGTAATTGTAGCCTTGGTATTAACGCGCTTAAGTGGCTATTTAGATAAGAAAAGTACAAACTTAAGCCAGTGCGCGAACAGTCTTTAGTTAAAAATAGGTGTTAATTCGCAACAACAGACCCACCGTGTTGGTTGGGTCTGTAAAGTTACCGGTTTTGCTACTCAGCTTTTAAATAGACTTTGAACTGATAGGCATCTGGTTCAACCGTGTACTCGTCGCGGGTTTGTGGTCCGCAGGATCCGGTTCCAACACCGCGCTGCTGATAATCGATACTGATGATAGTTTGGTCATTGGCTATCAATTCATGCACATGACGTTTTTGATAAAGCTCCTGAGAGCTAAAGTGACTGACTCCAAACTCCATTGCGTAATCACCTCGTATACTTAAACGGCTTAGTCCATTATCTAAACTAAACCATCTCACATCAGTTTTGTTACCGTTCTCTTGCGGGAGAATGTAAGGTACAAATTGCGCATCAACGCTTGACTGATAGAGGCCTACAAAGGCCGCAGCATCTCGGTCACGGTAGTTCTCAAAGGGTCCGCGCCCAAACCACTGCAAGTTTTCAAAATGAGGCCCCGTATTAAAGCGTATCCCTACCCGGGCTAAGGAAGGTAAACGTTGGTCAATATCTATAAGATTTTGTATTTCCAGCTCGCCATTATCAAGAAACTGGTAGCGCTGGATGTGGATGGCCTCTTTATTCGGATCGCGGCCTACCCATACATGATGTACTTCAACGCTAGCTTGCCCCACGTCTGCTTGGTAAAGTTTTAATGATGATGATTTAAGCTGTAGATTATCCAAACCAGCAGCTTGCCAAAGCCCCATAGGTTTGTCGTCTTGACCATCCCAGCCTCGAATACCGTCATTGTCGGTAGTTGCGCGCCATAAGTTAAGCTGCAAAGCCGAATCTAGTATAGGCAGCTCATTGCAACTCAAAGCCATAAAACAATGAGTACTGCGGCTGAAGCTGGCTTCACAGTCGCCAAAACGCAATACCAAACGATCCTCACTGTCGATAACTTGCACAGCTTTTGCGTAGCTTGAGCTTTGCTGCAATTGCACTGTCGCTGCCGGCAGAGAAAATTGCTCACTGGCAATGATGTGACCAGCGCAGCACCATGGCTGAGCTTGCTTATAGCGAAACTCCCAGTTCAAATGGTACTCAATTTGGCTATCTTGATTAAGTTCAGGCAAGCTGATGCTTAAAACAGCTGTCTCACCCGGAGCAGCCTTTAAACCCGAAACCACTTCCTTCGCCAACAGCTGACCATTTTTAAACAAGCTCCATTGCGCTTCGATTCCTTCCAAATCAATAAAATCGTGCTTATTATGAATTGAAAACTGGCGTTCTTTCCAAGAGCTAAGGGTGATGGCTACAGGCTGCGCAAGCTTCTTAAACTCATACATAGCCGGGTGTGGTGTGCGATCGGGCCAAATCAAACCGTTGATACAAAAATCAAAGTCATGAATAGACTCGCCGAAATCACCACCGTAGGCCCAATATGTTTGTCCGTTCTCATCAACGGCGTTCAAGCCTTGGTCTACCCAGTCCCAAATAAACCCACCTTGTAAGCCGTGATAGTTTTCAAAGGCATGCCAATAGTCTTTTAGGCTACCGTTGCTATTTCCCATGGCATGAGAGTATTCACAACTGATGTATGGGCGGGGGTCATCAACGCTGCTTACCCACTCAATCATTTGTTCGATAGTCGGATACATCGGGCAATAGACATCAGTTGCCAAGCTACCGCGTCCAGGCTCCATGGAGCTTTCTGCTTGCCCATACTCCAAGCGCGTAGCCCCTTCGTAATGCAAAACGCGGCTATCATCAAATCCGCGGATCCAACCAGCAACAGCATCATGATTAGCGCCGTAACCTGATTCATTGCCTAATGACCACATAATAATACTTGGATGGTTTTTATCGCGATGAACCATACGCGTAACCCGATCGATAAAGCTTGGCAGCCAACGCGTATCGCGACACAGCTGGTCGTAATAATCGTGACATTCAATATTGGCTTCATCGACTAAGTAAATTCCGTATTCGTCACATAAGTCGTACCACTGCACATCATTGGGATAATGGGCGGTACGAACTGCGTTGAAATTAAATTGTTTGAGCAGTTCAATATCTTTGATCATGGTGGCGCGAGAAACAGTCTTACCCGTTTGCGGATCGTGGTCGTGGCGATTAACACCTTTAATCATGACCGCTTTATTGTTGACCAATAGTTGTTTATCGCGGATTTCAACCCGTCTAAATCCTATCCGCGTTGAAACCGACTCAACTAGCACACCTTGCTCATCACGTAAGGTTACCAATAAGGTATAAAGATTTGGAGTTTCACTACTCCATTGAAGGGGTCTAGAAACGTCGAAGTTTAAACGTACATTATGGTCTAAAGGTTTAAGCTGTTCTGCGCTGGTATGGGTGATCGGAATTCCAAAACATTGCTTAGCTCTCGGTTTATCTAAAACCCTAAGCCCTTGCGCGTTATATAACGTTACATCAACGTTAAATTTTCGTTGGTCACCGATGCAATTTTCGACCTTGAGTTTTACATTCAAATGGCCATTTTGGTAGTCATCATCTAATCCTGCTTTAGCGAATAGATCCTGAATATAGGCACTATCGGTGCTATAGAGATACACTTCGCGGTGGATACCCGCCATAAACCAGTGATCTTGATCTTCTAAATAGGTGCCATCTGACCAGCGGATTACCAGCACAGCGATGTGGTTAGTTCCGCTTTGAAGTAAATTAGTGATATCAAACTCAGCGGGAGTTCGGCTATCTTTAGCAAATCCCGCCTGTTCACCATTCACGTATACATAAAACGCGCTTTCCACCCCACCAAAATGAATAACCGTGCGCCGTTTATCCCAGCCTTGTTGTAACTCAAATTGACAACGATAAACGCCACTTGGATTGTGTTCGGGCACCATCGGCGGATTGAGAACAAACGGCATTTGTACATTGGTGTACTGGGGCTTGTCACCAACGTCTTGCATCGTCCAATTACCAGGTACAGTTAATACGCGCCAATGGGCGTCATCGCAATCAATTGAAAAATCTGATTCAGGGACCTGTTCAGGGCTATCATAAAGTTTAAACTTCCATTGCCCATCTAATGACTCGAACCAAGGGCTTGCCTCTCGGTCCCTCGCCAATGCCTTTTCTACGCTATCATAGGGATATAAAGTCGCTCTCGGACACAGTTTATTAATTGCGGGAAGTTCCGGCGACTGCCAAGGTTTTGCTAAATGGTTCAGAAAGTGGGCCATGATATGCGCTCTTTAGGATAGTTTCCTTAAATCTAAGTCAGACCTAAGAAAAAGCCCATGCCTACCTTGGTAAGTTTTTTATGCTAAATGGTATTCATGCTACGCCGATAGCTTTTGGGGCTTGTTCCGGTAATGCGTTTGAACTGAGTTGAAAAATCATGCTGTGAACAGTAGCCAAGCTCATCAGCTATTTTACTGATACTACGCGCTGAAACTGACAACATTTGGCAAGCCATATCAACTCGACGATGAATAATGTATTGGCTTGGGGAGACACCTAAAGATTTCTTAAAACTTTTTCTAAACGATTCATAACCCACACCATTGTCGGTGCAATATTGGCGTAAATCGATTCTTTTATGGTAATTAAGGGTGAAGTCTTTGCAGCTTTTCTCAATGAAATTATGACTGCTTTCTTGAAGCCCTACATGTAGTTCACGATTTAATATCCGCCTAAGCAGCACCGAGCTTTGCAACAGTAAATCCGCCAAATTGTGTTCACTGGAAGCCTGTAACTCGACTAATAGTCGATAAGTCTCAGCTTCTATCATGGGGTCTACAGGGCCGTTTGCTACAACTTGTTCGGGATTTATGATGTTCATATTTACCATAAATTGGTAGATCTGCTGCCCAAAATCGATATAGCACTCTGCCCAATCACTGTTTGGGTCTATCGTTGTAGAGTGCTCCACTTCGGGATGGCGCTGGAACAAACTGCCGGGTTTGAGTTGGTAGTTTTTTCCCAAAGCATCGGTATAAACGCCTCGCCCACGAATGACATAGCATGCAGAGTAGTAAGGTAGTTTATAGTTCGCAAAATCAATGGTAATACCCGGTTTGAACATAAAACCAAAACCAAGCTGATTACCTGACTCAAAGCTGCCGATGGTTCTAAAACTAACTAATCGCTCTCGTTGTGCTAGGCATTGCTGCACATTTAGTGGCACATTCGACATTGGCAGGCTCACGGTTGTAAAACTAAGGCTATCCGCGCTCGCAAGCAACGGAATTTTATGCGAATTGGTATTTTCACAAATTAGAGTCAAAAATAAAATACAAATTGTTGGCTTGTGGGTAATGACTCGCTATTTAATCAACTTGCTGCAAAACATCAACGTTAACAACTAAAGCCGTAACAGCTAATTCAAATGTTGCTTGGGCAGCCCAACTCCTCATTTTCTCCATACTTTGCACACATTTTATTTCTATATTCTTCACTAAGAAATGCACTGATAAAGCTTATTAGTGCTAAGCAACAGGAGCGAGAAATGAGTCCTTCCGCGATGATAAAAAGCTGGCAAAAAAATCAGTACTTCGAAGCGAGCAGTTCTAGATTTAAATTGAGTACAGCCTATACGCTATTACTACCTCTGCCGTTTATTGCCACACTATTTTTAAGTTTAGATTTTAATGGTTACTACTTTGCAGCAATCAGTTTTATGAATCTTTTAGCAATGATGGCCTTTTACCTACAATTTCCACTCGCGGGTCGGATTAAAAATATACCTTTGTTTGCCAACATTGATTGGAGCATGACCCAACATAAGCAAGTCGGTAAAGCTTTAGCGCTGGTGTTCTTACTGCATCCCATTTTGATTTTAGCGCCGCGCTTTATGGCATCGACCGACGATGGGCTGACAAGTCTTAGAGCCATTGTAACTTCCCCCAATACCCTTTCGGGGATAGTAGCCTATTTACTCATGCTGGTTTGGATCACCCTTTCCATTTTCAAAGACAAGCTACGCATACGCTACGAAACTTGGCGAGTGTTGCATGTGGTCGGCTTTATGCTTATCGCTATTCTTGCAACTTCCCACATCACCAGTATTGGCAGTCATAGTCAGTTTAATTCGCGCTTCGAATGGCTATGGTGGAGTCTATGTGCCTTAAGTTTACTAGGCACTGCTTATAACTATTTCATTAAACCCGCCAAACTTAAACATCGCCCATTTACACTTGAGAGCGTGGAAAGAGTCAGCTCTCGTGACTGGCAACTCACATTGACAGCGCCTGAAAACGCTAACTTTAGCTTTGAAGCAGGGCAATTTGTTTGGCTAAGTACCAGTGATAATCGCTTTGGCTTGCAAGACCACCCATTTTCGATTGCGTCTAGCGCAACACAACTACCAAGCTTGTCGTTCATCATTCGTGAACTTGGCGACTATACCTCAACTCTGGATCAGTTGCTTACGGGCCAAGAAGTGTACGTTGATGGCCCCTATGGAAGTTTAGATTTAAACGCGAGTAATCAAGCTAAAGGGATTACTTTGATAGCCGGTGGCGCTGGAATTGCTCCCATGTTGAGCCTACTTCGCGCTTTGGCCGACAAAGCAGACCCTCGCCCTATTCGATTGATATATGCCGCAAAAAATTCAACACAATTAGTGATGCAAAACGAAATAAATGACTTTGAGCTAACAATGCCCAACTTCAAACAGCAACGGGTTTGTGAAGAACTTCTAAATGAAGAACTATCCAGTGGTGATAGCACTAAGCAAGGCTTTGTCGACATCGACATCATTCGCAGTACTATCGCCCCCCAGCAACTCCGTGATTGGGCTGTATATGTATGCGGTCCAGAGCCAATGATGGAACCGGTAGGTAAAGCGCTCACTGCCCTGCAAATTCGTAAATCCAACATTCACTTTGAACAACTTTCGTTCTAAGTCACGGAGCATCTTATGCCTATCGAACAAATTTCTGGATGCATCGCCTGTAAAGCGTGTATCGAAAGCTGTCCAACCGATGTTATTCAGTTAGACAAGAGAACCAACAAAGCAGTAATTGCTTACCCCGAAGATTGCCAAATCTGTCATCTGTGCCGTCTTAACTGCCCAGTGGGCGCTATTACCATCAGCCCAGATAAAACAATTCCGGTTATGGTTTCTTGGAGATAATGATATGCAAGACAATATAGAACTTTCACGCCGCCAGTTTATCGGCGTAGCCGGTGGCGTCATTGGCGCATCCGCACTCGCTTCGATTCCATTAGGTGCTGAAACCATAGAAAATCCAAGTGATACTCAAGCCAGTGATTTTACAATAGAGAACCAACATACCGATGTGCTCGTTATAGGCGGCGGCATGGCCGGTCTGTTTTGCGCGGTGAAAGCCCATGATGCCGGTGCCAAAGTGATGCTTGTTTCTAAAGGTCGTGTTGGAAGCTCAGGGCTTACCCCGTTTGCCAAGGGCATTTTTTGCTATGACAAAGCCACCAGTGAAGTCAGCATTGATGAATTTGTCGCCCAAGTGTCAGAGTCAGCGATTCAAACCAACAACCCGGTGTTTACCCGCCAACTTGCGCTGCATTCTTACGACCGCGTTCAAGAACTAAAACAATGGGGTTTTTTCGACTCCGCTTTGTGCAATACCTCGTTTATGCGGCCAATCAACGAGCGCAATATTCCGGTATCAGAGCGCATCATGATTACGCACCTACTTAAAGATAAAGGCCGCGTGGTCGGCGCCTCTGGTTTTAGCCTGAATGAGAAAAAGATTATTCACTTTCATTCCAAATCTGTGGTTTTATGCACTGGATCTGGTGGCTTTAAACCGAGCGGATTTCCAGTGTGTGATTTGAGCCATGACGGCACTATTATGGCCTATAAAGCTGGCGCCAAAGTAACAGGCAAAGAATGGAATGATGGCCATCCAGGTTCTGCAGAAAATTCAGGTTCTTGTTATGACAACTGGCGCGGACAGATTGAAGAAAAGCCAGGTCTCACCGGCGTGCAAGTAAACCATCACTTAGGTGTCGATAGTAACTATCAAGCGTATACGCAAGGGGCTCCGGTAACCATGGGGCCAGGTTCTGCCCCAAATCAAGCTGGCACAAGCAATGTTACGTATCCTCAAGGCCCTTATACACCCACCGCTTTTCGAGAAACTGATAAACCCAAACCACCACCACAAGAAAGCGGAATACTCTCGATGTTTCGCAGTAAAGGTCATGACGGCCCACCTGGAATGGGTGGCGAGCAAGTTGGTGGGTCAACCGCGGGTATGGCCATTCATAAATCAGAAGGTTTAGTACCCATCGACGAAGCGGGTTTAAGCACCCTGCCCGGCTTATATGCCGCAGGTGATGCATTAGGAAGCTATATGTCAGGCGGTATTTATACTCAAATTGGGTCGTCATTAGCGGGTAGCGCTGTCCAAGGTGCTATTTCGGGAGAGGCCGCGGCAAAAGCCAGCTTAGCTCTGGAAATTGACGCGGTAAGCCAAGCCTCGCTTGAGCAGATTGAACATCAAATTTTAGCACCAATGCTACGCAAAAAAGGCTATAGCCCCGCCTGGGTCACCCAAGTACTGCAGGGTATTATGATCCCCAATTTCGTGTTGTACGTTAAAAAAGAAAGCTTACTTAGCGCAGCCATGGCTTATATTAGTGAACTGCGTGACCACCATGTACCGATGCTTATGGCTGATGACTTGCACAAACTTCGCTTGGCACATGAAACAGAGAACATGATTATCACCGCCGAAATGAAGCTAAAAGCATCAATCATGCGCAAAGAAAGTCGTTGTAGTCACTATCGTCTCGATTATCCTGATATCGATTACGAAAATTGGCAAGCCTGGATCAACATTTACCAAGACCAAGATGGAAGCATGCAGTTCGAAAAGCAGGCATTTGATGCTTGGCCTAATTTTGCCTAGTTTCATGTAATCTGGCATTGGCATGGCTAGCGGATTAAAACTGTTAGTCGTGCCACACTCAAACCATGCAGTCGCATAGACCCATACACCATAGTAGCCAATAGATAGTGGCGCTTCATGATGTGTCCTAGTAAGCTGCGACAATACAAGCAATGGCCCTACTTTTAGCAATCGATAAACCACTTTAACGACATTCACTATCAACTGACTGGGACTGGGGAAACCATCGAAATTAAGATACTAAGGCTCATTAAAACCCTAGAGAATAAACCCCACCTTCTGTACATGAGGAGATCAGTGGTAAGTCGGTTCATCTCGATAAGCTAGTTGTGCTTGTAACTCCAGTTGCTCTAAACATGATTCACATGGTGGATAAAGCGAGGCGAACTTCAATAGCGGCGTTAAGGTGATTTTAATTGCGCTTAGCGCTATTAACTGCAAGTCGGGATCTTTGTTATGGTTATATACGTGCAACATCGATTGGTGCGGTATCAGTAAACAACGCTGCGCGTCTTCCAACTTTCCAACATTTTGAAACATTTCTGCCAAGTTATGATGCGCACCGATCCAACCTTGAATAGACGCCACACATCTTGGATTTTTGGAAAGAATTTCTTCTAGCATATAGATGGCTTCCTCAAAATGTCGCTCAGCCTCGGCCCAATTTTGCTGATTTAAAAAATGATTCCCGATTCCCATGACCTCTTTCCACGTATTCATGTTCTCTCCCCTTACCATCACGAATGAAAATCATTATCATTCAACAAAGTTGGTATTGCAACGATTAATGCTGATTCACACGATACTGTTGCCTTTTAAAGGCCTAAAAATTAGCAGCCAAAAATGTAAGCTAATTTCTTAGACTCATTAATACATCGGTTTGTGAACAGACTAACAACGTGGGCAATACAACAGGCCATGCGTTCATTACATTGAATGTCCAATGTAATGACGCCCCTCTTTTTCGAAAATATAAAATAAATGTCGACCATGGGAACATCTAGACTGGCAGTGATTGGAAATGGTTTTGGAATGAAATAATAAGTCACCTAAACAACAGGCTCTGTATGGGTAAATCTTGGCATTGCTAGCCAATTATTGAGCCTTTAAAACGTTAGTAAAACAGCCCGTGTACCCCAGCAACCCCACAAAATACAGCAACGAGGCTAATCGATAGCAAAACGGTATGCATTATTTGCAAAAATTTAAATGCCCTTTCGTTATTTTGGTTCGCTTGTTGATGAAACCATCGATGTAAAAATAGCGGCTCTAGAACAAACAGTACTAGCGTGAAAATTGCCCATATTACGATCATCAACACAAGCCACCATGACATGGTTGACCACCCATTCATGACATACAGCATATAGAAACCAGTGGCTGCAGTAAGTTGGGTTGTTAGCTTGGCTTGAAAGCTAAATTTTCCTTCTAGCTGTTCAAAAATAAGTATCCGGTTTTGAGCACTTTGAGAGCTTCGAATGGCGGGTATTAGAACGGTAGTGACAAAGGCAACGCCACCTATCCATAATACAACTGCAACAACATGTAGCGCTCTTGCAAGTACAAAATACTCGTGTTCCATTGTGATGACATCAATCCTTTTGGTTGTTGCCAATCGAGGCAACTTATCACAGCCCATCGTTTGCTAAAGCATGGGCTGTGACTGGCAGTATTTAGGTAAGTTGTTTGATCTTTATGCGCTTATCAATCGAATGTTTACCCGTATCTTGTATTGGTTTTGTTGAACACGAACCACCTTCTGCGCAACCGGTACAGCTTTTACCTTTGCGTTTGTCACTTAAAATCCGCATCACCGATAGTGAGAGAATAACTAGGATAGTGAACGCTACTACTATATTTGTCATAGCTTTCTCCTACGCGGCACTTAGTTCAAGTTTTTGCTCTTCGTCTTCGCCACCTTTTCTAACGAAGTAAACAAGGATCCCAACTAAAATGAGCGATGCTATCAGGCCATATATAAACCCTTGGCCAAGTAAGCCAGTAACCAAAAGCGTTCCGATTTGATAGGTCATAAACGCGACGACGTAACCAACACCAAACTGAAATGCTACGCCTCCCCATAACCACTTTTTGTTCTCAAGCTCTGCGTTCATCGCGCCTATTGCGGCAAAACATGGCGGTGTGAAAAGATTGAAAACGAGATAGGATAAAGCAGCAACAGAAGATAGTCCCATGATTGAAGCAACGTCTGCTCCTCCGGATACCAAGGCTAATTCTTCTGTATCAATAAAGTTAGTGATCCCATAAACGACAGCCAAAGTACCAACAACATTTTCTTTTGCGATAAAGCCGGTAATAGCCGCAGCGGCTAATTGCCATACCCCAAAGCCAAGCGGGATCAATATAAACGCGAATGGCGTTGCAATCCCAGCCAGAATACTAGTATCAGCAGCTCCCTCAGCGACAACCTCAAATTGCCAGTTAAAGGTTTGCATAATCTGAACAACAGCGTTACACACCAAAATAATAGTTGCTGCTTTTATAACAAATGCTTTAGCACGCGAAAGTGTTGATACGACAGCACGTTTCACACTAGGGATGCGGTATTCAGGCAACTCGAGAATAAAAAATGAGCGCGAGCCTTTCTCGCCGGTAATTCTTACAACCATTAGCGCGCCAAAAATTATCAGAGCGATTCCGGCAAAATACATGCTGGTTCCAACCCAAGCAGCGTTTTCAAAAAAGACGCCAGCAAACAATGCAATAACAGGTAACTTCGCACCACAAGGGATAAATGGCGTCAACATCGCCGTTGTGCGGCGCTGGCGTTGATTCTGAATCGTTCGTGTTGCCATGATCCCCGGAATCGCACAACCAGTGCCTATTACCATTGGGATGATTGATTTACCTGAAAGCCCAACTTTTTTGAAAAAGCGATCCATGATCACCGCAACGCGGGCCATATACCCACTGTCTTCGAGTAATGCTAGCAAGAAAAATAGCACCATAATCAGCGGTAAAAAACCAATGACAGCACCTACGCCGCCAATGATCCCATCCAATAGTAATGCACTGAGCAAAGGCGAGACTTCATCGCCCATTAGTGTTTCAACCAAAGCGTATAAGCTATCAATCCACCCGACGAATACGTCAGCCAGTACTGGACCCACGTGGGTTTGCGAAATAGAGAAAACTGCCCACATAATCACTGCAAATATGGGTAGCCCTAGCCATTTGTGAGCTAAAATTCGATCAGCTTTGTCTTGAAATGTTTGAATGTTACTTTCGATCGGTCGCGTTACTGTTCTAGACACAAGCGCTTTTACAAAATCAAAGCGTTTCGTATCAAATGAACGAACTGATTCTGGATTTTTGAGGTCAATACCAACATCGCTAAAAGGCGCGGATTGTTGATGACCATCAAGCTCAATTGCGGTTGCAATTAATGCCTCCAAGCCATTAAAGTTGCCGCTAGTGGCGGTCGTCTCTACAACTGGACACCCGAGAACCTCACTGAGCTGATTTAGGTCAATTTCTGTTTTCCGTTTGTTACTGATATCAGTTTTGTTTAAGGCAACAACAAGCGGTATACCAAGCTGTAGAAGCTGAGTGGTAAAAAACAAGCTTCGACTTAAATTGGTAGAATCTACAACGTTGATAATCACATCGGCTTGCGCTGATTTGACGTAGTTACGGGTTATCGTTTCTTCTGAAGTGAACGGCGACATCGAATAAGCGCCAGGTAAATCGACAGCAATGATTTGTGAGTCTGATTTACTTATCGCGGGCTTTATTGGCCCTTCCTTCTTACTGATGGTGACGCCAGCCCAATTACCAACGCGCTCAATTTTTCCTGTAATCGCGTTGAAAAGCGTTGTTTTACCGCTATTTGGGTTCCCAGCTAATGCAATTTTCAAGGTTATCTCCTCCCTGATAAAGTTTTAAATTAGTTCGATAATGCCTGCACACTAAAACAGCAAAATGGCTTTCGATAAGTCGGCGTCAATGCTGTAGCGAGCATCTTTGACGGCAATGACATAAGTGTCTGATAAAACGGAAATAACGCTAACACTTTCACCTTTGTAACAACCTAGCGTGAATAGGAAATCAACAATCTCCTTATCCGTAGACTCAACGGCTTTTATGGTATAAGCCCTATTTAATTGCGCCTCGAATAAGGACTTATCGCCACCTTCAATGTTGGTTTCAACATCGCAGGCTTGGAATAATTGCATCAACTTGCTGGGTAGCAGGTTTAGAATTGATTGGCTCATATTGCCCTCTCAAAGTGTCAAACATTTAAAAGTCACTGTGCCTACAGTGCGAAGATCAGAAACTGAAGCAAAGCTAAATGACATTGATTTTCATTTATATTTGCAACTTAGTTTATATTTATCTTAAGAACAATGATCTGAGGCTTTATATCTCGTAGAAAACCAAATCAGTGACCTTTTATTGATATGGATCAATCATTAGCTGTACTTCTATTGCTTGGCAGCATCAAGCTATTCCAGTCCATTTTGATAAGGACTCGCATCACAAGAGCATCTATTTGCAAGCCTTGACTGGCGTAACTTGGGAATGCGGGTTGAGCAAATAACTATAGCTATGCGATGCCCAAACATCAGGCTTAAACGATGTAAACAGGGAAAGGCGGATTAATAACAACATAGATAAAGGCGCTAGCAGCGCCGTTCAAATGCAAGCTTTATAAGTTAAACCTATATTTTCTCAATCGGGTATCGCAAACAAAGAACCCCGACTAAAGCCGGGGTTCTCTGTTTTAAAGCATATTAAGGTAAAGATTAAGCTACTTTATGACTACATTGATACTTAAAGTGCGTTCATTTTATCGAATACTAAATGCGAATAAGCACCTTCAGGTTTTTGGGTAATCACTGGAGTTCCTTCGCTATCAAGCAGTACACTAACGGTGCGCTCAAAGGCTTCGGGTTGCAAATAACCTATTCCTTCAGGGCTACCACCGAGTAGTTTTGCTATTTCACTCATCATACGAACCTGATGAGCCTCAGTTTGAGCACCTGTATCATCATATTCTAAGATGAGTTCACCCGCTGCTTGTGGATTTTCAGCAGCCCACTCCCAACCTTTGATAGAAGCTTTTAAGAACTTAGCATAAAGCTCAACTTTAGCAGGATCTGCCAACGCATCTTCAAGCACGTATAAGCCATCTTCCAAGGTCGCAACCCCTTCGTCTTCATACTTAAACAAGACCAACTCATCATCACTCATACCACCATCAAGCACTTGGCCATATTCGTTGTAAGTCATCGTTGAAATACAATCCGCCTGCCCTTGGAACAGCGGGTCGACGTTAAAGCCTTGCTTAAGCACGGTTACACCATCACCACCGGTCGTATCGTAACCAAGTTTAGACATCCAACTTAGGAATGGATACTCATTACCTGAAAACCACACGCCTAAGGTATGCCCGGCAAAGTCCTGAGGTGTTTTTATGCCACTTGATTTCAAGCAAGTCAGCATTAAGCCCGATTTCGCATAGATTTGCGCAATATTGACCATGGGTAAACCTTTTTCACGAATTGCCAAGGCTGATGGAAGCCAATCGACAATGACATCAGCCCCTCCACCGGCTAACACTTGCGCCGGCGCAATATCAGGACCACCTGGTTTAATGGTTAAATCAATCCCTGCTTCTTCATAGTACCCCTTATCTAAAGCAACATAATACCCAGCGAACTGCGCTTGAGTGACCCACTTAAGTTGCAAAGTTAGTGGCTGCGATGCCGATGCATAAAAGCTGCTACTCGCAACACACGCGGCTATTGCCCAGGTTTTAAACGTTTTATTCATCATAAGTTCCCTCTTGATTTTCCATGTGCAAAATAAACGTACTGTTGATGTAAAAACTAGCGAACAGATGGATGCCAAAATAACAATCGCTTTTCTAACAAAGCCAGCAATCCATAGCTCAGTGAACCAGCAAGTGCCGCCACAAGAATCGTGGCCCACACCATATCCATATTCATCCGACCTACCTCAGTTGAAATTCTAAATCCCATACCAACGATTGGCGTACCGAAGAACTCAGCCACAATTGCGCCGATCAGAGCCAACGTTGAGTTGAGCTTGAGTGCATTAAACACAAACGGCAGCGCATAAAAGAACTGACATTTGACGAAGCGTTGATTCGAACTAGCCCCATAGGTATGCAGTAAGTCTTGGTGCAAGTGGTCAACTGACTGAAGCCCAGCTAAGGTATTAATAAACATCGGGAAGAAAGTCATAACCACAATAACAGCGGCCTTGGATTGCCAATCAAAACCAAACCACATCACCATAATCGGGGCGATCCCAACAATCGGAATCGCAGACATAAAATTACCTAGTGGCAGTAAACCATTGCGTAAAAATAAGCTCTTAGACGCTAATTGCGCCACGATGAAACCTGAACTACACCCTAAAACATAACCAGCGAGTACCGCTTTCAAATAAGTTTGCTGAAAGTCAGCCCAAAGTAGGGGCAGATTATTTACAAAGCTGATGACTATCGATTTTATCGAGGGTAACAATACGGGGGAGACAGCAAAACCAAGCACCAGACTTTGCCACAGCATGACCAGCATCATCGCGAAAATGCTGGGAACAACCGCTTTTAATCCTGAACCCGCATTCGGTTTAGCATCGACATAAGCGGTCATTTCAGTCATTAAGCGAATTGCCGAAATCAACGCTGCAACTAACAAAAAAAGATAACTAGGCGACTGTAAATAGCTGCCGTCAGTTAAATTAAACGCCAACAAAAACTGCAAAGAAAAAACTAAAAAGGCGAGCATATTAAGCATTGATTTACGCATTGGCATTGCCTCTTTGGCTAAGAATGACTCGCTCAGCAAGACCTACCACAAAGACCAACACGGAACCCAACAACGCAGCCATTAGCAGCGCGGCCCAGATTTGTTCGGTTTGACCATAATAAGAACCACTCAGTAGGCGCGACCCTAATCCACCTTGAGCCCCAGTGGGTAACTCGGCCACAACAGCGCCAACTAATGCTGCAGCAATCGCGACTTTTAAACTTGAAAACAGGTAGGGTTGAGCACTAAACCACCGCAACTTCCAAAACAATTGGGTTTGAGTTGCGTTATACGTTCTCATCAACTCCATATGCATCACGTCAGATGAACGTAGACCTTTCACCATGGCAATCGTCACTGGGAAAAATGACAAGTACATTGAGATAACCGCTTTAGGAAAGACTCCCGTCATATTGAGAGCCCCTAGTACCACCACAATTATCGGGGCAATCGCCAAGATAGGGATGGTTTGCGAAGCAATAACCCAAGGCATTAAACTTGACTCCAAAGTTCGGTTATGAACAATTCCAACCGCAATCAAAATTCCTAAAATCGCACCCAATACGAAGCCTAATAAGGTTGATTGCAATGTGATTCCAGTGTGGTAAATCAGCGAACGTTTGGAATCAATTGCAACTTGAAACACCGACTTATTTAACTGTGCTGCTACTTGATGTGGCGCAGGCAACATTGGACGTGGTATTTGGTACGCTTGCGACGCCACTTGGGTATAGGTCCAGTCTTGCTTTTTACGCTCCAAGGTATTTATCAGTTGCTTGCCATTCATAAGCAGTGCAGCAAGGTACCAAATAACCACAATACCGATGATAAAGCTTAGTAAGGCAAACCAAGGCTTAGTGCTTATCGTTGATGACATAGGACTCATTCTCCTTGGTTAATCAATGGCATGGTCTTGCGCCAAAGCATCACGAATTTCGCCCGCTAGAGCGTGAAAGCGCTCATCATCGCGTAGCGCTAAGGTTTTAACTCTTGGTAAAGGACTTTGGATAATTTTGGCTATTCGCCCCGGTCTAGGCGACATCACTACAATATGCGTTGATAACAACACCGCTTCTGCTATCGAATGGGTTACAAATACCACTGTCTTTTGCGTTTGCTGCCAAATTTGCAACAATTCCATATTCATGTGGTCGCGAGTAATCTCATCTAAAGCGCCAAAGGGTTCATCCATCAGCAATAATTCAGGTTCAATACACAAAGCTCTCGCAATTGACGCTCGCTGTTGCATACCACCTGACAACTGCCAAGGGTACTTATTATGGAAGTCTTGTAAGCCAACCATTTTTAGGTACTTATCGATTTGCTCTGCCTGGTGTGGGCCACTGCGTCCGGAAATCTCCATCGGCAATGCACAATTGTCATAAATACTGCGCCAAGGTAGTAAGGCCGGTGCTTGAAATACGTAGCCATAAAGTCGATTAAGACGCGCATCTTCAGGACTGGTACCGTCAACCAAAATATTGCCTTCGGTCTGTTTTTCCAGATCGGCTATGACACGTAGCAATGTGGTTTTTCCGCAACCCGAAGGACCGATAAACGAAACAAAGTCACCTTGTTTTATGCTCAAATTAATGTGGCTCAATGCATGTACATCACCATCAGCGCTTGGAAAGACCAAAGACAAATCTTCAATCCCAATCATCTGACGACGACTCGAACGTAATACATTAAGTTGCTCAAAATCTTCGCTTTCATGAACAGCTAGCATAGCTCTACCTTTTGTATTGATTTATTTAGCAACTAACGCTGAACCGCTGTCGGAATTTGCTCTGCGTTGTAACGCTCAACAGCTTCAAAAATTGTGGGGTAAGCCGGCCTTTTTACATAGCTTCCCGCACCTTCCACGACATTAAGTTCACCATTGGCGTAGACCAGCTTGCCTTGGCTTATGGTATAGGCAGGAGCACCTTTGACTGTGCGACCTTCAAAGATATTGAAATCAACATTCTGATGATGAGTTTTTGCAGAAATGGTGTGCTCAAGACCCGCATCCCAGACAACGATGTCAGCATCAGAACCTATTGCTATATGTCCCTTACGCGGATAGATATTGAAAATTTTGGCGCTATTGGTAGACGCAACTGCAACAAACTCATTGGCCGTTAATCGGCCTTTGTTAACCCCAGAATCCCACAACACCATTAAACGATCCTCAACCCCAGCCGTTCCGTTCGGAATCAAAGTAAAGTTGTCTTTACCCGCTGCTTTTTGGTCGGCGCAGAAACAACAATGATCGGTTGCCGTGGTCTGAAGCGTTCCGCCTTGCAGGGCTTTCCACAGCACTTCTTGATGGCCTTTAGGCCGAAATGGAGGACTCATCACATGAGCGGCAGCCCTGCCCCAGTCTTTATCCTGATAGACACTGTCATCAAGTTCCAAATGACCTGCTAAGCATTCTCCGTATACACGCTGACCTTCTTGGCGGGCGCGAGCTATTTCATCAACCGCCTCTTTACACGAAACATGAACAAGATACAGCGGAACACCTAAGGACTGAGCAATGCGGATAGCGCGATTAGCCGCTTCACCTTCAACTTGGCTTGGACGTGACAGAGGATGAGCTTCCGGTCCAGTGATGCCCTGCGCCAATAATTTCGCCTGCAAATGTGCTACCAGTTCGCCATTTTCAGCATGTACAGTTGGCATCGCTCCCAATTCTAAACATCGATTGAAACTATTAACTAGGGTTTCATCTTCGGCCATTATTGCGTTTTTATAAGCCATAAAATGCTTAAAACTATTCACCCCTTCTTGCTCGACTAAGTACTCCATATCTTTTGCTACACTGTCATCCCACCAAGTAACGGCAACATGAAATGAGTAATCAGCAACGCTACGAGCGGCCCATTGTTTCCAGGTCTCATATGCTTCCACTAGTGATTGTTGTGGATTTGGGATAACGAAATCGATAATCATGGTGGTGCCACCAGCTAAAGCGGCGGATGTTCCGGTAAAGAAGTCTTCACTGGCTACGGTTCCCATAAACGGCAATTGCATATGCGTATGTGGGTCTATGCCACCAGGCATCACAAGTTTGCCACTCGCATCTACAATTTCACATTCCGCTTCAACTTGTAGGTTTTCGCCAACTTGAGTTATCAATCCATTTTCACAATAGACGTCGGCTTTGAAACTACGATCCGCATTGACTACAGTTCCGCCTTTAATCAGTAAACCCATTCCACTACTCCTATCGAAAACCACAACTTGTTCAAAATGGCGAGCCCACAAATATGGAAACGCTGATGTACAAGCCAATGCAATTAATTGACCAAGAGGACAATCGATTTAGTAAAAATTGCTTTAAACCCAATGACAGCGGGCTTCACATAGAAATATTGTGATAAATAGAAGCGAATACAGACATACGTTAGTAAGCACACAGAGAAGTTAACTACCTATTTGTGGGCACTTTCTCACCATTTTCGTGCAGCCTATCGATATAACTACGCGTAAGAGTATTTGTAAACAAGCTTAAAAACACATCAATTCCTTTTAAATTAGCAACTTAGGGTGAAAACAAAAATGCGCTGTCCAAACGGTCAGAAGATTGCATCAGTATTCGCTAGTAAATCTTGACTTGAACGACTCAAAAAGGAACTGCTATGCAAACTTTCTCGATTAATGGTGAACGCCTCTGGGACAGCCTCATGGAAATGGCTAAAATCGGAGCCACTGCTAAAGGGGGTTGCCGCAGGCTAGCGCTAACCGACCTTGATAAGCAGAGTCGCGAACTTTATATAAGCTGGGCAGAAGAAGCGGGTTGTACTGTAACCGTCGATCAAATTGGTAATATTAGTGCCACCCGACCTGGTACAGATATGAGCCTAGCCCCAGTAGGAACCGGGAGTCATTTGGACACCCAGCCTTCTGGTGGTAAGTTCGACGGAGTATTTGGTGTGCTCTCAGGACTAGAGGTGATTCGGTCTATGAATGACCATGGCATTGTAACGCGTCACCCTATAGAAATTTCGGTTTGGACCAATGAAGAGGGTTCCCGTTTTGCTCCGGCGATGATGGGATCAGGGGTTGTCTCAGGACGATTTACTCTACAAGAAATCCTCGACTCAGTAGATGTGGACGGAATTCGCTTAGGCGATGAATTACAGCGCATTGGCTTTGCCGGCGATGCTCCAATAAGCGGGCGAAAGTATCATGCTTTTTTCGAAACTCACATTGAACAAGGCCCCTACCTAGAAGCTGAAGAAAAACAAATTGGTGTGGTCACTGGAGGACAAGGGCAACGCTGGTATAACGCAACTTGTATCGGTAGAGAATCGCATGCAGGAACTACGCCCATGCATCTACGAAAAGATGCCTTAGTAGCCGCCTCTGAACTCATTCAGAAAATTGAATCGATCGCCAAAGCACATCCACCGGGCTGCGGCACTGTTGGTTTTGTTCAAGTAAAACCAAACTCTCGAAATACGATCCCTGGAGAAATTGAGCTCAGTATTGACTTAAGGCATGAAAATGATGACGCCCTTAGCGCCATGGATTACGAGCTAAGTGCAGCAATAGCCGCTATTGAGCAACAAACCGGCGTAAGCATCGAACTTGAACCAATCTGGTATTATGAGCCGATTGCCTTTGACAAGGATTGTATAGCCGCGGTGAGCCTGGCCACCAAACAACTAGGTTATAGCCACATGCCTATCATCGCCGGTGCCGGCCACGATGCTTGTTATGTATCTGATTTCGCACCCACCAGCATGATTTTCACCCCGTGTTTAAATGGGATCAGTCACAATGAAATCGAAAGCACCACCCCTGAGGAATGCGAGGCAGGATGCTCTGTGTTACTAAATGCAATGTTAAGCATGGCTGTTGTTGAATCGACAGCATAAACAAGAGAGTGCCAAACTTGCATAGAGCCTGCATACAATCATGTGCGCAGGCTTTATATTTGACTAATACCACAGCCCTTTAGCACTAAACGGGTTATTAATTCAATTCCGGCTTCGTAATCGCTGTCATCCAACTTAGATTTATCCATCAACACACTGCTTTGCAAACTGAAATCCGCGTAAGCTTGGGTTGAAGACCACAGCAAAAACAGTAGGTGCTCTGGGCTAATTGGATCCATCCACTGTTTAGCAATCCAATCTCTAAACACCTGACAGGTGCTTTCAAATTGTTGCTTAAGTTGTGTTTCCAATTGCTCACGCAGGAAAGGTGCACCATGTAAGATCTCTGCTGCAAAAATTTTGGAACCGTTTGGAGAGTCTTTGGATTGCTTAATCTTCTGCACGATGTAGTTACGAAGGGCGTCACGCGGATGTTGATCACTCGTCATTTCATCCATGTGTTTCATCCACACCACTAGCATATGTTCGAGAACTGCCTTATACAGCGCCTCTTTGCTTTTGAAATAATACAACACATTTGCTTTAGGCAAATTAGCGCTTTGAGCGATCGCTGAAATAGTCGTTCCGCTATAACCTCGCTGGGCAAACAATTGTTCAGCAACGGACATGATTTGCTGAAGATTGTCATGACGGATATCAACTAGTTTTCTTCTTTTATTCTTTGTTTCACTTATAGAGTTTGCCATTTCGTCGCAGTTTTCCTGTGCACTCAAATGCAGCTTAAGCCTCATATTAGTGCGTTATTGTTGCATAAAACTTGCCTGAGAAGGTTAATAAAAGGCCCGCTGTAACGCTTAAATTTTAAAAATAATTCTTTCCCAAGCCCTTGCCTACTGGCTTTGCTGAGAATATGAACAACAAAAATCAAAATCTATTGACCGATCGGTTAAACCATGGCCTGCCTTTTGCACCTCTTAAGTAGTAATCAATAAACACGCCAAGCGTGCGCAACTTAGGAGTTAAACGCTTTATGACCTCGATAACTGGGAAGTATACACCGCAACAACTCGCGCTAGACGAGATGTTTAACGACATAAATCCTGCCTTAAGTGCTCGCCAAGCAGGGATTGAAAGCTCGCGTTGCTATTATTGCTTTGACGCACCATGTATCAAAGCTTGTCCATCCAAAATAAACATCCCAAGCTTTATCGCTAGTATCGCAAGTGATGACCTTAGCGGA
Organism: Alginatibacterium sediminis; assembly: GCF_003610775.1. Taxonomy (GTDB): domain Bacteria; phylum Pseudomonadota; class Gammaproteobacteria; order Enterobacterales; family Celerinatantimonadaceae; genus Alginatibacterium; species Alginatibacterium sediminis. Next base: position 287,424 of record NZ_RAQO01000006.1, on the reverse strand, counting down.
GCCGCACTCACCATTTACGAAGAAAACATTTTAGGTGGTAGCTGTGCACGCGTTTGTCCCACAGAAATCCTTTGTGAGCAGGCCTGCGTACGCAACCTTGAAGATGAAGCCGATCCGGTGAAAATTGGTCAACTTCAGCGTCATGCAACCGATAACGCCAGTTTTGTTGGGCATCCATTTAAGCGCGACCAATTAAGTGGCAAACGCATCGCAGTTGTAGGGGCTGGACCCGCAGGTTTGAGCTGCGCCCACCGCCTTGCCAAAATGGGTCATGATGTAGAAATTTTTGAGTCCCAATCCAAAGCTGGCGGTCTAAACGAATACGGTATTGCCAAATACAAAATAACTGAAAATTTTGCCCAACAAGAAGTCGACTTTATTCTTTCTATTGGTGGTATCAAACTACATACGCAAACAGCATTGGGCCGCGATATACAGTTAAGTGAACTCAAGTCTCAGTTCGATGCCGTATTTTTAGCTATTGGCCTTCAAGAAGCCAAACCCCTAATGCTTGAAAACGAGCAGCACCCTCAGGTACATGACGCTATCGACTTTATTAGTGAGCTTCGCCAAGCTCAGGACATAAACCAACTTAACATTCCCAAGCACAGTGCAATCGTGATCGGCGCTGGTAACACTGCAATTGATATGGCCTGCCAGCTAAAACGTTTGGGCACCGAAGAAGTCACTTTGGTTTATCGACGTGGTGTTGAGCACATGAGCGCCACTGAACACGAACAACAGATAGCTAAAAACCACCAGGTACAGATAAAAACCTGGAGTCGTCCGACTTCAATCAATGTGGATGATTCAGGACAGTTAAAAAGCCTTAGTTTCGTTAAGACAAAGGCTGTTGAGGGACAACTACAAGATAGCGAAATTCACTACGACATTGCATGCGAAGCAGTCTATAAGGCCGTAGGGCAATCAATGAGTTTTCCTAAACTGCAAGATACAATTCCGACACTAAGCAATGGGAAAATTTCCACCTTTAAGAACCAACTTACCAGTATAGACGGTGTGTTTGCAGGTGGGGATTGCACCCATATCGGACAAGACTTAACCGTAGAAGCCGTACAACAAGGCAAGTTGGCCGCACATGCCATTCACCAATACTTAAACCCACTACAGGAGCACTAACATGGCTGATCTATCAATCGAATTCGCAGGAATCAAAGCACCTAATCCATTTTGGTTAGCTTCCGCTCCACCGACAGATAAAGCCTATAACGTAGAACGTGCTTTTGAGGCTGGTTGGGGAGGTGTGGTTTGGAAAACCCTTGGTGAAGACCCAGCTGCGGTAAACGTGTCGTCACGTTATTCCGCCGTATTTGACGCAAATGGTGAAGTTTCCGGATTTAACAACATTGAGCTCATCACGGACCGCAGCCTAGAAGTGAATCTACGAGAAATCGAGGCGGTTAAGAAGAGCTGGCCTGATCGCGCCGTGGTTGTATCGTTGATGGTGCAATGCGAGGAAGAAAGCTGGAAAAAGATTGTTAAACAAGTTGAACAAACCGGGGCCGATGGCTTAGAGCTAAACTTTGGTTGCCCTCACGGTATGCCCGAGCGCGGCATGGGTGCAGCGGTGGGTCAAGTACCCGAGTACGTCGAAATGGTAACCCGCTGGTGTAAAACCTATAGTCGCTTACCGGTCATCGTAAAACTTACACCTAATATAACCGATATACGGGTAGCCGCGCGCGCAGCAAAAACTGGTGGTGCCGACGCCGTATCTCTCATTAATACCATCAACTCTATTACCGGGATCGACCTCGACGATATGGTTGCACGCCCTATCGTTGATGGGAAAAGTACTCACGGCGGATACTGCGGCCCTGCAGTGAAGCCAATCGCTCTAAACATGGTGGGCGAGATTGCCCGCGACCCGCAAACCTATGGACTACCAATTTCCGGAATTGGAGGTATTGGCAATTGGCGAGATGCTGCCGAATTTATAGCCTTAGGGTCAGGTAGTGTGCAGGTCTGTACCGCGGCCATGGTTTATGGCTTTCGCATTGTAAAAGAGATGAAAAGCGGTTTATCCAATTGGATGGATAGCAAAGGCTATGAATCTATTCAAGACTTTCAGGGACTGGCAGTGCCAAACACTACCGACTGGAAGTATCTGAATATGAACTACAAAGTTGTCGCTAAAATTGACCAGGACAAATGCACCGGGTGCGGCCGTTGCTACATCGGTTGCGAAGACACCTCGCACCAAGCGATAGACATCAAGTCGCATGATGATGGAACCAACAGCTTTGAAGTTATCGATGCAAAATGCGTCGGTTGTAATCTTTGTGAGATCTCATGCCCAATCGAAGGCTGTATCAAAATGGAAGTTCAAGACACTGGTTTAGAGCCAATGAATTGGACTGAAGATCCTCGTAACCCTTATCGAGATGCCTCGTAAGCCTTGGGAGAAGCAAGCTATGTCGACACTTACTCAGCGACAACTCGATAGTTGGTGGATGCCCTATACCGCCAATCGCGAGTTTAAGAAAAACCCGCGTATCATTACCCAAGCCAAAGGCGCCTATTTTACTGACGACCGCGGACGGAAAATATTTGATGGGCTTAGCGGGCTTTGGACCTGTGGTTTGGGGCATGGCAATGCCAAAATAAGCGAAGCCATTTATCAACAAAGCCAAGAACTAGACTACGCACCAGGATTCCAATATGGGCATCCTATGGCGTTTAAATTTGCTGAGCGTTTGGTTGATTTTATGCCCACAGGGCTAAAACACGTATTTTTTACCGGCTCAGGTTCAGAGGCAGCAGACACCTCACTCAAAATGGCTCGAGCCTACTGGCGCGCAAAAGGTATCTCAAGTAAAACCAAGTTTATTGGACGAATTAAAGGCTACCACGGGGTAAACTTTGGCGGCTTTAGTGTTGGTGGTATTGGCGCGAATCGTGCCATGTATGGGCAAGGCATCGACGCAGACCACCTAAATCATACCCAACTTGATGAAAACCTTTTTAGTCGTGGGCAACCAAGCAGTGGAGCGCATCTCGCCGAGCAACTTTTAGAGTTGATTACTCTGCACGACGCCAGCAATATTGCAGCGGTGATCATAGAGCCGCTGTCTGGATCGGCTGGAGTAATACCACCACCAAAAGGCTACTTACAGCGTATTTCTCAAATTTGTCGCGAACACAATATTTTGCTGATTTTTGATGAGGTGATTACTGCCTTTGGTCGTATGGGGGCCAAAACTGGTGCAGAGGCATTTGATGTCGTACCCGATATGATGAATATCGCAAAACAAATGACCAATGGGGCTGTGCCTATGGGCGCAGTAGTTACCAGCAGCGACATTTATCAAACCTTCATGGACAGTCCTAGTAAGGACTATCTCATAGAATTACCCCACGGTTATACCTACTCAGGTCATCCTTTGGCCTGCGCCGCAGGTATGGCAACGCTCGATCTTTTGGAGCAAGAACAAGCCATTGAGCGGGTAGCTTCGCTATCGCCAAGCTTCGAAAACACACTGCATCAACTTAAAGGCATGCCCTATGTGACTGATATTCGAAACTTCGGCTTTGCCGGCGCTTTAACCTTGGAGTCGGCGCCCAACGAGCCTGCTTTAAGACCTTTTTTAGTCGCCATGCGCTGCTGGGAAAAAGGCTTTTATGTTCGTTATGGGGCTGATACTTTGCAATTGGGCTTGCCTTTTATTAGCACTGAACAAGAAATTGATGACGTCATTAACGCTATCGGCGAATCGCTGCAAGAAATCGCACTTACCTAAGGAATACAACGATGTATCAAATTGGACATTTTATCGACGGCGAGTCCGTAAACACTGGTGAAAGCTCTAGCCAGATCTACAATCCGTCAATCGGCGAAGTTGCAGGGCAAGTTTTATTGGCCGGTGAAAAAGAGCTAGAATTAGCACTTGAAGCCGCTAGCAAGGCCTTTCCTGCTTGGCGCAATACCGAACCAGTTAAGCGCGCCCGGATTATGAGCAAGTTCAAAGAACTGGTCGAACTGCATAGTGCTACCATTATTGAACTTATTGGCAAAGAGCACGGTAAAATTTCTCATGACGCAAAAGGTGAGATAGCTCGCGGCATTGAGAATATTGAGTATGCTTGTTACGTACCAGAGTTACTCAAAGGCGAATACAGTAAAAATGCTGGGCCTAGCATCGACACTTGGACAGAACTACAGCCCTTAGGCGTTGTAGCCGGGATCACTCCGTTCAACTTTCCTGCCATGGTGCCCTTGTGGATGTATCCGATGGCCATCGCCTGCGGCAATACCTTCATCTTAAAACCCTCTGAAAAAAACCCTAGCGCGGCGCTATTTATAGCCCAGTTACTTAGTGAAGCCGGATTACCTAAGGGTGTCCTAAATGTAATCAATGGCGATCAATATGCGGTTGAATCGCTACTAAAAGATGACCGCGTCAAAGCAGTGAGCTTTGTTGGTTCTACGCCTATCGCTAAAAGTATTTATCAACAAGCCAATGCAAACGGCAAACGCTGCCAGGCATTGGGAGGGGCGAAAAACCACGCTATTGTAATGCCCGATGCCGATATTGAAAACGCTAGCAATGCCTTATTAGGTGCAGCATTTGGCTCATCGGGCGAGCGCTGTATGGCAATTTCAGTTGCGGTGACCGTTGGGGATGAATGCGCAGAACAGTTAGTCTCAAGTTTACTCAAAAAAATCCCCCAATTAAAAGTGGGATCTTTTGAGCACGATAGCAACGATTTTGGACCCGTGATCAGTGCTGCGCATCTACAAAAAGTAGAACAGCTTATTCAAAGTGCTGCTGACGATGGTGCAAGCTTACTCATTGATGGCCGAAACACCCCCGTCAATGGGCCGTCAAGCGGCTACTATGTTGGTGGCACTTTAATTGACCACGTCAGCGCGGATATGCTTAGCTACCAAGAAGAGATATTCGGACCCGTTTTATTAGTGTTACGTTGTCAAAGCTTAGAGCAAGCCATGCAAGTTATCGCGGCGCACCCTTATGGCAATGGCACATGTATTTTCACCCGCGACGGTGAAGCCGCTCGTTATTTTAGCGATCATGTTGAAGTAGGTATGGTTGGTATTAACGTGCCTTTACCCGTACCGGTTGCCAGCCATAGTTTCGGCGGCTGGAAACAGTCTTTATTTGGCGATCTAAATGCCTATGGTCCGGATGCGGTGCGCTTTTACACGCGCAAAAAAACCATTACCCAACGCTGGCCGTCGTCTAGCCTTCGTGAGTCAGCACAGTTCGCATTCCCAAGCTAAACCAACGAAAAATATTATGGCGCGGCACTCTAGTCGCGCTTTATTGATCGCATATCTCCAAATAGCAAAACATAGAACTTCCTTATCTTTTAGATTTAAACAAGCCCTTACTTTTTAGATGATGAATGCTAAATTAAAGGGACTTAAATGGGACTTTCTGGGTTGAACAGTAAATGGAAACAGTTTTAATTACAGGCGCTTCACGCGGGATCGGACTAGAGCTAAGCCGTCAGTTTTTGCACCTTGGCTCTCGTGTTATTGCTACCTATCGCGGACAAGCCAGTGCGGCACTTGAGGCTTTAAAAGCAACTGGCGAATTAAGCCTTTACCCCTTAGAAGTCACCGACCCAGAGGCCATTGCGTCACTACAAGAGCAACTTAAAGCGACCCGCTTGGACATTCTGATCAACAATGCCGGTATCAAAGGCGATGAACATCAAAATCTAGATGATAGTGACCCGCAGCAATGGTTAAAAGTTTTTGAAGTAAACACCATTTCCCCTTTCCTTGTGAGTCGGGCATTTATCCCCAATTTAAAGCAAAGCGCCAATCCGCGGATAATCACCGTCTCTAGCCAAATGGGAGCGCTGAGTCATACAGGAACAGGTATGTACGCTTATCGAAGCTCGAAAGCGGCAACCAATAAAGTGATGCACACTTTGTCTCAAGAACTTGGACCATTAGGCTTTTGTGTTAACCCTATTCATCCGGGATGGGTAAAAACCGATATGGGCGGTGATAACGCAGAGCTAACGGTTGAGCAAAGCGTTACAGGTATTGTAAAACTTATCCAAGGTTTGACCTCCGAGCGTAATGGCACCTTCTACAATTGGGATGGCAGCGTTCATCAATGGTGAGGATTTGGAAAACGCTCTTTAGGATTTACAATCCGTAACATGTTTACATCATGATTTTTGACCCCTTATTGCGTTAGTATCAGATCGCATCATTGAGCCCTAAAACTAAATTGCCACGTTACTAAGCTAGGAATTAATAATCATGAAATCGCTAAGACACAAACTAAGTTCGGTGCCAAGCCCGCAATCAGGTTTAGCACTAGCGATTGCAAGCTTAGGTTTAACTTGGGAAGCCATTATACCAAGTGACAGTGTGGTCCAACATTTATCCGCCTTATTAGCCTTGCTGGTTCTTTTACCAGTCGTATTAAAGTTTGTACTTAGCCCTTCCCTTTTACTTAATGAGTTAAAAAATCCTGTAGCTGGCGCCATGTTACCGGTTATCACCATGGCAATAATGGTGATCAATGCGTCTATCGCAGATTACCATTTAGGACTTGCACTTAGCCTAAATGTGCTAGCCTTTTGCCTACAACTTGCTTTGTCCATTGGATTTATTGCGAGCAGGTGGAAAGACTTTAGCTTTGCTCAAATGATTCCCTGCTGGTTTATACCGCCAATAGGATTTGTGCTGTTAGTCTTGGTCAGTCCAGTTCCCTTGCCAAATTTGCTTTTGACTTTAATTTTGTATGGAGCCCTGTTGGCATATGCCTTGTTACTACCGTTGATCATGCTGAGACTAAAAAGCCAACAACTCCCCATTGCACAGCGGCCTATCCTTGCGATTATGGCAACCCCAGCCAGCTTAATACTAGCCGGCTTCTTGGACTCAGGTTTAGAGTTAAACAACGGCCTAATACTTGGTTTAAGCGTCATCGCAATTTCAATGACCATTGCGGTCTACATCGCCCTATTTGAATTGATAAAACTGGACTTCACACCCGCCGTAGCTGCGTTTACCTTCCCATTGGTCGTGAGTGCCACCGCACTTATAAAGCTACATACTTACATGCAAACCATGGAGACTAGCTCAACGGCTTTGGGTATTATTCAAGCTCTATACTGGTTGGAACTTGCCATTGCTAGCGCAATGTTACTCTACGTTATTATTAGATACCTTAAATTCTACAGCGGCAGACGGCTTGCCAAAATCCCTTAATACTGAGCGTGACTGCCAAATGAGCGTAAGTCGATTCGTAAAAGTAAGCGTTTATCTGAGATGCCTTGCATGAGCTAAAACTCAACAAGCTAATTTGCTGAACTATACTCAAAGGAGGCGCGCTAGTCGCGAACCATTTTCAATAAGGGCTAAGCTTATTAGTTTTTTGATTTAGAGATTTAGGCGAACAAATAAGCTGCCTGTAAACAGTTTTGGAGACTATATGTTACTGCTAGATAAAATTGTAAGCACCTTCTCTGATTTGATTATTGCGCTGCCGGCAAAAGATAAAGCCAATAGAACAGAAATACGTGAGGTTCTGCTTGGAGTACAAACTCAGATGGAAAGGTCAATTGAATTGACGATCGTTTATATCAACGCCAGCAAACAAATCCCTAGCTCACAACAACTTTCCGTCCACCTAAAACAAGCTCCGAGTGCGCTAATAGGCAGCTACAATGAACATGAAGTTTGCACTAAGCTTTACGGCTTGGCGGATCGTTTTAAGTCAGTTTTTTCATCAATCAAAGGTTCAATCGCCATGGGGCAAATAAACGCTGTAGAAAAACTTATCTGTGAGTTAGCTTCAGGTGAAAGCATCGTCATCGAGGGGCTAAGAAATACAACCGAGCAAATGTACCTCTATGGGGAAGAGCTAAGTTATCTCACTGATGTAGAGTTTGAGCAAAAAAAGACTGAAATCTTTTGTTGGCAAGATCAGGAGTGCAAAGAACTAAGGGTTCAGCTCAATTCGTTCCGAGCTTCGGTAAAAGATGTACTAGACCGAATGTGATGCGAATTGATACATACTTTCCCAAACTGGATTTCCAATAGTTCCAATTGGCCGTTACTACGGTTGTTCTAACACCGGTGGAGTGCTATCCATATAGGTTAAGTAATTTTCCCACAGATCGAAACTGCGCTGTTTGGTAAGCTTTATTTGGCACGATAAAGACATCAATCCGCGAATACTGCCTTCTCTCCACATGGTATAAACAGCATCACAGTGAGCTTCACGATAGGCTAGCCACTTAACTTGAGCCTGTCCTATCGCGTCGACCAAAGGCTGATCAAAGCTGTTATGCGATAGGCTCGTTTCTAAGTAACGCTGCATTTGCTGTTCTGCTTTTGCAAGTTCTAGCCCTTCGCAATAGTTAATGTCTGGTGTAGAGACTGCATTCTCACAATCAACCACTTCATTGGAGGCAAACGCACTGTGAAAGGAAAATATTAGATATAGAACTAAGTACTTTTTCATTTCATTCCTTTTGGATTAAACGTCGCTTAAAAGCTGCGATTTCCCTCAATTATGGCAAATCTATACACTTAAACGAACCTAAAATGGCATCATCATTTTGGTCTCGTTGATAGATCAAAAAAGTTTGATTACATTCCTGAGTTTGCCATGGCCTGCAATAGCTCACCGATAATGAGCAAGTTGTTTCGAAACACCCCGCTGACAAAGGATTGAGTTTATGCGCAATGCTAGAGCTGAGCATGTCGCTAAGTACCGAACCTACAGTTTGCTGCTCGTATAGCCCGCAACTGTAATTATCCTCACTAATTTCTTGCTCCAGATTACGGCCAATCTCCGTCACTATATGACGCGCGGCATGCCCATCAGCATCTGGAACATTTATATAGATATAGTGTCCAGCAACACCAAACAAACAACCACATCCAAGGACTAGAACGTTCTTAAACACACTTTACCCTGCCGAAAACCCAATTCTCGTAAGCATACACCAATACTAAGTCTTTCATTCTTTGTATAAAAAAGCTTGTCATTGAGTAGAGCTGATTTCCAATAAGAGTCGCCATAAACTTGAAAAGACCTTACTTACAGATAAATGTGCATTTTTTAAACTAATTGTGACCAATGTCTAAGATGTTACTCAATGTTACCGGTAACTTTGCTCGTGTTCCCGGTAACACCGGTTTAGCTACCAGAGTAAAGGATTAACTCATGACAACTAAAGTAAGCACCATCACCAGTGCTATTGCACTTGCCCTACTGTCGTCTTCAGTATTTGCAGCTGAGTTCAATTACAAGTTCCAATCTAGCGACCCATCAGGTGATAAAAACTTCCAAGTTCAGAAGGAATGGACCGAGCGTGTAGAGCTTATGTCTGGAGGTCGCATCGATATAGACCTGCTACCGGTCGCCTCAGTGGTCAAACATACTGAAACCTTGGATGCCATCAGAATGGGCGTACTTGACGGTCATATCACCGCAACGGGCTACTTTTCAGGTAAAGATCCAGCCTTTGGACTGATTGGTAACATGGTTGGAGCTTGGTCTGACACCAGCCAATTGTTGCAATATATTAATTATGGCGGTGGCTATGAATTGATGACTGAACTGTATGCGCCCTATGGAGTGAAGTATTTAGGCGGCTCAACCACTGGTGTTGAGGCTTTTGTATCCAAAGTACCGCTGGATGGCGTTGATGACTTAAAAGGCCTGAAACTTCGCGCACCAGAAGGCTTGGTCCAACAAATTTTTGCTGCCGCTGGAGCTGCCCCGGTTAATTTACCCGGTTCTGAAGTTTTTACCGGCCTAAGTAAAGGCGTTATCGATGCGGCTGACTACACCGTATTTTCCACTAACCACAAAGCAGGTATGAACGACATAGCACCTCACCCTGTTCAGCCTGGCTTCCACTCACTGCCAACCATCGATATCTCGATGAGCCAAAAGAAGTGGGACAAATTGCCGGCTGATCTGCAAGAAATAATGACCGTTTCAGTACGTGACTTTGCTCAGGACATTACCACTCAACTCAGTATCGCAGACCAAATGGCGGTTAAAGAAGCTCAAGCTAATCCCGATATCACAATACATGACTGGTCAGCTGATGAACGTAAAAAGTTTCGTAACATTGCCATGGGTGAGTGGGAAAAATATGCCCAGCGCTCACCAAACGCACAAAAAGTATATGAATCAATTACAACTTATCTAAAAGACTCTGGTCTTCTATAACAAGCTATTACGTAGGGGGAGTAAGTCGTACTCCCTACAATTTCGGATTTTTCATATGAATAGCTCAGACAACATTGAGGCCCCAAGGCCTAACAATATCTTAGACAGATCGATAGCCAAAGTAAGCGAGCTACTCAGCCTACTATTTGCTTTTACTGTCCTTATCTCATTTTACGAAGTACTTAGTCGCTATGTATTCAATTCGCCGACAATCTGGGTCCATGAAACGGCTTCGTTTCTTGGAGGGTCACTATTTGTCATTGGCGGCGCTTACGCATTAGCAACCGACAAACATGTGCGCGTTGTTTTAATTTATGACTCGGTATCAGCTAGAACTAAACGCTACCTAAACATCTTCCATCATTTGGCTGGATTGTTATTCAGCGGGCTTTTGGTCTTTGCGGCATGGCAAATGGTTAGTAACTCTTGGTTTACACCATGGGGAGAGATGCGTCTTGAAACCTCAGGTACTGCTTGGGATCCCCCATTCCCAGCCCTACTCAAGGGCTTAATTCTCGTGACCGTGAGTCTGATGTTTATTCAGTTCACGCTGCACTTAATTAGTGAAATCCAAGGATTACAGGAAGAAGACGATGTTTGATTTATCTTCGCTCGGTATTGCATACGGTAGTTTGCTGATGCTGGTACTGATGATTGGCTTACTGTTAACGGGTATGCAACTAGCGTTTGTCACCGGTTTAGTCGCACTGATTTTTACGCTCGGCTGGTTTGGAGTCGATGCCCTACCTCTGGTTACTAGTCGAATTTTCAGCTTCGTTAGCGGTTATGTGTTTTTAGCTGTGCCTATGTTTGTATTAATGGCCGCGCTATTAGACCGTTCAGGGATCGCTAGAGACTTATTCGATGCGATGAAATCAGTTGGACGTCGAGTGCGTGGCGGTGTGGCGGTACAAACCTTAATCGTCGCCGTGATTTTAGCCTCTATGTCGGGGGTTATTGGAGGTGAAACGGTATTGTTGGGTATTATCGCACTGCCACAAATGCTGCGCTTGGGTTACGATCGCAAACTAGCTATTGGTACCACTTGTGCCGGCGGTGCTCTAGGCACCATGTTGCCTCCAAGCATTGTATTGATAATCTACGGCTTATCGGCCTCAGTATCAATTGGCGATTTATTCAAAGCCTCATTTTTACCGGCATTAATCCTCGCCCTATTTTATATCGCTTATGTGTTAATTCGCTGCAAACTTAACCCGAGTTTAGCGCCACTCCCCAGCGAAGAAGAACTTGCGCGCGATGCTCAAAATAACCCTAGTTTCTTCAAAGCACTTTTTTTTCCGCTGCTTTCAGTCGCAACCGTACTCGGTAGTATTTACACCGGTGTTGCATCTGTAACCGAAGCTTCAGCTTTAGGTGTTGTCGGTATCGCAATTAGTGCTGCGATACGTAAAGAACTCAATTGGAACATGCTTAAAGAATCAACCATAGCAACCATGCGCACTTGCGGCATGATTATGTGGATAGGGATTGGAGCCTCCGCTTTAGTCGGGGTCTATAACCTGATGGGCGGTATCGATTTCGTTGAGACCAGTATTCTCACGCTTAGTGGTGGCGATGCAATGACCACCCTCATTATTATGATGGTCATCTTGTTTGTGTTGGGTATGTTTCTAGATTGGGTAGGCGTTGCACTACTAACAATGCCTATTTTTGTACCTATTATCATAGGCTTAGGCATGGATCCAGTATGGTTTGGTGTAGTTTTTTGTCTCAATATGCAAGTTGCTTTTTTATCGCCACCTTTTGGACCAGCAGCCTTCTACTTAAAATCAGTTGCCCCCAAAGACATCAGTTTAGGCGAAATTTTCACAGCACTACTACCCTTTATTGCCCTGCAAATCTCAGTGCTTACCTTGGTCATTCTGTTTCCTAAGCTGGCGTTGTGGTGGCAGTAAGCATATCGATTATCCCTTTAGTTAAAGTGAACTCCATGAAAACAAAAGTCGTCGTTATGGGCGTTTCAGGATGTGGTAAGTCATCGATCGGTAAGGCTTTGGCAAAAGCCTTAGACCTTAATTTTTTCGATGGAGATGACTACCACAGCCAAAGCAATATTGAAAAAATGCAAAGCGGTGCACCACTAACTGATGACGACCGACAGTCTTGGCTACTCAAACTTAGCGAATTGATTCTTGAGCAGCCAAATCTGGTACTCGCGTGCTCAGCGTTAAAACCCGAGTATCGCAATATCTTACGTCGCCAGTGTAGCGAGCTTCAGTTTGTCTATCTCAAAGGCGATTTTGACACTATCTGGTCGCGAATGAGTAGTCGAAAGAACCATTATTTTAAGGGGCCAAGCATGCTAGAGAGCCAATTTAAAGCGCTAGTTGAACCCTCAGAGCGAGAAGCAATACACGTTAGTTTGAAACAAGCTCCAAAACAAATGATTCAAGAGATTTTAGCCAAAATTAAAGCGCTTTAAGCGCTCAAATATAGGACCTACACAATGACGATTAATGCTGTGGTAGCCGAAGTGGCTAAAGTGATAATCCAACGAAGTAAGCAAAGCCGTAGAACATACCTCAACAACATCAAAGCTCAAGCTAACAAAGGTAAACAACGTAGTGGTCTAGGTTGTGGAAATTTGGCGCACACCGTTGCCGCTAGCAGCGATGCGGATAAAGTAGCCATTTTAGATTTCACCAAAACTAACTTAGGCATCGTCACTTCTTACAACGACATGTTAAGTGCGCATCAACCTTATTCCAACTACCCAGAAATAATAAAGGGCGCAGTTACCAGTCTAGGTAATAGCGCTCAAATCGCCGGCGGTGTTCCGGCTATGTGTGATGGGATTACCCAAGGCAATCAAGGCATGGAACTGTCACTGTTTTCGCGTGACCTAATCGCCCAAGCCACTGCCATTTCATTAAGTCATAACACCTTTGACGGCACCTTATTATTAGGTGTCTGCGATAAAATAGCCCCGGGTCAGCTTATCGGCGCTCTTGCTTTTGGCCATTTACCGACGGCATTTGTGCCATCTGGACCAATGGCCAGTGGTGTAAGCAACGATGAAAAAGTAAAAACTCGCCAGCAGTTTGTTGCAGGAGAAATTGATAAATCAAACTTGTTAGCTATGGAATGTAAGTCTTACCATAGCGCTGGTACCTGTACTTTTTTCGGAACCGCAAACACCAACCAACTGGTATTGGAAGCCATGGGCTTAATGCTACCAGGCTCAGCTTTCGTTCATCCCAATGACCCCTTGCGTAACAAACTAACTCAACACATTGCTACCTACCTTGCCAGTGTTTCAGCCATCAATAACAGCCCTAAAGCACTTGCTTATGTCGTGGACGAAAAATCAGTTATCAATGGTTTGGTAGCCTTGTTAGCGGCTGGAGGCAGTACCAATCACACCATTCATTTAGTCGCGATTGCTAAAGCTGCTGGGTGGCTAATCAATTGGGATGATCTAGACAAACTTTCACAAGTGGTGCCAATGCTCGTAAAAATGTACCCCAACGGTAGCGCTGATATCAACGATTTTCAGAACGCCGGCGCGGTACCAAGTTTAATGGCAAACTTAGCTCAGCGCGGGCTTATTTTTATGGATGCCAATCCAGTATATGGCAGCATGAAGGACTATGTGACCAGTCCATATTTAGATGCAAACCAAGAGCTTAACTATCAACACGCAACCCAGAGCAGCAACACAAAAGTATTAGCTAGTTATGATCATTGCTTTAGTCCATCCGGCGGATTAAGACTGCTCAGCGGTAACCTTGGGCGAGGCATCATGAAGGTCAGTGCAGTGGCCCATGACCAACAGCGAATCAAAGCTCCCGCTCGCGTATTTGACTGCCAACACGCCGTTGAACGCGCCTACAAATTGGGACAACTACAACAAGATTCAGTGATTGTGGTGCGTTTCAATGGGCCGTCGGCTAATGGCATGCCTGAGCTACACAAATTAATGCCAATTATGGGCAATCTGATGAAACAAGGCTTTAAGGTGGCACTTTTAACCGACGGTCGATTATCGGGCGCTTCAGGTAAAGTACCGGCAGTAATCCACATCACTCCAGAAGCGAATCGAGGCGGGCTATTGTCCAAAATTGTAGATGGTGATTTAATCGAAGTGGATGGCAAGAGCGGAAAGGTAAACGTATTGGAAAATATTCAACACCGAGACGCCTGCGACTACAAACCTGTTGAAACCTTTGGCAGTGGTCGCGACTTGTTTAGCTTATTTCGCGAAAGCATCTCGAGTGCGGAACAAGGCGCGAGTATTTTCTAATCCTCGGCCATTGCAAAGCCAGCTGACTGCTCTAGCACTTGCTATAGAGGTTTTGCAATGCTCCGCTGTTACTTACTGATATCGAAAGTATTTAAAACTTTGTCGACTCAAATTGGCAATCACACTGACTATGTATGGGATCTATGAGCTTTAAGAAACAGCGACCAACCCTACAGGATATTGCGGATAGAGTTGGGGTTACAAAAATGACGGTAAGCCGTTATTTGAGAGATCCGAACAAAGTTTCCGAGTCTGTAGGAAGCAAAATACAGCAAGTTGTTATCGACATCGGTTATGTACCTAACCGCGCTCCGGATATTCTGTCGAAAGCTAAAAGCTATTCCATAGGTGTATTACTGCCGTCACTGACTAATCAGGTGTTTGATCACGTGCTTAGAGGCATTGAACATGTAATTGAACCCCAGGGTTATCAGGCCATGATTGCGCACTATGGCTATGGGAAACACGTTGAAGAAAAACGCATAGAAGTGCTACTAGGCTACAACGTCGACGGTATAATTCTATCGGAAAGTTTCCACACCGAGCGCTCAAAACGCATACTCAATGCCTCGGGTATTCCGATTGTTGAAATCATGGATTCAGTGTCTCCCCCCATGCAACAAGCCGTTGGTTTTGACAACGCTAAAGCCAGTATGGATGCCACAAATCTACTTATTTCTAAAGGACGAAAACGCATCGTCTACTTGGCAGCGCGTATGGATGAGCGAACTCAGTTAAAAATTCACGGATATGAAACCGCCTGTGAAGCCGCGAATATAGAACCTCGACTGGTTAGTACCATTGAAGCGTCATCCTATAGCTTGGGCGCTAAGTTGCTGCAAGAAGCGGTGAACAAATACCCAAATTTTGACGCTATTTGTTGTACCAACGATGACTTAGCCATTGGCGCTCTATTTGAAAGCCAGCGCCTTGGAATAAAAGTACCCGAAGACCTATCGATTATCGGGTTTCATGGTCACAACATTGCCAGTGTGATTAGCCCAAGTTTAGCGTCCGTTGTTACTCCACGTGAGCAAATTGGTAAAATCGCTGCCGAAAAACTGATCTATCGGCTTAATCATCCAAATCAGCCTATACTCACGCGAGTAACCAGCTTACAAACTGAATTCTTTTTTGGACAAACCTTTTAGCTCAAGGTCAAGTTAATCAACGCTCAAACTTTGGTAAGTCTAGTAAAAGCTGTTGATTACAGAAAAGCTCGTAGTTGAGTTTCGCTTGGTAAGGCTGTCATGGCGCCTTTTTGAGTCGTTGCTAAAGCCCCACAGGCGTTGGCCCAGTTAACGGCGTCTTCTACTATCGTCCACTGCTGCCAGTCTTGAGTTCGCGCTAAATTAGCCAGTAAACCTCCAACAAAAGCATCACCAGCGCCAGTTGTATCAACCGGTACAATGGGTACTCGTGCAAGCAAGCGTTGCTCCCCTTGAAAGACAACCAAAGCACCTTTAGCCCCTTGAGTGACGATCACTAAGCTTGCGCCATAGTCGGCAACTTTGTTAAGCCCTGCTTGTTGGCTATCCGCTCCGGTGAGAAACAGTAACTCGTCGTCAGAAAACTTAATCACATCGGCCAAGGAAAGTGCTTGAGCTACAACCGACTTAATCTGATCTGGATGTTCCCAAACCTCTTCGCGTAAATTGGGATCAAAGCTAACAAATCCACCAGCTGCTTTAATATCCCGCATCGCTTGTAATGTTGTGCTGCGGCTTGGCTCATTGGCCAAAGATATTGAGCACACATGTAACCATTGATTGGCTTCAAACTTTGGGATATCGCATGGCTGAAGAAACTGATCGGCACTAGGCTTCACCATGAAAGTGAAACTACGCTCGCCTTCAAATAAATCCACGATGACTGTTGATGTGCGTTGCTTTGGGTCAAGTACCATCGAACTGGTATCAACTGACTCGTCTTGCAGCGTTTGCAACATAAACCGCCCTAAAGGGTCTTGTCCAACTCTACCTATAAACGCAGCCTTTCCTCCTAAGCGAGCAATCGCGACGGCTACATTTGCTGGTGCACCACCAGGACATTTAAGATAAGTAGTTTGTGTATCAGGAATGAGATCAACAACAGCGTCGCCGCTTACCCAAACATTGTTCATTTTAGTATCACCTCGTTGTTACGAATAAAACAACTATCCGCTAAAACGATTTAGCAGTAAAGTTTTTCGTAAAATCAGATATGCTTATCGTTCAAAAATGTGAGCTGAACAGAATTTTTTGACCACAGTTTTACAAACTGAAAACTAACGATTTCAATTGTTGGGTGTGCGAAGTAGCATTGCAAACCCAGCGGTCGACAATGCATTAACGTGGTAGATATGAGCGTAGATGAAAATAAGAAAAATCTGAAGATAGCCGACATCGCAGCACTTGCCGGTGTGTCTAAATCTACGGTCAGTTTTGTCCTAAATGGTCATGCCAAGAAACATCGCATCACCGAAGACACCGTCAAAAAAGTAGAGCGGATTGTAAAAAAATACAATTACCGCCCGAATCGCTATGCGCTTGCATTGAAATCTAAAATCAGCTCTACGGTTGGGATTGTCATACCAGACTTATGTAACATTGGGTTTGCTAACGTAGTCAAAGAACTTGAAAGACTTTATCGCGATAATAATTATCAGCTGTTAATCGCTAGTTCTGAAGACAATATTGAACTTGAAAAAGCCTCTGTTCAAAGCTTACTGGATAGACAAGTTGATTTACTAATTGTAGCGTCAAGCATGAGTGACGATAGCTACTATCGTGATATTCATGCTACGACGCCGGTGCTGTTCTTTGACCGCAATATTCAGAGTGATTATATTTCTTCAGTGTGCAGCGACCAAGTACAATCAACCAGACAAGTAGTCGCAAAACTAGCCCAAGGTTTATCTGAATGCGTGTACATAGGAGGGCAATTTGAGCTAAGCCCTAGTCGAGACCGCTTAGAAGGTTTTAAGCTAGGTCTTTGCGATGCTAAACTAAACTTTAAACCCGAGCACGTTTTCCACAAAGACTATCAAAGCGACTCCGGGTATTTGTTAATGTCAGATGTAGTTTCTCAGTTTAATGGCCTTCCCCCGGCCCTCTTCACGGCATCGTATTCACTTTTAGAAGGTGTTTTAAGGTACTTAAGTGAGCATAAACTACTTGCCACTGATATGAAGATTGCCACGTTTGATAACTATTCCATATTAGATTGCTTACCCAAAAGCATTGACTCAATAGAACAAGATTGCCAACTGATCGCGAAAACTTTGTTTGATAAGGCTGGCGCTTTAATGGGGAATTCAGCGATGCCAAGACTCTCGATAATACTGCCTTCTAAACTGCATTTACGATCAAAAAATTAAAATCAGCGACAAGCGGTTACGAAAGCACAGTCATACCCATACTAGAAAAAAATGTGTGAGCTAAACCTGCAAAACCGATTTAGCAGTGTTGCATGAGTATACATCTGTGCATAGGATTTACCCATCCAATATGATTGGACAAAAATTACAACGTTGTCATAATAAGGAATTATCATGCAAAAACTTACATGCAGTGTTTCAGCACTCACTTTGGGGATCATCTCTGCAACAGCAATGGCAGCCCCACAAGAAGTCACGATTTGGCGACACCAAACTGGCGAAGCAGAAATGAAAGCGTCTCAAGATATGGTCAATCGCTTTAACGCTTCTCAGGACCAATGGACCATCGTTCAAGAGTCAATCCCAGAGGGTACTTATACCCAAACGGTAACAGCAGCCGCCAAAGCAGGCCAACTGCCTTGCATACTAGACCTTGATCAACCGCTGGTACCCAATTTTGCCTGGAATGAATTCTTGCGCCCATTAGATGGGTTTATGGATGACGAACTTCTAGCTCAAATTAATACATCTGGCAAAGGTACGTACAACGGTAAGGTGTATTCTGTCGGCCAATTCGATGTAGCGTTGTCCCTTTTCACAACTAAATCGCTACTAAAAGAAATTGGTGCTAGAACTCCGACCGTTGATAAGCCTTGGACTAAAGATGAGTTTATGGCTGTTCTAGAAAAGATTAAAGCAACTGGCAAATTTCCATATGCTTTTGACATTGAAGCTGGGAATACCGGTGAATGGGTTCCGTATGCCTGGTCTCCGATGATGATTTCTTGGGGAGCTGATCTGATCGACAGAACCAACTATGTTGAATCTGACGGCACGCTCAACTCCGATCAAGCTATTGAGTTTGCAGAGTGGATGCGCTCGTTAGTCACTGATGGATATATTGATCGCCGACCATCTGATTCGGATGGCTTTCCCGCTGGCCGCGTTGGATTGCAATATACTGGATCGTGGGCAGTCGGAAGGTTTGATGAAAAATTTGGTGACGACTTAGCCATTTTACCTGTGCCTGATTTTGGTAATGGACCATCAATTGGTGGCGGCTCCTGGCATTGGGCGGCGACAACAGCCTGCAAGACTCCTGATGCGGCAGCCGCTTTTTTGAATCACCTTGCCTCTGCACAAGAAATTGCCAACATTTCAGTTGCAACCAGCTTGATTCCTACGTCTGATAAAGCAGCAGCTTTAACCCCACATTACCAAAATGGTGGTAAATGGCGCGGATTCTACGAGTTCTCTGGTCAATACGCTCAATTACGTCCTGAGACGCCTGCTTACGCGGTTATTTCAAGCTCCTTTGATAAGGCGATGCACGATGTACTCGATGGAAAAGACCCAGTAGAAGCATTAGATATTGCTGTCGATAACATCGAAGCTTCCATTGAGAGAAACAACGGTTATGGCTTTCCAATGAAATAAAGCAAGTGAACCATGGGTCTCAAATTGGTGAGGCCTATATTCTTAATTTATGGTGACACTAATGAATAAAACTGTGACATCGTTGAAGGTGCCCAATCCTAAATCAACGGCATCAAATTCAACTCCAGCGAAGATAAGAAAAATGAATATTAGTACAAAGTATGGCATTGGGATGGGATCGCCCGCGTTTATAGGACTTGGCTTGTTTCTGCTGATCCCTTTTATAATGGCGATCTTTATGTCTTTTACCAATTCTCGCTTGCTGTCACCTAATGCCACCGAATTTGTCGGTATAGACAATTATGCACAACTATTATCGGTGAACTACATAGTACTTAATGCTGAGCGCAACGATGAAGGCCTTATCAAACTGGATAAAGATGGTGACATTAAATATCCGAGAGTACGCCGTCATTTAAAGAGTAATTACCCTGAATTAAGGTCTTACTACGAGTTAACATCGTTCTCATGGGGCGAAAATGACAAGGTTGTAATTCTAGCTAGAGATCCCATTTTTTGGAAATCCCTCTACAACACCATCGCTTTTGCATTGATGGTCATTCCCTTGCAATGCGGTTTAGCGCTTGGCCTAGCTTTACTGATTAATCGCAAACTGAAAGGCACCAATTTCTTCAGAACGCTATATTTTGCCCCCGTAGTCACTTCTATGGTCGTGGTCGCAATCGTATGGACTTTCTTGTACCACAAAGATTTTGGATTGATTAATCAATACATCAACACGCTCACGTTTGGCTTGGTAGACAATATTAATTGGCTGGGGGATGAACGGTGGTCAATGAAAGCGATTGTAATTATGTCGGCATGGCAAGGCGCTGGTGTACAGATGTTAATTTTCCTAGCTGGGCTGCAAGGGATCCCGGTTGACCGTTATGAAGCAGCATCAATTGATGGTGCAAACGAGTGGCAAAAGTTCCGATATATCACCCTACCCGGTCTTAAACACACCATTACTTTTGTCATGATTTCGACGACGATTGCAGCATTTGGGTTATTCGTTCAGGTCGATGTAATGACCGGTGGTGGCCCTCTTGATTCAACGTCGACAGTCATGCTGCACGCGATAAACAAAGGATTTAATGAACAAGACACCGCCTACGGTTCAACAATTACCGTGATGTATTTCATTATCATTCTAAGCATTGCACTGCTTCAGAAAATGTACTTTTCCAAGAAGGAGGCTTAAATGAGCTCTGCAATTGTATTAAACACGGTTGATCCATATGCGACACCGAAAAAGGTACTAACGTATGCCGTGATGTTGATTCTGGCCTACATCTTTATCTTTCCACTTTTGTTCATGTTTTCTAGCGCTCTTAAGCCCCAGGCGCAGATTTTTGAAGATTTATACAGCATAGCTGCGGTACTTCCTACCGGTGATATTTCATTGGACAACTATGTTAGCGTGTTCGAATCAAGTCGCATTGGCTTGTATTTTTTCAACTCGTTTTTTATCACAACTACGACTGTAGTTTTAAGTTTGCTAGTTAACTCTATGCTTGCTTATTCCTTAGTAAGGTTGGAGTGGAAAGGTCGCGGCTTCATCCTAACCTTTATCATTGCTCTAATGATTATCCCACTTGATGGGATCGCGATACCCCTCCTTATGTTGGTTTCACATCTGCCTTGGATTGGTTGGGATTCTGGCTTGGTATTAGAAACAACTTGGCTAAACACCTATCACGTACAAATTTTGCCATTGATTGCCAATCCATTTTTTATCTTTCTGTTCGTATCCTTTTTTAAGGATATTCCAAAAGAATTTGACGAGGCAGCAGCAATTGATGGCGCGACTCCGTTTCAAATCTACTGGCGCATCATTTTACCAATGTCCAAGCCAGTAATAGCAACGGTGGCAATTTTGCAGTTTCTTGGAGGTTGGAACCAATACTTATTTCCGGTTTTATTTACCCAGTCAGAAGGCGTTCGACCAGTCATGCTAGGTATTCAACAATTTTTCGGAAATAACACTGAGTGGGGAGAAGTCATGGCATATGCGTCTTTAATTACCCTACCGGTATTACTCGTATTTCTTATATTCCAGCGTCAGTTTGTCCAGTCAATGGCCGGCGCAGGCATCAAAGGTTAATCAATATTACAACTGAGCAAAACGCTTTGAGCTTGCTTTGCTCAGTAAAAATATAGGTATTATAAATGTTACTTTCTAAAGACCCGTATCGCCCTGAGTTACACTTCACAGCTCCGTTCGGATGGCTAAACGACCCCAATGGATTAGTTTATGTAAATGGAGAATGGCACCTCTTCTACCAATACTACCCTCACTCAAACCAATGGGGAGATATGCATTGGGGACATGCCGTTAGTCATAATTTTCTGGAATGGAAACACTTACCCATTGCATTAAAGCCCAACGAACTAGGCGTATGTTTTTCAGGCTCAGCCGTGATAGACAAAAACAATGTGACAGGATTCTTTGATGAAGGCGATCTTAATTTGGTCGCTTTTTATACCAATACAATTGGCTTATCGAGCAATCAGCCTGATGGCTTACAAATGAGCTCAATTGCATCTAGTAAAGATGGTATTAGTTTTGACCAGCATCTTGCGATCAATCCAATAATTCCTAATTCTGGAAGTAAGCACTTTCGAGACCCTAAGGTTGTATGGCACGAAGAAGCCCAACATTGGAACATGGTGGTAACCGAGGGCGAAGAAATTGGGATTTACTCTTCAATCAACCTCAAACAGTGGAAGAAAGAATCCAATTGGGGTCGCCACGAGTCCTTCCACAACAATAGCCCTTGGGAATGCCCAGACTTATTTCCAATGATTGACGATCAAGGCGTAAAACGCTGGGTTCTTGTGATCGGTATCATAGAGCGCAATGTTTATACTCCAGGTTCCGGTACACACTATGTAATAGGTGATTTTGACGGGAAAACATTTTCCAACATCAATCCTGCAGACACCGTGTTGTGGATGGATTACGGCCGCGATTTCTATGCGACTCAAAGTTGGTCAAATACACCGGATAACCGCTGCGTAGCAATCGCTTGGATGAGTAATTGGATGTATGCCAATGAAGTCCCCGCAACTTCGCACCGCAGTGCGATGAGTTTTCCTCGCGAGCTATCCTTAGTAACGACAGCCCAAGGTTTGCGGATTGCGCAAGCGTTTCCATGTGAAGGTTTGGTTCAAAATAAAAACTATATCAATGAAACCAAGCTGCAACTAAATCAGAGTGTTGAGCTCAGTCCAAGCAATCAAGCTAGTGTCATGCATATGACCTTAAATATGTCCGAGGGTAGCGCATTCACGCTTGCACCATTTACACATAACAATCTGGTCTATCACTTTAAACGTCAATCTGACGACATCGTTATCAGCAGTGTACGTAAAACAGATGTCGCTGGTTCTAGTCGTTTCAATCAAGATTTTCCGCATGAAAACTGCTTTGTGGTTCGAGCAAGTGACCAGCTGACACTGTCAATTGTTCGCGACCGAACAAGCTTCGAACTGCTGGTATCTGATGGCTTGTATAGCTCTACCGAGAGCATGTTCAATCAAGACTTCGGTCCGTTTAACATCACCGCTACCGAAGGTTTCATCAACATTATTTCATTTAACGAATTAGTCAAAGAGGTGCTCTAATGGGCAGTGTAAAGTTAGGAAATGTCGTCAAACGTTTTGGGGATACTCAGACCATCCATGGGGTTGACATCGAGATAAAAAATGGCGAATTCGTAGTATTTGTAGGACCATCAGGTTGCGGTAAATCGACCCTATTACGAATGATCGCAGGTCTTGAAAGCATTACTGAGGGAAGTATTGAAATTAATGACCAAGTTGTAAATCACCTCCAGCCTTCTCAACGCGGAATCGCAATGGTATTTCAATCCTATGCCTTGTACCCACATATGACCGTTCGCGAAAACATCGGATTCAGCATGAAACTCGCTGGTACCAACAAAGAGGAGATGAATAACAAGATAGAACTGGCAGCCAAGTCCCTAAAACTCGAACCATTATTGGACCGAAAACCTGCCAATATGTCTGGTGGACAACGCCAACGAGTGGCTATCGGACGGGCTATTGTTCGCAATCCAGAAGTTTTTTTATTTGATGAGCCGCTTTCTAATTTAGATGCTGAATTACGAGTGCAAATGCGTATGGAAATAGCGCGTTTACACAAAGAACTCGACTCAACAATGGTCTATGTGACACACGATCAAGTTGAAGCAATGACATTGGCTGACAAAATAGTGGTCTTAAATGAAGGACGGGTGGAACAAATTGGCAGCCCTCTTGAGCTTTATCAGTATCCTATGAACTTGTTTGTGGCCGGATTCATTGGTTCTCCTAAGATGAACTTTCTACAAGCTGAAGTAATAGCCAGCGATGATGATGGGGTGGCCGTTAAACTTGGTGATGGCAGTTCAGTTACTCTACCGAACCGTACAAGAACACTGAAAGCGGGCGTACGAGTCACTATCGGAGTTCGACCAGAGCACTTAAACGCAGTCAGCGACGCGTGTAAAACATTTCGAATTACAGTCGAACCGAACCTTGTAGAAAATCTTGGTGGACACAGTTTTCTATATACACAATTTGCAAATGATCCTGTTTCAGTTGAGATGGAAGGGATTTACATCCATGATGACAACAGCGATATTTTGCTTGAGGCTGATATCGAAAATGTACATCTATTTGATGAAAGTGGCTTTGCGGTTCGTTAGTTTATTGATGGTCTGTCAGACAGCTTTGGCAGCCCAATTCTCCGCAAAAATAATCAACTAATCTTATATAAGTTAAAGACGACATGAGTAATATAAAAGATGTTGCTGCTCACGCAGGTGTTTCGTTTAAAACCGTAGCTAGGGTTATCAACAATGAGCCACTCGTGCGTGATAGAACTCGAGAGAAAGTCTTACGCTCAATAGA
Source organism: Alginatibacterium sediminis (assembly GCF_003610775.1). Taxonomy (GTDB): domain Bacteria; phylum Pseudomonadota; class Gammaproteobacteria; order Enterobacterales; family Celerinatantimonadaceae; genus Alginatibacterium; species Alginatibacterium sediminis. The sequence continues at coordinate 263,243 of NZ_RAQO01000006.1, read as the reverse complement.
TGTACTGAAGTATCGACCAAACACCTCAGCAAAAATGATGCGGAATCAAAAATCAGGCGTTTATGGGGTGCTTATGGAAACGAATCATTCTATGGCACCTGCGGTTAGCATAATTCAAGAAGCGCAACGCTATGCAAGAACCAATAACAAATTAGTCATTACTGCCAACGTTAACAAGAATGACCGTGCACTAGCGATTGAACAAATGCTGAATCTACGGGTCGACGGTATTATTTACGCAACCATGTACCACCAACAAGTTGAGCTTCCTTCTGAACTTGAAGGAACGCCAGTTGTACTAGCAAACTGCTTTAGTGCTGACAAAGCGATTCCCGCTATCGTACCTAACGAACATCAAGCTGCCTTTGAGCTAAGCCAACGCCTACTAAATAAAGGTTATCAGAGAATTGCGTTCTTAAATATTCATCAAGATGTTATTGCATCTTCGGGGCGTTTAAGCGGTTATCAGGATGCCCTTGCTAAACACAATATTGCATTTGATCACGCCTTGCTTCACTACGCAGAAGTTGAAAGTTCGAAAGGAGTCATACAAATTACGGATCAAATTTTAGATACCCTATTTAATGCAAGCGATCCCCCTGATGCTATCATTTGTGGTAAAGATGAAATTGCACTTGATGCTTATCTCTATTTTGCCAAGAAAGGGATTGAGGTTGGCAAGGATATTGGCATTGGTTCCTTTGACAATATGGAAATAATCACCAAAAACATGAAGCCAAAGCTATCGACCATGGAGCTTCCACACGACAAGATGGGTCGCCTTGCAATGAAATATCTACTTGGAAGTACTTTGGAAAACAATCTCCATCAGGTTGATTGGGATTTTGTTGAAGGACATTCCTTTTGAAAGTTTTTAAAATACGACAGCGTTTTTCGCTTCGATCTTAGACGCTGCCTGCTAAATCGTTTTAGAACACGGATCACGGTATTTATCTTGAACTCAAGTGATAATCGCCGCACTAAACTACACAGTTTTATTCAGGAACGCCCATGCTGACATTCGCACAAGGCCATAAAGCTCTACATCAAGTGCTCAACACGATAGAGCTACCCAAACTAAGTAAAAAAGACGAAGCCATATTCTTAAAACGTCTTGAACAGCATTTTCCCAAACTCGCTCAGAATCTATATGAGCTCTACGGTGATCACTACGACTTCTTTTTGCATCTGCAACAGTTGGTATTCACCTTAGCCAGCAATTTTTCAAACCGTAAACTTGCATTGAAGAAGCGCGATAATGAGCGTCTAGCCGACCCGACCTGGTATCGCAGTGAGCAAATGCTGGGCATGGCTGTATATGTAGATCTCTTTGCAGGTGACCTCAAAAAACTAAAAACTAAAATTCCTTATCTGCAGCAATTAGGTGTCAATTACTTACACCTTATGCCTTTATATCTATGTCCTGAGGGCGATAGTGATGGTGGTTACGCCGTTTCTGATTATCGAAAAGTCGACCCACGACTCGGCAATGAAAAAGATCTTATAGCTTTAGCTAATGCGCTGCGCGAGGCTGGCATTAGCTTGGTGCTTGATTTCGTCTTTAATCACACCTCAAATGAACACCAATGGGCAACAGCAGCCATTGCTGGCGATCCACAAATGCAGGACTTTTACTATTTCTTTGAAAACCAGCACGAAGTCGAAGAATACAATCAAACCTGCCGTGAGATTTTTCCAAGCGTACGCCGCGGTAGCTTTACCTACATACCCAAAGTCAAAAAATGGGTTTGGACTACCTTTAACAACTTTCAGTGGGACTTAAACTATTCAAACCCTGCAGTGTTTACTGCCATTACCGACGAAATGCTGTTTTTGGCCAACATTGGTTGTGAAGGCCTTCGATTAGATGCCTTAGCCTTTGTCTGGAAAGAAAAATGGACTAGCTGCGAAAACCTCCCCAAAGCACATACGCTCATTGAATGCTTTAGCACCTGCTTAAAAATTGTGGCACCAAGTGTTGTGTTTAAATCTGAAGCCATTGTCCACCCCGATGAAGTTGCTAAATATATTGGAAAAGAACAGTGCCAATTGTCATATAACCCATTGCAAATGGCATTACTTTGGGAAAGTCTAGCGACCCGAGAGACCAAGCTTCTCAGCGCAAGCTTGAAAAAGAGTTTTGAGATTTCCCAAGACTGTACTTGGGTTAACTACATTCGCTGTCACGACGATATAGGCTGGACCTTTGATGACGACGTTGCACAAAACTTGGGTATTGATGGGCAGGATCACCGCCGTTTTCTCAACCAATTTTATACGGGACGTTTTGAAGGTTCATTTGCGCAAGGGGTTCCATTTCAAGAAAATCCAAGTACCGGTGACTGCCGTGTTTGTGGGTCGCTAGCAGCTTTGAGCGGCTTAGAATCCGCAGTGGAATCAAACAATAAAATTGAGATGGGATTAGCACTCAAACGTATCCGTCTACTCAACAGTATCAACTTGAGCATCGGTGGGATCCCGCTCATATATCAAGGTGACGAACTAGGAATGTTCAACGACCACAGCTATCTGGAAGACCCTTATAAGAAGGACGATTCTCGCTGGGTTAACCGACCGCAAATCACCGACAGTGATATTGCTGAGGCGCAATCAGGTTCGGGCGTACAAGCTCAGGTTTACCAAGACCTCAAACAAATGGTTTCTATACGCCAAGCCAACCCAGTATTTGGACAAGCCCGTACCCAAATATTAGACACCTATCGATCTAACCTATTTGCATACGCGCGCATCGCAAACAATGGTGACAAGCTGCTGGCTATTTGTAACTTTAGCGAACATCAGCGGCGTATTCCGGCATCCATTTGCGATATTTTGGCAGCTGAAAAAGTCGTGGACTTATTGACTGAAAAGCAAATAAACCAATATGGTGATATCGAACTTAAAGGCTACGATGTGTTGTGGTTAAAAACAGAAGAAAACCAACTTAAGGCTTAAATAAAAACGGGCTTCTAAAACAATCATTAGAAGCCCAAACCAATAAATATATCTAAGAAAACTAGCTTTTGACTGCCCCTGCCGACATTCCCGCAACAATCTGTTTTGACAGCAACAAGAAGAATATTAGTAAAGGAGCAGATGCTAACACCGCAGCTGGAAATAGCTGGGTTGGATCAACGTTATATGTTCCTAAAAATCTCAATACAGCAGTCATAATAGTGAATTTACTATCGTCCGTAAGAAATAGCATTGGATTCACAATGTCGTTCCATACGGTTAATGTCACAAACAACGCGAGGGTACCCGTAATAGGTTTGAGCATAGGTAAAATGATATACCAATAGGTTTTTAGGAAACTTGCCCCGTCAAGACGAGCAGCCTCTTCAAGCTCAATAGGAATACTCTTCATAAAGCTGGTATAAAAAAACACGCCTAATGGCAAATTCGCTACGGTATACACGATAATCAAACCCACATGACTATTTAGCAAGCCCAAATCGCGCATAAATAAGTACAGTGGCGTCAAACCAGCGAATGGTGGTATCACTAGTCCCAAGGTGATAAATATGTAGACGAAATTAGAGACCTTGTTGCGAATTCTTGCTAATGGATAAGCGGCTAAAGATGCAATGATCGATACACAAATAATCGTCAACAAGGTAATCATAACCGTGTTAAACATCGATTGTGCGTAGTTCATCCCCTCCATTACCGAACCGTAATTGTCTAAATTGATCGTTTTTGGCAAGCCTAGTGGGTCTAGCATGATCTCTCGTCGTGTTCTCAACGACATAGAAATCATGAAAAAAACAGGCGTTAGCATGACAAAGCCAACAGCTATCATAAGAGTAGAATATACATATTTCTTAGCTTTAACAGTCAACATTAGAGACGGTCCTCACGTGAACGAAGGTAAGAGTTTTGAACCATCGCCACTATTGCAACAGCTAGTATCATCAAGACTGACAGAGCGGCAGCCATGCCAAACTTAAACTCTTGGAATAGCAATAGGAAAATCTTTAGACCCATCGTCATAGTCGCGTTGTCAGGACCACCCAAGGTCATAATATAGGGAAACTCAAACGACTTAAGGGTACCAATTGTCGCTAAGGTAATATTGACTGTAATTGCAGGTGCAAGCAGTGGGATATCTAAATGTAAAAATCGTTTAAACGGAGAAACGCCATCAATCCGGGCAGCATCACGCAGTTCAGTAGAAATCCCCGCATACCCGGCTAAGAAGATAGCGGTGGAATAGCCTACAAACATCCAAACGTGGACACCAGCAACCGAAAATAAGGCTATAGACGAATCTCCCAACCATACACTTTGTAAATTGGATAAACCTATCATCGCCAGTAACTCATTAATCCCTCCACCCATAGGGGCATATAGGTATTGCCAAATGTAGCCTGCAATAACCAAAGACAGCATTGAGGGAACAAGTAGCGCAGTTCTTAGAAAATTTCTTACTCCTGGAAGTTCATTAAGAAAAGCGGCAAACATTAAACCAATGCCGTTTTGGAAAACAACAACTACAAAACCGTAAATGAAGGTATTCGTCAGAACTTTGGTATACTTTGCATCGGCGAAGATAGTTTTATAGTTTTCTAGCCCTACCCAGGTGGCTTCACCAACACCGGAGAAATCGGTTAAAGATAGCGAAACCCCTTTCATTAACGGATATATCGAAAACGTTAAATAGAGTAGAAGTGCCGGCAAGATAAACAGCATCCGGCGGTCAAAGTTTGTCATTTTTAGTTCCCTTATTTACTGAATTCATGCCCTAAAGCACAACTTACAGTACCAATAAACAAATTGATTAACCAATTTCAGGTAAAGATAACATAAACACATACAAGCAAGTGTGAGCCAAATCGTAAAACCCCTAAAATATTGGCTTTCAGAAAGATTTAGCCCCACCAAAAATCATCAACCAATAGTCACAAAATCACAATGGTTAAGAAATTTTCCATAAAAATCGTGTTTTATTTTTCCCAAAAGTCAAACTAGTACTTCTGCACTAGCCTAACTTTCAAGGTCCTAAGAACGAACCGGTTTGGCGTTTTAGTCCAAGTTCCAATGCTCTGGCCAGTAGCGATATACACTTAAGCCATACTTGTCTGCATTTTTCTTACTTAGGGCTAGATGCTCGAGACTACGCTGCTTAGCCAATGATTGATCTCCGATGAGCAACTCATAGCGATTACTTGATAGAACTGAATCACCATCCTTCAATTTCAGTACAACAGTAAAGCTGTCGCTTAAATGCTCAGGAATAAGGCATTCTATTTCTTCAAATAACTTTGAACTGTCTTTGAGCACATCGATATCCAAAATCGTACCCGTTGCCAATTCTTGCTCTGACGCTAAAATCTCCCAAGTCAGTGTCAATCCAGCATAAGAATGGTGAAAGTCATTCACTATCCAGATTTTGGCCACAAAACTACTACCTGGATTCCAACGACGTTTCTCAAACTCTAAACTGGGCAGCAAGGGCTGATATGCCTTATAAACATAATCATAGGAAATTTTCTTTTCACCATAATAATCGACAATTCCCCACTTGATATCCGGCCAATGCGTTATAAAGTGACACAATGACACGCCACTCATTTTAGGCTTACGGCGTCGATAGGTTTCTAAAGCAAACTGCAGTACTGTGCCCTGAGCAATCTGGGTCGCTTCAACAAACTCTTCCAAAGATCCCATTTTAAAATCGTTAAAGACCTCAAAATTCAAGTTCTTGAGAATATCGATATCGGCCCAGTGATAACCCCAAGACAATCCCATAGGCCAGAGTTCATCTTCAGGAATAAATTTAGCTAAACTCTCAACACATGGTGCAGAAGCAGCGGTTAACTCGGGGATTATCGCGCAATCTAAAGATGGGTAGTATTCCTCCATAAACTCGATTCCGCCACCATAATAATGCTCATTTGCATGTATCGATTCTTTGGTTTTGAATCCAAGGTTTACGGCTGAAGCAGAGCTCAATGGTGACGCTAGCCCATAAGGAACATCTGTTAATTCGGCAACGGCGTCGCCTATATCAAGCATTAACTGTTTGTTGCCACTCTCTTCATGAGCACCAGAGAAGAATACTTCTTCACCGCCCATCCAAAAAATGAGAGATGGATGGTTACGTCGCTCTTTTACGGTACTAACGCATTCGTGAATAACGCCACTAACGAAAGATTCGTCACTTGGATAAGCTTGAGTAGCTAAGGTAAAGTTGGTCCAAACCGTGATTCCTAACTCATCACACAAACGGTAGAACTCTGGTGTTTCTGGCGGATGCCAGCCAAATATTCGAAGGTTATTAATATTTGCATCGCGAACAGCTTTAACTCGATCTTGATACTTCTCAAGACTATTACGGCCATAGAAAAATGAAGGTTGTCCACCCCAACACGCAGAGCGCAAGAAGTGACGACGTCCATTGATCATAAAGGTCCACGGATACTCCGCTTCTTCTTGGGTGAAGCCAGGGTTCATCTCCATTGTCACTTCACGCACGCCAACTACGTCTTGTAGTCGATCAATAACAACCGTGTCTTTCTCAAGTGTAATCTCTAACTCATAAAGATTTTGATCTCCCATGTCCCAGGGCCACCAAAGTTTTGCGTCTTCAAGTGTAATACGGCATTGCTGTTCTGATTGTCCGGGCTGTACAGTCACTGGGAAGGAATGTATCACCGGATCCGTATCGCTAAAATTATGTCCTTTGAATACGCACTTGGCTTGATAGCTCTGGGCTATATCGGTCATGTTTTCAGTTTCAAATGACAACACAGCCGCAGCGTCGCTACCCTGAAGTTTAAAGTCCACACGATAATCATTAAGTCTAACGGCCTCTGTTACTTCTATGTGAATCGGCCGCCAAATACCAAAAGGCACTAAGCCAGTAAAATAGTCGCCAGAGAAGTTAACTTTTTTACCGCCACAATTTCGATAGTTCTTTGGTGGCGGATTAAGCTTTATCATTAGAATATTTGAGCCACCACGCCACTGTTCGAGATTGACGTACTCAGATATGTCAAAGTCAAAGCTAGAGAACATTCCCTCATGTTCACCAAGACGGATACCGTTTAGCCAAATCTCGCAACTGTAATCAACACCAGAAAAGACCAAACGAAATTGTTTACCCGACAAGAGCTCATCAACATTGAAACGATGGGTATACCACCACTCATAGTCTCCAACCCACTTAGCCTTATGCATATTGCGTCCGAAGTAAGGGTCTTCGATTTCCCCAGCTTTGTATAAGTCGGTATAGACGTCGCCTGGGATAGAGGCGAAGTTCCAACTAAAGGTTGTACCTTGATATTCAGCTGGCAATAAATGGAACTGCTCTTCGACCCCCTGCCCCGGGCGCATACGCTCCATTTGCCAGTGATTTCCGCTCAAATCTATAATTTTACGAGACATTTGTTATCCTTTATATTTGAATGTATCATTTACATACAAATATACCCTTCATATTGATCCCCTGCAATTTTACTTCTGTGATCATTGACAGTTTTTTGAACATTGATCACTCACTCAAGGGATAAAAATGACTTTTAGGAAGATTTGTAATCTCGGGTGTAAATCTAAGTCTATGTTAGAATTACCAATAACTATGGAACTCACATAGGACAACACATGAACTTAATAGCACTTTAAATTGTAAAAATGATTGGTATTAATCTAGGAAAAAGCCAGTGACAGCCACTACGACTAACAAATACGCCGCCCCAGCTTTAGAAAAAGGCTTAGATATCATTGAGTACCTTTCAAGCGTAACTAGCCCACAGTCACAGGCAGAAATTGCACAAGGCTTAGGTCGTGGACCCAACGAGATTTATCGCATCTTGATAGGACTCGAGACGCGAGGCTATTTACTAAGAGATCAAATTTCTAGTAAATATAAACTTTCTTTAAAATTATATGGTTTAACCCGATCCTTGTCGCCAATTGACCAGTTGCGTCAACAAGCTATGCCTCTAATGGAAGAGCTTGCAGTAGAAATTGGTCAGTCCTGTTATTTAGGGGTTTTATATGAAAGTAAGGTGATGATAATTGTACAAGCACGACCCCAAAGCCCTATCAGTTTATCCATCAATGAAGGTAGTTTGTTGCCAACGTCAGCCACTAGTCCAGGTAAAATTTTATTGGCGCATAGCCGAGACACCGTTCGAGATATGATCCTGGAACGAGATGAAAGATACCTGTCGTTTAGCGCCAGCAAAAAGGCTTTATTTTTAAAAGAACTGCAATCAATCCAAGAGAATGGCCATGTTAGTGGAGAAAGCAGTATTGCGGATGGCGTTATTGATTGTAGTGTTTTGGTAGGTCGCAACCAGGGAGAGATTATAGCTTCACTGACCGTCTCGTCACTCAGCTCTAAACTTAGTAAGCAAACGCAATCAGAGACGATCATTGAGAAACTCAACACGACTTCTAATCAGATTAGGCAGAACCTCGGTCTTTAAGCAAATTGGCTACGCAAGTACCTTAGACCTATATTAGTCGCCGATTTTTAGAATGACAGAGCTTGAGGTATGGTAATGCCCGCCTACGCAACAACAATATAAGTAGGCTGGCTTTTGATCAATCATAAGCACTTGTGGCCGTTCAAGAACCCCCTGCCTGTCAAAGTTGGATTCATAGTCGATATTCCCCATATGCTCGCTGGCTTTTCGAAACGCAATTTTTGGCAAGCCCCAATCTAAACCATCAACGGATTGGAAATGTAGACCGACTTGGTTATCAAAATAACCCATATCTCGGGTAAGCATATGAAAGCGATTACCTAGCATAAATACATAAGCATCTTCACATTGAACGCTTGGTCCCAAATGCGAGAAGTCTATAAGTGGGTTGGAATCAACTTTGATATATGGTCCCTCAATTTTTTGGGCGATCGCTAGTCCATACTGACGGTTACCATTATTAAACTCAGCGCTTTTCTTATTCCAAGCCTTATAGTACAGCCAATGTTCGCCATTTGGATGGTGAAGATAAGCTGGATTAGACGTAACAAAGTCATCCCATTGACCTTGGATTCCAGGCGCTACCAATGCAATCGTTCCAATTTTTTCCCAAGGTCCGTCTAACGATTTAGATACTGCCCCGCCAACAGCTTTTGTCGCAACTAAGGCGTGAAAGTAAGGCCAAAACTTTTCTTTGTCATCAATGCTTAATTGAATTAACTCATTCCTACTAATCCCTAATTCTTTTCCACAACTCCCCATATAAAACATGACGTAGCCGTCGTCAGTTTTGTGAATAGTAGGATTATGTATCGACCAGCCATCCCAACTATCGTCGCCATCAGTCGTCAAAGCCACGTTTACAAATTTAAATGGTCCCTCTGGACTGTTAGACACACTATGGGCAACTTCACAACATAATACCCAGCCATAATGGGATGCACGGTTAGTCCAACGACTATAGAATAAATGTACCTTGCCCTGTTCATCTAGAATAGGTGATGCGCCCCATATATGGTGATCAGGGCTCTCTAGTGCACGCCCTTTAGACTGCAAATTCGAAAACAGGCTTGATTGATTAGATGCTAATAACGATCGCTCTGACATATAAACTCCACAAAAAAACCCTAACATAGTCAGGGCTTAGAAATAGTACCTTATGTTATTGCGGCAAAGATTAGATTATAAGTTATTGTCTCTAATCTCGTCCCAACGCTTAAATATTGTATCTAGGTCTTTATCGGTATCGAGCATATAAGCCACAATGTCATCAGCCATTGCTAGGGTAAGTTCTGAACTCCAAGTTCCTAGAGGAAACGCTACAAAATTCCCGTTAGCACGCGTTTGAGTGTAACCACTTGCTAGTGCTGGTAGTCCATCTGTGCCACCAACCAGCGGAGATACAGCTGTATCTGCCTGCACAAATAGCTTCAAATTTTCATCATGCGACCAGAAATCAATCCATTTTTTAGCAGCATCTACATTTTTTGCAGACTTAGGAATAGACCAACCCGGACCAATATAGTCCATGGTTACCCCTGCATCATTCGCAATGGTAGGGAAAGGTTGAACTTCGTAGTTTTCAGGTAATTCGTCGTTACTAAACGGCGTGATGTTCCACAAACCTTGAGGAAGCATCGCTACCCGACCGCTTTGAAATGTAGATAAACCAACGGACCATGGGTCGGTGCCCGCACTAATTTTAGCATCATAACATTTAGCTTCTTTTAGCTTTTTAAGCGCCAGCATTGCTTGTCTAAAGCCTTCATCTTCGACAAAATTTATTTCGCCACTGTTAAGCTTGTCGATTTTGCTTTGGTCAGGTTTTGCGTCTAAACCTGCTAGAGCCATCGAATCTACCAACATGTGAGGGCTCCAACCACCATTATTCGCCGGCAAAATCATTGGGATCACACCAGCAGCATTAAGCTTTTCACAAGCTGCGATCATGCCATCGATAGATGTCGGATACGCCTCTACGCCGGCTTTGTTGAACAGATCTTTGTTGACGTACATACCCATGCCACTAATTTCAAGCATCATATAGTGAACTTTGCCGTCTATCTCCAACAGTGGTTGCAAATCTTTTTGTATGCGTTGAACAAAGGGTTCAGCACTTAAGTCCATAAGTTGGTCGTCGCGCGACCAAATTGCCATAAAGTCCCGGTCAACCATAACGACATCAGGAGGATCGCCAGCCAATAGACGAGCAGGTATTACTGTTGCAGTGTCATTGCGAGAGACATAGGTCATTTTCAGTTTGATATCTGGGTTTTGTTCTTCAAAACGCTCAATAATCGCAGGGAAATTTACCGTTTCTGCACCATAGCCTTTCCAAGAACTAACTTCTAAAGTCGTGGCGGCTTGCGCGCTAGCCCCAATTAGCATAGCAATTGCTACTGCACTCATTTTTAGCTTATTCGATCTCATTGTCTTTCATCCTTTGTAAGGTCGAGGATTAAAATACTCGTCAATAGCATTGACTAGTTCTGAATTCCAAACCCAAACCTATCTAATCATCATTAGATTCACATTTTTGGTCATTCATTTACGAAGCTATGAACACACCATAAAGTCCAATACTGCAACAGTCGTATACTCAGTAAACTATTCTTACCTATTCTTACTTCGTCACTGTTAATTGTATTCTAAACACAATTGGACAACCAATTAGCGTTATAGATCACAAAAAGGTTAACCTAACCAATTTTTTCGATTGTATTGGGCGTACAATACCCTCAATACAATACGTACATTTAATGGTGAATTGACAATGGCTACAATAAAGCTAGATAAATTGTTCAAGAGATATGGACACACAGAAATCATACACGGCGTTGATTTAGATATAAAAAGCGGCGAGTTCACAGTATTTGTCGGACCCTCGGGTTGTGGTAAGTCAACACTGTTACGCATGATCGCTGGACTCGAAGATATCAGTGCCGGTGAGCTATACATTGACAATGAATTGGTAAACCAAGTTGACCCGTCGGACCGTGGTGTCTCAATGGTGTTCCAGTCGTACGCACTCTATCCCCACATGACCGTAGCTGAGAATATGGGCTTTGGACTAAAAATGTCAGGTAAGTCCAAAGATGAAATTAACAAGTTTGTCCAACAAGCGGCTGATACACTTCAATTAGGTCCTTTGCTAAAACGTAAACCTAAGGAATTATCGGGTGGGCAACGTCAGCGTGTTGCAATTGGACGGGCTATCGTTCGCGATCCAAAAGTGTTCTTATTTGACGAACCGCTGTCAAATTTAGATGCAGAGCTTCGCGTCGAGATGCGTTTAGAGATCTCTCGACTGCATCAAAAGCTTAAAAATACCATGGTATACGTGACTCATGATCAAGTAGAAGCGATGACCTTAGCTGATAATATCGTGGTTCTAAGAGACGGTTATATTGAACAAGTCGGTAGTCCAATAGAACTCTATAATTTTCCCGATAATCTCTTTGTTGCTGGATTCATAGGATCTCCAAGAATGAACTTTGTCCCAGTGACCTTGAGCGCCATTGAAGCGGACGGTGTAGTGGTTAATTTCAGCAATGGTCAATCAGCTAAACTAGCGGTCAATGGTTCTAGTTTAGAAATTGGAAAAACACTCACTTTCGGGATACGGCCTGAACATATCCATCTAGACATTGCTGGAGATTTTAGTTTTGACATCAATGTCGAAGCTGTTGAACGGCTTGGCAATAGTACATTTTTATTTGGTGAATTCGCCAAAGAAGCAGGTTTCAAAGTTCATATTGCTGGCGATAAAAATGTAAGCGGCGGCTCAACAGTTAAGGCTGGTTGTGATTTGAATCAGGCCCACTTATTTGACAACAACGGACTACGAGTGCGTAGCTTAGTAGAATCAAACGCCTAGGATATCTAATGACAGTAAACAAACCCTTAAGTCTTGCTTCAAAGCGTGCTCTGGAGCGTGGTTACGACAGTAAAAACAGTGACTGGTTTATCGAATTTGAAGAAAGGGATCTCTTCGGCGATTTTGCGTATAAAGAAGGCATAATCCGCCGTGACCCAAGTGCCGTTATTTTCCACGAAGAGCGCTATCATTGTTGGTATACCAAGGGAGAAGGTGAAACAGTTGGATTTGATACAGATAATATTGATGACAAAGTTTTTCCATGGGATAAAACCGAAGTCTGGCATGCGAGTTCAGCAGATGGTTTAGAGTGGCAAGAGCACGGTCCGGCGATTCAAGCCGGAGCCCCTGGTCAATATGATGACCGTGCGGTATTCACACCAGAAGTGTTAGAGCATCAGGGCAAGTTTTACCTTGTATATCAGACGGTCAAAACGCCTTACACAAACCGACAATTTGAGCAGATTGGGATTGCATGGGCTGATTCTCCGTTTGGCCCTTGGCATAAGTCCGATCAAGCCATACTTTCTCCAGAAAAAGATGGCCAATGGCTAGGAGATATCGATAACCGATTCTATGTGACGAGTAAGGGCAGTTTTGATAGCCACAAAGTGCACGACCCGTGCCTGATGTTTTTCAAAGATCAGTTCTATCTTTACTATAAAGGAGAAACAATGGGTGAAGGTATGAACTTTGGAGGCCGGGAAATCAAACATGGTGTTGCTATAGCTAACTCTATTTTAGGGCCGTATACAAAGTCAGAGCTAAATCCAATTTCAAATAGTGGCCATGAAGTTGCTATTTGGCATTGTAATGGTGGTATTGCCTCATTAATTACTACCGATGGCCCGGAAAAAAACACCATTCAGTGGGCCGCTGATGGCCTTAACTTCGAGATTATGAGTCATATCAAAGGGGCTCCGGAAGCACTTGGGATTTTCCGAAACCCATCCTCAAACACACTACCTTTGCCCAGCTTAGAATGGGGACTTTGTCACAAATACGACGCGACATGGAATTGGAATTACATTTGCCGTTATCGAGTAAAAAGACAAACACTGGAAGCCGATACCTTTCAAAATACCAACTAAGACCTCTATATACTAAAAACGCCTCATTTGAGGCGTTTTTTATCAGGTTTTTAAACTAGGCAACTTTATGCGCTTTGAGCTTAGACCAGTCAAACTCTACCCCTGTCCCTGGAATATTCGGAGCTTGCGCGCGGAACTCTTTAACCAATAAAGGACGCTTTGTGTATTCATCAATTGGAAAACTATGCACTTCTAACCAACCGCCATGCACTTGCGATGATATTAAACTCACGTGTAATTCTTGCATACCATGAGAACATACTGGAATACTGTAGTCCTTCGCCATTGCCGCAACTCTTAACCAGCCCGTTATCCCCCCACAATTAGAAGCGTCAGGTTGAACGAATCCCAATTTAGACTGCTCGAATGCGTAGCCAAATTCATGAATGGTATGTAGATTTTCCCCCATTGCTAATGGAATATTGGTTTGCTCTGCTATTTTTGCGTAAGCTAAATAATCATCAGGAATGGTTGGCTCTTCAAACCATGTGATGTCATTACTTTCTATCGCTTTGGAGAATTCAATAGCCTGATCAACATTTAAAGAATAGTTAGCGTCTACCATGAAAACTATATCGGGCCCAATTAGCTGTCGTACCGCATTCACCCTTTCAATATCGCGATTTATGTTTTCGTGACCTACTTTAATTTTAACGGCGTTAAAACCACGGTCCAAATAGGATTGAATGTTGGTTAATAGTTTTGGCAGCGGAAACATCAAATCAATGCCACCACAATAGGCTTTACAGCTTTGTGCATTTGAGCCTGCCATTTTCCATAAGGGCTGGCCTTCCAATTTACCTTTAATATCCCACAACGCGATGTCCACTGCAGAGCTAGCGAAAGAAGCAATCCCTCCTCTAGCGACGTAATGCAAATGCCACTCTAGAAAATCATATATACCATCTATATCTTGACCGTCACGCCCTATTAGCTCAGGTGCAATATCATGATCAAGCATCGCTTTTATTGCATAGCCACCTTTACCCCCAGTGTAGGTATAACCTGTGCCTTCGACGCCGTTATCTAAAACAATGGTAGTGGTAACTAATTCAAAAAAATGGTGGTCTCCATGCTTGGCATCCGATAACACTTCTGCCAACGGCACTCGAAACAGCTGAGTAAATACTTGCTTAATGTTGTGCATTACACTTCCTTTGTAAATTGAGGCAAGTACTAATTGAACCAACTTGCGTAGTACCTAGAGAAGATAAGCGAATTAGGCCTTATTAGGGAAATCGCCCGTTGTTACTAAATCGAACAACATAGGTAAACCTAATTGCTATTTTATTCATCGTCATAGCGCTAAAGAAGGGCTCAGACTAGCCATATAACGAGTTTACGAACCTACATAATAAATAAAACCTTGCCCGTGGTAAACCAGTGAAGGAATAGTTCAACAATCTTTAACGCTAAAGTGTGAAGCAAACACGCCTACAAAACCCTCTATTTAAAGGCCTGACGGTGAGCACCACCAATTTTGACGACTGCTAACGCTATAACCAAATCAAAGATGTGAGCCAGCTCACAACACATTTGGTTCAATATGTCGTACAATCACCCCAAACTGGTAAACCAATGATGAGAAAATGACTATTACACAACTCGACGAAGCGGATCAATCAGCATCCATAATCCGTACTCAATACCCTCGCCACGAATTGGTAAGCAAAATTGTACATATCGGATTTGGCGCATTTCACCGAGCTCATCAAGCTGTTTTTACAGATTTGTGCAATCAAGCATCAAAGGAATACTGGGGCATTTTCGCTGTCAACATGTACGGGTTCGATGATCTAATGCAGCAGTTCTCGGCGCAAAATCATTTACTGACAGTGACTGAAAAAGGAGCAGAACAGACTCAAACACGTCTTGTTCGTTGTTTCACCGGAAGTTTACATACCCAACATGATGGCATTGAAGCCGCGATTGCCAAAATTGCAGAGCCCCAAGTTTCCATTGTTTCGTTAACGATCACAGAGAAAGGCTACTGCTCAAATCATCATGACGGCCTTAACTTAGACCACCCCTTGATTGCGGCCGATTTAAAAAACCCGAGCTCTCCGCAATCCGCAATTGGATTAATAAGCCAAGCGCTAGCGCGCCGTAAGCAGCTTGGCCTGCCACCTATCAGTATCATGTCCTGTGACAACATCCCTGAAAACGGAGATTTAACCCGCTTAGCGGTTACTAATTTTGCTCGCGCAATCGATAGTGAGTTAGCCGATTGGATCGACGCAAAAGTAAGTTTCCCAAATACAATGGTCGACCGTATTGTTCCTGCGATGACTGACGAGAGTTTTACACAAATTGAATCTCTAATATCAATGCCTGATCCATGTGGCGTAATCAGTGAAGATTTTAGGCAATGGGTAGTTGAAGACAATTTTGTTGCAGGTCGACCAGATTGGAATTTTGCTGGTGCAATGCTAGTTAAAAACGTGTTGCCCTATGAAGAAATGAAACTAAGAATGCTAAACGGCAGCCATTCTTTTCTCGCTTACAATGGCTCCCTTTGCGGACACCAGTATATTTTTGAGTGTATGCAAGACAGCGAATTACGCCAACTCACTTTAAAACTAATGCTAGATGAGCAAGCGAAATCACTGAGCTCAGAACTCGATGTAGATTTGGAGCAGTACGCCCAAACTTTAATTTCTCGATTTAGTAATACCAATATTAAGCATATGACTGCTCAAATCGCTTGTGATGGAAGTCAGAAACTAAGTCAACGTGCAGTAGACCCATGTTTACGACTCAATCAACTAGGTATACAAAGCACTATCCTTCCGCTGTTGATCGCAGGCTGGATGCACTATGTACAAGGCAAGCATACCGCTAACTTCAAACTTGTTGACCCGATGGCCGCCGAAATAGAAGCGAAAATCAGTTCAGCTCAAACCAGCAAAGACATCGTTAACAACCTCCTGAGCTTAAGCGCGATATTTAAGCCTGAATTTGCAAATAATGTAGCCATCACGAGCAGTATTCACCGCCACTACCAAGACATTGATAGCAATGGCATGTCCGCTCTACTACATCAACTCAACAAACAATAGGGACATCTTCATGAAATCACTTGTCTGTGAAAAACCATTTGAGATCGCTTACAAAGAAGTATCAATTCCAACCATCGGAATTGACCAAGCATTGATCAAAGTTAAAGCTGTAGGAATCTGTGGTACTGATATTCATGCTTATGCCGGACGACAACCATTTTTTTCTTACCCAAGAGTGTTGGGGCATGAAATCTGTGGTGTTGTGGAAACTGTAAATTCAGCTAGCAAGCTCAAAACTGGCCAACAAGTTGTTGTTGTTCCATGCGTGGCTTGCGGTAAATGCTCAGCTTGCATGGAAGGTAAAACCAATTGTTGTGAAGATGTCTCACTATATGGTGTACATCAAGATGGGGGCTTCCAAGAGTTCTTAGCTGTTAACGAAACAAACCTAATTCCAGTACCCGCTTCTATAAGTCCAAGCGCGAGCTCTCTAATCGAATGTTTTGCTATAGGTGCGCACGCTAATGCTCGAGCTCAAACAGCGAAACAACAAAACGTTCTGGTTGTTGGTGCCGGTCCTATCGGCATTGGAGCGGCTGCAATAGCAAAAGCTCGCGGTGCTAATGTAGTTGTTGCAGACATCGCAGAAAGCCGTCGTGAACATATCAGTGCCCAGCTTGATATTCCAGCTATTGACCCGACTTCAGAGAACTATATTGAATCTTTACGTAGCCACTTTAATGGCGAATTAGCGTGCACAGTCCTCGATGCTAGTGGCAATAAACAGTCAATGACCAATAGTGTCAATCTAATTCGGCACGGTGGGAAAATTGTATTTATTGGTCTGTATATCGGAGACCTACAACTGGATGACCCAACTTTCCACAAGAAAGAAACAACCCTCATCGCTAGTCGCAATGCAACTAGCGATGATTTCGACATGGTTATCAAATACTTCGAAGATGGCGCTCTTAGCGAATCAATGATGCTCAATCAAACCTTCGACTTTGCAACGGTAGGGCTGGATTACGAGCAATCAGTTGTTAACAACAAGACCCTTATCAAAGGCGTTATTCAATTTAGCTAGGAGTTACAATGACCGTTCACAATGTAGAAATACAAAAGCTAACACAGCTAACTTTTGACAGACTTCATGAAGTAGGGCTTTCAAAAGAAGTAGCTCAAGAAGTTGCCGATGTACTCGTCCACGCTGACTCCAGAGGAGTACATTCCCATGGGGTAATGCGTGTTGAACACTACTGCAAACGTATCGCAGAGGGTGGACTAAATATCGACGCAAAAATGGCCATTGAGAAAGTATCACCTTGCGTTTCTATTTTGGACTCTGACGACGGAATGGGCCATAGCGCGCTTATTGCAGCCACTAACGAGGCGATGAGCCTCGCAAAAGAGAATGCGCTGGGTTTTGTTAGTGTAAAGAATACCTCTCACTGTGGTGCATTGTCTTATTTCGCAAAAATGGCAACCGATCAAAACTTGATTGCGATTGTTATGACACAAACTGACACCTGTGTTGCCCCTCATGGGGGAGCGAAACCCTTCTTAGGCACTAATCCAATTGCATTTGGGTTCCCAGTGTTGAACTCCGAGCCGATGATTGTCGATATGGCTACCAGTGCAACTGCATTTGGTAAGCTATTACTTGCTAAGGAAAACAACACTCCTTTAGGTCCAGGCTTAGCGATAGATAAAGATGGGTACGAAACACAAGATCCCCATGCCGTTGCTACATTACTACCCTTTGGAGGTCACAAAGGCTCTGGAATTGCCTTAGCGATTGACGCTTTAACGGGTATTCTTATGGGAGCGAACTTCAGTAACCATGTTCATCGTATGTATGATGATTATGACAAGATGCGTAAGCTATGTAGCTTAGTTATTGTTATTGATCCCAGTAAGTTTGGCGGCCATGCCTTCTCAGGAATGATGGCCCAAATGATTAAAGAACTACATGAAGTGCCTCCGGCTCCCGGTGTTGAGAAGGTCATAGCGCCAAATGAACCGCAGGTTGAGTATTTGAAGCAGTGTGAGATTAATGGTATCCCTGTAGATTCAGGTAGTTACGATTTCTTGTCTACTCAACAAAGGATGGAATTGAGTTGAAAAATTACCAAATGTTCGTGGACGGCCAGTGGATAAACGCCAACGCAGGCCAAACGGTTGAAGTTTTAAACCCCGCAACCGAAGCGTGTATCGCGACAATTCAAGACGGTGACGAAAGCGATGCAGACCTAGCGATACAAGCGGCTAAAAAGGCGCAAGTTGCCTGGCGTAAACGCCCAGCACGCGAACGTGCTGAACTGATGCGCGAGTTTGCAAAAGAGATTAGAGCGCAACAACACAGCCTTGCTGAACTTTTAGTTCGCGAGCAAGGAAAACTGCTAAAAGTTGCGCTTGGTGAAGTCAATGTCACTGCATCATTTATTGAGTACGCCTGTGATTGGGCGCGCCAAATGGATGGTGACATTGTTAAGTCCGATAATCCGAATGAACACATTTGGATACATAAAATTCCGCGAGGGGTTGTCGTCGCTATTACCGCTTGGAATTTTCCATTAGCTCTCGCCGGACGAAAAATAGGACCCGCGCTAGTTGCCGGCAATACTATCGTGGTTAAGCCGACATCAGAAACGCCATTAGCAACCCTTGAACTTGCCAACATTGCACAAAAGGTTGGTATTCCGGACGGCGTTCTAAACATTGTAACGGGTGGCGGACGAACCCTTGGTGACGCCTTGGTTAAACATCCTTTAACCAATATGATTACCATGACCGGCAGCACTCCAGCAGGTCAAGCCATCATAAAGTCTGCATCGGCTAATCTTGCACATGTACAACTAGAGCTTGGGGGGAAAGCGCCTTTCATCGTACTTGAAGACGCTGATTTAGAACAGGCAGCTGCAGCCGCATTGCATTCTCGTTTTGACAATTGTGGTCAAGTTTGTACATGTAATGAGCGTATGTATGTTCATGAAAACATTTACGAAGCTTTTATGACCATCTTCCTAGGCAAAGTAAAAGCGCTAAGAGTTGGCGATCCAATGCTCGATAGTACGGATATGGGGCCTAAAGTAAACGCGCGCGAACTAGAAACCATGGAGCACCTAGTGGCAACAAGCCTTAGTGAAGGGGCAACGCTAGCTTTTGGTGGTAAACGTCTTAATCAAGGCGAATTTGCGAACGGTTACTGGTTTGAACCCACTATTTTGACCGATGTTACACAAAAGATGACCATCGTTCATGAAGAATCCTTTGGGCCAATTTTACCCGTATTGAAATTCAGTACGCTTGAGCAAGTTATCGACTATGCAAACGATTGTGAATATGGCTTAGCTGCAATGGTGTGCACTAAAGATATGAAAACGATCATGCGTCTAGTCGACGAACTTGAAGCTGGCGAGATCTACATTAATCGTGGTCACGGTGAACAACACCAGGGCTTCCACAATGGCTATAAGCTTAGTGGGACCGGGGGCGAGGATGGTAAATACGGCTTCGAGCAATACTTGGAGAAAAAGACCTTCTACGTTAACTTTGACTGAGTTAATAGCGCTTATTAGATTTAAGCCAGCGAGCTAAAACGCTGGCTTTTTTGTACCACCAAGATAGGTAAACACATGGCGAATATTCTTGTGACCGGCGCAAACCGAGGCATAGGTTTAGGTTTGGTTCAACGCTACTTAAAGCAGGGGCACGCTGTTATCGCAACTTGTCGAAATATTGATACGAGTCCCGAACTAAGCAAACTGAGTTTGCAGTATTCAAAGCTACGAATTCAGCTCCTGGACGTTAATGATGAATCTTCAATAATTGACCTTGGACATTGCCTAACAACGCTTCAAATGACTCTCGACATGCTCATCAACAATGCGGGTATAAGTATCATGGAACCCTTCGAGCAGTGGTCTATTGACGCGTTTGAGCAATCTATGCGCACTAATTGTATCGGTCCTGCATTGCTGGTACAAAACTTAATAAAGCAATGCAATACGCACGCAAAGATTATCAATTTTACGTCCGGTGTTGCCTCGATGAGTCATGCGAGCAACAGCCTTCAACACTCCTTAGATGCTTATGCGGTCAGCAAAACCGCACTTAATATGTTAACTATTCGGTTGGCAAGCTATTTGGCTGAACGCGACATAAGCTGCTACGCCCTTAATCCCGGTTGGGTTCAAACCCAAATGGGAGGACCTAAAGCGGATGATAGTGTCGAGCAAGTCGTAGAGAAACTAGTCCCACTCATTGAGGGCCTGAAGCGAGAACAAAGCGGACAGTTTATAAATATTGATGGAGAGATTTTGGCATGGTGAAAAACCTTGCCCGCAGAGAATACGGGCAAGTGCTTACGTATTCTTTTAGCTTTCGCTGCTCACATCTAAGGTCGGTACAGAATTAGCAGTGTACATATAACCATCAAAATCAGGTTCATCAACATTTGCTAACTTAAATAGTTCTTGTTTGGCATGTTCTATGTGCTGCCATACGACTAACTTAGCTTCTTGTGGTGAACGACGCTGCAAAGCCATTAATATCTTTTTATGGTCAGATAGCCATAAGTTTTGCAGACGTTCTTCATGCAAAAACTGATTATTCAGGGCTTCCCATAAGGAGTTGTTCGTCCGTACATTTGCCCACATCGACTCGGCCATTTGGATAAGTAGATTGTTTTGTGTCGATTCTGCAATCATTTTATGAAACTGATGATCCAATTCGTTAAAGCGTAAACTATCACCATTAATTTCTGACTCTTGCTCCACTAACAACATGCGCATTTCTTTTATTTCATTAGCTTTAATCTGAGTCGCTGCAAATGAGGCAATGTTTGTTTCGAGTAACTGACGCGCCTGTAATAGTTCGAAAGGACCAATCTCACTTATTGCATCTTCCAAAACCGTATTGCTATCAGAAAAATCAAGGAAGAAAATACCGGCGCCCTGTTTCACCTCAACCAAACCTTTAAGCTCAAGCATAATTACCGCTTCGCGGATTATGGCTCTACTTGCACCGAATTGCTCACTAAGCTCTCGTTCGGATGGAAGGCGCGCACCAGGAGAGAACTCGCCAGATAACAACAGTAATTCAATCTTGCGGCCAATCTCTTGATAACGACGTTGGTTAGACATAAGTTTCTTAACTCAAATGGACTTGTATTAATAATACCACTTAACGCATAGAAATGGAGTTTTGGTTAAAGACTTTTGACATTGGTCAACACGACTGAAGCTTAAACAGTGTTGTCACAACCAAAAATAGACTCTGTTCCTAAATGTTTAGTCATACTAAAGAACGAACTTAGCTAATAAGTGAGCTAAGTTTACCACTATGCGGGAATAAACTCGAAAGCCCCTAATACAGCACGGGCAGCTTTCGAATCTATGTTTATCGTTTATTACTACTTAGTTTCATCGCTAAGCCATTACCTACAAAAATAAGTATGCCTTGAATGATTAATTGGTCGTAGAACGGAATACCCATTAGGTTTAATCCGTTGGTCAATATGGCTAGAATCCCAACCCCTAAAATTGTCCGTGTTATCGACCCTTCCCCACCGTTCATGCTTGTCCCACCGAGAACGACTCCTCCGATGATGATTAACAGAAGCGTGTCGCCGACTCCTGGGATAGCGTTGCCTAAGTTGGCAATACTAATCATGCCGGCAATGCCCGCTAAAACACCTGAAATCATATATACACTGAGTTCGATTTTCTTGGTATTTATACCTGTATATCGGGCTGAATCACGGCTACTACCAAATAACATCAACTCACGCCCCCAAGTGGTTTGGCTAAGTCCAACGATGGAAACAATTAAAATAGCTATGCATATCAGCATCACCCCTGGAATTCCCCATAAGGTGTAAAAACCGAAATCAAGAAGCGCATACGGCGTACCTTTTACAGCAATACCTTGGGAAATAACGAAGGCTAAACCGCGAGCAATCAGCTGAGTTCCCATGGTTGTTATAAATGGCGTCAAACCACAATATCCAATTAGAAAACCATTGAGCAGCCCAAACCCCAAACCAACGCCTACAGCAGCTGCCGATCCCAAGGCAATACTTCCGGTACTCGCCATTACAGTGCCAGCAACAACTGCACTGGCGCTAATAACTGTCGATATTGACAAATCAATACCCCCAGTTAAAAACACCAAAGTCATCCCAATTGCTGCGATCATTACAACTGAATTTGCTGCCAAAATCGACTCAGCATTACCAGCCGTGAGGAAGTAAGGAGAGAACGAAGAGAATGCAATAATCAAAGAGACAATGATTGGCACCGAAGGATACGTCTTCAATGCGCCCAGAGAGTTTCTGAGCTTAGCTTTGCTGCCACCTTCGGCCTTATATACACTATCCATTTTTGCACCTCTATGAATTTGGTTTGCTCAATTAGGTATTACTTGGCGCCCCAAATCGTCGCTTTATTACTTTCGATGTTCTCACTCGTATAAAAGCTTCCAGGTATTACATTGGTCATCTCAACTTTTTCACCGTTGATAAGCGCTGTTGCCAAATGCACTGCGGTTTGCCCGGTTAATGCCAAATCCATTACAACAATACCGTCAGCAAAACCTTTACGCGTTGCTTCATAGCCATCGTTACTACCATTGACACCCGTTACCACAACATGGCCTTCTTCACCGACTGATTTCATCTTGTCGATATCGGTTAGCACCGTTTCAATACTAGGAATTTGGGTATCAGTTGCAGCGAATACAGCCTTAATATCAGGGTTCGCTTGAAAAGCATTTTGGGTAGCTGCAAGGGCTCTAGCTGAGTCCCAATCCGTTGGCATCGCTACGATTTCAACATTAGGTAATTGCTTTAGCGCATCGTTAAAACCTTTGCTTCGATCAATACCATTTTGGTCGTTAAGTGCGCCTAAGAGTTCAAGTACGACGATATCTCCACTTAGGCCTTTTAGTTGGTCAACCATGTGTTGGCCAGCAGCCAAGCCATCAGAAATCGAGTCAGGCCCAACAAAAGCATCAACAGCACGACTATCAGGAAGTGCTCTATCATAGGCAACCACCGGGATACCAGCACGTTTAGCACCAATTAATGCACGTTCAATCGTGTTCTGATCAACCGCACAGACTAGTATGGCATCCACTTCTTGGGTGACCAGCGATTGGATCTGTGAATTTTGGGTTTGCGCATCACCGTCGGCAACCACTTCTATTAACTTATAACCTTGTTTTGCTGCTTCAGCTTTAATCGCGTCGGTAACACCAACACGACTTTCAAATAATTGGTCAACCGAAAGACCAATGGTGATATCTTTTGCAAAAGATAACGTCGAACTTGCGAGCATGGCAATAGCCACTATAGAACCTAGTACTTTACTCATTTTCATTTCCTTGTAGGGTACAAATCTTAATTTATGCCACACCACTGGTGCTTTTTATTCTTAAAGCTTTCTGCTCCAATAAATGTTTGGCCTGTCTTTCAAAAGATACTTTGTCGATAATGACAGCGGCTAATAGGACAACGCCTTTAACAATGTCATAGATATAAGGTGAGGCATTGAGTAGGTTTAGTCCGTTATCAATTAAGACTAAAAATACCGCTCCAATAACACTCCCAACAATGGTTCCTGATCCTCCAGATAGCTTGGTCCCTCCTAATACCACAGCTGCAATAACGGTAAATTCGATACCGATTCCAATTCCTGATTGCAAACCACCTACTCTCGCTAAAAGAATGAGAGCTGCGATTCCTGTTGTTAAGCCACCAATGACATAAACCAAAATGGTCACCCAATTAACGGGGAGATTAGTTTCTCTGGCTGATTGTTCCGAGTTGCCAATGGCTTTCACGTATAGTCCGAAGCGAGTTTTATTGAGTAAATACAAACCCAGCACAAAAACGATTGCTAACAACAGAATAGGGACTGGAATCCCCATCAATTTGCCATTGCCTAAAAAGCCCATTTCACGAGGAACAGGGATGTTTTGTGCGCCGGTTAAATGAATTGCCATCCCTCTATACATCGTATATGTCGCTAAAGTCGTAATTAAGGGGATGATCTTGAAACGCACCACCAGCAGCCCGTTTACCGCGCCGAGTAAACACGCACATCCAATAGCGGCAGTAAATGCCATGCTATATGAGCCTGTTTCCACCATGATTTTTGCGAATAGAGAAGATGTGAAAAATAAAATTGCTCCCATCGAAATGTCGATACCGCCGGTTAGGATAATAAAAGTCATCCCCACCGCCATAATTGCAGTCACGCTGGCTTGCACTAAAACAGACTGGATGTTGGAAAATGTCAAAAATGCTGTCGAAACTAAGGACAAGGCGATACCCAGCGCTAGCGTAGCCAAGGCGATTGCCAGCCATTTTTTACTTGAGAAAGTTTGTTTAAATCTATCCATGAAAATCACTCTTAATGGGCTTGTTCGAAGGCAGAGCTGGCCGCCAGTGAGATAATTTTGACCGAGTCAAACTGGTCTCTTTGGAATTCACCCACCATATGTCCAGTTCGCATGATAGTAATTCGGTGTGATACTTCGAGTAGTTCTGGTAAATCAGACGATACGATGATCACTGCCACACCACTTTTGGCCAGCGCTGCAATCATGTTGTGAATGTCAAACTTTGCACCAATATCAACGCCCTTTGTTGGTTCGTCCAAGATGCAAATATTCGGTTGAGTTGCGAGCCATCTTCCAAGCATGACCTTTTGCTGATTTCCCCCGCTCAAATTGTTAACTTGAGAGTCGATATGAGGAATAGCGACATTCATTTTCTTGACAATTTTTTGGGCTTCTACAGACTCGCCACGAAAACCAAAGCCCTTAATCCGGCGAGAAACGAAACGTAGAATATCGGCTGCACTAATGTTTTCTTTGACCGGTCGGATACCAAAAAGTCCCTTACCTCTTCTATCTTCGGTGACGTAGCACAGACCAAGCTTTTTCATCGCGGCTATAGAGACCTTATTGACTCTTTGGCCATGGATATATATCTCGCCCTCTGATTTTCGTATGCCAAAAAGCGACTCGACAACTTCAGTACGCCCTGCGCCCATTAACCCAGCAATACCAAGGATTTCGCCCTTGTTAACCTTAAACGATACATCATGAAAATCGTAAGAGCTTAGGCTCTGAACGCGAACCGCTTCGACATCGGTTGGTATACCTATATCGATACTTGACTCTGCAATGGTTCGACCAACCATCATCTCTTCAAGCTTACTTCGAGGGACATTTTTCAAATATCCATTGCCCACTTGTTTTCCGTCACGCAATACGATGAACTTGTCACTCATGCGATAAACTTCATCCATAAAGTGGGAGATAAATATAATAGCGACCCCTTTTTCACGAAGGCGGTCCATGATGACAAATAATTTCTCTCGCTCTGGCGCAGTTAATGACGTCGTTGGCTCATCAAGAATGAGTAACTTATCGGCGTGCAACAAAGCTTTGGCAATCTCAACCACTTGCTGCTTGCCTGCACCAAGAGACTCTACGCTAGCTTTGGTATCGATCTCTATTCCAAGGAAGTCAAGTTGCTCTTGAGCAACGCGGTCCGCTTGTTTCCAATCTACATTAGCCTTTGCACCTGGGAGGTCTGTGATACACATGTTTTCGGCAACACTAAGACTTTGAAACAAGCTGAGTTCCTGATGAACTGCCGAAATCCCATGTTCCAGACCTTTAATTTGTGTTACCGGAGCTCCTGCGACAAAAATCTCACCCGAAGATGGCTGAAGCAAACCGCACAGCATGTTCTTGGTTGTAGACTTACCAGCACCATTCTCTCCGACCAAGGCCACGATTTCTCCGGGATAGACGTCAAACGAAACATCATCTACAACGGTTTTCCCTGAAAACGACTTCCTAAGATTTTTAACCGACAAAATAGGTGCAGCTTGTAGATCGGGCATGACTAAAAATCTCCGTTTTATGTAGCCAAGGCAACTCAGATGACTGACTCATCAACAAGCAATGGGTGTTTACACTTCCGTGATATTTTTGCCCAAGCTGTATCCACTTGAGTCGCTATAATATCTACCTTTAAACGTTGCTAGTCTGTGACAGATGTCAATATTTCGACAAATGATTTACCAATTTACAATATTGTTAACCAAAAAATAACGAGGCAAGAAACTTATGATGACACCCTTTATTACTGGCACTTTGGAGCATTCAACTCTCTAAAAGAGAACTAATCCACCTTGTGTTATGTTTATTTGACACCTAAAGGAACACCTCTAACCGCAACACATGTTAACCTTTATTGAAAAACACCCCGCAAAGGATAACCAATGTAAACCAATCCAGTCGTGCAAAATAATTTGATAACCATTTCGCTTGTGTAAAAAGCCTTAAAATCACAAAACCATTGATACAATTGGTGCTACCACAAATAGTAAGCTGCGGTTTTTCGATTTAAATAACAACACAAATCGCCATTTAAAGGCGCTTTATGTGAGTTCGATCAAATTTAAAATCTAGATTGAAATAAATAATTGGTGCTACCAATTTATAAGGCATATAGTTTATACACATGACGCAAAGTTGTTTTGCTTAGTATCAGAGCAACTAAAGGAACTATAAATGGTTAATGAATCTTCTGTACTGTTTGAGAAACAAGGGCATATCGGAATTTTGACTCTGAATCGCCCTCCTGCAAACGCATACCACCTAGAGATGTTAAATTGCTTCAACACGTCCCTACGCCAAGCAATAAATGATCCCGAAATCAATGCAATCATCGTAGACAGTAGTTCTGAAAAATTTTTCTGTGCTGGCGCAGATATCAAAGTATTTGAAGCTAATACCACTGAAGAAAACGCCAAGATGATTTCTCAAGCTCGAGAAAACATGGCCCTTATTGAGAATTGTGAGAAAGTAGTCATCGCTGTCATCAATGGCCACTGTCTTGGTGGTGGCTTGGAAATAGCTCTTGCATGTGACATCAGATTTGCAGCTAAACATCAGTACTTAATTGGATTGCCTGAAATAAATCTAGGTTTGATTCCTGGCAATGGGGGAAGCCAAAGACTTACAAGGCTCATTGGTGTTAGTAACGCAATACAAATGCTGTCTACTGGCGACTCTATTTCGGCTCAAGAGGCTTACAGGATGGGGCTGATAAATCAGTTATTTGATTCCGAAGAGTTAATGCCCGCAGCAGTAGCATTGGCAAGTAAACTTGGACAAGGTCCCGCTTTAGCGATAGCAGCAACCAAAAAAGCTGTTTATGGGGGTGCACTTCTTCCAATGGCTGAAGCGCTCGAACTTGAAAAACGTTTAGTCGACACCTTATACGACACCCAAGATGGCCAAGAAGGGTTTAGAGCCTTTGTAGAAAAGCGACCAGCTCAATTTACCGGTAAATAAAATGACATTAGTGAGACCTATCATGAAACAGCAACAACTAGAACACTATTCATGCTACATCAATGGCGAGTGGATCGACGCCTTAAATGGCGACAAAACTGAAGTTGAAAATCCTGCTACCAATTGTGCATTTGCTACCGTGCCAAATATGTCTACAAAAGAAGCTGAACTCGCTCTAGTTTGCGCGCAAAACGCCGAAAAGGATTGGCGCGATTTACCAGCTATTCAACGCGCAGACTATTTGTTTAAAATGATCGAGAGCTTAGTTAAGAAACGCGATCTTTTTGCAAAGCTTTTAGTATTGGAGCAGGGCAAAACATTAGCGGAAGCTTATGGTGAATTTGACGATACTATTAATTATTTACGTTATTCAGCCGAAGCAGCTCGGCGCATAGAAGGTCAGATTTTTCCGTCAGACAACAGCGATGAGCAGCTTTGGATACAGAAAGTCCCCTATGGTGTTGTCGTCGCATTATGTGCTTTTAATTATCCTCTGGCATTGATCGGACGTAAGCTTGGTCCAGCTTTAGTAACCGGTAACACCGTCGTTTTAAAGCCTCACGAAGCCACACCAATTACTGCGATGGAGTTTTGTAAAACCCTTGATGAGATTGGACTTCCTGCTGGCGTTGTCAATGTCATAACTGGCGGCGGTGCAAAAGTAGGTGCGTACTTAAGTGCAAGCCCCATTACGAAATTAGTTACAGTCACTGGCAGTATCCGAGCTGGGCAAGAAATTACTCGCTCATCTGCAGATAACATTACCGCACTATCCTTAGAGCTTGGAGGTAAAGCCAGTTTTATTGTTTTAGAAGATGCAGACATCGACGCTGCTGTAGAAGCAGCCGTTATCTCACGTTACGCAAATTGCGGGCAAGTTTGTATTTGTAATGAACTCGTTCTCGTTCACGAAAAAATTGCGGATGAATTTACGCGTAAAGTTATCGAACGCGTGAAGCAGATCCGTGTAGGGGACCCTATGAGTGATGTCAATATGGGTCCAAGTGTTACCCAAGGTGGCTTACAGCGTGTCTACGATATTGTTGAAAAGACACTAGCAGAGGGTGCGACCTTGGCGCTCGGGGGTAAACGACCCGATGGTGAAAAATTCAAGCACGGAAATTGGATTGAGCCCACAGTACTTACCGATGTGAGTGCTGACATGACCGCCGCCAAAGAAGAAATATTTGGGCCTGTTATGCCGATTGTGACCATCTCATCTTATGAGCAAGCTCTCGAAATCACCAACCGGCGTAACGATGGACTTAGTGCCTACATTTATACTCAAAACTATAAAACATTTATGCACGCTATTAAGAATGTAGAGGTGGGCACACTATTTATTAACAAACAAATCGTAGGATATATCCAAGGCTATCATAGCGGCCACAAACGTAGTGGTGTTGGAGGCGAAGATGGTATTTACGGTATCGAAGGCTATCTACAAAAGCGCACCGTGTACTTAAATTGTAACTAAGTTAGTGGGTACCCACTATTTAGCCCCTAGATTACAAGGAATATTGCTTATGGCCAAACACATACAACTCAATGACACAAAAGGTATAGGTAGCGCTGAACTTCGTTCACCTCCAAAGCTGGAAAACCTTGATTATCAAGGCTGGAGGGCCCTGTCCATAGACGAGTCGGGCGTTTTTTGTTTTATGTTTTATGTTTGATATCGAAGCAGGCGCAGTTGAATATCCACTTCACGCCAGTGACAAGCCTTGGATAGCTTATGTGATGCAAGGTAGTGGCACGGTATTTTACGGCGATCAAGGTGGCAGCAAAACTGATGGCATCACTTTTAGTAATGGTGACTTCATTAGTTTTTCAGAAAATGCTCAGCATGGCTGGCTGTGCGACTGTGCCACCAAAATCATGTTAGTGAGAGCGTCGTAACCACCAAAAAAACGATGGCTTTGATTGATAGTTTGTTGTTGTTCAAGTCGCATCAATAAGAGGTTTTGTTGTCGAAATCAGGTATAGTTTCGGCAACAAACGTAGAAGAAAGCAAATCAATATGACGGCGACAGAAGAAATTATCGAATACCTTGGCGATCAAATTGTATCTGGCAAGTATAAACCCTTAGAAAAACTGCCTACTGAGCGTGATTTGGCAATACAACTTGGTGTCGCTAGAGGCCGAGTACGTGAAGCTCTTCGGGGATTATCGATGGCTGGTCTGATCGAAATCAAACGCGGTAATGGCACTTTCGTAAAGCCTTCAAGCGAATGGATGAACTCAACCACTGTAAAATGGGCATTTTGTGGTCAGTCAGCCAGTATGGAAGAATTGTTCGCAGTACGTGATGTCTTAGAAAAAGGCGTTTACAACTTAGCATTTGATAATTGTAGTAATGCCGATTTATTGATTATTGAGAAAGACCTTTCACTAATTTCTGAGCATATCAAATCTGACTTAAGTACTTATGCGGACTGCTTAGATCGCTTCGACCTTCAATTAGCTAAAGTAGCCCGAAATGTAATGTTTTTAAGCCTGTTTCAAGCACTTATTATTCTTCGCCGCAGAAATGTAGAAGCGATTCTCGCACTCAAAGGTAGTAGAGAACAAAGCCTTCAACTACGTAAGAGTATTTATACATCGTTCAAAAATAGAGACAAAAAACAAGCTCTCGATGCCATTGACAACTTTTTTGATAAAGCTCAACAGTTTGTAACAGACGAGTAGCAACATCACTTAGGTGACTATATTTGTTACAAAGCTGCCGCGCGCTTAAACTATAAATATATGTTTTATATATGATTTAAGTTTGGCACGCCTCATTATATGCTAAAGAAATAAGCGTTTTAGCCAAGGTCGCGCAACAAACGATCATCACTTAGTTTTATTGGTAAAACTACTGCGAGCTTGTAAGATTTTGCGCTATAGCGTCATTTCTTTACCGTTCTAACATGCTTCAACTCAATGCAATTTTAATCTCCCCACTACACCTTGCGGTCCCAAAATAACATCCCATTGAAATTCAAGCTGGGGATGTGCCTGTGATCGTTCCCTAATCTAAACGTCCTGACTTAACGTCAATAAGCATACGCTATCACGGTTGAATTAACCTTGTGAGTCTGTGCAAACCAGCTGTGTTTTACGATTTCCCACAAGTACACATAAAACTCCGAATTTGGTAGCACCAATGATAGTGTGATTACATTACAAAAAAACCATTCATTCCATGCATCATCTTATTAAAACGCCAAACTCCTTACAAATAGCCGCATACAAAGCTAATAAAACAAACTAAGTTCAATGCTTTATATATTGACTTTGATTTAATACCGATGTAAGTTCTAAAAATTGGTGCTACCAATTCAAAGAGTGATCGTGTTAACCCTTGCTTCCTAATATGGGAAATATGGCCAATAACCTAGCTATCACCGTTTTAAGAGCCCAATTCACTCGTAACAGGTATAGGAATTAACCATGATCACGCTTAAAGGTATTACTTGGAATCACACACGCGGTTTTTCGCCAATGGTTGCGACTGCGCAGCGATTTGAAGAATTAAATCCCGAATATCGGATAATCTGGGAAAAACGCTCATTACAAGCATTCGCTGACGAACCCATAGATGAACTAGCGAAACGCTTTGACCTACTCGTAATCGATCATCCCTGGGCTGGATTCGCTGCAAAAACCGGTGTAATTGAGGCATTTGATAATTTACTCTCTAAGCCCTTTTTGGATGATCTAGAAGCCAATTCAGTTGGACATTCCCACAACAGCTATCGTTACAATGATCAGCAGTGGGCTCTAGCAATGGACGCAGCTACTCCGGTCGCCTCCGGTCGAGAAGACCTACTAAAAAAACACGGCTTCACCATGCCGAAGACCTGGGACGATTTACTAGATTTGGCACGCGAAGGCTTGGTTGCCGTGCCTTCCATTCCGCAAGATACCTTGATGAATTTCTACATGCTTTGCTGCACCCTAGGTGAAGACCCATGTACATCAAACGATGAAGTTGTGAGTGATGACGTCGGCTTAAAGTCCCTACAAATGCTTCGAGAACTTTCTAGTCATCTAGACCCAGGTTGTTTTGATTGGAACCCTATCAAAGTTTACGAAGCGATGACGCAAACTGACCAATTTGCGTACTGCCCATTTGCTTACGGCTACGCAAACTACGCGAAACCAGGTTACGCTCGTAAACTTTTAACCTTCAGCGACACCGTAGAAATTGAAGGTAAGGGCCACCTCATTACAACCATAGGAGGAACAGGCTTTGCTATCTCAGCCAACTGTGACCACAAGGATGTAGCCGCTAAATACGCTGAGTTTATCGCTAACCCGGAAATGCAGGCCAATTTCTTTATCGAGTTTGGTGGTCAACCAGGGCATTTAAAAGCTTGGAAAAGTGAGTTTGCAAATGCATCTTCCCATAATTATTTTGAGCAAACACTTCCCACATTAGAGCGGGCGTTTTTACGACCACGCTACGCCGGCCACATGTATTTCCAAGATAATGCCGGTAGCCCTATTAGGGAGTATTTGATGAATGGTGGTGATGAAAAAATCCTTTTGAACAGACTCAATGAACTGTATGTCGAATCAAAAGGCATCACTCTATGAAACTTCCACTAAAAGGATTAACGGTTCTAGAATTTAGTCAATATATGGCGGGGCCTTATGCGGGTTTGCGACTTGCAGATCTCGGTGCAAGAGTGATTAAGATCGAACGCCCAAAATACGGTGATGCCTGTCGTCAGCTGGTTACCAAAAACATGAAAGCTGGCGGTGATAGTGTTTTGTTTCATACGGTTAATCGGAATAAAGAATCTTTCCAGGCCAACCTAAAAGACCCACAAGATCTTGCTTTAGTTAAAAAGCTTATCCTACAAGCTGATGTTATAACCCATAACTTTAGACCTGGAATCATGGATCGGTTGGGTTTGGATTACGAAACCGTGAAAACACTAAATCCGAAACTAATTTATGCCGAAGTCAGTGGGTATGGTACTCAAGGTCCTTGGCGCGATAAACCAGGCCAAGACCTATTAGCGCAAGCCATGTCAGGCTTAACTTGGCTTAGTGGAAATAGCGGTGATGATCCCATTCCATTTGGCGCAGCTGTCGCAGATATGGTATGCGGTTCCAATCTGGCTCAAGCTATTTTAGCGTGTCTGATACGCAAGAGAAAAACCGGCAAAGGCGCAAAAATTGAAGTCAATTTAATCACCTCAATTTTGGACTTCCAATTTGAAGGTCTAACCGCCTACATCAATAACCCTGAACTAAAACCGCGGAGAAGTAGCATTGCAAATGCCCATGCTTATCTTGGCGCTCCTTACGGTATTTACTCAACTCAGAACGGCTACCTAGCCATAGCTATGGGCTCACTGAGTACATTGGCGAGGCTGATAGATTGCAATGCTCTCGCGGATTTTGATCAAGACAATCTCTATTTTTCTAAGCGTGACGAAGCGAAGGCATTGATCGCTGAAGTCATTGCAAAAAACACCAGCCAGCATTGGTTAGATATACTGGAGCCGGCAGGCTACTGGTGCTCAGATGTATACGACTATCATTCTTTAACCCAAAGTAGCGGTTATAAAGCACTCGATATGGAAATGACAATCACCAGAGGTGAGGACGTCAATCTTCGCACAACCCGCTGCCCTATTCGTCTAAACGCAGAGCGTATCTTTTCAGAGCGAGCAGCACCGGTTCTAGGTAGTGCCAATGTTCATATTACCAAGGAGTTTGGCTTATGATTCATCCTTTAGAAGGGTATACCGTTTTGGATTTTACCCAATTACTATCAGGTCCTTGTGCAAGCCTTAGACTTGCAGATCTTGGTGCTCGGGTGATTAAACTTGAGCATCATGAAAAAGGTGACTTATCGCGGACACTTTATGGTGAGTCAATCGATCTTTGTGGTGATTCAGCATTCTTTCAGGCAATAAACCGAAACAAAGAGAGCATCGCGATTGATTTAAAATCTAAAACCGGGAAAGCTTGGGTAAGAGAACTGGTAGCTAAGGTTGATATTGTTGTTCACAATTTTAGACCCGGCGTTATGGAGCGTTTAGGATTTGACTATGCGAGCCTAAAACTACTCAATTCGGATATCGTTTATGGTTGTATATCAGGTTACGGACAAGATGGTCCATGGTCGACTAAGTCAGGTCAAGATTTACTGGTACAAGCATTATCAGGATTTGTGTGGCAAAGCGGTAATGATAAACACGGTCCCCTTCC
Source organism: Alginatibacterium sediminis (assembly GCF_003610775.1). Taxonomy (GTDB): domain Bacteria; phylum Pseudomonadota; class Gammaproteobacteria; order Enterobacterales; family Celerinatantimonadaceae; genus Alginatibacterium; species Alginatibacterium sediminis. The sequence continues at coordinate 229,245 of NZ_RAQO01000006.1, read as the reverse complement.
TGTGGGACTAGCCTTAGCTGATATGTTTGCAGGATCCCAACTCGTACAAGGCATACTGGCAACGTTAGTTAGCGGTGAAAGTGGTTCAGTAGAAGTCAGCATGTTAGAAGCGATGCTCGATTTTCAATTCGAACCGCTAACGCTTTATTATCAAGATTCTGAGTCTGTTGAAAGAGGCAAGGTAAACGGTGCTCATCCGCTTGTAGGTGCACCTTACGGGCTTTACAAAACGAGTTCGGGTTATCTGGTACTAGCGATGGGGTCTATCATCAAACTCGGTGATTTATTAGAAAATGATCAGCTACTAAGCTATAGCGATCCAAAGCAGTGGTATCCCAAACGAGACGAAATAAAACAAATATTATCCGATCAATTGGCAACCGCCAGCTCCCAGCACTGGCTTGATATTCTTGAACCGGCTGATATTTGGTGTGCTGAAGTTCTCGATTGGAAACACATGCTTGAACATGACGGGTTTAAAGTATTAGACATGCTACAAACCGTGCGTTGTGGAAATGGACAAACATATACCACAACAAGTTGTCCAATTCGCATCGATGGAGAGCTATTTAAGTCACCGCAAGGCGCGCCCTTACTAGGGCAACACAATGCTAGTCTTGAGCAAGAGTTTTCACTTGGTTCAGTCTAATAATGTGAGCATAAAGTAATTCGCACTCTAAAGTAGGTGGGCATCGCTAGGCTGCGGGTAGGCTCAACGCCTGCTGCCATTGTTCACCAAACACGACCTTAAGATCATCTCCCCAATCTTCAACGTTGGATTGGGGTCTGATTTAGCATTGTTCACCTTAGAATGTTACATCACCCCAAACTTCTTAAATGCATCAACAGTTGTCATTCCCTGTTGCAACGCTTTTAAGACCAAGCTTTCGGTAGCAGCTTTTTCAAATGCACCTTGAAACGCTTCAATCTCTACCGCTTTGGGAACGATCAGTATTCCATCTCTGTCACCAAATATAATGTCTCCGTTGTTGACTCGCACGCCATCAACTTCAATCGGAATTCTCCAGTCTAGGACTTTACCTCGCACCCCTTGATCTTGAGCGTAACTGCCTATTGAAGCGACCGGAAACCCTAACTTTTCAATTTCGTTACTATCGCGGTGAAACCCGTGAAGCACAGCGCCAGCTGCACCACAATGCATCGCACGAGTTGACATCAAACCTCCCCACAAGGCATACCGATGTGAACTACCGGAGCATATATAGACTTCATCTTGTTTGAGATCGTCCAAAGCTTCAAACATTCGCCCAAAAGGTTGCTCGCTAATCTCAGAATGAGCCGTAAAGTCGCCATAAAAGTCAGCTTCGAGTACCGTCATAGCTCTGCCTATAATTCGCATATCATTTCGCATGGGCTTAAGCTTTGGTGACAAAAATTGATGTTGATAACCTAACTTATCAAGAATATCTCCGACTAAGGCCACAAATAGTTTTTCCTTGGCAAGCGCGAAAAGTTGCTGGTCGTTCTCCCACACAATGGTCATTTTAGTTCCTCACTGAATCGACGATATTGTAGTAGCAGTTTGAATTATTCGATTTTGAGTAAAGCAAAACAACACTAAACGGCAACGACTTTGATATTCGCACAAGCAAAGGTCAAATTTCTGGGGGAGAGTGAACCTTTGTACATCATTCGCTAGCTCTGATAACCATTACAAAATCTCTACACCCATTGCATTTAGCATAATTTGAGATTCAAACTCTGCACAGTATGTATCGCCACAAACCCTAGATACTGCGGCTAAACACCATATATTTGATTAAGTCACAAATGGACATATGTATTCGTAGCTTACTCGGTAAAGCCGCCAAAATTCTTGAATGCTACAAGTAAGAATCTATTGAATATCACGACTTTAGATCTATAAATTTATTTTATGATAACGATGAAAATTGATAATTTCCCACCTTGAGTGTTCGACTGTACTTTGTACCCAACAACATCATTCATTAGCAGTGCACGGCTGAACATCATTGCACGCAAAAACAGTACTGAGGGCATTCCATGAAGTTTCTACATACCATGTTGCGGGTTGTGAACCTTGAACAATCCATTGAGTTCTATACCAACGTTCTGGGTATGACCGTTCTCGAGAAAAGTGAAAACCAGGAATACCGTTACACCTTAGTATTTGTAGGCTACGAAGATAAGGGTACGGCAATTGAGTTGACCTACAACTGGGATACCGACCAATACCAGCTTGGCAACGCTTTTGGCCATATAGCCCTCGGTGTCGATGATATTTATGAAACCTGCGATCGTATCAAAACCTGCGGTGGCAATGTAACTAGAGAACCTGGACCGGTGAAAGGTGGCCGAACTGAAATAGCTTTTGTTACCGACCCAGATGGTTACCAAATTGAACTCATTCAAGTTAACAGTTAAGAGGAATTCCAAATGAAAGACGCATTATTTCAAAGCATTCAGCTCGGTAAGATTTCTCTAAAAAACCGTATTGTTATGCCACCAATGACACGCTCGCGTGCCAGCCAACCTGGTAATGTCGCAAACGCAATGATGGCTCAGTACTATGCACAACGCGCCAGTGCAGGATTGATTGTGGCTGAAGGAACTCAAATCTCAGCAATGGGACAAGGCTATGCTTGGACACCAGGTATTTATTCCCAAGAGCAAATCGCTGGATGGAAGTTAACAACTGACGCAGTTCACGCCAAAGGTGGCACTATTTTCGCCCAGCTTTGGCATGTTGGTCGAGTGACGCATCCAGATAACATTGGAGGCCAACAAGCCATTTCCTCGTCTGCGATTAAAGCTGATGGCGTCAAGGTATTCGTTGACAACGGTAGCGACCAACCCGGTTTTGTTGAGGTTACTCAACCTCGTGAGATGACTAAAGAGGATATTACTCAAGTCATTGGTGAGTACCGACAAGCTGCATTAAACGCCATAGAAGCAGGTTTTGATGGTATTGAACTTCACGCCGCAAATGGGTACTTGATTAATCAATTTATAGATTCTCAAGCAAACAATCGTAGCGACGAATACGGTGGTTCTATCGAGAATAGACTTCGTTTCCTAGGAGAAGTAGTCGCGGCGATGGCAGGTGCTATCGGCGCTGACCGCATTGGTGTTCGTCTTGCCCCATTTACATCGCTCAATGGTACGATTGATGCAACGCCAGTAGAAACCTATACCGCAGCAGCTGCGCTACTGAACACCCTAGATGTGGCGTATATTCACATTGCTGAAGTTGATTGGGAAGATGCCCCTGAAACGCCACAATCGTTTAAAGATGCAGTTCGTCAAGTATATCAAGGTGTACTGATCTATGCGGGTCGCTACGATGCACGCAAAGGGGCTCAAGCAGTTGAAGATGGCGACACCGATATGGTAGGTTTCGGTCGCCCATTTGTAGCAAATCCGGATTTACCAGCGCGGATAAAAAACGACTATCCCTTGGCGAAGCACAATCCAGAAACATTATTCGGTGGTACCGCAGAAGGACTCACTGATTACCCTGAGTTTCTAACACAATAAACCTCAAACGCTTAGCGCCTAGACTAGTTATCTATGATGCTAAGCGATACTCTAGCAGCTTGCACATACAGACCCTAGCTAGATACATTGCGCGTCAAAGTTTGAATGGTCTTTTGTTTAAAGATTTACAACTCAGGACAGATCAAAATGGACCAAGTCAAGGGCCGCGCAGAATTGTATTTACTGCTGGCAACTATGCTCGCTGCTGTAGGTTGGATTGCTTCAAAACTAGTAATACAAGAAATGCCAAGTGACGTATTTATCGCTGCTCGTTTTTTGCTAGCTAGCTTGGTTCTTTTACCGTTTTGCTACCGAGATATTATTAAGCTAAGACTTACACAAATAGCAGCAGTTTCAGCTGTGGGTGTTTTTCTGGCTGGTTCCCTATTAACTTGGATACATGCAGTCTCAATTTCAACCAGCCTTTCTGAAGGTGCTTTCATCATGAGTCTTGCCATGATTATTGCACCAATAACCGCATGGCTGCTATTTCAAAACAAACCCAAAAAAGCATTTTGGATCGCACTTCCCTTGTCCGTTTTAGGAATGGCACTATTGGCTTTGAGTAATGGCTGGCAAGTTGACCTAAGTCAGTGGTACTTCCTTTTGGCCTCAAGTTTGCTTTCAGTGCATTTTGTGCTTAATAAACGCGTCATTCGCAACATCAAACCCTTAAGCTCTATCTGCATTCAACTTTTCATCGTTGGTATCGCCGGTGTTATCGCTGCTTCATTCGTGACAAACGAGCCTTTTGAAATAACGTCACACCTCATCTTTTGGTTTAGCGTTTCCACGCTTGTTGCAACAGCTTTACGCTATCTACTGCAAACATTAGGGCAACATAGTGTAAACATGGAAACGGCTTCTCTCATTATGATACTGGAACCGATTTGGACGCTGCTACTAAGTGTTGTTGTGCTTGCAGAAGTAATACAGCTGCAAAAACTCATCGGCGGCGGGATAATATTATTATCCTTGACTGTGTATATAAAACTTTCAAAACGTTCCGCCAAACTCAATTAGCTGGCAACAGAACCTATCTGTAGCTAGCTAAACTACTACTCCCCATAACATTCCACACGATTGCGACCACGGGACTTAGCCAAATACATCGCTTTATCAGCGTGCTCAATAAGCAGTTCAATTGCTTCATGTTTGGATAATTCAGCCATACCTATACTCACCGTCATTTTGATAGTTTTGGCGTCTTTTGCGAAAGGTGATTCCATTAATTCCTGCCTAACTCGCTCGGCAACTTGTAAGGATTTTTCATAGCTAGTATTAGGCAGAACCACTGCAAATTCTTCGCCGCCGAGTCTGCCAAACAAGTCATGTTCGCGCAGAACATTGCTACATATGTCTGCCATATGCATTAAAGCCGAGTCGCCAAAACTATGCCCATAACTGTCGTTGATATTTTTGAAATGATCAATATCTATCATCAATACACAAAACGGCCGATGATAGCGTTTAGAGACCGAGAATTCTTTGCGAGCCATCTCCATAAAGTATTTTCGATTATGGATCTGCGTAAGTGGATCTCGAGTCGCTTCAAAAAATATTTTGTTCTCGTAGGCTTCTCTATTAGCTTGCTCAAGCGTCAGAATATAGCGACTTACGATAATGGTCCCAAGTAGGAATAAAGACAGCACCATTACGATACTAGGTAATACATCTTTACTAGGAACTTTAGGTGTCCAGCGTACAGAGGCAAGAGTCTCAAGCGGTGAATTTAGGTTTAAGCTACTTTGACTTGGTTTCGAAACCGTATTTATCAATAGTTCAAGGGCTTGAAGCTGGTAGTTTTTGGTAAGCCCTTCCAAATATTCACTATCAATTTTACGCCCAAAAAGTAAAAAAGTATCCGGTCTAATGTCTCCATTATCCTCTTCTATAAAAGGCCCTCCAACCACCAGATAGATTGCGTCTCCAATCCGTAAATAGGTACTTGCAACTTGAGTCTTAGATTCAAGTTCATTAGATAAGAGAACCAATTGATTGATTTCTTTACCTAGAATATCAGAAGCTTGTATTTCCGGCTCAGTCTCTGAACTCGCAAAGAATTTAACTTGATTGTCTTTGCCAAGGGCCAAACTAAAATCAATACCATATGTTTCGAAAAGATAGCTTCCAACGTTTTCGTCAGCCCATACTTTCTCGTCGTCAAAAAAAGTTCCATTATAAGCTTCATCCCAATAGGTGTATTCCACCAATATAGCCAATTCTTGGCGGTTCTCATTCACAAGCGCAAGGCTGACCCGCTCGTGTAATTCCTTTGCTGAAAGTTGATCCAAAGAGCTTAAAAAGTAAATTAGAACCGAAAGCACAACCACAATCATAGAGAAATACAGCCAAGAAATAATAGACATGGCAGAACGAATGGAAATAAATTGCTGCTGGAAAAACTTCCCCATAAAACCCCCAGGGTGCGAACGGATTTAGGAACCTTGTCAGCTGATTACCATTGGTAAAAAATGCGGGTGCTGAATCATCACTATAAATCAATTCGCCAAAACAACAAAAATAACCCTATCAGAACTAAGTGTTAGTTCACTTTTGACAGATCTAAAGCAAGCTACGTTTTTGGGGTTTGGCAGGCACAAAAGAAAAAACCCTAATAAACTAGGGTTTCATATGACGGTTAGCAAAAGCGGGTTAGCTAGGCTCTGGGGAACCAGACTCCCATATCTTGCTCCACTCGGTTTGCCCAAGCGAAGTATGGGATCATCCGCACTTCAACGTCTGACTCTGTAGAACTTTGTGAACGCGAATACAAAGCTGAGCTATGCGGACGTCGTTTAAACTTAGTTCTTAAACCAACCATCTTATATGGGAAGTCCGCCATCACTTCTTCCTCAAAGCTCGCTTGTTCGGGCAAGACCAATTCATCAATTTTTGCTCCTGCACTTATATCCTGGCCTTCAACACAATAAACCACAGGTCCGCGTTTAACCGCAAACATGCCATTAGATTGCTCTAGCATAGGGTGTGAAATATAAAGTTCAGCCTGCATTGGCAATTCGATTGCCAATTGCTGCCCTTGTTTCACTTGCAAGGTGTACACACCGCTTTCACTTCTTTTACCATTGATCGTAGCTTCACTGCACCAGGCGGGAATGCGTAAGCTTAGTTCCATACCATTTTGGGGCGCTTCGATAATTTGAATTGAAACCGATTGGTCCCAAGGGTAATTCGTTTGCATTGACACTTTTACTTGGTCGCCATTATCTAGTTTGGTATCAAGGTCAGCACCCGCAAATAGGTTAATCGATACTCCCTTGTCACTCGTAGAATAAATCCACTTTGGCATTCCAGTAAAAGTACGCAGTAATTGCGGCGGACAACACCAACAATCAAAGGTAAAGAAACGCTCGTTTGGAACATGAGAATACTGACCAAAACTAGGCTCAATATGGTGTTCACAGCGGTGAGCAAGGGGGTTAGCGTAGAAATAACGAGTCATATCTAAGTTAGCACCAGAGATCCCAGCATTAAATAGAATGTTCTCCATCCAATCCCCATATTCAGCTTTAGCCGTTAATTGGTACATGCGTTTAGCCCACATCGCGACAGCGATATTTGCGCAGGTTTCATTATAGGTAACGCGATGCGGTAAGTTGTACTCAGATGCAAAGGCTTCATACAAAGGGTCCCCTCTATCCGAGTAGCCAACATACTGCGGGCCAACGCCACCGGTGATATAAATACGGCGTCGTATTAAGTCGTTCCAAATGCGCTCTAAGGCATCTTTTAAGCTTTGTTCGCCAGTATGAGCATAGACATCGGCTGCGCCCGCATATAAATATGCTCCAGTCACAGCGTGGCCAACCGGTTGTGTTTCATCACGTAGCGGCATCCGGTTTTGATTACAGTCACCACCAATCTCGGGAGATTGTCCGCGCATCGTAACGAAAATATCTGCAAGTTCGAGATATCTTGGCTCATTGGTTAATTGATGTAGTTCAACAAGCCCCATAATTTGACTGGGATTGAAGCCAAAATGTAGTAAAGCTTTAGGCTTAGGCGAAAAGGTAATCCATAAGTAATCCGCACAACGTTTAGCAACATTTAGCAGTCGTTCGTCACCAGTGACTTCATAGTGCACGCAAGCAGCTGTAAATAGATGTCCCATGTTATATAGCTCATGGTATTCGATATCATCCCATCGTTTTCGCTCCGTCAATAGGGTTTGCGTTCCGATGTAACCATCGTCCTCTTGTGAGGCTTCTATCCACGGAATATATTTGTTGATGACATCTAGAATTTTTTGATCTTGTGTGACTGCGTACTGATTAATACAGCCTTCAATGAACTTGTAACAGTCTCCATCAGACCATTCATTCATATGAAATTCACCTTCAACTTCCCCGGCGGCAATACCAAAGTTAAGCATTCGCGCCGCATTTTCTTCGGAAAGTAGAGCGCCTTCTAGATTATCTATAATACTAAGATAGTCATCGACACGGTTGGCCCAAAATCCTTGATTCAGTTTTGCTTCACCAGTTTTGATTGCTTTGAATTGGCTATACTTCGTCATTTATCAATCTACCTTCACCTAATTGGAATATTCGAAAATCGTTTCTCAGATGCGCTCATATTACGGTTTGGAGAAAATAGAATTGTGACGCCCGACAAACTTCCATTTCTGGGACGAATAATCCCACGTTGTGGTACGAGTAAAAAAAAGCCCATGCAGATTGCATGGGCAAAAGTTTGAAAGGAATTCTAGGACTAATTTCGTTTCATGGCCACTGTCATTGCAAAGATGATGATGGCTCCCTTACTCACCAATTGATAGAAGTACGGAACCCCCAACATGTTTTGTCCATTCAGTACTAAGGCAACGATTAAAGTGCCTAGCAAAGTGCCTGCCAGGCGCCCTTCTCCACCTTTCAAGCTGGTACCGCCTAAAATAACGGCAGTTAGTGCGTCGAGCTCATAACCATTGCCTGCGGCAGGGATCCCCGCATAAGTTTGAGCTGCCAGCAATATGCCAGCCAGTCCCGCTAATAGACCCATAATGCAATACACCAAGATCCGCGTTTTGATGACATTGATTCCTGATAGACGAGCTGTTTCTTGGTTATTGCCTATCGCGTAGACATTGCGACCAAATTGGGTGTACTTCATCATAAATGACAAACCGACGAGTACTATAAGCATGACATAGATAGGAATGGGAACGCCTAAAAACGAGCCCGAACCTACAAAGCGGATGATGTCGGAATCAAATGGTTTGGGTTGTCCACCGATAATAATATACGCAATTCCGCGCACCAAACTCATACTACCAAGGGTGATGATAAATGGATTAATGTTCAATACGGAAACAAAAAAACCGTTAAACAAGCCAACCGTAATAGCGCCAACAAAGGTCAAAGCCAAGGCCATGGGTAATCCAAATCCTGCGTTCAAACTGACACACAAAATAACGCTACAAAAAGCAACCACCGAGCCAACGGACAGATCTATGCCATCGCTGATTAACACCATCGTCATGCCGAAGGATATGATCCCAATAACCGCGGTGCCTAGCAAAATGTCCTTAAAGTTAGTGAACGTAAAAAAGTAAGGGCTTGCAAACGATAAAACCGCTATCAGTGCCATGCAGGCAATCGTCAATTTAACCAGATAACTAGAGCTGACTAACCCTATGAGTTTGGATACAAGACTACTGCTTGCACCAGCCTGTTTTAGTGAAATAGCTTTGTCACTAGTGTTCATCGTTAACTCCTGATTGTTCTTCAATTCCGTTCATCGCGAGATAAATCTGATTATGATCGTATTGTGATCTCGAAAATTCTTTAAACATTTGGCCTTGATAAACAACAATAATTCGGTCTGATACATGCATAAGCTCCGTGATATAGGACGAGGTATAAAGGATCCCTTTGCCCTCTTCAGCTATTTGCTGAATCAAAGCATTCACATCACTTTTCGCAGCAACATCGATTCCAGCAGTCGGCTCACACATGATGATGATTTTGGATTGCAGTTGCAGCCACTTAGCAATAATGGCCTTTTGCTGATTCCCACCACTCAAATTTTTTATAAGCTTCTGACTCGATTCGGTCTTAATATTCAATTTTTCGATGTAACTCGCCGCTGCTAGCGTTTCTTCACTGCGATTAATCATCGAGAACAAACGTTTTTTTTGACCACTAGGAATACAAATGTTGTCTTTAACGCTCAACTCGAGAAACTCGCCATTAAGTTGTCTGTCTTCAGAAACAAAGCCTAATCCATGCTTTATTGCATCCATAGGGCTTCGAATGGTGGCATGCTGGTTCTCAATTTCAATATCGCCCGCTTGTTTAGTCTTTAGCCCATAAAGCGACTCAAAGATGTCTTCTACACCTGAACCACCAAGTCCCGCAAAACCCAGTATTTCTCCTTTGTGCAGTTCAAAACTTATGCTTTGCGAGTTGGCAACCTTCAAGCCCTCGGTCCTTAGTAAAACCTCTTGCCCAGCATGGCTAAAGGAACTGTCTGTCACATCGCGTTGGTGTTCAAAATCTGTCGCCGTAATACCGCTCATTTCTTCAACGATACGATCAGGGCTGTATTGAGTACTTGGACCATCACTTACGTTGGCACCATCGCGGATGATGGAAATTCGGTCACTGATTTCTATCACTTCTTTTAGGCGATGTGAAATAAACACCACACTACAACCACGTGATTTAAGAGTTCTCATTAAGGTGAATAAACGGTCAACATCCCCTTGCCGTAGTGCAGTAGTTGGTTCATCCATCAATAGGATCTTGGGGTTTTTAGAGCATGCTTTTACAATTTCTACCAACTGCTTTTCTTCAGCAGATAACTCTTCCACTTTTTTACTACTGTCGATATCAAGACTAAGCATTTTGAGCAGATCTTGTGCATCCTTACTCATCTTTTTGAAATCAACGATGCCATGTTTTTTCGGCATATTGTCAATGAAGATATTTTCGGCAACCGTCATATATGGCATTAAGCGCCGATGCTGGAAGATGATACTAATACCGAGTTCTTGGGCTTTGGTTGGAGATATCTTTTTGACTTGTTCACCGTTGATGAATATATCTCCTGAATCCGGAGCATATGCCCCCCAAATGACGTTAAGCAAGGTTGATTTTCCAGCACCATTGGAGCCAACTAAACCAACAATTTCTCCTTTATTAAAGCTCAACGATAGCCCTTTAAGGGCTTTAATACCGTCGAAGCTTTTGATGATTTTTGAAATTCGTAATGCAGATTGTTCCATGCTGTTACCTCAAAACTTAGAAACACTGGCGCGCCCAAAGCCGCGCCATCGTTGGTTTTAATCGAAGTTTAGGTATTCAAGGTTTGTATCAACATTGTCTTTGGTGACTAAAACACCAGTGGTTTTAACTATGAATGGAACCGGACGGTTGTTATTAAGACGATCAAGTAGGGTCACGGCCAAAGCGCCATAGTTGTATGAGTGCATAGCAAATACACCAGTGATGACATCTCCCTTAGCAAGCTCTTTATAGATACTTGAACTTTCAACCACAGTAACAGACTTGATTTTGCCTTCCATCTTGGCATTTTCAATACCGCGGACAATACCCAGTGCGCTGGTATCTTCAATAGAAATAAAGCCTTTTACATCTGGGTTGGCTTGAATAATAGCCGCGGTCCAGTTCATTGCCTTTATCGTGTCATAACCTGGTCCTGCATCCGCTATAACTTCAATTTCAGGGTATTCAGAAAATGCATTGTAGAAACCTTTAACACGGTCTTCTGATGGTGGGATCGGATCAGGGAATTTATTAATTGCAACTTTACCTTTACCACCAATCGATTCCGCTAAATGTTTAGCGGCGTAGTAACCTGCGGCAACATCATCACCACCAACTTGCCCTTCCGCTTTAGAATTACCTTGAATTGAATCCATGGTAACCACTTTCATACCTAAGGAATGTGCCAACTCGACACCAGCAATTCCGGCTGCTTGAGTCGTTGAGCCCAAGACTAATAGTGTTGCCCCACGTTTTGAGAAGTTACGAATAATCTCAAGTTCTTTTACTGGATCATCATTTGACGAAGCATCCATGAAATCATAACCAAGCGTTTCGGCCATTTCTTCAGCACCTTTTAACATCGCTTGCTGAAACGAATCACTTTGGTTGTGTTGCATCATTCCAATTTTACCGTTAGAAGCAGCAATTGCTTGTGGGGAGCACAAGCTAACCATGCCAACGGTCATTAGAACCTTTAATAGCTTTTTCATTATTATCTTCCTTAACATGTAGGGTGCGTTTTAATGACGCATCTGGGTTTTCATAATTAGTATTGTCTATTTGCCTTTGCTTCAAAATGAACAATATTTGTATTATTTGCACAATCTTTACATCCCAAACTGACTAAGATCCCCCTTTTTCGCACCACCACTAACTCATTGATTTAAAGGTTATATTTTAGGCCATCCCGAGTTCTTCAGCGATACAGTTCTCATTATCTTAGGACTGTTGATGATTTCGACTTAGCTAGGATAGAGTCGCGGCAACAAAAACAAAAAAAGGCAGCTTTTTTAGCTGCCTTTTCGCTTTAAACAAGTTATTTCGAAATAGTTAATCCACTATAGCGTTCGACTGGTACGCGTCAGATACAAATAATCGTCCAAGGCATATTTGGAGCAATCACAACCAATTCCAGATTGCTTAATGCCAACATGCGGTAGATTTATTGCGTATTGCACACCATTGATCTGAATTTCTCCAAACTCGAACTGCGCAGCTACTAGCTGTGCTTTATTTATATCTTCGCTGAATATGTAAGACGCTAATCCGGTGTCAGTATCATTGACTTGCTCAATGACTTTTTGCTCATCACTAAAGCTAATGATGCTGATAACCGGACCGAATATTTCATGTTGATAAATGTCCATGGATTCATCAACATGACTCAGTACTGTCGGCGGATAAAAAGCGCCAACCGCGTCTTCGTCAAAGCTTCCACCAGCCTGTAATTGCGCACCTTGCTCTAAGGCATCAACAACTAACTTGTGTATTCCTGCACGGGCAGATTTACTAATTACCGGCCCCATGGTTGCATCGCTATCGCGGCCAAAGCCTAGTTTTACCTGTTTAGTTTTATCGAGTATTTTGGCCAAAAACTGGGCATGTACCGCTTCATCAACAAATACACGATTTGGAGCGACACAAATTTGTCCTGAGTTCCCATATTTTAAAGCGCATAAGATATCGGCTGCTTTATCTAGATCCGCATCTTTGAAAACCACAAAAGGAGTATTACCTCCAAGCTCCATGGAGTAGCGTTTAATGGAAGTTGCACCTGCTTGCATGATTTTGACACCAGTAGCGATGGAGCCAATCAGCGTCAACATTGATGGTATTTTGGAGCCGGAAATTAAATCACTGACGTCTCTATTACCACCAGCTATAATCGTTACCGCACCTGCTGGCAGGCCGATTTCTTGACAAATGGAACCCACTAAATAGGCCGATAAAGGCGATTGAACTGATGGTTTGAGGATAATCGGGCAACCAGTGGCCATTGCAGGGCCTAGTTTATAGCTTAGATTTAATAGTGGAAAGTTCCAAGACAGGTAAGCAACAACCACACCTACGGGTCGGTAGTTCAAAGTATGCACGGCTTTAGACTGTGTATCTTGTAGTTGACTAGGTTGATAGCGTTGTATTTCTTCCGCATAAAACTCCAAGCTATTCACCAATAGGTCGAAATCCTCTTGAGTGCCATCCCATGTTTTACCGGCTTCGAGGTGCACACACATTCGCAGATCGTCTTCTCGCTCAAGCAATGCCGCGCGGAGTTTTTTCATCCACGATACGCGTTCAGCAATACTTGTTTTAGACCAGCTCTTCTCGGCGGCTTTAGCACTATTGAGCGCCTTTTGGGCAACATCTAAATTTGCGACTTGAATCGCAGCCACAACTTTGTCAGTAGCCGGATTAATAACGTCGCAAGTCTCACCACTTTCAAAGGCTTGACCGTCTAAATACATTTTTTCAATCAACATTGTTGTACACCTAATTTATTAACTACTGGTAAGGGCATGTAGGCCTTTGAACCCTTTTGTCAAAGCTCTACGGGCCTTAGTATTCATCCATAGCAATGGCAATGTTGTGACTTATTCAACGTTTTTCTTTTCGACCAAAAACATCCCGAATAATGGGACGCTTAGTCCGCCTTTAAGCCTTACCACAAGCGGGACTGTTTATTGTCCCCTGTAACTTGCTGCTCCAAACGATCTAAGTTATCGCCTTGTAGCAAGCTATATGAACCACCAAGTCGCGGCTTATCTATTTTGGGAAAATGAACTAAATCAGAAAAAGATGACTTCCACTTAGTAATTTCATCGAGATAGTGGCGTTTGATGTGACTATATTCCGGCACATCAAACAGATTGTTTCTCTCATCTGGATCATCAACTAAATGGTAAAGCTCGCCGAGTACCTCGGCTCCATCAAAAAGAGGGCTCATACGTAAGTAATGATCAACAAAAAGTTTGGACTCTAGTTGTTTTCCGCAGGGGTAGCTGGTGAGTTTCCAGGTCTCATCTTTTACCATGATAGCAGGTTCATCTTGCAGGCCTTGGCAATAGTATTGTGCAAAGACTAAGGACTTATGCTGAGTGGATTGCTTACGAATATATGGCAAAAGACTTTTACCATGTACCGTTGATGAGGACTCAAGGCCAAGTAAATCAAGAATGGTGGGCATAATATCAATAGACTCCACCAGCCCATTTTTACGCGTTCCAGCTCCCTCACCAAAAGGCATTTTTATCAACAATGGAGTGTTGATGACAGGCTCGTACATATGCCCCCACTTTTCCACAAATCCATGCTCTCCCATCATGCTTCCATGGTCTGAGGTAAAAACAATTAGGCTATCGTCATACAGTCCTTGCTTCTTTAAGTTGGAAATAAGCTTACCAACTCGCTCATCAACATGACTTACCGAGCCATAATAGGCGGCCTTCGTTTTGCGATAATCTTGTTCATCAAGCTTGTCAAAACCACGAGCATGATAAAAATAGCGCTGCAACCGCGGCTTGGAATCTAGAGGGTCGGATAAGGAACTAGGCATGTCGATATCACCTGGTTCATACATCGAAGCAAAAGGCTCTGCAGGAAGGTAAGGCGTATGAGGATCCATAATCGACAATTGGGCAAACATTGGCTCTTGCGCCTGTTTACGAATGGCTAAGTCGTCCAAATAGTTTTCAAGTACAATACTATCCAATGTTTTATCTTTGTGGGATGGCCTTTTACCAGAGATAATTAACGAGATCTCGCCATCATTACGTTTGTACTGACTTTTCTCTCGAGTACTTTTGTCTTCGATCCCAAAGCAGCTTATATAGCTCTCTGGAGGGCTAAGATTTGAAGTTCCTGTATTTGAACTATCCATGCCAAAGCGCTCAGGTTCTATATTGCAATGCCACTTGCCGTGGCTGAAGGTTTGATAGCCTTGGGCTTGTAACAAACTAAATAAGGAGGTTTCAGTTGGGCGTGGTTGGAGCATATTGTCAACAGCAGCATGGCTTAGCGCATGTCTACCGGTTGCTAAACTGACGCGTGACGGCACGCACATTGGGGTATTACAAATAGATTTTTCGAACAAAACACTATCCGATGCCAGACTATCGATATGGGGCGTTTTGATTTGCTTGTTTCCCATACAGCCGAGTGCATCTGCGCGTAATTCGTCGCATAAAACAAAGAAGATATTCACGACTGGCCTCTAATTTAGTTGTTCTGAAATCCGCTGGCTATAAGCTCGTATGACCTCAATGAGTTCAACCATGCGTTCATCAGACATAAATGCATGGATACTGGTCACTGAAATGGCAGCGATAATATTTCCGTACTTGTTACGAATTGGTACTGCAACGCAGCGCACTTGCTCTTCGTTATCCTCTAGATCGAAGCTATAGTCTTTACTTGAGTAAACGTCCATTCGAGCTAGAATAGCCGGCGCATCGAGGTGATCTTGCTTGGCAATCAAACGCCGCCATTCAGTTTTTGGCATGTCTATCATTAATGCCTTTCCGATACCGGTTGAAGCCAATGGCAAGTTGTCACCGACCCGAGAACGAAACTCTATCGGGCGATAGCCAGGAATCTTGTCAAGATAGAAAACATCGTCTTCATCTTTAATACCTAGGTGGACTGTATCTCGAGTTTCTTCCGCCAGTTGCTGTAAATAAGGTCTTGCGATGTCTTTAAGCGGCATATTTTGCTGCGCCTTATTACCCAATTGAATCATTTTGGTGCCTAAAACTAAGCCAATGCCTTTGACATCTCGAACGTAACGCGCCTCGATCAAGCCATGGACAATGCGATGCACCGTTGATTTCGGATAACCTAACTGATCGCTAATTTGTTGAAGTTGACTTTGTCCGTCAGCGATTGCATCAATAACTGCTATAGCTTTGTAAAGTGCTTGATTTCCATACCCTGAGCTCATCTTCTCTCCCAAGATTGACAAGTTAGTTGCAATAAATCGATCGGCCACGCTTGTATTAATTAGCCGTCATCTATACCTAGGGACGTTATGACAGGTTTATCACTGCTAAACAATCATAAGACCAGATAACAAATAGACTAAAATACACTCAATATATAGCTACGAGTGCTAACAATTAACCAGAAATAGACAGGACCTTCGATGAACAGCTTGGGAGTTGGAATAGATGAGTAAAAATCCAAAACAATAACGTCCCGTATTGCGGGATTACCTTCTTGTTATTTGAGACTCACTTCACAGTGAAGTGAAGCGACGCCTACCATCGTTATTTCACCAAACGAAAGTGAGCCCCCGAGAGCATAGAGGCATTCTATATTGGTTTTCTAAGTTCAGTATGCTTACCATGGCGATATTCCATCGCTGAAACTCCAACCGTTTTTTTAAATACCCGACTAAAATAATGCACGTTTTCATAGCCGAGTTCTTGGGCAATTTCATACATTTTTTTGTTGCTTCCGCGAATAAGATCTCGGGCATGTTTCATTTTCTGCGCTCTCACATAGTCAACAAAGCACTGTTCATTTACCTCACTAAATAGGCGGCTAAAATAGCTCGAGGACAGGCCCAAGTACTGGCTTATCTGTAACAGGCTTATAGGTTCGTCAATATGCTCATTAACGTAATGTTTAGCGCGAAATATAACACTATGGCTATCACCTCCTTGCTCAAAGTAACGCGCTAGTAGGCTTCTTAATAAGCGTATCCAAGAAATAAACTGCTTAAGATCGTTAATCCGCCCATCGTTTATCCAGCTCTCTTGAATCTCAGCCCACAAGGGGTCATCTTCTTGTTGCTGCGAAACAAAGAAGTCATGGACTAAATAGTTCAATACATAGCGATTACCTAACACCAACTCCACAGGTATATTGCTTGAACGCTGCAATGACACAACGAGACCATCTAAGCTATCGGCGAGCATTAGCCAATCTTTGTTCGCTAGTGCATTGGCAACATCACTAACAAAGCCTTCGAGTTCTTCAACCCGAGCTTGTGTTCCCGACGACTGTACATCAACAAAGTGCATAAGCTGCGAATTACTATTAGCACCGCAGTGAGAAACGGCGAACATAGACTCCAAATATAGTTGCCTGAAATGGGTAAAACAGTTGTGCGTGCTAGAAAGCCCAATACGAGGTTCAAAATTCAACGTGTTTATACTTGCAACTGACACCGCGTGACAAAGTTTGGAAAGATCATATTGAATGCTTTGCTCACTTTGAAATCGATCAAAACTACACACTCCAATAAAGTAACCATTGTCGCAAGTCACCAATTGGGAGGCCTCTAATTGCTTTAGACTTCGTTTAATCAATTCAGAAAAAGTGTACTCAAGGGTGGACTCAGCGTCGTAGTTATCCCGCAGCCGGAACGCAAGCAACACTACCGCATCGGAGTATAGAGTTAGTCCGTATTGCTGTAATTTTTTTGAAATCGTCTTCGCGTCGAGTATTTTTCCATTAAATAGATCGCGCAATAGAACCTGTCGTATAGCGTCCCTATCTTGCTCATGAACGACTAATGTTGCTGCTTTCGAAGTTTGATTGTCTTGTTCTTTTTGAATCTGTTGCTTGAGACTATCCAAGGTTTCAAGTAGGTCTTGTGCTTCCATTTGTAGCTTTAGCACGTAGTCATCCGCACCCGCCTTTAGGGCTCCTTTGACCAAATCAAAGTCGTCGAAAGCACTCAACATTACGAATTTGCTTGCAAGACCAGCTGCCTGTGATTTCTCCACCAGCTCTATACCATTCATTATTGGCATTTGGATATCACTAATAATAATGTCGGGCTCTATACGCAAGGCAATCTCAAGGGCCTGCTGCCCATTCTCGGCTTCAGCTACGATCTCATAACCATAATGATTCCAATCGATAAAAACCTTTAATCCGGATCGAGCTAATAGTTCGTCGTCAACAATCAGTATTCTAAGCATCAAGGTGCTCCCGCATAGGGATACAAATTCGGATACGCGTGTATTCACCTTTCTCACTATCAATACTGAAACAATGATCATCGAGATAACACATTTGTAGGCGTTCTCGTACGCTTTCCAATCCAATACTATTAAATTTGTGTCCAGCATGCCCGCTAGAGTGATTTACTGAGCTTGCGTTCGAATCCATCCCGATTCCATTATCAAATACTTCAAACTCAATCGTATCTGAGTGTTTACGGACACTGACCACAATGGCCCCAAACCCGTCTTTTGGCAAAACACCATGAAAAATTGCGTTTTCAACTAAAGGCTGAAGAAGAAATTTAAAGCACTGAAACGAAAGCGCTTTAAAATCCACGTTGTATTCAACTTTAAAGCGATTGCTATAGGCAAGCTCTTCGATATAGACATAGTCTTTTAGATTTTCAATCTCTTGATCAATCGTGACAAATTGATCCATTTTACGGGTACTGTTACGCAAAAGGCGGGCAAGGACTTCAATCGTTCGTTTTATATTGTCTGCGTTTTGTAAAATCGCCATCCAACGAATTGAATTTAATGTGTTATAGAGAAAATGAGGGTTAATTTGAGCCTGCAGAGCTCGATATTGTGCGTCTTTTTCTCGGCTATTCTGAGCCACAGATTCAGCTAATACTGTATCTACCTTGGCCACCATATAGTTAAAATCACGGGTCAGCTGACCGATTTCGTCCTTTCCATGCGGCGTAATATGCACAGCAAAATTGCCACGTCGTACTTGTTTGGTTGCTGCGCTGAGACGTTTGATAGGTGCCAACAAATACGACACCGCAGCCAACCAGATTATGCTGGCGATAATCAAAAACAGCAAAAACCCCAAGGTAAAATAGCCAAGTAAATCGAGACTACTTTGTCGAAGCTGATTGACGTCAAGCACCCCTACTATTTTCCACTGATAATCAGATAAATAATGCACAAAAAGCCGTTTTTCGCCTCCGATATCAATGGTTTGAGAATAGTCTGAACGCGAATTATCGATAGCTGTGTTAATGGTATCGAGAACAAATTTAGGCACGCTTGTACCTGTTATCGAATTGTCATTTGAATCCAAAACATAAATTCGGCTGTCAGCTAAACCATTGCGTCCATTGACTAGGCTTGAAAACAATTTTGAATCGAGGTTTACATACAACATGGCAACACCTGAGCTATAGCTTCGGTCTTTTACAACTCGAAAAATTGAAATGGAGTCACTAATCCCTGGACCATCAGTATTGCTATGAATACCGGACCAAATAAACCGGTCTGGAAATTCAATCGCTTGTTGATACAAAGGATTATTTAGCACCCAATCATCACTGATCGCTGAACTAAAAACACTGTCCCCAAAGGACATCTTTAATCCATTAAATGCATAAATTTTCACAGTATTCACATTGTTGAAACTGGGAGATATCCGGTAGTTTTCAAATTTGGTTGCAACCCGACGTTGAGCTTTCAAACTACCGGCTCTATCGACTTCGAAATCTGAAATAGCTTGCTTCAAATCAAGGTCTAAATAAACATAGTAGGCACTCATTTTGGTTTGAAAAAGCTCTTCGTCAACTTGTTGGTTTAGGTGCTCAACCGAAAGCGAATAACTATCAGAGGATTTCTCAAGCAATATATTAAGAAACAAGCGCATTGCTGTTAAACCCGCTGCAACTGAAGGTATTGCTACAATCAGTATAAACAGTGCCAAAACTTTGCCAATCAAGCTATGGCGTATACGGGTTCGTCTCAAAGCTGCTCCTAAATTTGGCGAGGTGTAATGTTCAATTCACCTGAATTCCATTTCAAACATTCGGGCAATAGCAATAGATTAGATTAGCGCGCGTTTATTAACCGCGAGGACATTCATAGAAGCACCAAGGTCCCACAATGTGGAACAAACAGGGCTCTCTCCTCTTCTCAAGTTCCACCATCTGGGAATGTCGTCCTCTAATTTGAGAACTTGAGAAAGATCACAATCCCAACAAGGCTCACTGCTATAGTTGCAGCATAATTTTGAACCTATGATATCGAACGCCGCGAGCGTAACCATCATCACATGTGATGCTTTTAAGAGACATTAAATGAAGATTACTAACGTACATGCTCACGCTATTTCAGTTCCCCTTGAAGAAGCTTTTTATTTCTCTCAAGGTTGGGTACATCAGCGAAGCTCACTCATTGTAGAGATTGAGACTGATGCTGGCATTACAGGTTGGGGAGAATGCTTGTGTCATGGCCTTCAACCACCGCAAATTGCCGCTGCATTTATTGAAAACGCATTTAAACCTTTGCTGCTTAACCGTGACCCTTTCGATGTCGAAGTAATCTGGGAGCAAATGTACAACCTCAGTCGTCCCTATGGACAAGGTGGGTCTGCGGTTAACGCTATAAGTGGTATTGATATCGCCATTTGGGACATCATCGGAAAGTCTTTGAACAAACCAATTCATGCGCTTATCGGTGGCGCATTTCGAAGCGAAATCCAACCTTACGCAACCGGGTTTTACCGAACTAAAGCTGGTCATTACCCTCAAGACAGCTATGCCGAAGCACAAGCCTATATAAACAAGGGCTTTAGAGCCATGAAACTAAAAATAGGTTTCGGTGTCGATGAGGACATCGCCTTTATTCACCAAATGCGCGAAAAAGTAGGTCCCGATATTCGATTAATGGCTGATGCGAATGGCGCTTATAGTGTTGGTAGTGCACGTCGAATTATTCGTGAGACAGAATCGGCAAAACCTTATTTCTTAGAAGAACTGTTAGCACCAGAGGACCTAGAAGGATACAAGCAGATCCGTAATCAGGGCTCTACATATATTGCAGCTGGAGAACAAGTTTTCGGCAAACGCGGTTATCAGCCTTGGTTGAGTCAAAATGCCTTGGACATTATCCAGCCAGACCTGTGTTCTTCGGGCGGAATTACCGAGTGCAAGAAAATAGCAGCACTCGCCCAAGCGCATGAAACTAGAATAATTCCCCATGTTTGGGGTTCAGGTATTGGAATCGCAGCCTCGCTCCAGTTTATCGCCTCACTACCACCTTCGCCCCTTGGTTTATTTGCGGAAGAACCGATGCTTGAGTTCGACCAAAGTGACCACCCCTTTAGAAAAGACTTAATTAACGATGGTATTTCGTTTAGCGATGGCATGGTTCAAATATCTAAAGAACCAGGAATTGGCGTTGAAGTAAATCGATCAATCATTGAGAGCTTTAAAATTAATTAATCACAAGGACATGGGTTTGATAAACACACTATCAGCGTCACCCGAATGGATCATTGTCGATTGGGGAACTACAAATTTTCGCGCCTTTATTATGAGTGCGGACAACACTTGTATCGAGCGTATCGAACGAAAAACCGGTCTTCTGCAAGTAAAAGATCGGGCGTTTGAAGATGTTCTTCGAAACAACCTCGCACAATGGTTTGATGCCAGCCCTAACTTGCCGGTGTTTATGGCAGGCATGATTGGTTCAAAACAAGGCTGGCATGAAGCAGACTATATTAGTACTCCTCTATCGCTAACATCATTGAGTGATGCCTGCCTTCGGTTTAATACCACTTGGGGATCGGAGGTGTTAATAGTACCTGGTGTTTGTCACAGCGTGAATGAGTCTAAATTCGACGTGATGCGTGGCGAAGAGGTGCAGCTACTTGGTTTGCTGCAGCTTGGTTTTGATAAAAACTGCTTTGCTATCTTACCCGGTACACACAGTAAGCATGCCCAAATTAGCGATGGCAAACTTCACTCTTTTTCAACGTTTATGACCGGGGAGTTTTTTGCGTTATTAAGCGAGCATTCGATACTGGGTAAAAATTTGAGTGAACAAATTCTCTCTCCTGACGTCTTCGCTAAGGGCGTTATCGATGGTCAAGAGGGTAATCTAATGCACACCGCTTTTATGGCTAGAACCCATCGACTTTTCGGACAAATTGAAGAATCAGAAATCCATGACTACATATCAGGATTACTCATTGGTAAAGAAGTCGCCGATATCGATGATACCACCTACATTATTAGCAACGCGCAACTAGGTAAACGCTATGCGATTGCTTGCGGAATCCTTAACAAAGTAGCCACCACCATCAGCGGCGATGACTGTTTTATAGCAGGAATGAGTGCCTTACGGGAGCAAGTCTTATGTCAGACAACAAACCATTGCCACTAATAGCAATTCTTAGAGGTTTAACACCAGATACCGCCATTCAAAGCTGCGAAGTCTTGATTAATGAAGGCTTTAGTCAGATTGAAGTCCCACTTAACAGCCCTGACGCACTTAAAAGCATTCAACTTTTAGTCGCACGCTTTGGCGATCAGTACTTAATCGGCGCAGGTACCGTTACCACCAAAGTACAAGCGCAAGCGGTTATCGATACAGGCGCTAAGTTAATCGTAAGCCCTAACTATAACTCTGAAGTCATTAAGTTAGGCGTACAAGCCGGATGCACTGTATTACCGGGAGTGTTAACTCCTACAGAAGCATTTGCAGCATTAGCCGATGGTGCCAGTGGATTGAAACTATTCCCAGCAAATGTGGTGGGGTTAGCTGGTTTTAAAGCACTCATGAGCGTATTACCTGCTAATACGGCTTGTTTTCCCGTTGGTGGGATTAGCGCAAGCGTCGAAAGTATGCGGCCTTTTGTAGATGCGGGTGCGGCCGGATTTGGAATTGGGGCATCCTTATACACTCCGCAAATGAGCCTAGAACAAATAGCTAACAATGCCCGCGAGTTTGTCTCCACTTTCAAAAGCCTTAGCTAAGACTTTTGTAAGAAGCATTCCCTTAACTTAGAACAGGGAATGCTTGAAATACATCAAACTATCACATCATTTTCATCAATAGTTATTGCCTTAAAGCTAATGCAATTGTTAATCTATATATCGAAACTGACCAACTTTTTGGTCTATTCATCTATTTTATCTACTTAAGAGGTTAAATTACCCTATAAATGACACTGCTACTGATCTATATTTTTGTCGCAATTGGTGTTTCTTTTATTTGTTCAATCCTAGAAGCGGTTCTGCTTTCAATCACCCCTAGTTACATCGAAGTCGTTCGGAAAAATAAGCCTCTCGCTAGCAAGCAACTTATTCATGCTAAAGAGAATCTAGAACAATCGATTTCAAGCATCCTTATTTTGAATACCTTTTCCCATACCATGGGAGCTGCCGGAGTTGGTGCTCAAGCTATGCATCTTTTTGGAGCAAAATGGGAAAGTCTGGTCGCGTTTTTACTCACCTTAGCCATTTTATATTTTTCAGAGATCATCCCGAAAACCCTTGGGGCAAAATATTGGAAAAGCCTGGCGATTCCTGCAACTCGATTAATCGCGGTTTTGGTCAAGCTAGTCTACCCATTGGTGCTACTTTCTAGTTATATCACTCGTTTATTTGGTGCATCAAAGCTTGAAAAAGTCACACGCGAAGAGATCCAAGCGATTACTTACCTTGGCGGGAAGCACGGCTCCATTAACCAAAAAGAAGTGACATTAATTGAAAACATCATTCGACTTCGCGAATACACCACTGAGCAGATTTTAACGCCTCGCACCGTTGTGTGTGGTTTTGAAAAAGACGAAAAGATAGCTGAGATTCTCACCCAAGAACGCAGCTCCGGGTTTACTCGTTTCCCAGTGTTTGATGAAACCATTGATAAAGTAATTGGATTTGTTACCCATAGAATGATGACAGATGCTTTCCTCAAATCGGAAAGTACGATCAGCGTAGGTGAGCTCGCACAACCAATTCATCGAGTGTCGAACCAACTTCCAGTCCTGAGTTTGATCGATTTATTTGTAGCTCAAAAGGAACACCTTTTTTTAGTCGAAGATAGCTTTGGTCAAACAGCTGGTATTGTCAGCTTAGAAGACGCAATCGAAACTCTTTTGGGTTGTGAAATTGTCGATGAAACAGACCAAACAGAAGACATGCAGTTGCTTGCGAAACAACGTTTTCGCGACCGGATCCGCTTTAACAAGAAAAATCCTAAAACAAATTAAGCCGCAGCTGTCAGTCTAAAACCGGATAGCTGCCAATATTATTGGTGCTATCCTTGTAAACGATTAAGCACTTTGCCCATCTTCAAAGCACATTTTGTGGCCTGCATTCGGACAAAATGGCCACAGTCTTTAGATCTCCAAATTAACTTGGTTATAGCTAGAAGCATTTTTAGGTATCGTTTTATTAGACATAAAGAAAGCAAAAAACTGCAGAAGTCCCCACGCTAATTCCGGAACAAACAAAACCCACAGTATCGACGTAACATTATGTATTAAAAGATAATAGAGCATATTAAAAGAAAACATGAAGCGTGCAAAACTATCATATAATCCGAATATTGCTTGAGGTTTATATAATCTGATCGCTGACCAAACTAAAACAACACTGCCCATAAGATTAACGAAAAATAAGTGCAGCGCTTGGAACTCCGGAACTGAACCAGAAAATCCATATTGGACATGCAAACTTGAAAACAAATCGATATTCCAAACCACAAGAACTGGAAACGCAAAGGCAAAAGTCATCACCACATCATAAATGGCACTATATTTTACGACATTAAGATAAGTCGATTTTTTCATTGGATCTACTTTACTCGCTGAATGAAGGTTCCAGCGAGTATAAACCTTGCCCTATACGACAGAGTCAACCTTACATTTAGATATTTCTAGTTGGTGTTGTAACCGCAGTAGATTGTTATCAATAAGTTTTAGCTTTTCAATTTCCGACTTTATTTGCGCTCGTTTCAGGTGAATCGCGTTTGCAATTACCGATGCAGGTAAGCCCCGTTTGGTGTTTTCCTCACCCATCTGTACTTTAATTTCAGATAGTTTAAAGCCAAAGTCTTGCGCCATTTTTATCTGTTTAACGGTCTCTACATAGGTTTGATCGTAAATCCTATACTTTCCTTTTCTCAAAGGCTCGGGTAACAATCCTAAAGACTCGTAAAACCTAATCGTTTTAGGTGTTGTTCCTGTTAATGCGGCAAATTCACCTATATACATAGTCTACGTGTACTCCAAAAGCATTCGATGAGTTTTCTCAAATAACATCACTAAACGTTCGACTTATTGGATGCTTCAGTGTTCATCATCTTATGCATAGCAACTGACGGCAAAAAGACCACGCAGATGACTATACGAAGCGATTGCTTTACCTACTGATCCCATTTAGACATGGCATCAATACTGCCGCGTACTCATTGAAAGCCCCCCGCGAGTGAATCAGCCCCAATGTACTCATGCGGTTATTTTAAGGTGCCAATCGCTTGAATTACAGCGCCCATACCATGGTGATTAATGCCCTCGTTTACTTCTCGGTCCAATGACTCAAGGTAGCTAAACGAAATCTTTGGTAGCTCTTTAACTAGACTGTCTTTTGAACTCATCATCGACGCATGCGCAGGACCACCGGTTTTATAAGCTAACTGTTCAGGTCTGTAACCCTCTAATAGGAAAACCCCAGACGGTTTAAGCGCGCGTTCTATTCGCTTATATAGATTTTGCCGAAGTGAAGGTGGCAGATGGCAATAAATAGAAACAATACCATCCCATTTATGTTCACCAAGGTCAAAAACGTCTAAGTTGGCACAAATCGTTTCAATCTCCACCTTATTTTCTTTGGCTAGTTTTTCTGCTTTCTTTAGCCCGACACTGGAGAAGTCAACTGCTGTGACTGAGTACCCTAATTTGGCAAGAAAGACTGCGTTTCTACCCTCTCCCTCAGCAAGTAACAGTACTTTCCCTTTGGGTATAGATGCGTAATGACTCTTCAGAAAGTCGTTAGGTAACTTGCCATAAACATATTCTTGCCTATCGTACTCTTTATCCCACATAAGGTATTCTCAGTTGTTTTCGTTACAAGCTAGATTCAATTCAAGCCTTTATTAAAGACCAATTAGCAACGTGCAGCGATAAACCGCTCAAAAAGTCTGCTGTTAATGACACTTGCTTATTCATTGACTTAACACCATAGATTGCATCAGCAAGTTCACCAACACTTACTTTTGCAAGCAGAGTGTGAACGGATAAATATTTGGTGAAAGCTTCACAATCGTCTTGTGTGGTAGAACCATATCGATCACTTAAACAAACGAACAAACCAAAATCCTTTGGTCCATACCTTCACCAAGCAGCAGTGTTCTACTCACAACGAGCTCAAAATTAAGCTAGTAACCCCTGCTAAATAGAACTTTGCCAGTGACACGAAAAAAAAGAGCCACAACATCGTTGTGGCTCAAGGTTTGCCCTACACAAAATCTTGCTTAACGTAGACTCTCCCCTTTGTCATTGAACAAGTGACAGTCTTCGCTATTAAAGCTGACCTCTAATTGCTCTTGGTTAGCAACTGCGGTGTCTCCATTAAGATGAACTTTAAATCCAGTTTCGCCGCCAACACTACCAAATAGATAAGTGCTATTGCCTAAGCGTTCAGTAACATCACAGCTAAAACCTAGCTTTAAGGGAGCGTTATCATCGAGCTGTATATGTTCAGGTCTAATCCCTACCCGTAGCTTTTGGCCTAAAGATGGCTGAGTTGAAAAGTCATTTTCTAACAACAAACTACGTCCGTCTTCGGATTTAAGTTCAATGCTTTTTAAATCTGATTTTTGAACCGTCATATTCAGAAAGTTCATTTTTGGCGAGCCAATGAAACCGGCAACAAACTCATTTTGAGGGCGTCGATATAATTCTAGTGGCGTGCCAACCTGAGAGATTTCCCCATCTTTAAGTACCACAATTTTGTCGGCTAAAGTCATGGCTTCAACTTGGTCATGGGTTACATACACCATGGTATTTTTGAGTTGCTGATGCAGCTTGGCAATTTGAATACGCATCTCAACTCGAAGCTCAGCATCCAGGTTCGAAAGAGGTTCATCAAAGAGGAAAACCTTGGGTTTCCGAACGATTGCTCGCCCAATCGCCACGCGCTGACGCTGCCCCCCTGAAAGCTCTTTTGGCTTGCGGTTTAACAAGGGATCAAGCTGCAAAGATTGCGCGGCAGCAAAAACTTGTTGCTTCACATCCTCTTTGCTTAGCCCAGACATCTTTAGGCCAAAGCCCATGTTTTCTTCAACTGTCATATGTGGATAAAGTGCGTAGCTTTGAAACACCATTGCTACGCCGCGATCAGCGGGGTCTACATGATTTACGACCTGATCTTCTATTGATATTTCGCCGTCACTAATATCTTCCAAACCAGCGATTAGACGTAATAAGGTTGATTTACCACAACCAGAAGGCCCAACGAACACCACGAATTCGCCTTCTTCTATTTGAAGATCTACGCCATGTATCGTTTGAACCTTGCCAAAACGCTTAATGACTTTGTTTAATTCTATTGCAGGCATAACTTTTTCCTTTCAAAAAATCGACTACTTCACTGCACCAGCAGTAACACCTGCCAATATTCTCTTTTGGAATATGACAAACAGTATCAACAGAGGTAAAGAGCCTAATACCGCGGCAGGGAAAAGCATATCGGGTTCAATATTACGGTTGCCGACAAAGCGGTAGACCTCAATCATTACCGTAAATTTGTCTTTGTCTGTGAGTAGCAATAAGGGGTACAAAAAGTCATTCCACACCATGAGCATAACGAATAAAGACAACGTAGCTGCCGCAGGGCCTAGCAAAGGGCGAATGATGTACCAGTAGACTTTCCAGTTGCCACAGTTATCTAGGCGCGCAGCTTCTTCCAATTCTTTAGGGATGCCACTAATAAAACCAGTGAAAAAGAACACTGCAAGCGGTAAGTTCATTGCGGTAAATACGATGATGATTCCAAGATATGTGTCTAGCAAACCGATTTCACGGAACATCACATAAATAGGTGTAATGTTAACGAATCCAGGCATAGCCATAGCCAATGCCACTAGCATAATAAAGAATCGAGAATACCTACCGGTTCTGCGAGCCAATGGATACGCAGCCAACGAACCCAAAAATGAGACGAGTAGAGTGACCGTAAGAGTAATTCCGACAGAATTAGCAACACTGCGCCAGTACCCCATGTTTTCAAAGGTATAGGCGTAATTTCCAAAGTACAGACTTTTAGGAATTGCTAAGGGATCTGCAGCTATTTCGGCGCCAGTTCTAAATGACATCATAATCATATAGAACACCGGTAATAGCATTACCAGTACCATCGCTAATACGAAGGTATTGGCGAGAGCCGATTTTATTTTTTGTAGCGGTAGCATCGCTCTATTAGCCTTTGGTGCGTGAATATTAGCGGTTTGAATTTGTTTCGTATCAGCAATCATACGTTGTTCTCCCGAGCTCTTAAGAAGCGGTTCATAAAGAACACCACCGTCACAATCACTACCGACATAACAATCGACAAGGAACTCGCAAACCCAAATTTGTATTGCCCAAATAGATTATTCATAATTTCTAAACTTAGGGTTCGTGTTGCTCCAGCTGGGCCTCCTCCGGTCATAATAAACGGCAATTCGAAGGTTTTAAGCGTTCCGATAGTTGCCAAGACAATATTGATCGTAATGCTTGGAGCAAGTAAAGGTAGCTCTAGAAAACGAAACCGCTGCCATGATGAGGCACCGTCTAAGCGCCCGGCTTCTTGTATATCCTTGGAGATATTGGCAAAACCGGCCAAAAATATTGCGCAAGAATAGCCGGTGAACATCCAGATATGGGCAGCGGTAATGGCAAATAGTGCGGTACTGGGGTCGTTAAGCCATGGCCGTTGCAACATTTCCAGGCCTAGCGTGCTCAAAATGGCATTTAAACCGCCGTTAAACGGCGAGTAAATGAATTGCCAAACATACCCAACGACTACAAATGACATCATTGAAGGTGTAAATAAGGCTGCTCGACTGAAGTTACGAATCGCAGGAAGTCGATACAATACAGCGGCAAAGAATAAACCGAGTAGGTTTTGAACAGTTACTACAATAAATGAAAAGCTAAAACTAACGCCTAAGGCATCAAAATAACGATCTCGACTGAATATTCTTTCATAGTTTTTAAAACCTACGTCATTTGCAACACCAACACCTTTGAAGTCGGTAAAACTCATCTGAATAGACAAAAAGATGGGGTAAAGAAAAAACACCACCATAACTATCAGTGCCGGTATCGTGAACAGATAAATACTATTTTTATTCTTCATCGATTTTTTCCAATTTCTAAATCTGCCCCCCAAAACAACCATGTTTTGGGGGGAACCGCTTTACATGCTGTCTTCTACTGCTTCATCCCAATACTCGAGAACTTCTTCAGGCCCGTCGCTGGAGTTCAACAAGAACATAGCAACGCCATCATTAAGACCTTGGTTCATAGTTGCAGGCCAATGATTCATAAATACCGGCCACATCACGATATTGCCAGCCGAACGCGCTTCATCGTAGCCTTGCGCCAATTCAGGAAGCCCACTAGGCCCGCCAACATAAGGGTTGTATCCAGAGTCCGCTTTTAGGAATTCGCCCAGGTTTTCTTGGTCGGCAAAGAAGGCCAAAAAGCGTTGTGCAGCTTCTTTATGCTTCGTTGATGAACTAATAGCCCATCCCATACCAAAGGTGTCCAAGGCAATCCCAGTTTCAGCCCCACCGGGTAATGCAGTAAATACGTAATTTAAATTTTCTTGTTTATCAAAGCTGCCAATGTTCCATGCACCTTGCGGCAACATTGCCACATTACCGGAACTAAATTCAGTGAGTGAAGTTCCCCATGGATCAAGCCCCGCTTGTAGCTTAGGTTCAAAGCATTTTGCATCGATCAAAGCTTGTGTCATGGCAAAGCTTTTCTTAAACCCTTCGTCATCCGAAAAACTAGCTTCACCGCTTCCAAGATCCCAAGGCATCACTTCGCTGCCATAAATACCATTGGCGGCAATGATCATTGAACCTGAGAGCTCAGAGGAAAAAAGCATCGGTGAGATCCCAGCTGCATCTAGCTTTTTACAGGCATCGATGAGTTGGTCAATCGTTTTCGGCGGTTGTTCAACCCCAGCCTTTGCTAGCAGATCTAAGTTAACGAAGTTCCCTAAACCTACGATTTCTAGTGGCTGGACGAACACCTCACCGGTTGGTGCCAAAGAGTCACGTACTTGAGGCGTTATTTGGGAGAACCAAGGACTATCGGTGCCTAAGTCTGCCAACATCCCTGCTTCACCCCAGGTTTTAACCAATGGCATATCAACCATCATCACATCTGGTGGATTACTGCCTCCTTGCAATCGCGGCGGAATAACAACATCTGTATCCCCACGAGAGATATAACTAAATTCAACTTTAATATCTGGGTTTTCTGAATGGAACTTTTCTAAAAGTTCCGGCATAGCAGCAGGCTCAGCTTTGTTTCCCTTCCATGCTGTAACATCCAGAGTTACTGTGTCAGCCATCGCCAAATTAGCGCCGAACGCCAAAGACACTGCAAGACTTACTAAACTAGACTTCCTCATCGTAGATACCTTTCAATAACCTAAATTAGAATTTTTTATGACGGCGTGTTGCACCGTTTTCTTAACGCCCTTTCATCATAAACATCTAATCGAAATCTAATAAGAGGCAAAAAATGCTCAAGCTAGCAGTGTTCGAATTATCCCGCCAAATGGGATGCATGAACTAGATAATGGATGTGGGACATCGGTCTTAAAAAATGGGGGGGAAAAATAGGTTTTTTGACACTCAAATAGTCAACTTTATTCAAGACATCAACGAGGCTGAGAAGCGCAAGATAAAAACACCATAACTATTCAAAAGTATTTAAAATCAATAGGCTAAAATATCGTTTCAAACTCAGGCTAGATTTTTTTAAGAGAGCATGAGTGTCTAGGTATTCACCAATGCGTCTTCAATTTTGCAATGCCTATAGCGCTTTGCAAACTAACTAATACGAATCAAAAGTACGGAAAACTAAACATATAACAAGGCTCTTGATTATTGAATTCAAAGCTATCTATCTCTGCGATCCTTTCAATATTTTCCTGCTTTAGATGCTAACGAGATCAACAATAAACGAGTTATCTGATAATACTGTCTTCATTAAGATAACTACAATTGCACAAATCCAGTAATCATAATTGCGAGTTACGACGACCAACTATTTAGTAGGATTGGTATAAACAGAAGCACCATTGGTATGTTTTGAATCTTTCATTTGGGTATCATCGGTAAATTGACTTACCAAAATGTGAGCCTACTTTTTGACTCGACGAATTAACTAACACTATGGCAATAACAATAAAGAACGGACAAGATGATTTAGAACGAGAAAGGAGGAGCTTAAATGGTGCCGACTACCGGAATCGAACTGGTGACCTACTGATTACAAGTCAGTTGCTCTACCTACTGAGCTAAGTCGGCACTGTTTAAGAGCGCGCATATTATGCATCCACTCTTTCAAAAGCAATACAAAATGTTCAAAATGCGATTAAAATCGTATTGATTGAACATTTATCAAACACTGTGTTGAAAAAGTGTATAGAACAAGGTCTTGATTGCACTTCTAAAATACACCCAGTAATCTCGTACTGCTTACTACGGTGTGGTTTGTGTCGCATTAGCAAGTAGCTGTTCTCTCGATAACGCTAGGCCATCTTCGAGAAATAAATGTACTCTATTTCTATCAAAACTAAAGACCATAGACGAACCTTTAGAAACAATCGCATCTCCATCAACTTCAGCTGTCATATTGAAACCTGAGAGCAAACCATATACGAAGGTTGTACCCCCTAGTTTTTCTACGACCTCGACTTCTAGTTCAAGTTCAATATCGCCACCAGCGCCGGTGAAATAATGCTCTGGACGAACACCAAACTCGAGCTTCTGCCCCTCAACCACTTCTGAACCATCGAATTCAAGTTCAACGTTTTGACCATTAGGTAGCTGGACCAAAACCATGCGTGCTGTGCTCTGTACTACGATTACCGGCAAAAAGTTCATTCTAGGTGAACCAATAAACCCAGCAACGAACTTATTAGCAGGATTGTGGTATAGATTTAATGGGGTTCCAACTTGTTCCACTACTCCTTCTCGTAACACAACAATTTTATCTGCCATAGTCATCGCTTCTACCTGATCATGAGTGACGTAGATCATGGTATTTCCAAGCTGGTCATGTAGCTTCGAAATTTCTATGCGCATTTGAACCCGTAACTCTGCATCAAGATTTGACAGTGGTTCGTCGAATAAAAAAACTTTAGGTTTTCTTACGATAGTACGCCCTATCGCAACACGTTGCCTTTGTCCTCCAGACAGTTCACGAGGCTTACGGTCAAGGTAGTCATCTAACTTCAATACACTAGCAGCTTCGGAAACGCGTTCATCAATGAAACTCTGAGATTCACCGGTTACTTCCAATCCAAAACTCATGTTTTCTCGAACTGACATATGTGGGTATAAGGCGTAGGACTGGAAAACCATCGCTATGCCTCTTTTGCTCGGCTGAGTATTGGTGACACAATCACCATCGATATAGATGTCCCCTTCGGTAACTTCTTCCAATCCGGCAATCATTCTCAATAGTGTTGATTTTCCACAGCCTGAGGGCCCAACAAAAACAACGAAATCTCCGCTATCAATTGAAAGGTCAATCCCATGGATAGTTTGCGTTTTACCAAATCGTTTAATAACCGATTTCAAAATTACATCAGCCATGGTCAATATCCTTGTGTGAAATTTGTGAAAAATTCTCTATGCGAGCTACAAGTTCATTGAGCTGCGACACATAATTTAGAAGTTCATCTTCTTCAATGCTCAAATCTGTAAAAGCGATGCCTGCTTTTGCGCCAGCAATACTAAACACAGTTGCGACATTGTAAATGAGGCCATTTTCATCGTATAAGTGAACAAATCCATTTTCCCGGATGTCTCTAATACGTTGTTTTATTGTTGTTTTACGTTCTTCATCCCAGTGTGAAATTCTACGTACAATCTCGTCATCATCACATTGAGCTAATAGAACTTGCCCTATTGATGAGTTATACACATCAAAAATGTTAAACCCTCCCAACCCTTCGGCTGGACTTTGGCCTGCGACGGCGTGGTACATGTAAACAACAGAGTCATTCCACAAAACCCCAACTGCCAAAGTTCGATCGTCATAGTTAGTGTTTAGTGCCACGTGGGTAGCGGCTTTGAGCAAGGCCGAGCTGTGAAAACTTTGCGCAGCTAATAGATGTACAGCAGGGCCTGGCAGGTATTTTTTCTGAGCATTTTGCTCAGCCATACCGACTGACTTCAAGGTACGAAGTAATCTATTCACCTTAACGACATTAATGTTTAGTTTTTCAGCCAATTCCTTGTTACCAAGGGCTGTTTCACTCGTTGTTAACTCTTGAAAACAACGAATTCCATCAATAAGGCTTTGATTGGGTTGTGATGACAAGTCGTACTCCTTATTTAACTGCGCCTGAGGTAACACCACCAATAAACTGCTTTTGCAATATAGCAAATACCATAACTACTGGTGCTGCAGCTAGAAAAGAAGCAGCCATCGCTCCTCCCCAGTCGGCGTTGTTTTCATTGATATACCGAAGCAATAGACCTGGGCCAATCGTTCTGTTCTCTTCTGAGGTTATCAAGGTCATTGAATAGAGCAAATCATTCCAAGACCACATAAAAGCGTATAGCGTTACAGTAATAAATGCTGGCAATGAAATAGGCAATACAATGCGACGGAAAATGGTCATATTGCTTGCACCATCAACCTTGGCAGCTTCTATCAGCTCATTGGGTATTTGTTTAAAATAGCTATACATCATGTAAGTGCTTACCGGAAGCGCAAACACAATATAAGAGATGGTTAGACCCAACTTGGTATCCAATAAATTTACGGCTTGTAGCATCGGATAAATACTGATCAATAACACTCCAAACGGAAACATTTGGGCGGAAAGAATTAATAACATTAACGGTTTTTTAGCCGGGTAATCAAACTTTGCAAAACTGTAGCCAGCCAACGCCGCTAAGCTGGCATTGAGTAGTGCCGAAGATGTCGAGGTTAATAGGCTATTTTTAAGTTGCAGCAAAATATTACCATCAGTAATTGCTGACACAAAATGCCCCCAAAAGAATTCATTTGGAACTAGAGTTGGATCAAGTCGATATAACTCTTGGTTGCTCTTAAAGGCACTAATCAATGCCCAATACACTGGGAAGAAAAGAAAAAATGCAATTGTTAACAAGAGAACTGTAAAACCGAGTTTTGCTTTCCATGAACGAAGTTCAAACATGACTAATCCTCTTTAAACAGACTACGAAGGTAAAAAATGACAATTGGCATCAGCGTGAACACCCACAGTACGCCGATGGCTGATGCCATCCCTAAGTCCCAATTTTCGAAAGCTTGTCTAAAGACTTCAATAGAAAGCACCGAAGTAGCTCTAACAGGTCCACCACCGGTTAAGGCGTAAATAATGTCGAACTGCTGTAAATTCCCTATCATTCCCAGTGCTCCAGTTACTAAGAACACAGGTTTGAGGTGCGGTAAAATAAGGCGTTTTACAATCCGCAAGTTTCCCGCACCATCAATACGAGCCGCCTCGATTTGTTGATAATCCATACCCTGTAATCCCGCGAGAAAGAATGACATAAATAAAGGGATTGAAATCCAGGTTCTAGTCAAAATAACCGCAAGCATCGCGCCAATGTCTTCAGAAAGAAACTGTATCGGTGAGTCAATAAAGCCAGCCCCTAAAAGCATGACATTCACAATTCCATATTTACCATTAAGCATCCACGCCCACACGAAAGCACTAACCGTACTAGGCAAAATCCAAGGCAACAGTGTCAGCGTTCGCATGACCCCACGCCCCTTGAAGTCTTGATACATCAATAAGGCCCAGGCTAGACCTAAAGTCATGGTTAACAGCGTCGTCCCAACTACAAAAATTGCTGTCGTAAGCCAAGAGCCTAAAACATAGGGATCGGTCAGTACTGCAACAAAGTTGTCAAAGCCAATAAAAATGGGCTCTAAATCGTAAATCGTATACTGAAAGAACGACATGGACATAGCATCAAAAAATGGATAGGCGACCATAATTAAGAACGCAGTCATAGCAGGTACTAATATCGCATAAGCGAAACGACGGTCAGATCTTTTAAGACTTCCCTTAGCATTTGTCGGTTGCTGTTTACCTACTGTTTTTCTTGAAGCTATATCCATTTTGGTCCCTTACTTCAACAAACGTTGAATACGTTTTTCCATTTCAGCAGCAGCTTCTTCTGCCGTTTTTTTACCTAAAATAACTGATTGAGTTTCCTCACTTACTACAGCTATGTAATTGGAGCTGTTTTTCAATACCGATAATTCATTACGTAGCGGTAATCCAAGGGATTCATTCCAATCAACTATATACTTCTCTTGCGTTACCAAAGGGTTATTTCGAGCGCTTTGGGTTACTGGAATTGCTCCAGAATTAGTAAAGTAATCAAGTTGAACCGAATCGTTCATGGTTAAACCCGCTACAAATTTAGCTGAAAGGCTTTCCTTACTTAGGCTTCCGTCAACAGTTGAGTTTGGCGTTTTAAGCATAATCAAAAGATGTCCCCATTCCATCGAATGTGACGTCATTTCTTCACTCAATACAGGGGTCTGAACTGGTACCACATATGCGTCGTACTTTTCGCCTTCTCCGCTAAAGTCTCGAGCAAAGCCTCTGGCAACTGGAGCATCAAAATAGAATGCTGTATTTCCTTGACCAAACATGCGACGTGCGGCACCGCGGTCAACGTCTAGTGATGCAAGATCTTCATCTACAAGGTTTTTCATAAAATTGAGTGTATCTATTGTTGCTTTTGAATTAACACTTAGCTTGTCGTTTTCGTCAAAAATTTTGCCACCATGGGCCCACAACCATAGTTGGAAATCACTCGAAATTAAGTTATTTCCTTTCGTCATCATTGCGTAAGGAGTGCTTTCGGGTTGTGCTGTTTTCACAGCTTTGAGCGTTTCGACAAATTCATCAATCGTGGTCGGAGAGTTCTCAATTCCAGCTTGCTGAAGTACCTTGGTATTGGACACTAAACTTATCGATCCAGTATTCCATGGCATTCCATATTGCTTGCCTTTGTATCGGCCTGAGGCTAATACCGCAGGAGAAATTAGGGATTCAAGATATTCCTGCCCATACACTTCATTGAAATCAACCAAGTTGGGTAGCTGAGCAAAGGTCGGTAGCCATTTTGCTGAACTTTGAAAAACATCTAACTCTTGTTTAGTTCTGACCCTTAAGAAGACATTTTTTTGCATATCTCCCCACGAACTAGATAGAACATCGGCTTGCACACCGGTTTGGTCAATCAAACCCTGTACTATCGGTTGATTACTTGGTTCAGCGGTTACCCAGTTCAAAAAGGTAACTTGAGGATCCGCTGCATGCGCGCCAAATATGCTTGCAGCAAAGACTAAGGAAGACAAAACTCTTTTTTTCGTTTTCATTATTATTCCTTTAATTTTTGTAGGGTTACTGAACGCGAATACCAAATAAACTTACCGGATGACCCTGTATATTTGCTAAACGTAGCGATAGCGAATAAATAGATTGATCCTGGGGTAAATCAATACTGATTACAGCTTGGTGATTCGATTGAGTACTGTAAATAATTGAGCCATTGCACGTCACTTCACACTCACTAACAAGCATTGGCATAATTCTATCGTGGTGCTGATACTGAACACTCTCTAATGGATGGTCATAATCACAATCTAAATATAAAAACAATTGCTTGGCTCTCACACCCATGCTCCATTCCAATGACACCACAGGGCTAACATCATCAACACGAGCAACCCAAGCATTAGGGCTGCGAATAGGACGTTGGGCTCCAGTTGTTAAGTTCTCTTGGCTAAATGTATGAATAACATTGCTCGCACGAAACGCCACGTTTTGACCTTTGGGACGACGATCTGGTACCCAAAAATCAAAACTCTCGACCCCCAAACCTGCAGGTGCTATTTGTTTCGACGATGTGCTTACTTTGGCAAGCCCTCCCTGGCGTACGCTTACAATACCGGTGAGTAAGGTATCGCTAAGGGCTATTTCGACCTCGTCGTTCTCGCAAAAACACACAAAAACATACTGGGAAAAATCACCAATATTAAGTTCGATTTCTATTTCGTTCTCGCCGGTATGTAGTTCAAAGTCATATGTTTTGCTTATCAACTCTGGACTGTGATTATCAGGCTTTAGGCTCGTTTTAAGTTGCACAGTAAGTTTCGACGGTTTTTGGGTTCGAGCAAAAAACGTAACTAAGTTTGAATTCGTACTTTGCGGCAATATCTGCGCATAGCTTTGTTTGAGAGATTTCCAATCACCATTCTTTGCAAAGCTTTGAAGCTCTAATTCACTAGACACTTGAATTTGCGCCGAAGAGGCTAAGTTGTTTTTTTCTAAACCATGGAAATTGGGTACATAATGATTTGCTGCTGATAAATTGGACTTTAATGTGGCAAGCATAAGCGGTTGGAGCAAATCACGAGGTGAAAGCTGCTCTTGACAACATAAAGCCGCTGCAGCACCAATAGCCTGACCCACTGTTGATGATGTAGCCATAACGCGCGTACTTCCAAATGCAACGTGCGATGCGGAAATTAAACGACCGTTGATAAACAAGTTCTCAATATTGCGACTATAGAGGCAACGATAAGGGATACCGTAAATTCCCTTGGCATGATATTGGTTGCATCCTCCTTCCGAACCGTAAACGCCGTCTGCTGGATGAAGATCAATGGACCAGCCTCCGTGACAAACATTATCTTCATATTCAACTTGTTCGATAATGTCGCTTTGGCGCAACATATAGTCACCTTCAGCGCGTCGACTTTCACGTTTACCAGGGATCGTACCAACCCACTCTAACGCTAGGTTCGCCGAGTCAGGAAACTCTCCAGAATTTTTAATGTAATCCCAAACTCCGTATACAATTTTTTGTAACTCTTCTTTTATTTCTTCAGATTGATGAATGGTGTCTAAGCGCCCACCCCATTCAATCCACCACAAGGAACAACCATGCTCACTAGATGAGAAGTTTTTATAACGCGGAATTAGTTTGGGGACATCTGTTAGTGCAAATTCAGGAGCGACATAGTCAACTTTGTGGCCTAAGTCTTTGGAATAAAAATAAAGCGAGTGACCGAGTAGCTTTCCATAGTCCTCTCCAGGTGCCATGGGTTCATCAAATTCAGAACTAATCTCTGCGCCCATTCGATAAGCAGCGCCACTTAAATGAGTCAGTATTCCATCGCCGCTAGAGTCAACAAACATCTGAGCACTGAGCGCGTACATGGTACTGTTTTGTGAGTTAAACGCCTGTATCTTCTGAATTTTATGATTGGTTATGTCTGCATGAAAAACACTGGTATTGACTAATACTTCAAGGTTAGATTCACGATAAACCCAGTCTTGTAAAATACTGTCGAGGACTAATGGGCTCCCGCTAGGATTACGAAATAGATTTTCCAGTAAAATCTCGTTAATGATACCGCCTTCACGGGCCCATCGATTATTGTTCCCTCCGTGAGAGGTCGCTCCCAAAATCCATAGCCTTACCTCACTTGAGGCATTCCCACCAAGTACTGGACGGTCTTGAATAAGGACAACTTTGGAACCGCTACGAGCCGCAGATATTGCTGCACAAACGCCCGAAAGTCCTCCGCCAACAACCACCACATCAACAGTTTTGGATACTAGCTTTAAGGGTCTTGGACCTGACGCATGCTCAATTATCATTTTACCTCCGATTTCTATAATAGTAATATCTATTATAGAAATCATGTTTTCAAGATGATATTGCATGAATTGTGATCAGCTTTGTGTTTTTTGTTCTCTGAGGGTACTAAGGCCAAATAAGTCTACGGGTAACTGGAAACTTCATTGACTTACTGAGTAGAAGATAATGAAAGGGGTATAGGCCTTACGGGGATTCAATAAGACGTATCTTTATGAAGTGATTGCGGCAAATGTATCGATACGGATAAGGACAGTTGTTAGCGATCTTTACTATGCAATCAAAAAATAACTAGGACATTGGGATTACGGTTAATTACAGGTCTTTGCTGGTGATCTAGTCATTTAAGCAAGCCCAACAAGCTCGTTCTGAAATAGAAAAGCTAAAATGGTGCCAGTAACTGGCATACCACTGAAGTAACACACCTCCACGTATAACTAGACTCAGCTTTCCACGCAGTTTGTCATTGGGCTTGAGCTACAAAGCCGAAACTATTTTCGACCTTGTATATGTGTTATTGGCCCCGCATTTCTGCTTCCTCTAGCGTCGAATAGGCTGCCCCGCGCTAACTTGTGGATCAAGCTGGCCATCGTTGACCGTTATCGCGCCATTCACCAATACCCAAGACACGCCAACAGCAGGATGGTTAGGATCCTGATAAGTACCAACATCAGCGATCGTATCTGGGTTGAAGACGACGATATCGGCATCCATCCCTGCTTGTATACGGCCCTTTTTCTTCATTTGGGGAACAAAGTTCTCAATGGTTTGGGCTGGCATTAGACTCATTTTCCGTATCGCTTCACTCATTTCTAAAATTCCACGTTCGCGTACATAGCTTCGCAACACTTTTGCAAAAGTCCCATTTGAACGAGGGTGAGAAAATAGCTTTGGTGGGAGCGGCCACTGGTTACCCTCGTAGTTGTCGATGTGCCCATGATCGTCCATCGACATCCAAAACATTTCGTCGGACTCAATGAGTACATTTGGATTGGTTACTGAGGCATCTAAAAGTGCTAAGTCTTTAGGATTTGCTTCATCCAGAAAGTGCCAAACAATGAAAGTACCAGGGCTATTAGATTGATAGTCGGCTAATTGTTCTTCGCTCATTCGTTCGGTCCCTAGTTGGAAGTTATCCGCACTAGAACCCATGCGTTCGCGCCAACCTTCTCCACTAAACATCGCTGCGCCAACTACCGTACTCGCGGCTCCCCACGGGTATGCTCCAACCGTAATATTTACGCCATTATCAATCGCTTGACCAACCATGGGCATAATTGTTTCAATATCTTTAAGTGAGGTACTATTGATATGGCAAATATGCATTTGCGCGCCTGTTATAGCAGCATTAGCAATCAGTTCTTTTATTGCTTCAAACGAGCTTTGAGGTTCAGTATTGCTTGCGTAACGCACATGAGTAAACGTAGCAACATCATGTTTCGCAGCCAACTGGGCTAAGGCAAAATATTCTTTTTGTCCATGCCCCGGTGCATAACCAGCATTAATACCAATTCCCAAGCCTCCTTGCTCTAATCCCTCTTCAACCAGTGACATAATATTTTTTTGCTGAGTTGGATCAGCGATATTCATTTTCCAGTCAGTTAAAGACTGAGCATCTTGAAAGTATTTAGTGGTTGCCTGTGGTGAGGTATCGGTGAACGTTGCAATTCGAGCAAAGGTCCACCCTGCTGCAGCGCCATAGTTGAGTGGTAGATTCTTCTGGCCTTGCGTTGCATACCAATCTTCAATAGGTAAAACTCCCGACTCAAGCTCTAGCATTGTCGTGACCCCTTGCATCGCCTGCATGCGATAGTCACCAATGTTTTGACCGTGGGCATGGATATCGATAAATCCAGGAGCAACCACTTTGTTGCTTGCATCAATCGTTTTAGTACCAGTTATGCTTTTGTCAGTAATCTTTTGGATGGTGTTTCCAGAGATCCCAACATTAGCAATTGCATCAAAATTGGTTTCGGGATCAATGACTCGACCATTCAAAATAACAACATCATAGTCGGATGCATAAACAGCGCTACTACCAGATGCAAGGAGACCCATGCATATTAAGGAATGGAGAAATGTACTTAGTTTCATAATATAACCTAACAAAATCAGTTTGTTGAAAAATATAGAGCACTTGAATTTAGTTAGCATTGCCAT
Source organism: Alginatibacterium sediminis (assembly GCF_003610775.1). GTDB lineage: Bacteria > Pseudomonadota > Gammaproteobacteria > Enterobacterales > Celerinatantimonadaceae > Alginatibacterium > Alginatibacterium sediminis. The sequence goes on along the minus strand of NZ_RAQO01000006.1, from coordinate 188,405 downwards.
CCACAGCCTGCTTACTATCAAATCTAAATTACTTTGCTCAATCGTTTAGGCTGCAAGTGCATCCAATTTGGACATCATGTTGGCAATATCAACTTGGTGACTAGGTGCGATAAAGACGAGTCTAGTACTGGCTAGTTCATCCTTTTCCCAGGCATCCCCTACCGTTAAGTTTGCTCGTTGCCCAGTGCATTGGAAAATGCAACGATGTTCAGGCTTCTGAGTGATATGCAAAATGCCTTTCATTCGATAAACATCTACAGAGAACTGCTGCAATAGTGGGTAAAGCTTCTCTAAATCCAAGGCCTTATTGCTTACAAAACTAAAAGTTTCAAAGCCATGTTTTACATGGTCACAATCATGGCCACTGCAATCATGGTGGGTGCAATCTTGAGTCTCGACTTGGGCTGTTTGAATTAATCGCTCAGGCACATCAAACAAGATCGGTAGATCGACTTCACCAAATTGAATATCAACCAACTTAGCAAATGGTGCTTGGTTTGAGCACCACCGTTTCACCGATTCAAGCTGTTCTGCGTCGACTAAATCGACTTTGTTCACTAACACAATGTCTGCAACTTGAACTTGTTGCTGTGCAAGATCGGCCATCGGTCCCTCTAAATTTAATACATTTTCTGAATCGATAGTGGTGATAATCGCATTTAATGGCGCATGCTGTTGTAGTTCGGGGTCTTCAAATTGCAAAGCGACTTCTTTAGGCTGTGCAATACCGGAGGTCTCTATAATAATATGGTCGGGACGCTCTTCAAGGGCGAGTAGACGCATCACGGATACCACTAAGCCTTCAGCCAAATTGCAGCATATGCAGCCATTTTCAAGACTGATCATGTTCTCGCTTTGCGATTTAACCAACTCGGCATCAACATTAATCGACCCGAAGTCATTGACGATAACCGCCATTTTCATGCCATTGGCATTGCTCAAAATATGGTTTAGTAAAGTGGTTTTACCCGCACCTAAGAAACCGGCTAGTATTGTTACTGGGACAGTAGGCTTTGTCATTTTGATCATCTCTAATTGTTAGTATCGCAATTAAAGGCGATACACAGCGTTTATGTCAGGGCCAGCGATGCTAGCCCTATTCTCTCTTTACGGCTTAAGCGATTACATCTCTTCTTACTGCTTGGCCAGGCATGGCATCCATATGTAGTTCTGCGTTCTCAATTAACGCAATTCCATTAACAATGAGATGTTTAATACCTGTAGAAAGCGCATTCGGCTTGGTGAATGTTGCAACATCTTTGACTTCATCAAGTTTAAATATTGCCAAATCGGCGTCTTTACCAACCTGCACTCGTCCCTTTTGTTTCATTTGCGGGATAGCATCTTCAAGGATGCGACAGGCGTTCAAACTGGTACGTTCCATCGCTTCAACCAAGCTAATAGCTTTGTATTCGTTAACGTATTTATTCACAAAACGTGAAAAACATGCAATTGAACGCGGATGGGCAAATGCATCAGCAGGAATTGGCCAGATATCACCTTCAATTAATTTACCTTTGCTATCCATCCATGGCATAGCATCGGACGCAATTGCTGCTCCAGGAAATAGCACTGAGCGGTCCATTTTATGACGATCGTCTTTACTTTCATCTGGCTTCAAGAAATGCATCACAACAATAGAGCCAGGCGCAGAAGTTTGAAGTTCAGTGATTTTTTCTTGTTTTAATGCCTTGCCATTCATTTCCATGTAGCTTGCGCTTGGAACTCCCCATCGCTCCGTCCAGTCTTCACCTCGAAATACTTCGGCACCAACAGCTGATGAACCAGCACCGTAGGGATAAGCTTCGGTGGTGATCGCTAATCCGTTATCAATAGAACTTTGAACTAGGTCAGCACAGTCTTCGATATCTTGAACCGACGTACTATTTAGGTGGCAGATATGCATATGAGCCCCTGTGGTTGCCGACAAGCTAATCAATTCTTGATAGGCCTCAAAACTCGACTGAGGTTCAGCAGAATTCAAATAGCGGATATGGGTGTAAGTTGGAACCTCGTAACGCTTAGCCAGCTTTGCCAGCTCGTAATACTCTTTATGCCCATAGCCTGGGGCATAACCCGCGTTGATACCGACTCCTAAACCACCTTCTTTTAGACCTTGTTCAACACTAGCCAGGATCTCTTTTAATTCACTTTTAGTCGCTAAACTGTTTTGCCAATTTTTCAACGAAAATGCGTTTTGAAACCAAACTATTGTGCCATCCGCCGGAGCTACATCTTTTTCTTTTGCCATCACCCTAGCGTATGTCCAAGCAACTGAAGCCCCATAGTTGATAGGTCGACCTTCTTTGGCACAGTCGTCATAGAATTTTGCGATTGGTAACAATCCTGACTCCATTTCCAAGGCCGTTGTTACCCCGTCAAAAGCTTGGGCTCTGGCAGCTGGAACTTGCTGGCCATGTGCGTGCATATCAATAAACCCTGGAGCGACAACCAATCCAGAAGCATCGATTACCTTATTGCCTTGTAGTTTTTGGTTGGTAATTGCTGCAATTCGATTACCTTTAATTCCAACATTACGAACGGCATCCAAGTTGGTTTCGGGATCTATAACCCGCCCATTCTCAATGACGGTATCAAACGGCCCCTTCTCATTTGGCAACAATACTAAATTGTCGGTATTTAGCTTTTCAGCCGATGCATGTAAAACACTCGCAAATGGTAACGCTGCAGCGCCAACAGCAAGTTTTGTGAGGGTCGAACGCTTAGAATGATCTACAGTCTCGGTAGAACTATAAGTTGAATTGGTGCCTGTTTTCATGTGAGTTCCTCTGTCGTTTATTGAATTGCAGCTGCACACTTTCTTCATCGCGCAGCGCTGATTGCGTCATGTAAAACAACAATCGATTCGTTCATGTACAGCTTTAGCCAATGCTCAAAAACTATGACTCAGAGCAAACTGTCTACTTACAAGCGATTGTTATTAACTGGGGAGTATAATAATCATCAAACTGACATAAACTAACTCGCAGATGCAGGATCGAACCCTGCAAAAGATCAAAATACCAATATCGCATTTAAGATTTTAATTCCGGTTTATTCTCAACAGACTTAGCACTACAACAATAATCTAAGGGCTAAATTAAACCCGTAGTAGTTACAGGCTTATATGACCGTATTATCAAAATATGCAGGACGCGGCCCTGCATATGCGATTACAAACGAGGTGATGACAGAGATTAAGATGGGGCTATCAAACAACAAATGACTTACGAATAGAGGCACATCATGTCAGCACCTAGAAAAAACAAACTACTTATCCTTGGTTCCGCGCTTGCTGTATCTTCAGTAATGGGAAACGCCGCATCAACGCCAAACACAACTCAGGACATCTTAAAGCAATACATGGCTGTACCTGGCGCAAACGTGACTCTGCCAGTATCGGCTGTAAAGGATGGCTTCAGTCACGAGTTTGCTGAAGCGGCCCACAACGAGTTTAACAACTTCCACTACCAAATGGGGGGCGATCACGCTCTGTATTACAATTCGCGATTGAGTGAAATGTTAGGCACAGCTGTAGCATACCCAGCTTCAAATAATCGACAGTTAGAAATTAACTTAGACCCTAGAATTGGCCAAGTTCGCTTTGATACAACAAACAGCGGCAACATTGCACTGGACGACTATGTTCTTCACCCAAATCACCGTGTACAAGGTGTAATGATGATACACAAAGGAGAAATAGTGTATCAAGCATTCCCGGGCATGAATCCAAGTGACAAACACGTATGGATGTCAGCAGCTAAAGCAACTGTTGGTTTAGTCATCGCGCAACTGGTGGAAGAAGGTAAAGTTGACCTCGATACATCAATAAGTAATTACGTTCCTGAGCTTAAAGGCAGTAATTGGGACGATGTCTCGGTAAAAAATGCACTAAACATGGCAACGGGTTTACAACTAGAGGAGACGCTTGAATCCATACTAGATCCAGAGTCAATAATTGTCCGATTTTTTTCAGCTGAATTTGGTCAAGCTGCACCTGGAAGTGACAAGATTGAGAACTGGTTAGACGTTGTAAAACAAGCCCAGAAAATTGACGGAGAACAACCCGGCGAAGTTAACCGCTATAGCTCTGCAACCACCACTGTACTTAACTACATGGCAGAGCTTATTGAAAACAAACCATGGACCGACATTTTTGAACAAAGAGTGTGGGGGAAACTTGGTGCTGATAAAGGAATAGAATTCAATTTAACACCAGAAGGTACTGCGGTTGCTCATGGCCTAGTCTCTACAACCTTAGAAGATATGGCCAAGTTTGGAACCTTATTTACACCGAGCTGGGACAAAGTTGCTGACGAAGAAATTGTGAGCGCATCAATTATGAACATCATTTATGACAGCGCAAACCCAGATAAAGTCTTTAAGAAAGGTGGAAAATATCAGGGTCTAGTCGGAGATTTTATTGACGCTCCAAAAACCAATAGCTTCCAGTTCGATGCAGTTTTCGCAGATGGTGCCTTGTATAAACATGGCAATCTAGGACAAGGCATCTATATCGACCCGCAACGCGATTTTGTTGGTGTTTATTTTTCAACCAATCCATATATTGCCCCTTACGGCGAAGACAAAATGGCAGGATTCATGCGAGAAGCGGCCAAACTTGTCACTCAATAAACCAAAGCAAAGGATATAAAGCGCCCATTTTGTGCTTTGTATCCTTGATTCCTTTATGCGATGAGCGCTGCCCAAGGCTCTGAAAATTCGCTCATTTAAGCCAAGTTTAGATATTGACCAACTTAACAAAACGCGGAACCAAGATGCTCTCTGTCCTTCAACAAAATAAACATGATGAAGTGTTAAGCTTTGCTGACAAGCTTCATCAGTCTGGCTGTGCTCCCTATGCTGTAGGTCTGTACACCGATAAATACGCAACTAATCTCGGACTGGATATATCTATTGATGTAACGCCAACTAAAATAAATACCCTATTCGAAGGCCCGACTCAAAAGCTTGTAATGCAACACAAAACGCCACCTTCTGTAAACTTACGTCAAATGAGTCAAAGCCTTAGAGACTTAATTAATAACCAAGGTGTTCGGCAAGCACCATCTTACCCATGGCCCATTTTGTGTATTGCCAACCTATTGCTTCCTCCTTGCTACCTCATGCTCGTCGGAAGTACGTATTTAGCTGTCGGAATTTCTGTCCTACTTGGATTCATCACTTGGCTTGGACAAATACTTTTGCGCGATGACCGCTCTATTATGCTTGAGTTTATCGTATCCTTGTGCGCTAGCTTCATGGTAGGCGTATTGGCTAGTCAGGTCTCGCAACTCCCAGTGTTAGCGCTGTGTATATCTTCTATCGTGTTATTTATTCCGGGCTTAACCGTAACCAACGCTTTGTCCAGTTTAGCGTTAAACGATTTTCGCTCTGGTATGGAGTTAGGTGCACAAAGTGCCTTAATCGTGTTGAAAATATTCATTGGCGTCATTCTTGGTTTAAGCCTTTCCGACCTAGTGGTGGGAACCCTCCCCGTAACTCCATTTATCAACGAAATAGCATTACCACTTCATATATTGGCATTGGTGGGTATATCTGTGGGTATTGGGCTAATTTTCAATGCCAGCGTAATCGATATCTTAATAGGGCTACCCGCAGCGGCGATCGGTATGTGGGGACCGCACTGGTTTACCTCAGACTGGGTTGTGGGCACATGGATAAGCACCATTTTAATAACCTTGTATGGTATTTTTGTTGGACGACTTCGCCAGGTACCGGCTCCAGTCTATGTTTTACAGGGTATTATTATACTCGTTCCGGGAAGCCGCATCATTGTCGGTGCAAGTGAATCCTATTTCGCTACTGCAATTTTACCTATTCCAAACATAGGGCTTTCGGCGCTGTTAATGTTTAGCGCCATTGTTGCAGGACAAATCATGGTTTATTCAATTTTTAGCGAGCGTTTTTTTGCTCAAAAGCTGCTGAAATAAACACAAAGCGGCTAAGTGTTAGCCGCTAATACTTTTAACCCGATTGACGTATGACTCAATGGCCTTAATAACTGACTTTTTAATACCAACAACTTGTTTGGCGTGCGGACACCACAAGGCAATCCCAAACTTCATCCCTTCTTTTAACTCATCAACTGTAATTGGCTCAATATTGGCATTTCCATAAACAGAATCGGTCAGGGCTTTGGGTAGCCAAGCCCAGCCAAGATCAGCTTCGACCATTTTTATCACCAAGGCTAGTTGATCAACTTCTTCGTGCTCTGCTGAAACTAACAATTTACCTTTCATATCTTCATCAGCAAATGACTTGAGTAGAAACTGCCGGGTATTTCTAAGGCCAAGCAATACTTCGTCCGATGACTGTTTGGACAATGACGACCCCTTTTTAACAAAAGGGACGAATTCGATATGCCCCAAGAATGTCGAATCAAAACTATGCATTGCCGTACTATCATGAACGTTTACCGCTCCGAAATGAAACTCACCACTTTGTATACCCTGTTTAATTTCGGACTTATTTCTAACTAAGTAATTCACTCGCATCATCGGAAAGTCTAGAGATAGCTGGGTTCGAATCTCAGACATGACGCCAGGGGGAACCATGCTTGGATAGGCGAAATTAATGCTTTCCATACCGCCAAAAGAAAGGCTTAGCGCGACTTTGTCGAAAACCCGAGCTTGTTCGAGGGCCTGCTTAGCATAGTGATATAGTAGATGGCCATCTTCAGTTGGGATAACAGCCCGCCCGACCCGCTCAAAAAGCGTGACTGCCAATTGATCTTCTAAATTAGTCACGACTTGTCCGATCGTTGTGCGATGTTTGCCTAACTTCGCAGCTGCCTTACTAAACGAAAGCTGTTCGAATACGGTCACAAACGCCAGTAGTTGTTCTAAGCTAAAATTCATTCTCTACCCTGCCTCAAAAATTGATATAGCTTCGCCAAAGCAAAGCTGCCTGCAGTTGATGGACTTGATCCTTCATAAGCGATTTATCGTTGCATACCTTCCACTATATTCTAAACCTACGCCTAAACCTATCGAACAAAGTGATGATGTGATGCCGCATGAACTAGTTATTGGAGACGTTTATCTCAGCCCGTATTTGCTGGTATTCGTTCTATCCTACCTAATGACAAGCCTGACCAATTGGGTAATAGCCATGACCGGGACTCATCAATACTTTGCGGCCCCTGCACTAGCGCAGTTAAGCCTTCTGATTATTTTTGGCAGTCTAGTTAGCCATTTTATGACTCTTGTTTAAGCGAGCGCACCTATGAAAATACGATATTTAACCACCAGTGCTTTGGTGTTCATTGCTTGCTACTTACTGCTAATTCAGTATCAAGGCTATAAGGCTAACCCATGGACTCGAGACGCGCAGGTGCGTGCTCATATTGTAGAGATTACACCTCAGGTTACTGGGCAAGTCATCAGGGTGTTAATCGATGACAATCAACGAGTACAAAAAGGTGATTTGCTATTCGAAATTGATAGTAGTGTTTACGAAACAAAATATCGAAAACTCCAAGCGGCTGTTCGTCAAGCACAAGTTCAGCTAGACAAAGCAAGTAACGAATCGCAACGCGCGCAAAGCCTTGAGAAAAGAACCCCAAGTTCAGTATCACAATTAAACCTAAATAATCTTAGCAACGCCGTCAAAGCGGCCAGCGCAAATCTACAAGCTCAGCAAGCTGGTGCGAAAGAAGCGCAACTTAATCTTCAATTTACCAAGATCTATGCCCCCGTTGACGGTTTCATTACCAATCTACGTCTGAGAAAAGGATCACAAGTTGTTGCCAATACGCCGGTGGTCGCACTAATCGATGAGCATAGCTTTTGGGTTGAAGGTTTTTTTAAAGAAACTGAACTCAGAGCAGTTACCATCCATGACCGCGCACAAGTAACTCTGCTTATGCACAATGATTTAGTACTCGAAGCAGAGGTGAGCAGCATCGGTTATGGCATAGCTAAGCAAGATGGTGCTACCGGTAATGACTTACTCCCAAATGTGAATCCGAACTTCCAATGGATACGTTTAGCTCAACGAATTCCACTAAAGATAAGCTTGCGTGACCTCCCCGAGTCACTGCAGCTTCGCGTTGGCATGAGCGCTTCGGTTAAGATTTTTGGCCCGTCAGTTAAGCCCTAGAGCGAGAATTACACATGCTAAGTCACTACAATAAAGAAGCAATAAAAGTAGGCTTATCGGTTTCGCTAGCCCTATCAATCGCACTATGGTTTGGCTGGGACAAACCCTACTGGGCGGTTATCTGTGTGTTTATTATAGCGGCCAGTGAAAGCTATAATCACGCACTCAGAAAAGGGCAAAATAGGTTAATCGGCACCCTCATTGGCTGCGCTTTTGCAATATTATTAATCAGTCATTTGTCTCAAGACCATTTGCTTTTTCTTATCAGTTACGCCGGGTTCCTAGCTTTTTGTGTCTATTTCTCGTCGCATAAACGCTATGGGTACGCATTTACCATTGCTGCGGTAGTGTGCGCAATAATAGCCAGTATCGGTGGTTTCGAAAGTGCCAAAATTTTTGACATTACAGTACTTCGAATTCAGGAAACGATATTGGGGATGCTGGTGTACAGCGCTGTTTTTCGTATCGTTTGGCCGCAAAAAACTGAAGACATTTTTTTTGATTTACTGTCTACGACCTTCGCCCAGCTAAGGCAAAACCATGCATTAATTCTAGATTACGGAACTAGTGCTGAGCTAACTTCAGTAAGAAGCGATCTCGGAAAGCTTAGCATGACTATGGATTTACCTTTGAATGATAGCTTCCGCTTACGCCATGAGAAACGCAATTGGCGGCTAGTAATTATAGCCATGCAGCAATTAGACTACTTACAAAGCTTATTTATCGAAGACAAGCTCGAGGACCTGTCCTTACTCACTACTGGACAATTGCGAATACTTGAGAGCATTGAATCGATAAAAAGTAAGCCACAAGCGCTTAGCGATTGGCTTATGATAGATTGTCTACACTACCCCTTGCCTAAACAAAGTCAGTCTAGTTTTTCAATATCCAACGCCAAGCGGCTCAAGAATGTTGCGAAAGCGCTTGGTATATTGCTCACGTGTTTTGCCATCTGGATCTATCTTCCACTACCTGGCGACTTTATTTTTCCAATGATTGCGTCCATTTTTGCCAGCGTCTTAGTTACCTTACCTGATAACGCCCTCAAACATGCCGCTGTAGGTTGCTTGCTCTGGGGTACTTTGTTCCTAGCCCAGTATGTTTTCGTGTTACCGATCTTCACCGAACTATGGCAGTTGGCCGGGCTTTATTTTTTGAACGCTATTATTATTTGGAAGGTCTGTGAAGCGCCATCGATGGGGATTCAAAAAGTATTAGCAGGTAATCTTAGTGTTGTTTTGTGTATGAGCGCTCTACAAATTACGCCCAGCTACAATATTGAAATGCCAATCAGTATGCTGATGTTAGTATTCGTTTGTCTAAGCGTTGCCAGTTTTTACACCAAGCTATTTCAAGACCGTAAAGCTTTTTAGTCGTCTTAGGCCTAGGTCACTTCCACATCTATGAGTAAGCGGTGAAGCACATAGTTTTCCACCGCTTGCCATGCTAGTTCATATTAACAACACGTACATTGCAATGCGCTGCTGTAGCTAAGTTTATCTGTATGCAAAGCCTAACAAGAAAAAATTAGATTAGTCTATTTCGAATCTGGATTACCACCGCTTCAGCCACAATAACGACAACAAAAATACTTACCAATATCATCGATACCTTCTGCCACTCAAAAAGGTTTTGCGCATCGTTAAGAACGACTCCGATCCCCCCGGCACCAACTAAGCCTAATACCGCTGATTCGCGTACATTAATGTCCCAACGAAACAACACAATTGAGTAAAAAGCCGGCATGACTTGAGGCCAATATCCTTTCACCAAAATGCTGCCCCACGACGCACCTGTAGCCCGTAGCGCTTCGATAGTGCCCATGTTTACTTCGGCTATCGCTTCAGCTAATAGCTTACCGACAAATCCAATACTGCGAATCGCAATCGCCATAATTCCTGCAAGAACGCCGGGACCAAACAAAGCGATAAACAACAAGGCCCATACTAGTGAGTTGACTGATCGCGATGACACTAAAAAGAATTGGGCTATCCAGTTCAGGGTTTTACTTGGGGTGATATTTGGCGCATTAAGCAGTGCTAATGGAATCGCCAGAACCAAGGTAAATAGAGTGCCTAAGGTTGCAATATGCAAAGTCTCAATCATGGCCCCATGAATACTGATAGGGTAAGAGGTGTAGTCAAGTGGCACCATTCGCTCAAACATATCCATAAATTGCGAGGGGGCGTCGTATAAAAACTCAGGTATTACTTCTACGGTTTGCCAAGACCAAACAATCGCAGATACAAGACACAGGTATACCGCAAATCGGGCTAAACGTTCGCTAAAGGTAAAACGTTGCCACTGCTCGTCTATCATTTGCGTTGTCATCAGAAAACTCTCCTAACGATATTGGATAAGAACTCGCCAACTAAAATTAGCGCAATGATCGTCATTAGAATTGCGGCAACAAAATCATAATCAAAGCGTTGAAAAGCCGAGAATAAAGTTCCGCCAATACCACCAGCCCCAACAATGCCAACCATGGTTGAATTCCTTAAATTTGAATCCAACTGATAGCTTGCAAAGCCTATGAAACGGGTGAAAACCTGTGGCATAACCGCATACACGATCACGCTGACAAAACTTGCCCCGGTTGCGCGTATCGCCTCTACTTGTTTGAACGAAATCTCTTCAATTGCCTCAGCAAACAACTTGGCGATAAAGCCGATGGATGCGAACACTAAGGTCAAAATTCCCGCTAAGGCGCCAAACCCGACTGCCTTAACAAACAAAATGGCAATAATCACCGGGTGGAATGAGCGGCACAATGCGATAAAACCTCGCACCGGAATTGATACGATTGAAGGCATTAGATTGCGCGCTGCTAGTAGCCCTAAAAACAAGGAGATAACAATGCCAAAAAAACTTGAGATAATGGCAATCTGCAGACTTTCGGCAATCCCACTCAACAATAATCCACTACGCGAAAAATCCGGTGGAAACATGCGCGATAAAAGTCTGTCACTTTCACCAAAACCGATGAGCAATCGCTCGAAGGTTAATCCCAAGGTTGAGAAGCTATAAATAAGGTAAGCGACAATCACAGCAATAATCGCTCGACTAGTCCAAGACGATTTAAACGGGTTTTCGGTTTTTGATGGCAAGCCCTGAGTTAATCCAGCCATGATTCGCCCCCATAGATGATTTTAAGGTCTTCCTCGGTAATCCCTTCCGGACTGCCGTCGTAATGAACCTTGCCATCGCTCATTCCGATAATTCGCTTCGCGTAACGCTTGGCCAAGTTCACATCATGGATATTAACCAGCACAGGAATATTCTTCTGCTTGGCAAAGGTTTCCATAAGCTCCATAATTTCAACCGCTGTTTTTGGATCAAGCGAAGAGGTTGGTTCATCTGCGAGTAAAATATAGGGGTCTTGCATAACAGCGCGCGCAATACCCACCCGCTGTCGTTGTCCGCCGGAAAGACTATCAGCACGTTGGTTGGCAAAATCTTGTAAGCCAACAAAGTTTAAAAGCTCAAAGGCTTTAGCTAGATCATCCGAGCCATATTGCCGACGCCATGCTTTCCAAGAGCTCATGTAACCCAGTCGCCCACACATCACGTTTTCCAACACCGTTAAACGCTCAACTAAGTTGTATTCTTGAAAAACCATACCAATGTGACGGCGTTGTTTTCGAAGCGCTTGCCCTTTTAATTGGGTTAAATCTAATCCGCCAAATAATATTTCACCTTGGCTTGGGTCATTCAGTCGATTAATACAGCGTAACAAGGTGCTTTTACCGGTGCCGGAAGGACCAATAATGGCGATAATGCCTTGCTCTGAAATATCAATGTTAATGTCTTTAAGGATTGGCTTGCCAGCCACATATTCATGATAAAGATGATTTATCTTTAATCCATCATAGCTTTCTACGGCCATACTGCATTTCCTTGTGCAATCTAAGGTGTTCAATGCCCTACTCATGAGAGCATTGAATCACTTGTCACTTTATTTGAGAGTTCGTTTTGATTTGGACTGCAAGTTGTCCGTAAATCGAGGACTACTGCGTCGCCGCTTGCTTAGCCAGCTCGGCTGCTTTTTTCTTAGCGCGTTTGGCTGCATCTTTTTCAGCTAGTTTCTTCAAACCAGATTTAGTGTACGCCGTACCCGTCGCATGAGCGATGTCGCGAATAACAGCCCATTCTTCTTGGTAAGTAATCGGTGAGAAACGATCAGCGCCCTTAAATGATGCACTCATTTCCTCTGTAAATCGGTAGCTGAAAAATGCTTCTTCGATTTTCGCAGCTAGTTCTGGTTTCAGGTTATGAGCATAACCAAAGGCCGAGGTTGGGAAGCGCGGACTGCGGTATATTATTTCAAGTACAGAACCATCAACACGACCAGCAGCAACCATACGATCATAAACATCAGAAGCTACGGGAGCCGCATCATAATCGCCATTAAACACTCCTAAAATAGACTGATCATGCTTACCTGAATAAAGCACTTTATAATCTTCGTCAGGAACTAGGCCCAAATCTGGGAACAATGCGCGCGGTGCTAAGTTACCAGAATTTGATGATGCAGACGTGTGGGCAATTTTCTTCCCTTTAAGGTCTTCCATCGTCTTAATGCCACTGTCTTTACGAACAATCGTAATTAGGTTGTAGCCTTGAAAGCCTGACTCGTCGCCTTTAACAGCAATTGGAACATAGCCGGCTAGGTTGACGGCATAGCCAGTAGGTCCAGTAGAGAATCCAGCGACATGCAATCGACCAGATCGCATCGCTTCAACCTGTGCAGAGTTCGAATGAACGGTGTAGTAGATAACGCGCTTTCCGGTAACTTTACTTAAATGCGCTTGAAAGTCTGCAAATGCGTCTTTATATAAGGCTGGGTCTTCGACAGGTGTGTAGGTGAACACCAGCGTACTCGGGTCTATCCACTCTTCTGAGTCTTTGGGAGCATCAGCGACCATATCTTGGTTCTCATCGCAATATCTATCGTCTAAAACGCCGCGGCTTTCACAGTCACTTGCGATAGCCATCGTTGGTAGTAGAAATGAGCTAGCGATTAACAATCCTTTAACACTAATTTTCATCTTGAAACCTTATCGTTACTTTTATTGGAAGTCAGCCTTTGATTGCACGCTTTATGCCACGATTAATATGTATACATTTCAAATGGTTATATTCCAGCCCTCATCTTTATAAAACATTTGGGTCAGATGTGACCACGGCGAAAGACTAAATTTGGGTCACAACTGTCCACCCCATTCTTTCGACAAAAAAGAGCCCTAAGGCTCTTTGATACGTCTGAATGACACAGTTAAGTCTGCTTTTCCATACAATTTGCGTAATAAGTCACGGTTGCAGGCCAATCACTAAAGACACCTAGCACGCCCACATCTTTAGCGAGTACGTCTAGCACAGTCATCATGTCTCCATCATTATTGATAGCTTGCTTGACGCTTTGGTAATACCAACCACCACCTTGATCCAACGGACCCGATCGCTCTAAAGTCCAGGCAATCATGTCAATGCCAGCAGCTTTAGCTAATTTCGCATAGTTTGAGGCAACAATTTCATTGCTATCATTAAGTTCAACGAGCGCAAACAACGGAGGAGCAATGATTTTCACGCCCACATCGCTCAGCTCTTTCATATTTTCTGCACTTGCTGAAAATTTGCTTGGATCATAAACCCGATCATCAAGGTAGACCGCTTGCTTTCCAAATTCAGGCGCAGCTTTAAGCCAATATTTCACGTCATCTAGATTGAAAGACTGAAGGTAGGTATCTTCGGGTTCAAATCCAGCTGCCTTAAGTTCGTCGACTAGCTTTTGAGCATACATTGCCTGGGTAAACCCATTAAATGGCATCTCAACTGTTGCTGATTTTAGCTCCGGGGTTACTTTCACGCCGTGGGCCTTAAATAATTCTGCACTTTGTGCATGCGTCATCAAGGTTCCACTTTGGCTATATAAGTCCGTGCGCCAGCCCGCGGTGCCGTCCATGTATTCTTCAACGCTTGTGGCTTTGGGGTTAGCACCGTCCATTTTTCCTTTTAAGGTTTGGAACTCAGCTAAGGTGAAGTCGGAGGTTCGGCATTCGGCCTTGGCATCTTCCCCGGTTTCAAGGTTTGCAGGTGTAAATGGAATAGTACATTTTTGGGCAAGTTCGGGATGCGCTAACACGTCCGTAGTTGTATGAAGGTCACTTTGAGAATGTCGACAAACTAATTGTTTATCTTTGGTAAACGTAACATCACATTCAACGATACCCGCACCCATTTGTATCGCCGCTAAATAAGACTCTTTGGTATGTTCTGGGAACTGCATGGCGGCCCCGCGGTGCCCGATAGAAAAATCACTGCGATGAAAAGGCCCTTCGCTACAACTTAACAAGCTTGTTTTAAGAGGCCCTTCATCCATGTTGTTTACCACAAATAGTGGGCGAGGCCCCAAATTTGCGGAGGCCTGATCCGCGTACGATGATATTGAAATCCCCCCTAATACCAACGCAACCGTTCCTTTAAAGATTTGCTTCATTTTGTATCCCCTTGCACAAGCAATTTGTCTGCTACTTTCCATAGTTGGGCTAACTCGGCTATTCTCGACAACGATACAAACGAGCGGCTAGTCATTGAGTTAGTTAAATGTGAACGTATGTCACAAGCACTGGATTGCACGCTCTATGCCAACAAAAATAAGATAATATATACAAGGTGTTACAGAGTTTCATCGTCCTTAGGTCAAGTGGATGGGTCATTACTGTCTTAGTCCTGCATCATGGATATAGAATAATAAAACAACCTTATTACGTCTTGAAGTTTTCTTTGTCCAATTGATGTTTCTTCATTTTTCGATACAAGGTTTTACGCGGAATATTGAGTTTGCTAGACACTTTATTAATATTGCCAGCCGTTACGATTAGTGCTTCGGTAAGAACATTTCTTTCATAGTGTTCCATTTGCGCTTCAAAGGCGAAGTCTTCGGCGCTTGGTTCACCACTTGGTGAGTTCAAATTAAAACCATCGCCAATTATCCCAAGTAGAAACCGCTCTGCGACATTACGCAGCTCACGCACATTGCCTGGCCACTGGTGACGGCTTAGTTGCTGGATTTGCTCAGGATAGATCGTCGATGGTCGCGTTTTGTATTTGAGACCAGCTTGTACGACAAAGTGGCGAAATAACATTTGAATATCTTCTTTGCGCTGACGCAGCGCCGGTAAGCTTACACTGGCAATATTTAGCCGATAGAATAAATCAGCTCTAAACTCACCGCTTTCACTCATAGCAACTAAATCAGCTTTTGTAGCTGCCACAACCACAATATCAACTGGGATCAGTTCATTACCCCCGACTCGTTCAATCACCCGTTCTTGAATCACTCGAAGCAGTTTGATTTGAACACTAATAGGCATGCTTTCAATTTCATCAAGAAACAATGTCCCCCCATTAGCTTGCTCAATCTTTCCAATGCGCAGCTTATTAGCACTAGTAAACGACCCAGCCTCATGACCAAATAGTTCACTTTCAATAATGCTCTGCGTCATTCCTCCGCAATTTATGGCCACAAAAGGTTTCATTTTACGAGGACTAAACTGATGAAGTGAGCGAGCAATAACCTCTTTTCCAGTCCCTGTTTCGCCGTTGATAATGGTGTCTACGCCGGTATGTGCCAAGGCCAATACTTGCTGGCGAACCGCATCCATGGACTTAGACTGGCCGATTATGACTGACTCTATTTCATGCTCAATGGATTTATCGCTTTGTATCAGCGTGCTTTGGTTTTGCTGGCTTTGCGTCAATGCGAGATTCAACTTTTCCGTCAAAAGCCCAGTATTGAGCGGTTTTTCAAGAAAATCGAAAGCACCTAGCTTCATGGCTTCAATAGCCATGGGTATATCACCATGGCCACTCATCAATAAAACCGGAACATTGGCTACTCGGTGTTGGATTAATCCAAGTAAGGACAATCCATCAATTTTAGGCATGCGGACATCGCACAGTACCACTGACTGACAGTTCGGCTTCAATGACTTCAAACCCGCATTGGGATCGGTGAAACAACTCACCGAAAACCCCTCAAGTTCAAGCATTTCACTCACCGCCTCAACCACATCTGTTTCGTCATCAATAAGTACAATGTGTTTAGCTAATGTCATGCGCGAGCGCCTTTTTGTAAAGTAACGATAAATTCTGTTCCTTGATGCTCTAAGGACTCAACGTGTATTGAACCGCCGAAGTCCTTAATGATGTTATAGGCAATGGACAATCCAAGCCCAAGCCCCTTTCCACTGACCTTTCGAGTATAAAATGGGTCAAACAGATGAGGAATGTCTTCTTCGGGGATGCCTAAGCCGTTATCCAAAACCGATATTTTAACCTGTGACTGCGATTCCTTTATCGAAATACTGATTTGGGGTTGCGGGCTATTTTCTACCGCATCTAAGGCATTACTGATGAGATTCACCAGCACTTGCTCTAATCGAATACTATTGGCTCGTACTGCATAGTTAGCATGCTTACTGTAATTGATACGCACGTTGTTGCGCCTCGTATCAAAGAGATCAATCGCGTCGCTTATGATTGCATTGAGCTCCACAGATTCAATTTTCCCATCACTTTTGCGCGCAAAAGCCCTCAGATGTCGAGTTATCGCAGCAACCTTTTCGAGCAATACTTCTATTTTTTGTATATTTAGTGCCGCTTTATCGGATCGCCCCTTTTCAAGCCAAAGTTGTGCGCTTCGAATATGACTATTTACCGCTGTAAGCGGTTGATTTATCTCATGGGTAAACCCGACACTAAGCTGCCCTAATGCCGCTAGTTTTCCGGCTTGGACTAGTTCATTTTGTGTAATACGAAGCCTTGATTCAGCTAGGGTGCGTTCTTCAACTTCGGCTTCCAGCTTCATATTGGTTTGCTTCACCACCTTAGCCGTGCTTTGGAAGACTTTGAGATACTTAGCCATTTGAGTCACTTCATCTTCACCACGTATAAGTACCTGCGTATCCAAGTGCCCGGTAGAGATGGCAAACATATTGTCTTTAAGTTGTAGTAAACGCTCTAGAATGTTCTTACGTACATAAAACCAAGAAATCGCTGCGGCGGTAAGCACGCTGAATATAGATAAGAACAAGGATAATCGTTGATTAGAAAACAAAGACTGCTGTGCTTTGACAATCGATAGGTCAATATCACTGTTGACCTTAGCGGTATGGCTTTGAACCTGAACGGTTAGTTGATTTAGATGTTCGCGACTGTTTTGCAGTAAATATTGTTCTTGGTAGCGATAATCCAAGGCTTTGTTTTTCATCGCATACAGGCTACTTGAGCTTGACGCTAGATTATAAATAACGCTTAGTTGACGGTCCAATTCAACAAAATCGCCAGCTTGACCGCTGTCTTGCCAAAGCTTCCACCACTGTTCACCGACTTGCTCTAGGCGCGAGCTGGTGTAATCAAGCTCATTAAAACTTGAATCATTGTAGAGTTTTTCGACCAAGCCCAATTGATAGTACAAAAATGACTTTAACTGCGGATATTGGATTCTGTCTTTACTGACTTGTGGTAATCCATCTAGGGAAAGGCTCGCTTGTTGTAACAAGGGGTAAAATCCCTCGAGTAAGTTCTTAAGCTCTTTGTTTAGCTGTTCTGATTCGACTTCACTTTGATATAAAAGACTTAAGCTGTTGCTAACTTGGGCAATAAGATCCTTAAAATAAGAATGATATTCTGGAAACTGAACCATAATCTCATCCATCACTTCAATGGCGGTATCAATCTGCGCAATCGCCTGATTTCGTTCAAGGTTAGATTCAGCTTCAGTGAGTTCAGATGACGCGGTAATAATAAGCCGCACCATGTCATTAAGCCTAGCGGCTTGCTTAAGTGCAGGTATTTCACTTTCTTTGAGTTCAACAAGACGCTGATTTAGCCCGCTAAAGGTAAATGATGAAACCAATGATAAAAACAGTGTTGTCATCGAAAGCATGGTTAAAGCCAATACCAGCCTAAGCTCAATACCTTTCCAACCGAAGCGCTTTTTGCGTGTTAGCGGGCTGGATTTAGACTGTACTGACCGAGTTACGCCTGAACGAAACGCTTGATAAGCCTCACCTACCACACGCATCTCCTTTTATTTCGATGACCTGATATTCAGAATGACGAAATACAAGCCCCGCCATTTAACAAGCCAAACAAAATAACACAACATTCGAGCAACAAAACAATGCGTACCTTGATTTGAGATAGCAGACACATAGTTGAGTCTTTAACTTTAAATGGGAACTGATTCTAAGGGGTATTGAATGGACTTTGAGACCAACGCTATTAACGCGCAGACTAACGCTGCGCTAGCCTAGGTTTACAATTCGCAGTTTAACATCAAGATAAGGCAAACCACATCGAAACAATATGCCGTTCACAATGAACAAGTTGCAGGTCTAGATTACGGGTTTGTTGCTGATGGTAAAGGAGACTATAAGCCGGTTGAAGTGACTAAAACCATGGCTTATACCATGCCATCAAGTCACTGCATTGGTCTATGTTTCGACAATTGTTGGTCAGGTGTGCATGGTGCATGCTTATTTGCCTTTTAGCAACATTCGCCAAAAAATAAAACACGTCTATTTAAAGCGCTCCAGCTTTGGCCTAGCGCGTGGCTTATGGCTTAGCCGTCATTTGCACTATAGAAAGGTAGCGCTTAGGGTAGCCACTTTTGAAGTAATTAGTTTCAGTGACACCAAAGTGTTTTTTAGACGAGGAACTATGGATAAAGTGCAAACTATCTTTACTTATTTTTGTGATAATTCCAGCATGCCCTGGTTTTCGAATGTTGGGGTCGGTTCCGGTAAATATAATCAAATCACCAACCTGTGCATGCTCAAAATCAACGCGCTTGGAGTAAAGCTTGGGGTAATTAGCTGTTGTTCGAGGAATAGAGATATCAAATTTGTGATATACAAATTGAATGAATCCCGAACAATCGAATCCCTTAGGAGAGGTCCCGCCCCAAACATAATCAGTCCCAATGTAATCTCTTGCAAAATCAATCATCTGCTGCGTTTGAGAATGGCTAGATTGCCCTACTTCACTTCGACCAGCTTCCATCACGCTTGGTGCAACGCTACTTGCAGAACAAGCACTGGATAAACCTAACAATGATAGCGCTAGAATTGAGCGATAGCAGTGCTTAGACAGCACTCTTACAGGCATCGATAAGCCATTCATTTAATCTTCCTGATAGGTAAACGTTATACAAATGAGAATATTTCGCAGAACAACTTAAAAGAAAAGCGCAGGCTTCGCAAGTTTTGGGCACTTAGCTTTAAGCTTTGGAATCTTTTCTGTATCGGGTTATGGCCATTCAACTTTTTCTAAATAGTATACCAAACAGCAATACTTGAGCCCACAGACTTAAGAACACTTCGCTTTTTAGCATGTAAAACTCTAGCTTTTCGCTACTTAAAAATGACTAAAACCAACGTTGAGAAAGACCTCAAATAGCAGATTGAATAAGCTCTCCTTTTACGAGATCAATTTCGACTAGGCTAAGTTTGTCATCTCTAAATAATGCGAAACGAATCCGATTTTCTTCCCATTTCAATTGGGAAATTCGTATGCTTAAGCTTTGACTGAGGTTATGCACCACTGCAAGGTCAACACTTGGCTCTTTCGAGCGCAATATCGTGTACGCCAAATCACTGACGGCCGGATTATCTGGTGCATAACCTTGCAGTAAATCAACAGACTGCTGAGTTACTATTTGCTGTTCAAAATTTTGTTGCCCGTCTACAGTATAACTAATATCCACGGATCCGAGGACTGCCCGCGTGTGACTGTTAGTCATACGCTCCAAAGGGCCTTCCATGGGGTTTTTGCATGGTGTCGATAGAGGATCTAAGACATGCTCACCACGGACATGCCAAACCAAATCCAGTTGTTTTACCCGTGGATTGTCTATTGAATTAAACTCAATCGCTACATCACCCAACCACAATATTCTGCGTGTAAATACAACGCCTTTATAAGCATCTTCGTCCCACTGCACTATGGTATGACTATCGACTTTAAGCGGCTTATCATTCCAATCACTTGTAGTATCTAGCCAAGTATAGTCCTTGGTTTGTCGATAAGCGTTTACCTTTGGAGTAGCGGGTGCTTGATTACTTTGCCCTACCGCAAGGGTATTGTGGGTCAAGGTGTTTTTATAATAACCGTAATGCAGCTCGGCGCCGTAACCAGTCGTACCTAGGTCTGGAAGAATTTCTTTACCGTTACGAGTTAGAATGAGACCAAGTCGGTCATAGTGATCATGCTCGCCACCATAGCTCGAATGCTTTAATAGCAGCATGTTGTTCTCTAGTGGTTCATGCATAATCGTAATGCCTGAGACCGGCGCATGCATCGAGTTGCAACTGAGCAAGTTTAGCTCTGGCAATGTCTCTACACCATACAACAAGGCATGAATATTATTGCGCTCTGAATGTTGATAGATATTTGTTAAAGCTGAAGCGAACAACGGATCGTTAAACTCACGATATGCAAATTCAAACAAATGACTATGACTGAGCTTTTCTTGGCCAGCGATGCAATCATTTAATCTCGGAAAATCTCCAGTATTCATTAAGAGCTTAAGTGGAAAAGCCAGCATTGTATAAAAGTTGGGGTGGGATTTTAGTGAGTGAGTGGTTTTACAGGCCATCAGTTCAAAATTAAGCAGCGCCTGAAGTGCATAATAGTGATAATGAATGGAGCCTTCAAACCATAAGCCCTCCCCCTTAACGCCATGCTCTAACTGATAAACTAATCCATAGTTAGAATGAACTGCAAAATCAACATAAAGCGGCTCGTCTAAAACTAAACCGATCACGCCAATTGTCGCTGATATTTTCATCTCGTGATTGTGCAACTGATCGCTGCGATGCTTCATTAAAAACTTTGCTCCCTCTTTAAGCAATCGTTGTTCAATATACAACTGTTGCTCAAGGCTTAGCTCATCTTTAATAAAATCATACCCTTTAGCAAAATCAAGATTACAATTGGCTTCACAGAGTGTTTGAGCATTGGCTTTACCTGGACCATTATAAGGAATACCGCCGTGCTCTTCGTAGTCAGGGTAGAATTCTGCATAGCCGAGTAAAATATCTTTTACTTTATCTAAGTACTGTTGGTCTTGGGTCAGTTGCCAAAGCAGGCCAAGGTCATTACACGCTTTAGAATTTAGTCCGTTTAGCCATCGCCACCATGCTCCGTCATAGGGTTCACCTTTTAAGACTTCGCCATCAACAGGACATACATGTTCGTGTTCTCGATAGCGATTCCATATTAAACGCACACCATGCTCTGGACAAAAATAGTATAGATTCCAGGTAGCCCTTGCATCGGGTGGGATTAATATTTCGCTGTTCATTACAACTTGATTGTCATCAATAATCTGCTTGATGAGGTGAGTACTGGCTCTGTGGCGGATACTTGCCATTTCTTGCGGGGTAAACTGCAACATACGTGAAGACCTATATTTTATGATGTGAATGGCTAAATTTGAAATAGCGCTTAGCATTTAAATAACAGATGTTTTCGACCAGTTGCGTTAGCAAATCCGCATCATTTGGAATTTCTCCTTTGTCCGCCCATTCACCAATGAAGTTGCACAGGATTCGTCTAAAATATTCATGCCGTGAAAACGATAAGACACTGCGTGAGTCGGTCAACATTCCAATGAATCGACCTAAACAACCAAGATTAGCTAAATCTTGTAGCTGTTGTTCCATGCCAGATTTATGATCGTTAAACCACCACGCTGACCCTAATTGAATTTTTCCCGGTGAGCAGTCGCTATCCTGAAAGGCACCCAAAATAGACCCCAGCACGACGCTATCTTTAGGATTTACGCTATATAAAATAGTTTGTGGAAGTTGTCTTTTTTCATCAAGCATACTTAATAGTAAGCTTAAGTTATTGGCAATAGTCTTGTCGTTTATTACACTAAAACCTGCCCCGCTCCCCAGACTATTCAGCCGCCGTACATTTACATTAGTCAACACTCCAACATGGATCTGCATCGACCATCCATACTTATGATAGGCCTTGCCTAAAACTCTAAAAACTGCGGTTTTGAACTGAGCAATTTCTAATTGAGTAAGCAACTCAAAGCTCTGTATTTTAGCCATTATGTAGTCTAGACGCTTAGGTAAACAAAGAGCGAAATCTACAATCTTGAGTCCTAAGTCCGACAAGCAACAGCCAGTGTCTGCGAAGTATTGAACTCGACTGAGCATCGCCTGAGCATAACTTTCAAAATCTGTAATTGGGATTTCAGTGACTTGCTCTAACTGGCGTAGCACTTGATTAAAACCAACTGCATTTTCTATATCAAACAAGCTATCAGCACGAAATGTTGGTAGAACCTGAACTTTAAAATCTGACACAGATAACTTTCGATGATACGCAAGATCGCTGAGAGGATCATCGGTGGTACATAGAGTGTCGACTTTACTCGATAATAAAAGCTGCTGAATCGAATGCGAGTCTAATTGCAGCAACCGATTACAGTGCTCCCAAATTGCATCACAATTTTCCGGTTTGATGACCAGGTCTAAGTCGAAATAGGTTTTAAGTTCTAAATGGCACCAATGGTAGAGCGGATTACCAAGTAAATAAGGCATAGTCTCGCACCACATTTGAAACTTTTTATAATCACTTGCATCGCCAGTAATATAGCGTTCTTCTACGCCATTACTACGCAACGCTCTCCAAAAATAGTGGTCACTGCTTAGCCATGCTTCAGTGATCGACTGATATTTTTGATTTTCAAAGATTGCTTTCGCATCAAGGTGATTGTGATAATCAATAATAGGCAATTGGCAGGCAATATTATGATATAAACCTCTGGCCGTTTCGCCTTGGAGCAAAAAGTTTGAATTGATAAATGGTGTCATAGTCGGCAGGCTCTTTGAGAATTTGTTCTGGAAATCACCCTTTCGACAGATGATTTTAAAAACATTCGTTTGCTAAAAAGAGGAGGGAACCATTCCCTCCAACATTCTTAATTAACTAGCGGTACTGACTTTCAACACCGTCGTTTGTTTAGCACTTCTTAGCAATAAGCCACCAACGCTCACAATTACTACCCCACAGAAGACAAAGGCCATACGTCCCCAGAAAGGATTCGGAATTAGTACCATCAGCGTCACTAGTGCACCAAAGACCAAGATTAGTTTGCCTAACATATCGCGCTGTTGACGATCCATTTCATCTTGACCTTCACCTTCAATAACAGGCGTATCAACATCATGCCAGAATGCTTGCAGTTCTTGACTGCGCTTAACAGCAGGTTCTTTGTAGAATTTCGTGGTCAAGCAGAAGAAGCCGCCGGTAATGAACAGATGTCCAGCAATACCAAGTAAGACTTTAAGGTCTTTTGCCTCACGACTCGTAAACGGTGATTCAAGGTTGAGCCAATCAGCAACAACGTCAGCGGTAATCACGAAGCTAACAAGGTATGACACAACCACACCAACTGCTAAAGTGGCCCATGCAGCCCAGTCAGGTGTCTTTTTGATAAACATACCAAAGAATAGAGGTACCAAAATCGGCATTTGAAGCAAGGTACTTACGTACATCATTGCATCAAACAAGCTCAGGCCCCGTAAGGAGTTAATAAACAAGGCAACCCCTATGATTAGCACACCAAATACCATGGTGACAATCTGGCTCACCCGCATTAGCTTTCTGTCGTCTGCGTTCTTATCAATGATTGGGCTATAGAAGTTTCGAACAAATACCCCTGAATTTCGGTTCAACCCAGAATCCATAGATGACATTGTTGCAGCAAACACCGCTGACATAAGTAAGCCAACCATACCCACAGGCATCGCATTTTCTACGAAAACAAGATAGACCGCATCAGCGGCCTTACTGCCTAGTTCTGCCGCATGAGCTGTTGCCGCTTCTGGATATATAACGGCTGTTACCCATGGTGGTAAGAACCATATTGCTGGACCAATGAGCATTAGAACAAATGCGAGTAGTGCGGCTTTACGGGCGTTGGTTGAATCTTTGGCGGTTAGGAATCGATACGAGTCCTGCATATTGTTGATATTTTGAAGCTGTTTGACGAACATGAAGATAAACCACGACACAAACAACAACGGATAGTTCATGCCCGAACCCATGATGCTATCGGCTGGGAATTGTTCTATTAGATTAGATGGACCGCCAATTTTGACAAGCGCTGCAACAGCACAAACAACGGTAACAGCCATAATAACGACCATCTGTACGAAGTCAGATGCTACAACCCCCCAAGCGCCGCCAAGTACTGAAATAAATAGAACGATGAGTCCGGTCGCGACAATAGTAGTCTCGATATCGATTTTAAATACCGCACTAACAAACAATGCTAAGCCATTTAGCCAGATACCCGTGTAAACAATACTGGTTGGCATGGTTGCCCAGGTAAACACTTGTTCGTTCGTAGCACCAAAACGACGACGAACGCCTTCAATTGGTGTAACCACACGCATTTGTCGAAATCGGTACGAAAAGAATAACCAGGATAGAAGAAAGCCGAATGCATTGGCCATAAATACGACCATAATCGGAAAACCATCGGTAAATGCTTTACCAGCGGCGCCAGTAAAGGTCCATGCACTAAACTGCGTCATAAATGCAGTTGAACCCACCATCCACCACAACATTTTGCCACCACCACGAAAGTAGTCACTCGTAGAGCTTCCCGCAAAACGCTTAAAGATAACGCCTATCGCTATCATAAAGATAAAGTAGACACCTACAACAACCATGTCAATATTCACATTGAGCTCCTTTGCATTTCAAAAACCTTCAAATAATTTTTTTAAACCTACGTTTCATTATTGTGGAATAATCGTTTTAATAAAGACAAATGAGGCTAAAGTGTGATCTGAGTACGATAAATAGTTCCCAAAACCTTGCTCATTAAATCAGCTCTACATTTCGCAACTTTTTTAATATTTTATTAACAAATATATAGTCTTAGCAGAGTTATGCACTCCTGATAATCTGAAAACGCTTTCATGTCAGGCCTACGAATCGAGCAAAAAGAAAGATAGTGAGAAATGATCTATTGAGGTTTTCTGGGATGATACAAAACCGGTTTGGAGTATAATAAAATGATGCAATGAACACATGCGTTGGACTCAATAACGAGGTTTTTCTGAAAACTATGGTCGAAGCATTGTCAGTTGAAGTGAAAAACAATCTCAAAATCTCATTCAACTATTGTTACTAGCAAGTATTTAGTTCCCCCCATCTTACACAATGCCGCTATGGCCTCGATCGCTTAGGTATACGCCGCTGACAATATGACTTTGTAACTCGGCTAATTTCAGATTCCCTTAGATAGCCTTAAGCGGCAGAGGCCACACAACAATAAACTGCCCTAAAAACTGAATTTATCTAATTGTTACTACATTTTTTCAACATTGCTCACAATTTAATAGATTCCCCATTTACATAAAAATAAAATAATTCTAAATTTATTTTGAAACGCCGGTTCATATTTCAAAGTATAACTAGCTTTAATGGACTACCAAAAACTAAGAGGGATCATTTTTATGTATCGTCTTCACACAGCTATCGCATCAGCTGTCATCGCAAATTGCTTACTTGCTTCACCAGCAGCATTTGCCTCAGATGACAACCTGGTATCGAACAAGCCACTAGAGTTAGATATTCATTTTCACCAGAAAAAATTTGTTTATAACAACGATTGGTTAGTTGAGAAAGAAGCAGCCAAATTAACTAACCTCTCTCTTAACAATGTTGCGTCAATGGCAACCACTAATAGCGAAGAAGCATTCAACCTTATGATAGCGTCAGGGAATTTACCCGATATTGTCGGTGGGGAAATGCTCAAAGAGAATGTGAATCGATATGGCCCCGAAGGTGCTTTTGTACCTCTCAACGACCTAATTGCAGAACACGCACCCCATATCAAGGCACTGTTTGATGAAAGGCCAAATGTCTACAATTCGATAAAAGCTCACGATGGCAATGTTTACTATATTCCCTACATCCCCGATGGCAAATACGGGCGGGCTTACTTTATACGTTACGACTGGCTTAATAAGCTCGGCCTAGAAACTCCGCAAAATGTTGATGAACTCTACCAAGTCTTAACCGCGTTTAGAAACAATGATCCCAATGGCAACGGCAAAAAGGACGAAGTCCCCTTTTTCACCAGGCACTGGGAAGAACTTATTCGTCTGGTCACCTTATGGGATGGTCGTTCATCAGGCTCAGACAAATACCATGACTTCTATGTGGAGGACGGGATTCTAGCTCATGGTTATGTGGGCGACAATTATCGAGAAGGGATTAAGAATCTAGCGAAGTGGTACGAAGAAGGTCTTATCGACGCAGAGGTCTTCACTAGAGGAAGTCGTTCTAGAGAGTATTTATTGGCCAATGATTTAGGCGGAATGACACACGACTGGTTTGCCTCCACTTCTGGTTATAACGACGCACTAGCTGACAAAATGCCAGACTTCTTGTTCAAAGCGTTTGCGCCACCCGCCTCCCCCTCAGGAAAACGAGTCGAAGAACATCGCCGGTCTCAAGTTAAAAACTCAGGTTGGGCCATTTCCTACTCAAACGAAAATGTGGTCGAAACTATCAAGTATTTTGACTTTTGGTTCAGCGAGGAAGGCCGTCGTCTAGCCAACTTTGGTGTTGAAGGTGTGCATTACGACATGATTGACGGAAAACCAATTTTTAAAGACACCGTGCTCAATTCTGATACACCAGTTACTTCACAAATGTGGGCTATCGGAGCACAAGTTCAACGCGGCTTCCAACAGGATTACGCCAACGAAGAACAGTGGTCAAATAAATTCGCTTTAGATGGTATTGCGCTGTATGACCAAGGTGACTACTTACTTGAACCATTTCTTGGTGTATCGATGAACACCGAGGAAAAAGGCGTTTATGACAAGCATTGGATTACCATTCGAGACTACATGCTCGAGATGCAACAAGCTTGGATACTAGGAGCCCGAGATATTGATGAAGATTGGGACACCTACCAAGACCAACTAAAACGCATGGGATATCCAAAAGTGATTAAAGCAATGCAATCCGCCTATGACCGCGCCTACAAATAAAAACAGCCTCAAAATCTTGGCATAGGATTGCCGGATTGATGCAAGTATCAGGATCACTGTTGCCAAACTAGTGGTCCTGCCTTTCCCCTAGTGTTTCACCCTAATTAAGTTCATTAAGAAGCCAATTAAAGCACGTAAAGGAGTATGTATGTCTGGAGTAAAATTGGAAGGTGTGGTCAAAAGCTACAAGGACGTCACCGTTGTTCATGGAATAGATCTCGAAGTTAAATCTAAAGAGTTCGTTGTTTTGGTTGGGCCATCAGGATGTGGTAAGTCGACAACTTTGAGAATGCTTGCTGGGCTGGAAGAAATCAGTGATGGGCAGGTTTCTATAGACGACAAGGTCGTCAACCACATAGCTCCAAAAGACAGAGATGTTGCCATGGTTTTCCAAAACTACGCCCTATATCCTCATCTTAGTGTTGCGGAAAACATCGCCTTTGGCTTGCGCATTCGTAAAGTTCCAAAACCGCGAATCGAAGAACTGGTCAAAGAAGTTGCTCATACCTTAGAGCTAACGAGCTTATTAGAACGCAGACCCGCGGACTTATCAGGAGGTCAGCGTCAACGTGTAGCAATGGGAAGAGCTATCGTAAGGCATCCCAAAGTGTTTTTGTTTGATGAACCCTTGTCGAACTTGGATGCTAAGTTACGAACCCAAATGAGGGCAGAAATAAAACAACTTCACACTAAACTTGGTGTCACTAGTGTTTATGTTACTCACGACCAAGTGGAAGCGATGACTTTAGCCGATCGGATTGTCGTTATGAGTGATGGTCGAATAGAACAAATTGGCACCCCAATGGAGCTGTTCAACAACCCGATTAATACCTTCGTTGCAACCTTCATTGGTTCTCCACCAATGAACCTAATTAGCACCACCATCACCAGCATTGATGGTTTGGTCTACGCCGATATTTCAGGCAACAAATGTCTACTCCCACAATTAGAAAATCCCTGCGATTTAGAAGTAATCATTGGTATCCGACCCGAATATGTCGATATCGTTCCCGTGGACAATAGTAGCGCGGTACCAATACACGTTGATCTAGTGGAGACCTTAGGTTCAGAAGCGCTACTGCACTGCAGAATTCAAGAATCTGCTTTTGTCGTCAAAGTCGACACCCATGGAAAAGTTGAGCATTTAAAGCATCTTGACACCCTTTACTTTCGACAAGACGCAATTACCGTTTTCGACAAAACGACCGGACGAGCTCTAAGCCGAAGTTCAGTTGGCTGTAATGCCTAAGGAATGATGATGGAAAATGAACAAAGTTACCAAGTTATAAACGAGAGTCCGCGGAGTAAAAAGCTCACCTGGCTAATCCATCACTTTCAGAGGGAATGGCGGCTCTATATAATGTTAGCGCCGACACTCATTTGGTTTATTTTATTTCTTTATAAACCCATGTATGGTTTGCAAATAGCGTTTAAAGATTACAGCGTTTTTAAAGGTATAACAGACAGCCCTTGGATAGGCTTGGAGCACTTTTATACGCTATTTGAAAACGACCAGTTTATCCGAGCTATAAAAAATACCGTAATCATCAGTGGCGCCAGTCTTCTCTTTGGTTTTCCTGTACCAATTATTCTGGCACTAATGTTCAACGAAATCATTAACCCGAAATTCAAGAAAACCGCGCAAACCATCGTCTATCTACCTCACTTTATCTCAGCAGTTATTATTGCTGGGATTGTGATCACGGCATTCGCTCCCTCAACCGGGGTCGTCAATCTATTACTCAATGCCTTAGGTTATGATTCTGTCTATTTTCTTACAAAACCAGAATGGTTTCGAACGATCTTTGTTGGCACCGGAATTTGGCAAGAGGCCGGGTTTAACTCTATTGTATTTTTGGCCTCGATTGCTGGTGTAAATCCTTCACTCTATGAATCGGCAGTGGTTGATGGTGCATCGCGCTGGCAGATGATGTGGAAAATCACGTTGCCTTGCATCATGCCAACCATCTTAATAATGCTCATTATCCGAATAGGGAACATTCTAGAGGTGGGCTTTGAAATGATCATTATGCTTTACCAACCTGCAACCTATGCAACTTCCGACGTGATCAGTACGTTTATTTATCGTCAAGGTTTGCAAGCCGCTCAATACGACTTAGCTGCAGCCGCAGGGCTCTTCAATGCTGTCATCGCATTTGTATTGGTTATTGCTGCCAATACCATCAGTAAAAAAGTCTCCCGCACCTCACTTTGGTAAACAGGAACCCTAATGAGCCAAATAATGAACATGAATCTATACTCACGAGGCGACAAAGCATTTGTTTACATCAATATGTTTTTAGTTGCTCTATTTACGATTAGTACGCTCTACCCTTTCATTTATGTAGCTTCATTATCAATGAGTATGGGCGAGGCGGTAACTTCTGGGCAAGTGGTGCTAACACCGGTCCAAATTACCTTTGCTGCATACGAGAAGGTGATTTTTGATTCCGCATTTTGGATATCCTATCGAAATACTTTCATCTATACGATCGGCGGCACACTTACGAGCTTAGCTTTTATTGTTCCGTGCGCCTATGCGCTGTCTCGTCCACAATTACTTGGCCGAAAATACTGGAACATCATGATCGCCTTCACTATGTGGTTTAACGCCGGAATGATCCCGTTTTTCTTAAATATGCGCGATCTAGGGCTCTTAGATAGTTACTTGGGGATTATTATTGGATTTGCTTGTAATGCATTTAATATCATACTGCTGCGTAACTTTTTCGAAGCGGTCCCTCCGTCTTTCGAAGAGGCAGCCCGTATGGATGGCGCTAATGATTTCCAAGTATTATGGAAGGTCTTTATCCCACTGGCTAAACCAGCTATCGCGACGGTCACTCTGTTCTGTATCGTATCGCGCTGGAATGGCTTCTTCTGGGCCATGGTATTGCTCCGCGATGAATCAAAAGTACCTTTGCAAGTTTACCTTCGACAAATGATCACGCAATTGTCAGATGATGATACCTTTTCAAGTTCATTACTAGAAGCTGCCTACTCATTTGAAACCGTTAGTGCTGCGATTATGGTTTGTTCCATTATTCCTGTGCTGTTGATCTATCCATTTGTGCAGAAATACTTTAACAAAGGCATCATGTTAGGTGGCGTGAAAGAATAATGGTACTAACACGAACTGCGTTATAGTTTTATTCGATCAAGTAGCAGACCGTTACAGGTTAAGCCTTAGCCAATTAGGCTGGGGCTTTTTTATTGCTCGGTGACAGCAATGCACACCTATCCTTGGCAAACTCACGACGTCAAAGAGCTAAACCTTTCAAGCCTATGTTGAAAGAATGAGCAAAGAAGACTTGCCAATACCGTGTTTGGACCGCTGCTTACTTTAAATCTTTGGGAATCATCACACCTAGTCAATTTCCGTAATTTGTGTCGGAAGTCCATGTACTTACCAACCCAAATACAAGTCGGCAACACTTCAAAGGCTACTAATCCATAACAGCGATACAATTGGTTACAAATACACACATCGACATTATTATTTTTGATACGACGGTTTAAAAATATAGGTATGTGATTTTGATCTTGTATTTTTATATTTATTTAACCTAAATTAGTGCAAGCAAATAAATAGAAGAAAAATGATTTTTCTTCACAAAAGTTACTGAGATCATAATGAGTTTTTCGAATCTAAATCAGGCGGTGAATAGGGCCTTAAGTTCCATACTGATTTTTTTTATGGGGGCGATGGTAGTCACTGTCGTTTGGCAGGTGTTTACCCGCTTTGTCACCAATGACCCGTCGGTTTTTACCGATGAGTTATCACGCTACTTGCTCATTTGGATTGGGATCCTCGGCGGTGCTTACACTTATGCAGTCAAACGTCATCTTGCCTTAGAGCTTTTAATGCCGCATTTATCCTTTACTAAGCAACAAGTGCTCTGCATTTTTATAAACCTTCTGATCGTTGCCTTTTCATCGATTACGTTTGTTTACGGTGGCAGCGCTTATGTGTTGAACACATTAGAACACCAACAAGTTTCCCCTGGTCTAAGCATTGCTGGTCATCAACTCCTTATTGGCTATGTCTATGCTGTTGTCCCTATCGCTGGCTTACTGATTAATTATTACGGCGTACTCGATATTTCGGATTCTTTTGTGAAGATTCTAACCGCTAAGAAAGGGAGTAAATAATGACCCTGCTAGAGCTTATTTTTTCACCCGAGTACCTAGAAGTTATGCCTGATTTCTTCTACGACGTACTCCCTATCGCAATACTATTTGGAACCTTAGCAGTATTGCTTTTAATTGGTATGCCTATCGCTTTCGCCATTGGCAGCGCGGCCTTATTTACTATTTTTATCGACTTCCCACTCGATAAAGCTGCAATCTTAGTGTCTCAACAAATGGTCAATGGTTTGAATAGCTTTGGCTTACTGGCACTGCCATTCTTTATTGTGGCTGGAAATCTAATGAACCGCGGCGGACTGGCCGTTAGGCTGATTAATTTCGCGATGTTATTAGGCGGACGCCTACCTGGATCATTGTCACATGTAAATGTTATTGCAAATATGATGTTTGGCTCACTCTCAGGTTCAGCCGTTGCGTCCGCAGCAGCCGTCGGCGGAATCATGAAACCGCTGCAAGATAAACACGGGTATCCAACAGCCTTTTCTTCGGCGATTAATGTTGCATCGTGTCCAACCGGGCTGCTCATTCCGCCGTCTAACATCCTTATTTTATACGCACTGGTTAGCAGTACATCAGTTCAATACTTGTTTATAGCCGGCTACATCCCTGGATTGCTCATGGGACTAGGGATCATGATTGGGATCTTTTTGCTCGGCAAACGCTACAAAATACCACAACAAAAAATTGTGTTAGAGCAACGTCCCTTAAACGTCATCTTTGATGCCCTTCCAAGCTTGTTACTGGTCGTGATTATCATGGGAGGAATTGTCGGGGGAGTCTTTACCGCAACGGAAGCTAGTGCTATTGCGGTTGTGTATAGCCTATTCCTAGGCTTCGCCTATAAAGAGCTCAAGGTAAAAGCCCTGCCTTCGATTTTGCTCGATAGTGTATTAACCACCTCGATAGTACTGCTGATGATAGCGACCTCATCAGCCATGTCGTGGGCAATGGCCAACGCCGACATTCCCAATGCTATCGCTGAGTTTGTACTTAATTACTCATCTAATCCGATTGTCATCATGTTGTTGATGAATGTGGTGTTGCTGGTTGTTGGCACATTTATGGATATGTCCCCAGCCGTGCTCATCTTCACACCAATATTTTTACCGATTGCCATTCTACTTGGCGTTGACCCGGTGCACTTTGGGATCATTCTAGTCTTTAACTTATGTATCGGTATTTGTACTCCTCCAGTTGGCACCGCTCTGTTTGTTGGGTGCAGTGTCTCCGGAGCAAAAATTGGAGAGGTGGTACCAAAGCTGTTACCACTTTTCTTAATAATGGTCACCACGCTGGCACTGATAGTAGCCTTTCCGGCGCTAACCATGTGGTTACCTGAATTAGCAGGATATAAATCCTAAAAACGCTACAACATTTACACTAAAGGAATAACTCGATGAATGTTAAACATTTACTACTCGCGACATTGGTTGCGGGAATGGCCAGCAGTACGGCGGTTTACGCCAAAACGATTAAGCTTTCACATATTTTGCCGACAGAACATCCAGTACACCAATCCTTGGAATGGTTCGCAGAAGAAACAAGTGGCGAAATTAAAGACCGTATTAAGGTTTATCCAAACGGGACCTTAGGTAGTGAAACAACCTCCATGCAAATGGTTCAAAATGGAACAATTGGCTTAACGAAGGTCAGTGCTGCGCTACTTGAATCATTTTCTGAATCCTACAAAATACTATCCTTACCCTATCTGTATCGTGATTTGGACCATTACTATAGTGTGGTCAACGGCCCTATCGGTAAGGAAATTCTAGAGTCATCACGTGATAAAGGCTTTATTGGTCTCGCATTTATGGATGCTGGGGCTCGCAGCTTTTACACGGATAAACCTATTGTCACCCCAGCAGATTTAGCCGGCATGAAAATTCGAGTTCAGAACTCGCCACTTGCCATTGATATCATTAAATCGCTAGGCGCAACGCCGGTACCACTGCCTTATGGCGAGCTTTACTCTGCGCTGCAACAAGGTGTAGTCGATGGAGCTGAGAATAATATCCCATCGTATTATTCGTCGCGTCATTTCGAAGTTAAGAAATTCTATTCGTATGATCGCCATACCATGGTGCCAGACGTACTCGTCGTTTCGACCGATGTATGGAATGGGTTTACAGACGAAGAACGCTCTAAAATCCGCAATGTGATCATGAAAACTAACGACGTTCAGAAAAAGAATTGGAGCGACTACGTTAGTAAAGCAAAAGTTGATCTCGCGGCAAAAGGGGTCACGTTTGTAGAAAGTGATACACCAACGTTCCAAGCAGCGGTCACACCTGTATACGACAAATTTAAAGCTGAATACCCACAATTTGGCGATATGCTCATTGATATCCAAAACACCAAATAGTTAATCTCGCAAACCAATCTCTCAAGCGATGCCTCTCCAGCATCGCTTTTTAGTCATACAAATATAGTAGATATGACGCTTATTATCTTTCATTATGAATAGCCTAAAACCATACAAAATGGCTCAAAGATCACTACACTCAATCGAAGTCTGTAACGTTTTTTGAAGCAATCTAAAATTAGTATTTCCATCTTCACCTGTCAAAAAATAAAGCTCCTCAGACAACAAAAATCATCTCATAAGCGAAGTATTGGCAGCCCTTTAAAACCCGATGATAAATATATAATGGTCTGGAGACGAACTATTGGAGGTATAGCGAGATCCAAAGAGCATAGTTAAGATGGAAGTGATGCCACAAAGCACATCTGGCCATATTGCATCCAAAGGCCTCAGCAGTTTTACTAAAGATATTAGCATTGAGACAATGTAAGCGACTACCGAAAGAGCGATTTGGAATTGGAATTGGAATTGGAATTGGAATTGGAATTGGAATCAAAAATGGGAGCATACATTTAGCGCGCATCCAAGCCCTGATATCGGAAACTGAAAAAGCACTCATTGAGTGCTTTAAAATCTTTCAGAAACTGCGTAATACTTATCCTAGTTCGCGAAAAACAATACCTTTAATCGATAAGAGACTTCACATAGGCAGCAATTTCGGAATCTTTACAGTTATCAAAGAAACAAGCCTGGAATTGTGTGCTACCCACTGCAGTTTTAACTAAAGATTGGTCAATCGCTTTGAGTGAATCAATCAAACTAGTTTTGGCAACAGCAGCTTTAACTTCATTTAAAATACCAGCGTTTTGTTGCTGTGGAGCTGCGCGCTCGATTGGATAGCCTTGCCCACGCTCGCCAGTAAATGCTTTCTCAAACATATAGCGAACATTAAGCTCACCCGCCCAGCCAAAGCCTTTAGCGAATGCCAAGGCTAAAGCGTTACCATTGTTGATCTGATTAAACAGAAAAGCATCTGAAGGCTCCAGGCAGTAACCACAAACCACTCCAGGGTGAAGATTAAGTGACATCATTGCACCTTGCCCCGTTCCACAGCCTGCAACTACAAAATCAACGGCTTTAGAATTAAGCAGTATACTAGCCATGATTCCAAGGTGGATGTATGTAAGGTGGTGATCATTTTCGTTTGTCATACCGACGTTAAATACATCATGGCCTAAATCACCCGCAACCGTGTTTAGTTCCGCTGCAACCATCGCATTTTTACCGGCTTGGCTGTTTTCCATCATCAAAGCAATTTTCATTGAACTCTCCCGCAGCATGCTGCAACAAATTAGTATTCTAAATAAAATCTTTACGCATTGGCGTAAAGTTATCGATTAGTACTCCGGCTTTAAGACATACACAGCCATGCTCAATATTTGGCTCTTTGTACATCGTATCCCCGGCTTTTACGATTCTTTTTTCATCATTAATAGTGAACTCAAACTCACCGGATAGAACATAAGTTAGTTGTTCATGGGGATGATTGTGCAACGCTCCAATGGCACCTTTTTCAAAGTGCACCTCAACCGCCATCATATTGTCGCTATGCGCCAAAACCTTGCGGGAAATACCGTCACCAAGATCAGTCAACTCTATGTCTTTGTTAAAAATAAACATGAAATTCCTATTTATATTAATTAGTTACGGCAACGAATCCATTGCGAAGCTTTATATGCTGACGCATATATGTTTAACCGCAACCCTAGCCTTGAATTACTATCTAGCTAGCCAGCCGCCATCAACCGCGATGGTATAGCCATTGATATAAGAAGCGGCATCTGATGCCAAGAACACACAAGGGCCAGCTACGTCTTCAGGCGTACCCCATCGGTCTGCTGGAATGCGTTCAAGGATGCTAGCATTGCGTTCTTCATCAGCTCGTAAAGCAGTGGTGTTATTGGTTGCCATATAGCCGGGAGCTATCGCGTTTACGTTGATATTATGATTTGCCCACTCGTTAGCCATGGCACGCGTAATGCCCATAACCGCACTTTTTGAGGCCGTGTATGAAGGTACGCGGATACCGCCTTGAAAAGACAACATCGATGCAATGTTAATTATTTTTCCACCGTGGCCTTGAGCGATAAACTGTTTAGCAACAGCTTGAGACATAAAGAAAACAGTTTTCGAGTTAATGTTCATCACATCATCCCAATTCTGCTCAGAGAACTCGATGGCGTCTTCACGACGAATAATGCCAGCATTGTTAACCAAAATGTCAATCTTGCCGAACTCAGCAATTGCCTGCGCTACGATATCAGCAATTTCATCTTGCTTTAGCAAATTGGCCCGTACATCTAAAAACGAAAAAGCATGTTCATTCATTTTTTCAATCGTTTCAGTCGGCTCTACGTAGTTAACCCCAACAACTTTGCAACCGGCTTGGGCAAGTCCAAGAGCCATTCCTTGACCTAAGCCAGTGTCACATCCAGTTACAATTGCAACTTTCCCTTTAAGATTGAAAGATTCCAAGATCATGTTCCTACCCTCTATTGTCTTTGCTCTGATGACGATTGCCGAATAAGCTCGGTTGAATTAAGTCATACAATATAAGAAAATGATTGCACATACAATTATTTTTGAAACGTCATTTCAATAATACTGAGTGTATGTGCAAATGTGTGAACTGGATCGATCTTAAGTTCTGTTTTTTTAAAAAAGGGTTTCAATAAAAATGATTGATGGTATTTTCACTTGATACTTCAATGATTAGGTATCATCTAATAATGGAAAAAAACACCCAGCCTGAGTCCGTATCTTCTGTGCTAAAAGTCTTTAACATTCTCGAAGCCTTAGGCGATCAAAAAGAAATTGGCGTCTCAGAGTTATCGCAGCGCTTGCTAACATCGAAAGCGACAACCTATCGTTTCTTACAGACAATGAAGACTTTGGGCTATATCTCGCAACAAGGTGAAGCCGATAAATACTCGCTAACTCTAAAAATGTTTGAGCTCGGTTCCAAATCTTTAGAGTGGGTTGATATGGTAACAATCGCAGAATCCGAAATGCGAGTTATTTCAGAAGATACCAATGAAACGGTGCACCTTGGAGCACTTGATAGCGGTTCTATCATCTATATTCATAAGATTGATTCAAGCTTTGCACTGCGTATGCACTCTCGGGTTGGAAGAAGAAACCCGTTACACACAACGGCAATAGGGAAAGTATTGTTAGCTGAGCGCGAAGAAGCCTACGTGCGTAATATACTTAATGGTGCTGATTTCGTAAAAAGCACTCCTAATACATTAGAAAATATTGAACAGTTGCTTGAAGAACTTAAAATCGTTAAGCAGCAACATTTTGGCGAAGACAACGAAGAACAAGAACCAGGCTTGCGTTGTATCGCGGCGCCAATCTATGACCGCTTTGGTGTTGTTATCGCTGGCGTATCTATCTCATTTCCGACAATCCGGTTTGACGAAGACAAAAAATCTCACTATGTAGAAATACTGCATAACGCTGGACGTCATATTTCAGAGCAATTGGGCTTCAAAAACTACCCGGTGAAATAACACCAATAATAAGCTCAATCATGATTTATATGTGACGAATTAGTCATCTAGTTCGTCACAATCTTCAACGTATGCGAATTAACGCAAGGTATCCATATCCACAAAATCCATGTCATCAAAGGTTTGATTTTCACCTAACATCCCCCAAACAAAACTATAGTTCTGGGTACCGCAGCCAGAATGTATAGACCAACTAGGTGACAGGACCAACTGCTTGTCTCTAACGACAATGTGCCGTGTCTCTTCCGGTTGACCCATGTAATGAAAAACAACTTGCTCAGGCTTCACGTTAAAGTACAGATAGGCTTCCATTCGTCGTTCATGAGTGTGAGCTGGCATGGTATTCCAGACGCTACCCGGCTCTAAATGCGTTGCCCCCATGCACAGTTGGCATGTTGGCAGTACATCTGGGTGTAAGTACTGATTAATGACCCGCGCATTCGCGTTCTCTAAGCTGCCCAGTTCAACAACTTTTGCTTGCGAACGGGTGATGATTCTTGATGGGTAAGCATGGTGTGCTGGAGCGCTTAGACAATACAACGAGGTATAGCTGTCTTCTAAGCTAGTGAATTCGATATTTTGTTCACCTTGGCCCAAATAAAGGGCATCAAGATTTTCAAGAACGTAGACTTTATCATTACAACGCACTTCAGCTTTTGGTCCCAAATTGATAATTCCCAATTCGCGGCGTTGTAAAAAAAAGTCCGTCCCAAATGCTTTATCATCAACATAGTCATTGAGTTTAAGCGTTTGCTTCGAAGCGCTCACGCCTAGTGCAACCACTCGATCAATATGGCTATAAACTAAGGTTATTTGTTCTGGATTAAAAAGAGATTCGGTTAAGAATTCTTGTCTTAACCGAGCGGTGTCGTAATGTTTGGTATCTAAAGGGTTATTGTTGTAATTAATAAACATAGAAGTCTCCTGAACTTGGAGAAAGTGTACAACTCATCGAGAAGGGATCAATCCAATTTCTATACAAAACATTAAACTTGAGAGCTAAGCCGCATTTTTGAACCATTGTTTTGATTAATTTATAATATCGTTTCCATTAACAAATGAAGAACTAGGGACCCATTACATTTAGGGCCGTATTTAATCTGAAGCTTTACAAAACGTGAAGCCCCGCATAAATTTTTCAGGCAATACCCTAATCATTGCGACCAAAAAACATATGCGGGCTCCAAAGCTAATTACATAGAGAGTTCGTAGATACTCTCTACTTCTTCGGCGGTTGGCTGATGAGGATTCCCAGGTAAGCATGGGTCAAGCATCGCTTTACCAACCCAGGCATTGATATCAGAATTTTGAACACCCAAGCTACTAAAACCTTCAGGGATCTGTACCCGTACAGAGAGCTCTTTGATTAGCTCGATTGCTTTCTCGGCTCCTTGTTTATCACTCATATCTAACTTTTGGTCTAGTAAAGCCTCAGCGACCAATTTATAGCGCTCAGGAACATATTTAGCATTATATTCACAAACATAAGGTAGTAAGATCGCATTACACACCCCATGCGGTAGATTATGGGTTGCGCCAGGTTGATGCGCCATAGCGTGCACAAGCCCAAGCCCCGAACTGTTAAAGGCCATGCCTGCTAGAAACTGCGCGCAAGCGAGTTTATCGCGCGCTTCCACATTCGTACCATCGTCAACTGCGATTGGCAGCCATTGGCGAATCAACTTGATTGCCTCGCGGGCTGTTGGCTCTGTCAATGCGTGTGCTCCGGGAGTTACGTAGGCTTCAATGGCATGAGTTAAGGCATCCATTCCCGTAGCCGCAGTTACATCCGCTGGTAATCCAATCATTAAATTGGCGTCATTTACAGCAATGTCAGGGATTTGTTTTGCATCTATGATCACCATTTTGACTTGTTTTTTCTCATCCGTAATCACGGAGTTTGACGTCATTTCGGCCGCCGTTCCAGCAGTGGTATTTACAGCTACAAAATATTGCCCAGGGTTTGTGACTTGCCCGACCCCATTAAAATCGCATATATCTCGGCCTGGGTTCGATGCCATTACTCGTATCGCTTTAGCGCAATCCATTGGACTGCCACCACCGACAGCCATAAACGCATCACACTCGTGTTCTAAGTATACTTGATAGCCTTGGCGAACTAAGCTTGCAGTTGGGTTTGGGCTAACCTGATCAAATAGAGCATAGGAAATATTATGTAACTCGAACTGGGCAAACACCTCGTTCAAGATACCTAACTTGATTAAATTTTTATCAGTTACCAATAAAACTCGTTTGGGTTTCTGCTTGGCGAGTTCTTCGATTGCGTCCACAACTGCGCCTGGACCGGCGAAACTTAACTTCGGTAAATTTAGTGCAAATGCCATGCTTAATGCTCCTATAGATTAAAAGTCTCTTTTAGATCCTGCATATCCGCTAGACTGATACCTTCTGGCTCAAATCCACTGGCGAGACATCCCAAAAATAGCTTTGCCCCTTTGTTAGCAACATCAATATAATCAAACGCTTCTAGGGCATCTTGGCCAGTAGAAACTGCGCCATGTTTTTCCCAAACTGCAACATCAAAGCGCATCAATTTTTCTGTGGTAGTGTTTGCCATGGTCTGACTGCCTGGCATGCAATACGGTACAATCCCAATCCCTCGGGGAACAAATGCTCTTACTTCCGGCAACATCTTCCAACACGCATTGGTAAAGATTTCGTCACTACTCACATAATCACGATGATGAGATAACATGATTAGTTCTAATGGATGAGTGTGAACCACACACCGGTCTTTTGAGCCCGATTTTTGCTTAGCTATTATTATTTCCACGTGAGAAATAAACTCGCTAGTTGGTGCATAATCGGTTTGGCCTCGCCCTCCCCATAGGATGTGATAACCTTTGGCTTCATCATCAATACGAAGCACACAACCGGCGTCTTCAGGACGACTTAATTCACGGATCCGCTCGCCAGTGCCTTTCACAAAAAAGATATGGCCAGCGCTTTCCTTAGGGAAGGAAAACTCGCCAATACTATTAAGCGAGCAATGGGGAAATAGATTTATATCGCCATCGAGCTCACCAAATATATCGGTTAAATCTACCGATATATTTCCGCCATTGCGTTCAGCCCATTCACGCAACCATAAATACGAACCTACCTCAGAGACCTTTGTAATTTCATGCAATACTGCGTCGTTTAGTTCGATATTAGTTTTCATTGTTTACCCTTGATAAGGAAGATGTAAAAGCTAAAAAAAATATTATTTACTACCGCTCACGCCATAAAAAACATGCTGCTTAACTCACGACTCACGGGGGAGTTATCTGGATTGCTAGCCATAATGTCTTTCATATAGGCCCACCAGCGCTGACAAACCTCAGTCTGCGCAATACGGTTCCACTGCTCCTCACTTTGGACTTCAACGTAAGCAAATAATTGGTTCGAAGGCGTGTCTAAGAAAATCGAATAATTACTTGCACCGTGATCTTTTAGTACCTCAATCAGCCCAGGCCAGATCTCGTC
Organism: Alginatibacterium sediminis; assembly: GCF_003610775.1. Lineage (GTDB taxonomy): Bacteria > Pseudomonadota > Gammaproteobacteria > Enterobacterales > Celerinatantimonadaceae > Alginatibacterium > Alginatibacterium sediminis. Next base: position 147,663 of record NZ_RAQO01000006.1, on the reverse strand, counting down.
ATGACGTTTTTGGTAAGCGAGCTGGCAGCCCGGGTTTAACAGCATGACAAACGCTTTACGAATCGTTGAATCGGTCATGATTATTTCCTTTTCTTAGAAATCTAAGTCAGTTTCCAACTTTGTTGCGTAGGCGCTGGAACACGCCAGGCAATGCGATGACGCAAATCAACATTGCACCAATGATGATTGACATTACGATGCCAGGTACATTGATGAGACCTAAGCCCGAATTCACCAAGCCCATTAGGAACACTGCAATGACAACCCCAACAATGGTTCCTGAACCGCCTAAAATACTGACACCACCTAGAACTACCATGGTGATGATGTTCAGCTCCCATCCCAAGGCAATAGTTGGGCGAGTGCTGCCAAGTCGAGAGGTCAACATAATTGCTGCTATTGAACAAAAGAATCCAACCATGATGAAGATAATGAGCTTGTGCTTAGCAACATTGATTCCCGAGTAATAGGCTGCTGTAGGATTGTTACCTATGGCATAGGTTCGACGACCAAAGTTGGTTTTTTGCAAAAGAATATAAAAAAGAACCGCGATGACCAGGAAGCTTGCGAATTCAAAGCCGATGAATGGCGCAACATAACCTTGTCCGAAAAACGAAAAACTCTCTGGGTAGTTCTTTAGTGCTTGATCGCCAAGCAATATATAGGTAATCCCTCGAAATAAGCTCATGGTGCCAATGGTTACAACAATTGCTGGAATATTGAGTCTAGTAATCAGTAGTCCATTTAAGGCCCCGCATAACGTGCCTACAATCATTCCGGCTGAACAAATCAAGAACAAACTATCGGTTACTTCTGCAGTGAATCCCATCGCTGTCGAGCTTAACGCAATGATAGATGCAACAGAGATGTCGATGTCTCGAACGATAATAACTAGCGCGAGTGGTAACGCTATAATCGCCTTCTCTGAAAAGTTGAATGTCGCATCAGACAAAGACCAGGGGTCTAAGAAATATGGCGATGCTAAGCAGTTGATGAAGAACACTAAAACAGTGGTCGCCAGTAAAAAGGATTCCCAACTAAATACCCAACTCGGTAAACTTTTTTTCTCTATGTCCTTTGTCTCAAAGGAACTGTTGTTGATCTTTTCCATTGTATTGTCCTTAACAGCAATCAAGAGGCATTCTGTACCGCTTTGCGCAAAATAATTCGACCCACTTTTCGTTCCGAACGCGAGTTAGCAATGACAGCAAGAATGATGACTGAGCCAGAAATAGCCATTTGCCAAAATGGAGATATACCGATAACAGGCAAAGCATTATTAATAATGCCTAGGAACAAAGCGCCCAGTACACAGCCAATAACAGTCCCGGTGCCACCAGCAATACTGACCCCACCAATCACACAAGACGCAATAACCAGCATTTCGAAGCCGTTGGCTATATCGACATAGGCTACCGCGTAGCGGGAAATCCAAAGGTAGCTCGCAATCCCGGCTAAAAGTCCTGAAATGGTAAACGCTATAAATTGTTTTTTACCTACATCAACGCCGATGTAATAAGCCGCTGTTGGACTATTGCCGGCTGCATATATCTTACGACCCAGCTGACGATGACGGGTGAAGTAGTACATCGCAGCGATAACAATCACCGAACACCAACCTAAGATGGGTAGCCCTAAGAATACATAGCGTGGAATTTCTAAGAATGTGGCACTCATTTGGTGCGCGTTAATCCAGGCACCTTTACTGATTAAGAACACCGCCCCTCTAAAGATGGCCATGGTTCCCAATGTCACGACGATTGAGGGTATTTTCATTTTCCATACCAGCCAACCGTTGAGCATGCCCAGCAGTGTTCCAAATCCGGCGCCAATGAGAATAATTACAGGCACTGGGAAATCGGGGTATAAACTGTTGATTGTCGCCACAACCATCCCAGTTAAGGCAACATTTGCGGCTATCGACAAGTCGATGCAACGGGTGATGATTACGAGCATCTGCCCTAAGGCCAAAATGATCAATATGGAGGTGTCCGTATACACCCCAAGCAAATTAGATATGGCGAGAAAGTCAGGGATAATTGCCCCAATCATTGCAAGTAGCGACAATATGACTAAGGCTAGCTGGGCTTCGCGATTTTTTAGTAGCTGTTTCATTGTAATTCTCCTGTCATACCGGTTGCGGCGCTGACAAGTTGTTCTGCAGAAAATTGAGCGCGTTCGAACTCGTTCACCATCAATCCTTCTCGCATCACGATGATGCGGTCCGCCATGCCCATGATTTCCGGCAACTCAGATGAAACCATAATTACCGCAAGGCCTTGTTCAGTTAGCTCTGACATAAATTCGTGTACCGCCGCCTTCGAACCAATATCAATCCCTTTCGTGGGTTCGTCCAAAATGATAATTTTTGGTTCAGTCGCTAACCACTTTCCAATCACCACTTTTTGTTGATTGCCACCGGAAAGGTTTTCTACTTTTTCATTCCAATTAGGCGCTTTAACTTTCAAACGTTTCGCATATTTATCAGCTAAGCTGTACTCGGTTGCAGTGTTCAAAAAACCTTTAGGATTCAATTTGTCTAATTGGGGCAGGCTTATATTTTGATAAATTGGAAACTCAAGTACTGTACCTTGTGCTTGACGTTCTTCCGGTACATATACAATGCCTGCTTTGATGGCATCGCTTGGGGATTTAATTGCGAGCTCTTTGTTATTTACAATGATTTGGCCGCTGGCATTATTTGAAACGCCAAACAGCGACTGCATCACTTCGGTTCGGCCTGCTCCCACTAATCCATAAAAACCTAAAATCTCCCCTTGATGTAACTTGAAATTAATCGCATCGAACTCTGTGGGGTGACAGAAATCCTTCACTTCAATTATGCAGTCGCCAATATCGACCTCGGTCTTAGGAAAAGCGGTGTCAATGCTACGTCCGACCATCATGCTTACTAATTCTTTTTCTTCTACCTCAGCAATCTTGCCTTCACCTATATAACAGCCATCTCTAAATACGGTAAAGCGATCGGCAATTGAATAGATTTCGTCGAACTTGTGGCTGATGAATAATATCGCGCAGCCCTTTTTCTGTAAGCGATACACAATCGCGTAGAATTCTTCGATTTCACGATGAGAAAGTGCCGCAGTTGGCTCATCCAAAATGACAACCCGCGCATCAAAGGATAAGGCTCTAGCTATGGCGACCATATGACGCTGGCCAATACTTAATTCTTTTAGTAGTTTCTTTGGTGCTAGGGGGGCTTCAATTTCGGACAAAATACGTATTGTTTCTTGTTCCATTTGTTTCCAATCGAGTCGACCAGAAGGCAATTGCAGATAATGTCCGGCGAAAATGTTTTCCATCACACTGAGTTCATCAAACAACACTGTTTCTTGATGAATTGCGGTAATACCGTTGTGATGTGCATCTTCGGGTGTTGCGATGTTTACAGGTTTACCATCTAAATATAGCTCTCCCTCTGTGGGCTGATATATACCAGTCATAACTTTCACTAGCGTCGATTTCCCAGCTCCATTTTCACCTACTAAAGCTGTGACTTCGCCGGGATATAGATCAAGCTGTACTTTGTCCAGGGCTTTCACACCAGGAAAATGCTTGCTTATATTTAGCAAAGAAAAAATAGGGGTTACTTCAGACATAATTTTGCCTTCTTTGGCTAAGCCTTATTGGCCGCGTAGTAACGCTACGACAGCCAATAAGGGCCGAACTTATCTAGAAAATTTTCGCGAATTCAGCAACATTGCTGATGTCATACACAAAAGGAGAAGACATTGCTGCATTCCCTTCAGCATCGAGTTGAGCCACGCCCATTCGTCCCATTTCTACTTCAGTTTCACTCGCTGTGTCTTGTATTAAGTTGTATGCAATATGCGTTGCCGCGTAACCCAAGTCGATTGGATTCCAAATCGCGAAACTGTTGACGGCACCAGACTCAACATGCCCAGCCAGCTCCGATGGTAGCCCTAATCCAGTCACAAAGACTTCACCGGTTTTCTTCATATCGGTAATCGCCTGCGCTGCGGCCAAGATACCGACAGTAGTTGGTGCCACAATGACTTTCAGATTAGGATACGTTTTAACCAGGCCTTGAGTTTCGCGATAACTTTTATCTGCTAAATCATCGCCGTAAACCGTTGCAACAAGTGTAAGTTGTGGGAACTCCGGAAGCGCTTTCTCCATCTCTCCAATCCAGATATTTTGGTTGGTTGCTGTCGGTGAAGCACTTAAGATAGCAATATCACCTTTCTCACTTTTTGCAGCCTCAAGTGATGTGGCGGCAAGCTCGATATTCATTCGGCCAATTAACTCATTACTCGACGGGTTTAGATGGATTTGACGCCCTGCAGTAGCTACGCCTGAATCAAATGAAACAACTTTGATTCCTCGTTGCTGTGCTCTTTTCAAAATAGGCACAAGTGCGTCAGGATCATTTGCCGAAACAACAATGGCATCGACTTTTTGCGAAATTAGAGAATTAATAATCTCAATTTGTCCTTCAGCAGTCGGAGTTACTGGGCCGGTATAGATAATTTCAATGTTATCTTCAATTTCTGCAGATGCTTCTTGAGCGCCTTTATAAGCGGCTTCAAAAAAACCGATACCTTGGGCTTTCACAACTAAGCCAATTCTCATGTCCGCAGCTTGCGCAAACGTACTTGCCATGATGCTCGTTGCGATTAGGGTCGTTTTTATTATTGTTGTTAGTTTCATCTTTCAAACTCCATTTATTTGATCACAATTTAGGTGTTAATTTCTATCCATAGTTAAACTGCTATTGGTCCTTTCATTATCTTTTTAGCAATACCTCCTGCTCATATTGTTTGACGTCCTTAAGCCAGTCAGCCCTAACCGGCACGTCTTGTTGTAAACAGTAGTAGTCCCACACCGCTGCCCAAGGAAGCGATTTTGCTTCTTCCAGAAATGCTAGACGGCTGGTGAAATCACCTTTGCTTTCAATATCTTTTAATTGAGCAGTCGGCTCTAAAAGCGCTTTTAATAAGGCTTTTTTCATGTTGCGAGTACCAATAACCCAAGCTGCAATCCGATTGATTGATGCGTCAAAGAAATCCAATCCAATATTGACGCGTTCAGTTAAGTCATTGCGGATGATTTCGCTCGCAATTGCCTGTGTTTCATCATCTAGCATCACCACGTGATCACTATCCCAGCGTACCGGACGGCTAACATGTAGTAATAACTCCTCGACATACAACGAAGCCGATGAAATTTTGTCCGATATAACCTCTGTTGGATGAAAGTGTCCAGCATCTAAGCACAACAGCACGTCTCGCGTTGCAGCGTACCCTAGGTAAAATTCATTAGACCCAGCGGTATATGCTTCTGTACCTATACCAAACAACTTAGATTCAACAGCGTCCTTGTGGTACTGCTTAGAAATAGGTTCTGCGATAATACGGTCCAAAGATTCAGCCAATCGTTTTCGAGGAGAAAGACGATCCACCGGTACATCTTTATAACCATCAGGAACCCAAATATTCATCACCGATGGCGAGCCTAGTTCTTTACCAAAATACTCAGATACTTTGCGACTAGCAATACAGTGTCTTACCCAAAAATCTCGGACTTCGCTATCTGGGTGTGACAGGGTCATATTGTCAGCACTTAAAGGATGGGAAAAACAAGAAGGATTAAAGTCCAAACCAACTCTTGCGTCACGCGCCCAATCAACCCATTTTGCAAAGTGTTCAGGTTTAATCTCATCACGTTCAACTGGCGTGTCAGACTCAAGATAAATGGCGTGTAAATTCAGGCGTAATTTCCCGGGTATCATCGACATTGCAAAGTCAATATCAGCTCTAAGCTGCGCTGGTGATTTGGCTTTTCCGGGATAACTACCTGTGGCTTGAATACCACCTGTTAACTCTCCATCAGGGTTTTCAAACCCTGACACATCGTCACCTTGCCAGCAATGCATCGACACTGGAATTTGATTCAGTATCTCCATCACTTTTTCACAGTCTATTCCCAATTCAGAAAAAATCTTTTGGGCGTTAACATAACTCGATTGAATTTGTTCTGTTGTGTTCATTGTTCTTCCTTTCTGGGGTATCTAGACTTATGCGTTCAAACTTGGCCCAATGGCTAAGAAACTCATTTGTTTGACTTGGTTTATAGGATTTAATTGGAAATGAATTGGATACAAGCTCTCGGGCTTGCTGCACAGACTCAATTTGATTCAAAGCAATGAGTTGTCCACAGATGTTGCCAATCGCGGAGGCTTCAATAGGACCGGTACGGACTTCCACCCCGCAAGCATCAGCGCATAATTGGTTTAAGAAGGTGTTTTGGATCCCGCCACCAATAATGTGAATTCGTTTTAGACTTGCCGGTTTAAGCTGATTAAGTTCAAGCCAAACTTTTCGATATTGGAAAGCTAAACTTTCAAAAATGCAGCGAGCAAACTCGCCAGGAGTTTCAGGTACAACTTGCTGTGTCTCCCTGCAAAAGTCTTGGATAGCGCAACTCATGTTAACTGGGTTTAAAAAACTCGGGTGGTCGGGTGCGATTAAGCTCTTAAAAGCATCGCTATCCTTCGCTAAGTTAACTAATTGAGCGAAACTAAAATCGCCAAACTCTTTCTGAACGTTCTGAATTAGCCATAAGCCCATGATGTTTTTTAGAACTCGAAAGCGATTCTCTGCACCGCCTTCATTAGTCACATTAAACGACTGGGCCAAAGGGCTATTAAGGGCATGCTCACTTTCGATACCCATAAGAGACCAAGTACCAGAACTTATATAAACAGTATCTTGACCAGTGACTGGTAATGCAAGAATGGCTGAAGCAGTATCATGGCTGGCTATAGAAGCGACTTTAATTTGACCTGCAGACTTACTGTTATAGTGGCCAATCAAACGATTAGGGGATTGAGCAGGTAAAAACCACTGTTCAGGAACATTGATGAGCTCTAGAAGCTCTTTATCCCAAGCTCCACTAGCACAATTCAGAAGCTGAGACGTTGATGCATTCGTGTACTCACAGTGTTGTATGCCGCTTAATTTGTAGCCTAAGTAATCAGGGATAAATAGTAATCTAGCCACTGAATCAAACCAGTTTGGCCTGTCTTCAGTAAGAGCTGCAAGTTGATAAAGCGTGTTGAAATCGAGGAATTGAATTCCAGTTTTGGTATAAATTGTATTTTTGGTGATCAACCCATTGAGCTTCTCTTGCATCCCTAAAGTACGATTATCTCGATAAGAAACCGCATCTCCGAGTTGTTCTCCTTGTCCATCTAAAAGAACAAAATCAACCCCCCAGGTATCAATGGCGAGGCTATCAATAACATGGCCTGAGACACCCGCGATTTCGATACCCTGTTTTATCTCTAGAAGTAAGTAGTCTAGATTCCAACAAGCTTGGCCATTTCGAAAAACTGGGCCATTATCAAAACGGTGTAACTCTTGTATTTGTAGAGTCAGGCCATCATAACTGCCAAGGATGACCCTTCCACTTGATGCGCCTATGTCTATTGCCAACATTTTGTTCATACGATCAAAACCTCTCATTTGATGGTTTAAATCATATGAACTTAACAAAGACCCTACCTTTGAAAATTTACGCTTATTTCACAATCAAGCGTCAAAATTTAAAGTTACATACTCGTAACTTCACGTTTTCGAACATGTTAAAACTTAGCCTTGATTTGTACAGGTATAGTGAACATTAGATTTTCATAACGCGTCAATATGCTTAAAGAAAGGGAGGGAGTGGATGATACACCTGAAGCCAAATGAGTTTTTTTTAGACTCTAGTAGCGCAATCACAACTGAGCTTAGACAACCACAGTCCGCTTTCCCTGAACATAGCCATTCGTTCGAAGAAATAGTAATTGTAACCCGAGGCCAAGGTATCCACGTTGTGAACGACGTGCCTATGAACCTCAATAAAAACTATGTGTGCTTTATTAACCATAATGATCGCCATCTTTTTGATAGCGTCCAAGGTCTCTACCTTAGCAATGTACTATTCCAACGCGATAAAATTAACACGAGTTTGAATTTAGAAGACTATCTTCCAGGGCCATCTACACAGGCTTCAGATTGGTATATTGAAGATGATGCAGCGCTACGCGTAAACTACATTATTGAGCGTCTTGATTACGAGTCACACATTAATAGTTTGGCTTCAAAGGCCATTTCTGAACTGCTATTTCAGCAGTTAATCGTTGAGCTGTGGCGAGGGCGAATTGACGATTTAAGTCTGTTATCTAACGAAGATAAACTTAGTTCTTCCCTGGTATACCTCAATAAAAACTATCAACTACCACTGCACCTAGAAAGCGTCGCTGACTATGTAGGATTAAGCCCACGCGTCCTTTCAAAAAATATCAAAAAGGTCACTGGTATGAATTTTTCACAATACCTACATTTCATTCGAGCTAAGAGAGCTGTCTTTTTGTTAATTCACAGCGATAAATCTATCACTGAGATTGCATTTGATGTTGGTTATAGCGATAGCAATTATTTTTCGACGAAGTTCAAAGAGGCCATTAATAAAACACCGCGCGATATTCGTGAACAATACCGGCTAAAAAACTAAATCCAATTACTACTAATAACAAACTTGGCCTCGCACATTGATAGGCAGTTTGTTACCTTCTGATTCCTCTTCTCTTCAAGCTTTATCTCAGTAGACTATAGTTTTTTCGTCACTTAAAAAACCACGTCAAACTTGAACTAGTATCATTAGTCATCCGTATAGTGCGCCTTTTAAACACACTTCTAGAGTAATATTATTTGATGGCACAGAGACAATCGTTTGAGTGGTCTATGGAGGGTAAAAATTAGTTTAATTGGTAGAAACTGAAGTATCAATTATGGAAGGTTAGGCCTTGTTGATGAGCTTCAAATACTCATAGGCTGGCAGGGAAAACAAACCGCATTTGCCACGATAAATATCAAGCGACTGCAGTTTTAGTAATAGCAGCATCCACAGACAGTAGATGCCGCCAACTTAAACTAGCGAGTAAAGGATGGTGCATGTCCCGCATCGACGTTTAGAATATTACCCGTAGATTTCGAAGATATATCCGCCGCAAAGAAATATACTCCTTCAGCAATATCTTCAGGAAACACGTTACGCTTAAGCAAACTGCGTTGGCGATAATGCTCTTCAAGATCATCAGTCGACATTTTATATGCACTTGCTCGTTCTTCTTTCCACTTACCTGTCCAGATTTTTGAACCTCGCAGTACCGCATCTGGGTTAACCACATTGACACGAATTCCCATCGGAGCGCCTTCAAGCGCGACGCATCGAGCCAGCTGTATTTCAGCCGCTTTTGCTGTGCAGTATGCAGCGGCATTTGCCGATGCAACCAGACCGTTTTTACTCGCCACAAATATTATTGCTCCTCCTAAGCTTTGCGATTTCATATGAGAAAACGCAGCCTTCGACACAAGGAAGTAGCCCGTTGAGAGGATCTTCTGATTAAACTCCCAATTCTCTAAACTGGTTTCGTCAAGTGGCGACGACGACGCGATACCAGCATTCGAAACCACTATATCAATTCCACCAAATTCAAGACTCGCAAAACGAAATGCGCTATTAACCTTGTCTTCGCTGGTGACATCCATCAGCACAGTGCGAACGACATCATCGCCAAAAATTTGAGAGAACTCTTTTTCCGCTATTTCTAAGGACTTCTCGTCAATATCAGCTAGTATTACCGCAGCGCCTTCTTGTAATAAGCGTCCTGCCGTCGCTTTACCAATACCACCAGCGCCACCAGTAATAAATGCGACACGACCGGCTAAACTTTTCGCCTTAGGCATACGCTGCAGTTTCGCTTCTTCAAGCAACCAATATTCAATATCGAATGCTTCTTGTTCATCTAGTCCTACGTATTCACCAACTCCAGACGCCCCTTTCATAACATTGATGGCATTAGTATAAAATTCACTAGCAATGCGCGCGGTTGCTTTGTCTTTGGCAAAGGTGATCATACCAACACCAGGGATAAGATAGACAACCGGATTTGAATCTCTAATGGCTGGGCTATTATCATTCTTACAGCGATTATAATAAGCCTCGTAGTCTGCGCGGTAATCTTCCAATAGCGAGTCCAAATTAGAAACTAACGCTTCAAGCCCACCCGTTTCTTGAGAACAATCTAGAACCATTGGTTTAATTTTAGTGCGCAAGAAGTGATCAGGGCAGGACGTTCCAAGATTTGCTAGCGGTTTAAGTTCATGACTATTTACAAACTCGAGCACCTCGGTAGTGTCACTAAAATGGCCTATTTGACGCTGATGAGCGCTAGTTTTACCGCGGATCAGTGGCATGAGCGTTGATGCAATTAGCCGCCTTTGGTCGCTAGCCAAAGATTCAATAACTGCTCCTCCAAATGCTTCAACTTGCGTAAGTTGAGTATCCAACCAAAGCTGTGCTTTATTGATGATTGCTAAAGAGAGTTCATAGCATTCTTTGGAAGATTCAGCCCATGTAAATAAACCATGAGACTCTAGAATCACGCCTTTAAGTTTAGGATTTTCCCGTGCAACTTTTTCAAGTTCCAATCCTAACTGAAAGCCAGGGCGTCGCCATGCTAACCAACCAATATCACCATCAAAAATGTCTTGCGTTAATTGCTCGCTGTTTGCACTGGCTGCAATTGCAATAACGGAATCAGGATGCAGGTGGTCAACATGTTTATAAGGTAAGTAAGCATGCAATGGGGTATCAATACTAGCGGCGCGCGAATTCAAATTGAAGGTACAATGCGAAAGTAAATCGACCATTTCATCTTCATAAGCTTCGCCGCGGTATAAATCTTTTAGTCGAATTAGCTTATCAAGATATAAGGTCGAGAATCCTGACAAGTCCATACTGCCGATGTCACCACCAGAGCCTTTTACCCATAATACCTGACACGGTTCTCCTGTCAGAGGATCATCGCTTAGCAACTTACACGAAGTATTTCCGCCACCAAAGTTGGTAACCCGCATATCAGAACCCAAAAGGTTTGAACGGTATTCCAACAATTGAGCCTGAGAAAATCCGTTGGCGTAGTTATCGTCCCATGCATTGGGTATCAAGTTTTCGTTTCCAGAAGAAGATTTCATTGCAGCTTTCCTTGTTCAATATCGGTTGGGAATACGATTTATTTGGTCTCAAAACGTTTGAATACAATCAAGCTAACAACATGAAACAAAATGACCGTTAATGAATGTCATTGATTGCAAATGACAGAATGAGACTATAAAAACAGGTTTACCGATCACTTTCAATCAAAATGTTTCATTTTTGTTCGTAAACGTTAAATGGTATGATGGTTTTTGACAATTAATTGCAAGATGAAGATAGATATGATTGAACGAGAACGCCATCGACTGATACTGTTAGAACTAGAATCAAACACTGTGGCTACAATCGCTCAGTTGGTAGGCCTTATAGGCTGCTCTGAAGCTACTATTCGCCGAGATGTCCTAGAGCTGTCAAATATTGGAAAATTGAAGCGAATTCGTGGCGGTGTTGAAGCTATTCATCCCGCCAAATCACATAGTCTGGCTAGTAGTCCGTTTTTGATTAATCAATCCATACACACGGCTGAAAAGCAGGCTATTGCTAAACGAGCAGCTGCTATGTGTGAAGATGGGGAATCAATTATTATTGGGGGCGGTTCAACGGCCTTCTACATGGCGCAGTATTTTGAAAGTAAGGTATTAAACGTGATGACAAATTCGTTTGTCGTTGCCGAGTATCTTCATCATAATTCCGAATGTAATGTAACCTTGCCTTCAGGAAAACTCTACAAAGAGCAGAACTTGGTTTTGAGCTCCTACCCTGAAGACGGCGTCTCCAATTTTTTTGCTAGCAAAGTTTTTTTTGGCGCTCAAGGCGTGAGTTCATTGGGTGCACTTGAAACCGACTCACTCATTGTTCAGGGAACAACGCGACTGCTTCGCCAAGCGACAAGCAAAATACTATTGGTGGATAGCAGTAAGTTTGAGCAATTCAGTAACATGATCATCTGCCCGCTCACTGACATTGACTACTGTATTAGTGATCAGAACCTTAACCCTGCCCACAAACAAATGTTAGGTGACAATGCAGTGACTTTAGTACAGGCATAATTGTGGAGCTTTTCTTATTACATCGCTTGTCGCTGCATAAACTCTAATTTTGCTTCTCGGTTATTAAACCTTTTGTTTTTATCATTCCAGCTTTCGAACTTTATCAAACAAAAAAGCCCCGAGACTATTGTCTCGGGGCTTTAATGATGGTGCGGAAGGAGAGACTTGAACTCTCACGCCGTGAAGCACTGGAACCTAAATCCAGCGTGTCTACCAATTTCACCACTTCCGCAAACTTTGTAAGCCGTATTTCGGTACGGCCGTTGTAGTGCTTAACTACTTGTATATGGCGCACCCTGTAGGACTCGAACCTACTACCTACGGCTTAGAAGGCCGTTGCTCTATCCAGATGAGCTAAGGGCGCTTTAAACAACAATACCCGCATTTGATGCGGGCATTAAAAAAGTGGTCGGTGATGAGAGATTTGGCCTTCGGCCCCCTCTAGTCCACTTTCGACCAGCTTCGCGACGATGCACTACTAACTGCGCTAATCATCCCGTTGTAAATAGTGGTCGGTGATGAGAGATTTGGCCTTCGGCCCCCTCTAGTCCACTTTCGACCGCTTCGCGACGATGCACTACTAACTGCGCTAATCATCCCGTTGTAAATAGTGGTCGGTGATGAGAGATTCGAACTCCCGACCCTCTGGTCCCAAACCAGATGCGCTACCAGGCTGCGCTAATCACCGATGGCGGCCATATTAATGGCTCTGCTGGGGAGCGTCAATAGATTTATGACGCTTTGACGCTGATTGCTTATTCTTTGAGTGAATTGAAAATATCCGCTGCGTTTTACGCCGCTTTCTGCCAAAATACGCACTCTGCACAACGTCGCTTCAAAAAGGAAAGAGTTTTAAATGTCAGCCCAAGTCATTGATGGTAAAGCTATTGCGCAGCAAGTACGCCAAAACGTTGCAAAACGCGTTGCTAAGCGCACTTTAGCAGGGAAAAGAGCGCCGGGTTTAGCGGTGGTATTAGTTGGTTCAGATCCGGCTTCACAGGTCTATGTGGGCAGTAAACGACGCGCTTGTGATGAAGTTGGCTTTGTCTCTCGTTCTTTCGATTTGCCAATGGAAACAACTGAGCAAGAATTACTTACACTTATTGAAAGCTTGAATCAAGACTCCAGCATTGACGGAATACTCGTTCAGTTACCGCTGCCAGAAGGCATTGATGAAACTAAAATCGTGGAGAGTATTCGTCCAGACAAAGATGTTGATGGTTTCCATCCTTATAACATTGGTCGTTTAGCGCAGCGCATACCAGCTCTTCGTCCATGTACACCAAAAGGAATTGTGACCCTCATTGAGTCAACTGGAGTCAGTCCTTACGGTCTAGAGGCTGTTGTTGTTGGTGCATCCAATATTGTGGGCCGACCAATGACCTTAGAGCTTTTGTTAGCAGGCTGCACAACCACAACCTGCCATCGCTTTACAAAAGATTTAGAAGCTCATGTTCGCCGCGCGGATTTAGTTGTCGTTGCCGTTGGCCGACCGCAATTTATCCCTGGCGATTGGATTAAACCCGGAGCTTTGGTGATTGATGTTGGGATTAATCGTCTAGAAAGTGGTACGTTAGTAGGCGATGTTGAATACGATGTAGCTAAAGAAAAGGCTGCTTTTATTACACCTGTACCAGGAGGTGTTGGTCCCATGACAGTTGCAACACTGATTGAAAATACCCTCTTGGCTTGTGAAACTTTTCACGATTAGCTGTCTCTTGATTTGAATGTACTTGGTACTTGGATGGTATTACGCGTATGCATATATTGAAAAAAATAGTTAGTGCTGCGCTGTTATCTTTAACAGTCAGTCATAGCTATGCCATCGATTATTTCACAGAAAACCTAGCACCATATAATTACTATGAAAATGGCCGCCTATCGGGGATTTCTATTGATTTGCTACGGCTAGTTTGGGAAGAACTTGGCGAACAACCGCAACAAGTTCAAATGATGGAATGGAGCAAAGCTTACTATTTAACCCAATATAGACCGAATACTGCTTTGTTTTTAACTATGCGCAACCCTAAACGAGAAGATCTTTTCCAATGGGCTTGTCCTATCATGCATGCTGAAATTAGCTTGTTTAGTTTGAAAGAAAACCAAACTAAATGGGATGGATCGACGGACTTAAATCAATATCAATTCGCTGTTGTATCCGGAAGCGTTGGTGAACAACTACTACTTGAAAAAGGAGTGGATTTTGAGAACATTCATTCAACAGATGAGTTTAGTAAAGCCGTCACTCTTCTTAAAAGAGCTCGCGTTGACGCGATTGCGAGCGAGCAAGAAGTCATCAATATCGTTGCTCCCAAAATAGGTATTAATCCTGCCAGTTTCAAAAATGTTTACCTATTAGGTCAAGCACAAGGTTGTTTCGCATTTAACTTGAAAACAGATCCCAAATATATAGCTAAATTTGAAGCCGCTCTACAAAAAATCGTAGCCACACCAGAGTATCAAGAAATCCGGAACAACTACGGATTGTAGAAAGTTAACCCTTCGGAGCTCCCAAAGGGTTAAGGACTAAGCCAGGCGTTTAAGCTTTACGCCAACTGGTACCATTAGCTCCGTCTTCCAACACAACACCCAAAGCGTTCAAAGCGTCACGCGCCGCATCAGCTCCGGCCCAGTCTTTAGCTGCACGAGCCTCATTACGAGCGAGGATCAAGGCTTCAATTTGTTCAACTTCATCGTTTGCTTGTTCACCTTGCAAGAAATCCTCAGCACTTTGCTGCATTAAACCTAGGACTTGCGCTAGTTCCAGAAGCAAAGCGCTAAACTGCCCTGCCTGTTCGGGCTCTGAGCTTTTGCATCGATTAATTTCTTTCGCCAAATCAAATAACACCGGTAAGGCTTCTGGCGTATTAAAGTCGTCGTCCATTGCCAACTTGAAGCGCTCAATGTAAGGCTTAGCAAGTTGTTTGTCGTAATCAATGACATCAACATCGCGAATCGCAGTATATAAACGCTCGAGTGCAGAACGCGATTGCTTTAAGTTATCTTCAGAATAATTGAGCTGGCTGCGATAATGACCAGACAGCAAAAAGTAGCGAATAGTCTCGCCATCATATTGCTTTAAAACGTCGCGAATGGTGAAAAAATTACCCAAACTCTTAGACATTTTTTCTTTGTCCACTTGAACCATGCCCGAGTGCATCCAATAATTTACGTACCGGCCTTTATGCGCGCAGCAAGACTGGGCGATTTCGTTCTCATGATGTGGAAAGGTCAAGTCAGAGCCACCACCATGTATATCGAAATGCTCTCCAAGATGTTTCATATTCATTGCACTACATTCAATATGCCATCCTGGGCGACCTTCTCCCCACGGTGAATCCCATTTGGGTTCACCTGGCTTAGCGCTTTTCCATAAAACGAAATCTAGAGGATTACGTTTACTAGCGTCCACGTCTACCCGAGAGCCGGCTTGTAGCATCTCCAAATTTTGTTGGCTTAAAGCACCGTATTCAGCATAACTATCCACTTCAAACAGAACATCGCCGCTGCTTGTGACATAGGCATGTCCATTAGCAATTAGTTTTTCAATAACCACGATCACTTCAGGCATATGATCGGTCACTCGCGGCTCAATATCAGGCTTTTGCATGTTAAGTGCAGCAAAGTCGTCGTGCATGGCTTGAGTGAAACGCTCGGTTAAGGCGTCGCAAGATTCATTATTTTGCGCCGCACGATTAATAATTTTGTCATCAACATCGGTAATATTTCGAACAAAATTAAGCTCATAACCTGACCAGCGTAAGTAGCGCGCTATTGTGTCAAATGCCGCAAATGTTCGACCATGGCCAATATGACAATAATCGTAGATAGTGACACCACAGACATACATACCAATCTTCCCTTCGACGAGGGGCTTAAAGACTTCTTTTTGGCGACTTAAGGTATTGTAGATTTGCAGCATTGTGCCGAGATTCCTTTGTGGTGTTAGCGTAGTTATAGGGCGCTAATATTAGCACCGAATAGCGCGAAAAACAGCTGTAAACAGTGGTAAGTCAGCGCCTACTTGTTTAGAATCCTAGCCACGCAAGCATAAGGATCAAAAAATGATTACATTACACACCAACTTCGGCGATATCGAAATCGAATTGTTTGAAGACAAAGCTCCAGAAACCGCAGCCAACTTTCTCCAATACGCTAAAGATGGTTTTTATAATGGAACTATCTTCCACCGCGTGATTGATGGCTTCATGGTTCAAGGCGGCGGAATGGCGTCTGGCCTAGAAGAGAAATCAGCACGAGCTCCTATCAAAAACGAAGCGAGCAATGGCCTATCTAATAAAATTGGTACGCTAGCAATGGCACGTACTATGGACCCTCATTCTGCGTCTGCACAGTTCTTCATAAACGTCAGCGACAATACCTTCCTCGATTTTCGCAGCGAAACGACTGACGGCTGGGGTTACTGTGTATTTGGCCAAGTTAGTGCTGGCATGGATATCGTTGATACCATCAAAAAGGTAGAAACCGGTAGCTTTGGCTTTCATCAAGATGTGCCTAAAGAAGAAGTCATTGTAAATTCAGTAACTGTTAGCTAGTTTCAATGTTTTACTATTTCATATCAGACTTGCATCTGAGTGAAGAACGCCCGGAAATTACCCGGGCGTTTTTAGATTTCGCCAAAAACGAAGCACCGCAAGCTAGTGCTTTATATATTCTTGGCGATCTGTTCGAATTTTGGAATGGCGATGACACGCAAGGCAGCTTTGCTAACAGTATATGTAATGCTCTGCTTAAACT
Organism: Alginatibacterium sediminis; assembly: GCF_003610775.1. GTDB lineage: Bacteria > Pseudomonadota > Gammaproteobacteria > Enterobacterales > Celerinatantimonadaceae > Alginatibacterium > Alginatibacterium sediminis. Next base: position 130,828 of record NZ_RAQO01000006.1, on the reverse strand, counting down.
AAGCCAGCAAGGCACCCCTGTCTTTTTTCTCTACGGAAACCGTGACTTCTTAGTAAGTCGGAAATTTGCGAAACGCTGTGGCGTAAGTTTGCTCAAGCAAGAGAGCATTGTCGAAATGTTTGGTAATAACTATTTGCTAATGCATGGTGATAGCTTATGTACTGACGACCACGCCTACCAGCGTTTTAGACGGATAACGGAATCAAAAATATTGCGTTTTATCTACCGCAACCTGCCCTTTTCAATACGTTTAAAGCTTTCAGCATCGGTGCGCGGTAAAAGTCAAAACGATAACCAGAATAAAGCTGCAGCAATTATGGACGTTAATCCATTAACTGTGCTTGATAAGCTAAACACCTATAGCTGCAATACACTTATCCATGGCCACACTCACCGGCAAGCAACTCATAATTTAGATCTTATTAGCGGTCAGCAAGGCCAAAGAATAGTACTTGGTGACTGGCATGACAGCACTAGCATATTGAAAGTCGATAGCTCTGGCTTACAGTTTATAAACGCTCCTATTTGCAATTCTTAAGTCCAAGCCAGACCGTTCTGGTCTGATCAGTATCATTTTGCTCAAACTTTAGTCGAAACACTCCCTTATTTGCTTGACCGCAGACCCAATTTCGTACATAAATAGAACTCTTGTTAATTATTTGTAAAATCAGGGATGCGCATATGTTAATGACACACGTCTGGGGTCTATACGCTCACACAAAACAAGAATGGCACGATATTGATCGCAATCATGCGGGAATCAGCTCTAGTATTAGCCACATACTACTAATTGCGTTAATACCAGCAATCTGTGCTTATGTCTCTACGGTTTATTTGGGGTGGAAAGTTGGCAATAACAGCTTCTATTTAACTCCCGATAGCGCATTATTTATGTCCATTGCGATGTACTGCGCGTTAGTTATTGGTGTTGTAGGCTTGGCATTCGCCGCACAATGGATGGCGAAAACATTTAATGCCAACACCACCTATCAGCAAACACTCGAATTATCAGCCTATATTGCGACGCCAATCTTTATGGTTGGTTTCTCTGCGCTCTACCCTCATCCATGGTTCATCATGATAGCGGGCTTTATTGGAGTAGCTTACGCCGTTTATCTTTTGTATACCGGTGTACCAATCATCATGCATATCCCTGAAGAACGCGGTTTCATTTACGCTAGTAGTTTAGTTACCGTTGGATTAGTGATGCTGGTATCGATAATGATTGCGACAGTTATTCTATGGTCAAGCGGCGTTGGTCCGGTGTTTTCGAACTAAATAGATCTCAATATATTTACGTTTATTAGGTTTCTTTAGCTAGACGAGTCCAGATAAACGATCCAAACCGAAGCCTTTGTGCTTCGGTTTTTTTGTACCCATTTTCGCACCATCTATTGCTACAAGCTAAGCTAAGCGCTCGCTGTGTAAACTAATGCCCTAGTTTCGCAAGCTTAAGTAAATTTCCTATTGTTCTCACGGCCTGATTGCTAGTATTTCAACTCAACAGGTACACCAACTTTACGCAACTAATGTAGCTCGGGATACCGCTAAAAGCATATGGCTAATGTCTCTGCTTTTCTATTTGCGATTGCTTGCATCCATAAGGATATCTCCATGAACAGTGCCATCGAATTCATCAAGTACAGTCTAAAAGATCAGATATTTGAGCAAGGTTTTTTAAGTTTGCAGCAGCGCATATATGAATTCATGCAACAACAAAGTGGTTTTTGTCATCGAATGCTAGTTCAACAAACAGACTTGGATTATGTGGATGTTATTCAATGGAAAAGCCCAACTTTAGCTAAGCGAGCCAAAGCTATGCTAGTGCGCCAACCATGCATGCAAGAAATGCTGGAGTATGTGGACGAACAAAGTCTATGCTCGCTTCAACTCGATGCAAGCGCAAAGGCAGGCCTCAACAATAGTTAAAACAGTACTTCATGGTCTAGCGTGTCAGACCAATGTTCGCCAAACAACAAAAGCCACTAGCCTTTCAACATCCCGAGTTGTGACTCGGCTTTTTTTGTCTTCGCCGCTATCACCCATTACTACACTGCTGCTCAATTGGGTATCATGGTCTGCTACCCCACCACTTTATTAGCTTTCTTTAGGTGGTTGAACGGCTCCCTCTTAGATTACGGTGCCCAATACTAAGCCGCAATCACGATAATCCTGAAGGTATATGTTACGAAAATGTAGGCTTAGTCTTGACTTATATCCGACGAACTATATTCTAGAGTACAGGTGTAAGCTGAAATTAAATGGAGTTATTTTGAGCAGTAGCAAACCGCCTTTGCTTTGGCTAAACGTTTTTATCTTTACGGCGAGCTTTGTGCTTGGAGTACTAGTCACCCCATGGTATGCATACAACTTCGGCCTAAGCTGGGTACATTTTGTCTGCTTAGTCGCAGCATTTAGCTTCAGTAACTTGTCTATTACAGCCGGTTATCATCGCTTGTGGAGCCACAAAACTTATCAAGCCAACTGGGTCCTAAGACTGCTTTTTGCAATTGGTGGTGCCTTATCGCTGCAAAATAGTGCTTTACACTGGTCATCATATCATCGCGAACATCACAAACATGTCGACCATAAGCACAAAGATCCGTATTCAGCCTCCAGAGGCTTTTGGTATTCACATATCGGTTGGATGCTACGCGAATACAGCCACCTCGAAAAGCTGGACTACAAAAATTGCAGGGATCTTAAAAAAGACAAAATTGTCATGTGGCAACATCAACACTATGCCGTTTTAGCACTACTAACTAACCTTGGAATGCCGCTTGTTTTAGGCCTGATTTTCAACGACATTCTTGGCATGTTTTTGGTGGTAGGGGCGCTTCGTTTATTATTGAGTCATCACAGTACCTTTTTTATCAACTCCTTGGCGCATATATGGGGACGTCAAACGTTCACCGACAAAAATTCAGCTCGAGATAACGGCATTTTGGCAATCCTGACCTTTGGTGAGGGCTATCATAACTTTCATCACCTGTTTGAAAACGATTATCGCAATGGCGTTTATTGGTGGCACTATGATCCAACCAAATGGCTTATTGCCAGCTGCTCTTGGTTTGGTTTAAGTTCAAACTTACGCACAACCCCACAACTTCGAATAGAAAAAGCTCGCGCCAAAATGCAATTGCAAATGACACACAAAAAGATGGCATCAATTGATGCTTGCCCAAGCTTGATTGCAAACATAGAGCATGAGTTTGAAGCAATGATGGCTTGCATGGCCAGCTACTACGAAAGTAAAAAACAATTGCTACAGAACAAACGCCAGCGCGTGTTAGAAAGCTACGAACTGTCATTACTTAAACAGCGGCACCAGCAATTGAAAGCGGACTTAAAACAGCAGCGTCAAATTTGGAGAAACTCAGTTCGAGTCTATGCCTGAGCTTTAGTATACGCTTTGTAAAATCGCGCCCGCTTTAGGGCGTGCAAACTCACGTTTACTACTTGGCATTTCTCTTACCGATGCAGCACTAGGTAAACCATGCTATTAGCCTCGCTTCGCTTATAAAATTGCCACCGACTTTATTTGAGCCCAGACAGTTTGTCCAAGGTACAAACCTAAACTATGGCATGAGCGCTGGGAAATTTGAGCTAGCAAGAATTGTTGTTTGCCTAAGTTCAAACGAACAATGCAATGCGCAGGGTTTCGACCAGGGCTAAGCTTCTCAATAGAAACAGCCAAACAATTGATGATTGAGCTGTGCTCAGGTTTGATCAAACTAATACTAACGTCACTTGCAAACACTCGGCAACGGGGGTTATAGCACGCATTCTTGCTAAACTGACTTAACCAAAAGCCAAAACCATCGCAGTCAAAGTAGCGCAGACCGTCGTTCGATAAAGACCCAAGTTCACCTTCAAATACGCTACTAAGACCGTCGGCGAAGCTATACATAGATTCATCTTCACTCAGAACTTGCTTAAGTGATCCTTGAGCGCGTACTTTTCCTTTCTCTAATACGACCAAGGTATCAGCCAAGCGAGAAACTTCTGCAGGAGAATGACTGACATAAACTATCGGAATGTCGAGTTCGCCGTGAAGTCGTTCAAGATAAGGCAATATTTCTTGTTTGCGTTCCAAGTCAAGTGCAGATAAAGGTTCGTCCATCAGTAGTAGCTTTGGCGACACCATTAAAGCTCGGGCTATGGATATGCGCTGTCGCTCGCCACCAGACAAAGCTGATATATCGCGCTCGAGTAAGGATTCTATGCCCAGCATTTCGAGCACATTCAATAGTTTGCTATGCCTTTGAGAGCTTTTCAGTCGACGCCATCCAAACAATATGTTGTCCTGTACATTTAGATGTGCAAAGAGGCGTGGTTCTTGAAATACGTAACCAATTTCGCGTTGGTGACAGGGTATAAACCGTTTTGAATCTTGCCAAACCTCACCATTAACGACAACCTCAGCCTGTTTAAAGTGCTCCAAACCCGCCAGGACTCTCAGACAAGTAGTTTTCCCACAACCTGAGGGACCGAAAATGGCACTAACCCCGCTTGCGGCAAGCCTTAAATCGAGATTTAACTCAAAGCTTTCAAATTTTTGATGCACCTTAATTTGTACGCTCATGGTAACAACCGACTACGTTGATTTAGACCATAGATAAGGAGTAGCGCAAAAAATGAGAAGGCGACCAAGCCCCCGGCCAACACGTGAGCGCTAGCGTAATCAAGCGCCTCAACATGATTATAGATGTCTACTGACATAACCCGCGTACTGCCTTGAATATTGCCACCAATCATCAATACCACTCCAAATTCTCCTAAGGTGTGGCAAAAGCCAAGAATGGCAGCCCCAAGTAGACTCGGTTTCGCCAACGGCAATATAACTTTAAAGAAGCGGTCAATCGGTCCAGCTCTTAGTGTTGCAGCCGCTTCCAAAGGCTCGCGACCAATGGCCTCAAATCCACTTTGTAGCGGTTGCACTACAAACGGCAGCGAATGAATAGTGCAAGCGATAACAATTCCGGTAAATGAGAACGGCAGCGTACCTAAGCCAATACTTTGATAAAACTGTCCAAAAAAAGACTGTGGGGACATCAGTAATAACAAGTAGAAACCAAGTACCGTTGGCGGCAACACCAAAGGCATAGCTAAAAGAGCGCTTATCCACGGTTTGAATTTTGAACGCGTTTGAGACAACCACCATGCAAGCGGCGTACAGACTAGCATAAGTATTAAGGTGACCACGCTGGCGAGTTTTAAACTTACCGCCACTGAGCTCAAGTCCATAATCTAAGGCTCATCATTTTCCTTTATTGGTTTAGCAAGAACATGGTAGCCATGCTCTTGAATAATCTGCTGTGCTGCTGGGCTCTTCAGATACGCAAAAAACGCCAATGCGTCACGGTTAGTCGCAGCATTAGAGAGCAACACGGCATCTTGTAATATGGGTTGATAGCAAGCTTGCGGTAATATCCAATAACGACTACTCGCTTGGTCACCGAGAACTTGCGAAAGCGAAACATAACCAAAATCTACATTGCCGCTACTGGTAAATTGAAAGCTTTGCCCGACATTTTGCGCCACTATTAACGTGGGCTTAGTCGGCAGCAGATCGGAAAAGTATTGCTGGCATTGCTGTGCTGCTAAGCCATAGGGGGCAATCTTAGGGTTTGCCATGGCAATGCGACTGCCTAAATTAGACGCGAGTGCGTCCTGCGTGACCTCTGTTTCCCAGTAAGGCCCCCACAATACCAAGCGGCCTTGGGCATAGCTAAATTGAGAGCCCGGTACAGCCAGTTTATTGTTTACTGCACGATGCGGTCTTTGTTGATCAGCGGCCAAAAAAATATGAAACGGGGCACCGTGTTCTATTTGAGTATAAAGCTGGCCGGTTGAGCCAAATGACACGCCAATTTCTACTGATTGATCCGGATAAGCGTCAAGAAGTGCTCGCATAGGCTTGGCAAAATTAGAAGCAACTGCAAGTTGCAAAGCATAACTTGGAGACAGGCTCGTCAAATAAAATAGCGTTCCTAAAAGAACCGCTTTAAGGCATTGCCACATAGTGCACGCTTTGGCTGAAGGTATAGCTCAAAGTGTCTGTTATATAGATATAAAAATCTAGTCAGAAACGAAAAAAGGTTGGCCAAGGCCAACCTCTTACACTAATTACCGACGAAGGTGATTATTGTTTTGGAAGTACTTTTTCAAGTTTCCAGATACGCTCAACATAATCTTCAATTGAACGGTCTGAGTTAAACTTACCTACAGATGCGGAGTTGATGATAGCCATTTTCGCCCACTTCGCTTGATCGCGGTAAGCCGCATCCACATTTACGTATTGGTTGGTAAATGACTCATAATCGGCCAAGCACAGATATGGGTCGCCGCCATCAAGCATACTGTTTTTAATGGAAGACAATTCGCCTGGTTTACCCGGAGTAAAGAAGTCAGTGTCTAACCAATCGAGTACAGCTTTAAGCTCTGGGTTAGCATAGTAATAATCCCATGGGTTATAACCCTCAGCTTTAAGCGCCTTAACTTCATCACAATTCTTACCAAAGATGAAGATGTTCTCATCGCCAACTTCTTCACGAATTTCCACGTTTGCACCATCCATAGTACCGATAGTAAGCGCACCGTTAAGGGCAAACTTCATGTTACCTGTACCTGAAGCTTCAAAGCCTGCAGTAGAAATTTGCAACGACACATCACCGGCTGGGAACAGTTTCTCAGCAAGCGTTACACGATAGTTTGGCATGAAGACAACTTTCAACTTACCTTTAATGCGCTCGTCGTTATTTACCTTGTCAGCAACTTTGTTGATGGCATAGATAATATCTTTCGCAAGTTTGTAGCCTGGCGCTGCTTTAGAACCGAAGATGAATACCTGTGGACCCATATCATAATCTGGGTTTTCAAGTAAACGGCGGTAAAGGGCCAAGATGTGAAGAAGTGCCAAGTGTTGACGCTTGTACTCATGAAGACGCTTAATCAAGATATTAAACATAGCATCAGGACTTACCTTGATACCGCATAATTTCTCGATTTCATCAGCTAGTTCAACTTTCTTCTCGCGTTTAATCGCCATGAACTCTTTTTGGAACTTAGTATTATCAGCGAGTTTAGCCGCACCTTTAAGTTGGTCTAGGTGTAAAGGCCAGTCAGTTCCAACGGTTTTGTCGTACATTTTGGCAAGTTGCTCGTTACATGCTAACAACCAACGACGAGGCGTCACACCGTTAGTCACGTTAACAAAACGCTCTGGCCACAGTTCGTAGAACTCGGGGAACAAATCTTCTTTAACTAACTCAGAGTGCATTGCTGCAACACCGTTAGTCTTAAAGCTACCAACAACCGCTAGGTAAGCCATACGCACCATACGAGACTCACCTTCTTCGATGATAGACAGGCGACGCTTCATTTCGTCGTTGCCAGGCCATTTTTTCTCTACAACATCTTCAAGGAAGCGACGGTTGATTTCATAAATGACTTCAATATGACGTGGAAGTACCTTCTCAAACAAATGCACGCCCCACTTCTCAAGCGCTTCAGGCAAGAGAGTGTGATTGGTATAAGCGAAGCTTTCGTTACATACTTTCCACGCGTCGTCCCAATTGAGGCCTTCTTCATCAACTAATATGCGCATCAATTCAGGGATAGCCACAGTTGGGTGAGTATCGTTTAACTGAATGACAGCTTGTTTCGAGAAGTTAGAGAAATCTGAATGGTTACGCTTATAACGACGGATGATGTCTTTCAAAGAACAAGCACAGAAGAAGTACTGCTGAATCAGGCGCAGTTCTTTACCTGCTTCCGTTTCGTCATTTGGATACAGAACTTTAGAAACGGCTTCAGCTTGCGATTTTTCAGCTTGTGAATCGATATAACCACCGGCATTAAAGACATCCCAATCAAAGAAGTCAGCTGCTTTAGATTCCCACAAACGCAAAACGTTCACTGTTTGGGCTTCATAACCGACAACTGGAATATCCCATGGAACCCCTTTGATTTTACGACCAGCATGCCATACTTTACGCAATTGACCATCTTCACCAAATACGGTCTCTACATAACCGTAAAGCGGGATTTCTTGTACTGACTCCGGACGGCAAATCTCCCAAGGGTTGCCGTATTCGCGCCAACTATCAGGACGCTCAATTTGACGGCCCCCTTGAATGTCTTGACGGAACAAACCATGTTCATAGTGGATACCGTAACCTACGGCTGGATAATTCAATGTGGCTAATGAATCGATAAAACAAGCCGCTAGACGACCTAGTCCGCCATTACCAAGGGCCATATCTGGTTCTTCGTCACAGATTTCATTGATATCTTTACCCAGTGCTTTTAGCGCTTCACGTGCTTGGTCAAACACTTTAACGTTATGCAGATTGTTGATGGTTAAACGGCCCATCAAAAATTCTAGTGAAAGATAGTGCACTGCACGTGAGTCATTCACAGCATTGGACTTTTGAGTTTCAGTTAAACGTTCGAAAATCATTTCATTTACAGCAGAACAAGTTGCTTTCCACCATGCTTGGTCGTTTGCTTTTTTCTCATCTGTACCGTAAGTGCTACGAAGGTGCTTAACGATCAATTCTTGAAACTGAGCGCTGGTCACTGCTTTCGCTTTAGACTTTTTTGCAGCCATGTTTATTTCCTTTAGTTTAAACTTAAATATTAAAACTGGTTTGCGGAGTGTTAAACCCACTAAAATTCGATCCGTCAATCTTACAACATTTGTCCTACATTTTTATGCAGATTTTATTTACGTTGAAGATCCTCGCTCATTCATTGAGGACTATCCTAATTCAAGCGAGCTACAAAGAAAAATTTTGAAAATGATTTCATTTCAACTTTGACGCAATTTGGTGATCGCGATCACCTTAAATGGACTTTAAGCCTACACTTTTGATTTAATTTTGACCATCAGTTAAAGCAATTTCTTCGGCTGCGTGGGCTTATTCATCTCATTAATCAAATCTAAACAAGCTGTTAACTTTAGCCATAGAACATGCACCACCTTGAATAAAACCTGACTTGAATTACGTTTTCATTGACTTTTTATGCAAATAAAAAGGGTAGCCAGTCAGCTACCCCTCTAATTTGTACTACTATTGATATTTTACTTACAAACCAGCTTTGGCCAAGGCATCACTTACGATTTGTTGTGCCTCTTGCTCGATTTGTTCGAGATGCTGTTCGCCTTTGAAGCTTTCCATGTAGATTTTATAGATTGCTTCAGTACCCGATGGTCGCGCTGCAAACCAGCCGTTTTCAGTGACAACCTTGAGTCCACCGATTGCTGCATTATTACCAGGTGCTTTGGTCAACTTAGCAATGATAGGCTCCCCTGCTAGTTCTGTCGCTTCAACTAGGTCAGGGCTCATGCTAGATAATACCGCTTTTTGTTCTACGCTAGCTGGGGCATCAATGCGTCGATAAACAGGTGCACCAAACTCACTCACAAATTCTTGATATAGCTGCGCCGGATCTTTACCTGTCACCGCTATCATCTCAGCTGCAAGTAACGCTAAGATAATCCCGTCTTTGTCAGTACTCCAAACGCTGCCGTCTTTGCGTAAAAATGACGCGCCGGCGCTTTCTTCGCCACCAAAAGCAATGCTGCCATCATACAGACCATCGACAAACCATTTGAATCCAACCGGCACTTCTTTTAATTCGCGGCCGAGTTTCTGAGCAACGCGGTCGATCATTGAGCTAGAGACCAAGGTTTTACCAATCGCAGCCTGCTTACTCCAATTTTCTCGATGCGTATAAAGGTAGGAAATCGCAGCAGCCAAGTAGTGATTAGGATTTAGCAATCCCGCCGAGCGCGTCACAATGCCATGGCGGTCGTAATCTGGATCGTTTGCTATAGCAACATCAAAGCTGTCTTTTAGACCGATTAGACTAGCCATCGCATACGGTGAAGAACAATCCATGCGAATTTTGCCATCTTTATCGAGCGTCATAAACGAAAACGTAGGATCAACGCGATCGTTTACAACATTTATATCCAAGCCATAACGTTCTGCGATAACTGGCCAATACGCAACTCCAGAGCCACCTAAAGTGTCGACTCCAATTTTGACCTTAGCATCCGCAATTGCTTTTAGATTTAACACATTTTCAAGGTCGTCAACATAAGGTGTCACGTAGTCGTAGGCCTGCACATTGGGTGCGAGCAAAGCGTCACTATAGCTAATGCGTTTTATTGCTCCCATATCTGAAGCAAGGATTTGATTAGCTCGATCTTGAACGAGTTTAGTCACATCGCCATCAGCGGGGCCACCATTGGGCGGATTATATTTAAACCCACCATCTTCCGGTGGGTTATGTGAAGGCGTAATCACCACACCATCAGCTTGGTCCTTGTGGTTACGGTTATAGCCTAATATGGCGTGAGATATGACTGGGGTTGGTGTGTAACCGAAGCCTTCTTGATAACGCACTTCAACACCATTTGCCGCGAACACCTCTAAGGCACTGGCAAATGCAGGTTCAGACAATGCATGAGTATCTTTACCCACAAATATTGGCCCTGTATAACCTTGCTCGGCACGGTATTCGCAAATAGCTTGGCTAATGGCCAGGATATGGTTTTCATTAAAGGCTGATAAGCTACTACTTCCCCTGTGTCCTGAAGTTCCAAACGCAACTTGTTGCTCGCGCACCGATACGTCAGGCTTAAGCAAATAGTAGTCAGAAACCAACTTGGGAATATTACATAGGTGCTCAGCTTGTGCTGGCTTTCCTGCTAATGGATGAATAGCCATTGTTACTCCTAAAGATAATTAAAATTCGCTCGGGTTCTCCAGCCTTTAGGCGAGAACGTCTAAAAGTTGTTCCATTGATTGCTCATCAACTTGCATTGCACTGGCTAACTGCCCAGTCAAAAAACGCTTGCGTTGGGAGTTATTATTCGTCACGGCCCAAAACTCGCTGCCCTCGATAGCTTGCGGCTTACTATTATTGCCACTGGTCAGCAGTTCTTCTTGAGAAGCTGCAAAATACAAACGCTTTGATCCTTTAAGCTGGCAAGCTTGTCCAAAGGAATTGGGATCTATCGCATGCAGATACGCGAGTACCGCCAAATATCGTTGGGTAATGCTTAAGCCCTGCTCTGCTTTAATCTCGTTGCAAAAGTCTTCAGCGCTTGGTATCTGTTTTGGATTAAAGCTCAATTGGTATTTACGCCGTTTAACAGTTTTAGTATTACTCGCCTTAGGTTTGAGTTTACTAGAATTTGTTTTTTTGGCACTGACCTTTATTGTAGCTGATGAGCTTGTATTAGAGAGGTTTTCAGTTTTCTTTTCGCCCGACTCCGAAGATGCAGCCTTAATAGCTTGGTCTGGCGTATTAACCAATGCTTCCCCAGTGAGTGCTTTGGTATTGGATACAAGTGCATCGTCTGGTGATACTCGATTACCCAAGGGCTCAAATCCTAGTAAACGTCTGAGGATGTCTGAGGCACTTTCGCCTATGTCTTGAGTTTGGCTAGCAATATAACGATACAGTTGTTCATCGACTTCAATAGATTTCATTGACCCTACAATTCATTTTGTAACTCAAAAGTGGTGGCAGTATAACAGCCTCCTCGCTTCATTTCCCATATCCAATCGTACAATTCACCGCATAAACTTGCTCTATCCTTGGCTGCTAGGCATCATATCAAGAATGAAGAACCACTAAGAAACACCAATGAATTTGAACTATAGCGACCAGGGTCAAGGACCAGTAGTGATATTGATCCATGGTCTATTTGGCGCCAAAAGTAACTTACAGTTATGTGCCCGCCACCTTGTTGATCAGGGCTACAGAGTCGTCAGTGTCGATGCTCGTAATCATGGTCAGTCGCCACGTGAAGACGGCATGAATTATAAAATTCAAGCCAATGACATTATTAGTCTCGCTCAAGATCTGGAACTCTCATCATTTAGCCTTTTGGGACATTCCATGGGGGGTAAAGTAGCAATGGCTACAGCCTTACTTGCGCCAGATAAAGTGGATCAGCTCATTGTAGCTGACATCGCCCCCGTGGTTTATCAAGCTAGTCACGCTGAAGTATTTCAAGGACTAAAAGCCGTTGAATTAGCAAAAATAGAAAACCGAAAGCAAGCGGAACAACAACTTGCACAGTTTGTGACAATGCCTGAGGTTCGACAGTTTTTATTGCGCAGCCTTAGTAAACAGGACCAAGGTTGGAATTGGGACTTCGATATCAACGCGCTTCAAACCTATTATTCAGAGATTCTTGACTGGCCAAATTTCGACAATATCTATTCTGGGCCATGTCTATTCATAAAAGGTAGTGATTCCGAGTATATAAAAGCTGAGTTTCAAACTAAAATAATGCAACAGTTTCCAAATGCTACACTTAAAATCATCCAAGATGCTGGGCATTGGTTGCATGCTCAAAAACCAAGCCTATTTAATCGCATAAGTGCTCATTTTCTAAGCAAAAGCCAATAAAATGTGAAACAAAGTCGATTTTGAATATGCTATAGTTCCGCTTCGAAAATTGAAACTGAGAGCAGCATGTTTGCTGAGCATATTGAACTAATCGAAGCCATTGGAATGAATATTGGCTTTATCATTCTATTTTTCCTGATTGGAATGGCGATTCACGATGTACTCAATAAAGGGCAGGTTCCTCGATTTGGACGCTTAATCGTCTGGATGGTGTTGTTTCTAGGTTGTGCAGGATTTATTGCCAAAGGCGTGATCCAGATATTCTGGGAAGGCCAAGGGCTGGGATAAGAAATACAGTAATGGCAAAGCAAAATACCGATCGAACCACGATCGACCTGTTCAGCGCTGAAAAACGCGTTGGCAGACCAAAGACTAATCCGCTCGATCGCAAAGAGCAGTTAAAAATAAATAAGCGAAACCAAGTACGCCGAGACCGCAACGCAGGTATAAAGCGTATAGAATTAAAAGTTGGAACGGAATTGTTTGACGCTTTGAATGGCTTGGCCGCCTATCACGGTATGAGCCGAAGCGATCTCATTGAATCAGTGCTACTAGAGCATCTGAATCAAGCAAGTTCCGAATCACATCAGCTCGAAACAGGGTAAAACAATGGCAAGTGTAGGCATATTCTTTGGCAGCGATACCGGTAATACCGAAGCCGTCGCACAAATGATTCAAAAAGAGTTGGGCAAAAAATTAGTCGATGTAAAAGACATTGCCAAATCAACTAAAGAAGAAATTGACGAGTTTTCTCTGATTTTGTTCGGTATCCCAACTTGGTACTATGGGGAATCTCAATGTGACTGGGATGACTTTTTCCCAGAACTTGAACAAATTGATTTCTCTGAAAAACTAGTTGCCATTTTTGGCTGTGGTGACCAAGAAGATTACGCAGAGTACTTTTTAGATGCCATGGGTAGTTTGAACGACATTGTTGTAGCCCGCGGCGCAACCGTTGTTGGCCATTGGTCAACAGAAAGCTATGACTTCGAAGAGTCTAAAGCGATGGCTGACGACAATCACTTTGTGGGACTCGGCATTGATGAAGATAGACAACCAGAGCTAACTGCTGAGCGAGTAAAAGCTTGGTGTACTCAAGTCTATGAAGAAATGTGCTTAAGCGAATTAGAGGACTAGCAGCAAGCTAGTCTCGATTTAAAGCGCTATGCAATTCGCAGTAGCGCTTTTTTTTCGTCTAATGAAAATCGACATCCTGTATCTTGTCTCGAAATGAAGAAAATACTATTTTTGGTATTGTTATTGCTTTGATAGTGTTTGAAGATAGCGAGTAGCAAGCGTCATTTGCATTTTGCAAATTATGGACTGCTACAAAATTTGCAAATATTCAAAGGGATAATTTAACGCAGTGTTTTATCATTCAAACATACATTCGCGAACAGCCTTAATCGTTGTCAGTATAACGACAATGTTTTGGCTATTGTTCAGCACTGCTAGTTACGCCGACGTTTATATCTACCAAGACAAAAATGGTACCACTCATTTCGCCACTGAAAAGAAAGGCCCCCAATGGAAGTGGTTTATGCGCACCCCAAAACCCAGCGCAGGGCAAAGCAGCATCGTTCGATCTTCAAACTCACAAAATCAACGCAAACAACTGCTGAGTGAGGTTATCTCGAGTGCTGCATATAAATATCGACTTGACCCTGCCTTGATACACGCGGTAATTGAAGTTGAATCAAACTATAAAGATGACGCTGTGTCACATGCGGGTGCGATGGGATTGATGCAGTTGATGCCCGCAACAGCGGAGCGGTTTTCAGTTAGCGATCCATTTATAGCTGCAGATAATGTCGATGCTGGTAGTCGCTATTTACGCTGGCTACTCGACGAGTTCAATTCCCTACCCCTAGCATTAGCCGGTTATAATGCTGGCGAAGGTGCTGTGCGCCGTTATGGCGACATTCCACCGTATAAAGAAACGCAACACTACGTGACAAAAGTTATTGAACGCTATAAGCGTAACCTTCAAATGTAAAAAGCTGAGTTAGGCTGCTTGTTGCTCAATTACTGGTGTTCGATACTTACGCTTAAGACGCATGTAGACTTGCCGACTTACTGTTGCAACGACCAGCCCAGTTTCATCGCGCACATCAATCTCGAAATTGTGAACATACTTTTCTCCGAGTTCAAGCTCTGAGCGTATCGCGTCGACGGTCTCATGATCGAGTTGAAAATCAGCACTAAGACGACCCATGCCTGGCTTCTTAAATTCAACACTCGCTGAACTATCACACACTAGATACTTCGGACCCAGCAGTCCCATCATCATTAGAGGATAGATAGGATCGGTCATAGCGAACATACTGCCACCAAATTGTGAACGGTTGGCATTTTTGTTCCACCAGCGAAAACTCAATTCGACCCTACATGTCAAAAAATCCTGACTCAAACTTTTAATTTGAATACCAGCCCCCCAAAATGGCGGCCACAAATTTAGTAGCCGACGGGCGCTATTCGCCTTAAGTAATAGAGTTTGCATATGAGTCCTTGATTGTCTGGTCGTACCTGATAATCCCATCCTAGGAAATCCTAGCAAATTCCTCAAGTATTTTTAACGTCACAGCTATATGCGTGTTACTATCTGCTCACTCAAACTCTAAACTTTGCGCGATACTTTGCGTTCATGGATGGACAAGTATGCAAAGTAACTTGAATTGAGTTTATACTTCGGAATAAATTAAGCACATGATTGCAATAGGTAAAAGTCGTTTATGTCTGACAATAATCAAGCACTAAAAAAAGCTGGACTCAAAATTACCCTTCCGCGGGTTAAAATTTTGGATATTCTTCAACAGCCAGGGAATCAACATGTCAGTGCAGAGGATCTCTATAAAATCCTAATTGAGCAAGGCGAAGAAATTGGCTTAGCGACCGTTTACCGAGTATTGAACCAATTTGACGACGCCGGCATTGTCATCCGTCATCATTTTGAAGGTGGTAAATCTGTATTTGAAATTAGTAGCCAAAAGCACCACGACCATTTGGTATGCTTGCGCTGCGGCAAAGTTATCGAGTTTAGTGATGATGTGATAGAACAGCGTCAGTTAGATATCGCTAAGTCGCACGGCATCACCTTAACCAACCATAGTCTTTATCTATATGGTCACTGTGATAATGCTAACTGCGCTGATAACGCCTAAACGTTGCGATAACAATTAACACCAAAAAAAAGCTGGCATAGCCAGCTTTTTTTGTACCTATCATTTTAGTTTTCAGGTCGATAACCCCATGGCGTGAATAAGGTTTGTTTGACATCAATATGATCCAGAATACGAGCCACTACGTGGTCAACTAAATCTGAAATTGATTTGGGTTGATGATAAAAACCCGGCGAGGCTGGTAAAATTGTAGCCCCCAAACGCGACAATTTGAGCATGTTTTCTAAGTGAAGACTTGAGTACGGCATCTCTCGCGGCACAATCACTAACTTACCACGTTCTTTCAATACCACATCAGCAGCTCGTTCAATCAAATTGTCCGATAGACCGTGCGCAATCGAAGCCAAAGTTCCCATACTGCAGGGACAAATCAACATCGTTTTTGGTGCGGATGAACCAGATGCAACTACCGAAAACCAATCTTGTTTTCCTGGTAATAATATTTGACCATGTCTAGCGGAAAATCGTTGCTCAAAAAATTCAGGTGTATTTTGCCAGGGTTCATCAAGTTCGGTTTTAAAGACAACTTTTGCCGCACTCGACATCAATACATGAATTTGATAGTTCGCACTAACCAGCTGTTCAAGTAGCCGTAGAGCATACGGAGCACCGGATGCCCCCGTAATTGCGAGAGTAATTTGATCAGCAAACTGAGCTTGAGGCATAGTAACCAATGTATAAACAGAAATTGTCTCAAGAATAAGCTAAACTTAAAGCTTAGCGCAAGCGCTGAAACTACTTGCAGCAATTCACAAATAATTTATTATTTAAACAATAACTTACGGATTTCCATTTAGGACAAGTATGTCGAAAGCCCAGCTGAAACCAAACGACTTAGAAATTGGTCACTTTGTAGTGCTTCCGATGGGCTGGGTTGACCATCCATTTATGCGAAATCAATTTGTCATTTCAACTCCTGAACAGCTCAAAATATTAAAGCACTTAAAAGTCAGTAGCATTGATGTGGACTTAAAGCGCAGTACCCTTAAAAAACCCAAAGTGGATAATACCGAGACGGCTAAAGTTAGTACTAAAAAGTCCGAGCCTAGTCCTGAAGAGTTATGGCAGCAAAAACAACGTAGTAACATGAGAGATCTTGAACAAGACCTTGAGTTACAAGAGGAACTGTTCAAACTTGCAGTAACTCAACTTGCAATGTCTCCTACTGAGTCCTTGCAAAGTTTCAAGAACATCCTTGGCCCTGCATTAGAAAAAGTATATGACCAAGAAGGTCCACTAGTGTTAAGTGCTATCGTTGCAGAGCGAGAGTCTGAAGATGTGTTCGCGCATAGTTTAAACTGTTTACACCTAGGTTTAGTTTTAGCCAAACAAATTAAGCTTAGTCGTCAACATGCCGAAGTTTTTGGGCTCGCTTGCTTGTGCCACGATCTGGGGATGCTGAAAATACCTCAAAATATTAAACGCACTACTCAGGAACTCACTAAACAAGAGCAAAGTCACTACCGAACACACCCTACTTATTCTCAAGAAATGTTGCGTAAAGCAGCTGTATTTCCGAAAGCAATACTACCTTTATCAGCCAATCACCAAGAGTTTCTTGATGGTTCTGGCTTTCCTAAAGGCCTTAAGCAGGACAAGATCTCCCAGTTGACTCAACTGTTAAGCGTTGTGGTCTACTTCGACCAATGGGTCAATCCCTTACCTAGTCAGCGCGCGTTTACCGCACAACAAGCATTGGCTAGAGTTTTTAAGTTGGGTGGGAAGAAGCTTAATCAGAACTATTCCAAGGCTTTATTGCAGACCTTAGGCGTATATCCACCCGGAAGCTTCGTCAAACTAGATGATGACCGTATAGCCATGGTAGTTTCGACTAATCCCAGCGCTCTGATGCAGCCTCTGACACAAATTTTGGAGTCAGGTAAAAGCTTAGCCATGGCACCATTTGTCGATTTACAAGCTGAAGGGCTAAAGATTAAAGAGAGTTTTGCTAAAGAGGAATTACCCTCGACACTTCAGACACGTTTGCCTGCATTGCCAAGGGCGATACTACAATTACAAATTAACGAGTGATGAATTCGTAGCAGGTTTGGTGCCGATAAGCTTGACCCGGCTTGAGCCAAACATCGCCATGCCATTGAGGATTTGCAGGGCTATCCGGTAAAAATTGCGTTTCAAGGCAAAAACCATCACGATTTTGATAGCGAAGTCCTTTATGACCCATCGTCCCTTGCAGATACTGCCCCGTGTATAATTGAACTGCTGGTTTAGTGGTATACACTTTCATTTCAACTAAATTATCGCTAGAGACCGCGTGTGCAAACGGTTTAGTGATACTAGGTTGGTTCAAAATGTAACTGTGATCATAGCCTCTATGGGTTAAATCATCGCTAACTTCACGCCAGTTACTACGAATGTCCTTCATAGTACGAAAATCAAAGGCGGTATCACTTAAGTCGACAGGCTCTGATTCTGGTAAGCCTTGAGCATTGACCGGTAAATATTGGTCAGCATCGATACTAAGGCTATGGTGGCCAATATCGCCAGCGATACCATCTAAATTAAAGTAGCTATGATTGGTTAAGTTTACTGGGCATTCTTGATCAACGCTTGCATGATAATCTAAGGTCAATTGGTCTTTTTCGCTAATACGGTAGGTAAGCTTCACCTTACATTCGCCAGGAAAACCTTGATCCCCATCACTAGATACAAGCTCTAATGTAAGCGACTCGCTCGACTGATGAGTGACTGTCCAACGTTTTTTATCAAAACCTTGTGCACCACCATGTAAGCAGTTGTCGCCTTCATTTGCATTTAAGGTATAGGTTTTTCCGGCGCGCTCTAAACTTGCACCAGCGATTCTATTTGCAAAACGCCCAACCGTCGCACCTAAAAAGCTGCTTTGATTAAGGTAATCTTCAAGTTGATCACAGCCAAGCACTACTTCGCGTAATTCTCCGTCTGCTAAGACTAACTGCAAAGACAATAGGGTCGCACCATAATCACAAATTCTGGCCGTAGAGCCACCTTGGTTACGGATCGTAAATACGCGAGCAGGAGCGCCATCGGGGGCGAATTGCCAAGATTGGTAATCAAGCTCAGGGGCGCTTGAGTCGGACATGTAGGACTCCTCAGTAAAACCATACTCAGCGATTATTTATCACCGAGACTAAATCTGAAAATAATGTTGCCTATGATACCTATATTTAAGAGTGATCCGAGCAATAAATAGCAAAAAGGCTATGAAAAAGCTCATATCTTGAAGCAACTCTCAAACTTAAGCACTGGAGCAAGAGATCGTTATTGGATTGTTGAGTCCCTTTGCTTAACTTGCAATCAATCAATCACGAAAAATGAATAACTTAACGACCCTTGTCATGAATTTATACCGTTAACAAGCTCATATAGTATTGTACAGTTTATATACATATCTTTATGACTCGATACAGTCTTAAACCTGAAAAGGATTTCAAAATAAGTTGGTCAGACAAAAGGTGTTTTTGTTCTGTACTTCCCGTTTCAGATGGCTAGACTGAATCCAAATTGAACTATTGGTAACGCTGTGTTTTCTCTACCCTGTCGACTCGACAAATATTTGTGCCACAATTTGGTGCTTACACGCAGCCAAGTCAAAACTTTGCTGAAATCTAGCGAAATTTTACTCGACGGTGACGTTTGTAAGTTTGGTAAACAGATTATCACTCAAGAGCAAGTAGTGACCTATCAAGGCAAACATATTACGCATCGTGGTCATCGCTACTATCAGTTGAACAAACCGAAAGGCTGGGTATGTGACCGGGACAATCCGCATTATCCTTGTGCCATTGACCTTATCAGTGATCCAGTAGCCGATGAACTTCAAGTTGTTGGCCGACTAGATGCCGATACTACCGGGCTGTTGCTCATTAGTAGTGATGGTAAATGGAGTCAACTGGTACGCTCTCCGAACCAAAACAAATTTAAAACCTATCAAGTCGAGCTATCCCAATCCATTAGTGACGCACAAA
The DNA here is from genome assembly GCF_003610775.1 of Alginatibacterium sediminis. Lineage (GTDB taxonomy): Bacteria > Pseudomonadota > Gammaproteobacteria > Enterobacterales > Celerinatantimonadaceae > Alginatibacterium > Alginatibacterium sediminis. Next base: position 111,246 of record NZ_RAQO01000006.1, on the reverse strand, counting down.
TAGCGCAACTAGAGCAAGGTGTTGAGCTTAACGCTGAACCCAAACCAACACTCCCAGCCCATTGCAAACGACTAAATGACAACCAAATCGAAATATCGATACAAGAGGGGCGATATCATCAGGTAAAGCGTATGTTCGCTGCGGTAGGAAATAAAGTTATTAGCTTACACCGTTGCCAAATAGCGCACATACCTCTCGACCCCAATTTAAAGCCTTCAGAAAGCCGCTTACTCAATGAAGCAGAAATCCAAGGCATACCGACAAGTAAATAGGATTACCCAATGTCTAGCTTACTATTTCACCCTCAGACTCTCGTCAATGAGGGACCGGAACTAGAAATTAAACTTTATACGCTTGCATCTCTTGAGTGCGAGCAGGTTATTTTACGTATTGAACCCGACCACGAAGAAGAACTTCGAAGCATGGAGTTCGTTGAACAACAACACGGCTGGAAACTATGGCGCGTTAAACTTAGCGCGAGCGAGCATAGTGACTTGACGCTGTATTGCTTTAAAGTCATTCATCAAAATTCTCAAACATGGTTGCATGCGAGTGGAGAGTCATCACGGTTGCCGCAAAAAACACAAATGTTTCGCATTCATCAACAACAACCGCCACTGTGGGTTCGCGACCAGGTTTTTTATCAAATATTTCCAGAACGCTTTGCTAATGGTGACGACAGCATAAGCACCAGAGCTGAAAACTATCGATTTGATACAAGCCGAAAAACGATCGTATCAAAACAATGGCATGAAGAAGTATCTAGTTCACACGCTCACACCGGAGGGTCAGAATTTTTTGGTGGCGATCTTAAAGGAATAACTCAGAACCTCGATTACTTACAGGATCTAGGCGTTACCGCGTTATATCTGAACCCCATTTTTACAGCACCAAGTAACCACAAATATGACACAGCTGACTACTTTGAAGTCGATCCTTGTTTTGGTGGAAATGAAGCCTTAATTGAACTGCGAGAGCATACGGCAGAGCGAAACATGAAGATCATGCTTGATGCTGTGGTGAACCACACCTCAAATCAGCATCCTTGGATGGACGTTTATCATCAGCATAGTAATGGAGCCGCTCGCGGTGAAGCATCCCCTCATCGCAACTGGTTTACCTTCGATGACAACGGAAGTTACTATGGATGGAAAGGGCTTCACAGCCTACCTAAGTTAAATTTTGCAAACCCTGAGGTTCAACATGTAGTTTATTCCGGTGAGAACGCTATCCTAAAACACTGGCTTAAAGCTCCTTATTCAATTGACGCGTGGCGTTTTGACGTTGTGCATATGTTAGGCGAGCACCATAATGCCCAGAACAACGCTCACTATGTACGTGAGTTCAGGAACGCTATAAAACAAACCAATCCCAACGCATATATGATAGGTGAGCATTTTTCTGAAGCAACACAATGGTTACAGGGCGACCAAGAAGACGGTGCTATGAACTATTATGGCTTCTCCCTACCGGTAAGAGCATTTCTAGTTGGCAAAGACATTGCCTTACAACCTAACCATATTTCAGCTGAAGACCTCGCCTTATGGTTGGCTCAAAGCCGTGGCTCAATACCATTTGCTAACCAATTGGCACAATTTAATTTACTTGATAGCCATGATACCGAACGCTTTCTTACTTTAGCTGGCGGCAATAGCGCTATCTTGTCGCTCGCAGCAACGCTAATGTTTACCTACATTGGGGTTCCAAGTATTTATTATGGAGACGAAATTGGACTTGAAGGTGGTGCGGATCCAGACTGCCGCCGTCCGTTTCCCTGGGATGAAAACCAATGGGATCAGCCATTACGCGCTAAGTATCAGGCATTAGCCAAGCTACGTAGTCAGCGCGAAGAGATGCGTAGCGGTGATGTGATTGACTTACACGCTAAAGGTGATGTTTATGTCTTTGCTCGTTGGACACAACAAAGCCATAGCATCGTTATCGTAAATCGTGGCGAGGCTTGTGACCTTAATTTAAGCCTTGCGGCTTTACCTGGTGCTTGCGCAACTTACCTATTTGCCAACCAGCAACAAAAGGTTACCGTTCAACAGGGTCATCTAAAGCTACAACTTAGCGCACAGCGCGCAGTTGTATTGTGCTCGGAAGGTTAAACTACGCTCTTCAAGTTTTAGTACCGATGTTGCCGCCAGACGTGAAGTCGAGCGCGGCAATATTACTGATTTGATCTTGCTCGTCTTGGGCACGCTTACTTTCGGGCTTGGCTTCAGACTCCTTCTGATTGTCGCTCACCGGCAGCGTTTTTTTAACCGGAACATGCAGTGCTTGCAGTTGCTGAGCCTGGCGAATCAAATTGCCTGGGCCGGAATTTAACTTACGAGTTGCGGCTTCATAACTTTCGCTGGCTTTTTTTAATGAGTGTCCATGTAATTCTAAATCTTCATTAAAAAGCACAAATTTATCAAGAAGCTTACTCGCCCGTTCGACAATTTTTTGCGCGTTTTGTTGTTGGTATTGCTGCTGCCACAACTGATGGATAGTTCGCAACGCGATAAGTAAGCTACTAGGGCTAACTAACAATACTTGAGCATCAACTCCCTCACGTAACAAGGCCGGTTGCTCTTGGACAGCGGCCAAAAATGCGGCTTCAATGGGAACAAACATCAGTACGAACTCAGGCTGTGTTTTACCGTGGAAGCTCTGATAACGTTTCTTAGACAAGCCTTTAAGATGACCGCGCATCGAACGCAGGTGATCTTGTATTGCAAGCTTGCGAGCAGTTTCATCGTCGCTGGCAAAATAGCGCTCATAGGCGACCAAGCTGAGTTTTGCATCAATAATGACAAAGCGCTGATCGGGTAACTCAACAATCACATCCGGTTGAATCAGCTGTTGGCTTTCATTGCGACCACTCACTTGTGTATGGTATTCATGGCCTTTACGCAGCCCTGCATCGCTTAAGACTTGCTCTAAAACTAGCTCACCCCAATTCCCTGCTTGTTTATTATCACCCTTTAAAGCTTGGGTTAATCGTTGCGCATCTTCGCTCATCTGCACATTTAGCTTTTGCAGTTCGAGCACCTGCTCTTTGAGCGCAAAACGCTGTTTGGACTCGTTTTCATAGACATGCTGGACCTGCCCTTTGAACTGTTCAAGCTGCTGGCGCATTGGGCTTAGCAATTGATTTATGTTCGATTCTGACTGTTGGCTAAAGCGTTGAGTATTTTGTTCTAAGATTTGTCGCGATAAGTTCTCAAATTGTTGAGTAAACCGTTGTTCGTTTTGTTGTAGGAACTCAATACGTTTAGTTAGAGCACTTTCTTCAACTTCAAAATCTTGAAGGCGACGGGATTGCGTTTTAAATTCGGCTTGCAGCGCTTGGTAGTTTTGTAAAGTAATTTGAGATTGCTTTAGCTTTTCGCTATCGACTCCGGCTTGAATTCGTAAATCTTGTAATTGCTGCTGACTATATTCAACTTGATCACGCAAAGCATCAGTTTCATGCAATTGTTGCTCTAAAACTTGCTGCTGCCGAGCCTCTAGGTCAACATTTGCCAACTCCGCTAATTTACGAGCGCGCCCCTGCCAAGACGCCCAAAAAATAGCCAGCAAGGTAATCATTGATAGTAATGATGCGACTAATAACGGATTGCGTTCAATTTCTTGCAGTATTTCCATTGCAGGCCCCTCTATGCTGCGGCTATTATCAAGCTCAATCGATTCAATTCAACTGCTTTAGGAGTCACTATGGGCATTCTATCATCCTTAAAATCGTTATTTTCAGGTTCGGGCGCTAGTGCCAAGGCTTATCCAAGCGAAAGCCATAAACAGTTTACCATCACCCCGGCCCCTATTGCTGCAAATGGGCAATATCGTATTGCCGGTACTATAAGCAAAGGCGAAGGAGATTCCCAACAAGTTCATCAATTTATCCGCTCCGATACTTGTGGCAGTGCCGATCAGGCAGCAGAGCTTATGTTAATGAAAAGCAAAGTGTTTATCGACCAAATGGGCGACGATGTATTTAACTAGGCACGTGTATGAGTGAATATGTTAACCATGTACCAACGCCTAGCTTAAAAATATACAACTGTACCCAGCGCTTTGCGCTACGCAGAGTCTATTGCATTGGTAGGAACTACGCAGAACACGCTCTTGAAATGGGGCATGACCCTGACAGAGAGCCTCCGTTTTACTTTCAGAAAAGTCCGGATAACCTTGACCAAACGGGTCAATTTGTTATGCCAGTCAAAAGTAATAACGTGCAACACGAAGTTGAACTTGTGGTGGCCTTAAAAAGCGGTGGTCGTAATATCAGAGTTGAAGACGCCCACCAGCATATTTTTGGCTTTGCATTAGGCCTGGATATGACGAGGCGCGATCTACAAACACAAATGAAATCCTTAGGCCGTCCATGGGAGATAGGTAAGTCGTTTGAAGGCTCTGCACCGATAGGGTTGCTGCAAACAATTGACGATTGTCCAGTACTCGACAACAGTGAAATTAAACTAACGGTGAATGGGGAGCTACGTCAGCAAGGCAATATCAATCAAATGTTGTGGAATGTTAACGAAATAATTGCTTATCTATCACAATATACTCAGCTCGACAGCGGAGACCTTATTATGACTGGCACGCCTGCAGGGGTTGGTCCAGTGGTGGCTGGCGATCAACTCGTGGCAAGCATCGGTGGTCTTTCCAACTTGGAAGTTAGCGTTACTTAAACCGCCAGATAGTTTAAACCGCCGTATTATCAATAGTCTGCCAAGCAGACTATTGATAAACCTAAAAATCAATCGAACACATGCCCTAAAATAGAACGAACAGCTTCCATGTCGAATGGCTTATCGACCAAAGCCGAAACGCCACTTTGTCGCACGCCGTCAAGTTTGGCGCCATCTCGCTCCGAGGTCACCATTAGCACAGGAATATCTTTCCACTGTTCTTTTAGTCGTAAGGCTTCAATAAAAGCTGCTCCATCCATGACTGGCATATTATAGTCGGTCACAATGAGATCAAAACTCTGACGTTCTAGAATGTCTAAAGCCTCTTGGCCATTTTCAGCGAAGCTAATATCTTTGATTCCTAAGTTTTCAATGACTCGCGAAATATGACGGCGGGCTGTAGCGCTATCATCAACGATCAAGGTGCTCAGAGATAATGTAGAAAGATCGGTCTCGATGTTGTCCGGATCGATGTAGTTAACCGTTGCATGTAAGGCATTGAGTAAATCAGTGTAAACAAAAGGCTTGGGTAGGATCGCAATAACCCCAGCCTGTTTAATCGCATCCAAGGTGTGGTGGCAGGCTTCGCTAGAAATAAGCATGAACGGCGTGTCACTGATCATTGTGCTCGCTCGCATACGTTGTACCAATTCTGTTGCAGTGCCATCTTCAAAGTACATGGCACTAACGACAAGATCTGGGCTACTGGTCTCGGCAGCTTCAAACGCTTGCTGTGCATTCTCTGCCATAAGGAAATTATCCACGCCAGCCTCATGCATCCGCGCCCTAATAATATTTCTTTGTGTCCGAGATGGTTCAACCAACAAAATGGTTAAATCTGCAAGCGTTAACGCGTCCATGGTACTTCCTTTTCATGTCATATCTAACAAGAGATCGTATTATCGGGTTACTAAACTATTTTGCACTGGTATGATCAACCTTATGATTGTTTCACCGTGCGCAGCTTCGGCTATTATAGCCAGCTAGCCGCGCATTAAAACACCTTCAAGGAAAAACTACTACCATGTCGCATGCTATTGAAATAACTTTCGAAAATGCTCAACAAGTCCTCATCGAGCAGTCATTTGAAAAGCCAATTATTGCTCAATTTTATCAAGTTGGTAGCGCTGCCTGTGAACAGTTACAACAACAGATCGAAACTATTGTTCAGCGTTATCCTGAACACTTAGTATACGCGAAAGTTAATATGGCGGAACTAGCACAGTTAGCAGGCCAACTTGGGGTTACTCAAGCACCCGCTATGATCATTTTGCGCGAAGGTCGTCCAACCGATGGTTTTGCAGAACTTCCTAGTCCCCAAGAAGTCCAAGCGATGTTAGAACGTGCCTTACCGGATCCTTCTGTGCTCAAATTAGCCGACGTACAAACAGCCATGCAACAAGAACAATATATGCTAGCTATAACATTGTGCCGAGAAATTCTAGAAGAGGACCCGAAACAAAGCCAAGCTCGTTTTGCGTTAATTAAAGCACTCATTGAGACCAAGCAAGCTAGTGATGCACAAAGCCAGCTTGAGCGCGTGCCACTTGAAGATCAGCAATCAGACTTTCAAGCTTTAGTCAGCCAATTACAACTACTCATCGAAGCATCTGACTCACCTGAAATACGAGAACTAGAATCGGCGCTTCAAGCAAATCCGGACGATCTAGATGTTTTGCAAAAGCTCGCTGTCCAATATGCTCAAGCCGGTCGTAACCAAGAAGCATTGAATTTGTTATTAGAACAGCTTAAAAGCAATGTTAATGCAGCCGATGGAGCCCTTAAAGCGAGTTTTCTGGACATACTAAACACGCTTCAAGGTGATCCGATTGCCAGTAACTATCGCCGCAGCTTTTTTAGCTTGTTGTATTAATAGGTAAATAATACTTATGAGTATAGACAGAATATGGCGAGCGGCTTAACTCGCTTGCTATATTTTCTGGATTACGATTAATAAAGCTTACAAAGCGGTTTAAAGGCACTCGCTGACACACGAAGCCTGGTAACTAATCCAATCTTCATGCCCTGGAGGCGTCAGGTTTCTAATTTTTTCAATAGGCCACTGCTGATAATCTTTGTCTAGAAGTTGCCCTAATGGAACACAGTCATAACTAGTATTACTCAATACTAGCTCCAATTGCTTAGCTAACTCCGAGGCTTTATCGCATTGTTCACGGCAGCAAAGATCTTCGACTCGCAAGGCCAATACATTTAGTTGCTGAGGTTTAATGCGCTTAGACAAATGATTGGCGTATTGCTCGATTGCAATACCTTCACATGAAAGCGCCATTTTTGGACTTGGTAACGTCACCGGAATTTGGGGCGCCATGCCTAGGGCAGGAACAAAAATCGACTCGCCATAGCAATCACTATTATAACGAAAACTAAATTGCTCTTTGGCACACAAAGCCTGATCGCTAGAACGGGCACCCACGGCTGCTGAGCACTCTAAATCCCGACCTAAAACTTTACTTAGACTTAGGTGCGCTTTTTGCAATTGTTGTTCAATTTCAACGCCACTCATCGAACCAATTCGATTAAGCCATAGGTGCTGATCCCAGGCTAAAACACCTATTTCATGATTAGATTCAGTAATATCGTGAAAAGCGTTGTTTAGGGCTTCACCTATCAGTGGGCCATCGCCAATCAAACCGCAACGTAATTTATCTGCGGTATAATTAATCGGTGGTGTATCAGAGCTTTTAATACGCTTAATAAGGTTACTTGGCCGCAGTTGCTGCCATATCTTTCGACCGGAATTATCGGGTCCGGTGCAAAAAAACAAACTAGCTCGAACCTGATATTTGGATAATAGACGCGTTAAGATCGGAAGGCCGTAGCTGGCACTGCTAACGCTGTCTATATCAAATCTAAGCCCTAGTTTGATTGCGTTACTCATGTTTGTTCACCTGCATAGCAGATCAACAACACCCATAGCGTATGAGTTTTAATCAGTTGTAAATTCATAATAAACATCCAAAGCCGAATCTAGGCCTGAGAAGGCCTCAATAAACAGACGCGGCATGACTTCATAGCGAATTGTAAGTTCATTGATGGGTTCAAATACTCCCATCCCGTACTTAACTTGTACACCCGGCAGTACATAAGCACTAACTTCCACCTGGGTGTCATTACCCGCCCCGGCTGCGCCTACAGACATGTCCTGTAGGCCTAGAGTATCACCGACTTTACCGACAACACCAGAACCTTGATTGAGTCCTGCAGTAATTAACATAGATGCAAAAGCGTTATCATCTGAGCCAGAATCTAAACCCCGCCCTCGTAGTAAATAAGAAAGCATCTCATTTTGAGACATTGATGGTTCAGAAAACAGTTCCGTTTTTGCATCGCTAGCTGAGCCTAACACTTTAATACCAGCCGTGACATTGTCTTCAATCATGTTCGGATTACGAATAGCTCGCACGTCAAGGTAGGGCTCTTCCAAAGGTCCCGAAAAGGTCAATTGGCCCTTTTCAATGACTAAGCTTTGTCCATATGCTGCAAAGGTTCCATCTTCTAGGTCTATCTGACCACTAGCCACCATGGCTTTTCCTGGTGGCTGTGTAACATTAATACTACCTGTGAGTTGCGTATCGAGGCCTAAAGCCAGCAATGAAAGGTCATCACCTAAATTTACAGTAATATCCAGTGCCGTGAGTTGGCTGGTTGATTGACCTTCAATTTCTTCTTCGATAACAATGACATCACTAGATGACTGCAGTGCAGATTGTGGTACGTTCTTAACTTGGATTTTGCCGCTATTCACTAAAACTTCGCCGCGTATATCGAGCACGCGTTCTCCAAAGCCTACAGAAATATCTGGGCTAACGACTAGACTTACCATCGGCGGAATGAGTAGCTCTAGCTTATCCGCGTCAAAAGTCACCGACCCTAAAGGTTTACCTGTGCTCCAATCAATTTCACCTAACCATTTTGCTGGTTGATTAGACGAGGTAAAACCGCCTTCAATATTGGCCTTTTGTTCACTAAATTTGATTTGTGTGGACAAATTGTCGATATCTAAAGGAAGTTGGTCACCAGCGACAAAAGTATCTTTGAGTTCTACAAGTCCATTGAGCTTAGGTTTAAGCAAGCTACCAGCAATAGCAATTTTAGCCTCTAGCAAGCCTTCTAGTCTGCTAAGTTCTGGGGCTAATGGTGCGAACTTTTGTAGCTGGATAGGAAGTATTTCCAACTCGCCACGTAAGGTTTTGGTTTTGGCTACTATCGGTGTTTCTATCCACGCTTTTAGCTCGCCAACTTCTGCGGTTTCAAACTCTAAATCGGCCCTAAGTTGATCGTTTTTCACCTTTGCTACAAGGTCAAGCTGATCATAGGTGAAGGTTTGTTTTTCATCAAATTCGTTACTTAGACTCACCTGCCCTTTTGGCATTAGAAATTTTAACTCAGCACTTGTAACCTTTGAGCCGGCAATCGTTGCAACAACAGTTGCATCAGCGGTGGCGTCAAACTCAAGGTCTTGGTCTATCAACGCTTGTAGTATTTCAAAGTCAAAGTTACGAAGCGAAGCTTTAACATCTAAAGATTCTGCAATGCTCAAGCTTTGATCAAGGCATAATTTACTGCGCTTTTGAACCCAGCAGTGTGCCCCTATATTTGGCACCCCATTTTCTAACTGTAATGCCATGGCTTGTTCGAGCTGCCAAAGACCAAGTTCTGCGTCCAAACTTGCGCTTTCCAATTGCCCCTTCCAATTGCTAGCATCCCCACTGCCGTTCAGTTTAGCGCTAACGCTGCGTTTACTTTGTTTAAGGTCAAGACTTAAGCTCTGTTGCTTAGCTTTACTTTGATAGGCCAGCTCAGCACTTTTTATTTGTTCTCCGGCGACCTTTATATTGTTTATATTGGTGTTGATGCTTCCACTAAAAGCTTGGTCTAGTTTTAGTGACGCTTGACTGGTAAATTTGTCAATAGTTACCTGGTAAGCGCTTAACCCTAGAGCACTAAGATCCCATTCAATATCAGGCTGTTGGTAGTTACCACTTACCGCAAAATCTCCACTCACTTGACCTTTATCGACCCAAGGTAATTGCTCTAATTGTTTAGCATCAATACTCCCCTTTAAGTCCATTTTTTGCGGGCTTAAAGCCCCTTTGGCGACAATGTGATTGTCTGCAAGTTGCAGCTTCAGGTCCAAGCTATTAATAATACCAGCAAGTGTTCCTTCACCAGTTGTTTTTAACTTAATGGGTAGCGCTAACCAATCGCCGTTTACTTCTATGTTATTGGCTTTCCAATTGTCGCCTATTAAGGAGACATCAAGCGCTCCATCAAGAATTGGTAGGGGCTCATCAGGTAATGAGGCGAATGGAGCCAACCATGGTTTTAAGTCGATATGATCGAAATTACCCTGAACGGCTAAAGCTATTGCATCCTTCCACGCCACATTTCCCGAAAGCTCGAGGCGTTGCGCTGTTTCTCGTGGTGTTTGAAGGCTATTGTCGACACTTTCAAGCTTAAGTTTAAATTGTGAAATGGCCTCAAGACTGGTCTTGCCTTCGACTTCGAGTAATATCTCTTCAAGCCACGAAGCAACCGCTTTTAGCTCAAAGTCCAATTCATATAAATCACCCTCACTATTAAGTGAAACAGTCTTCGGTTTAAGCTCACTAAGGCTCTCTGGCATCAAAAACCATTGCTTAAGTTGACTAAGTTCGACTTTGGACAGATCTAGCGACATATTATGTTTAAGCTTAAGATCGCTCCAATCTAGCACTCCATTTAGCGAAATTTGCGCAAGCCCCGCGGAATCCAAAGCCAATTGAGTTTGGTCTTGCGGTCCATTTAGACTTAGGTCAAGCGATTGTTTTATTCCTTGATAATTTAGCTTTGTCGCTAGCTTTAAGTTAGTGAGGTAATTGCCACTAAGGCTTTGTTCTCCATTCAATTCAAGTGAAACAGCGTCTTGCTTATAAGCAGCCTCAATACTTAAGTCGGCTAAGCTAAGTTGACTTTCAAACCACTGACCTTGTAGATGAATCTGTTCCAACTCGAATCGCTCATTACCAGCAATAATTTCGCCATTTGTTAATCTAAGCTCCAAAATGTTTAACGCATATGGAGTAGTAATTGTTGGTAAGACAATTTGCGTTTCCCGAAAATCGACATCTTCAGTTTCAATAAGCTCTGGCTGTTGCACATCCTTAGTTTGGGTAGCCACGCCGTTTATTTGGGCTACTTCACTCCCATTAACGGATGCCTGTTCATCGATTGCAACTTCATCTTGTCCCAGATCGACTTTCCATCTCTGGACGATCAACTTATCTACATCGATTTTATCTGCTTTCCATTGCCCAGCAAAATCTAAAGCATCGAGTTCTACGCCAATGCCATCAACGCTTAAAACAAAAGCTTCGAGCTTAAATTCACTAATAAGTAGTGGCCAAGGAGGGGTCCATAATTCGTTAGAATCAGTTGCGACATCACTTTGCGGTTGCTTGCTTGAACTCTCAGCTAATTTAATGGTGTCGACACTGACAATAACGTTGTCGCTTCTCAAGCTTTCAACGTGCAATAATTTGCGATCTATACCCGCCCAGTCAATCTGGGCATAGGTATTTTCTAAATCTAGCTCTAAACCATCTTGAATCCATTGAAGCTTTTCTATTGATACGCCTTGCCATAACTGACCGCGTACATTCTCAATAACTAGTCCAGAGACATTGTCACTCACCAAATCGGCAACAAAACGCAAACCCCGTTCGGTACCAACAATCATGGTCACGATGAGTAAACTGACCAAAACGCCAAATACGATAAGGCGAATCAACCACTTTAAACTTCTTAATAACACCTTTTTGATCATAAGTCGGGCCCTATTGAGAAGTGAATTTGCCATGGCGAATCAGGATTCTGATGCCCATAGGCAAAATCCAAGCGCAGCGGCCCCACAGGTGTAATCCAGCGCACACCAACACCGGTACCAATACTGATAGGGTCGGTGAAGTCATTGGTTGCAGTCCCAGCATCAACAAATATAGCTGCACGCCATTTATCCAAAAATTGATAATTATATTCAATTGTCGAAGTCGCTAAATAACTGGCTCCTAACAACTGACCTGATTCATCTAGTGGTGAAATTGTCTTATGCCCATACCCACGTATGCTTTGATCACCTCCAGCAAAAAATCGCATCGATGCCGGAATATCTTCAATGGGATCACCAAAAATACCACCCAGCTCAAGTCGTCCGACAAAACGATGTTTATTCGTAGATCTAAGTATCTTATTTACGGTGGTAAGACGCACGAAATCGACATCGGAAGCCCAAAGACTATTAGAAAACTCAGCACTGGCTTGAATGTTGTCACCCCAGTTTGGGTCTAAGCCGCCTCTGGAACGCAGTCTTGATATGTTTCCCCCCGGAATGATGAGATCTTTACTGTCAGAGGTCGAACCTTGAATATAATCTTCTCGTTGAAAGCGCAAAAATAGCGAGGGGTACCAGTCACCGTCCCAACGCCAATTGCGCGTGCCTGATGCAACATATTTTGTACTTTTGGTGTCGTTTTTATCTTCGCGCACATAACCAATTTGTAAATCGGTGAAATCATCAATTGGGTTTTCATGGGGAATTCGATATGAAGCATAAACTTGCTGCTTGGGTAAGGACAGTTCAAGCTCACTGGTTATACTGTGACCATTTGAATTGACGATTGGACGGGTCCACTTCGCGCTAGCTCGAACACCAACATCGGTTGACACACCAGCACCCAATTCGTAGCTATTTTTTTCTTTACGTACCAGGCCAACTTCAATATCAACCTTTTGCTGCTCTCGAGATTCCATTAACGGACGCACACTAATCGATTTAAAATAGTCAGTTTCGCTAATTTGTTGGCTAAACTCACCTAGCTTAACTGAATCGAAAGCGTCACCGGTCTTAAACTCTGCTAAATCGAGGATCATAGCTGGATTAACGTCTTCAGTTTGAACTTCAATGTTGCCAAAGGTGTAACGCTCGCCAGTTAAATACACCAAGTTTATATCAGCCGTATTGCGTGCCAAACTAACTTTAACCTCACTGACCTCAAAGCCCGCATCAAAATAACCATAGCGTACTGATAAACGGCTGAGTTCAGACTTAAGCTTGTCATACGCTTGGTGTGAAAATAGCTGGTTTGGCTCCAGCTGATTATTTTGTAGAATTGATAACACCTCTGGTGCTTGTGCTCCTGCTCCTTTGACAATGACGTTGGATTCACCAATAAGCAGTGGCTCTCCTAAGTCAACATTCACCACCAAACGTTGTTTGTCATCTTCTTCAAACTTAATGGTACTTTTGTAATACCCCATAGCGCGCAAAGCGTTAGTTGTTTGTTCACGGGATTCTCGACGGATCCGCCGTTGGCGGGTATTTTCACTGAAAGTTTGAGCTTGTAAATACTGCTCTACGTTATTGCGAATAGCTTTGTCATCAATATTGACCACATATTCAATTGCGTTGGCGAATGTTGGAGTCAAAAGCGCAAGGGCAAAGATAAGGATTCGAAACAAAGTAGGCAGTCCCTGCAAAATATTTTCTCATTCAGGTGAAAGAAAGCCGCGGTTAAACGGTCATATCATGTAACATCAAAACTAACAGATGAAGTTTAGCCAACAACTGATAACCGTACCTTGTCAAATCGATTGATAGTACAAGGCACCCATCAAGGTTAAAGAATCATTATTGTAAAGGATTGCAATCCTAGTTGTCTCTGGAAAATGTCTATGAATACACCAAAAAAAATATTAGTCCTGGTACTGGTCGCATTAATTTTTAGCTTCTGGGCCTTTGACTTAGGCCAATTACTTACATTTGATAGCATTAAAGGCTATCAACAACAGCTAAGTGGCTTTGTCAGCGAAAACTTCGCACTTAGCTTCGCATCATATCTAGCCATATATGTACTCGCTACCGCTGTCTCATTTCCTGGAGCTGCGCTACTCACATTGCTGGCAGGTGCCGTTTTTGGGTTATGGTGGGGTGCACTGTTGGTCTCATTTGCGAGCAGCATTGGCGCAACCTGTGCATTCTTAGTCGCTCGATTCTTACTACGAGACACTATTCAAAGCCGCTATGGTGACAAACTAGCCGCCATTAACAATGGGCTGGAGCGAGATGGAGCCCGTTATTTGTTTACCTTGCGCTTAATCCCTATCTTCCCATTTTTCTTAATTAATTTGGTGATGGCTTTAACTAAACTAAAAACCACCACCTTTTATTGGGTTAGTCAGCTAGGTATGTTGCCTGCAACGCTAATCTACGTAAATGCAGGGACTCAGCTTGCGAGCCTCGATAGCTTGCAAGGCATTTTATCGCCCAGCATGCTTGGAGCGTTTGTTCTTCTTGGCCTTTTACCGATAGTGAGTAAATTTGTTGTGAATTATTTCGAAAACAAGAAGCGTTATGCACCGTACACCAAACCGACGAGTTTTGATCAGAACATGGTTGTGGTTGGGGCTGGCTCAGGTGGGCTAGTAAGTGCTTACATTGCTGCGGCGGTAAAAGCCGAAGTCACCCTAATCGAAAAACATTTGATGGGCGGTGATTGCCTAAATACGGGTTGTGTACCGTCAAAGGCGCTTATTCGCAGCGCAAAATTCGCATACGAAGCAAAAAATGCCCATGAACTAGGCTACAAGAATGCCAGTGCTGATGTAGATTTTTCAGCTGTAATGCAACGCATCCATGGCGTTATTGCAGAAATCGAACCTCATGATTCGGTAGAACGTTACAGTAAGCTAGGTGTTAACTGCGTGCAGGGTGAAGCAAAAATTCTTAGCCCGTGGGAAGTTGAAGTTAACGGTAAGACAATTACCACCCGTAATATTGTAATCGCTACCGGCGCGCGGCCTTTAGTTCCCGGGATCCCTGGTCTGGATCAAGTGGAATATCTGACTTCAGATGATTTGTGGCAACTAAAAGAACAACCTGAACGGCTGCTCGTATTGGGTGGCGGCCCCATTGGTTGTGAATTAGCGCAGAGCTTCCAACGTTTAGGCTCTAAAGTTAGCCTGGTTGAAATGGCACCTAAGCTATTGATTCGAGAAGACGAAGCCGTAAGTAAGATAATTGAAGAGCAGTTCATTAAAGAAGGGTTAGACCTAAACCTCGGTACTAAGGCTGTTAGCTTTGGGCGAGACCAACAAGGTCAGTTTGTTAATCTCGAAGAGAATGACAAACAACGTAAAGTTTACTTCGACAAAGCAATACTAGCTCTTGGGCGCGTTGCCAACATCAAAGGGTTTGGGCTTGAAGAGCTTGGTGTAGAAATTGCTGAGCGTGGTACGGTTAAAGTTAATGACTATTTACAAACTAACTTCCCTAACATCTTTGCTGTTGGAGATGTTGCCGGACCTTATCAATTCACTCACTTTGCTGCACACCAAGCTTGGTATGCAAGCGTTAATGCACTGTTTGGCGCTTTCAAAAAATTCCGTGCCGACTATAGCGTTATTCCAGCCGCTACCTACACCTCACCTGAGGTTGCACGTGTTGGCTTGAACGAAAGTGACGCAAAAGCCCAAGGTATTGCGTATGAAGTTACCGAGTTTGATATTGCCGAACTCGACCGCGCTATTGCCGACGGCACTGCTCAAGGATTTGTCCGGGTGCTTACCGTACCCGGTAAAGACAAAATCCTAGGCGCAACCATTGTTGCCGCTGGTGCTGGAGAGTTACTTGCTGAATTTACCTTAGCGATGCGTCATAAACTGGGTCTAAACAAAATCCTTGGTACTATCCACGCCTATCCCACAATGATGGAAAGCAATAAATACGTAGCCGGCGAATGGAAGCGAAATCACGCTCCAGAAAAATTGTTAACGTGGGTTGCTAAGTTCCACAAAAAAATGCGTGGTGCTTAAAGCCTAGCAGTTTAATCAGTTAATTATCCTACGGCTCCCTTCGGAGCCGTTTTTATATCCAATGCCAAACGCCACACATCATATCGAGTAAACCTTTACCAAATCCTTAGCACTACAAGTACGCCTCTGAATTGAAAAGTAATTATTCAATATTTTACAGCTACTTAGAGGCAACAAAACACTTGTGGAGCATTTCAGTCGTACAACTAATATCTAAACACGAAATGTGACCGCGGCCTCACTAATGACAAATTTGTTAATTTTTAGTTAAACAATAAGGGATAAGTGATAATTGCCTCCTATACTCCAGTAAACCCAAAAAAGGAAAGCGCAATGATTCAAGATCAACAGTCACAACCTTTCATGCTTAACACATTACTGTATAAATCGAATCCCCCTTCTACAGCTGGTAAACCAGAAACCAATAGCGACCAAGTATGCGATGCACAACCGCATCAGCTTTATCAAGCTTATAGCGTCGAAAACTTCGCCAACACATTTGAGCAACTTGGTCTGTTTCACCAAGAACAACTCTATATCCTTTGCACTGGGACTGTTTTCCCTAGCGAACTCGCAATTGCGGCCATGTGTTACGGCCTGCAAGTAGTATTGATTGACGAACAACACATCAAGCACTGGTTGAACACTCAAAGCCATACTGACCGGTATGTTATAGCTTCGGCTGACTATCTTTATCAAGACCAAGAGTTGAGTACGCGCCTGTTGCAACACGACAGTCTTAGACTTGTGGTTTGGGATTACGGCCAGTCAATGAAGTGGGAATCAAGTGAACGACTTAACCAGTTGCTAAAGGCATCTAGTAGTAATTACAAGTTTGCATCTTTTGCATCGGGTAGTGCTGCGCTCAAAGTCTATGACTGCGCTGATAGTGGCGTTCTTGAGCTAAATCAAGAACAACTGTGTGCACTGCTTATTAACCAGAACTATGAACACAAGCGCAAAAACACTTACGTAGGTGAATACCTTGATATTATTTTTGACGGCTTGAAGGAACGGTTGAATCAACAAAACTGATATAGCAACGGCAATATCTTTTAACCCAGCAGAGTCCGAATGGCGGGGATAACTCTCTGTTCGGACCTTAATCTATCGTCAACAGTTCCTTAGGGAAATAGCCATCAGCAATCCAAAAAGCTATACTCTGTAAGCAATTAGGCAGCCAACGTAGGATACTCGTGTTCAGTGTATTTTTAGATATCGGATTTCAGTTCTTTTTTTCCCTTACCACATTGTTTTTCTTACGAAAAATAGCACAGCGAGTAGGTTTAGTTGATCGGCCAAATCAAAGAAAACTCCATAATGGAGAAATTCCACTTGTGGGCGGTCTCTCTATTTGTATTTCCATTTTGTCATTCATCTACTATCAAAAAATGGATGTTCCGCATCAAAATCTATATGCAATAAGTATTAGCATACTAGTATTTGTTGGTGTAATAGACGATAAGTACGACCTAAGTGTCAAAATCAGACTATTAGTTCAGACCTGCTTATCGATAGCAATGATGTATTTCGCGGATCTACAACTCACTCACTTGGGGAATATGTTTGGAATTGGACAAATTGATTTAGGTTGGTTAGGTTCATTAGTAACAATCATTGCTGTAATCGGTGCTATTAATGCGTTCAATATGGTCGATGGAATTGATGGTCTACTTGGTGGGCTGGCAACAGTGACTTTTACAAGTCTTGCTATAATTTTTTCGTTACATGGCGAAAGTTTACTAGCTTATCTATGCATGATGCTAGTCGTGATAATTCTACCTTACATTTTGCTCAACTTAGGGTTTCTGGGGCGTAAACATAAGGTCTTTATGGGGGATGCTGGAAGCATGCTCATCGGATTCACTGTAATTTGGCTACTTTTAGCTGGTACTCAAGCTCCTGGAAATGGTCCGATACGCCCTGTAGCTGCATTGTGGTTCATCGCTGTACCGTTAATGGATATGGCTGCAATTATGATTCGAAGAATTAGGCGTGGTGATTCACCATTCAAACCCGATAGAGAGCACTTACACCACATCTGCCAACGCTTAGGCTTTAATTCAGGACAAACACTGTGCATAATATGCTTAGTTGCTAGCCTATTTGCGGGCTTTGGAATCATAGGAGAGCAGCTGCATATACCGGAATCCGTCATGTTTATGTCTTTTATCATTATCTTTGCTTGCTATATTGCATTGCTAAATAAAATTTGGGTAATAACGGCTTGGTTACGTTCAAAATAATACTCACGAAGCTATGTTGTCAAAGTCCACAATTCTCTCCTCATAACGACACCGTTCGAGAACCTGACCTTTCCCCCAAAAGTAAAACCATGAACCCGATGAGATTTCCAACTATCCTAAAGAAATGAGGATCTCTCTATGAAAAAACGGTACACCGTAGAACAGATTATTCGAGCAATCAAACAGCATGAAGCGGGCTCAAAAGTTGATGATATTTGCCGCGACATGGGGATATCTTCCGGGACCTTTTAAAATTGGAAAGTAAGTTTGCAGGGCTTGAAGCCAAGCGCCTTCGAAAGCTAGAAGTTGAATATGGAAAGCTTAAACGATTACTTGCCGAGAAGTTGCTTGAGGTCGAAGCCATGAAGGACATCGTGTCAAAAAAGTGGTAAAGCCTGCGGGTCGAAAGCAAGTCGCTTTGTACTTGATTGAACAGTTCAACATCAGCGAGAGAAGCGCCTGTAGGTTAGCAAGTATTAGTCGTACTGCGTATCGCTATGTTGCTAAGCCCGCCACTGATAATGCGCTAAGAGAACGCCTCAAGAAGCTTGCGGCACACTACTCTCGATATGGCTACTTAATGCTTCATGGACTGTTGAAACGCGAAAAGTTAGTTAAAAACCGTAAGCACACATATTGCCTTTATATCGAAGAAGGCCTTCAAGTCCGAACCAAGACGCGTAGAAAAAATTCAACGTCAACGCTTCCCGATGGAGTTACCTAGTCGAGCAGATGAGCGGTGGTCCATGGACTTTGTCGCTGATCAATTGAGTAATGCCCGGCGCTTTCGCGTTTTTAATGTTGTCGATGACTTTACTCGTGAAATGGTGGGTCAATTGGTGTCTATATCTATTAATGGTTCGATGGTCGCGCGATTTTAGAGTCAGTTAACAGAGCAACGCTCTAAACCGATACCATCATTTGTGATAATGGACCGGAGTCTACGAGCAAAGCTATGTTCTTCTGGTCCAACGAAAACAAGGTCAAGCTTGGGTTTATTCAACCAGGTAAGCCTACTCAAAATGCATTTATAGAAAGCCTAAATAGTAAATTCAGAAATGAATGTTTGAACCAACATTGGTTCAGAACTTTAGAAGAAGCGCGTTACGAGATTGGGTAATGGAAGGAGCATTACAATCATGTTTGGCCTCATAGTTCGTTGAACTATAGGTCGCCTGTTGAATTTGCAAGTCAGGCTGCCTAATATTAATTATCTCATCGTGAGAATGGCACTAAACTCGGGGAAAGGTCAAACCTTTTAACTTTTAGGTATACTTGTGCGCAATGCCTATTCAAAACGACTGCGAAGCTAGCGCACTCCGATTTCCAGATCTAAAATGAAACAACTAACTTTAATGTCGATTTGTTTGTTTCAATAAATATAATAAAGATTCACAAATTTACAATACTAGCAGCCACCGTAATGCGCAAGTGACCATTATATCACTACCTGTCTACTCGGAAGTCAACTGAGGTTTAATCAAATATTAAGGATGAGATTGCCCCAAGACTAGAATTATTTTTTATACAACCCTTTCTTCTTCATTTCATTTATGCTGCTTTCATATTTATCTTCAACAACTTCCTGTTGATTTACCCAGCTTACAAATTTCGAAATACCTTCTTCAAAGCTTACTTTTGGTTCGAACCCAAGTTTATTTTTTATCTTTACCAAACTAGCATAATTGGATCTTATATCGCCTAATCTATAACTTCCAGTAACAGTGATCTGCGACTGACTTTTATATTCACGAACTAAAGCATTTGCTACCTTTAATACTTCTATTGGTTCTCCTAAACCTACATTGAAGACTTCATAATTAGCGTGCTCATTTTCTATACCAAGAATCGTCGCGTCTACCACATCATCTATATAAACAAAATCACGACTTTCTTCACCATCTTCGAATATGGTTATATCATTTCCATTTTTAATTATAGTTGAGAAAATGGACAATATTCCTGTGTAAGGATTTGATAACGACTGACCTGCACCATAAACGTTTTGATATCTAAGTGCTACTGAAGGAATCCCCAACGACTTCCCCATAATCATAAACATTTGCTCTTGCACTTGTTTTGTAACACCATATATAGAACTAGGGTGTATCTTACTATCTTCGTCAGTAGACATAATTTGAGCATTTTCATTACAAACCGGGCATTTAACCAGAAAGTCGCCTTTAGACATGTCTGAATCAAGTCTTTCGTGAGGATACACCAAACCATCCTTAACACATTTATACCGACCTTCACCGTATATCGACCTGGACGAAGCAATAATCATTTTCCTTACTGTATGCTCTTCATTAGCCAATATATCGAGAAAAATAGAAGTACCTTTTACGTTCACATCTGTATACTTCTGAACTTCATACATCGACTGGCCGGTACCAGTTTCAGCCGCTAGGTGTACAACTACATCAATGCCTTCCAAGGCAAGTTTCCAATCATTATAATTAAGTACGCTACCTTTAATAAATTTTACCTTGTCCTTTATCGAATTATATAGAGGCGATACCTGACTATGCACTTGTGGAGACAAGTTATCCAACACAGTAACAGCATAGCCTTTTTCGACAAGCTTATGTGCTAGATTTGAGCCAATAAATCCTGCTCCTCCTGTTATAAGTATTCGCTGTTGTTTCATTTTCATTTTCCTGAGTTACGTTCTAATTAGGATATTTTAAGGATAACAATCAAGTTATTTTGGCTCTTTCACTGATGTTAAATTTTCGACGAAAACATATCTACTCTCGCATGCAAGACGCAAATACATCGTGCATCACCAGCTTGAATCTTTAGACCTGCGAACATCAACTCCAAAATCAGAGTCATTTACTGAAGAAGCGGTCTAATTCATGAATTCAATGAAGATTTAAACCAACATCACTTGCTATTGTCACTAAAAATTGTCGATATCCAGTTGTTTAATGAGTATTTCTCGTAAATCGAAATATCTAGAGGCTCATAATCTGTATCAAAAAAATCATCTTCAATGTTGACATTAGATCGGTCTATAACAAGTATATTATTTGTGTTGTAGAAATCATATTTGAGAACATTTTTATTTGTCGTAATCAACTTACGCTTTGCACCTAGCATTTCAATAGTCCGCATTGTCAAACCGGTTTGAGACGGGTGCTCTATATCCAAAATAGCCTTTGAATTAGTTATCTGTTCACAAAGCCAATCAGGACTAGCAGATTTGAAAGAAACTTCACTATAGCTTTTAGGTTGACTATTTTTAGAGAAAACTTTTCGCCCAAAGTATAGAATTCTGCTCGGGCAGAAGAGAAAAATAGAAACAATCCTTCCTTTTCGTAAAAGTTGTTTCTTAACTTCACTTACCAAAGCGTAACGATCACTGTGAATCGTACCGACAAACAAAACATCGATACTCCTAGAATTGCTAACCTCGGAGATTCTGGCGTAGTCTTGCGTATAAAACAAAGGCAAAAATTTGACCCTAGAGTCTCGAATAACATCATTTGAATCAAATGAATAAAAACTATCACTGATCTCAATCAATTTACTTGAATTTTTCTTATTAACTATTGAATCCCACATATACGTAAGGACTGTAATACTCGGATGCTGATTTTTAAAGGATGTGATAATATCTTTATTAATTGCTTCAGGATTAACCAGGAATAAATAATCAAAAGAAGTATCCTTCGTTTCATTCAAGATGCTATCGTAATAGCTATAAATATGTTTTCGAATGACAAAAGATAGACGTAAACGAATACATGATTTCACAAAAAAGCTATTTTTTGGTCGTTCATTATACAAACTGACATTTGCACCAAATTGTTCCAAAGCCTTTTTAATACTCATTTCGTATCCAAAAAAACTTGGCGCTAACACTAACACATTTTTATCTTCTAAAGACTTCATAAACTAATACCTAAGGGAGTACCAAACGGGAAACAAACATCTTTCATTTATCCATCGTTTTCCAAACTTGAGTTGAAGAGTCGTATAATTTTATAATTTTTGCAGGTACGCCCGCTATGACACACCGCTCAGGAAATACACCTTTTACGACAGAGTTAGCACCAACTACACAGTTACTCCCTAAGCAAGTGCCCGCTTGTAAAACAGAACCTACACCTAAAAAACAATTATCACCTACAGTAGTTTCTTTAACGATCAGAGATTGAGACATCACACTACTAGAGACATCCGCATAAGAATGATCCACATTAGTTATTAAAACATTGGCTGAAATTGTAGTACCGGTACCAATATGTAAACTAGCACCAGAAATCACGTGAAAGTTTTGGCCAATTGAAACGTTATCGTGGATTACAATTGACGAGTTACTATCAAGAACTTCCATTCTAAAGTGCGGAAATATTCTGACCTTGTTACCAATAAAAATGCGTTTAGGGTTTGATAGGAACAAAGGTTTCCCCATGTAACACAGACGCCCTACTTTCCCCATCAGTAATTTGTACTGCAATGCGCGAATAGCCCAGAAAAATTTAATCATTATGTAAATGGTCCTTTTGTACCTCAAAACTTGAAATCTTTCTCACCATGTTACTTCGCTCTTCAATTGAAGAGCCTTCCAAGAAAAAAACACGAATTCCTAGGCTTTCATATTCGAAACCCAAAAACGAGTTAAAAGTAACCATCACATCACAAAGCGGGAAGGATTTATTGTCCAATAGAAATAGCCGGTTATCGTCAAAATCATGGAAGGCGTTGCCTGGATACTTGTATTTAGGATGCTTTTTAAAAAGAACACAAATATTATTATCAAGGCACTCTTGAACAAATTGTTGTTCCAATTCGATCGAAACCGGGGAAGACGCCAAGAAAACTTTAGGAGTTAAACCATCTGATTCCAAGTGATTTTGCAGCGTAAGAGCCGATTTGACAATGACAAATCTGCCAACCTTGTAGATTCGTAAAAATAATTCTCGAAATCTCTCGGACAATATCCAGGCCGTACCAATCTCGCCAAAGGCATGCTTGAATTGAACAGATGCGTCAAGGTAACCATGCTGTACTAAATTTGAGCGCTTATATTCCACGGTGTGGCTGATCAAATAAGCCCAACGTTGAATATGTTGATCAAAATATATATTTGGGTCATTTTTGCTTAGTTTCTGTATTACAAGTAAAAATGCGGCGATCTCAACTAAGTCCACACAGTGGAGTTTCAGCTCAAAGTAAGACAGCCGTTCCAAATTCTCTGACCTTTTTTTAAGAAGGTCATTGGTTTCATATACAAGCTTTAATAAAGACCCAATTTCTTTTAATTCCAAAAAGCTACAAACATTTTTCAAGTCTTTATAAAGAACAACATTGTTGTTATCAAAAGAAAATTTGTCATTCACTACCTTGAAGTTCTTTAGGCTCAACAACGTATCGGTGATATAAAAATTTTGTTCTTTGAGTATCTTTGTGTTTTTCTTACTACTTAATATATAAAAACTACATTGTAGAGCTTTGAAAAAAAATATCAAAGGGAGGAGATTTGATACGAGAAGAAAACATAACCTCAGTGCTCTAATTCTATTGGTGTGTGAAACGAATACCTTCAAAAGCTTGTAACGGGGTAACTGATGCTTTCTAACTAAATTCTTGTCGACTAATCCAATATCTATTGACCATTGTTCAATACAGATTTCGTTCTCGTACGCTTCAATAATTCGATTGGATGAAGCCTTATGCATTATTAACCTTCCTAGTAAATGCAATCATAAAAAAACAAGTGCATATATAAAAAATGAGAACTAAAGGTAATGTCCAAGGAAGCATGCTCCCTCGAAGGGTTGAAAATATTCGAATAAACTCAGCGATGAAAATGAAGCTCAATATGTGACTCCCTAAATAAGCTCGGTTATACAAATAAGAAATTAGAACTGAAATCAACAACACTGGTAATACAAAAAATTGCAAGCCTCCAAAGTTGAAGTATAACTCCATTTCCAGAGGCCACTGTTGAGTAGCGTTTCTCTCCCAAGTCTCTGGGAAGTAAACATCCGTCAACCAATAGCTAATATCCAGGTATTCTCCATTTGATTCATACCCTAAGGCTTGAGTATATTTTTGGGACGAAAACCACAATGTTCGCATATAGTCTGAAGGAAAATCGTTCATGGTTGTATCTAATAAAATGTAGGTATTAAAATAGGACAACAAGTATTCAACTAATTTTGGAAAAGAATCATAAAATCCGTTAGAGCGAAAATACATAGAGACCATAAAAAAAGATATGAATGCCAAGAATAAAACTACACCGTTAAACATTTTTAATCGAGAATTAATCAATACTGGAAAAAGAAAAAACAAAGCTAATATAGGTACTCGGCTTTTAATCCCTTGAAAATAACAAACGACTACAACTGAAAATATCAGTAGAAAGATTAACAGCTGTCTTCTAACTCCCTTAATGCCATGTTTCGAAAAAAGAGCTATGCCACAAATAAAGAAAACGAAATGAGCATAGTTTATCAACAGAAAATTAAGCCATCCGACTCCCGATTTACCTGATACGTACGTATTTGAGTAATCAGATAACCAAAGGCCGATGCCGCCCGTTTTTGATACAAACAAGGCCATACCAAATATCAATATCACAATCAAGCTGATACATATGCTGTACGGAACATAAATATTGTTGATACCGGTGTGCTTGTTCAACCTTGGTTTGTCCTGGTTAAAAAATATAAGCGACAAAAAAAGCAAAGAAAAGGTACAAAAGACAAGAGCAAACGCATTAGGCGAAACTTGATCCCAGTTACTTATTCTCCCCCATGGCAATATATATTCCCACGAAATAAACTCCAAAACATAGAACAAGCAAATAGGCAATATTAGGTACATAGCATAGAATGCAAACACCATGTTCGAAGGATGGAGCAAGCGCTGGTCTCTGTTTATAAAAAAAATGACTAAAACACCAGTAGCTACAAGTAAAGCTGATTCGTTAAGGACAAAAACACCTCCCAGAACTAAAATTAGAACAAATAAATTTAAACAGATTTTTAACAGTACCAGTTTATTCATGGGCTTTATTTAAAATAGATAGAATTTCACTAAGGGTGTAGTCGATAGAACCGTGTGAAATTGGTTTCCTGAATCGACTTATTCTATGCCTTACTTTCCGTGATAACGATTTTGACAAATAGTGCTCAAGGGCGACTTGGCACAATTTTTTCTCAAAATCATTTTCTCCGCTATCGATGAACTTTGTAAATTCGAGGGGATCGTTTTTTGAAATCGCTTTGTGTCTTGATCCCCAATGTTCGCCTAAAGCTCTTTCGCGAACCCCCCAAAAACTATTTGTATGATTGACAGTTCCTTTTGAAAAAGCTGTAGTCGCTATTGTTAGTTCAATAAAATTATCGTTTACGTAGTCGGCTTTTGCTACTTTTTTAAACGCACTCAACAAGGTTTCTTTACGGTACAAGGACCACAACAGTTGCTCAAAGTTTGCTACAAAGTGTTTCAGTTTGCTTTCTGCGTTTGCCACCCCATGATAATAATCAGGATTTCTATTCAAAACAGGAATTGGCTCCAGCGAACTAACATTCCCTTCATTGAAACTGAGGAAGTAACCAAAACTAATCGATATCTCTTCCGCCTGCTTCATTCTTGTTACAGCTTTAAATAACGGTTTTTCCAAAATAAAATCATCATCTGCTACCAGAGCAACTAGCTCGTTATCACAATCTCGAACAGCCGTTAAAATTTTCTCCGCGAAGTTCAATGTTGGTTTATACAAATACCTAACATTAGATGGGTAATTTCTCTCATAAATAACTTCAGATGAGTCAACAACGATAATTTGAGAATCAAATTCACTGTAGTAATTAATAGCTCTGTCGAGCTTTTCATGCCTATTGTGCGTAGGAATAATTATTGTGATCATATAATCTTCTTAATAAGAAACATGCGTTTGGATATAAAAGCTAACGCGATAATTGCTATTGTTAATTTTAAAACTATTGTTTCGATGGATAACGGTATTTGATGCACAAAAATTCCATATGAAATAGCTGACAACAAGCCTAGAAAATGTCTTCTCCATTGAAGTTGCAAGTAGAAGCCTTGCTTTGAGTAGTAGCATTGAAAAATAGACAGCAAAAAAGTTGCGATCAACAACGATGCCGCAGCACCATATACTCCATATTTCGGAATCAATGAATAGTTAAGTACAACAGAAACTAACGCCGAAACGATACTCGCGGCTAGATTGAGAATAGAACGTTTGCTTTGCAATATATACAATACAAATGTAAAACTATTAAACACAGAAACATAACAAGCAATCGATATAATAAAAACTAGTCCACCGATCGAACTATACTTTGTGTCTAGAAAATAATGAATTATCTCAGCATTAAAAGTAAGAAAACCAATCAAAAGAGCAAGCAAAAAATATAGAATAGTATTAGAAGTGTTTTCAAGAGATTTCTCCTCGGAGTCCCCTAGCGCAGCATTTCTATAAAAGTACGGTGTATATGCCATGTTTATTGCAGCCCCAATAACTAGAATTACTGATGATAACTTGTACGCCATCGAGTAAACACCAACGTCAGCGATGTCACCATAGAACTCTAAGAATATGCGACTGGACAGCACAATCACCCAAGAGATGAGTAATGTTGGTACAAAGGGAAGCGCAAATTTCAAACCTTGTTGTAGATACTTATATTGGAAGTTTATACCAAAAAATCTTATCGCAATAAGAAAATGTATAAAAAAAGCTATACCAGAAACTACTGCATCAGAAGCTAATTTTGTCTCTGCAGTTGCGGAATAGAAATACAGAGTATAAGAGATTAACGCGACATTACTAAGTACTGTAGTCAATTTAATCGCAGCATAGGCGATGGGTTTTTCTGAAAATTGGAAAAACTGAGTACTAATCAGTCCATTTACGGTGAAGAAGCAAAATAGTGTTGCATATATAAGTGCACCAGAAGACCTTTCCGGGTAAAAGGATAACACCAAGAAAAAAAAGAGCATCGAGCAAGTAGAGAAAGCAAGAACTGAAAAATATAACGTGGACAGAACGTTCTTTCGTTCTTGATCCGAATGATCAAAGAAAAGCCTTTGAGCCGCTCTATCTAAACAAAGTGAAAAGAAGACCGCTATAATAAATGTGTAAATTTCGTACTTGGCTACAAGCCCATATTCTGCTTTGGTTAAAATGAAACTATAAAGCGGTAGAAGTAAAAAAACACCGCCTTGGCTTACGATGTTTGTGATTCCATATATTAAAGAAGCGCGAACCAGCTTATCCTTCATCTAATGATTCTGCTGCATTTTTTCC
The DNA here is from genome assembly GCF_003610775.1 of Alginatibacterium sediminis. Lineage (GTDB taxonomy): Bacteria > Pseudomonadota > Gammaproteobacteria > Enterobacterales > Celerinatantimonadaceae > Alginatibacterium > Alginatibacterium sediminis. The sequence continues at coordinate 84,151 of NZ_RAQO01000006.1, read as the reverse complement.
ACTCATGAAACTTTGATCGCTCCAAAGATAAGCCCATTCACCGAACCTACCGCAACTCTTGATATTCTGGGAGTCCAAATAATCAAGCACAATGTCTCGCCGATCTTCCATACCATGATCGTAAACTACATTCCCAAACGGAAGATGTTTGTGGTCCATAAACAAAATGTCACTTTCTTCACACACATTCATTTCAAGTAGTGTTGTCTTTAAATTCTCTATAAGTGCTTTAGAGGTTAGCCTTTCCTTAGTCGATAGATTATAAATCTCAAACTGCAAGGATGAATGGCCTTCCGGAGCATTGTTTGGAGATTTCCAAGAAGGAGAATATCCCCTAGAGGCTACTTTGTCCTCATCATAGATGTAAAACCACAAATACGGGGGAACTTTTTCCTTGTTAAATCCTATAGAAACCAGATCAACTGTAGTCCATAACAGGCTTTTAGTTGCATTGAGAACACGCTCTGGTACCTTAGGAGAAATTAAGGGAATCAGAGAAGGTAAAGGTAAAGTATTAATCAGTTGATCATATTCCGCGGTCGATCCATCCTTGAAAGTGATTTCTTTCTTTTCAACGTCAACAATTACAACTTCTTTATTGACTTGTATCGGGCAGCTTTCAGCCATACTTCTAACAAATTCAAAATAGCCACCTTGTTTTGGGTATCTCATTTCATTTGCGTAATAATGGTTCTCCTCTCGGGGCTCCATAGCTCCAGCTAGTATTTCGTCTATCTCCGCTCGACGCACACGATTTCCAATCCATGTTGTGGATAGCTTTTCTGCCTCGCATCCCCAATACTTCAAGGTATACTTTTTGGGATACCTTTGTGCAATCGCATCTCCGTATTGATGATCAAGCCACTGAGAATAGTCTTCAGGCAACTTAGATGGCCGCTGCGTGAATGATCTAATCAAAGCAACTTTCTCTTCAGTTTCTAGAGGATACAAATTGTTTTGAACAGGATGCTTTAGCCATTTCCCGTTTTCAAGACAATAGGCATTTGGAGAGTGTGTATAGGACTCAGTTTGATTGAAGAGTTCTTTGACCACCGGCTCTTTGGAAAAAGATAAGTGGATAGCATTGTCAAAGCGAAAGCCTTGAATTTCAAAGTTTGAGATCAATCCACCTACATGTGTTGACTTCTCATAGCAGTTAACGTCATAACCTTTAATCTGAGCATAATAAGTCGCAGATATCCCAGTAATACCAGCTCCAAGAACGACTACTTTGTCCATTGCTTTTTGCACCCAACCATATCGACAACAAACTCTTTTAGGCATTCTCTGCGTGGCTGATATAAACTGTTAGTGTTACTTACACTAAGCGCATAGTTCCCAGGAACCCGTTTTCCGCAGACTCGTACTTTCACATTCTTATCAAACTCTTCATTAACGATCCCACCGATTCGGTGAGCGAAATCCTCAATGCTAGTGTTCAATTCTCCGTAACAATTAATAATTTCTTCACTTCCAACAAATTTTAAACAATCAACAACTTCTTTCACAGATACAAAGTTTCGATATTGTTGACCGCTACTATTGATGACAATTTCGTTAGTCATTAACGCTTGTTCCAGGAATTGAAATGGAACCAAGCTTTTTCGATTAAAAGATGATATGTCACTAGGCCTGCCATATATATTGGTGGGCCTAAGAATCAAAAAATCAATACCATTTCTCCCACAAGAAACTCTCACAATTTCTTCTGATAAATAATGGGTTAGGCCATAATCATTTATTGGATGCATCTTATTCTTTTCGGTAATTTCACCACAAGAAGTCCCATATACGTGAAAAGTGCTGACATAAATAAAACTACTCACACTTAACTTGACAGCCATTTCGATTAACAAACGTGTTAACACCACATTGACATTATAGGTGTTAACAATATCTTTTGCGATTTCGACTTCATTTATGGCTGCACAATGTACAACTAAATCAATTTTAACCAAAACATTTATGAGTTTTGTAATATTAAAATTGGTAATATCCAAGTTGATATCGTTCTTTGGGCTGCGCCCCAAAGTAACGACATCATGCCCCTGGGATCTATAGTGATTAGTTAACTCTTGTCCTAAATAACCAGTTGCACCGCAAACTAAAACTTTCATATAAAATCACTTTCAAATTCACTAAGTGAAATAAATGCCTTGTCTCTTTCCGAAACAATAAAATCATCATTAGGCAAAGTCAAACCGATGCTAGACCAAAGAATGCCACTATCGTTTTCTGGAGAGTAAACACTGTCTGTCTTATAAAGTAGAGTCGCCGACTTCGAGATAGTTAGAAACCCATGTGCTATTCCTTTCGGTAGAAACAGTAATTGCGGTGTTTCGCTATCGAGCTCCATGGAAATATGCTTTTTGTAGCTAGGTGATGAAGCTCTTAAATCAAGACAGAAATCCAATACCTTCCCATCAATACACGACACTACTTTTGAGTGGGCTGCCGGGTTATTTTGAAAATGTAAGCCACGAAGCACATTTTTTTTTGATATCGTGTAGAACTCTTCTTGAAGGTCAAATTCATAAAGTTCCGTGTTAGCAAAGAGTTCCTTGTTAAAGGTTTTAACAAAGTGCCCTCTCTCATCGATAGAATGTGGAAGAGATATCAACTGGCACCCCTCTAATGCTAAGTCTTTAATATTCATAATAATTTAACCAACAATAGTTCGTTCACAAATGGGCGTGTATTTCGAATTTTTCAATTTCACTAAAAACTTAAACCAAAAAACTCTTCGAATTTCTCAATCACAAAATCTAAATGTTGTTTTGTCAAACCGGGATAGACGCCAATCCAAAATGTATTATTCATAATAAGGTCGGTATTAGTTAATTCTCCGACAACACGATATTTAACATCTTTAAAGTAAGGTTGTCGCGTCAAGTTACCCGCAAATAATAAACGGGTACCTATTTTAAACTCATCCATAAACTTAAGCAGTTCGACACGATTTATCCCAGACTCGGGCTTTAAAGTAATTGGAAAGCCAAACCACGAAGGATTTGAGTTTTTGGTTGCTTCAGGAAGAATCAAAAACTCATTGCACGACGCTAGGCCCTGTTTAAGGTGCGCATAATTTTCCTTACGGATTTGTACCAACTCTTCCAAGCGGTCCATTTGAGCTAAACCACAAGCGGCCTGCATATCCGTGATCTTTAGATTATAACCCAAATGAGAATAGGTGTATTTGTGATCATAGCCTTGCGGTAACGATCCAAGTTGCTGGTCAAAACGTTTATTACAAGTATTATCGCAACCAGGGGCACAATAGCAGTCCCGCCCCCAATCTCTGAAGGACTCAATGATTTTTCTTAAATCGTTGTTTTTTGTAAAGACGGCCCCACCCTCTCCCATTGTTATGTGATGTGCGGGGTAGAAACTAACCGTAGAGATGTCTCCAAAGGTCCCAACCATTTGGTCATTGTAAGTTGAACCAAGAGCGTCACAACAGTCTTCAATTAACCAAAGATCATATTTATCGGCAACACGGCGAGCTTCACTTAAATCGAAAACGTTTCCTAAAGTATGAGCGACCATAATCGCTTTGGTTTTGTCCGAAATTGCAGCTTCAATCATATCGGGTTTAATTTGGTAGGTAGGTATATCAACATCAACAAAAACCGGAACAAGCCCATTTTGTATTGTTGGGTTAACTGTCGTTGGGAAGCCGGCTGCTACCGTGATGACTTCGTCGCCGGGCTTTAGTTGTCTATTCCCAAGTTTAGGAGATGTTAAAGCTGTTAGGGCGAGAAGGTTTGCAGAGGATCCTGAAGTTGTTGTAAGCACATAAGGAACACCTAAGTAGTCACCTAAACGCTTCTCGAATGCATCGTTAAATCGACCGGTTGTGAGCCAACCGTCTAGTGAGGCTTCAACCATCATCTTGAGTTCGTTCGCACCAAGAACTTTACCTGAAGGCGGTACCACACTTTCGCCGGCAACAAATGTTTTAGGTGCATATTCTAACTCGGCGTATTGCTCAACAAGCTTTGCTATTTGACTTCTTAGTTGTTCTTTCGACATTATTTACTTCCTACTCTTAGCTCTTGCGGCCATGTAATCTTTAATTTCACAAATCGTATATTGGTTCATGTCTTGGTTTTCAAGCCACGCTTTTTGCCAGTTTACAATTTTCTCTAATGTTGTACTTAAGTCCCAAACAGGCTGCCAGTTCAAGCGCATATTTGCTTTCGAACAATCTAGCTTTAAGTAGTGGGCTTCGTGAGGGTGTTCACCATCACTTAAACACCACTGAGCTCCTTTCCCCCAAATCGATGCTAGTTTTTCAACAATCCACTCGACCGACTTTGCATCATCGTCTTTAGGTCCAAAGTTCCATCCTTCAGCAAAATCAGGCCCCAAAATATACAGCTTTTCGGCGATGGTGATATAACCAGAAAGAGGTTCTAATACGTGCTGCCATGGCCGTATGGCATTAGGGCTTCGTATTTCTACTGGCTTTTGGCCCGAAAATGCTTTTAACATATCTGGAATCAATCTATCAGCAGCCCAGTCTCCCCCGCCAATAACATTACCCGCTCGAACTGAAGCTAAGGCACAACCATGTTGTGCGTGTTCACTTGCGTTAAAAAACGATTGTCGAAAGGAAGCTGCAACGAGTTCTGCACACCCTTTACTATTGCTATAGGGGTCATACCCTCCCATAGGTTCGTTTTCACGGTAGCCCCACGCCCACTCTCGATTCTCGTAACACTTATCAGACGTTATATTTACGATTGCCTTAACGCCGCCTACCTGTCTTATCACTTCGAGTAAATGGACCGTACCCATGACATTTGTTGAGTAAGTCTCTATCGGGTCATCATATGATAATCGGACTAAGGGCTGCGCCGCCATATGAAATACAATTTCTGGTCTGAAAATATGAAATTCTTTAAGAAGATGATCGAAATCTCGAATATCTCCTTCAACACTATCCATGTCAGCGGCAATGTTCGCAATTTCAAATAAACTAGGACTGGTTGGGGCTGATAGTGAATAGCCTTTGACTATTGCTCCCATTTCTTTAAGCCATAGCGATAACCAGCTGCCTTTAAAGCCGGAGTGCCCAGTCAGAAAAACTTTTTTTCCTTTCCAAAAACTTGCATCCATCATTTATATCCACGTTTTCCATGGCGCATTACCCTGCTGCCAAAGCTCTTCTAAGTATATTTTGTCTCGAAGAGTATCCATCGGTTGCCAGAATCCGTGATGCTCATAAGCCATTAATTCCCCACTTTCTGCAAGTTGATTAAGAGGGTACTGTTCCCAAGTACTACTATCATCATCGATGTATCGCAAGACTTTTGGCGACAACACAAAAAAGCCACCGTTAATCATTGCACCGTCACCTTTCGGTTTTTCTTTAAAGCTATGGACTTGACCCGACCGAATGTCTAAGGCGCCAAAACGCCCAGGAGGATAAGTGGCAGTTAAAGTAGCTTCTTTCCCATGAGACTTGTGAAATGCAATCGTCGCGGCTATATCAATATCGCTCACACCATCACCGTAGGTAAAACAAAATGCTTCTTCACCTTCAAGGTAATTAGCTACGCGCTTTAGCCTGCCTCCGGTCATGGACTTCTCTCCAGTATCGACCAAAGTAACAGTCCAAGGCTCCGCGCGCTTTTGATGTACTTTCATCTCATTTTGCTTCATGTCGAATGTTACATCCGACATATGCAGAAAGTAATTAGCGAAGTACTCCTTGATAATATACCCTTTGTAACCACAGCAGATGATGAAATCAGTAATTCCATGTGAGGAATATTGCTTCATGATGTGCCATAAAATTGGTTTACCACCAATCTCAACCATCGGTTTAGGCTTGACTGTGGTTTCTTCGCTAAGTCTAGTACCTAGTCCGCCAGCAAGGATTACTGCTTTCATTAATATCTCCAGCTAAGTCTGTAATTGTTTCGCAGGTAAAAACGCATCTGAATGAAATGCTTTGTGCTTTAGACATTTTACATAAAACTTCTCTCGCGCATCATCAATCATTTTTAATGAACCGCAGGCATAAACATCAAATCGTTCCAACGAATCAAAATGTTTACAAACAATATCTTGAACGTAACCTGAGTAACCATTTTCATTCTCTTCTTGCGAAGTCACGCTGAAAAAATGAAGCTGTTTTAATTGCTTCGAGAGAATCTGAAAATATTCATCATAAATTTCGTTAGCGTAGCGCATTCCCCAAAAAATATATATTTCTCTAGGATCCGCAGTTGCCACTAGCTTTTCTACCATCGCCTTGATTGGTGCTATCCCAGTACCGGTGGCTAAGAACAATAAAGGTTTTTCACCTTCTCTGACAAAAAAGGTACCTTTCGGACCTTCTAAGCGCATTAATTGATCGGTTTTAACGTTCTCAAAAATAAGATTCGACATCTTTCCGGAATGAACTCGTCGTATATGAAACTCTAGTTCCTTTGTCGCATTTTTAGCATTCGCGATTGAATAACTACGAACAACTCCCTTAAAACTTAAATCAACATACTGACCAGGGAGATAATTAAAATTTGACGATGGTGGGAGCCTAAACTTGAGAGCTACAATATCTTTTGTAAGATAAGTAACTTTAGAAACCTTGCAAGGTACTGTTTGCTTTCTCAGCGCATCTAGTTCAGGGTAATAATTTGCACTGACAACCACATTCGATAGCGCTTTCGATTGGCATGCGAGAACATGTCCCTGTGTTACAACTTGTCTGTTTTCATTCATGACCGAACCAGATAACACTTCACATTTACAAACACCACAATCGCCGGTCTTACAGCTATGCTCCAAGCTAATATTTTGAGTTAATGCATCTTCAAGTAAATTTGCTTCTGAGTTATACATAATCCCTGCGGGTTCGATTCGAACGTTGTACACTACGAATAACCAGCAATTTTGCTGTACACTTTCGCATTCTCATTTTGCGCGGCTAAGGTACATAGATTTTGCTTCTCATTTCGCAAAAATGATTCAACTTGCTTGTATAAACCCGCCTTATAATCTTTGTCTATTTGATCATCAATTTTAGTAAATTCTTGCGCAACACTTCCAATACTCTGAATTTGCAACTGCTCCATAGGGCGGAAAATCAGTCGATGCTGGCTCGTCAATATTTCTACACTCCATCTTCCTGGAGCCCCCCAATTACCGTGGTAAGCAAATAAGGCTCCACTGTCTGAAATTCCTGCCCCCGCAAAATTCGATGATCGTGAATGCCAGGGAGTACAACCCGTAGTAAAACTGCTCAGTTGTTTTGGGAATCCACCTAAAAAAAATGCTAAATCTACAACATGAGTGGTATTTCCCATGAACCAGTTTTCTTTAACCCCTTCGGCTTTCGGGATACCAGCTATGACATGACCCCACTCTGTTAATTCAAAGTTAAAGCTTTGAACTCCGCCGTCTTGTTCAATAATCTCTATAGCCTTTTGCACAGAAGCGTAAAAGCGACGGTTATAAGCTACGAAAACCTCAGCAGCATGCTCTTGAGCAAACGAGGTGAGCGCATCAATCTGTTTGGCATCGATTCCGCCAGGCTTTTCAATCAGAAGTTGCTTAACTCCGTTCTCGATCAATAACCGAGTAGTTTCTGCGAGTTGTTCAACACCAGTGGTTACTATCGCTTTGGAGTAATTAGCTAATTCATTGCTATTGCAAAAGTTTTTTAAGCCTCCAACATACACTGTTTGCCCGGAGGCAAGTTCAAACTCATCAGCAGAAGCTTGACTTCGACCGATAACTCTAAAGCTCTGCTTTTGTGCTTGTAGTACTTTTGCGTACTCTTGCGCCATTGGACCGGCACCAATTAATAAAATCATTATATCCTCACGTAATTGGAGCGATCTTATGCTCAATACCAGTTTGACTTGTGAATTGTTTACACGTTTTATCTAAAAACTCTCTATGGAGCATTGCGGAGTCTGTCAAAGTTGTTAATTGGCATCGTCCAGTTTCAATCATTGAAAGAACGACTTTGTCGGTAGTTTGGCTCTGATACAAGATTTGCAACGGGATTGTACTCTCAATTTCCCCGCACTCATCTAACCATCTAATTTGACCTTCACTTTCTAAAAACTCTACTACTTGTTCATCAAAACAGGCTTTAATCGATAACGACGGTACTTTATCTTCTGTTAAATTACACGTCAACTTCAAGCGGTGCTTACCGTCGTTTGAAGATGCATTGAGGCTACCTACAAGTTCTTGATACCCAGGTCTTTTACTGCTAACTACTTTAGTATCTGGTTCATAGTCAATCTGGTAACTAGTAAAACCAGCGAATTGATGCCACAAATCAAGAAAATGAATCGCGTTGCAGGCAAGTCCCCAATTCGAGCCATCGACTTCAATGGAAATACTGCTACATCCTTGATATCTCAGAGCAAGTTGTTGATATGCAGTAAACAATCTTCGCGGACAATTTACCCATGTTGTAATACCCGCTTTTGAAATTATTTCCTGAGCATTTATTAACTGCTCAGTCGACTGAAATAAAACTTTTTCAAGTAGTAGAAACTCTAGTTCCAACTGCTCAGAAATCGTGCGAATAATTTCGAACCTAATATCAGCATTGCTCGCGATTATAGCCACTTTAAAAGTCTTAATACTTAAACTATGAATGGTTTGCTCATAGTGGACAATTGGGGAATGCTCATGTTTAACTTCTAAGTATCTTTGTTCCGCAGTACTCAGAGATGCAGTACTCGGATCAACTACATATATGTCAAAACTTTCGTTGAGGCTAGCTAGGGCTTGTAAATGCCTACTTCCAAGCTGCCCAGCTCCAACAATTAGGATATTTGTTTGCATTGAATTTCCTGAATTCCATTAGTCTGAAATGAATAACTTTTGTATTTATCAACCGTTCATTCGATAACTTACAAGCAAAAACCATCATCAATAATTAGGTTTTGACCAGTAACAAAAAGAGATTGCGGACTAATTAGATAAAGCACTGGTCCAACAACATCGTCCACATCTAACATCCCAGTTCCATTGGTATTAGATTTGTAAGCCTCTAAGAATGGCTCTGGTTGATTATCCAAAATCCCGCCAGGACTAACACTATTGACACGAAAACGGCTGTCATTGATATAGCGTGCGACATATTTGTTGAGATGTAATATAGCTGACTTAATAGCGGCATACTCTACTGGAGTTGTCATCGATGTATTCTGATAAATCTCAAATTTAGGTGCAACCACGCCATAAATAGATGAAATATTGACTAAGGAAAAAGCTTGTTGATTACGAGTGAAATAAGCAGCACATTGTTGCGTTACTAGAAACGCACTACCTAAATGCAAAGCCAAATTTTCATTGAAACTTTCGAGAGTTACATCGAGAAAATGGGTTCCGTAGGACTTATTACGAGGGTAGGTACAATTTACAGCAGCTGTTATCCCGCTTTGAGTATGGAAAAATGATTTCACTGCTTGTTCAGAAGTAACATCCAACTCGAACAAGGACACATTAGAATCATCGAGATCAATTCCCTGTCGGTGCAGTCTAACCTGTAAATCCTCTATTTTTAAATCAACCGCGATAACTTGCGCGCCCTGCTCTAAAGCTTTTTTAGTTATTTTACTACCTAGAAACCCTCCGGCTCCCAAGACCAACACTTTTTGTGCACTCAGTAAATTGTTCATTCTTCGTTTGCCTGTAAAATTGCTTCGGCCAATTTAAAATCATATATGTCATCAATATCCACAGCTCGTTCTTTAGGAACTTCTATGCTAGTAACCTTACCCGAGAATAATCCGTATCGATTTAGCACAAAATTCGGACTAATTACGTAAATTACTGTCGTTATGTCAAAAACCTTCGGAGCATCTTGCCGACGAATAATGTCCGAAACAGGACTATTAACTAGTTCAACCAAATCTTCGCCCAGGTATTTCACCATGTTAAAATATGGGCTTCGACTAGCAGGCGAAATCGAAATGCAAATATCTGCATCGACAACCTTGAGCCTTGAAATAGCACTTTCCACATCTTCAACGCTACGGAGCGGACTGGTGGCTGGTAGGCTAACAAAGCCATCAAATGTCCCATAGTGCTCATTGACCCACTCGATAGCATGACGCCATGATAGCCATTCAGGGCTTGTATCTGTTGCAAGTTCGGAAGGTCTATCGATAACAACAACGCCAGCGTCGTTTGCTACTTTCGCGATATCAAAATCGTCAGTTGAGACAAATACTCTATCGATTGAAGGCGAATTGAGTGCGGTATCAATTGAATATCGAATTAAAGGTTTTCCTGCCAAAGGTTTAATGTTCTTCCCAGGGAGACCTTTCGAACCTCCGCGAGCAAAAATAAACGCATAGTTTTTCATTAGTATTCTCTATAAATATACTGCTTTGCTCTTAATTTCATCGATCAAAAACACCGTAGCATTGGCCTCTTCAACTAGAACGCAGTTATGTCCGTTTCCTTGGATTTGTTTTACAAAGTCGGTCACCATTGCTAAGTACATTTTATTTTTATCCCATTCAGGATCATGATATATCGTCTTTACTTCTGCTGCAGTGGTTAAAACAAGTTGATTTTGAATAAGATCCCAGTCAATTCTACCTTCGCTACCTATAAAGCTGCACTTTCGATGGGCTTTTTGTTGCAGAAAGTCTAAGTGTATAGTCGCAACTTCATTATTTTTGCCAATCGCAATGATGTCTGCAATATCTTCAACTTCCAATCCCAATTCTTGTGAAGAGCGCAGAGTTGCATGTTGAAAGCGTAAGGGCCCAAGTAACCACTGCGTATAGTCTAGCTCATGACTCAATTCGTACAACGCGCCCCCCCCTAAGCTCTGTCTAGCGGAGACACAATCTCGATAGTCTTTATTCGGACGCCACTGGGGCAAGTACTGACCAATTTCGACAAATGCATTGTAAACTACCCCAATCGTTTGCTGTTGGAGTAGCTTTCTTAGCTTTTGAGCTGACGGCAAGTATCTCAAACAATAACCAACTGCTACAGGAGTACGATATTTGTTAATAGCACTTTGAATGCGTTTCGCATCGCAAACAGAGGTTGTGACCGGTTTTTCGATCAGTGTTGGTATGCCAGCTTCAATCAATTTAATTGCATGCCTAGCATGGAAAGGAGCAGGAGACGCAACGATTACTAGCTCAATTTGTTCAACGATGAGCTCATCAATACTTGAGACTACCTGATCGCAATTGCAAACAATCTCAACAGGCAATCTACCGCTAGCAGACATCGCATACAATTTCGAGGATGGAAACAGCTGCTTAAGATTACGTCGATGGCGGATAGCAATATTTCCTAATCCAACAACAGCAACTCTTTTCATCAACCTAGACCCAAAGTTTGAATGTCATTTTGGGCACGATTGAAGTCATCCATACGACCGATATCAAGCCAATACTCATGGATTGGAAACATAAGAATATTTTCGCGTTCAACCATATGCTTTTCAAGTAACGTTGGCATATCAATAGAGTGATTTTCAGGAACAGATCTAATTACCCGAGGAGAGACTACATAAATTCCAGCGTTTACGAAAAAGCGCTGAATCGGCTTCTCAACCATACTTTTGACTTTACTGGCGACACCAGTTACAACACCATAAGGAATTTGATATTCATATTCTCGGACACACATAGTTGCATCAGGTTTATTTTCATTATGGAAGTCCAACAGACGACGAAAATCAACTTTTGTAAGTACATCGCCGTTCATCATTATAAGAGGAAGATTCTTGGGCAAGTCTTTCGGCAGTAGTCCTAGAGCGCCTCCTGTACCCAACGGTTTATCTTCATGGACATAGGCAATTTTCACACCGAAGCTAGCCCCATCACCAAAATAACTCTTAATCTGGTCGGGCATATAATGAGTAGAAATATAAAAGTTAACAAAACCTGCTTCAATGAATCGAAGAAGCACGGTTTCAAGAATAGGCTTGTCACCTATGACTAACATTGGTTTCGGACATGTATCTGTTAACGGTTTTAATCGAGTACCGAAACCACCCGCCATAATGAAAACGGGGTTCTGATAGTTTGGACGATCGTTCAGAGCACCATGCAAAGTTTCCAAACCAACTAGAACCTTCCCATCCAACAAAGGGATAAATAGCAAATCAAGCCGATTCATTTTCTCGATTAGAACATCACGTTGTGTGCCAACGGATGCGATAACTGGAGAGGAATTCATCACATCTTCAACATTCGTATTTAGGCCTTTATCACTAAGCAATGCACGGCGTATGTCTCCATCAGTAACGACTCCCTTTAAGTGACCAATTTCGTCAACAATTAATGCCACCCTTAACGCTTCGGAATCAATAATCAACAATGCGTCCTTTATGGTAGCTGACGGTGGTAAAATTGCGTTTTCCCAACTATTTATCATTAATGATCAACTTTTCTCTATATGACTATTTGACGAAAATGCTACAACGTCCCTATTTATGTTTCTCACTATTGTAGCTCCTGCTCCAATTACACAGTTTTGTGCAAGACAAACGCTTTGGATGACTGTTGCGCCAGCACCAACGAAAACATTTTCTTCAGTCAAAACTTGCCCACACAAAGTCGCTCGAGGTCCAATATGATTGTAATCTCCAACAACACAATCATGCTCAACTATGCTCCCAGTGTTAGCAATGGTGTGAGCTCCGACTACCGCACCAGTCTGTATAATAGCGCCTGAAAGTATTTGTGCCCCTTTATCTATTCTAGCGAAGGGAGAAACATATGCATTGTCCGCAACTACCGTCTCGAACTGATACCCAAGTGACAGATAATATTGGTTTACTCTACGTCTTAGTAAATTTTTGGGTAACATACCGATACCATTAACAAGATTGACTTCTTTGCAATCGTACGAATGTATATCTATATCATTTGATAAACGCTTGAATTCTTCGAAAATACTTCGCTCGCCATTTTTTTCTGGAGAAATAATAGCGATTATAGTTCTCTGTTGAGATAATAAAATGTCAACTAGAACACTTGCGTGGCCTCCCCCACCAATAATGACGAGAGGCTTTAGCTCCAAATTACTCAATTATCAACTCACCAGACTGGTATGATTTCGTAGATTTCTGATTCATCAAACTCCAAAATAAGGAGGGTGTCATTCCGGAACCAGGACGCATAATTGCTACATTACTCTTGTTAAAAACTTCACCAGCTTTTATGGGCTGCTTAGCAACTAAACTTTTGCGAGCCACAACTATATTTTTCGCTTCCGAAACCGTTGGGCTTTTTACTCCAGTACCCAAAGCAACTTCAACTTGCCGTATAGCGCGTATCATCGAAGAAAGCTCATTCGGATCGAGTGATGCTTTATGGTCTGGACCTTCCATATTGCGATCCAGTGTAAAGTGTTTTTCTATGATTACAGCTCCTCGAGCTACTGCTGCTATAGGGATAACTATACCTTCGCTATGGTCTGAATATCCCGCTGGTAACTCAAATGCTTTCCCAAGAGTATCCATCGCTCTAAGATTTATCTCAGGCATTGGAGCTGGATATTCCGTGGTACAGTGTAGGATAGTCACTTTTTCTTTTAAAGCTTTCTGCCCCTCTTTAGAGGCATAAGCTTGCTGAAAAGCTATTTCACATGGCTTTTCCGTTTTATCGGTGGTGTATCCAAAAGCTATAACTCCTAGTACAGCTTCGACTTCGGCCAATGTAGCCATCCCAGTAGAAACTATTAAATTGCAATTTGTGCGAGCGTGCTCTAACACTAATGGTGCGTTAGTGATCTCTCCTGAAGGTATTTTTAATCGATTTAGACCTAAATCATTCACCAAAAAATTTAGGCTTTCAGAGTCAAAAGCGGTCGACAAAAACTCGATACCAATTGACTCACAATGCTTAACAAGTTGGTGGTGAAATTCATAAGAAAGCTCCAAACGCTTAAGCATCGATAATTGCGTCTCTTGTTTTTGAGTATTAGCGACTTGGTAGTCTGCTTGCTCTGCAGTTTCCGAAGCTAGGTTTTTTGCTTTAAACGTTTGAAACTTGATAATATCGGCTCCAGCTTCTCTTGCAGCATCAATCAAGGCGAACGCTGTCTTTTCGTTTCCGTTATGGTTCACACCAGCTTCTGCAATAATTAAGGTCATTATATTTACTCTAAATCGTAAAATTGTTTACTTGGCGTAAAATCGAGTTCTTTTATCATCGATATTATTTGCGAACTCGCATCGCCTTTGCCGTAGGGGTTTTCTACTATACTTCCGCTAGCTTTATAGTTTTTCGAGACTGCTACAGAAATCGCATCTGCAATGGCTTCTCTATCAGCATTACAGTCGATGACACTTTTTGCTGCCAAACGGCCTTTTTGTCTCTCACCAATATTGACCGTTGGTATGTTAAACGAAGGTACCTCGATAATTCCGCTAGAAGAGTTTCCAATCACTGCCGTCGCATGGCTTACAGCGCTTAGATATCGAACTTGCCCAAGGGATGCAACTGCTAAAACTCGCTTGGGATTTCTGTGCGCGTATTGTTCAAGTAGCTGGATAATACTTCTCCCACCATCATCCGCATTAGGATACGTTATAATAACTTGGTATTCGGGGAAGTCATCTAAGGCATCAAGAAGACTCTGAAAACTATCCAAAGGAACTTCATTTCCTAATGTCACAGGATGGTAAGTCACAACAAAGAAATCACGTTCGAGTGTAAATTCAAGTGTTTCTGATAGTTCGTTAATGCTCAAAAAGTTTGCACGACTTAAATGATCTAGACCAACTGCCCCAACATTTTTGACACGGTTGGGATCTTCCCCTAGCTGAATAACGCGTTTGCGATATTCTTCAGTAGACGTAGCATGCAAGTAACTAAGTTTAGTAATTGCATGTCGTATTGCATCGTCATATGCACCCTCGGTAATCTCTCCACCATGTAAATGAACGATTGGAATACGCATGATCATTGCCGTTTGAGCTGCAGCCAATGCTTCAAAACGGTCACCAAGGATAACCAGCACATCCGGTTGCAAGCGTGCAAGTGCATCAGAGAACCCTAACACTCCAAGCCCCATGCTTTTGGCTATTCCTACTGCAGAATCCGACGAAAGAAGAATTTCTATTCTTTCATCGATAACAAAACCATCAGCTTCTATCTGTTGGTAGGTTGCTCCAAACTCTGGCGATAAATGCATACCAGTGACTAATAATTGCAATTGGAGTTCTGGATCATTTTGAATGTCTTTTAAAAGCCAAAAGAGCAAACCATACTCTGCTCTGGTGCCAGTAAAAACCGCAATTTTTTTGCTCATATTAAGTCAGTCATCCGGAATGAGTATTTATTTGACACACCATTAAGGAGCAATGGGACTACTTGGTAAGTTAATCAAGTGGGCTTCAATATGCTCCGACTGAGTTAAGTCACCTCGAGGTGCGTTTTTGAACATAGGTAAGCGATGCATCAGCTGCCAGATTGGTCGTATCATTACACCAGTATCATTCCCTTGCTTTAGCAATTCATCACGGGCTTCTACGGATGGACAAATTACAGCATTAAGCCAGTAGTTCGACTTCGCGTATTCAGGTTCAATCATAAATTGATAGTCACTTTTATCAAAGAACTCTTGGTAACGGTTTGCCAAAACTCGCTTGGCTTCTAAGTATTGCTCAAGAACTTCCATTTGAGCACAACCTAATGCTGCATTCAGATTTGGCATTCGATAATTAAAGCCGGGTTCATCGTGAAAAAATTCATAAGGATGTGGAACCTTAGCAGTTGTCGTAACGTGTTTGGTCCGAGCGCCCAGCTTTTCCGTTTTGCATAAAACCATCCCACCTCCACCAGTGGTGATGATCTTATTCCCATTAAAACTTAAGGCTGAGAATTTGCCTAATGTGCCTGTGTGTTTGCCTTTATAAAATGAGCCCAAGCTTTCAGCAGCATCTTCAACTAAGGTCAAATTCCACTTGCTACAGACTACAATCAGCTCATCCAGTTCTACAGGGTGCCCGAAAGTATGCATAGGAACAACAGCACGAATCCGTCTCTTCGTTTGTTTATGTATGCAGCCTGCCTCAGTTACATGCGCATGTTGAGTTAAATACTCATCAACAGCTTTGGGACAAAGACCTAAACTAACAGGAGAAACATCAACAAAAATTGGCTCAGCCCCCATATGGTACAAAGCGTTACAAGTTGCCACGAAAGTAAGAGCCTGAGTAATAACGAAATCACCTCGTTCAACACCGCCCATATATAGCGCAGCATGAAGTGCTGCTGTACCATTGACTGTAGCAACAGCTTTTTCAGTCCCTGTATAAGTCTCAACTGCTTTTTCAAAGTCGTCAACAAATTTACCGACGCTAGATACAAACGTACTTTTAATCGTTTCTAGTACATACTTTTGCTCATTGCCATCAAATGTTGGTGCATGCAATGGAATGAAATCATTTGTTTGGTATACATCGCGAACAAACTTAATGATTGATGGCTGACTCATGGTTTATTTCTCTATTTTATATGGGATAGCTATTTCAATAATGCGCGCTTTACTACATCTTACTATCAAGGTACTTACCAGTCTCTTTGTGGCCAAAATCAGGGAGCATGGTGAAAAAGAGAGCCACCAAGTCTTCTTTAGACCATTCCAGATTAGATTTCATTTGACCAATTTTTTGTTCGAACATCTTTAACAATTCTTGTTGGTATAGCGCTTCGTTTTTGATGATACCCAAGTTTTCAAACCGACTCATATCAAGCACCTCATTATCAGTAAAAAACTCTTCAAAGTCTTTTTCACCGGTGGTATCGCTTGATGTAAAGAGGCATGGCCATTTACCTTGTGCAGGAAGTGTTTTCACTAATTCACGAGCTTCATCTTCACTTTGGCATAAGAAGGGTTCAAAGCCACTTTGCTCAAGGTATTTTACCGCAATATCTGCAAAGGAAATCAGATGTAGAGCCTCACTTAGCTTTGGAAAAAATATATCGCGATTTTCACCAAACACACATGACATTAAGCACAGTTCACCTGACTCTTGCGGTGTCACAAAGTAACGCTTGATATCATTTGGGGCGACAATTGGCTGGTTCTTTTGAATTCGTTGGTTAAATCCATGTAGTAGTGAACCGTCTGAGAACGCTACATTCGCAAACCTCGCTGTTGAAATCGCCATTTGTTCGCTTCTACGCATCAAGAACATTTCCATGATACGTTTCGATGCTCCCATCATATTTACTGGATTCGCGGCCTTATCGGTTGAAACACAGAAGTACTTCTTTGCCCCTGAGTCGATAGACTGTTGAATGGTTTTATCTGTGTTGAATACATTCACATCTATCATTCGCATCAGTGTAAATGGATCTTTTTCACTGCGTACATGCTTGAGTGCCGAGAGATTTAAAACATAATCGTATCGACCATCGGCCTTGATAAAAGCATCGTATTCGGTAGAGCCAATATCTAACGCGAAAGTTTGGAAATCACCGGCAATATATCCAAACGAACTGCGAATGTCGCGAACGAGTTCCACCATGTTGTTTTCGCTAATATCAACAACATGCAGCTTCTTAGGATTACGTTTGAACACTTCTTTCGTTACAGCTTGCCCAATAGAGCCAGCACCACCGAGAACAAGAAACCTTGATTCAAATACAATCCGAGCCAATGCGCTATTCGAACGTTCAATATCATCAGAGAAAAGCTCATTTTTTCTACCAATTAGCGACAATAAATTATTCATACAATTCCGTTAAAAGTTAAATTAAACAGGCTTTAGACAGTCAACACTACGATTACAAGCATAACGACTAAAAGTCAGTTTTCCGTATACATAACACCGCTCATACAACACGGTTAAGTTCAAAGGCTTTGAGTTCCTATCGATAAATCACATTAGTAAAGCGATTACTTAAATATGAATTTGTAAATAAAAAAGCTAAAGCAACTAATAATAACCATACTAAGAACTTGCGCTATAGGAATAGGATAGCCGAGATTGGTATAAAACAACTCTATCAGTAACCGGTTTAAACCTAGCATTGCGATGTTCGTGAGCAAAAAAAACCAAAACTACCATGTGCGTTCTTAAATACAAAGCTTCTATTTAACAAAATAGCTAACTAACATCGCCCAACTATAAGAACAAATCAAAGCAATTGTAATGTTATCTGTAAGCCCGTTAACTATTAAAAAACACAAATAGGAATTCAGGCCATTGAAAATACCAACGAAAATAAATCTAGCTATTCTCACTGTTTACACTTAGACAATTATTCCAACGAGATCTAAATTCACATATTTTCTTCATTTGATTACTACTACTAGGTGCAACTATATAACCAAAAAACCTCTCATCCTTCTCTTTGACAAGCATCGAATACTCATACAAGTTATCGACTAAGTTACTATTTTCTATAAACTCTCGTACTAAATCCACATTAACGCGTCTAAACTGCTCGGAATGAAAACTCGCAGGTCTTACTAATTTCACATAGCTATCACGTCGATACTCTGTCTCATCAAGCTTTAACCCGCTTCCGGATATTCCATATGCCCACAACCGACAACTTGAAAACGAAAAAGAATCCACGTCATCCATCAAAAAAGAATGCTTGACTTGATGATCAATATCTATCAGCTTAAGATCTACCAAAGCCGTTTGATATAGAGATATTTCTTTTATACCGGACAAACCAACTCGAAAAGAGAACTGTGAGCTAATATTTTTTAATTTGTCTAGCGTAGAACTAATTTCACTTCGATTCTTGCGGTCATCCCAATGAATCATCATAGAGTAAATATTGCCACCGAAACGATTATTGGCAAACTCATACATGGATTCGATGTAACTTTCAGTCAAATTTGGCGGCGTTCCCAAACTGTTATCGACACTTCCGAACTTGAATATGACTTTGAGATCAGCAACTTTGCGGGTGCGTAACCAGCAAGAAATCAATTTTGAGGAAAACGATAGCTTGCGAGGGTCCGTATTAATAGGATAGTTAAATGCTGTGTCGATATATCTACCACCGGCTGAATAAAAAATATCTAATATTTTAAGAGCTTCAGCTTCATCTACACTCCAGCCCCACATCGCTGTACCCAAACACATCTCTTTAAGCATTGCGTTTTAAAACCCTCATCGCCTTCAAGTACTCAATAGCTAGCGGGACAATCTTAACCTTGCTTTCACTGTCATCCGTCCAAGCAACGGGCAACTCAGCTACATTTAAATTCAGTCTCTCTGCGACTACCAATAACTCCGTACAAAAAAACCATCCGTCACTACTAGCCCCATTTCGAATAATGTCATCGACATAACTTTTATGAAGGAATTTAAATCCACACATGCCATCACTAAACCTGGAACCGATATAAGTCTTTAAGATCAGATTAAAAACTCTGCTTGAAAATTCCCGTTTTAAAGTTCGCCCAATAACTACAGACTCCGGATGTAAACGAGTGCCATATACGAAATTCGCGGTGGAGCTTTCAAACAAATTGATCACTTCATCTAAATGCTTTAGATCTGTTGCCAAGTCCAGATCCATATAGCCAACAACGGAGGCTGCGCTCGTTCGCCAAGCTTGCTTTAAGGCTAACCCGACTCCCCTTCTCCCTACAGAGACAAACCGTAATAATTTAGGGTTTTGTGCAACAAGTGATTCTGCAATAGCTCTCGTTCTATCAACCGAACCATTATCAGCGATAACTACAGATATGCTTCGTCCCTTAGACTCTAGACTCTTTATACGACACATTACCGTATTAATTTGTTGTTCCAATGTTGCTTCTTCATTGAGAACAGGTATAGCTATTTCGTACAATATCATTGCGAGCGTTCCATTACGTTATATCGGTCTTCGTCAACCATGACCTTGCTGTGTAATTCATTCACAATCCAGTAAGGCCTTCCTTTATTAGTTTCATCTAACATCCGTGACATGTACTCAGCCATAAAGCTCAGTATAATAAAGAGGATCGTGAACAGTAGTGAAATCAGCATAATTGTTGAGGTCCAACCCTCGACAGTTTCACTATCAAAAAACTTCATTAAAAAGCTATACGAAGCAAATAAAAGGCTAAATGCGCTTGCTGTAGCACCAAGTGCCGCCATGTACTTCAAAGGCTTCACAGAATTAAATATCAGCATGTTAAATGCAAGCGGAACAGCATTTAAAACTGTCTTGCGAGTATAATTACATTGTTGACCTTGACTATATACAATGCTGGTCATTTCGAAGAAGCACTGTCCTATTTTGACACGTAGATTATACTTTTTACTACTTGCTAACGTAATCGTATTAGCTGCATTCCTTGAAAGACAATAGAAATCTGTTGAGTTTTTTTCATGGTGAGAACCGATGAGAACAAGTATTTTGTTAATTAGAGGCCTTACTATCTTGTAGAAAATAGAACTATTAGGTGTGCTGTTAACACCAGTCACAACATCATACCCTTCTTCGTTCCTTTCTACACCTTGTTCAATTAATTCCAATGGGTCGACTGAAGGATTTATAAGAACTACATGATCCCCAATTGCATTCTCTAAACCTACAGAAAAGGCAAGCTCGCGATCCAACTGATTTGAAACTTGAATCACTCTTATTGAAGGCAAGTTCAAGAGTAAATTCTTCCATATAACTCGATGACTATTAGAGCTGCCTTCTTGAATAATCAAAATCTCATAATCAGAATATCGACTAGAGAGATAAACGCTAGTACTTTCTATACAACTTTCAAGCTGACCGTTCTCAATGTCTTTTTCGACAATAACAACGGATACAAAGGATATTTTTTTAAGACAACTCATATAAACGTTCTACCCAAGACAATAATAAAAATAGTTATCACTAGACAACCATACCGTATTCTTCTATCAGTTTTATAACATCATAGATATTGTCAATTTTCCCCCCCATTAGGCAATGATAACCGTCAATACCATAATTAGGTTTGAACAAAATAGGTCGACTATCATCATGGTCGCTAGCAGGTAAAATTGTTTTTGTTTCCCAAAGTGAACTCTGGTATTCACAAGAGCTTAATACAGGCATATAGCGCTTGGCATCTTGAATGATTTTCTGCCAATTCGACGAGTGCTTAGCATTTAGAACCTTGTTCGAATGTATAAGTGTTGTATTATCAGCATCTGTCCAATCAAAATGTGGAGTGTACCGGACATGAGACAAAGTGCTATAAGGTGTTGATGGAAAAGGCATGATCGAAAAAAATGGGCCACACATAATAGTAAAGGAGAGATGATTTATCTCTTCAGGCAACTTTACAAGGCACATTTCTGTTAGTTCATGACGCAATGGTATCAAGTCTATATTGGATTTTTTGTTGATCACATTTATATTGGAATAGGTACAATTAAACACTTGGTTAGCACTGTGCGATTCGCCATCAGCTGTAATAACAACAAGTTCCCCAGAGTGGTGACTCTCAACCTTAGATACTTGAGTGTTTTCACGTAATTTCACACCTGCCTCTAACGCTCTGCTGATCATTACTTGTTTTAACACCACGGCATCAAAAGCAATTTCCTCGGCTTCATAAATTGCAGAGATATATTGTCGATTAACAAGAGATTGAATCTGGTTATCAACGACCTTAAGTGGTGCTTTTATTCGTCTGCAAAACTGTTCGAATTGATAGTTAGATATCTTGCCTAGAGGTTGTCCAATCATATAGTACTTTGTGAACTCATCGTAGATAGCTTCTTTGAACTCGTTCTTAAAAATTGGGTATGACATCCTAGACCTAAGCGCTGTTAATGTGCTCCTAGGATAATGATACCCATTATGGACTCTGGCTTGATTGTTTAATGAAGCCCTTTGCATGAAGTCACTCCTCTCTTCAAAGAGAATTACCTCATGATTGTTTTTAGCTAAAAACTCAGAGATATATAGACCATAAAAACCGCCACCAATTATGATAGTTTTCTTCATTTAACCCTCTCTAACGTATACTTAAGGAGTATGAATACTGATCATTAAGCAATATCTCATGCATCGCTAAACGGTAAGTTTCTGATGTGTATGTTACCTTGTTTAAACAATCAGGTTTAGTTATGGATTGAATGTACTTATCGCGATATATGGGCTCTTTAAATATTCCACCAGGCCCATTATCACTAGCGTAGGTGTAATGCCTTTGATTAAACGACTTCCAAGCAATATAATTTAACTCATAAGTAGACAATGCCCTATACTCCGGAGGAAGAGACACCTCTAACTCTATACCACAGGCTTCCAGCTTCGATTTGTAGGCTTTGAACAGCTCTACCATCTCAGTTTTTAAAGCAATCGACTTAACTTTGACCTCGGTTGAAAGGTAGTATCGATAGGTGACAAAAACCAAGCTGCATATAATCGACACATAGGCAACTTGGTTCCAAACTCTTTTACTAAAGCTGTCTGATACTTGCCATAGATAGCCAAAGATTATTGCAACAATTACCGTGATAGTTATTGACTGTCGTTGGTTCCAGCCCCCAACAATATCTAGATGAGACTCAGCAGTTGTTTTGCCCACAAGTATGAATGGAATAGCGTTCATAACGATAAGCATCATAAAAGCAAAAACACACTTTCTTTGATCTTTTGATTTGACAAAGACAATTCCTAACAACAGTAAAACTGCAGGATAAACTTTGACAATGTAATCTAGGTATGACGAGTACAAGTGAGATTTAAACAAATTGGTCAAACTAATATTATTATAACCCGCATATAGACCGTGCGCTGGGAATAGGTAGCTAGTTAACGTAAAATATCCAATTGCGCAAACAAAGTAAGCAGCTGCATACTTAGACTTACGCGGTTCAAACTTCATGAATAGCATAAATATAATAATTGAAAAAATTAGCGGAGGCATAGACGCTTGTTGAAAGGTAACAAAACTCAATAAAGAACAAAGAACGAAACTGCTTAATTTGAACTGTAACATTTTGTTTAAACAAAATAGAGCAAGAGCTAGAGTAATAGAATGCATCAGGAATACAGAGGAGAAGTATATATTCCAGATTGGGTTTAGTGCAAAAAAACAACAGCAGATCAATGATGAGCTATCGCTGAAGTTAAAGTGCTCTCTAGATAGAACTCTGACTTGACGAATAGAGAAAAGATGCGAAAACAAGAATAATATATGAAGACTAAAAGGGAAGTAGTCTCTACCTATGTAGTAAAACACATCATAGAATAACGGAGTTAGAAACCACCCTGACTCACTAAACCAATTCCAGTAGATGTCTCTGTTTTCGCTCTCAAATGCATGAGCTATAATAACACCATCCCAAAGATCGCTATTTAACATAAATAGCGGAATAAAAAACAATACCACCATAAAAATCAAGATATTATTATATTTAGTTATACCCATACAGTTTTAATAGTTCCCAATGTGAATTGGTGCTTATCCTTTTCATTTCAGTTTCAGTCGATACATACAGATCGACCTTTAATAAATGTCATCACGGTTCGCTCTAATCACGAACAGTTTACAGCACACATATTGTAAGAAAGCTGACTTCTGCTCACAGTACTTTTCGAATCAAATAATTTAGATTAATCAGAAAGTGAAACTCTCTTTTGATTTAACTATAAATCATCTCCAACTCTCAAAGAGGTTTAATACGGCTTTAGTATTGATCCTAAATTTCTTCATAAGCTTTGAATGCTGATTAGGATTGCTCCAAAGCTTCACTAACGATGTGTTTTAAACCAAGACCTGACCTTATCTAAATCAGCTTGCGTATCAACACCATGTGCTGGTGATTGAACAGCCCTAGCGATTTTAATGACATAGCCGTTGGAAAGCGCCCGTAGCTGTTCGAGTTTTTCGAGTTGCTCTAAGCTCGATTGCGTCAACTTCGGATATTTGCTAACAAAGCCCGCTCGATATGCATAGATCCCAATGTGCCGTTGATAGCTTTCAACCTTTGGCTCCGAGTCTCGCATGAAAGGAATTGCGGCGCGACTGAAATAGAGCGCGTTATGATAATGATCGCTCACTACCTTTACAACATTCGAGTCATTAATCTCACTAATATCAGTTAAATCTGTGCTCAAAGTCGCCATAGGCGCATTAGAATCATCTACCAGCAGTTTGGCTACTTGATCAATAATCACAGGGGGGATTAGCGGCTCATCCCCTTGGATATTAACGATTATTTCTTGCTCCGCAAAACCTAGCTTCTCAACAACCTCCGCGAGGCGCTCTGTACCACTTTGATGTTCACTACTGGTCATAATCACTTGCGCGCCAAAATTCTCCGCTGCGCTTTGAATACGTCCATCGTCAGTGGCAATCAGCACACGCGTGGCTTTTGACAAACAAGCCTGCTCGTATACATGTTGCAGCATCGGCTTGCCTGCAATATCAAGCAAAGCTTTGGCGGGTAAGCGGGTACTTTGATAGCGTGCTGGGATTATGACGGTGAATTTCATCGGCTAAGTTCTTCACCAACTAATTCGCGAGCTTTATCGCTCAATAATACCGGAATACCATCATCAATTGCGTACGCCAATTTGTCTACTTTGCAGATAAGTTCTTGATTATCTTTATCGTAATGCAATTTGCCTTTACACAATGGGCAAGCAATGATTTCTAATAATTTATGGTCCAATGACATTACAAGTCCTTTAGATTTGTTGGTGATTTACAGTTAGCCAACTTAGTCGATAGTAATTGATAGAACTCAGCGGAAAGCTTGGCGTTTACAGGAAGATAATACCAATGTTCACCCGCATATTCGGGGTATTTCATCGCATCTTTTTCTGTCATCAAAAGCATTTGTTCGGTTAGCTTTAACAACTGTTCTTGTGTTAAAGCGCTATGATCCCCAAGCTCAATAAAGTCCTGAACATCTAAGCCTTGAGCAGCTAAGGTTTGATAAAAACGTTTGGGATTTCCGATTCCAGCCATTGCTGTTGGTTTCGACGTTGAAGCGTTTAACACATCCGACATCGATACTGAAATAGGTGCTAGTGACCGAACTTTGCACCAAGAACCTGGCTCTAGCTTCATTGCAAAGGACTTGTGGTCATCTTTCTCGATACTCGCAGCTGCGCCATTAAAAACCAAGAGATCAACTGAATCCAAGCGACTTGGTTTTTCACGAAGAGGACCGGCTGGTAAAAGCTCACCATTTCCGAGCAAACGCTGTTGATCTTGAACAACAATTTCGATATCACGCTGCATTGCGTAGTGTTGTAGGCCGTCATCGCTGACAATGCAATCAACATTGTCATTATCAAGCAATCGTTGAATAGCACGGCTACGATTGGGATCAACCATAACCGGAATACGGCATCGTTGGTAAATCAGTAAAGGTTCATCGCCACTTTCGATGCTAGATGAGTTAGAGTTCACAACATAAGGGTAATGTTCTGATTTACCACCATAACCACGGCTTACAACACCAGGTGAATAGCCTTGTTGCTTAAGATATTCAACAATGGCTATTACTGTAGGCGTTTTCCCAGTACCGCCTACGTTAATATTACCAACGACAATAACCGGGACCGGTGCTCGATAGCTTTTCATGATGCCATTTTTGTATAGCCAACGACGCAGCGCACTAACGCCACTAAACACTATCGCTAATGGAGCTAATAATATCGATTTTAGTTTAGCGGCATTGTCGCTTTGGTACCAAAAGTCCATGTTCTAGCTTAGCTCATTAGTTTTAGACGCGAAGATAGCATCCTGCGATTCGTCATCTCGGTTCTCATCAGTTTGTCCAAACTGTTTTTGATGCAGCTGATAGTAGGCTCCTGTTAGCGCCATTAATTGACTATGCGAACCACGCTCAACAATTAGTCCTTCGTCAACCACTAGGATCTCATCTGCTTTTTCAATTGTTGATAAGCGGTGGGCGATCACGATTGCTGTTCGATCTTGAACAACATGGTCAATAGCTTGTTGGATTTTACGCTCAGACTCAGTATCCAGTGCGGAGGTTGCTTCATCAAGTATAAGCACCGGCGCATCACGAAGTAGCGCCCTTGCGATAGCAACACGTTGCCGTTGACCGCCGGATAGCATTACTCCGCGCTCGCCAATTTCAGTATCAAGACCGTTTTCCATAGTTTTAGCAAACTCCATGACATTAGCCATGCGCGCTGCCTTTTCTATATCTTCGCGTTTCGCTTCAGGAAAGGCATAAGCAATATTGTCTGCAACGCTGCCATTGAACAAATGTACCCCTTGTGAAACCTGTGCAAACTGCTTACGTAGCGACGTAAGTTTGTACTCACTAAGCTCAATGCCATCAAGCAGTATTTTGCCGTGTTGTACATCGTAAAATCGCGGTAGCAGGCTGGCAATTGTGCTTTTACCACTTCCTGAGCGGCCAACTAAGGCTATTGTTTGCCCAGTCTTAATCTCAAAACTAATGTCTTTTAGTACATTGTCTTCTTTACCAGGATAGTGAAAACTGACGTCTTCAAACTTGATATTACCTTTGGCGCGAGTAACGTCGCGGATACCGGTATCTTTTTCGGTATCCATATCCAAAATCGTGAACAAGCTGGTACAAGCGGCTAGCGCTTTTTGAATCTCGTTGTTCACACTGGTAATCGAACGCAGAGGCTTCATTAACATCATCATTGAAGTAACAATAATAGTGAATGTGCCCGGAGTCATTTCTTCCATGATTGCAGGCTTGGAGGCAATAAAAAGTACCACTGCAAGCGCAATCGAAGCGATAAATTGTATTGCTGGATTAGCAATAGCCGATGCTGAAGCTAGTTTCATTTGATGACGCCGAATCATATTCGACGCACCTTCAAAACGCTGATTTTCTATAACGTGTCCACCAAAACTAAGGACTTCACGGTGACCATTCAACATTTGTTCTGAAGTCGTCGTCACATCCCCCATCGCGTTTTGCAAATTGGTACTAATTTTCCTAAATCGCTTACTGACAACACGGATAGCGACAGCAACAATGGGGCCAACAATGAAAAATATAAGCGAGAGCTGCCAAGAGTGATAAAACATCATTGCCAACAGGCCAATAATCGTTGCTGATTCTCGAACAAGAGTGACTAAAGAAGATGTAGCTGCGCCGCTAACTTGGTTAGTGTCATAGGTGATCTTAGACAACAATGTACCAGTATTATGTTCATCAAAAAATGACACCGGCATATACATTAGTTTGCTGAAAATCTCGCGCTGTAAGCGCATCACCAAATGCCCGCCAGCCCAAGCCATACCATAGCTTGTGGCAAAAGAACAAATACCACGGACAAACACAACTCCAAGAACGAATATTGGCATGTATTTTAGAACACTGGGGTTATTTCCCGTTAGGCCTTCGTCCACTAAGGGTTTAATCGAATACACAAACAAAGTGTCGATTATCCCATACCCAATCATACCTAGGATGGCGCCGAACAATCCCAGCTTCAGGTCTTTAACATAGCCAAGTAGGCGTTTGAAATTAGCCTTAGAATCGGTGGCTGTTTCTGAAATCATAAATCACACTTTATAGTAAAACTGGCGCTATTCTAGCAAACATCCGCTAAGCCTCCATGAAAACTTACTTCGCTTCGGCATTTTTCGGTTAAAACTAGTATTTCAGTTGGACATAGTCTTTATACTAATCCTAATAGGTTTTTTATTACGAACACCAGAAACCTCGAGGTCGTCTGGAAAGAACTCGACCTCTAACGCCCCGTCAACACCGGTGTTCCACTGCCTTGAATGACTTTCTCCATTAGATACTTCGTCTTTTTGAAACATTCAGAGATTATCGCTATGAATTACCTTCTACGCTGCACAAATGTTGTCTAACAAATTTTTGCAACATATATCAAACGGCTATGGGTAGCACAGCGATCAATGGGACATTTAAAGGCTTTAATGTTGTGTTACATAAAAAATTCAAACTACAACTTGCTTTTCTTAGAAGAACTATAACCCGTCCTTAATAAGGTGACACTTTCCATCCGCAATATGGAGAGTGTTATGAAACCAGTAACTAAGAAAACTCGCCGCGACCATTCTCTCGCTTTTAAATTGGCCGTCGTAGACGAAGTAGAAAAAGGAGAACTGACTTACAAACAAGCGCAGGACAAGTATGGCATTCAAGGATTTTCTACTGTTTTGGTTTGGCTTCGTAAGCATGGTCGACTAGATTGGTCTAAATGAACACCCAAATTTATGCGTAAAGGTGAGTCTATGGCCGAGTACAATTCCCCTCCCACTCCTGAACAACGTATTAAGCTGCTCGAAAAACAACTTAAGGATGTGCAACTCAAAGCTGACTTTTTTGAAGCTATCATCAACGTCATGTAACGTGACTGCGGAGTTCGCGTGATAAAAAGCACAAAGAAGCATTGTCCAAGAGAAAACCATAGCCCGATTAACAGTGACGAGGTTTGCCAACTCGTAAATATAACCAAGCAAGTCTTCTATAAACAGTGCCAGGTTGAGATTAACCGTACTCAACAATCCAATGCAGTGCTCCGCTTTGTCCGTGACGTCAGAGTCAAACAAACTCGAAAAGGTACTCGAAAGCTGCAATACCTCGCACTACAACAAGGGCTTACTATTGGCCGAGATAAGCTTTTTGACCTACTCCGAGTGATTCGACTTCTAGTCCAGAGTCGGCGCGCATATCATCGCACGGCTAAAAGCAATAATCGATACTACTGTCATCCCAACAGTGTAAAAGAAGGACTAACCCCAACCAAACCAGAGCAGTTGTGGGTGGCTGACATCACCTATCTTCCAACACGGAGTGACGAAAGCAACATCAGTTTAGTGACAGATGCGTATTCAAGGAAAATTGTTGGGAACTATGTAGACTAAAACATGAGAACGTAATCGGTGAAGAAAGCTTTTATATCAGCACTGAAATAACGCCAGAGTACTGGGTTTGTTAATCACTCAGATAGAGGGACATAATATAGCTCGAAAGCCTACCAAGATATCCACCAAAAGCATCATGCTCAATGACTGATGGATACGACTGCTATCAAAATGCACTCGCTGAGCGTATCAATGGGATATTGAAGATGGAGCTCTTGTTGAGCAAGCCTAATGATTTAGAGGAGGCACGAAAAATGGTTGCAGAGTCAGTCAAGATCTATAATCAAATGAGGCCGCATACGTTCTTAAAGTACAAAACGCCCGATGAAGTTCATCGAGCATTTTAACTAGAAGTGTCAACCCGTATCAGGACGGGTCAACTATTTAAAATAAAATTCTAAACCTGTCTAACTTCGAGAGCATGCTTAATAAACCACTGATAAGTCATACTTAAACCTGCTTCTAATTTGACTGATGAGCGCCACCCCAAATTTCCGAGCCTATCGACATCCATTAGTTTTCTGGGTGCTCCATCAGGCTTGCTTGAATCAAATCTGATCTTGCCTGTAAAACCGACAACTTTAGCCACTGTTTCAACCAATTCTCTAATAGTACAGTCTGTTCCAGTACCCACATTTATGTGGCTCAGCATCGGTTCCGTATTATCAATATACTCCTCGACTGATAGATTCATAACGTAAATAGATGCCGCTGCCATGTCATCTACATGTAAAAACTCTCGCTTGGGCTTACCGCTCCCCCAGGCTATTACTTCTTTGGTTCCATTTATTTTTGCCTCATGAAAACGCCGAAGTAATGCAGGTAGAACGTGGCTATTATCAGGATGAAAATTATCATTTGGTCCATACAAATTGGTTGGCATCACACTTCGGTAATCTCGAGCATATTGACGATTGTAACTCTCACATAACTTAATGCCTGCAATCTTTGCTATCGCATAAGGTTCATTGGTTTTTTCCAAATATCCAGTCAATAGAGCGGACTCTTTCATTGGTTGAGAAGCTAGCTTTGGATAAATACACGAAGATCCTAGAAATAGAAGCTTCTGAACATTATGGATATGAGCGCTGTGGATGATATTGGATTGAATCATCAAGTTCTCATATATGAATTCCGCCGGGTAAGTATTGTTTGCCACAATTCCACCAACTTTAGCTGCAGCCAAATAGACATGATCGATATCTTCCAACTCAAAAAACTTAGCTACTGACTTTTGGCATGTTAAGTCTAATTCACTCCTCGTACGCGTAATAATGTTTGTATAACCACTTGCTTCAAGATTACGGATAATTGCGGAACCGACCATTCCATGATGTCCTGCAACATAAATTTTGGGTCTGATATCCGCCACGTCTAACCTCGATTGTCAATAGCAATTGAAACTTCATGACCATGAGCTTTTAGCAACGCTTGTTGTTTCGCTTTACTTAGATCATGCTGTACCATTTCGGCACACAATTGCTCAACAGTTATTTGTGATTCCCACCCAAGCTTCTCTTTGGCTTTAGAAGAGTCCCCTACTAGCGTTGCTACTTCCGCAGGTCGAAAATATCGAGGATCAACACGAACTATAACATCACCTATACTTAGTGCAGGCGCATCATGACCTACTATAGATTTAATCGTGCCGACCTCTTGCGTGCCGTTACCAGAAAATTCGAGCTCAATACCTGCTTCTATTGCCGATAAAGTTACAAACTCTCGCACACTAATTTGTTTACCTGTTGCGATAACAAAATCTTCAGCTTGCTCTTGCTGCAACATCATCCACTGCATACGCACATAGTCTTTGGCATGCCCCCAATCACGTAACGCATCCATATTACCTAAATATAGGCATTTCTCTAAACCTTGAGAAATGTTAGAAATGCCTCGGGTGATCTTACGTGTGACAAAGGTTTCTCCTCGACGCGGCGACTCATGGTTAAACAATATACCATTACATGCATACATTCCGTAAGACTCACGGTAATTAACAACGATCCAGTAAGCATACATTTTGGCGACCGCATACGGAGAGCGCGGATGAAATGGAGTCGTTTCTTTTTGCGGAATTTCTTGAACTTGCCCATACAATTCAGAAGTTGAAGCTTGGTAAAATTTGGTTTGCTTTTCTAAACCCAAAAATCGTATCGCCTCTAATAGCCGCAAAGTTCCCATTGCATCAACATCAGCTGTGTACTCAGGACACTCAAAAGAAACAGCAACATGAGACTGCGCCCCTAAGTTATAAACTTCATCTGGCTGCACATTCTTAATAATGCGAGTTAAATTTGACGAGTCAGTGAGATCCCCATAGTGTAAAAAAAATCGCTTATCCTGCTCATGAATGTCTTGGTAGATATGATCGACTCGCTCAGTATTCAAAGAAGAAGATCGTCGCTTTATGCCGTGCACTTCATAACCTTTTTCTAGTAACAATTCAGCTAAGTAAGAACCATCTTGCCCTGTAATACCTGTTATTAGTGCTACTTTGGTCTTTGACATTTCGCTTTCCAATTCGATAGTGTCCTATTTTTGTTCGGGCTGTCTACGTACTATTGATTAATACTCAGACTACGCCAAACCTGATATATTCTGAAACAATTCGGTGTACAAAAACGTCTCGAAACTTCGCTAATCGATAGCTGCAAACACAAGCGGTGAATGCTAAACATGTAGTTAATACGGTAAGGTACTTCTATGTTGCGAACCTCATTAGCTAATGTACTCAGCACTATAAAATTCTGTCCAGAATAAATGAGAGCAAACAAAGTCAATGTTCCGATAGCGTTTACGTTTTTCGACTTATACATTTACATAGCAATCTTTAAATAGTTTGGAGTGAATTACTTCATTGATTTAGACGGCCATAACGGTCTTCAAATCGAACAATATCGTCTTCTCCGAGATAGCTCCCTGATTGCACTTCAATCATCTCTAATGGCACTTTACCTGGGTTTTCTAAAGAGTGAATGGCTCCCACGGGGATATACGTCGATTGATTCTCAGTTAACAAACTTTCCTCTCCACTATTCGTAACTTTCGCAGTACCAGAAACAATGATCCAATGTTCGGCACGATGGTGATGCATTTGTACGCTTAGCTTAGCTCCAGGTTTAACGGTAATTCGTTTGACTTGAAAACGGCCACCAGTATCGATAGTGTCAAATTTTCCCCAAGGACGGTAAACCTCTCGATGGTGTTGCCACTGACTCCTTTCGTCAGATTTGAGCTTTTCAACAATTTTTTTCACCTCTTGCACTTCGGGCATAGCTGATACCAAAACCGCATCTTTTGTTTCGACAACCACCACATTATCCAATCCGATTACAGTCACGAGTTTCTCACTTGCATGAACATATGAGTTATTAGTGTTTACATACATAACATCGCCAAAGAATGCGTTACCGTATGCATCTTTGTCTTTAACTTCCCATAAAGAAGACCAACTACCAACATCACTCCACCCACAATCCATTGGGATTACCATGACGTTGCAAGGACCAGACTCTTTGCAAAGAGGTTCCATGACTGCATAATCGATAGAGTTACTCGGACAGGATTCAAACGCATCTTTATCCACTCGAATAAAGTCGTCGTCAGTTTGGGCTAGCTCAATTGAACGTTTACATGATGTAACAATTTCCGGGCAATATTTTGAGAGGACTTCAATATATCGACTAGCTTTAAACAGGAACATCCCGCTATTCCAGAAGTATTCTCCACTATTCAAATAGGACTCAGCTGTAACCAAGTCAGGTTTTTCTACAAACTCATCGACATTATATCCAGGATCGAAAGATGCTTCTTCCGTTGTTTTTTTCTCACCTCTCCGAATATAACCGTAACCTGTTTCTGGTGACGCCGGAACGATTCCGAAAGTAACC
Source organism: Alginatibacterium sediminis (assembly GCF_003610775.1). Lineage (GTDB taxonomy): Bacteria > Pseudomonadota > Gammaproteobacteria > Enterobacterales > Celerinatantimonadaceae > Alginatibacterium > Alginatibacterium sediminis. The sequence goes on along the minus strand of NZ_RAQO01000006.1, from coordinate 51,476 downwards.
AGTTTGTCGTTTTCTGCTAAGTTTTCGGCGTTGATAACGGCACTACAAAACTTTTTCTCGTCTTTAATAATATGGTCTGCGGCTAACACCAGTAGCAATGGGTCAGTGCCATTTCTTAATGCGGTTAAGGCCGCGAGCGCAATTGCAGGAGCAGTATTTCGCCCCGCAGGCTCTAGGATTATACCGCTGTTCTCCAAGTTATTAGCTCTGAATTGCTCTGCTACGGTAAACCTGTGAACCTCGTTGCAAATTACAAGAGGAGCTAAATGTTCGATTCCACTTAAACGTTGCACGGTGCTTTGTAACATTGAGTCACTACCATCAAGAGTTAAAAATTGCTTCGGAAATTGTTGACGTGACAACGGCCACAAACGAGACCCAGATCCCCCAGCCATAATTACTGGTAATATCATTTATATTTCCCTTTAAAAAGCTTCAAACCATGAGTAGTCAAAACTGAATGAGTATGTATTAGTTTGAAAGTCACACTTTCAAAAATTCCGACTTCGGAAATACCTAGTTTAAATCTAGATCAAGCTCACAATTAAGATGGCTTGAAAGCAAAAACTGAGAACCGAATTAATCTCTTTTGCTACTACTTCCGGATACTATCGCATATCATATTGCTTTTAGTAAACTAAGCTTCGAAATCCACCTACTTCCACAAACTTTTGTCTGCGGTCGTTTCGTGATGTTTGCGATATAAACCCCTTAAGGGAAAGCAACCTATTAACAAAAAACTTTTCAAATTTTCATGCGTCAAATTCAACTAACAACACTATTGCAACCTAGCTATATACCAAAACATAGCCATTCGGAATTCACATGAATAAACAACATTATTTTCAACTGCTCGCTCATAAAATCCAGTAAGTCATTAATACGTAAACGTAAAACTAGTAACTCAATTCAACTAGATCTAGGTACCATGCGGAATTTGCTTTACCGCGCACGCTAGAAACCTTCAGGCTATTCTGATAGAACTCGACCTCAATTGCGCCGTCGACACCGGTTACCCACTGCATTGAATCGCTATAGTTAGCGACCACATGCAGATTGGGAAACTTATAGCGATTATAGCTACCGGCGCTATGAATAACCTGCTGGGGAGCCACCGCATTTATGAACTGCTTACTCGACGAGCTTTTGCTTCCATGGTGGGGGGAAAGCAATATATCGCTAGCCTTAAAAGCGCTTTGATCTAATAAAAACTGTTCAGCGGCTATCTCTATATCGCCGGTGAGTAAAACAGAATGTTTGCCAGAGCTTATGCGCAAAACACAGGACTGATTGTTAGTTTTTTTAAGCCAAGCAGGTTTCGCAGGCCCATGGCCAAACTTCTCTTCAAACAAATTTGGAGGGCTTACAAACTCCAGTGTTAAGTCTAGCCAAGAATGAGTTCCCATGCACGCGCGTTGACTGGTGTTCAGCTTCAGCCCTGTTGGCACAACCGCCTGAGCAATTTTTAACTTTTGATTTAAGTCGCCAACACCGCCGGCATGATCATTGTCTTTATGGCTAATGACCAGCCAATCTAAACTAGAGACACGCTGTTGATCGAAAAAAGGCAGCAAGACACTATTTGCATAGCTATATCCGCCCCGAAATCTAGCACCGGTATCGTAGAGTAAGTAGCTTTCGGCTTGCTTCACCAGTATTGAACTGCCCTGCCCTACATCAAAGGCCAACACGCTCCATATTGGTTGATGTTGATTTAACCTAGCCGTAAATCCAATGCTCGCGATAAACAACACAACGTATTTGGATACCTGTCCAAAACATAGAAAGACAATCAATACTAACAATGAAAGCCACAAGTAGCTTTGCTGCTCAGACGAAACCTGCACACCGAATGGAAATACATCAGCTAACGCAAATAGTAAGCGAAATGAAAAGTCCAAAATTTTATCACAACCCCCTAAAATCAGAACTGTAGCACTCTGGTAAAGAACACTGCACAGCATTGCTAGAATCAACAATGGGACAAGCAACATCGAGAACAGGGGGATAAACACTAGATTTAAAACCAGACCAACAATTGGAAAGTACGAGAACACCGCCAATTGCAAAGGCAACATTCCGAATCCAATGCTAAATTGAACCGCTACAATCTGCCGCCAGCCTTGAAGACTCCAACACCATAAGCTCCACAGCACCAACGAGAACGCAGTAAAACTAAGCCAAAATCCTATAGCGTAAACACTCATGGGCCAAATTAGGCAAATGACACTAGCACTAACAAGAACGATATTTGTATTTGATAATCGAATATCACTGACCTTTGCAAGCAACACAATTAACAACACAACATATGCGCGAAAAGCCGAAATAGGCCAGCCGATAAACCAACAAAAACCGCCACATAGTATAAGTGTCACAACACCAGTAGCGCGCAGCGAAACACTTGGAAGTACGAACCGGAGTGCATACCAAGAAAAACTTGCCAATAGTCCAATATGTAAACCAGACACAACAAACAGATGACTCAAGCCACTATCTTGTAAGATCTGAGTCTGTTCCGCGGGCATCGTTGTTCTATCTGCAGCTATCAACGCCAATAAGGCGGCTTTATGTGGCAGACCCTCTAGTTGCTCGTCTAAGTTATCTCGAAGCTGTAAACGAAACTTTGTAAGGCTATCTTTCAAACTGTCATCGTCATCAAGTAAGCTCCACGATTTAACGCTGCCAGTACCAACGACACCTTGTGCAACCAACCATTTAGATTTGTTAAACCCTGCAGGATTAGCTAGCGATCGCGCTGGTTTTAGGCGCGCTAGAACTGAAATGCAGTCTCCTTGTATCAAATTCGATGTATTTATGCTCAAGTCGTCAGCTTTTCGGTAAAGATAAAGTGACAAGTTGCTGGCTTTAAGATAGATTTTTTGCGAATTAAATTTTTGTAGCTTCACCTTTAAGTGTTGGTAGTTATCGTGCTCCCTAAGCTCAACAATACACGCCTCTAGTTGATGCTCAGCTTTACTTGCAATGTTGGTTTGCCAGTCGCGGTAATGTGACATGTGCAGGTATATCCAAAACAAAGCGCAAACTACCACGATTGCACTCGACTTTGAGTACCAAAATAAACCGATTGCGGCTAGTATGGTGCATGCTAAAAACGCCAAGCTTGGAATTGCTGGCCAGAAAGGTGAGCTGCCGATAACAGAAAGCCAAAGGATACAGTAGCGGTTCATAGCCACCTAATAACAAAAGAGTCAATTAGTAAACTATATGCCAAAAAAAACACTCTTGCGTATTATGCCCAAGCCTGACGCGCTAAAAAATCACAAGCATTTTAAGATTTTTGGCGACTTGCTACATAATCCCAACTTATGGCATCTGAATCGCCGCTCGGCTGCGGGGGCATTTGCAGTTGGACTTTTCGTAACATTCATCCCATTGCCATCTCAAATGATTATCGCAGCAGCTTTTGCTATGTTGTTTCGTGTTAATCTTCCCCTATCCGTAGCTCTAGTTTGGATTTCAAATCCTATTACGCTACCGGCTATATTTTTTCTTTGTTACTTTGTCGGGGCTAAGCTTTTATCCCAGCCCATCATTCACTACCACCTAGACTTCAGCTTAGACGGTACACTTGAGCTTCTTGAAACCCTAGGGCCGGCATTCTTGCTCGGTAGTTTAGTTATGGCCATCATTTGCTCAAGTTTGGGTTATCTCGTTATCAATAACTTGTGGCGTTACAACACCATGCGACGCTACAAAAAGCGCCACTATTTCGATTAACGGCCCGTTACTGATAAAAAACTCAAAATAAATTTGCTTTACCCCAAATAGCTTCTAACCTTAATAACACTTCTGTAATTAAGGTGTCATATGCAAGCTCCTACACATTTAGCGGTACAAGAATTTAATCGCCAATACCTTGGTTTGCTTACCCTACATTCATCAGCAAACATGCTTGAGCAGTGCTTTAACGACTACACGCAAATTGATATTCAGCTGTTCAATCAGTATTTATCTTGCCGTGGCCGCCTACACCAATCCAATACTAAAGATGAAATTTCTAGCCTCGTAGAGAAAATTATCTGGGCCTGGCCAATCTTTCAATTAGCTGACGCAGCGCAGAATATCAGGCCCTTGATTTGCTTTGAGAACAATGCTGGTTTAGCCGAGCACCAGTTACCAAATCAATTGTTGATGAAGATTTGCATCAGTCAAACATCTGAGCTTAAATCTTATGCGCAAAATACAGGCGTGCGTCCAGAATACCCATTGGGTAAGCTAATCTTGAAGCAATTAGTGAATGAGTACTTAAAAAGCAAATCCACAACACAAGCTTACACACCAATTATTTGTCTTTTGTTAAGCCTACATGTACCCCAATTCTACGACTTGTACTTTGGTGAAAACGGCTTAGTAAAGCAATCTGATACGCTAGTATTGAGCTCTAAAACTAAGCGTAGTCGAACTGAAGTTTTGAGTTACGGAGCTGCACCCAAAGTCACAGTCCAACAATCCAATCCCCACCAAGAATGCCTAGAGCTTGCCCATGAAATAGGACATTACACCCACTATTCTTGCGCAATGAAACACCAACACTTTTATGGCTTCGAACCCTGTACTCTGGTCAAAGAAATTCTCGCATTTAGTATTGAATCACTTGGTTTAGTTTTGTTAAGCCATGTACAGCCTTTATTCTCAACTTCATTATTCGAAAACTATATCGCTCAAAGTAAGTATTATTTCCTTCAATCCAGTAGTTCTCGTCTACGTGGCGTTACCACGAACGATAATCCAGTTCCCTCTGTTTTTTCCAACCAAGATGTTTACCCACTCGCTCGTGTCGTTGGACAAAGGCTTGCTATTGGTTTGCTGGACGCAAGAATAAGCACCAGCGAGTATGCCGCTCTATTTTCAAAGGGCGCGCACCTCAGTGTCGAGGAACTAATTAGAATGAGTCAACTCGGAGAAACCAATGTCGAATAACAAATACGATGACTACTACCGCAGTTTAGGTATTAGTGCACAACTGATTTGTGAGTACCCTAATTCTGGGATGAATCTATTTGAGGCCTACTCTATGCTTCGCCATGCAATCAATAAACAGTTATGTTTCATATTGTTAAACGCTAAAGGTGATGGTCTTGGGCTAATAGTTTGGAGCACAGATCAAACACGCCAGCGCAAATACACGATTAATTTATTAGTTGCACCTTATGGAGACCAGTTAGCTTTGCTAGAGAAATGGCAATCACATTTATCAATTTCACAACAAGACTTTGTTATCGACCTTACTTTCCAAGGTGAGTCAAATGAGTGAACTTGATCGCTATCAAATCCAAGGGATATGCCTCGAATTACTAGCTCAGTCGAAGCAACATAAACATGCAAAACTAAGCGAGTATTTAGACTTGGAAATACTACCAGCGATTGAATATAGACAACTTAGAATTTACAAAAACGAAGCTAATCAAGCTATTGGATTTGTAACTTGGGCGTGGCTGAACCAATCAAATCTATCGCAACTTTTGGCAAGCAATAGTGCCCTAAATTTCGCGCAATGGAATAGCGGAGAGATACTGTTTTTTAACGACTTTGTTGCTCCCTATGGCGGAGTACGCTTTATATTGAACGACCTATGTCGCAATGTTTTCCCAAGTTATAAAGCAACCAGTTTTAGCAGAAACCTAAATGGTCAAATAACTAAACAACACTATTGGTTCGGAAAAGAATACCGAAAAAACAAAATGCAAAAATAAGGAGGAGATGAGTTACTAAACAAAATATATTTATGTAAAGAGTTAAGAAATGAACTAGTTTTATAATCATAGGCAAGATAAATAAGCGATGGGCGTCACGCCAATGAAGACCCATCATTTATCTATTTACTAACAGCGAAAAGGAAACTGTTATGTCGAGAGTATACAAAATGATCTGCGAAAAAGACACCAGCACCGGCTTAGCTTTTGGAGGTGGCGGTGGCGGAGGAGGAGGTGGTGCAAGGTATAGCCGTCGAGTGAATCACAACACTCCAGTTGGAGCTCATCGCCGTGGAGAAGATCGAAGCCCCGTGACTGCGCGGATTGAGAACTATCCAGGTGATGGGGGTAAAGCTTTCAAAAAAGTCGCTTGTAAAACCGGAGGAGTCGTTTCTTTCGTCGCTCCAAAGGCAGTTGCCGTACCAGTTGGTGTAACAACTGTCCTTCTCTGTAACTAAAAAAGCGCCGAAAGGCGCTATTCTCTGGAGAGCATGATATTGAAATATATATATAAGTACTTCTTTTTAATTCAAATATCTATGACGCTTTACGCCTTGTACATCGTGAATAAGTACTATGGTACAGACATTTTCCCGCTCATTATGTTCGGCGTTTTATATATTAACTACACGCTCATTTACGATGCGAAGAAGAAACATGATAAAGACAACGAAGTTGAGTAATCGCTAAAAAGTACAACATCGAATTCAGATAACCATCAATAGATATGCAATCATCTGTTTGATGATAATAGTGAAATATGAAGATCATACAAGCAATTGCCAGCTCATAAAACCTCTGTGGGGAATTATGGCGCGTTCATTTTTTCCTTACAAAAATGGAAGACACATCAATCACATACTATCAATAGTAAAGATCATCATTGGAGCTATCCTCATGGCACTTGCTTTAATTTTTGCATTGGATTTCGGAGCCAAATCTGCAACTTTAATATCTATACTACTAGCCGTTTTCTTTTCTGAATTCAATAAACGAAACTAGAGATCTGCTATTCGATATTCGAAGCTAAATTAATTCATATACAGTTAGGCGAACTTTCTGGGTGAGCATGCCTTCTCTACGCTTTCGATAGGCAACTTATGAAACAAGGTCGTGTAGAATTTTCCTATATGCTTGGAATCAAGTTCTAAGGTTTCCCAAAAAAGACCGTAATTCGTCGAATCTAACATTAGTCACTTCGATCGTAAAAAGTAATGTTTCTTACTCACTGTTATTCTCTACAAGATATAGTTCAACAACTATGAATTCGCCGCTTCAATTAATCTATTCCTAGGATCAAAGAAATTACTCCCCTCAACAACATTTCTGTTAAACGAAAACAAAAACTTGTATTGATAGAAAACTCAACTAATCTTTATTTATTGATTATTCCATCAGTATAAATATGATTGCTACCTTATTTGAAATTATCACCCTCAAGTATCAACGGGCCATAATCCTCAGTATGCTTGCTAGTACGCTTGCTTACGTGTTGTCCTTAGCAGTGCCATTGTCGTTTATGGCTGTCATTGATCGTGTTTTAAGCTCTAACGGCTATGCTTCACTTAAGGTTGTCTTTGTAATTTTGATCGTAGTGGCACTTTGCGAATGCTGCATTGGATTTCTCAGTGGACGCTTACTTAATTGGTTGGGATGCTGCCATAGCGCGGAAATAACCGCCCTTTTCTTCGACAAACTATTTTCTCTGGATTTGAGTAAACACAAAGCGCTTTCATCGGGCGAAGCCCTATCGCGTTTGGGTGAAATCGATAGCCTAAAAAGTCAAATCAATGAATGGATATCTCAGTTCAGTCTAGACCTGGTTTTTATGCTTATATTTATATTTGTGGCCTATAGCTTGAGCCCGCAACTAACGCTTCTTATCATTCTCACAACACCGCTACACTTGGTACAATACTTCTTATTCCAACGCAGTATCAAGCGAAAAAGTGATACTCAATTTGAAGCTAGTATTAAGTATCACAACCTGTTCGTTGAAAGCGTACAATCCTTGCCCTTTATCCAGTCGAGTTGTACCCAAGAAAAAGCCAAATCAAAACTATACAACTCGTTTAACACTCAGGCCCAAGCCACATATAGCTTATCGAATACCTCACTAAAATCAGCCCAGCTCAGTCAAGGTATTAGCAGCTTATTAGACGCTCTAATCCTATTCTTTGGTGCAAGTTTAGTCTTAGATCAGAGCCTAAGCCTAGGTGCACTAGTAGCCTTTAACATGATCAAAGATCGCGTTACCGACCCATTGCTTAGAATGGCGTCCATTTGGGAGGAGTGTTTAAGTTTTAGCATCGCCTTATCGAGAGTTAAGCGCCTTATGTCTGCAGGATCTGAAAAACTCTCTGGAACCTCGTTAGAACTGAGGCCCAACTCTGTTGTTGAGCTTAGTAAGCTAAGCTTGAACATTGGCAATCACTCTGTTTTAAGCAATATAAACGCAAAACTAGAGCTCGGGAAAACTTATTGTATTGTCGGCGCATCGGGTGCTGGGAAAAGCTCGCTTATGTCGGTAATTCACGGTGATTACCCTGACTACCAAGGTTCAATTACAGTTGATGGCAAAGAGCTAACAACATTATCGAGGCAGTACTGGCGCAAGCAAATCTCATATGTGCACCAATTTAGCCAACTTTTTAGCATCTCAATTGCAGAGAATATTTTATATAACGCTGCCGATACTAGTTATCAGAGCCTCGTTGAAGCCGCCCAAATGGCAATGATCTATGATGACATACTTGCTATGGAACATGGTTTCGAGACTCTAATCGATGCGCAGCATCCTCAACTTTCGGGAGGGCAGATACAGCGGATAATTTTGGCGCGCGCAATCGCCGAACAAAAACCAATACTTCTACTTGATGAGGCAACCAGCGCATTAGACAAACAATGTGAGTATAAGTTTCTAAGCGGCATACTAACAAGATCTAGAGGACAAACCGTCGTAATCGTTAGCCACCGCCGTGAGTTATGCCAGCTGGCTGACATCGTTTTAGAGCTAGAGAACGGCGCTTTGGTAAACAGTTTGTCTGCAAAAGCACCTAGTAATGCAACTGGGCTTGAACAACTGCATTTTGGGCCCATGCTATGCATGAGATGAGTTTCTCTCCCGATAGTATACAAGCTGCAGCTAAGCCCATTTATCCCTTCCAAAATAATTTTGTTGTTGTTCTGGTTTTGCTTGTGATTCTCGTCGTTTCAATAAGCTGCGTCACTGAAATCGAAATCGTTAGTACCGTCGATGGTAGTATTGCCCCAATATCCAAAAGCCACACAATGCGTAGCGACAGAGAAGCTTTGCTTAAAACATTGCATGCTGAGGAAGGACAACTTGTACGTAAGTCACAACTGCTGCTTGAACTTGATACACAGTCAAATCGTTTTGAGCTCAATGGACTTGAGTTGTTACGCAAAAACAAACAACAAAAATTGCTGGCTCTTGCTGCTCTTCAGCAAACCTTCGTTCCCGAACTAAAAAGCCAAAAACCAGCTTTACTGCAGCTGCCTAACCAAAACCGTTACTCCAAACAAATAGCCTTACGCTTTGAAACGTATCAACATCAGTATCAGGATATTCACGAATCAATTCAGATGCTAAAGGCCGAACAAGCCTTAGAAGCCACGCGACTTGCTCAATCAAAAGCACTACTCCCCTTTAACCAGCTTCGGCTTAAAGCAAGTGAAGCACTAATACAAAAAGGTTACGCGAGCAAACTTGAAACACTAGAGCACCAATCACTATTAGCTCAACAACGCGCACAAATACTTATTTCCCAACAAATTATTAGTAACTATCAACTGAAGATCAAAGCGTTAACTCACGACCAGCTCAGTATTGCTGACAGCTTTAAACTACAACTCGCCGAGCAAATATCAACACTAGAAATGGATGTCGAAGCCCTCACCCAGCAAATCAACTCGCTACAAAACGTAATAGACAAAGCTAAGATCCGGTCTCCAATTAATGGATATGTTCAAGAACTCAGTACGTTAATTCAAGGTACTTATATTGAAGCCGGCCAGGTTCTGCTAAAGATAGTACCTGAGCAGTCCGATATGATCGTTAAAGCTAACGTGCCTAATAATGACCGTGGTTTCATCACTCAAGGGCAAAGTGCCCGAGTAAAAGTCGACGCCTTCCCCTATACCCGTTATGGAAGCCTACCAGCAGAGGTTAAGCTTTTATCTCGTGATAGCACCTTGAATAAAGACGGAGCCCTTGTCTATCCCATCGAGTTTACCCTGCTCCGTAACAGACTGACATTAAATGGGAAACGTCAGCCAATTCGATACGGAATGTCGGTGAAAGTTGACGTAATTACCGGAAGCAGAACACTTATTAGTTATTTTACCGACCCGATCTCGCACACACTCAGCAAATCCTTGGTTGAACGATGAGAAAATCTAAAGCCAGGCTCAAAAACTTATTGATGGAGAACCTATGACATTAACTGTAAACACAGCGAACTCTAATCCAGAACTCCCTCTACTAAAGCTATTAACGCACCAATTTGAAAACCCATTCCGTATGGAATTTTGCTGCGGTTTTAGTTTTAGTGATGAAAACACCCAGTTATCCTATCAAGTGATGAGTGATGGAGATAACTTAAGCCATGCTCCTCTGCTTGCTTCAAATTGCGACTGTGTTATTAAAATGCCTTTGGCGCACGCTTGGTATATTGAAAAGAATATTGCGGATATAGATTTTAGGGATGAAGATATTATCTCATCAATAGAAATACACGGTGATTTTAAGACAGCCAATTTTATTGCTAAAAGCCTGCTCAAACCAAGCGCCTGGATTAAACAACGCTTTGCTGAAACTGAAGCTTCGCATGCAGCTTTGGGCTGTCGTCATTGGCGAAGTCCACGTGTAATCAACAAACCTTCACTTTTTGAAATACTCTTAGCCATGCGGCAACAGCAACCTTGTATACTAAAACAACTAGAATTTACCAAACCTCACGACTATTGGACTTTAGAAAGCTTATGCCAGCGCTTCGGTGAAGCAATAGTGCGTAATAGTCCTGTTGAAGGTATGCAAACGATGCTAAGTTTTGTACACCAGATGTCGCAAACTACTGTCGAGGGTGTTGAAGGGTTTAGCAAATGCTATACCGAAGGCTCAAGGCTTCCAGATCCTATGAAAGCTTTTTTCAAACTACCTTTTTTATACTCTGACGACTTTAGTGAACCACAATTATGGTTAGGGAATGTAAATCTAAATCAGAGTGCAAGTTCGCTACACCGCGACCCTTTAAATAGTTTTCTACACCAAGTTATCGGACGAAAACACCTACGTCTGTATAGCAGTGACCAAGCACCCTTGTTATATCCAATGCAAAATTACAATCTATACCAGCCTTGTTGGGTTGATCCCCAACAAACAAGCTCTATTCATCCGAAGTTTAAATTAGCCCAAGCTATGGAGTTTGTTCTGCAAGCAGGAGATGTGTTGTTAATACCAGCCGGATGGTTCCACGAAGTTTACGCTATCGACAGCCCAACCTTTTCTGTTAGTCACTTCTGGCGCTATTAACGGATCAGTACAAAAAATCTCACATACACGCCGGATAACTCCGGTATGTTGGCTGCAATTATTTGATCAAGATTAACTTAAGCTGCCATCATTTATTAGCGAGCACTGCCCAAGCCTTGTCTGCTTGCTGCTTGTAGGTTTTCCAATCCCCGTTAAGCCAACGCTGCCTTCCCCTTTCTGCATAGAATAGGTGTAATCGGTCATCGAAGAACTCCCAAACAGTGCCATTGGTTCTGATAAGGCCTTCTCCAAGACTTAAGGCATTTGAACAAAAGCCGTTGTATGTAGGTTGGTAGCGTTCGGGGTCTGAAGCAAACTTATCCGCGGACTGCTGTGAAGCGAAATGCCATTTCGCATCCTTCCATTCGACCGTAAATTTACTGTTGCCTACAATTTCCTTATGTGATTTTTGTACTTCTAACTGGTGATAGCTTGTAGTGTCTATACCGCCAATAGCTATCGAATCAAGGTAACTTTTACTCACGGGTTCACCCGCAAAAATTGCACTGCTGCTTATCAGGAGCATTAGGCTTAATAAAACCTTGTTCATAAAAAATGTCCTTATTGTGCTTAGGAGTGAACGCGCAAACTACGATGGAATCGCTCTAACATTAGCACAATATTTATGTCTGGCTGGATACCCAATTAAAGGATTTTCTTAGCAAAAAACTCCATTGGGATATTCGCCACCATTCAGTGCACCATCACCTTCGCTTTTTACATTAGCAAATTTGGCTGTGAATTCACTATGTTTACCGGTTTCAACGTTGTCGACTTTAATGACACCAATAGACTTCCCATAACTACAAAGTTAGCAAAAGTTTAGGTCTTAGAAATCGCTACGATCAAGGGGATGTAGTTAGGCGTAAGCTGCGTGAACAACATCACTTCTGATTCTCCCAACTATCAATGCGATATTGTACGGTGGCAAACATAGCATTGATCGGTTTTAACCGGGTTTGTAAACCGATGCCAAGGCTCGCAAAACCACCGCGATATTGCTAAGGTCAAACTTGCTGGTATTTGCCCAAGGACGCATTTTGTATAGCCTTAGACCCTTAGTTACCATTGTTACGCCATGCTACAACGCGCAGACGAGCATTCAGCGATGCGTAGAAAGCGTGCTTGCTCAAAGCTATCCCCGTTGGGAAATGATATTGGTGAGTGATGACCACCATGACTACCTAACGCAATTAAAGCGCGCTGGCATTAACGATCCTCGTATCCGTCAATATCAAAGCCCTACGGTAAAAACCGGTCCGAATGCGCCACGTAACATCGCGCTGGCCAATGCTAAAGGCGATTATTTTGCTCCCTTAGATGCCGACGATTTCTATTACCCTAAACGTCTTGAGCTGCTACTGCCTGCGGTTAGAGCTTTTGGGATTGCAGCAGATAACACCCTTGTTGTAGACGAGTTAACTGATAAGTTGTTGTATGTTCCCTTTCCGCAAGGCGAGCAGTGGCAACGCATCTCACTGGGTCAGTTTCTTAAGTTATCAACGCCCATCGGGCTGGTGTTTCGAAGAGACTTTATTACTTACGGATGGAACGAAGGTGTTGAATTGGGTGAAGACACTTTGGTTAATCTTCGCGCCATTGCGCGCCTTGGCTATTTGCCGTTTTATAATCAAGGCTTACATGAATATCGGATCCACGACAATTCCATTTGCCACCATAGTGACGCCGCGCAAAAAGCTGAGCGTGCGTATACCTATACCTTGCAAGCACTTGCTGATCCAAATGATGGCATGGGCTTTAATCCTTCGGTGATTAAGGACGCCATAAGCGCAACAATTCGTGCCAAACAAAGTCTAAATAATCGCTACTCTGAACTATGTAACAATGGCTATACTGGCAGTTTTCAGGATTTCATAGCCCAGCGTAGTACGCAAGGCTATGATTAAGCGAGCACTCACTAACGCTCTAGCTGGCTGCCGTTGCAATTAGCGGGCAGTTTTCTGGCACAACCAATCGAACCGCAGCCCGGATAAGCTCTATTTGGGCTTTTCTGGGAGCATAAGGTTCACCATCAAGATTAATAGGCATAATTTCACCGTGGCTTTCAAATTCAAGGCTTGGAACTTGCTCGCGAAAAACAAAGTTACTTTCAATATTTGGGTCGAGTAGCGCACGCACTACATTGGATAGCTCTACCGCTGGAAATTGAACAACACCTACGACATCGAGTAGGCCATCATTAATGTAGGCTTGTGGGGCCAATACTTGTCCGCCACCGGCTTGTCGTCCATTACAAACCCCACCAACGACTACTTCAGTACGGCGCTCTTTACCCGCCATTTTTAAGGTTCCGGTATAAGGGACAAAATCTAAAGCCTGTATCAGGCCTTGTAAGGTATAAGCACCGCCGCCCAAGAAGTTTTTTAATGCAATGGGGGTCTGGGCAGTTACTTTGGCCCCAAAACCAGCGGTGGCAATATTTACAAAATGGCGCTTATTGATTTTGCCTATATCTATAGCTTCGCTGGCTCCGGAGTACGCTAATTGAAGTGCTCCTAAGGGGTCCAGTGCTTGGCCCAAACTAGTTGCAAAGTCGTTGGCTGTACCTAAAGGTAGTATTGCTAGTTCGCAGCGCTCGTCTTTTGGCAAGGTCATAAGAGCATCTACTGCTTCATTAACAGTACCGTCGCCACCACCAGCAATAATACGGTCTACCCCTTGCTGACGCGCTTCTTGTACTAGTCTAAGCACATCGCCAGCTTCCCAAGTACTTCTAACTTCTAAGTCGCAACCTTGATCTCGAATTTGATACACAGCATCTCGTACTGGCTGTAAGCCTGCTTTTTTACCATTAATTATTAATCTAACTTTCATAATAACGCTTCTCGCTCCACTGCTAGGGTTATGTATTTAAAGGTCTGTGTATCGCTTTGCAATTTCAGTTCTGGGGTCTCTGAATTCTAAATTCACATTATCGAGACGTCTGCCTAAGGCATCAATATTCAGAAAGGTAATAGTACCGCGTTGTATTTCAATTTCACCCGCTTTAGCAAGGACTTGAAAAACTTGATTCACCCGCGGGCGGGTAACCCCTACAATTTCGCTTACTTGGCTTTGATTCAATTTAAGTTGAGGCAATGCGCCACTAATTGTCGCGCTAGTACGTAAGTAATCGAATAGAAAATAGACAACTCTAGCTTCTAAGCTGTGCAAATAACTAACCGCTGTTTGCAACACTTTTAGCTGAAGGTTAGCTTGAATCGCACTCAACCATTTATAGAGCTCAAAGTTTTTTTGGAACATCGGAAATAGCTTTGAATGTGGAAAATAAACTAGCTCCAAGTCGCTTAATGCTGTAGCCCCAACATTTGAAGTTTGGTCATTACTAACCATTAATCCGCTTAGCCATTCGCCGGCACCCAATAGGTAACCGGTTGTGGTACGGCCATCACCGGACGGTAATACCATTGAAAACTGACCGCGACGAATATAGACAGCGCCCCGCAGTAGACTGCTATCTGGTCCTATGCCTATATCAACCAAGTTAGATTCTAACTTCGCGATACTTGAGAGTTGTAGTTTGGTTTCTTGGGATAAATCACAAGGCCACTCATTGGAAAAAATCTCTATCACCGTTACTCACTGTTACTAATTGGGGTATTTATTCAAATATCTCTGAATACAATTTATGACAATAGATAAACTTACCGCCTCTATTACATTAACCGCTGCTTATTTTTAAATGTACTCATCAACTTAACTCCAATATCAACCCTAGCACATCACAACGATGTCCCCTAGTTTTCGAAATAAAGTCAAAGTTTCCTTCACCGGAGAACTAATTCAGACGCTATCAGCAGTACAGCAATTTACGCTCTATCATTTTCCTTTAAACAGCACTTAGTACAACAAACAGCGCTGAATTGCTGAGCCGGAATTGAATACGCTTGCAGATCTCAATTATTGCGCGGATAATCGCCGCAATCCCCGCTATTAAGGTCAAGTCGCTGTGCAATTAAAGGCGCCTGTTTGGCTCGCTTCATTTTTTACCATGTTCTTCGCTGTATGGGCTTGTTTCATCCCTTTCTGGTCGTTATGGCTAAGCAAAGAAGGCATGAATGCGAGTGATATCGGTATGCTGCTGAGCTTTGGCATGTTAGCTCGTTTTATTGGCGGTATAGTTATTGTTCCTCGAGTGAAGCAAAACAGCCAACTAATCCCGGTAAGCCGTTGGTTACTGCTCATTTCAATTGTCGCAGTTGCACTAATGTACTTTAAACGCGATTTGTGGGTATTAGTTGCCGTAACCCTATTAATCAATGCCTTGCTAGCCTGTTTAATCCCACTTGGGGATTCAATGGCAACCCGTTGGATCCACAAAATAAAGCTCAATTACGGCCAGGTACGCGTTTGGGGGTCTGCCTCATTCATGGTTATGACCATGGTCATGGGAGTACTGATTAGCAATTGGGGTGAAGATACCATCATCATCGCTGTCATCATCACCTCTATGCTGACTTTGTTTATTACCTATATACCGGCGAGCCCAGCGCTCGATGATGATCCCGACAGCGACCAATCAAACCAAACTGAAACCAAATCAACCAGTTTTTGGCAACTTTTGCAGCGCCCTTCAATCGTAAAATTTATTGTTGTTGTGGCCTTAATTCAAGGTTCACATGCGGCTTACTACGCCTATAGCGCCTTGTATTGGAAGTCCATTGGATTTTCTGAATCAATCATTGGTTACTTGTGGGGCGCAGCAGTAATTTTTGAAATGGGGATGATGGTTTACGGGCAAAAGCTGTTTAGTCGATGGAACCCTGAACGCATGCTTATTTTGGCGGCGATTGGTTGTAGTGTCCGTTGGTTTATCACCGGTATGAGCGATGACCTATGGTTAATCGCGATTGCTCAAAGCTTACATGCCGTAAGCTACGCTGTTGCTCACTTAGCATCAATCAAGTATATAGCCATTGCAACCAAGGGAAGTGAAACTATAGCGCTGCAAGGGTTATATTCTGCGCTTGCTCTAAATTTGGGTACAGCCCTGCTTACCTTTATTTGTGGCTATTTCTATACAGATTTAGGCAATTCAGTCTTTGTAATCATGGCCGTCGTCAGTGCCGCGTCCTTACTATTACTGTTAATTAAGCCTAAACCGGTTCAACCTCCCGCAGCCCAAGCTTAAGTTTGCTCTAAAAGCCCTGAACCAACAGGGCTATTTCGACTACTTTGCGTGTACAGCTCGCTCAGAAGTTACGTTTAAATTGGGACTTACTATTGGCCGTGATGCTTGCTTGCTCGGTGCTTGTTCAAATACGTAGCCTTCTGGAACAACTACAACTCCATCAGGTGAAATGGTGAATAGAGCGGCATCAGTTTTTTTATCAAATCCTATTTTAGTACCTGCGGGAATCACCACATCTTTATCAATAATACACCGGCGTAGCTGGGCATTTTTACCTACAACAACCCTATCGAGTAAAACAGACTCGTTTACCATGGCTTCGTCTTCGACTCTTACTTTTGCAAACAAAATAGAATTTTGTACGCATGCTCCAGCCACCACAACGCCACTTGCGGTAATTGAATTAATACTGATACCTTCGTTACCTGAACTACCCGGCACCGTACGCGCAGGCGGATATTGTTTCTCATAGGTGCGGATCTGCCAGTCTTCTTGGTACAAATCTAGTGGGGGAACAGGCTTAAGCAAATCCATATTTGCTTGATAGTAGGCGTCAATTGTCCCGACATCACGCCAATAACAATCTTGACTAACACGCCCTTGTGAACCGCCAAAGCCATGGGCAAAAACTCGTTTATTTGCGATCAACTTTGGAATAATGTCTTTACCAAAATCATGCTCTGATTGCTCACGCCCTGCATCGCCTTTCAATGCTGTGATCAAACTCGACATTTTGAAAATGTATACCCCCATTGACGCCAGCGAGCGCCCCGGTTGATTCGGCAGTTCACTGGGTTCATCTGGTTTTTCTGCAAAGTCCAAAATCTGCTGATGAGCGTCAACTTGCATCACGCCGAATTCTTTAGCCTCATCCTTTGATACTTCCATACAGGCGATGGTTAGGTCGGCATTATTGTTAATATGCCCCTCTAGCATGGCTGCATAGTCCATGCGGTAGATATGATCGCCAGACAGAACCACAACGTATTTAGCTTTACTGCGCTCTAGTAAGTACAAATTTTGATAGATTGCGTCGGCTGTTCCGCCGTACCATTTTTCGCCATGCATTTGCTGTGGAGGAACGGTGGTGACATATTCACTGAGTTCAGGGTTGAAAATAGACCAACCATCACGGATATGTTTGTGAAGCGAGTGAGATTTGTACTGGGTTAAAACCAGTATTCGGCGTAATCCTGAGTACAAACAATTACTTAATGTGAAGTCAATAATCCGGTACTTACCACCAAATGGTACGGCCGGCTTGGCGCGATGTTGCGTTAATGGAGCGAGTCGAGAACCGACACCGCCAGCTAGAACTATGGTTAGGGTTTCACTTATCATTTGCATCTCCTGCTTATCGTTTTATGAAAACGCTTGCAAGCTATACGCCACGGCAAATTAAATTGACTTCAAAGAAAAGTTGTTTTCATCCTAAAGTGTTGTAACTGAACACTTATTAATCCAAATAATTGTATGAACTGTTAAAATTTCTATCCCCACTGACAGCATTTAAGTATTACTGCCTCACTAATCAGATACTTCATGGTGAATGCTGCACCAAATGGGTGCATTTAACGAAATAGTTAGACATAAAAAAACCCCGGCATGCCGAGGTCTTTTTCTAACTTGAACAACATGCTTCTATACTGAAACTTTTAAACAGCTCACCTGATGCTCAATTTTTCCTTCAAGTTTGGGTTTTGTTTTCGCACATTGTTCATCAGCGATTGGGCAACGAGTTCTAAATACACAACCGGATGGCGGCGAGATAGGCGACGGTAGGTCCCCTTCCAAAATCTCAATTTTCTTATTCCGTTCGACTTTAGGATCTGGCACTGGTACTGCCGACATTAGCGCTTTGGTATACGGGTGACTCGGGTTAGCAAACATGTCCTTCGACTCTGCAAGCTCTACGGCGTTCCCCAAGTACATAACCAACACACGGTCAGAGATGTGTTTTACCACCGACAAGTCATGGGCAATAAAGATAAGGCTTAAGCCCATTTCTTTTTGTAGTTCCATCAACAAGTTGACCACTTGCGCCTGAATCGATACATCCAACGCCGATACCGGTTCGTCACAGATAATCATTTTTGGTTCTAAAATCAAGGCGCGCGCAATACCAATTCGTTGGCATTGGCCGCCAGAAAATTCGTGAGGGTAGCGGTTAATTACGTTTGGTAACAAACCAACCTTTGTCATCATCGCTCGAACTTTTTCTTTAACTTGCGTTTTAGAAAGCTCAGGATAGAAGGTTTGTAGTGGCTCCGCGATAATATCGCCAATGGTCATACGCGGATTCAATGAAGCAAGTGGATCTTGGAAAATCATTTGCATGTCTTTGCGGGTATCACGCAAAGCTTTGTGGTCTAACTTCGTTAGATCACTACCAAGCCAAAGCACCTTACCGGCTTCGGCTTTTACCAAGCCAATAACAGCACGCGCAAAGGTCGACTTACCGCAGCCAGACTCACCAACAACGCCAAGTGTTTCACCTTCGTATAACTTCAATGAAACGCCATCAACGGCTTTAAGCGTATGCGAGGGCGTCCAAGGCATAGCGCCACTATCTTTAATCTGAAAGTAGACTTTTAAATCATCGATATCGAGTAATAAAGGCTTGTTGCTCATGAAGCGTTCTCCAAGTACCAATCAGAGTGACAGGCGCGTTTACGCTCCGAATCAAAATCTACCAACGGCGGCGCTTCCGAGAAGCAACGATCACTGGCGCGATGGCAGCGGTCTTGGAACGGACAGCCCGGTGGCAGTTTAAGCAAGTTAGGTGGATTACCGGCAATTGTTGGAAGAATCTCTCCCTCGGTATCCAAACGCGGAATCGCTTTTAGCAGACCTTCAGTGTATGGATGTGAAGGCTTGTAGAAAACTTCGTCAGCCGTACCATATTCCATGGTACGTCCGGCATACATCACCAGTACTTTCTCACAACTACCAGCAACCACTCCTAAATCGTGAGTAATCAATATGATAGAGGTGTTAAACTCTTGTTTAAGCTCGTTCAATAGCAACATTATTTGCGCTTGTACGGTTACATCGAGTGCGGTAGTTGGTTCGTCTGCTATCAGCAATTCTGGACGGCACAAAAGCGCCATCGCAATCATCACACGCTGACGCATACCACCTGAAAACTCATGCGGGTACATGTGCATACGCTTGCGAGCTTCCGGGATCTTAACTGCATCGAGCATTTTAACTGATTCTTCAAAGGCGTCTTTGTCGCTCATGCCTTTATGCAGTTTAAGTACTTCTTTAAGCTGAGCGCCTACACGCATATACGGATTTAAGCTGGTCATTGGGTCTTGGAAAATCATGGCGATTTTCTCAGCTCGTATTTTATTCAGCTTTTTCTCTGGAAGATTTAAAATCTCACTATCACGAAACTTGGCACTACCGGTAATTGTACCGTTAGATGCAAGCAAGCCCATCAATGCGAAAGCAGTTTGACTTTTCCCTGATCCCGACTCACCAACAATCCCGAGCGTTTGCCCAAGCTCTAAATCAAAATTCAAATCATTAACGGCAGTCACACTGCCATCGGGGGTTGAAAACTCAACCCGGAGGTCTTTAACGTCTAATAAACTCATATTCTTTCCTAACTCAGCTTTTCGCTTGGTCTAACGGTCTTTGGGATCAAGCGCATCACGCAAGCCATCGCCGACATAGTTAAAGCAAAATAGGGTCACAATCATAAATGTGCCAGGCACCATTAATTGCCATAATGCTACTTCCATAGTATTCGCACCGTCTTGCAGCAAGGCACCCCAGCTGGTACTTGGCTCTTGAACACCAAGACCAAGGAAACTTAGGAACGATTCAAGCAAGATCATACCGGGTACTAACAAGGTCGCATAAACCGCAACAATGCCAAGCACGTTAGGAACAATATGTTTGGTGATGATATTCCAACGCGAAACCCCACACACCTCAGCGGCTTCAATAAACTCTTTATTACGTAAACTTAGAGTCTGTCCCCGAACAACACGCGCCATGTCCAACCAAGACACGGCTCCAATAGCTACAAAAATGAGCAAGATGTCGCGTCCAAAGAAAGTCACCAACAAAATGACTAAGAACATAAATGGGATTGAGTACAAAATCTCAAGGATACGCATCATGACACGGTCGGTACGTCCACCAATAAATCCTGATGTAGCGCCATAAAGTGTTCCGATTACAACAGCAACCAAGGCCCCAAGCACACCAACCATCAGTGAGATACGCCCCCCCAGTAAGGTGCGCATGTATAAATCGCGCCCTAGCGAGTCGGTGCCAAAGTAGTGACCGTTTTCAATTGAAGGAGGTGAATGCATCGCTCCCCAGTCGGCTTCATCAAATTCGTAATTGCCAAACATGGGACCAAAGATTATAAAAACAACGATGAGTAGAAGGATAAACATACTGGTCATTGCTGCGCGGTTGCGACTAAAACGTCGCATCGCGTCTTGCCAAAGACTACGACCTTCAACTTCTAAGTTTTCTGCAAACGTTTCAACGGATTTGCGATTTTCTTGTGCATCTATCATTAGCGCAGCCCCCTAGTAACGAATTTTCGGATCAATCACTGCCAACAAAATGTCGACAATTGCATTGAAAATAATAGTTAGGCTACCAACAACAATGGTAACTCCTAGCACCAAGGAATAATCGCGGTTTAACGCGCCATTCACAAACAAGCGCCCTACTCCGGGTAGTCCAAAAATTGTTTCGATAACCACCGAACCGGTGATAATCCCAACAAATGCAGGTCCCATATACGAAACAACTGGAAGCATTGCAGGACGAAGCGCGTGACGCATAATAATATGGCGGTAAGGTAAGCCTTTAGCTTTCGCGGTGCGGATAAAGTTAGAGTGCAATACTTCGATCATGCTGCCACGTGTAATACGTGCGAAGGTTGCTACATATAACAGCGACATACCTAAAGTTGGCAATACCACATATTGGATTTGCCCCCCATTCCAGCCACCAGCCGGAAACCAATGTAACTTCAAGGCGAATATATAGACGAGGACGGGCGCTAAAACAAAGGAAGGCATCACCACCCCGGCCATGGCCGTCGACATTACTGTGTAATCTACCCAGGTGTTTTGCCGCAAGGCCGCGAGCGTACCAACTCCGACCCCCATAATTACTGTAAATACAAAGGCGGAGAATCCGATTTTTGCTGAAACCGGAAGCGCTGCACCAACAAGTTCGGTGACGCTTTTATCTTTGTATTTGAAAGAAGGACCTAAATCGCCTTGAAGCATGTTCTTCATGTAGTTGAAGTATTGCTCTGTCAAAGGCTTATCAAGACCGTATTTTGCATTCAAGTTGGCTTCAACTTCTGGTGGCAAAACACGTTCACTAGAGAAAGGGTTTCCTGGTGCAAAGCGCATCATAAAAAACGATACGGTAATCAGGATTAATAAGGTTGGGATCGCTTCAAGCGTCCGTTTTAATATAAAATTTAACATATACTCGTCTCGTAAATCGAGAACACTATCGACAATAAATAATAAGGGCTAGCTTAAGCTAGCCCAGAACTTAGTACACTTGCCATCCAAATGGATTAGTCAGCAATAATGTACATATCTTTAGAGTAGATTTGGTCTTCTGCGTTGTTTTCCGCATATCCACCTAGTTTAGGGTTAACTAAACGAGTCTGGACGTAGTGGTAAATCGGTGCAATTGGAACATCTTTAGCCAGCAACTCTTCTGCTTCTACGTAAAGTTGGTTACGTTCAGCTTCAGAATCAACTTCTAAAGTTTTAGCCATTTTGCCGTCATAGTCAGCACTGTTATAAAAAGCAGTGTTAGAACTATTGTTAGATTGCATCAAGCTTAGGAATGTTGAAGCTTCGTTGTAGTCACCACACCAACCGGCACGGCTAACTTCATGTCCACCTTCACGCTTGGTTGAAAGATAGGTTTTCCACTCTTGGTTTTCAAGGTTAACCTTAACACCCAAGTTCTTCTTCCAGTTTTGGCTAACTGCAAGTGCAATTTTCTTGTGGTTCTCTGAAGTGTTATACAACAAAGTAAACTCAAGTTGATTGTCTGGACCAAAACCAGCTTCAGCTAGTAGAGCCTTAGCTTTTTCGTTACGCTCATCTTGGGTCATTTGACCCGCAGCGCTTACCGGTGGCGAGAAGCCTTCGATAATTGACGGCGTAAAGCTATATGCAGACACTTGGCCTTGGCCTAAAACTTTTTCGGTTACAATATCACGATCAATTGCATAAGAAAGTGCACTACGGACGCGAACATCATCAAAAGGTGCTTTGTTGTTGTTAAACTCGTAGTAGTAAGAACACAAGTTACCTTTAATGTTCAAAGAATCAGCGTGGTCTTTCTTAAGACGTTTGAAGTGCTCTAAAGGAACTTCGTTGGTCAAGTCGATTTCGCCAGCCAAGAAACGGTTCATTTCTGCAACTTGGTTTTCAATCGGTAAGTAAGTTACTTTATTGATAACAGTTTTTTCGTTATCCCAGTAGCTTTCGTTACGAACCATTTCGATGCGCTCGTTTACAACCCACTTAGACAACACGTAAGCACCGTTTGAAACATAGTTTTCAGGTGCAGTCCATTTGTCGCCAAATTTTTCAACAGTTGCCTTGTGTACAGGCTTAACTGTAGTGTGCGCCATCATTTTTACAAAATATGGCACAGCAGAATCGAGGGTGATTTTTAGCGTGTAGTCATCAAGAGCTTCAACACCTAAAGAATCTGGTTTTGCGTTACCGGCAATAATCTCACCAGCATTTTGCATTGTGGTCATTTCGAGATACCACGAATATGGACTTGCTGTTGCAGGCGTTACCGCACGTTGCAAGCTATATACGAAATCGTGGGCAGTGACGGGGTCACCATTTGACCATTTAGCATCTTTACGAAGGTTAAAGGTATAAACCTTGTTGCCTTCTGTTGTCCATGTCTCAGCAACACCAGGAACAATTTTACCGTCAGCGTCTTGGTTAACAAGACCTTCAAATAAATCACGAAGGATGTGGGACTCTGGAACACCTTCTGTTTTGTGTGGGTCAAGAGAAGCTGGTTCAGTACCGTTACCGCGTACAAGTTCTTGTACTTCGGCTAATGTTGTACCCGCTGGAACTTCTGCGGCTAGGGCTGTGTTTGCGACGCCCGTTAAAAGTGCGATAGAAATCGCGGCGCTTAGGACAGTTTTTGCTGATCTCATTATTATCTCCATATTATTCAACAAGTTTCCTTGTGCTCAATAAACGCTATGGTTTATTAAACTGAATTGCATCGTGTAAAACCGATCAAAACAGGCAAGATTCATACCTCTTTTGCAGTAGTCTTATTACAATCATTCAGCAGTGGATACTACACACGAATTATCGATTCGACAAATATAAATCTCATTTTGGCCTCGGATACCGAGCAAAATCAAACTTTGATCAAGTTTTATTAGAAAGTTCTGCTTTTTCATCCATTATCGCTAGTTTTATCAACAGGAGTATTAGCAAAGCCGCAAGCTATAAGGATGACAAATCCAAATGCTGGTCTAAACTTTACTCCAATATAGAACGTAATTATGCTTATTCACCTATATATGGCACTGAGCTCTTGTTTATTTTGAGCCCGAAAGCGTAGAAAACGAGATCTTGCTCACAAAGAAGTCTAAAGCAACAAACAGTCTTTGTTATTTTCTTACATTTGTAATTTAATTTCATTTTGAACTTGATCTAGATCAATCTTGCTTTCTACCACAATCCTATAATCATGGTGAAAGTAAGTTCATAAACCAATTTGAGCTCTACCAACACAGAGCACAAAAAGTAGTTGATTTACCAATTTACTTTTTAAACTTTAAATCTAGGAGAAAACAATGCCGGTAAGTAACGTTACTGAATTGGACGAGATGGTTGCTCGCGTTAAAGCTGCACAGCAAGAATTTTCTAGCTACTCACAAGAACAAGTAGACAAAATCTTTCGCGCAGCTTCATTAGCCGCATCTACGGCTCGTATTCAGCTTGCGAAAATGGCAGCTGAAGAATCAGGCATGGGCATCATGGAAGACAAAGTAATCAAGAACCACTTTGCTTCTGAGTTTATTTATAACAAATATAAAGATGATTTGACTTGTGGCGTTATCGCACGTGACGAAGCTGGCGGTACAATAACTGTCGCTGAACCCGTTGGTATCGTTTGTGCAATTGTCCCAACAACCAACCCAACTTCAACAGCAATATTTAAGGCGCTGATTTGTCTTAAAACTCGTAATGGCTGTATTTTTTCTCCGCACCCACGAGCAAAAAATGCAACCAACTACGCAGCTAAACTAGTACTAGATGCTGCTGTTGCAGCCGGTGCTCCAAAAGATATTATCGGTTGGATTGATGTCCCATCAGTTGAGCTTTCAAACAAATTAATGAAACATGATGACATTAACCTTATCCTTGCCACCGGTGGCCCAGGTATGGTTAAAGCAGCATATTCTTCAGGTAAACCTGCAATTGGTGTTGGCGCCGGTAACACCCCAGTTGTTATCGACGAAACTGCTGATATCAAACGTGCTGTTTCTTCTATTCTTATGTCTAAGACATTTGATAACGGTGTTATTTGTGCATCAGAACAAGCGGCAATTATTGTTGAGTCAGTTTATGACGAAGTCATGGCTCGTTTCGCAAAATATGGCGCTGCTGTTCTAAGCAAAGCCGATGCAAACAAAGTACGTAAAGTATTGTTAATCGACGGTGCTTTGAACGCAAAAATCGTAGGTCAGCCAGCTTATAAAATTGCAGAACTTGCAGGCGTAACCGTTCCAGTTTCTACCAAAATCCTAATCGGTGAAGGCTTAGAAGCATCTTTTGATGACGAATTTGCACATGAGAAACTTTCGCCAACTCTAGGTGTATTTAAAGCTAAAGACTTTGAAGATGCCGTTCGTCAAGCAGGTATCGTTCTGGATATCGGTGGTGTTGGTCATACATCTGTGCTTTATACAGATCAAGATGCCAACCAAGATCGCATTGCCTTATTTGGCGATAAAATGAAGACAGCTCGTATCTTAATCAATACGCCTTCTTCACATGGTGGTATTGGTGATCTGTATAACTTCAACTTAGCTCCGTCTTTGACTCTGGGCTGTGGTTCGTGGGGTGGTAACGCGATTTCTGAGAACGTTGGACCTAAGCACCTTATCAACAAAAAAACTGTAGCATTGAGAGCTGAAAATATGTTGTGGCATAAATTACCTAAATCAATCTACTTCCGTCGTGGTTGCTTGCCGGTTGCAATGACAGATCTTCAAGGCAAAAAACGTGCTCTTATCGTAACTGACCGTTTCTTATTTAATAATGGCTACATTGACGACCTACGCTCAATTTTGAAAGACCAAGGCATGGAAGTTGAAGTCTTCCATGAGGTTGAAGCCGACCCAACACTTACTATTGTGAAGAAAGGTGCTGAAGCATGTCTTAGCTTCGAACCTGATGTCATCCTAGCGGTTGGTGGTGGTTCACCAATGGACGCTGCGAAAATCATGTGGGTAATGTACGAGCACCCTGAAACAGATTTCGAAGATCTTTCAATGCGCTTTATGGATATTCGTAAACGTATTTACAAGTTCCCTAAAATGGGCAGCAAAGCCGAATTGGTCTGTATTACAACGACTTCAGGTACCGGTTCAGAAGTTACACCTTTCGCTGTTGTAACCGATGATGCTACGGGTGCTAAGTACCCACTAGCTGATTATGAGCTAACGCCTAACATGGCAGTTGTTGATGCTAACCTTGTTATGGATATGCCAAAATCATTATGTGCGTTTGGTGGTTATGATGCGGTAACTCACGCAATGGAAGCTTATGTTTCTGTACTTGCGAACGAGTACTCAGATGGCCATGCACTGCAAGCACTAAAACTGCTTAAAGAATACCTGCCAAGCTCTTATGCTAATGGTAAGAAAGACCCAGTAGCACGCGAAAAAGTACACAATGCGGCAACGATTGCAGGTATGTCTTTTGCGAATGCATTCTTGGGTGTTTGTCACTCAATGGCCCACAAGCTAGGTGCTGAGTTCCATATTCCGCACGGTTTGGCGAATGCATTATTGATTTCGAATACCATTCGTTACAACGCAACGAATAACCCAACCAAGCAAACTGCATTCTCACAATACGACCGTCCGAAAGCACGCGCTCGTTATGCTGAAGTTGCAGCGCACCTTGGCTTCACACAAGGCAATACTGAAGATAAAATCAATGCCTTGTTGAATTGGTTAGACGAACTAAAAGCTGACTTGAATATTCCAATGTCTATTCAAGATGCTGGTGTTAGCGAAGCAGACTTCCTAGCTAAAGTTGATAACATTGCTGAAGACGCATTTGATGACCAATGTACTGGTGCTAACCCGCGCTACCCATTGATTAGCGAGCTTAAGCAGGTATTGCTAGCAAGTTTTTACGGTACAGCTTACGTTGAAGGTGAAGTAACTACTGCACCAGTAGCAGCACCAAAACGCGCTAAAAAAACAAAATAAACTAGACTGTTCTACAGCTTACTAATATAAATAGAACCCTGCGCATTTTGCTCAGGGTTTTTTTTTTGGCATAATGCAGCTAGTTTTACTCGGGTAGCGGCTTCATTTCCCGAGATAGAAAACCTTTGGTGACGTTGAAATAGGGATTGGAACGTACATTTATCTTCAGAAATAATCAATTATTTCGGACTAAAGACAAAGCGTTTTATTCACTTTTAACAAGGGTACTGGGCAATTGATATGATTGAAGCCACAATTAGATATTTAGCTTTGTTGGCTGTTTGCGTGACATTCTCGGCAACAGCTAGCTCTAGTGTTCAGCCTTTCAAAGCTGAATACACAGGCTACTTTGGTGGCCTACCTATCGGTAGTGCAAGCCGCGAGCTTTTGAAAGTTAGTGACAATTTTTATCGCCTACAGAGCAAAGCTAGTGCTCTGGGTTTGGGCATGAGTTACTCAGACATCAGTCGTTTTAGTATTCAAGATAATCAGGTCATTCTAAGCAGTTTTGAATTTAGTAGCCGAGAGCTACTTAAGAAAAGCTACAGTACCGGTCGTCCTAATGCTAAGGGACAACTGCAGATTGATATCGATGGCACCCCCTATGACTTCAGCTCTCCCGACACGGCTCGATCAGTACTTAATGCGGCTACATTTTCAATTCAATTTCAACTTGATTTGAAACAACGCGAGTTGCTACCAATGTACTACTACGCAGCTGCAGATGAACTCAAAGATGATAGCTTTGAGTTAGTTGGCGAAGAAATTTTGGATAGTGATATTGGCAAATACCAAACCTTAAAAATTCTAAATCGAAGCAGCGGAACCCGCGAAACCGTTATTTGGGTGGCTCCTGAGCTCGATTACCAACTGTTGCGAGCGCAAATAAACCGCAACGGAAAAACCTGGGCAACACTTGAGCTAAAAAAGCTACAGTTTGTCGACAATGCCGAAAATGGCTTAAGCCAGCATAGATAGAAAAACGGATAGAATGGATTCATGACAAATCGAGATGCACTTAAGAGAGTGCCAAATAACATCACTCTAGGAGTCAATGTAACGACCCGCTACAAACAGGAAGTTGAATTTGAAGCGCGTTGGATTGGTTGTGATGAAACTGACTTTATCATTCTTCGGATCACCGGTCTCAAGTCAGAGTCAGGCTTAAATTTGGTTTCGGCGGGTTGCCCGGTCCGAGTTCGCGTGAACATCAATGGAAAGCTGTTAGCTTTTTCAAGCGAAATCAGTAGCCTACTTAATGAGCCTAAACGTTGGATGATAATCAAGTACCCGATAGACTTGATGGAAATGCCGCTTCGTAAACAAACCCGTTTCGAATCGTACATGTATGCCACGCTTCATTTGGACTCAAAGTATGTGATCAAAGGGATACTTAAAGATTTGTCTCTCAAAGGGTGTAAGTTTGTTCCCTCTGGCGTCGAAAAATTTAATATTAACCTGCTTAAAAAGAAAACGCTGCAACTTCAAACCCGTTTCCCTGAGCACCAAGAAGACACAATCATTAAAATTCAAGTACGCAATACGCCCAAAGATCGTAAAGAGTTTGCTCTGGGCTTAATGTTTATGGGAGATACAAGCGTTGTTCGACAACAGATCAAACGCCAACTTGTTAATCAAAGTGTGCTAGAGGCTGAGAAAGACTAGCGTTGTCTATGCGAGTACATAAATCTATTTGAGCTTAGGAGATAACATGACTGAAGATGATACCGCGCTTTTTCACGAGCAATTCTCAGACGTAAAACCTTTAGCTCAGAATCAAGCACAGCTTTCAACAAAACCTAGCGGCCCGAGCTTAGCTCAACAAGCTCGCCGCCTAGCAGCCAGCGAAATGAGTAGTGGTAATACTGAATACCTGTCGCTCGATCACGTCAATTTAATTCACCCTGACGACTTTGTCGCATACAAAAAAGATGGCGTACAAGATGGGGTATTTAAGAAAATGCGTCTGGGTAAATATGCACTCGATGCGCGCTTAGATTTGCATCAACACCGTCTTGAGCAGGCTCGCATTGAATTACTACGCTTTGTAGAAGAGTGCCAACGCCTTAGTTTACGCTGTCTGCTGATCGTGCATGGCAAAGGTCATAAATCTAAACCGCCAGCTTTACTTAAAAGCTATGTCAGTCAATGGCTACCTCAACTTTCACAAGTGCTCGCTATCCATAGCGCACAAGCTCAAGACGGCGGAACCGGTGCTTTGTATGTGTTACTGAAAAAAAGTGACAGCAAAAAACTTGAAAACCGAGAGCGACATGCCCGCCGCCTTGCCTGAACTTCTTTAAAGGATTTTTAATGAACCACGCTTTCACTGAACTTGAAGCTCACTTCAAAACAATTAGTCATTTTAAACATTTAGGTTCGATTTGTGGCTGGGACCAAGCCGCCGTGATGCCAAGTGGAGGAAACACGGCTCGTAGCGAAGCTATGGCTGAACTCTCTCTACATATTCACAAGCTGTCATGTGCAGATAAACTTGGCGATTTATTTGACGCTGTTGACACATCAAAGCTAGAGACTTTCGAGCGTGCGTCATTTCGAGAAATGAAGCGCAGCTGGAACTTATCCACTGTTCTTCCCGCTGATCTGGTGCAAGCAAAGTCGCTTGCGGGCAGTAAATGTGAGCACGCATGGCGAACACAACGCAAACACAATGATTGGGAAGGATTTAGTAAGAACTTTGCCGAAGTTGTGTCGCTATCACGTCAAGAAGCTCAAATCCGAGCTGAAGACTCTGGTCTTAGTGCATATGACGCTATGCTCGACATATATGAGCCAGGTGTTAGCTCAGCTCAAGTTGAAACCACGTTTAATGACTTAATGACTTGGTTGCCTCAATTGCGTGCTGAAGTCGTAGAAAAACAACGATCGCAGTCTTATTTGGTTCCTAGTGAACGCTATTCTACTGCCGAGCAAAATGCCTTGGGTTTAGAGGTTATGAAACTTCTAGAATTCGATTTTGAACACGGCCGGCTCGACATTAGCTCCCACCCTTTTTGTGGCGGGGTACCGCAAGACGTTCGGATAACCACACGTTACGACGAAGATGACTTTGTTCAATCGTTGATGGGGATTGTTCACGAAACAGGCCATGCTCGCTATGAGCAGGGCTTACCGCAAGGCCTTGCTGGATTGCCTGCTGGTGAAGCGCGTTCTATGGGTATTCACGAGTCACAATCACTATTTTTCGAAATGCAGCTTGGACGAAGCCCTGAATTCATTGAGTTATTGTCACCATTAGCGATACGTCATTTTTCTGAAAACAATCCAGCTATTTTTGAACCTCAAAACCTAAAAACCATATACTCGCGAGTGAATCCAGGCTTAATCCGGGTTGATGCCGACGAGCTAAGCTACCCCGCTCATGTTGTACTGCGCTTTGAGATTGAACGCGACTTAATTAACGGCGTAATTACCTACCAAGATATTCCTGAACTTTGGGATAGTAAAATGCAATCATATTTAGGGTTATCCACCGCAGGCAATTATCGTGATGGTTGTATGCAAGATATTCACTGGACCGATGGCAGTTTTGGCTATTTTCCAAGTTATACCTTGGGTGCCATGTACGCAGCTCAGTTTATGGCGGCAATGAAACGAGACTTAGACGTAGTCGAGCTGATCAAGGCTAAGGATTTAAGCCCTATTTTTACATGGTTAGGATCTAAGATCTGGAGTCAGGCTAGTTTACTAGGAACCAATGACCTTGTCTTAAGTGCAACTGGTGAGGCGCTCAATCCAAGCTACTTTCAAGAGCACCTCAAGCAGCGATACTTAGGCTAGGCCTAGTCTTCGATTTTTGTAGCAAAAAAACTCCAGTTTCACTCAAAATCTGCAACGTAACCTCCAAAAAAGCCAAGCGAAGACGCTTGGCTTTTTAACTAAAAGTGTCAACCCTTATCAGGACGGGTCAGTAAGCGACGTTAATGCATCATTTTTACTTTTTGCACTGGTAGTTCCAACATTTGGAAAGAGCCATCGGAAAACTCAAGTTGCAGCTTCTGGCTTTCACCTTCGACCAATGGCGATTCGAGTCCAAAAAACATCACGTGTAGGCCGCCAGGCTTTAATTGCACCGTACTTTGTGCTGACACGTCTATGCTTTCAAGCTTACGCATTTGCATCACATCACCATCCATAGTCATGGTGTGTAATTCAGTCGTTTTTGCAATTGGACTCGAAGCAGAAAGCAGAGAAATTGTTTGATCAGACGTATTTTTTAGATTTAGAAATGCGGCACTATTGGGTGCACCTGGAGGTGTAGCGCGAAAATACCCATCGCTAACCTCTATTGCAGCGAAGCTACTTATACTCATCGTTATTAACGCAGCGCTTAACAATCCTCTTAAAATCACAGTGTTGTTCCATATATCAATAATTAGTGAATTAAGATTACCCAATTATCAGCTATAAAAAAAGCGCTGCTTTAACACTAAGCAGCGCTTTATACTAAAAGCTAAGCTTTAGCGTAATAGAAACATCGGCTTATTGGTAGCTGCAAGCATTTTAGTGGTAAAGCTACCGAGCAATAAGTCATGAATACGGGTATGACCGAATGCCCCCATCACCATCAAGTCAATATCGTGTTGGTTTTGGTATTGACACAAAACCTCATCAGCTCGTCCAGTTAATTGAGCAACCTGCACAGCAATACCCGCCTCTACTAGGCGCGCTTTAGCACTTTCAATTAGCGCACTGTGCTCGCCTTCGTTGCGAGCAACATTGACTAAGTGGCACGGCATATCTTTGAAAAGAGGGCTCAAGCACACCATTTCTAAGGCTTTTTGAGAAGCATCGCTGCCATCGTAAGCTAACATGATGTTTTTAGGACTGCTGAACTCTTGATTGACCACCAAGATTGGACGATGCAGCGCCCGCACCACAGATTCGATTTGAGCCCCAATGTGCTTAGGGTCATCTTGGTGTGCTTCGCCACGCAAGCCCAAAACCAAAACCCGAATGGTATCTTCACAGCGAATTAAAGAGTCAGACAAGCTGCCGTGACGCTGCTTGGTTTCAGGCTGTTCAATACCGTTACTTTGAGCCCGCTCGATAGCGGCCGCTAGTAATAGTTTACCCTGCTTTACCAACAGTTTATTTCGTTGATGCTCTAGATCTGCTAACTCACCCATTAGTTTTTCATGTACGCCTGGGGTCAAACTACCCGATAGATCGCTGTGCGCTCCAGGAATAGCGTGTTCAATATTGTGAAGTAGGCGCAAAGGTGCTTTAACCTTGTTCGCAACCCAAGCAGCGTAATCGACAACTGCATGGCTCAGTGGCGATCCATCAACACAGGCAATAATTTTGTCACCAAGGATAAGAGTCATTAGTGTCCTCCTAGGACTTTGTCGATTTCTTCTGGTTTGTCGTGGACGCCAAATCTGTCCACAATGGTTTCGCTCGCTTGATTTAAGCCTGTCACTTCTACCTCGGCGCCTTCACGGCGGAAGCGAAGCACAACCTTATCAAGAGCAGCTACCGCTGATATATCCCAAAAGTGTGCGCGTGATACGTCGATCACAACTTTTTCGACAACTTCTTTAAAATCAAAACTTTCGTTGAACTTGGTTGATGAAACAAAGAACACTTGGCCAACTACATCGTAGCTACGCAGGTTTTGATCTTCACTAAGTTTAGAATCAACGTACATAAAGTGGCTAACTTTGTTTGCAAAGAATAGACCTGCTAACAAAACACCAACCAACACACCAATTGCCAAGTTATGAGTCCATACCACAACCACAACAGTTGCTATCATGACAATATTTGTCGAAAGTGGATAACGCTTAATGTCTCGGATTGAAGACCAGCTGAAGGTACCGATAGACACCATAATCATCACCGCAACTAATGCTGCCATCGGAATGACTGATACGTAGTCACTAAGGAATACCACCATCAACAACAATACAAAACCTGCAACGAAGGTTGACAGGCGACCACGGCCGCCAGATTTAACGTTAATAACGGATTGACCGATCATCGCACAACCAGCCATACCACCAAAACAACCCGCTATGAAGTTGGAGATACCCTGTCCCTTACACTCGCGGTTTTTATCACTGCCAGTATCGGTGAGGTCATCAACAATAGTGGCTGTCATCAAGGACTCCAAAAGACCCACAACAGCTAACGCCACTGAATACGGCAAAATTATCATGAAAGTTTCGAAGTTTAGAGGAACATCTGGCCACAAGAAGATGGGTAAGGTATCAGGTAAGTCCCCCATGTCTCCAACGGTGCGGATATCTAAATCCATAAGGTATGCAATGGCGGTTAGTACCACGATGGTTACCAAAGGCGATGGAATGGTTTTGTTAATCAAAGGAAATAGATAAATAATTCCGAGACCAGCAGCAGTCATTGCGTACACTTCCCAGCCAACATTTGTTAGTTCCGGTAGCTGCGCCATAAAGATTAGAATAGCCAAGGCATTAACAAAACCGGTCATGACTGAATTTGAAATAAAGCGCATCAAGGTGCCTAATTTCAAATAACCTGCAATAAGTTGTAAAACACCGGTGAGCAAGGTTGCTGCAAGTAGGTATTCAAGCCCATGATCTTTGACTAGATCCACCATGACTAGTGCCATAGCGCCAGTAGCCGCAGAAATCATTCCTGGACGACCACCAATAAAAGCAATCACAACAGCGATACAGAACGAGGCATATAATCCGACTTTTGGATCAACGCCCGCAATGATAGAAAAGGCAATTGCCTCGGGTATTAGCGCCAACGCAACCACAATACCGGCGAGAACATCACCACGTATATTGCCTAGCCAGTCTTGTTTGGTAGATAGAAGTAGCATGAAACTCCTTGTTGTATGATTAGAGCCTAGTTTCCATTCGTAAGTAATCGTGCACTCGAACAAATCGGCGCAGACCAGTGCTAGCGAAATAAGTTAAGAGTACTGCTACAAAGCAGTAAAAAAGGCATGTATTTTTATGGCTAGGAATTGTACGAGTCCATTAGCAATTGTCAATGAAAATGCCAGATAGATCACGTTTTAGGGCAATAAAAATGAGGCCTAAAATCGAAGACTATAAACCCAATAAGTAGATATCTTAGAATATCGGAAATACAGGTACAAAAAAGCCGCAGAATATGCGGCTTTAATAATACAAATGGATGTTATTTTGAGCAGTTATCTAGGATTTTTGCTCCGCGTGTTGTTCTTCGATTATGTCTTCTTCAACATCTTGAACTGCTTTCATCAACAACAAACCAACTAAGAAGACGATGAATCCACATAGAATAAACACCATTCGACCCCAAAGTTCGTTTGGTAGTGCACACATCGCCATCACACCAATACCAGCAATTGCAATTAAGCGACCTAGCATTTCACGTTGACGATTGTCTAAGTGCTGCTGCTCTGAGCTCTCGCTAACGATCGGCGTTGCAAGGTTGTTGAAGAACTTATCAACATTTTGCTGACGCTCTGCACTTAGTGGCTTGTAGAACAAGGTACTAAGCATGAAGAAGCCGCCAGTTAAGCTGATATGCGCGATTAGGCCGATAGCAACTTTAAGATCACTCCACTCACGTCCAGTTAGCTCTTGCTCTAAACCAAAGACATTTTGGACCATTTGAGCATCGATAACAAAACCGACGAAGTAAGAAACACCCGCGCCAACCACTAAGGTACCCCAACCTGCCCAATCAGGGGTTTTCTTAATAAAGAAACCAAGGAAAGCTGGAATAGTCATTGGGAAGCCAATCAAGGCACCAACATACATCATGGTGTCGAATAAACTTAATCCTTTCAGCGAGTTGATAAACATTGCCACAAGGATAATAACGATACCAAAGAAGGTTGAGGTTAGTTTTGAAACCAAAACCAATTCTTTTTCGTCAGCTTTTGGACGTAAAATCGGCTCGTAGAAGTTCTTAACAAAAATTCCTGAGTTACGGTTTAGACCTGAATCCATAGACGACATTGTTGCGGCAAACATTGCTGCAACAAGTAGCCCTACCATGCCCGCTGGCATATAGATTTCAACAAATGATAAGTAGGCAAAGTCAGCTGCCTTTTTTCCCGCTTCTGGGTACATCATTGCTAAATCAATGCCCTGACCAGCCATAAACCAGCTAGGAAGGAACCAAATGAATGGACCCATGGTCATTAGTACGCAAGCTAGTAGCGCTGCTTTACGTGCATTCTTGGAATCTTTTGCTGCTAAATAGCGATACGAATTTAGCATGTTATTGGTGATGCTAAATTGCTTGATGAAGATGAACACGCCCCATAACGCAAATATGCTGACATAGTTGATGTTGCCGCCAACTAAAAAGTCGTTCGGGAATTGTTCAACAATGTTAGATATACCACCGCCTTTAACCAAAGCAACCACGGCACAAGTAACGGTAACCGCCATGATGATGACCATTTGCATAAAGTCAGAGGCAATAACAGCCCATGAGCCACCTGTAACTGACATCAGCAAAACCACTAGCCCGGTAGCTAGGATGGTGGTGTTCATGTCGAAACCGAAAATACCTGATGCGATTATCGCCAAACCGTTGAGCCAAATACCAGCTGAAATAACACTGTTGGGCATACTCGACCAAGTAAAGACTTGCTCGTTGGTTTTACCAAAGCGCATCCGGATTGCTTCAATGACGGTAACTACGCGCAATTGGCGGAACTTAGGAGCGAAGTAGGCATAGTTCATGAAGTAGCCAAACGCATTGGCAATAAAGATAAAGGCTACAGCAAAACCATCATTAAACGCTTTACCAGCGGCACCGGTAAATGTCCAAGCGGAGAACTGAGTCATGAATGCAGTTGCACCCACCATCCACCACAACATTTTACCGCCCCCACGGAAGTAGTCGCTGGTATTAGTTGTGAATTTTCTGAACATCCAACCGATGGCGATAAGAAATAGAAAATATATTCCTATCGTGAGTGTGTTTAGATCCATGTAAACGATTCCTATTATGTTGATACAAAATTAACTTACGCGCACTATAAGTATTAGTATTATAGTTTTGTATTACTAATATAAGAAAATGCTAACTAGATCTCACTCATTTACTTTTCTTGGGAAAAATGAGGCTTATAGGTGTTCAGGATAATGCGCATAGCTGAATATTATGATATGCCAAACCTCGACTTGATTTTGAAGCGTGTCTAACAGACACTAAGTTTACTAACTATCAATAGGTTACCGTATGCAAAGCAAGGAACGGCTTAACAACGGTCTAAACGGCTCGATGGGAGCTGCACGCAAGGCTCAAGAATTACATCCTCGAGAGAATGACCCGCGCAGCCCTTGGCAGCGCGATAGGGCTAGAATTTTACATTCGGCTGCGTTTCGTCGACTGCAAAATAAAACCCAAGTGCTAGGGGTCGGTCACAATGATTTCTATCGCACTCGGCTAACTCATTCGCTTGAAGTTTCACAAATTGGAACCGGAATTCTCGGTCAGCTGGCCCAGAGGCAACCCGAGCTTGAGTTTCTATATCCAGAACCGGCATTGATTGAAAGTGCGTGTTTGTCCCACGATATTGGACATCCCCCTTTCGGCCACGGCGGCGAAGTTGCGCTAAATTATATGATGCGTGATCACGGCGGTTTTGAAGGAAACGCACAAACCTTTCGAATTTTGACACGTTTGGAACCCTATACGCGTACAGATGGTATGAATTTGTGCCGCAGAACCTTGCTTTCGATCATGAAGTACCCGGCCTTGATTGGCCAACTAAGTAACTATAATTCACCACAAATTCCGGATAATTTTCGACAACTCAAGGTCTCCGACTGGACACCTGCTAAAGGGGTCTATGATGATGATATGGAGCTTTATAACTGGTGCTTAGATAGTTTTAGCGACCATGATAGAACCCACATCAGCTCTTTCATTTCGCGTGAAAAATATCACCATAAAACCAAGTACAAAAGCTTTGACTGCTCGATTATGGAATTGGCTGATGACATTGCCTATGGGGTACATGATTTAGAAGATGCTATCGTCTTAGGATTAGTGAGTCGTCACGATTGGCAGGAACAAGTTGCGTCGGTTATCGCTGATATTAAAGATTGTTGGTTAGCAAATCACATTGGTGAACTGAGTCAGCAATTGTTTAGTCAGCACCACTACGATCAAAAAAATGCCATCGGAATGCTTGTGAACGCCTTTATCACGGCAATTGGGGTTGAGCGTTACCACAGTTGCGAGGACGAATTGTTAGACCACTATGCTCAATTAGATGAACCGATGCAAAAAGCCCTCGATGCCTTGAAGCGTTTTGTGCTCAATTATGTGATTCATTTGCCCACAACTGAAATTGTTCGCTATAAGGGACAACAAATCGTTATGGAATTGTTTCAAGCCTTTAGTAGTGATCCGGAACGTCTGTTACCAATAAATACTCGCAAACGGTTTATAGACGCTCAAAAAACCGGTGGGGAACAGCGTGTTATAGCGGATTATATTGCAGGAATGACAGACGATTATGCCCAACGCTTGTATCAAAACATGTTCTAGGTACTAACGAGCCTTTAAGGCTCGCTAATACCTTTGAGAAACAAACGCTTTTAAATAAGCGCACTTAAATCAAGCTGGCCATCTATTTGTGCGGGGCACCAATAATAGCTTCCGTTTACTGGGCGACTAAATTGATAGAGTCCATCTTCAATACCGTCGTCACAACCCATCATACGCTGTAACTGCGCTTCAAATGGATAAAACGAATTAGCGAAACAAACAAAATTCAAACCGCAATCGCGGCCTTCGCTCCAAGGTAATGAACGACGTAGCATGAACGCTTCAGGGCTAAATTGCTCTTGAGCTGTGCGTTTGACATGTGCTGATTTTGGCGCATCGTCTAGTTCAAGATTATCACTTTCACGTCGTCCAATAACATGGTCTTGTTCTGTTTGCGTCTTAGCTTTTAACACCGAAAGTTGATGATGCCACTTTTGAACCGCAAGAAAAGTAGACCCATAAACCCCAGGTTGCTGCTTATCGACCATTACCACAGAGCGGGCTCGATCTTCCGGATTCTCGGTTCCGTCGACATAACCGCTTAAATCACGACCTTCACGGTGCATATAACCATCGACTTGCTCAACGAGAATACAATGGGGACTTAGCGCATCTAACATCGCTTGGGACTTAAGCATACATTGACCAGGATCGATTGCATTTACCCGCAACCAAAAATCGTGTTGTAACACTGGATTGCTGCGAAGAGGTCCTTGGAAAACCCGCGCACTCGAAAGACCGGGTATATGCTTACCTAACATGTTGACGACATCATAGCCAATGCCTAGAACCATTGATTCGCCGTCAAAGAAATCGGCGATCACGCGTAAACACTTTTTTATATCGGCTTGAGCGCGCAAATTAAAACTATAAAAAGTGGCGTGCGCTATGTTTGCAGCCAAAACTTGGGTTTGTACATTGGCGCGAGATTCAAGATTTGCCATACGGATCCTATTGGTAACGTTTGGTTATAGTGTATGAGGCATTTACTAACTTTTAAATGATCCTAGACAAAATATATTGATAGCAATCAGTATCCTTTTTATAAATATACTTCACAATGCTCGGCCAAGCTTAGTAACTACGCGCTTTAACGACAACAGGTCTATGCGAATGCCAAACTCTACAATCACCAAACGAATGAGCATTGTTGCTTTGACGTGGCCAATTTTCATCGAAACCGCACTGCGCATGGGGCTAAGTACCGCTGACATTTTCATGCTCAGCGCTTATTCGGATAAGGCTGTTGCGGCGGTTGGATTAATCACCCAAGTGATGTTTCTGCTGATCATCATGTCAATGATGGTAAGTACCGGCGCCGGAATTCTAATCAGCCAATACAATGGGGCGGAAAAGCCAGCGCGCGCCAGTGAAGTGTCTGTCGTTGCAATCTATATGACCTTGGCACTTGGTGTGTTTTTAGGTGCAGTAATGTACTTCGGTGCAGACTTGTTTTTGTCCTGGTTTGAATTAGAACCAGCTGTCAGCCAATTTGGATTTGATTACTTGGTAGTTACCGGAAGCTGCGCTTTAAGCTTAGCGATGGGTGTTACTTTATCGACTATATTGCGAGCCAATGGTTACTCTCGCTCACCAATGGTGGTTAATCTAATCGCTGGTGGCATCAACATTATAGGCAACTACTTTGCCTTATTCGGTCCATTTGGTTTGCCTATCTATGGTGTGACTGGCGTTGCCATTGCAACCGTGTTTAGCCAGGTGTTCTCGGCCGCTGTATTAGGCTGGGTTATCTACCGTAAAGGCATTCATGTACCTTTACATCGCGTTGCACAAATACCCAAACATATGTACTTTCGTGTTTTTCGTATCGGCGCATTAAACGCAGGTGAAATGCTGTCCTATAATTTGGCTCAAATGACCATCATCTACTTTATCAGTCAAATGGGTACCGCCTCTCTTACGGCATACACCTACGCGCAGAATATTGGACGTCTCACCTTCACTTTCTCTTTAGCGCTTGGACAAGGTACTCAAATTCAAACGGGTTATTATGTTGGTAAATCTTGGCTCAACGAGATTTCTGTGCGAGTACAACGATACTTCTTCATCGGCTTTGCGGTATCACTTACCATCGTGCTGCTTTTTGTTTGGCAACGATTCAATATCGCGCAACTGTTTACCGATAATGCCGAAATAGTTGAGTTAACCGCCTTACTGCTTGTAGGTTCAGTTTTCTTAGAAACAGGGCGGGTCTTCAATCTAGTATTTATCTCGGGTCTAAAAGGAGCCGGTGATGTAGCATATCCCGTCAAAGTAGGTTTAATTTGTATGTGGGGCGTTGGAGTCGGCTTGGCTTGGTTTCTTGGGTTACACCTTGGCTGGGGCGTTATTGGAGCTTGGTTAGCCATTGGGGCAGATGAATGGGTACGGGGTTTAATCATGACCAAACGTTGGCGAAGCGGCGAATGGCGTAAGTTCGCATTTACTGGACTATCGTAAGCAAAAAACCGTAGCGAATACTACGGTTTTTTATACTAACGAGATTTAAAATGAGGCATGTTTAATCAAGTACAAACCGCGCAACCAACGCATTTAATTGGGAGTTCGTATCCGTTAACTTTTCAGTACTCTTAACCGTTTGCTGGCTATTACCTTCTAAGTTGTGTGCCATCTGTTGAATCGCATTCATGTTCTGATTAATTTCGTTACTCACATGGCTTTGCTGTTCAGCAGCCGTAGCAATGTGTTCACTAATCTCACTTATTTTTCCTATCGAGGTGCTGACAGTATCAAGTGATAGCGTTACATTTGCAGTTTTCTCAGCAGTCAATTTGCAGCTCTCTTTTGTGGTTTGCATACCTTTGACGACAGAATTACTTCCTTGCTCTAAACGACCCAGCATTTCGCTAATTTGAGTTGTACTTTCCTGAGTGCGTGCCGCTAAGGCTCTTACTTCATCGGCAACCACCGCAAAACCGCGACCTTGTTCTCCTGCCCTAGCTGCTTCAATAGCTGCGTTTAATGCTAGTAAGTTGGTTTGCTCTGCAATACCTCCGATAACACTTAGTATGGACGCAATTTGCTCTACGTCTTCCACCATGGTTTGCACTGACGTCGACATAGCGTCAACTTCCCCTACTAGTTTTTCAACACTACCAACCGCTTCATGGACAACTTGTCGGCTTTGCTCTGCACCTCCGTCAGCACTTTGGGTAAGTTGCGCTGCACCATTGGCATTCTCAGCAACAGAATCGGCCGTTACACTCATTTCTGTAATTGCTGTTACGGCTTGCTCGGTTTCTAACTGATGGTTACCAATCATCTCGCGATTGGTATTGGCTTGTAATTGAAGAGCCTCAATGCCCTGTGTTATTTCATGATTAGATCGTTGAATTTTAAGTAGCATTGCCTGAATGCCCTCAACAAAAGTATTAATACCTTGTGAGATCTGACCTATATCATCATTACTGTTGACTTCGAGTCGACGGGTTAAATCAGCTTCACCACTGGCAAGTTCAAGAACCAATTTTTTTAAAGCTGTAATAGGTTGATAAGCTAAATTAATAAAGAAAGTTCCAAACAAAACAATCAACACACCACTTACGAGCAGTGCTATTGTTATTTTATTGTTTAGGTCGCTCGTGTGTTGCTGAATAAAAGCATTATCAACATAGCCAATCAAACTCCAAACTTGATCGGCAAATTCGATTTCATACTCGTAAGCGCTTAAATCCCCATCGACTTTGTTACTAAACACAATCGAGTTCTCACTATCCAACAATTCGATAAAACTACCTTCACTGTTGAGTAAATCTAAACGGTTTTGGATAACGCCAAGATCTATTTCAAAAATGTCGTGTCCACCCATTCCGCTTGCCGGACGAATGATCGAAAACAATGATTTACCGTCTTTTTGATAAACTGGGCTGATTTGCATTTGCTCGCCTGCAGCATTTGCCATATCACTAAAAATTTGTTCTTGCTCGGCGCTTAAATTCTCATAGCTCGGTGCAAACACCGATCCTGAGAATACTTTAACGATGCTGTAGAAACCCGTTTCTTCAACCACGCTTGGAATATTACTAAGGCTAATCTTAAGGCTTGATGCCATACGGATAGTTGAATCAAGTTCTGATTGAATCTGATTAGAAATAAGAACTATTTTTTCATTAATGTTTTTAGTATCACTATCTGATAATTCTTGTTTTACGAAGTACTGAACACTGAGATATGACGTTGCTATGGAAATGACAAGTAATAAAGTAATGACCGCAAATATTTTGGTCTTAAACGCAATTGATTTCATTAAAGTTACCGCCTATTAGTACAGGTTCCATTTGTAGTGAATAGAATACGAAGTAACATAGTAACTAGCGATAAGTGTTTCGATTAGTAAATATTCAATAAAGTGTGAAGTGAATGATATTTATATATGAGAAAGCCCACTTAGCGATAAAGTGGGCCCAAACGTCTCATGTATTTAAGCTTAGGCTTAATTATTAAAGCTTAATTCCTAGAGCTTCAAGATCTTGCATAACAACTTTTGATGGCAATGGAATATAACCGTCTTTAGCTACAATTTCTTGACCACTGCGCGAAAGAACCATTTTCAAAAATTCACGGTCCATCGGAGCTAGCTCTTTGTTTGGGTGCTTATTTACATAAACATATAGGAATCGAGATAGAGGATATTTACCTGCAGCGGCGTTATCTAGCGACGCTTCAACATAGTCAGTTCCTTTTTTTGCTAAAGCAACTGCACGCACACCAGAGGTCTTATAACCGATACCTGAGTATCCAATAGCATTGAGTGAGGATGACACTGACTGTACAACTGAAGCCGAGCCAGGTTGCTCATTAACTGTGTTCTTAAAGTCACCTTTACACAAGGCTTTATCTTTAAAGTAACCGTAAGTGCCTGAAACTGAGTTACGACCAAATAACTGAATGTCTTTGTCAGCCCAGCTATCACTAAGACCGACATCTGCCCAACGAACAGCCTGTGAGTCTTCGCCACACTTAAGAGTTGTTGAGAAAATTGCATCAACTTGAGCCAAGCTCAAACCTTCAATTGGATTGTCTTTGTGCACAAACACAGCTAAAGCATCGATAGCAACGCGCACTGGAGTAGGTTTGTAACCATATTTCTTTTCAAAAGCTTCAATCTCTTTCGACTTCATCATACGGCTCATAGGTCCAAACTGAGAGGTACCTTCGGTCAAAGCAGGAGGAGCAGTTGATGAGCCAGCAGCTTGAATTTGAACATTAACGTTAGGATATTCACGCTTAAATTCTTCAGCCCATAAGGTCATCATGTTGGCTAAAGTATCAGAACCTACTGATGATAGGTTGCCAGATACACCGGTAGTTTTTGTGTACTCTGGTAGGTTTGGATCTAGGCCAGCAGCCATTACTGAAGTAGCAGCCATGGTCGCGGTCAATGCTAAAGCGCTAACAAGTTTATTCAAAGTCATCATTGTCTCCATTCGGACTCTCATTGCTCACAACCCTAATTGGTTGGAATGAGCTCATCATAGAGTTCTAATGTGACACTATTATTTCAACAGCAGTCTTTTTTGATGACACCAAGGGTAGCGACTTATATTACGACGCTTAGGTAAACGGTAGGGCTCTACTCAATCAACCAACATAAAACATTTTTAAGCTGCGTTTAGCGAGTTTGGATAGTCACATCATTGCGCTCAAAGATCACAATGTTTACACCATTTTCCAACGCAACTGCTCAGTCACTCTGAACCGCTTTGACGGGTATCCCTTCATGTAGACAAAAATAAAAACCATCAAGGCTTAACTAGCAGTCTTTACATATCAAATTCAAAGAACAAACTCGACTGTATTATATTATAATAACTTTTATTATTTAGAGTATGAGTTGGGCAAATAATGAAAAAAATACTATGTTTTGGAGACTCAAACACGTGGGGTTGTTCTCCAGATTTACCCCGTCGTTACAACGAACATGAACGCTGGACAATGTTACTTCAGACACGGCTAAGGTCTAACTACCGCATCATAGAAGAAGGTCAAAATAGTCGTACAACCGTTTTAGACGATCCATACGAACCAGGTAAGAATGGTTTAGATTACTTACTGCCTTGCCTTGAAAGTCACCATCCCGACCTAGTTGTGATCCTTCTTGGAACCAATGACCTTAAATCTAGATTTAATCTAACTGCAAGCGACATTTCTAAAGGGGCAGCGCGATTAGTCAAAGTCGTACAAGGCTTTAAGCATGACTTTATGCCCAAACCAGCGAAAGTGTTGTTGGTATCACCTGCTCTTGTCCTAGAGATCGATCCATTAAAAGAAGGTTTTGAACAAGCAGAACAAAAGTCTAAACAATTAGCTCATTTCTACGGACTACGGGCAAAGGAACTTGGCTGCCATTTTCTAAATGCGGCAGATTTTATCAAACCATGTGAACGTGAGGGCATACATTGGCAAGTTGACCAACACGTTAAATTTGCGGATAAATTGGCCGAGTTAATCCCAGAGATCCTTGCTTAACCAGAAGTAAGCATTGCTATTATCTAGACGAGGTACCGAAGTTAGTACCACAGATGAACTTCAGGTAACTTGTGGTAGAAATTGTTGCCACAAGACTACCTTTTTGAACACAATAAGTTCGGCAAAAAGTGAGGTAAGTTTAACGCCAAACAACATGATGAAATAGTCAGTTTTTAGTCGGCTTTTCGCCTAGCTTTACCTTGGTACATATCCAGGTCTGCGACATGCAACAGGCTATCAAATGACTCTCCATCTTCTGGATAACAACTTAATCCTATACTAGCTGAAACAGCAATAGTTTTAGACTCAAGAAGGAATGGTCTTTCGATTTCCAGTTGTAAACGAGAAATCAATTGGTCAATCTCGTCTCGAGGGCTGTGACCAGAGAGTAGAATTACGAACTCATCACCACCAATTCGCGACAATAAATCTGCACTACGTAAGAATTTTCTAACGCGCTCGGCGAACGAAATAAGTAATTTATCACCCATCGAATGACCATAGAGATCGTTTACCGGCTTAAATCGATTAAGATCCAAATAGAGTAGATAGAAGTTTTCACTACGCAGTCTCGCTTCGTAAATTCTAGCTTTCACACAATCAAGCAACATACGTCTATTGGGCAGTTGAGTTAAACCATCATGCAGCGCTAAATACTCGATCTCAGTTTTCGCCAATTCTATTTCATCTTTCTCTTGCTGAAGACTGTCTCGTAGCTCCAACAATTGCGCATGGCTAATACCATTTCGAATAGCAATACTTAAATAGTCTGAAATACTATTGAGTATGCTTATTACATTTTCTTGTTGGAAGACCCCTTCATGGCTACTTTGCAACGTTAAGACCCCAAGACGCTCATCGGCGATACTCAAAGGCATATAAATACCCGACTTCATCTTAACCTTCGCATCACCTTGCATGACTGTATTCACGAAGTCTGTGCTATCAACCAGCATAACTTTTTGGGTTTTAAAACACTTAACATTAAGACTGGTTTTTTCGTT
Organism: Alginatibacterium sediminis; assembly: GCF_003610775.1. Classification (GTDB taxonomy): domain Bacteria; phylum Pseudomonadota; class Gammaproteobacteria; order Enterobacterales; family Celerinatantimonadaceae; genus Alginatibacterium; species Alginatibacterium sediminis. The sequence goes on along the minus strand of NZ_RAQO01000006.1, from coordinate 6,538 downwards.
TAGTGGGATCTGGAAACGTTCCATCTTTTCGTCAAATTCAATTGCATGCTCAAAGTCCAAGCAATCTTGGTTGACATCATACAAACCGATGGCGACAGCATCGACTTCAACAGCATCTTTCATTGATTGGTAGAAGCGACTGACTATTTCGGGCAAATCGAGACTTGATGCTAATTGGCGACCAATTTTCTCGATCATTAACAGACCCCGATGCAGGGTTTCCAACTTCAAGCGCATTTTACGTTCGCTCTGCGCTTCTCGCTCCAATCTACTCACTTTTTCTTGGGCATGGTGTAGCAACAGTTGTTGTTGTGCTTCAGCACCACTCATGCTTTCTTTGGCTTTATTGACGAGCAGTATATTGTCAAGAGCCAGCTTGTATTCACCAATTTGGGAATAGCAATCGCTCAGTTCCTGCTGTATCCGGATTAAGGGTACCAATTGTTGAACAGCCCCGCTATCACCCAAAGAACGTTCAAAAGTGTCAATAGCAGCGCTTACATTATTATTGGCTAAGTGCAGTAAACCTTGCTCAAACGCAGCATAGTGGTAGTGGCTACCCACACTGTCAGCTTTAAAGTTACGAACGATTTCATCAAGCTCTTGTTGAGCAAGTTGATATTTACCACTTAAACGATTTAGACGACTTAGCCCTATTAATGCAGTACAGCTGGCGAAATCGCTATTCGCATGTCTAGCGTACTCTAGACTTTTAGTATAGTGCTCTAGCGCTGCAGAAAATTTCCCTTCGAGAAGATATACATCTGCTGTTAGGCTCTGATAAATACTTAAATTGTCTTCATCAGCGCCATAATGCGTAATTAGACGGTCTAATTCTTTAAGAGTTTCTTTAGAAGAACCTAGGTTTTCTAGCTCGGTATAAATAAGTAGAATATTGAGATATACGGGCACGCTTTGCTTTTGAAAACCTTCAGTTTTACAGTGGCTCAACGCTTCATTGAATGCTGTTATCGCGGATTGAAACAGACTCACCTCGGCGTACGAACTGCCTAAGCCGTTATAAGCTTTAATCAATAAAGAAAGATTATCCAAGCCATGGTACAAATCGATACACTGTAAAAAAAAGTTACTCGCATCTTTTGGCCTAGCGCTATACATTTCGCACCAACCAAGGTGCAAGTTGCACTCGGCTTGCTTGCCTATACTAAGACCATCTGAAGCCAATAGATCTTCGATAATAAGGCGAGATGATTCTGGACTGGTTTGCATAACATCCCAGCTTTCATTTAACATTTGTCTCGCATCGAGTTGTGAAACTCTTTCTGATGACACTTAAATCCCCATTGATAGATTTGTTAGGCTAAATCCAATAAGCTTGTTTTACAGTAAACACTTAATTATACATTGCTATAGCAATAACGATCTCATTTTAAAGTCACAATTTCACCGCAGTAATTAATCCTAAGCTGCAGATTCAGTGTTACACGAAGAATAGAGTCGAGTTAAATGGTTAGACTTAGCCTTGCAGAGCTTTAGTTCTGTACATTTGAATATCAGCTGCATGTAACAAACGGTCGAAAGAATGTCCGTCCTGTGGATAGGTGCTTACGCCAATACTCGCAGATATACTCAAATTGATTTCGTCAATTAAGAAAGGCTGTTCGATTTCATGGTTTAGTCGCGCCAAGAGTTCGCTAATCCCACGATCGGTACTTTGACCAGTCACCAATACGACAAATTCATCGCCTCCGATTCTAGCTAGTAGATCCGCACTGCGTAAAAAATTTCGTACTCGCTGTGAAAACGCAATCAACAGTTGATCACCAACTGAGTGACCATAAGTATCATTAACCGGCTTAAACTCATTTAGATCGAGGTATAACAAATAAAAGTTTTCGTTTCGTAATCGGGCCTCAAAGATCCGAGCCTTAACACAATCAATCAACATTCGGCGATTCGGTAAAGAAGTTAAACCGTCATGTAAGGCTTGATACTCGACCTCGGACTTAGCTATTTCAATTTGGTCCTTCTCAACGAGCAACTTATCCTTCATCTGTTTTAACTGGGCATGACTAAGACCATTGCGAACAGCTATACATAGGTAGTCTGAGACACTTTTAAGCACATTAATAACGGCTGAATCCTGAAATATTCCATCAACAGTGCTTTGCAGGGTTAATACCCCAATTTTGTCCTGAGCAATATTTAAAGGGATATAGATCCCTGAAAGCATCTGTTTTTCGGTATTTCCTATTGTCTCAGCTTTGGAAAAGGTCTTAGCGTCTGCAACCAGCATACCTTGCGTCAAAAAGCATTCAGCATTGAGACTCATAGGGTCATCAATAGCTATCTGAAACGGTTCCATATAGCGGTCGAACTCGATGGCAAAATCAAATTCTAGGGAGTTTTCCAGTTCGTTGAAGGTTCCTATGGCAACGGCATCAACGCCTAGTTCATGCTTCATCGAGCGGTAAAAATGCCGCACAATTTCTGAAAGATCTAAACTCGAAGACAGATCACGGCCAATTTTTTCTATTAAGGTGAGACGTTGATGGAGCTCTTCGAGTTCAAGGCGCATTTTCCTCTCACTTTTAGCTTCTTGCTGTAAGCGTTGAAAGTTCTCGTTTGCTTGGTACAAAATGAGCTGTTGTTGTGCTTCCGAGCCTGCGATTTGCTCTTTGGATTTAAAAACCAAATGTAAACTTGAGAATGCTGACTCATAGTCACCTTGCATGGCATAGAAGTCACTGAGCTTTTCTTGGGCCTTTATCACCGGAAGTAGTTTAAGACTGCCTTGCTCTTGGGCTATAGTTTTTTCTAAGAGCTTTATAGCGCCATCAACATCTTTGTCGCCACATAACAATAAGGCTTGTTCTATGCTTAAATAATAAAAGGAGTTACCGGCACTTCTGAGATCAAAATCTGTTTGTAATTGATCTAAGATTTGTCGGGCAATTTGAGTGTTACCTTGTAATCGAGCAACACGACACATTCCAAGCTTAGCATCAAACGTTGCGAACTGACTCTCACTTTGCTCAGCGTAAGCTAGCCCTTCGCAATAAAATGATTGAGCCCGCTCTAGCTCAGATTCAAGTAAACAAATATCGCCTTTTAAAATCTGTTCAATACAGGTGTTTTCAGGTGAAGTTCCAAATGCTGAAATTAATCGCTCAATTTCGCAAACAGTTTGTTTAGCAGCGACTAGATCTTCGATTTCGACATAGATTGTAAGAACGTTTAAATGCGTTGGAATGCTTTGCTTTCGTTGCGCTTCGCTTTGGCAATAGGCTAGGGCTTGATTAAAAGCAACAATAGCAGCCTTGAATAAGCCTTGCTCTGTATATGAACTGCCTAAGCCGTTATAAGCCTTAATTAAGATTGATACTTCCTTGATATCGAACTCTAGTTCTATACAGTTCAAAAAATGTTGACTTGCTTGTTGTGCTTGTCCGGAATAAAGATCACACCAACCTAAATGCATATAGCATTCACCCTTTCGAATATCACTGAGGGTGTCTTCACGAAGTAGCGACTGAATGATTGTGCGCGCAATGGCTGGGTCGGAGACCATCACGTCCCAACTTTTGGACAACGATTCTTCAATAAGCTGCTCGTGCTTATCTAGTATAGACATTTAACTTCCTATTCTGAGCATAATCAGGCGAAGCAACTTACGTAATCAGTGTTCAGGTCAGTTGGGACTTCAGCTTTAGTTCTCGGCTAGTTCTTGCGTACTCTCTGACTTTTGTTGTTCAAGTTCTAAGATGAAACGATACGCCGCATAATATTTAAAATTGTTAGCCACATACTTCACGGTTTCTTGACCAATGATCTGAGCGGTTGCCAGTTCAACATTACCAAACCATTTAGTTGGATCTAATCCCAGCTCTTCAGTTTTTTTCAAAATAGTTTTTAGGCGACCAGGGCCGGCATTATATATAGCCCAGTTGAATGCTAGCTGCTCGTTTGGTGCAAGTTCATAATCAGATAGATGATACTCTCTTAACCAAGACATGTATTTAGCGCCAGCCTTAATATTTTGATCGACGTTGCTTAAATCCTTGATTCCCATCTCAGCACCGGTAGATGGCAGTAACTGCATAACCCCAACCGCACCTCGGTCACTGACCAAGTCATTATTTAAACCCGATTCTTGATAAGCCTGTGCAACTAACACTAAGGGATCAAAGTTGTATTGCTGTGCATACTTTTCAAAAATAGGCATTAAGCGATTAAGTCGATCGCGCTCGCTACTGCTAATCGCCTTTTTTACCCAAGAAGTACTTTCATAGTAACGCTTAATTAGCATATTACCGAGCAACGATCCCGGCTTCACTTCCGACTGAATGAAGGCTTCTATTTTCTCTTTAAGCTCGATTGACTCCTGGCGAACAGCCCAACCTAGACTATTGCCCTTGCTCAGAAAAATATCGGGGTGTAATTGAATATTTGGTAATACTTTTTGCCACAGTTCTGCTTTGTAGCTATCGATGACCGTAAAATCAATAATGCCTTCGTTAACGAACTCTAGTAAATCCTCAGAAGCAAACTCGGAATCTCCTTCCCTCATTTTTATTTTGTCAAAAGACCAGAAACCGAGATCCTTGTTAACACGTTCAATATTCTCCGCGTAACTACTGTTCTTGAGAACCACAATTTCTTTTCCTTTAAGGCTATCCCAAGTTGTGACTTCTGTATTAGAGGAATGGCTTACAAGTATTTCGTCGACATCATTAATTAGTCCTGGGATCAACGAAACCAATTTCGCTCGTTCCGGCGTCGGACTTAAAAACGCAGCCGCAATGTCTCCCCGACCATCTTGCAAGGCTGGGATAAGTTGATCAAAAGTTACTGGAATATACTTAATTCTAACTCTGTCTCGAGTTGCTTTACCTTTATTAATAAATGTTTCAAAGTGACCAAGCAACTCTACTTGCAGACCCGTCATATGGCCTTGATCCATGAAAAAATCGGCGCGACCAAAAACCACTAATGCTCTGATCATTTGCCGCTCTTCCATTTGAGCATAATCGCCAAAAGAGGGCTGAGTTATAAAGTCTGGAAGTAGCGGGTCTTCTATCTCGAGTTCAGAACTGTCATTACCTTGCACGTAGCGGCTACCGAGCAAAGCCATTATTAAAAGCAAGCCCAAACCAAGAGTCCAAAAAACTGTTTTATTCCTAAGCATGATTACATCCATTTAATAGCTAACTTGACTCTACTGTTTTTTGCTTATAAATCAAACATGTTTCTGTGAAGAGGGAAGTGCGCAGCAAAGCTGCTGTAAGTTACAAGGGCGCTACTGCGTAGCTGCAAGTGTAAAGCAAGAGAAGTTAATAGTGTGCAGCAAGGCTGCTGCAAGTTACAAGGGCGCTACTGCGTAGCTGCAAGTGTAAAGCAAGAGAAGTGAAAAGTGCGCAGCAAGGCTGCTGCAAGTTACAAGGGCGCTACTGCGTGCTGAAAGTGTAAAGTAACATACAAGGTACATCTTAAGTCATTCTAGAACAGGGGCAAATATTCAGCTCGTTTTCTGAGATAAATGTTTAGGAAGATATCAACTGGACGCTGAACGACCAGCTTCATCACCGAGCTTAGGAATCTCACTTATGATACTTAACGGCTACTTTCACAGTGAGCATGGGTATTCGAGAAGCCTAGCTTCGAGCCTTGCGAGCGGGTTCTTCGTGTATTTAGAGCCTGCGCAGGCGATATGGGGATTTCGAGAAGCATTGCTTCGAGCCCATTGAGCTGGCCGAGCTCTGCGAGTCCCTGAAGGGTTATAAAAAATACCCAGTAACGAATCCTCGATGCTAAAGGTTTTCTAACCGCGGAGAGCTTTCACACCTATGTGAGCTTGTCATGTGGGTTTCTGCGCTGCCAACAGGGATGTCGGTAGTAGAGCAATGCAGGAGCATATTGCCGAGTTGCTGAAACAAAAAAAGCCCATCCGTTAGGATGGGCTTTCTCGTTTTAATAAGAGCCTAGCAGTGACCTACTTTCACATGGGGAAACCCCACACTATCATCGGCGCAATTGCGTTTCACTTCTGAGTTCGGCATGGGATCAGGTGGGGCCACAATGCTATGGCCGCTAGGCAAAAACTGTTTTCATTCTCTTGGAATGAAAAGACAAGTTGTTAAAACTTATCTTTAAATTTGGAGCCTGGCAGTGAACAGGTGCGCATCATAGATGCTTCCGCTACGGCCTGAGCAAGAATACTTGCTCCTGGCGACCTTCGCCCTACTTTCACGTAGGACTCTCAACTAGTTGTAACATTAACCGAAGAAACTAATCGAGTTTAAATTTGGAGCCTGGCAGTGACCTACTTTCACATGGGGAAACCCCACACTATCATCGGCGCAATTGCGTTTCACTTCTGAGTTCGGCATGGGATCAGGTGGGGCCACAATGCTATGGCCGCCAGGCAAAAAACGTGTTGTCTTAAAAAGTCTGGAAAAATCTGAAAAAGGCTCAAGGCTTGAGTTAAACAAGCGTTCTTATATTCTAAAACTAAGGCAATTCTACAACCCTACTCAGGGTTGTATGGTTAAGCCTCACGGGTCATTAGTACAGGTTA
>NZ_RAQO01000005.1 GCF_003610775.1 Alginatibacterium sediminis | reverse complement strand
AGCCGTATTACCCGCCACATCAGTCGCCGTTGCGGTTATTGCATACTCACCATCGGCAAGCTCAACACCGCTGTGATCGACACTCCACGCGCCGTTTTCATCGGCTTCAACTGTTCCGATTGACTCACCATTCAAGAAGACTTCAACCGAAGCCCCCGCCTCGGCGTTGCCGGTAAAGATTTGAGTGTTGTCATTGGTAATATTGTCGCCATCAATCGCAGTGTCATCAGAGATATCGCTGATTTCAGCTTGAGTGACAGTATCGACAACAAAATCATATACATCTGCTTCAGCGGTATTTCCGGCATCATCGGTAGCAGTCGCTGCAATTTGGTAATTCCCATCGATTAAAACCGTGGAGCTATGATCTAAGCTCCAAAGACCAGCTTGGTCAGCTGTAACCGACCCGACAGAACTACCGTTTAGGAAAACTTCGACTTCAGCGCCAGCTTCAGCTGTTCCGCTAAAAATTTGGGTATTATCATTAGTAATATTATCACCATCAATAGCTGAATCACTATCAATGTCCGTAATAGCTACCGAGGTAAAACTATCAATAGTAACGACATCGTTACCAACATCTAATGCTGTGTTTAGTAAATTGGGATCTTCTGGGGTAATTTGCGGTGATGCGACTTCAACAGCGACGCCGGTATCAAAACCGCTTTGCGCAATTGTAGTAGCTCCAGTTCGTTGGATACTTACGAAACCGCCATTACCAGCATCAACACCGCCTGCGCCAGTATCACCAGCAGGGGCAGCGTCGCCGCCTGCAGCAGTGGCTTCAAATGCTTCGGTGGGGTCGACACCGTCAGCAATCGCTGCTTGTAATTGCGCAATTTCTAACTCGGTCTGGGCTTGAGCTGACAAAGGAGCTTGCTCAGGATTGGCTTCAGCATTAAGAGCAGTCGCACTGTTTTCACCTAGCTGGTATTGATAGCCGTCATAATCAAATGCTACTTGAGCACCATTTTCAGTAACGATGACTTGGCCACGTTCTACTGATTCGCCTTCTTTCAGAAGTCGTAACTGCCCGTTAGCTTCGATGACATAAGCCTTGCCAATTACAGAGACTACTAATGCTGGATTATTAACTGCTATTTGTTCCATGAGCTTTCCTTCGCTACTTTGCATAAACTGCTATGCATTTGACCAATATCGACAACAAACCCTCCAAGGCGAAATCTTGGATAAGGGTTAAATTAGATCGAGATCATTATTGGTTTAGTTTACACGAAGAGGCGGGAATTGGTGCAAGTAAAAATGCTTCTAAAATGCACGATTTTAGAAATAAAGCTACAATAAAGCTCATTTAATAATCAAAAGATTATAAAAACACCCATTAAGTAGTATTTTTGGATATTTTTTAATTACAAAAAAGCCACAATTAAATGTGGCTTGTATTGAGACTAAAAGATGGATTATAGAACGTTACGAGCGTTCAAATCATCAAATGCTTTTTCTAAACGTGCAGCCATGCTTACTTGTCCAGCACGTAGCCATACACGTGGATCATAGAACTTTTTGTTAGGCTGGTCATCGCCTTTCGGGTTACCGATTTGGCCTTGAAGGTAAGCTTCATTTTTCGCGTAGTATTCGCGAATACCATCCCAAGATGCCCACTGAGTGTCAGTATCGATGTTCATTTTGATAACACCGTAGCTGATAGACTCTTTGATTTCAGCTTCAGTAGAGCCTGAACCACCGTGGAATACAAAGTTCAAGCTTTGAGCTGGAAGACCAAACTTCTCAGAAACATAAGCTTGAGAATCACGTAAAATGGTAGGCGTTAGTTTAACGTTACCAGGCTTATAAACACCGTGTACGTTACCGAAAGAAGCAGCAATAGTGAAACGCGGGCTAATGCTAACCAATTTTTCGTAAGCATAAGCAACGTCTTCAGGCTTAGTATATAACTCAGACTCGTCCATATCAGAGTTGTCTACGCCATCTTCTTCACCGCCAGTACAACCCAATTCAATTTCTAGAGTCATGTTCATTTTAGCCATGCGCTCAAGATAACGACCACATGTTTCAATGTTTTCTTCTAGAGACTCTTCAGAAAGGTCAATCATGTGTGAAGAGAATAATGGCTTACCAGTTTGAGCAAAGTGCTCTTCACCAGCGTCAAGCAATCCGTCAATCCAAGGCAGCAATTTCTTAGCTGCATGGTCGGTGTGCAAAATTACTGGAACACCATAAGCTTGCGCAATAGCGTGAACATATTTAGCGCCTGCAACTGCACCAGCGATAGCAGCAGCTTGACCTTCTAACTTAAGTCCTTTACCAGCAAAGAAACCAGCACCGCCATTTGAAAACTGAACGATAACAGGTGCTTTAACATTTGCTGCAGCTTCTAATACACCGTTAATAGTATCAGTGTTTACAACGTTAACAGCTGGCAATGCAAATTGGTTTTCTTTAGCAATCGCAAATACTTTTTGTAGATCGTCGCCAGAGATTACACCTGGTTTTACTGCGTCAAAAATCTTAGACATGATTTAGATTCCGTAAATTAAAATAAAATTTTGCCTACAATAGGCTTGAAAGAGCTTAAGTACCAAGCATTGCTGGTACCGAGCCCCTAGGTCTTGCATTTAGCCTTTTGCACGCTCTTCAAGCATTGCAACAGCAGGAAGTGTTTTGCCTTCAACGAACTCGAGGAAAGCACCACCACCGGTAGAGATATATGAAACTTGGTCTTTAATTCCAAATTTGTCAATTGCAGCTAAAGTGTCACCACCGCCGGCAATTGAGAACGCCTCGCTTTCTGCGATTGCGCGAGCAATTGTCTCGGTGCCGCCAGCAAATTGTTCGAATTCGAAAACACCAACCGGACCGTTCCATAGAATAGTTTTAGCTTCTCTAAGGATTTTCGCAAGCGCTTCTGAAGATTCAGGACCTAAGTCAAAAATCATCTCATTGTCAGTGACTTCACTTGCAAGCTTAGTAGTTGCAGGGGTAGTTTCTGAGAATTCTTGACCCACAACAACATCAGTTGCCAAAGGAATTGAACACTCAACCGAAAGCTTTTTCGCTGTTTCAATAAGGTCTGTTTCACAAAGTGATTTGCCTACATTGTTACCCGCAGCAGCAATAAAGGTGTTCGCAATACCGCCACCAACAACCAGTTGGTCAGCAATTTTTGAAAGCGACTCTAACACGGTAAGTTTAGTCGAAACTTTAGAACCACCAACAATTGCAACCATTGGACGAGCAGGCTTATCCATCGCTTTGCCTAGTGCTTCTAATTCACCAGCAAGCAAAGGACCAGCACAAGCGATGTCTGCGTATACGCCTACACCATGAGTCGAAGCTTGAGCACGGTGAGCGGTGCCAAAAGCATCCATCACGTAAACATCACACAAAGCAGCCATTTTACGCGCTAGGCCTTCTTCATTTTTCTTTTCACCAACGTTAAAGCGAACGTTTTCTAATACCACGACTTCGTTGGTATTTAGCTCTAGACCATCAAGGTAGTCTTTAGCAAGACGTACAGGTACGTCTAAGGCATCATTTAAGTAGTCAACCACTGGTTGAAGAGAAAACTCTGCATTGTACTCGCCTTCCGTTGGGCGGCCTAAATGAGAAGTAATCATCAACTTAGCGCCTTTTTCTAAGGCAAGTTTAATGGTTGGGATTGAAGCTTGGATGCGAGCGTCAGACGTTACTTTGCCATCTTTAACAGGAACGTTAAGGTCTTGGCGGATTAGTACGCGTTTACCTGCTAAATCCAGGTCGCTCATTTTAATTACAGACATTTTCAGTCCTCTGTGGTTTTTGATGTATTTTTTGAATCAGCCGCGCTAGCTATTCACTAGTCGACTGAGTCTTCCATTTGTGTCATCAACAAAGCTGTGTCCAACATTCGGTTGGCAAAGCCCCACTCGTTGTCGCACCACGCCAGTACTTTAACCAAATGCGCACCGCTCACACGAGTCTGCGAACCGTCTATAATGCTCGAATGACTGTCGTGATTGAAGTCAATTGAGACTAGCGGTTCTTCAGTATAATCCAAAATCCCAGATAATTTACCGCGAATTGAGGTTTTGATGGCTTGATTTATATCAGAAACTGTAACTTTTTTACATAAAGTTACACTTAAATCCATCGCCGTCACATTTTGAGTAGGTACACGTACCGCAATCGCTTCAAATTTACCCGCAAACTTAGGTAAAATTCGCTCTACACCCTTCGCCAATTTTGTATCAACGGGAATTATCGATTGCCCAGCGGCTCTGGTCCGGCGTAGGTCGTGATGATAAGCATCGATGACGGGTTGATCATTCATGGCTGAGTGAATTGTAGTAATAGTACCACATTCTACTCCAAAGGCTTCATCGAGCACCTGAATTACCGGAACAATACAGTTAGTTGTACAAGAACCGTTCGATACTACCTTGTCAGATGGGATCAAATGTTGCTCATTTACACCAAAAACTACCGTCCGATCAACTTCTGGGTCTGCGGGTTGCGAAAACAATACTTTTTTTGCGCCTGCAGCAAGGTGGAGTTCAGCATCTGCGCGTGTGTTAAAACGCCCGGTACACTCAAGAACCAAATCAACCTCTAACTCACGCCAAGGCAAATTAGCCGGCAATGGTTCATGAAATAAGGCTATGTTGTGCTCGCCAACAAACAATTGCTTGCCCTCAACATGCACCAAATGGTTAAAACGACCATGGGTTGAATCATATTGTAATAGATGAGCAATGGCTTCCGGACTAGCAAGCTCATTGATAGCGACAATTTCTATTTCGTACTGACGGTGGCTCTCAAAAAGGGCGCGTAACACGCTACGACCAATTCGTCCAAATCCGTTGATTGCTACTTTCGGTGTTCTTGTTTTCAACATAATAAAAAGCCCTCTCAAAGGAGGGCTTCAGAGGCTTTGTGCAAGCTTACCGTAATCAGTAGGCTTGCGGCAACGCCTGTCTTAGTTTGTGCGTGAACTTAACAACTAAAGCGCGTTGGCTTTTGCAACGATGTTCTCAACAGTAAAGCCAAACATTTTGAACAGTTCACCAGCAGGCGCTGATTCACCAAATGTTGACATGCCAACAATAGCACCGTCAAAACCAACGTACTTGTACCAGTAATCTTCAATACCCGCTTCAATCGCAACCCGCTTACGGACAGCAATTGGCAGTACAGATTCTTTATACTCGCTGCTTTGCGCGTCAAACTCTTCACAACAAGGCATAGAAACCACACGAACAGCTTTACCCGCGGCTGTTAGTTGAGCTGCTGCATCAACTGCAAGTTCTATCTCACTACCGGTAGCAATCAAGATAAGATCTGGTGTTCCAGCACAATCCAACAATACATAACCACCACGAGCAACATCAGCAACTTGTTGAGCATCACGCCCTTGTGGTGCTAGACCTTGGCGCGAGAAGATTAAAGCACTTGGCCCATCATTGCGCTCAATAGCACTACGCCAAGCCACTGCAGACTCAACTGAATCACATGGACGCCAAGTACGCATGTTTGGCGTTAAACGTAAGCTTGACGTTTGTTCAACAGCTTGGTGCGTTGGTCCATCTTCACCCAAACCAATTGAGTCATGTGTGTATACGAAAATAGAGCGTTGTTTCATCAATGCAGCCATACGCAAAGCGTTACGCGCATATTCCATAAACATGAGGAAAGTTGCACCATAAGGTACGAAACCACCGTGTAGAGCAACACCGTTCATGATTGCTGACATACCAAACTCACGAACACCGTAGTGTAGGTAGTTACCAGTAGCGTCTTCAGCAGTTATTGCTTTAGAACCAGACCACATGGTTAGGTTTGATGGTGCAAGATCGGCGCTACCACCTAGTAGCTCAGGCAATTTAGGTCCAAAGGCTTCCAACGTCTTCTGTGAAGACTGACGGGTTGCAATTTTGGTCTGATCTTTTTGCAACTGAGCGATGTAATCGTCGGCAAATTCAGTCCAATCAGCGGGTAGATCGCCACTCATACGACGTTTAAATTCAGCTGCAAGTTCGGGGAAAGCAGCAGCGTAGGCATCAAAACGACTGTTCCAATCTTGTTGAGAAGCTTGACCTTTAGCCTTTGTGTCCCATTGCTCATAAACATCAGCAGGAATTTCGAAAGCAGCGTGAGGCCAGTTTAAGAACTCGCGAGCGGCCTTGATTTCTTCAGCACCTAATGGAGCACCGTGACAATCGTGGCTACCGCCTTTGTTTGGCGAGCCAAAGCCAATAATTGTTTTACAGCAAATCAGTGTTGGTTTGTTCGAAACACTTTTTGCTTCTTTGATGGCTTTTGAAATGGCTTCACTATCGTGACCATCTACGCCAGCAATGACATGCCAGCCGTAAGCTTCAAAACGCTTTGGAGTATCGTCAGTGAACCAACCTTCTACATCACCATCAATAGAAATACCGTTGTCATCCCAAAATGCAACTAACTTACCAAGACCTAAAGTCCCAGCTAGCGAACAGGCTTCGTGAGAGATACCTTCCATTAAACAACCATCACCCATAAACGCATAGGTGAAGTGGTCAACGATTTCATGGCCAGACTGGTTAAATTGTTCTGCCATTGATTTTTCAGCAATCGCCATACCAACGGCATTGGTAATACCTTGGCCTAGCGGGCCAGTCGTAGTTTCTACACCAGGTGCATAGCCATACTCTGGGTGACCCGGTGTTTTGGAATGAAGTTGACGGAAGTTTTTAAGTTCTTCAATTGGAAGCTCGTAGCCCGAAAGGTGCAACAATGAATAAAGCAACATCGAACCATGACCGTTTGAGAGCACAAAGCGATCTCGGTCTGACCAACTTGGGTCACTTGGGTTATGATCTAAAAATTCACGCCACAACACCTCGGCGATATCGGCCATACCCATAGGGGCGCCAGGGTGGCCAGAATTTGCTTGTTGTACAGCATCCATACTAAGTGCGCGAATGGCATTAGCGAGTTCACGACGAGATGACATGAATAACTCCTAGTTAATGTTCTAAGTAATAAATCAGTTTGAAACGACCGTTAAGGGACATGTATTGTCACAAAGACAGCATATTACCTCAATCTTTAATCGCTCATTATTTATGTTAATTCTTAAGTTTTTAGCCAAATTCGGTAACTGTGATGGCTGTTGTAAAGATTTGCAGATAAAATAGCACAGTCTAGCCAAGGAGTATCACCTAGCAATGCCTACGATAGAACCCCTAAACTTTAAAGTTATTGGTGTCGCGTGCGTGATTGGGATATCGGTTAGCCTGTTAACACTTCTTTTCTCAGAAATTGCCCATCTTCGCCTCATTGATTGGAACTACTCCCCTTGGTTAGCAATTTTGCTCCCCAGTGTTGGGGCGCTCACTGTTTATTACTGCGAAAAGCGCTTTAGCCAATATCGCCAAGTCGGTTTCGCCCAAGCCATCACCAGCTACCACTTTAATTTTGGTCTCATTGGCTGGCAAAATATTGTTTACCAATTTGTTTTGGGACTTGTCGTCCTAATTTGCGGTTTTGCCGTGGGTGTTGTTGGCCCCAGTTGTTATTTGGCGGCAGGTTTAGCCAGCTACCTAGCTCGTTTTTCCAAATGTTCTTCAAGCCACGTTAGAACTGCTATTGCTTGCGGCATTGCCGCGGCAATTGCAGCGTTGTTTAATGCGCCACTTGCGGCGAGTATTTTCGCGTTAGAGTTGGTCACCAGACACTATGATTGGCGCGCTGCAATTTTAGTCTGGCTCAGCGCGGGTATCGCAAGCTTTGTCTCAAATTTTCATAACGGTAGCATGTTGCATATACCGCTCGCTGAACAAAATATTGCCTTATCAGACTATCCCTACTTTCTTTTGCTTGGATTAGCCGCGGGTTGCGTTGGTACCTTGATGATTAAGATTATTTTGGGTTTTAAAATTAAGAACCGTCCAATAAGTTTGATCGTCATTGTCGCTATAACTGCATTAGCAGGGCTCTACAATCCGGAGTTTTTGGGTTTAGAATCAATTACGCCTTCAGCGCTACTCGAATGGGATGCTTCAACCCCAGAAGCTGTAATTTGGTTGCTGGCGCGGATACTATTAACGGGGGTTACTCTCGCCCTATTTCTTCCCGCCGGCAGTATTGGTCCCATGATCGTTATTGGAGGGCTCGTCGGAGTTAGCCTAAGTCAGCTGTTTAGTGGCAGCCCTGACGCAGCGATGATTTGTATAGGAATGGCGGCGTTGCTAGCGGCAGTTTTTGCAACCCCAGTTGCAGCGGCTTTGCTGCTCTTCGAACACGTGCAGCAGCCACAAATATTGCTTCCAACCCTTGTCGCCTGTGTTATAGCTAATGCTTGCGCGCGCAAAATTTTCAAAACCAAAGGATTGTTTGCATCCCAACTTGAACAGTCCGGCGTCGATCTCAAACAAAGCCCAGTCTTGCAAATCAATCTAGTTGACCAACTAAAAGCAAGTTTTAATCGTGTTTGAAGCCAGCTATAGCTGCATTTTACAAAGCAAACCTGTGATCGTGTAAATAAAAGCTAGCAAATTATGAGACTCTTTCTTAGAATAGACGTCCAGACGGGTATATGTCCAAAACTAAGAAAGAGATTGAAATCATGGCTACACACTTATTTACTTCAGAATCGGTTTCCGAAGGTCATCCAGATAAAATTGCAGATCAGATCTCTGATGCTGTTCTTGACGCAATTTTGGAACAAGACAGCAAGGCTCGCGTTGCTTGTGAGACCTACGTAAAAACTGGCATGGTAATGGTTGGTGGCGAAATTTCGACCTCAGCTTGGGTAGACATCGAAGAGCTTACGCGTAATACCGTCCGTGAAATCGGCTATACCCATTCAGATATGGGTTTTGATGCAGACTCTTGCGCCATTCTAAATGTTGTCGGTAAGCAAAGCCCAGATATCAATCAAGGTGTTGATCGAAGCGACCCTCGCGAACAAGGCGCTGGTGATCAAGGCTTAATGTTTGGTTATGCAAGTGACGAGACCGATGTCTTGATGCCGGCACCTGTGACATATGCACATCGACTAGTACAACGCCAAGCTGAAGTACGTAAATCCGGTGAACTCGATTGGCTTCGTCCTGATGCTAAAAGCCAAGTCACCTTTGCCTATGAAAATGGCATTATTACCGGTGTTGATGCTGTCGTGCTTTCAACTCAACATGCAGAAAGTGTTTCGACTGAAGACCTACGTGAAGCGGTAATGGAAACCATAATCAAGCCGGTACTGCCGGAGCAATGGTTAAGTAAAAATACCAAGTTCTTTATTAACCCAACCGGACGTTTTGTTATCGGCGGTCCAATGGGCGACTGTGGCCTAACCGGTCGGAAAATTATTGTTGATACTTACGGCGGCATGGCACGTCATGGCGGCGGTGCATTTTCTGGTAAAGATCCTTCTAAAGTTGATCGTAGTGCAGCTTACGCAGCGCGTTATGTAGCTAAAAACATCGTTGCTGCTGGTTTGGCTAGCCGCTGTGAAATTCAGGTTTCGTACGCCATCGGCGTTGCTGAGCCAACATCTATCAGCGTTGAAACCTTCGGTACGGGTAAACTCGATGAGCAAAAACTTATCGGACTCGTGCGTCAGTTCTTCGACTTACGCCCTTACGGTTTAATCGAAATGCTTGACCTAGAGCGTCCAATTTATAAAGCAACCGCAGCCTATGGTCACTTTGGTCGTGAAGAGTTTCCTTGGGAGCGCACTGATCGAGCAGCAGAGCTAAAGGAAGCGGCAGGTATCTAGATCATTTGGAACTAGAAAACCGTCTACTTGAGCGAGTTGAGTATTGTTATCAACTCGCTGAGTCTTACTTTTCACGCTCATTCGAGCGTCCAGAAACCAACTTCAAACAACGCGGGAAAATAGCCGGCAGCGCAAAACTTGGGGTCAACGTACTTCGCTTCAACCTCACCTTGTACCGAGAAAATCAAGACCACTTCCTTGAACATACGGTCCCACACGAAATCAGCCACCTTCTATGCTTTGAGCTTTTTGGCCGCGTCCCCGCGCATGGTCAACAATGGCAATCAATCATGCGTGATGTATTTCAACTAGAGCCTATGCGCACGCACCAGTATGATGTGAGTTCAGTACAAGGCAAAGTGTTCGATTACCAGTGTCAGTGTAGTTCTCATCAACTAACAATCCGGCGCCATAATAAGGTATTAAAAGGAATTGAATATCGGTGTAGGCGTTGTGGATCAAACTTGCTTGCAAAATCTTAGAGCGTTTATCGAAAACCATACCGCTGTTGTCATTCCAAGCATTGGCAACCCTGCGTTTTAATTATTGAATCTGTTTTTACAATTATGTAAATCACCACGGGTTTAATCATCAATCATGTAAACATGCCTTGCCATTACATTTACATATCAAAAACATAGACTGGATCTCCTTTTTAGCCTTCTGTAGCTCCAAATCGCTTAAGATTCTGTCAAACTTGCCGAATATAGTTGTTACTTGTAAACGTTTACAGAATCAATAGCTCTGTTTGTTTATCAAGTCAGTCCCAAAGTCGCTAATTAAGGTAGAGATATGCAATTAACAGTGGTCGCACGAACAATTGGTGGTTTTGCCATTTTGTTAGTGCTTTTGTTAGTCCTAGCAGGAGTAGCATTCACAACCCAAAACAGCATGAATGAACAACAGCTGTTTACTCAAAATACTATTTCTCCGATGCAAAGCGAAGCTGCGAAGCTTTCACAGTTGTTACTTAAGGCCAATAAATCTGCGATGCAACATTTGTCGATTCGAGATGCTGCTCAACGCCAACAAGTTGAACAAGAACTTAAGACAACTGAGACTGAATTTAACCAAATTGCTGAACAAGCCAAAGAACGTTATACCCAGTACCCACAACTTCTTAGTAGTTTTGAACAAGCAAATGCTTTGGCTCAGCAGGCATTTGTCTTAGAGCACCAGCAAGAAGAGCATCATAACAAGCAATTGTTGGCCCACGCTAAAGTCCTCAGTGCTTTGCAGAAATTTAAAGAAGACTGGGGATTTTTCAAAGGTGACGCTGATGATTTATCTTGGGATTTAAGTGGCGACGAAAATTCCTCAGACCGATTTGCCTTACAATTTATGACACAAATAGCCGCTGAGTATTCATCTGAAGCCAATGCCTCATTGGCTGTTGCTAACATCAACGATTTCAAAGCCAGCATTTCACTGCAAAAAGATCGCTATGACAACATGGTAATGACCACCGAAAACTTAGGTAACGCCAAAGAAGTCATCATGGACCGTATGGCTGACTACCTTACGGTCATGAATAACTCTTTAAACCAAGATGGAAACTTATACACCAGTTTAGAGAGCTATCTGCAACTAAGCGACGAAGCGTTGCAAATCGTAGCGCAATTAAATGAGACCGTGAATCAAGCAGATCAAAGCTTTCAAGCTCTCGACATTATTGTTGAAGAGCTCGCTAGTGCAACCCATATCAAGTCAAAACAAAGCAGCGAAACAGCGACAATGATACTAGCCATTATCGTTGTCATATCAGTATTCATAGCCTTAATTGTGGGCTGGACAACGGTTCAACGGATTCGTCGTCCGATGAACGTCATTTTGGGTTCACTTGAGAAAATGGCAAGTGGCGATCTCAGCATCGCCTTGAAAATGGATAGCCAAGACGAATTTGGTCAAATTGCAACCCAAGTAAATACCTTGAAAGAAAAACTAGTCTCAATCGTTCAAAACTTAAATGAAGTCTCTGGGAAAGTAACCGAGGTTGCCGAACAAGCAACCGATATAACCCACCGAACTCAACAACAAATTGAACTACAGCGTAAAGAAAGTGACTCGGTTGCAACCGCTATCGCCGAAATGGACGCATCAGCCACCGAGGTGGCGAGTAATGCACAAGCTGCTTTGGACGAAGTTGAATCGATGAACGCAGTTGCGCTGGATAATCGTCAAAGTATCGACAACAACTTAGAGTCAACCAACAACCTCGATAACGAAATGAAAAAAGCCAACGAAGCGCTTGTTGTACTAGAAAAAGAAGTTGACGGCATTGGCGCTATTGTACAAACGATTCAAGAAATCACAGGGCAAACAAACCTGCTAGCCCTCAATGCTGCAATTGAAGCAGCCCGAGCAGGTGCTCATGGTCGTGGCTTTGCGGTTGTCGCGGATGAAGTACGTTCGCTTGCGACTCGCACTCAATCAGCAACTAAAGAAATTGAAGAGCTGGTCGAAAGCTTGCATCGAAGTGCAAAAACAACAGTCTCGAGTATGCAGTCTAATCAAAAAGAAACCCAAACCATGGTTAATCATGCCAGTGTCATGGGAGATTCGTTTGTTGGACTACAAGAAGCGATTTCTAGAGTTCGTCAGTCAAGTACTCAGATATCATCTGCAGCTCACGAGCAGACATCGGTTGCCCACGAGTTAAATACCAATATTTCACGTATTGTAGATATGGCCGGAAACATTGCCAAAGAATCTCAAACCAGTGCCGAACGTTCCGAGACCTTACTTGGTTTGGCTAATCGACAAAAGGATTTGGTTGGAGAGTTCAAGCTTTAATCAGTCATACTAATTCAAAAAAGCCCGCTAAAACGGGCTTTTTTTATCTCTATAACCAGACTATTGTTCGGCTTCTTCAAGTTTGTGTTCTTGTAATAACCCCGCATAAACGCCGCCCAAAGCTAATAATTGAGCATGTTTACCTTGTTCACTAACCCGGCCTTTATCCATCACAAGAATTAAGTCCGAATGACGGATCGTACTTAGGCGATGCGCAATCGCAATTACTGTTTTGTCCTTAAACAATCGACTCAAGGCATTTTGAATGAGTTCTTCAGTTACCGAATCAACTGAACTGGTAGCTTCATCTAGCATCAGTAACGGGCTTCCCTTTGCAACCGCTCGGGCAAATGAAATTAGTTGAGTCTGTCCGGCACTGAGTTGGCTACTACCGCTTTTCAGTTGATGTTGATACTGATTAGGTAACGATTGAATAAATTCATGTGCATACACATATTTCGCTGCCTCTTGCACTTGCTCCAGACTCAACGGTTTGTCTAAAGCAATGTTAAATTGTACATCTTGATCGAACAGATACACGTCTTGCTGCATTAACGAGAACAGATGACTGATGGACTGTTTAGGAATGGCCGACAACTCAATGCCATTGAGCAATATGCTGCCTTCGTAATCCAGGTAAGACTTAGTCAACAAGCGAATAATGGTCGACTTGCCCGAACCCGTTGTTCCTACCAAGGCTAACTTCTCACCCTGCTTTAGTTTAAAGCTAATACCATTGAGCACATAGGGACCATCAGCCTTGTAGCGAAAGCGAACCTCTTTAAACTCCAAACTCTGAAAATCAATTAGCTTAGTTTTTAGCTCTTCTGAACTAATCAGAACTCGATTGTCTTCTTCTAAAGCTTGTGAAAACAATTCTTCGATATGTTCAAAGGCAGCAAAGGAGCGCTGAATTGACGCTATCTGCGAGCTAAAATCTCGAATAGGAACGAAAATCTTTTCTAGAGTATTAATAAATGCAATTAGAACGCCGAGGGTTACAAAGCCTTGCAGTACCTCGTTAGAACCATACCAAATCAATAAACCGATGGTAATTGACGTGATACCTGTAATGATTGAAAACAGCGCAGCATCATAGGCATTAACTTTAAGTTGGGCTTGCTTAAATTGCTCAGTGAAACCGTGATATTTCTCTTCAACCTCAGTTTGAGCAGCGTACAACTGGACTGTTTTGACGCCCAGTAAGCATTCTTGCAAATAACCAGTCCCTTTGGCCAAGGTGCTACGCGTCATCAAATACAATGCACGTAGTCGATTACGCACAAAACGAGTCAATAACAAGACCGGCGGAAACACCAAAATAACCACCAAGGTAAGCTGCCAGTTTATGAAAAACATCAGTCCGAGTATGGCTATCGTATTTAGTGAGTCTTTAACCAAGCCAAGAATTCCTAAAACAAAGGACTCACCAATCGTCTCCAGATCACTAGTTAAACGCGACAAGGTAATACCCGTTGCTGTGTTATCAAAGTAGCTGCGAGGAAATTTCAAAATTCTGGCCACTAGCGCCATACGCATATCAAAAATGCTGAGATTGCCTGTTTTTCGCAAATAGTAACTATAAAAAGCGTCTGCAATATAGTTAATCACCAGTACCAAAATCATAGCAAAAATAATGACAGGTAATCCTTCAAACTGTTTGGGGCTCAAATGCTGATCAATCACTTGAATAATCAACCAAGGAAATGCCAAGTTACAAGCAATTGAAATCGGCATCATCATCAATCCGATACGGGTGTAGGACTTATACTTGGATGTAAACTGAAGGAAGTGTTTCAAGTATTGGATATCAATAGATTTAAGCACTTTGCACCTCGGTTTCATGTTGCTGTAACAACCATGTTTGTCGATAGTAATCGCTAGTTGCTAGTAGTTGAGTATGGGTGCCACGAGCAATAATTTGTCCTTGCTTTAACACCAATATCTCGTCCATTTGTTCCAGCGCACTAACCCTATGCGAAACCACGATGACGCTCTGCCCTTGTATTCTCTCAAACATTCCACTTAAAATTTGACGCTCAGTTTCGTAGTCGACGGCGCTCAGTACATTGTCAAAGACTAAAAGATCGCATGGCGTTAACAGTGCGCGCGCGATACTCAAACGTTGTTTTTGACCACCCGATAACATAATGCCTTTTTCGCCGACGACAGTATGCTTGCCTTGAGAAAAACGACTCAAGTCGTCTCCTAACTGACTCAAGGATAAAACTTTGTCGATTTTCGAATCGTCGCTTTCAAATCCACGAGATGAAGCCCCAAACTTAACGTTCTCACTGATACTATCGGAGAATAAGTAAGGATCCTGAGTTACGGTTCGGATGTGCTTTCGCCAATGGGACAGGGGCGTCGTTGCCATATCACTATCCCCCCAAAAAATGTGCCCAGACTCCACCTCTAGATAATGGTTTAGACAATTGACCAAGGTCGATTTACCACTACCAATTTCACCCAAGATCCCAAGCTTTTTACCGAAGTCGAGGGTAAAACTTACCTGACTAAGTGCATCAATAGTTGCGCCAGCATAGCGGTAATTTAAATTCTTCACCTGCAAGCTTGCACCTTTCGATAAAGGACTTGGTTTAGCTTCGCTGTCAGTGTCCCGACTAGGGATGTCCTGATTTAAAATACTAAGCACACTATCGATGCTCACCATCCCCATCTGAAATACAGTTACTATCCGGCCAAGATGCATCAGTGGTAAGGCTAGCAATACAGAGTACGATAGAAAGGCAGTGATCTGACCAATACTGAGCTCACTTCTGAGCAACATGTATCCACCAAAACCTAAAATTACCACTTTCATTAGATGGTTTGCGTAATCAAGCACAGGGATGACAAAAGTTTGGATTTTCGCGATCTTCAAGGTGGTTTCAAGTAATCGTTGATTAATGGTTTGCGTTTTTTGCTGTACCCATTCACCCATATTTTGCGCTTTAATCACATCAATGCCTGACAAATCGTTCATCAATTGTTCGCTAAGATCTTGCAAACGTTGCAAGCGCTGTACATGTAGCACGCGCATCTTTCTAAATCCGAGAAAAAAGATGACAAAAGCAATGCTAATAGGAATTGCCGTGTATAAGGTTAATACAGGGGATATCCGATACATCCACACTGGTGTCAGCGATAGTGCAAAAACAATATTGAACAACTGTAGAAAGCCAACCCCATAAAATAAGCGTATGCCATTGAGGTCGTTATTAATGATTGAAATTAACCGTCCACTCGCAAATTTCTGATGAAAACTCGTTGGTAGTCGATTGAGGCGATGAAACAGGTCGTTCTTCAAAGCTGCCTCTGTAATCCGCCCTGGATTCAACGCATACATACGCGATAGAATTCTAAGCACTGTCATCAGTAATGCAAAGCCGATGACCCACTGTACATGACCAACCAAAGTTGTATGTGCCAAAGGGCTTGATTCATTAAGTAAGTCTATCGCCATTTGAATATGTCGTGGGATTTCAACCTGCAACCAGCTCACGATCAGTATCAAAACCATCGCAAATAAATACGAATAACGATTCAACCAAAAGTAATGCCCAACAAACTCTCGCTTAGTCATGTGCGTCTCCAGAGGGATCTGTACACAGTTGGTAGTGGCTGACGCAAGCTTGCACAATAAGCTCTCGGGCATCCCCTTGCTCAGACAGTTGCTCAATGAGCCACTGAGGTAGGCGGATTGGTTGGGTTTTTACACCGGGTTTACGACCACAGCCATCGCGACGTCCCCCGCGATTACTGCAGTTTTGGTGTTTAGATTGATTTGCAGACATAAGGTGTCCATATAAGCGATAAAGCTAGAAAATCATTTTCACTTGCTTGTAGGCGCGCAAGAGTAACACCGTGAAATTGAAAAGTGTACATAATTCAAATCGAAAGTTTAGTTTAATCGAACAAATAGCTAATGCAGTTGTTTAGAGTGCTACCAAATATAAGTTATGGCCTATCCATGCTTAATCTGCTTGAACCCATTGATAGCTTTGTTATCCTGCCTAAAAGCCGCAACTATAAAAGCAAATGCGAGAAATTCGAATATTTCAAGATGCCGAACTAAATATCGGCGATACTGTCCACTTGGACTCCGATGCCGCCGGTCATGTGTCACGAGTATTGCGCATACAAATCGGGCAAGAACTCACGCTATTCAATGGCGATGGCTGTGAATACACAGCTCCAATAACAGCGATTGACAAGAAAAATGTTAGCGTAGAAATCCGCACACAAAGTCTCAAACACAATGAAAGTCCCTTAGCTATCCATTTAGGACAAGTGATTTCGCGCGGTGAGAAAATGGAGTTCACCATACAAAAGGCGGTCGAGCTAGGTGTGAATCAAATCACGCCACTGACTAGCGAACGTTGTGGCGTTAAGCTGAATCCGCAGCGGATGCAGAAAAAAGTCCAACAATGGCAAAAAATAGCGATTGCAGCTTGTGAGCAAAGTGGCCGCAGTCACGTACCAAAAATCCATCAGCCCTGTACATTGGAGCAATGGTCTCGAGAACCAAGCGATGCAATGAAGTTGAATTTGCATCCAAAAGCCCCATATACAATTAAAACCCTGCCAACACCGACGCAAGGTGTAAACCTCTTAATTGGCCCTGAAGGCGGATTAAATGATGAGGAAATTGCAATGTGTTCAAGTTTTGGTTTTATCGAAACTCAATTGGGACCGCGCGTACTGCGCACCGAAACCGCTGCATTAAGCGCGATTACAGCCCTACAGTGCTACTTTGGAGATTTAAGTTAAATGGCGATTAAACTTGGCATCGTGATGGACCCCATCTCGCAAATAAACATTAAGAAAGACTCTAGTTTCGCTATGCTTCTTGAAGCGCAAGCGCGTGGCTACGAGCTATATTATATGGAAATGAGCGATTTATACTTAATCGACGGTCAAGCTCGGGCCAGTGCAAGTAAGCTTTCGGTAGAACAAAACCCTGACCAATGGTATCAACTCGAGACCGCGCAAGACATAGCCTTGGGCGATCTGCAGGTTATCTTGATGCGTAAAGATCCTCCTTTTGATACGGAGTTTATCTACGCAACTTATATGTTAGAGCGCGCCGAAGCCGAAGGTTGCTTAATCGTCAACAAACCACAGAGCCTTCGCGATGCCAATGAAAAGCTATTTACGGCTTGGTTTGCAGAGCACACTGCCACCACCTTAGTCACTCGCGATATGCCGCGGATTCGTGCTTTTTATGAAAAGCACCAAGACGTCATAATCAAACCTCTTGACGGTATGGGCGGCGCCTCGATTTTTCGCCTCAAACCAGAAGACCCAAACGTTGGTGTTGTCTTAGAAACGCTAACCGAACACGGTTCTCGTTACGCCATGGTCCAAAACTATCTAGCCCAGATAAAAGATGGTGATAAACGGATATTAATCGTCGATGGAGAGCCAATGCCATACTGCTTAGCTCGCATTCCTCAAGGTAAAGAAACCCGAGGGAATTTAGCAGCTGGCGGACGCGGTGAAGCGCGCCCCTTAAGCGAATCAGATTGGAAAATCGCGCGATCTATTGCGCCTACGCTAAAAGAAAAAGGGCTTATCTTTGTTGGTCTTGATGTCATAGGCGACAAAGTCACCGAAATCAACGTGACAAGCCCAACCTGTATTCGGGAAATTGAAGCTGCTTATGATATTAATATTTCTGGCCAGCTTATGGACGCTATTGAGCGAAGAATTCAAGAGGCCTAATTATGGAAATGCAATCGCTTCAGGACCATTTTTTGCTAGCGATGCCTAGTCTTGATGACTCCTTTTTTAATCGTTCGCTCATCTATATTTGCGAGCACAATGACCAAGGAGCGATGGGTCTAGTCGTTAATATCCCGGTTAATCTTTCATTGAAGTCACTACTAGAACAAGTAGAAATGGAACAAAGCGCTGCGATTAACGATAGTGTAGATATGGAACAAATTGTGTTCCAAGGCGGTCCTATCGCCCAAGAGCGCGGTTTTGTTCTGCATTCACCAAAAGAAGGCTTTAACAGTTCACTGAGTTTGAATAAGCAGTTAATGGTTACCACTTCAAAAGACGTTCTACAAACTTTGGGCACTTTTGATCAGCCTGAACACTATATTGTGGCCTTGGGTTATTCCGGCTGGGAGGCAGGCCAGCTGGAACAAGAAATCATCGATAACGCATGGCTTACCCTACCTGCTTCAGCTGATTTGATATTTAAAGAACCGGTACATAAACGCTGGGAGAGTGCCGCTCAGTTGCTAGGTGTTGATGTATGGCAATTGTCGTCTCAAGTGGGACATGCCTAATGGCTAAACTAGGAGAGCGACAGCTGTTGGCTTTTGACTTCGGTACTCAAAGTATTGGCGTCGCCGTTGGGCAAGAGCTTGTGGGCAGTGCTAGTCCCCTAAATGCGATTAAAGCCAAAGATGGCATTCCAAATTGGGATGACTTAGCTAGCGTATTTGAACAATGGTTACCTGACCTTGTCATCGTCGGCCTGCCGCTGAACATGGATGGAAGCGAGCAAGAGCTTACCCTAAGGGCACGTAAGTTCGGCAATCGTATTCATGGCCGTTTTGGTTTGCCTATCGTTTGGCAAGATGAACGCCTTACCACGGTAGACACCAAACAACGGCTCTTTGATAAAAAAGGCTTTAGGGGTTTACAAAAGGGTGCCATCGACAGTGGCTCTGCCTGCATTATCTTGGAAAGCTGGTGCCGCGAGCAAAGCACCTGAATTAAGGCTTTGTAAACAAAAAAAATGCGGCTCAACAGCCGCATTTTTAATCCACTCAAATTATGTTTATTCGGGCTTTTTGTTCCAAATATCACTCTCAATTTGAGAGTCCAACTCTGGATAATCAGCCGCATTAAAATGCGGAACTTGACCTTTATCCAATTGCTGGTTGTAATCTTTCGCAATTTTAACCACCACCCCAGACAGCATAAGAATAGCTACTAAGTTGATAATTGCCATCATCCCCATAGAGACATCAGCCATATTCCAAATTACATCAATTTTAACGAGCGCGCCAAACATCACCATCCCTAGAACTGCGAGACGGAAAAACAGTAAGCCGGCTTTATGATTATGTTCTAGGAAAATAAGATTGGTTTCAGCATAGGAATAGTTACCTACGATTGATGTGAATGCGAAGAAAATTATCGCAATCCCCACAAACGCACTACCCCATGAACCAACTTGAAGACTTAAGGCCTGCTGAGTCAATGCAATACCGTCACCGGTAAGACCTTGATCATAGCTCAACAAAATTATTGCAGCCGTCGCGGTACAAATAACAATTGTATCCACAAATACGCCCAACATTTGTACATAACCTTGAGAAGCTGGGTGTGGTGGATAAGGCGTGGCAGTAGCGGCGGCGTTCGGAGCACTACCCATTCCTGCTTCGTTACTAAATAGACCACGTTTGATGCCTTGCATCATTGCCGCTCCAACAGCCCCTGCACCAGCCTCATGGAAGCCAAAAGCCGATTTGAATATCAACGCGAAGACTGCTGGGATCTCACTAATATTCATAATAATGACAGCTAGAGCCACTAAAACGTAGGCTAAGGCCATAATAGGTACAACTACTTCAGCGAAACGAGCAATCCCTTTAATGCCACCAAATATAACCAAAGCACTCGCGATTACGACAACAATACCAACAATCCACTTCTCGACACCAAAGGCTTCATGGATTGCACCCGCAATTGAGTTAGCTTGGATGGCGTTGAATACCAAACCAAAAGCCACTATCAAGAAAACAGAAAACAAAACCCCCATCCATCGTTTACCGAGACCTTTCTCCATATAGTAAGAAGGCCCCCCACGATAGTTACCATCATCATCCGTGGTTTTATACAATTGAGCTAATGAGCTTTCAGCAAAACTTGTTGCCATACCCAAAATAGCGATTAACCACATCCAGAAGACCGCTCCTGGACCTCCGAGTGTAACCGCAATCGCAACACCAGCTAAGTTACCGGTTCCAACCCGAGCTGCCAAACTCGTGCACAGTGCTTGAAAAGAAGAAATACCGCTTGAGTCCGTTTTACGGCTAGATTTCATGACTTTGAACATATGGCCAAAGTGGCGAAACTGAATAAAGCCAGTGCGGACGGTAAAAAGCAAACCCGTTCCGATTAGCAAAAATATCAGCAGATTTCCCCACAAGAGATTATTGACCCAGTCAATTATTGAACTCATAAAGGTTCCCATTTATTTTCGAATGAATTTTTCGCAGCGGATTATAGACTGATTAAGCTCATTTTAGCAGTCAACAGCAAACGCTCGGCTACTAAATAGTCGAATTGTTTAATCTTAAACCAAAAAAACCCGCTCAATGGCAACCATATAACAAAAATGAAACAAAAATATTTTACTTTGAATATGTTTATGGTACTTATCAATAGTCGCAGCAGGGGTTTATAGCTGTGCCAACAACAGTAAGGAGATAGCCATGGATCAGGTAAGCTTTGAAAATGTTGAATCTACAACAAAAGGTAGTAAAGGCGCTAACAAGAAACGCAAGTGGCGTGAAATTGAAGCCATTAAAGACCGTATTCGCTTAGAGGAAGAACTACAAAGTATCGATTTTAACTACTCGCTCTCGGAAGAGTTCGAATACTAAGTGAAAAACCCAGCTTCGGCTGGGTTTTGTTATTTTAGGCTTAGGTAAAAACTACTTGGAGTCAGATTTCTCGATGCGGTCTGATAGAGAGCGATATTGAGCTTGTACTTGATGCCCAAACAGCGGATCTTCGTAGTTTCCATGTTGCCAATTCTGTTCTAGATTTCTCCAGTCGTCTTCGGTTAGGTTCTTTTTCAACATTGGAAAAACTTCTTCTTCTTCATAGTTCAAATGCGCCCACTGAGCTTTAACAAAAGCCTCCAAACGGTCTGCAAATTGATCTAAGGGTACTACCGCATCCAACAAAATAACTTCAACTGTGTCGCGAAGCTCCTCGGTAATATCATGAAGTTCTGAATGTTGTAGCTTTAATTTGTTAGCTAAGTCTTCTCCGACTAGGCGATATTTCACATAGTAGTCGTAAATTAAATCTTCTTTAGGGTGGTGATAGCGATCGGCATACTCTTGTAAGTAAGTAATGATATCCAGAATCAATTTGTACTTTACTGCTCGCTCACCGCGAATTGCTTCCAGTTTTTGCTCCAATACTCGCAACAGTTTGGATATGTTAACGTGATCTTCGTGAATGCTTTGTAACATTAGCGCTCCTTGAACGATGCAATTGTAGTTTAGTTAAATATGAATCTGATTTAATTATAAGTGATTAATAATGACAATGGATTGAACTAGATCGCTTTCAACCTCTAAATTTTACATGATTTTGTCCACATCCACACACATTACGTTACAGCTTGGCAACCAATTTAACCATCCATTCAAAAACCACTAAAAAAATAGGTCTATTGCTAAAAACCATTAATTGATCAAGGTCAATTGTTGTATACTTTTAGCACCAGTTGGAAATGAGCTAAAAAGCCAGTTCTGATCTATAAATATTGTAATTTTATTACATTTTTTTGCCAATCGAGGAATGATTATGACTATCGGTATTCAAATTACTAAAGCAGACAATGCAAGCTTGGTAAATTCGTTTTGGTTACTAGATAGCGAGCAAAAACAAGCTCGCTGTATCTGTGTTAAAGATGAACTATTCGCGGAAGATGAAATTGTAGCTTTAGAGCAGCTTGGTCAAATCGAGTATCGCGAAGTAGCTATGCGCGCTGAAACACAACAAGAAGGTGGTCAACACCTTAATGTTAACGTGTTGCAACGCGAAACGCTTGAAGACGCTGTTAAACATCCTGAAAAATACCCGCAGCTTACAATTCGAGTTTCTGGTTATGCGGTTCGTTTTAACTCGCTAACGCCAGAACAACAACGTGATGTAATCACACGTACTTTCACAGAAAGCCTATAATAGCTTACTTTGAACACGTCAATAGCCAGCCTTAGTCGCTGGCTTTTTTGATCTTATAATTACTGTCACGATTAGCTTTGCTTATAAATCCATAAAATGAGCACAGCCACCACCAATCGAACTTATAGCAAGCACCTCATGTTTGCCAACGCCACAGATCAATGTAATTGACATCAGTAAACCCAACACTTTGATATGTCGCATGTGCCTCGTCGGAATATGACCCAACCAAGAAGCGGCGTACACCTTCATCAAACGCTTGTCGAATTAAAGTGTTCATAAGTGCCTTAGCTAATCCTTTACGGCGATGGGCTTGAAGCGTTGCAACGGGCTCAAATACTGCAAGTTGGTTTTGGGTATCGATCCAAAGTACGCTAAATGCTACAAGCTCTCCGTTTTCAGAAATGACGCCTTTATGAAATCGCTGGCGATATGATGGCATCTCTAACAGAGCTTGCACGCTATTCACCGTACTATTTGCCCAAGGAAAACAACCATTATCAATTTTAACTTGTTGTTGCGCCCATGAGTATTCAGTAATTGGAACATCTAGTATTTGATAAGTAGCAGGAGCTGCAATCGATTTTAGAGTCTCTTGGAGGACTAACGAACGACAACAACATTGATTAGCTTGTTTCACAAAGCCTTGCAGCAAAAGTTGCTCAGTTTCCCAAGTATTGTCGCTGGCTGACCAAAGACAAAAAGGCTTAGCTATTCGCTCTTGAGTCCATTTGCACATCAATTGGAAAAGCTCAGGAACATCCTTGGTTCGTAAAAAGTGGAACTCGTCTGGCCCTTCAGCGACGATAAGTCCAACAATTTTATCGGCTTCAAATACTAAAGCGCTATTGTTTTCACGCCCCAACATCCGCTGAACCGAGAATTGAGTTTCCCATCGATCAAGCGCAAAGCCATCCAGACCTAAGCTTGTTGCAAGTCGTACTCGCAGCCAATCACAAACTAGTAAAAAATCACGTTCAGGCTGGTAGCCTTTGATAGTCCATTTATTCACCCGTTCTCCCTGTCCGTTGACGACATGAAGTTCTAGTATGATTCCCGAAAATACAGAATCATAGATGTAGATCAATTAAGCTTTCAAGTATTGAAACATTGTTAACTACTGCGAAACAAAATAACCAACAAAACCCAGCCAACTTAGACCGAGTAAGATCCACGGCAGCCAATTAGTCGCAGATGTAACTGTCTTTGTTTCTGAAAGCGATGCGCTATCGAGCACAATCTGAGTTTGCGATGCTTGCTTGGTTTGCTTTTTTTTAAGCTTGTCCTGTTCTCTTAGTTTTGCCTTGTGTTGTTTCTTATAGGCTTCGATGCCTTTTTCTATACCTTTGGCAATTAGCTTGCTTTGTTCTTTACTCTGACCGGGTCGTTGTGTCGCTTTAGTGATAGCTAAAGCTTGTTCTTGGGTTTGCGAACTAGCTGGGGTTTTACTCATTTTTGTTCCTATAAACAAGATGCTCAAAAACAAAGCAACATCATATTTTACGCTTATCTACTCTGCTAGAATCGATAAAATTTTTATCAACGGAGTTTAGCATGAACACCCCCCTACTCGGAGCCCAAATTCTTTTGGTCGCCTTTGGTGCAACTACACTAGTTCCTTTACTTACAGGCTTAAGTCCTAACTTGGCCTTACTCGGTGCTGGCATCGGCACCTTGATATTTCAAGTGTGCACTCGCCGTCAAATCCCGATATTTTTAGGCAGTTCGTTTGCGTTTATTGCCCCCATTATTTTGGGTACCGAACAATTCGGATTGCCAGCAACTTTATGTGGTTTGATGGCAGCTGGAGTAGTGTTTTTGATTATCAGTGCCATAGTACGCGTGCGCGGGGTAGCGGTTATTGAACGGCTACTTCCACCGGTTGTGGTTGGTCCTGTAATCATGGTCATTGGCTTAGGATTAGCGCCAACCGCTGTCAATATGGCACTGGGTAAAACGGGGGACGGCGCGGCGGTATTGGTCGACCAAGACATTGCAATGCTCATCTCCTCTGCTGCGCTTATTACAACCATTGTGGTCAGCATGTTTGGTAAAGGCATGTTAAAGCTTATGCCTATTTTGTCAGGGGTGGTCGTTGGCTATGGGCTTTCGCTGTATTTTGGACTCGTTGATTTTAGCGCCGTTGCTGCGGCACCATGGTTTGCTATCCCTGAATTTGTAACACCAGAATTTAATTGGCAGGCAATTTTGTTTATCGCGCCTATTGGCCTTATTGTCACTATTGAGCACTTCGGGGACATACTTGCTATTTCGAATGTAACTGGAAAAGATTTTGTCAAAAACCCAGGTTTGCATCGCTCATTACTCGGCGATGGATTAGCAACCATGACAGCTGCGAGTTTTGGTGCCCCGCCAGTGGTCAGTTATGGCGAAGTAACTGGCGCAGTCAGCCTGTTAAAAACCTATAATCCTGTGATCATGACTTGGGCGGCTGGATTTGCAATTGCCCTTGCTTTTGTGGGCAAAACAGGTGCATTGCTATTATCAATTCCAGTACCAGTTATGGGCGGGATTATGTGCCTGCTATTTGGAGCCATCGCTGCTATTGGCTTAGGTACCCTTATTCGAAAACAAGTTGATTTAAATGAGTCACGAAACTTGGTTATCGTATCAGTAACCTTAGTATTTGGTATCGGTGGCATGGCCATCGGCATTGGCGACTTAACCCTAAAAGGTGTTGGCTTGAGCGGTATTATCGCAATCTTGTTAAATTTAATTTTGCCTCAAACGAAAGAACAGTCCAAAGGCTAAACAAGCTTACGAGAACCTAACAAACTTGTTTGATGCAATAGCTTGTCTACAGCCTCAAATAAGTTTGTATCAAAGTCTAAAGCTCGAGGATACTGAGGTAGCTTTCGGTCATCAACCCAATGCTCTCCCCACGAGCCCGTGCTCAACAAAAACTCGGTTGCATAATCTTCACTGTGGTGCAAACAACCCCGAATACAAACATCCAAATAGCTTTGCAAGATTGGTGAGTTATGTTTTGGTTGCCAATGTCTTGGGGCGACATAGGTAAAGACTTTTATTGCTGAATCGGGTAGAACATCAAGGCACTGCAATTGTTCCAAGCCGATTTGAACTCGCTGATAACCACGTTCCCGTTCATCTAACTGCTCAAAGTAGTGTTCATCAAAAGGGATCAGTACTCCGTTAACACTGGTATTTTCTTGTTCCACTATCACAACGGCGCTGCGATCAGCATCTTGACCTAATGCGCTCCAATAGCGCGCGTAACCTTTAAGTCGCGCCGCATAGGCTTGCTTTGCCGGAAACGTATGTTGGCGGCACTCTTGGTCTATCAAACTGCCATATCCAAAAATATAAACCATTGCTTATGATTCCTTGGCGTATTTTTCTAGCTCGACCAAGGACTCCGTCACACTGTCCATACGCTGGTTTAAATGAAGTCGCGCAAGTTCCAGCGCCTGATTATGAATTTGGGGTTCTAACTGTTCATACATAAAATCAAATAAGAACTCCGCATCAAAGTCACCTATTTCAACATCCAGTTCTTGGCTTAAATAGTTTTGTAGTTTTTCTCGATAGTATTCTTTTTGCTGACGATCCATGACAATTCCTTTGTTGAGACGAATAGGTTATTGTTTATTCGCTTTTTGTTGCACTATATTGTGCCTCTATTAAGCCAAATCACACGAATCATAACCGAGACTTAAGCTGCTTAAAACGACCATTTCAAGTTTTTAGTATCAGCGCTTAACTTTAGAGAAGCATCATGGATTTTAGTCTGCTCAATATTGCTATTTTACTAGTACTCGGTGCAATCGCTGGTGTAATAAACGTACTCGCCGGCGGCGGCTCAAACCTAACCTTGCCCGCCTTGATGTTGATGGGCTTGCCTGCTGACGTTGCTAATGCCAGTAATCGGGTTGGGGTATTCTTTCAAGCACTGGTTGGCGTTCGTGGTTTTCAAAAACACAATAAACTTGAAACCACCGAAATAGTCCCGATCTTAATCCCAACACTAGTTGGCGGCGTGGTGGGCGCTGTTCTTGCCTCCTTTCTTCCAGAACAATGGTTAAAACCACTATTACTGCTGACCATGTTAGGTATGACCTTTCTCATGATTATAAAACCCAGTGCAATCGTCGTGGAAAGTGGCACAGTTGCCAAAAAAGTAAGTCAGTCATCTATGGGGTGGTGGTCTTTATTTTTTGCTGGAATTTATGGCGGTTTTGTTCAGGCCGGCGTTGGATTTGTGCTAATTGCCGCGCTTGCTGGCAGTTTAAACTATGACTTAGTGAGAGCTAACGCCTTAAAGCTAGTATGTACACTTGCTTTTACCAGCGTAGCTTTACTGGTGTTTATCTGGCAATCCCAAGTCAATTGGAGTGCCGGTATTATTTTAGGCATCGGCGCCATGGCTGGGGCACAAGTGGGGGTTAAACTTGCGCTTAACATTAGCCCCCAACATTTAAAATGGTTTTTATTCTGGATGACCTTATTTGGGGTAATTGCTGCACTCACCTACTAACGAGCTGACTAGAATTAGGCTATACTCCTGCCCAATATCCGAAAAAGAGACTCGACCTTGCAGTTCAGCGAATTTGCCTTTGACCAACGTATAGTAAACACCTTAGCTCATCTTAACTTTGAGTCGCCAACAGATATTCAACGCCAAGCCATTCCGGTAGCAATGGTTGGACGCGATATCATGGCCAGTTCAAAGACTGGATCGGGCAAAACTTTGGCTTATTTATTGCCATGTGTGCAGCGTTTGCTAAAACAAAAAGCACTAAGCAAACAAGATGCTCGAGCCATCGTTTTATGCCCAACTCGTGAGCTTGCAAAACAAGTCTACGGTCAGTTGCGCTTATTAATAGCTAACACCTCTTTAAAATCGGCATTGATTTGCGGCGGAGAAAACTTTAACGACCAGTTAAAAACGCTGCGTAAAGACCCTCAAATAATTATAGCGACCGCTGGTCGTTTACATGATCACCTACAAAAACGTCATTTGTTTCTCGAAGGCCTTGAGTTATTAATACTCGACGAAGCAGATCGGATGTTTGACTTAGGTTTTTCTGGGCAATTACAAGATATACATAAAGCCGCCAACCATCGTAAGCGCCAAACACTAATGTTTTCGGCCACGATGGATAACCCTGAAGTTGGCAAATTTGCTCAACAGTTGTTAAAGAATCCCGTTCGAATCGCAATTGGCTTCGCCTTCGAACAACACACGGATATTGAGCAACGTTTTTACCTAAGTGAAGACTTAAACCAAAAGCAACAACAGCTTCAGGCCTTGTTATCCGAGGACCATGTACAGCAGGCGATCGTGTTTACCGCAACCCGCGTCGATACAGAGCGCCTAGCAACACATTATCAAGGGCTAGGCTTCTCCTGCGCCGCTCTAAGTGGTGACCTTAACCAAAGCCAACGTAATCAGATTATGGATAGCTTTAGTCGTGGGCATCAAAAAGTGTTGTTTACCACCGACTTGGCCTCTCGAGGTTTGGATATCGTTCAAGTGTCGCATGTGGTTAACTTTGACATGCCAAAACACAGTGAAGAATACATGCATCGTATTGGTCGTACTGGCCGCGCTGGAAACCAGGGCCATGCCCACAGCTTGATAGGGCCTAATGACTGGAATAACTTTGATATTTTGCGTCAGTATCTTCCGCAAACCGTGGTTTTCTCAAGCATAGATGGAATTGAGTCTCGCTTTACTGGATTGCGTGCTAAAAATGATACGCAAACCAGCCAAGCCAATAAACCTACCCCAAAAACCGTCAAAACCAAAGCCAATGGGAAAAATACCGGTGCAAAACGCAACCGTAACTTCCACGAAGGCCAAGATATCGGTGATATCCCCATTCGTCGCAGGGCTGCGCCTGAAGATCTTAGCTTAGATGGTGACGACGAAGACTAAGGCTTACTAGTAGACCTGCAGCTGACGATAAAGCTGCGGGTACTCAAATAGGTAGCGTTCAAGCTCACGGTCAGCACGAATTAAATCCTCATTGTTCTCCGCTTTATTTACCTCGATTGTGCTTAACAACAATAATGATTGCTGCCGACGTTCTAACTCCAACTCATGCTGACACAATAGTTGGTAATCATTTTGGGGCAACATAGATTTCTGTTGCTTTCGCTGATTTCGGTGTGCGCTTACTTGTTTTTGGCTGACTGCAATATCGTTTTTTAGCCGTTCAAGATTTACATCAATCGAATTCGTTCTCGCAAAACACAAAAACAAGATTAGATTTACATTGAGTTCAGATCTATTTTGAGCAACTAGACAGGCTTCACGTATAGCGTCAATTTGATAAAGCTGCGCGCAATAATCCCACAACGCGACACAATGCTGTTCAAGCAAGGCGTGAGTCA
Source organism: Alginatibacterium sediminis (assembly GCF_003610775.1). Classification (GTDB taxonomy): domain Bacteria; phylum Pseudomonadota; class Gammaproteobacteria; order Enterobacterales; family Celerinatantimonadaceae; genus Alginatibacterium; species Alginatibacterium sediminis. The sequence goes on along the minus strand of NZ_RAQO01000005.1, from coordinate 499,124 downwards.
ACATCGAAGCTTAATCAAACTTAAAGCTTTTAGGCTTTTTCTCAGCCAAAGGTAATAACAAACTTTCAAGCCCTTCGACTTTCAATTCTAGGCAAATAGCCATCAAATAACCCAGTTCCCCTTTAGGAAAACCATCTTTATTTTGAAACCACAGCAAATATTCCTCAGGAAGATGTACAATGGCTGTTCCAGTGTACTTTCCAAACGGCATACGGGTTCGAGCAATCTTTATTAATATCTCTGGGTCAGCCGCTAAATTTTGCTCATTCATTTTTCTGGTCCTTAAGCCAAAGCATTTAATGTATGGCTAGGCAGGCTAGACATACGAGGTTGAAGATTATCATGACATTAACTACCGATAGCGAATCGCTATTAAAAAAACACGAAAAGTTAGTCGAAAGCGTAGAACAGAAAGTTAGATCCCACATTCAGCGTCAAAAAGGTGAATGGTACTTAAATACCATAATGCTGGACAATTATGATGTTGCATTCCGTTATCGCCGCAAGAAGCTTTATAAGAATTTGGTCGGAACAGTGGTCAATCTTAGTTACTACCCTAGTAGCGAAACCGTTCTAGGCATGGAAGTCGAATTTATGAAAGTTGTTCGTTTACGACGAGCGTAAATAGAATCGCTGACATTAGCCATGAATTGTAACAATTTGTGACAAATGTCACAAAAAGCTTGAAATAAACTCTCTCTGCTAATAAAATTGTGACCAAGTTCACATTATTTAGCCAGCGAGAGAATTATGTCTGACAAAACCCGAAATACCCTTACCGAAGTTGCTCATATAACAGGTCTTTTTTCAGCAACAGCTGTATTTGTACTTGCTCAATCTTATTTCTGGATCTAAACAACTTAACAATCACACAATCCGCTCCATTTATCGAAAAATCCTATCGCTGAATAGCTGACATTACGCCTATCTTTGTTACCATGGATGACAACCATGGACGGCTTTTGTTGTATTTAGGAATTGTTTATCAAGCTCACTAACCACCAATCCCAAAGTGCTGCAATGGATGCGGCGCAGTTATTGTTTCAAAACAACCCCTCGGGTATTGGTATTAGCTTTATCGCTTTTACATTCTTGTGTTTTGGTTTTAATGCAGAACAAGTTCCTTTCCTACGCATCTCGCTTTGGCTGATCATGGTGCTAGTTCTGGTATTTCGCTTAGTTTTGGGCTATCGCTGGCGAGCACAGCTCAACAAAGAGCACACCTCGAGTAATACCGCCCAAGATGCGATCAAACAATTTCGTTATGGAGTAATTGCAACCGCATTAACCTGGGCCAGCTACAGCACCTTGCTTTTTCCACACATGGATTTAATCGAGCTAACGTCAGCCATGATAATTTTGTCAGCGATGGCTGGAGGGGCGACCTCTATATTGTCTGCAGATCGTGACCTATGCATCCTATATGCTTGCTTAATGATTGCCCCAATGTCGACTATGAGTCTTTTGAGCGGTCAAGCCCAGTTACCTTTGCTAGGCGTGCTAGGTTTGGGATTTCTAGTTATTTTAATAGCTACCGCATTTCGAAGTTCAAGCTTTACTCACCAAGCAATAGAGTTTAAAAACAATAATTCTCTATTAGCTAAGCAACTATTAGAAGAAAAACAACAACTTAGGCAGCATAAATACGACTTAGAAGAAGCAAATCAAAGAGTAAACATAAACAATCAAGAACTTGAATTGAAAGTCGAGCAACGTACACAAGAAGTCTACCGGCTCTCGAATATCGACCCACTTACTGAGTTATTTAATCGCCATGCTTTTGTAAGAAATCTGCAAACCTTAATGCATGAATGTGATCAGAACCAGCAAAGCTTAAGCATCATTTTTGTTGATTTAAATGACTTTAAACAAGTCAACGATGCTCTTGGGCATGCACAAGGTGATCGTTTACTACAAGTAATTTCACAGCGTTTTAAAGGTCAAAATGAACGGCAATTACTAGGCCGTTGGGGTGGAGATGAATACATTATTGCCGTCCCAAACATCGCGGCCTCACAAGCTCAAAAACTTGCTTTCAATTTGAGTCAGCGCTTGCGTCAACCGATAGCGCTTGATAGCAATGTCTTAAGCATTAGTGCAGCCTTTGGTATTTCGGAATACCCACTGCATAGTCAGGATATACAGCAACTGATCCTGTTTAGTGATATCGCGATGTTTTCAGCGAAAGCGAAAAAACAAAGCATCGCTATATTTAATAGTGATTTGTACGCCCACAGCTTGCAAGAAAGAAAACTAAAGCAAGGTTTATCAGATGCGCTTTTAAACCGAGACTTTGAAATTCATTATCAGCCTATTTTAGATACAAGTACTCAAAAAATCTGGAGTTTCGAAGCATTGTTGCGTTGGAAGTTTGAGCAACAATATGTATCACCTGACATTTTCGTCAGCTTAGCTGAAAAAAGCGGCCTGATAAATGAGCTTGGTTCCTGGGTGCTTGAACAAGCCTGCCTAGAGGCTGCCAAATGGAGTTTTGAAGAGATGCCTAGCGTTTCGGTGAACGTGTCGGCCTTGCAGCTTTATAATCTTGAATTTATAGAACAGGTAGAGCGCAGTTTAGAGCTGAGTCAATTAGCACCTGCGCGTTTACATCTAGAAATAACCGAATCGGTATTAATCAAGAATACCGAACGAGTAAAAGCGCAGATGCGTCAACTACAAGCTTTAGGCGTCCACTTTGCAATCGATGACTTTGGTACAGGCTATTCGTCACTGCAGCAGCTAAATAGCTTACCTGTTAATTTTATTAAAATTGACCGTATTTTTTTGCAGCAGTTGGCCAACAAACAACAATCAATTGTTCGCGCCACCAAATACCTTGCGCGCGAGTTCAATTATCAAGTCATTGCCGAAGGTGTTGAAACCCTTGAGCAACTTGAGATACTCGATGCGATTGGCATCGAGTATGTACAAGGCTTTCATTTTTCAAAAGCACTACCGGCAACTCAACTACAAACTTGGTACAACGAGCATCTTAAAAGCCTAAATGCTTTGGGTTAGAGTGCCGGGAGCGTTCAAGAAAGTGTAACTCGTCTTTGCGACTATGCTACAAGCTGGCCCTGTTTCCGGCTAAGTGGGATAGATCTTCGTCGTACTCTGATCGTCCAAAAGACCAAATGTTGTTGCCATCTTCTTTGAAAATATCGAGAACTTTTGCCATCAACTCTGCGTTGCTGGTTTGTTCTGCGCAGTGAGTATTAATGATGATATTTTGTGGTTTACTGGTGCCGACTAAGGTCGTGCCGATTGAGGTGTTTGAGATAGCAAACTGCATCGCGAGTTGGGCAATATCAAGGTCTTCTACGAATGTGATCATGCTTTTCACCACACCATCGCCAAGGCAGCTAAACATCCAGGTGCAACTACCTTTGTAAATCAAACTCGCTTGCAACTCACCCGTGTCCGATCCTTAGTTGTTGTTGAACAAGGCCATATGGAAAGTGTCATAAAGGAACATTTGCAGATTTTAAAAGCGCTTGATTCTGGGACCATCGATCAAGCCCTCAAAGCGATGCAGTTTCATCTCGACACGGTTTACGCAACCATTGAACGTTTAAAAAACGCTCATGCGGATTTTTTCGTTGATAAAAAGTAAGACTATCGCTTGAGGTCTACATTTGTAGGGATACAGGAAACAAGTTTTAAGCCTAGTTGTTCCATCGAATGGTCGAGTTTGTTGCCGATAACGTTCTCGCTACTAAAGCCTCGTACCCACTTTGATATAATGTCGGGCTGCTAAACCAAGCTAACTATCTAAATAATTTTACTACTATATAATGACGCATTTGTTGCTAAGCCTAGTCGTAGAAGTTGCTTAACATGTCGTCAAAACTACTCAAAATCCTGCCCGTATTTGCGGTCATTTTCAGCCTGTTTCTCTCGAGCTCCAGCTGGGCCCAGGTCGGAAACCATAGCATTAGTTCCTTTCCCAAAGCCAAACGCACTTTAGAGCGCGAGGTATACCAAGATTCGCGTCAAACCTTGTATTGCCAAGCGCAATTTGACAGCCATAAAAACGTTTTCCCTCCCGCTGGTTTCCATACCGAAAAGTACGTAAAACGGGCGCAACGTATCGAGTGGGAACATATTTTATAAATACCCGTTACATGTAACCCAACATAAGGAGCTGTTTTATATAGCTTTATTCCTTGTTGCGTATTTTCATGATGAATACATCATGAAAAGATACTTTTTTGATTTGTTTTTCAATAATATACAGTCACTTAGAGTAAGCTAACTGCGTAACATTGCTGATTTTGGCGTGAACCACACTCAATGCCATATTTTTCCGTATTAACGTGGCATTTTGTGACTGAACCTTAGCCAGCATTTCTTTCAAATCAGCGACCTCTGCTCTAAGCTCTCGATTGCGTTTTTTGTAATCATTCAGTTGAGTTTGCTTGGCATCACGTTGTTGCCGTATGCCTTTATTCGCACCACCTTTAATGCGCTCTAACAGGTCAGGGCAATCTCGATGAATCAACGCTCGGCTTACGCCAGCTTCTTCGGCAACGGCAGCCACACTCATTTTACGTTTATCAGAAACAACATTTGGGCGACCTTTTTCTATACGAATAATGGCAAGTCGTATCGATTTATGTGTCACCTTTTCTTTTTGGTTAGACATTTATCACCTCAATGTTCTCTCTCTGGTTAATCTCTTGCTTCATGGCTTGAACATTGACACCCAATGCCGTCAGAACATTTTCGCAGCGTTCCATGCCTTTCTTGGCAGCCGCTCTACCAGCCTCTCCAATATCATCCAGATGTATCAACTTCATTTGCTGAACGAGTAATCCACCCCAGTAAGGCAAGTGCCGTTTATCTACAATACCGCTTTCACAATTGTCTGGTTTGCCACACTTGCACTCGTCATCATTGGTACACCACCCAATTCCTGTAGAGCGAATCGGTATCGAGCTAGAGAATGCCTTCGCCATAGCACTGAGAGAACCAAATACTTTAATTAGTTCGCCATCCCCACGGACTTGCATTATTTTTTGAGCCATAGCACCACCTGTAATAGGCATGTCTAACTCAAACCAATCTTGCTTAATTTCTTCTTCAACAAGATATTTCTCTCGGAGCAGTTCTTCAAATAGTTCCGCATCCAAATTATCGTTAAAAGCATACAAAACTGTCATGGTGATCGACCAGTGCTTAAAATGGTCTTTCAACGCCCTTAAATCACCCAGCTCGGAATGCACCGCATAGTTAGCAAAGGTGCGACGGAACTGATGCGCAGACAAATTCCAATTGCTATTTACTTGCTCACATAAAATAGGCAATCGAGTGCCGCTAATTGCATGCCCAGACAATATGATAACTGCATTTCCTTTATTCGAATCAACTGACAAACAAATATGGTTTGAGATTTCCTTTAACCTATGAACTTCCATATGGTCGTTATTGGCTTTTGCCTTGATTAAATCACTTTCAAGTTGCTCTTGGAACGGCAGGCTATAACGCTCTAGAATGTCGATAGCTTGAATCGCTATTTCGGGCACAATCCATTCAGCCATGCCAGTGTGAGTTTTTGTGGATACTGATTCAATATAGTAATAGGTAACACCATCCCTTGTTTCACTACGGTACGCTCCACGCTTAATACCTAGTAATTCATGAACACGCATACCTGTCGTAAGTAGCAGCCAGAAGATACAACTATCTCGCAGTAGACATAAATCTTTATTGAAATCAAAAAGCCTTTCATGCTTTGGGGAAATGGACTGTAAGTACTTTCTTTTCTGATGTATTTGCCAGCCTACATTATTACTCGTTGATGTAGGTACAAACGCATCAAGTTTGTCCCGTAGAGCTAATAGTTCATCAACTCTATCTATATATGACTTTGTAAACTGACAAAGAGGTTTTAACACTTCATCGGGAATGATCGGTGTTTTAGATCTTTTTCTTGCTTCTTGTAACTCCTCGCCAATATTCGCTGCTTGTTCACCTGAACAGGAATCAACCCAAGGGTGCTCTTTAACAAAATCAAAATCTTTACAATAACAATAGAGATTTTCTAATGCTCTGAATCTTGCCCTTTTAGTTGTTGAAGAGAACGGCTTCATTTCACCTCCTCTCTTTATCGTACAAGCGTTTACATGCTTAACGTAGGTACTTGAAGTAAAGGCAGTTAAACCATGTGCAACAATAGTTTCTGAACTATTAACCCACAGAAAATAGCTTCTCAGTGTATTTAAACAACTTCGTATAGAACCGGCTGCTAGATCTTCCTTCAACTTGTTCCATACCACCCATTTTGCCATGAGCTTCATCTGCGGATCGCTTATGGAACTAAAGCTATAATTTAAATCGCTTTTACTAGCAGACTTAGTGCCTTTGCTAGCAGGAAACACCCATAAGTCTTCTTCATACCTAGAGAGTATTTGATAGTGACCATTATCGAGTTTAATGTAGCTAACAATACCCACCAGAGTACCAGCTGTAGCTTGCTCAAGCGCACTATCATTTGGAGCTGGGCATTGCTGAGTCATCAACTCAGATTGCGTTAGAGTTAACCCAAAAGAATTCAAAGTATCACCTTCAACATATCGAGATTTTGCCAATACGGGTGTGGATTCGTTCTTGCTCGTTCCTTTTCGGTTTCTACACGCTGTAATTCACCGAGTTTTACAAATTCTGGAACAACTTCTTCATCCACTATTTTTAGGACATTCCTTAGGTGCCGCTTCCATTCCTTGCGACCAAATTCATAACGGTTGCGTACGACAGCCCAGTAAAAGCTAAAGAGCTTATGTAAATCATCACCAGTAATAACAAAGCTTTTACAACGGAAGCACCCTAAAAAGTTGTTGCAAAACGTCCCATTTTTTGGAGCTTTATCTCCATTTATCGTATCCTTACAATGACCGACTGGTACATTAGATTCAACACAAGTTAGTTCTTTGACCCGTATCTCACCCATGAGCCCAAGATTTCGTTTGGCCTGCTCAGGGGCTTGTAAGTAATGGTCAAGCGTACTCGTACCGCTGTGGTTTGCTTGCTGCGCAGTAAGCAATAAATTCTCTCTACTAAGCTCATATATATCATTGATGAAAGTTTTGCGAATTCGGCTCACATTGAGCTTCATTGTGCACCCATCCTCATCATTAAGGTCGTATTCTTTGATGAACTTGGTAATATTTCTCGCAAGTGAAACTTCTTGTAGAGAAGTACTCTTGCTTCCAGCTCCTTGCTCACTATATTTAGATTTATTATAGATAAACACCAAATCCGAATTGCTCTCTTGACGTACTAACGCGTTCAACTGAATAATTTTTTCGATCATATAGGCAACATCAAGTTTTACACCTTGTATCACCTCAAATTGTTCGAGCTTACGCAAGCTACGTATTTGGTTATTATTACCTCGTTTTTTTAACACTCTTAATAGCTTTCGATTATCTTTGAGTGGATGGTCACTTAGGGCGTCAGTGGTCATATTGAGCAACGGTTGCGTATTGATACCTGTCTGAATCGCCATAGCCAGTAAGCACAGCGTTAACTCATAACCAGATAGTGACTCAGTCTTTTGATAAATTGGTTTAATCGCTTGCTTTAACGCAACCACCACTTGCCTTTTTTCATAGGGAGGAAGAGGTTTCTCGCCCTTTTTACGCTTGTTTGAATTAGGAAAAGGGTTCTTAGGAAAGAAATCACTATTGAGATTGATGTTACCAACAGCCAACCAATAGCCCTTTTCATTCATACGACACAAAAGTGATTTGAGAAAAGTGTATCTATTTTTTTGGGTGGTAAACGAAAGTTCGCTAGCTCGAAGGTGAAGCAAGTAGTTCTCAATTAACGCTGGTGTAATATCTGATTGCACTACGCTCTTGCCAATTGCGTTACTGTAGATCTCAAGATATTCGGCAAAATTATTAAAGCCGCTCGCGATGTATGTGTGTTGAGTCTCCTCGGTAAAAGCCTTTGTATTTTTTAGCAGTGTTTTGGATGTGTAATAAACCCGATTAGTGATGTCGTCATAACCCTTCCCGTAATATTTCGTCAAGTCTACGTTAGCGCCAAAACCCCCTTTGGGGCCAATGTTTGGATAATTCAGAACAGGGTTGATTGGTCGGGCAAACTCTTGATTTTGAGTAGCACTAATCGTTGACTCTACTACCGAGGTTTTCTTAATATTGTCTTTGTTAATCGTCAGATTTTTTCTTTGCTTAGCCATGATTTTCCTTCACTATCGCATCAATCTGTTGTTGATATTCAATGGACAAGTCATCGACTAAATCATTGACCAAGTGCAAATACTTCATCGTTGTTGTGATACTCGAATGCCCAAGTCGAGCTTGTAGGTACATCAATGGTTCAAACTTATTGCTTTTGCACTCCAGCAGCCCTTTGAGCATGTGCGTTGCGTAAGTGTGCCTTAGCATGTGAGGTGATACGTGAAATGGTAAATTAAGCGCCTTGAGTGCCTTCCCAAAGGCTGAGCCTTGAGGGGCTAGCTCTTGACCATCTGATGATAAAAACAGGCAATCTGACACCACACCTGACCTTTGCTGCTTCTGAAATCGAGCCTCATTCACATAGCGCCACAAATCTCCCATTAACCTTGAGGGAATGTGTATTTCTCGCTCTTTCTCGCCCTTAGTTCGCGAGATGTTTACTTTGCAGTAAGGTTGATTTACAACTGGTTTTCGTATCACGTTCAAAGGGAAAAGCAGCAACTCTTTACGCCTAATTCCTGTCTGTAGGCATAAACGAACCATCAATTTTAGCGTTGGGTTCTCAATCGCAGATAACAGCTCTTGAACCTCATAAATCGATAAAGACTGAGCTTTTTTTTCATGAGTTCTCATCATCAAATCAGAGCTGTACTTCTTACCGCCGTTCCTCTCGGTATGAGCTAGAAACTGCTGGCCTTTACTAACTGAAACTGACTCTAGGGAATAAGGTAATGAGTCAAACCATTTATCAACACCATAAGAGTAAAAACGCACTATTGTTCTCAGATGTTGATTCGTTGAGTTAACCGACATCCCAAATTCACCAACACAAAGATCACGATAAGCACTGACTAGCATTTCATCTTCACTGCTTTCAGATATATCTCGCCAATCTAAATTGTTCTGCTCACAAAATGTCAGGAATTGACTTAAATGATTACCATACGTCCACCAAGTATTTTCACTGTTCACTCGGCCTCGTTTTAAGCATTCATATATCATAAATTGCATTGCTTCTACACAAAGCATTCCAGGCTCTATCCCTAATTCTGGATTATCAGTTTCCCAAGTTAATAAGGGGAAATTGGGAAACTTGACACTTTCTATTTCAAATTCAGGTGTGGATTTAAGACAAAGCATTCGACCTCCCCTCAGGCATTATATGTAACAACATATAGGTAGGGACTACGCTTTACTAGAATTTTGAGTGGAATTTATGAGCATGTAGACACATAGCAAATTTCTGTCGTTCGCTCGACAAAAAAACTTGAGAAAACAGCACTAACTGGCTGTGTCCGAAAGAAAATCAATAGACTGAACAACACACCCTTTGCAGAAATCATGTGTCTGGTAAAGTAATCAGATCTAGTGTCCTATTACCACGACAAGGAAGTATTTATGCGTTTACGTGCAGCGACCCTATTAACAATCACTATTCTTCTCCCCACTACAACGTGGGCGGACAACATTATTAAGTTGAGCAACAGCGGTATTTGTCATGATAAACATTCATCAAGCTACAACCGCACCAAAAACTTCACCTCGTTTAGCACATTGAAAGCCTGTTTAAATGCAGGTGGAAGATTGCCGAAGGGATACACGCCATATTCAAACGCATCATCTGCTTTAGATAATGAATATTCGCGCAGCAAGTTTGGTCACGGTTGGGCAGATCTTAATGGAGATTGCCAAGATGCCCGAGCTGAAGTTTTGATAGCTCAATCGGTTTCTACTGTGTCTTTCAAAACCGAAAAGTCCTGTCGCGTAGTCTCTGGTCGTTGGGTCTCTTTGTTTACAGGTGATACCATCTACTCAGCTTCAGAAATCGACATTGACCACGTAATTCCTTTGAAGTGGACTTGGGAGCATGGAGCTGATGTCTGGGCCAAAGACAAGCGTAAAGCCATAGCAAACGACCCTGCTAACTTAATCGCTGTAGAAGCCTCATTAAATCGCCAGAAAGGCGCGAAAGGCTTGGATGAATGGTTACCACCAAAGAATCAGTGCCAGTACATATTGAGGTTTATGCGTATCAAAAAAAAGTATGACATTGAACTAAGTGCATCAAAGCGTGAGTATTATAACGCCTTACAAACATCTTACTGCAAAGGGGATCAAGACCAATTGTTATAAATAATTCCCTCCCCCATAGATTGGTTCCTCAAGTCTTTTGCATGTGTTTTTCTAAAGTAAAACACTTCAGACTATCTATAGTCTGAAGTGTTAACTAGCAAATGGACATAAACGTGTTTGGGTGGTCACTTGTGCAAAGGTGTTTCGGATTTGCGGAAGTTTGGAACATTTGGAGTTAACGCCCCACTCACCGGAATTTTGGGAGCGAAGCGAGTAAAATTTCCGTGTGCAGTGGCTTGTTAGCTTTTTCAATGTTCAAAGTTCCACTCCTATAAATTAAGACAATGCAATATCCAATTTCTCTATGGATTCCACGATAGTGTTAACAATTGCATGGTCAAACTCTTCTCGATCATTCTCCTCATGAGTTCCCTTATTCAAATATAACCACGGTGGAACTTGCCCATTGGGACCAAGTAATATCTTAAAGACCTCTATAATTTCTGCTTTGTTAGGTATTTCAGCGTTTGTCTTTGTGAACTTTGCTCTCAAATTATCAACCAGCTGCCTCAAATCCCACGGAGCGTTTGGAGCTCTCCGCGATACGCTAATTAATGCATCAGCCTTATCACAGTGCTTGCCATAATGGGACCAAGCTTTTTCGCTAAGATACTCCAATGCACGGCGAGATGACATAAGAGCATCACGGTATTCTGCTTCCTTTAATAGCTCTGAGGCAGCAAGCACATAGTTAATTGGTCGTTTAAATGAGCTAACTTGTACATGATTTTCACCAACTTGAGGTAGGAATTTATATGATTCAGATTCCTGAGCTGCCTTTTTGCCGATTAGCTGTTGGGTGTCCTTAAAGAACTCATTTCCGTGACAGGCCAAAATGATCTGTTTTTCTTTAAAGAAATCATCTTTAAAGATTGTTTCCCTAATAGCACTTCGATGCTCATCGTCAATAGCATTAACAGGGTCATCGAAAATAAGTAATGGACTGTTTGTTTTGAGGTTTTTAGCCAGCAATATTGCCAATCCAATGCAACGAATATGGCCCTCGCTGAGGATATGTAAAGCGTCAAAGAACTTTTCTGGTTCTTCCTGATAAGCAATTTCTATACGTTGACCTGCTGCCAGTGGTAGCTTTATAGCGGCTAATAAGTCTTTTGGAGAGTCGTTACGATTGAAGCCATTGTACAAAGTTACCACCAGTTCACCTAAATCAGCTACTAGTTTCCCGGGTAACTCTTCTCTATAACCAGCTAAGATAATAACAAAATCACTGTAGCTCGCTGCAATTTTTTGATTGGTTTGGATGATATCTTTTTCAATTTCAACGGACTCGATTAGGTCCTTATTTTCCTCATCAAAAGCGTCAATGGCCGCATGAGCTTTTTTAATTCCTTCCTCAAGAGTCTTCCTTTTAGCTTGTAGCGCAATCACTTCCTCTCTAAGTTTCCGCAGTTCAGTAAGTCTTGTTTGTTTTGGCCCTCGCTCCTCGTTAGCCTTATTTACAGTAATATCACGTTGTTCAAGTTTTTTTACTTGATCCTTTAGTAAATACCAATGCGAAGCTATATCTTCACTGCCTGGCTCTAGCGCTTGCCACCAACCCCAGTCGAATTTTGCTTCGTCTTCCTGTAAGCAAATGCTCAATGAATTAACTTCGCCTTCAATCCCTATTTGTTCAATACAAGTTTTTAGAGCCCTATGAACAGGCATAATTGCTTTAGTAAATTCTGTTTCCAGATCTTCTCGATCTTTCTCAAGCTGGGCGAGATGACCAAGTTTTACTAGTTCATCTTTCGCTAGTTCATAAGGGTTTTTTTCTACCTGAATTAATGGCGTTTTACAGGCAGGACATTTTTCTTTACTAACTTCTTGTAGATCAAGCAAGGCACTATATAACTGCTTGAATGATAGTCCCTCACTGGCATCAGCAAGTTCACCCAGTTTAGCCGTTAACTTTTGATGAGCAGACTCTACTTCTATTTTGCTTGCTTCAAGCGATTTTTCTGTAAGACCTGTAACCAAAGGTTGTTTGTTTTGAAGTTCAACCTCGAGAGCTTGAATTTCACCAGGAGCTTCTTCAGTACCCAACATTACAATTAATTGGTCAAAAGTTGTGTCAGCCTTGAATTTATGTGCGAGCTCAACTTCAAGACCTTCCTGCTCAATGAGAGACTGTTTATTATCTTTGATCGTTAACTCATGGACGTTGAGTTCTTGTTGCTTATCTTTTAACTGCAAACCTTTCTTGCCAATAAGATCAATATGCCGTTCATCAATCTCACGACTAAAGTTTTTTACAAAATCGTAAAAATTATCTAACCCGAACAAGCTGGAAATTAACTCAGTTTGCTTTGCTGGAGCATGAGCAGCGATCCTAGAGAAACTGTCAACCCGATTTTTCTCAACAAAGCAAAAACGGTACAAGGAGTCATTTGGTAAAACTAAAACTTCTTCATCCTTGCTATTAACCCCTTTGATAACAGGGGCAATAAATCGGTTTACATGGGCGTTTTTCAGGTAATTTGGCTGGTTCGCAAAACGTTTGCTTTGGGCCTCTTCAACCGAGCCTAGTAAGCCATATTCCAGTGCTTCGCAGAAGCTTGATTTACCCGAACCATTAGGTCCGTAAATCAATACGAGCGAGCTATAAAGATTCAGGGTTTCTTCTTTTGAAAAGCCTCGAAAGGGTCCAACTTTAATGGACTTAAGTTGTTTAATAACCTCATCAATTGCGCCTGCATCATTCGCTATATCTTTTATTACATCTGATAACTCATCCCAGTTCTTCGATGCCAACTCTGCTATTTTCTTGGCTCGCTTACCTTGCGCTGTACCCAATGGGTGGATTTCATCTAGGTGCTCAATGACAAGGTTTGCGATTTTACGTACCCCGGAAGGAACCTCCTTGGCATTGAGAGTCTGCAAAAAACGCAAATATTCATTCTTGAACATCTTTATACCTTGTAATTTCTTATCTCATTCACCACTAAAGTGGCAGGTGCTTTTCAAAGCTAACGCTTTGCTAAGCGGAAAATAATTGTTGGCTAAAATAACGAGCGAAGCGAAGGTAGCCAACTGTTATTTTCCGTTTAAGCAACTTGTTAGTTTTCGATTGCGGATTGAAGTTAGTTTACCTCTCCATCTCCAATACAAGCCTTGATCTAATTGTTTCGTAAAGCGCAGAAAAACGATACTCCTGAAAACTACTATTTGCATCCATGCCCGTTACTTCTAATAGACCTGTTCTTGAAATGCGTTGAACCAATCCAGCTAAAACTTCTGCTGTAATTCCCAATTGGTCGGATGCATAGTAATAGAAAACATCAGAAACAGTGCCGTCTGGCATTCTTAGTCCGTCCGTCGATAGGTGCTCAAAATACTTAGAATAAAGTGGGTCATTATGTTTAGACTGAATTTTAAGGTCTTTATATTGATGAAGTAAGGATAATATTCTTAATTCCCGATCAGATAGCTCACCTAATATCGAAAATATTTCATAGTAAACGTCATCATTTGACTCTGTCTCTTGCTCTTTATAACACTGCAAATAAAGATTTTTTAATAAATTGGCTTTTGCATCTGTCGATGCTTTTTTTAGAGACTCTACAAATAGATTAAATCTGAAAATTTGGCTATCGGAACGAAATGCTTCTTCGATGGTGATTCCACCATCAGCAAGTTTTTCAAGAGTTTTTTGAGTTCTATGAGTAAGGTACAAATTAATTCCATGCTTTATAGCAAAGGAAGTTAATTTTTTTACAGTGCCAGATGGTACTAATTCGAGCATGATTCACCTTAGAAAACTAACGCCAAGTTAAGTGGTGACAGACGTGTGCCATGTTTGAGCGTAAGCGAGTCGGCACGCGTATGGAATCCATCTTAAACTTTTTGTTATACGCGTTTCTAGCTAACGATGTATTTTAGAGCTAACTTGATATTTTTATCTATGTCTTCGACAGTATCTAGAATAAGCCGTTCAGAAGTATATGGGCTATAGATTGACTTAATTTGAACAATGTCCTCCCAACTTAGTTCATACCAACCTTCAATACCTCGAACTCTCGATAATATACGCTCTTGATGCTTACTTTCATCACTACAAATGCACTCAATATACTTGACTGGCATAGAACGCAAAGAGGGCCAGCACTCGGTTATACGATTTTCAGATGCAATGAAATCAAAAATTACAGAACTACAACTATCAATGTGAGCTTGAGCAATAGTGTCCATCAACTCGTAACCTACACCTTTCATTTGCTTATTCGAAGCGAGCCCTGTTCTGCTGACAGCAGCTTCAAGTTCATCTTTCGAAAATACAGGAAGCTCCAGACACTTCGACAAATCTCTTGCTAAAGTCGTTTTGCCTACGCCAGGTAAACCACCAATAACTATTAATTGTGCATCCATTACAAAATCCTACATTGCGTATAACGCTAAGTAGGCCGCACGTGCGGCCTATCCCGTTCAATGAGCGCGCGGCCTATCACAAAAAACATGACCTTCATCACATTCGCTCATCAATTAATGATTTGATATTAACCCATTGTCTACCTTAGTTTTTTACTCGGTATCAATCAATCGTCGATCCATCTCGATCATTGATTGCTTTGACAAATGACGCAAACGAAACCAGAAACACTGTGCAAATACACAGTTAAAAAGTGCGCAAACCAAGAAAGCTAGACTAATTCCAAAATTCGCTCGTTACCAACTAGTAACGTCAAGATGTAAAACCATTAGTTTTGCTATGGCAAGAGCCTGGTGTGACAGTGGTGTTCTAAAGAGGGTGTAACTCATTTTGGGGCAAAACCTTCTCAGAGCGAAAGACAAACGACGACAAAAAGCATTGGGAAGTTTCAAACTTTATTGTCATAGTTCTAGTCTTTTTTGTCGAGTTCCAAACTTTAATGTTCGACGACAACATATAACGCAATTAAAGCCAGTTCTCTATTCGCAGCCCTTCAACCCGAACAAACTCTTTTTCGTTGTTAGTGACCAACACCAAACCTTCACTTCGAGCGTGACCCGCAATGTGCAAGTCGTTCACTCCAATGGTTGTGCCTTTGCGCTCCAAGTCGCCTCGAATATCGCCATAGTGATTAGCGGCTTTATCCGCATACGCTAAAACCTCAAGGCGCGATGTAAAGTCTTCAACGACTCGCTGATTATGCTCTGGCTTCTCACTTTTAGCTGCTCCATGCATCAGCTCAGCTAGCGTAATGGAGCTAATGCACAGCGTACCGGCATGACGATTAAAGGTTTCCAGCGCTTCGACAGGCTTTCGCTTAATCACGTAGATAACAATGTTCGTATCCAACATAAACTTAAGCATTAAAACGATTCTCGCTCATCTTGATGTTGGCTGGCCCGTTCAGTCATAAAATCATCGGTCACAGAGTTATTGGATAGAAAAAAGCTATCCCAGGTGTTCTCGACGGGTGAAAGTATCCGCTCATTGCCTACAACTCGAACGTTAACTTTCTTAACGCTTTCAGGAAAGCGACTATCAACCGGTAAGCGAACGGATTGAGTTCGATTATTCGCAAATACTGATCCAATACTCATAAGGGATCTCCCAACGAAAAAGCTATATACATCGAGTATATAGCCTTGATTGGTATATCGCAAACTGTCGGAGGAAATTAAAGTTTGAAAATTTTCTACTTCTGAAGTGCTTTTCTATCCTGGCTTCAAGAAGCCAATAATGGCAATAAAGATCGAAACTTAGACTCAGTCAACGTGGCTATACAAAGAAAGTGTGACAACAAAGTTCGAAACTCACTTTTGGACAATTCCGAGTTGCGATCCACAGAACACTCTGACTTTTCGGATTACTTCTAGTATTTCAACGATGCGACCAGCCTACATGTGGTTGGCCAAATTCCTTTGTCTACTACAACATAAGTATTTATGGATAAAATTAAGCAAAAATTTCCAAGTATCTCATTTAAAGTAGACTTAGATTAAATACTAAGTGTGCCTTTTAGCTCAAACTAGATGCCTATTAACCAATAGGCTTCACCTTCTGATCAACTAGGAGTTATAAAAACCATGCCCACGAGTCGTTTTGTTTCTCCGCCAATATCTCAATTTGATAAGCTTCGACAACCTTTAGAGCCTGGTGAAAAGTTAGTTTTCGAATTTTTTGATGCTCACTTACCTGAAGATTGGGAAATCTATATACAGCCTCATTTAAATGGCTTACGCCCTGATTTTGTTATATTGAACCCAAAAGTTGGCATTGGTGTTTTTGAAGTTAAAGACTGGAATTTAAATGCGATGGACTATCGCATAGAAGAGCAGAGAAACCGCCCACCAAAACTCATTGGTACTAAAGACGGAAAATCATTTTCACTGCAAAGCCAAAATCCGATTGAAAAAGTCCAACAATATAAACAAGAAATATTTGATTTATACTGCCCCCGACTCGAACAAGGCTCTGGTTTCGCGGCTATAACAGCAGGTGTCATCTTCCCCTTTGCGAGTGAACAGCAAGTACGTGCTTTGTTTAACAAAAGTATGCTGTACAGAGATATGATTAAGTACTCCCATTTTTATCCTGTTGTTGGTGCAGACTCATTACAGAGTGGTGATTTACTGCGTGTATTTCCTGAAGGAAAGCGCTATTACTCAAAGTATATGAACCAAGATCTCTACTTAGACTTTAAGAACTGGTTGATTGAGCCTGATTTTGCAGCTGAACAACGAAAACCTTTAACGCTGGATAAAGCCCAAAAAAGCTTTGTGAATAGCAGGACAAAAAATGGTTATCGCCGTATTAGAGGTGCTGCGGGGTCTGGTAAATCACTTGTTTTGGCAGCGAGAGCAGCGGAGTTATTAGCTGAAGGAAAAACCGTCTTAGTTGTTACCTACAATATTACTTTGCTTCATTACTTAATGGACGTAGCAGTTCGCTGGCCCAGCGGAGAGGGTAAAACAAGGAAAGATATTACATGGCTTAATTTTCATTATTGGTGCAAGCGCGTTTGTATGGAAAGTGGCCATGAAGATGACTATAAAGCCCTCTGGGAAAACTCTGATGAAGATGACGTATTAAACATTGCACTACCCGCCTTAGTAAACCGAATTATTGATACTGTTCCAGATGAAGTAACACATTATGATGCCGTTTTAGTTGATGAAGGGCAAGACTTCATGCCCAATTGGTGGGCTTTACTAAGGAGAGTCTGTTTAGATAAAGGTGAAATGCTACTGGTAGCTGATGCAACTCAAGATATATACGACACTGCTAAGTCATGGACTGACGAAGCGATGAAAGGTGCTGGATTTAGCGGTGCATGGGCAGAATTAGAAACAAGTTATCGCCTACCTCAATTAGCGATGGATAAAGTTTGTGAATTTGCGACTGAATTTATGCCACCAGAGTTAGTTAATCTACCTAAGTCAGCTCAATTAGGTCTTGCCATCGAACCATGCAATTTACGTTGGGTACAAGTTAATGAAAGCAATGCAATTGATGTTTGTTGTGATGAGTTGATGAGGCTTGCAATAGAAAACAACTTTAATGAAGGCTTATCTATTACTGACAGCACTTTTTTATGTGACAGTAAAAAAATAGGCTATGAAGTAATTAAAAAGCTTGGCAGTAAAGGTGTAAAAACAGTTCATACCTTTGCCCACGATGATAAAGAATCTCGCCGTCAAAAAGTAGGCTTTTACATGAGTGACGCACGTATCAAAGCAACTACCCTTCATAGCTTCAAAGGTTGGGAATCTAGAGCCTTAGTTATTTACGTCAGCAATAAAACAGACCAGAAAACTCTAGCACTTATTTACACAGGATTAACTCGCTTAAAAAGACATGAGGAAGGCAGTTGCTTAACCGTAGTATCTTGCTCAGAGAAGTTATTAAAATACGGTAAGAAGTGGCCAGAGTTTGAAACTAAGATATTACATAGGGCTATTTAATTAACAAACTAGTGGCTGAGTATAACTAGCCACTACAACCCAACCTAATTAACCACGGTTAAGAATCTCTAGAAAAGTCCGTGAAGCCGAACCTCTCTATAGGTGCGAAAAAGGAACTAGCTATACTCTCCGTGTTCTAACTTGTGTAGGTATTCACTAAGTGATTTACGTTCACTCGATGTTTTGAGAAGTTGATTTGGTTTAATGTTACCCAGAGCTGGAATTTTCGTATTGAACAGCTCTTGGGCTAGCTGCGTATCACCATCAAATATTTCACAGGCTTTGGTAAAAAGAGCTTCTCCTGTAACAGCATACTCGGTCATCGTATCTTCCTCTTTAAGTAACTTCGATACCTGCAAAAACACTAAGCTCAAGTCGTCCGATTAAGTTAAATAACCATCTATACGTGTAGTTATGGGATTTTCAGTATCGTGGAATTTTTCGACAATCCTTTTGTTTCATCTTCAAACTCACGTTGACATTTAGAACGTCAAACCAATCTCAGCAAGTAAATATTTGCTCCATACACGTTCATAGTTAAACCAATTTAGGGGGAAGTTTTGAGCAGACCTCGCGCTATCATAAGAGTCACTTCTAAGTTAGCCATAGGGTATCGGCCGGGACTTTCTTCTATTTCACGAGCGAGCTGTTCACGTAACACATCAACTGAAGCAAAATAGCTAAATATTGTTGCTGTACAGACAGAAGCCGCTACCGCAATCTTGCGATGATTCACATCTTGCAAGCCGATGTTTTCAGCTAGTTTAGCCCCTATTTCAAGAAGCTGAGTTTCTCGTTTAGTCCGTGTTAAACGCCTTCGCATAATCAAACTCTTTTAAATATTGTAATTATCAATATAGCTTGAAATTAAAGTATGTCGAATTTACACCTTAGGGATGCTGCGATCTCATCGAAAGTCTACAGTTTTAGGAGTATGGAATTCTAGGCAGCTTTCTTAGGCTCGCATTCTCTTATAGATCTAACGCAGCTTATGGTGCATGGTATTAAATTCTGAAACTATAAGATCTAATTATCATCCTCGGACTTAGTCCTCAAAATTTGGTCGATAAGCTTTTTTCGTCCCTCATCACCAAGCTTCGAGATTAAACAAGCCAACTCAGCAGATGAATCGTCTTCACAAAAAAAATAGTTTAATGGTACCCCTAAAGCGTCGGCCATTTTCTTCAGGGTGCTAATATCAGGCATATGGCGCCCTTTTTCATAATGGTTCATTCTTCCGCTAGCAGAATTTTCATCCATACCTATCATTACCCCCAAATTCTTTTGGGTAATGCCAGATACCTTACGTGCTTGCTTGAGCCTAATTGGGATTGGGTTATCGACCACTGAAGTTTCATCGGTTTTTCTCAGGTAACTTAGATTGTCTAAGTTTTACCTATTTCTGTATACTTAGCAATCCTAAGTATTTTGTTTTGTATGAGCCGTAGATGAAGCGTTCGAAGAAAATCAGTGTAGTTATGCACAAGTTGTTGATAGCAAAAGGAATGGATGGTTTCACCGTTGTGGAAGCTAGGAATGCCTGTTTATCTAAAGACGGAATTAGCTCCGATTTACATGACGCTCGTAAACAAATTTATCGGCAAATACTGCGATATGAGAAAAAGAGCTGGTTACGTTGCGAGGGCACTGGTCAACAAAAACGCTATTTTAAGACTGAAATTTTTACGAACACACTAAACCTAGGCAAGCCATTGGCAAGTATTGAAAGTACAGATTTTAAGTCAACCTTTAAGACGTTGAGTCAAGAACGCAGCAAATACCAAGGAGAATTGGAAATTAGCGTAGGGGAGATTGAGGAATATAAAACTCTTATGAATCGTTTTCCTAGCATAAAGTCAAAACTATTCCCGTTGATGAAACAATCTAGAGCGCAGTCAGCGCAGCTCTTAGGAAAAATAAACGTGCTAACAAATGTTCTCGAAATGCTCAAAGAGGATATACAAAAATGTTAAGAACGTGGCAGAAAGAGTGTTCTGAGCACGCACTAAAGAAGTTTCAATCTAACCAATATCACTATTTTTGCCAAGCGACACCTGGCGCAGGAAAAACAGTATTAGCGGCAGTCGTAGCGTCAAACCTGCTTCATCAAGATATGGTTGACCTTGTCCTGTGTTTTTCGCCCTCCTTAACGATATCCGCTGGGATAAAAAAAACCTTTTCACAAACACTGAATTGTACATTCAATGGAGGCTTAGGTTCTATTGGTCAGTCACTGACATATCAGTCTATACAATTTCTTAACGATGAATTTTGGCAAACATTAAGCAAGTATCGTGTATTTGTAGTGTTTGATGAAATACATCACTGTTCTGGTTCTGAAAATGAAAGAGCTAATGTTTGGGGGCAGCAAGTACTCACTAAGATCCAAGGGCTAGCTACGTATACGTTGGCTATGTCTGGAACACCCTGGCGCTCAGACGCTTTACCAATTGTCATGAGCGAATATAGTTCCCCGGATGGGCAATTACTTGTTGATTACCAGTACACATTAACGCAGGCCATTAAAGATAAAGTTTGCAGAGCACCCAACATTGTTTTGGTCGACAACGAGCATTTGTCTATAAACGACAATGATAGAAACCAATCCTTTTCATCAATACTAGATCTTATTAAACTAAGCAAAACTTCCTATAAAAGTGTTATTCACAATCAAGAAGCCATGGAATACTTGCTTGGGCTAGCGTGTCAAAAGCTATCTGAGGTACGCATGCAATCCCCAAAAGCTGGAGGATTGGTGGTTGCTTCGTCTGTTCAGCATGCTCAAACCATAAAAAGCGTTTTGTCTGAAAAGTACTCGCAGACAGTCTCGATCGTAACTTATCGGCATGAAGAACCACTTGTTGAAATTGATCGTTACCGACAAAACAGCTCACAATGGATTGTTAGTGTTGGAATGATAAGTGAAGGAACAGATATTCCGCGTCTACAAGTCTGTTGTCATATGAGCAGTGTCAAAACCGAGCTGTACTTTCGACAGGTACTAGGGCGTATTCTAAGAGTGAGTGATGCATTTAATCAACAAGCTTGGCTCTTTACGTATGCTGAAGAAAGCTTAATCAACATTGCAGAACGAATAGAACAAGATATTCCTGAGTCCTGTATGTTTGCAAAAATGAATAAGTCCTCTGAGCTCGAATTCGAGTTAGGATTTACGCGAGATTACGATATTGAAAATCCTACATTGAATGAAGCAAAGGGGGGTATAGAAGAATTGGCCTGGGGTTATACTGGATTCTCTGAAAGGGGGGCTAGTAGGCAATTTGACGTATTTGATGAGCTGAGATTTGGAAACTTTAAACAGTCAGTAATATCAGCATTTGTAGGAGTTTTGTAACTTAGTAATAGTTTGAAAGCAAATTCTAAGTGCAGGAAGCTATTAATCTGAATTGAGCTTCCGACGCTATTGCTACCGACACAATCGTTTGCAATTTGTCTATCGAATCACTAAAAATAGAAACTCATTTCTGGACATAAACGAGTTACGTTGTTAGATCAAAAACAGGCGGCTCGGATTAGATTAAGTACGGTTGGATCGGAGTTAACGTCAAGTTATATTTCTATTCTTTGCACCACACACTTCGCACACCAACACTACTAAAGCCTACTGATTTGCAATTCTTGCTACTGGTGCTATTTGGCATTACATAAGTCAAAATTAGCTTGATGCCTAAGGATATTGCATCTTCAATTCGTGCTCTCAGCAAGGCAGTTTGACACCCCTTCGAACGATAACGCTCTTGTGTATATGCATTAGCTAATATTACGCATTCACTCTCGATAAAACTCGTGGCCCAAGCACATGGCTTGCCATTTATTTTTGCAACATAGCTACGAAAAGTATTTGTACAATAAAGTGAGCGCTTCTTCTCCCAGATTTCGTCCGAACACTCCAATCCTGACGTTTTGAGTAGAGCCAAGAATTCATCGACATTATCATGTGACCATCGTTCAACTTTCACTTGTTCTGATGCGTCGGAGAGAGCTACGTAGTCCAACGCCGTTAATTCGAGAAACTCATGCTATAATCTGGCACAAATCCACTGTTTGATAACCAAGTTTTCAGTCTATTGGTTACCGCCTGTGGTTCGATAGAAACCTCAGGTGAAAAACCATGTTTATACAATTTCAGGTGACTCTCTAAGTTTCCTGTATTACAAACATCATGGATAATTATCTGATTATCATACTTCCGTGTTCTGTCTACAAAAGCCGAGCAAGCTTCAGCCTCAACTGAAAAAAGTTCACTTTCTAAATCTGTTGAAAGAGTTCGCTCATTATTAAATTTAAAGTAAGAGCTATATGCGTCTTTGACTCTTTTATCTTGCATCGTTCCCTCGATATTTAATGAAATATAACGCCCGCAGCAACGGCAGGCGAAAATGGCGCAGCTTTTGGTACAAAAGGCGTGACAGTTTTGACTGTCCGATTGCCTGCGCTTGTTACATGATGCTAGTTTAATGCGCATACTTATCTAAGCACCCAGCTAATAGATGACATGAACGATCAAAATTTCCTTTTTGATCGGCGAACTGGTATGCCCATTTAATGCCATGAACTTCATCATATCATTTTTTATGCGCGTTCCGATCGCAATTGAAAGTGGACAAATTCAGATCGGTCGCAATGGCTCTTTGATACATAAAATAAAACTTGGACAGATTGAAAATTTACGAAGTTGGGTTCTAGAAACTTTTTTCTTAATTGACGAAACTTCATCAAATTTCATCTAAAATCACCGCTAAAAAAACAATGAACGTTTCTCAATTAAGTAACGAAGCCCCCTAGCAGGGGGCGTTGTCTACTTCAAATCTAAACGTTGAGCTTCCGAGCTCGAGACGCTACAGCAATCAAACCCAACAAAAAGGAAGCCAGTGTAACTGGCTCAGGTACAGAAGCTGCTTGCGGTGTGGATACTGTGATTCCGAGGCCGCCCCCGTCGGTGTCCTCTTTAAACTCACATGCTTGGTTATTTCGACATGACTGATTTGGTAGAGCATAATCAATTAGTGTAAATTCCCTTATACTGAAATCATCATATTGAGCTTGATTAATACTATCTGGTCTACCGTCATTTGTGTCGAAAAAAGTTCCAGCTGGGGCATAACTAATATAATAAAATCTTTTCAATATATATCCGTTTATAATAGGCACAGCAGTACTCTGCCGGAATGTAAACAAGAACTTATCATCAGTAGTCTGAGCATCGTAATAAGTAAAACCAATCCCAGAATGAACCGTTACGCCGCCAACAACGATATCAACGCTAGTGGAATACGTCTTATGGTTCCGGCCAATAATAGGCACGGAATCTGTATTATGCGTTGTTTTAATTAAATATTCACCCTGATAGGAACTATTAACACCAAAGTCGTATTTTATTATCGTTGCGTAAACTGATGAGCTAAAAATCAGCGTTAGGAAAAGTAAAATTTTCATAGTTGGCACCCTAGTCATAGTTCAACTTAGAATGCACTTATGGTGCCAAGTTGCATCTCATTGTAATAGCTGGGTTTATTATTATTGTAATACTCTATTGTAAAAATGCCTGACTAACACTTTGAGGGGATATAGCCGCCTGTGTACATTAATATCCATATAAGTTTGTCAACGACTTATTACGACTCTTAGAGATATACTGAGCTTACCAGACTCCGAGTAATGTCTTTTTCACGACCTTCGCTGTCAGCTAGATTAAATGACTGCTTCTTTACAATCGACAGAGAATTTTCCTCCCCAGAAATAACAAAAGCGCCATCAAGGGCGCTTCGTGAGTTATGTACTCAATCAGAACGTTATTACCGGACACTGCCTCGACCATTTCTGGTTACGCGATGTCATGCTTTCGCATGTCTGCTATATCGTTAATATGTACGATAGATTATTTTTGAATTACAAATCAAGACAAACTAAATGCTTTGACGACAAATCAAAGCTTTAGACCAAGTATTTTCGATATAGGGTGCTAGGTAATCATCAATAAAATCCATAGGCGTTTAGTGGTTGAGGCGAACCCAGAATCGAGTTTTGCTATTTGCTTGACATGATAAAATACAGTAAACCGTGTATTCAAATCAGCACGCCCAAACCCGTTTTTGGACAGAAACGCGTTTGGGTGGTCACTTATTCAAAGGTGTTTCGGATTAGCGGAAGTATGGAACAGTTGGTGTTAACGCTTTGCTAAGCGGCAATAAAATAGCTGGCTAAAATTAGCGAGGAACGAGCAAAAGCCAGCTGTTTTTTGTCCGTTTAAGCAACTTGTTAACTGCCTATGACTCATAAGCTATTTGTGTTCTAATATATCAAACCTACTTTCAAATAGAGTGTCACTTTGCGCTCCAATTAACGATGGGAAATTAGCTTTAATAAAGCTATCAAATTTCTTTTTTTGTTTATCAATACCATTTACACCAATAACATTTTTATAATCGGAAACCAAATCTCTACTTACTAGTTGGTTACGTAAGAATTCAGTAGATTTTATGTTTGGCGATAGTTCGGCATCTAACTGACGTACGTACCTAATAGTTACCGCAATCATTGTTGTAAAATCTTTTAGAGTTATTTTTCTGGAATCAAAGTTGGATAATGTTTGAGAGATATCTATTGCCGCGTGACGCTGACTAATAATAGCAGAGTTATCAACTAATATTTTCCGAAATGCTGGTGACAATGATGTATTACTATTATGAACAACTTGATTCCTCCATCGTACCAGCAAAGCGACAATAGGTGCCCAATAAGGTTCTAGGTTCGATACTTGTGAAGAAAGCTTTTCTACTTTTTTAGCTGCGCCATCGGTTGTAACTGCTGATAAAATTTTAGCTGGTTGATCTGGGCAATTGCTTATGTATTTGAAATATTCTAACAATGCTTCTTCGACAAAAACTAAAGCAGATCTGACCGCAAAGCTTCTCGCACTAATAGCGGATTGCTTATAGTCATTACTTTCCCATGAAATAGTTAAATCATCTGCTTTTTCTACATTGCCTTTTGACACCGCGGCTAACCCAACACATATAGTGTTTAACGAGTAAACTGCGTCGCCTACAGATTTAAGGAAAACCTTTAAACCTTCACTTTCCATAATTATCCTTAATTGGTGGTGCCGTGAGGACTCGAACCTCAATCTCCTGCTTTAATATAAAAAAGTAATCGACAGGTATCTTTTCCAATTAGACCACAGCACCAATTTTTAAAAGGCAGTTAACGCTAAGTAGGAAGCACGTGCTTCCTATCCCATTCAATGTGCACGCTTCCTATCACCGAAAATGTTATGTGACGTACATTTATCCCATCAGCGTGTCTTTTATCTTAAGCTATTGTCTACTTTCACTCTTTATCAATAATCAATCAATAGCTGTACCTATTTTTCTGTTGATTACTTTGACAAAAGAAGCATACGAAATTACAAATACTGTATATATAAACAGTTTAAAAGTGCGCAGCATGACAAAATCACCTCTGCGACTCCAACAGCGTTTCAGAAATACGATTTATCAACATCATTACAGTATTCGTACCGAACAAACCTATTGGCATTGGATCAAACGTATTTTTATTTCCACGACAAGCAGCCTTAATTCTAGCGGCGATTATATTTGGCATGGAAATCTGACTCAAAACCATTAGTTTTGGTATGGAAAGAGCAGTAGGAAATTTTGCTGTTAGCAAGAAGGCCTAAAGCATTTTGGGGCAAAAGCTTGCTGCAAAAAAGGTCACGAAAACACCCCATGCTCTAAACGGCCGATCAAATTAAGTACAGCCTTAGTATCTTCGGCTGTCGAAAGCATATCAATAGGCCGTTTGTTACCAAGTCCTCTAACTGGGTGCTTAAGCCAGTGATTAACGGCCTCTTCATTTCCAAATAGTGCCAGCGCAGTCTGAAATACTTTGTCAAAATTCTTTTTGTTTTCTCGATTCACCTTAAACTCCGCCTAAATTTATGTGATAAGTCTTATACACCATACCTACATTAAGAAAATTAGGTCAAATAATGATTAGCGAGCTGATAAATCGTAATACTCTCAAAAAAAGGCAGAAATGAGTTTGCAACGAATCACCTCTACAACAGTTAATATTGACCACTAAGAATGAAGTTACACTTTTAGGTATTCATAACACGTCGTACCAGCAGAAAACTTTGGCCGAAGTTTCGAGGAATGGCGCGAAGGTCACCCCCAATGCGTCGATAGCAAAGGTCGGAGTTTCAAAGGTCGAAAGTGTGCCGAAAAAGTAAATTTAGAGTTCAGGTTGATGCAGGCTGATATGCACAACTTATTTCCCGCCATCGGCGCTGTTAATGCACTCCGTAGCAATTACAACTTTGTGATGATGGACGCTAAAGCAAGCGCTAGTTTTGGTAGTTGTCAGATGAAAATACGCTCACGAAAAGCTGAGCCGCCGTCGCACGCCCGGGGTGTGATCGCACGGACTTACCTGTATATGGAACAAAGCTATCCGCATTTTTCGATGAGTCGCCAACAACAACAGCTGATGAGTGCTTGGGATAAACAACACCCTGTTAATGCCTTTGAGTGTCAACGAGCACAGCGTATAGAGAAACTACAACACAATGCCAACAAGGTTGTGAAGCAGCGCTGTATCGATTTCGGGCTATTGTAAGCAGCACTGTTGAACCAAAGCTAGATTAGTTGGTAACGAGGCTAGCTTGCCAGACTTGCTGGCATAATTGAGAGCCATCTTGTTCCAAGGGCGCTGTAAAGATCCAGCTTAGCGGAGCAACCACTGGGCTAGTAATAAAGCGCAGTGTGGTACCGATTAGACCGCCACTGGCAACTCCAATCTTAAAGTCTTCAAAACTTCCGGACACGCTGACCGGAGTTTGCAGATTAAATATTTGCGCCGTTTTTGGCTTGGGGGCTAATCGAAGTGCCAACTCTTGCGCTTTAAAGTCGATGGTACTCTCACCTAGTATTCTAATTTTGGATGTATCTGCTAGCAGTACATCTTGTCGCATTAAGCCATCACTCATGTCGAAACTAGCCACCACGCAATTAACAAGACTGATGTCGGTATCCATTTTTGGCATAACAGCCGAAACCAATGAGACAGCCCATAAATCAATCACTCCAGCTTCAAAATTTTCTGGCCAAACAGCAAAACCTAATTGACCCGACGCACCAGACAATAATCCATATACATCTTGAGTGGAAGACAACAAATCAAGTTTAAGGTCAAGCAATCCCGCCATTTGCGTTGTTGGCTTTAGCTTGCGAGCTAATAAACCGTAATCAAATTTTTCTATGTCTGCTTTTAGGTAACTATCGAAGCCTTGACTGCTTGGTTTAACGCCAGCGCTGAGCTCGACTTCTCCCCCTGGTAACTCTACGTATAGGCGATGTAAGTCCATCTTAGAATCCAAGAGTTGCCATTTTAACTGTCCGGCCCCTAGGTGCTCAGTGCCAACTTCAACTTTAGCGACATTGACTTCCAGCTGTGCATTGATGGCTGCGAGCCGATCTTTAATTGTGTCATCGACCAAAACTTCTTGGCTAGTTTCAATGTCAACCTGCTCTTCAACAGCTACTGAGGGAACATCTAGTGGACGCCAATCGCCAAATTCAAAATCATCTAGCTGAATATATTGAGCATCTAATCCAACGAACAGTTCTGGAACAGCCAAATCCGTGCGCAATGTGGCATTTCCAAGCAAACGACTCTCATCGACACTAAATTGAAAGTCTTTGATTTCGTAACCTTGCGCGGTTAATTCGAATGTTCCGCTGGATTTTAAAGGGCCAAAGGGGGGCAATTGGAAAGGGTGTAGGTGATCTAAACTGTTCATCCGTGGGGCTTCAAGTTTATAGCTTAGGCTCATCGCATCGGCTCTTATGGGTCGTTCTAATTGTGCGCTTGCCTCAATTTTCACATCGTCTAGATTGGCTATCAACGATAAAGGTAGTGATTTGGGTTGCTGTGAAAGCTGCGTTAAGTTTAGACTTTGAAGTGCAACGTTGTAATTTGAGTCCTGAATTTTTCCATCAAGGTTTAAACGTAATGGGCTGCTCGGTGCAATTTTCAAGCTGCCGTTATCAATACTTAGCCTAGCTTGCGCACCTGTATTTTGATCTACGAGAACCCAATAGCCACCGTTCATGGCTAAATCAAACTCTGTATTTAAGATTAATTCTTTTAGATTGTCCCCGGTTAGAATGACACGCAAGGATGCACGGTCGATCACCATATCTAGATCAGCAACTAAATCTAACTTTGACAAGGCGTACCCAAGGTTCAGTTGCTGGGACTGCAATTGCACTGCCATTTTCAGCGGTGATTCGCGTAAATCAAATGCAAATTCTCCGGCATAAGCAGAACCTAAATACTCCAAACTAAAAGGTGATTTTTGCATCCACCCTTCGCGCGCTTTTGCCTGCAAATTTAGTTGTTCAAGGCTTTGACCAGAAACCAGCAGCCTGTCGAGCTTAAGCTTCAAATCTAAGTCGCCAAGATACAATCCATTGGGTAATAGTGGGATTTGCAGTGTCCCGGCTTTTGGAGAATTCGCTTGCGAAGCTGCCGCGGCCTCGGATTGCTCAGGATCTTCAGCTGGCATTAATCCCATCAATTGGTCGATATCAATAAATGAGAAGTCCGCATCAACAGTGACATCGGGTATGTCGTTATCTTGAGAACTAGCATCCCAAAGCCACGTTAGCTGTCCCTGATTATCACCAAGCTGGAAGCGTTCAATATCGATATTTAGCTTGCCTGGCTCGAGCTGGTAATTGGCGGAGAACTCAAATTTGGAATTGTATTCTGGATTGATCCCCAACCAAGCAGATAAGGCGCCAACATTTTGTGAACTGAGCTCCATGTTAACTCGGGCTGAGTTGTTCCAATCACCCTCAGGAAGCTCAACTTCCCCACTAAGTTCAAATGCCGGCGACATCATTTGTATATCTAACAGCCAACGTTCATTTTGAATTTTCTGTAGTGCGGGACTTTGCATCGCAACACTTAAAGGAATACCTAGGATATCTCCATCAATTTGGGCACTAAAATTATCTTTAGGGTCACTAATGAGGTCAACGTTGTGAAGCTGCATTTTGGTGCCCGATGCAAATTGCAGCAGTCCGTCAATGGCATGAAATTCAAGATGCGCTTCACCCACAATTTCTTGTAAATTTTGGCCCTTTAGATTCATCAAAAATTCGCTACTCGCCAGTTGAATACTATCCCCTTCACTAGCGAGCAGATCCAGTTTACTAACCATTTTGCTTAGATCTGCATCGTTGGTAAACAGGCGCACTTGCGCATCCACATCGTTGCTTCCGCCTTGCGCTTTGACAATACCATTGAAGGTGACACCTTCAATGGTAACTGTCGAAGGCGCTACCAATTTACCATCTTTGACCATCGCAGCCAGAGATAGCTGTTTGGTTTCAAATCCAAGCCCCAGTAACTCACCCAATTCGAACTTGATGTCTAAATCACTTTTCTCTAGCGATGACTTCAATATTTGTAATACTGGTGTTTGTTGCTCTGTCTTAGCTGTCGAAGAAATCCTTTCCTTTTGGGAAGCCGCTTGGTCTACGCTGCCACCTTGTAACCAGTGAGAGACATCAATCCGGTCAACATTCAAATGCCCAGTAACTTTAGGTACTTTTCCTCTACTTAAGCTCATTTCCCCTTTGGCGGTTGCTAAACCAAATATCGCATCAACTGAAGGTAGTGCAATAGTCCCTGGTTTGTAGAGTAGCTTGCCTGAGATATTGAGCGGTGAGAGGGGCTCAAATTGAGGACCCAATATGCGAATCAACGAGTCTTGCTCCGGCCAATCCAGTACAAGATCCAAAGTCGATTGCTGGCGAGCATCTAGCGCTAAATCCCCACTGATACTAAGCGTGGCATCAGCCACTTTAAAATTAGCACTAATATGACTCGCTTGGCCGTGTAACAAGGCGTTTAGATGCCAAACGGCGTCTAACGAATAGCTCTCGCCCAACATGCTACCTTCAGCGCTAAGTTCAACTTCATTGGAGTCGATAGCAATTAAAGTGAGCTGGTTTAACCGCCAATCAACAACGGCATCTGCGTCGACATCACGATAAGTAATTGCAACGGCGGTTGCCTGAATATGCTCTTTAATATCAATATCGTAATCAAAGCTAAGGGCCCATTGGGCTAATTCTTCACGTTCATTAATTGATGATTGAGTTTGTTTGGAAGCTTCAACACTTTTGGATTGTTTGTTGTTCAGGCCAGCGAGCCATACATCTAGATTACTTGTACCATCACTTTCGTGAATTACATCTATACTAAGACCCTCAAGTTCGATGAGATCGATATCAATTACTTTTTGTAAAAATGGCAATACAGATAGTTTTGCTTGTACACGATCCACGCTAAGTAGATTGCTATATGGCCACGCATCTGGATTAGGGATTTGAACCTTACTGATTAAAAAAGAGGGGCTTAGGGACAAGTTAAGTTCAATATCTCCGTTTATAACAAGTTCGATACCAAGCGTATCTGCAACCAGATCAGTTATAAACGTGCGGTTTTGTTCTAGGTTAACGCGAATGCCTACCAACAAGCTAAGCGCCAAAAGTATCACGATTAGTAATAAGACAAATATTATACGACCCAAGACTTTCAATTGTCAGACACTCCGTAACCAGGTTGCCAGTACTAGTATTACCTCCAGTATAGCCACTTAAGACATTTATATTTAAGGTTTTATCAGTTTTAATTGGGCTGCAATTAAAACCGCAATTTCTCGATGCCGAGGATGCAAGTAGATGTATAGCGGGCTGCTATAGATGGCTTCGCTAAAACAAAATTGCAGTGCATTGTCTAAATGCTTCAGGGATTCCAATTCAAAGGTTTTTGGTAGCGCTATAAAATCACCTTTGTTTGTCAATAAACTAGCGAAGGCATCCCGAACCGTTTCGACTTCAATAGCTGGTAGTTGAGACGGTTTGAAAATAGCTTCAAATATAAGAATTCCGCGCACTGAAATAGGACGCCAATTTGCCCACAATTCAGTCTTATTCTTTGGACAGGTTCTACCGCTTCGAGTTGCCATCCAATAGTCAATTTGGTCGATGGGATCTGGAACTTGAACTAACTCACTCTTAACCGGCTGTGCCTCTGGATGACGCATTAACGACCCATCGAATTGCCCCTTTAGCACGTAGCTTAAGGCTTGCCGCGCCGGAAGTTCGACAATTTCACTGGTGAAACCAGCCTGAGTAATCGCAAGCTCAGCTTTGGCAATTTGTTGGGGTAAATACTTAGCCGCAGGAGAAATGGTAAATCTTAGTTTGGTTTGGGCAAACGCTGGGTTCATAACGCACAAACATACACTTATCCATACTAGCAAACATCCATGTCGCATATAGATTATCCTTTGTAGTTACTTTAAACCTAGTGCCAAATGCTAGATATTGCGAAATGAAATGCGATTATTTTGCATTTAGTTAGGGATTTAGCTCTATTTAAGGTAATCTGCGCAGCTATTTTCAAGCATCGGCAATAATTAGACGGTGCCCAACTGAGAGCTCAATATGTACTTCTCTGAACTTGGCCTATCTGCCCCGATCCTTGACGCTGTGAATGAACAGGGTTACGACCAACCCACTCCTATTCAAGAGCAAGCTATTCCAGCGGTACTGGAAGGCAAAGATGTTATGGCGGCAGCTCAAACCGGCACCGGTAAAACAGCAGGATTTACGCTTCCAATTTTGGAACGATTGTCTTCTGGCCAACGTGCCCGTGGTAACCAGGTTCGAGCTCTAGTCCTAACACCAACCCGAGAGCTAGCTGCACAAGTGGGTGAAAGCGTTGCAACCTATGGTAAAAATCTTCCCATGAGTTCTGCGGTTGTATTTGGCGGGGTTGGTATCAATCCTCAGATGATGAAACTTCGCAAAGGCGTCGATGTCTTAGTTGCGACACCAGGTCGTCTACTTGACCTGTATCGCCAAAATGCGGTCCGATTTTCACAGCTTGAGATTCTAGTCCTTGATGAAGCTGACCGAATGCTGGATATGGGTTTTATCCACGATATTAAAAAAGTAATCGCGCTACTGCCAAAACAACGCCAAAATCTGTTGTTCTCAGCGACATTCTCAGAAGAAATCCGCGAACTTGCACGTAACCTAGTAAACTCTCCAGTAGAAATTTCAGTCACACCTAGAAATGCTGCAGCCAAAAGCGTAACCCAATGGCTGGTGCCGGTTGATAAGAACGCTAAATCGCGTCTATTGGTTCATTTGATTAAAGACCAAAACTGGCAACAAGTGTTAGTGTTTACACGCACTAAGCATGGCGCTAACAAATTGGCGCAGCACCTAGAAAAATCTAATATCAACGCCGCCGCTATTCACGGCAATAAGAGTCAAGGTGCTCGAACTCGCGCTCTGGCAGATTTCAAAAGTGGCAGCGTTCAAGTATTGGTTGCTACCGACATTGCAGCGAGGGGTCTCGATATTGACCAGTTGCCACAAGTGGTCAATTTCGACTTACCAAACGTTGCCGAAGACTACGTCCACCGTATCGGTCGAACCGGCCGAGCTGGCTCAACTGGGCAAGCAGTGTCATTAGTAAGCCAAGACGAAGCGAAACAGCTAAGTGATATCGAACGCTTAACCCAGCAGTTACTAGAACGCAGAGAAGTTGAAGGCTTTAAAGCTCAGAACCCACTACCGGTTTCAACTCTTAAAGCGCCTAAGCATAAGCGTCCTAAGAAACACAACGATGCGAAAGAAGGCCATCGTGATGGCCAGCGTAGTTCAGATCTAAGTAACGGCCATAAACCCCAGGGCCGAGGCCAACGTCCGAATCAAACTGGTGCGGCTAAACCAAACGAAAACAGAAGACGTCGCCGCTCAAATCCAAAAACCAGTGGAAACGCCTAAACTATAGTCTTGCAGTAGCGTAACAAAATACGCTACTGCTACATCTATATTTGTTCAACGTTCAAAATATGGCTCAGCGTTTGAAAGCAACTGCTTCACCTGCTCTACAATACTCCCTGTGTTCGCAGCTTGTCGATGTACCGCATACAAGGTCTTCCAAAGTCCAGACTTAAGCTCCTCAGATCCACCTCTTAAGTCAATTGCGCGACTGGTAACTAAACCTAAATCTTGAAATCGAGTAATATTCCATTGCGGCAAACAGGCAATTCCTTCGCTTGCTGCAACCCGCTGTAAAATGCTCTGGGTTGAATTGGTCTTAATCCATTGCTTTGCTTGAATCCCATGAGCTTGCATTTGAACAAACAAATCGATATCAGCCCAATCAACGGGAAAACAAAAAATTGCGTAATCTTTGAGTTGTTCTAAGTTCAAAGTTTCAAAACTCGCCAATGGATGGTGACTTGAGAGTAATACCCGCATCTCAAAGTCAAACAAAGCGTCGCATTGCAAACCCTGCATAGACACCATTTCACTGCTGAGCACGATATCTAAATCTTGACTGACTAATTTTGGCAGAGGTTCAAAATCGTTAGCTTGCGGCAACTGAATTTCTAATTCCGGATAACGTTTCTGCAAAGGGCTTAAGCAAGCAAACAGCCAGTCAAAGCAGTAGTGGCAGCGAGCACCGATCCTCAAACTCGTTGGCGATACAGTAGTGCGTAGCAAGGATTGCGTTTCACGGATACTCGGTAGTACTTGATGAGCCAGCTTTGCAATCACTTCCCCCTTATCACTCAATAATAAAGGTTTGGTTTTACGTTTATACACAGGCGCATCCAGCAAACTCTCCAAGTCTTTGAGTTGATGCGACAACGCTGAAGGGCTGATGTGCAGACGCTGCGCGGTTTCGGCCAGACTTCGCGATAAAGACATCGCTTCAAGCATCGCTAAATGGTTGAGCTTAAGCATTAACTTTAGTTTCCTTCAAGTTACTGTTGAGAAAAACGAAATTTACTAATGCAACTTAGAATGGAATTATAGCCATGTAAACATCTGGATGTCCAAAGGAGGGCAACATGACAAAAATTCATATTCTGGGATATCCCCGCATTGGAGCACAAAGAGAGCTTAAATTTGCGTTAGAAGCATATTGGGCTAACAAGATAACGAAGCAAGAGCTATCAGAGGTTGGTAGCCAGCTACGCCAAGATAATTGGAAAAACCAAGATCAAGCCGGTTTAACCTGGGTAACCGTTGGTGATTTTGCTTGGTATGATCACGTGCTCAATACCAGCCTACTTGTTGGGAACACGCCAAGCCGCCACGCTGCGATTGAAGACCCACTAGAGCGTATGTTTGCCATTGCGCGCGGGGTGAGCAGTTCATGCTGCGCAGCGGGCGCCAGTGATATGACCAAATGGTTTAATACAAACTATCACTATATTGTGCCAGAACTGAGCAATGCCACTGAGTTTGAGTTGCAATGGACTCAGCTGTTTGACGAAATTGAAGAAGCTCAAAGCTTAGGCTATCAGGTAAAACCGGTTTTACTCGGTCCTCTGAGTTATCTGTACTTAGCTAAATCTAACGACGGTGTAAATCCTATCGATTTATTGGCTAAGCTTGCTCCTGTGTACCGACAAATATTTGAAAAGCTGGAAGCCCTTGGCATTGAATGGCTACAAATTGACGAGCCAATTGCTAGTCTAGAGCTCGAACAGCCTTGGAAAGAAGCCTTTGCGAGCTTCTATAGTCAATCACCAGCCACGCTTAAGCTGCTTTTTACAACTTACTTTGAAGGCATAGAAAACAATATCGAATGGATAAAGTCATTGCTTATAGACGGTCTTCATTTGGATCTTGTCAGTAACCCTAAGCAACTCGATAGCATTGTTGAACAACTTCCAGAACAATGGATCCTTAGCGCCGGCATCATAAATGGCCGCAACGTCTGGAAAAACAACTTAAACAATAGCTTACAGCTCTTAAACCATACTTACGAAAAGCTAAAGCAACGTTTATGGATAGGCAGTTCTTGCTCCTTGCTGCACAGCCCCGTTGATTTGGACCAAGAATCACAATTAGATCGCGATGTTCGTGATACCTTCTCGTTTGCTAAACAAAAACTCAACGAACTTGCCCTGCTCGCTTCTGGCCTTCAAAACATCGGTGATAGCCGAGATCAGATCCTAAAACAAAGCACTGCCTTGCTTGCGCTTCGAAGTAAGCGAGCAGCCATAAACCCAAGGGTTAGAGAACGCTCTGCCAAACTCGATCAGCATTCCGCGCAACGCCCTGAGAGCTATGCCAAACGTCATGCGATCCAACAACAAGCATTGAACTTACCCTTGCTTCCAACAACAACGATAGGCTCATTTCCACAAACTCCAGATATTAGGAACGCTCGTCAACAATGGAAGCGTGGCGATTTAAGTCAAGACGGCTACCAAGATCAAATGGAGCAACACATCAAAGAAGTGATCGCCTTCCAAGAGGAAATTGGCCTTGATGTTTTAGTCCATGGTGAAGCTGAACGCAACGACATGGTTGAGTATTTTGCGCAGCACCTACAAGGCTTAGCCATCACCCAATATGCTTGGGTGCAAAGCTATGGCTCACGTTGCGTGAAACCCGCCATTGTAGTTGGCGACATTTATCGCGATAAAGACCTCAGTGTCTATTGGAGCCGGTACGCGCAATCGCTTAGTACCAAACCTGTCAAAGGGATGTTGACCGGCCCGATTACGATGCTAGCTTGGACTTTCCCTCGCGATGATTTAGCCGCTAAAGAGGTCGCGACTCAATTTGCATTGGCCATTAGTGATGAAGTTGAAGCGCTACAAAATGCCGGTATTCAAATAATCCAAGTTGATGAACCCGCGTTACGCGAGTTACTGCCATTGCGTAGATCTAAGCAAGATCATTATTTGAACTGGGCAGTTACGGCGTTTCGTTTAAGTGTTGCTCAAGCCCGCAGCGAAACCCAAATCCATACCCACATGTGCTATAGCGAGTTCAACGAAATTATTGAGTCAATCGCGGCCTTAGATGCTGATGTCATAACCATTGAGGCCTCGCGATCTAAAATGGATATTCTCAATGCCTTTGAAGATTTCAACTATCCAAATAGTATTGGACCTGGCGTTTACGATATTCACTCTCCAAGCGTACCGCAAGCTAATGCGATGAGTGAATTAATCGAACAAGCGAGTCGCTATATACCGTTGGAGCGATTATGGATTAACCCCGACTGTGGTCTAAAAACACGTGCTTGGCCAGAAACAAAATCTGCGCTCAAGCACATGGTTGACGCCGCCATCAGTGTTAGGCAGCAACAATTGGTAACTACTAACTAAACAAAGCAAAACGCTTGGGTGAGCCCAAGCGTTTTTTGTTTCCAGAGTGTTTCTTTTGAAATTAGTACTTAAGCAATGCCTCTGAACAAGCCTACTTGCCTTCCCTCTTCCATCTCCCACTGAACCCCATAAGGGTCAATCCAATAGAAAAAGGTGATAGGAAAACCATCAAGCTTATGCGGGTGGTAGGCGCTGCTCGACGAAATCATTTGAACCCCTTCATGCTCACTCAAAAAGTTAAATACTTCGGTACAATTGCTCACTTCCAGCGCAATATGGCGAGGTCCACCGAGGTCATAGGTGCGCGGCTGTGGAGGAAGAGTGGCCTTACCTTGAGGTTTTCGATAATGCATTAGCTCTAAAAAAAGTCGTGCTTGAGGATGGCGCATAAACCTAACGTCAACATCTACTTCACCATTTTCTATTCCAGCATCTAAGGCAAAAGACTCCATGGTTACACCTTGGTAGTCCATGATCGCGCCCTGGTCATCAAACGCCTGCTCAAAGCCCAGCGCACTGGAATAAAACTCACTGGCCTTAGCGACGTCATCCACAATAATGTTTACATGCGACATCCCTAAAACAAAATGCTGCATATCGTGTGCTTTGATACGTTCGAGCAACAGGTCTTTGCAATCCGCACTTACAACCCGAGCATAACTAACCTTGGGGCCGCTGCTAAGCTTTTCAGAACAAATCAAATAAGGCTTCTGGGCATGTTTTTCGGTATCGCTTTCACCTTGAACAATTTCAGCCCTCCACCGCTCTATGGTGAACCATTGCGGTCTGATACAGTAAGCCGCTGCTATCATATCAAAGGGATTAAAGCCCGAAGCACCAAACACCAACTCCCATTCGACTAACCATGGCTCTGATTTTATCGCCAAGTGACGTGCTACCTTGCTACGACCTAGCATTTCTAATAAATCATGTTGTTTAATCCAAACTTTTGAGCAAGCTTCAAAAGGTACCAAACAGATGTTTAGTCCACTCGCTAAGAGTTCAGCATACGCTAAGGGATCAGCTTCGAAGTTTAGATCTCGAAAAGGTTTAGGTTGATGTGAACCAGAGATAAAATGGTCATCAATTGATTGACGTCCAGCAAGCAACACAACCTCTTGAATGTTTGACTTAAGTTCTGGGTAATGCCGCAGTAACAACGCAATATTAGTGGCGGCACCGATACCCAAAATTTGCAAAGGACCTTGCTCCAAGGCTTGTTTCATTGCTTCAATGGCCGCTGGCTTATCGTCAACTTTACATTGCTTAAGCGGACAGCTAGAACCTCTAGAAACCTGGACACTATTAGGACCATACTTAGCAATAAAGTCGGTCGCAATGCGCGTTGATACATTAATATTGTCAGTGTTACCTAACGTAGAACTCACACCTACAACATCAACTTCAACGCTGCGTAATAAAGAGGCTATTGCA
The DNA here is from genome assembly GCF_003610775.1 of Alginatibacterium sediminis. GTDB lineage: Bacteria > Pseudomonadota > Gammaproteobacteria > Enterobacterales > Celerinatantimonadaceae > Alginatibacterium > Alginatibacterium sediminis. The sequence goes on along the minus strand of NZ_RAQO01000005.1, from coordinate 461,201 downwards.
TAACCATCATCAACATCACAATAGCTAAATGGGCCATTTTTTTCACCCATCGTAATATCCGTATCAATCCAAATCCGCTTCTGTATAGCGATGTTATTCATTTATGACTTCCTTGCCATTTTTCCAATGCACTACGTTAATAGCATTTCGCCCGCTGTCTTTAGCGCGATAAAGCGCTTTGTCAGCAAGTTCGTATATTTGGTCCATGCTTACATTCGAATCTAGATCGACCCCTTTAGCGCATACGACACCTATTGAAAGGGTTAACACCAAATGCCCTGGATTTCCTAAGTGTTCAATTTCCAATCCTTCGAGCTGAGCACAAAGCTGCACTGCAATCTGCTGGATATCTTCAGCACTTTGGGTTTGTAAAAGAACAATAAATTCCTCACCACCTAAGCGATAAGCCCCATCGGTATCGCGCTTTAATGCGGATTGAACCGTAAGACCGGCGCGGCGTAAAACCCGGTCGCCTTCCGGATGCCCATACATATCATTAAAGGCTTTGAAGTTATCCAAGTCACAAATCAAAAAGCCTAAATACTTACCTTGACGTCGAGTTTGAGCCACAAAGTCTGCTTTAACACTTTCATACAAAAAACGAGAACCAAGCCCAGTTAAACTGTCAATTGCAGAGCGCTTTTCAAGCTCAACTATTTGAAGTTGTACTTTTTTAGCCAGACTATCTAGGCTGCGCACAACCACACCTAATTCATCTTTACGTTCTATCTCTGGTTCGCCAGTAAAATCAATATCTTTAACATCTCGATTCATTTGCAACGCGATATTCTTAAGCGGCTTTACAATGCGCCGAGTTGCCCAAATGATAAGCAACAAGGAGAATAGAAACGCTAAACTAGCCTCTTTTAAGAGCTGGAATTGAATGTCACTTTTAACGTTGAGTAAGGGAGTGGCATCGAAGGATAATATGATTTCTCCTCCCGCTACATTGCGCAAGTCTTGCTTAAGCAGTAATTGCGCATTGTCTTCATCCAAGTAATAGTCGTCAATTGCGGTAATGCGTTTGAACTGCGGACAATACTGCTTGGTGTGGCCCATATCCTCTTCAATACGTTGCAGTAGTTCTTTTCCACGGTTTAAAAGAAAATTGAGTTTTACATCGTCGGAGCCAGCAGTATTTAAGCGCTGTTCTAAGGCTTCGATCTCAATTTGCTGTGCTAAGCGATCTTCAAAGGTAAGATTAGTTCGAAACGCATCGCCGAGCTCCCGTGACCACGCAAAAGAGTATTCATGTTCAGAGAAATCAGATTGGGCTTGTACCGTAAAAAAAAGTAAACGATCGCTACTGGCATACAATGCCAACGCATTGTTGAGTCGAATATTGGTGTAGTTACGACCCGAGGCAGACAAAGAAACTAGGTCTACAATGGGATTACTCACGGCGCGAGCAAGTTCAACCGCATGTGAAATACGGGTGCTCCATTCACTGTTGTAGCGATTGTAGCTCATGGTAAAAACTAGCCACATCACTAACAGTAAATGCGAATAAAAAAGTAGATGACTTATTTTCAGCCTAGAAGCTAGATTGAAGCGCGTCATCGAAATAATTACTTGAACAAATCAATAACTGGAACACTGCAAGTACCATTAATGCAGATATCTTGATAAGTGTTGTGGCAGCTTTCACAATACTGCGGCTCAAAGGTGGGGTGTGTAGACGATATGTCCTTGCCATTGACATCATAAGTGCCATAAATGGGCTTACCGGACAAATGTTCGGTCACGAAAACTACGCCTGGCTTTTCGTAAACACCAACGACAGTAATGCCATCGCTATATGGGCCGTGAGTTTTGTATTGCTCAATCTTATCAGGGTGGACGTGAGTCGTAAGCTTGGTGCCTTGACCATCATTGATCCAGTTATAAGCAGCAACGGCTTCTTGTATAAACAGCGGGGTTTCTTCCGGGAGCACGACATCGCGTCCTGGTACCATGCTTTCACCAACAACGGGCCAATCGCGCCAATCAGCAGGATAACTCGCTATAGACGCGGCAAAAGCAGTTAAAGAGAGGCTTGATATACAGGCAACAGCCATTATTTTCGGTAGTCTAAAGCGCACTTTACTTTCCTTGTAAATGATAACTTTTTGATAATACTGAAAACTACGTTCTATATATATAGTTTTCCTTACTTAGACTGATTTTTGTGCGCTAAATAAGGAAAACAAACTGTTTTGGTTTCAAAAATGTACTACTGACTTTTATACACTCTTCGGTTTTAAGACTTTCGGTAAATACTATAAATGGCTAACAAAGCCAGTATCATTGGATACCAAGATGCGGAAATAACTTGCACTGGGCTCAAACTGAACAAAGAACCAAGCAGCAGTGCTTGAGCACCATAAGGTATCAATCCTTGCACAACACACGCAAAAATGTCCATCAGGCTAGCACTACGTGCAGGTTGGATTTTATAGTCGGTGGCCATTTGACGGGTTAAGTCACCCGAAACTAAAATCGCAACGGTATTGTTGGCAACACCAATGTTAGTAAGCCCGGTAATTAAGGCAATACCGAACTGTGCAGCTCGCGATGGATTACGGGCTTTATTAACTTTATTGCCCACCCAGGCTTGAATGAATGCCAAGCCACCTTGGCGACGCATCAACTCGCTCAAGCCGCCAACAAATAACGACAGTAAAAATATTTCCTGCATATTGCTGAAGCCTTGATAGATATCTTTGCCCCACTGCAATGCACTGTAATCCATACTCAATCCAGCAAAAGCGCCAGCTAATAAGGTACCGCTAAACAGTACGACAAAAACGTTCATACCACTAAGCGCTAGTATTAGAATAGCGAGGTACGGCAGTGCGTTATACCAATTCTCGATAGGGGCTGTAGCTATAGGCGTGCTTTGCCCCAGAGCAAATAGCAACAAAATGGTAACCAATGCGGCCGGCAATGCTATAAATACATTCTGACGAAACTTATCTTTCATATCGCAGCCTTGGGTACGAGTTGCTGCAATAGTGGTATCACTGATAATCGATAAGTTGTCTCCAAACATTGCTCCGCCAAGCACGGCGCCAGCCATGTAAACAGGCTCTATACCCGCACTTTGAGCTAATCCCAAGGCAATAGGAGCAACGGCTGCAATTGTACCCATAGAGGTTCCCATCGCGGTTGCTATCAAACCCGATACAATGAAAAATCCAGGTAGTAAAAACCACGACGGCACCGCATGTAGAGCCAAATTAACTACAACATCAACACCACCGGAAGCGCTAGAGACAGCGCTGAATGCTCCAGCAAGCAAATAGATGAGACACATAGTCATAATATTGCTGTTGCCCATCCCTTTAAGAAACTGCTCAATGGCGTCATTTAGCCGCTCTTTACTCAAATACAACGCCAAAACAATTGCAGGCAAAATGGCTATAGGGGCGGGAAGTTGGTAGAACGCAAATTCAACCTTTTGCAAGTGAAGTATGGTTCCCACTCCAACAAACAAACTTAAAAACACGAGTAGAGGAAGTAGAGCCAAGGCTGAAGCCTTGATCTCTAAATTGCGGTGATGACTCATAAGGAAAACTCAAAATTAGGATTACCGAGATCATACTTAAAAATAGCCATCTGTCAATCTGGACGGCTAAACGTCCAAACCATTATTGATAGATTTGCCATTGCAGTCCTTGAGCCGAGATAGCTAAGCTGGAAAATCTCTGAAGGTCTCTTTATTAATGCGTAAACAGCTTTCAATTAACCAGGATATAAATGTCTATATGTAGGGGCTTACTAGCGCTCGCGTTCAGCAATTCAATACATTTATCCACTTTTGGTGCTAGTGATAAAATTGTAGGGTGCTGGCAACCTGAAGGTAGCTCTACCAAAACCTTGTGTTTCATCGAAGACAAGTCCTTGTATCTAAATATTGTGGACAACACCATCCACGGTTCTTGGATACGTGAGGGCGATTCTATTGATGTTACGTTGGGGGCTTATAAACTTAGGTTTGAAACCCAATCTTTGACGGCCCCCGAGCATGTAAGCACCAGTAATCAATCCACTGGTATAAATACTGACAACAGAACTGATTTTCAGCTCCCGGAGGTAGCTGCAGCGGTTGAACATGATTTCACTCAGGCAGATGAAGATCAAGATGACATGGTGGACGACATAACTGCAATGATAAGCGACAAAAGTCGATTTAAAATAGAAGTATATAATGGAGACACTTTAGCAATGCTGCTCCACTGTAGTTGCGAACTTGATGTTAAAACAAATATTGCAAGTGCACTAAAAATACAAGGCCTCGAAAATGGTGGACCTTTAGTTGAACGTTTTTTAGAACTTGTATGTAATTCAGCCCTATCAGTCGGCAACTCAGAGATCGAACTGGCTTATCAAGTTCAAATCATCAATACCTTTTATAATGGCAATGAGAAACTAGCCGATTTGCCGTGCAAGTTAAACCTTCAGCCCTCATCTAGTAACAAGATCAGCTTATTTGGATTGTTTATGACAAGTGATCAGGTCAGTCGATGGCAAGTTCTCGAAAACAAGCGGGTTAATATTTGGTTGGGTCAATTTCTTTATAGCCCAAGCGATAGCGTGATGTTAGAGATGAGTTTAAAATCTGAAGGTTGGCAAGTGCAAGCAGCGTGTTACTCAACTCGGCTGTAGCCTTAAGCATAAAACGCATAAAAAACGAGGCGGTATACGCAAAGTATAGTTCGCCTCGCTTACTTATCAGTACTAACGTGGTTTCTAGGCTAGCGCTTTTTGAACTTTATCATCGCGTTTGGCATATTTAAACAGCCCTACTAACGACGCTACAATCCAAAAAACTTCAATCACAAAACTAGCCAAATTGAAGTTGATGCATAAACTAATCAACAACAAAATCGCGCCACTTAAGTTCATGACATTATAGGTTAAACCTCGAGGGTCTAAACGCTCTAGTTGTAACAACATGAACGCGCCAACAACCAAACCAGTACCGCTAAGACCGATGACATCGGTAAGTAATTCGTACATTTTTTTCTCATTAACAAGCAAACGTTATCGTCCTATTGCTGGCCCTATCCGTGGGATGGACGTTCTCACATCAAACTTCAATGATTCCTTGAGACAGCTTGTTAGTGGCTTTAACCAAGGGTTAAAAGCGTGCGTAATGTAGCAGACTGAGTTCAAATGTCGAAGGCAATATGAATTTATTTCAGCTTACAGTTGTTAGCTGAAGTAAATAACTCTAAAATGCGCCCTCGTATAAGCGTATATCTACGCATTTGTTAAAGAGGAATGGGTTCATGAACCATTTAGTTGCACTTTTGACTCGTCGTGCACAGCAGCAAGCTCAGCAAGAAGCACTCAAAATCTGGCAACACGGAAGCTGGCAATCAATTACATGGACGCAATTTCAACAATCTTGGCAAAAAGTTGCTCAAGCCTTGATCCATTTGGGGCACAAAAGCGGCGAACGCGTAGCGATTATGTCCAATAACCTGCCTCAATGGACAATTAGTGATTTAGGTATTTTAGCTGCACGCGGTTGCGTGGTACCTATTTACCCAACGAATACCGCTGAGCAAAGCCAGTATATTCTTCAAGATTCTGGCTGTTCCATTTTGTTTGTCGGCCACCGCGAGCAACTTGAACTTGCCTTAGAGTTGCAGCAAAACGGCGTGATTGAGCACCTTATTTGTTTGAATCCCGATTTACAGCTCACAGAGCAAGAAGCGAAATCGGTTATTGCTTGGCAAGAGTTACTTGAAATGAACTCATCGATTGCCAGTACTGAACTCGCAAATCGACAGCTGCAATTTGATAGTAGTGAACTAGCCACGTTGATCTACACCAGTGGCACTACCGGCGAGCCTAAAGGTGTGATGTTAGATCATGACAACTTCGCTGCTGCTTTTCGCATGCATGATGAGCGGCTTAGTGTTGATGAAACCGACACTTCCTTAAGCTTTTTACCCCTAAGTCATGTGTTTGAACGGGCGTGGACGTACTACATTTTGTATCGCGGCGCTTGTAACGTTTACCTTGAAGACCCAAGTGAGGTCCAAGCAGCATTAGAGCGCACTAAGCCAACTCTTATGTGCAGCGTTCCGCGTTTGTACGAGAAAATTCATGGTGCTATTTTACAAAAAGTGGCCGCAGCCCCAAAAACGAAGCAGATGCTTTTTAACTGGGCCCTTAAAACTGCCGAAATGCGCTTTTTGGCAATGAATAAGCATCAATCGGTGAGCTTTGCTTTAGAGAAAAAGTACCAGCTTGCAGACCGCCTCGTTTTACGCAAACTTCGTTCTATATTTGTGAATGCCAAAATTCTACCTTGTTCTGGTGCTCGGCTCGCTGATGACATAAATTTATTTTTCCAAAGCATTGGGGTTCCGCTGAACTACGGATACGGAATGACAGAAACCACAGCAACGGTTTCATGTTATCCAGAAGGAAAAATACGTATTGGTAGTATTGGCGCGCCAATGAATGACATTGAAGTTAAACTCAATGACGAGGGTGAAATATTGGTAAAAGGTGATACCGTGATGCGCGGTTACTTCAATAAACCTGAAGCAACCGAGCAGTGCATTATTGACGGTTGGCTGCATACGGGTGACGCTGGCGAGTTCGATACTGCAGGTAACCTAGTTATGACCGAGCGCATTAAAGAGCTGATGAAAACATCGGGGGGCAAGTACATTGCACCGCAACGGGTTGAGGGCGAGTTAATCCGTGAACCTTTATTTGAACAAGTGGCCATTATTGCGGAAGCTCGCCATTTTGTTTCAGCGCTAATAGTTCCGGCATATGAAGCTTTAGAACTACATGCGCATCAACTCGGGCTGAAGTTTAAAGACCGCGCTGAGTTGCTAGAGCATGCCGAGATCAAATCACTCATGCAAAGTCGCCTCAAACAAGTACAAAGTAATTTGGCTCGATTTGAACAAGTGAAGCAGTTTACCTTATTGCCGCGCGAGTTTTGCATGAAGCAAGGCGAACTGACGCCTACCCTTAAATTGCGCCGCAAAGTGATTGAGGGTCGTTTCGCAGAGCAAATCAAAGCCATGTACGCCATTAAGCCTGCGACTATTTAAAGTCCCAACTATAGCTACTCACGAGCTTGCAGTTATCACATTTGAAATCGATAACATCATGCAACTCGTGCGCTAAACGCCATTGCCCACCGCAACTTGGGCAAAGGCGTTCTTGCTCAGTGGCTAAAGACTGCCCGCCGCCTCTATAGATGTAATAATAAGTAGGCACTCCACTTAAGTTTTCAATTTGCTGGGCTAAGCTGCGCCCCTGCTTGGACAACTCCGAATCAAATTCACTTATTTGTCGACGCGCCGGTTCAACCAAAGCGGTGCCAAGCATTTGTAGTTCATCCAAAGCCATCCAGTTTTGCTGCCATTGCAGTAATGGCTTAAAATCGCGAGCCCCTAATGTTTGTTCAAAAAACTGCAAAGGGATCGGCATAAAATGGTCGCCACAGCGCAACGGCGTGCATGAACTTAAATAATTAGTGTAAACAATTTGCCAGCTAGGTTGTCCTTCTTCATAGCAAGGGTCGCTATGGTCGGCATGTAAATCGATACCTTTAACCGCTACTTTGGGTTCAAGTACGCCAGCAGCGTGTAAATCATCCACCGCTTTAAGGCAAAGCTTGGAATAGTTTTTTCGCGTCACACTATCAGCCCGTGGCGACATGGCCCGGGTTATAAAGGCCGACTCGACCATATGAGAGGGGAATTCTCGACCTATAACTAGACCACAGTCGCGCAGGGCTTCAATATAATCACTGATCGCTTTATCGGCTTTACTGACGGTGGTGTCTTGATAACACTCGAAATTTAGCTCAATGCTATACATGCATGACTCGCAAGCCCAAAAAGGCATAGCATAGCGCACTTGACCGCACCCTGACCAACACCGATAATCCGCGCAGTATATAAATTGGAAAGCCACATGTCAGATCAGCCGCAAGATGAAGACGAAATTTACGTTGATGCCCAAGAGGTTTTTATCGACGAGCAACCCATTGAGCTCTATAAAGTACTCAAACTAGGGAACTTAGTCGGAGGTGGTGGCGAAGCCAAAATGGTCATTGCTGAAGGCTATGTTGGTCTAAACGGTGAACTTGAACAACGTAAGCGCTGTAAAGTTTTTGATGGTGACTTGGTTAGTTTTAATGACGAGTACTTGCTTATTGTATGTGAGCAGCCGGTGGCAGACCCTAAAGAGCAACTGGCACAGAAAAAAAACAAACCAGCAAAACCAGCAAAACCAGCATCGAAGGCTAAATCCAAGGACAAAACCGCCAAATCTAAACTTGATAATAAACCAGTGGAACAGCCGCGTAGCGCAATTACAAAACGGCGTCCGATCAGCTTTTAGGTAAGTTAATCATAAGCTAAGTCTTGCGCCTCAATATTGATAAAGTGCGGGGCTAGCTTATCAGGGATTTGCTTAACTTGAATATGCGTATCGCCACGCATCAAGGCTTTACACACACGGTGCATGCCATCGATTATTTTTCCTTCGCTACAAAGCAATATCGGATAAGTTAGGTCAGCCTCATTAATCAGTTTCGCATGCTCGCTAATTGCTCGGCAGCTTGGTTGTGCACCGCCAAGTTCAAACCAATAATTTTCATCAATTTCAGATATTTCACTTAATCGCCAAGCCCGCTGAGGCAAGTATTGGTATTGATCCAACAAACGGTTTACGTCCCAAATAAAGACATCACCTTCTTGTTTCCTAAAATGATATTGCTGACGCATTTTTACTCTCAATAGACTCTTACAACATGCTGCCCTTTATACAAGTACTGTCGCTTAAGAGCTGTGATCAAAGTCCGCTTGCATAAAACACGCGTTGAAAGAATAACAATTGAACCTAATTGCTTTTTGCGTTGCCTAAATTTTACTCCAAATCGGTATCTAGACTCCCGAATAGCAATCGCGATTTACAGCCCGTCACACGCTTAGGCTTGCCAATGATCCACTTAAGTTACTATCTGGCAACTTTTTAGTTGATTAAGTCAACATATGCGCTTATATTTGTTGATTAGATCAACTAATAATAAAGGCTCCACTGATAAGTAGCCTTCAAGCCGCCCCAGACTTGAGTTCGGAGATTATCGTGAATAACTATCGCAGTATAAATCACGCGCTACGCGCTATTCATATGAACATTCGAAGCAAGATGATTGCTGAAGTGAAGCGTCAGCAAGTGGAGTTCTCACCCTTAGAACACATTGCGATGAGTTACATATTAGAAACGGGTGCTAGCTCTCAACAAATGTTAGTTGAATCGATGAATAAAGATAAAGCTCAAATTGCTCGAATAGTGGCGCGCTTGCTTGCGCAAGACTTAATTATTAAACAAGAGAACCCAGCAGACAAACGAGCAGTCTTGTTAGAGCTCAGCGCCAAAGGTAAAACGCTACTACAACGACTTGATGACGTTGAAATGGAAATTCTCACCGACATGCTACAAGGCTTTACTCAAAGCGAATCTCAGTCCTTACAATTATTACTCGATAGAGTAAGTAAAAACCTTGGTTAATCGAAAGACTGGCCCAGCTATTCCCTCAATCAAAAAGTATATTCACGCCTGCGGCGTAAAGCATTTTTAGGAATCATGAATTGAAACAAGCACAGCATATTTTAGGTAGTACTGGAACCCTCATTTTCTTGGTAGTTATCAGTGCATTCCCGCCTCTGACAACGGATTTATATCTCCCTGCACTTCCTCAAATGGTTGAAGTCTTTAATACCAATCAAACCATGGTCAACATGACTCTAAGTGTCTATTTCGTCATTTATGCCTTTGGCTTGCTCTTTTGGGGCCCCTTAAGTGACAAATATGGTCGAAAGCCAATTATGTTGATTGGCATCGCCATTTATGTGTTGGCTAGTTTGTTATGTGCTTTTTCCGGCAGCATCGAAATGCTAATTGGTTCACGCGTCATACAAGCTTTTGGCGGCAGTGCGGTAACTGTGGTTGCCACTGCCATCGTAAAAGATCTTTATGATGGCCGAGAGCGTGAGAAAATCATGGCGACCATTATGTCACTCGTAATTATCGCACCAATGATTGCACCGGTGGTCGGTGCTTTGCTACTAAAAGTAGCAGCATGGCCAATGATGTTTGTAGCTTTAGCTATATTTGGAGCTAGTTCAGCCATATTTGCGTTGTGCTATCAAGAGACTTTAGAAGTCCGCAGCAGCGGGACTATGCTGCAGTCTTGGGCTCGTTTAGGTGTGGTTATCAAAAACCCAAACTTTGTGTCTTTGCTTGGTATATTTTCAATTGCGCCAATGGCACTCATGGCCTTCCTGGGTGCGGGCTCATACATTTACATCGATGGTTTCGGACTTACCGAGCAACAATTTAGCTACGCCTTTGCCTTCAATGCTCTATTCGCCTCTTTTGGCCCAAGTATTTATCTGCAGCTATCTAAACGTATCGCCATTCAATCAATTATTTCATTATGTTTTGCCCTACTTTGTATATGTGGCGTTTTAACCTTTACCATTGGTCATTTATCCCCTTGGATTTTCGCACTCATAGCAGCGCCCGCGACATTGACGGTGATCGCGACCCGAGTGCCGGGTACAAACCTTATGCTAAATCAACAAGATAAGGATACGGGTTCGGCAGTCGCTATCATTCAGTTCCTAGGTACAATGTGTGGCTCAATTGGCATGATCTTAGTGTCTCTAAGACCCGAATCACTGATAGAGAACTTAGGGACCATTCAGTTTACAATTGGTATGATCGGCGGTGTTTCGTGGTGGTATGTAAGGAGCCGTTCTTACGTTGTCGACAAATTGCCGCAGTCAGTGCAAGCAACATAGGGATTAGTTTTTAAGACCACTACTACTGATTAGTGGGTCTTCATTAGTCGTATATATAATTGCTTAGATCAAGATAAAAGATCGCAGTTACTAGTTGACCTAATGACACCATTGTTGACGCAGGGATAAGTAATAGTAGTCAGCTAAGCTGCATCAATATTTAGTAGGGTTGGTATAATATGAACAAAGTTTAATGTTGTGGCAATCTTGTGTTTAGGGCTACTGCTTTAATCTGAGCATGTATTCACTAATCAGGTAACAAAAATGAAACTAAGTAAAAAAGTAGTCGCCAGCATAGCCCTATTAATCAGCAGCACAGCAAGCTTCGCTGACGAAGATGACGCCATCTCGGCATTGGTTCTTAACCAAGCACAGTTCAGTATTGAGCAAGCGATCAAACAGGTTAATAGTAATTATCCGGGCCAAATTATTGAACTAGAGCTTGATGAGCACAAAGGCCAAGGCGTCTATGAAATAAAAGTAATTGATATCAACGCCGAACAAGAACAAAAACTGTACATTAGCTTAGAAAACGGCGAAGTTCTGAAAACTCAAACTAAGAGCTTAAAGATACTCGGTGTCAACAAGCTTGACGACGACGAACGCCAAGCGCTTGCTGCACTGCAAGACTCAGAGTTCTCTCTTAGCGAAACCTTAGCGGAACTCGAAAGCAGCCTTCAAGGTAAAGTACATGAGTTTGAACTCGAAAATGAAAAAGGTATCACCTATTATCAATTTGAGCTGATGACACAAAGCGGTAAACGTAAAATGATTGTTGATGTAGCCAGTGGTCAACAAATTCCAATGACCCGACACGATTAAGAAGAAAACATGCGAGTTCTAGTAATCGAGGACGACAATACCACCCGTGAATTCCTGCAGCGTGCGCTGCAGGAACAACAATATCAAGTTGATACTGCCGATAATGGTCAAGATGGATTGTTTTTAGCTTTAGAGCATGATTATCAGGTTATATTACTTGATCGAATGTTACCCAAACTCGATGGGCTAAGTGTTCTAAGCACCCTACGCAGCGCTGGAAAAACAACCAGCGTGCTTATCCTTAGTGCACTTGATAGTGTTGATGATAGAGTTAAAGGGCTTCGTGAAGGTGGGGATGACTATTTGGTTAAACCATTTGCCCTGTCTGAGTTATTGGTTCGCGTACAGATTTTGAGTAAACGTCAAAGTCATGCTCAAAGCAGCAGCGATACTTCCCTTCAAGCCGGCGAGCTACACATGGACTTATTAAGTCATCAAGTTCGCTGTAGTGGGCAACTGTTAAGCTTACAGCCCAAAGAATTTAAGCTACTTCGTTATTTAATGGAGCATAAAGGTCAAGTTGTTACCCGAACACTGTTGTTTGAAGCGGTATGGGACTATGATTTTGACCCTCAAACCAATGTCATTGATGTGCATATCGCCCGACTAAGGAAAAAATTTGAAGCGCAAGGACAGGCAGCCATTTTACAAACGATTCGTGGCAGCGGTTACCGCTTGGTGGACGCGTAACTACAAAGCTAACTCAATTTGGAGAATGACAGCTAGCTTTTGCGCGCTAATGCTGATCATTGTCAGTATTCTAATTGGTGTTCTCTACGACCGAAGTGTTGGACAAATGCAACGCAGCCAAGAGCAGCAATTCTCTCAGCTAATCGAGCAGCAGCAGGCTTTGGCTGATCAACTTGACCCCGATGCTTTTTTAGAACAATTTATTCCACAGGCACAAGAAAATCGCCAATTCTTAATGGTCGCTAGAATAAACGGTCAGATTTATGGTCGTTTGCAGTCTTGGCCAAAGGGCATACGCCAATGTCCTAGCCGAAACCTTTTCCCAATTTGGTCCCAGCGCTACGAAGAACTACAACTAGTATCGGGCTGCCAAATTGGCTTGTCTCAGGGTCAAGAGTTGCTCATTGCAACCGACGACACCAGCTTACGTCAACTTAAAGACCAGTTTATATCTTCAGCAGCTATCGCGTTGCTCATTTCCTTTAGTTTCGCTTTAATCGCTGGATGGTGGTTCTCTGCCCAAGTGTTACGCCGAATCCAATCAATAAATGCTGTTGCCCAGCAAGTTAGTCATGGAAAAATGTCCTTACGAGTTCCGCCTTCGAGCAATAATGATGAATTCGACCTACTGGGTAGCAACATCAATCAGATGCTAGACAGACTTCAGAATTCTTTAGAAATGATCGTTAATAATAGCGATGCTATTGCTCATGACTTACGCACGCCCTTAGCACGGCTACGATTACGGCTAGAACAAGCATACATCCAAGCTGAAAATCAGCAGCTTTCAAGCGATGAGCTTGGGATTATGATTGAAGAGTTGGACGAGATATTGTCGACCTTTAGCTCTATCCTGGAACTATCAAAACTAGAAAGTGGAACCCTTGGACAAGCAAAAGAATCGATATCCTTAAACCAAATTATTGAAGACGCCTGTGACTTAGCCCAGCCACTGGCAGAAGAGCAACAACAAAATCTTCATCTAATGACCAATGAACAAGTCATGGTGAACGCCGATCGTCGATTACTGTTTCGTGCGGTCTACAACCTGGTAGAGAACGCGATCAAATACGCAGGAGCAAACGCAAGGATTGACGTGGTCATCAATGCGCAAGATTTTAGGATTATAGATAATGGCCCAGGCATCCCCAAAAGTGAGCATAATAAAGTGTTTCGTCGACTCTACCGCATGGAATCGAGCCGCAGCTCACCAGGACACGGCTTGGGTTTGGCCCTGGTGAAGGCAATTTTGGATAACCACCAAATGCAGATTGAACTCATATCAGCGGAGCCCGGACTAGAAGTTAGAGTAAGTCTTTGAGCATCCACACATCACAGCCATTATGTTCACTGGCTGCTAATGGCGCTTTGAGCTGGGTAAAGCCTAGCTTCTTATAGAGTGCTATCGCAGCCTGCATACTCGATAAAGTATCCAAATAGCACTGTTGGTAGTTAGCACTTTTAGCAAACTCGATACACGCTTCACTCAGTTTACGCCCTATTGATAGCCCTCGGGCATTAGGCAACACAAACAATTTACGCAGCTCACAGGTTTGCGTTACGGCGTCCATCGGTGCAATCCCTGCCCCTCCGACAACTTGTCCCTCAACAGTAGCGACGTAATAGGCGTAACCGGAGAGTTCGCTATAGTGCTGGCTCATACTGCTTACTTCGGCATCTGATGGTCCAAAGCCCTCGCCTATCGCACCAAACTCTCGACCGACTTGTTCGATGATCCGCTTAATCGCCATATCATCCTCAGCTTTAATTAAACGAATTTCTACGTGCTGGGGTGTCTTCATGGTGCTACCCATTCGATAATTGAGCCAGAGCTGACAGGAGTTGAGCGTTTACTTCAGGGTCTACTATAGATTGACTGTGAGCATCGAATACTTGCGTGAATTTGCCAATTGATAGACTGGCTTTTACATCTGCCGAAAAATGCGGCATAGACTTTAGTGCGCTATTGAGAACGGTCTTAGCACCACCAGGCCCTGGTGATGCTGAAAGCAAAACCATCGCTTTGTTTTGGAACACACCCCGATCAATACGTGAAAGCCAATCGAAGGTGTTTTTATAGAACGCGCTATAGCTTCCGTTGTATTCCGCAAATGAAATGATAACTGCATCAGCATGTCCAATTTTCTCAAATAACTGCTTTGCCAGTTCAGGCTGACCAAGTTCTAGCTCACGTTCAGCGGTAAACAAGGGCAATTCATAGTCACTTAAGCGTAGCAACTCCACCTCATCCGCTGTCATTATGCTAGCTACGTACTGTAGCAATTGATGATTGATTGAGTTTTGACTTCCACTTGCAGCAAATGCGAGCACTTTCATTGACTTCATTCCCTTTCGACTGAGGCTATTAAAAACAACAACTTGGATAAGCTACAAACAAGTTAACTGAAATAGATGCAAATTTTAAGTGCCATTCCAATTTTACCTAGACTTAAAGCAGTCCCTCTAAGTGAACATCAAGGTTCGCGCTTTGCTTATAGCCAACTACACTAATGGTTATTGATTAATCAATTCGAAAGGGTCTCTAGGAGCTGAGCATGTTATTTATTACGAATCGCCTACCCAAACAAAGCTCTCGCAGCCGCAACGGCAGGAAATTTAGTTTTGACCTAGACAACAATAGTGTCAGTACTTCAGTCTTTTTCGCCAAACGACTTTCGGACAACGAAAACACCGAGCTTGGTAATCGGGCTTTCTTTACCGAACTTAAAAACTCATCAAAGCGGCAAATTTTGCTCTATATCCATGGTTTTTCTAATCTACCCGAGCAGATCTTCGAGGCCGCACACGAACTACAACAATTATGTGATGCCCAAGACCAGAACGAAGTGCTGGTTGTGCCTTTAATCTGGCCTTGTGACAATGACAGCGGCATTATCAAAGATTACTGGGACGACCAAAAAGCTGCCGACGCCAGCGCTATTAGCTTTGAACGGGTTCTGGATAAGTTTCTTAGCTGGCGGGGCTCAGACGACGATAATCAAGATCCCTGTTTAAAAAGAATCAATATCCTAGCTCACTCAATGGGTAATCGAGTATTACGCCAAACTTTACAAGCTTGGAAAACTTACGAACTGCCCAATGGAGTACCCATGCTGTTTCGAAACAGTTTTCTTGTGGCAGCAGATATTGTGAATGAATCACTAGAAGAGGGAGAAGCTGGTGAATTGATTTGTCACGCTTCGCGTAACGTAGTTGTTTATCATGCTTCGGACGATCTCGCACTACGAGCAAGTAAAGCAAGCAACCTAAAACACAAAATCGCGTCCAGACGATTAGGTCATAGTGGGCCAGAGAATCTAAGTTTATGTCCCAGTAATGTTTATGCTGTTGACTGCGACGACATAAATAATAGCTACGATTTTCCAAAAGGGCACAGCTACTTTCGTTATGGTAAAAACCACGGGCAAGCTGGAGTGGTTTTCAAACACTTATATTCGGTGCTAAAGATAGGTCGGGTATTTCCAAACGATCCCAAGCGAAGAACAATGATTTTAGATGATCCTCATAGTTAAAAAGGCAAAGAAAAAGGCAGCCACTAGGGCTGCCTTTAGAATTTTTTTTAATAATGCCTAAGCATTATTCATCGGCAATTAAACTGCTACGATGTTCTCAGCTTGAGGACCTTTTTGGCCTTGAGTTACAGTGAACTCAACTTGCTGACCTTCAGCCAAAGTTTTGAAACCGTCACCAGTGATTGCACTAAAGTGAGCGAAAACGTCTGGACCAGACTGTTGCTCGATAAAACCAAAACCTTTAGCTTCGTTGAACCACTTAACAGTACCTTTAACAGTAGACATATTTATATCCTGAACAAAATTTTAATTAAACTGCCTCCAACGAGGCGTGAGTAGCGAAGAACAGACTAACACTTAGAAACTTCAGGACGAGCATTTACTTACTAAATACATGTTGAGATTTCAAACACAAGACTTTCTTTCTAGCTGCGGGCACTTTAAACGCTACGCTTAGTCTTGTCAATAGTATTTCACTACAGACTTAATGGGAATAATTAAAAAAGCAAAAACTCAATGTTTTCAACGCCATTTACATCATTAATCACTAAAAAAGAGACCAAAACGCAATAATTATTGCGCTCACTCTTTGTTCAAATAGCACAAATAATCAGCAATTTCTTTACCCGGTGTTATCTCAAAATGTTGACCATTTGGATGAATATGCTCAATTCTATCAACCCTAAAATTGCGAAAAGCACAACGTAACTGGCACCACGCTAGAAGTGTCCATGAAGTTCTCCAGAAATAGATCGCTAGAGGGCGTATGCAGCGCTGACTTACAAGTTGCTCAGCATCACGATAATGCAGTTGCAATAGTTCGCGTTCACGAGCGGCTTTACGTAATAGATCAAGGTGCCTAAATTCGTCGTCATTGATGTAAAAGTCTGGCGCATACATCAAGGCTTCAAAATCTTTAAGACGTTGTGGCAGCACTGACTCCACCTTGATCAAAGTCTGCTTTGCGGCATGTGCTAATTCATGGCCGCCAAATGCTTGTACCATGCGCATACCGACTTGCAGTGCTTCTAACTCGGCCTCATTAAACATTAAAGGCGGAATATCAACCTCTTTGCGCAGCATATACCCAAGACCCGCCTCCCCCTCAATCGGGATACCACTTAGGCTTAAGTCTTGAACATCTCTATAGATAGTTCGAGTACTAACCTCTAGACGCTGAGCCAACTCCGATGCAGTGGTGAGCCGGCGTCCGCGTAACAATTGCACTATCTGAAACAAACGGTCAGCACGCCGCATTTACTATCCTTTCATTGTAACGACTACTTTTTAGCCTACGCGTTTGGTGACCAAAGCCCAACCTTGTTGCCTTCGCAATCTTCGAAGATAGCAATATGCCCAACTTCACCATCCTTAATGGGCATAGCCGGCAACAAAATCCGGACATTGGCGCTTGCTAATTTATCCACCAAACTATTTAAAGACTCACTTAAATACAAATAAACCGTACTGCCTTCAAGACTCGGCTTCATCATTTCATGTTTAACCAAAGCAACCGATGCTGCCATAGGGTCTTTGGTTTCCAGTATCGACATTTCCATGTCAGCCATATCTTCTTTGCGAAAGCTAACCCCAAAATGTTTTTGATAAAATTCAACGGCGCGTGACATATCGTTTACGGCTAACTCTGACCATACTAAAGGTGCTTGTTCCATCATTTTTCTGTCCTCGAAGTTTAGTTAGTTAACTGAACAAACACCCCATGGTGCCCGCTCACAAACCAGTCTACTCCGGGGCTACTGACAGCATTGTGTCAGTAGTGATCATCGATGATTGAATTAAATTTATAACCAAAAAAATGCACCAAGCATGATTTTCGAAAACTGCTGGTCCTGTATCGAATTAGGCTCAAAATGGTTGGACAATAAGCCGGCACTTTACTCATTGTTCATCTTTAAGCAATCGAACCTCGCTCTGCGGATATGGGATGCTGATGTCGGCTGCTTTTAGGGCGTCAAAGACACTCATGTTAACTGCAAATTTAAGCTCGTGAAGTTGCGGCGTTTCTACCCAGAATCGATAACTTAGACGGATCCCACTGTCAGCGAAAGCTTCTATACCTACGCGCTGCTTTGGTGCTTCAACCACACAGGGATTGGCATCCAAGCATTGTTCAATAATCGCAATAGCTGCTTTAGGATCATTTTGATACGCAATGTCGACACTGCCTTCAATCAACGAGAACTGCTGAGTATTTTTTAAGATTTCCCCAACAATATGACGGTTAGGGATGGTAATCCGCTCCCCGTCTTCGTTGACCAATACGGTGGTGCTTAAGTTTATTTCTTCTACGATGCCAGTATACCCGCGCACGCTTAAGGTGTTTTTAAGCACAAATGGACGGGTAAGAATAATTGCCAAGCCCGCTCCATAGTTAGAAAGCGTACCTTGGATAGCTAAACCCGCACCCAGAGATATGGCACCTAAAGCAGCAACAAAGGGAGTGATGCTAATCCCTAATTTACCGAGGCAAATAATGACTGTCATAGCGATCAGCAGCACTTTAACCAC
The DNA here is from genome assembly GCF_003610775.1 of Alginatibacterium sediminis. GTDB lineage: Bacteria > Pseudomonadota > Gammaproteobacteria > Enterobacterales > Celerinatantimonadaceae > Alginatibacterium > Alginatibacterium sediminis. The sequence goes on along the minus strand of NZ_RAQO01000005.1, from coordinate 442,792 downwards.
ATTACCGATAAAGTTGGCTAATGTGATATCAAGGGATTTGGACTCTAAAAGTCGGTAAACGAGTTTACCCATGCGACTGGCAAACCAAAGCCCTAGAAATAGAATCAGTACTGCTGCGACCAGCTGAAAACTGTAGCGTACTAAAAAATCAATAATGATTTGGTATACCGACTCAAGCTGCGCTATTTCTTGTTCAATCATCTCGCTTCCTTGCGTAATTTGCTTTTAACTAGTTAGTCTATACCAGCATAGCCATCACTTGTAAGCTTCTCCTTTAAAATCGTTCTCTAGATAAACGCTAACTATTACTGATACCTAGTCATCCCAAGTTTCATAACGGTCGTCGTCAAAATGGGCTGGGAATGGCCTTTTCTGAGTTAACTCCGGGTAGACACGTGTACAGTCATCATCAAAAGGTTCAAATTCACCATCGTCGAAACAACGTGGGTCAGTTAAACGAGGGTCATTTGCCAAAGCAGCTTTTGCTTGCGGCTGTTCAATTAAGCCCTTACATCCATCTTCGGTAAGTACTTGCCCGGTAGGGCAAAAGTTGTCTGCCCACGCTACATTTGCGAGTAACATGCTTAGAACAAGGATAATCTTTTTCATTTTTATTCCTAAAAGTATTAGATGTGAGGCAGTGCTTATCACAGCCTCGAGTAGATGTGCTATTCCAAAGCTAAACGTTTGGTACTAGCGAAGTGATTTATCGATATCATTGAACCAAACTAGTCAAAGCAAACTTGGGTGTAGTCTGAGAAACGCGGATTGTCGCCAGCTACGTATGCGCAGCCATTTTTAGTGTCAAACACCACGGATTCAACGGTGACAAAGTCTGAATCGTACTTAGCCATATTGATTGGGCGCTGCGAAAGAATGTATTGCATTGCATTCACATCTCGCTCTTTGGCGTAACTAATAAATGCGTTACCAGCATCCTCGCGAGCAAAGGTATCGGCAAAGGTAGCATTAGCTTCACGCAGCGGCGTGTGAGATAAAAACTCGGCGCGCATTTCAGCATTATGATTGGCATGGGCAATCCCACCATCACCGCGCACAATCCGAGTTCCGTTAGTTGTCATCTCTATTGAACCATGATCTCCTGAGTCATCAGCTACAGTGAAATTCAGGGCGACATGGGTCGTGAAATCTTTTAGCTTGTTAAAGGCTTCTTCAACACTTGCTGAAGAAGTAATTGCAGCAAAAGCGGCGTCAGTGGTTATCACATTCGATGTATCGACAGTGGCAGCGGGACCACTTGGGTCGCCCATAAAGTTAAGAACTGCTGCGGTATGCCTTCCCATGCCCTGAAAATGACCGCCATCGGTTGCCAGAAAAATTGTGTCATCGGTTTTAATCACAGAAGTATCACCTTCATGTAGAAAGCCAATACCCATATCATTGTTCAAGCCTACAATTCCGGTTTCAGCGAAAGCTAAGGTTGTACAACCTCTAATTGATTCCACTGCGCTAGTTAATGCTGCGGTGTCTTCGGCTTGTATAAAGTTTTTGTTTATGTCCCAGTCAGCTTGGGCAATCGAGGCAAATAGTTGATAAACCGGAACCCCTTTTATCTGCGCTTGACGCTCCATGATTTCGACATACTCGGGCGCTACTTTTCGGTTATTCTCAACCGCATTTTTAGCAATTTGTAACACCGCTTCTTCTGCTTCGCCGCGAGGCAGCGATGCAAGCTGTTGGGCAATTGCTTCCATTCCCTGCCCACTGAGGTCAATCACAATTGCGCCATTTTGTACTGCTTCACGCTCAGCATGGTAGTAATCTAAAACATCCCCCGCTAAATGTTCTGCGGATGCAATTGATGTTGCAGCTGTGATTACGGCTAGTGCTATTAATGCTTTTTTCATTTGGTTTGCCTCATTTCTTTCGTTGTTTTGTAGAACCAAATTGCATCCAAGCTATGGTTCAAATGATTTAATATTGACTTCAGCTGTATAATCTCACCAAATTCGATATGCTTATAGGACCAAATGGCCCAATTATGAAATGGTTAATCGCAAGCTTAGGGCAAACATCAAAAAGGTAAGGCAAATGCTAGGAATCAATAGTCACTATTTAGAGTGCTTTGTTGCGGCGGCGCAAAGCGGTACCTTTAACAAAGCCGCGAAACGGCTAGGCAAGTCGGCTTCAACGGTGAGTCGCTGGATCAATGAATTTGAACAGCATTTGGATTACCAACTGTTTGAGCGCCAAAGCAACGGCTTAGTTGTGGTATTAAGTGAGAAAGGGGCCTTATTGTTACCTAAAGCTATCATTGCTATCGACTACCTAAAAAAGTTTGAGCACCTCGCTCTGTCTATTCATGATAAGGCAGCCCCTTTATCCCTCACCATGAGTTTTAGCGAGCTAGTAAGTATTAACGGAGTGGCTCAAGTGATAAGCGACCTCAAAGTCAATTCGCCGAACCTTCAAATTGCACTGCGCAATGTTGACTTGAGCAATGTGCAAAACGCACTAGATGAGCAGCATGTTGATTTCGCACTTGGAATTATCAGTGACTCCCTTTACCCAAATGTTGGAGGGGTATTAGTAGGAAACGAAAACGTGCGCTTAATTGCGCATCCAAGCAATCCATTGGCAAATCAATCGAAGGTAAGCACTGATATGCTGCTAGGACAATGCGCAATTTGGTCCTCGCCTTATGCAAAAACGCAACCGTATCAAAGCGCGCTGTTTAACAGCATTGAAGTTCTAGAATGCAGCGATCTGTCAACGGTAGTTGCGCTAGTAAAACAAAATTTAGGGGTCGCATTACTGCCGGAATACATCGCGCATTCGTCGATCACAGCGGGGGAAGTTGTGGCTCTAGATTTGCACAAAGAAGAAGTAGATCAAAGCATTCAGTTGATGCTGTATTACCGTTTAGATTACCCCTATCCCGAAATTGTAGCGCAACTCACTGATTCGCTGCGCGACTGGTTTGGTTATATTGAATCCATCTAGGTGTATTTAGCTTACGATGGTAGCTCTTGAAGCGTGGTCCAACTAATATCAATCGCATGCTCGGCAACTGAGATGTAAGCAGAGTTTCCGGTAATTGTGACCGACAACTCCATGGTTCGACCAACTAAAGCCGCCAAAGATTGAATGGAAGACCAATCAAATTGACGAACCTCAGCCTTAAGATAGCCCATTTTTCCTTGCTCTTGTTGCCACCACACATTGGACTTACTATTAAACGTGTAGACAACAACTTGCTTAGCTATTCGGCTGGCTTTCTTTATTTTATCTACGTTTGGTTCACCAACTTCTATCCAAAGAGAAATGCTTTCATCAAGTTCACGAGCCCAAATATCTGGCTCTTCAATAGCACTAAGTCCCTTAGTAAACTCCAAATTTTCCTGCGCGTGTATGCAATACGCAAGCATACGCGCCATCATTCGTTCAAGGGTTTCAGAGGGATGTTGAGCCACGGTCAAGTTAAGCGCATCGTAATAGTTACGCTCAAGATCTGATAAAGCCACCCGCATTTTGTAAATCGTTGGTTTTAAAGCCACATTCGCCTCTATTCTAGTAATTCGAAGGTATTCGATGATTGCTGATTGTTTTATACAGTAACAAGCGTCAAATACTAGCCTTAACCGAAATTACTACGCTGTATCACTATCAAGGTCGAGCAAAATCACGTCGGTAAAATGATCATCGTAATAGGTGCTAACCATTGCCCGTAACTCTTGGCGAAACGCTTCATAGCTTTTAACAGACATGTGCGGCTCTATGCTGCGTACCTCAACCGTGACCCACCAGCGACGGCCCATTTTCATCACTAGGGTTTGGGTGACTTCAAATTCAGCATGGGAAACCTGGTTTTTTAAGGCATGAGTAACATCTTGAGTTAGCTCAGTATCAGGTGAACTTAAGCTAATTTCCTTCATACCGTTTTTAACTAATAGGTAGGGGTCTCGTAAAAATAGAATAGAGAAAACAATCACTAATACTTGGTCAACATAACGAGCGACCCAACCAAATGCGGTTTCTTGAATGCCCATGACTAATACCAATGCCACGCCAATACTGCCGGTGATGATTGCGTTTAGTAACCAGCCTTGTTTTTCAGCATTAAGAATTGATGAAGGTTTTTGCTCAAAAGCACGCTGACAAAAGAACCAAGCCAGAACACAGCATATGACCGCAGGGACCACATAAATCAGCATCAAGCCAACTTGGGGTTCACGTCCACCATCTAATAAGGTTTGAATATTAGAACTAATGGCGAATACAACCAAAAGCAAAATGCTTATCCCTTTCACCACCACCAACAGTGGTTCGAATGCAAAATAACCCATGGGATAGCGCTTGTTATAGGGCTCGCTGGTGAGCATTGCTATGCGTAAACCTAAAATGGCCATCACTGATGAAAGCAAGTTGTAAGCGCCATCAAGCATAATAACTCCAGACCCCGTGTACAACGCCATCGATATGCCCCACAGAGCCAGTACAAATGCTAATGAAGCTGAAATCAGCAATGTTTTACGTTCGATGTTCATTATTACTATCCTTGCATACAAGCCATACGGCCTAACTAAGGTGAATTCTCGCGATATCCAAAATATCTAATATTCGTGCGATATAAGGTTCTTTGGGTCGAAAACTAGAACGGCTTTTACGTTTAAAATCTTGCTCCAGTTTAACCAGCATGCGCCGCAAGCGCCATTGATGGATACCGAGTCGGGCTTGCAATGGATCGATGATTAGACCAGAAAAACAAGCAACTACGGCAAAGAACACAATACTAATAGTTATGCTCCCCATACTAACCCATATGCTTGGACTTGCATCGAAGACAGTGTAGTAAAGTTGACCTAACCAAGGCCCTGCCCAAAACTCATCAATGGCTATCCATTTTGCCAACCATCCTGCCCCATATAAACCTAGTGCAATACCTCCAGGTGTATACTTTTGAAAAGCAAATACCCCTATCACCATACTTAGCATCGAGTTGCTAATATCCGCGCTGGCTGTGCGGCTCAGGGTATAGTGATTAATCGCTTCATCAAGCAGGGGTCTAATTTGCTGCTCTAAACTCGGGCCAACCACAGCATAATCACTAGCGGACATTGCCATGCGCAAGCGATTTTCGATGGCATCACGCAAGCCATCTTTATCGCCAGGCTTAATCGGGCGCTGCAATAACTGCTGATAACATTGTTGTTCAAGAAAGAGTTGAACACGGGTTGAAAATCCACTGGGGATTTTTTGCAATGCCAACGCTATCGTTTTAAAACCTAGTTTTTTAGCTATCCATGCCATCAACATAAACAACAAATAGAAAGGAGCCCAAAATAGATTTAACGGGGCTTTGATCAAGTCCCAGCCTATCGCCAATCGGTTGAGATGAAATGCACCGGGATACTGAAAATTTTGAGTAACAAAGCTATCAACACGCTGGTGACAATCGCGAAAATAATCTTGTGCGCCGGAACCAATCGAGTCCCAAAGTAGGTTTTCAAACTCAGCTTGGTTAAAGCTGCTAACGGAAGGTGGCATGTATACTAAACGACTCGTCTCTAAATCTGGTCACGATTTTAACACTCTAGCGCTTAGCAACAAGCCCTGCATTGGGAGCAAGGCCAGCTGCGGAATATCTGCACTTATGATTATTCTTAGTAAGCGTCAATTAGTCGATGAACTTGCAAGGCTCTGTGCTTCCAGCTTTCACTGCGAACACTTAAGCGTTGGAATGCGCCACGGCGATGCAGTAGATCTTGCGAGCTTTGATCAGCTTTAAGCAAGGCGTTTACAAAGTCTTCCACGTCATCTACAACAGTAATCAGTCCAGTATAAGGTCGCAAGGCTGGAAAATCGGTACTGACAATGGGCCGTCCTGCCGCTAAATATTCGCGTAGCTTTAACGGGTCGCAACTGCGAATTTGCGAACACTGCCGAAATGGAAGCATCGAAATAGTCCAATGCTGCACGTATTGAGGTAATACACTATGCTCCACTGCGGGTAAGAATTCTATATTTGGTAAACTCCGCAGCATACTTACATCGGTTTGAATGTTCCCGATAAAAACAAAGCGCCAATTCGGTAAACGACGCGCCGCTTTTGCGATCAAATCTAGGTCTAACCAAGACGCGATGCTGCCATAAAACCCTGCAACTGGCTGCTCTTTACAAAGATTGGCAGCCAGTGCGGCAGGTTTGGAAAATAAATCGAAATCAACGCCGTGGGGCAACATGGCTGTTTTCGACGCATAACCTAGTTTGGAGAACTTTTGGCTTAGCTTCTCACTTGCGACCAAAATGTGATTAGCTTTTGCTGCAAGTTCTTTTTCGCAAGCAGTTACATGCTGGTGATCAACGCCAGCCAAGGCCGAGAAGTCATCACCACAATAGTAAATCACATTATCTTCTTGTAGGTGCCCAACTATATCCACCGCTGTGGGTAACGCGATCCACAAGGCTCTAGATTGTAGCCCCATTCGTTTCGCAACTCGATTCACCTGCCATTTCAGTAGTTGTCGGTTCAGAGCGCGTAATAAGGAGCTTTGTGGCGCTGGAAATACAATCGGAGACAATACGATGAGGGCTTGCGGTAAGTCGCTTTTTGGTTGATTTGATTGACTAAATAATCTTGCTTTCACCATCGAGAACAGCTTTTCTACAATCCGTTTACCATCTTTTAGCGATAATCGGGGTTGACGTAAACCAATCGAATTAACCCATAGCACTCGATGATAAGCAGCCAATTGTGTGACCACGTGCTGACTACTACTTGGATGACGTTGCCAGTCTTCTCCAAATACAATTAAGTCTTTAGGCATTAGAACTATCCTCCAACTTACGAATCACTTTTGCTGGAATTCCAGCAGCTAAAACTCCATCAGGTAAGCTGCGAGTCACAATACTTCCGGTTGCTACCACCGTACCTTGCCCAATGGTAACTCCCGGCAGTACACTTACCTTTGAGGCCAACCAAACATCTCTCTCTAATACTACAGAACTGCGCGAATGGGCGGGTTCGGCATGGCCGGCGGCTCGCAAGTCTGCTTGCAACGGGTGCCCTGAATAGCCAGCAATAAAACAGCCTTGAGCAATGCGTACATTGTCAGCAATCGTTACCTTGGTCCCAACCGCTATCGTGCATTGCCAACCGATGTCAACATTGTTACCAATAGATAGTCGTGCCGGTTTACCCTGCTCACTGCGTCCACTGAAAGTGGTATGGGCACTAATTCGGCAATCATCACCAATCTGCATGACTAAGCCCTCTCCCAATAGCGGTATACCGCCGTATAGGTAAAGCCTGCGACTAGTGCCTTGCGTTTGACCTCTAAACAATGGTGTCCACCACAAAACCCGCAGCACTGCCGTCACTACGCTACTAGCAAATACCCAAAGTCGGTAACACAGGTCAAAAATCAACGGGATCTTTGGCAGATTGAATTGCCGTATGGCCTTAAGCTGTTTAAAACTAAATTGCGCGAGCGGATGCTGACTATGTTTCAACCAAACACGGGTATTGGCTATCATGTCTCGAGTCATTAGGCTTTCCTTAATGCTATATCGTGTACTTAATCAGAGATTGCAAATATGAGGCCAATAAAATTTACCTATAAATATCAAATAGATAAAAACATATTTGCATTATGCAACGCTTAGTTCAGTTTCAACCTGGAGGCATTACTGCGTGTTAAAAATGCCCAAGCCAAACTCACCAGAGCGGCTAGAGAAAACCAGTCATTTAGGGTGCTTAATGACAAACCAACAAAAACAAGCGGCAACAACAAAGCAATGAACAACCATGAAGATTGGTAAGCCAATGGACGGATGGATTGACTAAGGTAAAAGAACACCACTAGTCGGGAGGCATAAACGATGTTTAAACTCAGCAATAAGCCCCAAATGCCGTAGCTTGGAACTAAAAGTGCATAACAGACCAGCGCCAAAACCGCTGCGGCGGCGTTACCCCTAAATAACCATACCGGTTTCGCATTGAGGTAGCAGGCCATATCGAAAACCGATGTCGCTAGCTTAAATCCACCCGCTAAAACCAGTAACGGCAACCATTGCAAGCCTTGCAAGTATTGCTCGGGGATCAAAAGCGGTAATACAATTGGCGCCAGCACCAAACAGCTGAGCATGATTAGCATCAGTGCCATTAGCATCATCTGATGAACTTGTAGAACCTTGCGCTCGCCACCATCTTGACTAAGCACCATAAACCTGCGTGGATGCCACCAGGCTTCCAAAACACCAAAGCACATGGCCATTGCCTCAATAAGCTTCACCATAACTGCGTACTGAGCTAAGGTTTCAGCACCAAGACTTGAGGCTAAAAAGATTCGATCAAAACCGTGTAATACGAATAAGCACATAGAAGCTGCAATTAAGTAACGCTGGTAGACCAACATGGAAGTCACCAGGCCTGTCTCTAATCGCAAAGCCAACTGCTTTCGATTAAACAATACAGCCATTAATAAGGCCACCGCGTTTCCAAGCAAGCTAGCATTTAGAATCGCATCAATTCCCTGACCTGATTTTAATCCTGCAATCGCCAAGCTTAATTGGCAAACAACTTGAATAAGGACGACGACTGCATACGCATTGACCCGCTCGACCACGCGTAGCCACATCAATAAAGGTTGCAGAGCAATCATAAGCGCGATAATGCCGGTAACTTTTATTATTTGGCTGTCGCTATAGAGTGACAAAACTTCAAAGCCAGAAAAGCGCAGTCCCAAGCCAATCAGTAAGGCTAAGACACTGCCATAAGCAAGGCTTAAACTAAAAGCGGTACTAATCAGCAATTGTTGTTGCCGTGGTGTCGAATACCGTTCTATAAATCGAGGCAGCGTTCCGGCACTAATTTCCAATAAGGAACAAAACGAAAACAGGACTAGCAGTACCTCAACTAGGCCATATTGCTCAAGACTGAGGTAGCGCGTACTCACTGGAATTAAGATCAAACCAGCTGCTTTTTGCAACACCAGCAATACACTATAAATTGCTAATTGAAAGGTATTCTTTAGCTTATCCCATTGCATCGCCAAGCCTCCGTGCTCGCTTGCGCATCAGCCATAAGACCCACAAGCTATGCCTCCAACGGAAATAGCGACTGACAAAGTAATCATGCTCACAACTGGCGCGGTAAAGCTGCAAGTTGTAGCGCTCAATCATGTCATCAACAAAGCGCCAAAACTGGATTAGTTTTAGCCAACTGACACTACTGCTCAATTGTAAAAAAGCATGTCGGCATAACATGCGTAAGAACAAAGGGCCACCGGCATCGATCAACCTTGAATCCTGCATTTTTTGCATAAAGTCATTCAAGCAATGCTCGCGCGCTTTAAGTCGTTTATCGTCGCCATTGGCACTACGGCAGATTCCTAAAGGATTAATACGATAGAAATAATCAGGCCGAGGCACACAAACGTGGTGGTCTGCCAACAAGTATGACTTGTAGCTAAACAATTCATCTTCGAACAATTCACCAGCACTGAATTCAAGCTGATTTTTTCGAATAAAATCACGGCAAAATAATTTGTTACACACTGAGGTATTTTCAGCAATATCGTGCGATACAAATTCAAATTGCTGTTGCGAGTTGAACTTCGTAAACCCACAATACGCAAACTGGGCGTGCTCGCGTTCAATTGCCTGCAGCAGGCAACTGTACATAAACGGATTAATGTAGTCGTCGCTATCCACAAAACCTATATAGCGACCACGGCAGGCCTGAATCCCAATATTACGAGCTTGGGCTAAACCTTGATTTTTAAGCAGCTCAATCACTTGCACAGGCCGCGGGTTTCGGTTCTGAAAGCTTTTAACTAAACCTATGCTGTCGTCAGTTGCAGCATCTATCACCACAACAATCTCTAGGTTATCGATGGTTTGTGCTGCAATACTTTGCAAACATTGCAAAACGTAGTCTTGGGTATTGTAAACAGGCACCACAATCGAGACATTAATTTGCTTAAGACTCATAGGCCACCTGCTTAACGAGCAACACTTTCGAACCAAAGGACTTCAGTCCGAATCGTAGGCTTTGTACATGAGTCACCATTGCGATACGTAGTTTTAGGGCTACGATTAACCACGGTGATGCTTGAAATTTCGTAAATCGAGAAACATAGTAGCTCGAACTATCGGTGCAATATGGCCGAAGTCCGTACTTGTCGATAAGGTAGTTAATAAACGAATAAAAGCTTAGCAAATCAGATAAGGGAAGTCGGTAGTACAGCGCGGCAAGAGCATGATGACAAAGACATTCTAGGATTTTATCAGCTTGGTTCTTTAGTTGATGACGATTTTGAACATCGAGCATAAAACGGCTTAGCATCAGCTGTTTTTCGTGCAAGTTATTACGCGCTTTGAGACCTTGGTTGTTAGGGTCATTACACAAACTTTGCTGCCCTACCCGATAGAAATACAAGCGTTGATTAACAGCCACTGTCTGCTGACTGCTGAACCAGGCGGTATAGACAAAGGGTTCGTCTTCGAAAATCTGATCTTTATAAAACTGAATTTTGTGCTTAATTAGCAGTTCGCGTTTAAAAATTTTATTGGTAACAAAAGTATTTTGAAACAAAAACTCACAAGACATCGCTTGATTACGCTCGCTGGGAGATTGCGTGCTAAATGCGGCCATTTCGCAGTAAGCTAAATCAGCCATCCCCTCACAAGCCGCTTCAAATAGGCATTGGTACATACGTGGGTGACATTGATCATCGGCATCCACAAAGCCAATGTATTCGCCTTGGCTATGTTGCATACCTATATTTCGGGCCATGGAAACCCCAACATTCTTAAGCAAAGCAACAACAGTAAATGCCTTTCGGTCACGGCAAAATCTTTGCACCACTTGCGCACTGTTATCCGTCGGTGCATCAAGCACCACAATTACTTGCAGAGACTCGATAAAGCTTTGCTGTTCTATCGATACTAAACAGGCTTCGATAGTGCTTTCACAATTATAGGCCGCTACGACTACAGATATTTTGTTCATGGCTTAGACATCCAATTAGCTACATTGATATGGATAGTGCAAAAGCTAAACCAATAATTTAAAAATGTTATTTTTCAAATGCTTATTGAACTATTTCGAAGATTTATATGCGTGATTTCGCAATTTGCAAGCATCAAGAGGATACTCGTTTCTGTTCAGGCTTAAGTTGTAGCCACTGCGAGCAACTGATGGTTAAAGCGAATAGGATATAGAAGGGCCAAGTAAAGCCTTGAGTTAGAAAGGTGCCAGCGACGATGGTAGCTAACAAACCCGAAAACAGCGCTTCACTAAACCCTATCAGACTGGCGCCGAGTTGACGCTCTTGAATGAGATTAAGGTTCTCTAAAGCGCGCATCACAACTTGCTTGATCATCAACGCAAAAACGATGATTCCAGTAAAACCAGTTTCAGCCAAAATGCCAAACCAAGTGCTATGTACAGCGTGGTTTTTTCCATCCCAATGGCTCGAATAGAAGTAGTAGTTACTATAGAAATTATCTAGTCCTACACCTGTAAATGGATGCGCTAAAGCCATACCAAATGCTGCCTGCCACGCGTAAATCCGCCCCATCGATGACTCATCAATACCCGACTCAAGAGCTCCACCGGAACTACGCTGGTCAATTCCAGCCAAACTAAGTAGCAACAACCCCACAGCCATGGCTAGCACAATCAGTAGGGCTTTGTTTTCAACTCGACGCCACCCTAACACCGCAAATATACTCAACATGCCTAAGATCCCTCCGCGACTTTGAGTCGCAATCATGGCCATTAGCAGCGCTGAAAACGCAACCAAGGCACAGACACGTTGCCACCAAGCAATTCGATGTAAACTAAAACTAGCTGCAAAACTTAAGGGAAATAGCAGTGTAAGTGCTAGATCGTTAGGATCGCCAAGTACTGAACCAAAGCTGCGCCCTATCGTGACACGAGTACCTTCAACCATTTCTATGCCAAGCGCTGCGTTTTGCAAGGCAACAATTGCTATCGCAAACCCAGCCACAATAAAAAGAGCTGCGCTCATTACAAAGTCTTTGCCGCAACGCAGCATCCAACAAATTGCAAAACTCATCAGTATAATTTTGCTAAACACACCATTGAAATAAGCCATCGCGAGTCCACGGTTGCTCGCTAAAACCACCGAGATAAAACACAACAGCGCAAAACAGGCCAAATAGCTCATTTCACGCGTCCAAAAAATACGGATCTTGCCACTTAGCCCTATATGCCAGGCCAGCGTTGCTAGACTCGCTAACGCTAGTAGTTGCGGAATACGTAAACTGTAGAGCGCAGGATAAGCTTCATGAATTCTAAAAAAAGAGAAGATAACAAAGGCTAATATCACCAATATTGGCCAGCGCAGCACTGCTAATATTGCAAATGGAAGACACCCCGCCGCGAGTACGATAAGCGGATGAGCGAACTGGTACCACGCAAGGGAAATAAGTAGGCAAAACAACAAGCTAAGCACTATGTCTTTACGAAAATAACTTGATGTTTCTATCACAACATTCATGTTGGCACTCCGGTTGCAGTAAGCCTGTTATTGCAATTTGCAACTGGCTTTATCTTTCTAGATATAAGCAACCACAGTGCCAAGGAGAAAATATGATTGATTTATCGGTTCGATGCAGCGTCATCATCCCCACTTACAACTGTCTGAACTACTTAAAAATTGCGCTTCAAAGTGTAACCGAGCAGCTTTACCGCAACTACGAGCTTATTGTGGTAGATGACGGTTCAAGTGATGGAACATGGGCTTGGCTTCAAACATACCAAGCCAACTCAATAAATGTAAAAATAGTTAAGGGCAAAGGACGAGGCCCAGCTCATGCCCGAAACTTAGCAGTTTCGCACTCTACTGCGCCCTACATCGCCTTTTTAGATGCCGATGATCAATGGAGTGCACAAAAACTGGCAAATCAAATGTCGATTCATAACCGACATCCAGAGCTTGGCTTTAGTTTTGGAGACTATTTACATCAAAACGAGCTAGGCGAAAACTTAGGTACATGTTTTGAGTTTTGGCCAAGCTATAAAGACTACCTAGATTTAAACGATGCATATGTTATTGAACCAAAATTTGCAGCTCATTTATTTGCACAAAACGGGGTCGGCACCTCTACAGTAGTCGTTAAACGTAGCTTGTTTCTCGACGTTGGCGGCTTTGATGAAGACCTTGTCTCCGCTGAAGACTGGGATCTGTGGATAAAACTTGCACTTGCTGCGCCTGTTGCTGTGCTTCGCGATAGCGATTGTACTTACCTGATGCGCAGCGACTCCCATTCCAGTGCTCAAGACCAACGAATTCAGGCTTTATCGCAGATCATTGCCCGTTACCAACACCATTTTAAATTGCCGCAACGCGCCATTGCCCAAGCCCGATTATTGATCGCCAAAGCCGAGTATAGTCAAAGCAAGGGGAAAAAATGGATGGCTTTCGCTTACCGCTTAAGCGCACTAAGTTTCCAACCTACATGGAGAACTAGTCGAGAACTTATCGCCAATGCTTTACCGGGGCGACGTAGCTGATTCACCCTTGATCTAGAATCTAGAATTGAGTTGTTTGCAAAACGCGAATACTAATAACATACAGCACCAAAACAGCATTAAGGCATTGATATTTATCAATAATTAAAAATCGGCACGATCCTCGCTATAGCTAGTATGGAAACAGTAAATAAATGAATAACTAGCCTCGGAACAAGGATTTTACGATGATTAAACAACTACTAGGTTTTAGTGTTTTGGCATTACTTCAGAGTCAAGCTTATGCCTCACTGATCTTAAGCATTGAAGACGCAGCTGTTCAAAGCTCTCAAGTAAACTCAGAATTACGAGTTGAAGACTTTAACCGTATAAGCACATCACAGCTGGATGGATACCGCACCTCGTTTGGACAGTATTTTATCGACTCAGGTAAACCTTCTATACAAGCTGCTGGACCATGGGGAGGCGCGCAAGGCATTGGTAACTACTTATTTGTACCTCGTAGTAAGCAAAGTGCGGTTAGCCTCAACTTTTTTGACCCTGTAAGTTATTTTGGATTTTGGTGGAGCGCCGGTGATGGGGGTAACTTATTGCGGGTAAACACAGCAACTGAAACTCTTGAATTTACCACTCAAGCGATTCTGGACTCAAGTGCTCTGGTAGCTGATCACTTCGGCAATCCCAATCGCACCAACAGCAATACTAAAGAGCCCTATGCCTTTGTTAACCTGTTTGCGTCAACAAGCCAAGACTATATCGAAAGCATTACCTTTTACGGAAGTAATTTTGAAACTGACAACCATAGTATCGCCTACGAAAGTGTCGCACTGCGTGGCCGCAGCTTGGCTGCTACAAATGTGCCTGAGCCCTTAAGCGCCGGTCTATTTGCCTTAGCCTGCTTAGGTTTAGCGTATAAGCGCTCGCACAAAAAACAAGGTAAGTAATTTGAATACCTACAACGAATAAGCCTAATAACAATTGATTAAACACTTAGGCTTATGCTGTAAAACTAGAGCATGTTTAAAGCTCGAATCGTTGCTTTAACTGCTCAATAAATGTTGGTGGCCCACTTAGTTTCCATTCAAACCAATTGTCCCATTGCATGTATAAAGTGCTAGAGCCAAGTACTAGCTCATAGCTATCAAAGTCGATACCTTTATCAAATGCTAATGGACTATATTGCGAGCGGACTTTCCATCCTTCTCGTTTTAACTGTTCGATTATCTCATTGCCCTTAAGCGTAGCGACGTACTCGATAGTGCCGAGCATTAACTACGAAATCCCAAAAGCGCATCAAACCAATCAGATAGGCCCATCGCGCATCGCTCATCCGCTGCTCGAAGACCCCCAACAGTATTTTTTGAGCTTGTCACATAAGCCAATTGATTGAAGGGCCCGCCAACAATATCAAATGATCTTTTCATCTATGTTCCTCACAGAATTGACTAATCATCGGAATGAACTAACTACCGGCTTAAGTAAAATCATTCTTAGCTCTCAAGACTCAAATACGCTTCGCACATCCATACCTTAAGATATTGTCTAATATGGTTTTTTCTAGAAATGTAATCAAGAAAAAAAGTCCAAGATCAAATGAACTCGGTATATAGTTAACCAGCTTATAGAAGACTCGGAGCATAGCCGCTAGACTTAGCTGCGAATTAGCAATGACAAAGAGCTATAAATTAGCCCTTGCTCTTGAGCTGATTTCCTCTGATGTCCAAACGTATCGAGTCTCTTTATGACATCAAATCACTTATATCGGAGTTCAATCATTTGACTAGAAAACTAATCTCAAGCGGTTCCGAATTTGAGGCTAAAATTGGCTACTCAAGAGCCGTTGTTGAGGATCAACTGGTATTCATTTCGGGAACTACCGGCTACGACTACAGCACAATGTCCATAAGCGACAATGTCGCGGAGCAGGCCGAACAATGTTTTCTAAACATCCAGTCAGTGCTCGAAGAAGCCCAATGTAGCATCAGTGACATTGTGCGTATTCGATACATATTGCCCAATCGAGACGACTTCGAAAATTGTTGGCCAATCTTGCAAAAATGGTTAGGCGAAGTTCGCCCAGCAGCAACCATGTTTGAAGCGCGCTTGCTCAACGATTCCATGAAGATCGAGATTGAAGTGACAGCTAAGAAAAATAGCCCTAAAGCACAGCCCTAATACTCAGTCAACATTCAGCTTATTCGTTGAAGAAGCCGCTTCGCTTAACAAGCGGCTTGTTTCTATTATGCTAAATCAGCGGCTATAACAATGGCTTGTGCCTGATCCAACACCGTGCTACTTAACATAGTGTCTAAGCTTTCGGCATTGCTGACTGCATGTGAAACACGATGCGCACCTGCGATTACCGGCCCAACATCAGCTTGGGCAACCAACCATTGAATCGCCAAATGAGCAAGTGGAACCTGGTGTTGCTCAGCCAACGCTTTAAGTTGCTGTGCACACTTAAAATAGGGTGTGAAGTCGTCGCCGTTTAACTTAGGGTTATTGAAGCGATCATCGTTTTGATCAAAGTTATTGCTCGCGTTGAAATCCCCCCCTAACAAACCTTGCATCAACGGGCTATATGGTAAGTACTTCATGTCGTTTTCTGCACAAAATGGTAGGACTTTGCTGCGGCTGCGATAATCTAACTCGATATTATGATAGTGAGTCGGATCTTGCTCTAGTAAGTTGTAGAGCCCTTGAAAACTTGCGATATCAACATATTCTTGCAAGATTTCGACATCGCCTAAGCTATAGTTACACACACCTATATGGCGTACTTTTCCTGAAGCCCAAATTTTTGCTAAAGCGTCACCAGTTTGCTCTAAGGGGGTATTTGGATCAGGCCAATGAACTTGTAGCAAATCTAGATAGTCCGTGCCGAGGCGTTTTAAGGACTCTTCCAATTCACGTTCAATACTGGCTGCACTTAAATCATTGCGGACTTGTTTTTCGGCGTTCCAAGGCAAACCGCATTTGCTTGCGATAATTAGTTTGCTGCGGTCTTGAGTCTTTAACGCTCGGCCAAGCATGATTTCAGAGTGCCCTAAGCCATAAACTGGAGCGACATCAAAAAAATTAATACCACGGTCGATGGCTGCGTGAACAGTGCGAATCGACTCATCGTCATCAACGTTATTCCAAGTGCCGCCCATTGCCCAGCAACCAAATCCAATTGCCGATGCGTTTAAGTCTTTTATTTTTTTGTATTGCATACTTATGAGTATCCTATGAGGTTTTTTGGGTTGATGACGCCAAAACTGCCAGCTTGTCTAAGCTGAGATAATGCTGTTGAGATTGCGTATAAAGTTGGTCGAATAAAACTTGCGCATGCGCGTAATAATCTCGCATTTTCGGATCAGGCAATACTTGTTCGCTGTAGTGCACAACCCGAGCGCAAGCCTCTTGTAAGCTGTAGTACTTATTAATCGCTAACGCTCCTAAAATACAGCAACCTAAAATGCCATTTTCTTCACACTCTGGTTTAACTATTGGCAGGTCATAAATTGAGGCTTTAATTTCAAGCCAAAATCTATCTTTAGCCCCGCCGCCAGAAGCAATAACTTGCGTAACCGGACTATGGTCTTGCTTACGCATCAACTGCAAATTTCGCTGGGCGGCCATCGCAACGCCTTCAAGTATGCTGCGATAAAGGTCCGCCGCACGATGGTTTCGACTCAAACCGAAAAACTGAGCTCTTGAGCGACTAGCCGCGTTAGTTCTTTCACCGCTAAGGTAGGGCAAAAACATGAGCTGACTCGAACCTAAGGCTGAATCACGCGCCGTTGTTAACATCTCTTGATAACTTTTTTGATTATCATGAAACGCCAAACGTGCCCAGCGCATAGCGTCTCCCCCAGCGTCGAGAATAGAAAAGTTACCCCAAACATGCTGGTTTATGAGTACGTTATTAAGCAGTGGATTGGCGGTATTAGCTTGTGACCCAAGTACCGTAAGTAGGGTTGAAGTTCCGGTACTATCTGAGGCTTGTCCAGGGCTACAAACCCCCGAGCCAATTAAAGTAGCAACCATGTCAGCAGCACCTGCAATAACCGGAATCCCAATGGGTAATCCCGTATGCGTCACCGCCGCTTGAGTGTAGCCAATAATGGTATGCGATTCGACAATGGGTGGTAACTGTTGGGCTTTTATTGAAAACAGTTCTAATAGCTCTAGGTCCCATTGCTGAGAATAAGCATCCATTAAATAAAAACAAGAAGCTTCGCTGTGATCGGTGGCAATTTCTCCACATAAGCAGAAATTTATATAGTCCTTCGGCATCAATACCTTAGCTGTATTAGCCCAAAGCTGCGTTTCGTGTTCTTGAATCCATTTTAATTTGAAGGCTGGCCATGCTGTCGTCGGAGGGTTGGCGGTTTTAGACAATAAAGACTGCCAATCATTAGACCCTTTAAACTTTGATACTTGCTGCTGACAACGCTTATCGTTCCATAGTTGCGCATATTCGTTCAACAACTGACCGTTACTATCAAGCAGTACCGGGGCGTGCATTTGCCCACAACTAGCAATGACCTCTATACGCGAAAAAATCTCAGAATGCAGTAACTTAAGCTGTGAAATACAGCTACAAATACTATCCCACCATAGCTTTGGCTGTTGTTCTGACCAGCCTTGGCGTGGGGTGTTTTGGTCATATTCTTGCTGAACCAACGCTTGAATGGTGCCGTTGTGTTCGACCAAGGCGGCTCGCGCGCTTCCGGTTCCAATGTCTAAGGCAAGAATCACTGCGTTCATCGGTTTTCCTAGTTCAGAGCTGAGGCTTCAAGGTTGGATTCAAGCTCGCGAAATAACTCAGGTTGCTGTTCAAGCTGACTAAGAACCATAGTGGCAGTACTTAAACTCAAACCAAAACGGCGTACACCGAGCGCATACAATTGTTTAATCAATTCTAGGTCGCGAATGCCGCCCGCTGCTTTTATACCAATTCGGCCTTTGACTTGATCAGCGATAATACTCACTTTTTCAACAGTGGCGCCCGACTCAGCCCAGCCCGTCGATGTTTTTATCCACGTCATTCCAGCCGTGATAGCGATATCGCACACCCGCCGGATTTGGGCTTCATTTAGATAGTGAGTTTCAAGTATTACTTTAGCTGGCACTTCACCCGCCGCAGCTACCAAAGCAACTAGCTCTTGTTCGATGTATTCGAAATCTCCAGTTAAGACTTTGCCAATGTTAACCACACAATCAACTTCTTGAGCGCCGTCAACAATCAGCTGCTTGAGCTCAGCAACTTTGGTTGCTATCACATGCCCACCGCTAGGATAGCCAACCGGGCCAGCTGGGCGCACCAATGGGCTGGTGTTTAATAACTGCGATAGTAGCGGCATCCAGACCGGTAAAACATGTACCGAAATGAGATCGTAATGTCTGGCTAATTTGGCAACGGCTTCGATATCTCGCTGTTGATGTTGCGCTTGAACTGCGCTTAAGTCGATCATTCGTGCCAAATTAGACACCACAACATGCTGCTGAGCTTTCATAGATTATTTCGCCTTAAAAATATATAAACACAATAAAAGATAACAAAGAAAAATAAAAGATAATTCGATGTGACATTCATCGCAAAAATGCTAATGTTCATTGTCGACTCATTTTGTTACTTTAAACTCAATTAATTTGAATGGATCTGCCATGTTTGCCGAAGAACGACAAAACCACATCATTGAGATTCTTAATTCTCACGGCAAGGTATCGGTAGCCGATTTAAGCCGAGACTATGGGGTGACTGCAGCTACCGTTCGTGCAGACCTTAAGGTGCTTGAAGAACTCGGCTTATTGGTAAAAACACATGGGGGGGCGATTCTAAAATCCAAAGCTAGTTTCGAGCTAGGTTCAGACAAACGAAAGAGTTTGCATGAAACAAAAAAGTTGAGCATTGGATCGTTGGCAGCAAGCATGGTTGACGATCACGAAACCATTATTCTAGATACTGGAACCACTTCCCTACAACTAGCTAAAGGTCTACTCAATAAGAAGGGCTTGAAGGTTATTACCAATGATTTCGAAGTCGCTAGCGTGCTTGAACACGGGCAAGATTTAGATATTATTTTTTTAGGAGGCTTAGTTAAACGCCATTATCACTGCACCTATCATTTCGGCAATGACTCTATCGTAAATACCCTAAATGTCGACAAAGCCTTTATGGGAACCAATTCATTTTCAATCGATTCAGGCGCCTCAGTCGCTGACTTAAACCTAGCTGAAACAAAGCGTCTAATGGTAAAACAAGCCCGTGAAATCATTCTCATGTGTGACTCAAGCAAGCTGGGAAAAACATCCTTAGCTGTTTTTGCCCGGGCTGAACAAATCGACGTTCTAGTGACCGACACACCTCCACATGACATCGACTTATATACGCAAGCAGGGATAAAGGTATTGAATTGAACCGCGAGTCTATAACCTCAAGAGACTCTGCTGTTCCCCATAATTGGGTGCGTTTACAGTTCAACTATAGGCTTATTAGTCAAGTTACATTTCGTTTTACTATCTTTTGGTTTCTTTCTATAATCTGGACTAAGCCAGCCTTTCAGACAAGAACTTAGCAGCCGTACAACTGTTGGAATCGCGGTAATAGCGCCTTCGCCGAGTAATGCTGTTCAATACTAGCGCGAGCTTGCCTTTGCAGATGTTCGGCTTGGCTTTTGCTTAGCGATTGCCAATCAAGCAGAGTTTCACTCCATTTTAGTGCGTTAAAGTGCTCAAACATGTAACCATTACGCCGATGCTCAATCAAGCTTGCAAGCCCCCCCACCTTGGTTGTCATCACCGGAACCTTATTTGCCATAGCCTCTAACACGGCCATGGGCAATCCTTCTTGCAATGATGTTAAACACAATAAATCAATCTGCTTCCAATGGGATTGCATGTTCTTAACTTGACCTTTCCAAATCACATTAGCTGGAGAGCTCTGTTTGAGTTGATGTTCCATATCTCCATGTCCATAGATAAGAAAATCAAAACCGGGCAAGTGAGCAGCGAGTTCCAACACCCGTTGTGGCGCTTTAACCGCAACCACTCTACCAACAAACGCAATTTGCGGCCGCTTTAGGCGTAAAGGACGCTCATTTACAGGATTTATATTCACGAAATTGTCGATGTGAACGCATGTGCCTTTTACCTGTTGCTGCAAGGCAAGCGATACGCTGATATTGGCATCGGATAAGCGAGCACTATAAAAATCAAGCTTGGTATAAAACGCTAGGGCTCCCGTGCAAGCTTCTGCGGCGTGGTAACTTGAGACTAAGCGAACTCGACTGGTGCGGCAAAACAAACGCGCTAAAATCGAAGCTTTGTAACCATGACAGTGTAAAACCGATACACCTTGCTTAAGTACATATGAGCGAAGACGCGCAATGCTGCCATTTAGATAAATCACTTGGATTTGCTTGCTAATTAGCTGTGTGTGCAATGGATGCTGCTGACCATAATCTTTCCAAAACAACACGCGAACACTATAGCCTTGTGCTTGCAAGGCCGCAGACAGCTGTAACACATGGCTTTCAATTCCTCCTATGCCGCGACTATCGAGAAACATACAAATGGTGGGTGTGCAACATTTAGACATCACATTCCCTTAGAATTGAAATTCAATTTGTTGTTGATCAGTAGTGATGCTTTGTACCACTATCTCTGAACTTGAACCGGCCAGGGATAACAGTAAAACCTCGGCTATCAACTGTTCAGAGTGGCCCGCTAGACTAAGCTTTATCTCTAACTCATCAGCACTTAATTGCCCACGATAAACACAAGAGTTGTAGTTGATGATCTCTAGGTCTTGATCAAGCCACTGGGTACAGATATTGATATAACGTTTTTGAGCATCAAAACCGGGATAACTGATATTGACGTTAACTTGCTCATCGTTAGAAAAGTCAAACTCAGCGGCGGCTTGCAAGTCGCTTAATTCAAGATTAGAAGCTGCAATTGTTGAAGCGCTTTGCTGCGAGTTATCATTGTTTACCTCAGCTTGTGATTCAAGCAAACTGAAGCTTGAGCTGCTATTGGATGAAGCGCTTGAATTACCAGTAGTTGCGCCTTGAAAATTGTTGTTTGAACCAACATTGGTGTCGGTAGAGCTGACAGTTTCGCCACCAGATCCACCGCCACCACAGGCGCTTAGGAACATCAAAGGTAGCATGGTTAAGGGAGTCATTTGATTCATGGGTTGTCCTTTGTTAGTCGCTAAAAAGAAATTCTGCTTTCGCGTTGTCGATTAAGTACCAATCACTATATTCACGCCCTTCGCTAAGTACGTATGGGATAAATAGCGGATAAGCATCTGAGATACGGATCCGCTCCCAGGGGTGTTGCCAGTCGTAAGGGATTAAGATTGCCCACGGTAGTCCTCGCTCATTCTGGTAATAAGCACCCTGGCTAGGCTGACTAAAGTCGTCAAAGCTTGACCAAAAGCTATCGTCTACAATGTCGCGAGGCATCTGATTCTTAAGGTGAATTTCTAAAGTTTTACCTGGGCTAGTTTCAAAAATAGGCCACCTGGGGTAGTCTTCGCTGGCAAAAATAAAGGGATCAAATGGTGCTGGAGGAAGTGCCGATAACGCAAGACCACTAGCAAAGGGCAACACCACTTTAAAACGCAGCTCACCCGAAGCGGTGCATCCGCTTTGGGTCCTGTAGAAGTCACAGGTGTTGTCTACATTTAGGTAATCTCTGACGTCATCAGCGATTACAACCGTAAGTTCACTGTCGTCAACGTCTAGCGGGGTAGCCATAACTAGTTGGCCATTGATTTCAAAATTGATATTATTTTCAAGCACCTGCTGGCGCATTATGCCCGGTACGCGGATGGCCAAACCATTGTGATAACTCGCGCCTAAAGCCCGAACACTGCCATGTAACTCTAAACTTACAAGTTGAGCATTTTGATCACTAATGATTCGTGTTTGCAGTTTTAAAACTAAATCGTTGAGGTCGTAATCGCCCTGGGCAGGCCAGTTGTCCTCAAAGGCTACCGTAGCAAAACCACTTGCATTGGGATAAAAACTAACTGAATTTCCTTGATCAGCGATATATAGTTGTAGGTCTTCAACTTCGCCATCCGGGGCGCCGCCGCCGGCTTGAAGTTGTTCAATTGAACTAACTCTAAAACGAGCCCAGGTATCGCCTTTGACAGCATCAATAGGAACCTCAATTAACAAGGTTTGAGAACCTTTAGTGAGCGCAAAACCTTCAAAAACTTGCTCATTGACATCAAAGAGACCGTTACTATTAAAATCTATCCAAGCATTTAAATAGCCTGCCTTGGACGCGATCACTTGCACCAGAAACTCAAGGCCTTGTTGCGCTGGAGTAACCCATGCTACGCCATCTTCATCATCTCGCCACTGATCGCTATCGTCACTGAGCGGGAATACTCGAGCATCGTTTTCACCATCAACTAAGGATCCTAAGCGAATGGCTTCAGCCACCAATTGATGCCTAGCACCATTAACCCCTAGCGAGCTTGCATAACTATCAGGGGCATCTCCAAAGTCAATATTGGCTTCTTGCGACAAAATTGGCGCGATAGCGCAACGTGCTCCGTCGTTATTCCCAGAGCTAGGTCCCTGTGCAAATTCAATCGCGATCGGCTCACTCTGGCTCACATCAATTTGAAATATTTTGCCATCGCTATTACGGCTGATATAAAGCATACCTTCGAGGTCAAAGTAAACCGCGCCAAAAGTGCCGCTAACACCGATATCTGAAACTAGGTCACTTGCGCCACTTAAACTATTTACCCGCCATAACTGTCCATAACCATCAACACTATAAAAATGTCCATCAGATGGATGAAAAGCAAGATCAAAAATTCTAAGGTTAAGTGCGCTACCATCAATGACTTTTGCGGCCGCTAGAAAGTCTGGGGAGTTAGGATCAAGTTCAATGCGATACAAACCAAAAGCAGCACCACTGCGATACAAATAATGGGCATTTTCATCAACAGCAATGTCGCCCACATAAAAGCTAGTTTGAGGGTCTAAGCCACGCCAATCGATAGCCAAGGGTGACACTTGAAAGTCATCGCCTATTTTTACTAAGGTTCCGTATTCATAAGACCAAGCGTATAGGTAATCATCATGTAGGTTGAATGCCATCGCATTGAGCTTGGAATTTGTCCCCATGTCTGTTGAAAGCTCTTCAACAAAACCGGTGGCTAGATTCACACCATAAATCTTTGCCACCGAGTCCTGGACTAAAAAGGCTTGGCTTGGACATTGCAAAAATGGGGCACTAAATCCTGTTAACGGGAACAATAAAAACCCGAGCAAAACAAACGATGACATTCTCATGGGCAATCCTTTCGCTACAAATCAAGGTTAAAGCGATGATTAAATCGCTTTAACATGATGGGTATAGCAAGGACCAAGCCTAGTTTTTAAGCTTCTGATTTACATATAAAAAAACGCCCGAAGGCGTTTAACAACAAGCTGTTTTTGCATTTTGCAATTTAGGCTAAATTGGCATCTTCCCAGGCTTGCTTTTTGCGGTAAATGGTTGAAGGGCTCACTTCTAAAAGCTCAGAAGCTTTCGGGATATTTCCATCACAATGCTCTATGGCTTGCTCGATGACTTGTTTCTCGGTTAACCACAAAGGTTGAATCGTATACTCACTGGCGCTCTCTTCACTAACGCTAAGTTCATCTGTGCTTAGCTGCGCTACTTGAGGCTCAATTTTTTCGACACTCCCCTCGGGCACATGTTGGCTTAAAGGGAAAGGCAATTGCGCTGCCAGTACTTCAATACCGTCGTGCAATACACACACATTGCGAATAACGTTTTGCAGCTCTCTAACGTTTCCTGGCCAATTATAGTTACTCATCACAGTGGCGGTCAAATTGCTAAAGCGGCGAAACTGTTTGTTCTCTTCCTTCGCAAAATGCTGCAAAAAACGCAAGGCTATGGTGATAATGTCTCGCCCACGGTCGCGTAAGGGCGACAAATGCAAGGGTACAACGTAGAGGCGATAATACAAATCTTCTCTAAAACGCCCTGCTTTTACTTCTTCCCAAGGGTCTCGATTCGTTGCACATAAAAATCGAATATCGACGACTTCTTCTTGACTGCCACCTACTTTTTGAAAACGTCCTGTTTGCACAAAGCGCAGTAGTTTGGTTTGTAACTCAAGATCCATCTCCCCTATTTCATCGAGGAAAAGCGTGCCACCATTAGCCTGTAAGGCTGCGCCAGCGCGGTGAGTATGCGCTCCGGTAAATGCCCCTTTTACATGTCCAAAGATTTCACTTTCCATGAGATCTTTGGGAATAGCGCCACAATTTAGCGCAACAAAGGGCTTAGCTGCGCGCGGACCTTGTTTATGGATGGCTTCAGCGCACACCTCTTTACCAGTGCCGCTTTCGCCGGTAATAAATACGGTTGCTTTACTGGGCGCAACCGCTTCAATCATGCGATAAACCTGCTGCATTGGCAGGCTTGATCCCACAAAACCGTGAAAGCTATCGCGATTCACGTCGCGCTGGTAATCATCAACAATAGCGCTTAAACGATGTAACTTAAGCGCGTTATTGACAGTCATTTTAAGACGCTTGGCATCAAAGGGTTTCTCTAGAAAGTCACTAACTCCTAGGCGCATAGCGTCTACGGCGGAGTCCACAGAGCCATAGGCGGTGATAATAATCACTGAAGTAGGGATACTTCGTTGTACCATCCATTCGAGAACTTTAAGGCCATCCATGTCTGGAAGTTTTAAGTCAAGTAACATCACTTGTGGGCTTTGCTGCTCAAGTATAACTAACGCTTGCGCGCCCGTAGCTACTCGCTGAACCTTTAGGTCTTCCTTACTCAGATAGGCACTATAAGTTGCTGCCAAGGTGTCGCTATCTTCGACTAAAAGTATTGATGCTTGCGCAGTTGCAACCATTGTCCTTCCTTTTATTCAATAAAGGCTTGTGCAAAGTCGAGGATCGCAGCCAGTGCTATCTCAACTTGCTTGGGTAAGTACGGAACCAACTTTTCCAACTCACTGCTGTCTTCACTTTTGGCGCTGGATTCAACCTGAGCACAAATCATTTGTAGGCGTTTCGCACCAAAGGTAGCAACATTACCCTTAATCGCATGTGCTTGAGCACAAACACTTGACCAATCTTGCTGCTCGAAGGCTAACATAAGCTCGTCGAGTCTCTCGTTAGTTTCGGACTCAAGAAGGTTAAGCATCAATGGCAGCGCTTCAAATCCTGCATCAAAGGCCAGTTGTTCAAGTCGTTTGACATCCAAAATATCAAATTTATCAAATCGCGGATCATCAAACTCGTCTTCAATAGCTTCAGTTGCCTTTTCATCCTTAAAGTCGGGTCTTAATTCAGCGGCTTCGATTTGGCTTAAATCGAGCTGTTCAGTTGTTAATTGTTGATGGGGTTCGTGGCTTATATTTGCTTCAGCCTCGAGTTCTGAGTCCAAATCAAGTAGGTCACCGCTCACCAACATCGACCATTGCTCAATACAGCTACGAAGCAGCGCAATATCCAAAGGTTTAGTTATAAAATCATTCATACCTGCACTAAAGCAAGCCTGTTTATCTTCTTCAAAAGCGTTAGCGGTCATGGCGATGATTGGACAATGCTGGTTCGGCCCAAGCTTTTCTCGAATACGGCGCGTAGCTTCCAGCCCATCCATCACCGGCATTGCCATATCCATCAATATGATATCAAATTTTCGCTGCTGCGCTTGTTGTAAGCCTTGTCGCCCATCGTTAGCGCAGACTAACTCGTGTACATAGCCTTTTAGCACTTGTTCAACTACGGAACGGTTCATGGCACTGTCTTCAACGAGTAAAACTATTGGCTTGCGGGCCAGACTTGGCCCATCTTTTTTACTTGATGACATCGGAAGTAATGGGCTTTTTCGACCACTAAATGGAAGCAGCACAGAGAAACAAGTCCCTTGATCCAACACACTATCAATGGTGATTTTGCCATTCATTTTTTCAACAATTTGATGGGTGATGGCTAAGCCTAAGCCCGTACCTGAATAGGTTCGGGTGCTGGTATTATCAACTTGAAAAAACTCTTCAAATAAATGGGCTTGTTGCTCTGCCGATATTCCGATCCCGGTGTCTTGGATCTTAAGTAACACACCCTGTTCGGCTTCAACTAGCAAACTCACCTTAACGCCGCCATGATTGGTAAATTTAAGCGCATTCCCCAGCAAATTGAACACAATTTGTCTAAACCTTAAGGGCTCACCAAAGTACTCATCGCTAAGATTTTCATCCAAATCCAAGCTCAAACTTAAATATTTTTGCGACGCTGTTGAGTCAAATAGTTCCACAATACTGCGTAGTGTTGAACGCGGGTTAAACCACTCCTCATTGAACTCCAATCGTCCTGCTTCAATACGAGAGAAGTCCAACACATTGTTAACTAAAGCCATTAAGGTATGCCCTGCCTCATTGGCAGTATTCACAAAGTGACGCTGTTGATCGTCGAGTTGTGACTCTTTTAAGATTTGGTTCATATTAATAATGGCGTTGAGTGGCGTTCGAATTTCGTGACTCATACTTGCTAAGAAACGACTTTTAGCAAGACTCGCCGCTTCTGCATCGACCTTAGCTTGCGACAAGGAAGCTTCAACCGCTTTTTGTTCACTTAAGTCAGTAAAGTGAGCAACATAGTGCGTCACAACTTCATTGGAATCTTTAACTGAAGAAATACTTAGCCATTCAGGTAAAAGCTCCCCATTTTTACGTTGATTCACAATTTCGCCTTGCCAAGAGCCGGTATCGTTTAAGGCTTGCCACATATTCTTAAAAAAGGCTTGGTCATGTCGTTGTGAAGAAAGCAGACTAGGGCTCGAGCCAATAGATTCGACTTCGCTATAACCAGTAATACGGCAAAAAGCTTGATTCACTCGAACAATTGTAGCCTTAGCATCGGTAATAAAAATTGCTTCATTCGCATCAAAAGCTTGCGCTGCTAATCGTAACTCTTGTTCGGCCAATTTTCTGTCACTGATATCCCGCATATAAGCGGTAAAAATAGTATCGTCGCCCACTTCAACCGAAGAAATCGTCAGCTCCGACAAAAACTCGCGTCCACTACTATCAATTGCTGGTAATTCTAAGCGCTGGCCTAAAACCGGCGCCTCTCCGGTATCTCGAAAATGTTTCAAGCCTTTTCGGTGTGCTTCTCGCAAGTGTTCAGGCACGATGTAATCAGATAGATCTTTGCCCATCATGTGTTCACGGGTATAACCAAAAATACGTTCGGCGCTTTGGCTAAATTCAATAATATGTCCGTGACGATCGATGGTAATTACTGCATCCATCGAGGAAGACAAACTGGCTTTAAGCAGTTGTTGGTGGCGGCTGAGCTCTGTAGATAAGCGTTCTTGTTGCGAGATGGATTGTTTAAACTCCAAATGCGACTTTTCCAATGCCTTCGACATTTTATTGAATGCAGCCATGGCTTGGCTGATCTCATCGTCACCGTCGATGTCCAATTGAAGACCGGGACCCACTTCGGTAATTGTTTTTGCGGCATCTCGCAGCCGTAATAGCCGTCTGGTTAAATAGGTACCTAACAGAAGCGAAAACACGCCCAACATGGCAACATTTAGTGCGGCAAGCCCCATAGCAAAAGAGCTGGCAGTACCGATAAGTTCGTGGAATTGATTAACATGTATCCCAACTAAGACACGCCCTATCACCTGCCCCTGCTCGGCTATATTTGCATAGGATCGAAACACACCATCGAGAGTGTCCGAGGGCTTGAGTACATACGATTGCGGGGCAATAGTTGGATAGTCGCGACCACCTTGACTAAGGATTTCACCCGAGGAGTTTTCGAAAATGACATAACTGATATAAGGCTTGGTTAACAACTCTTGCACTGTGCTGTCTAGCAAAGCGATATCATTTTGAGCCAGAGCTCTAGCACTGGTATTTGCAATAAGCTCGGTTGTCGTTAGCGTATAATGAATGAGGTGTTGCTCGTTGGAATCATGTAACCAGCGTACGCTGGCCACAACTAACACCGCCAATAAAGCCGCTTGGATGAAAGTAACACCCAGTACTGTTTTTGCCCTAAAACTTAACTTCAAGCGCAAACTTACATCCTTGATTTAGCGTGTTTATAGCTTGATTCTAGCCCTATACTCGCATAGATAACAATTGAGAATTTTGAATGTGTTGTTCACACCATCTAAACAGCTTAGGTGATATCTTATTTAATCGCTTTGCACTGCGTAAAACTAAGCTTTTAAAACTAGGATTAAATCTATCGTTTAAGACCACCCCCATCACGTTCGCATCAACGCTCTCAAGCTCTCGTTTAGCATTTAGCAGTTGTATGCTGGAAGTCTTACCAGCCAACACACACAGCAACACGCTATCGCTGACACGACATACAGACTGGGCGCTAATGTTGCCGCTGTTGTAGCGATTTAAAGCACTGGTATCAAGTAAAACTAAATGATAGTGCTGCTTCCAGCTTAAAAACCATTGTTGCAACAATTGGGCATCGCGCAATTGTTGACGTAAATCGAAATCAATTGGTGCACACAAGTAGTCAATTCGTGCTTGAGTCTGTAGGTTTTGACTGTCAAGGGCGCGAGTCCAACAAATTTGTGTTTCCGGCGCGATATTACTACGTGGATGGTGCAAATTAAGATCGACAACTAACACCCGTTTTCCGGCATTTTTTGTGCGCTGTGCAATCGCATCAATTAATGTGCTCACCCCTTCACCCGCTGTCGCAGAAGTGACGCTAATGCAGCTTGAGCTTAAGGGGCTAATCTGCTGATAAACTCGCTCTAATTCTTGATAATTATAAGGTAACAGGCTCATTTTATTCTCCACGTTTAACTGCGAAAGCTTATAAAATCCCAAGTACAGCAGTGATGGTAACCACTCTAAATACATCTTCTAAACCTTGACGCGCTTTAGCCCAGTTACTGTCTTCACGCATCGGGACATACACCGTATCGCCAGACCGAAGTACAGGTAATAATGCAAAGTCTCCAGTTTGTGCAAATTCCAACAAATCAAAGCTTTGGGCCTTGTCTTTGCAACACGACAAATTAACCACGGTTATTTTTTCTGGGTAACCGTTGTTTTCCAAACCACCAGCCTCGGCCAGTAAGTCAAGTAAGGTCATGTCGTCATTAAAGCGATAACGACCAGGTTTACGCACCGCTCCTAAAACTCGAACGGTGGTTTCTTTTGATTCAGACAACCAATCTCTGTCCTTTTCTGGGATGTAGATAGAATCGCCAGGCACAACTTTAGGTAACAAGGACTCGTCGCCAGTTTCGAAGTACAAAGCCAAATCCAATTGCGATACGCGAGCATGGCCACCGTCTCGATGACTGATGCGCAAGTTACGCAGGTCAGCATTTGCCGCTGGACCATCAGCAGCCGCTAAAATATCTAGGAAATGCATGCGGGGGTCAAAACGATAGCGACCAGGCGCAACCACTTGCCCAAAAACATAGATGCTGTCTTCTGAACGCTGACGTACCCACTGACTTTTATTGTCACTTGGGTCATCTGGTAATTGCGGCACCATTATCGTAGTACCAGCAACGATCGGAGGTAACATGTTTCCAGCTGACTCGCCGCTGATATACGCATCTAGATTGAACAACACTGATTTGGTTTGCTGGCCGCCCATCTGATACAGAATACGAATTGCGGCGGTGTCAGCACTAGGTTTTGGGCCTCCGGCATGTGCTAATAAGTCCATTAGTGACATTTCATCGGACCATTCGAAACGACCGGGTTGATTCACCTCCCCCATCACCTTAACTGCTCGATTTGGTGATACTTTGGTCCATGATTTCTCATTAAGGTCAGTTTTTTCCGGAACAAAAATCGCGTCACCAGGGCCTATATCCGGCATGCTAGTTATCAAGCCTTCGGTAAACGCCAGTAAATCAAAGGGCTCCACCCCGCCGCTTTGACGAATAATTCTGATCTGTCGGGTTTCAGCAAAGCGCGTTGGACCACCAGAATTGGCTAAAATGTCTAGAAAACCAGCGCTTTGATTGCCCTCGTAAGCACCTGGCTTAAACACTTCGCCCATAACATAGACAGTATTTGCTCCGGATTTGATTTCTTCTTCTTGCTTGGGTACAAAAATGGTAGTTCCAGCTTGTAGCTCAGGCAACAAACTAGCATCACCACTATCAAGATAAGCTTTTAAATCAAAAGTTTGTGGTCGAGAATCGACGATAACTCTAATTTGTTCAACACTCGCATAGCGAGTAACCCCACCGGCTCGCATTAACATATCAACTAAGCTGGCATTGGCTTTAAACGAAAAGCTGCCAGGGTTATACACTTCACCAAATACCTTTACAGCTGAGCGATTTTCAGCCGCGTCCCCTTTATCGTTTAAGCTCTTCGGATCAAAATCTACGGCCACATTACCTATTTTAGGAGAGGCGGGAACAAACAGTACGTCTAATGATTGTAGTGTTGGAAGTAAGCTTACATCGCCACTATCAAGGTAGCTTTTGTAGTTAAACACTAAGGGGTCTGGCATCGATTCCCGGCGCAGCTGTATACGATCAAGTTGCGCTCCGCTACGTAAACCACCAGCGGCCTGAATGGCCATTTGTACACCTGAACCCTGCGACAAGACCACTTCGCCAGGGACTTTTACGAAGCCTCGAACGCTGACTCGTATACGTTGTTCAGCAAGAATAACTCTTAAGCCACTGAGGTCTCGGTATGCCGAACTCAACTTGCGCTGAATCTGCTTCTCCAGTTGTTCTTCACTAAAACCTGAGACCATTACCGGTCCAACTTCAGGCAGAATCAACTGACCACTGCGATTAACCTCAAAGGTTCGATCCAAACTGCTCTCCCCTGGTAGTACGATTTGAACAACATCACCGGCTTTCACCAATATTCCGCGCTGGGCAAAACTAGCCGCCGATACCAGTAAACAAAACAACATGGCGCAATAAAAAGTTAAACCTTTGATATTCATAATTTTTTCCTTAAAGAGCTGCCATCGCATTGATACGCAACGCCTGCTGGTGCTCCAAGCTCGCATTCAGACTTGAACTGGGTTCTAAAAAACTAATAGTTACCCGACGATTAGAAAGACGAACCGCCTGTTCATCTCCGGCTAGATATGGCGCGTTATCAGCAATCCCTAGCACTGTCATTTGCTCGCTTACAAGGCCTTGTTTGGCTAGATAGCTGGCCACATTTTCGGCCCGCTTGGTTGACAGCTTTTGCTTATAAGCTTCATCCCCTTTGCTATCGCTATGTCCAGTGATGGTAATTGCCAATGAACTTGCGATTAGTAAGGGAGCAACCTTTTGTAACTGGTCTTGATAAGCGGGACTTAAATCACTGGAATCATAAGCAAATTGGTTATTGCTGTTCACTAAGGCGTCTAGGGCTAATACAAGGGCGCTAGCATTTAGTTGCGGAAGACCATCAATACGACAAGCTGAGCCATCAAGCGCCCGTTGCAGACGTTGCTCCAGCATATTAAGAAAGCGTTGCTGAATTTCAATATCATTAGCTGCATCGAGTCCTAAGCCCCCTTCTATCTCACGAAATATTCGCTGCTCTTGCAAGCGAGCTTGACTCACCGACGCGGGGAAACATAGCTCAGCGCCTTCGAGCACCAAAATCTCTAGCTGGTGTTTGAGTAAGGTGGATTGAAACAACATGCCATGCTCAGGTCCTAATTGTTTCTCTGGCCCCATATCGACCCAAGCTAATAGATCAAGCTCATTCTCGGCAAAACCACCTTTACCAGGCTCCGCCCATGTGGTGCAGCCAGAGAGTCCAATCGAGCACGCTAATACTAAGACCATGTTCTTCATCACTTGCTCCTTACGCCGCTACGGATTGTTCGATAGACCAGCTTTGATCTAATCGAAGCAAGGCCAACAGGCGCTGTGATTGCTGGCTTACTCCGCAAATATGCAACTGGCATTGCTTTGAACGTAACAGCTTGAAGATTTTCACTAATCTATAAATGGTTTCCATGCCCAATTCTGGTTGCTGTTCAAAATTAAGCGTGACTTGTTTACAGGGACTGTGGCTACTAAATTCGTGAAAACTCTGCTGTATGTTTTGCAGTACTTGGGCGTGGCTGTCAGCATTGGTCAAATTGGACTGCCAATCGATCAGTAGTTCATGTTGGCTTGGTGCAATAGTCGTATTCATAGTGCTTCCTCACGTTGACCACTTGCCGATTAATTCGTCCAGTGGTGGATATATTTTGTTGCTGTACACCCTGGTATAGCGAGAATCGTTCCAATTTGTAAATAAGCAATGAAAACAGCTAGATAAGTATATGTTTAAGGCATAAAAAAGCACATTTGCAGAATGCGAATGTGCTTTTTAGATAGCGCAGCATTAATCTAGAATCGTTTGGCTAAATAACTGAGCCCACCATAAAAGCTAGCAAAATGACCTTCGACTAAATAATTCAAACTGTGGCACAACTTAGGACTTACACCTTTGGGGAGCAAGCGCGGCAAAAATGCTAAAACATACGCCAGCGCTTGCAGCCCAAACAACACAGCAAACCACGTTGAGTGCTGTGCTAGCAGTAGCGATCCTATGCAGCTAACAATCATGCAAAAAGGGATGACCACGCGCAATGCTTTGCCTGAGAAGAAGGTAAATGCTAAACCTTTGAAACGAGGCTTTAGCATTCCCCGTAAACGAATTAACTGCTGCATGTTGCCTGCGCCAATACGTTTACGCCGGCTTCGATCTTGGGAGTTTGGGGCTTGCTCTAATTCAAGCGCATTAATTCGTGAATCATAGACCGCTTCAAAACCACGCTGCAAAATTTGCATTGGGATCATAAAATCATCATTTATGGTGTCGGCCGCCAGTGTTTGGTAAGCGCTGCGCTTGAACAAATAGAAAGCGCCATGCGCACCTAGAGGTGCACCCAACTGCGCTTCGCAACGTTTTAGCTCTCGCTGATAGTCCCAATAACGGGCTTCACCGTGAGAGCCTGGACTGAGCATATGATAATGCGCGCACACCACAGCAGTTCGCGGGTTTTGAAAGTCGCTAGCCGCAATGAGCAGCGCGTCAACCGATATCAAGGCTGAAACGTCGCTAAGACCAACAATGTCAGCCTCACTGGCTGCAATACATTGGTTCAGTACCGCCACTTTTCCACGATTGCGTTCAAAGTTGTGTAATTGGAAATCAATTGCACACTCACTCAAACAATCGATGGTTTCACGGGCAATTTTGGCCGTATCGTCTGAACAACCATCGCAGGCAATATTTACCGTTAGCAATTGTTCCGGATAATCAAGGCTAGCCATATTAAGTATTTTTTGGGCGATAAATGCTTGCTCATTGTAGGCCGGAATAATGATCTCGATACTGGGCAGCTTGTCACCTAAAGCGTAAGCGCGCTCACTTCCTCGCAACAGTTGATTGTCTTGGCTTACTCGGCAGCTAAGTAATTTTAACAATAGCGGATATATCGCATGGTGATAAACCACCAAAAACATCGCAAGCCCGGTTAAAAACATGAGTACATTCATGATGTTCTCCTTATTGATAAAGCTGACGCAAGGCGGCGTAATTTCGAGCTGTGGTACGAAGGTCTCCACATTTTTTTACGAATTGTCGCGGATTACTAACCTTGCTATTGTTAATTTGTTGCTCTAAAGCTTGGGCTAAGGTGAATGCGGAGCCCGGCTCAACTAAAAGTCCGCTACCTGGACAAAGCGCTTCTTTTGAAGCGCCAACGTTGGTCACCACCGCCGGTATAGAGCATGATTGCGCTTCTAAAATGACTAATGACAAGCCTTCAAAATAAGAGGGTAAACAAAACACATCGAGTGACTGATAAAACTGGGGCATGTTTTGTACATTACCTAGCAAATGCACGCGGCCCTGTAGGCCAAATTTCTCAATTAACTGCTCCAAAACTGACTTTTGACTGCCCTGACCCGCAATACATAATTGATAATTCGCCGGCAGAAACTGCATTGCTTCTATCAGTACAGCGTGCCCCTTCACCAATTCAAGTCGCCCCGCAGTACCAACCATATGCACTGCAGGTTCAAGGCCTAAAGCAGCTCTTGCTCGGGTCTTATTACCGGGCACAAACTGGCTCAGATCCACCCCATTTTTTATTACTTGAACTTGATCATCATCCAAGATCAACGCGTTGCGAAGCTCACTAGCAACCCGCTCGGCGTCAGCAACCAAAATCGGTTTAACTAGCTTTAGAATTGCCGATTGTAAAAATCGACGCTTAGCCTGTCGCAGATGCCAAGCATCATGTTCAGTATGAATCAGTACTGGTACGTGGGCCAAACGAGCAGCTATTCCTGCATATATCAAGGGACCTATATGATGGGTATGCACCACGGGGGTTTGCCATTGTCGAAATAGGTTTACTAAGGTGCGTACTGTGGACCAGCTCCATCCCGCTTGCTTGTCCAAAAATATTAAACGATCAGCAAAAGGCTTTAATCGGGGCCAAAGCTCTAATGCATCTTGCTTATTACCTTCCAACGATACGATAACGCCCTCTTCATCACTGCTCTCAAGCCTTTTCAAGTCTAGCGCCATGGTTTCAATACCACCCGGCTGTAGATGCTGTACCACTTGTACCCATGTGTTCATAAACTATTCCTTTAATGGTGGAATTCGACTTAAGACGCGTAAACCTAACAAGTCTTCGACTTGCTGTTGCGTGCGTAGACTGGAGTCACAAAGTTCGCTAAGCACTACAATTGCAAATCCTAATAACAAGCCAGCTACTAAACCTGCAACGGCGTACATCCAAAGGGGCAGTGTTGACGGAGAACTTGGCGTATAGGGACGGTCAATTATCTTAATCCGCTCGGAACCTTCAAATAAGCCCAATGCCCCGGTCACTTGCGCCATTTCGTAGCGAGTTAACAAATTCTCATAGAGCTGACGTTTTACTTTTAGATTACGATTTAGCTCTCGTAGCTGCTGTTCTTGCTCCCCGACCCCTTGCAGTTTTGACTCAATGCTTTTGGATAGGGCTCGTAGCTGGGTGACTTCTTCCTCGGCGGCAACAACTTTATGCCGTGCGCTAAGCAAGGCTTGCGCTTGCACAACTAACATATCGCTTTGACTATCACTCAATTGCAGCTGTGAATTTAGAATGCCTTGTTCAATCGTTAGCAGTCTCTCACTGGGCTGTTCAAGTACTGTCATCCGCTCTTCCTCCAAGCGGCGTAAGTTACGTTTAACCGCCAAGACTTTGCTATGCCCATCGGTATAACGAGAACTTAAGTTGGCGAGATTAGACCGTTGCGCCACAATTTGTTCTTCAAGACGAAGTAACACAGGGTCGGTTCTGGAAAGCTGCTGATCAATGGTTCCTAGGCTTTGCTTGGCACCGGCCAATATGGCCTCTTTTTCTACTAAAGACTGGCTTAACTGGGCCAGTCGCTCTGCATTCACGGTATAGAGTTCGGGTAAACTGCTTGCGTTTTGGGTTCTAAACCAA
Organism: Alginatibacterium sediminis; assembly: GCF_003610775.1. GTDB lineage: Bacteria > Pseudomonadota > Gammaproteobacteria > Enterobacterales > Celerinatantimonadaceae > Alginatibacterium > Alginatibacterium sediminis. Next base: position 406,852 of record NZ_RAQO01000005.1, on the reverse strand, counting down.
GCCAATGCGTCTTCAGCTTCTTGTAATTGTTCACTGCTTTTAAGCAAGTGCAGCTCTAAAAATTTTTGGGAGTCTTGAATCGAAGAGCGCTCTGGGGCTAACAGTTGGTCGATAAATTGCTGAGAAACCGACTGCAACAACTGAGCCATTCCCTCGGGACTTTGAGCTTGGTAATCAATGCGTATTAAATCACGGCCAATTAAGCGCACATTGAGATTTCTCGATAACAACGCTATTACTTGATCTTTGCTCAAATCGCTGTCGTTTTCCTGGAACAAACCTTGGTCAAGAGCAACCTGGCTTAAAATGTGCCTACTTTTTAAAAGCGTAGACAATGCGTCCATACGAGAGTCAAGGTTAGAGGACACAGCTAGATCTTCCAAAAAGGGATTTAGTTTTGCTGTTTCTTGTATCAACATACTAGTATGCGCTTGATAGCGCTTAGGTGCATTTGACCCTACAGCGAGGCCGACAACCGGAAGTATCAATACCGGAAGTACTAAAGCATAACGTCTACGCCACAGCGCAAAACAAAACAAATATAGCTTTAACAGCACTTGCGCCATTGATTTCCCCTAGTTCAAAACAATATGAACGGGTGTTGCCAGATCCATTCCAGTTTTAAAATAGTTTTTATTATCATGTAGTTAAATGAGATTCATGCACCCAACCGTTATCAGTTTGCAATTTGCAAAGCGCACACTTGAGTTAACGAATGAAGCTAAGCTTGGAACAAAAACAATAGTTCTACACAGGCTGCAGGCAACTAAGAACTTGCTAGGCTTAAAGTACACGTGCTCTTATTTCCCGTTTATGTCGCTTTAAATTCCAAAACCCCAATTTTTTTAGCTTTCAGGCAGCTTTAGTCGGTCAACAGACATAGCCGTAGACATTGTTTAAAACGGTTGGCACATGGATAAAGCAAAGGCTTGAGTTGTAGTGGCTAGGCACTCTGTTTGCTAAGGAAGGTGAATCGATGATCAATAGTGCTGAGTTGGTATCTTAGGGCGACAGCTAGAATTTAAGGGACTTTTTAGTCTTTTGGAGCAACAGCGGTGCTACCTATCAATGTTTTTACACCCTTGGGATTATTTCATTGCACCGATTTAAGCTGCCTTGGAGCCAGATGCTAGCAGCAATATTCTTTATCGCTGTTGGCGTTTGAATAAGCTGCACTTACCTTTACTCAAAACAGTTTCAATCGAGCGTAATTTAGCGCCGCATAAGGATGAGAGTTAAAAATATTTTGCTAGGAACCAGCAATAACAATCCAGTGCCGATAAGCCCAGCAATGATTTGCACTCCCCGCACTCCCATGCTGGAGCTGATATCTGTGAACATGGCCAACGCTATACCTAGGGCAACTAGGCACAAACCCAAGCCCATCACCAAGTATAGGATTAACTTAGTTTTATCGCTCATTGCCTTCTCGCATGTACAAAGTGATTATTTAATTATGCCGAATAATAAAATCAACTTTGTTGCGAGAACTCAATTTAATATTGATTAACCAGGATGGCCATCGACCCGCGCCTTAAACAACATTTTTGCGTGCAAAAGGACAAACATACTAAATCCACACATCCATAGTGCCGCTGAAACATGTAACCACAGTTGCAGTTGTGTTGGCCACCACGCAACCGCAACCCCACGAATTAGTGCTGCTATTGCAACAGCCAAAAAGGCGGGCCACATTACCGGACCTTTATATATGTCTCGACCAGTATGACCTAAGGTGACGCGGCTGATCATCGCAAGTATAAGCCCACCTAAAGCGCCAATAGCAAAGATGTGCAATGCGCTGTGGCTTAACAAGGGATTATTAGCCAAGCCTTTCACAATCAAAAAGCTTGGTATAAACGCGTAGGCCAAGTGTAGAGACCAAACCAGCGGTTCTGCCATACACAACCACGGTTTCCAACGCACAAAACGCAGCAATTGAGCTAAGCCTGCGAACAGCATGAGCATGGGAGCAAGGTCTAAGTAGACCAAAGGGAAAAAGCTTAATAAAAACAATAATAACAAGGAGATCGTCGCCAGATACTCAAGTGCCGGTAGTGGCTCAGCTTTTTGGTAATTAAAGCGCCTTGCTGAGAAAAACGGTATGACCCGTCCTCCCATAACCGAGAGTAGCAAAACAAACCACCACAACATCGCCTGCCATATTGCACTAGAGCTAAACGGTGTTAAGCCTTTAATGCTGGCGTAACTTGCAAAATTGACCGCAATTGCCATCAAAAATAGCGGTACAAAGAAGAGATTACGCCAACCTTTGACCACAACAACACGCCAGCCAATTTCGTAGCACACCCCGAGTAGAAATAAGCCTTCAATAACACTAATCACCCAAGTAGGTACCGGTAACCAAAACATGACTCGCACGCTAAGCCATAGGGCTAATAACAACGCTAGTCGCCAGCCCTTGGTGCCCGGATTACCGGTCCAGTTTTGCACCGCCGTCAACACAAAGCCGACAACAATCGCAATTGCAAAACCAAATAGCATTTCATGTACATGCCACCACAGTGCTGGCACTTGCAGCGCTGCAGGTTGACCATGACTTAAAGCCCAAATCCACAGCGCAATCGCAATCACAGCATAACTTGCACCGACCAAAAAGAATGGTCGAAACCCTAAGCGAAAAAAGGGAGGAGTACGCTCTTCGAGGGCTTTATCAATAATGTTCAAGGCTGTTCCTTTAGAGTTCTCTTAAGCTCAAGGCGCACACTCTAACCTAGCCGGGTTTTGCCGCCAACTTATTCAAGAAATAATTCAAGAAAATGGTATAGCAAGCCATATGAACGATTCTCCCGACTCTTATTCTAAACTCGCAAGGACGTGTAAAAACAACTGATATTACAAACAGAAACGGTCAATCCAAACTCAAAAAGGCTTTGAACACTGGTGTTCAAAGCCTTTGTTTGGTTCTGGTATTTGTTAGTTGGTCGCTGTTCCGCGATAGCTAGGGTGTGCCCCCAAAACAACTCGCTCAGCTTTTTGCGTATCAAAATCAGCCATACTGTATTCTTCTACGGCCCATGTATCATGACGGTCTAGTTTCCAAGTTCCTGCATTACGGTCGGTATAATTAGTCCATAAAGTTGGAAAAACGGCTGTACCATCACCGACGTACGGATCCATGCGGTCGGTACCCGAAAATGCTGTTGCTCCGACGGCTTTAATTGCAATTGCTGCCTGCTCACCCTGCACATTACGGGTGTACATGTCTTGAACTTGCGCTTTAGCACGCAGACGACGGTCAGTTGCACGAATAGAGGAATTGGCTTCAACTTTTTCGGCATCTTGGGTTAAATGATAATCGAAAGTTGGGTCGTTACTCATATAAGCTGCACCATCAACTTGATAAATCTTCATTTCGCCGGCGATGTATTCAACAACCGCTGAATTCCCATGCTTATCGTTAATTTGGAAATGAACCGGCGGCTTAATACTTTCACCTTCGTGCCCTTCTAAGTTGTAAACTTCAGTCCCAATCACATCGACGCCTTTGAGCCCAGCAATGGCCTCATCGACATTGGCAAAGTTATCGACTAAGAAACGCGGTACGTTAGTAGCGTCTACATTTTGAAAATCGGCAGTATCAGCTTGGAACTCAGTACCAGCACTAATGCCTAAATACAATAAATGAACTTCTAGGCCCTGCTCATTCATGGCCTCGGCTACAATACCGGGATTAAACGATTCAATTTTGAGCGCGGCATACTTAGAGGTAGTTTGTAAGCCATCGTTGTCGCTGTAGGAGTTGAGCATTCCGGCGCCGGTGCCAACGACTATCGCTTCATCGTTACCAGCCCAATCCATAGTCCGAGCCGAAATTGAAGTATCACCATTGTGATATGCAGCGGTGGTACATGCTTGAGAAACTCCAGTTCCAACGATACTCATGGTTGCGATTACGCTTGCAATTATTGTCTTGTTCATCGTGTCAGCCCTTGCTAAAAATTGGTCTACCGTTTTGGTCTGAACACATAGTATGTACAAATAGTCGATTGAACGAGTTGGTAACTATAGGAAAAACGAATATGTTAAAGAGAATATTAAGACAAGCATCAGCACTTAGTTCAGCAAGCCATCAATTAACTCATCAGCATGAGCATTAATATAGTCGATGTCGGCTAAGTACCCCAGGTGATGTCCATGTTCGACATTTTCTATAAAACAGCTTTCACCCGCGCTGGCTTGTTTTAGCATAAAATTGACTAAGGCTTGTAGTCGCTTCGCCATAAGCGAGGGTAAGCGGCGACGTTGTTTAGCATTTAGCCCATAATTGTCACAAAAGATCCGTGCTCGCCTAAGTTGCTGTGGCCAACGATTTAAACCAGTACCAATACTAGCGACTGTTCCGGTTTTTAAGGGAGCCCAACAATAAACTGCGTATGCGACATCCCATAAGCCGCTGCCAGGATGCGCGGTATCAAAATCAAACACGCCTACGACGAGCTCGCCGCGTAGTGCCACGTTGTAAGGAGAAAAGTCACCATGGCAGACAAGCTCTATAGGCTCATTGCTTTCTAACATCCATGGCAATGACTTATAATCAATTGTCTTTAAAAAGCTAGCGCTATGTTGGTGAAATTGTTTGAGTAATTTAGCGGCGCTTACCAGTGCAGTTTCGCTAGCTATCGGCCCCTGTAAGGGATAATTATAAACATCGCCATCAATAAAACTGAGGATCTCCTGACCTTGCTCAGATTGCCCTAAAAAGCGCGGGCTTTGGGTAAAACCTTGCGCTTGTAAATAGTTGAGCAAAAGATGCACAGAGTCTGACCAGCTATTCCATGGCCGATAAACACAGTCTTTTTCCAAATAAATAGCTTGCCTGCGACCACCACTAAGTTCAATCATTTATCGATTGCCTTAATCGCAGCAATTGCAGCTTGCACGCCTAAATACGGACTACTGTAGATTGGAATTTCACATTGGGTCGCTTCAACAGCGCCGGCCATTGAAGCTTGCGCAAGTACGATGGCATCATAGTCGCTCTGAACATTTAAAATAAGTGACCGGATTAATGCTAAAGACTCACCTTGCTGGCCACTCATATACATATCAAAAGCGCCGTCAATCACAGCCGTATCCATCGTAATCGTTTCACCTTGGTTTTGCGCAGATTGCGTTAGCAGTTGGCAAGTAGGCTCCAAAGTACTCGCCAATGTTGCCAATACCAGTAATCGCGAGTGCTTTACAGCTTGGTCAGCCATGGCGCGATCAATGCGCGAAATAGCATAGCCATAATCGCTGGCGGCTTGCTCAGCTATTTCTCCAATAGACGAGCAAGTGCACACCACCAGCTTGGCCTGCTGCTGCATCTGTTCCAAGGCAGCCAACATCGTTTGTTTAAGTCCCCTATCACAACCGTAAAGCTGGGCATGCTTTAGATAATCTGCTTCAACTCTATGCCCAACGTTTAAGGTCAGATTATCGTCACTGGCCAGCTTGTGGCTCAAGGCCTCAAAAGTGTTTACGTGCACCTGGCCCGTATGCAAATAGTAAATATCAAACACGATATATTTAACACTCCAAAACTACTCAAATAGTAAAATTACAAACTAGCAAAGCGTTGCTTTAGCTTTCGGCGCATTTCTATATGAAATTCATCATACTGAAAGCGCTTATGATAAATCATGTTGTAGCGGATTTTTTTGAGACCAAGTGGCATGGGTAGCACCTGTAGGCCTAGCGTTTCTCGCCACGCTAATGCTAAAGATTGCGGACAAGAGCCTATAAAGTCAGTTTTGGAACTGAGCATTAGAAGACTGGCTAATGAGCTGGTTTCAATGGCAATATTGCGCTGTTTTTGCGGACCGTCGGATAAAAACTCGACTGCGTTTTGACCATTGCGCCTTATTTTTAGCGCAATGTGCTGCTCTTGATAATAATGGTCAAGCGCTATGCTGCCGTTAATACGCGGATGATCAATACGGCAAACCGAAACGGCAGGCTCTTCAAATAAGGGCTCTACCACTAAGGCTGAGGATGTAACGCTTAAAACATCCAAGACCAAATCAACTTTTTGTTGAATCAAGTCATCAATTAACACGTCCTCTTCGAGCGGCGCTTCGTAGATCACTAGCCCATCAATATCATGGATGAATAGTTGCAAGTTCTCTCGGCAATAAAGAGTTAAGCTTTCAAAGCTCTCCCCTACGCTTTGCATGACCGTTAGCGGCTCTTCAATTTTATGAGCTAAAGCTATCGCAGAGCTAGTTGGCGAGATACCGCGGCCACTACGTACAAATAACTGCTTTCCAATCTGTACTTCGAGACGTTTAAGCGCGGCACTAATTGCCGGTTGCGACAATTCAAGCTCGTCAGCCGCTTTAGTGATAGAGCAGTGTTTGTATACGCTACTAAAGGTGCTTAATAGATTGAGATCCATAAACGTTTCCCCAGCCGGTTAATTTAGCTACGTTACCTGATTTAACTATATTTTAGAATGACCTAAGCCTTGTTAGACCGGCGACGATAAAGCAGACGATAGCCAAGGGCCAACAACAAGCAGATACTCGCGGGAACCATAAGACTATTGAACTGGAACGACGTAAATAGGCCAGCTCCTAAACTAGCACCACAAATAAAACCCAAAATGATGATTAGCAACAAGGTCATTTTCCGGCGATCTAAGTGCTCTCCCTTGAGAGAGCGACCAAGCATAATTCCAATATCTGTAAATAGACCCGTAACATGGGTAGTGCGAACAATGGCCCCACTATAAGTGGTGGCCATCGCGTTTTGCAATCCGCAGGCAGCCGATGCTAGATAGTGTCCCCAAAATGAGGACTCTGTGAGTAACAGCATGGCAACTAAAAGTAACAAACCTTCTATGAGCAACAATGAATCATAGTGCCGCCCCAGCTTTAATCCGCTAGATTCCAGCATCAGCCCAGACAAGGCACTACCAAGAACAAAACTCAACATGATCATCAACAGGTGCCAGGTATCACTGCTCCCCATGCCTACAAAACTTGTACCCACCAAGGTGGCCGTACCGCTCAAATGCGAAATTGATTGATGCTTAAAACCCAGTAGACCTATCGCGTTAACGCAGCCTGCGATAAAGGCTAATACAAATGCGCCAGATTCAACCCAGCGCGGTAGTTTTGAAATCACATTCTCTCCAGGTCATTGCCACGCTTTTTGCCTAAGTATACGCCGATAAAACTAAGCAATAAACGACATGACGCAATTCTAATCATTTGATTTTAATGTCTAATCGTTTTGGGGTTTCGGTGTATGCATGGCCATACACAATCTTGGGTTACTAGCTTTTGAAAGGTTTTCTAGTGATTGATTTACATGAGACCCAACCAATAAAGCGCTACTTTTCGCTTTCAAGCTACTTCATACCTAGCCCTTGTCGGGGATCAACATCAAATCTAATTTTGATGGTTACTATCAAATCAACAATTTAACCTTACTAATTGAAATTGGACGAGGGAGCACCAATGCAAGAGCTAATAGATCAATATACTGGGGTTGATGAAGATGGGCGTTTAACCCGGCAATTAATTACCCAAATGGAATTTGATACCACCATGCATGTCTTGAGCGAGTATCTTGCTGCTGGTACCAAGGTTACTGAACAAGGCGCAGCTACAGGGCGCTATTCATTAAAATTTGCCAGTATGGGTTGTGATACTACAGCAGTTGAGCTTGCTCCTGAACAAGTTAGCATCTTAAAGCGCAAGGCCAACGAACAAGGGTTACAACTGGATATTTACGAAGGTAATGCTTGTTCAGTCCCCTTTGTTGAAAGCAACTCGCAAGACGTCTGCGTGATTCTTGGTCCACTCTATCATTTGCAAACACAAATGCAGCGTGACCAGGCAATTCGCGAAGCACATCGAATCTTAAAACCAGATGGGATTATAGCTGTTGCCTATATTTCTCGTTTCTTTGTAGCTGGGATGTTCGCGCAGCAATCGGCGCAGCTTATTACACCTGATGTTCTAAGTACCTTGCTTGAGACAGGCTTAGTCCCAAGCAAGCTCGCTGATAGTTTCTTTAATGTTGGCTATTTTGCCACCCCCGCTGAAATGGAATCTTTGGTTGGCAAACATGGCTTTACCAAGCTGCGCCACGTATCCACCGATGGATTTGGCCGCTATATTTCATTTGGTGTAAACAACTTTACGCAAGCGCAATATCAAACCTGGTTGAACTATCATCTGAAGACCTGCGACGAGCCTTCGCTTTTAGGTTCAAGTAACCATGGTTTAATGTTAGCTAAAAAAAGTAACTCAGATAGGGTCTAAAACAAGACATAAAGCTGACAAGTTTGCTTTCTTCATTTATAGCGCAGCTTAGATGACCCTAATCCACTCGATTAGGGTCTGATTTATCATTTCGAACACGTATCCAAACTGGCAACAAAACGTTAATGCTCAATCCGAGCATAATTAAACCAGCTCCAAGAATCTCATTAAGCGCAAGCTGTTCGTCTAGCCACAGCGCTGAACTTGCAATACCAACCACAGGAATCAATAAAGCAAATGGAGTGACACTGGCTGCACTGTATTGCTTGAGCAGTTGTCCCCACAATGCAAAAGCCACCAGAGTCGAAATATAGGCCACATAACCAAGCGAGAGCCAGCTAGCAACATTACTTTGAGACAATAACTGCAAGGGCTGCTGACTTTCACTGAAATATGAGAGTAAAAACAGCGGCAAGGGAGGCACTAAGCTTACCCAAACCATAAAATGTAGAATATTAACACCCTGCATGCGCTTCATTATCAGATTTGAAAACGCCCAAAATAAAGCGGCACTTAAAATCAGCACTAGGCCTTTTTGGGTGATGTGCGCGGAGTCCTGTAGTGCAAATACCAGAAAACCCACCAGCGCGACCGCGATGCCGAACACTTGCCAGCGATTGAGCTTTTCACTAAAGATCCAATAACTTAAAGCAATGGTGAAAAAGACCTGCGCTTGTAAAATAAGAGATGACAAACCGGCACTAGCATCTTCTTGCATCGCTACAAACAACAAGCCAAATTTGAACACGCCTAAAAACAGTCCAACAGCTAACACGTTCCAAAATGAGGTTTTTGGCCGCGGCACAAAAAACACGGCAGGCAGTGCAACGACAGCAAAGCGCAGTCCTGAAAACAACAGTGGCGGAAGTTGTTCCAAACCCATTTTAATGACAGAAAAGTTAACCCCCCAAATCACCACCACTAGCAGCGCAAAGCATATATCTTTAGCTTTCACCGCTGTGCTCACCTTGCTGATAAACGCTTGGTTGCCATATTTGCATAAAGCGTTCTGGATTAGATAAGGGTTCAAATCCGAGTTTTTCATAAAGCCCATGCGCATCAGCCGTCGCAAGCACTAAACGACGCAAACCTTTAACCTCTGGTTGGTCAAGTATCTGTTGCACAATCGCTTTGCCTAATCCCTTGCCCTGGTGCTGTGGACTGACAAATACGTCAGCCAAATACGCAAAGGTAGCGCGATCAGTGATCAAACGCGCAAAGGCTAGCTGCTGCTGATTGCCATCAAATAAGGCAAAGCACCAAGAATTCTGCAGGGCTCGTTGGCATAGCTCTCGTGGCATACCTTTGGCCCAATAGCTTTGACTGATAAAGCTATAGATAAAATCAAAATCCATTTGATCTAAATCGCTACTAATTCGATAGTCCAATATAACCTCCCTAGGCTTACTCTAAAAATCGCTTTATCACTTGGCTTGTGCACGCAGTTCAACGAACTTGCTATCACCTTTAATCGCCCAATAACGCAAGGCATGACGAATCAACCATTTGCGCTCCTTATCCGCATCCAGCAACCAGCGCTCGCACAAGTCTAATACTAGCTGCGGGTGATCTTTGCCTATATCACCTAAGCTATTGGCTACGCTGCGACGAACATATAGGCTAGGGTCATCTTTTAAGGTCTCCAAAATTGGCAAAATCGGGCTTGGATCTTTGACAAAACTTTGGATGCGTTTGCCCCAAGGTAACTTAGGACGCGTACCTTCACTGCACAAGCGACGAATGTCGGGCTTGGGGTCATCTAACCAGGCTTCGAGTTTGGCTAAAGTACGCTGCGGATCTTGGATCAAAAATGGACGAATACAAAACTCTGCACTGAAATACTGGGTTAAGGTATATTGCGCTGCCATTGATAACTCGAAGGGATCTTGCTGGTCGTTAAACTGTGGTTCTAAACCATAGGTCGCGATAAAACTACTATGAGCCAAGTAGTAAAAAACAGCTAAACCTTGTTCCTCACTTTCATCGGGCAACGGTCCAAGCGACTCTAGCAGAACCTCTAAAGCTGCGGCATAAGGTTTGGGTAAGCACTGAAATAGGCAGACTGCAATATGCTCGCCGCGCTGCATCAGTGTTAATGGCTCCAAGCCATCATTGGCTTGCTGGCTGAACAGCTGTTGATCAAAGCTTGGATAAACCGCCGCAATGTTGACTGCCATGCAACTGATCACCTCAGGTGAAATGACGTTTTTAAGCGGTACACCTTTTTGTATCGACATCGGTGCTTTGGGGATTTTAGGGCGCTGCATACTGTCCATCCTTGGCTTTTTAGAGTGCAGTTTAAATCGATTTTGTGTATACGCGTATTCCTAAGTGACTCCAACAAGCTCAATCTAACGCGCAATTAACGCTTGCGCGGCTTGGCAAGTGTCAATAACTTGGTAACACTATATCTCAATCTTCTTCGTAATTAAGGCAAAATTTGACCACAACGAACGAGCAATGGTTACCCGCCAGTATCAAACTTAGTGTCGCATTTAGTGTGTTCTTAATTTTGCCTAGCTATCTTGACTCAGTGTCTCGATTATTTGAGCGCGACCTACTCAGTTTGAGTTATCTGGCGAGTATAGAACTTGCCGGATTTGCCTTTGCAACTATTCTCAGTTTTATACTTAGTAGTTACAGTTCGATAAAAATCAATGAAAGGCTGACGATCATGGTATTGATCGTCAGCCAACTGGCCAGTGCATGGTGTGATGATTTAAGCTTATTTGCCGCCTTGCGACTAATCGCAGGGCTCAGTGCTGGGCTAATCGCGATAAACAGCTTTGAGTCTTTAGCCCGCCAAAATAATCCTGATGCTGCCTTTGCTAAGGCAATTGCTACGCAAATGGCCTATGGTGCTGCCCTACTTTTTGGACTGCCAGCTCTAATTGATGTACTCGGTTTGAATGCAATATTTTTAGTATTTTCAATTTTAAGTTTCGGTTTATTAATACTGCCACAAACTCAGGAGCGGCGACGCCAATCAAGCCCAAATACCAAACAATCAGACGTCAGTGAAGATAATCGGAGCTTTATTATTGTGGGTCTGGTGGCCATTTTTTTAGTGATGGTCAGCCATTCGGGTACTTGGTCAATACTTGGTTTGGAAGCAAGCAAGTTGGGGATTAGCGCTCAAAACCAAGGCAATATTCTAGCCACTGGAACCTTATTCTCAATCGTAGGAGCCTTGCTGGCCAACTACTTTGCTGATTTTGAAAACAAACGCATGATTGTAATCATTGCTATCGTTTTACAAATGTTCGTTATTGAACTAATGATAGATGCAAAACACACTTGGCAATACGTGGGATCGGTATGTCTATTTATGTTGAATTGGAATTTTGTTCTGCCATACGTAATTGGCGCGCTTGCACGCATTGACTACAGCGGCCAAAGTTTACGCTTCGCCTTAGCGCTGCAAACCTTAGGGGCGGCCATTGGGCCTTCTGTTATTTTAGAAAACTGGCTTGAAACTGAACTGCAATTATTAATGCTGCTTAGTTTACTTGCCGTCTATCCGCTATTTATAAAACGCCACTTGCAAACGGGTAAGGCCCGCAAATAATCGGGCGAAAAAGACGTAAAAAAACCAGCTATATTACAGCTGGTTCGCATCTCAACGATAAGTTCAATCCAATTAAAAAGGCATGCTCATTATTTCTGACACTTCTAAACTGCCACCAATACCTAAAAACGGACAGGCTTTTGCGTCAGCCAATGCTTGGTCCATATCTTCTGCTTCGATAATCGTAAACCCTGACATCTGACAGGCGCTACCCGCTGTGGCACTTCCATCAGGCGCAATGGTTTGAGTACCTTTGAAAGGATTCGCTGGACTAACGGCGCGTTCACCAAGACCAGCCATCCAGACTTGGTATTTTTGCATATGCTGCTGACCTTCTTCAGGCGTTGAAGGCGGCTGACCGCCCGTATAAACAATTGCAAATTTAGGCATTCTAATTTCCCTGTGTGATATCACGTTCAATTAAGCTTAACATTAGTTTAACACTTATGCGCAATGGCTCAAGTTACGACTATGCAGCCCACCATTTATCCAAACACTGAAACAATGCCGATTCCAGTTCAACAAGTCTATTTGGTTGCTGTTCAATTAGCGCAGCAGACCACCCCTCATGTTTTGCAAAGCCTGCTAACATAGATTGATCCCATTCAGGATGAAACTGTAGCCCCAGATGCCGGTCTATTTCAAATCCCTGGCAGACACAATCCTTACTTGAACCCAAGGAAATTGAACCTAAAGGTTGATCAAATAGATAGTCGTGCCATAGGAATACCTGATCCAATTTAGATAAGGGCTTGAGAATATCATCTGGCTTGAGCTGGTTCATTTCTAGGTTTATCCAGCCGAGCTCAGATCGCTTTAGGCGAGTTATGTTAGCGCCCAATGCAAAGGCAAGCAGTTGAGCCCCTAAACAAATTCCAAAGACACTGACACCTTCGGTCAAACAGGCTTGCAACCATGCTTGCTCAGCCTCAAGCTCTGGATCACCAACATTACTCGGCCCACCTAGCAGCAGTAGTTTCTGATTACCGCTAAGGGTCGGAAAGCTTTGCTCTTGAAAGGCATATATTTCTTGTACTTCAATCCCACGAAGTTCACACCACTTGAGAATTCGACCTGGGTGTTCAAGTTCATTGTGACGCAAGATGGTCAAAGATTTAGTCGTCATTAAGTCCCTCGCTAAGCATGCTAAAGTGAATCAACAAGATGCATGCGCTGTTACTTAAAAACTGGTGTTCAAGACCTGCAGGAATACTTATTTGTTCACCCACAGCAAGGTCAAATTGTTGTTGATTTGCGCTAAGCATACATTGTCCTTGCAACACCGTAATGGTTTCTATCGCCTTGGCATGACACTCCAAGGGGTAAGTTTGCCCCTCGCCTAAGCGCAGTAGTAGCTGGGTTGAGTGAGCGCAGCTCGATAATTCGTAATCGCGGTCAATAGCAAGTGACTGGCCGATAGCCAATAGATTTATAACTTCCATTTATGATTTTTCTCAATTAAATAATATTGGATTTTTTGGAGTATAGCTTTTGTTTGGCTAGCTATGCTTGCAACTCGGGAAGAGCTGAAAACAACAACAGCATTAGTGCAACCGCAGGGGTGCGGCCTTGACCAAGACTTAGTGGGTAGGTGTAGTTAGTATTCATCGGCGAAATACTACCATTTAAGAAGACAAAACCAAGTCTAATTTGAATTAAGTCCAAAGCTGCGCGAGCCTAGTTTGCGTTTAACTAAACTCTCGGCCTCAAGTACATGAGTATCAGGCGTGTTAATTTCAAATGCTTGGAGTACAGTAAACTGATAATTGATGAAGGCATCAGGATTACGTACAAGCCGCTCAACTAATAGTTTGTTCCCGCCATGGCCATTACTCGTATAGCTTAACCATCGTTGCCATAATCCCCCAGATCCGATAGCGGCCCCCACATATTGGTTACCATCACTAAGATCCAATATTAAATAAACCGCTTTTATCTGACTCAATGCATCTCGCCAGCTAAAATCCATAGAGTGTTGAATCTGTAGCAGGTCTTGGTAGCTAAGTACAAACTCGAGAACACCTCGATACTCCAAACGATTTACCACAGCTTCGGCCTTAGCTGGAAATTTAGTTTTATATAGAGATGCAGATTGCTTATCACTCAGTTCTAAACTATCAATACTGCTGTACTGTTGATAGGAGTGGCCAGGACCCGTAATACTAACCTGAGCACTGCTATCATGTTCATGTTTAAGCAAGAACTTGGCGGCAGCTAGATTTGCTCCAGGCAAACTAGCGTATTTACTAGTTTTTGAGGTGTTTCGAACTCTATATATCACTTCAAAATTATTGTTGGCCATCTCTACACTCTCACTCGCCTATAGTAGAATCGAGATACTTCATACGAAGTTGCTGCCATTTCGCCTTCCCTAAGCGTTCTTGAAATAAAAGAGCAGACGCGCTATCAAAGTCGCCTTGTTGATCAAATTCCAGCTGTGTTACTAAGTGATCGAGTTGGAATCCCTTAGCGGTCAATGATGTATCTAAGGCATGCCAAAATGCAGCGCCTTTTAGATAGAATAAAGGATAGTACTGATAAAGATGCTTTTGAGCGACCAAATGGTTTGCCTCTAATAAGCCTATATTAGCGAAAGGGAATTGTTTTGATTGCAACTCCCAAGCGAACACGGGCCGGTCAAACTCGTACTCGGTGCCGAACAAGGACTTTTGTGCATAGTATTCCGCCAAGCTTTCGTTAGCCCAGAGGCTATTGGGATACTGGACGATAAAATGGAGAGCTTCATGGGCACTAATTTTAAGCAAATGCGCGAAACTTTTATCTGCAATAGCACCTTTGGTCACGGGAACATTGACCAACAAGCTCTCGTTGCCAGCAAGCCCTGAGACCGATCCGGAGCTTTGTTCCCGGCTAAGATAAACAAAGTTCCAATCAGCTGACTCTTGTTCTGCGAAAACCTGTTGTAAGTAATTAAGTTGCGACTGTAGGCGCGGTATCCATCGTTGTGAAGATTCGAAAAGAAACTCCAGATTAGTGCTGATGTTCACTTGGTTTTCAGCGAGCTGTATATGTTTGACCGCAAGTCCCCATACTATCAATAACGGGGCTTCATCAACTGTCGGTAATACTTGGCAGTGTTCGCCTGCAATACAAAGCTCCACTTCATAGTTGCCCTTGATTCGTGGTAGAGAATTCCATTCACTTAAAAAATACCAACCTTGCTGCGCATCAAAGCTATCTTGTTGTTGGGAAAGGTCTATACCAAGTTCACTCACACTTTCAAAGTTAAGCCACCAAAAAACAGACTCGCATTGTTGCTCCTCTTGGTATGCCAACTTAATGACTTGCTCTGAGTTCAGTTTACAAAAAAGCTGTGGTGTAAAAGAGTCCCCCATACTACGAGCAGCTTCAAAGTTCACAGTATCAAAGCTGCGTGTATCGAGTTCTACTTTTGCTTTAGCGGCATCATTTGGATCAATTTGTAAGTCGTAGACTAGCGCCGCATTCACTCCAGTCATCATTGATAATAAAGATACCCAAAGTATCCAAAACACAAGCTTATGCATTCGCAATTTTAACATCCTTGTTGGATTTGATGGGTCAGTATAACTGGGCAATTACCCAAAAACCTTTGACGACAGACAAGAAAACCGAATCCAAGTTTTTTCGCGAGATGAACTCGAGTTGTTCTGAAAATAGTTAACGATAATGATTGCCAAGTTGCGACTGACTGTTAATATTATTCGCCGTTTTATTGCTAAGCACTTACTTTCAAAGGAAAATAATATGTTGAATGGACTCAACAAACTAGGCCTGGTATTGACTGCTCTACTGCTCAGTCAGTCTCCTGCCTTTGCTGAAAAAGGACAAGACCATCCTGTTATAAGCCGCATGCCTGGCGCAACTATCGATCACTATGCCCAGCTCGACTATGAAGAAATGCAGCTAATTCTAAGTAAACCCTATAAAAAAAATGGTCAATGGATAGCTGACAAAACAAAGCCTGTTGCTGGCAAGCTTACCTATATTCACTACGAGCTTCCGAATAAGTACTCTGCTTTACAAACCTTCCGTAATTATCAAAAACTAGCCAAGCGTGAGGGGATGCAAACCTTGTATAGTTGCGACCGTCCTTGCCCAAACACTAATTTAAGTAATCTTGACGACCTGATTCAAAACAACAATGATTTTTACATCAACGGCAACAAACAAAATCAATATATGGTTGCCAAAAAAGGGAATCTATATTTTTTCGTTTTCGTTAATGATATGAATGGAACCAACGTCTTCCAGTTCATTATTGAAGAGGATAGTCTTGATGACGGTTTGTTATCTTCAATGGCGTCAAGTATCGTCATGGATGGTAAAATTGATCTTTACGGTCTGTATTTTGACAGTGGTAAATCGACCTTAAAATCTAACTCTAAAGCCCAATTATCGGAACTTGCAGAGTTGTTATCTGACTATCCTGATCTTAAATTAGATATTGTAGGTCACACTGACTCTGTGGGTTCAGGCGATCAAAACAAAAAGCTAAGCAACGCTCGGGCCGCTGCCGTACTACAAGCACTAGTCAACGATTATGGCATTGAGAGCTCTCGCCTTGATAGCCTCGGCCGCGGTGAAGCAAGACCGATTGCCAGCAATGACAACGCCGAAGGTCGGGCTAAAAACCGCCGCGTTGAACTTGTTGCTCTAAATCCAGAAGTCATAGGTAGTGCGCCACAAGCCAATGACAGTTCAAATAAAACGTCAGCAACATCGAGCAGTTCAGAAAAACAAGAAAAGAGCGAGAGCGAGCTTGACGTTATTCTAGATAACGCCGAAAAAGTAAGTAAAATCGGCAGCGCACTTAAAAGCTTGTTCTAAAGCAGTTAAGCTTTAGCTGCCGTTAAAAACGGCAGCTTTACCCTCTTTGCATAGCTCCAAAAAACCATACCTTTTGCTCATTTTTCTAGCGGTCGCGTTTACAATTTCTTGGCCGGTATCTATAGATTTTAGTTTCGGAAGTACCTTTAATAGGCAAAAGTCAGGCTTTGCCCTAGAATATTACCTTGCAACCAAACAAAGCGTAAGGAGGGAACCAATGCTTCTCAACACCCCCATTTGTGATTTTGGCTGGAAAGCACCCAATTTTACCCTTTCAGACCCTAGCGGTAATCAGTTCACCATGATCGACAATTTAGGCGACAAAGGCTTAGTGATCGCATTTATATGCAATCATTGCCCTTATGTTAAAGCCATTGCCGACAGACTCGCATTGGACGCCAGCATACTTATAGATGAAGGTATTAATGTAGTGGCCGTTATGTCTAATGATTACCGCGATTACAGTGCTGATAATCCAGAGAATATGGCCATATTTGCCGCCCAGCATAGTTTCCCATTTTTATATCTGGTAGATGAAGACCAAAGCGTTGGGAAAGCTTACGGTGCTATTTGCACACCAGATTTCTTTGGTCTAAATCACCTTGGCCAGCTTCAATATCGAGGCCGAATTGATGATGCTCAAATGGGTGACGCTAGCAAGCGAAGTCCTGAACTGCTTGACGCAATGCGACTGGTCGCCCAAACCGGGCGTGGTCCTAAACAACAAACAGCTAGCATGGGCTGTTCAATTAAATGGCGAGACTAAAAATGGTAGTTGGCGCTTAAGCGCCGAGTAGATGTTGGTGTTTTAGGTTTTTGTAGTTCAGAGCCATTAGCAAACAAGGGACAATTACAGCGGTATCTATAGCGTTGTCTAAACTTAGCCGTATTTCACGATTGCCATGAAACTCTAAGTCATCGGGATATAGTTCGCGAAAAGTATCGACCAGTTTAGTTTGGCAGTTGAAATAAATACTAATGTGATTTGGATACTTTGGTTTCCAATCAATGCGGATCGGGCTGGAATGGGGAGTACCATAACTGAGTTCACCCCACTTGAGGTTTTCGCTAACTTCACCAAGTCCATAAGTAAGCGATATGTCAAAAATAAGTGCTTTAAGCTGCTCTAAGGCAGCTTTTGCAGTCGCTGGATAATTTGCCACCTTTTGTTCGAAAAGACTCATGGGCATTCCCTGGCCGCTTGGTATTAGCTCGATATTTTTAAACCAACAATCCCTAGCACAATAAAACTTAAACTAAGCATACGTACTAAATTTGCAGGCTCATTAAACATAACCACCCCAAGGATCACTGTACCAATGGTGCCAATGCCAACCCAAACAGCATACGCCGTCCCTACAGGTAGACTATTCATCGATAAACCTAAGAGCACAAAACTTACGATCAAACAGCTTAAAGTTGCGACACTTGGCCAAAACTGGGTAAACCCTTGGGTATATTTAAGTCCAATTGCCCAAGCAATTTCAAACAAGCCAGCAAAAAACAACACTATCCACGCCATATTAAAACCTTACTTAACAGCGAGGCCGTCCTCGTTAATGGTTACGAGCGGTAAGGTCGTCCCTACTTCGAATGTACGGTGGTTAATCTCTAGCTTACCGTCACAACGTCGTTATACCATAAACGTTTACCGAGATAATTTACTTAAGCGGTGAAGTTGGCCGCAACTACAACAAAAAATCTAGATGAGGTTCAGCGCTTATTGCCCCATCCTGCCCAAGGATCTGCACGCCCTGTACTACTAACTTCGGCCGACTTAGCTGGTTTGCTTTGCGACTTGAGCTTAGGCTTAGGCTTTAACTTAGTCTTGGAATTTTCGTTATTCTGCGGTTTATGTTTAGGTTTATGAGCCGATTTAGAATAGTTCAAATCAGACTCTGGTAAATCCTTTAGAACCATAAACTCAGGAATTTGGCGGCGCTCAATCTCTTGCCCAAGTTTTCTCTCAACCGCGCAAAGACGTTTAAAATCGTCTCGTGAGACTAGCGATACAGCTTCACCTGAGGCGCCAGCTCGTCCGGTGCGGCCAATACGATGAATGTAATCGTCAACGTCGTCAGGTAAGTCATAATTGACCACCGTGGATAAGTCTTCTATATCTATCCCTCGCGCCGCAACGCCGGTGGCAACCAACAAGCTTATTTTACCTGACTTAAAGTCTTCTAGGATGCGGCTCCGAACACTTTGACTTCGCCCACTATGAATCGACTCGGCACTAATCCCCCGCTTTTCTAACTGACTGACTAACTTTGCAGCTCCGGCTTTAGTGCGGATAAAAATAAGGGCTTGAGGCCATTTTAAGTCACTAATCAAATGACTAATTAGCGCTGATTTCTTTTCTTTATCAACAGCAACTAACCACTGCGAAATTTTTGGCGTTGAATTTTTGTTCGCACTAATGCTGATTTCAACTGGATTTGAAATGGCAGTTTTAGCAAGCGACTTTACTTCCTTCGAGAGCGTTGCTGAAAACAGCAAGTTTTGCCTGATCTTTGGCAGGCGGTCAATAATTTTATTGATGTCACCAATAAAGCCCATATCAAGCATACGGTCAGCTTCATCAAGAACCAAAAATTCTAATTCGTCAAAGTACAAAGCCCGTTGGTGTGCCAAATCAAGCAATCGGCCCGGTGTCGCAACTAAAATATCAACGCCGTCAATCAACGCCTGCTTTTGCGGCTCAGAGTCTAAGCCTCCGACCATAACCATTGAACGCAGTTCAAGATGCTTGGCATAGGTTTGGATATTGCTCTCAACTTGCATCGCCAATTCGCGGGTTGGTACCAATACCAACGCTCGAATGCGCTTTGAGCGACGAGTTCGCTCAGTGTTTAAACGCTCTAGTATTGGCAATACAAAACTTGCGGTTTTACCGGTACCCGTTTGAGCACTAACAACCGCATCTTTTCCCGATAAAACAACAGGGATTGTTTTGCTCTGCACAGGAGTAGGCTCGGAGTAGCCTTGTTCGTCTAGGGCTTTTAGGATTGAGCTACACAGCCCAAGCTTGGAAAATGACATAGTTAGTCTCGAAAATTAGGAAATTTGCCCACAAAAACTCAAAATAAGCTTAAGCCAACAGTGCAATATCGTAGCAACCGCCTAATATAGCACATTCGAGAAGAAAACCCTTGGTATCAGCTCGCAAGCCAGCTGATACAGACCATAGTGGATACTGCTTTGTCCTTTTTATGGCTGGGGTTAACTTAAGGTTGCCAAGGAGAACAAATATCAACTAAGCAATTGTCGGGGTCTTTACATAAAAAACGTCGTTGGCCATAGAATTCGTTACGTGGCTCTGACACCAATGGCACGCCCATTTCTTGAGCGCGTTGAAAGCTCGTGTTGACATCGTTGACCACAAAAGTGAGATACATGCCCGTTGGCTGTTGTTGGTACTCTAAGGGCACAAGATCATGATAGCGATCGATAATTCCTAATTCGATCTCACTATTTTCCGCAGAGCACAACTGAACATACCAATCACTTTCAAACTTCACGTCTAAGTTTAACAATTCGACATAAAATCGTTTACTAGCTTGTAAGTCCGACGAACAAATATTTGGCAAAATTTTCATGCATATGCTCCACGAGAAAGTATTGTTTAGGGTTGTTTATCGAATTGTTTGACGCCATCAGGAATTTCAACCCAGTCCAGCTTTTCGCAAACCCAAAAGTGCGCAGTAGGTTTGAATAAACTGTCGTCGCTAAGGCCCATTGGCTTAAGTTTCAATTTCACTGTACTTAGATCTTGGGGATTATAATGATAAATCCTATTTCCACATCCTGGACAGAATGCGGCAGTATTGGAATTACCGCTATCGGCGGTACGAGTCCATTCGTTTAGCTTGCCACTAAACTCAATATCCTCACTGGCGACAATGCCGGTAATGCTAAATGGGCTAGTAGCCAGTTTCTGACAGGCTTGACAATGACAGGCAACGACCATTTTAGGCGCTGCTTTTAACGAATATTTAACTTGCCCACATTGGCACGAGGCTTCAATTGGAAATTCCATGTTAGCTATCCTTGCTGAGTTTGAAGTCAGACTATAACAACCATTAAAGCTAATTGAGAAGCCCTCAATGTTTAATTTTTGTTAATCATTGAAAATTCCAATCAACTGACATTAAGAATATCCGAACAGCCTCTTCCATTCTCGGTGCTTAGCTTTAGGTAAAAAGCTCCAAGCAACAAAACGACTCACTTTATTACCTTGCGCCATATCAACGATTCGATGTTCGACCACTCCGGCTTTCACCAAGGCTTCAGTGATCGCCTTTAAGTTATCTTGCTTAGATACCAAACTGGTAAACCATAGAACATTACTTTGGAAGTCACTACTTTCGGTGATCATAGTTCGGATAAAGGCTAGTTCACCGCCTTTGCACCAAAGCTCATTGCTTTGTCCACCAAAATTTAATGCGCTTGAGTTAGTCGTTGGTTTTAAGCCAGATTGGCTCAAATTTTTACTTTTACGCTCACTTCCAGCTTTAGCCTCAGCTGCGCTGGCATGAAAAGGAGGATTACACAGGCTTATATCAAAATAGTCATCACTTTGGATTATGCTTTTAAATATATGCTGTTGTTTACGCTGTAATCGGAGCTCTATAAGTTTGGAGAACTTCGGATTCGCATCCAAATTTGCTTGAGCTTGGACTAAAGATTTGGGGTCGATATCGCTACCAACAAAACTCCAAGCATATTGCCCAACCCCTAACAAAGGGTAAACACAATTAGCACCGACACCAACGTCCAAAGCCCGAATTGATTTGTTTTGATAGGCTTTGGATCCGTAACTGTGCTCGAGTAAGTCACCTAAATAATGTAGATAATCCGCGCGACCAGGTATCGGGGGGCACAAATTGTTCTCACTAATAGTCCAGTTTTCAACACCGTAAAAACAAGCCAACAAACTTCGATTAAGTTCGAGCACTGCTTTTGGCTGAGCAAAGTCAATGGTAAGATCGCCACGCGGGCTCGCCTTTATATAGGCTTGTAACGCTGAATTGAAACTAACCAAGCGCTCAAAGTCATAGCGTTCAAGGTGCTGACTACGTGGATGCAGTAGGGTTTTACTATTATTTGGGGGCTGCTTATTGTGGGTCATTCTCTTAAGCCTTGTTGAAGATTCGCGCACGTTATCACTATTTGAAAGCCGCATCAGTAAAAATAGCATTTCAGGAGCAGTATTGAGCTTTTTTACTGTTATAAATCATTGCTGCTGCCCTGGCTGCTGATTACAATACGCTTTTGTTTTCAGACAGACGCCATTTTGACTTTTCACAGCGCAGCAAATGTTATTGTTCTCGACTTCGAAACCACCGGTTTATCGCCAACTCAAGGCGACCGAGCAATTGAGATTGGGGCGGTTAAAATTGAATCGGGGCAAATAACTGATACTTTTTCACGTTTAATGAACCCCGGCTTTCGAGTCAGTTCGTTTATCGAGAACTACACCGGTATCAGTAATCATATGTTACTTGGTGAGGACGAATGCGCAGCGGTTATGGATGAGTTCGCCGACTTTATTGGTGACATGCCCTTGGTAGCGCACAACGCATCTTTTGACAAACGCTTTTTAGATGCCGAATTAGATGCAATTCAACGTACTTACCCGGGGATTTTTGCTTGCTCAATGTTGATTGCACGAAGACTATACCCGAATGCACCTAACCACAAATTAGGTAGCCTAATTGATTACAAAAACATTGCCCATGACGGCGTTTTTCACAGAGCCTTAGCCGATAGTGAAATGACAGCCAAACTTTGGTTATCCATGCTCGAAGATCTAAATCTGACATATCAAATTGAAAACCCTAGTTTCAAATTGATGCAAAGACTCGCTAGAACGCCCAAAAAAGATATATCGCGTTTTCTCAGTTCCCAATTGCCAGCATAATACCTTTAGAAATACCATAAGCTTATTAAACGGCGAACCAAAACAAAACTAGTTGTAATTTCTGGTACAAAAAAGCCTCCACTGTGGGAGGCTAGTATAGTCAAAAGTTTTGTACTGATAACAATAGTTTATTCGTACTCTGAAGAATATGTTTCTGAATACGAGTGAGAATAAAGCTCAAAAAGATTTCCAAACGGGTCTTCTAGATAAACCATTTTGTATGGGCGATTTTCGTCTTCAGGATGATAACGCATAGTGTCCATTCGGGCTTTACCGCCGTATTGCTCTACTCGCTTAATCACACCCTCAAAATCATCAGTTTCCAAACAATAATGGAAGATCCCAATTTTAGTGAAATCGACATTATGTTTTTCTTCACGGTCAATCATTTCGAATAGTTCGAAACCAACACCATCGCTTGTGACTAGGTGTGCAATATTGAAACCTTTGAAGCCTTCTCCAAACACGGCTATACACATCGCACCAATTGCAGATTCTTTCTCTTCAACGACTGCAGATTTACCCATAACAGTTTTAAGACCTAAAGCTTTAGTATAAAACTCAACCGCTTTGTCCATATCGCCGACCATAATGCCTACATGACTCATTTTCATATTGTTCTCACTTAACGTATTAGTTGCTTGCTTTGATGAGTTCAGTATAGGTACAAATGTGAATCACAGGAAATTATCAAGCCTTATACATTTGATAAATTTACGTTATACAACCTTAATGAACGCAAGCAAAGGCCTTGATCAATACCTAAGTTTTGTCTTCATCTAAACGTTCTAATAAAACTTGATTTTGTTGCGTCGTTTTCTCTACCAATTCAGCGGTGATTTTAAGACTAGAGGCAAGCTGGTTAACATGACTAGTAACGGTAATGATCGACCGGCTAGTTGGAGCAAGTACCCCAAAATAGATCGCGAGTATTGAAGCAATGATAATTAAAACTAAAGCGACCAAAATAATTATCACCCACAATTGGATCTTTTGGGAAAGATTATCGGCTAAGCTTACGATTGGCTTGGCGCTTTGCTCTAGCGTTTTTGGCACCTGCTGCAAGCTTGCATTAAGCTGCGTACTCAATTGCTCAATTGCTAAAAACGTTTTATCAAGTTGCGCTTGCTCCTCTACACTCAACTCTGGATCATTTGCCAACATCTCCATGCTTGTTGCAATATTAGTTAAGGCTTGAGCTGCTTGCTGCGCTGCTTTGTCAATTCCGACAACTTCGAGGTTCAACTGCAAGTTAATCTGGGGCTTATTTGTTTCAGTACTGTTTTCTATCGCATCTTGTGCAGCACTTAAGGGGAATACTAGACTTAGTAAACCGATAAGTAAGACCTTTTCGAAAATTGCTAACATATTGTTTCCCTACAATAATTTGGCTCTATTAGATTCAAGTTAAATGATCATGCGCTTGGCTTAACCCATAAGAATGCTTGATCAAAGCGTAGTAAGCGTCTATTGAGATTTGTTTAGTTAGTGGCGAATAAGCAAAGACAGCGCTGATGACTTTAGTTAAAAGCTCATCAATGCGCTACAGCCTTACCAATACCCGCCCTGTTATTTTTCCTTTAACAATTTTTTGTGCATATTCGGCAACTTGTTCAAGCGTGATACTCTCGCAGGCTTCTTGATAAAAACGATTGGGAAGTAAAGCCAATACTTGCTCCCAAGCTGCAACACGCTTCTCATAGGGACACGACACAGAATCAATCCCAAGTATGCTCACACCTCGTAAAATAAAAGGCATCACCGTTGTCGGCAGGGCGTATCCTCCAGCTAAACCACAGATTGCAGCCGCACCTCCATACTGCATTTGGGCAAGGGCAGTGGCGAGCACTTTATTGCCAACCGTATCCACCACGCCAGCCCAACGTTGTTTTTCTAACGGTCTAGCGTCGATTTCCAATTCACTGCGATCAATTACCGAACTGGCACCTAGCGCCTTCAAATAACTGCCATTTTGCTCAACGCGACCAGAGCTGGCAACCACGCTATAGCCAAGTTGCGTTAATAAAGTCACTGCGACGCTACCCACTCCACCGCTTGCACCAGTAACCAAAACATCACCGTCGCTAGGTTTAAGACCCGCCGTTTGCAGCGCCTGTACACATAGCATCGCGGTTAATCCTGCAGTACCGATTTTCATCGCTTTTTGGTCATCACAGCTGCTTGGCATTGGTACTAGCCAATCTGCTTTAACTCGCGCTTTTTGCGCTAATCCACCCCAATGGTTCTCACCTACGCCCCATCCGGTCAAAATTACTTTATCACCTGTTTGATAGCGCTTGTCACTTGACTCAAGTACCTCTCCTGCGAAATCTATACCAGGAACCATCGGAAAATTGCGGATGATTTTACCTAGTCCAGTCACTGCAAGCCCATCCTTATAGTTAATCGATGAACAAGCGACACGCACCAATACTTCACCATCAGGCAAATCACTTTCTTGGATTTGACGAACTTCAGCGAAGGTGGCTTTTTCTTCTTGAGTCAAAACGAGAGCATTAAACATGAGTATTCCAATCGGCAAGGATAAGCTCAGCATAAGCCATAACGAGATATCGGCAAATTGAAATTAGGACTAGACGAGGTTCGAGTTAAAAAGGGCTTGTACAATTACGCCATTTAGAAACAAAAAAAGCGCGTCATTTAACGCGCTTTGTTTAGGTTTTTTCGGTATTAAACTAAAGCTTAAAGCTCCCAACCATGGTATCGAGTCGCTCAGACAAATCACGAAGTTCGTTACTTGCTTGGGCTAGCTGCTCGGCGGTGGTGGTTGTCACTTCATTAATTGCATTAATTTCATCAATGTTTTGGTTAATGGTATGCACCACTGTCGATTGTTCTTCGGTTGCTGTAGCAACCTGTGTATTTCGGTCCGATATATCAACGATTCTATCTGAAATGGTCTCTAATACATGAACCGCCTCATCTGAAGAAGAAACCCCTTCTAAAGTAACTGACTTACCTTTCTCCATGGCCTCAACTGCATCTTTGGCATCACCCTGAAGTTGATTGATCATCTTCTGGATTTCTTCTGTGGAGTCGGCGGTGCGGCTAGCTAAATTGCGGACTTCATCAGCAACCACGGCAAAACCGCGACCTTGCTCTCCAGCACGAGCAGCCTCAATTGCAGCATTTAGTGCTAACAAGTTCGTTTGCTCGGATATACCGCGAATCACCTCGAGTATGGAACCTATATCTTGAGTTGTGCTTGCTAAGTGCTGCACCACCTGACCGGTGCCTTCGATATCTGCGGCTAAGCGTCCTATCGCATCTTTAGCTTGGCTGACCACTGCCCGGCCTTGCTGAGTATTATCTGAGGCTGTGTTTGCTGTTTCTGCTGCTGTTGCCGCATTGGACGCGATTTCACTAATTGTGGCTCCCATCTCATTAATAGCAGCAACTACCTGAATGGTTTGATCGCGTTGCTCATGGCTATTATCACGGGTGATATTGGCTTTATTAGAAACACCTTCGGAGGCGATTTGTAAAGCCTGGCTAGTCGCCGAAACCTCTTTCATCGACTCATGGATTTTTTCTATAAATCCGTTGAATCCTTGTGACAATTGAGCGATCTCGTCATTACCTTTAACCTCAATACGCTGTGACAAGTCGCCATCGCCTTTGCCTAAATCGGAAAAACGATGCGCTATTAGTCGAATAGGATTGGTGATGCTGTTGGCTAAAATAACCCCTAAAAGCACAAAGCCGAGAGCAACAACAATGGTAATGATTAACATGGTTCGGGCACTTGCGTTTAATTCCTCAAATACCTCGTCTACAGGTACAACTCCAACCACAAACCAGTCCATTGATGGCACGTAATTACTAGCCAAAAATACGTCTTTACCTTCAACTACAGCTGGAACTAGGTTAAAGCTATTTTTACTCAAAAGCTGCCCAACATCTGCATCATAGATATCTGAGAGGTTTTTCTTAAGCTGGGATTCTTGGCGATGGATTTGCACCCCACCTTCAGAGTCGGTTAGAAACACATAGCCCGTTTTTTCAATTTCGAATCCATTAAGCATAGCGATCATATCGTCTAGGGTTTTTGACAAGCCCGACAATGCAATCCCGTTCACTTGCTGAAAATTTGCAAACATCTTAGTTTTTTCTGTCGATGAGTGATACACACTCACCGTTGTTTCTAG
This sequence comes from Alginatibacterium sediminis, assembly GCF_003610775.1. Taxonomy (GTDB): domain Bacteria; phylum Pseudomonadota; class Gammaproteobacteria; order Enterobacterales; family Celerinatantimonadaceae; genus Alginatibacterium; species Alginatibacterium sediminis. The sequence goes on along the minus strand of NZ_RAQO01000005.1, from coordinate 380,086 downwards.
GCCGGAATTAACCAAGGCAAAAAACCAGCCATCTCTTTCTGGCGACATCTGACGTAAGAAACCTTTTTGGTTCCAATAATTAGCCGTTTTTCTGTTGGCTATAGATGCATCACTTAATTGATACTGATCTTTAAGGTTTTGCAGTTCTTTAACTAATTGAGCTTCACTAGCAGCATCTAGTTTTGTGGCAGAGATTGCCTGTTTTACATATTCATTGTTCGCCAGTTGCTCAGACGCTTGAAGTAATTGAACAACCTCTTTATCAATCTCCATATTGATTTGTTCAAGCATCATTGGCAGCTCAATTGTCATCAATCGTTGAGTTTGAGAATTGCGCGCTTGAGAATGCGCCATCCAACCGACGATAATGGTTGAGGCTAAAACCGCAAATGCAATTCCAGTTACGACTTTTTGCTTGATACTCATTGAGCTTAATTTGAACATGCTTTTCTTTCTTCTTTGAATGACTGGGGATCGAAAACTATCGATATATAGGTTGAAGCATAACGTAAGTTAGGTTTTTGGGAAGCGCAGAAGTATAAAATTTGTATAAAAATTGCTCGATTTCGCTTATTTTTTGACCGAACGGTCAATTTAGTTGTCACCCTTCATTGTTTGTTGATGTTTTTATCCAATTATAAGACCTGAACACCGTAACCAGATGGTTGCGGTGTTCGTCAAAAGTACACTTCGAACTTTAAAAATGTAAACATTGAGTACTTAGCATCGCGAGTCGCTAAGCGATGTCAAAAGAGCTACCTCGTTGTGTTGATTGCCAATCTCTAGCGATCGCAACGGTTGCATGATCCGCCGCTAATGGCGATAGTCCCAAAATCATATCAGCCGCTTTCTCGGCGAGCATAATCGTTGGTGCATTCAAATTACCATTTGGAATACTAGGGAAAATCGAAGCGTCGACAACTCGCAAAGCCCTCACGCCTCGAACTTGAGTCTGAGAATTAACGACCGCCATATCGTCTTCACCCATTTTGCACGAACAAGATGGATGATAGGCACTTTCGGCAGCTTGTCTTACAAAGGCATCTATCTCTTCATCACTTTGCACCCCTTTGCCGGGTTGAATTTCATCACCTCTGTAAGCATCAAAAGCGCTTTGCTCGATAATTTCTCGAGTTAAACGCACGCAAGCTCGGAAGCCTTCAATGTCATCAGGATGTTGTAGATAGTTAAATTGGATTTTGGGCGCATCTTTAGGATTGCTCGATTGTAATAACACATGCCCGCGACTCTTGGGTTTGTTATGCCCAACGTGCACCTGAAAACCGTGACCTGAAAAAGCTTCTTTACCATCGTAGCGAATTGCCGCAGGTAAAAAATGATACTGAATATCGGGCCATTCAACTTGTGCTTTTGAGCGGATGAATGCGCAAGACTCAAAATGATTGGTAGCACCTAAACCACTGCGATTGAGCAGCCAACGTGCTCCTATCAATCCTTTAGATATAAGGCCTAAACGACCATTAAGCGTTATTGCTTGCTTACACTTATATTGAAAATAGAACTCTAAATGATCTTGCAGATTTTGTCCCACACCGGGTAGATGATGCTTATATTCAACACCTGCAGACTCAAGCACGTCCTTATCCCCAATACCTGACAGTTGCAGTAGGTGCGGCGAACCGATAGCGCCGGCGCTCAAAATCACTTCCTTATTGGCCATCGCATATCGGCTTTTACCGGCGTGTTGATAGTGGACACCTGTCGCTTGCTGGTCTTCTATTTCAACGCGTTCAACCAAAACTTTGGTGATTACCGTTAGGTTTTTGCGCTTCATCGCTGGATCTAAATATTCCCGGCTGGTCGAGCTGCGAACGCCATTTTTCACCGTCATGTGCATAGCGGCAAAGCCTTCTTGCTGTTGGCCATTGTAGTCTGCACTTACGGCATAGCCGGCTTGCTTACCCGCATCAATAAAACATTGGTATAAGGGGTTTTGCATTTGATTGCCGTTATTGACCCCAAGAGGCCCTTGCTCGCCTCGGTATTCATTTTTACCTAGGTAATAGGTCTCGGCTCGTTGGAAGTACGGTAAGCAAGCCTGGTAGTCCCAACCTTGTGCTCCCAAATGCTGCCATTCGTCAAAATCTTTGGCATGACCGCGCACGTAGACCATGCCATTGATCGATGAAGAGCCGCCAAGAACCTTGCCCCTAGGACAATGCATTTCGCGATTATCTAAATACGGTTCAGCTTGCGTATGAAACTGCCAAGCATACTTAGGCGTATTCATTGGAATTGACAACGCTGTGGGCATTTTAATAAAAATGCTTTTATCGCTGCCACCAGACTCAAGAAGCAATACTTTATGGGTTGGGTTTTCAGACAAACGATTTGCAAGTACGCAACCTGCAGAACCAGCCCCTACGATAATATAATCGTAACTATCACTATTGTTTTGGCTCAAAACGGACTCTCTATATTAGTCATTCCAACATAAATTGATTTGGTTTGAGTGTAGTGCTCAAGTGTCTCAATCCCGTTTTCTCGGCCTATACCCGATTGTTTGTAGCCACCCACAGGCATCTCTGCGGGAGAGTTTCCATAGCTGTTAATCCAACAAATACCTGCTTGCATTTTATGGATGACTCGGTGGGCACGCTGAATATCCTTGGTAAAAATCCCAGCGGCTAAACCTAAATGGGTGTCATTGGCTCTTTGGACAACGTCTCTTTCATCGTCAAAGACTAAAATGCTCATCACTGGTCCAAAAATCTCTTCGCGAACTATGCGCATATCATCTTGGCAATCAACAAACACGGTCGGTTCAACAAAATAGCCATTTGCAGCTGATGCGGGTCTCATCGCTTTTCCACCGCAAAGCAAGCTAGCGCCCTGCTCAATGCCTGAGTCAATATAGCTGAGCACCAACTGTTGATGTTCTCTAGAAATTAAGGCTCCAAAATTAACCTTAGGGTCGAGAGGATCGCCTGCAACAATGTTGTTTTGAATACGATGAAGCAATTTTTGAGTAAACTCAGTGTAGATATTACGGTGCAGATAAACGCGCGTACAATTGGTGCAGATTTCACCCTGGGTATAAAAGTTACCGAGCATGGCCGCACTAACAGCTTGGTCAATGTCCGCATCCTCAAACACCAATAGTGGCGATTTTCCACCCAGCTCCATAGTGACCGACTTCAACGATCCCGCACTACTAGCGACTACTTTTTTACCTGTTCCTACTTCGCCGGTAAACGACAGCTTGGCTATCTCAGGATGATGGCTTAACCACTGACCCACTTCAGCCGCACCTTGTACAACATTAAACACACCGGCCGGAACACCAGCTTCGCAAAATACTTCTGCCAACTTTAGCGCGCCCAAAGGTGTTAATTCTGAGGGCTTAAAAATTAGAGCATTACCAGCAGCCAAGGCTGGACCCGATTTCCAACAGGCAATTTGTAAGGGGTAATTCCATGCCCCAATGCCGGCGCAGATGCCTAAAGGTTCTTTACGAGTATAGTAAAAGTCAGCTCCTACTGTTTGCTGTTGACCAACCTGTGTCGGGGCTAGACCTGCGAAGTATTCAATAACATCGGCCCCAGTTTCAACGTCGACACATTGCGCTTCTTGCCATGGCTTGCCTGTATCGAGAACTTCTATTGTTGCGAGTTCATCATTTCTTTCGCGTAGTATTGCCACGGCTTTTAATAATATGCGGCTGCGTTCAATCGCGCTCATCGATGACCAAAGATCGAAACCCAACTTTGCGCTCTCTATTGCTGCTAGTTGTATGGATTCATCCGCAATCTCAACCCGATAAATGACTTCATCTGTCGCAGGATTCTTTACTTCAAAATGCTCGCCAGTAGTATTGGCTAAGTAGCGCCCATGAATAAAGTTTTGGTAAATAGGTAGTGTCACTTTGAGTCTCCATACTGTTTGATCAGAGAATTGATATAAGTCTTAGCCAGCGCTTCGCTTTGTTTAAAAGCTATTGGGCCAGATTGTGAGAGTACGCTTCGAAGCCATAGCCCATCGATCATGGCGGCACTTAGCAAGGCCGCTTGTTTCGCATCTTTGCGAGGCATTAGCAAAGCGAAGGCGTAGCTCAAATTACTAATGAGGCGACGGTCATTAACTTTTTGTAGACGCTGTAATTGTGTATTGTGCATCGATTGCGCCCAAAAACTTAGCCAGGTTTTAGTAAACGCAGCACTATGCTGTAGCCCAGAGAAGTTAGTTTCGACAATGTACATAAGCCTCTGCTCAGCGCTGCAATGACCGTCAATTTTCGACAAAAACTCTTGCTTTAATCGAGCAAGCATATACCGAACTGAGGCATTGATTAGGCCCTGTTTACTACCAAAATAATGGCTAATAATGCCACTTGATAGGCCTGCCCTCTGGCTAATCCGACTAATGGTTGTAGCGTGCATCCCAAATTCTGCGATGGACTCAATGGTTGCACTCATCAGTTGGTCGCGTCGTATAGGTTCCATTCCAATTTTTGGCATATTTTTATTAATTGAACGTTCAATATAAATAAAGGCTACGTCATTCTCATGGTTTACTCAAGTCAAGTGTTAATGGTGTGCCTGAATTTCAACAATCTTTCCAAAATTGTTATGTTCGGTGCAAGAACAGCAATCAAAACGTCTAATTTTTTTACACTTGATTAACACTTGTTCAAAGCAACAAAACACAAAATTGCACTAAAATATTGTATTTATTTAGTATTTTTATAAAGGAACAATTATTGCAATAGTTGCAATTCTTTAGTGAATACGGATATCCCACCAATAATGAACATCAATAAATCTATTACCCTTGCATTTGGTACTTTGTTAGCGCTTTCGGCAAATATGGCTGTTGCAGGTGTGATAACTGGCGTAGGTAGCTATGCTGCGACGTCAACCTCTAGTAACTGTCCCTCGTATTGCACCAGTGGTGATGACTACTATGAATCCATGGGTGGCGAGTACCAAAGCACGGCTCAAAGCGAACTAAGCAATTATGCTGCTGCTAAAGCATTTTCCGGTTTTGTTGATGGCTCCTATTTACCCTTGCTAAGGGTTGAAACTTCAGCAGCTTATCGACAACGCGCCGGTGCAACTGCTTTTTCGGTACAAAACTATACCAATACCAGCGGTAGTGACCGAACCATTGGCCTGAATTTAAATTTGCACGGCTCTGTGGGAGGCTCAGGGAGTAACTCATTGAGCGCAAGCGTCGCGATTATGCGTGGATCATTGCTAGAGTGGTATCCCGACTTCGCCACCTTGGTTTACGAATTTGGAGGTGGATTACGGGTCGGAGATCCTACCAACACTTACATTTCGAGCGGCCAAGATGTTAATGTTCCAGCTTCACTAAGCTTTGATTTAGAAGAAGGCGAAAGTTTTTTCGTAGTAGCAGCTATGTACGCAAGTTCAAAAGACGGTTACGCTGATGCTTGGAATACCCTAAGCATGAGTTTTAGTGATGGTAGTGGGCTACAAGCAGCTCTTCAGCCAATTGCACAATCTGTTCCTGAGCCAGCAAGCTTGGCTTTGATGGTGATCGCTCTTGCCGGATTAAGCCGTAAAAAACTACGTAGGTAGTTCATCGTACGACATAAGTTACCTTAAAAGCCAAGTTATAAACTTGGCTTTTAAGTTTTTGATTTCTTTATTTTCACCCACACCCTGATACCGATCTTTGTTTGGAACTTAAATACTCCCTGTACTGAGCGACATATAAAAGATGAGACGAAGCAAAGATCAATAATTTACATTTCAGCTTAAAACTAATTGTGTCAATTATTTTTACAAAAATAATAATCCTTTCAAAAGAAATTTACATAAACTTCTGTTTTATATGCTTTTTATAATTAGGCCTATTTATTGCATCACGATCTCATAATTGCTGAAACTGCAATTTCATAATTTTAAGTAAAGGAATACGCATTGAAAAAACTACAACTTGCGGTGCTAAGCACCGCACTGCTGGTGTCTGCTGGCCATGCATCAGTCATGCTTAATGGATTTGGTGGCGAGCTTGGCTACGGAACAAATGACATCTCATTTGGAGATGACACCAGTAGTAATGAGTTAGACCTCCCATTTGTAATAAATTACTTTGGTGAAGTACATGACACCTTTTTCATCAACTCAAACGGTAACATTACCTTTAACGATGGCTTCACTACATTTACTCCGCAACCTTTTCCTTTAGATCGCATCGCTGACGGCGGTGGCTGTGAAGAATGTGGTGACGATGGCGAACCAGCTCCACAAGCTCTTCTAGCGGAGCCAGAACCAGATTATTTGAGCATGATTGCTCCATTTTGGGCTGATGTCGATGTTAGAGATGGAGGCCAAATATTTTTAGGTGCCCCTGACCAAAATAGCATTGCGGTCACTTGGAAAGATGTTGCTGGTTATGGTTTAGACTCTGAACAGACGAACAGTTTCCAACTTGTTTTAATCAACCGTGATGATACCGGCGCTGGTAACTTCGATGTTGAGTTTCGTTACGACCAAATTGAATGGACTACGGGCTCGGCTTCTGGTGGTGTAGCAGCGCAAGTAGGTTATGATGCTGGTGATGGTGAAAATCATTTTACTCTTCCAGGATCGCGTAGTGAAGCAGTAAGGGACCTCGTTTCTACCTCAAATACGGGTGAAGATGGTGTATGGCGCTTTGCTATACGTGATGGTGCTCTTCCAGGCCAAACCCCATTAAACCCAATTATGCCTGTGATAGTCGATGGCGGATTTGACTTTGATTTTAATGTTATCGAAAACGAAATCGTATTCATTGACCCTGATGTAGCCGTTGGGTACGACTACATCGTTGATCAAGGTCCAAATATTCGTTCGGTTATTCTACCCGCTGGTTTTGATGACGATATCTACGCACTTTGGTTGTTTGGTGTAAATGGTTGGGAAGAAATCGGAACCATCAATGCAGGTGAAGAGTATTTCTTCGCATCTGGCGGCGTTAATCAATTCCGCATTACCGGTATTGATGTAGATAACGCAGTTGACCCAGAAGATTTACTTGCCTTTGTCACAGGCTTAAGCTTTGTTGATGCTGGCCAAGTTCAAATGCGCCAAGTACCAATTACCGAGTTTGTTGCAGACCCTTCTTCAGTACCTGGACCACAAACGCTGATCTTGCTAGTTTTAGCATGTTTTGCCTTGTCGGTTCGTAGCCGTAAGATAACTCGCTAGTTCTAACAAGTTATTCTTAAGAAAGGCCACCTAAGGGTGGCTTTTTTGATTTAATTTCTAGGTACAACTGTTATTGTTCGCCTTATTTACTAAAACAATCTGTTGCTGTTTTCACACGGAAGTACTATGCCAATTCTTATCATTTTAACTCTAAGCTTATTTAACTCCTTCGCCTTTGCAGAACAAGAACTAGAACCAGTCTGGAAAAGTTCATGTGACCAACAGCAACGTTGTAATGCCACGCTACCTGTTGTTGTAGAGAACCAAGGACAAAAAAGAGTAGTTGCTGGACTGACGTATCTCTACAACCCACCCGGAGACATTTTACGTATTCGATTTAGCCCAAAGGCAACTCGAGGAGCCGGCATTGGTTTGAAAGTGGATCAAAACAAGGCGCTTCAGTTGCCAATTAGTAATTGCGACGACAAAGTATGTGAAGTGAATATTGCTGTTGATACCCAGCTGTTAAACGAACTACGCGGTGGGCAGTGGATGCTACTTGCTTACCAAGAAAATACGAAGCAACGCACACTACCCATACAGATTTTTGGCTTTAATGCTGTTTATGAGCAATGGAACCAAGCGCGAGAAAAGCCAACTCATTAATCGACTTAATTTGGTTCAAATTGCTTAGCGCTAGTCAGCCTAGCCAAACCATCTGAGGCAACGCGCTTAAGTCCAATTTGTCACCATGTTTAGCCGCAATCGTCGACGAGGGGCTTAGTTTGGTATTCTCTTGTAAGGCTTTAATGAGTCCCTGCTGAGCTTCCGGCTCACCATGGACCAATATTAAGGGCGGTGCGTTATTAAATTTGCGATACCAACTGACTAACTCATGTTGATCAGCATGTGCCGACAGCCCGCCAACCGTGTGTAACTTGGCAGCAACCTTCACAACTTTGCCATGGATCTTAAGATGATCTGCGCCATCAACTAACAAACGTCCCGGTGTACTCAGTGCTTGATAGCCGCATATAATGACATCGCATTCTGGTCGCCATAGATTGTGTTCTAAGTGGCATCGAATACGTCCACCATTACACATACCACTACCAGCAATAATAATTAGGCCTTGGCTTACATCGTTGAGTTCCATTGATTGTTCAGTACTTTGAACAAATTCGACATTTGACAGTAATGGATGTTCACCAGGATGTTGGCGAGTAAAGCGTTTAAAGTCTTCATCCATCAGTGGATAATTATCTAAGTACACTTTAGTGGCTTCAATTGCCATTGGGCTATCTAAGCAAATTTTCCATGCTGATAAGTCCCACTCTTCGGCATACAAATGAAATAAGTACAACAGCTCTTGCGCACGCCCAACCGAAAATGCGGGTAATAGAATGTTGCCACGGCTACCACGAATCGCTTCGGCAAAGATTTGCTTAAGTTCGGTGATGGTATCTAGCCATGAGCGGTGGGTACGATTGCCATAGGTGCTCTCCATCAGCACCAAGTCTGCCTCAGGTATAGCCACTGGATCATTGAGAATCGGCATGCCTTCACGGCCTAAGTCGCCACTGAAAACGAGTTTTTTTTGTATGTCTTGGTCGGTGACCCATAACTCAATAATAGCCGAGCCAAGAATATGCCCTGCATCACTAAGACGAACTTGAAGCTCGCTGAATATCGTTAGTGTTTGGCCATAACTAAGCGCTACAAACTGCTTCATTGCCTGCGTTACGTCGTCTTCGTCAAACAAGGGTTCAAGCTGGGGCAAGTCATTTTTCTTACGTCTTTTATTGAGTCGCTCAACATCACGACTTTGCAGCATCGCTGCATCTTTAAGCATAATGTCGCACAATTGAGCACTGGCTTTATGCGTATAAATAGGCCCTCGATAACCTGCTTTTATTAACTTAGGTATACGACCGGAGTGATCGATATGGGCATGACTAAGAATCACAGCGTCAATAGCCGTAGGGTCAAAGTCAAACGGGTCTTGGTTACGTAGCGTGTCTGCTTTGCTACCTTGGATAAGGCCGCAATCGAGTAGAATTTGTTTGCTGCCGACTGTTAGTAAATGACATGAGCCCGTCACTTCTTCGGTGGCACCTAAAAACTGTAGAGTCATCGTCATGATTTTTCTCCGCTTCAGTTCTTTAGCGTCTAAATATAGTTATAACTAGACTAAGGATTGCTCTTACTATTAGCATAGACCAACTGCCGTTAACGCAATGTGCGCTAGTTCCAACAACGCCATAAAGGCTATGTAAAGCAATGCATGTTATTGTGAAGTGATTACTGCTAGGTCGAATTTATCGCGAATTTACATCGTACTCAAAAAACACCACATCCCCGCTTCCATCAATACTTTGGCTAAATCCAAGTTTACGTAACAACTTTAAAGACGCGACATTGGTGACATCAACTCCAGCGACAAGCGTGTTCCAATCTAGCTTGCCTTGCGCAAACACTAGAAATGCAGCCAACAACTCGGACGCCAAACCTTGCCCCCAATATTGCGGCGCTAACAAGTAGCCAATGTGGTTTCGTCCAGCATGACTATTGGATACAAACAATAATCCAAGGGTGCAAGTAGACCCCTTATCTTCAAGCATAAATAGACTACTTTCGCTCAACATTCGATCTAACCAAGTAGCAGCATCTTCCATGGATAAAATGTTATGGAAATATGGCGGAAGATTCTCGACCACTTTAGGACTTAACAATGAAACAATACTTAACAGTAGCTGCTCTCGTTCTAACTCAGATATTTCGGGCTTAACTTGCTTTGCATGTAAACGTTCACTTCTGAATTCCATAATCTTCCCTATTCATAGGTATTAATAACTGCCTGAATTACAATCGGAAAAATCAGGCAGTTTTGATAGTCATAGATCAATGTAACTTAAGCAAAGCCACAATAAAAAGGCCGCTACTAATAACACAACTTCCAACTCTTACATGATTCCAACGCGTCCAATACCTCATATAACGTTTCCACAAGCGCTCCTCACTCTCTGAGTTAGCGCCTTGTAACTGCTGATTAAGAGGGACATTAAATAAGCCAGTACAGGCAATCCCACCCAGCAGATAAAACCCACCAGCCCAATAAATCCAATGCGCATTAGGGTGCACCGATGATATCAACATAAGCAACAATGCCAATACAATCGAGCCTAAAAACAAAGGCATGAATGCTGACTTTAGAATCACTAGATTAATGCTGTTCATACTTGCTACCGCAACCTGGACCGGTAGCCTATCAAAGGCCCGCATTATGAATGCTGAAAACGCAAAAACGATGCCAGCAACCAAACCAATACTAAGGGCGGCTACGCTTAGGCCTATGACTAATAGGAGTTCCATATTCATAACACCGGCTGCTGTATCTGTGCATCTATGAGGTCCCAAATACCGCTGCGTGCAGTATTAGCAACATAGTCTTGGAATCTCCTTGCTGGCTTACCCAATACTTGCTCAATCCCATTGTTGATATGGCTATTTCGCCCATCAAAGACGAGGCTAAACAACTCGTTCATTAACCACAGCATTTCTTGGGGCATATCGAGCTGACGTAAACCGTGCAAAAACTGCTCTACGCTGATCGGTACAACCTCAATAGGGCTATCAATAGCTTTAGAAATGATTTGCGCGCAGTCTCTAAAGCTAAGTAATTCAGGCCCAGTTAGCTCAAATAGTTGATTTCGTAGTTCAGGCCTAGTCAAGCAAGCAACTGCAACCTCGGCAATATCATCGACATCGATAAAGGGTTCTAAAGTGTCAACAGCCGGCAGTATAAATTGACGGCTGTTGACACTTTCAATCAAAAAGCTTTCGCTAAAATTCTGAGAAAACCAACTCACACGCACTACATTCCAGTTTATGCCACTATCAATCAATATTTGCTCGCAGGATTGAGCACCACCCTCTCCGCGTCCCGACAGCAACACGATGTGCTTTATTCCTGCTATCTTCGCAATTCGAACAAACTCTACAATTGCTTGTTGCGCCAAAGGCAGCGCTAAGTCTGGTTGGTAGCAGACATAGGCACGGCTACAGCCTTGCATCACCGATAACCAGTCTTGCGGTTTATTCCAATCAAAACTAAGTTGCGTGCTGCGTGATACCGCGCGTGTAGCGTAGCCTTTCATTTTAAGTATCGTTTCGATTCGACTACCCGTTTTAGCGTACTTGCCAATGATCAATGTTGTCTCTGAAGTCATGGTTATTTCCTTTAATAGTTGAATACCTTTTGCTCGGCAAACCTAGTATTCTCGCTATTGACTGGATCTTTAATGCTTAATCGACTAAAAATAATGATTAAACGTCTATTTTTGTTGGTCTAGGTAAAATCAATGCACGCATCGTCGATGAACTTTCCACAGGCAAGCGATCCGCTCGGAGAAGCGCTGCATCGATTAAGGCTTGAAGGCAGTTTGTATTGTCGCTCGGTACTTCACGGCAATTGGTCATTTGCTATGCCCCAAATGCCTGGGAAAATGATGTTCCATATTGTGACCTCAGGACAATGTTGGTTAAGGCTTGAGGGAGAAGAGGCAACGCTTCTTGAGCAAGGATCATTGGTATTGGTCCCACATGGACAAGGGCATATCATTGCAACCGACCTTGATCGAGAGGCGACCCCGCTGTTTGATGCAGATGTACAAAGAATTAGTGAACGCTACGAAATACTAGAAGTGTTAGGTCCCGGCACAAAAACAGAGGTGACCTGCGGGGTTATGGGCTTTGACCAATTGGCGGGCAAGCAGTTAATTGAACAATTACCAAACTTGGTGACGCTTGAAAACCTAAGTCAAGAACGTGAGCAATGGTTACATCAATCGCTAGCATTTATTGCTAGTGAAGCTCAACAGCTTAAACCTGGCGGCGAGACCATCATCACCCATCTGGCAGACATTCTAGTGATACAACTCATTCGCCATTGGTTGGAGCAATCCCCGCAATCAAACACCGGCTGGATAGGCGCACTACGCGATAAACAAATAGGTGCAGCCATGCGCGCTATTCATAATCAGCCACAACTTAACTGGACCGTTGAAACCCTTGCTCGGGAATGCGGAATGTCACGATCTGGTTTCTCGGCTCGGTTTTCGGATTTAGTCGGAAACAGTGTGAAAAGCTACCTAACCCAATGGCGTATGAGCCTCGCATATCAGCAACTTAAACATCAAAACGTGCCCTTAATTAAGCTTGCCGAAGATCTTGGTTACAGTTCAGAAGCAGCTTTTTCACACGCCTTTAAACGAGTTATTGGCGTGTCGCCTGGTAAAATAAGCAGCAATCATTATTAATCTTTAACAAGGGCTATAGTTACCATGTATATACCGTTTTTCCAGTGATATTGGCTTGCGGTACAAATCCCCAATAACGGCTGTCCAAGCTGTTGTCTCGATTATCTCCCATAACAAAATAATGGCCCTTTGGCACTAGCCATTCACCCGAAACTCGCCCAGTTTGTGAAAAGTAATGCTCGAGAAGTTCAGCCCGATTGGGATCTTCTAGAACCGTGTAACGGTTGTCTTCAAGAGACTCTTGATAACTGTGTAAAACAAACTGCTGCACAGTTAAATCTGCTAAGCGCTCTTTTGTGAAGCGAACAGGCTTTGAGCACGGCGAACGTTTAGCTTTGCAAACAGGCTTAATCGTAATCGTTTTGTTGCGGTAGACAATCCGTTCACCCGGCAAAGCGATTACCCGTTTTACAAAATCGACTTCAGGAGATTGCGGATGTTGAAACACGATAATGTCGCCGCGTTCTGGCTTCTTACTGGCTTGAGTTCGTAGTATTTGGTGCCCTAAAAACCGATAGTTACCATAGCCCCACTTGCTAACCAAAATTTGCTGGCCTACATTCAAGCTGGGGCTCATTGACGCCGAAGGTATAGAGAAGGGTTCATAGAAAAAAGTTCTAAAGCTAGCACTTATAAACATGACCACGATAAAACAGCTCAGTGTAGCCCACCAACTGGCGAACCAAGCTCGAACTTGTGTCGTGTCATAGCGCCGAGCCAAAATAAAAGCATGTATAGGGCAAATAATTACCAGTATTAACGGCAATCGTAGTTGCGAATACCATTCACCTTGGGCAGCACCGCTATGCATCTTCAAATCAACAATGCTTAGAAGCAACGTGGCCAAAAAATAAAAGATAAATAGCTTAGGTCGGTTGATATATAGAAATGCAAAAGCTTGGGTGACTAGGCCCAAAACCGCAGCGAGCCAGGCTTTAGGCTTCCAGGTTAATTCCATTAATAAGTCGCAACATCCGTTGAAAACTGATATTAAAATACAGCAAAAACAAATGAATAGAAGTTTTTTGTGCATCCTTAAGTTAGATAATGATTCAATTCAGAACAGCAAACACATCTCTTCTAAAACATGAGCAAAACCTAGCTCAAAAACAATTGAACTAGGCCCTTGTCTCAACTATGAGACCTGACGAGTAGCGCAGATCACGATTTCACGAATGCACACACCCTGTGGCTGTTGATACGCATACTCAACCGAACGCGCGATATCATCAACATTGAGCACACCACCCATATCATCTTTCCAAGCTTGGTAGCCATCCTTGATATCTTCAGATGTAGTATGTGATAGCAATTGGGTTTCAACCGCTCCAGGGGCAATGGTCGTCACTCTGACATTATGGTCGGCAACTTCTTCGCGAACATTTTCAGAAATGGCGTGCACTGCAAACTTAGTACCGCAGTATGCTGAGTGGTTTGGGAAGGATTTACGTCCTGCTACCGAACTTATATTGATTATACTGCCACTTTTACGTGCTTTCATTGGGGAAAGCACCGCCTGCATGCCATTCATCAATCCGATCACGTTTACATCAAACATAGTTTTCCACTCAGCTGGGTCTTGAACGTCTAAGGCGCTTAGAAGCATGACACCTGCATTGTTTACGAATAAGTCGGTTGGACCATATTGGGCTTCTGCTTTTGCGATTGCAGCACCAAAGCTAGCTTGGTCGCTTACATCAACTTTGGCACAAATGGTGTTTTCTAAACCGAGGTTTTCTAGTAAATCGAGACGACGAGCAAGTAATAGCAGCGGATGACCTGCTGCATTCATGCGTCGTGCGATAGCTTCGCCAATTCCTGAGCTAGCCCCAGTAATAACAACTAGTTTTTTCATGCCTATTTCTCCAATCAAAGGTGTGGCGAACAAAGCAGTTTGTTCGCGATACATTAATCATAAGGTAGAAGCACTTTGTTGATATATAGCAATTCACTTGAAACATTGTTTCTATACAGCACCAATAAAGACTAGAGCTTCAAGCTTTCGAATTGCTCTTTTATATAACTGATGAAGGAGCTTAGCCGTTTAGATTGGTATTTGTCGCGGTGATAAATAACAGAAAATTCAACACTAGGGATTTCCCATTCAGGCATAATTCGAAGTAAGCGCCCACTTTCAACATGCTGGGCGCAATACATCATTGGTACTCGGATAATGCCATTACCTTGTAATGCACCATCGACCAATGCCCGACCATTTTTACTATGCAGTCGACCATTGACAACCACTTCAGCATGTTGAGATGGGTCGCCACCGTTGATGTAAGTCCACTTTGTGACTGAACCACACAAGGTACGATGCTGTGACAACTCCCGAGGATGGCGAACTTCACCATGGCTTTGAACATATTCTGGACTGGCCAAAGTTACCATTTCGATGTCCATTAGCTTTTTAGCGACAAAGCCAGCATCTTCAATCTGACCCATCCTAAATGCTACATCAAAGTCATCTTCAATTAGGTCAACGCGATGGCTAGAAAAATCTAAGCTGATGTCTATGTTAGCCTGCGAACGCATGTACTGACTGACAAATTTTACGATAATTTCTTCGCCGATATATCCACCTACGCAATTGACTCGAATCAAACCCCGAAGGGCTTCGGTATTGTCTAAGGCAGCGAGTAAGGCTTGATCGATAGAAGCCAGCGCAGTTTCGCATTCCCTAAAAAATCGTGCACCAGCCAAGCTAAGACGCTGGGTTCGAGTCGTTCGGATTAGTAGCGTCACTCCCATGTCCGCTTCTAGCTGGCTAATTTGTCGAGACACGTGCGAGCGCGAAACACCTAATGCCTCTGCAGCCTTAGTAAAGTTTCCCAATTGAGCGGTCAGCACAAATGAGCGGATATCGGCAAGATTAGTATTGTTTATCATCTCTACGCTCTAGGCTCACAAAAATACTTGTTCATGACGAAGGACTAACACAGCTATGTATTACGTTCTTAGGTAGTTCATACACATCGCTCGCAGAGTTCGGGCTCTCGTCTGGAATTATAATCCACAGCGGATCCAATTTAACGACTTGCCATTGTTGTTGCTGCCAGCTTAATGAGATCTGAGTTTCACTGTTCATTGCCAAGGCCCGACTCTTTTGCTCCACATTGCTGACAATAGTTAATTGTGTCGGCTCAATGTCAGACAAAACCAGCTCAATGCACGAGCTAAGTAAATCATGGTTTGCAAGTTCTGTATGTTCGCTAGTGTTACTAATGATCTCAGGCTCGACCTGTACTGATTGTATTTGGCTTTCCATGGCGAGAGACCTATCCGCCATCTCAGATTTCTTCGCTATTTGCTGTTTGCTATTCAACGACTTTTGTTGCTTCATCTGATTGTCTTGCTGACGAAGTAATTCGCGCTCAAGCGTAGGTGCTGATGAGGCTACGCCTGATTGCTGCGTTACTCGATTTGGTGCAGCTGGCGTTTGCATCATCTGAAACTCGTCTTGCTCCATAGCTGCATCAAAACTTGGCCCACCCGTTTGCATGTACAACCACCAACTCAGCACACTAACACAAGCTAAAGACGCCGCACTCGCCCACCAAGGTGCGCTACTCCATGTATAAGCTGCTTTGGGTTTTGTTGTGGATTGCTGAATTTTAGTCGCCTGTTGCTTCGCAAGATTGGCGATGCGTTTATCCACCAACTGCGAAGGCTGGTTATCACTCACAGCAGCCTGATAAGCAGCGTCGAGGTCTTTATCACTAGGAGATAAATCGGTACTTGGTTTATCTGTCATGGTGTTTCTCCCAGCATTCTCGAAGTTGTTGATAGGCGACTCGCAGGCGGCTCTTAATCGCATCAAAACTGCTATCGAGTACCTTGCCGATTTCAGCCACCGCTAGACCCGATTGTTTCAAGGTAAATGCCTCTTGCTGCTTTTGTGGAAGTCGCGAAACGCAGCTCAATATCAGCCGTTTATCTATGTCTTGCTGATGCTCTTGTTCCGGATCAGAGCTCGAAAGCAGACTATCAAGATCATACTCTTCGGTAGCCGGACTAATTGCATTCTTACGAAAGTAATCGGCAATTCGACGACGGGCAATGGTATATAAATAACCACGGAAATGCTTTGTTACTTCAGTCGTGGATTCATCGACGGTGGGAACCTGATAACGGTCAGCGCCGCTAATTAATGATTCCCACACATCTTGAAATACCTCGTTACTGGCAGCCTCTGTCATTTTTTGACGGATAAAAGCAAACAGAGGTTGTCGATAACGTTGATACAGACGCTCAAACGCGGCGTAATCGCCACGCTGCGCGTAATCAAGCATCAGTTGTTCATCGCTGGCTAAGTTCATACCGGTGCGCTTGGTTCCTTTCTTGTAACGTTAGCGGAGTTGGCTGTGGAGTAATGTCGTACTGTGGCACTGGCGCGGTTATTGCCTCCGAACTCAATGCCGCTGTCATGGAGTGGCTCAATCTAGCCAATTTAACAAACTCTGAACGATAACCAAACTGATCACTACCTTTAGACGAGCTTGCCCAGTCAATGATTTGTGCAAATGACAGATCATCTACAACGCTATTGCCACGAAGCTTCTGTCCAAAAGCGGCTACCGCGATTGCAAATCGGTCATCCTGAGTAATGTTGTCAAACTCTATGTATTGAGTCGGTAGCACGCGCTGGGTATATTTTTGTGACACGCTCGATTGTGACTGTTTATAACGCACTCGTACTTCAGCTAAGGCTTCATTGCTCGATGGCTTAGCCATTTTGTTGGATGCTTGCACTTGGAAAACTAGCGGATCGATTAAGCCTTGGTTTGCTGCCGGCGTGATTTCGTAGATTGCAGTGACACTATGCCCTGCTCCCATGTCACCAGCATCCTTTTTGTCATTATTGAAATCCGCTCGTTCTAGTTGGCGGTTTTCATATCCTAGTAACCGGTACTCAGAAACCATGCGAGGATTAAATTCAACTTGAAATTTAACGTCGTGAGCGACGGTGAATAGTGTACTGCCAAGTTGATCAACCAGTAATTTTTGGGCTTCATGTAAAGTATCAATATAACCTGCAACACCATTGCCGGTGTCCGCTAATTGTTCCATCAAATGATCGTTATAATTGCCCTCCCCAAACCCAATCGTTGAAAACTGTACCCCAGCTTTTCGTTTTTGAGAAATACGATGCTTTAAGTGGTCGATGTCTGTCATTCCAACATTGAGGTCGCCATCTGACATTAAGTAAACGTGGTTAATTCCGTTTTCAATAAATCCTAGTTGCGCCTGACGATAAGCCAGTTCAATACCTGCTGAGCCATTAGTTGATCCACCAGCACTCAAACTCTGAATGGCATACTCAATGTCAGCCTTATTGCTCACCTTGGTCGATGGTAGCGCTACTGACGTGCCGCTGGCATACGTAACAATAGCTACACGGTCGTCTTCATTCAGGTTATTTAGCATCAGCAGCATCGATTGTTTAAGCAATGGAAGCTTCTCATTGGATTGCATCGATCCCGACACATCCACTAAGAACACGATGTTGGCAGCGCTTCGTTGCTGCACATCAGGTTGGTAAGCACTTACGCCGATGCGAATCAATTGATTGTTAGCATTCCATGGCGAGGCACTTAAAAGCGTACTCAGTGTTATTGGATTTTCTAAACTTAGCGTTGAATTTGACGGATTTTTGTAATCGTACGAGAAGTAGTTGATGAGCTCTTCAACTCGAACCGCATCTTTTGGGGGAAGCGCTCCACTATTGATAAAACGGCGCATATTAGAATAACTAGCAGTGTCTACATCGGCGCTAAAGGTGGACACAGGCTGCTGCAACACAGACACAACCGAAGCATCTTGCAACTTTTGGTAGTTCTCGGTATTGATGGCTTCATGGTAGTAGATATCATGGTTAGGATATTGAACTGCCGCTAATGATTTCATTTGCGACATACGCGCTTGTTTACTCTGCACCGCAACGGCTGCATGCTGCTCAACCGCAAGCATAGGGTGCATGGGTTGGACCATCATTTCATGCTCAACTGGCTGCGACTTTTTTTGATCATGATTTACGGTTCTGTCTTTGCTACCACCGCATGCGCCAAGAACAGAAACAGTGACAAGCAGCGCAACTGAGCGCGCCAATAGTGATACTTTAAAGTTTGAAATTTGCATTTGATTACCTTTGTTTAAGTCATTCTCAAACAAGTAATCGTTGTCGATTAAAAAGCGAGGCTAAAAAACTTTAAAATAATTTGAATTGGGCCTCGACTACAAAAAATACACCACTACAGACATTAAAAAGACACTTAGCGCCCGATAACCAACTTGTATCCATAACAGTTGCCAACCCCAGCCACAAAACAAGCTATCAGAAAGCATTGCCGGAAAAATAATGAGTAAGCCAAGTATCAGCCCAACCAAGGCTGCCATTTGAAAACTGTCCACGCTTAACACTGAAAATAACAGTGAAACACCAATCGCCGATAGTAAACTAGCAACGATGCTTCCTAGCATAGGTCCCGTTGATTTACCTAAAGTGTCCGCGGTTTTTCCAATGCATTGCATCCACACATTGCCAAACAAAAGTGGTGAGTACCACAAGGCACCCAATACCATGCCAATAATTGTTGCTACAGCTATACCCAATCCATTGAGTTCCATTGTTCTTTCCCCTTATTGGGTTAATGTCTTAAACAGTCTTTGAATAATACCATTCCTATTAATTTGTTGGTCTTTATTGGTCGTATATAGAATTGCTTAGATCAAGGAAAAATCGCAGTTACTAGCTAAGCTAATGACACCACTTTTGACGCTGATATAAGTGATTGTAGTCGGCTAGACTGACTTAATAATTATTAGGATTAGTTAAGTATAGTTGTTAAAAAGAAAAAGCTATAAACCGCTCCCCTAGCTACAGTTCAAATTGTACGACAAGCAACTTCGAACTTAGGATTGTTAATTAGTTGCTAGATGAAGACGCTTCATCTCAGTTATTCGCAAGCAGTACCTTTTTTAACAGGTTTGCTAACTGGGCTTGCTCCTTGCCGTCTAACATGTTGACCATCGCATCCATATTCTCGACGTGGCTTACTAATGCTGCATCTAGTTCGATAACACCGGCTTGGGTTAACTGAACTTGGCAACTTCGGCGGTCTGCTGGGCTTGCTAGACGTTCAATCAAACCACGCTGTACCAGTTTTTCGATCCACGTACTAACTGCTCCCGAGGACAACATCAGCGTTTTATATAGCTCTGTGGGGGTTAAAGGCAATTGGTTACGGCGCAACGTTGCCAAAATATCGAACTCGATACTACTAAGCTCATGGGCCTTGAACACTGTATCTAACTGTTTTTGCCAATCTAAACTCACTTGTCTCAAGCGACCAACAATGCCCATTGAGTCACAGTTCAAGTTCGGCTTTGTGTCTGCCCATTGCAATAAAATGTCATCAACTTTGTCCTTCATAATAAGCCCTTTAATTAAATCTTTTTAAAAAGATACTTGAACAAAATATAGTTTTCCATTACTTTTACCTAAGTATCTTTTTCAAAAGATATATTTTCTTTTTAATGGCCAAATTTATGAAACCAATCCAAGTGTTATTTGCTTTAACTGTCACAGCCCTTGCCCCAATTGTATGGGGCAGTACCTATATAGTTACCACCGAGTTACTCCCTAGCAATATACCGCTAACGGCAGCTTTGCTTAGAGCACTACCGGCCGGTATGGTTTTAGTTTTGATCACCCGTACTAAACCCCAAGGTCAATGGTGGGGCAAACTTGCAATTCTTGGCTTGCTAAACATCGGTTTCTTTTTTTACTGCCTGTTTTTTGCTGCAACCCATTTACCCGGCGGAATGGCGGCACTCGTAATGGCCATATCTCCTATATTGGTCATTACGCTCAACTTTTTGCTTAACAAAAGCCCTTTAAGCCTGAATCAAGGACTTGCTAGCGTACTTGGGGTCGTTGGTATTGCGCTACTAGTGTTGAACAATCAAGCCGCACTTGACCTCAGTGGAGTGGTCATGGGATTGCTTGGGGCGTTCAGCATGGCTTTGGGCATGGTACTAACCAAACGTTGGAATCGACCTACTGATATGAACTTATTAGGCTTTACTGGATGGCAACTACTCTTTGGCGGATTAATGCTATTGCCCGTCTCATTATGGTTTGAAGGCCTGCCTCGTTCGCTGAGCTTAAACAATATGGTCGGCTATGCCTATTTAACTATCGTAGGCTCCATGATTGCTTATTCACTATGGTTTAGAGGCCTCGAAAAACTGCCGACTGTTACCGTCTCTTTCTTAGGCTTGCTGAGCAGCGTTTCAGCGGTTGCTCTTGGTTACTTTATTCTTGGAGAATCACTAACTATTATGCAATTTGTCGGCGCAATGACCATCTTTGTATCTATAGTGCTCGCATCGACTGCTTCCAAACCTCGACCTATTGTAAAAGCGGATAAAACAGCACTGGAGCCGCGACTCACTTAGAGTCTCGCCAGACGTATTTAAGCGCTCTTTGTCATCCGTAATATTTTTACGAGTTAGAAGCTAATGCATTAGGCGCTTGCTTAGTCGTCGCTGAGCTAAGCCTATATCTCAGCTTGTTTGAAATAGGCTTTTCGATAACTAAGTGAAAAACTATGGATGACAAAATACAGGCAAAAAAGATTACAACAAAGCTGAAAAAGGCGCCATAAACACCTGCACGCTGCAAACCAAGCAGCATGGCAATCTTGCACATAATACTAATCAGCGGGAAATGTATAAGATAAAGGGCATAGGATGACGCCCCAAGTAGCTGACTAAATTTGTTGTTTAGTAGCACCTTGCCCTTTTTCTCGAAAGCAACTAAAGACAAAACAATACAACTAAATGCGATGCCATTTAAAAGAATGTTATAGCTTTTGAGTTGCTCTCCAGCAAGGACCACATCTAAGGATGTACTCACGAAAATAAACATGCCTAATACAGCTAAAAACGCGGATAAAATCGTGCTAAATTCGGTTTGTGTAGATAGCTTCGCGCACACCATCCCCATTAAGAATAACCAAATATAATCACTGCTAAAGAAGCTTAATGGAAAATCTACGGTAGTTGGTGCAAACACAGAAACGCAAGCGAAACCTAGCACAGCAAGCAGGCCTAATCTGCGGTTCAATATTCCCAATGAAAACACCAAATAAAACAACATCTCAAACTGAAGTGTCCATGCCACGATCACCACAGGAGCTCCCTGGGCGCCCACAATGGCTTTGTCTTGTGGAAACAACAGCACTGATTTTAACAAGGTCGAAAAGTCATGAGGAACGGTGGCACGTAACTGAGGAATACTTAACGCTAGGAGATATACTGCCGTAAAAATGATCAAATAAACCGGATAAATTCGAGTGATTCTTTTATAAAGATAGCTTGGCAAAGCTTTGGGCTGACCAATGTCATTCTTATGCGCGTGATAAATAATAAAGCCGCTCAATACGAAGAAAAAGTCGACACCAAAACCACCAAAAGAAAACGGAATAAAAAAGGCTTCCATATCGAAATACTTTTCTTTGGCTATGGTCCCACCAAGATGAAAAAGCACCACCAATAACGCGGCGATTGCTCTACCCGATTGTAGCGACTTGTACATTTAAAACTCCCTTAACGGAAACTATGGTTGCACACAAGGTGTCCAAGCTAGTCCCCAACATCCAATACCATCCGTAGTACCGGAATAAATTACGACGAATATATACCGAGCTATGTAATGCTCGATCCTATAAGTTAATACATCGGCGCATAATAAAAATACAGCAGTAGGATAATGAATTACGCCCTAAGTAAGCAAGCGATACATTTTCAGTACCACGGTCTAAGGTTTAGCTTCGGTAACGACAAAGCACCCAAGAAGATTCTTCAACTCTGAACCGCAGCAAAGACACTGTGAAATGATTGCTGTTTTTGAATTAATTTAAGATCGCATTCCAAGTGGCTTTGCAATTTGTCGAATAAAAAATTCCCCATACTAATGCGCTTCACACCATTGGCGGCTAAGGTGTCAAAATTAGATAGTTCTGGCATGCACATTACATTCAAGGGCAACTTAGTGGCAGCAGCTAAGGATCGAATATCTTGAACTTGAGTAATGCACGGTACAAACAACCCGTCTGCTCCTGCGCTGTGATACAAGCCTGCTCGCTCAATTGTTTGCGCTAACGCGTCGGGCATGGCTAGCAAAAAGCTATCACTTCTTACGTTCAAGAATATATCTATGTTGTCTTCAACCAGTTGTGATTTGATCGCAGTAAGGTAGCTAGCAAAGCGCTCAGCTTGAATTAATGTACGCGTTGATTGCATATGACTATCTTCGATATTGATGCCAACCACACCCATTTGAGCCAACTTAGAAATATGCGCTGCGGTGATCTTAGGGTCTTCGCTATAGCCAGATTCAATATCAACACTAAGTGGTAACTGACTACATGCTGTAATACGCTGCACAACAAAACTCAATTGGTCAAAACTCATTTGCTCGCCGTCTTCATAACCTAGTGTGGCAGCAATGGCAGCACTAGAAGTCCCCATTGCTGTAAAACCAAGCTTTTCAGCAGTCTTAGCACTAGCCACATCCCAAACATTGCATATAAGCAGAGGTGAACGGCTATTGTGATGCAGGGCTTTAAACTGTTCGAATCTCATGTTTCAAATTCCTTTTGTTGAATAAATTCTTGCTGGTTAACAGCTGTTGATATCTATTGTGTCGCCAATAGTGTGTCCAAGCCAATGATAAAACTGGCCTAGTATTATAAGTTTTACTTATAATACTAAATGTTGTTCAAGCCAATATACCTAGCGAAGTCGGAATTTTAATGAACACTAAGCTCCCTAATTTCAATCTCTTACGCAGTTTCGAGAGCGCAGCAAGGCACCAAAGTTACAGCCGAGCAGCTAACGAGCTGTGTATTTCTCAGGCCGCTGTAAGTCAGCAGATGCGTAATTTGGAATCAAATTTAGGAGTCCAGCTATTCCAGCGAAAAGGTAAAAAAATGCACTTAACTGAGCCAGGAGTAACCTTGCTCAAAGCGGCGCAAAAAGCGTTCGGAATTCTTCAAGAGAGCGTCAATGCCATTACCAAGCAAGAACTTGCAGGTAGTTTAACAATCAGCTCCACACAAGCCTTTATCGCGCTATGGTTGATGCCAAGATTAAGTCAGTTCTCAGCGCTATATCCTGAGATTCAAATACGAGTACTATCTAGTGCAAAGTATGAAGACCTTAAACTTGAACACATTGATCTTGCAGTACACTTTGGCAATCAAGTCAAAAGAAATACCAATCCAGAATACGCTTGTGAGTTCTTCGGCGAAGATTTTGTATATCCCGTGTGTTCAGCACGTTTAAACGATAGCTTTAATTTCGAAGAACCGAGCGATCTGCTAAATAGTTGGTTAGTCGGTCTAGACCAAGCGAATAGCTACGATTGGTCTTCCTGGTTCGATCATTGTAATGTAAGAACCTATCAAAACCATCAACAATGGACCTTAGTTCATAGCACCGATATGGCCTTAAACGCGGTTCAGAATGGACATGGGGTAGCCCTTGCGGCACATTTCTTAGTTCGCGACAAAATTGATTCCGGCGAACTTGTAATACCTATAAAAACTCCCCACCCCAAAAGTATTCAGCGTCATTTCGTATTCGACCCACAATCATCCAAGCTGGCTCGCCTAAATGTTTTTATGCGCTGGATAGAGAGCGAGATGTCCGTATAGATCGGTTTTCTAACCCAAGGGCGAATAGGGATTAGAAAACCACCGTTGTTGATTATCCACTATCTGGTTTACCCTGCTGCGACAAGCGAATTAGAGCTTGGCTTACGGTTTAAAATCAGTCCGACTATAAACAACACAATTGTTAACCAGAAACCACTAACGGGCACAACCGATACACCGATAATTCCCCCTATCAATCCAGTCCAAAGCACGGCGTTACTAATTTGATTGGTATTGTTCCAACACTGAACGATTAACATGACCAGTGGCCAAGAAAAAATCATAAACCAAAATGCCGCTGCCCCCATTAAATAATCAGGACCTGCTACGTTTATCCAACCGCGATTTATCATTTCGGCGAAAACTGGATAAAACAGGACCACCCCAATAGAAATATGCCCGAGAGTTATCGCAAGTAAATATCTTGAAAACGTTCTTTGCATCATGGTGTGCTCCTTGCCTAGCGGCTTTAGTTTGTTAATTAGCGCGGCTGGACAACGCTATTCACTGGCAACAACACTACATTGAGCGCGCTCAATGAGCAAGCTCATTTTATTTATTCTAACAAAACAGGTAAAGTGATCACATCGAGTAAATGAGCCTACTGAACAAAATGACAAGACAAGAACAGAAACAACAAACCCGCAATAATATTGTTTCTACCGCAGAACGTTTGTTTAGAAGCCAAGGTTTTGACCAGATCTCAACGCGACAAATTGCAAAGGAATGTGGGATTGCGGTTGGAACTGTTTTCGCGCACTTTCCCGATATCAACGCACTAACACAAGCGATATATCATCAAAAACTAACCCATCGATTAGCCATACTATTCGAATCATTAGCCGAAGATTCAGATGGCTTAACTCGTTTTTTAGCCTATGCGAAAACACTCTATGAGCTCTATGATGAGGACCGCGCCTTTTCAAAGTTTCTACTAAAATCAGCTATGTTTGACCTTAGTTATTTTCAGCAGCAAATGGACGAATTTTTGTTGCAAATTGCAGAGAAACTTGAGGCGAACATGCCGAGAAATAACCATGAACAGCGTTATATCGTTGCCAAGTCGTTCTTCGGTTTTTACATGTTTAATTTGCTGCGGGGTCTAGAAGATACGCAAACTAGCCCAAATGATTGGCTAGCATTACTAGAAATTGACTGTAGGCAATTACTTACTATCTAACGATGATCGCCGCCAATGGGAGAGTAAACTGCATCATTGAGTTGGGAATAACATCTATCTTAGGGAAGTCTTAGTGTGGCTCTGCTATCACATAGCATGGATGTGGATATCCAAGTGAGGGATGCTCGAGCGTAGAGGCGACGAGTCTAATGCTATGTGACTTTTGAGTTTATCTATATTTACTTTTTTGAGCGCTTTCTTAGTACTAATATTTAGTTTAAACCACTATTTTTACTAATTAACAAACTAGTTTTGATTCGACTTTACCATTTTGTTTACGGCTATGTTGAAACCAAAATCTTTTACGACCTGTTGAACGAGACATAAGCGTCCTTATTATGTTCAGCATACAAAGTTTTATATTACTTCGATTACTGATGATTATATTTTTATGTGGAATTTATAGTGATGTTGCGAAGATAACTAAAAGCAGCGGCTTTTCTAAAACCAGGTGTTTGAAATGATTTTCCGAATACTCTATAAATTTTCAAGTTTACGCTAATTAGTGACGTAGATAGAAAATAGTCCCATCTACGCAAGCTTACAAAGTTATAGCGCGATTACATTCGCAGCTTGAGGACCCTTTTGGCCCTGCTCAACTTCGAACGATACTTTTTGACCTTCAGTAAGCGTTTTAAAGCCTTCTGAGGCGATAGCACGAAAATGTACAAATACGTCTGCACCGCCATTTTCTTGAGAAATGAAGCCAAAACCTTTGTCTTCGTTAAACCATTTTACTTCGCCGTTTGTTTTATTAGACATGTGTGTCCCTTATATATTCAAAATTAATAAATTTGTCGCAAAAAATGCGATGCGCTGAAAGCTTGAATTATTGAATGTGACGATGAAGCTAAGGGAAACACTAAGGATAACAACAATAACGAAGAGATTCTGAGGCTTTACTTTTACTTGATGGTTCATTAATAACTCTGAATGTCAGAGCGAGATACATATTACATCACCGGTTCTAAGAGTAAAGGCTTATTTTGATTTATTTTTAATCAACAATAATAATAAAAGCGACTCTCTACATGAGATGCTACATGAAAGCTGTTTGTTGCTCATTATTCTGTGCTTAGAGTTCTACTACACTAGCTTTAATCTAGAAACACCTAATAGGATGTATTCATGAGAATATTATGTTCACTAAACATAGTAAATGATGGGAAGCATAACCGCTTTTGTATGCTTCCCGTTTATGCTCAACTATTGCATAGAGTGTAAACCAATCATATTCCCTTCAGTGTCAGTTACTAGACTTATAAAACCATTCTCACCTATCGATACCTTCGGCGAAACTACACTACCACCGCTAGTGACAACTCTAGACTCTTCTAGGCTACAATCAACGCAGGAAAAATAGACCAAAGTGCTATTATTACCCGCTTTTACGCCTTGCATGCTGACCAAGGCCCCCATTGCACCGTAACTTTCCATACTGCCGGCGAAACTCCACATTTGCATCTGCATCTCACCTGGAGGTACATCTAGCTTTTCCAAGTTTGTTGCAAATACCGCTTCATAAAAGGCTCTTGCTCTTGGTAGATCATCAACATAGATCTCAAACCAACCCACCGCATTTGCTTGCATAATCACTCCCTAATTTGCCAACCAACCTCGTTAAGCATAGTCAATATTTAGCAACTATGTGCGCCAATACTGACTGTCACAGTTAAGTTAAACTTGCTCGTTTGGGATTTGGAAACTAAAAATTCGGTTCAGGGTTTTGCGAATGCGGTGACTAATGTGTGGCTATTTGGGCTGACTTAGCTTGTTTTTCTTTCTCGCATAGCGATAGACAACTATAGTAGCGGCCATAATCGTTGCAAAAAGGAACCCCCATGAACAAAACACCGACTCAAGAAGACTCATTAACACTTTATCATTTTGTAGGCTGTCCATTTTGCACTATCGCAATTTCCCCAATCAAAAAGCTTAATCTGAATGTTGAAATGCGCGATACCATGCAAAACCCCCAGTACCGAGCAGAGTTAGTAAAAGCTATGGGCCGAGGCACAGTGCCGGTTCTAAAAATAGTCGCGAAAGATGGCACAGAGAAATGGCTGCCCGAATCCAGAGATATAGCCAAATATCTTGAGCAGAAGTACGGCTAAACATCTTAACATTTGGCTGTATGCGGCAGTAAAGTTACCGCCGCATACAGCCATGTCAAAAGCTCTAATACAACGAGAGCCTAACGTTCAAAATTGCACTGACTTTGAGCCTAGCTAGGTGCTCAACAAAAAGATCGACACTATTATTTGCTGACAATCCTTTGAATAATTGCATCGTTTTTTTGTTCTTCGCTTAATGAAGGGTCGGACAAAATATCACTGGCATCAAAACTTGTGACCTCATCAAGGAATGGAATAGGCCACACTTGTTGTGGAGGATAAACAATGGCTTCAATTTTACCTAAGCGGCTTATCACCGAAACCTGTTGATTGCTGTGCGGATAGACCAAGAAATAAAAGTAGAGCGCAAACAAGATGCCCAGAATTGTTAGTCGCCCAGCCCAAATCGGTAGTCGGCTTGGTTTTTGGGGTTCTTGCTTTTCTTGCTGCTGCGCTTCTAGCTCATTTTGTGCAATTTGCTTTGGATATGCGCTTCTGGCATACGAAGCAAGCATACGCGGCTTCATTTTTTCCCAACTACTCACATGGCGTTCTAGGTCAATAAAAATACAGTGCGCTGGAGTTGCTCTAAACCCCATCCAGTGAAATTTTTTGCTAACCAATACATCGACAATTTTGTCATCTTTTAGCACCACAGCCGCCTTTCCCCGCGGGACATAAACACAACTGAGAGAAAATAGTAGGGCTATACAAAACACCAGCATGAACATCGAAAAGTGACCAAAGAACAGTACAACGATAGTCGGGATTAGAAGATATTTTAAGTATGCTTTCATTGCTCGGGGGGATATCCATATGTTGGTTTTAAGCAGCTTTCTGCGCGACCCAAGCAGGTTACTGTGTATTGACTTAAAACGTAACACTGAATTTAAATAAAGATAGAGACTAAACTTGCCGTGTGTCTTGGCTAAAGTCAGAGCTCTCAAATGTACGTCAGTATAGCTACTACTCAACAATACTAGTTAATTATGCGACTTGCTCTCTATAGACTTTTTTCTGCAGATACATACTCTTATCAGCTTCTGAAAGTAGTTGTTTAACGTTAGTAACCTGCCCACGGTACACCGTATATCCAATACTTAAGGATGGATTAATAACACGTTCATCCCAAATCAATGGCTGAGACTCTACTGCTCGCTTCATTTGAGATACTTTTAAAGCTGCGCCTTCGTCATCGGGTACATCACGCAAAATAACGATGAACTCATCACCACCAAACCTAGCAACACTATCCGATGCCCTAATATTATCACTTAGTAGCATCGAGACATGCTTTAGTAACTCATCTCCGGCTTCGTGTCCTATGTCGTCGTTTACCTGCTTAAAGTCGTTAAGATCAATGTTGAGTAGCGCAAAACTAGGTTTACTAAGACCTTTTGAAGTGAGTTCATTAAGCAAGTTTATAATAAATCGGCGGTTTGGCAGTTGGGTTAATTCGTCAAATAACGATGCTTTATGTAATTGTTTGTAGTTACGAAAGTGTAAAAATAACATCAGATATACCAGTAAGGTGACGAATGCACTGATACTCATTGTCGCTGTTCTAATTTCTCTAATATGCTGTAGTTCACCGACCGTAAATTTAGCCGCTAGTAGCCAACTATCTGAAGGAAGACGAATCGTGTGCTCAATATCTGGATTATCAAATATAGCCGCTGAACCATAGAAAACTTCTCCAACACCATCCGAGGATTGTGTTCTAAGCGCAATTGTCGCGCCTCCAAAATCAACTAAACCACTATCTTCTATCATTGCATCATAATCCATCACGACGCTAACACCGCCCCAATAGTGCTCATTCAAGGGGTAATCAGAGAAAATAGGGTAGCGAGCTATTAGCCCTAAGCCTCCCTGAACCAAAGTTAAGGGTCCAGCTATATAGACTTGTTTTAATTCCTTAGCCTTTAAAATACTTTTGTATTGTTCAGGTCGAGTTCTAAAATCTAGCTCTAGAGCTGCTTCGTTTCCCTCTATTGGATAGATCATAGAGATGACATCGTTCGGGGCAATTCCTATATTACGAACAAAGCTCGCTTTTGACATTAGTTTTGCTGCAATACTCTCCCAGTGAATTATCGCTAGTGCGGGGTCAATAGTGACGACAGTCGCAAGACTATCAGCCAAATAAGCATCTTGAAAAATAGTGCCTTCAATTTTGGAACGGATTAACACCAAGTTTCTAGCAACTACGGCTTCAACTTTTTCGGTTTCCCTCGCGACTAAATAACTACTCGCTATTTGAGTTAGAACTATAGCAATCGCAAAAAATAGCAATGAGCTAAGTACGAAAACTAAGTTAGCTTTTTTCTGTAGTTCTAGTAGCACTAAAAAACCTACTTTTTGTGTTTTAGGCTTGGAAACGACGACGAAATTGGATGATCTCAATCGCCAAGTATATGATTTATAACTCTAGCAGAGATTTCTAAAGCTCCAAATCGCTTGCTGACACGATTTTCGGACATGGGGAGTATTAAAGAGCCACATAAAGTTGCCAAACTTAAGCCCGAACTAGCATTGTTAAACTAATAAATGACATCAAGCAGTGGGTGGAACAAAGCAATGGACTCCAACTTAGCCCAAAGCTTTAGCATAGTTATATTCTATTGAAATCAAAGTGCCATTAGCATACTGTCAAGGGACAACTAGCTAAACGACACTTATGCCTGCTACTTTCCAGCCCGCTCGTGATGCACATTAAGTTGTTGATATAACTTGTCTTTCAAGGCCATTCGCTGCTGCTTAAGGGCGTGCATATTGGTATCATCAATCGGACTGCCCGATACCTCCAACTCGCGTATATCAAAGTCGAGTTGATGATACTGCTGCATGTCAGTTTTAAATACTGGGTCGTCGTGGTTGAGTTGAACGATGTCTAATTTGAACTCAGGGAAGTCTAAGATAAAGGCGTGATTTTCATTTAGCATGGGCATTCCTTTTAAGTCGAATTCCCTTCAGTATAAAAGTAATTAAATTGCAGAAATGTGGTCTAAAACACAAACTAAACATGTTGCGGGCTTTCAACAAGATTAGCTCATAGACTGCAAAGCAGCTTCGGCCTTTAACCAGTCAACAAAAACTAAGATTCTGGATTTCCGTATCGAATCAGCGTGATACACGGCTGAATATTCCACTCCGGGGGATAGGCTGATATCAAAGGGCTTCACAAGTAATCCTCGCTCAATAAAATCACCGGCTAAGCTATCGGTGCCAGCGCAAACCCCGTGCCCTGCCACAACAGCATTGATGCCCATATCAAAGGTTTCAACTTCCATCCAGTTAAAGACACTGTCATCAACAACAACACCAGCTTTTTTAAACCATTCTTCCCATGAAAAATGATGACTGCTGATGTTACTAACTAACCAACACTTAAGTAGCTGATCGGGCTGTGAGAGCTTCATTGATTTTGCCAGCTCTGGAGAACAAACCGGAAACACCGGCTCATCAAATAGTTGTTGGCAGGTGAGTAAAGTATCATCGATTTTGCAGTTAACCTCACCAATAGCAATATCAAAATCACCACTGAGATCGATATTAGGTTGATTAGATGAGCTAACTCGAATTGGTGTTTTTGGGAATGCTAATGAAAACCTCCACAGTCTTGGCATCAACCATCTAGATGCAAACGACGGACTGGTGACAACCGACAACACCCCTTCGATAGGTTCAGCTTGGGTTGCATTAAGGCCATCCACAATACTCTTAAAAGCCACAGACACGGTTTCATAAAGTCTAAGACCTTCGGCCGTAAGCAGCATATTTCGACCTTTACGCACAAATAGCTTACACGCTAACTCGTCTTCTAGCTGGCGCAATCGCTGACTTACCGCAGCCTGAGTAATGCTTAACTCTAATGCTGCTTTACTATAACTACCCAAACGAGCAGCCGCCTCGAAGTATCGCAATGCGCTTAAGTGCCGCAGTTCTGAATTCATAAGCTCTACTTATATATGTTGTTAGCAATCATCGTTCGCTCTGGGTAGCAGCTTACCCAATACTAAGCAAGTAAGCCAGATACTCGCCGACTTTGGTACTTGAGTATTGCTTGTTTACGGCATCTAAGTTGAGTTAAGGAAAACTTATGAGAAGTATCACTTTATTGGACCGTTACTTTAGGGGACAACATCCCAACGACAGCACTTTTCAGCTTAGATCTCCAATTTTTACATCAGGAGTAAGTTCTTATGAATAACTTCCACGACTATATTCCCGCGATATTGACGAAATCTTATCAAGAAGAAAGCATGGCAAAACCAATGTTAGTCACCAATGCCATAAGAAAGAAAACAACTTGGCATCTGACTGCGGTAGCGCTTACGAGTACATTTTTGGTCATATTATTCGTGTAGGAGTATACGAATACGTACTATAAATAGTGCTAACGCAACTTATAAGCCGTCAGCTGGGTATTCGTGTTTAAACAATGCTATTTCACAGGTATTACTACTATTTCCAACCATGGATCCAGCTCGTCGAATCTTT
The DNA here is from genome assembly GCF_003610775.1 of Alginatibacterium sediminis. Lineage (GTDB taxonomy): Bacteria > Pseudomonadota > Gammaproteobacteria > Enterobacterales > Celerinatantimonadaceae > Alginatibacterium > Alginatibacterium sediminis. Next base: position 348,130 of record NZ_RAQO01000005.1, on the reverse strand, counting down.
CAGGTCACGCCAATCTATGGCCGCAATTCGCTTAGTTAATACAGCCTCAACGCAGCAAGAAAGCACACTGTCATCTTCATCCAACTCCAATTCCGAGATAATAAAGTGCTTCTCTTTGAGCTTTGGGCTGACTGAGGTCCACTTACTATTTAGCAACTTCTTCGGATTTATTCTATTCATAGCAGCTCACTTAATGGTTTGCATCTTGCCTGCGCCTATTCGAAAGTCTCAGCTTTAGCTGTCGCTTATACAAAGTAGTGGATTCATTTACTTTTACGTTAAATCTGAGCTTTAGATCAAGGTCTGCAAACTTAAGCAACATAACCTTTGGTTCGTAACTCTTAGACAAGGTTACAGATACAAATATTTGTCAAAATTTATCTCAACATGAACGACTAAGTAGTACCGGAAAGACCAGTGTTTTGAACCAAAATAACCGGATTATCTACAGCAAACACTAGTCAAAAGCTTTTAAGCGCTACAATCAAAAATACTTAACAAACTGATAACTATGGCTTTTTGTCGAAAAACACTGCAAATTGGTCAGCATGTAAACATTTCATTTTTTATCTTCCAAATTAACAAGGACTTAATATGCAACCAACGCTTAAGCCGGCTTGCCCAAATTTCTCATCAGGCCCCTGCGCCAAACGGCCTGGATATCAACTGGATCAGCTTGATACCACAACCTTAGGCCGCTCTCATCGCAGTAATGTTGGTAAACAAGCCTTAGCACAAGCAATTGAGCAAACCAAAGCTTTACTAGAAATTCCTGACGATTACCGAGTTGGGATAGTTCCGGCCTCCGATACCGGCGCGATGGAAATGGCAATGTGGTCAATGCTTGGAGCGCGTGATGTTGATGTATTTGCGTGGGAGTCCTTTGGCAGCGGCTGGCTTAGTGATATCAACAACGAGCTTAAACTCAATGCCAAAGGTCATGTTGCTGATTATGGAAAGCTGCCAGATTTTAGCCAAGCGAACCCTAATAATGACACCGTATTTACTTGGAATGGCACCACTTCTGGGGTCAAAGTACCCAATGCCGACTGGATTAGTGATACGCGTACGGGCTTAAGTTTTTGCGATGCAACCTCTGCCGTATTCGCTATGCCTATGCCATGGTCCAAGCTAGATGTAACGACCTTCAGCTGGCAAAAAGTTCTTGGTGGTGAAGGTGGGCATGGGGTCATTATTCTTAGCCCGCGAGCTGTACAGCGCTTATGCGAGTTTAGTCCTGACCGCCCTATTCCTAAAATATTTAGAATGGCCAAAAACAACAAACTAATTGAAGGCATCTTTAGTGGGGCCACCATTAACACCCCGTCCATGCTTGCGGTTGCTGACTATTTAGACGCACTCAATTGGGTACAGCAGATCGGTGGTGTTAGTGCTTCCATCACTAAAAGCGAAAACAATCTAAAAGTTATCGAGTCCTTCGTAGAAAGTCACGACTGGATCAACTTTTTGGCTCAAGAAATCGAGGAACGCTCTAATACCAGCGTTTGTTTAGTGCTGGATTTAAATGCAGACCAAATAAAAACCATGGTGAGCTTACTCGCCCAACAGCAAGTTGCCTTCGATATTGGCGCCTATCGCGATGCGCCTTCAGGCCTTAGGATTTGGTGCGGTGCAACGGTCGAACAAGCGGATTTAGAGGCTCTTATGCCTTGGGTTAAGTGGGCATACCATCAGGTCAAATAGACCGATAACACGCACCCAATGCCTTTGTATTAAACAAAATAAATGGACTTATGATGTTTCAAATTAAAACCTTCAACCAAATCGCTAGCCTTGGACTCGATCATTTTCAGCACGAGAAATATGAAGTCGCGAGCGCTTTGCAAAACCCTGATGCTCTTATTGTAAGAAGTGCCAACTTACATCAAGAAACCCTGCCCTTATCAGTACGTGCAATTGCTCGCGCTGGGGCTGGGGTTAACAATGTTCCGCTAGATGATTGCACCAGCAAGGGTATTGTCGTGTTTAATACCCCTGGAGCAAATGCAAACGCCGTCAAAGAACTGGTGCTATGTGCAATGCTGCTTTGTTCAAGGGGTGCAATTGAAGGGATCAATCATTGCCGTAGCCTAAAAGATGTCAGTAATGATCAAATGGGAGCGACCTTAGAAGCGGCTAAAAAGCAATTCAAAGGCAAGGAAATATCAGGCAAAACCCTAGGCGTTATCGGTTTAGGCGCCATCGGTGCCAATGTGGCAAACATGGGTATTGATTTGGGCATGAAGGTAGTCGGCTATGATCCCGCCATCTCAATTGACGCTGCATGGCGGCTTTCAAGCAAAATTGAAAAAATGGAAAACCTGCAATCCTTAATGAGCCGTTGTGACTACATCACTTTACATGTCCCGGCCATCGAAGCTACCCGCCATATGATCGACCAAAATGCCCTGTCTCATCTTAAACCTGGGGCAAGTTTACTAAACTTTGCTCGCGGTGAAATCGTGGACTCGCAAGCAGTTATTGCGGCTTTAGATAGCCAAAATCTAAAACGTTACGCAACTGATTTTCCAACCCAAGCCATGATTAGTCGTGAGGATGTACTACCTATGCCGCACCTCGGGGCAAGCACAGGTGAAGCGGAAGATAACTGTGCAATCATGGCCTGTAAGCAATTGATCGACTTTCTTGAGAACGGCAACATTACTAACTCGGTGAACTTTCCGCCAACTAGTTTTGAGCGCTCCACCCCCTATCGCGTTACATTCGTGAATGACAATGTACCAGGGGTACTAGGTCACGTTTTATCGATTTTGGCCGAAATGAACGTGAACGTCGTCGATATGATGAACAAAAGCCGCAATAACATTGCTTATAACATCATCGATTTAGAGTGTGCTGCCAGTGAGCAACTATTGGCATCAATTTCAGAGATTGAGCACGTTATCAGTGTTCGGTCGTTGACCTAGCTTATTTAATGAACCGCATTTGAAACTAGGCATGAGCTAGCAGACTCGACGCTTTTCGTTAGTTAGCTCATCTTTTTTTTCGATAGAACATCACTCAACTACCAACTTCATTGTGTATTCGGGATGTCCGGTATGCGGGTCAGCTTGCTCGCTAACAATCTCAAAACCATTAGCGAGATAAAATCCCAAGCTGCGTGTATTATCTTTATACACACTTAGCGATAAATTTGAGCACTGAGCTTTTGCATGGCTAAGCAATGCCTTACCAATGCCTTTACCTTGATGCTCAACAGCTACAAAAATGGCGGCTAAGCTATCCTCATGTAGGCAATAAAAGCCAAGGACTTTTGAGTTTTCTTCGTAAACAACGTTTTTTGAGGCTGGGATATAAATATTACGCATGCTTTCAGCTTGGGAGCGCCAGAATGCCTCAGCTATAAAATGATGCGACTGAAGCGATGCTGTAAGCCAAATATCTAGCAAAGTATCAATATCACTCGTTCGATATTCTCTGATCATGTATTTCTAAGTCCTCAGCTTGGTTTTAAACAACTATAGCGCTAGACATCTCGCTTTTATTGAACGTTTACGACAATTTCGATCGCTCTAAGAACCTAGAATGACGCCAATTTTCACACGATGAGCTCAACAGAAAGACCCAATGGTTAGTGGCTTTCAACCTTAGCTTGGAATCGTATTTTGAACCGTGCAAACTTTATTTTTGCCAGTATTTTTAGCGGTATACAAGGCTTCATCAGCCAGTTCTAATAGCTTTCTCGGAGTTTGTTTTTCCTTGGATAAGGTCGCAGCTCCAAGGCTTATACTCATATGCAATGGTATTCTACTGGTTTCAAAAGTAGCATCTGCAATTGCTGAACGCAGTCGTTCTGCGACTACGAGGGTGGTACTTAAGTTGGTATATGGTAGGTAGACTACAAACTCCTCACCACCATATCGACCAAAAATATCGACATCCCGCAGCACTTTGCTACAGCGATTTGCGACCTCAGCTAGAACTTGATCACCGACCGCATGCCCATACATATCGTTAACTCCTTTAAAGTTATCGACATCTATCATAATCACCGAATAATCATGATTATAGTTATTAGCTAACTCAACTTCACCATCGCCTAATTCTAGAACTTTTCGACGATTATACACTTGGGTAAGACCATCAATTTCAGCGTTCTTTTTGAGCTCTTCTAAGGCACAGTATTCTCGCCTGCGTACTGTTGAAAGTTGAATATACACATACGAACCAAAGCAATTCACCACCAGAAACATAAGGAAACTTGTGTAAATGTATTCCAGCGACGCGTACCCTAAAACCCAACAGGTGATCAAAAATGTACTGCAACCGATGACACAAACAGCCATCACATCTTTAAATCGCGGCGGAAAACTGAGGTAGAACAGCAGTACTAAAACGGAGCTTCCCGGTATCCCTACATATGCTATCAATTCTGATTTTATGGCTATTTCTGCCGACTCGCCAAAGAGTACTAATAACAGCAATATACAAACAGCTTTGTTTAAGACTGGTGAATATTTATCTAAAAAGTACCCTAGTAGGCTAACCATCAAGCCTACGATTAGAATTGAAATTCTGATGACCGCAATTTCTCTGAACATCGATTCAGATGAGATCATTAAGTAATCGCCAATGAGCCCTAAACAATAGGCAAGAGCACCAGCAAAGCTTGCAAACATCATTCTGCGACGAAGTTCATTCCATTCATACTTTCGAAAAGAATGTTCTATCTCTGGGTCAATGAATTCGCCCATCCAATCAATCTTACTCATCTACAGCCACCTAATGTAACGATCGTTTAAGCTCCATTTCTGTGGGCCTGGGAGTTTATCGCTTTATATTAGTCAGCGCCGTCTTGTGTTCTGTCAAAGTTAAAGCTGAACGATAAGCCTGCTTTCGACAGTGATAAGTAAACGGGTATTGGTAGCAACTAGAGGTAAAGAACCGGAGTTGTAACAAGTTTACAGCAGAAACAGACAGCAACCATATTTGCGTAGGTCGCTCTCTCTTCAATATCTATAGTTGGACTGACTTATTAAGCGATTCGGATTATTGCAATTAAATCGGTATTCAAATTTGATATAACCCCTTTTAATCAAAAAAAATCTGAACAATACCCATGTCTAAATCCATATGCCTGAACAATAGTGGTATCAGGTATCACAAGCGCTGCAATACCGAAAAACAAATGACTTTAAATCGAATCTTATTTATTCATTTAAGAAACTACTAATAAGACTTAAGCTCCATTCAGGGTTCAGCGTTAGCATGTTATGCCCCATTTTATTGGCCTTGACATGACGCGTCTGTTGCGGCAACTTAGGCATATGGTATTGCTCTTGAAATGCATAACCAATGGCACTGCACTCACTACTGATTAGCATCAACTTACCGGTATAGCTTTCTATGCCTTGGCTTAAGTCATATCTGAAAGAGGCTGGATCGTCCATTACTGGCTTAAGCATGCTGTTAAAGGCTTCGTAACTAGCCCTAGTAAAACTGTTGTCTGGCATTGATTCTCCCGCACATTGGTAAGGTGCTCCCGGATCATTTTTATTCAACAGCTTGGTCATCACATAATCAAAGCCTTCGTGACCATCATGTTGACGAACAAAGGGATAAACACTCATATATTTGGCGAGGCTAAACAGACTGCCTATTGACTGATGTGCTTTCATCGTTTTGACAAAGGCTGCAGCTGCTTCGGGATGAAGCATCCCAGGCTCAACAAGGACTGCGTGTGACACTTTAGTCGGATAGGTAGACAAATAGCCCGCAACAAGCATTCCCCCCCACGAATGCCCGATTAAGGTCACTTTTCTATCTGCTGAGAAGTGTTCAACAAGTAAATCGAGGTCCTTTAGGTTTTGCTCTAATGTAAGCTGAGATTTATCAACTCGCGGTGACAACCCGCTACCACGCTGGTCGTAAAAAATAACGCGATGAGCTTTTGCAAGTGGGCCCATGGGCAATAAGTATTGATGGTCCGCACCAGGACCACCGTGAACAACTATCACAACCGGTGCCTTAAGGTCTCCCTTAACTTGGGTGTGGAATTTGTAACCCGAGACCTCGGTGAATTCCAAACGACTGTCGTGTTCCAATGTTTTGGGAACTTCAACACACGCACTCAAAGCAAAAGCGCTAGACAAGACCATCAGCAGTTTATTCATTTGTAGTTCCTTTTTGACAATATCTAATGACTTGCTTAAACATACTTACCCGCAGCACCATACTTAAATAAGCTAAATTGCTGGTGATAAGCTGCCTTAATTTCGTTTAGTGGGCGTAGGTTAAACAGGGTTGGTACAGCAAAAAAAATACCACACAGCGAGACCAGTAAATTATCAACTTCACAGGCTTTGGGTAGTTCACTTTGTTCAATCGCCTGTTGAATATAGAGCGATAACAAAGCTTTTAAGTCCTCAACATTAATGTCAGAAATCCCCTCACAATCGGGGTAAGCAACCAACTTATCTGCCGCGCCTAAACTGCTAGCACTAATACTTTTATGAGGTTTAGCCTGAAATGACACAATTTCGGCCATTAGCTGTGGTTGGGCCGCGCATATTTCGGCGGTGTCAGCAAAAAGCTGTTCAATCGCAGCTAAGCCCGTGAGTTTTTGTACTCTGGTGATCTGCCAGTGCATCTCAACGGCCCACAACTGAATGTAGTAAATCAAGATGTCAGTTTTTTGGGGAAAGTAGTTAAAGAAACTTGCTTGTGATACCGCAGCATCGTTGCAAAGGTCACTAATTTTAATTAAATCGAAATCTTCGCAAGACATCCGCGACAACAAGCTTTTAAGAATAGCTTGTTTGTTTTGTGCGGTTTTTAGTTCACGTTTACCTAGGCTCATGCTCTACCTTAAACTTGTAGCTGACTATAAGTTTAAGGTAGCAACATCAAAAGTTAGAGTCAACTACACTTTTAGTGTTTTTCTAACTATACGCAATTTAAACATTGAACAATCCACAGTTGTATCGCTAGTTTCAAACAACATTGAAAGAAGTGTAGCGAACCAAGGCAAGCTAGTTAAGCACTCGCTTCAAAGGAAAAATGCTTACCTAAAAGCGCATGATAAAATTCATTGTCATCCAGTATACCAACCAGTACTCCATCATCAGCCAAAAGCACGGCTTGCCCAGTGCGATAACGAATCTCTAAGGCTTCACGCATCGATATATCTGCTGGGGCAATCACTTGGCTATCTATATTAACACTCTGAAGTCTATCGCCCTCATGCCACACATGTATCGATAATAGGCTTTCTTGGCGGGTCACCGCGGCAACCTGTCCTGTTGAGTCAAGCTCAATAAAGCTTTGTTGATGCTCACTCAGCAATAGCTTGCCGTCTTGTTTAGGCAAGGTACTTGAATGTGTCATTAGTGAACGGCCGCACAAGACATTAAGCGGATTAGTATGAGCAACAAACTCGCTGACATATTTAGTTTTTGGGTTAAGCACAATGTCTTCAGGTTTGCCCTGTTGAATTAAGCGTCCCGACTCCATAATTGCAATCGTGTTACCAAGTTTAAGTGCCTCATCTAAATCGTGACTAACAAACACAATGGTTTTATTCAGCTTACGCTGCAATTCAAGTAGCTCGTCTTGGAGCTGGGTTCGAATTAAGGGATCTAAGGCAGAAAAAGGTTCATCCATTAATAAAATGTCACTATCCATAGTGAACGCACGTGCCAAGCCTACGCGTTGTTGCATCCCCCCGGATAACTCATGTGGGAAATTGTCTTTCCATTCGGATAAACCAACCATCTCTAGTCGTTCTTCAGCTAAGCACCGACGTTCGGTCTTTGCGATACCTTGTAGTTCAAGTCCAAAAGCTGCGTTGTCCAACACCGATAACCATGGCATAAGCGCAAACTTCTGAAAAACCATAGAAATACGGTTGGTACGTAAATGGCGCAAAGCCACTTTATCGCAAGTCGCAAGATCGATATCCTGCTCCCCATCGCGCACAGTAAGTGAACCGCGCGTCACCGTATTTAGACCATTAATAGCCCGTAGCAAGCTTGACTTCCCCGAGCCAGATAGACCCATGAGTACACATATCTCACCTTTTTCTATATCAAGGCTTACATCATGCACACCAACCACATCGCCAGTTGCGTCGATAATTTCTTGGCGACTACTGCCATTATCTAACATGGCTAAAGATTTACCATTTTGGTGCCCAAAGATAACGTCAAGATTCTTAATACTGATAGCACTCATGCTTATCCCTCTTTACTTTGGCTGGCTGGATTTTTGCACAGGCGGTCTAAAATGATAGCCACCAGCACAATGGCCAGACCGGCTTCAAAACCTTGAGCAATATTCACCGTATTTAGCGCTCGGACAACTGGTTTACCCAATCCGTCAGCACCAACTAGAGCGGAGATAACCACCATCGATAAAGACAACATAATACACTGCGTTACCCCCGCCATAATGCTTGGCATTGCTGCTGGAAGCTCTACTTTTAACAGCAGTTTGCTTCGGCTTGCACCGAAGGCTTTACCTGCTTCAACCAGTTCTTCGGGCACACGACTAATACCGAGATAAGTTAGCCGTATTGGAGCAGCAATGGCAAAAATGATGGTCGAAATAAGCCCAGGAACAACTCCTAAGCCAAACAAAACTAAGGTTGGAATTAAGTAAACAAAAGTAGGAATGGTCTGCATTAAGTCAAGAATTGGACGCAAAATGGTATACACCCACGGCTTATGCGCGGCCAAAATACCGATAGGCACGCCCACTAATAATGAAATAGTGGTGGCACTAAGAACAAGCACTAAGGTCTCTAACATCTCTTCCCAATACCCCAGGTTCATAATCAATAATAGGGCTGCAACAATGAAGACAACAAGGGAAATACTGCGGTGCAAAAACCAAGCTAACAACGCCGTTACAACTATCGGAACCGAGGGTGGGAACCACTTAAAGAGTTCAACCAAGAACATAATAATCGATTCTAAGGTGTAGGAAACTGAGTCAAAAAATCCAGCGGCGCTATAGGTTAGCCAATCCACGAAGTTTGCCATCCATTCGCCAAGAGGGATTTTGTGCTCTGTAATATAGTCCACTGGTACTCCTTTATGGTCTGTATTGTTCTAATAAGTATATAAGGGTCGTAAGCAGCCGGCCGCCACGCATATCGCGGGCAGCACAGCTAGCGTTTGGGTTTAGATGTTTAAATAAGCTTGTAGAGCTTTGCCTGCATCACCACCATCACGCGCGGTAACTTGCTCAAGCCATGCTTCTACGGCTGTTGGATTAGCTTTCAACCACGCTTTCGCTGCAACATCAGGCTTTTGATTGTCGTTTAAAATACTACCCATTAACTGGTTTTCCATCTCCAAGCTAAAGCTCAGATTTTGCAGTAATTGACCGACATTTGAACAGCTTTCCAAGTAGCCTTGACGCACGTTGGTATAAACACTTGCACCGCCATAATTAGGGCCAAAAAAGTCATCCCCGCCGTCTAAGTAAGCCATATCAAAATTACTGTTCATTGGGTGTGGTGCCCAACCTAAAAAGGCTACCCATTGCTCACGGTCAACGGCACGTTTCACTTGAGAGACCATACCCGCTTCACTCGACTCAACAAGTTTAAAGCCTTTAAGATCAAAGGCGTTTTTGTCTATCATATCTTGAATTAAACGGTTGCCATCGTTACCCGGTTCGATCCCGTAAATACGACCCTTAAACTGATCTTTGTGCTTGGCCAGGTCAGCAAAGCTTTGAACGCCAGCATCAAAAACATACTTGGGTACTGCAAGCGTGTATTTAGCACCTTCTAAGTTTGCACGCACCGTTTCTACAGAACCGTCATCGCGATACTTCGCAATATCAGCTTCCATGGTTGGCATCCAGTTACCTAGAAAAACATCAATATCATTGTTGGCCATAGACGAGTACGTTACCGGAACAGACAATAGCTGGGTGGTGGTTTCATACCCAAGTCCCTTAAGTACTTCGCTAGTAATAGCAGTGGTTGCCGTTATATCGGTCCAACCTACATCTGAAAAACGCACGATATCGCATTGCGCTGCAAATGCTGTAGATGCCGAAAAACTAAGTAATAGTGCGCTGCTGCCCAAAATGGCGTGTTTTATAGTGGTGTTCATGGTTTAGACTCTTCCTTTTTGTCTAGGGTGTTTGATTTGGGGCACAAATTGATCCCCTCAGAATTTTTGCTGATACTAAGCCACGCAAAGCGAAGCTGCCCTCAGCGAAATAGGTTTGGATTTATGGAGTGGAGAAGCTTGTCAGGGAAAACCGAGGCGTTGCGAGCTCGTCACTCGCTGCTCGGTTGCCCAACTAGGTGGGCTAACACAAATTTGATTCGAAGGAAAAAGCACCGCGTTTTCAACTGAGACTGTTGCTGTCATTTCAGTATCGACTATGGTTTGAGCATTACATTTACAATTCGAAATAACTGCCTTCCAGTGCTGTTGTGGTGAATTTCAGTGGTCATACGAGCACGCTTAGCTTAAGTACGGTGCTAGCTGCTTTTCTAAATAGTCAGAGATAATTTCTTGGGCTTTGTGCATAGAAATTCCCGCAGGGTTAAGTGCACCACGCAGCCAAATACCATCGATGAGCGCAGCAATACCCTGCGCCACAAAAACGGCTTGCTCTGCCGGCATGGCCTTTTTAAGCTCAAAGCGCAAATGAGAGAGTAAACGTCGCTCGTTAACCCGTTGCAAGCGGTGTAAGTCCTGGTCGTGCATTGACTGAGCCCAGAATGCCATCCAGGTTTTAGTCACCTTGCTTTCAACTTGATAGCCGTCAAAATTGGCAGCAACAATAGCCGTGACACGTGCCGAAACATCGTTAGGATCAACAGCGCGTAAATGCGCTATTGATGCCGTAGATAATTTACGCAGTACCGTACGCATGGTTTCTTCTAACAAACCGTGCTTGCCGCCAAAGTAATGGTGAATAATTCCAGAGGATACGCCGGCTTTTTTGCTAATGAGGCTCACGCTAGCGCCCGCCAAACCAACATCATCAATAACCGCCATGGTTGCTTCAACTAGTTGTGGTCTGCGTACTTCTGGCATTCCTACTTTAGGCATAAATGTTGCTCAAATATTTCTTAATTGCACGTTCAATTAAAAATAAATTTACACTAATTCAACCAAAAGTCAAAGTTATGTCATAGCGAGTCGAGCCCTCAGCAGCCCACACTATCTTTCTAACAAACTGTTTTGTATAGACTTTCATCAAGAATAAAGACTTTCAAATCAGCAGGATGACTATGTACATTGGATCTCTCCAAGGCAGTAAAGGTCAAACATAAACAACACGACAAGGGTGATTCTTTTAAATGAAATCAGCTCAAATAGAGCACTCATTCTAGCCTTTTTACAGCGTTCTTAATGAACGAAGAAGAGAATCGGGACGCGGGGCTAATTGCCAGAAAGGATGTCGATAAAACAGCTAAACAAATAGAACTGCCATGCATTTTGCTGGCAGTTGGAACGTATTTACAGCCTGTTAGATCAACGACACATGAGTGTCTATTCTTTTACATCTGACAAGGGCTAGTATAAACGTGAAATGACGACACGCGCTTACTTGGGAAATAAAAGTTGTACGGTAAAGCTAGAGCTCCACTTCGGTGCTCCCGTAGGTCGAACCGTATTATAATATCCTTCAAGTCTCATATTTACCGGCTGCTCACCAATAGTAAACACGCGACCGACACCACCACCAACAGGTACAGTCCATTGGTCACCAGAGGAAGCTTGCCAATTAGCAGTAATCACCATGTCTGTGAGTAGGAACCAGCCATCACTTAAATTGTAGTTTAAGAACGGTTCAACCAGGGTTTGATTAACGTTTTGCCGATCGTTGTCGCCCGCAAACGACCATAAATGACGACCAAGCATACCCATCGAGCCCCATTTTTGAGGAGCTAAAGCGACAGCGGTTGGACCGGCGCTCCACTTACCAGCGCCAAGCGTATCTTTAGATGCGGTAGGTCCAGTAATAGAAGGACCTACACCCCAAATCACAGAGCCATATTCAACCGGTGATAAAAACAAAGAGTAGTTGATATCTGATAAACCACTGGCTCGCGGCCCAGGTTCTGAATTTGGTATTCCTGGTAGTCCTGGCGTATTACCTGGTGCATCAGCAATCGGAACGATGAGTCGATTAACGTAGTTCCAGTCGCCATACGTAATCGGATAAACCGGTTGTATATTTAAAAAGTTAGCGTCACCATTTTCGGCGCCGTTATCTACCGTAAATTTAAAAGGCAAACTAACCAGAGAACTAATCGGGTTTTGAACCGCAGAGCGTAAGTCATCACTCGCGACAACATTGCTCGCATGCAGCGAGAGTATGCTCAAACTCGCAATACCTATAGATTTAATCATTCGAGTGACCGCCTTTTATATTATTTTTTTACATGGGAAACATTGTTGAGAATTGAGGAACTACCATAGCCCCAGTGCGCCAATACCTTGCTGATATCACCGACACTCACATCTTTGAGAACAGTTACTTGTTGTGTTGGATATGCGCGCACAAAACCGGTAAAACCGCTAGGTGCAGTAGGCTCTAAAACGACAGTGTATGGGCCACTCTCTTCAATAATATACACAAACTGCAATGCACCGCTTGATAACTCAATAAGCCCAGTTTGATAGCTATCTTTGCCCGAATTGCCCAGCAATCCGCCGAATAGTCGTTTTATGGCCTTATACAAAGGAATGTAGGCAATCGTTTTCGCTTCGACAAAATGAAAGAAACGTTGAAAGAGTTTTGAACGCAAGGCTAGCCCGAGTAAAAAAGACGCAATGATAAGAATTAAAAAAGCCAATACCGCAGGATAATCTTCGAAGTCGACAATCAAATCAGGAAATAGTGGAGCCAGAGGGGTCGCTAAGGCTACAAACACCTCAAACAATTTATCTGCAAGCAAATAAAACAGTAACAGCGGAAAAATAACTAATATTCCACCTTTAAAACAAAGGCCTAAGAAGTTTTTGATAGATCCCATAGCTGATTCGACAATTCCTTTCATCGTTAAACGCTCAGTTACAGTCTAGAATGCAGACTTGGCTTTAGCAACTTAATACTCGTAGCTATTCAGATGTATTATGACGACCCTATACTTATGTTTTTTAAGGTTATTTGTGTATCACTAACGGTCTATCAAGCCCTTCTCAAATTGCTTAGAGTCATTACAAACCACCGGTTAAATCTAAGTAATTACCGGTTGCATAAGATGACTTATCGCAGGCCAGCCAATAGATAGCTTCAGCAACTTCTTTAGCTGACCCACCTCGTTTTAAGGGGATAATGCTTTTTAAGCGTTCTACCCGCTGAGGCTCTCCGCCATCGGCATGCATGTCGGTGTAAATCAAGCCAGGTCGAACGCAATTCACTCGTATGCCTTCAGCAGCAACCTCTAAAGATAGTCCTTTGGTTAAGGTATCGACTGCGCCTTTTGAAGCGGCGTAATCAATATACTCATTAGGCGACCCTGAGCGAGCAGCTCCAGAGGAGACATTAACGATTACACCGCCCTCACCGCCATTATTAGTCGACATGCGTTTTACGGCTTCGCGACAACATAAGAAGTAACTAGTGACATTGTTGGTCAGAATTGTATTGATGCGCTCTGCACTCATATCTTCTAAGCGTGATTGTTGTTTTAAAATTCCGGCGTTGTTAACTAAAACAGAGATACTCCCGAGTTCTTCATCAACGGTGGCAAACAAACGCTCAACATCAGCCTCTTGAGACACATCGGCCTGAACTGTTATGCACTTTCCGCCCTTATCAGAGATAGCTTTGGCAACGCTATTGGCTGTTGGTTGATTGCTTTTGTAATTGATACAGACCGCATAACCATTTTCAGCAAACAATTCTGCCGTTGCGGCGCCGATGCCGCGACCGCCACCAGTGATGATAGCCACTTTCTGTTTACTCATTCATTTATCCTTAAATGTTAGAAGCTTAACGGTACATAGCAGTTAAATTAGGACCAGCCTTAGCTGTATGAAAATTCCCTAGGGCTTTTCAAAGGCGTACTTCGCATCAACAATATTCCCTTTCCAAACGAGCTCCAGACTATCATTATCATACCACCCTACCTCGCCATACTGTGGCACTTGCATTCCTTCCACCTCTTGATAGCTATCAAACCGCCCCTGCCACGCAACTTTTTTGTACTTGCCGCCAAATCGTCCAAACCTGCCGTCGCTATAAATACCCGTAATTTCACCGCTCTCATTGAAGCGAAACTCTAATGATACGCTTGTCCCATTGTGAGTTAACGTAGCGAGCGCGGAATTCTCATCAATCGCAGACCACTGTACTCCCGATTGCGGCAGCAAAGCAGTAGGATACCAAACCGCCTCAGCCAAATAACGATGCAAAGCACCGGAATTAAGTTCTGTAACATTGGCATCTGATGCGACAACAAAACAAGACAATAGGCTAACCCGCCCAGAGCCTGCGCCTGAGATGTAGCTATCCAACACGCGAACATGGCTGGCCAAAGGCATTTTAACTTTGGCATTCCACAAAAACGATTTTGAGAGTGGCATGACAATCTGTGAAGCAGTGAAGGCGGGCCAACTTTGACTTGCGGTAGATGTTCGTAATTGACCTGTTTGCTTAAAGGTCGCTGTCTTTATCAAATGCTGGGTGTCGCCCAGTACATGCTTAAAATATCGAGTAACCGGTATAGGAAGATTGTTGATTGAATCAAAATCAATAGTGCCCTTGTCCCGAGCAACAGCGTTTTCTGTCATTGATCTTAGCATCTGCTTGAGATGAGAGGACTCGCGAGCTCGGCCAAGCAATACAGCAGTCAAGACGACCCCGCAACTAGCGATTGCAATCCAAATACTCATGACTAACTATCCTTACATTTGGCCACTTATTCGCTAACCACTAAGGTGAAAAGTTGCATCAGCTGTCCATTTTTGTCTGTTACGCGCTAAAGGACTACGTCTTACATTGCTCAACTCCAGCGCCGCTTTGTTTTGCCAGTAGAGAGCTGTTTGCAATCGTTTCCTAACTGCCGATCGTGATGCTACTTGTTGTTTTCGTGAATAAAGATACCATCGAATGGAAAGTTCTAAGCTTAGTATAAACAACAATTCGAAGCTGCTCTTAACATTCGTAAAAACCATCAGCAATCCATTCGATATATATATACTTACTCACTCAAAGCATTTGAATTCCCGCATTATGATAAGCCTAAATCAAGAGCACGAAACAGACATTGTCTGCAATTACATTTAAACAAAGGTCTAATCATGAAAAACAAATTAATAGTTTCAAGCATCCTCGTTCTAACAACGTTAACTAGCGCCGGAGCTTTCGCTGCTGCTGGATTCTCTTCAGGTCAAACAGCTCAGAGCACTCAATCGTCATCGGTAGGTTTTAACGGGAACTTAGCTACCCCGGATACCGTTAAAGCGGCTTCGCAAGCCAGAGATGATTCCTATGTTACGCTCACCGGCAATATCATTGATCAAGTGGGACACGAACTTTATACCTTCAGTGATGGCACAGGCCAAATAGTGGTCGAAATTGAAAATGAAGATTGGTATGGCATCAATGTAACTCCAGAAACGAAGCTAACTATTCAAGGCGAAGTTGATCAAGGTTGGACGACAGTCAAAGTTGATGTTGACCGCATTCATGTTGTCAACTAACAACTAGCGTTTAAGCAGGAGCAAGTCGTCACCTTAGAAGCTGAAGGCCGGTGTATAATTACCGCTTTATTCTCAAAAAATAATGCTATTACCATACCAACAGGACTAAAAATGAAGCCCCTTACTCGACAACGCGAGCAAGGGGTTTAAAGATTTATACCAATCCCATTATATTTTTGGTCTTTTAGTTGTTGTACTAAAACGCTTAGCTTTAGGATATTAGCGGTCTAATGACAAGAGTTATGACAACAAGATTGGTGTTTTAGTCAAACAATAGTGATCAATAAATTACTGTGATTGGTATTAATCCCAAAGAACTATACCGTCTTTTCTATCGATGATTTGAGTAACTGCAATGAAGCCTGAATTTGCTCCAGCGGTGCAGCAAAATTCATACGGTAGTAGTTTTCGTTAGTTTCACCAAACCAAGTTCCCGGAGTTAAAGCTAGTTTTGCTTGCTGAGTTAATAAAAATTTCAGCTGGCTTGAATCGAGCTCTAAGCCTGAAAAATCAAACCAGATTTGGTTGGTTCCCTCGGGTTTAAAGGTTTTGACTTGCCGCAGTTCATTAGCCATAAAATCAACAATCCAATTACGCACGTTTTGAGTGTAAGCTAAAAACTCTTCAAACCACGGCTTACCATGCTGATATGCAGCAATGCTGGCAGCTGTCGTAAATGCGTTACCATGATCAAGCGCCAAAGAATTCGACGTTGCTTTTATCTTCTCCCGTAGGGCTTCGTTGTCGCTGTAAATATAGCCATTGGAAATGCTATTTAGTCCAAAGTTTTTCGCCGGCGATCCAATAATCGTTAAGCTATTTTCATAGTTCAATGACGCTATTGATGTAAAGCTTGCTCCCTCAAATACGATGTCTGCATGTATTTCATCACTTATAATAAGCACTTGATATTGTCTCGCAATATCGACCATTTTTTGTAACTCCGCTTTAGTCCACACTCGACCAACTGGGTTATGTGGATTGCAAAGTAGCACCATTTTTACGCTGCCATTTTTTAGTTGGCGTTCAAAATCTTCGAAATCAATAAGGTAGCGATCATCGTCTATTGATAGCGTGTTACTCACGACTTTTCGCCCAGCTGATACGATTAGACGGCGGAACTGATGGTAAACGGGCGTCTGAATCAAAACACCATCACCTTCATTGGAAAAATCGCGTATCAACAACGCAATGGCGCTCAGTACGCCGGGCACCTGCACAAAATGTTCTGCATCTAATTCCAGGCCATGTAACTCTTTATTCCATTTCGAAATAGCTTTAAAAAGAGTTTTAGAATCAAATTCATAGGAATAAGACTCTCGGCTTACCAATTGCTGCATGGCTTGGCTTATGGCTGACGCAATTGGAAAGTCCATATCTGCAATCCAATACGGCGTCAGCTCTTCGCTGCCATAGATTTGGCTTAGCATATCACTATCGCGCTTTACAAATTTATCATCAATATCACTACTGCTAGGGCTAGTTCTAAACATTATTTTTCCAGTAATTAAGTCTGTACTACTTAGACGCAGCACTTATCAAAAAGACGCAAATTATTGCGCATTAATTGCTTAGCATTAAGGAATCTAGAATACCTTTGCCACTATGAATTCCTCCTTCATTCTCACTCGCAGGCTTGCTTCGAATCAAATATCCCGCGTATCCATCCATTTCGGTAACCGGTTCTCCATCATAGAAAGCAGTAAACAAACCAATTTCACTGACAAGGTCATTGATCTGCGTTTGAACACCGTCGCGAACTGCTATCGTTGGCAGTTCACGCTCATGGGGATACAAACGTAACATTAAGGCCCAAGCGTCATACTCTTGCGTTGGAAGATGCTCCAGCTTTTTAACGATATCATCTCCAAATACGCAATGACCGCCGCCCTCCCCTTGGTTTTTTAGTACCCATTCTTGCTTTGTAGCCTGGCTGTTAAACCAATTTATAGTCTCTTGGTTTATCGGTTTCATGTCAGCCAATACGCTTTTAACTAAGCGAGCTTGTTCAAGATCTAAATCCCAACGAGCGAAGTCTTCAGCTGGCATCATGGTGAGTAACATTTGCATCGTTTTACTGCTTGCAAGTTGCTGACTAAACGTGGCGTTGACCGCAACATAGTGCTGTTCAATGAACAATCGAGTTTGGCTCAAGGTCTGACAACAAATGGCTTCTTCACCCGGCGCTAAATAGTAATCAGAATACTGATAGCCAGCTCGCAGATACACCGCATCTATTGCTCCCACTCCGTCTAAAACTAAGCGTTGGTTTTCGCCGGTCGACAGCTGGGTACTTAACTGCTCGAAGGTACGCCTCACTGTTCTTAAGCCTTGTTTGTTCAATGCAACTTCTAACAAGTGTTGATCATAAACATTGTCTTCATTATCTTGAATAACCATCAAAAAAGTCGGCTTACTTTCGACTACCTTGTGGCTTAGCGATACTTGTGTTGTAAAGCTCGCGTTTACTTTCTTAGCCGCTATCGAAATACCGTAGGCAAACTGATCCAGTCCATGATTTTCCGCTGGAGTCGAAACGCTTTCGTCCAAGAAGTGAGCAGATACTTGTGGCCATTGTTCGCGTAAAAATGCATGAAACTCTGTGCCACGCTGGCCAAAGGGCGCCATCCCTGCTGCAATACCATTAAACTCGATGAC
The DNA here is from genome assembly GCF_003610775.1 of Alginatibacterium sediminis. Taxonomy (GTDB): domain Bacteria; phylum Pseudomonadota; class Gammaproteobacteria; order Enterobacterales; family Celerinatantimonadaceae; genus Alginatibacterium; species Alginatibacterium sediminis. The sequence continues at coordinate 329,822 of NZ_RAQO01000005.1, read as the reverse complement.
TTTTGCCCCATGCTGACGATCATCCATAAAATCTGTGCGCATCAGCAAAAGCGGTTTGCGTGCGGGTAAAAGCCTATGCGCCGCATCTCCATGTGCTTGTTGATGCAAAGAAAACAAACGACCAATAAACGGATCTGCTTTTGCTACATCGGCAAGTTGTGCTTGCAGAAAATCATGATCTTCAGAAACATTGTTAATCAGCTTGGTGATAAGCGGTGTCACTTTTTGTAAATGCTGAAATACCTCTCGCTGCATTGTTATGGGTGCAATACTAAATGGGCAGTGCCGCGCACTGTTGTCGGCTTGGCGAAAAGCGACGCCATGCATAATCGCCCATTGAGTCGCTTCTTCTATAATCTGAGCAGGGATAAGGGGGTTAGTTGAGCTGTTCATGGATACTCCAAAATTCTAATCACTAATGCAAGATTGGATTCAAGCGCCCATTCATCGCTCGTTCACCAAATGACATAAATAGGAAGTTTTATACTTGTGAGTCGCGTAAAGCTAACACTTACGCTGTGTATTAGATTTTTTAGGCAAGTAGTCGGTGATGCCCTCTCGCCCGATTTCAAAGTCACAACAGGCCATCATTTGTTCTCTAAACTTAACGCGTCCTCGCTGTACCCGACTTTTAGCTCCCGAAAGCGACAATCCAAGTTGGTCAGCAATGTCTTGCTGCGACACCCCTTCAAGCTCTGCCAGACGCAGGGGAGTTGCATACTTTTCGGATAGCTCGTCAATCAACGGGCCTAAACATTGCGCCAACTCTTCTCGCGCTTGTCTGCCGGTGTCGGATTCTTCAGCAACAAGATCCTCTGGCAGTTCATCGAATGGCTGTCGAGTTCTATAGAAGTCCATGATCGTGTTATGAGCAATACGGTAGAGCCAAGCTTTTAGGCTGCCCCTTGATTTCAATTGATGCAAATTGCTACTAGCTTTGATGTAGACATCTTGCAGAATGTCATCAACCGCATCGACATCATCAATGCGTGTTCGAACGTAAGCACCAAGTTGTTCTTTGTGATTTTGCCATTCCGAAATCATACTCACGCAATCTCTACTCTAATAAATTTCCAATACTCAGACAAAGACGCAGCTAGTTGTCAAAAGATGCAGATTTTAAAAACTATTTTTGACCTGTGCTTTCGAATCCGCGCTAACTTTAGTTGTGTAATACCTTATACAACTTTAGCACAGCGGCTTTCGTGCATTAGTAAAGAGATAAGGCTTAACGATATGAAACACTGATAAACGTAAGGAGTAGACTAAATTGTTGTGCGCTGATGAATCATTAATATCGAAAACCAAACGTCGAGCCACTTAATGATCGGACCCGATATGTACCAAAATATCAGTCAGTCTAAGTGACTCAAAGCTCTCAAGTTATTGCTTCACTTAAAAATTTAGGAAGTCGTTTGTTTTCTCAACCATTCTAAAATGGCATGGTTGGTTTGTTCGGGCTTTTCTTGCTGGATCCAGTGGCCGCAATCGAGACTGATCACATCAGCATTGGGAACAAACTCTGTAAGTTTTTCAAACTTAGGGATCACATCACGATCGCCGTAAATCATAAGCGTAGGGTGCTCAATAATAGGATTAACCGCTTCCAATAGTTGCCAGTTCCGGTCAAGGTTTCGGTACCAATTGATGCTACCGCTAAAGCCAGTAGATTCGAACGCTTTGACAAACACCGCCAACTCGCTGTCGCTCATAATAGGCATGCCGCTGGCTTGTTCCGCTCTGGCAAGGTTGATCATCACCATACCGGGCTCGGGCTCACTTTGCGGCACATTTTTCCGGTACAGATTACGCAAAAACTGAAAAGTATTCTCATCTAATACTGCGTCTGCGACGCCTGGTTGACGGTTAAAATGGACAAAATAATTATCACCACCAAAGAATTGTTCCATGAAGGCTATCCAAGGTATGGGTCCACGTTCTTGGTAAGGCAAACTTAGGTTTATTACTTTGTTGATACACTTTGGATGCAATAAGGCCAAATTCCAAACCACCATTGCCCCCCAATCGTGGCCAACAAAGGTGGCATTTTGGTAACCGTAGTGGTCAAGTAGTGCCACCAAATCACCGGTTAAGTGTTCAATGTCATAGTCTGTCACTTCTGTAGGACGAGATGAATTACCGTAACCGCGTTGATTTGGAACAATGACATGGTAGCCCGCACTGACAAGCGCAGGTATCTGATAACGCCAAGAAAAAGCATGCTCTGGCCAGCCATGACAGAGCACGATAGGCCTACCTACATTCTCCCGACCGGCTTCGAAAACTTCGAGTGTTATACCGTTTACTGAAACAAGCGTGGGTTTGGGGAAATCTATGGGATCAAACATTTAGTCATTCCTTAATCAAAAAATTGTTGATGCGCATTACAAGTGACAAAACTACTTGCTGACGCGGACAGACAATTTATATAACGTAATGGTGACAAATACTGGCACCATTGAATGGTAAGCTTAGAAAATGAATATTCGACTACGACAAGATGCTATCGTTCGTCATCTTAGACGCAACGGTACGTCGACCATCGCTGAGCTGGCACAGGAGGTTGAAGCCTCTAGACGAACAGTGTTACGAGATATTAGTGCCCTGCGCGATGAGGGCTTTGTGATCAACGCTGAACCCGGACGCGGGGGTGGACTGCAACTTGATCCAAGCTCCGTACAAACCACGGTGAGGCTCTCAGTCGCTGAGGTGTTTGCACTTCTTATCAGCGTTGCATCCATGTACGCAATCGGAGGGGTTCCGTTTTTGGGGCTGGCAGATGTTGGGCTGGCTAAAATTGAAAAATCATTGCCATCAGACAAACTGCGCGATCTACGCCGCTTACTTGATTGCTTATACATTAGTAAACTTGCACCGCAAGTTGGGATCGCTGACATGGGCGAAATGGACCCGATGCTGCTGCCGACCTTTGAGACGGCTTTTTTACAGCAGCTACGTTTGCGCTTTGAGTATTGCGACGCAAAAGGAGTAGAAAGCATGCGATATGTTGAGCCGCAAGCGATGCTTATTTTGCCCCCACTTTGGTATTTGGTGGCTTGGGATCCAACACGCGAAGGCTTTCGTCATTTTAGAATGGACAGGATCCGTTCACCAGAGTTCGTAGAAGGGACAACATTTCTAAGGCGACATGTGCCCTTTGAAGATCACGTATCCCCACTTCGCAATCTAGCTCGCTGATGTTAGGTAAATTAGTACGATTTAGTATATTTACAATTAAATTCAGTCGCTTACCAGATATTTTATGATTCTATTATTCGAGTTCAAATTGTCGACAAACAAGGTATTTTTGCTATGGTTAGTAGATGAAACCGTTTATATACGCGTAAGTTTATTCTCGCCAATACTGGTGATTAGGGATACAAAAATGATGGCAGTTTGTAGTTATTGTAAAGTTGCTTTGATTGGTCTGCTCTTTTTTTCTCAACCGGTTTTTGCAACAACGACTGTTGTTTATCGCTCTCCAGAGAGTGAAGGCGATGTACGTTATCAATACGACCTAGAGCTACTTGAGTTGGCTCTCCAGACAACCAAATTAACCGATGGTGACTATAAGCTAATCCCAAGTGCGAATATGAATTTTTCGCGAGCAAAAGCAATACTGAATAAAGATGAAATAGAAAACTTTATAGTAAAACTTAGCTTCGAGCCTGCTTACAATACACATTTTGCCTATGCACCTTTCCCGGTGGACTTAGGGATTGTTGGCTACCGAGTCTGTTTTACCAGTCATAAATTACTCGAGGATCTGAAAAAGGTCAGAACAAAGACCGACTTACTTAAATATAGTCAAGGCGTGGGCCATGGTTGGAGTGATGGGAAGATATTACAAGATAATGGCTTTGAAATAGTTAGCATCTCGCGCTACGAGAATTTATTTCGCATGGTAGCGGCTAATCGTTTTGATCTATTTTGTCGCGGTATTAATGAGGTGCTCGAAGAGTTCAATTCGCATCTGGATCTTGATGGTTTTGATTTAGAACAAAGCTTTGCAATATATTACCCTTTGCCAAGATTCTACTATGGTCATAAAAACAGTGCGCCGCTGCTCGAGCGGATTGAACGCGGCCTCAAAATTGCGTATCAAAATGGTACGCTTCAAGAACTATGGAAAAAGCATTATCAAGAAAGTATCGAATTCGTCAAATTAGACCAAAGATACTTGTTCAAGTTAGAAAACAAGTTCGCGCAGGATCTCGACCCTAGCTATAAGCAATACATTTATCACGCGCAACTTAAACAACAGTGACCATATCATTTTGCTAATGCCAAACGCTGTACAAGCTTATCTACCCAGGTATGCCCGTTAGAAACTGAAGGCAAACCGAGGGTATATCGACCATGGAAGCTTATTGATTAGCAATGCTATTCTCTACGCTAAAAGCTTAGTAGGCCACACCGATACGTTGGCGTGGAAATTGATTCGTTTCTAGCTCATCAATCATCGCAAGCGCGTAATCGCTGACTGAAATTCTGCTGTTGCCTTCTTCATCTGTTAGCAACGTATCTCCGCCTTTACGGTAGCTTGAGCGCTTATCACCGGGAAATATATCTGCTGCGGGGCTAATAAAAGTCCAGTTTAGTTTGCTTTCGGATTGCTTGAAGACCTTAAGTGCTTCGCCTTGGGCAAGTGCTTCGTTTTTATAATCAGCAGGGAAATCAGGAACCGTGACCAATGGTACGCCAGGGGCTACTTCGAGGGAGCCCGCACCACCAACCCAAAGTAAGCGTTCTATACCCAGACTTGGCAATGAAGCCAAAAGTTTTTCAGCTGTGTGTTTTACAATGTCATGATTCCCAATGGCACGGCCACCTATCGATGCAATCACCGCATCAACTCCCGATAGCGTATCAACTATATTTCCATCGCCACTTAATAGATCAAACTGACGAATTTCGATATTTTCTAATTCTACTCGGCTAGGGTCTCTGACGACGGCAACTACCGTGTGTCCTCGTGATTGCGCTTCTTTTGCTATGTGACTACCAATCCATCCTGACGCGCCTAATATTGCAACTTTCATTTTACTTCTCCTATGAATTAAGTCTGTTTCTCGACAGCCATTGCAGTTTAATAGATCACTATACAGCGATAAATATCACCAAATGATGTAGATTGTATCGATATAGCTTACTAATAACGTAATTTACTTATGTAACACTACGCTTTATGTGAATGAACTTAGCAGACCATAGTAATGACAAACAAAGGAACGTGGGATGGACAAATTAACTGCGATGCGGAGTTTTGTAGAGGTGGCCAATAGTGCCAGCTTTACCCAAGCTGCGGAGCATCTGGGGTTTAGTCGGCTCCAAGTATCACGCCACGTCCAAGAGATTGAAGCTTGGTTGAAGCAACGCTTATTGCATCGTACAACGCGCAAAGTAAGCTTGACGACAGCCGGAGAGGATGCGCTGAAACGTTGTGAGAAAATACTACATGAAACCGCAGAGCTAGAACTCACGGCATTAAATCAAACCGACCAACTTTCAGGCATTATTCGTATTGCAGCTCCGATAGGGCTAACTCAGAACATGTTATTGGAGGTCGTTGAGCAGTTTACTGACTTGCACCCAAATACAACAGTTGAGCTATTTGCTTCAGATCATTTTGCGCATCTGGTAGACGAAAGAATAGACATTGCACTTCGTTATACTGATCAACCTGACGATAGTTTGATCGCCCGAAAACTAATGGAGATCGAGCATGTGGTATGTGCTTCTGCCGAGTATTTAGCGAAGTATGGTGAGCCGAGCACGCTTGATGATCTTAAAGAACACAACTGCTTTAGACACTTAGAGACTACTTCTTGGACGTTTGTTAAAGATAATCAATACAAATCTGTTGAGATTAAGGGAACCATAAAAGCAAATGATGTTGCCGTATTAGCCAATGCAGCACAGCACGCAAAGGGTATCGTTAGTCTTCCTTGCGACTTAGCCAATCCATTAATTAATAGTGGGAAACTACAACCAATCCTGCGTGATTTTATCGTGCCCAGCAGTGCGTTATGGGCTGTTTACCTATCTCGTAGTTACCAGTTACCCATTATCCGTCAATTTATTGATTTTGTTGCTCAATCTTGGAGTTCAGATATTCGAGTCGGAGACGCTTAATCTAGGGAAGTTTACGCTAAAGGAGTAACAAGACTGCCTTTATAAAGAGGGTTGCCTTGTTATTTAGTTGTATGATTCCATTTAGATAAGACAGCCATGAAATATTGCCCGCTGATTTACCGTTAGTAAAGTCCTGAAAGCTAACTCAGCCACGTTAGTACTTTTTCAGGTTTAGGGATCCCTCCTGCGTGCACTACTTGTTCATCCATAACCACTCCAGGTGTAGACATAACACCGTAGTTCATAATCGTTTCAAGGTCAGTCACCTTTTCAACCGAAACTTCAAGATCTTGCTCTGCAGCGATGGTTTCAATTAACTTGGCTGTGTTAACACAGTTTGCGCAACCAGAACCTAAGACTTTAAATACTTTCATGTTTATTTCCTAAAATTGCCAGAATGGTAAATTAAATATCCAACCCATTACCGTAAATGCGCTCAGTAATAGACCAAAGAGTATCCCCAACAACTTCCATTGCATTACTTGTTTTAGCATTACAAACTCTGGAATGCTCGCTGCAACAGTACTCATGCAAAAGGCCAGGGTCGTGCCGATAGGTAAACCATTTTTGAGCAAACTTTCCATAATCGGAATCACGCCTGTTGCGTTAGAGTAAAGAGGGATACCAATCAGTACGGATGCGGGTACTGACCACCACTGCCCTGCCCCTAAATGAGTTTCAATCCATCCGTCGGGTACAAAACCATGTAATCCTGCGCCAATCCCTACCCCAATAAACACCCATTTCCACACTCGGCCAACAATACTTATCATTTCTTGTTTAGCAAATTGATGACGATAAGACATTGTTATTACGGACGGGTCGTTATTGGTGTGGTTGTTTTCATAACTGCTCTGCTGAGTCTGGGCCTTATGCATCGCTTTAGCAGCAAATGGTTGTAGCCAGCGATGTGCTCCTATTCGATCGAGCAACCAACCGCTAAATATCCCTATAAGCATGCCAACCACCACATACATAAGCGTGAACTTCCAGCCTAGTAAGCTAAACAACAGTAGTACTGCAATTTCGTTGATCAATGGGGAAGTAATTAGAAAGGCCATGGTAATACCCACCGGGATACCAGCAGTTGTGAAACCAAGGAAAACAGGAATGCTAGAACATGAACAAAACGGCGTAATTGCTCCGAAAAAACTGCCCGAAACGTATCCAAAGATACGCCGTTTTCCGGCCAAATAATGACGAACTTTTTCAACATTAAGTGACGCTCGAAACAGGGCAATGACGTAAATCATGACCACTAATAGCACCAAAATTTTACTGCTGTCTTCAATAAAAAAATGAGTGGCATCAGCCAGCTTACCGCCTTGCGGCATATCGAATAGCTGGTAGGTCATCCAGTCGGCAAGATGCGTAAAAACCTCAAACATTTCAGCCCCTCAAAACTATTTTATTGTCCCCTCTATAGTGAAGACGAAGCAGAGATAAAAAGGATGCAGAATATTCAATATTTAAATGACTCTTGAGTTGGTTAAAAGAGCTAGAACCAAATTTTAGGCAAAGCAAAAGTCAGACGGTCTAATTGGCGATTTATGACCTTATGAAACACCTGTAGTGGCAATTGTTGATGGCTATGCACGCTGTTCTTCGATACCTAAGGTGTACAAAAATGAAAGCTATTCACCATGCGCTTTATCTATAATATTTTATAGACAAGCGACATCACCATAGTGTTATCTGAACTAAGTTCGGCCGTTCTTGATTATCATTTGGTTGCGGTCGTAGGAAATGGCCTATTCCTTAAAGAAACAACAAACGCGCTGTTGCTCATCAAACTGTATATGACATTGCTTTTGCAGTATGGTTTTAAGCTTTTTCCTTGCACGTTGAATTCGTGATTTTGTTGCAACTATAGTCAGGCCATGTTCGCTGGCAAAACTCTGCTGGCTCATCCCTTGCAAATCACATTGCTGAATAATCTGACTCTCACTTGGGCTAAGTTTGTTCAAGGCTTTGGGAATGCACTGTGCCAAACTATCGATGGCATATACCTCTTGCTCCACCCATAAGGGCTCATAATCCAATAAAGGCAAATTTTGCTCTTGGTTCGCTTTACGCTGCCTATCGACAAGCAAGTTGCGTGTAACTCTATACAACCACGCACGCTGGTTCAAAATGTCACAAAAATCCTGTTCTTGCTGCAAGGCTTTTAAAAAGGTGTCTTGTAGCAAATCAAAGCTTAGCTGCGGATCATTGGTATGTTTAAGTAGCCAATGGTAGAGCTCAGATTCAGAAAGATGCCAGGTCTCCATTAGACATGGCACTGCTGAGGATGGTGTTGATGGATTGTATTTACGCATAATGCTGACATCTCATTCTTAGTGCGCCCTTAACCCAATCGACTTACTTAAGTTTAGACAACAGAAAGTAACTCTGACTCTTTTGCTGATGATGAAGCTCGCTCTTACTACATAGAACAGGGTCAGCTTTGGTATTTAGTCGCGATACATACTAATTAGTTGTGTGGCCTCTGCAGAATTTTTAACACTCGTAATGCCCGAAAATGGCGATATCTAAGCGGCCAAAATAAATACTATATTGTTGGTTTTGGTCTATAAGTGTCAACGCGCTATAGTTAACCCAGATAAAAATCTTGTTATGCTTACTCTATACAATATTCAGAAATCGACTGAATTATCCGCTTTTCGAGAACAACATTCCCAGCCCACCACCCCTTAGAATCAACAGGAAACCCTGTAAATTGGCACTTTTCACGATACATGCCATATAAGTTGCTTCGGATAGGTACGCTATAGCGACTAGCATCATCTTTTCTAGAAAAATACATCTTATAGGTTTCATTACCAACTTTATCTGAATGATACCCAACTCCATGTACATATAGAGTCTCATTGTTAGCTGCAAACCAATATGTCGGCCATGCCATAATATTAAAGCTAAACCAAGTGAGGAACATCATAAAGAGAAAGTAAACCAAGAGCATAATGCCATCTAGCTTTCTTTTTCTAAAATTATTGAGTAACAAGACTAAAACAACTATCTCAACAGGGATTACAAATACATATATAAAGCCCTTAATCAACTCACTTGCAATGTAAGGAACAAATGTAAAACTGATAAATAATGAATAGGTAATAATCAGATAGATTAAAGCTCGAAAATATATGATGCCATGTCCCTCGAATAAAAATGTGTCACTTTCAAATTTTGCTTAGACAGTTACGTTCATAGTACGACGAAACTAAATGCTTGTTAAAGCACAACGAATAAACCACAATTATTATCAGTGTGATCTAACTAAGGTAAACTTATTACTTCTGTCAAATTAACTATCTAGACAGAATTGCGACCACGAACAGCCATCCAAAGATAAGTAAAGCTGCAAGTCTGCCAAAAAAATACAATTTCGGCAGTCTTGCTATTTAGCAATATGATTCTATTTAAAGACGACACCTACATACATTTAAATCGAGCAGAATATCATTCGCGACCAGAGACAACTATCGGTGACTTGTTGCTTTTAATTTTTCCATTATTGAGCATAAATACTCCCAGCCAAACAAACCAAACGATTTGACTTACACCAAATATTTCAGTGAGCACTTCAGCAGGATAAATAGTTAAAACACCAACAATGCCAACAAACATTCCAAGGTAGATAAGCGCAGTGCTAAATTGTTTTCCTTTTAAAGCTGCAACACTTAACAGTAGAACCCATAAACCTCCAACAATTTCATTTCCACCCCCTATGCCTTCAACTACATAGTTAATAGTCCGCCAGATTGTCATCGCTTGTTCTGGCTCCTTGACTGATAGTTCTATAGATGCAGCTAAACCTATATTTGAAATCATCCCACTAGCAATCACCATGCCCACCCAAATAACTCCAAAGATTGAAGCTAATTGTGAAAGGATTGGAGAGTTGACCTTCAAGCGCTCATGAAGTGCCAAAATTAATATAGCCAAAAGCATTCCAAATAGTACATACATAGTGAAATATACAACAGACAAGATAATCTGATTTTCAGCTAGAAAAAGAAACTGTTGTATTGAGTCAGCATCTGCGGGGTAACTCCAGAATGCACCAAAAAATACGAATGCGGATATGTATATAGCACCCTCAAGCAGTGCTGCGATTCCACCTAATTTTTGAAGACTATTCACGATGTTATTTCCTTATATTATGTGAGGCTTTGATGCTCAGAAGGGCGCCAAAATCTGTCTTTTCTGTTATCCGAGTGTCACTATTTTTTTTTGCCCTGCCGCTATAGCTATCCAAGGACAGAGTCAAATTCTCGCTGTTATGGGCGCTTAAGTCGTCCGAGACTATAAGGGCGGACACTTTTTTGTGTTTTAATCGAACAAGAGACAGTACACTTATTTTGTTTTCCCACACGTACAAACAGTTATAATAAGAGGAAGTGATCTTGGAAGATCTTGTTGTGCTTGTGATTGCAATGATAACACTTGGACAAATCGGCTTTTGTCTGCCTCAATTCCTATTACGTGCATTTCATACCCAAACCTATTTACCGCTAGCGATTTTCTTTGTTGCTAACGCTGTTATCACCTTAGGTCCCCCGGTATTTTTACTATTTCCTGAATGGGACACGATTTACATCGCTTCAATATTTCCGACCTGGCTTCTTCTTGGCCCTGCATTTTGGTTGTATGTAGAAGGACTCACTTCAGAGACACCGTGGCGCATGCAAGCTAAACACACTATCCAGCTCATCCCCTTCGTCTTGGGCCTAGTTGTTTCGGGCTTAATAGTTAGTTTACCGCCGGATATGCGTCAGACTATTTTTAGCGCTGAAGCGGATATTAGTAGCGGATTTCCTCTTGTCGTAGTTGTAAGCATGTTTCTGGTAATGCTACTTTGGGCTGCGCAATCGACTTACTATGTTATTCGGATAGTTATTCGTCTATCTAAATATAGGAAGCAACTAAAGGACTTATTCGCAAGTAATGAACAACGAGAATTAGGTTGGTTGAGCTGGGTATTAATTATCATCGCAGGAACTTGGTTTCTTTCCTTTGCAAGCTTAATGTCAACATTACTACAAGACTACCCATTGTTTGGTTATAGGATTGGTTACCTACTATTGCTGATCCTAGTTTGGACTTTAGCCTATTGGGGATTGAGACAAAAACCTGGATTTGAAGGACGATATATAAATAAAACATCTGATATATCTGAGCCTATAAACCCTGATTCAGTAATAGATAAAAAATATGACCGTTCTGCTCTTAGAAAAAACCAAGCCCAGCGTATTGCAGACAAAATTAACGCGACAATGGAACTTGAGCAGCTGCATTTGGACCCAAGTTTATCATTGCATAAGCTTGCACAGCACCTTGCTATCTCCCCGAACTATATATCCCAAACATTAAATGAAACCATGGGAACAAACTTTTTCGATTTTGTAAATAAATGGCGAGTCGAAACGGCTAAACCCAAAATAATCGCAAATGAAGACACCGTGTTAAACATCGCCATGGAAGTTGGTTTTAATGCGCGTTCATCTTTTTATAAAGTGTTTAAAAAGGAAACCGGTAAAACTCCTACTGAGTTTCGCAAGTCGCACTATGCTCAAACAAGCTTGAACGCAGAGTAAACACAATAATAATGTCTCTGATAACTTCGCTGCTGTTTCAGTATTATCATTTTTATAGCAAAACTGGCATTAATAAGTGCTTGGTCAATGATCACTTTTGTTCGTTTTAAGACCCTCTGCCTAGTTTCGTTCAACTGATGCTCAGGATCATGAGGGCGTTTCCCCACACCTAGGCGACACTCGATTTATTATTTAACCCGTAATTGGCAAAAATGAGTTAACCGGCTTACAGATTGAATATAACAAGGGCTACAGTACGTAAATTGTACGAAAAATAGAGTTCAAATTTTCCCCCACCTCATCTTACAACTACACTTAAGCCATCTTTTCCTTAATGGATATTCTTGCGATGAGAATTGCAAAAAATCAAGTCATCAGCATTTCATCTGTTATTTTACTGACTATGGGGTTCTCACCATCACCTGGCATGGCTTCCGATAGTATTATCAGCGATTACCGTGGTTCAGCAAGTATTACGCAAGGTGTTGCTCAAACGTTGGAATCAAATCTGTTTGAGTGCGAAAACGGTCGTAGCCGAATTGCTGGCATCGGTGAGATTAAAGATTCAGAAGGGCAAATTTGGACGGTTCCAGCTGAAAACCATTTTGCGACTGCACCAAAAGCTATCGACTTATACGAAGAATGTGCAAACATCACGCCCCAAAGCCTTGCTAAGGTAGATGAAGCCTCTGTACCTGTCGCTGAGGTTGATTCTGACGGTGAAGAAATCACAGGCTATATCTTTGCTGATAATTACTTTGAGTTATACATCAATGGCACTCTTGTAGCGGTAGACACAGTACCGTTCACACCATTTAACTCCAGTATCGTGAAGTTTAAAGTTAAAAAGCCTTATACGATTGCAGTAAAAGTCATTGATTGGGAAGAAAACTTAGGTTTGGGTACTGAAGATAACCGTGGAAAGGAATATCACCCTGGGGACGGAGGCTTTATTGCAAGCTTTAGTGATGGGACTGTGACAGGTTCAGACTGGCAAGCTCAAACATTCTATACCGCGCCTATATACGATCTAACCTGTCTGACCGAAGTTGAAAGCAAACGCCTATCTGAGACATGTACTATAGAGGGTACCGATCATGGCGAGAAAGCTTACGCAGCACATTGGGAAACACCAAGCAATTGGATGGCTAAGGAATTTAATTCAAGCTCTTGGCCGCAAGCGACGTTATATTCGGAAGATGAAATTGGTGTCAATAACAAAAAAGCCTACATGAATTTCATTGAAAAATTCAGCGGTGCTGGTGCGAGTTTTATTTGGTCAACTAATGTCGTACTGGATAATCAAGTTTTACTGAGGTACCAAGTAAAATAATTCGTTGATTCAGTCTTCTCTTACCTTGTCGCAGACAGTTATGCTTGCTAAGTCCATTAGGTATAACTGTTTGCTAGTAATCTCTATCAAGTATCTTGTTTTTCACTGCTTGTTCTCAACTTCGCTATTGATAACTATAAATGATAACGAGACACCCATTATAAAAGAATATGAACATTCAAATCACTGCACTCGCTTTAATACACAACGATCATCATGCTCAGAGATGAAGCAAGGCTTTAATGCTAGACGACTATTTCGGGGGCACCCTTGGTATGCATTGGTATGGGTGCATTGTTATTGCCGTTTAACTAGCATCCCAAGAACTGTTTTCACTTAGAATGATTGGTTAAATTTCACCATTCTAAGTGAATCCCCCTGTGCGGAGCCGCATGCAGGGGGCTGGCGATTAGATACCAGCGGCTATCCGATTAGCTGGCCTTAGCAATACCCACCTATTATTATCATTTCTCGTACGGGTAAATGACCTTCCAATCCAGCTTCATGTCAACAATCGTCCAACCATTCGCCTGTGCTTCGTCGAGGCCTTTGTCGAGGCGACCAATGCTGGATTTTCGGTCATAAGCCCATTCGCGTATAGAATCGGTGTGATGGACGTAGAGCGCGAACCGCGAACCTTTCCCAGCTGTGGACCATTGCAGCATCTCCAGGTCTCCGTCAGAATTACCGAAGGCTGCGATAGGGCGACGACCTATGTGCTGATTGATGCCCACCGGCTTGCCAGCTTTGTCGTCGATGAAGTTGAGTTCGGGTTGACGCACGAGAACCGGCTCACCATTTTTCATCTCGAACTTTGTCTTAATACTGCTGCCGACCACCTGCTCGGGTGGGATCCCATAGACTTCCTCTGCCCACGGGCGCATAAACTCGATGCCACCGCCAGAAACTATGAATGTCTTGAAATCATTAGCACGCAGGTAGGTGAGCAATTCTAGCATCGGCTGGTAGACCATCTCAGTATACGGGCGTTTAGTTGTTGGGTGCTTCGCAGTGGCGATCCAGTCTTTCACGTTCTGCTCGAATTCTGTGGTGGTCATACCGGCATGGGTAGCCATTACGATTTCGAGAATCGATTTTTCGCCGCCAGCAAGAGCACTTTTAACATCGCCCTTGAGTAATGAGGCGAAGGGCTCCTTACCCTCCCATTCAGGATGCTGTGGTGCGAGCTCCTTGACACGGTCGAGCGCAAAAAATAATTGAAAATACATCGGCTGTTCAGCCCACAACGTACCGTCGTTGTCGAAAACAGCAATGCGCTCTTCAAGCGGAACAAAGTCGGGCGATCCTTTCTCTGTTACCTTCGCCACGAACTCAATAATTGACTGCTTGGACTTGCCATCATTCCAGGATGGAAGCGAATCAATGGTCTCAGCTATCGCCAAGTTACCAAAGACTAGGACAAAACCCAGAGCGAATACTGCAAGTAGTGTTCGTTTCATTGTCATTTTACTCCTCTATGATTACTGTTCTCAGACCAGCTAACTCCCATAGCTAGCCAATCCCCTCATAATTTCTTGGAAATTCAATATAGTTGGCAAACACTCCGTTGTTTAATCTATTCAATGTCAACAAACACAAATCTTATCTAATCCTACCTAGTGGCTGTCGGGTTGTAGGTAATTTAAATATTAGATCAAGTTTTCGTTAAGTCACGCCCACATATTCAGATTAGCAAGATAGCCATGATAAATGTCACTTCTTGCACACCTTAAAAAACTTTTTTTTTGGCCACAACGACCGCACGCTTGATCGTTAAAACATTGCTTATAGCTACAATAACCACTTTGTCTGAATAAAAGCCACAGTTAGAGATCCCCATTCGAGATAGTGCAAGGTGACCATTTGGGCTTGTGAAGACTATGCACTGTTAAGTAGGCGTTTGGCTGCGCCTTTACCATGCAGGCGTTACTGTTGATGCTCACTTTTGTAAAGCAGGATGCCGATGCTACTTCCTACAACCTCACCGAATTGATGTTCTAAGCTAGTAGTAAGTGCTAACCAACTGCTTTAGTTGATATTTAAGCGCTTCAAAATAGTGATGTGGCTAGCGCTGAAGTAGCCGCGCTGATTGTGTCGGGTCGCACTACCGGTTAAATCGACAGGTGCTAGGTAATCTTTGCGCTCAAATGGTAGGCCATTTGGAAAGCAATCAAGAGTGTCTTGTGAATTGCTTCCCAAATAAATCGCCTATATGGCACTTCAAATTTTATAGTTGGGCCATTAGATTGGATAAGTCAAAAAACAACTTTGGGAACGGTCACGAGCATTGATTCTAACCAATAATGCGCCATATACGAGTTACCAATTTACTGATCAAAATAGCGTTGAGTAAGCATTTGTCTATAAGTTGACGCGGCAAATATAGCTCTCATTTAGGAATAAACCTCAATACTCACATGCTTTAATCTAGGAATGTTCTGTAACTGTTGCTTATACTCTATCAGAGGGCGTGGCTCTATACTGCGCAGTGAGATAACAACTCCAAGGGATTCCTCCCCAAGGTGCCAAACATGTAAATCAGTTATCTCTGTATCCTGACCTTCTAAAGCCTTACGTACACTTTGCTCCGTCGTCTGGCACTGTTGATCGAGCAGGTGATTGCTGGTCAAAGAAATCAATCCCCATGCCCATTTGCTTATGACCAATGCGCCCACAATTCCCATTACAGGATCAAGCCAATTTAAGCCGGCATATTTGCCAGCAAGCAATGCAACGATGGCGAGTAACGAAGTTAAGGCATCAGCTAAAACATGCATATAAGCCGCATGTAAATTGTGGTCGTGATGAGAATGTACATGCTCGTGACCATGGTGATGCTCATCCTTCAAGATCCATGCGCTCACTAAATTTACAACAAGGCCGATTATGGCAACCAATATCGCCTGATTGAACGCAATCGCTTGTGGCTCAAAGAATCGGGAGATGGATTCAATAACCATTACCAGCGCGACCACGGCTAGAGCTACCGCGCTGGCAAAACCGCCAAGCGAACTGACCTTTCCAGTACCAAAGCTGAACTTAGGATTATTGACGTGCTTACGAGCATAACGGTAGGCGAAGATGGTTATAGCAAAGGCGGCAACATGCGTCCCCATGTGCCAACCATCTGCGAGCAAGGCCATGGACCCAAACCAGGTTCCTGCGATTATTTCTATAACCATAGTGATAGCAGTCAGAACCAAAACGATTAAAGTTCGTTGTTCTCCTTGACTAGTATGATGAGAAAAATCGTGCTGGTGTGGCCGGCCGCTGATATCAAATACGGCATGATGATGGTGACTCATGATATTTCCAACTATCCCTGCTAGTAAATGTTGCCAGTAAATAGTAACAGTTCTCACTTGCATTTATACTGACACGAAGCAACTCGGAATGTTTTAGATCAATAAAGTGTTAACTTTTACTAGAGGTTTAAAATACCGGAGACAATTATATGCCTTGATTTCATGGTTGACGGTTTGCAAAGAAAGTTCATTTGGCCGGGTGATCAGGCAGTGTCATCATTTTTAAACAAATTTTTCTAGCTGGGCTGGGCGATTGCAGTCAGGGCCAATATCAAGACAGCCAAAACAAACATTACTCGCCGCTCACTTAAAAATTATTTTTTATAGACCACAACGACCGCACACTTGATCGATCAAACGAACGCTATCGTAGGTGTCTAATTATTTCAGTTGAAGGTCGAGTTGGCGTCAATGATGAGTCAGGGAAATGCCTAAGCGTATTGCTTGAAGTCGTGAATGAAATTTACCTTCATTCTAGTCCTGTTTCTCTTTCGAGCTTAAGATATGTTGGTTGAACTTTCTGCGCATTATCAAAAAAGGGTATAAGGCACATGCGTAGATGATGATATGAAATTGCTCTGGTACCACGAGAGTCGCGCATACAGCAATAGCGGCAATAACGGCGAGCTTAAGTAAGAGTTCTGTGTAGCTGGTGGCTTGTGTGAACTTAGCAAATAGTTGGAGCATCATTTTTAGATTCCTTTAGCTAAAGATGTCGGGTTGCGAGAAGAATCAAATTGCGAAAATTCATCCATAATCACTAAAGGACGTCCTAGTTTCTTATCATTTTAGAAGCGACCTCAAAACAGCGTACCTTAGTGACTTAGCTGATGCATCCAATCTTTAAAAGCCGCTGTGTTAAATGCTCTGGCTTTTTGGCCTTGAGCTCCATTGCATCGGCATTAGAGTCTCCGGAAAAACATAGGATTAGATAATGAATTGTGTTGCTCATGGCTTTATATATTCCAAATTTAGAATAGCCATTGATAATTCAGCCCATAGATTGTATCAAAAAATAAGCAGGGCTGTGCTCCATTATGCACACGGGTTTGCGTCATAAACATAACAAGATAGCCATAATAAGTTAGTTACTTATCACTGAATAGGCGCAGACACCTATCGAGAAGATGCCAGCGAGTTTAATTAGGTATTCCTCAACCCACTGGCGTCGATGTTCAAAAATTTTGGCCTGTTACCGCCTCTCCACCACACAAGAAAGCCCGCCGCACACAACGCGAAATACAGTGGTAATAAGGGGTATCCGATAACCTAACCTGCTCCTTACGTGGTCTTGGCATCACAAAAACCTTATTGATTAACTAATCACTTAAGACTAGACCATCTTTCCGTGAACACCACTATTATGAGTGTCTTGTTAATTGATGAACAACACAGAAGGTCGTTGTAATAATTCCTATTGCGATAGTTAATCGATCCGCTGCTATCAATGCTCTTTGGAGATTATTCTGTCTATTTCCCTGCAACTTTTTTAGCTACCGCTCGCATATATCCAGGCATTTTGTCGGAACGCTCGTTAGGGGAAGTTGAAAAGACAAACGCTGCAAAATCTCTTTCAGGGTCGGTATAAATACCCTGATGCATATTACCATGTTTAAACATACCTCCGTCAGCCCAAATGTGGTCCCATTGAGCCGAATTTCGTTCAGCCTTTTCCCCTGTCCACTCAAGACTGTAAGCTTCTTCTTCAGAACCTACATAAGCAGCCGGATCACCAAGGGTGCGAATTCGTTCCAATACTTTTGGAGTGATGACTCTTTGCTCTGAAACCACATTCCAGCTCGGTGTGAACATCATCGCGTATTTTAATGCATCTTCGATGGTTGTGTTTACCAAACCGCCACCTACAGCTGTACCATCAGATGTTAGACCAACCATAAACTGATTTTGAACACCTAGCTTGGACCAGACTTTTTCGTTGAATACGTCTTTATATGTTTGGCCAGTGGCACCTTCAATGGCCATCGTTAAAGCTTGAGTAATCGCCGTAGAATAACGGAATCGTTCTCCTGGTTCTTCACCGTCTATAGCTTGCACATTTTTTAAGACGTCTAACCATTGGCCACCTTCTTTTTGAGAGAATAGAGAAGCGAAGAATTTCTCAATCCAACTATTTGGATCAGAAAAAGCAGCCGTTGTTTCTTCAAGATCTAAACCTGAGGCCATATTTAGTGCATTTTTAACGGATACCTTGTCCCATGCGGTTCCTTTTAACTCTGGCGCATAGAATGGAATCGATTTATCAAGATCCATTTTGCCTTCACTTTCTAGCAATACACACAAGGTTCCAACCGTGGTTTTAGATGCAGACATCCAGACATGAAAATCGCTTGGGTTCATACCAGGGTATGCTTCGAACACAACCTTTCCTTTATGGGCCATAATTATAGCTTGTACTCTGTTGTAGTCATTCCCCAAGTATTCTTCTAGTTTGGGGGTTTCTGAGCCATCTTCCTGAGTAAATGTGATTTCTTTTAAATCGGGATTAATCGCTCGTTTCAGATTCCGAATATCATGGGTGGGCATAGCGATATCTACATTGATGAATTTTGGAATATTCAAATTTACAAAAACACCGTGGTCCCCTGCCGACTGCCAATTGGGGGTACTAAATTTTTTGCTTACATCTTGAGTAAAATTAAGCGGAAATGACTCCTTCGCCTTTGATATCGGAGTAGTTACATCGGTTATTTTACTAATGTATATTTCCTCGTGAACATCTGTTTTTGTCATGTTTTCATTTTTCACATGGCTTTCCTGGCCCCCAAAAGCAAGTGTCGGTCCCATAACGAGCAAAGCAAGGTACTTCATTTTATTCATGATTTGTTTCCATTTTTTGAGTTAAAGATAGTTATGTGGGCCTCTCTTCAGATAAACCTACAAATAAATCGTGTCTTGATTTAACGAAAGTATATTGGAGACCTTGCTTATCAATAACTCTTCTGAGATGGACGTAATCATCGTATATCTTTAGTGTGCATCTATAGCATTTATATAGGTAAAAGACAGTTTCAAGGTAATCAGAGGAACATTTTGAGTTTGCTCTGTAATGAATTAAATATGGACTTCCCAGACTTTGCTAGGCATTTTTGAGTCACTTAACAGGGGAAATAACAAGACAGCCATAATAAGCTTGCAACACCAAATGTGTGTGGTTACTCATTACCGCATAAGCGCAGACATCTATGGAGAAAATACCAGCGAGTTTAAGCAGATAATCCTCAACCCATTGCCGACGATGTTTAAAACTGTGCCCACTTACAACGTCTTCACCACACAAGAAAGCACGACGCACACAGCGCGAAATACAATGGTAATACGGGGTGTCCGATAAACTCACTTGCTCCTTACGTGGCCTTGGCATCACAGAACTCTTATTGATTAAATGGTCACTTAAGCCTAGACCATCATTCGATGAGTGCCAATATCGTGGGTGTCTTGTTATTTTTATGCTACTTCCTACAACCTCACCGAATTGCTTTTCTAAGCTAGTAGTAAGTGCTAACCAACTGCTTTAGTTGATGTTTAAGCGCTTCAAAATAGTGATGTGGCTAGCGCTGAAGTAGCCGCGCTGATTGTGTCGGGTCGCACTACCGGTTAAATCGACAGGTGCTAGGTAATCTTTGCGCTCAAATGGTAGGCCATTTGGAAAGCAATCCAGAGTGTCTTGTGAATTGCTTCCCAAATAAATCGCCTATATGGCACTTCAAATTTTATAGTTGAGCCATTAGATTGGATCAGTCAAAAAACAACTTTTGGAACGGTCACGAGCATTGACTATAACCAATAATGCGCCATATACGAGTTACCAATTTACTGATCAAAATAGCGTTGAGTAAGCATTTTAATTATCCTCTACAAGTGAGCAAAGCGATAGTCCGATAGTCAGAGGTGAGGTGCAAATAGCAATGAAAGTCGCGCTTAAGATTTGTTATGATGCCAACCGTTTATCTAGGTCACTAAAGGGAAATTATTGAATATGATTAGAGAGTTATGGTCAACGCTGCTGAATAAAAGTCGGATCAGCAATATTGCAAATCTTATGAAGGTCGTGCCTTTTTTGAATGTGCTATTACCTATAGCAAAGGTGCTTGGCGTTTCAGCGGATGCTGTTCATGAAATGCCGGGAGGCCGAACAACCACCTATTACGTGAAAGGTCGCACCCCATCAGGCACGCGCGTTAATGGGTTTGTTGAAGAAACTAGCGCGGGCATGGGTGATTTTGCCAGCTTCGTGTTATTAGCTGTTACCATAGCATTTATAGCGGGGGTTTACTTCTTGCTTCAAGGGCCTCTATTGCTGCTTGCAAAAACGCCTCTTGTATATACTTTAAGCTTTCTACCGGCAGCGGTCTATATTATCAAGAATCGTTCTAATGATCTGGCTCGAGCTTGCGAAATCATTTCAAAACGCACGAAAGTCATGGGTAGTAAATCCATGATGCTCGCTATTCCGCTTTCAATTTATGGCGGTTTTATGGTTGCGGATTACAATACGGTTTTTAGATTTGACAGCCCGCTATTGATGATGATCGTTGGCACTGTTTGGTCTGTTCTTTTATTCTTTTGTATGTTTGTACCTTTGGTAAACTCCTCACTTATTGTTCGTGCTTACTTGATCGGAGCAGAAAAAAGAAAGTATCGAACTATATTAATCATGGTGCTTTGGACTTTACTTTGCATGTGGTTCTTTTCTCTATCCTACACAACTCAAGGTGGTGGGGATGCATCAGGATTTTTATGGACGGCTGCTGATGGAAGTACTCATCCTATCAAGGTAAGCACGATTTATATATTGGCACTAAATATACTACTTACTTGGTATATCGTTAAATTCGCCACTATCTTAATTAGAGAAGATGATGTGTTTCAGTTCTTTCCGATGATTGTCATTTTTACAATTTATGTCTTATTCTGGACACTTGGCTTTGTAGGTTATCTTAGTGGTTACAGTCATGCACGGTTACTCGCAAATGCGGAGAACTGGCTTTCAAACGGTATGTTTCAATTGGGTGCAACAATCTTGTATTTGGTGTTGATAATATGGTCCGTAAGATACCCATATCTGAGTGCAAGCAAGGAAATGAATGATTCTAAAGTATTGTTTCTGTTCCGTTTTATTCCAATGCACATCTTATGCGTCTATTTTATATTTCTCTGGTATCCAAGTGTAGGAACATTGACCGGATGGTACGTGACTGCGATTGGAAGTTTTATTCAGTATTTGCCGTTCATCTGAGATTTAGGTGAGCTTTAAAGTTTGTGAACCTCTCTGGACATAAATGAGTTAGCAATTCCTTGCTAACTTTGACTTGTGCTGAGTATCAAACGATAAGAAGACAGCCATCAAAAGTTCTGTTGTGATCAAAATAGCAGGCTTAGGTCTAATGGCTGCGTTATTACCACCATTACTTGCTTGGATATATGGTTTAGTCTTCCGCAGAATGAACCCTGCAATTTTAGCTGGCGCTTGTGCAGGAGCCAGTAACAGCACCCCAGCAATGAAAACAAGGATAACAGGGCAGCCATCATAAGTTAGTACAGCACTACCGCAAGAACAATCGTCCTTTTAGACCATGAAGACCTCAGACTTGGACTAGGAAATCGTCACTCTTCCAGAATTTGGCCATTTTTGCTGTATTTCAGCCACAGTAAATCGACTTTAACTAGGTAGAGCTGCGAGTTGCTTGTTGTTAGAGAAGGTTAAGCGCTGTTTAGTAGCCGCTTGGCGGCGCCCATGCCATGCAGGCGTTGTTGATTATGCTCACTTTTGTAAAGCACCATGCTGGCGCTACTGCCCACAACCCCACCGAATTGCTGTTCTAAGCCAGTAGTAAGTGCTAACCAGCTACTTTGGTCGATGTTTAAGCGCTCCAAAATAGGGCTGTCGCTAGCGCTGATAAAACCACACTTATCCTTGCGGATAGACCTGCCGGTTAAATCTACAAGTGCTAGGTAATCTTTGAGCTCAAATGGTAGGCCATTGGGCATGTTGCTGCGGGGGTTTCCTACAAACGGATATAAAGCTGTAGGCTGCTTTGCTTGGTTAGCCTGTTTTATTCGTATTTTTACGCTGGTGTGGGCTGAGGTTTCTGGTTTGTCTGCTATCTTTGCGCGGATTGGGTTTAAATCTACGTATGCCATACAAGCAGCCAGCGCAGCTTCATCAAGTAAGGCTTGGGATTTAAACCGACCTTCCCAAAATCGCCCAGTACATTGGTCTTCTTTGTTGGCTTCACGGGCTATGTGTTCGTTGAGATGACGCATAAACCAACTTAAATCGTACAAGCGTTGGCGATAGATTTCGGCAGTATCACTCACAGCCTGCAGCTGCACGGCGTCTAGCTCAGAGCGCAACTCTGGATTGAGATAGCGTTGCGCCAGTAAGGTGCCTTTGTGTAGGCTGTGCCAACGTTGTAGAACTTCGTCCATTGACCAACTGAGGGCTTGTTGTTGATCCACATGCAATACCAAATGGGTGTGGTTACTCATTACCGCATAAGCGCAGACATCTATGGAGAAAATACCAGCGAGTTTAAGCAGATAATCCTCAACCCACTGGCGACGATGTTCAAAACTACGCCCACTTACAACGTCTTCACCACACAAGAAAGCACGACGCACACAGCGCGAAATACAGTGGTAATACGGGGTATCCGATAAACTAACCTGCTCCTTACGTGCCTTTGGCATCACAGAACCCTTATTGATTAACTAGTCACTTAAGACTAGACCATCTTTCCGAGAGTGCCACTAATATGGGTGTCTTGTTAATTGTACAAGCGAACGCTATCGTGGGTGTCTTGTTATTTGCATGCACATCAACTACTGGACTATTTTTCTTTGGAAACAAGCTTTGTCCTCTTACTTCCCGAGTATTTGTCTTGGATCTCTAGCGGAATGTCTAGCTTTTCAGAAATCCAAGATTTGTCTTTGTATGAAATGTAATTGATGTACTGGAATTCAAGAACAGATCGTTTCAATAGATGGTCCGCTAAGAAAGAGCCTTTTACTACTTTGATCGCCTGCTCGATTTCTTTCTTCGGAATGTCACTTTTGTTCGATTTGAACTCTAGCTGTATATTTGCATTCACCAAACTGTAGGCTGGGGTCTCGGCATCAACGCAGATAGAGTTAAACAGCCCAATTAGTTCCCGATGGCCGATGGAAGTACTAATCTTCCGAATAACATTCAAGGAAATAGTATAAATAAGATGAATAAATGTCTTTTTGCTCATCTCTGCGATCTCGGCATTAGATAACGTCGATTTCTGCTCTATAAGTGTATGAATTATCTCAATGAGCTCTCCTTGAATATTTCGTGTGGACTTTAAGTAAAAACCCAAAAATCTTAAACCAACATTAATAGCTTGCTTGCCAAGCTGCTTTAGCTGCTCCTGTTCAATAGAAGCATGCCTGTTTTTTATAATCTGACCAATGATTTCAACGCTACGAACCGACCTAGTTACATCTCTCAATGTCTCAGATAAAGACAGGGCCTCTTCATGATCGTATTCGACCTTTTCCAGTTTACTTTGGTTTAGATCTTTTTGAATCAAATCTCCCTTTCTTGCTTCATGAACATTGTTCCTTTGCTTTATTACAAGCTTAGGAATCTCACTGATAAAATCCTTCAAAAACTCAGTATCGACTCTATCAAGCTTAGCTTCTTCCTCCTTTGGAAATACTCCCAGCGTATGTTGGATAATTTTATCAATGACTTTGTTGTTTCTTGTGTGGTGTGTAATAAAAATTAGGATGTTCGAGTGCTGTTCGGTGTGGAGCTTACTGCAAAGTTCCTCTACAAAGTCGAGAGCCGCATCATGGTCAGACATGTACTTTGCTACATAAAAGTAGAAGATATACTTATACTTAATTGAAATTCCAGTCTGAGTGACTTTAATTAGCTTAGCCAATACCAACTTCTCAATAAGGTCTTCATGAGAGTCTAAGATAAACCGTTGACTATACTCTTCCTTAAACTGTAAAAATGCCTCATCGGATAGCTTTAGCTCTTTAGTTTTGTAGATATAATAAGCGAGCTGAGTTAGGTAGTTGATGTACTTGTCAATCTGGTCAGTCTTTATCTTTGCTTTTCTTAGGTTTTCTTGAATTAACATCTGATAACAAAAGCCATGAGAAGTTAAACTGTAATCTTGTGATTGAGCTGATTCCAATGCTTGCAAAATCATGATGATGAAGATCGGCTTAGGTGGAACAATATTCTTGCGGATGATCGAATTCAACTGCATCGTTGCAGTGTCCACCAATTCTACTAAGTCACAATTTTCGATTTGCTCACTTCTACCGATAGAGTACCAAGTACGAAGTAGTTCGTCTCTTCTTTCATGGCCAAAGGGTAGGATTTCCAATACATCATATCTATCAAACAACGAGAGCACTTCTTCTTTGTATTGAATCGAATCCTCGGAAATAAGTATGATGCGGTCAAAAATGGATTCAAGATTTTCTAACAGCTTGGCTATTGCTTTAGTATTTAGCCTCACCTCATGTAAGTTATCTAATATCAACACCTTTGATTTTTCAATTGCCATATAGCTGTCATAGTCAAGGTTTAGATATTGAGTGCCTAGCTTTTTAGAAATATACCGCTCAGGTTGAGAAGAAGATATGTCCTTGCCATTTAGTAGGACAGGGAAATGATCGGCCTTTATTATTGAACTGTAGATGGTTTTGGCCAAAGAGGTTTTGCCGACTTGCTCCTCTCCTACCAGAAGGGTCAGGGCGGGAATATCATCAAAAGTACATAAATACTTTGATTTTTTAGTGACTTCGTACTTGGATATATCCGGTGTAGATTTTTTCAAGTCTGGGTGAACAAACGTATCTTCTAAAGTAAGAAACTCTTTATGGGTATGTTGAAAGTTTACTTGTGTGCTGCTCAAGTACTCCTTAAAGTCATCAGTAAGAGCTATATCATTTTTTGAAATGATTTCTTCAGTAATAATTGCTGGATTAATGACTTTTTCTTCTGAAATCTTGCTCAAAAATGATTTAAGCTGATTTGCTACCTCGAACCACCCTTTATTTTCGTTTTCATATTCTGTTATTGGTTGACCGTCTTTTGGGACACAAGTAAAATCTTTGATTTCTGTTTCAAGCCACATGCAATGGTCAACAATAATTGGAAAAACCTTCCCTGTTCCGGAATTTGCCTTGTCCAAGGCTCGTTTTAACTCCTCTTGAACGCAATAGTATGAATTAAGAAAATCTTGAGTAATTAGCAAACAAACCGCATCCGCCTCTTCTAGATTCCCGATAATCTCATCATTCAACTTGGAGCCAGCTAACAATTTCCTATCATTCCATTCCGAGATTAGCCCATTATTTTTAAATGTGGCTAAAAACTTCACGAAGGTGTCTTTGTGATTTTCATTTTCGTGGGCATAGCTGATGAATAGCTTGATTTTACTCACTTCAACATCCTTAGTGCATGAGCGATTAAGAGCCAAAAGACTCCGTTACCAGATGATTTTGCTGCAGAAAGGTGCAAAGTACAAGTGGAATAGGAACAGTTTATCATCGGCCATAACATATACTATGAACCACTCTAGGTTTGTCGGGGGCGATTCACTACTCATACAAGAATCACCTAAAGTTGACAATTTGTGTTCCCTTGATTTAGGGCAAGATACAGAAAAGCTAAAAAGCTTTGGGGCACTAATGAGTGAGCTCGACGCCCAAACCACCTTTCTGGGCAGAAATTAGCTACAAATTTACGACTAGATTTCGCAATATCTAAGCATTTATCTATTTCTTAATACGTTTGCCTGAAAATCTATATACGCAACAACATATCTTAAACAAAAAAGCGAACCATTCGGTTCGCTTTTTTTATACTTAACTTTAGAAATTAACTAACTTCATTAAGATAACCATCTTCATTAAATCGTTAACCAACTTAATTAATGATCCTCAACAGTACAAACCCTTATTCATACGCTTCCATCGGCAAGCACGCGCAGAATAAATTCCTGTCCCCAAACACATCATCAATACGGCTAACTGTTGGCCAGAACTTATTGCTTCGCACTGCATCGCTTGGGAATACGGCTAGCTCGCGGCTGTAGCTATGCTCCCAATTGGCGTCGGTTAAATCGTCCAACACATGCGGTGCAAATACCAGTGGGTTGTCTTCTAGGGTCCACTCGCCGCTTTCGACTTTGGCGATCTCTTGGCGAATGCTGATCATCGCATCAATAAATCTGTCAATTTCACGTTTTGACTCAGACTCAGTTGGCTCAACCATTAAGGTGCCCGCAACTGGGAAGCTCATGGTTGGGGCGTGGAAGCCGTAATCGTTCAGGCGCTTAGCAACATCCATTTCGGTGATGCCGGTTGCTTCTTTGAGCGGGCGCATGTCGATAATACACTCATGGGCTACGCGGCCGTTTTTACCGGTGTACAAGATTGGGAAGTGACCACTTAAGCGCTTCGCTAGGTAGTTGGCATTCAAAATCGCGTACTCAGAGGCGTTTTTAGCGCCCTCTCGGCCTAACATGGCTAGATACATCCAACTAATCGGCAAAATGGATGCGCTGCCGTATGGCGCGGCTGATACAGCCGGGTTGGATGCACTTTGCTTACCATTACTAATCACACTGTGACCGGCAACAAACGGAGCAAGATGCGATTTCACACCAATGGGGCCCATACCGGGGCCGCCGCCGCCATGCGGAATAGCGAAGGTTTTATGTAAGTTTAAGTGACTGACGTCTGAGCCAATAAAGCCCGGTGAGGTTAAGCCCACTTGCGCGTTCATATTGGCGCCATCCATGTACACTTGGCCGCCGTGCTCATGCACTAAGTCGCAGATTTCACGAATGGTTTCTTCGTAGACACCATGGGTCGATGGATAGGTAATCATGATGCACGATAACGAGTCTGCTAATTCTTCAGCTTTATTACGCAAATCGACCATGTCGACATTGCCATGCTCGTCACACGCGGTCACCACTACTTTAAGTCCGGCCATTTGCGCCGAAGCAGGGTTGGTTCCGTGAGCTGAACTTGGGATCAAACAAATATTACGGTGATGATCGCCGCGGCTAGCATGGTATTTTTGAATCGCAAGTAAGCCTGCGTATTCACCTTGCGCACCTGAGTTAGGTTGCATGCAAATAGAATCATAGCCGGTTACTTCCACCAGCCAGTCTTCAAGTTGGTCGATAAGCTGCTTGTAACCTTGGGCTTGGTCGCTAGGGCAAAACGGATGCATGCTGCCAAACTCGGGCCAAGAAACTGGGATCATCTCTGCGGTAGCATTGAGTTTCATGGTGCATGAACCTAATGAAATCATAGAATGATTCAAAGCGAGATCTTTGCTCTCTAAGCGTTTGATATAACGCAGCACATCGGTTTCACTGCTATAGCGATTAAACACTTCGTGCTCAAGAATTGGGGTATCGCGCTCCAATTGACTTGGGATTGCAACCTGTTCGGTAGCCAACAAATCCAGCTCTTGGGCATCAATCTCGTTATCAGGCCCCACAAATACTGCGAGTAGCTCGCAGACATCGCCAATGGTGGTGGTTTCATCAAGACTCACACCTAGCGCGCCATCGAAATCGGTACGTAGGTTCATGCCAAGCGCTAAAGCGCGTTGGTTGACCTCGTCGCTGTTATTTAGCTCAACACACAGGGTGTCGAAGTAGTGTTCATGGCGCAGTTTAATAGCGTGCTGTTTTAAACCCAATGCCAGTATTTTAGTGAGTCGATGCACACGATTAGCAATGGTTTTAAGGCCGGTAGGGCCATGAAATACCGCGTAGAACGAGGCCATATTGGCCAACAGAACTTGCGCGGTACAAATGTTGGAGTTGGCTTTTTCGCGGCGAATGTGTTGCTCACGAGTTTGCAGGGCCATACGTAAGGCGTTATTACCACGGCGGTCTTTAGACACCCCAATAATACGACCCGGCAGCGAGCGCTTGTAGGCGTCGCGAGTTGCGAAAAACGCAGCATGTGGACCACCGTAGCCCATCGGTACGCCAAAACGCTGGGCGCTACCAAGAACAACATCTGCCCCTAAAGCGCCAGGTGATTTAAGTAACACCAAGGCCAGGATATCGGCTGATACCGCCACAATTGATTTTTTGGCTTGAGCCGCAGCAATAATCGGCGCTAGATCGGTAATTTCACCGCTAGTACCTGGGTACTGTAACAGCGCGCCAAAGCAGTTATGTTGCTCAAGCTCAGCTGCATCGCCACGCACGATTTCAAAGCCAAAGAAGTCGGCGCGTTCGTGCACCACGTCTACCGTTTGCGGGTGCACATCGTTGGCTACAAAATAGAGATTCGATTTACGATTTTTAGACACGCGCTTAGCTAAAGCCATAGCTTCGGCGGCGGCGGTAGCTTCATCAAGTAACGAGGCACTGGCCAGCTCTAGCCCAGTTAAGTCTAGAGTCATTTGTTGGAAATTAAGCAGTGCTTCTAGGCGACCTTGAGCAATCTCGGGTTGGTAAGGCGTATAGGCTGTATACCAGCCGGGATTCTCAAACACGTTACGCAAAATAACGTTAGGTACGTGGGTGTTGTGATAACCCATACCAATGTAGCTGCGGTTCACTTTGTTGAGCTGGGCAATTTTGCGAATTTTAGCCAGCGCTGCTTGCTCACTTAAGCTTTCGTCAATCGCCAGCGGCGCATGCAGACGGATATCTTCAGGTACAGTTTGATTGATGAGCTCATCTAAGCTCGACACGTTTAAATGCTCTAGCATTTGCGCCGTCTCTGGAGCAGTCGGACCGATATGTCGACGGATGAAGTCTTGGTTTTGTTCCAAGTCTGAAAGGGGCAATGAACTCATGCAATTTATCCTAATATAAAAAAGGGGCCAGAATTATTCATTCCAGCCCCATTTGTTTTATTTAATTATTCTTCTTCGATGCTTGCAGCGTAGTCTTCAGCGCTAAGCAGTGCTTTTAGCTCGTCGCTATCGCTGGCTTTCACTCGAAACAACCAGCCATCGGTATAAGAATCGCTGTTAACAAGCTCTGGCGAGTCTTCTAGATCTTCGTTAATCGCTACGATTTCACCGGTTAATGGTGAATAGATATCAGACGCCGCTTTAACAGACTCAGCAACGGCGCAATCATCACCAGCATCTACGTCGTCACCCACATCAGGTAATTCAATAAAAACCATATCGCCAAGCAGCTCTTGTGCGTGCTCGGTAATACCAATGCTATAGCTTCCGTCACCTTCGTCGCGGATCCACTCGTGTGAAGCGGTATAAAGCAGTTCAGCAGGAATGTTACTCATAATTTGTCCTTCGTAGTCATCAATTAAATTCTAAATACAGGCTGCGCGAGCGACTTAGGCCTTAGTCAATTTAAACTTTAGCACCGTTGCGCACAAATACAGGTTTTCCAATCTTCACTGTAAGCTGTTTTTTGCGCATTTCCACTTTTGCGTATTCACCTTCAAAGGCAGGGACACGCGCTAAGGCAATACTGTAGCCCAAGGTTGGAGAAAATGTTCCGCTAGTGATCACACCGCTAACTTGTTCGCCATCACGATTAGTGACCCACACCACTTGCCCGGTGCGCATCACGCCTTTTTCCTCAAGGCTTAAACCAACAAACACTTCTTTGCCTTGGCTACGCTGAGCTTCGAGGGCTTTGCGGCCAATGAAATCTCGCTCACTTGGCTCCCAAGCAACTGTCCATCCCATGTTAGCAGCTAATGGCGAAACGCTCTCGTCCATGTCTTGTCCGTACAAGTTCATACCCGCTTCTAAGCGAAGCGTATCGCGCGCACCTAAGCCGCATGGCACAACACCTACTTCAACCAAGCTATCCCAAAGGGCACCCACTTGTGACTGGTCAACAACGATTTCGTAGCCTTGCTCACCGGTATAACCGGTGGTTGCTATAAATAGCTCGCCGGCTTGCACACCAAAGAAAGGTTTCATACCTTCTACGGCAGCATTTTGTTCGGCGCTAAATACTTTGGCGCATTGTGCTTTCGCCTCTGGGCCTTGCACTGCAATCATTGCAAGCTCAGGGCGCTCGGTAATACTCACCTGAAAATCAGCCGCAATCTTTTGGATCCACGCGATGTCTTTCTCGCGAGTGGCACTGTTAACCACCAAGCGATACTCGGTTTCGCTGAAGTAATAGGTAATCAGATCGTCAATCACCCCGCCTTCATGATTGAGCATACCGCCATAAAGCGCTTTGCCTGCTTGGCTTAATTTAGCGACATCATTGGCGAGTAAATAACGAAGAAAGGTTTTGGCTTGCGCGCCTTGAATATCAACAATGGTCATATGCGAGACATCAAACATCCCACTTTTTTGACGAACTGCATGGTGCTCATCAAGCTGCGAGCCATAATTGATTGGCATTTCCCAACCGTGGAAATCAACCATTTTTGCATTGGCTGCCACATGTTGCGGATAAAGTACGGTTTGTTGGCTCATTGCAGTTCCTTTTTGCTTCTAAACAAAGCTCGCTTGAGCCTAATTTAGCTGTTTCTAGATAAGAAAAAGCAAACTAGACACCATTAAAGTTGTTTGAGTATAGCTAGGGAGGGAAGGAGTTCAAAGCCACTTAGACCTAGAAAATCTAATCCATTAAATGACAATTGTAAAAATAAAGCCTCTATTACACCTATAAATAGGCTGTTCAAACGGTCAGAAATAGCATTAAAATGATATTTATCGACTCACCTTAACAAAAATAACGCAATTTGTGCTTAGTTATGAAATTAAAATCTAAAGCCCAACGCAGGTAAATTAAACTTCAGATTAGAATTCATTATGAAAAAAGCAACAAAACTGTGGATTATGACTGCTTTTGTTTAGCTTTAGGGCAACAAACATCCGGTAAATCACCACTAAGACCTAGGGCTTTGCGCATTGCCTGATTCTTAAGAGGCCCACTTTGGTCGACTAAGGACATACCTAGGCCACGGATTAATTTCTTAACAGGATCATTGCCACCAAAGAGCTGTTTAAAGAACTCCATGGCTGCAATCATTTGGCTTGCTTCTGATTTACGCCAACGCGCCCAATGCTGCAAGGCTTGGGGCTGATCAATGCTGTCACCGGTTTTATGCAGCTTTAAAATAACTTGCGCTAGAGCGGCTGCATCCATCAAGCCTAAATTCACACCTTGTCCAGCTAAGGGGTGAATGGTGTGCGCAGCATCACCAATTAATACAAAACCTTCACCAGCAAAATCTCTAGCGTAGCGCATGCGCAGTGGGAAGGATGACAAGCTGCTCTGAATTTCGCACAAGCCTAAACGCATATCCAAGGCGATAGCTAATTGCTTATTGAAATCTGACTCGCTACACCGAATCAAATGTTGTGCTTGGCTGGCCTCAGTTGACCAAACAATGGAACATAAATTGGGATCGTCCAAGGGTAAAAAGGCTAATGGACCGTTGTCTGTGAACACCTGCCTTGCGCAATTGTTGTGTGGTAATTGAGTGCGAATGGTTGCAACCAATGCTGTGTGTTGGTAATCCCAAAAATTTAACGGCACGTCCATTTGTTGACGTAACCATGAGTTAGCGCCGTCTGCGCCAACAACCAATTTGCAACTTAAGGCCTGACCATCGTCAAAGCTTAGCCACGTTTCGCTCTCACCGCGATGCAATTGAGAAATACTGGCTTCAATAATCTCTAGATTGTCCTGTTGGGTAATCTCGTGCCACAGCGCGTTTCTAATCACATCGTTTTCTACGATATAACCTAAATTGGGTAAGGCCATATCTTGCGCGTTAAACTCAATATTGGCGAAACTGTCTGCATCCCATACCTGCATATCGCTATAAGCTTGGGCGCGTTTAGATTCTATTTGAGACCAAACTCCCAGCGAGTCCAAGTAAGATTGGCTAGCTAAATTTATGGCGCTAACTCGTTCACTGCGGTGCAATCCCAACAACTGCTCGGCGTTGGGAGCGTGGGATTCAACGACAGCAATACGTAAATCGCTATCTTTAAGGCTGCGAGCAAGACTTAAACCGACCATGCCCCCGCCAATAATACAAATATCGATGCGTTTCATCGCTTACCTTCTGTCATCAAATCAAAGCGGCCAAGAGTTTGATTTGCGAAATGATTTTTTAAGAAACTAGAGCTGCGTAGTGTCAACATGCCTATATTTCTAGCAACAACTGCGCCTTTATCGGCGCTTGCAAAGCTAGACGCAAGCAGGCTAGTTAAGACAATGGTGTTTTGAGTATCTTGGCTACGCAAGTCTTGGTAGCGTTTTAGCAACGAATAACTGCCACAGTCACTATCCGTTTCTTGGCTAAGCAGCTGCTGAATAAGCTGGCTTAACACTGAAACACTGCGTAACCCAAGATTAAATCCTTGCCCAGCAATTGGATGCAAGGTGTGAGCGGAGTTTCCAATTAATACGCAACGATGCGCTATCGCTCTGGGGTAATGCTTTAGTTTTAGCGGATAAGCAGCGCGCTGTCCTACTTGCTCAAAGCGGCCTGCCATTAAGCCAAATTCGGATTGTAAGCTGCGCATGAACTGGTGGTCACTGCACTCAAGTAATTGTTGTTCTTGCCCGGTTTGTACGCTCCAGACCAGAGACCAACGATTATCATTCATGGGTAACAGTGCTATAGGGCCATGTTCGGTAAAACGTTCGAAGGCACGGCCAGCAGGAAGTTGGTCGCTTCGAAGATTAGCAATGATAGCTGATTGCCCAAAGTCGTGGTCGAGGGCGTCGAGTTTAAATTGTTGCGCTAAATTACTAGCGCCGCCATCTGCAGCAACCAATAACTTACACGTCAGTTGCTGCCCATCTTCAAGAGTTAAGCGATTGCTATGCTTAGCTTGCTCCAAGCTTTGAATTTGATTGGGGCAATACAGGCTGATGTTGTCACACTGGGCCAAGGCGGCATGTAATTGTTGCCCCGCTTGTTGCAGCTCAATCACGTAGCCTAAGCTATCTAGCTGGTAGTCTTCGGGCTTTAACTTGAGCCGGCCGATATGACCACGATCGGATACCAATATTTTGTCGATGGGCTGCGCCAAAGCACTTAGGCTTGGCCATAATTGCAGCGCTTCCAATATGTCTTTGGAGCCCGCAGATAAAGCAATGGCGCGCGAGTCAAAACCTGGGTGTGCGCCAAAATCTAAAGCTTTGGCTTCTATAAGCGCGATCTTAATCGGCTTAAAACCTTGCAAGTTTTGGCTCAAAGCTAAGGCTAAGGTAGCGCCTACCATGCCGCCACCTACAATTGCTATATCCACATTTTGATGCGACATGCTTTCTCTCTATACTCGAGCCATCAACGTTTCAATATCAGCGATCGATTTAGGAGCACTGGCGGTTAAGTTACGATGCCCATCTTGAGTGATCAAAATATCATCTTCAATACGTATTCCCATACCTTGGTATGCAGCCGGCACATTGGCATCGCTTGCGATATATAGGCCCGGTTCAATAGTGATGACATTACCTGCTTGCAACGGACGAGTGCGCTTTGCATCTTGGTAGTCGCCCACATCGTGTACATCAATTCCAATCCAGTGACCAAGACCATGCATATAGAACTCTTTGTAGGCTTCTTCTTCAATAAGCATATCAACATCACCGTGCATAATGCCCAGCTCAACCATGCCAGTCACCATAATCTCAAGCGCTACGCGATTTGCTTGCGCGATTGAAACACCAGGCTTAAGCATCGCAATTGCTGCTTCTTCGGCATTAAGTACTATTTGATAAAGCTTTGCTTGTTCAGGGCTAAACTTGCCATTGACGGGTAGCGTACGCGTAATGTCCCCAGCGTAGTACTGGTACTCAGCTCCTGCATCAATTAACACTAAATCGCCACTTTCGAGCAAACAATTGTTTTCGGTATAGTGTAAACAACATGCATTAGCCCCGCCGCCTACAATAGTATTGTAGGAAGCAAAACGCGCCCCTTGTTTGGAAAACTCATGCAAAATATTGGCTTCGAGTTGGAACTCCAACATACCTGGTTTGCAATCTCTCATGGCACGGATATGCCCCTGAGCCGATATTTCCCCAGCCTGGGCCATTAGTTCAATTTCAGCGGCGCTTTTAACCAAACGCATTTCATCAACTAAGGGACGCCAGTCTTCAGTCTGAGCCGGCGCATTCCAACCTTGGCGAAGCCCATTTCTGAGCTTG
Organism: Alginatibacterium sediminis; assembly: GCF_003610775.1. Lineage (GTDB taxonomy): Bacteria > Pseudomonadota > Gammaproteobacteria > Enterobacterales > Celerinatantimonadaceae > Alginatibacterium > Alginatibacterium sediminis. The sequence continues at coordinate 295,282 of NZ_RAQO01000005.1, read as the reverse complement.
TCGATAGCACTGTTGAGGTGCACATCGCAATCTGGGTAGCGACCTTGGGCGGTGTAAACTTTGTCTAGCCCATCGAGTTGCAGGTGCAAATGTTGCTCGATATCTTCGAAAGCAATCGACAAATCAAGACCTAAGGCTTTAGGTGCGGCTTCTTGTCCTAGACGAAATCCATGCCATATTTCTTGAAGTTTGTCTTTAGCACGATTAAAAATAACACTGCGTTGATCGGTTGCGGTTTTGATGAGTATTAAGCAAGCATCGGGCTCAGTAAAGCCGGTGAAGTAGTAAAAGTCACTATCTTGGCGAAAGCTATATTCGGTATCACGGCTGCGCGTTTTTTCTTGAGCGGCAAAAAAAACAGCAGCACTGTTTTCAGACATTTGAGCTAAAAGTTGTTCTCGACGTTGTGCAAACACCGCAGTCTTCCTTTTCAATAGAGAATAGAGCACACCAACAGCGGTGATGTACTTCAAAATGGTTGGGCTTAATGCAGTACGGGCCCTTTGATATCGGGAGTGTTGAGCTCAGCAAACAAACTAATACAACCGACGCGCACGTACTCGACGATTTGCATGTAAGCTTGCTCACTTTCTTCTACGCTTTGGCTGTCATCAAAGCTCAATTGCGAAATTTCAGTAAAATCGCCAATAAGCTCTTGTGCGTCTTCGCTGGTTTTCTTGAGATCGGTTTGAATAATGCCAAAGCCCAACACAAAGCTTTGTACCCATTGCGCGAGAGCTTGAGCGCGGTCTTCTAGTGGCAAGTCGTCATCGGGTAAAAACAATTCAAATCCAAATAATGCATCGCTGAGTTGCTCGAAACTTTGTTCCCGTAGCGCTTCAATTTGCTTTTTTATTTCAAGCGAAAAGGCTTGTCCTTCGTTCATCAGATCGTTGATATTGACCATGAAGTTAGGGTCTGATTTTGCCAAACCTGCAGCAAACATACCGCTGATTAAACCATGGATTTCTGCCGGAGTTACCACAATTTTGTGCTGTGATAGTTGCACACTAAACGCGATATAGTCTAACGGTGTGGTATTTGACACTAGAATGCCCTTCAGCTTAAAAACGCGTATCTTAACATTCTCGGCCTAGCAACTCATCTGGAAATTCGATTTAGTCTGCGATGGAAAGTCGACACAATAGACCACAGCCTTCTAGCGCTTATTTCGGCTTGGTAAAACATAGCGCACCGCAGCACGCAATTAAACGATGCTTAAATTGCTCAACTCAATTATGACGCCTTTGGTAGCAACGTAAACCCAATACTAGTTGATATTTGTTCATACAGTTGTGTATTCGCAACTAACATTGGGTTCCCCAAGTATTGACCTTGCCCCAGTAAAAAATCGCAGCACTTTCCTCCCGCTTCGCTTACCAATAACAAACCTGCCGCACCATCCCAGCTATTTAAATGTGCTTCAAAATAAGCATCAAGTTGTCCAGACGCTACATGGGCAAGCATAAGAGCCCCAGCCCCGAAACGGCGATACTCGAAACCATCATTTACTAAACGCTGAATCACAGTGAGATAGCCTTCTAAGGGGCGACGCGAGGACAAACCTAAGCCAACGATAGCTTTATCAACAGGAACCGGTTTTAGCTTCTGTACTGCACCATTTAAGTAGCTTCCCCCGGCAGCACTAGCCCAAAACAATTCGTTTCTATCCGGCGCATAGATAACCGCTACTTGTACTTGATGGTCCACAACAAATGCCATGGAAATACACCAGTAGTCCATCCCTTTAATGTAATTGCTGGTGCCATCAATGGGATCAACAATCCACATTCCTCCACTTGTTATTTCAAGTCCACTCTCTTCACCCAGAAATCCATCTTCAACACACATTTTTTTGAGCTCAGACTGAATAAACTGTTCAACAGCGTAGTCCGCTTGGGTTACAAAATCTTGCTGACTTTTGCTGCTAATATTTAGCCCTTCATCACGGTGTTGCTGAGCTATCGACCCAGCCTTAATCGCTATCGACTTTGCTAACTCTAAACGTTGTTCTAGCGTATACATAAAAATCCTTTCTAAAGTGTATTGCGTTGAATCAGCTCAACGCCGATCTTATCAATAACCTGCGGTATATCTTGGTTTTTGGCACGATGATGTAAACGGGTAAGTGCGGCGCAGGCAATGGCTTTGGTGTCTTGTCGTAATGTAGTCAATTGATAGGCGTCAAAGCCTGCAGTGGGAATGTCATCAAAACCAATAATGCTAAAATGCTCTGGGCTGTGTAGATTAAACAAGGCTTTAGCCCCATCGATAAATCCGCATGCCAGCAAGTCATTTGCGCAAAAAAGGCCATCAAAGTTCAAGCCGGCTCCTAGGTACTCTAAAGCTGCCTGTTTACCAGCGTCGTAGTCCGAACCTTTGGCCTGTAAATGCTGGTAGCTCACCCGGCCTAGGGCTAGCGCTGTCGCTATGGACTCCACAAATCCCGTCCCGCGATCTAATGCTGAGAAAGTTCCCTGTTCGATACCTAAATAGGCCAGTTTAGTACGACCACTATCAATCATTGCGCGGGCAGCCATTGCAGCACCACTATGATTATCACACATCACTACGTCGACATTACTGATATCCGTTTCTCGGTTTATAACCACAACCGGTATATTCAAACGAACACACTCCCCCACTAATTCTATTGGTGGATATCCAGAGGTTACGATAACGCCTGAGACTCGAAGCTGAGTAAACTTAGTCAAAGTGGATTCCATATCATCCTTTTCAGTCATCTCACTAACGAGAACTTGATAGCCCTCGGATTGAATCTGATGCACAAGGCTTTCCAAAAGAGCTCCGCGATATGGATCTGAAAGGCGTGCTGTGACTAAGCCAATAAGATTGCTACGCTGTCGATTCAAACTTTGGGCTAACACATTGACCTGATACCCAAGTTCACTAGCAGCCGCGAGTACTTTTGTCCGAGATTTATGAGATACGCTACCGTTTTTGGAAAATGTACGAGAGACCACTGCCCGTGAAACCCCCGCTTTCGATGCAACGTCTTGCGCTGTTATTGTCGTTAGAGGCTTGTGGCTCATAAACTGGCATTACGTTGTTGTGCAACATGGTCTAGCGATATCAAATCGCCCTCAATTGCTAAGCGTAAGTTCGAATAATTAGCCAGTTGCTGCTCAATCTTAGCTTTATCAGCATCTTGATAATGATACAGATACATACTTGCCGTAAGACGCGCTTGTGAAACGTTTGCGAGTTGCGGGAAATCAGCATGAGAAGCATTGTCCGCCAATGCATCGTATGAACCACATTCTTGAAATATCAACGTTGAGCGTTGCATCAGCTCCACTCCCTGAGCGCATGGCCGACCGTCACCACTATAAAACAAAGAGTGATTGCCAACGCTGATTCGAACTGAACGATTCGGCACTGAGTGCTGGCTCAGACAAGTCTCAATTTCCCAATTGGACCATGATCCTTGGGAAGGAGTTTCCAGCCAAACAATCTCAAAGCCTGCATTAGCTGCTGGCCACCATGCATGACTTGCTAAAGTTTTAAGCCAGCTAATATCGCTACGCTGCGCCATGATGCACAGCCTTTTGCTTCGCCCTGAGCTATCCCATTGATTGAGTAAGCTGGTTAATCCCATACAATGATCAGGATGGATATGGGTAAAATAAATAAGATCGATATCATTCGCAGGTAATTTCCGTTGCCAAAGCGCTTTTGGTACCGTCGGCCCGCAATCGATTAGGCACTGAAGACCCCGCTCATCGATGACCCGTATCGCTGCATTGCTATTTCGGATTGTATAAGCATCACCTACCCCTAAAATATCGATATGCATTTCTCGCTAACACCCTTAATGACTTTGAAGAAAATCTAATGAGTTCAAGAGTGCCTATCCAATATTTCATATTTTTTAAGTTTTTATGAACACGTGTTCATTTCTTAATTCTTTCACGAAACCGTCATCTTTCCAGCTTTAAATAGCATCAACAAGCACATGCTCAGGTGTATCACTAACAAAACAAGTGAACACGTGACCATTATATTTCGTTGAAGCTTAGGAGCTTGAATGCCGTACTCACTGAGAGTTAAAAATTTACATATTGCTTATGGCAAAACCCGGGTTTTGAAAGGGGTTGATCTCGATGTAAAAAAAGGGGAGATGATTGCATTACTAGGGCCCTCTGGCTGTGGAAAGACCACGTTACTCAATGCCCTGTGTGGCTTTCTAAGTGTTGACCAAGGGCAGCTGATGGTAGGAAGCCAAGACATAAGCAATTTACCAGCAGAAGCAAGAAATATGGCAATGGTTTTCCAAAGCTATGCGCTTTGGCCACATATGAGTGTTTTTGAAAATATTGCCTACGGTCTTCGCATTCGTAAGTACTCAAAGATAGAAATCAACAAGCAAGTTGAATATATTTTGCAGCTGGTAAAACTACAGGGATTGGAGCATCGCTGTGTAACTCAGTTATCTGGCGGGCAACGTCAGCGAGTTGCCCTTGCGCGGGCTCTCGCAATTAAACCGCCTATATTATTGCTTGATGAACCGCTCTCAAACTTAGATACCCGAGTACGCTTATCGGTGCGTCATGAAATAAAAACTCTTCAAAAGCAACTTGGATTCACGTCTATTATCGTCACTCATGACCGTGAAGAAGCAATGGTCATGGCCGACCGAGTCGTAGTACTTAATCAAGGTCGTATCGAGCAGGTTGGGACTCCCGAAGAAATCTACCAACAGCCAGCAACACCATTTGTGGCCGACTTCATGGGCGCAGACAACCACATCAAACTAAAACTTCAACCCCATACTAAAGACGACATAGTTCTATCCACATCCATTGCCTCACGGCTTGCAAAACCCGGACTACCGAAACCCCTAAGTATTTATTTTCGTAGTCAAGAAGCACGTATTAATCCAGAACTAAATACAAGTCAGCACGAAGCTGGATTAGATTTTAATGGAGTGGTTGAAGACTTTGCATATTTAGGCCAAAACTATCGCTATAGCATACGAAGTGGCGAACATTTTATCCAGGTTGATGACCCTCGATTGTTTGCATCTGGCAGTTTGATCACGGTGAAAGTGCCTCGGTCAGCACTGCATGTTTTTGATTCATAAGTACACCATCTTCTAAGCACCCTAACTTGCTCAATGTGAGTAAACCAAACCAAAAAACAAAACTTTTAACAAGGATAAGTAATGAAACTTCAACTAAGCCAAATCGCCTTACTTAGCACCAGCTTGCTCGCAATTAACGCCAGCGCTGCTGAACAAATCGTACTCAATGTTGCAAGTGCCGGTAGCCAAAATATGGTTGACTACGTCAAAACCTATTTGGCACCAAAATTTGAGGCTGCACACCCAGGCGTTAGTGTACGTGTATTTGGCACAGGACCAGGGGATGCAGGTTCACACAAGATTATGGAAAAACTTGAAGCCCAACAAAAAAATAACGCCCAAACCTGGGATATCGACGTGGCGGTTGTTCACCAGAAAATTGGTGGTGAAATGAAAAACAAGGATTTACTTAGTCAGTATCGTAGCGAGGTCAATACAAGCAACTTGGTTAGCCGCGACAGTGCCACCAATGCCCTTGGCGTTAACGTCGATGGCTATGTTATGCCAATGTTCCATAGTCAAACTGCAATTGCCTATAACTCTGATCTGGTAAAGCAAGTCCCTCAATCGTATGACGAGTTAGTGCAATGGGCGCAAGATCATCCGAAAGCTTTTGGTTACAACGGCATTAAAAATGGAATGTCGGGTGTGAGTTTTGTGACGGGTTGGATCTATGCCTATGGAAGTGATGCCGAGCAACTTAGCCAACTTCCTTACAAGCCTGAACTTAAAAACTCATGGACCGATGCATTTGCGCAACTAAAAAGCTTTAACAACAATGTCACCTTCACACCCGGAAATGCTGGCACCTTAGATATGCTCAATCGTGGTGAAATCGTGATGGGTCCAGTATGGGTTGATATGTTCTACAGCTGGAAAGATAGTGGAAAAATCCCCCCTTCAATGAAACTTGCATTGATTGCACCGGGTATGCCTGGACAACCAATGTACTACGTTGTGCCAGATAAAGCTTCCCAAGCCGATTTGGCTAAAGCGTTTATCGAATTAGCTACCAGCCCAGAGGTTCAAGCTGAAGGAATTGTGGAGCGGTTTAATTGGTACCCAGGGATTGATGCCCAGCATGTTAAATCGCAAATGGAAGATGCAAGTTGGAACAAACTTTTTGCCGAAATTAGCCCTTCTGATTTATCAAGGAAGGGGAAAAACTTTCCGATAGCAGCCTACTTTGACGACATCAAAGAATCTTACGAGCGCCAAGTCGCGAACTAATTCGACTAATGCAGTCTAACACCTGCTTAGGCTGCATATTAGGAAACAGCTATGCTTGAAAAACGTTCATATTCGGTCGTAATGGTGGTGCCTGCACTTGCCATAATTTTGGTGTTTTTTATTTACCCACTGTTATTTTCATTGCACTCAGCGCTTACTGACAGCGAAGGAAATCTAAGTTTAATTCATATATATAAGGCCTTTGAACTGTATTCAAAGGACATCTTATTTACGTTTTTAATCGTGATTATCTCGATATTCTTGATTGGCGTGCTATCCATAACCATTGGCGGTTTAATTGCTTTATCGCCTTATAAACGTTTAGTTGCCGCACTGTCTTTTATTTATCGTTGGCCCCTGTTTATTCCATTTATCGTTAGTGCGCAAATGATGCGAACATTTCTAGCTAAAAACGGCTTAATGAATAACGCTTTTGTAAGTCTTGGATTGCTAGAACCTCTAGACGCCATCTCATTTCTTGGTTGGACAGGAATCATATTCACTTTTGTCTGGAAGCAAACGGCTTTCTCAACACTTATGGTGAGTGGTGCCATGGCGGCCCTAGAACCTACTCAAATTCAATCTGCACGCAACTTAGGTGCCAGTAAGTTACGAATTTTGTTTCAAATTATTATTCCGCAAATCATCCCAACCCTCGGTGTTAGCTTAATTTTGAGCGCCGTTAGTATTTTATCTGTGTTATCTGTTCCATTGATGATTGGCACCGGTTCGCCAACGATGCTTACTGCTGATATGGCTTTTAGAATCAGTTCATATGGTGATTATGGCACCGCCAATTCATTGGGGCTTATATCCTATTTGTTTGCCGCTGTATTGGCATGGTTCTACTTACGACACAGCCTTAACACAGGAATAAAAAAATAATGATGAGTACCAGCATAAGCACCAACGAACTTAGCAACATCAAGCTGAGCATGCTACGTCCCAAATGGGGGAAATATGTACAAGCTTTATTTATCCTAGCCTTAGCCTTACTGATCTTTGGGCCTTTGCTAAATCTATTAATATGGAGTGTCGCGGAAACTTGGTATTACCCACATAAATTACCGCTGACTTGGGGTTTTAAGTACTGGGAACAAGTGTTTGGTAGCGACAGCGATGTCTATAGTTCCCTCTTAACTAGCTTAGCTATCGCCATACTCACGGTACTGGTGTGTTTGTTAGTTTCAATACCAGCAGCTTACGCTTTGGCAAGACGCAGTTTGCCGTTTAGAGCTGCTGTTATGCTTATTTTCTTATTACCCCAAGCTTTTCCTAATATTGCCGTATATATGAACGTTGCACGGATTTTCTACTACTGGGACTTGAATGGCACCATACTTGGAGTTGTGCTGGTACATACGGTTCACGGATTAATGTTCTCAATCTGGATCACCGTTGCAGCTTTTAGCAGCGTTGACCCCCAGCAAGAATTGGCCGCTCGAAACATTGGAGCAGGACCTATAAAAGTATTTTTTAGTGTAAGTTTGCCACAAGCGATGCCTGGAATAATAGCCAGCTGTATTTTCGTTTTCTTAGAATCACTCGATGAATTTACAGGAACTTTTTTCGTAGGAGCTCCAGAGATAACAACGTTACCCTTACTTCTTTATACCGCTAGTATGGAGGGAAACTATCAAATAGCATCAATCACAGCCATGGTGCTACTCGTGCCGTCAATAAGCTTTATGCTTTTAGTCGATCGATTTATCAAACCAGAGATGCTTTCGAAAATTGGACACTAACCGTTTGGAAGCGCTTAATCACCGCTCTGATTTTGCGACTCAACAAAACTACGACGGCGCTCACGAACGCGATCTAAGTATTGCTCCTGGAACAATTTGATCATGGCCTTATCTTGCTGACGGATAAGCCGCGTTGGGATGCGGGTGCTTCGAGTAAATTGAAAACAAATTTGTGGGTACGGATCACGCTTATTCTGAATTTTACGTACGATTCGTGCTTCAAATTGATGCTCAGGTAGGTCTTTTCCGTATACTCCAACTAGCTCATGGAGTATATCCACACTACCTTCAGGTAAGTAATCAATGAGCTTGACGAGATCACGATGGAACACTATTTTGCCAATGACACGTTTGTGCTCCATTGGCATGTCTTCAGCAGAAGAGCGCCATTGCACTCTAAATCCACCTTCGGATAGGTCTAATACCGGGAAACGATGATCCCCAAAATACATTATCGGTAAAAAGCTATGCGCTTTAGCTTCTGGTTTTTTCTGACGACTTTGAGAGACACGATGTATGGTGTCAATTTTACGATTAGCCATTTGTACCAAAAGCTGAACTAGTCGAACCGGATAAGCAACTCTGTAATAATTGCGGCGATCATCACCAGCCAAATCTTATTTCCTTTGAAATCATGCTAAAAAACCAGTTTGTTGCCCCATTTGGTCAACTCTTTACGCCATATTATAGATTTTTAACCGATTATTATATATCTGAGGGAGATTCCAAAGGCATTTCCTTGCAGTTTGAAATCGCGCACTATATATTTTCCTGATTATTCCACGCCTTGCTGAGATTTATGAGCCATACAGTCGAAGTTGTACTACTCGGAAGAAGTTATCGCGTCGCATGCCCGCAAGGTCAAGAAGATGATTTGCGTGCTGCGGCTGATGAACTTTCAAAACGCTTACAAACCTTAAAAGATAATTCTCGAATCAGCAACCCTGAGCAAATTGCTATGCTGGTTGGTTTAAACCTATGTTACGAACTTCAAGCCGAGCAGCATAAAAACACTGACTATTCAGAAAACATGAATCAACGGATCCGCGACCTGCAGTTAACGATTGAACACGCTTTACTCGATCAGAGCCAAAAACCTCAAGAATAGTTGGCGTGTTAAGAGCGCTTTGACTACAATAAGGGTCCCTGGGGTGTTTGCCAGTTGAACACGACCCTGAGCCGATAATCTATATCCAAGGGTAAGCCCTGCGCTACTATTGAGCATGCTCATATTATTTGAGAAGCCTACGGTAGCGATTGTTTACCCGTCCTGAACCTACTGGTTTCAGGCCAAATTCAGCAGCGGCACCCTGGGCTCTTTTCTTAAATATATCCATCACGGATATAGTCCCCCCATCTTTTGTAAGCTTCTCAAACCAATGCGATTTACAGTGTTTGATTATTGATGAGCAGCAACGTATCTTGAATATACGTACGCCCTGAGCTTTTTTTGGAACCCAACATGAATATTGAATTCAAGCAAGATGACATAGCTGGCGCATTTTTTGTCGCTCCTTGGGCAGATGACACTGCCAAACTTAGCTTTCAAAAGAAATCACCAACACTTTGGTTGGTCGATCATACCTTTGTACCTGAACAGTTTCGCGGGCAAGGAGTGGCAGCGCTTTTAGTCAATGCGCTTATAGAGAAATCGGAACAAGAAGGTGTGAAAATAATCCCGCTTTGTTCCTATGTTGCCAAGCAATTCGAACGCCACCCGCAATGGCAACACCTACTGGCCCAAGCTTCTTAAGGGTTCGAACCCAATCGTTCAACTTAAAATTTTACCCTCCTAATTTAGAGAGAACACCTTTTGGAACTGCACGCATCTATTATCTCGACCGCTTTGATCCTGCTTTTTATCATCGATCCCTTTGGCAATGTTCCTATTTTGCTTTCTGTACTTAAAGATGTAGAAAAGTCTAAGCGTCATAAAATCATTCTTCGCGAAATGATGTTTGGTCTCATCATCTTAATGAGCTTTTTGTTTTTTGGGGGTAAATTCTTAGATATTTTTAACCTCGAAACCGAAGCCGTCACCATCGCCGGTGGCATCATTTTATTTGTGATTGGGATCAAGCTGACTTTTCCACCAGCAGATGGCCATAGCATCTATGGCGGCAGTGGCGGCGAGCCCTTTGTAGTTCCCATTGCAATCCCTATGATTGCAGGCCCCTCCACCCTAGCAACCTTGTTAGTCATGACTCAAAGTTCGCAGCATAGTACTCAAGAGTTAAGCCTAGCGGTGCTATTGGCGTGGGGCATTACCTTAGCTGTGCTACTGTGCTCCCCACTACTGTATCGCATTCTAAAAGACAAAGGTTTGCAAGCCTTAGAGCGGCTTATGGGTATGTTATTGCTAATAATGGCAGTTCAAATGTTTATAAACGGGGTGCGCAGCATTATTCTGGCTGCAGTTTAAGGCCTATAAAAGCGTGTTATCCATGGATTTTCTGATCGAATACCTTGGTTTTCTCGCTTAGGTAAGTAGTATGTGAAGAGTGAGTAAAATTTACCACTAGGTTATCAATGGAATGAAGACAAATACCTTAACATTAACAGCAATGGTATCGGGTTTAGTTACCCTCCCCCAGGTTTGCCTTGCTACCGATTTTAGAGTAATGGCCTGGCCTGGATACGTCAGCGATTCTGCTATTCTAGAATTCGAAAAACGCTACCAAGTTAATGTTGAGCTAAGTGTCATCCAAACAGATGATCAAATGTGGACGCAAATCAACGCGCCCAAAGGTAAAGCCTACGATGTCTTTTCTTTAAATACCGCTGAATTGCAACGTTATATCGATAACAACAAAGTACAAACGATAGACACAGTACTGATCCCAAATCACAAAAATCAACAAGCCCCTTTTGATGAACTACATAGCATTCAAGGTCTAAGCCGTAATTCTCAATTATATGCGGTGCCCTATACTTACTCAGAAATGGGGTTAATCTATAACACTGATGAGTTTTCGAAGCCGCCAGATTCTTGGAATATCTTGTGGGATCCCAACTATCGAGGCCGCGTTCTGGCTTACGAAGGTAGCGTCCATAACTTCACCTTAGCTGGTTTAAGTATCGGAATTAGAGACCCTTTCAATCAAAGCAACGAACAGCTCATTTCAAGTTCAAAGCGATTAATTGAACTTCGCCGCAATGTACGTACTTTTTATTCGTCTCCTGCTCAAAGCCTTGATTACCTGATAAACGAGAAGATTGTATTGGCCTTTGCAAATTACGGTTCCCAGCAGCTAAATGATCTACACAAGCATCAATTAGAAATGGCGTATACCATCCCCAAAGAAGGTGCTTTAGCTTGGCTAGATACCTGGGCGATTAGCCAAAGTAGCCCAAGTCGACTGCTTGCCCATCAATGGATCAATTTTATGTTAAGTACTGAGGTATCTGAACAACTGACCCGCGAACAGGGCTTAGCTAATACTATCAATCCAAATAAGCAGTATTTCAAAAATGACAATATTCATTGGCTTCAACCGGTCGAAAACCCTCAACTTCGCTCCGAATTGTGGCAACAAATTCAACAGGGTGTGAGTGAGGTTAGTTTTAATCCATGAGGTTTAAACTATCAATAAAGCTAACGTTAGTTTTTGCAATGATTGCGATTGCTGTTTCTGTGATAACGGCTTATCAGGCATTTTCAGCGAGCCGAGACCTTATATTGGAAGATGCCCAGCAACAACTTCAAGACACCAACCGAGTGTTAGCAACACGAATTGAAAACGCAATTACACGTTCCGAAGACCTGGCCCTATTTTTAGCTGCAAACCGTCATATGCGCGAATATCATAACCCTGGGGATCGCAAAGAGCGTTATGACTCAATAAGCGAAATGTTTGAACAAATGCTTACCTTTAATGCGAACTTCATGAGCATTACCTTTATTGATTCCCGTAACTATAATCGAGAGTTAGTGAGTTTTGTTCGTCAAGAGGATTCCCTGCGCCGTATTCCTTTAATTGAGCTCAAAGAACTCTCCCACTTCCCTTATGTATTTAAAACTTTAAGGCTCAAGCCAGGTGAAGCTTATAGAAGCCCAATAACCATGGGGAAGATTCGTATTGTCAGCAGTGATTCTTGGTATAGCTTTCCAAGTTTTAGAACTTCAAGCCCTATCTATAATGGTGATGAATTAGTAGGTATTGTCGCCATTGACGTCGACTTAGGCGTTACCTTTAACAGTCTGAAGCAAGACTTACCCTCTGGAACCGAACTCTATCTTGCCAACGCGACTGGTGATTATCTGATCCATCCGGAGCCCAACAAGCAATTTGGCTTTTTGTTAGGTGATCGTTATCAACTACAACGCGACTTTGAAGCTCTTTCAGGTCTGATACAACAACCTCGTGAGATCAGTTTCACCAGTAATCATCGCTTTGACCTTATTGATTTAACGGCAGGCGCCTTCATGCCCATTGACTATAATTCGGCTGGAGAACGAAATGTTCTATATCTAGGCTTGGTCGGTGAATTACGCTCGCTACGAACCATGACAAGCCATTTGATTAACGAACTTTTAGTCAATCTCGCTTTTGTGACTTTTATAGGCATCGCTGTTGCGATGTTGCTAGGCCGCTTTGTTTCTAGGCCCTTAATCCTATTGCTTAGCGCAATGCGTTCTCTAAAAGCTGGACATACGCATGACTTTAAACAATTGTCGATAAATCGCACCGACGAAATTGGTGCTTTGTCACGAAGTTTTAAAAAAATGGCTCAGCAAATAGATAATCAAATGCTTGAGCTTGAAACTCAACGCCAAAGCTTTGAACACCTTTCAAGACACGATCCCTTAACAGGCCTACCCAATCGTAGCTATTTTCTGTCTATTCTTAATCACGATATCGCAAATTCCAAAAGGCTTCGTAGTCAGCTAGCGGTGGCGTTCATCGATTTAGATGACTTTAAGCCCATCAACGACCTATATGGACATGACAGCGGAGACGACTTGCTTAAAACAGTAGCCGATGAGCTACGCGCAAGCTTACGTGAAGTTGACACAGTTGCACGATTTGCCGGTGATGAATTTTTATTAATCCTTAACGGCATTTCCGATCAAGAGGCAGTAGCATCAGTTATTGCCCATCTATTAGAACGCTTGGCTCAAAAACATACCATCGTAGAGCACCAACTACCCATCTACGCCAGTGTTGGAATAAGTCTGTATCCCGGAGATTCCGAGTCAGCTAACGACTTAATCAAGCAAGCCGACCAAGCAATGTACAAGGCAAAACAAGCTGGCCGCAACCGCTATCAGTTTTTTAGTGACAGTCCAAACGAGTAGGCCTTTACCGACAACAACATTGATTGGTACAAACTAAGCAACGAGGCTCTGGTTGATTTAATAAAGTGAGACCTGTGGGCGGAATTGACGGTCCGACGTATCGGCCGCCACGCTCACTGCAGTGCAGTGATTAACTCTACTTCCCCGGTCTTTCTCAAATTCTAGGCATAAACTAACCAGCCTAGTGGCTGGTTAGTTTATTTGAGTGGTACCAGTCGGCGGACTTGACGGTCCGACGTATCGGCCGCCGCGCTCACTGCAGCGCAGTGATATCTCTGGTTCCATGTTGTTTCTCAAATTCTAGGCATAAAAAAACCAGCCTAATGGCTGGTTAATTTATTTAAGTGAGACCTGTGGGCGGAATTGACGGTCCGACGTATCGGCCGCCACGCTCACTGCAGCGCAGTGATTAACTCTGTTTCCACGATGTTTCTCAAATTCTAAGCATAAAAAAACCAGCCTAGTGGCTGGTTAATTTATTTGAGTGGTACCAGTGGGCGGACTTGAACCGCCACGCCCGAAGGCAACGGATTTTGAATCCGTCATGTCTACCAATTCCATCACACTGGCTTCTCAAATGGCTCGCCTTAGCGAGTGATTGGCATTATAAGGCTCAAGCGGTCTTTGACAAGCCCTTTTTGGCAAAAAAAGTGCGTTCGGCGAAACTTTCGACACAATGTGCTCAAATCCAGCATTTGTCGAAGTGAGCTTGGATTGTTAAACTTCGCCGGCAATTCCTCAATTCTAATTTGGACCACAGCAGTATGTCACAGACAAAAAACGAGCAAAAACTTCCAAGTTCAGGTTTCTTCCGCCGCTTAGGTGCATGGATATACGATGCCTTTATGGCCATCGCAATCGCTATGGTGGTGATCATGTTATCACTTGGCATTGTTGCGGGCGGTCAAGCAAGCGGTCTACTAGTGCTCGACGAAGGTGTGCAGCATTCGCAGTACTTGGTACAGCAATGGTGGTTCCAGGTGCTTATTTGGGGCTCTATTACTTGTTTTTACGCTGTGTTTTGGAGCCGCGCTGGGCAAACGATTGGCATGCGCGCATGGCGTCTGCGAGTACAACGACCTGATGGCAGCAACATCAGTTTCACCCAAGCCTTAATTCGCGTTTTTACCGCGGCGTTTGGCCTAGGAAATTTAATGGTGTTAGTCACCAAAAACAATACAGCCTTTCAAGATTTATGGGCAAAAACAGAAATGGTGGTACTACCTAAAGTAGCTAAATAACTCACGCATTTTGGCTCGCACAAAAAAACGAGCCTCCAGGCTCGTTTTTTGTTCACTACTTAGGTTCTTCGTCGTAGTAGCACGATCGCAAGGCTTAAAAATAACAAACTAGGGACCGATGCGGAGGCTAACGGTGGTAAGCCATAAACTAAGCTCAGCGCACCTAAGACTTGGTCCAAAATATAGTAACTAAAACCTGCAACTACGCCCATCATTAAGCGAACGCCCATGCTCACACTGCGCAGAGGGCCAAATACAAAGGACAAGGCAAGCAACATCATAACGGCCGTGATAACTGGCGACATCAGTTTGCGCGCTAACGATAGCTCGTATTGCGAAGCGTCTTGTTGATTCTCATGCAAGTATTGGATATAGGCATAAAGACCACTGAGCGATAAATTTAGTGGTTTAATCGACACTACACTGAGTTTTTCTGGATTAAGACTGCTTTCCCAAGTCATTTGGCTAAGATGCCGACGTTCTATTTTGTCATCGCTATATTCGGTGATTCGAGAGTCTTTTAGCAACCAATTGTTTTCCTGATAGACAGCGGTTTTGGCCTCTATTTGCTGATAAAGATGTTGTTGTTCTTTAAAACGGAAAATGGTCACATTAAACAATTTGTCACCGTCTCGCGCTTCTCCAATATTGACAAAACCATCGCCATCTTTGGCCCATAAACCACGTTCAACAGTCATAATTGAACCACCAGATATTTTGCTACTGCGCATTTCGTCAGCCATGATTTCGGTGGTCGGTGCAATAAATTCACCCAGCAACATGGTAGCAATGATCATCGGAACAGCGGTCTTAAGCACAGCCCAAGAAATATTCCATCTTGAAAGCCCAGCAGCTTGCATCACAATTAACTCAGAACTACTCGCTAATGAACCCAAGCCAATGAGCGAGCCTAGTAAAGCTGCCATTGGGAAAAACAATTCAAGCTCTTTAGGTACACTTAATAGTGAATACCACAGCGCGTCCAAAATCTCATAGTTACCGCGACCTACAGCCCGTAATTGCTCTACAAATTTAATAATTAGCGCTAAGCTTTGTAGAGTAATGAGCACCAACATTGTCGTGAGGAAGATAGTCCGGCCAACATACCAATCGATAATCTTAAACATTTTTTCTTCCTACCCAGCGCGCGCGAATGACTAAGTATTTCTCACTACGAAGGAACAAATAGCTAAGCGCTATGGTGAGCATCAAAACATGCACTGACCAGATGCCAACCGACGGTGGAATAGCGCCATCTTGCAAGGCGCTTTTTGCTGCGCTCATCAACAAGTAATAGCTTAAATACAATAAAATGGCTGGGACTAACTTGGCATAGCGGCCTTGACGATGATTAACAACTGACAAAGGAACAACTAATAGTGTCAAAATTGGAATAGACAAGGGCAAAGATATTCGCCATTGCAGTTCCGATATGGCTCGAATATCGTCGCTTGCCCATAGCTCATTTGTAGACATTGCATAGAAGCCTAAATTGCGGTTTTGGGTTGCGCGCTCTTTCACTTCAATAGAATACTTAGCAAAGGTAGTGATGGTTTGATCTAAGCCTTGCTTGGTGCCTTCGTATCGGGTGCCGTCTTCAAGATGCAACCAAGCAGAACCATCTAACTCCGATTTAAGACCGCCGCGGTCCGCAATGACAATAGAGGGCCGAGTCTCGCCTTGTCCGGCATGAGATATAAACACTTTGTTTAGCTTTTCACCCTTGTGCTCGATCTCTTGAATAAATGCAACAACGCCATTACCCAAGTTTTCGAATCGTCCTGGTAAAATGGACGCAACGCCGGTTTCGGCGTTTGCTTCATCAACCATTTTATGCTCAAGCTGATGAAAATATGGCGAAATATATAGTGAATTGGCGAAGGCTAGAACCGTGGTTAGGATTCCAAGTACCATGGTGTCGCGCAGCACCTGGGCGTTGCTATATCCGCAGGCATGCATCACAGTCATTTCACTTTCGGCGTACAAGCGCCCATGGGTAAACAAAACCCCGATAAATAGACTGATAGGAACAATCAGAACCATATAGGTAGGAATGTTGTATATCACCAACTTGGCAACGATAGCACCGGGAATATTGCCCTCAGCAGCCTGACTGATAATCTGCACGAATTTTTGTGACATAAAGATCAGCAAAAGTACCGCTGTAACGGCCAGTTGAGTTTTAAATGTCTCTCGGAACAAGTAGCGGAAAATCAGCACTCAGTACACCTTAATCATAGAAACTTTGCTCGCAACCACAAAAATAATGAATAAACTCCCGTTTTTGACACTTTTCGTATAGCAATATTGGGGAAAATCCCCCATATTTAACGATTAGCACCGTCTATGACGAATTATACCCTCGGGACGCCTATCTTATATCAAGCGGTGGCGATTATTAAACGCTTATCTTTGCCAGTCCCAGCGTCAGTAGATGAAAAAAGTGAACGGAATTAGTTATTAGGAGCATTCATGGAGTTTAGCGTAAAAAGCGGAAGTCCGGAAAAACAACGCAGCGCTTGTATTGTCGTCGGCGTTTACGAACCTCGCAGATTATCCCCAGTTGCCGAGCAACTCGATAAAATAAGTGATGGCTACATTAGCGCCTTACTACGTCGTGGAGATCTCGAAGGTAAAGCTGGACAAGTTTTGCTACTTCATCATGTACCCAATGTACTGAGCGAGCGCGTATTGTTGGTAGGTTGTGGTAAAGAGCGTGAATTAAACGAGCGTCAATACCGCCAGATCATCACCAAAACCATTGATACCTTAAACGAAACCGGCTCAATGGAAGCAGTTTGCTTTATGCCTGAGCTGCACGTTAAGTCGCGAAATACCTATTGGAAAGTTCGTCAAGCGGTCGAAACCACCCAAGAAACCTTGTACAGTTTTGACCAGCTAAAATCTAATCGCGAAGAAACCCGCCGCCCCTTACGCAAATTAGTTTTCAATGTCCCAACTCGACGTGAACTCGCGATTGGCGAGAAAGCAATTGCCCATGGTCTCGCGATTGCACACGGTGTTAAAGACGCAAAAGATTTGGCCAATATGCCGCCAAACATCTGTAATCCCGAGTACTTAGCTACCCAATCAAAAGAACTAGAGTCTTTTGATAATGTGAAATTCGAGCGCTTTGGTGAAGAGCAACTCGCTGAAATTGGCATGACTAGCTACTTGGCCGTAGGCCGTGGTAGTGATAATGAGTCAGTTATGAGTGTTATCGAATACACAGGCCCAGGTAGTGATGATCAGAAACCAATTGTTCTCATTGGTAAAGGTCTTACTTTTGATTCCGGTGGTATTTCTCTTAAACCAGGCGCAGGCATGGATGAGATGAAATACGACATGGGTGGCGCTGCTAGTGTTTTTGGTACCATGAAAGCACTCGCAGAATTGCAATTGCCGATTAAAGTAACCGGTATTCTTGCTGGTTGTGAAAACATGCCTAACGGTAATGCATATCGTCCAGGTGACGTTATTACCACGATGTCAGGTCTTACGGTTGAAGTACTTAATACCGATGCAGAAGGCCGTATGGTGCTTTGTGATGTATTAACCTACGTTGAGCGATTAGAGCCAGAACTTGTGATTGATGTTGCAACCCTAACCGGTGCTTGCGTTATGGCGCTAGGCCATCACACATCAGGGCTTATGACGCCGCATAACTCGCTGGCGCACGACCTGCTAAACAGTGCCGAACAAAGTGGCGACAAAACCTGGCGTTTACCACTAGGCGAAGAGTACCAAGAGCAACTCAATAGTAACTTTGCAGACATGGCTAATATTGGTGGGCGTCCAGCAGGATCAATTACTGCCGGCTGTTTCCTATCTCGCTTTGCTAAGAAATATACCTGGGCTCATCTCGACATTGCCGGTACCGCATGGAAAACTGGTGCAGCTAAAGGTGCAACAGGACGACCGGTACCTTTGCTTACTCAATTCTTATTACATAAATCTGGACAAGAATTCGAAGATTAAGCAGGTTATACTACGCAATCTGATCTAAGGACCTTCGGGTCCTTTTTTGCATTATTTTAGCCTATTTAAGTAATTGAGCTTGTAACGAGTAAACAAAACTACGCAATGAACGCAAAATTTTATATTATGTCCGGCTCAGTAAGTGCTGACAGTAGTGAGCTTGATGAAGCCGCATGCCAAATTATCTCTCGCCATTATCGAAATGGGGAGAAAGTATTTGTGCTGGCAAACTCACAACAGCATGCCGAACGCATCGATGAAATTCTTTGGCGTTTTGATACCGCACAATTTGTACCGCATAGTTTGAGTGGTGAAAACCCACAGCAAGCGAGCCCAGTAGAAATAGCTTGGCAACCGGTCAATGCGCGACGTCAGACTCTCATAAATTTAGCGAGTTCTGCACCAAATACTGCAACGTACTACCAACAAATTATCGATTTTGTGCCCGGTGATGAAGCCGGAAAAAAACAAGCACGAGACCGCTACCGACTGTATAGGCAAATGGGGATCCAATTAGAAACCCTCACCTATAATGATGAATTTGAAGATTTGAGCTAAGTGTCCGATGGAAAAAACATACGATCCAAAAACGATTGAACAATCCCTTTATCAAACTTGGGAAGAGCAAGGTTATTTCAAGCCCAACGGCGATCAAAGCAGTGACGCTTACAGCATAATGATCCCGCTGCCAAATGTGACTGGCAGCTTACACATGGGACATGCTTTCCAACATACAATTATGGATACTCTGATTCGCTATCAGCGTATGCAAGGCAAAAACACCTTGTGGCAAGTCGGTACCGACCACGCTGGCATCGCTACTCAAATGGTAGTTGAGCGCAAAATTGCGGCTGAAGAAAACAAAACCAAAGACGATTACGGCCGCGATGCTTTTATCGATAAAATTTGGGAATGGAAAGAACAAAGTGGTGGAACGATCACCAAACAAATGCGTCGCCTCGGTGATTCAGTTGATTGGGAACGCGAACGTTTTACCATGGATGACGGCAACTGCAAAGCGGTTCAAGAAGCCTTTGTGCGCATGTTTGAAGATGACCTCATTTACCGTGGCAAACGCTTGGTCAATTGGGATCCTAAACTACATACTGCGATTTCAGATTTAGAAGTAGAAAACAAAGACAAAAAAGGCTTTATGTGGCATCTGCGCTATCCCTTAGCCGATGGCGCCACTACAGCAGAAGGCAAAAACTACTTAGTTGTTGCCACTACTCGACCCGAGACCGTTCTTGGCGATACTGGTGTGGCCGTAAATCCAGAAGACCCGCGCTATCAAAGCCTTATTGGTAAGTTTATCGAACTACCGCTTGTTGGTCGCCGCATCCCTATCGTTGCCGATGAACACGCTGATATGGAAAAGGGCACTGGTTGCGTAAAAATCACACCAGCCCACGATTTCAACGACTACGAAGTCGGAAAACGTCATCAATTGCCAATGATTAACGTGCTCACCTTAGATGCAAACATTCGTGCCACAGCCGAAGTATTTAATACCAATGGCGAACCTAGCGACGATTATAGCAACGTTATACCAGAGCAATTTCAAGGTTTAGAGCGCTTCAAAGCGCGCAAAGCTATTGTGGCTGAGTTTGAACAACTCGAACTACTACAAGAAGTTGCAGAGCATAACAATACCCTGCCTTACGGCGACCGTGGCGGCGTGGTTATTGAACCGATGCTAACCGACCAATGGTATGTGCGTGCTGCGCCACTTGCAGAAACTGCAACCAAAGCCGTTGAAGATGGCGAGATCCAGTTTGTACCCAAGCAGTATGAGAATCTGTATTACTCGTGGATGCGCGACATTCAGGACTGGTGCATCTCGCGTCAACTTTGGTGGGGACACCGTATTCCAGCATGGTATGACGAAGCTGGTAATGTATATGTTGGCCGCGATGAAGACGAAGTTCGTGCTAAGCATGGCTTAGCCAGTGTCGTGGTCCTGCGCCAAGACAACGATGTACTCGATACCTGGTTCTCATCGGGCTTGTGGACCTTTGCAACCCAAGGTTGGCCTGAGCAAACAGATAACCTAAAAACCTTCCACCCTAGCGATGTACTAGTGACTGGTTTTGACATCATTTTCTTCTGGGTTGCTCGCATGATCATGATGACCATGTATTTCATTAAAGATGAAAACGGCAAACCACAAGTTCCATTTAAAACCGTTTACATGACAGGCCTGGTTCGCGATGAGAATGGCGACAAAATGTCAAAATCGAAAGGTAATGTGCTTGATCCTCTCGATATGATAGACGGCATTGGTCTTGAAGAGCTTGTTGAAAAACGCGTTGGCAACATGATGCAACCGCAACTAGCCAAAAAGATTGAGAAAAATACCCGTAAAGCCTTTGAAGATGGCATTGAAGCCCATGGTACTGACGCACTACGCTTTACCCTAGCGGCAATGGCGTCAACCGGTCGCGACATCAATTGGGATATGAAGCGCCTCGATGGCTATCGAAATTTCTGTAATAAAATATGGAACGCTAGTCGCTACGTATTAATGAATACCGAAGACCAAGATTGCGGTTTAGATAGCAAGCTTGAGCGCGAGTACTCATTAGCGGATCGCTGGATCCAAGGCCAATACCAAGAAACAATCAAAGCTTATCGCGATGCGCTAGATACCTATCGTTTTGATATCGCCGCTCAGATTATCTATGAATTTACTTGGAACCAGTTCTGCGATTGGTATTTGGAACTAACTAAACCGGTATTGTTTAAAGGTAATGAAAGCCAGCAACGTGGCACTCGCCATACCTTGGTGACCATTCTTGAAAGCTTGCTGAGATTGATGCATCCGATTATGCCGTATATCACTGAGAGTATTTGGGCAACGGTTGCACCGCTTGCAGGTAAAGCTGGCGATACCATTATGTTGGCCGCTTTCCCTGAGTTTGACGGAGATAAAGTTGACGCAACAGCCATGTCAGATTTGGAGTGGTTGAAGCAATTCATTGTAGCGATTCGTAATATTCGCGGCGAAATGGACATTAGCCCAAACAAGCCGCTGAATGTACTCATCAAAAATGCCAGCAATGAGGATCTGCGCCGCCTAGAGCAAAACCAGGCTTTCTTGTCTGCCCTAGCTAAGCTTGAAACTGTAACAACCCTTGAGTCTGGAGAAACAGCTCCAGCAAGCGCTACGGCATTACTAGGCGAGATGGAAGTTCTTATTCCTATGGCAGGTCTAATTGATAAAGATGCTGAGCTTGCCCGATTGAACAAGCAATTGGAAAAGGTAAGTGGTGACCTGAAGCGCGTAGAAGGTAAACTTGCCAACGAGAAATTTGTTGCAAATGCACCTGATGCGGTCATCGCTAAAGAGCGCGCTAAAATGGACGAAGCATTACTTGCTGGTGACAAGATCCGCGAACAAATCGCGACGATCGAATCACTTTAGTTATACCCTAAACAACCCAAAGCTTTACCCAAAGCTTTGGGTTATTTACTTTTCAAGTTGTGAAAAAACAATGAACAAAACTCTTGTAACCAATCTTATAACTTTAACACTGGTTGTTTTCGGCTGGGTTTCTGGTAACACCTTAGTGCTTAGCGTTGGCCTATTCGCCTTATCAGGAGCCGTCACTAATTGGCTAGCGGTGCACATGTTGTTTGAGAAAGTACCGTTGCTCTATGGTTCTGGTGTTATTCCCGCACGCTTTGAAGATTTTAAAATTGGGATCCGTCAATTGATGATGGAACAGTTTTTTACTGAAGAAAATATTGACCGATTCCTAAGTGACGCCAGTGGTGGTGCGGCTCACTTTGATCTTCAGCCTATCATTGAAGACACAGACTTCAGCCCAGCTTTCGAGGCTTTATTGCAAACTGTAGAGGGATCGTCGTTCGGTGGCATGCTAGCCATGGTCGGTGGGCGCGAAGCACTACTACCGATGCAAGACGACTTCACCCAAAAGTTGAAGTTCGCGGTCAACGATATTGTTGCAAGTGATAGTTTTAGTGAGAAGCTACGTGGTAATGCTGAAAGCCCGCAAGCCATGTCGATGATTCAAACTAAAATTCAATCCATTATCGAGCAACGCCTTGAAGAACTAACGCCGAATTTAGTTAAAGAAATCATACAAACTATGATCCGCAAGCACTTGGGATGGTTAGTAGTATGGGGTGGCGTATTTGGTGGCGTATTTGGTTTAATCGCTCATTTTATTTAGCCATAAGTTTACTTCCAATCTTCTGAGGGCTCGTTTAGATGAGCCTTCAATCTATATATTCATAGAATATCCTGTAATAGATGTTAAGCTTTATTGATAGACAATCTGGAAGCTTATATATGAGTGCACAACTTACCGTAAAAATACATGGCTGGATCCTATGCTGCCTTCTCGTAATCTTCTCTTTAAGCTTTAGTCCCCCAAGTTTAGCCCTTAGTACTGAATTAGATAAAAAGCTTGGCGCTCAAAATGCAAAAATGGTCGAGCAACAAATGGGGATTTACCAAGACGCGGTGCTTATTGATTATGTTCAACAAGTAGGTGCTAGGTTAGTTGCTGAACTAGAAAATCCACGATTCGACTTTCGTTTTACGGTCATAGACGATCCTGCACCGAATGCTTTTGCCCTGCCGGGTGGATACGTGTATGTCACTCGAGGCTTGTTAGCACTAATGATTAACGAGGATGAGCTGGCAACAGTTTTGGCTCACGAAATCATTCATGTCACTGAACGTCACTCAATTAAACAGTTAGGCTCAAGTATATTACCACGGCTCTTAGAAGTTCCCGGAGATGTAGTTGGACACGTCATCGATGAAGACCTTGGCACCTTGCTGAATGCACCGTTGAAAACCAGCAACAATTTGTTGGCGTCTGGTTATAGCCGCAGCCATGAATCTGATTCAGATGAATTAGGTATTACCCTAGCAGCAAAGGCGGGATACAACCCACTAGCAATGGGACCTATACTAACCCGCTTAAACGCTTCTATCGAATATATAACTCAACAAGAGCAACGTAAGAGCTATTTTGATGATCACCCCTTTACACCTGATCGCGTAAAAAATATTAAAAAGACCAGTAAAAAGCTTAAATATTCAGGTACGTCGCCAATAGATAGTGAGTTTTTAACTCGCTTAGACGGGCTGTTTGTCGCAGAGAATCCTAATCGCGGCGTTTTCGTAAAACAGCTATTTTTGCACCCTCAAATGGGGATCTCTATTGAATTTCCAAAAGACTGGGATACAGTCAATAAGCCTGAAGCCGTTGGAGCGGTTCATACCGATCGCCAATCATTTATATTTGTTGGCTTGGCTCCCTATCAAGGGGCTAAAAACAACGCTGATAAGTTTAAACATCAAATTGAAGAAAAGTATCACGTTGACGTCAAAGTCAATCCTGAGACAACAGCGTGGAATAGCGAGGCCTATTGGGTTGGATTAATCGATAGTAGTGGTCCAGAACCTATGTACGTTCACCGCGTTTGGCTTGAACTTGATAATTTAAGCTATCAAATTGTCGCGGTTTCTCCCAAAGCCCACCAACAACAAATTGAAGCATCAGCACGTAGTTTTAAGCCGATTTCAGAACAACAACGCGATAAAATTCAACACCCTGTTGTAAGGGTAGTAGCGGCTATGTCAGATGAAACTCTAGATGAGCTTGCTAGACGCAGTGCTAGCGAGATCCCTAGTGACGCTATAGCTTTGCTCAACCAACTTGAATTAAAACAAAAACTAGAAAAGGACCAGGCTGTTAAAATTATTGTTTTACAAAAATATAAAGACATAAGCACAGCACAGTAGATTTATTCGGATACCTTAGACAAAGCAATTTCTACGACCGAGGTATCCGCCCCAGATTTATGCGCATTTTCGCTGATATGTCTGCGCCATGCCCGAGCTCCTACGCAGCCTTGAAATAAACCCAACATATGTCGCGTTATATGCTGTAAACGCCCACCTTGGGCAAGGTGCGCTTCAATATAAGGGTACATCGCCTCCACCACTTGATGACGGCTTAGGCCAGAATCTTCCAAGCCAAATATTTGCGAGTCAACTTGAGACAGTATGTAAGGGTTTTGATATACCTCGCGCCCCAGCATCACGCCATCAAGATGTTCCAGATGCTGCTTACAGGCTTCCAAACTCTGGATACCGCCATTCACCGATATATTGAGGTGCGGGTAGTCGCGTTTGACTTGGTAAGCCCGATCATAATCCAAGGGCGGTATATCACGATTCTGTTTAGGGCTTAAGCCCGATAGCCAAGCTTTACGCGCATGGATAGTAAAGTGCTCTACTCCAGCGGCTTGAACCCCATCTAGAAATTGTCGCAAGAAGTCATAGCTGTCTTGCTCGTCAATTCCGATCCGAGTTTTAATGGTAACCGGGATATCAACAACCTCGCGCATTGCACGAACACAATCCGCAACTAATTGTGGTTCAGCCATTAAGCAGGCACCAAAACGCCCATTTTGAACACGATCTGAAGGGCAACCCACATTGAGGTTTACTTCGTCATAGCCATACTCTTGGGCTTTTTGAGCGCACAGCGCTAGGTCTTTCGCGTTGGAGCCACCTAACTGCAAAGCTATCGGATGCTCTTGCTGCGAATAACTCAGGTAGTCCCCACGACCATGCATAATAGCACCAGTCGTCACCATCTCGGTGTATAGCAAGGTTTGCTGGCTCATCAAGCGGTGAAAGTAACGACAATGCCGGTCCGTCCAATCGAGCATCGGGGCGACTGAAAATCGATTAGCGTGATATGGACGACGAGGTTCGAGCTGATTCAAGATAATTGCCTGTTTTAGTTACTTAGGTAAAACAAAAAGATGGCAAAACCAAGTCTATCTGCTTTGAGACGCGCGATTATACAAGTAGATCCGCTGGGCTTCAAATTTTGAACATTAGAATACCAACAGACTTCCTAAAACCATTTTCTCAATGCGCAGGTTCAGGTTAGAACGCTGGTTGTTTGTAATAGAAGCCAAGATAGAACAGGTCCGAAATGATGCTTCGTTTCAAGCATATTTTGGCTTGCTTTCTTTACACCCTGCCTGAATATTGAGGCTTGTCTTTCACATGTTGTATTGATGATGATTTCATCCACTGCAGCTCAAGAATTGCGCGTTATATCGGGGAATGGGCACAAGAGCGTACAAAAATTTCACGCCTCGAAGCTATCTCAAGATGCCCCCCTATTTCGGCTAATATTTTGCGCGATGTTGTGCCGCAAATGAAAAAGATGGACGGATACAAATTGGTGCCAATGCTGATATTTTGATTTTCGGTTTGGGCAAAATTAACAGTAAAGCAAACGTTGTTAATCCGTGTTATTTCAACTGGTCATAACCAAATAAAGGTTAATGGCGAATGGAGAATTCATAGTTTCAAATAACGAGCGCGTTGTAAAAGTTCGACCTGATAGAGCAACTCGCTGCGCAGTAACTAAATATTATTGAAAGCGACTACTATTGTGAAGTTCCCACTTTTGGTGGGTACATGACTAACAGCAACGCCAATACAATTGCTATGACCGTTTACCTGTCAGCAGAACTTTTTTTAAGATAGAGATTAATCGCATTATTGATAGATTTTTTTATCTCTAATATAGGTTTAGACTGTAAATTCCATAGTGAGAGTGGTATTGAGATACCACTCTCAATTTTCTTACAGTCGACCCTTATCAGATTATTCGCTATATAATCGATCGAGCTGCTGTTTTTAGGTAACAGAGTCCATCCCAAGTCCATTTGACTTAACTTGATTGCCATTGCAAATTGATCAACCACCTCATAATTTGCCGAGAGAATAACGCGTTTATGCATATCCTCGTCCAAAAACGATTTTAATATAAATTGTCTGGATTCTTTCAAAGCTAAATATTGTTCATCCGCTGGGAGGGAAACTATCTCATTTGATTTGGCTACGTACGGGACAAATGAAATATCGCCTAACATCGTATAATCAATGTTACTCACAGCACTACCGTTATGAGTATTAACAATCGCAAAATGAATCGTTTCGTCTTCCAATCCTGCACGAATTTCTGCTTGGCTTCTTACCAATAAATTCACTTTCATATTTGGATAATCTAGTGCAAGTTGTTCTCGAATCGAAGCAATACCACCTAAAGGAATAAAGCTACTGTAAGCGATGGTCACCGATTCCAAACCACCATAAGCAAGGCTCAACGCAATTTTATCAAATGCCCCTGCTTGAGATAGCGTTTGCTTGGCATAGTGATACAGGAGATGCGCTTCTTCTGTTGGCTCTACCCATCGAGGGGTTCTCTCAAATAGATCGACGGCCACTATATCTTCTAAATTGGCGATCACTTGCCCCACTGTCGTTCTGTGTCTTTCTAACTTAATAGCGGCTTTACTAAAAGATCGTTGCTCATACACATACACAAACGCTTGCAGTTGCTCCAAGCTGAATTTCATAATTCCCCCAGTCGCTCTGTTATGAATTTAATCACGCTCTCAAATCTGTCTACCTATCATGACGTATATTAAATGGGGTTAATACGATTTTTTAATCGTGGTAAAACCGTTTTAGTAAAACTGTTGAATAGAGGGCATTTGTGAAAATCAGCGTCTAATGAGCATGAGGATACACGCTGCAAAAGAGAATGAGTCGAACAACTTCAACAGACATAGAAGCAGACAGAGGAGAACGAGAACGCCGGTTATAGTAATATAAGGGACTTGTAGACATTCGTGATCAAGCTACAGCAAGATTGTTATCTTAGCTTGGCTGAAAAGAACGCCATATTTTACCAATCCTACTATTTGTTAGATCAGCCTAGTCGACTCCAAACCCTTGCCTCAACGTCAAAAATGGTGTCATTAGGTCAACTAGTAACGGGGTTTTATTCGTGATTCAAGCAATTCTATATACGACTAATAACGACCAACTAATTAGTAGCATTGAAATTATCACGCTGTAGAGTCCTCAAGTTTGACCCTACGATGATGGCAATGATTCTTTTTGTGCGCGGTTAATCTTAAAGTTTATGGCTGCATAATTTAGTTAGTATTGGCAATTAAGACTTCATATTAAGCACAATTTTATCAAAGCGGCTATCCATGCAGGCGCTAATATCGGTAGTCACAAATCTACCCTCATAAAACAAACTAAAGATGCTACTTGGAGCAGGGCTAAGCATTGCTTGCTCGTTACTCTCAAGCTTAATCACTGTAAGTTCAATCTGACGGTTTCGACAGCTTTCGACTAAGGAATTTTGTACGTGATACTCGCTAAACGGGCAGCGATTGGAGTAGTAAACAACGCACCCTTGCGAGGGTAGCTTGGCGGTGTGAAGATGTTTAAGAAAGCTAGGGGTTGGTGCATTATTATCGAAGGCATACGCCAATAGCACAAAACCAGACTCCAGCGCGTCAACTTCGACAAAGCCTTGTTTGAGTAGCCACTTGGTATCGCTACTAAAATGAAATTTTTTGCGCCCTACTATGGCCACAAGACCATGCTTATCTTGCGCCTTAGCAGCATGAATTGCTTGGGCCAATAAGGCTTTACCATGCCCTTGCTGTTTATACTTACCTGAAACCCAAAAACAACCTAAAGCTAAGTAGTTGTCTGCATCTATAGGCTGCCAAGCCGTCTCTGCGGGGCCATACTCAATGAACACTTTTGCTCGCTCATCGAGCCGGCTAAATACGTAATCATGTGCAAAGGACTGTGAAAGCCATTGTTTTTTCGCCGCATAGCTTTGCGCGCACTTCTTATCAGATATTGCGCAGCATATGTGTTCGGCTGTGATATTCGTTGAGTCCAAAGTTAGGTAGCTCATCTTCATTCCTCATTCTAAACGGAATACAAGGAGTCATACTAGAGAGCAAAGCGACTGACATATGTTAATAACAGGTATAGCGATGACGCATGTCAATCACTGCTTTTTTTAGCAGTTGCTCTAACACTTGCATATCTATGTTTTCGAGTCGGTTTATATATAGGCATGATCGCGCTGTTTTTACTTTGCCCAAACGCGCAATTTCAGAAGAAAACAGCTCGAATCCCTGCATGATATAGATCGTGGTGTTCTGCTTACGCGGCGAAAAACCGGTTAACAACCAACTATGTTTTCCACGTTGATTGCTGTATTCGTAACGACCAAAGCCAATGATTGAATCGCCCCACATTACAGCCGGTCGTTGGCTTACTTTTAGGAACAATGTTAACAATACTTCAGCATCAGCACGGCGCTGCTCGTGTGCAACATTTGCAATAAAAGCTTGCACGTTTCCACCATTTGGTCTGGTTTTAAGTTGCGCCATATTTGCTCCTAGTCAGTTATCAACCTTATTAGACCGATGCGCCTATTGATAGGTTTTGCCATTATGGCGCAACCAACCATGATAGTGTTTCTGATTTGGATCATGATGCGTCCAATGTAAAACCCCACCCTTGTCGTTCCATTCATACTGTCCGTAGTAGCGCACCGTATCCCCAACACTTAGCTTTTCTATTCGCGGGGCTAAATCTATATTATGTGCAACCAGCACTGTTAAGCCAGTTTCCAACTCTAAAATAAACCGTTGATGTCGACTGCCCTTTAAGTCATCACTAAGTATCGTTATAACCGTTCCACTTCCGGTGACTTGAACTTCGCTTCGTTTTTGCTTAAAAGCCTGTTCAATCGTTGTATCGATATAATGTTTACTAGCGGCGGTTTGAACGATTCCGGCAGATGACACAATTGCCGGATCTCTATACAGTAACTGTGTAGCAAGCCCTATAAATGCAATTAGTATAATAGGAAGGATTGAATTTTTACGCATGTCTATTCCTTCGATGATATCACTGAAACGAGATGTTCGGTCGACTTGGGAACTTCAAACTGATGCCAAAACATCGCAAGCATTTCGTCGCTCATTTGATAGCTCAAGTCGGAGTTTAACTGATTGCGCGCTTTAGCTTGCTGACAGCAACGCTCAAAGCTTACATCTAAGTAAACTATTTCAAGATCCAGTTGGTGTTGCTTAGCCCAAGACCTTAGGCGCTCTCGGTCTCGAAAAGCCCAAAAACCATAATCAAAGATAACCGAAACACCCAGTTTCAAAAGATCCAACGCGGCGTTATCGAACAATGTACTCAAGCATGCCAAGCGACTGTCAAACTGCTCTCGAGGCATGTGTTCACCGAACAGTGGGATCATCCATTCATCAATAGAAAATCGATACGCACGCTGATGCTCTGCAATTTGATTCGCTAAGGTGGTTTTACCCGATCCGATAAACCCACATATGGCATACACTTTTACGCTCATTGCTGTGCTCGCTTGTTCGCTAACGATTACTCAATCAAGTCTTTAAGATTTTTAATGCAGCGCACGGTTTCATGCATTAAACTCGGACTTTCAGATTGATACCAAATCGTTTGCATGCCGATTTCCAGCGCCGGCACTATATCCCGCTCCCAGTTATCTCCTACCATGCAGCAGTTTTCAGCAGGTTGATTTATCTTGGACAAAATAGCTGGTAAAAATCCCGCATCCCCTTTTTGTAGCGCTAAGTTTGCAGGGCAATAATAGCCACTAATATACTTAGCTAAGCCGACTCGTTCGAAAGCACGTTCAATTTCTTTCGGCGTAGATTGCTGAGCCCCTGTCGCCACATAAATTTGGCTGGCTTGCGACAAACTGGCTAAGGCTTTTTGTGCGTTAGGCATTGCTTCAAGCTTCTGCCAGTCACACATTTTTCCAGCCTGGTCACTAAAGTCGCGCATTAATGTATCCCCCCAATCGAAGAGGTAAGTTTTTTCTGTTACCAGATCTCGTTCCATAACCTTGGTTCCTATATCCGCGACTAAGCAGTTTAGTTAATTTGGTAAACAAATGTCGCACTTGTATTATTGCCCTACAAATATCTTGATATCTGCGCTGTGTCATTTTTCACACTTAGAATAAAAGTTAGACTTGTAAGCTAAGCAGCTTTCAAAATACAAGCCAAACTTGGAGTGACAATAATGATTACCGGCAACATCAACAATTCTCAGCATGTTAAACGCTTACACCCCTGTCTACAACGTGGCCTTACAGCCGTACAACAACTGTTGAGCGATGGTAAAGACGATGGCAAATATGCCATTGAAGGCGACCAGTTATTTGTGATGTTGATGACCATCGACAGCAAAGATGCTGAGCAATGCCGTCCTGAGTTTCACGCGAAGTACAGTGATATTCAAGTTTGTCTTGAAGGCCATGAATATCTCGGTTTTTCCAACCAAGAACGCAGTGAGAGCGTTAGTGAAGACAAATTAGAGGCTCACGATGTGGCCTTTACTGACACTATCAATGACGAACGTTTTGTTGAACTCAAAGGCGGTGACTTTGCAGTGTTTTTTGATAACGAAATGCACCGCCCAGGTTGCCATTTTGATAAACAAGGTAAGCAAATCCGCAAAGCGGTGGTGAAGATACACCAAGACCTTTTCATTTAAAAACAACTACAATCAATCTCTAAGGCCGTCTTAAAGCTGGACGGCCTTTTCACAGCGCTCCACCAGCGTATCAAAATCAGTATCTATATCGATAGCAAACACGCGCGCTTCATTTGGTTCTGGGGTTTCCAAGGTATCAAATTGACTTTGTAATAGCTGAGTCGGCATAAAGTGATTATGTCGAGCCCTGTGTCGTTGTTCTATCAAGGCCTGACTGCCCTGCAAAAAAATAAATGCAAGGTGGTCATTCTGCTGGCGTAACAAATCTCGATAAGCGAGTTTTAGCGCGGAGCATACAATGACCATTGGCTTACTATGATTCAACACTTGATGGGCAAGCAATCGAATTTGTTCTAACCACGGTTGCCTGTCACTATCATTTAAAGCTAAGCCTTGGCTCATTTTTTCTATATTGGCAGGCGGATGCAAGTCGTCTCCGTCCACAAAATTTGCCGTTAAACGTTCGGCAAGGGCGGCTCCCACGCTCGACTTGCCACAACCGGAAACGCCCATAACTACATAAACCTTAGCCATCTTGTGTTTCCGTAACCAAAGAACTTAAAGGTAGTTTGACCAGCACTTTATAGCGCATCCCTCGCTCAATATTTTGAATACATGGCATGTCTAAGTGTTCGTCATTTACAAATACTTGCATAGCGTTTATATCGGCAGAGCGTTGGTATGTCACACTAAATTCTGCGCCTCTAAATTCTCGCTTTGCCTTGGCTTGTGACCAATGGCTAGGCAATTGCGGCTTTATCAGTAAGCCGTCTTTACAGCCCTGTAACCCAAACATTTTTTCGATTGTAAGCTGGTAAAACCAGGCTCCCGAACCGGTGTTAAACAAATTACTAGAACGACCAGCGGTCCGCGGGTGCTGATAATAGGCGCCACGATAGTAATTTGGAATATAAACAGGTAATTGATCTCGGCGTTTAATGTCAGTTTCGTTGCAGGAGCTTAACATGCGACGGAGCGTTGAAAATGCGCGGTCAGGCTCATCAATAGCAAACAATGATGCTGCGTAAAATGCTGCCGCATGATTGTAGACAGAACCATTTTCGGCGCTACCTGGCCATTTTTGAGTTACTCGCCCAATATCGTCGCGCATCGCTGTAAATGCTGGTGCAAACATCATGACTCCATACGGAGTCTCTAAACGTTCGTCTATAGCTGCAAGTATTTGCTGTTGTTGTTCGGTATTAGTCGCTTTACACAACAGTGCCCAACTTTGCGCGTTCAGAAAAATTTTGCCTTCCGGATCTGAATCAATACCAAACAAAGTTCCTGCATCGGTAATACCACGGCCAAACCAGTTGTTATGCCAAAAATGCTGATTTAAGCGTTGATTGAAGATACCCGCTTGTTCTTGGTAGTAAACAGCCAAGTCATCACGTTGATGCTGTTCACAAATATCAGCCCACAATTGCAAGGCGTAAGAAATAGCTTCCGTTAACCAAGCTGAAACCCCTTTACCTTGGTAGCCCACCATATTCATAGGATCACACCAATCACCTTGAGCTATATAGGGCAACCCCCGCTCATCGACAGCGCCAATCAAGTAGTTCATAGCACGACTAATATGCTCAAAAACGCTATCGCTAACATCGTTATTTGACCACTTAAGCTGATGTTCTAACAAACTAGAATCACCAGTTTCATTGAGATAGGAAGTCATAATGATACACAACCATACTGAATGATCAGTATGTGGTACTTGGTTGATGTATTTAAGCTCTGCCTCAGCACTTAATAAAATGCCGTCGGGCATTTCGCCATCGTCTTTTTGCTGAGCAAGAGCGGTCAAAATAGCGGTTTTAGTTAGCCCATCATCTACATATGCCATCCCCATTGCGTCCTGAAGATAGTTTCGGGTTTGGGGATCGGTACTGAGACGGTTACTGTCGCCGTGATAATAAACTTGACGGGGTAGCCAATGGTTAACAAAGCTGTCAAAATCGCTATCTGGGCTTTCAATTTCTAAGCAGCCTTTGCCTCTCTCAACGTACTGCTTATACTCTAAATTGCGCTGTTGGGTATCGCTAAGCAAGTAACGCTTGCGCATGCGTGCAACTTCGGCTGCGTCTTTAGCTGGGCCAAAAATGAGCTGGGTGTTTTGTGATTCATAAGCTTGGAGTTTGATACAAAACTGCATACAACATGTTGGCATTTCATAAATTGCATCGCCACATCCGAGATTGGCGCGATTCGCTAAACTTGAGGGCGCATGTAAGCCTCCCTCCCCTTCAAATACTGGCTGCGAAACTTCAAAGAAATCAACCTTCCTATCGGCGCACAAGTAAGTCATATCTTTGAGGTGAGCATTCTTAAAATAGTCATCAACTTTTTGATAGGGAGTAATGCAGGTACAAAGAATTGCGTTTAGTTCTGGATCAAAGCTACCTCCCATATTCATCCATGATGAGTAGCCCACCGGAAAATACGGAATCAAAGAAATATCGCGTTCACTTTCGCCAAGATTAATGAGATCAACACTCCAACGTTCAACCACATCGGTATCGCTGAGGCCTAGGCTAATAATTAGTTCAAGTCCAAGGCATTGAACTTTCCAACGAATATCACTCGTCCCTGGTTCAAAACTAAATAAATCGAGCTCTCTATTCATCGGAGCGTAGGGAGCCGAAAACATTTCACCACTTTGATTGTCTCTAATATAGAAAAACCGGCCGGGATGGTGAGCGAAGTAAGGCTGCTCAGGCTGCATAAAACTTACCGCGGCCAGCGTAGGTACATGGGCGTACTTTCTTGGCTCAGGGTCCATATACTGGCTTACCGCATATCCGCGGCAGTTCATATGCAACATCATCTTTCGGTTCCAAAGATATGCGGCACTATTTGGCGCTAAGCTTGGACTGTTAAGCTGAAAACGTTTGCCTTGTTCAATGTACTGAGCCATGCGGTTTCCTGTTTTAAAAAAGAGAATTACTTAGAATTGAATCAAACTAAGTACTGCTGCGTTGTATAAACTCCGGTTGGAATTGAGTCTCGAATGCCATATCCAAACCGTAAGCTGAATTAAGAACTTTACGACAGGCGGCTGTCGCCATTGCTTCGATGGGGATATGAATCGTACTTAGTGCAGGTGCTGTATAAGCGCAAAAGTCCACATCGTCATAGCCCACAACGGCCATGTCAGAAGGCACACCGAGATCCAGATCATAGAGCTGGCTTAATGCCACTTGCGCAAGCTTGTCATTGCCGCAAAACAAAGCACTAAATCGCGAGCGCTGCTTCAGAATAGATTTAATAGCTTTGGCGCCGGGTTCATAATTAAACGAGCCCTCAATAACGAGATCTGAGTCAATGGAACAGCCTAGTTCAATTAGAGTCTCGATGAATCCTTGCTGGCGGCGCTGAGCATCTTGGGCACTTAATCGGCCTGTAACCATCGCAAAACTACGATGACCCAAGCGAACTAAATTTTGTGCCGCTATTTTACCGCCTAAATAATGGTCAACACTAAAGCATTTATCCGCATAACCCTTAAGCTCTCGATTAATCAGTACTACGTTTGGATGTTTATCAATAGTGGCTAACAAAGCGTTGTCACTCACACTAGGGCAAGCCATGAGTACGGCGTCACAATCGCGCTCAAGCAGGTACTCTAGATGCGCAAGCTGTTGCTCATCGTTTAGAGAACCTTCGGCATTGGCCAAAATAAGGTGCTTGCCCTGCTCTCGAAGTTGCGTTTCAATTGCGCGTAAAATTTTGTGGTAAAAAGGACCCGATAAAGAAGGCAGATACACGCCAATCAGATCGGAACGTTGTCGAGACAGAGAACGCGCCATGCTATTTGGTCGATATTCCAAATTTAACATCGCTTGTTTTATTGCGGCAGCGCGCTTCTCCGAAACCGAGCCTCCAGACATATAACGCGATACCGTACCTACGCCTACGTTGGCTAATTTTGCAACATCTTTAATGGTGGCCATTGCTTTCCCGTATCGAGACAAAATAACAATTATCACTGTGCTAATTGGGAATGTCACAAAGTGCTGCCCAAAGGTCAAGTGACTTCACCCAATAATGGAACCGGTTCCAAATAAATATAATTCAGTTCCATACGATATCGTTTTTTCGCAGTTAATAAGCCACAAAACTAATTCGCCAAAAAATAAGAATTATTCCCCCCTACGCACTGCTTATTTGTTAAACGTTTTACGCTATTTCATTGAGTAAACACCCCCCTAACTCCACTAATTATCGAAAAAGCTTGATCATTGAATTCGATGGCAATTATTATTCACCACTAACTCAAGACAAACGAGAATTTATATGGACGCCGCTTTTATCAACCCATTTTTAACGTCGCTTCAAAATGTGTTGGGGACTATGGCTCAATTGCAGCTAAAACCTGAAAAACCTCGTTTGAAAAAGGACGAGCGTGCACGTGGTGACGTATCAGGTTTGATTGGCATGGTGGGGCCGGAATTAAAAGGGTCGTTTTCGATTAGCTTTGACCAAAGCTTGGCCTTGGAAATTATGAAACGCATGCTTGGTGAAGCACCTTCACAGATTGATGAAGAGGTCACTGATATGGTGGGTGAAATCACAAATATGGTTACCGGTGGTGCGAAGCGATTATTAGCAGAAGCAGGTCATGATTTTGGTATGGCAACTCCAATTGTGGTTTCAGGACCGTCACATACCATAACCCATTCAACAGAGAGTCCAAAAATCATGCTGCCTTTTAGCTCTGAGCATGGGAATGCAACAATTGAGATTTGTTTTGAAAGCTCGTAAGTCTTAATTTTTACTTTTCAACAGGCATAAAAAAAGCGACTAACGTCGCTTTTTTACTATCTACTTGCTAGTTCTTATAGATCTTCAGCATTCTTAGCTAGGTACTTTGCAACGCCACCAGGAGTCGCGTCCATGCCTTCTTTACCTTTTTCCCATTGTGCTGGGCAAACTTCGCCGTGTTGCTCATGGAATTGAAGGGCATCAACCATACGTAGCATTTCGTCGATGTTACGACCTAAAGGTAGATCGTTGACAACTTGGTGACGAACTAGGCCTTCTTTATCAACTAAGAACGAACCACGGAAAGCAACACCATCTGAAGGATGCTCAACATCGTATGCTTTACAAATTTCGTGTTTAACGTCAGCAATCAATGGGTATTGAACTTGACCAATACCACCATCTTCAATTGCTGTGTTGCGCCATGCATTGTGGCTAAACTGAGAATCGATTGAAACACCGATAACCTCAACGCCGCGCTCTTGGAAATCAGCAAAACGGTGATCGAATGCGATCAACTCAGAAGGACATACGAAAGTGAAATCTAATGGATAGAAAAAGATAACTGCTGCTTTGCCTTTAATTTTTTCGCTTAGAGTGAAGCTATCTACGATTTCTCCATTTCCAAGAACAGCTGCTGCAGTAAAATCTGGTGCGGGACGACCTACAAGTACGCTCATTTCCTTTTCCTCTGTGTTAGGGATATTTTCAACGACACAATAATGCGACAAATCGACGCATTTATCGAATCGGCAATTTCAATCAGTATGATTGGCTATACCTATCAAAAAATACCAATTCAATACGTAGTATTAATTAAGAGTCACGTTTTGGCTTCATATCAACCCTTGAATCAATACTAGTAAACGAATCAAGCATAGCAACTGCTTGTCGCTAGTTCAAAAATCAACTAGCACTCAATTTTAAACTTCTTCGGCAGCTCAAAAACCAGCCAGGGTTTATATCAAAGCTAAGCTGATTCGCGTTTTATTAGTTCTGGTTTAAAACAAAGACCATCCGTAGATACACTTTCATCGGTATTCTTCAAAGCAAAGAGATCGAGTGCTTGCTGGGCTGCGCGGCCTCCCATTTCTTCGATTGGATAACGAATCGTGGTCAAGCGCGGAAAGGTAAACTTGGCATAATGGTTGTCATCAAAACCAACCACTGCAA
Source organism: Alginatibacterium sediminis (assembly GCF_003610775.1). GTDB lineage: Bacteria > Pseudomonadota > Gammaproteobacteria > Enterobacterales > Celerinatantimonadaceae > Alginatibacterium > Alginatibacterium sediminis. Next base: position 258,303 of record NZ_RAQO01000005.1, on the reverse strand, counting down.
TTTGCTCTGGGCTGCTGACTTTAAAGTCTCGAAAAGTAGATAATGCACCGGCAATCATACTATCGTTGAATCCAAAGGCTGCTGTCACATCAGGTCGTTGCTCAAGCAAGTGTTGTCCGGCAAAACTGCCACCAAGCTCGTTTGGAAAGGCTCTGAAAATTAGCGAAGGATCAAAGACAATGCCGGCCTCTTCTAACGCTTGTCGATAGCCCTTTTCTCTCTCAATAGCATCAACAAAGTCTAAGTCATCAGAGCTAATCATCGCAATATTGCTATGGCCTTGTTCGATCAAGTACGCGACTGCAACACGGGCACCTTCTTGATTATCAATAAATACGCAGCGGTCTTCAAAACCTGGCACCAAGCGATTAATAAATACAAAAGGAGTGTCACCACTTGCGATCTCACAAAGCTCGTCGTCAGTCATTGCCATTGCATGTACGATCAAAGCATCGCATTGGCGCTGAAGCAAAATATCGATAGCATGGCGCTCTTTATCGGCTTCGTGATGTCCAGTCATGACCATAGTGTATTTGTTGGCTCCATCGACTACTTCTTCGATACCTTTCATCATTTGCATGAAAAATGGTCCACCACCTAAATCACCAACCACTAATCCTATGCAGTCAGAACGTTTACTCACCAAAGCTTGAGCAAAACTGTTAGGCCGGTAACTAAGCTCTTCCATCGCCTTAAGCACAGCCTCACGCTTTTCGGGTGCTACTTGCGCGGTATCATTGATCACGCGCGATACCGTTGATATCGATACATTTGCTAGCTGAGAAACGTCTTTAATTGTAGCCAATTGCTGTTCTCCAGGAGAATGGATTTAGAAACCAAGACAAAAACTGTCTAAGGATAACGGTGCATGCACCAATATTACCAATTTGAGCTTTGGAAAAGTAGTTATTCCGCACTAACCAACGCTTTACAAAGTATTTGTCAGCTATTGTTTTAGCTGCTCTCGGTTTACAATAGCCAAATTCATATTGTTAGTAGAAAAATATCATGTCAATTTTTCAAAAAATCCGCTGTGCTATTACTTTAGGCCAAGGGGTTTTACTTGAGCTTCCTGAGCCCACAGGGCAAGAAGACCCTTTTGAGCTCTTCGACACTTGGCTAGAAGCAGCTAAAGACTCTGGCATTATTTTGCCCGAGTCGATGAACATCAGTTCGGTCAGCTCCCAAGGCAGACCGTCTTCGCGCATGGTATTACTTAAAGATTTTGATACTCACGGTTTCGTTTTCTTTACTAACTACCAAAGTAGAAAAGCTCAAGATTTGGAGCAAAATGGCTTTGCTAGTTTAAATTTTCATTGGAATATCTTGCAGCGCCAAGTTCGCATCGAGGGGCGCGTTGAACGAGTCAGCGTTGAAGAGTCAAAAGCCTATTTTGATTCACGAGCGAAAGGCAGCCGAATTGGCGCTTGGGCAAGTCACCAGAGCAAAGTTCTGGCTAATAGAGAAGAACTTGAAGCGCAATTCAAATACTACCAAGATAAGTTTGCTCAGGTTGGTAATGAAATACCTTACCCTGAATTTTGGGGCGGATACCGTATTGTTCCAGATAGCATTGAATTTTGGCAAGGCAAGGCCAGCCGTCTGCACGACCGTTTTCGATATCATCGAGAACAGCCGCAAACAGCATGGCAAGTAGAGCGACTTAGTCCTTAGCCTCCACTTAAGTAACGGCTTTGGTACTGATTGGCTTTTTCAGCTTCACTCATCAGCGGCGGTAGTTTGTCGTCGCGTCTTGAGTAAATTATTTGATAAGCCAACACACTTTGCACATAGCCTCTCGTTTCATGGAAAGGAATGGTTTCGACCCAAACCGGTCCGGGAACATTACCGCGCTCAGCCAACCACCGTTGCACTCGATGAGGTCCGGCGTTATAAGCAGCAGCGGACAGGATTCGATTTCCCTTATAGCGCTGCATCAATTCCTTTAAATAGGCACTGCCTAAGCCAATATTGGTTTCTGCTTCGTAGAGCTGGCTACGGCTGTTGTAATCGATGGCATTTTTACGCGCAGTTTCTTTCGCTGTTGCAGGCATTAATTGCATCAGTCCTCTAGCACCCGCACTGCTATAAGCCTTGGAATACATGGCGCTCTCTTGGCGGGCAACCGCCATCAGCAGCGACTCTGGAAGTTGACGCTGTTTTGAGTATTTCGTGAACTCGTTTTGAAAGGCATATGGGAAACGCAGCTCAAGCTGGTCCCAATACTTACCGATGATTGAGGATTGTACGGCTAAGTCATCCCATCCACGCTCAAGGGCTGCTTCACCAAGATCTAGGCGTTGATCCTTATCCAAGGGCGAGAGTAAGTTTCGCCATTCAGCTCGCGCATCTTCAGCCTGCCCTTGCCACTGCAACTCTTGTACGCGTTTAAAATCATCACTTTCTACAAGCAACTGTTGGCGCTCACTATCAACCTGATGACGTTGTGCTCTTAGTTGATAGGGGCTGCCTAAGGTATCAGAGGCTAAGAAACCATAATAACTTCGCTCTTGAGCTAACAATAAAAGGATTTTTGCCGCTGGTTCTGAGTTGGCATTTTGTTGATTGAGACTCCACGCGTACCAAAAACGCCAACGTTCTATTTGCTGAGCAGTATCAGACAATAACGGATACCAAGTGCGGATCTGAGCCCAATTTTGCTGTTCAACACTTAAGCGTAAACGGCGTTCGATACTATTATCATTCGGGTAGAGTTCTATTAGTTGGTCAGCCCATTTCAAACGATAACTCTGTTTAGAACTAATCGCAGCTCGAATCAACTGCTGGGCACTCGCATCAGCAAGCTCGGGATAGGCTTTGTAACTAGGATATAAACGCTGCCACTGCTCATAGGCCGAGTCTAGTTTAACCCAAGCTAAACGTTGCAAACTTCGGTCAACTAACTCTGCCTGCCAGTCTGAGTCTATTTTGCTCACACTTTTCAAATAATTCGTTTGTACTGCGTAGGCGCTTTGCAAAGCTTTAACCTGCGCTTGTTTAGCGCTTGGCAATTGGCGACCCAAATAATCCATCAAGCCCTTTTCACGGGCTTTGAACGCTAATAACATCCTTTGCCATACATCGTCCGAGCTTCGCTGCCCTGCATCATTCCAAGCTTTGAAAAGGCCATCACAGGCTTTAGGACGTGACTTGCCATAAGCCCATAGCTCTTTAGCACCAAGCCACGCTTGCTCGGCTTGCCCCGTCTTCAATTGCGCATAATGGTAATAACATTGCAGATCAACATTGTTGGGTTTTTGCGGATACGCTTCGAGCATATCGGCCCAACGCTGTTGCCCAGCCAAGCGCAATAAATATCGTCGTTGAATTCTATTGTTAAGATGCGATGCTTGATTTGTGCTCAGAAAGCTTAGTACCTCTTGGTCGCTACTTTGCGCCCAAAAAGCACTTAAATGTTGATAATCTAAGTAGGATTTTAAAGGGTAAGCGCCAGCCAATTTTCGCTGCTGTTCGAATCCTTGCCAATCTTTTTGTTGCTGCTTGGCTAAAGCTTGTTGGTAATGCGTACGCTGGGCGTCTAAATTTGAAGATGCATTTACCCCTAAAGCCATGCTTGTAGAACATACTACGATAAGTCCGATTAGGGCTTGTTTCATTCGGTTTCCTTTAGGCTTGTTCAAGCATTGCTGCTTCAATCAAAGCACGAGTATAAGACTGTTGTGGCTGGCGAAACACCTGCTCTGTTTCACCTTGCTCGACCACTTGTCCTTGTTTCATAACCATAACTCGATGAGCTAACGCCCGAATAACGGCTAAGTCATGGCTAATAAATAAAAAGCTTAAATTATGTTGAAGTTGCAAATCACGCAGTAGTTCTAAAAGTTGCTGTTGTACACTTCGGTCTAGGGCTGAAGTAGGTTCATCTAGGACAATAATTTTAGGCTTTAGCACGATAGCACGCGCAATCGCAATACGTTGACGTTGACCACCAGAAAACTCATGCGGATAACGAAAACGACTTTGTACATCGAGGCCAACTTCATTGAGTACTTCACAGACCCGTTGCTCAACCTGTGCTGCGGTTAGATTAAAATGTAGCTGTAGACCCTCGCTAATGATTTCCATGACCGACATTCGAGGGCTTAAGCTGGCGAAGGGATCTTGAAATACAATTTGCAAATTTTTACGCAGCGGGCGCATTTGGTTTTGAGTCAGTGATTCGATATTCTCGCCATGATAAACAATGTTCCCCTTCGAACGTTGCAATTTTAATAAAGCCAAGGCTAAGGTACTTTTGCCACTACCGCTCTCTCCGACAATGCCAAGTGTTTCACCACGCTTAAGTTCTAAACTTACGCCATCCACCGCTTTTATATAGGCGCTAGTCCGCTTAAAAAATCCAGTTTTCAATGGAAACCAAACTTTCAAATCTAGCGCCTGCAAAACCGTTGGCCCCGATACTGCGGGTAAGTTACTAGGCTTAGGTACCGCATTAATCAACATTTGTGTATACGCTTCTTGGGGCGATTCAAAAATGTGCTTAACCTCACCCTGTTCAACAATGTGGCCATTTTGCATTACCGCAACTCGGTCAGCATAGTTTCGAACAATATTCAGATCATGACTGATGAGCAATATTGCCATGCCTAATTTACGTCTTAACTCATCCAGCAAGTTTAGGATTTGTTGTTGAATGGTGACATCTAGTGCGGTTGTTGGTTCATCAGCAATCAACAATTTGGGCTCATTGGCTAAGGCCATCGCAATCATAACCCGTTGTCGTTGGCCACCACTGAGCTCATGCGGGTAACTATTTAGGCGTTGCTGTGGGTTCTCAATTCCAACCAGTTCGAGTAATTCAACGCAGCGGACACGAGCTTGGGCGGGGTTTAAACCGCGGTGCAAAAATAGCACTTCATTAATTTGTTTTTGCACCGTATGCAAAGGGTTTAGCGAGGTTAGAGGTTCTTGAAAAACCATTCCAATCTGATTACCACGCAGCGCTTGTAGTATCTGTTGCGGTTGATTTAATAACTGTTTTTGCTCTAAGTAGATATCTCCCTTTACCCAAGATCCTTCGCCGAGCAGCGACAATATTGATAAAGCACTAACAGACTTTCCTGACCCACTTTCACCAACCAACGCAAGTACTTCACCAGCTTCAATTTCAAAGCTAATGTTGTTTACGACTTGAGTGTCACCAAATCCAATCTGAAGATCATTAACAGTGAAAAGCGCCATGTTTAGTACCTCCCTCTGGGGTCAAAGGCATCGCGAGCTGCTTCACCAATAAAAACCAATAGCACTAACATAACCGATAAAGAAAAGAACGCAGTCAACCCCAGCCAAGGTGCTTGCAGGTTATTCTTACCTTGAGCTACTAGCTCTCCTAAGGATGGAGAGCCTGGGGGCAGACCAAAACCTAAGTAATCCAGACCCGTTAATGCTGTTAGACCTCCGATAAAAATAAACGGTAGGAAAGTCATGGTCGCAATCATGGCATTTGGAAGAATATGTTTTCGCATAATACTGCTATCCGTCAGTCCCAGAGCTCGAGCAGCTTTGACGTACTCCAAGTTGCGACCACGTAAAAATTCAGCTCGCACCACATCCACCAAAGACATCCAACTAAACATCAACATAATTCCCAGCAACCACCAAAAATGGGGCTGGACTAAACTGGCAAGAATGATCAGCAAAAACATTTGTGGCATGCCGGACCAGATCTCAATAAAACGCTGGCCAATTAAATCAACTTTTCCACCAAAGTAACCTTGAATTGCACCAACTGTCACTCCAATAATCGACGAGGCTATACTCAATACCAAGGAAAATAATACCGAAATTCTAAATCCATAAAGAAGTCGAGCGAACACGTCGCGCCCTTGATCGTCAGTACCTAAAATATTGACACGACTTGGTGGAGACGGTGCTGGTTGTTTTAAATCAAAGTTGATGGTGTCGAAGCTAAACCTAACCAAAGGCCAGTAAATAGAGCCCTCAGCATTTATCAGATCTTGAATGTAAGGATCTCGATAATCGGCTGCTATTTCAAAATCACCGCCGTAATCCAGCTCGCTATAATCAAACAACACTGGAAAGTGCCATTGAGATTGGTAACGGACGACTACGGGTTGGTCATTGGCAATAAACTCAGCAAATAAACTCAGACCAAACATGATGCAAAAGATCCACAGGCTATAATAACCGCGACGGTTATTTTTAAACTGCGTCCAGCGTCGTTGATTAAGCGGATTTTTTCTAATTTTCTGCCACTGTGTCACTAAGCCCATATTAAGCTCGGCTCTCAAAATCGATACGCGGATCGATAAATGTATAGGTCAAGTCACTAATGAGCTTAAGTACTAGTCCTAGCAGAGTCGACATGTACAGCGTCCCAAAAACAACCGGGTAATCTCGATTAACAACCGATTCAAATCCAAGTAATCCAAGCCCATCTAGCGAAAAAATCACTTCAATAAGAAACGAGCCGGTTAAAAAGATGCTAATAAGGGTTGCGGGTAATCCCGAAATGACCAGCAACATGGCATTACGAAATACGTGCCCGTACAACACTCTATTTTCGCTTAATCCTTTGGCCCTAGCGGTTAATACATATTGTTTATTAACTTCATCAAGAAACGAGTTTTTGGTTAGCATGGTTAACGTAGCAAAACTACTAATCACCATTGCTGTGACTGGCAAGGCTAAATGCCAAAAGTAGTCTATGATTTGCTCGCCCAAACTTAATTGGTCGAAGTTACTTGAAACGAGGCCTCTTAGTGGAAACCAACTAAAGTAGCTGCCTCCAGCAAACACCACGATTAGTAGGATCGCAAAAAGAAAGTTAGGGATGGCAAAACCAATAGTGACAATGGTTGAACTCCACACATCAAAGCGGCTGCCATGACGAACTGCTTTTTTAATTCCTAAAGGAATTGATATGCCATAGACCAATAATGTCGTCCATAGACCTAGTGAAATGGAGACTGGCATTTTATCTAAGATAAGGTCGATAACAGAACGTTCCCGATAAAAGCTATCGCCAAAATCAAAACGTAAGTAATTCCAAAGCATGCTGAAATAACGTTCATGCAAGGGTTTGTCAAATCCATAAAGCTGCTCGAGTTCATCGATTAGCTCCGCAGGCATCCCTTGCGCACCTCGATATTTACTAGTGCTATTGTCACTGCTTGAGGACGAAACTTCGCTGCTAGCCCCCGCATCAACTCGCTGCAAGCTAGATGTCGAATAGCCTTGCAACTTAGCCAAGGCTTGATCAACCGGGCCACCAGGCGCCGATTGAATAATGATAAAGTTTAAGGTCATGATCCCTAACAGAGTTGGGATCATCAACAATAAACGTCTGAGAATATAGTGCGCCACTTAAGCTCGATTCCAGTCTAAACTATTCAACCCACCAACTGTTTAACTCGATATTGTACTTTGCGCTGTTTTCCGGGCGTTTTAGCTTACCCCAGTAAGCAACCCGCCATGTATTGAGGTGGAATTGCGGTACAACGTAATGTCCCCACAGCAACACTCGGTCTAAGGCACGAGTGGCTTGAACCAGCTGCTCGCGATCATCAGAATGGATTAGTTCTTCTATAAGCGCATCAACAACCGGACTCTTAATACCAATTAAGTTGCGACTTCCGGGTTTGTCTGCGACCAAGCTGCCCCAAAACTCACGTTGTTCGTTGCCCGGAGAATTACTCTGCGCGAACACATACGTCATCATATCGAAGTCATAGCTTTGAATTCGATTAATAAACTGCGAAATATCAACCAAGCGAACTTCGGTTTTTATACCCACTTTTTGAAGGTTTCGAGTAAAAGGAAGTACGATACGCTCTGAACTTTTATCCCGAATCAAGAATTCAATTTCGAATTGCTCACCCTCGGCATTAAGCAATTTACCCTTATCTAAGGCCCAGCCAGCTTCTTTAAATAAGCGCAAAGCTTCACGCATTTCTTTACGAATAGTGCCATCACCTGAGGTGCGGTTGACTTCAAAAGGCTGGGTGAATAGTTGCTCGGGTAACTGGTCTTGATAGGCTTCCAACAGCTTTAGCTCACGTCCTTCAGGTAACCCTGAGGAAGCAAGTTCAGAGGCGGCAAAAAAACTATTGGTTCGTTTATAAGCACCATAAAACAATTGGTCGTTGGTCCATTCGAAATCAAACAATAAGGAGATTGCTTCGCGAACCCGAATATCACTAAATTTGTCTTTACGTGTGTTGAAAACGTAGCCTTGCATGCCTTGTGGGTTAAGGTTTGCGATTTCCTCGCGTATTACCCGACCATCTTCAAATTGTGGACCGGTATAGGCTGTCGCCCAGTTTTTAGAGCTATTTTCTAAGCGAAAATCGATTCGGCCAGCTTTAAATGCTTCAAGAGCCACTGATGAATCGAGGTAATATTCGTAATTTAAGGTTTTAATATTGTTTTGACCGAGATTCACCGGCAGCTTTGCTCCCCAGTAGTTGGGGTCCAACTCATAAGTCACACTACGACCCGCATCAAAGCTTTTTAAAGTGTAGGCACCTGAACCCATTGGTATCGTAAGGTCAGCCTTAGTAAAGTCCCGTTCTTGCCAGAAATGTTTAGGTAGTATTAGCAACTGGCCCAAAATCAATGGGAGTTCTCGGTTGTCACCATTCTCGAAATTGAATCGAATACTGCGATCCGACTCGACCTCGATGGAGCTTATTCCACCATAATAGGAGCGATAAAACGGCGTGCCATTTTCAAGTAAAGTATTAAAGCTAAATTCAACATCTTGCGCGGTAACCGGCATTCCGTCTTGGAACTTTGCATCGGGGTGAAGATTGAAACGCACCCAAGTATTATCGTTGGCTAAATCGATGGTTTGGGCTAATAAGCCATAGTAGGTAAAAGGTTCATCGCTATTACTCGTCATTAAACTATCGTAGACAAGTCCGACGCCTGCTGCTGGAGTACCTTTGACGACAAAACCATTAAAAGTATCAAAGGTGCCAATGCTAGCAAATGTCACATCGCCTTGCTTTGGCGCATTAGGGTTTACATAAGCAAAATGCTCAAAGTCCGCACTATATTGCGGAGCCCCATGCATGGCTATAGCATGGCTACGAACATAATCTTGCGCTTGTGCATTAACACTAAAAACAATCCAAATAAGTGTAATGATACGCAGCATAGCAAAGGTCCCTTATCGATGAATCGAAATGATTACCTAAGTTATAACCGACTCAGGAGAAAAAGATAAGCCTTGTAATAGCTAAAGCACCGTTATTTATCTAAGAAAGGTTAATAGATGCTTAAAATAGCGTCGAAATCGAGCGTTTTGAGGCAGGACAGTCTGCGCTACTCGCTAAGACTTCGCTAAAAAGAGAGGCGGTTTTGTTTTTGATACTTGGCAATATAGCGAGCCATAGCATCGGCGGGTAAGGGTTTACTGGCTAAATACCCCTGATAAAAGCTGCATTCCTGCTTGCGTAAGAATTCAAGTTGCTGCGGTGTTTCAACCCCTTCCGCGGTTACTGTGTAACCAAGGTGCCTTGCGATCGCGAGAACCGCTTCAACAATAGCCATATCTCTGGTATCACGCGGAATATTACAAATGAAACTACGATCAATTTTAAGCTCATCAACTGGCAATTTTTTAAGATATGACAAAGAGGAATAACCAGCCCCAAAATCATCAATAGTAAATCGAAGTCCCGCTTCCTTGAGTTGTTCCATCTTACGCACGGTTTCTTCTGCATGCCCCAAAACTACTGACTCGGTAATTTCTAAATTGAATCGAGCCGTTTCAAGCGAATAGCGGTTCATGATTTCTTCGACTTGTTCGACAAAATCAGGATGGTGAAACTGTTTGGCACTCACGTTAACTGATAATTCAGGCAAGGTCAGTCCCATTTCTTGCCACTTGGCCATGTACATAAAGCTTTGGTCTAACACCCACATCCCAATATCTATAATGAGATCGCTTTCTTCTGCCATGGGAATAAACTGGTCCGGAGATACAATGTTTTTCCCCTCAGGCTTCCACCTAACTAGCGCCTCTGCACCAATCAAACTGCCTTTACTTACCAGATGCTGCGGTTGAAAATAAAGCATCAGCTCTTGGTTATTTAAGGCATTTCGAAGATCGTTATTCATTTTCAAACGTTTGTCAGCTTGACGTTGCATACGCTCGTCAAAAAAGATAACTGTTCTACGCCCTGCAGATTTCGCCTGATACATGGCAGTATCAGCTTGTTTTAGAAGATCCTCTGCGGTTTGCCCTTTTCCAGGAAATAATGATACGCCAACACTGGCTCCAATATGCAAGGACTGGCCTTCAAAAGGATAAGGTGCTGAAAGCTTTTCGATGAGTCGCTTAGATACAGCGCCAGCCTGCAGCTCTGCATGTGGTGGGCTGTCTCCTAAGTTAGCCAACATAATCACAAACTCATCGCCACCTAAACGAGCTAACACATCACCTTGTCGAGAAAGAAGCTTTAAACGCTTGGCTACTTCACGTAACACCCAATCGCCAGCGGCATGTCCTAAGGAGTCATTGATATTTTTAAAATGGTCTAAGTCGACAAACAGCAAGGCACCGATAAACTTTTCGTTTCGCGCTCGAGTAAATCCAGTTATCAGCTCTTCTTGTAACTTCCTGCGATTTGGGAGGCCGGTTAGCTCATCAAAAAACGCTAAGTTTTCGATTTGCTTGTCACGAATCAAACGGGCACTGATATCCTGACAATTAACTAAGTATTCGCTTACCTCGTCATTTTTGTTACGTAGTACTGATATGGTTTCTAACTGTGTATAAAGTTCACCATTTTTTCGTTGTCGTTGTTTTTGCTGGTGCAAAGCCGAACTCTGATGCTGGGCCGCATAAAAGTAACCCTCAGGTTCCTCAAATATGTCGTTAAGTCGACGGCCAATGAGCTCGTCAAGACGATAACCGGAGTGATTCAAAAACGCACGATTGACGCGACGTATTACCAGTGATGGATCACTGATCACCATCCCTAAGTTAGATTCGAATGTCGCTTCAGACCACCGCACGTGCTCTTCATTTCGGATGGAAAGCAGCTCATTGCCAAAACGCACTCGAAAGAGCTCTAAAATATTAGATAATGCTTGATAGTCCACTTGGGAGTGTTTGAAACTAAAACAGATAAAGGCATTGAGCTTGCTTGACAATGGATCTAAACGCCATGCATAAAACGACTGCTGATGGGCTCCATCTGGAGTAAGCGACGGTAAGTTTTGGTAAGTGTGTTGACCTTGGGTTTGAAGCTGTTTTAGTAAATCAATTGGCGAGTAACAATGATCAATTTGTCCGGTTCCATCATCCCATGTTGCAATATGAAAATGTTCGCCAGGCCCATGTTCGCCAACCCTAACCAAGCTTGCATGACTAAACTTAAAGCTGTCGCTTAGTAAAGATAAGCCGCTTTCAAAAAATGCTCGGCCGGTAACGGTTGCTAGGGCAATCGCCGCCTCAGTTTCCAGTGTTGAAAACTGAGAACTATCAACACGTTCTGACTTCCTTTGTGAACTTAAGAGCTCATGCATAAGGGCTCTTTTTATAAGTTTCGGGCAATGCAAAATCTACTATTAGGGTATTCAATGACCAGAATAAGAGTTGATTCATCAAAATCCAATAGCTGGAGCAATATTTAAAGCTTAATTAGTAAAATATGCGAGCTTAAGCCTATTATCTATACAAAAGCTGCGAAAATGACCGCTTTATCCCTTCAAATGTGCCGATTAAAATCACTAAGAGCAAGAAATTATGTCACTAAACTATGACTACTTTGTTCCTAATCACAGAATTCATCTGAACCGATACGCTCTAAAGGTAAACGTGATCTAGTTCTCTTTATTTGGGGACCAAACGATTAAGCTGAAAGTGCATACCAAGTCTATTAGGAGGGCAAATATGCAAATAGATATCGCCAGTAAAACGGTTACTATTTCTGAACATCTTCGCGAAGACATTCGGCAACGTTATAGCAAGCTTGCTAAGTCACACGTGCCTCTCATCAGCCCCCAATTCATCATCACAACCGTCACCGATAAAGTAAAAATTGAAGCCAAGATAGGTATACCTAATGGGCAGCTGTTTGCGAGTGATGCGCATCAGGACATTGGCCCCGCGGTAAACGCTTTGTTTCATAAACTAGAGCGACAACTTCTTAAGCATCAACAGCGCAGCAATGATCATCGCGCCAATCGAGATTTAAAGCAGATGACTCCCGAGTTAGAGCCCGATATTGCCTAAATATCATTTTTAAATGACTTTAAATGCGATAATGCCCACGTTTCACTTGACATCAACGTGGGCAATTCATATTTTGTAACTATGAAAATATATCTTTCGCTCGTGTTTACTTTCTTTTTTACACACCTTCATTGGTGAGGCTTGGTGTTAAAAAGAAATTAAACCCAAAGCCTCCTAACTGGAGGCTTTTTTTTTAGCCACTTTATGGAAATACTAGGAACGCTAAATGCCATCTCTTCAGGACATACGCGAGAACATCACGGATCTGGATCAAAGCATGCTCGAAATACTGAGCAAAAGGCGATTACTAAGTATTGAAGTAGCGCGCAGTAAGTTAAAAAACCCCAAAGCAGTGCGCGACCAACAACGTGAGCAAGAGTTACTACTAAGGCTGATTGCGCAAGGGCGAGAGTTGGGTTTAGATGCGCACTATGTGACGCAGTTATACCACACCATTATTGAAGACTCAGTTTTATCCCAACAAGCCTATTTGCAAGGGCTGAGTAACCCTCAAGACCCTGAAGTTTCGCTCAAAGTTGCCTTCTTAGGTACTAAAGGTAGCTACAGTAATATCGCGACTCACCGCTATTTTTCTCGTTATCAAAAACAAATTGTAGAAATTGGGTGTAGTGGTTTTCAGGAAACGGTAGATACAGTTGAAGCAGGCCTAGCTGAATACGCATTGTTACCCATTGAAAATACGAGCTCAGGTAGCATTAATGAGGTTTACGATGTTCTGCAACAGACCACCCTTTCTATCGTTGGTGAAATCACGATAAATATTGATCATGCGGTACTGGTTAAAGCAGGAACCCAACTTAGCGAGCTGCATACCTTATATGCTCACCCACAACCCTATCAACAATGTAGTCGTTATTTACGCACGCTATCCGGTATTAAAGTAGAGTTCGTTGATAGCTCGTCCACTGCGATGCAAAAAGTTAGAAACTCTAAAGATGCTGGTGTTGGGGCTCTCGGTAGTCAAACTGGTGGTGAAATGTATCAGCTCGATTCACTTGCCAACGGCATTGCCAATCAACAACAAAATCAAACTCGCTTTATTATTGTCGGTCGTAAACCGGTTGAAGTTGCCGAGCAGGTGCCCGCGCGTACTACCTTTATTTTATCGACAGCCCAAAAAGCCGGGTCTTTGGTAGAAGCATTGCAGGTGTTGCGTGAACATAATATCAACATGAGTAAATTGGAATCCCGTCCTGTACAAGGCAATCCGTGGGAGGAGATGTTTTATGTCGACGTCTCAGCTAACGTTAACTCGGCTCCAATGCAAAGTGCTCTCGCCGCTTTATCTCGCCTGACCCGTTACATAAAAGTATTAGGGTGCTACCCAAGTGAAAATGTAGACCCTACTCAAGTCCCCTTTGATGCTTTAGTTCAAGTTCAAGAAAACGAGCACAGTCTCATTCACGAACCTAGTGAAAGCTATAGTTTATCGTCTCGACAACACAAACCAGAGAATAGCGTAGTTCGAGTCGGGCAAGTTGAATTTGGCAAAGGCCATTTCGTGAGTATTGCTGGACCAGCGGCGGTGGAGTCCAAAGAACAGTTGGAAGCCTGCGCCCGCCATATTAAAGAAAGCGGCGCGGCTATTTTGCACAGTTCTTGTTTCCACAACTCGCATAGTCCTTATGGTTTCCAAGGTATGGGGAACGAGGGGCTAAGCCTGCTCAAACATTTTGGACAAAAATACCACCTACCTACCGCCACTGAAGTTCAGTTTTTGGAGCAGGTTCAGAACTTGGGCTCGCAAGTTGACATTTTACATGTGCGCGGGGAGCAGATGCAAAACTTCAATCTGCTAAAAGAACTGGGGCTAAGTACCCGTCCTGTCATTCTTGAACGTTCACAAATGGCATCAATTGAGGAATGGCTATACGCAGCGGACTATATTTTGGCACAGGGTAATCAACAAGTTATATTGTGTGAGTCCGGAATTCGTACCTTTGAAGGACAAGGGAAAGCAACCTTAGACTTAGGTGCAGTAGCCCTGCTTAAAGAACGCACTCATTTGCCCGTGATTATTAATCCAATCGAAGCAATTGATGACTTAACCCAACTTCCTGCGCTATGTAAAGCAGCCAAAGCGATTGGTGCGGATGGTGTTTTGTTACTGAGCCATCCAAGACCGACTGAAGCCAAAATACAGCCTAGCAAAAGCCTCGATTTCGATGCTTTTTCACAGTTATTATCTGGCTTATACAAATAGCCTTACTGTTGACTAATGGCGTTTATCAAAGACGCCGTTATGGCTTTATCTATCGGCAAAGCTTGCGAGAAGTAGTAGCCTTGTTGAAAATCACAGCCCAAGTTCTGCAGCTCCAAACTGGCCACATTGGTTTCTACGCCTTCTGCTACAACGCTACAATCGAGAGCATGGGCTAGATAGATGGTCGAACGAACAATGGAATGTTCGGTGTTTCCATTTTGCATATCCATAATAAATGAACGATCGATCTTAATTTGATGAATTGGAAGTTCACGCAGCAATGACAAAGAAGAATAACCAGTACCAAAATCATCTACGCTGAATTCGAAACCAAGTTTTGATGTCGCCATCATATTCGTTTTAACCAGCTCCAAATTACTCATCATGGCGCTTTCTGTAACTTCAAAAACAAATTTTTCTGCTTCTGAAGATGCTTGGCCAAATTCTTGTTGCATATGCTTAACTACGTTTTGGTTTTGCAGGTCTCTAGCAGACAGATTGATATGTATACGAACGTCCATACCTGCATTAATCAAGCGTTGCCGGTCTTGGCGACACTGCTTTAAAACCCACTTACTAATATCGTTGATCACCGAGCTTTGTTCTGCGATGGGAATAAATAAATCTGGCGCGATAAAGCTACCATCACTTTGAGGCCAGCGAATAAGTGCCTCCATCCCGTGCAGCTCATGATTCTCGGAGTGAACGATTGCTTGATAATGCATCTCAAATTCATCGTTGTTTAACGCACTCTCCAAGCGGCTAGCGATTTGGAGTTTAGCACTAGCGTCTTTATTTAGACCACTATCAAACACCGCTAGTAAACTCGCTTTCCGCTTTGACTCATACATCGCGATATCAGCTTGACGAAGCAGCAATGTACTCTCTTGCGCATGTTCAGGACACAAACTAACACCAATACTCATACTGGTTGTAAGTGACAAACCTTGAATCTCAATTGGTTGTTTTAAAGCCATGTGAATATCTGAACAAATGCTTTCTAAGTCTTGGTGTCGAGTTGAATTAACGATAAGGGTAAATTCATCTCCGCCGATTCGGGAGAATAGTACCTCTGTTGGTAAGATAGCGCGGATGCGTTTGGCGAGTTCAACTAATAATTGGTCGCCATAGTAATGGCCAATCACATCATTTATTTGTTTGAAATTGTTTAAATCAAGCAGCAACAGGGCAAACGGATGTTTGGCATCAATTTTTTCAGACAAATGGTGTAAAAAACAACTACGGTTTGGGAGGCCAGTGAGGCTGTCATGCTTGGCGTTGAAGTGTTCTTGTTCAGCAATTTTGTCAATTTTAACGATGCTATTCAAACTAAAGTTGACCACGATAACAACGAATAGACCACCAAAAAAGAGTAGTAAAGCCAGGACAGTATCGATGAACTGAACTTGATTTATTCTTAGCAGGTAAATAGCGAAGGCTATGTACGCAAAGACAAAGCCGATGATGAGCGCGCTTAGGAACTTCCAACCTGGATTCAAGTCTATAGCACAGATTCTTAAGCTCGGTTTTATAGCCCATAAAATGAAAGCAAGGCCGACGACAACTAAATTTAAGGCGAGCATCTCTGCCATTAATGGGGTCCTTTATACAAATCCATCACCCAAAAGAAATGTAATTTAGCCGATCACTTGCGCAACAAAGCGTCTCAACTACTATGTCGAACACCCTCTTATTAGAGCCGCTACAAATACAGTAACGACTCTGAATCAAACGATGACACCTGACTTTAAAATCGACCTGGGCCGCGTCCACCGCCCATTGGAGGCATTCCACCACCTCCCATCCCACCAGGCATCATACCTTGCATTTTACCCATCATTTTACGCATGCCACCTTTGCCTTTCATTTTTTTCATCATTTTTTGCATTTGGGTAAATTGTTTAAGCAAACGGTTTACGTCCTGGATCTGCGTACCTGAACCTGCCGCAATTCTACGCTTACGAGATCCTTTGATGATCTCTGGTCGAGCTCGTTCACCTTTTGTCATGGAGCTAATCATAGCTTCCATTTGTATGGTCATTTTGTCGCCAACTTGGTCTTTCATTGCGTCAGGAATTTGCCCCATTCCAGGTAGTTTATCCATCATACCCATCATGCCGCCCATATTGCGCATTTGTACCAACTGTTCTCTAAAGTCTTCCAAGTCAAAGCCTTGGCCTTTTTGGACTTTAGTTGCCAATTTTTGAGCTTGTTTCTTATCAACCTTGCGTTCAACTTCTTCTATCAGCGAAAGCACATCGCCCATGCCTAAGATACGCGAAGCAATACGGTCAGGATGGAAAGGTTCTAAAGCGTCGGTTTTTTCCCCAACCCCCATGAATTTGATAGGTTTACCGGTAATATGGCGAATAGACAGTGCAGCACCACCTCGAGCATCACCATCGGCTTTGGTCAATATCACGCCGGTTAAGGGAAGTGCTTCGTTGAAGGCTTGAGCGGTATTTGCTGCGTCTTGACCGGTCATCGCATCAACAACAAACAGAGTTTCAATTGGGTTTACGGCTTGATGAAGGGCTTTGATCTCGTCCATCATATCGCTGTCAACATGCAGGCGACCCGCGGTGTCGACTAATAGTACATCCGCAAATTGGGTACGGGCTTGCTCTACTGCCGCTTCAACAATGGCTATTGGTTGTTGATCAACACTACTTGGAAAGAAGTCGACTCCAACCTCAGTGGCTAAGGTTTCAAGCTGCTTAATTGCCGCTGGACGATATACATCGGCGCTGACAACCATCACTTTTTTCTTATGACGTTCTTTTAGAAACCGAGCCAATTTAGCGACACTAGTCGTTTTACCAGCACCTTGTAAACCAGCCATCATCACTACAGCTGGAGGCTGGCTAGCAAGATCGAGCTCTTCATTAGCTTCGCCCATAGCCGAAACCAGCTCGCTTTGAACGATTTTAACAAAGGCCTGACCTGGACTTAGACTCTTATTAACGTCTTGTCCTAAGCCTCGCTCTTTTACTTTTTTTACAAACTCTCGTACAACTGGCAGGGCCACATCGGCTTCAAGTAGCGCCATACGTACTTCGCGCATTGTATCTTTGATATTGTCTTCAGTTAGACGACCGCGCCCGCTAATGTTCTTTAGCGTATGGGAGAGACGATCCGAGAGATTCTCAAACATGGATATTCCTATAAGTCAGTTCGGCAACACCGAGTAATTACCCGCATTATACCCCCCAACAGCGCATAGCAACAAATCTCTGTTTTTGATCACTATCACCTACGGCGGCTTCTGGTTATACTGCATCATAATTTTTCGTCAGCAACGACTTATTTCATGGAATGGCTTTCGCTTTTCAGCGCGATATTATACGCACTTGCAATTTACCTTTGTTTTCAGGAGCTAGGTTCTCGCAGGCAGGGTAAAAAAATGCTGCTTTTGAGCCTTGCGGGCGTTGCTATGCTGGCGCATGGCATATGGATATACAAGCAACTCTTCTCCCAGTATGGCCAAGACTTAAGCCTGACTAATGTTTCTGCCTTAGCTAGTTTATTGATTGGCGTCGCTTTAAGTGGATTTGTTGGTCGAAGTAAAGTGCTGTTTATGTTGCCTTTGGTCTATGCCTGCGCAATTCTAACTATCGCTTTAGCATTTTTTTTCCCTGACCAATACATTGTTCATTTCGAGCTTCGTCCTCAAATTGCCTTACATATCGGTTTATCGTTATTAGCCTTTACGGTGTTTGCTTTGGCTTGCTTGTTTGCAATCATGTTCGCCTACCTGAACTGGAACTTAAAACACCACAGTGTCGCCGCTATCCATCCAGCCTTACCACCACTAATGAGTATTGAAGCTTCACTGCTAAAATTGATACGCATCGGTTTTGTTTTGTTGAGTTTGGCATTAATCAGTGGTTGGGTATTTTTGGATAGCTTCTGGAATAGTGGCCACTCTCACAAAGCGATACTAACTAGTCTTGCGTGGCTGGTTTATGCAGTGTTGTTGTGGGGACGATACCAACTAAACTGGCGCGGGACACGACTCATTGTGGGCACGATTAGTGGCTTTGTTTTGCTGACCCTAGCGTACTTTGGGTCACGATTTGTGCGCGAAGTATTGATAAATTAGTCGAACTTGATTAGAAATCAATGAAGTTTGATTGAATTTGTTTGATTCTGAACGCATAACACGCTAGTTTGATCTTTCTATAAATACATAGGAAAACCCTCTTGGACGACATATCGACGAGTATATTGTTTTTAATACTCGCGCTACTTATCTGCTGTTCGGCTTTTTTCTCAAGTTCAGAAACTGGCATGATGAGTCTCAATCGCTACCGCCTACGTAATCTCGTTAATGAAAAAAACCGCTCTGCCAAACGGGTTGATCGCCTACTTCAGCGTCCTGACCGTCTAATAGGGCTGATTTTGATCGGCAACAACCTAGTAAATATTTTGGCTTCCGCTATCGCTACCGTCATTGGCTTACGCCTTTATGGTGATGTTGGAATCGCGATTGCGACCTTCGTATTAACTTTTGTTATCTTAATTTTTGCTGAAGTCACACCTAAAACGATGGCAGCAGTTTATCCTGAACGGATAGCATTTCCCGCGTCCATCATTCTGCGGCCCTTGATGGTGGTTTTGTACCCCTTCATTTGGCTCGTTAATGGGATTTCCAATAACATACTTAAAGTATTCGGTTACAACCCTGAAGCCGGATCAGACAGTGCATTAAGCTCAGATGAGTTACGCACGGTGGTCAATGAAGCGGGAGCGATGATCCCACAGCGTCACCAAGACATGCTGGTTAGTATATTGGATTTAGAAAAAGTTACGGTTGACGACATCATGGTGCCGCGTAACGAAATTGCAGCAATCGATATCAACGATGATTGGGAACAAATTTCGCGACAGTTGATTCAAAGTCCTCATACTAAACAATTACTTTTTCGGGACAGCATCGATGATTCGGTTGGTTTTGTTCACGCCCGTGACGCGCTTCGCCTGATGGCTCGAGACCAGTTTGATAAAAATAACCTGCTTCGCGCAACCAAAGACATCTACTTTATCCCTGAAGGTACGCCGCTTAATGTTCAACTGCTCAAGTTTCAACGCAATAAGCGTCGTATTGGCTTGATCGTAGACGAATATGGCGACATTCAAGGCTTGGTCACCTTAGAAGATATACTTGAAGAAATTGTTGGCGATTTTACCACCACAATTACCCCGCAACCGAGTGATGAAATTCATCCTCAAATTGACGGCAGCTATTTACTCAATGGTAATGCCAATATTCGCGATATCAATAAAGAAATGGGCTGGCATCTGCCCACCAATGGCCCTAAAACAATTAATGGCTTGATTGTTGAGTATCTTGAAGACATCCCAGATGCGAATATTAGTTTGCGTTTGGCAGGATATCCTATGGAAATTCTTGAGATAGAAAACAACACTGTACGCCAAGTACGGGTTATCCCTAACCTATACCAAAAACCCAAATCGGATTAAACGTAATAAAAAAGCCGAAGCGAATGCTTCGGCTTTCTGCTAACTGGGCTTGATTAAGATTGAGTAAAAATAGCCTCTATCGACAAACCTTGTTGTGACAAAACATCTTTTAATCTTCGCAGTGCTTCGACTTGAATTTGACGTACCCGTTCACGAGTTAAGCCTATTTCACGGCCTACATCTTCTAGGGTTGACGCTTCATAACCCAATAATCCGAAACGACGCGCTAATACTTCTCGCTGCTTGGGATTAAGCTCTTCAAGCCAATGGATAATACTGTTCTTCATATCATCGTCTTGGGTTGAATCTTCAGGGTCTAGCTCACTATCATCGCGCAATATATCGAGTAAAATCTTCTCTTTGTCACCACCAATGGGCATATCAATTGAGCCAATGCGCTCATTAAGCCGTAACATTTTGGCGACGTCTTCGGCGGGCTTATCGAGTCGCTCAGCGATTTCTTCGGCAGTGGGCTCATGATCGAGTACTTGGGCTAATTCTCGCGCAGTGCGCAAATAGATATTGAGCTCTTTAACTACATGAATAGGCAAACGGATGGTGCGTGTTTGGTTCATGATTGCCCGTTCAATGGTTTGACGAATCCACCACGTAGCATAAGTAGAAAAACGAAAGCCTCGCTCAGGGTCAAATTTTTCGACAGCTCGAATTAAGCCAAGATTACCCTCTTCGATTAAGTCCAATAAGGCCAAGCCACGATTGTTATAACGGCGGGCAATTTTAACGACTAAGCGTAAGTTACTTTCGATCATGCGTTGTCGCGCAACTTCATCGCCAAGCAATGCCCGGCGGGCATAGAGTACTTCTTCTGGGGCGGTGAGAAGCGGCGTATAGCCAATTTCACCAAGGTAGAGCTGAGTAGCATCGAGATTTCGCCCAGTTGGCGCATTTGCTACGGAATTGGTTCTGGAATTCTTAGGTACTTTGACTTCAACGCGGGTTGTTTCTTCAAGTGCGTCGGTATTCAGTTCTACGGCATGTTGGACCTGAGCCATGGTAAGACCTCCCTAAAAAGTGGATTCGCGCCGCTAATTTTTTAATACTAGCTGCGACGTCGATCAACGTTTCGGTAGATACTTCATCGGATCTACCGACTTTCCTTTATACCTTATCTCAAAATGTAGGCGGGTACTGCTGGTGCCCGTGTCACCCATATCAGCAATGTGCTGACCTGCTTTTACACTATCCTTTTCTTTTACACGAATTAAACTGTTGTGTGCGTATGCGCTCAGAAAATCGTCATTATGTTTAACTATAACGAGTTGTCCGTAACCGCGCAAAGCACTGCCCGCGTAGACAACTTTGCCTGGGGCGGACGCCAATATCTTTTGGCCTCTATTGCCTTCGATATCGATGCCCTTGTTCCCACTTTCAGCAGCTGAAAAACCCTTTATAACTCTGCCACTGGTTGGCCATCGCCACGTTTTTACCGCAGCACTTGTTGTTGATTTGTTAACTGCTTGGGATTTATTAGCGTATGCTTTTGAATTATTTGATTCAAGTGATTTGTTGGTTTTTTTTTGAGCAACTGGTTTACTCTGGGTTTTGGCACTACTCGCTTTAGCTGTAGCTTTAGTAGATGAATTGCTATTCGTTGCAGGCTTAGTTGCGCCTAATCGTAATTTTTGTCCAACAAAAATTGTATAGGGCGGTGCGATGTTATTCCGTTGAGCCAAGGTCTTGGGATCAAGCCCTGCTCGCCATGAAATAGAATAAAGAGTGTCACCCTTAGCAACCGTATACAAATTGCTGGAGATGCTGCCACGAGTCTTACTGGTGTACTTTCCTGCGTCTTTAACGGGTGCAGCACGATCGTTACTACACCCGGCAAGCATAAAGCCGAGGGTTAGTAAGCAAAGGGTGCGACTAAACAACATAAATACCGTAGCGAATTAGGCTAACTCTCCATTGACCAATGGTACAAACCTTACTGCCTCGACAATACGCTGCTCAAATCCACCTTGGGTTTTATCTACTTGCAGCAGGTTTTGTGAATGCTCGCCCACTGGAATGATTAAACGACCACCGACTTCAAGTTGCGCTACAAGATCCATCGGCAATTGGGCTGCTGCAGCGGTGACAATGATGGCATCAAAATTAGCGTGTGCTGGCCAACCTTTCCAGCCATCACCGTATTTGGTTTTCACATTGTGTAGATCTAGCTTTTGCAAACGTCGCTTCGCTTGAAACTGCAAAGTCTTGATGCGCTCTACACTATAAACCTGCTCAACTAGCTGGGCTAATACCGCCGTCTGATATCCAGAACCGGTACCAATTTCCAAAACTCTTTTCGGCGAAACTTGCATCAACAGTTCACTCATCCGCGCCACAATATAAGGCTGAGAGAGTGTCTGACCTTGGCCAATAGGCAAGGCGGTATTGTCCCATGCTTGGTGGGCAAGCGCTTCGTCAATGAAGAATTGCCGAGGCGTATGTGCTATCGCATTGAGTACCTCAGACGAGCTAATGCCTTGAGAGCGAAGATTAGCAACCAAAGCCTGACTATTAAGTGTTGGGGCCAATTGCATTCTCTAATCTCCTTGTCGAGCAACGCTAAAAGCTATGGGGTTATGCGCTGGGTACATCTGTGCTCCGCCGCTCCTGTTCATCTAATATACACAATTCTCGTAATACACTGGTGGCGTAACAACCTTTTGGAAGGCTGAAATTTAGCCATAAGTCGCCGGCTTCAAACTTCCACTGTAATTGTTCAGGGCGTAATCGGTTCGCCCTACGTTCCATTCTTAATCCTGCAGCGGACAATCCTTTGACAAACTCAGGGTAACTATCTGCGACTTCAGACTCCGATAATTGTGCCTGAGCTTGGGTCGGTAGTTCGCCTTTACCAAATAAAGGCCCGCTAATATCAACTTCACCGTTATCGATACGCTTTTGACTGTTAGTGTCATTAATCGGATTACAGAAAAATGCACTTTTACCCACAAATTGCAGGCAATCGCCGTTAAGCCCTTGGTCCCAGGTTTCATTTTCGATGCGTTTACTGACACACTGATTAAACAGGAAACTACGCGCCGCTGACAA
The DNA here is from genome assembly GCF_003610775.1 of Alginatibacterium sediminis. Taxonomy (GTDB): domain Bacteria; phylum Pseudomonadota; class Gammaproteobacteria; order Enterobacterales; family Celerinatantimonadaceae; genus Alginatibacterium; species Alginatibacterium sediminis. The sequence goes on along the minus strand of NZ_RAQO01000005.1, from coordinate 235,306 downwards.
GTAAATTGATCTTTTTTCGCGGTCTCTTACCTTTTTCCCACCAAACATTTCCAAGGCACGGTCCAAATTTTGAGCTCGATGCCCAAAACGTTGCTCACCGAAGTAGTTAGGAACACCATGATCCTTAATCGCTTGTAGTCGTTGTTCCAATTCATGTCGGTCGCTGACGTCGCGTAACCTAATTTCAAAGCGATTGCCGCTTAAAGCGCCCCGTTTCAATTTCTTGTTGTGACGGGCAATATCTAGAATCTGAAGCCCTTCTTGCACTTTTGGACCAAGCTTAGGATTATCAATGCCAGGAAGTTGAATACTAAACCATTGTTCAGTCACTGCATTTCTGTCTTTGAGTCCGGCATAGCTCACGACTTTAATCGAACATTCCAAGCTTTGCGCTAGGATCCGAGCCACTGCAGTGGTGTTTAATCCAGTTTTTTGCACCTTCACTAACATGTGCTCACCGTCACCGGAGAATTCAAAAGGTAACTCTTCAAATACTTTAAAATCTTCAGGGACTAGCTTAAATCCAAGTACTTGTTGAGGAACGCCTAATCGGTATGCCCAATTGATATTCATTGATTTGTCTCTAGCAAAAGTATCACCGCATGGCAGGCAATGCCGAGTTTCTCTCCGGTAAAACCAAGTTTCTCTGTCGTTGTTGCTTTCACATTAAGCGAAGATATGTCGCAGTTCAAATCTGAGCTTAGACATTCGCGCATAGCGCTAATATGAGGCGCCATTTTTGGTGCTTGAGCGATAATAGTAAGGTCCGCGTTAGCGATGCTATAGCCTCTTTCTTTGGCTTTTTGCATCACATCACGTAGTAGTTTTCGGCTATCAATACCAGCATACTGAGGGTCATTGTCAGGATAAAACTTACCGATATCCCCGAGCGCCAATGCCCCTAAAATTGCATCGCAAAGTGCGTGAATGAGTACATCACCATCGGAGTGAGCGACAAAGCCTTGTTCATAAGCAATTGGAACACCACCTAAAACAATGGGTCCATCGCCACCGAAACGGTGTACATCATAGCCGTGTCCAATTCTAAGCATGTTTGTTTCCTAGCTGATTGTCTAAATAAAATTGCGCCAAGGCTAAATCGTTGGGCCGGGTAATTTTCAGGTTGTCATCATGTCCTTCGACTAAACCAACGGCATAGCCTGCAAACTCCATCGCCTGAGCTTCATCAGTGAGGCCAATACCAGCAGCTAGCGCAGACTCTATCGCTTCTGTTAAGAGCTCACTTTTAAACAGCTGTGGTGTTTGTGCATGCCATAACTGATTGCGCTCAACCGTGGTTTCAATTCGAGCCTCAAAATCACCACGTTTCATGGTATCGCGGACTTTACTGGCTAATATAGCGCCATGCTTAAAGTGCTCTAAACTGTCGATCAGTCGCGTGATATCGCTAGTGCGAAGACAAGGTCGTGCTGCATCATGGATCAGAACCCATCGATGGCTAGGTAAGGATTTGAGCCCTGCTAAAACGCTATCATAGCGTTCATCTCCGCCCAACACTGTTTTCAAGGGGGTAGACAATTGCACTGCCATCTTTTCGAATTCGACATCGTTTGGGCTTACCACAACGATGATTTCGCTAACCAATGGATGGGTGTCGAAAACAGCCAAGGTATGCTCTAAAACCGACTTACCTTGCAGTTGCATATATTGTTTGGCTTGCTTAGATTGCATGCGCTGGCCAATCCCGGCAGCAGGTATAACAGCAGTAAAACTGATCAAGGTTATCTCTTTACTAAGCAGAGGGTTAATTAGGGTTGCGAGACGATTCGATAGAAGGTCTCACCTTCACGTATCATGCCAAGTTCATTGCGAGCATGCTCTTCAATAGCATCTAAGCCCGTTCGTAAATCGTTAATGTCCGCTTGAATGACTGTATTTCGCTGCCCAAGCTGCGCATTACTCTCTTGCAGATGCTCAACTTCTTGGAGCATAGACGAGTAATCATGTATGGAATTTTTACCAAACCAAAGGTGATATTGAAGGCCGGCTAGCACCACCAATAGGATGGCTGTAATCATGCGCACAAAAGTAGACTCAGCTTGATAAATCGTGTGCAGATATTCCCATAAAGCACGTCAGAATGCTAGATTTTGGCTCATTCAAGCGCTTAGTTGTACAAATTTCGATGCGCTATGGGATTGCGAGCAAAAAAAAACGCCCCATAGTTATGGAGCGTTTCGAAGCTTAGTTTCTAATTCGAAAGAATTATTGACCTTTAACTTCTTTAAGACCGTTGTATGGTGCTTTTGAACCTAGCGCTTCTTCGATGCGAAGCAATTGGTTGTACTTAGCAACACGATCAGAACGGCTCAATGAACCAGTTTTGATTTGGCCAGCAGCCGTACCAACAGCTAGGTCAGCAATTGTTGCGTCTTCAGTTTCGCCTGAACGGTGAGAGATAACAGCTGTGAAACCAGCATCTTTAGCCATTTTAATTGCAGCCAAAGTTTCAGTTAGAGAACCGATTTGGTTGAATTTAATAAGGATAGAGTTTGCAATGCCGTTATCGATACCACGCTTAAGGATCTTGGTGTTAGTTACGAACAAATCGTCACCAACCAATTGGATTTTATCACCCAAAAGTTTAGTTTGATGTGCGAAACCATCCCAATCAGACTCATCAAGGCCGTCTTCGATAGAAACGATTGGGTACTGTTCAGTTAAATCTTTAAGGAAGTAGTTGAACTCTTCAGAAGTGAATTTCTTGCCTTCACCTTTAAGGTCATAGATGTTTGCTTCTTTGTCATAAAACTCAGACGCAGCACAATCCATCGCTAGTGTGATGTCTTTACCCAGCTCGTAACCAGCATTTGCTACTGCAACTTTAATTGCCGCAAGTGCAGCTTCGTTCGAAGCAAGGTTAGGAGCAAAACCACCTTCATCACCAACAGCTGTTGAGTGACCGTCTGCTTTAAGAACTTTAGCTAGGCTATGGAATACTTCAGCACCCATACGAAGACCTTCGCGGAAGTTTGGAGCGCCTACAGGCTGAATCATAAATTCTTGAATGTCTACAGAGTTGTCAGCATGCTCACCACCGTTGATGATGTTCATCATTGGAAGAGGCATAGAGTAAACACCAGAAGTACCGTTTAGGTCAGCAATGTGAGCATATAGTGGTACTTTCTTAGAAATTGCAGCAGCTTTAGCAGCAGCTAGAGAAACAGCAAGGATAGCGTTAGCGCCAAATTTTGCTTTGTTTTCTGTGCCGTCTAAATCAATCATGATTTGGTCAAGTTCAGCTTGAGCCAATGCGTCTTTACCATTGAGGGCTTCAGCAATTGGGCCATTTACAGCTGCAACAGCTTTAAGTACGCCTTTACCTAAGTAACGTGCTTTGTCGCCGTCACGAAGTTCTAGTGCTTCGCGCGAACCAGTTGATGCGCCAGAAGGAGCAGCAGCCATACCTACAGAACCATCTGCAAGATGAACTTCTGCTTCTACAGTTGGGTTACCGCGAGAATCCATGATTTCGCGACCAAGTACTTTTACAATTTTAGCCATTTGTAGCTTCCTCTAATTAAATAGTATGGTTATTTTTCTACATCAAATTCAGGTTCACCGCGATGGAAATCGCCCGCAGCTTTAATAAAGCCTGCAAAGAGAGGGTGTCCATCACGTGGCGTTGAGGTGAATTCCGGGTGGAACTGCGCCGCAACAAACCAAGGGTGATTTGGATTTTCAATTACTTCGACCAGCTTCTTGTCTGACGACAGTCCGGTCACTTTTAAACCTTTACTGACAATCTTAGGCAACAGGTTATTATTAACTTCATAACGATGACGATGACGCTCATGAATTTTAGCACCGCCATACATATCATAGACCTTAGAGCCTTTCTCTAGATGACAAAGTTGAGCGCCTAAACGCATCGTGCCACCCAAATCTGAACTTTGAGTTCTTTTTTCTAATTTGCCTTCTTCATCGGTCCATTCAGTAATCAAACCGACAACAGGATAAGGGGATGCAGAATCAAATTCTGTAGAGTGAGCCCCTTCTAGCCCTGCAACGTTGCGAGCATACTCAATAAGTGCTACTTGCAGACCTAAACAGATACCTAAATACGGGACTTTGTTTTCTCGCGCATATTGGGCCGCGGAAATTTTACCTTCAACGCCGCGCTCTCCGAATCCGCCAGGAACCAAGATAGCATCAAAGCGCTCAAGGATAGCCACGCCCTTTACTTCTACATCTTGAGAATCAACATATTCAATCTTGACACTTAAGCGGTTTTTTAAGCCCGCATGTTTAAGCGCCTCGTTTACCGATTTATAAGCATCTGGCAGCTCAACATATTTACCCACCATACCGACGATAATTTCATCCGTTGGGTTGGCTTCTTCATAAATCACTTGTTCCCATTCGCTAAGATCAGCAACCGGGCACTCAAGACCAAAGCGGCTCGTCACTAATTGGTCAAGGCCTTGCGATTTTAGCAACGCTGGGATTTTATAAATGCTGTCGACATCTTTCAACGAGATAACCGCGCGATCTGCAACATTAGTAAATAAGGCAATTTTGGCTCGTTCGTTAGCCGGAATTGGGCGATCACTTCGACAAATCAAAATATCCGGTTGGATACCAATAGAACGCAGCTCCTTCACCGAGTGTTGGGTCGGCTTAGTTTTAACTTCACCCGCCGCTCCAAGGTATGGCACCAAAGTTAGGTGCATATACATGGTACGATCGCGTCCAAGTTCAGTGCCGAGCTGGCGAATGGCTTCCAAAAATGGTTGAGACTCAATATCGCCCACTGTGCCGCCAATTTCTACAATTGCGACATCAACACCTTCACCACCCGCGATAACCCGTTCCTTAATCGCGTTGGTAATATGTGGGATAACCTGAATGGTTGCACCTAAATAATCTCCACGACGCTCTTTACTCAGCACGTCAGAATAAACACGTCCAGTCGTAAAGTTGTTGCGTTTGGTCATACGGGTGCGAATAAAGCGCTCATAGTGCCCAAGGTCTAAGTCGGTTTCAGCACCATCGTCCGTGACAAACACTTCACCATGCTGGGTCGGGCTCATCGTACCTGGGTCGACATTAATATATGGGTCAAGCTTCATTATCGTAACTTTCAGGCCACGAGCTTCTAAAATTGCAGCTAAAGAGGCTGCTGCAATCCCTTTACCAAGAGAAGAAACTACGCCACCGGTGACGAAAAGATATTTTGTTGTCATTTTGAACCTGAAATTCTGGGTGATAAGTGGGTATCAAGTGATACTAGGGACGGGGGCATAGTATAGCAAAGACCACTTATTTCACAATATCGCTAAATGTAACAATCCTCCGCTTTCACTTTGTTGTTGTAAATCAATTTTAGTAACTTTCTTTCACTTTTCGCCAAAGTGCGTCCAATTGCTCTGGATCGAGTTGCTCCAATTGCTGTTGTTGTTCAAACGCTAATGCTTCGACACTTCGAAAGCGCTTAGCGAACTTCAAAGTGGCTTGACGTAAGGTTTGATCAGCGTCGACCTTAAGGTGACGAGCCATACTGACACAGCTTAACATCAAGTCTCCTAGCTCCTCTTGGCATGCTTTTGCATCATTTTCTGCCAATGCTAACTTAAGCTCATCAAGCTCCTCTTGTAGTTTTTCAACAACGCCTTGAGATGATTCCCAATCAAAGCCAACTTTTGCAGCTGCTTTGCCGGTTTTTTGTGCCAATAATTGTGCAGGCATAGTTGTAGGAATATTGTCTAAAGCACTATTGCTGGTAATCCCTTTGGCAGTGCGTTCGCGTTGTTTTTCAGCTTCCCAATTTTCGTGGATTTGCGCTTCGTTCTCAAATTGCTGCTCGCCAAATACATGCGGATGGCGGCGAATCAGCTTTTCGCAAATTCCAGCAATCACATCATCAAATACAAAATCACCCTGCTCTTTTGCAAACTGAGCGTAATAAACGATTTGAAATAGTAAATCTCCAAGCTCCAACTTCACTTCCGAAAAATTTTTGCTTTCCAACGCCAGCTCAATCGCTTCAGCAACTTCGTAGGTTTCTTCGATTGTATGATGAACAATGCTTTGCCAGTCCTGTTGCTGATCCCAAGGACAACCTTCGCTCGGGTCGCGCAAAGATTGCATGATATCGAGCAAGCTTTGCATGCTATAGGGGGCTTGCGGTGCTTTCATACTTGATTAGAACTCCGTCTGTTTATAAGCGTCGTGCTTCAATCACATCGTTAATCTGATGTAAGCTTGAGAGTACTTTGGCTAAATCGTTTATGTGTTTAAGTTCTACTTCAATTTCGAAGCGCGCAAGCTGATGCCGCTCATCATTCTGACTTCGCATACCGACAACGTTTATTTTGTCATTAGCAAGTACCGTCGTTATATCTCGTAATAAGCCATTTCGATCGTTGGCAACCACTAATATACTTAAACTGTAGCGGCCACTTTGTTGTGATCCCCACACGGCTTCAATTAAACGCTCTGGCGCTCGCAACTTAAGCTCAGCCAATTGCTCGCAATTTTGATTGTGAACCGAAATACCTCGGCCCTGAGTAATAAAGCCTTGAATACTGTCACCAGGGATGGGCTGACAACAGCGAGCAACGTGGGTCATAAGGTTGCCAACCCCTTCCACGATAATTTGTCCACCTTTGGAATTCTTCTTGGCTGCCACTTCACTTTTACGGGTGATACTTTCTAGCGCCTTTCGGTCTTCTTCTTCGGCGCTAGGCTGATGGGCTTGATTAGCAATGTGCTGGATCAGCTGATTCACTTTGATATCACCAGCACCGACGGCCGCAAGTAAATCATCGAAATTTTGCAGGTTATACTTACTCACCTGCGATTGAGCAGCGTTGAGTTTGAGACCTTTTTTCGACAATTCACTTTCTAGCAGTTCCTTTCCTGCCAGAATATTTTTGTCGCGATCCATTTTCTTAAACCACGTGGCAACCTTAGCCCTAGCCCTTGAAGACGACAAATAGCCTAAACTTGGATTAAGCCAATCGCGGCTAGGATTGGGTTCCTTCTGAGTAATAATTTCAATTTGTTCACCGGTATGCAGCTGATAGGTGAATGGTACGATTCGACCCCCTACTTTAGCCCCAATACAGCGGTGTCCAACTAAACTATGTACATAATAGGCGAAGTCCAAGGGTGTTGAACCCTTAGGTAGATCGATCACTTCACCTTTTGGTGTAAACACATAAACCCGGTCATCGAACACTTGCGAGCGCAATTCATCAAGCATGCTGCCGCTTTCCGAGAGATCATCCTGCCAGGCTAATAATTTACGTAACCAGGCTATTTTTTCTTCATATTCCCCGCCACTTTGCACTGCGCCTTCTTTGTACTTCCAATGCGCAGCAACTCCTAATTCAGATTCTTCATGCATCTTGCGGGTACGGATCTGAATCTCAATTGTTTTCCCTTCAGGCCCTACAACCACAGTATGAATGGATTGATAACCATTTGGCTTGGGATTCGCAACATAGTCATCAAACTCGCTAGGGATATGATGCCAATTAGTATGGACTATTCCTAAAGCTGCATAACAATCTTGTAGTCGCTCGGCTACGATTCGGATGGCACGCACATCAAAGAGCTCAGCGAAGGCCAAATGCTTCTTTTGCATTTTTCGATAAATGCTATAGATATGCTTAGGACGGCCATCAATTTCAACCTCAATGTTTGATTCTTGCATCGACTGCTTGAGCTGAGCCACAAAATCGGCGATGTATTGCTGTCGATCAAGACGCTTTTCGTCGAGTTGTTTGGCAATCTGCTTATAGGTTTGAGGGTGTAAAAAACGAAAGGTAAAATCTTCCAATTCCCACTTAAGTTGTCCAATGCCAAGTCGATTCGCCAACGGTGCGTAAATGTCCTGGCATTCTTTGGCAACAACAACGCGAACCTCTTCTTCAAGATCTTTAACCGAGCGTAGGTGACAAATACGTTCGGCTAACTTGATCACTATAGATCGCACATCACTAACGATTGCCAGCAGCATTCGTCTAACTTTATCTATTTGGTCTGCAGAATATTGCTTCTGACTTGAGGATTGAAGTATTCGCATCGCATCCATTTGTTGAGCTTGATGCTGAAGTTCTCTCACTTCGCTTGAAAAATCTTTTTCCAAGCTGGTTTCTGATATAAGTTCTTGTTCCACAAATGAAAACAACATTGCGGCTTTTAGAGTTGGAAGATCCATATTGAGGGTTTGAAGGATTTCAACCATTTCTTTGGCGACTGAAAGGTTATTCAATAGCTGCGTATCAGGTGCATCAACATTACGTAAATACTGACAAAGCTCGAAAAGCTTTTGTTGCTCGTCAGCTTCGATACCGAGACTTTCAACCCACTGTCGATCATCTTGCTGCAATTGTTGGTTTATATGTGTTTCGCGAACTGAAACCATTTACCTTTTCCCTCCTGCCTAAGTTTTATAGCAATCTAAATACAGCCACACTTTCTAAATGCTGCGTTTGTGGAAACATATCCACAAAACACAAAGACTCAAACTGATAGCCTATCTGATTTAGCAAAGCGGCATCACGGCTTAGAGTCGCCGGATCGCAAGATACATATACTACGATTTGGGGCCGTACTTTGGCAAACTTCGCTAAGCTTAAAATCTCAACGATGCTCTGCGCGCCAGCTCGGGCAGGATCGAGTAACAACTTGTTATACCCCCCCTTAAATAATCCCTGAACAACTTGTTTGTCTTGTAAGTTTGCGCTTTGTACGTCGATGTTATCTAAACCATTGAGTTGAGCATTGCGTTGTAATTGCTGCACCATTTTTTGGTTACCCTCAACCGCGAGTACTTGTTCAACGTGACTTGCGATATCTAAACTAAAATTACCTAAACCGCAAAAAAGGTCTAACACTCTATCATTGGGCTTCAACTGCAAAGCCGATACCGCATGTTGAACTAAATCTTGATTACATTGCGCGTTGACTTGCACAAAATGGCCAGCCTCAAATTGTAATTGTTTGCCCGAAAGCAAGCTGTATTGGTTTCGACCTTCAAGCAGGTTTATTTGGTTTTCGTCATCTTCGATGCTTAAGGTAACTAGATGTTGTTGAGCGAATACCAACAAACGTTGATTTTGCTTCTCATCAAACGCTTTACGAGTTCGAATTTTTGCGCTTACTCCTTGATCCCCTTCAATCAACTCAATATGACCGAGCCCTAAACTTTTCGGCCATTCTCGAATTAGTTCTCGTAGCATCGGTATAATTGCTTGAAGCGCAGGACGCAGTACAAGACAGCTTTCAAATTCGCATATTTTTTTGCTATTGGCTTGGCGAAAACCCAAAACCCAGTGCTGCTCGAACCAAGTTGATAATCGCGTGACTCTTCGGTAGTGCCAAGGTTGAGAACTGATTAGGCTCGACTGAGGCAAATCTTGATAACGACTAAAACGTTTGATTAGCAATTCACTTGCCTGAGCTTTTAAACGAAGTTGGTCTTCTGTTGTTAGATGTTGACTATCGCAGCCGCCACAATCTTGATAATGCGGACACAATGGCTCAATACGCAGCTCACTAGCACTATTTATGCGACGTAATTTGGCATGTTTTTTTGATACAAGATCAATATCAATACTTTCGCCCGGCAGCACTTGCGGGATAAAGTAGGTATTACGCTCAGATTTAGCCACTCCCAATAAATGGTGATCAAGCGATTCAACTCGCACATCTTTTAAAACACGAGTTTGTTTTTTTGCTTTGGCTACTTTGAAAAATTGGGCCATCTGAGTTTACCGGTCATAAGAGGACTAATTTGGAGCATAGATAATCGTAAAGACAAACAAGTTGTCGAAGCGGCTACCACCTTTGTTTGGCAACCCACAACCATCGAGCTGCGATCTTGGGAGGCAGTATATCAAGCTATTTGACTCGGTGTACGCTCTTTAAGTTCATTTGCATGATAAAACAGAGTAGATCAAAATTCACAATCTCGACGCGCTGAGTTAATCTTTAAGTCTAGACTTGGATAAAGAAAAATCTATGACAAAGTATGGCCTTAAGGCCCGTGTTTATTTTTTCACCATTGTACCGACAATTATTATCGGCATTGCCTTGGCCAGCTATTTCAGCTTTCATCGAAATCGCCAACTCGACGACTTTGTTGTCGAGCGTGCGATTAATGTCATTGAGCCTCTGGCTATTGCCACTGAATTTGGCATGACTAGAAGTAACCGCGAGAAAGTAAAATCCGTCATCGATGTAACCCATCGAAGAATGTCTCCATTTATCCAGTCGGTTGCAGTATTTGATAGTAACAATCGTTTGTTCGCCACAAGTAATTACCAAAGTGATTTTGGCCAACACCAGATAGCTGACGAACAAGCTTTCCCTGAGGACACTCAAGTCGAAGTGTATCCAAAGTCGATCCTTATTCGCACCCCCATTTGGTCAGAAAGCGAAACCGCATACGGAAATATGGATCAAGGTAAGCCAAAATTGTTAGGTTACGTATCCTTGGTGTATAACAAAGAACAAGCATTGTTACTGCAATTTAGAGATACGGTCATATCTAGTAGCATTGTTATTTTAGGCATTGGATTGAGTTTTCTATTTGCCTATTTCCTGAGCAAGTTTGTCAATGAGCCTATTTACAATATTTTGCGTGTTGTAAACAGCATTCGCCAAGGCAAACTAGATACTCGGATTAACGCCAATTACACCGGTGAACTAGGCTTATTGAGTAAAGGCATTGATGCTTTAGCTGAATCTATGGCTGAGTACCATGAAGAAATGCACCAAAGTATCGACCAAGCCACTAGTGATTTACGCGAAACCTTAGAACAGATTGAAATTCAAAATATTGAATTAGACATTGCTAAGCGTGAAGCCATGCAAGCGGCAGAAGTTAAGTCTCAATTTTTGGCTAATATGAGTCATGAACTACGAACCCCACTCAATGGTGTGATTGGCTTTACTCGCCAGGTCATGAAAACCCCTGTTACCGCAAGTCAAGCGGATTACCTCAACACGATCGAGCGCTCGGCAAATAATCTGCTCTCTATCATCAACGACATACTAGACTTCTCAAAGCTAGAAGCTGGTGAGTTTGAGCTGCAAAAAATTGATTTTGACCTTCGCGACAGCATTAATGAAGTACTGACCTTGCTCATGCCTAGCGCACATGACAAGTTTCTAGAAATTGCTTTGATCATGGATGAGGATGTACCGCTTTCATTACGTGGTGACTCCTTTCATTATCAGCAAATATTGACCAATTTGATCGGCAACGCAATTAAATTCACCAATAATGGGCAAGTGCGAATACGCTTTACCTTAGGCAGTCTGCATGACAAATCTGTTGTCATCCATACCGAAGTCTCTGATACGGGAATTGGTATATCAGAACAACAGCAAAGCCAGCTATTCCAAGCGTTTAAACAAGCCGATACCAGCATTAGTCGTGAGTATGGTGGTACCGGATTAGGTCTGGTGATTACTAAAAAGCTAATTGAACTAATGGATGGGCGGATAGAGCTACATTCTGAAGTTGGTAAAGGGAGTATATTCAGCTTTACCACCCACTTTGAATTGTCACCTCTGGAACTAGGAGAAGCCCTTCCTATAGAGCAACTGCAACAGCTGCAACTTGCGGTTTATGAGCCAAACCCGTCAAGCTACCAAGCCATAGACACCTTGTGTAGTCAATGGCAGATGGAAATCGAAAGCTTGTCCAGTACCCATCTGAGCAGTCGTTCTTTCTATCCTCGCCTGCTATTAGGGTTTAGCGACTTAAACCAGCCGCAACACTTATTGAGTCAAATAGAACAGCTTCGCAAGCATACGGATTTACTGATTGTTGCCATTAATAGTTGCGACCCCCAAGTCCACCAGCAAGCCCTTGATGCTGGCGCTGACATTTGCCTGCCCAAACCACTTGAGCACCGTAAACTCGCAGCAGCACTGGTTGCGGACCAGCAGCGGCAAGCTAATGAACTACAGGCTCCTCTCATTAGTAGTCGGGATATTGTCCAGCTTGATATTCGCGTACTTGCGGTTGACGATAATAGTGCCAATCTAAAACTAATTGCAGCCATGCTTGCAGAGTATGTGGTTGATGTTGAGCTCGCTCGCAATGGAGAGCAAGCTTACCAACGTTGCCTAGAAACTAGTTACGACCTGATTCTAATGGATATTCAAATGCCAGTTATGGACGGTCTTACAGCAATCAAAAACATACGCCATCAAGGTCTAAATCAGCGCACTCCAGCGATCGCGGTTACCGCACATATCTTAACCGGAGAGCAGTCTAGCTTTTTGGAACAAGGCTTCAACGATTATCTTGAAAAGCCAATTGACGATGAAAAACTACAGCAATGCCTGAATCGCTGGGTTAATCATAGCAACTTTAGTAATCCACAAATAAAAGCAGAGACTATCATTACAGATTTTGTCGAACTGGAATCTGATAGCTACAGCCATCAATTGGCGATGGACCGAGCTCAGCACAAACCAGATTTGGCACTGGAAATGCTACGCCTTTTAAGCAATGACTTTGAAGTACTGAGAATTCATATCGCCGCCGCTTTGTCAGGCACGATCAGCGCACAAGAACTAAAACAGCATATTCACAAACTTAATGGCGGTTGCGCCTACACCGGTGCTAAACGACTGAAATCACTTAGTCATGATTTGGAGACGGCTTTAGATAAAAACACCAGTATTGAAGAGTTGGAGCCGGAATTATTTGAACTTGAAGATGAAATGGACAAGATTTTAGCAGCGCAGCCACAGTTAGAGGCTGCACTGATGAAAAAAACTTAAGTTTCTAATATCACTGTTGCGAGGGCATAGCGTTTTTCATCGCTAATACTTATATGCCAAGTTTTGGCGCCGAGCTGAGTTGCGATGTCTAAGGCATTGCCGCTAAGTTCCAAAATGGGTTTACCCAACCGATCATTCGAAATTGTAAAGTTTTTAAAGCCAACTCCCTGAGCAATGCCGGTCCCCAGCGCTTTCGATGCAGCTTCTTTAGCAGCAAAGCGCTTAGCCAAAAAACGAGAGCCTTGTTTTGAAGTTAAGTAGACCGCATATTCTGAGTCACTTAATACCCGCTTAGCCAAGCCATCGATACGAGGGTTTGACGCTAAGCGCTCAATCTCAACAATATCCGTTCCCAATCCAACAATTGCCATCCTATCGACCTAAACGCGCATCTTGCATTAGGGTTTTGATTTCGCGCACTGCAGTTTCTAATCCTACAAATACAGCGCGAGCAATAATAGAGTGACCAATGTTGAGCTCAATGATTTCAGGAATAGCCGCAATTGCTTTTACATTATGGTAATGCAGTCCATGCCCGGCATTAACTTTTAGACCCAAATCAGATGCGTAAGAGGCACCGGCTGAAACTTTTTTAAGCTCGGCAGATTGCTCATTCTCGCTTGCAGCATCGGCGTAGTGACCGGTATGCAGCTCAATATATGGCGCTCCGGTTTCTAGGGCTGCATTTATTTGCTCACGGTCTGCATCGATGAACAACGAAACTAAGATCCCTGCCTCGCTGAGCTTGGTCACAGCATCCTTAATTTTTTGGAATTTACCAACCACATCGAGTCCTCCTTCAGTTGTTAGCTCTTCGCGTTTTTCAGGCACGAGACAAACAAATGCAGGTTTATGCTCACATGCGATGGCAACCATTTCGTCGGTAACTGCCATTTCCAAATTAAGTCGAGTTTGCACCGTATCGCACATTACTTGTACATCACGGTCTACGATATGGCGGCGATCTTCTCGTAAGTGAATGGTGATACCATCAGCCCCTGCCTGCTCCGCTAACGAAGCAGCAAATACTGGATCAGGATAGCGCGTACCACGAGCTTGGCGCAGTGTTGCTACATGATCGATATTAACGCCTAATAAGATGTCGCTCATTTTGATTCCTTTTTCCTCGATGTGAAAAGCTCTCTACTTTTCAACGTTCGACCTGCTAGTAATTGTGAACTAAGCAAACGACAAAAGCGTTTCACTAGTTCAAGTTCTTGGGGATGCTCGGCGTCAAAGTTCGCCAAGCTATATAGCTGCTGCTGACTAAAACATTGTTGAGTTTTGGTCGGATATTGCAGCGGATAAAAACCTGTTTCAATATCATATGAAAACCACCTCGGGTCTTTCTCGACAAACCACTCCGCAGGGGGAGCAACTGCATAGCCTAATTCCGAAAACAGAATGAGTTCAAATTTACGCAATTGTGGAGCAATAGTGCCTTGTCCTGCAAGCTCAAATAAGGTGTTTTGATAACTAGTAAATACTGCTTGATATTCACTGCGCTCGTCTAATAGATAATAAAGCAGTTCATTTAGATATAGCGCGCTGTATAGACGCTCTTTAAATAGCGGGATGCTCATTTCGAGTGCTTCAGCTTGATATAGGTTTTGTAGACCATCACCAGCTCGAAACTCTAAGCGAAGTGGAACAAATGGCTGCAATATTCCACGTAATTTAGAATTTTTGCTACGACTACCTCGAGCCACTAGGCCCAGCTTGCCGTACTCTGAGCTGAATACCGTAAGCAACTGGCTAGTTTCGCGATAAGGACGACTATGCAGCACATAGGCGTTCTCAGTAGTCACAAGCCCCAATGGATTAGTCTTCGCCGTAGCCTAAACTGCGTAGTGCACGTTCGTCGTCAGCCCAACCAGATTTGACCTTTACCCAAATCTCAAGAAAAACCTTGTTGTCGAACAGGCGCTCCATATCGAGGCGGGCTTCACGACCTATGGTTTTAAGTTTGTCACCACCATTACCAATAATAATTCGTTTTTGACTACTACGTTCGACCAAAATAAGCGCATTGATTTGATAGACACCATTAGGCATCAGCTTAAATTGTTCAATCTCAACACTGGTCGAATATGGTAGTTCTTGTCCGGTAAAACGCATGAGCTTTTCACGCACGATCTCGGATGCCATAAAACGAGAACTTCGGTCTGTGACATAGTCTTCAGGGAAAAAATGCACATTTTGAGGTAATAATTGCTGTGACCACGTAATCAATTGTTCTACATTTTTACCCTGCTTCGCTGAGATAGGCAGAATATTGAAGAAGTCATATTTAGTGGCTAATTCTTGAATATGCGGTAATAGCTCTTCGTCTTTGTCTTTGATGTTATCAATTTTATTAACGGCTAACACGACGGGCGCTTTTTGATGCTCTAGTTTACGTAAAACCAACTCATCATCTTCGGTCCAACGCGTTCCATCAACAACAAATATAACCATCTCAACATCGCCTAAAGAACTGCTTGCTGCACGATTCATAAGACGATTAATTGCACGTTGTTCATCCAGATGTAATCCTGGAGTGTCGACGTAAATAGTTTGATAAATATCTTCAGTGTGAATACCTAAAATACGATGACGTGTAGTTTGAGGTTTTTTGGAAGTTATACTAACTTTTTGTCCGAGCAAACGATTGAGTAGTGTCGATTTCCCCACATTAGGGCGCCCTACAATTGCGACAAATCCGCAACGGGTATCGTAGTTTCCAGTGTCACTCATACCAATTTCTCCAACACCAATTCAGCGGCTTTTTGCTCGGCTTTTCGGCGGCTTGTACTTTTAGCCTTAATTTCATCTTTAAGGCTCTCAACGCGGCAAGACACAGTAAACTCTTGATTATGTGCTTCGCCCTTAATCGCAACTACTTCATAAATAGGCAAGGCTAAACCTTGCGCTTGTAGCAGCTCTTGTAAGCGTGTTTTAGGATCTTTCTGGCTTGCACCTGGTTCAATTTCCTGCAGGCGTTGCTTGTACCACTGTAATACTAATGTTTGTGCTGTTATTGCATCGCTATCGAGATATACCGCTCCCAAAATGGCTTCAACGCAATCCGCCAAAATCGACTCGCGACGATGACCGCCACTTTTCATCTCACCGGGACCAAGACGCAAGTAATCACCCAGTTCAAATTCTAGTGCGATTTTAGCCAGAGTTCGACCGCGGACTAAAGTTGCACGCATTCGACTTAAATCACCTTCAGCTTGTTCAGGGAAACCATGGTAAAGCGCGTCCGCAATAACCCAACTTAAAATGGCGTCACCTAAAAACTCTAAACGCTCATTATGATGGCTATTCGCACTGCGATGTGTCAGAGCCTGATCGAGTAACTGCTCATTATTAAACTGATAACCAATCACTTTTTGCAAACGCGATAAAGGGTTGCGTTGCTGTAAACTATTTACACTCATTAAATGATGCCGCCGATACGATTAAAACGAATACCGGTTGGTACCCAACTGAAGAACGAATTGGGCCCCATTCCAAACTCAAAACTAACCCATATGCCGACAGCTTTACCGACTAAATTATCTTCAGGAACAAATCCCCAAAAACGGCTATCTTGACTATTGTCACGATTATCACCCATTGCGAAGTAATGCCCTTCTGGAACTATCCATTCGTTTATTTTAGTCCCAGCTTGGTTGTAATAGCGAGCAAAACGATCAGGTGTAGAGGGACTGATCAAAAGGCTGTGTTTTACGTCACCGAGAACTTCAGAGTATTGTTCCATAGCAAATGGTCCATTACTAAACTGGTCGTCATTCTCAAATTCGCGAACTAAAGCTTTAGGGCCGGGGCAATTGCTCCCCGAACAAGCTTGCTCAATATAGATACGCTTATTCTGGTAAATAATCCGATCGCCTGGTAATCCGATAATACGTTTGATGTAATCGATACGCGTATCTAATGGAAATTTGAATACAGCAACATCACCGCGTTCCACCTCGCCAGTTTTTAGCAACTGAGTGCGCGATACCGGCTCACGTAAACTATACGAAAACTTCTCAACTAAAATGAAATCGCCGACGAGTAAGGTTGGCATCATTGAACCCGATGGGATTTGAAACGGTTCGTAGATAAACGAACGCAGTACCATAACGATAGCGATTACAGGGAATACCGATTTACCGTTCTCTATCCATGAAGGCTCTTTGAGAATCAACTCTCGCGCTTCATCACCGATAGTACCACCAGCAGCTTCTTCAGCTTGTAGCAGCTTGTTTTGTCGTTGAGGCATCCAACGGACTTTATCCATAAGCCAGATAAATCCTGTGATAAATGTAGCCAGTACCAGGATTAGAGGAAAATATTGTGCCATGGTCTAATTAGTCCTTTCCAATATGTAAAACAGCTAAGAAGGCATCTTGCGGGACTTCAACGTTCCCCACTTGTTTCATACGTTTCTTACCTTCTTTTTGCTTAGACAGCAGCTTTTTCTTACGACTGACATCACCGCCATAGCATTTTGCAATCACGTTTTTACGCAATTGCTTCACCGTGCTACGTGCAATAATATGCGCGCCAATCGAAGCTTGAATTGCAATATCAAACATTTGACGAGGAATTAGATCCTTCATCTTTTCGACCACTTGACGACCACGCGTTTGAGAGTGATCGCGGTGGGTAATCAATGCCAGTGCGTCAACCCTATCGCCATTGATAAGAATATCAACTCTAACCATGTCTGCGGCTTGGAAGTGCTTAAAATTATAGTCTAACGATGCATACCCGCGACTGGTAGATTTCAGTCTATCAAAGAAATCGAGCACCACTTCCGCCATTGGAATTTCATAGGTCAATGATACTTGTTTGCCATGATAGCTGAGGTCGGTTTGCACTCCTCGTTTCTCGATACACAAAGTGATGACATTACCTAGGTAGGTTTGCGGCACTAAAATGTTAACTTCTGCAATGGGCTCACGCAGTTCAGCAATATTATTAATGGCAGGAAGCTTACTTGGGCTATCAACGTAGACGATACTCTTATCATTGGTTTCAACTTCATAGACAACCGTAGGTGCCGTGGTAATCAAATCCAAATCATATTCGCGCTCAAGACGTTCTTGAATAATTTCCATGTGCAGAAGACCCAAGAAGCCGCAACGGAAACCAAATCCTAATGCAGTTGAGTTTTCAGGCTCATAGAATAATGACGAATCATTAAGACTCAATTTACCCAGCGCATCGCGGAAGTTCTCATATTCATCAGAACTTGTTGGGAAAAGTCCTGCATAAACCTGCGGTTTCACTTTTTTGAAACCAGGTAAAGCTTCAGTAGTACCGTGATGTAAAGTGGTTAAGGTATCACCAACCGGTGCACCATTAATTTCCTTGATACCAGCAATCACATAGCCAACTTCGCCAGGATTTAAAACCCCAGTACTGGTTTGCTTTGGCGTAAATACACCAACTTCGTTAATAATGTGAGATTGTCCGGTAGACAATACCGTCATCCGCTCACCGGCTTTAAGCACACCGTTTTTCACGCGAACCAAGGACACAACACCCTGGTAGTTATCAAACCATGAATCGATAATCAAAGCTTGTAAAGGTTTGTCAATATCGCCCACTGGTGGCGGAATATCACGCACGATATTTTCCAACACGTCTTGGATCCCAATGCCTGTTTTTGCCGAACATTGGGTTGCTTCAGTTGCATCAATACCAACAATCTCTTCAATTTCTTCGGCCACGCGATCGGGTTCAGCTGACGGCAAATCGATCTTGTTCAGAACCGGAATAACTTCGAGATCCATTTCAATTGCGGTATAGCAGTTTGCAAGCGTTTGAGCCTCAACCCCTTGGGCAGCATCAACGACCAACAACGCACCTTCGCATGCCGCTAGACTGCGCGAAACTTCATAACTAAAGTCAACATGGCCGGGTGTATCAATAAAGTTTAGCTGATAGCGCTCACCATCTAATGCATCGTAATACAAGGTAACGCTTTGAGCTTTAATGGTAATGCCACGCTCACGTTCAATATCCATTGAATCAAGAACTTGCACGTCCATTTCACGTTCAGTTAAGCCGCCACAGTACTGAATGAGACGATCAGACAAGGTTGATTTGCCATGGTCAATATGGGCAATAACGGAGAAATTTCTTATATTCTTGAATTTATTCATTTTTAACAGTTCAATCTCGGAGTTTTATGCTTTGAGGTACGCACTGAGGCACACACGGGACGGTAGTGCTTATTTATGGTTATCGATAACCATCACAACATTTAACCGACCCTTTGAATTTGTGACGAAGTTTACACTAAAAATAGATGCGTGTTTATTATTTCGGCTTTAACAGCATATGTTCAGACGAATCTAATACCACCAACAATTATCTTGGCCGATGAAAACTTTATAAGTCACCCATCTAATTTAGGTTGTACAGTATTGCGATCACCAAAGTGGCGAATCAAAAGACCGCTGAGTAATGCACAAACTAGGGCTAATAACACCGAAACCCATTCACCCAGATCAAAATTAGCAGCGATTTTTTCGCCCGCAAAAGCCCCTACAACAAGTGCTAACAAGGGAACAAAGTAAACGAGTGCAGCGCTTTGCAATAGCGCTTTTGCCGGCAATAACAGCTCTACCTGCTGTCCAGTTTGATATTGACCTGATTGTTGGATCACAATTTGTGTTGAACGCTTTGGAAACGCTTTAGCAATACTGCCATTACCACAATTGTCTTGCTGGGAACACTGAGCACAGGCGCTTTGGGTGATGCACTCGACGGTTACATTTTCACCATCCACAGCAACAATGCTTGCTTGTTGACGAATTACATTTGGAGTATTAACTGCCACTTTTAACTCGCTTAGACGAAGTTGAGAAACGGATAGAGTTTGCGATTTTACTCGCTGTTTCTGGTGGTACTTCGCCCACCACGGTTACTTCCCGGCCTTGAATCAATTGAATGTGCAAGGTAGTGGCCCCTTGCCTAACCAATTGGGGTTTAATGCGGGCTTTATCATCTAGCTTATTGACATACACCGAGATATCGAACAAACCATCGCTCATGCGCTGATGATCTACGCTGTCTTCAACGGAACTTATACGTTGCCCCGGGTCCGTCAAAATCACCATGCCTTCGGGCATCCAAGTTAATTCCCAGTCCAAGTCGGTTGCGAATTGATCTTCTATTTTAGTTTTGCTGGAAATCACCGCTGGAAGTTCAATACTTGCAAGCTCATACATCCATTCAGTTGGACTAGAAAAATCGATTAAAGTAACCGCCATGTACTGCTCTATTAACTCACCATTTGAGTCGACTAAATCGATACGGATCGGCAAGCTAGTTTGGTAATCAATCCATAAAAATACCGCATAGCGATCTTTGTTTTTCGGCAATACTCTAATCACTTGCGAGGCGCGACCCGCGACCCGGCTTTTTCCGGCAATGACTAATTCGTAACTATGTTGCAGCTGGTCGAGATCGATTTTTGCTATAGAGGAAAACAAACTAGATAAACGTGAGGCTTCGACGCTGTATGGCGGCTGTCCTTGTTCAAAGTAGGCCACCCGCAAGTCGCGATAAACGGATTCCTGCGCTGGACCGTTAAGATTCAATAGATGGGCAACTTCTACGTCGTCGACTAAACCATGGATATAGCGCATGGGTTCAATCGCACCTTGGCGAGTTTTTATAAATGAAAGTTCATAGTTGCGACTGACAAAAGAAGATTGCAATTGTTCGATGAGTTGAAGCGCAGATTGGCTTTTCACAGGGGGCTGGGCAAGGGAATTTTGTTCTGCAAAAACAAAATTCGAGCTCAACACCAACGCGAAAAAAATAGCTGGAGAAAAAAATTTCATGAATTAACGAGGCCTCAACAATAAAAGAACCCACCTATCATAACGCAGGCAGGCTCTAGAAGAGAACTTAGTTAATGCGTTGGTGTAAGCGATGGTCCTGTAAATAGGCGTTTATACGTTGGTTTTGCTCTAAAAGCTCTTGCTGAGAAGGCTCTTGGGTATTCAATGGTGTTGTCAAACTTACGGGAGATACACCACCGCCAATAGGAATAGTATGCAAAACCGGTTCACCTAATGTATTAGGTTGAACTTGCGAATAATGTTGAACACCGACTATCGCCGCCACTGCAACAGAGGCAGCAATCGCGTATTGGCCTGCGTATGAAAATACTTTTTTATAGCGTTGATGTAAGCCTGCAAATGCAGCAATAGCAAATCCGACTTGAGGTTCAGCGCTATGCTCTTGCGAACGAGGGGCGACAATACAAGGCTCGTCTTCAATAGCCATTGCAATTTTGCTGCTAAGGTCAAGGTCGACATGCTTAGCACACTCACCGCGCATTACATCACCAATCAGGTGATAGTTTTGCCAACGTTGAGAAAGCTCTTCATCCTTGGCAACTTCATCGATAAAGCGAACTTCATCGTTCTGACCATCGATAAGTGCTGAAAGCTGTTCAAATTTTGCCATAATTCCAAAAATCCTAATCAGGGTTATGTAATAGCGGTTTTATGCGTTGGTCAATAATATCCCGCGCCCTAAAAATGCGCGACCTCACTGTACCTACGGGACACCCCATTACATTGGAAATCTCGTCGTAACTTAAGCCATCAATTTCACGTAGAGTAATTGCAACTCGCAATTCTTCAGGTAATGCATCAATGGTTCTAAAAATTTCTGTCTGAATTTCTTCAGTTAACAACAGGCTCTCAGGTGACTCATGCTCTCGCATTGCATCGGAACCGTCGTAATACTCAGCATCTTCTAATTCAACATCATTAGCCGGCGGGCGTCGCCCCTGGGCCGTTAAATAATTCTTAGCGGTGTTAACCGCTATACGATACAGCCAAGTATAAAATGCACTTTCTCCCCTAAAGTTGGGGAGGGAGCGATAGGCCTTGATAAATGCCTCTTGGGTTACATCAGCAACATCACCTGGATGCGCTACATAACGAGACACTAATCCGGCTATGCGTTGCTGGTAACGACTTACCAACAAATTAAATGCTGATTTATCACCCCGTTGTACTCGCTCGACAAGAGCTAGATCAGTTGCATCATTTGACACAATATAAATCCCCCTTGATTACCAAGGAAGATATAAAGATCAGCCCTTCTCGCATGTTCAGACAGCTAGTTTTCAAAAAAGTTCTCAATATTTTAATTTTTTTTACGACGAATCAGGAACTGCATTAAAACTATAGTTCAGTTAAACTGCGCTAAGCACCCGATTATCCGACTTTTTTCACGTAAATACGAGTTCACTATGGAATATTCTTGCGACGTTCTCATCATTGGTAGTGGAGCCGCTGGCCTCACTCTTGCTCTCGGCATAGCTGATTATGCCAAAGTAAGGGTGCTGAGCAAAGGGCCACTGAAAGAAGGCTCAACATATTATGCACAAGGAGGGATTGCCGCCGTCTTTGACGAAGACGATACGGTAGACCAACATTTGCAAGATACCCTTATTGCAGGGGCGGGCTTGTGTGATGAAGACAGTGTGCGTTTCACCGCTTCACATAGCAAGGCTTGTATCGATTGGTTAATTGATCTTGGTGTACCTTTTGATAAAGAAGCGGCCGCTGATGGTGAAGAACACTACCACCTCACGCGTGAAGGAGGCCATAGTCGACGCCGCATCCTTCATGCAGCTGATGCGACCGGCAAGGCGATGCAACGCACCTTAGTTCAAGCTGTGCTTGGACATCCAAATATTCAATTAATGGAACGCTTTAATGCTGTTGATTTAATTGCAGAGCGAGGAGCAAAGAATAACAGTGTTGCCGGAGCCTATGTTTGGAACCGTAACCGAGAACACGTTGAAGTCATCCGGGCTAAGTTTGTCGTACTCGCAACTGGGGGGGCAAGCAAAGTCTATCAATATACTAGTAATCCTGATGTTAGTAGCGGTGATGGAATTGCTATGGCATGGCGTGCAGGTTGCCGTGTAGCCAACATGGAATTTAATCAGTTTCACCCCACTTGCTTGTTTCATCCCGATGCAAAAAACTTTTTGCTTACTGAAGCACTTCGTGGAGAAGGTGCCTTACTTAAACGCCCTGATGGTACGCGATTCATGCCCGATTTCGATGAGCGAGAAGAATTAGCGCCACGAGATGTTGTTGCGCGAGCTATCGACTATGAAATGAAACGATTAGGTGCCGACTGCGTATTCTTAGATATTAGCCATCGCGACAATGAATTTATTGAACACCACTTTCCAACCATATTAAAACGCTGCTTAGAGCTCGGAATTGACATCCGCAACGAAGCGATTCCAGTAGTACCCGCTGCACATTACACCTGTGGCGGAGTGATGACGGATCTCAAAGGTCAAAGTGACTTAGACAACTTATATGCTGTCGGCGAAGTTGCTTACACTGGACTTCACGGCGCTAATCGAATGGCTAGTAATTCCTTGCTCGAATGCGTGGTTTTTGCCAACGCCGCGGCCAAAGACATCATTAAGAAACTACCGCAACAAAAGCTAAGTGAAAAAGTAAAACCATGGGATGAAAGCCAAGTTGGAAGTGCCGATGAATTAGTTGTAATCAACCATAATTGGCACGAGCTAAGACTGTTCATGTGGGACTATGTGGGGATTGTTCGTACCGATAAACGCCTTGAGCGTGCAATGCGTCGTATCAGATTGTTACAACAAGAAATCGATGAGTACTATGCAAATTTCCGGGTTAGTAATAATTTGCTTGAACTACGTAACTTAGTTCAAGTTGCCGAATTAATTGTAGAGTGTTCAATGCGCCGTAAGGAAAGTCGCGGCCTTCACTACAACCTAGATTACCCCGATCAAAGCGATGATTTCTTAAAACCAACGGTTTTAGGTCCGAAGCAAAAATAAAGTAATCATCAAACAGCGCGGCAAAATAAAAGGCGCGTTGTTTGATCGCATTTTCTGGGTCAATCATAAGCAATACAATTGCAAGTAGCCTTTATATTTGCCAGATATGATTTGTAATAAACTCAACTGTCGATTAAACCGACTTCTATCACCGCCTATTACACAACGCAGCCCACTATCAATAACAGTTAGTCTGATAGTGTTTTACTTTGCATCAAATAAGTTCCAGCGCATAAACGTCGGAAATGTTTCGGCGGCAAGCTATCAGAGAAAACAAATTGTATGCGCCGCCAAGGTTGGGATTTTAAGACGAACACAATAAATCCATTCGCGACACGCACGCTATGGCAATTTTGCGGGCAGTTTCCATTAGAAAGTTGTTCAGTCATATCAACTGCGAGCATAGGTCTATAACTGAAACTATGCATTAGCACCGTAGCTAATACAGCAACAATTGGCAGCATTACCATCAATGACGCTGAAGAAAACCAAGCTAAAAAAACAATCAAGGTACAACTTAAAAGCGCGTAAAACTGGTAATTACGCGATGTGGTACAATTCAAACTATACTTTGACGCGCATAAGAATGGTTTGAACCATGCTTGCGAGTAAGGGATCTTCACATTCTTTATGGCCCATAAACCAAGAGAATAAATCTGGATCATCGCAGGCGAGTAAGCGTTTAAAGGTCATTTTATCGGCATTACTTAGCTCGTCGTAGGCTTCGTCGACAAAGGGCATAAACAGTACATCTAGCTCTAGCATGCCGCGACGGCAAGCCCACTTTAAACGCGATTTGTTTTCTCGAGAACTCAAATTTTCAGTCATTGACAATACAGTTACTAAGACAAAGAATAATAACAAAACAATAGCACTTCACCCCTCGTTTACCAAGGGATGCAAGTCACAGACTGCAACAGCATAAGCCTTGATCAGCAAATCACTAATACTCAAACTGTAAGAGATGTTAATCTATAGCTATTAACGAATGTTCTACCAGCAATCGACTTTATCGACGGATCAACTATGACTTGTGACAACTCTCAATTAAACATTGGCATTCTACCCAGCGTAAAGGCCGTACATGTGCATGGCCCCGATGCGGAGAAGTACTTGCAGGGGCAATTGACTTGCGATGTGCAAGCTTTAGCCGACGGCGAATCAAGCTTAGCCGCTCATTGTGACCCTAAGGGTAAAGTCATTTCAATTTTGCGCCTTATCCGTATTGATCAGCAACATTTCAGTTATGTCCAAGAGCACGCAATAGCAGCAGCGCAAATTGCAGCACTAAAAAAATATGCGGTATTCTCAAAACTTGAGATCAGTGAACTTGAACAACCAATTCTTGCCATTGCCGGTAACGATGCAGAAGCTTTTGTTGAGCAACACTACGGCGCCGCTATTTCGCAACACGGCGGATGCGCCGACGAAGCTTCTATTTTTCGAATTAACGGCCCGCGCACGCGATTTCTAGTGATCGAAAAATCAGATTTTATATCGAGTGGAACACTAGATATTAAAGCATGGCAACAATGTGATATTGCCTCAGGCCTACCGCATATTAGTCCCGCTACTCAACTTGCATTCATCCCTCAAGCTCTAAATTTGCAGGCCCTTGATGCGATTAGTTTCAGTAAAGGCTGCTATGCTGGTCAAGAGACCATCGCTAGAGCAAAATATCGGGGCGCCAATAAGCGTGCTTTATTTCGACTAAGTGGGCATAGTGATCAGCCCTTGATCAGCGGCGAGTCTATTGAATTACAGCTCGGTGACAATTGGCGCAACAAAGGCACCATTATCCAAGCGGTGGGATTGGATAGTTCACACTGGGAGGCCTTGGTGGTATTACCAAAAGATAGCCAAGATGACGAAGTTTTTCGCTACCACGCAGACAGTGAAAGTCGTTTTCGATTGTCGTCGCTACCTTATCCGATAGATGAGTAACTTGCCTATAGTGACAAGGTGTCGGATTTTTTTACAACCACTTAATCACTGCACATATGTATATTCTTAAGTGACTGTTTAACAAGTAAATATTATTAGTGGAACAATAATTGCTTTGTATAGGGCAATACAAGTTGGAATTAGACCAACAACATTTTTTGAGGAAACTTCGATGTTAAAACGGATTTTGTCAGCTTCGATCCTGTTCACTGTTGGAATCGGAAATGCGTTTGCGATAACAGATACCTGGGATTTTTCTACCCTGACTAAGGATAGAAACAATTTAGTCGGTCCCGAGCTTAATATGACTAGCGGTGCAATTACCCTTAATGGTAAAGGTTATGCAGATACCACTGGAGGCCGCGACAAGTATCTAGAACAGGGCGATTTGTATCTTTGGGGTAACGGCGGCTTAGGGCTTGTCAACCAAGACGAAAATCGAACAGACAATCCTGGCCATGCATTTGATAACCGAAACGGTGACACTGATATGTTACTGCTTAGCTTTAATACCGCAGTAACGCTTACTGGTTTAGATTTAGCCTGGGGAACAGATACAGATATGAGCATTCTCGCCTTTGGCGGTACCTCATTTACTGGTATTGAAGGCCTAACTTGGGGAACCTTAGGTAGCGATTGGATACCTCAAGATAACTTACAAGCAGCAGTAAGCGGCGGATACCAAAGTATAAATAGTAATACCGCTTCAAAATACTGGTTGGTTGGTGCTTATAACTCTATATTTGGAAGAGGTGACAATTTGCGTGGCGGCAACGATGCTATGAAGTTGGCTGGTATTCAAACCGAACGTTCGCAGTTTGGCGGCACCACTTCAGTTCCTGAACCAAGCAGTATATTGTTAATGGCGTTAGCATTTTTGGGCTTAGCACGCAGCTCTTATAAAAAACGTTCATAAATTTTACAATCCCTGGATGAGGCCATTGAATGATTCCATTCAATGGCCTTGTTGTATATGCTAATAACTAATATGGTGGCGCCGCTACACTTTTGTTTTGCATGGATGTAATCAATGTTTCCCAAAGTATTCTTATACCTTGTCCCTCTTTTGTTCTGTTTTTCTAGTATTGCTGAAACAAACCTCCCAGACTACGAAAAAGCCCTAATTGCCTATAACAATGGTGACGAAAACGAAGCCTTTGTACTTCTTAAAAATGCACTACAAGAACAAGACGGCAATATTCCTGTCAAATTATTACTGGCTCAAGTCTATTTTGATGCGGCTAACTTCGCTGCCGCAGAAGACCAACTAACAGAGGCCTTGCTATTAGGTGCAGATCCAAATCTAGTCTTGCCTTTGCTTGGTAGCGTTTTAGTTATTGAAGCTCAGCCTTCCAAGTTTTACGTATATGAAGAATACGCTTCTAGATTAAAGGATTATTCCAAATTTGAATGGATATTGTTTAGGGCACAAATAAAGAACATTGATGGAGATAGAGTTGCTGCAGAAACTGAGCTTAATAAAGCTTTACAAATGTACCCTACAGATCCTCGGGCACTCAATAGTTTAGCTGAGCTCTACTTAGGAAATCGTCAAATTGACCGTGCTTTAGACCTCGCAAATCAGTCGCTTGTGCTTAGCCCAAAAAACGAGAAAACCTTATACTTACTTGGCTTAATTGCGCAAGTGCAAAAACAACATCAAAGCGCCTATGACTACTTTGAGCAAGGTTTAAAAATAGACCCGCAGGATCCATTAATCTTGCGTGGCATTGCTATAGAAAGTCTTGAGCTTGGAAAAATGGAGCAAGCAAAAGATTATCTATTGCGTATCACTGAGCAAACTGGACAAGATCCTACTGCCTTATTGCTACAAGGTTACCTGAACATAGCCACCGGAGAGTCTGTTGCAGGAAATGCACAGCTCGAACAATTGTTAATCGACCTAAAAACTGAGAGTGACGGTAGCTATGATGCTGACAGCCTATTGTTTATTCAAGGTGCAGCTGCCTTTGCTCAAGGACAAAATGAACAAGCGCAGAACTATCTACAACAATACATAAAGCGAAATGGTAAAAATCCCGCCGCATTAAAGCTATTGAGCGACGTTTATGTACGTCAAGGATTCCCAGGGAAAGTACCTGAATTACTTACCTTTAATTACGAAACCACAATTCAAGATCCACAGTTACTTAGGCAACTTTTCGACAGCTACCTAAGAATTGAACGGGTTAGAAGTGCCGACCCAATATTAAATGACTTTGTGAAGCTTTATCCGGACCATGAACATACCCCAATTCTTCAAGCACAAATGTTGCGTGCCAAATCTGAGCCCATTGCAGCCTTAGAGCGACTAGAATCAGTCCAAAACCCAAATACATTAGTGTTACGCGAATATTGGCACCTCAAAGCTAACTTAGAAATTCAGTTGAATTCGTATACCAACGCAGCTGCTAGTATTTCTTATATCGAGTCTAAAGAAAGTCCAAATCAAGATTTATATCTATTAAAAGCGGCTCTAGCCACTAAGATGCAACAATTTGAACTTGCAGAGGGCTTCTATAAGGCAATTTTTGAAATTAACCCAGATAATTTCTCCGCTCGTTTCAACTATGTCATTTTGCTTCAAAGTGAAGAACTTTGGGATAAAGCAGTCACCGAGCTCGAATTATTATTATTACAAGAACCCGAAAACGAAAATGCCTTGTATCTGATGGCCAGAAACAATGCTGAATCCGGCCAAAGGCTCAAGGCTTTTGATTGGTTAGATAGGTTGTTTACCCACAATTACGAACACCGCCGAGGTCGAGAACTGCAGTTTCGTTTATTTGTCCAGCAACAAGCTTGGCCAGAGGCCTTAGAAAGCATAAAGGTACTAAATCAACGCTACATCCATCAAAATGAGTATCTGCAACAGTATGTTCAAGTATTGCTCCAACTCGAACAGTCCGAAGACGCTGTATCTGCACTAGAATTACTCTCAAGCTTGAACAATGATGATGCTCTGGCCCTAGCAGATATTGCGCGTTTACAAATTCAGGCCGGTTTTCCTGAAATGGCCTTATCAAGTATGAATCGCGCTCTAGAGTTACAACCTCAGCAAAGCGAACTAGCCATTTTGCGAGCGCGGTTATTGTTTGAGATAGGCCGCGAAAGCGAATTGTCCGAGCAAATGGACCAACTGCTAGTCAACTACCCTAATAATACACAGCTCAAGCTACTCCAAGGCGATATGGCTTTAAGCGGAGATGATAACGAAGCTGCAATGGCTTTTTGGAAAGATGCCGTTATCATTGAAGCTGATGAGCCAGATGCGTATTTGCGAATTTATCAGCTCGGCCAACAAGGTAACGAAGGTGCCTGGGGTTTACTCGAAAGCCTTCTCGTTGATAATCAAAACCTTCCTTGGAAAACTCGTCTTTTAGCTGATATGTATCTTCAGCAAAACAAGCTAGAACAGTCGCTAGAGGCTTATGAATATCTATTGCAAAAATGGCCGAATCTAAAAAATGACGCGTCTATTCTCAACAACTTAGCCAATTTATACGCTTTAAACGATCTGAACAAAGCAATTGAAACCGCGTTGAAGGCGGTTCAAATCAATGCTAAGTCTGCAGCGAATGTAGACACCTTAGGGTGGCTACTTACGCAAAATCAACAATATTCACAGGCTCTACCACATCTACGAAATGCCTTTGCCTTAGATTCAGGCAACCACGAAATCCGCTATCACTTAGCCTATACGCTTTTCAAATTAGAACGCTTTACTGAAGCAAAGCGGGAATTAGAAGCTATTATTCGTGAGACCCCAGACAGCCAGATTGCTAGTCAAGTCAATGAACTACTAGGGCAACTAAACGCTCAGCCGGTGAAAAACTAAGCCTAGAGACAGATCAAAAAGAGCAAGCCATTTGGCTTGCTCTTTTTGGTATCGGTTACCGGTTCATCCATTCCAAGATCGTTTGGGTCCGGTGTCGATGTGAATAAACCCACTACGTGGATAATAACCGACACCACCTTGGCTCACTTGAAGTGTCGCTGAGCGTAGCGCTTTGGTACTAACACCAGCGACGCTAATATCCATTGCTTGCCCTTTCATGTGATAACTTTTTTTAGCTACGCCAGCATTTTTCTTACGCATGTTTGCATTAGTTGCTGGGCTGCGATAAGCAGAAATCACAGTAAATTCAACTTCGTCACCCAGTTGGTGCTGAATTTCAAGCATCTGAACATACAAAGCAGGATCCATGCTTGTTTTCTCACCGCGACGATAATCTCGAAGGATATAATCAAGTTTGGCTAAAGCATTACCGTCAAAGCTATCTTTGCTACCAATGTCTTGGAAGAAACTTTCACCGGTATTCAGATTTTTGATCGCAAGGCGATTTGAATAAGCAGAAGAAGGCACTAACAATTTAGTTTGGGCCCTGAGAGGGGCTGCTAGTGTTAACAGGCTCCCAGCACCTAAACCGAGTAAAAAACGACGTCGACTTTGCAAAATAACTCTAATACTAGCTACAAAAAGATGAGTAAAAGCTAAACAGTTTAGCCTTAAAAATCAACTTTATTTACTTTATCGCTCGTTACACTGGCACTTTGAAAGCCTATAATCAACTGACTGAGCTCAGAAGAATAGCTCAAGTCGTTGTCATATAAGTAAATATCATCGCGATACGTAATATTCGACTGCTCATCAATCCAAGCTGTCAAATATAAAAAATATACCGGTGTTGTTTGTTTTAAGCTGAGCCACTTAGTATCGCCGCTCATTAAATACTCATCTTTACGCTTGGCTCGAATACCCCGTTGCTCTAATAATAAGCCGGCTAAAAGGTCGGCTTGCTCAACTCGAATGCAGCCTGAACTAAGATTGCGTTGGTCCTTATTAAATAGCCTTGGGGATGACGTGTCGTGCAAGAAAATTGCTTGATTATTATCAAAATGGAACTTAAAAGCACCCAGTGCATTCCATGGACCTGGTCGTTGACGCATGCGATATGGAAACTCACCTCGCTCTTTGAGCGCTTCTATATCAACTGACTGCGGGGCTACTTTTTTGCCATCGTAAGAGAGTAGCTCATAGTGTTTGTCCACAATATAGTTAGGATTATGTCTGACTTTTGGCAACAGGTCCTTTTCAACCAATGTTGATGGCACGTGCCAAGGAGGATTGAGGACTATGCTACTGATCTGTCCTTTAAGTAAGGGCGTTTGTCGTGATTCACGACCTACTATTACTCTTGAACGAAAATCATCTTGTACCGGGCTCACATACTCCAGTTCATAGCCTGGTAAATTCACCAGCAAGGCTTGATCTACTAGCGGGTCAATGGTTCCAAACAATTGCATCCTCAATTGATTTCTTGCCACTATTCGCGCTCGGTATAGAGGACTACGATTCAACCAACGTATGGTTTGCGGGCCAATCACCCCGTCTTCTTTAAGTCCATGCTCTCGTTGAAACTGTCGCACTTGTAGTGACAGCTCTTTATCATAATAGCTGCCCATTTGTACATCGCTGGCCTCGAAGCCCAAGCGAGCGAGCTGCTCTCGAATTAGTACTATTCGAGAGTCATCAGCGCCAGGCTTTAGCATTGGCTTAGTATCAATTCTAGGCCATGATTCGGCAACATGATCTTCAATTAGCCGGCTGATTTCGCTACGAAAACGCTGCGTTACTTGATTGGATAAAATGGCTTGTTCATGCAACTGGCTGAGCATGGCTGCACTAGTCTCAGGCAGAGATAGTCCAATTGAAGGTGCGTCAAAGCGAACATCTCTTAGCGCTTGCAAGCTCATTTGACTTGCATAAGGGGCAGCCTGCAACTGCTGGTAATAATGGCTAAGGCCAAGGCTTGCATCACTTGCTATTCGTTCGAGATGTTCAAGATCTGTGCTCGAACGGCTAAGAGCTAGCCACGTGCTGAACTGCGGATCTGCACCCGCTAAGGAGAGTTCGAACAACTGCCATTGCAACTCGTTCAATGCCTGGTTTGCAAGCTCTGACCCGCTCCACAACGATTGCTGCCCATTACGAGCATAACTATCGGTTAAAAGCTGGGGATAAAGCAGCTGCTGGTGCTTTACAACAACAGCACTGGCTGTTGAAGTGTCAATATTTAGCTTTAAAGCCGTGTACTCTTGATCACTACGTGAAGGTTTAAAATTGTGTACTAACTGTGGAAGCGATGCTTGACGTACTTTTCGCTTTAAACGCCAATCATTGGGTACTTCAACTCTATTTTCCGATTCCGTTATCGGGGGGTATTTCAGTGCTTTATCTTCAGCGGCCTTAAAATCATCAGGTGCAAGTATTTGAGTTGTTCTAACTGTCTCTTCAGACACGAGTGTGTCTACCCTTGTAGGTAAACTTTGAAACGACTGCGGTAGGTCTATTGATGTCACGCTACTTTCATCTTCACCTACTAGTTCTACAGCGCTCATACTCGATGTGCTGGCCACAATTCCGATAATGGCAACACAATGTTTTGCTTTCATACGACGCAGCACTCTTACACCTTATTTCGCTCTAGAAAGAAGAATTCCCTTGTTTCAAAAAGGCTAACTCTTCTGCAGTACTAGGTCTAGTTAAAATCGAATTTCGATGTGGATAACGACCAAACTGCTCAATAATCACTCGATGCTTTAATTCGAAGTCTTGAACATTCGAACTCGCTAATTTCTTGAATATTTTGGAATATTGCTGGTGTATGGCAATGGACTCACTATGCATTAGTGGCATGAGTAAGAAATCAATTTGAGCTTGGGAAAGCTCTAATTCGGGCTTAAGTTCCAAGGCATGTTGACATAGGCAAAGCGCCAGAGGATCGCAACTAAACGCGTGCGATTTATCCCGAAATATATTCCTAGAAAACTGGTCTAAAACTATTATTTCAGCCAAACGGCCTAACATGCTAGTTCGCCAATTAAATAACTCGCCGGCTACTGCCTTTTGGTGTATTTCTAAAAAACGCTCGGCAATAAGCGCGTCAAATTCTAAATCCTTTTTAAACCAATACGACGGATCAATTTCATCAAACCAAAACTCAATGACTGTCTGTACCAACATAAGTTCTCCAAAAACGCTCTTTTCTTAAGTATGGCACAGTTCATCATAGCTTCTTAGCAGCGTACTTATCCCTCACACTGCGTTTCTAGGTTTACTAATCTCATCAAGTAAATACATTAAACTATGATACTCAATGCCGCTATGTCGACTTAATCCAATTTCACAGGTTCGACTATTGCTATAACCGCGTGAACAGGAACTAGGAACCTGTGATTTTAAGTCCTGTAATGCGCTCTCGTTCAGCTCTGCTTGTAAGAAGCCTTTATCACCAGCAAACCCACAACAGTCTATGCCTTCTGGCACCACAACCTTACTCGCGCATTGTTTGGCTAGATCTAACATTGCTTCGCTCAACCCAAGGCGCTTTGATGTGCAGGTAACATGTAGCATTACTGGCTCATCGATGGGATCTAACTCTAAATGTTCAAGCAAATATTTTTGGGCGAAACTTATTGGCTCCAATATTTCTAGATTAGCGAGATCAAATTCTAGCGCTTGTTTTGTGCATGGACTCGTATCGCTTAGAATAGGCCATCGTCCGTTTTCGCTGGCGCGAACCAAAGCCGCATTTAATTGTGCAGCTTTTTGCTTTGCTTCACTCACCAGACCTTTACTGTTGTAAGGCATACCGCAGCATTGTGATCCGAGTTGCTCTGGACAAATAATCTCAAAACCAGCTTTGGTAAGTATATTTACAATCACATCCCCAAGTCCGCGTTCATCCCTCGAGTTTAACTGCGGTCCCATATTCCGACTAGCACACGATGCAAAGTAAACCACTTTACGTTGATGATGTTGACGAGTTGGAGCTTTAAAGTTTGAACCCCTAGGGATTTGAGCAAACCATTGCGGAGCTCGTTCACGGCTCAGCTTTTGCACGACCGTATTAAGGGTCTTTAAGGGTTTTTCTCCGAGATAACGCTGGGCAATATGGTTTATCGATAAGCCAACTCGCATGCTTTGGGCAGTGCCTTGAAAGTGATCCGCCGTCCACTTGGCGATCACATGACTGGTTTTGCTGTGGTCTTGGCGCAGCTGCTTAACTAAGTCGCCGGTATTGATGCCTACTGGGCAGCGGTCTTCGCAAAGCCCAGTAGCGGCGCAGGTATCGATAGCATGGTACTTAAAACTGCTCTCCAATTGCTTAATTTGACTAAGGTCCCCGTTTTCACGGCGTAATTGTTGTAGATGGCGGTACATAACTATACGTTGTCTTGGGGTATAGCTAAGGCGACGTGATGGGCAAACGGCTTCGCAAAACCCACATTCAATACAGCGGTCAACTAAGGGATCAGCTTTGGGCATAGGTTTAAGATTCTGCACGTGAGCCAAAGGATCACTATTAATTATTACCCCCGGATTAAGCAAATTTTTAGGGTCAAATAAGACTTTGATTTGCTGCATAAGCTGATAGGCATCGCTACCCCATTCGAGTTCTACGTAAGGCGCCATATTGCGGCCAGTCCCATGCTCAGCTTTCAACGAACCTTGGTATTTAACCGCAACTAACTGGGCAATATCGTGCATAAAGTTCTGATAACGCTGTACTTGCTCGGCATCATCAAAGCCTTGAGTAAACACAAAATGGACATTACCAGCTAAAGCGTGTCCAAAAATGATTGCTTCACTATACTGGTAGCTATCGAACAGTTGTTGTAGGTCTCGAACCCCGTTAGCCAAATCATCAACTGCAAAGGCTACGTCTTCGATAATGACGGTTGTTCCAACATCACGCACCGCTCCAACTGCAGGGAACAGGCCTTTGCGAATTGCCCACAATTGAGCACAGTAGTCACTGTCAAGGCTGAAGCTTGCCTCATTTATACAGTCATTAATATCTATCGCAGCCAACACCGCTAAAGATTTTTGCTCTACCAAATCGGCGCTATCGGCACTAAGTTCTACCAGTAAGGCGCTGGCTTCAATGTCGAGTTCCTTAATAAAGCTTGGCATACCCGCTTTGTCGGCGACACTTCGTAGGGAGCGACCATCCATTAGTTCAACGGCATTTACATCTTGCTTTGATAGTTGTGCAACAACCTCACAAGCTCGCTCGATTGACGGATAAACCAACAAGGCGCTGGCTTTATATTTGGGCTCATCGACGGTGCGATAACATAGCTCTGCAATGAAGCCTAAGGTACCTTCAGAACCGACCATCAAATGCTGTAAAATATCGAATCCGTCGCTAAAATCGACCAGGGCATTAAGACTATAGCCAGTGGTATTTTTAAGCCGATACTTATGTCGGATTTTTTGTGTCAATTCGGTATTGGCTTGAGTTGATCGTGCCAGTGTTTCAAGCTGGTCCAAAAAATGCCCATGACTTTGACGAAAACTCTGACGACTATAAGAATCTTTGGTATCAAGCAAGCTGCCGTCATGTAAGACGATTTTCATGCTATCTAGAGTGTGATAGGTGTTATGAGCAGTTCCACAACACATTCCGCTGGCATTATTTGCCGCAATGCCCCCCATCTTGCAGGCATTGATCGAAGCTGGATCTGGTCCTATCTTTTTGCCATAAGGTTTTAGAAAACGATTGGCATCGCTGCCTATCACACCCGGTTGCAACACTATTTTTTCACCCTGATCAATGATTTCATGACCATTCCAAGCATCGCTCAAGGTTAGTAAAACCGAATCAGAAAGAGCCTGGCCACTGAGACTGGTACCGGCGGCGCGAAATGTGCAGGCGAGCTCGAAAAGTTGGCAACTTTGAATTGCCCACTGTACTTCAGATATATTATTTAAACGCAGCACCAACTGTGGGACAAGGCGATAAAAACTGGCATCCCCCCCAAAAGCCAAGCACAAGTTGGGGTCGTCAATCACCTGATTAAGGTCCAGTTTTTGCAGTAGATGAACTTTTAAGGCTTGGTATGGCGAAGATGTAACAGCAGATGCAGTCATTTCTAATCCTCTAGTGCTGCAATGGTAATAACTATAAGACGTTGTGGTCCATGAGCGCCATAAGCAAGCGTTTGCTGAATATCCGCCGTCTTTGACGGGCCAGAGACTAATATCAGGTTACTCGGCATCGGCCGGCCTTGACCTTGTTGCTCGAAATCGAGCATAAATTGCTCGAAGTTATGGTGCAATTGCTTAAGGCAGACAATTACAACATGCACCGGAGGGATCAGGCTAAGACTTCGACTTTCGTTAGTCCCAGGGTGCAGCACTATTGTGCCTGTTTCTGCGATTGCGGCCTCACTAAAACTTAAGCCAAAATCAAAATGGTGGAAGTAATCGGCTTTAGACTCACTGCCATCCACTTGACGTAAAATCTCAGATTTTGATAACTGGCGCTCCACATCTAGAAAACGGCTTGGGTTTGTCGAAGACGACCAAACGCCGTGTTTCCATGCATTGTCTTTTATCAGGGACTTCAACTTCGCTTCGATTTGATTTGGGTTATCAAGATTTATAACTTCGGCATGGGAGAGCTCCAACTGTTGTTGAAACTGCTCCAGTCCAAAAGTACTCGAGCACGCACTTAACTCTGAGGTAAGATTTGGTGTAAGTTCTGAGTTCTTCGAACTCTCGATGGTGGCTGATTTTAATCGGCCTAGAATATTGGCTTTGCTACTCATGAGTTTTTCTTTCGCTCCCGCATCAATTGGTGCAAGGTCTTGGTACTAGGTTTCGGATTACTACGCTGTGGTCCCCAAATAGCGGGTAGGCGCGGCATCAAAAACGAGAATCGAACGACAAAGAATGACAGTCCTCGATATAGAACTGGCTTGGTCATAATTATGCGGAAAATGACCCATACACTTTCTTCAAGCCAGGATCGATGGCTAGCTTGACCTTTAAGCGCTTGCTCTGAAGCACTTGGCAATTTGGCATCGCTGCGCAGTTCGCGAAGCAGCGCCGGTATCGGTATATTCACCGGACAAACCGACTCACAAGCACCGCACAAGCTTGACGCGGTGACCAAATCTCCGGTTGCCTCTAGTCCTAATAAATGCGGGCTAATAATTTTACCTATGGGGCCTGGATAAACACTTGCATAACTGTGTCCTCCAACGCGCGCATATACTGGGCAGTGGTTCATACACGCGCCACAGCGGATGCACTGTAAACTAGCGCGGTAACGCTCATCGCTATAAGCCTGCGAACGCCCGTTATCAACGAGGACCAAGTGCACTGCGTTTGGACCATCGTTATCCTCACTTTGGCGTGGGGAACTGATCATATTGAAGTAAGTGGTGATTGCTTGCCCGGTTGCGCTGCGGGTCAACAAGGAAAGTAATGGTGGGATATCGTTTAGGCTTTCAACGACTTTCTCTATTCCCATAAGCGCAATATGAACCTTGGGTACAGTGCTCGTCATCCGCCCATTTCCTTCGTTTTCAACTAAACAAAGGGTTCCGGTTTGTGCTACCGCAAAATTAACTCCGGTGATGCCTGCATCGGCATGTTCAAACTTATAGCGCAATACCTCTCGAGCCGCCTTAATCAGGCTATCGACATCTTCAGTATATTCGAAACCATCTATATGCTTCGCAAAAAGCTCTGCAACTTCTTGCTTACGTTTGTGAATCGCTGGCATGATGATATGCGAGGGCGCTTCATTGGCCAGCTGCACAATGTACTCACCCATGTCGCTTTCGAGGCACTCGATATTCAAGGCAGCCAGATGCTCATTTAAGGCAATCTCTTCGCTGAGCATCGACTTGCCTTTAACTACCGTTTTGGCATTTTCTTCAGCCAATATACCGCTGACAATTTCACGGGCTTGCTGCGCATCTTCAGCCCAATGAACCACAATGCCATTGTTTGTACACGAGGACTCCAATTGCTCTAAGAGTTCAGGCAGTTGATTTAGACAGCGCTTTCGAATCGCCTCGCCACGCAGTTGCAGTTGTTCGAATGAACCCGGCTCACTAAAACTTTGAGCTCGTTTGTCTTGTAAATAATCCATAGCATTGCGAAAACTGCTTCTAAGCTGTGGATCCGCAAGTGCTACTTTGGATTGCTGCTTAAAATGTTGAGGATGAATGTGTTGCGACATTAGAGCTCCCCTCCATAGCAGCGTTGCCATATAAAGGTGGCGATATGTTGACCGCGCATGCCACTTTGTTGCTGCTCGAGGTAGCTATTGATATTGAGTAAGCAACCCCAGTCGGCACTGAGTAAAAACGAAGCTTGGGTTTCAAGTAAATGTTTGGCTTTATCGGCAACCATAGCCAGCGAAATATCTTGGTGACGTTTCGCAAAGCTGCCTCCAAAACCACAACACTCACTGGCATACTTCGGTTCAACAAGCTCAACTTTATCCATTTGCTTCAGCAGTCGCATAGTTGTTTCTGCTATTCCCATTTCACGTCTTGCACTACAGCTATTGTGGACCACTGCTTTGGTTGTTTCACCTTTATCCAGCAATTTGATCTGGCAAATATTAAGCAGAAACTCTCCCCACTCAAATACTTGATTTGAGAATTTGGCTAAAGCATCCGAATCACATTCTTTTTCCAATAAAGAAGGATAGTGCTTACGTAACATGCCAGCACAGGAACCGGAAAGTACCACCACTGGAATGTCAGTATCAAAAAGCTCAAATTGCTGCTTGGCAACTTTCATAGCACTGTCAGTATAGCCACTGGTATAGGCCGGTTGCCCACAACAGCTTTGTTGCTCAAGCCATAGCACTTCTATACCTTGTGCTTCCAAAATTTGTAGAGCTGCGATCCCAGCATTCGGATCAAACATATCGACCAAACAACTGGCGTATAAATAAACTTGCTTTGGTTGCTCGGGGTAGAGGCGAATTGGGATAGCAGACACAAACTTCTCCTTTTGTTTGTTTCACAATTACTTTACATACACTTGATTCTTGAATATATAGATATAAAGAAATTCATTATTTCCTAAAGTTGGGTAATAATGTAGAGCCTCAATTTATAGGTTGGTCTTATGATCCGTAGTGATGATCTCATATTGTTTGCTTTGGTGGTTGATCAGCAAAGTTTTAGTGCTGCCGCCAGCGTACTCGGTATTTCCAACTCGGTGGTTAGTAAACGCTTAGCAAAGTTGGAACAAGAGCTCGGTGTTCAATTGCTGTTTCGTAGTACCCGACAGCTGCGACTAAGTGATGCGGGAAAAACCCTTTATCAACGCGCTAAAACTATTGCAAACATGAGCCAAGAAGCTGTAGCTGAAATCACCGGTTTAGGGGACAAACTACAAGGGAAAATTAGAATTTCAGTGCCAACGATTTCCGGGGAACTGTTGCTTGCACAAAGCATTGCCGCTTTTTGCCAACTGCATCCTCAGCTTGAAATAGACTTAACTCTTGAAAACCATTTAGTTGACCTCATTGGTGACGAATACGACCTAGCTATTCGTACTGCCAGCCTCGAAAGCTCCAATTTAATTGCACGTCACATTATTGATTCAAGTTGGGTGGTGTGCGCAAGCCCCAAGTATTTGCATCGCTCAGGCGTACCGGAACTTCCTTCACACCTACATCAGCATCAATGCTTGCTCTATAGCTTTCAAGAAAGTGGTGCTAGAGACTGGTTATTTCACGGCGACGACGGTGTCATCGTTGAACGTATCAACGGTCAATTTCGCAGTAACAATGCCCGCGCTCTTCGCGACGCGGCATTACAAAACTATGGCTTAATCTACGTGCCTCGCTGCTTGGTTTATGAAGACTTACAAGCTGGGAGATTAATCCAAATACTAAAATCCTACAGCGCTAAAACACTAGGTATTTATGCGGTCTACCCTTTTACCAGACAACAACCGAAAAAAATAAAGTTACTGATTGAACATATTCGCCAAAGTTATCTGGATAAACACGAGTATTTCTAAACTTGCAATTGCATATGCATTTGGATTACGCCTTCTTCCATATCCATGCTAACTGCAAAGCCCAGCTTACGTGCAAGTCCGGCCATGGCACGATTTTCCATCATGGTCATGCCCGCTAATTGCTGAGTACCTTGTTCTCGATAATAATCAATCAGTTTAACTAGCATGATTTTACCTAGACCTAAACCTTGTAAGTCGCTGCGAACAGCCATCGCAAACTCACTTTCAATGTTGTCAGGGTCAATACTCCCTCGAGCCACCGCCAAAATCTCTATTTCGCCAGAATCCATGACTCGCGTTGCCACAAAAGCCATCTCGCGGCTGTAATCAATCTGAGTTAAAACCGCTAAGTCTTCGTGATTCAGCGCCTCGCGAGCACCAAAATAACGTTTATAGCGGTCATCATCACTTAACTGGGCATCAAAACGCTGCAACAGCGGTTCATCTTCAGGCAAAATTGGCCGCAACAGTATCGGCTTACCATCACGAGTCTCACACTGCTGCTCGTACTGTTTAGGGTAGGGCTGAATAGCTAATCGAGCTGGTGTACTAGTACTGGCTCTCAGACGCACATTGGCGTCGAGCACTAACATCTGCTTTCCCATTGCGACCACAGGATTAAGATCTAACGCCAATATCTGAGGGCAATCAACCACCAGCTTCGAAATTCGCGTTAACAAACGACACAGCGCATCCATGTCTAAGCCTTGCAGCAACTGTCGATCACGGATTTTTTGAGTTTTTAGCGCCTGAATGACTAAATAACGAGACAAGGCCATATTTAAGGGAGGGAGAGCAAAGGCTGCATCTCGGCTAAGATCCCAGTCGCTGCCCTCACCTAACGCAATCACCGGTCCAAAAACATCATCATCAATAACGGCGATACGTAGTTCTTGGGCTCCTGCACTAAGCGCCATACGTTGCACAATTAATCCTTCAATTTTGGCATCAGGCGAGCTTTGAGCAACCCGGTCGCGCATAGCTTGGTCAGCACGGTGCATGTCTTCAGCTGAATTTAAATTGAGGCTGACACCGTGTACATCTGATTTATGCCAAAAGTCTTGGCTTTGAATTTTCAACGCCACTGGATAGCCCATCCACTGCGCAGCTTCTATGGCTTGTTCAATAGTCGCACAAGCCTTAGTTTCAACGACTTCTATTTTGTAGTCATTCAAAATCGGGGCGACTTGATGCGTTTCGAGAATAAATTGCTGCTGAGCACTCCAGGCGTCCAGCTTATCGAGCGTACTTTGCAGGTCTTGCGTCGACGAAATGGATTGAGGTGTTTCAGTTAGGAATTTCTGATTACGTCGATACTCAACCATATGCATGAAAGCGCCAGTTGCACCTTCAGGGGTTCTATAGGTTGGTAACCGAGCCTGAGCAAACGCTTTACGCGAACTAGCTACGGTTTCTTCGCCCATCCAGTTACTTAGTATATTTATTTTGGCAGCGCGTCCCTTGCGTGTTCTACAGCAATCGATAACGGCTTGCGCTGTTTCATGGCTCATACTTAGTGCCGATGGCGAATACATAATCAATACTGCATCGAGCTCATCACTTTGTAGCAGAATCTCCAAAACATTTCGATAACGCTCAGGGTCGGCATCACCAAGCATATCGATAGGATTTGTACCCGACCAATTTTGCGGTAGACATTGGTTCAGTTTAGCGATGGTTTCAGCCCCCAGTTGCGCCAGTTTACCACCGCGCTCAATTAAGGCGTCTAGAGCCAGAACAGCTGGCCCGCCGCCATTGCTCATAATTGCTAATCGTTCTCCTCGCAAACGTTGACTATGTGCTAGCGTCTCAACGGCTGCAAATAGCTCATGTAGGTCACCAACTCTAAGCATACCCGAGCGCCTGATTGCGGCATCAAATACGCCATCATAACCACTGCGCCCTCCGGTATGTAATACCGCGGCTTTCGCCCCAGCTAAACTTCGACCAGATTTAACCACCAGCACCGGTTTAATTCTAGAGATGGCTCGCGCAGCAGACATAAAGCGTTGGGGATCTTGCACCGAATCAATATAGATCATCACCGCTTGAGTTCGAGGATCTCGCCCCAAGAAATCCATCAGTTCGCTGGCATCGGTATCCAAGGCATCACCAATCGAGACAAAATTAGAGAACCCTATTTGCTTGGTATTCGCCCAATCCAATACCGTCGTTGCAATCGCAGCAGATTGAGAAATAAACGCTATATGCCCCGGATGGGCCGCGATGTGGGCACTACTGGCATTGAGTCCTAGATACGGAAGGATTAAACCTAAACTATTTGGACCCAGAATCCGCATTTGGTTTGCACGAGCAAGGCTAAGGATAGACTGCGAAACCATCACACCATTGGTCATTAATTGACCGTCAGCAATAATGATCGCCAGCTTACATTCACGTTTAATAAGCTCTTGAATACACGTTTCAAGATGACCGTTAGCGACACATAGAATGGCGAGGTCAGGCGAAATCGGTAAGCTTTCGATTGAAGGATAAGCCAAAACCCCAAGTACCGCTTTATGTTTGCGGCTGACCGGCATGACAGGACCTTTAAACTTAGACTGTAAGAGATTGAGCATAACCGCTCTTCCAGCGCTGCGTTCACGATTACTAGCACCGATAACCGCCACCGATTGTGGATTCATGGCGTCGCTTAAACTGCGAATTCGCATTTCTATTCCTTTACGCTGCACGATAAATACAAATTACACTATAAACACTTCCAGTCGCTAGCATCGAGCTCCCAGTTCCCAACATTTACATCCCGAAATAATTCCCGGTAACTAGCTGACCGCCTTGTCAGCTTACTTGTAGACGAAATCAATACAGCTAAGAAGTGAGAGCATTGCATGTAAACTATGGCGTGGCTCACACTCCAGCGAGATAGAGTGCTCGCCTTTTGCTATAATTGAATTAACATAGCAATAAATCTGTCACAGCATTGCAGGGAAGACATATGCCTCTGAAATCGATAAAAGCAATTGATTACATGACCAAAAACCCCGTAGTCGTCAAACCAAGCACGACCTTATTTGACGCTATTGATATGATGACCACCGCCAAGGTTTCCGGTGCAACCGTACTAAATGAAGCCCAGGAAGTTGTAGGGATTATTTCTGAAATCGATTGTCTACAAGCCATTCTTAAAGGCAGTTATCACGGAGAAATTGGTGGTAATGTTGAGTCATTCATGACTAAAGATGTTGAGGTCGTCGACGCTGAGCAAGATATCCTGGCTATCGCAGAGCGTCTTATTCGAGACAAGCGCAGACGATTACCCGTGGTGCGTGGTGGTAAATTTATCGGACAGTTTAGTGTTCGTAG
The DNA here is from genome assembly GCF_003610775.1 of Alginatibacterium sediminis. Taxonomy (GTDB): domain Bacteria; phylum Pseudomonadota; class Gammaproteobacteria; order Enterobacterales; family Celerinatantimonadaceae; genus Alginatibacterium; species Alginatibacterium sediminis. The sequence goes on along the minus strand of NZ_RAQO01000005.1, from coordinate 192,560 downwards.
TATTCTTAGCGCGGTTAAAAACTTTAATAATAAAAATAACACCTTGTGAATAAACCAAGTTCTTTAAACAAAAAGGGTCAGCATTTGCTGACCCTTTTTGTTTAAGTTCCAATGACTTTAGCTCGGTTTACGATAGACCCCTACATTGCTATGGCCTTGATCTTCTAAGTAAAGTGCTTGTAATCTGCTCATTACACCACGGTCACAATACAGTAAGTATTTTTTCTCTTGATCCAAGGTGCTAAATTGTGACGCTAAGCGGAAGAAAGGAATATGCACCACTTGGTGGCTTTCCATCGCTAAAGGACTAGCCTCTTGCTCTTCAATAGAGCGAATATCGACAATAATGGCATCGTCATCAAGTTCACTTTCTACAGCAATACTTGGTACTTCTTGTTCTGCTTCGCGTTCAATATCGCGAATGTCCACCATGCGATGCTCTGCAATAACGGTATCAAGTACGCTAAAGTCAAAGTGTGCTTCTTCTTCAAGCACGCGACCTTCTTTTGCTTTTACTGTCGGGCGCTTGGAAATTACACCACAGTATTCCGGCATAGTTTCGGCAAAGTCTCCGGTACCAATCTGCTTAGCACAATCGATAATGTCTTGTTTATCGGTTGCAATAAGGGGCCGCAAAATCAAGGTTTCACTAACTTTATCGATGAGTCCCAAATTGACTAAAGTTTGACTGGAAACTTGGCCAACGGCTTCGCCGGTTACCATTGCTTGAATTTTGTATTGCTGGGCAATCGCATCCCCAGCACGCATGAACATACGCTTGAGCACGACGCCCATATGCGAATCATCTACTTTTTCTAAGATCTCCGTTACTACGGGATCAAAATCAATGGCGATAAATTTAACGCGATGTGATGAACCAAACCGCTGCCATAGGTGATGCGCAACTTGCTTAACACCAACCTCGTGGGTTCGGCCTCCAAGGTTGAAAAATAGGTAATGTACTTTCGCACCACGCTTAATTAACTGGTAGCTAGAGACACCTGAGTCAAAACCACCTGAAATTAAAGAAAGAACACTTTCTTGTGTAGCAATAGGAAAACCGCCTAGTCCTGGGTGTACTTCTTCAACCAAATATAGCTTCTCACCATCAATTTCTAGCTTGATGGTAATGTCTGGATTTTTTAATCGTACACCAGCATTTTCGGTATATTGATTTAAGCCGCCACCAACGTAACGTTCAACCTCGGTGGAGGTAAATTCATGCTTACCGCTTCGTTTAACGCGCACACAAAAAGTTTTATCACTGAGCTTGCCATCCCATGCACGATGGGTGATTTCGTAGATTTGGTGCAGATCTTCGAAGGCATGCTCTTTGACTTCCAGAAAATGAACGATACCGGGTGTCGATTTGAGAGCGTCTACCAATTGGCTTCGAACTTTGGGGTCCTCACTACGGCTAGTTACGACAATGCGGTCCCATTCCAAGCGCACTCGAATATCTTCGTCATAGCGGTGTAGTACATTGCGAATATTACTTTGCAAAATTTTGCTAAAGCGTTTGCGCACCGACTTGCTCTTCATGGTTATTTCAGGAAAGAGTTTGACGATAAACTTCATGGTTGTGTGCTCCGGTAGAATCGGCCGCGGATTATACACTATGCGACAAGATCTCCCAAACAGTTCACTTTAGCAAAATGAAGATGGCGATCATTGCACTCTGTTTACCGACCTTGATTAACCAGATTTTAGGTATTTGCATCTGAATAGATCAGTAGCGATGAGAAAATAAAGCACTTGGGAATAAAAGGTAATCAAGGCCATTAATCGAAGCCTTGACTACGTTTCATATTTATTGACTAGGCAAACCAATTTCGGGGCTTAACTTAGCCTTACCTTGCATAATACCAATTTCAACTCGACGGTTTTTACGGCGGTTTTCTAAGGTTTTGTTATCGGCTAACGGTTCTGTATCGGCAACGCCCCGTACGACCAAATTGTCTTGACTGAAACCTTGCACCTTGATCAGCTCATGTGCGACTGATACCGCACGTTGACTGGACAAATCCCAATTCGAACGATACAGCTCTGATTGTGCCTGTTGGTTGTCCGTATGCCCTGTCACTGTAACCACGCCTGGAATATCTTTAATGACCTCCCCTATGCGTGTGATTACGGGTCTAAAGCGAGGCTGCAAGAATGCAGAACCTGATGGAAACGCCCCTTTTTCGCGCACCCGAATAATTATTTGCTGGCCTAGAGACTCAACTTCAATCGCGCCGTCTTCAATTTGTTCGCGCAATTGAGTAGCAATACGCTTGGTCTCTTGGGCTTGCTGGGCTGCTTGTGCCGCATCACTTGGAGTTGCGGGTGTAGATGATTGAGAGGGTTGTGGTTGTTGCGTTTGACCTGCAGCTTTAGCTTGGTTGTCGGCCTCCCCACCAGCACGAGCTTTTTTACCATCTTGAAACTCCAATTTAGCCTGAGTTAAGTCGATGGTTTGTTGCATGATGGTTTCGATGGGTGTCGGTTCAGGCCGGCCGGGGCGAAACTCTTGCGCAATGACCGACGTTCCTTTTGGGATATCCTTAACTTCGAGTACATTTTGAACCCCAAACGCGAACTCCATTGACCCAGCAATTTGTTTAAATTTCATGACATCCATTTCTGAAAACGCCAACAACAAAACGAAAAAGCACATGAGCAGTGACATCAGGTCAGCAAAGGTGCCCATCCAAGCGGGTAGACCGGGTGGCGGACATTTACATGGAGTTTCCATATCGGCCCTTAATCCTCGGTTGTCGCTATTGCGCGTTTACTTTCAGCAAGGTAGTTTTTCAACATGGCTTCGATAACTCGCGGGTTTTGACCATCTTGGATTCCCAAAACGGCATCTAAAATAAGTAGTCGGTTTAAGCGTTCTTCGCCTGCTCGCAAGGTCAATTTGTCTGAAATGGGAATGGCGAACAAGTTGGCTAGTACTGCGCCATAGAGAGTGGTTAGCAACGCTACCGCCATTGCAGGACCGATTGATTTTGGATCGTCCATGTTAGACAGCATCGCAACCAAGCCAATCAAAGTACCGATCATCCCCATCGCTGGAGCGACATCGCCAAGACTCTTAAAAATATTGGCCCCCATTTCGTGACGCTCGGTGGTCAACACGATGTCTTTTTCAAGGGTTGAACGCACCACATCAGCATCGTGGCCATCGACTAACATGTCGATTCCTTTTTGCATGAAGGCATTACTAACTTCGGCTTCTTCAAGCGCCAAAAACCCACCTTTACGAGCCGCATCGGCCATATCAACTGAGCTTTGAATCAGATCATCAGGCTTGTCAATTTTAAACATAAAGGCTTTGCCGGCAATTTTTACAGCGCCCAAAAATTGACCTAGGTTGAATTTCATCAACACCACAAATAAGGAGCCACAAAAAACGATTAGTACCGAAGGAACATCAATAAAGATGGCTATCCCGCCGGCCAAAACCATGGTCATGATGACGAAGCCAAATGCTCCTACTATTCCTACCAGAGTCGCTAAATCCACTAGCTTGTTCCTATATCGGTGAAAATCTGATGACGTTGCTTCAGTTTAAGCGAGAAACGCACCACATTGAAGTTAAAGCTAAAATCTTTGCGTTAGAGCCATGTTTAGTACATCTTAGTCGCCTCTGGCAGATACGTATAGCCTAGCGAAGTGAAACATAAGCGCTTGTTAAGTATTATCGGTGAAAATTTCGATAACTTGAGCTTGGTGTTTGACCCTCCTTCAGCACTGGGTTATGTTGGCGGCCAAAGTTGTCGCATGGAGCCCTTGATGGCCATAAAAAAACCTGAAAACTTAAGCTTTGAAGAAGCCTTAAGTGAATTAGAACTCATCGTGGCTGAACTTGAGAACTCAGAGTTGCCATTAGAGCAATCTCTAAAACAATATCAACGTGGTATTGGTTTAGCCAATGCCAGTCAGCAAAAATTAGAATCAGCGCAGCAGCAGATTAAAATTTTAAAACAAGCTGACGCACAAGCGCCGCTGGATCCCTTTCATGAGGATGCAATGCGGTGAGCGAGGTTTTTTTAGCGACTTTGCAACAAAGCCAGAGTCAACTAAAACACTATCTAGAATCTGAGTTGGACGCCATAGCGGTCAACTCAGTGTCATTGTTGGCGGCTATGCGCCATGGACTTTTACTGGGTGGGAAACGTATTCGCCCCCATCTAATTTATAGCGTTGGAGCATTGACTCAAACCCAATCGAAGTTATTGAATCCAGTTGCCGCAGCCATTGAATCCATCCATGCTTATTCCTTAATCCATGATGATTTACCAGCCATGGATGACGATAATCTTCGTCGCGGCCAACCAACTTGCCACATCGCATTCGATGAAGCTAGCGCAATTTTAGCTGGCGATGCACTGCAAAGTTTTGCCTTTGAACAGCTTTGTACCGTTGACCTGCCCGCTGCAAAAAATTTGGACTTAATTCGATGTCTAAGTCAGGCCGCTGGCTATCGAGGCATGTGTGGTGGCCAAGCTCTAGACATTGAAGCCACTGACCAACACGTTACAATTGAACAGTTACAAGCTATTCATAGCGCTAAGACGGGGGCACTGATCAGTGCTGCTGTAGAGATGGGTGCTATTACTGCAGGAATCGATAATATTGAGCATCGAAAAGCCTTACACCAATATGGACAAAGCATTGGCTTAGCGTTTCAAGTTCAAGATGATATATTAGATATCACCAGTGACACGCAAACTCTCGGCAAACCTCAGGGATCCGATACTGACGCTAACAAGGCCACATATCCGGCGTTGTTAGGTCTTGAAAATGCAAAACTGAAAGCCCAGCAATTGCACCAAAAAGCACTGCAAGCTCTAGATGAGCTGCCCTATGACTGTGAAAATTTGCGCTCTTTAGCTGATTATGTGGTGAACCGCACTCACTAAGTACGACCGATAACAATAAGCGGAATATATGACTCTCGATATTAAGGATTACCCAACTCTGGCACAGTGTGATTTCCCTCACCAAGTGCGCGAGTTACCAGCAAAAGAACTTGAAGGACTTTGCGACGAATTACGCCAATATTTGCTCAATTGTGTTAGCCAATCTAGTGGACACTTAGCATCAGGGCTGGGTGCAGTTGAACTAACTGTGGCGCTGCATTATGTGTACAACACACCATTTGACCAACTGATTTGGGATGTAGGTCATCAAGCTTACCCGCACAAAATACTTACCGGTCGACGCGAAAAAATGCAAAGCATACGTCAAATGGATGGCTTGCATCCTTTTCCTTGGCGCGAAGAAAGCGAATATGACGTCCTGTCTGTCGGACACTCAAGTACCTCAATAGGTGCAGCCCTTGGGATATCGATTGCCGCAGATCGCGAACAGAGCGGTCGCAAAGTAGTTGCTGTGATCGGCGACGGTGCAATGACGGCGGGAATGGCCTTTGAAGCGCTCAATCACGCCGGTGATATCCACAACGATATGCTAGTAATTCTGAACGACAATGAAATGTCGATTTCAGAAAATGTGGGAGCCCTGAATAACTCCTTGGCGAATATCCTAAGTGGTTCTCTTTATTCCAACTTGCGTGAAGGAAGCAAGAAAGTCCTAAGCGGCCTTCCACCGATTAAAGAATTAGCAAAACGCACCGAAGAACACCTTAAGGGTATGGTTGTACCTGGTACCTTATTCGAAGAATTTGGTTTCAACTACATTGGTCCAATTGATGGTCATGACGTCAAAGCCTTGGTACAAACCCTAAGCAACATGCGAGAACTCAAAGGTCCGCAGTTTTTGCATGTAATGACCAAAAAAGGCAAAGGCTATGAGCCCGCCGAAAAGGATCCGATTGGCTATCATGCGGTTAGTAAGTTCGACCCCATGTTGAATAACCTACCGAAAAAACAAAGCAGCGCACCTACATTTTCAGGCATTTTTGGCGATTGGCTGTGTGACATGGCTGACCTAGACAGCAAGTTAATGGCAGTAACACCTGCGATGCGTGAAGGCTCAGGTATGGTTCGGTTTTCTAAACTGTACCCAAAACAATACTTTGACGTGGCAATTGCAGAGCAGCACGCGGTAACCTTTGCCGCTGGTCTTGCGATTGGGGGTTATAACCCTGTAGTTGCAATCTATTCGACATTTTTGCAACGCGCCTACGATCAATTGATACATGACGTTGCAATCCAAAACCTTCCGGTATTGTTTGCTATTGACCGCGCGGGTATCGTTGGAGCTGATGGGCCAACCCACCAAGGTGCTTTCGATTTAAGTTTTTTAAGACCGATACCTAACTTGGTGATCATGGCACCAGCAGACGAGAACGAATGCCGACAAATGCTATACACTGGCCATCTACATACTGGTCCAGCAGCGGTTCGTTATCCTCGTGGAGGGGCTACCAATGTTGAAATTTCGAGTCAAATGCAAGCTCTAGAAATTGGTAAGTCGCGGCAAATACGCCAAGGTAAGAACATTGCCTTACTAAGCTTTGGAACATTGTTAGATGAAGCAAATAAGGCTGCCGAAAAACTAAATGCTAGTGTGGTTGATATGCGATTCATCAAACCTCTTGACCACGATGCCATTACCAAACTTGCAGCCGAACACGACTTATTAGTAACCATAGAAGATAATGCGATTATGGGTGGCGCAGGCTCTGCTGTGGTTGAGTACATTGCACAACAAGGTTTGGCTTGCCCTATTCTAAACTTAGGCTTACCTGATCAATTCATTGCTCAAGGAACTCAAGAACAAGTTCATCAGAAATTGGGATTGGATGCCAGTGGTATCGAACGATCAATTTTGTCGCGTCTTGCTTAGTCTACTCAGGATCTAAAATTTGTAGACTTGATAGATTAGGGAACGGCAATCCCCCTAAGTTTTCATGTTGTTCAACCTGACCTCGAACGGCCCAGATGGGCCGATTCCACAAAATTGGAATGAACGCGACGTCCTCCGCAAGTTTGCGCTCAATGCTACGAAAACTAGTCACTACTTGAGCGAAATTATTTGCTTCTAAGCCATCTTGTAGGCTCTGATCAATATCTATATCAGGATAGAAATGACATTGACCAAGCTCACTATTGGCACGCGACTCGCTATACTCCTTTGCCATTGCCTCCAAACTACTTACATTGTCTGCTGTGATTGATGTAAGTACGATATCCGCCTGACAAATATGGCGTTGATAAATGTATTGTTGAGCAGTTAAGAATCGAAGTTCAATATTTAGATTTAGCCGCTCAAAGCTTCTGTACACACGCTGTGCGATCTCATAGTCAAATAAGAACAAATCTCTCGGTGCCAACATAATCAGCTTTTGCCCTCGATCGCCCTCAATATTTTCCAGTAATTCAAGGGCAGCCTCCGGATTATAGCTAACCTTAAGTTCAGTATTATAACGCGGACTTTGTGGCAGACTCATCTGGTCGGCCTCTCGTCCAAACTCGCCGAATAAACCGCCCACTAGGTCTTTTCGATCGATAGCTTGGTTAAGCGCCTGCCTAACCGCGAGTTGCTTCAACAAAGGGTGATTGTGATTGAGTTGCAAGCCAACACCCACATGGCTATCGATAGGCAGTGGGTTAATGTTGGGTTCTTGCTTGATACTAACCATACTTTCCGCATCTAGGTTGTCGATGAGGTCTACATCACCAGTATAAAGGGCCCCAAAACGCGCCTGAACGCTTTGTATTGGAATTAAGGTCACTTTATCAATGTTACCGGTCGTTGGCCTCCAGTAGTCTTGGTTACGCTCCAATACGGTCATTACATTGGCTTGATGCTCGACCAAACGAAATGCCCCGGTTCCGGAAACGGGCAACTCGGTGCGATCTTCTTTAGATGACTTAGCATGTTCGCTATCGGCGGGATAAAGAAAAGCGAGCCGGCGAAACGCTATTCGCGGGTTGAGTTGAGTCCAAACCCGGATGTGGCGTTCGCTAGTTGCCTCAATTTTATCAATACCCAAAAATACCGGACTGCCTCCTTGTTTACTCAGCTGTTCAAATGTCCAAACGACATCTTTGGCTTGAAAAGGGTTGCCACTATGATGCTTCACATTCGCTTTTAGACGCAACTCCAGCAGGCCTGGTTTCACTTGACGCCACGACTCGACAAGTAGCGGTTGAGTAAATTCCTCATCCAGAACACGAAATAGAGGGTCGAATACCAAACTGTTAAAGAACAGGGCATTACGCTCAATTTGTTTCACAAAGTCAGTTTCTAAATCAGGATTCGATAATCCCACCACTATGTCTTTTGCTAGCGCTTGATTTGCGAGAGCAAAATAACAAAGCAATCTAAATAATGGGCGTGCGAATGATTTCATATGGCTGTGGCTATATCCTGAGTGATTTGTTGTATCAATACTAACAAGACTAAACAAGTCGGCTGAGGTACTGCAATCTTTTTAACTGACTTTCAATTTTAGCTCAGCTGTGATCGATGCAAACAAAAAAGAAGAGGCGGTGCTGCGGAGTACAGGTAAAAAAATGAGGCTGTTAGCAGCCTCATTCAAAGATCAAAGTCTAGTCAAAAGACCAAGCCTGCTCTACGGCAAAGCACGCTACTTTTCCAGATTTTGCATCTAGTAACTGTGGCTGCTCTTTGTGACACTGATCGCGTGCAAATCGACATCGCGCATGAAAAGCACAACCTGAAGGAGGGTTAAGCGGTGACGGCAGTTCTCCTTCAAGCTTTATTTTCTCACGTCTATGCTCCGGATTTAAGCGTGGTGTACTTGATAATAAGGCTTGTGTGTAAGGATGCTGAGGATTAGAAAATACATCCTCACTGCGCCCATATTCAACGGCTTTACCTAAATACATGACCATTACATCATCGGCAATATGCTCGACAACCGACAAATCATGAGAAATGAATACGTAGCTTAGCCCCATGTCTTGCTGAAGATCCATCATCAAGTTCAATACCTGAGCCTGCACCGATACATCCAAAGCTGATACGGGTTCATCTGCAACGACTACTTTTGGATCCAACATCAAACTTCGGGCAATTGCGATTCGTTGTCGTTGGCCTCCAGAGAACATATGCGGATAACGATCATAATGCTCCGGACGTAAGCCTACTTTTTGCAAAATAGCTAAAGACTTCTGCTTGCGATCTTCCTTAGAAATATCAGTATTGATGATCAAAGGTTCTTCCAATATCGAACCCACTTTTTTACGCGGGTTTAATGAACCGTAAGGGTTTTGAAAGATAATCTGAATCTTTTGGCGTAGTACCTTTGCGGCGTCTTTACCAAGGCTCAGAATGTCTTCGCCGTCAAAGCGTAAAGCACCGTCAGTTGGTGTCTCGATCATTGTCAGAACGCGGGCTAATGTTGACTTACCACAACCTGACTCGCCAACTACAGCTAAGGTTTTACCGCGTTCTAACTTAAAACTAACCCCATCCATCGCTTTGACTGTCGCGTCTGGTTTAAAGAGGCCGCCTTTAACGTCGTAATGTTTTTTTAGTCCTTCGACTTCTAACAGTGGAGCTGAAGAATTTGAACTCATTGCACCGGCTCCCCATTTGCGTCTAGCGGTGTGAAACAGCGAACTTGACGAATTTTATCGCCCTGAATATGTGGTTGTTCGTTATGACAGCGCTCAGTGGCATAAGCACAACGAGGGCTAAGCATACAACCTGTTGGTCGATCAAAGGCACCAGGAACAACACCAGGTAAGGCATCAAGTCGGTCTTGGCCCACTGATGACTCAGGTAAAGAACGTAACAAGGCTTGCGTATATGGGTGCTTGGGCGTAGAAAATAATTCCTCAGCGGGGCCACTTTCAACAACTTGCCCGGCGTACATCACAATCACCCGATCAGCAGCTTCTGCGACCAAGGCTAAATCATGAGTAATGAGCACCAGCCCCATGTTCTTTTGCTTTTGCAGATCAAGGAGTAAGTCCATGATTTGCGCTTGGATGGTTACATCCAAGGCCGTCGTCGGCTCATCTGCAATCAGAAGAATCGGCTCACAAGCGATCGCCATAGCAATCATGACTCGCTGACTCATACCGCCAGATAGCTGATGAGGATAGTTACTTAAACGACTTTTGGGATCAGGGATTCCAACTTGTTCTAAAAGTTCAATAACTCGTTCACGCCGCCATTTACGGGTGCCACCTTGGTGAATTTTTAAAGCTTCGGAAATTTGAAACTCGACGGTATAACAAGGATTCAAACTAGACATAGGTTCTTGGAAAATCATGGCAATGTCAGCGCCTGTGATTTTACGGCGCTCTTTGTCACTTAGTTTTTGTAAGTCTTGCCCATTAAACAACATTGAGTCCGCGGTCACTCGCCCCGGATAATCAATTAAGCCCATGATAGACAGCGAACTTACGCTTTTCCCTGAGCCTGACTCACCAACAATACCAACGACTTCACCGCGCGATACGGTATAACCTACTTGGTCAACTGCTCGAAACGGGTTTTCCTCTGAGCCAAACTCAACGCAGAGGTTTTTAACTTCTAATAATTCCATGTGTTCAACCTACTGCTTTAGTTTCGGATCAAGTGCGTCACGTAGACCATCACCCATCAGGTTAAAGGCCAAAACCGTCAACAAAATAACCAGGCCGGGGAATGTAACCACCCACCAAGCACGTTGAACGAATTGCAGTGCATCAGCCAGCATACTGCCCCACTCCGGTGTCGGGGGTTGAGCACCTAATCCAAGAAAGCCTAATGCAGCCATATCCAAAATCGCGTTAGAAAAACCAAGTGTTGCCTGCACTATCAAGGGTGCCAAACAATTAGGTAAAATGGTTTTAAACATCAAGCGCAGCGAACCAGCCCCTGCCACTCGTGAGGCAATCACATAGTCTTTATTAGCTTCCGAAATGGTGGAAGCTCGAGCTAAGCGTACGTAATGTGGTAATGAAACGATCGCAATCGCCATTGCTGCATTCATAAGACTTGGACCGAGGATAGCGACGATAGCAATCGCTAACAATAGACTCGGCATAGCCAGCATGATGTCCACACCACGCATGATGACGACTTCAATAGTGCCGCGAAAATAACCGGCCACTAAACCAAGAATAATACCTAGACCCAGTGACAGCGTGACCACCAAAGTACCGATAAACAAAGACAATCGAGCGCCATGCATCAAACGAGATAATATATCCCGACCAATATCGTCAGTGCCTAAGATGTAGGTCCAACTTCCACCCTCAACCCAAACCGGGGGGACCAACAGCGCATCTCGGTATTGTTCAATGGGCGAATGCGGGGCTAAAAAGTTGGCAAACAGCGCCACGATGACCATCAGGATAATAAAGAACAGTCCAGCTACGGCTCCTGAGTTTTGAGAGAAATATCCCCAAAACTCTTGAAATGGGGTTTGGACTTTAGGCCCACTAACAGTTGTTGCTTGTGACATCTGAGCCTCCTTAATGTGCGTGTCTAATGCGCGGGTTAACAACCCCATACATTATATCTACGAATAAATTGACCATAATTATCATGGTTGCCACTATCAAAATACCACCTTGAACCACTGGATAGTCGCGACGTCCGATAGACTCAATAAGCCACTTACCAATGCCTGGCCATGCGAAGATGGTTTCAGTCAAAATTGCACCAGAAAGTAAGATCCCGACCTGCAAACCAATGACTGTAATTACCGGAATTAATGCGTTTCGTAAGGCGTGGACGACAATCACTCGCATTGGAACCATACCTTTTGAACGAGCGGTACGGATATAATCTTCACCAAGCACTTCAAGCATTGACGAACGCGTCATACGAGCGATTACTGCCATTGGAATAGTACCTAGGACAATACTTGGTAAAACTAAGTGATGGACCGCGCTTTTAAATGCACCTTCCTCACCGCTAAGCAGGGTATCTATTAACATGAATCCAGTGACTTCATCTATCCAATAGGTAACATCCATTCGCCCCGACACCGGGGTCAAATCGAGGTTGACCGAAAATACCAGCATCAATAACAAAGCCCACCAGAAAATAGGCATCGAATAACCGGTTAAGGAAATGGTCATAACGGAGTGGTCAAACACCGAGCCCCGTTTCACCGCAGCAATAATACCTGCGGGTAGTCCGATTATTATTGCAAACATTGCAGCGCAAAAAGCGAGTTCAACAGTTGCAGGAAATAATGATAGAAACTCTTCGATAACAGGCGTCTTAGTTATCAACGAAACGCCAAGGTCGCCTTGGAAAATACCTTGAACATAATCGAAATACTGAACCAAAATGGGCTGATCGAGGCCAAGTTCAGAACGCAGTTGAGCATGACGTTCTGGGGATACACCCCGCTCACCGGCCATAATCTCTATGGGGTCACCAGGTATCATTCGAATCAAGGTGAAGGTAAGCAAGGTAATACCAATAAAAGTCGGTACGACGAGTAATAATTTCTTAAAAATAAACTGGAACATATAAAACTACTTTGTGGGTGACAGCGAAATAAAAAAATAGGGCAGCAATGCTGCCCTATCGAGGTGTTATTTCAAAGAAACACCGTAGAAGTGATGACCACCAAGTGGGTCAATTTTGAAACCTTGAACTTCTTTGCGTAAAGGCTTGTACGTAACCGAGTGAGCAATAGTTGCCCATGGTGCTTTTGCCTTAAATACAACTTGTGCTTCTTCGTAAAGCTTGGTGCGCTCTTCGATATTAGTAAGTTGCTTAGCTTTCATGATGATTTTATCAAACTCTTCATCACACCACATAGCACGGTTACCACCACCAACAGCATCACAGCTTAACAACACGCTTAAGAAGTTATCTGGGTCACCATTATCACCAGTCCAACCTAGCAATACAGTATCATGCTCGCCTTCTTTCGAACGCTTAAGGTATTCACCCCATTCGTAAGAAACAACTTCAGCTTCAACACCAATTTTAGCCCAGTCTGCTTGGATAATTTCAGCCATGCGACGTGCATTTGGGTTGTAAGGACGTTGTACAGGCATAGCCCAGATATTGGTTTTAAGATCAGTCACACCCGCTTCAGCTAGAAGAGCTTTGGCTTTTTCTAGATCATATGGATAGTCTTGAACCGCTTCGTTATAAGACCACATGGTTGGTGGAATTGGGTTCTTAGCTGCTTTACCGCTGCCTTGGAATACTGCGTCCAAGATAGCCTGTTTGTTTACCGCGTAGTTCAAAGCTTGACGAACTTTCACGTTATCAAACGGTGCTTTTTGTGTATTGAACGCTAAGTAACCAACGTTAAGACCTTCTTGGCTCAGCAAGTTGATATCTTCGTCAGCTTTCATTTGCTCAATATCAGCAGGGTTTGGATAAGGCATCACATGACATTCACCTTTTTTCAGTTTCGCATAACGAACTGAAGCATCAGGTGTAATTGAGAATACTAGTTTCTCAATTGCTGGAGCGCCTTGCCAATAATCTTGGTTACCCAAGTAGCGGATTAACGAATCTTTTTTGTACTGAACCATTTGGAAAGGTCCGGTACCAACAGGATTTAAGTCAAGTTGCTCTGGAGTACCAGCCGCTAGCATTGCATCAGCTTGCTCTGCTGAGAAAATAGATGCGAAATCCATAGCCATGTTAGCAATGAATGGAGATTCAGGCTTAGACAATACAAATTTAACGGTATAATCATCAACTTTAACGACTTCAGTTACTAACTCAGGCATACCCATGCCGCTGTAGTACTCGTAAGAGCCGCCAGAAACTTTGTGGTAAGGATGTTCTGGGTCATCTTGACGTTGGAAAGTGAAAAGTACGTCATCAGCGTTGAAGTCACGGCTAGGAGCAAAACCTTTCTTCTGAGCATGGAATTTTACGCCCTTACGAAGATTAAAAGTGTACTCGAGACCATCATCAGATACCGACCAAGATTCAGCCAAACCAGGAACAACGGTTGTTGTACCTACTTCGAACTCAACCAAGCGGTTAAATATTGTTTTTGAAGATGCGTCAAAAGTTGTACCAGCGGTATAAAGACTTGGGTTGAAACCCTCTGGGCTTCCTTCTGAACAAAATACGAAAGTCTGAGCTTGTACACTTGCAGCAACGGCAGTTGCAGCTAGCGCCAGCGTCAGCTTAGCGATTCCTTTTTTCATTATAATACTCCATTGTGAGCACAGTTAGATACGTGCTACCTATAAGGGCAAGATCCATGCGCCTAGTTGTTGTGTTATGTCTAATTATTTTGAAGTGTAACGAAGTGGCTAAAAAACCTTCAGCTTTCGTTCACAACTTTTATAACCCAATTAAGCTATTATTTTTGGTGACGGCTGTAAATAGCTGAAAGGATGTTTTCTCTATGTTTTGCAATAAATACCACATAATCCAATATCAATGCGCTAAAGTCGCATAGATATGCACCATAATTGGAAGTGCTTGCACTAATAATGACAAGCTTGTTAGAGATTAGCTAAAATAAGGTAAGCGTAATATTAACTGAAGTGAAATTGCGGCGAATATTCCAGCGATCACATCATCAATCATAATTCCAAAGCCGCCACCAACCTTACGGTCGACCAGCGCAATCGGCCATGGCTTCCAAACATCAAAGAGACGGAACAAAGCGAAGCCTAATACAACGCTTGTCAACGACACCGGCACCATGAACATCGTTATCCAGAAACCAACAAACTCGTCCCAAACAATTGAACCGTGGTCATGGCTCCCCATATCTTCACTGGTTTTATGGCACACCCAAATACCGATAATGAAACTAAATACCACGAGTAAAGCATAACTAGTTGGTGTTAGTCCGGACATAAGCAAGAAAAATGGAATTGCAGCCAAGGTACCGAAAGTACCTGGCGCCTTAGGCGCAAGACCACTTCCAAATCCAAGAGCTAAAAGATGATTTAAGTTATACCAACGCAAATTTTCGAAGTCTGACTTTGCCATGTTGCCTCTTACGCGCTTGTTGTAAAGTGATCCCAACTAATTGGTAGTTCTATAGCTTTGGCCTGTCCATGTTCGAGCAGCTCGATTTGACCATCGCCGCGACTCAATTGCCCCACACACTGGTGATTAACCCCACTGTAAGAAAGAGCGATGTCCAACGAGCCTTTATTAGCTTCGGGCACTGTAAAGCATAGTTCGTAATCTTCGCCGCCGCATAAGGCCATTTTGAGCGCTTGCTCGCGTCCAAGAAACTGCTCTAGTCCTTCGACTACCGGTAATTTCTCAAGCCATAACTTAGCGTCGCAATCGCTAGCCTTTAAAATATGGCGAAGGTCGCCATATAAACCATCAGAGATATCAATAACTGCATTGGCAACACCTCGTAAACCATAACCGGCAAGCACTCTGGGCTGTGGGAAATAATGCTTATCCAGATGGGCTTGTTGTTGGTCTTTATTGAAGTGCTGCTGATATTCGTGAGCAAAGTCTTCATCAAGTAAACTTTGCAAGGCCAAATTAGAGCCACCTATAGATCCGGTTACGTATAACCAATCACCAGGCATAGCGCTACTGCGCAATAAGGCTTTATCTTTGGGAATCACACCATGGATAGTAATCGTAATACTCAAAGGACCACGGGTAGTATCACCGCCAATAAGTGCGACATTGAAAAATTCGGCTAACTCGAAAAGGCCAGCTGAAAATTCCGCCAACCATTGTTCATCTAAGCTAGGTAAGCTAATTGAAAGGGTCGCCCAGCGCGGTTCGGCACCCATCGCTGCTAAATCACTTAAATTGACAGCAAGTGCCTTATGACCTAGTGCTCGCGGTGGAATATTCGGTAAAAAGTGCACACCTTCAACTAAGGTATCACTAGAGATAACTAATTGATGGTCTTTAGGCACTTCAACAATAGCCGCATCGTCGCCTATTCCTAAGACTAGGTCGTTACGTTGGCTATGGTTAGCAAAAAAACGTTCAATCAGAGAAAACTCGTTCAAGGGCAGTTTCTGACTCACCGACTAATCTTTATATTGCTGAAGGCGTAATACTTTATCCATAACACCATTCACAAATTTATGGCTGTCTTCGGCAGCAAAAACTTTCGCTAATTCAATCGCTTCGTTAATGGCAACCTTTGGTGGTAAATCATCAACAAGTAGCAGTTCATACATACCAATTAGCAAAATGGCATGTTCAACTCGATCGAGTTCTTCTAATTTACGCGAGAGGCTTGAGGCCATCGCTTGATCAAGTTTCGTAACATTACCAGTGACACCAGCCAATAGTTGACGAAAATAATCCAAATCAGCCTTGGCGTTGTCTTCTTCGCTAGTAAACTGGAATTCAATGTCTGCGACATTGTCATTGGTCATCTGCCATTGATAAATCGCTTGTGTTGCGAGTTGGCGGGCTTTGCGACGAGCTGCTGGTTTCACGTTTTCCCCTTAGGACTACTGGTCAATTTTTGGTAATAAGTTAATCATTTCTAAAGCACTTAGAGCCGCTTCAGTTCCCTTATTGCCAGCTTTAGTTCCGGCGCGCTCGATTGCTTGCTCGATAGATTCAGTGGTTAAAACACCAAAAGTGATCGGCAAGTTATATTCCATCATGACTTGTGCAAGGCCTTTATGGCACTCATTGGCAACTAACTCAAAATGGTAAGTTCCACCTCGGATTACGGCGCCAAGGGCGATAATTGCATCATAGTTACCGGTTGCAGCTAAACGTTTAGCTGCCAATGGAATTTCCACCGCACCTGGTACTCGTACAACGGTAACATTGTTTTCGTCAACACTGCCTTGACGAATCAAGGTATCAACAGCACCTGAGAGCAAGCTTTCGTTGATAAAGCTATTAAAACGAGCGATTACAATAGCAACGCGAGCATTTGGAGAGGCTAATTGAGCTTCGATGATGTTCATATTTGACCTATTTTTCGATTCGGTTGATTCAAAAGCGCGCTAGTCTAGCATAAAAGCACTCGCTTTCGCAGCGTGCTACACGCGAATTCCTCAAAATAAAAACTGCAGAACAAAGTCTGCAGTATCTTAGTTTAGCCTAAGCGCATTTTTTTGATTGAAGATGAATAACTTAAGCTCCAAATTAACCCCAAAAGCACCGTGTTTTAGTTGTTCTCTATATAATCCACAACTTCTAGGCCGAAACCAGACAAGGCATGGTAATGCTTTGGAGAACTAAGCAAACGCATTTTACGGACGCCTAAGTCCGATAAAATTTGCGAGCCGACACCTACATTACGGGATGCATTATCGTTCGTTTTTTGAATGGGTGCTTCACCTTTATCTAACTGAGCGAAGTTTCTAACTTGTTCAATAAGATCCTGTGCGCTTACATCGGCATTAAGTAAAACCAACACACCTTTGTCCTGGGAAAGCTTAGCTAAAGCTTGGTCAAGTGGCCAACTCATCTTGCTAACGCGGTCGCTTGCAAAAAGATCGTTAAAGCTATTGTGTAGATGAACTCTAACGGTCGTTTCAGCATTGCTGTCAACATTTCCGGCGAGCAGCGCGAAATGTACTCGTTGGTCGATAGTGTCCTTATAACTCACCAGCTTGAACTCACCATATGCGGTAGGTAAAGTACATTCATCAAGGCGCTCAATGGTTGTCTCATTTAGGTTTCTATATTCGATTAAGTCAGCAATGGTGCCCATTTTCAGCTGGTGCTTTTCGCAGAAAATTTCTAAATCATCGCGACGAGCCATGCTGCCATCTTCATTTAATATTTCAACAATGACAGCTGCTGGCTCAAAACCTGCCAAACGAGCTAAATCAGTTGACGCTTCCGTGTGTCCAGCGCGACTTAGCACTCCGCCCTCTTTTGCCATCAAAGGGAAAATATGACCCGGCATTGCCAGATCACTAGGTTTGGCATCCGTTTGAACAGCGGCAAGTACCGTAGCTGCGCGATCGGCAGCTGATATTCCTGTAGTTACCCCTTCAGCGGCTTCTATAGATACTGTAAACGCGGTGTAATATCCTGAGCTGTTTTCATCAACCATTAGCGGTAATTTTAGCTGTTGGCAACGAGATTTGGTCATTGGCAAGCAAATTAATCCGCGTCCATGAGTCGCCATAAAGTTTATTATTTCTGGCGTGATGGCATCGGCTGCAACGATTAGGTCCCCTTCATTTTCTCGGTCTTCGTCATCCATTAGAACGACCATTTTTGAATCGCGTATATCTGCGATAATTTCTTCTATGCTACTAAGTGCCATAATCCATCCATACCTATTACAAAACTATTCTGATTATTATTCGTTTGGGTCGTTACCCAAAAACTAGCGCAAGAAACCATGTTCAGCTAGAAATTCTCGATTTAAGTTCGAGTCGGAAGCAGAATGATTCGCCGACGATAGTAAACGTTCGGTGTAGCGCGCAATCACGTCAACTTCCAAGTTCACCTGAGTACCAACTTTCCAATCCCCAATACTTGTCTTTAGTTCAGTGTGGGGAATAATTGTTAAGCGAAATCCGCTGTTATTGACTTCATTTACGGTCAAACTAATGCCATCAACCGTGATCGAGCCCTTATGGGCAATATAACGAGCTAGATCTTGTGGCGCTTCTATCCAAAAATCGCTAGCGTTGCCGTTGCGCGTAATGCTTTCTACCGTCGCTAAACCATCAACGTGACCACTTACTATATGCCCACCAAATCGAGAGCCTACTAACATTGCTTTCTCAAGATTAACTTTGGAACCTATTTTTAAGAACCCAAGCGAGGTGAGTTTCAAGGTTTCGTGAGATACATCAGCGCAAAAGCTTTGCGTATCAAAAGAGACTACGGTTAAACAAACCCCATTCACTGCAATGCTGTCACCTAAGTGAACATCTGAAAAGTCCAATTCTTTGCTTTGAATGCTAAGTCGGCATTGTTGACTCGACTGACGTAATTCGGTCACGATGCCCTGTGCTTCGATAATACCAGTAAACATGTATGTTCCTATCTAGAGGTCAGCAGACCTGTCAAAAATTGTTACCGCATATCGTAGAATGACTAGTGTCAATCGATACCACTTGCTGCGCGGTAAACCTAAGCCTTAGCCATCTACTCAAGCTTCGAGAGATGGTATGTATGTCGTTTTAATGTCGGGACCAATACGACGCGATTCAAGGCACTGCCAGCGAAAGCTTTGTTCCATTCGATCAAGCCCCATAGCCCCGAACAAAGATAGACCATCACCACCTAATACGATGGGCGCTTGATAGATAATCAATTGATCAACTAAATTTGATTGCAATAAGGCACTTGCAAAGTGCCCTCCCGCTTCAACCCATACATCATTAATTTCATACTCGCAGGCTAAGAGCGACATGGCATCTTTGAGCCAAGTTTTAGACTGCGGAACACATACCGTTTGAGCCTTTGAATTGCTCGCTTGATAGGGCTGATCTTGCAATAACAAAACTTGCGACTCTTCATTCCAAAGTTTCAAGTTGGCCTGAGGCAGCAATTGATTTTGTCGGTCTACTATTATCCGCGTGGGCTGACGTAAGGCATTTAGGTCGAGACAATGAGATTTCGGTAACTCATCACCGCGCACGTTTAAACTGGCATTATCCGCCAGAACCGTATTAGCGGTTGACAATATTGCTGAGCTTTTTGCCCGTTCAAGTTGCACATCACTGCGGGATTGTACAGAACTGATCCATTTGCTTTGACCATTGGCCAGGCCGATCTTACCATCGATAGAGCAGGCAAGTTTTAAGCGAACCAATGGCCGTTTTCGCTCGATTCGGCTCAAAAAACCGGGATTTAACAAACGTGCCTGAGACTCCAAAAGCCCAAGCTCAACCTGAATCCCTGCTCGGCGCATACTTGCTAAGCCTTGGCCCGCTACCTGTGGATTTGGGTCGGTCATCGCAACAACTACCCGAGCAACATGATTGTCGATTAGAGCTTGGGCACATGGCGGCGTGCGCCCAAAATGGCTACAAGGCTCTAAAGTCACGTAACAAGTAGCGCCGCTGATATCAATATTATTGGCGGCCGCACTCGCAATTGCATTTGCCTCAGCATGTCCACAACCAGCCTGTTGATGGAACCCTTGGCAAAGCAACTTACCATTTTTAACAATGACACAACCTACGTTAGGATTTGGAGAACTCGTATATTGACCACGTTTAGCCAACCGTAGGGCCATAGCCATAAATTCTGTGTCAAGCGGACTAAAAGGAGCTTGCAACATACTATTTCTCCAATTTGGCAATCTCTTCGCCAAACTCTCGAATATCTTCAAATGACCGATATACTGATGCAAAGCGAACATAGGCCACTTTATCCAAGGCCTTAAGTTGTTCCATAACCAAATTTCCAATCAAACTTGCATCCAGTTCTCGTTCACCAGTGGCACGTAACTGCGAGGTGATTTTATTGATTGATTGTTCTATTGCATCGGTGCCCACCGGCCGCTTTTCAAGTGCTCTTTCCATACCCGCTCGCAGCTTATCTTCATTGAATGGCTCTCGAGTACCGTTACCCTTTATGACACGAGGCATGACCAATTCAGCCGTTTCAAAAGTTGTGAAACGTTCATGACACTCCAGACATTCGCGTCGACGCCTAATTTGGTGACCATCCGCTACCAGTCGCGAGTCAATTACTTTGGTTTCTTTAGCCGAGCAAAATGGACAATACATGATGGGTTTCTTACTTAGGAATATACGACGCATGGTAACGTTTTATGCGCTAGAAGCCAAACAAACGCAAGACCTTCGACAGCGCTTCAGGTAGACTTTGAAACGATGACAAATGAAGGAGAAATTGGCTTGGATAAAGCGTTTGAAAGCTCGACACATAGTAGTCTACTTGGCAATCAGATTGTCAAACGCTGGATCTTCAGTTTTTTTTGCTTTTTTTGTTTGTTTTTTACCAAAGCTGCTATCTCTCAAACCCTAAATATTCCAATCACTCCACAGCCGGATGTATCTCATTTTATCGATGTCAGCCAAAGCCGTGATTTGGAAGCCATTAAACTCATCGCCCCTGAACAATGGCAGCCAAATTACTCTCCGCAACAAAGCTCGGGATACAGCAGTGACCATCATTGGTTTAAATTTAGATTTACCAATCCTGATACTGAAATTTGGCAAGGCTTAATCGAAATTCGTTATCCTTTACTTGACTACGTTGACATATATTTAGAGTTCCCTGGGGCTCCAGTTCAGCGCTTCATACTTGGTGATCAATTTGAGTTTAAAGAGCGTCCCATTAATCACCGTAACTTCCTCGTCCCGCTTGATCTCTTTCCAGATGAAAGTGTTGAGGTTTTCATTAAAGTGAAGACCAGCAGTTCAATGCAATTACCTATTCAGATTTGGAACAATGTTGAGTTTCATAACAAATATGAGCGAACTAATCTTGGGTTCGGTCTTTATTTGGGTTTGATGTTAAGCATGGCTATATACAACATCTTCATATATTTCTCCGTTCGAGAACGGTCCTACATTTACTATGTTGCATTTGCCTTAGTTAGCTGTTTATTTTTCTTCACTTATTACGGCTACGCTTATCAATATTTGTGGCCAAATCTACCCGACTGGAACCGCATTTCACTGGCTTTATTACTTTGGGCTGTAGTGCTTGCCAGCTCTCGCTTCTCAATGACTTTTCTGCAATTCGAAAATCGAATGCCGCGCACATATCTTTTGTTTAAATTGGTTTGTGCCTTAAGCATGCTTGGTATGGTTGCCAGCTTTGTTATTCCTTATTCGATAAACATGCAAATAGCGATCGCCGTTGGAGTCGCTATCAACATCGTCAGTATCCTTATTTCATTGATACGTTGGGCTCAAGGCCTAGTTTTCGCCCGCTATTTTAGCTTGGCGTGGATGATGTTTATGTCCGGTGGTGTACTTTTAGCCTTGGCTACCTACGGTGTCATTCCGCTGAATACGTTTACGCGCAATGCCATGATGATTGGCTCCGGCTTTGAAGTCTTTCTTTTGTCATTAGCCTTAATAGAGCGATTAAATATCGAGAGGCGTAAGCGACAAGAAGCACAAGATCGTGCATTAGAAATCCATCGTAATTCAACTCTCGACTTAGAGCATCGCGTAAATGAACGCACTTTGGCCCTACAAGATGCTTTGTCACAGCTGGAATTAACTAGCCACACAGATAGCCTGACGGGAGTTTACAACCGACGCTATCTTGACGAAGCTTTAGATCGCGAATTTCATCGTTGTGCCCGCTTCCATCACCCCATTTCCATTATCATTTTCGATATTGACCATTTTAAACGCTTCAACGATACCTTTGGACACATCGCAGGCGATCAATGTTTAGTCCACGTCGCACAGATCATTTCTAAACAAGTTAACCGTGCTACAGATACCTTTGCCCGCTTTGGTGGCGAAGAGTTTGTCATCGTACTTCCTGAGACCTTGATCGGGAAAGCTGCAAGTTTTGCTGAGAAAATACGTTTTGAAATCGAAAGATCGAACTTTGATGTGGAAGGAAGTAAACAAAAATTAACCATAAGTGCTGGAGTATCGAGCATTATCCCGGAAGCACCATTTGACTCTAACGCATTGATTGAAAAAGCCGATTCAGCTTTATATCAAGCAAAAGATAAAGGACGCAATTGCGTCCAAGAATCATTTTAAGATTGGGCTATATTAGGGTAGTGCCGCTATTGCCACGACTAACCAAAACGCGATGTTCATGGCTAGTAAATGTTTTTCAAATTGACTTGTCATTGGTATCGTCTCTTATTGATGTGGGACAACACCCTCCTTGGGTGATCAAGCAGTTAATCCCTAACAGCCCGAGTTGCGCCGAAACTTAAACGCACTGACAGTATACTTAAACATGCAACATGGTCAAAATTCATACTGTATAGATATGTTTACATTTTTTTGATTTCTTACAAAAAAGCTTGCCGAAGCAAGCTCATTATTAGGTTGTGTATACATTAGCCATATACGGGTAAACGTACGCAGATTTCAGATACTTTAGTACGAACCGTATCAATGACTTGCTGATTGCTCAGGTCATCTAGGATGTCACACATCCATGTCGCAAGTAGTGCTGCATCATCTACCTTAAATCCACGCCGAGTAATCGCTGGAGTACCAATACGAAGCCCACTCGTCACAAACGGAGAGCGAGGATCGTTGGGCACGGAATTTTTATTAACTGTGATGTGTGCCAAGCCCAAGGCAGCATCCGCATCTTTACCCGTGATGTCTTTATCAATCAGGTCTAACAAAAACAAGTGATTTTGAGTACCGTTAGATACGATTTTATAACCACGCTCTTGAAATACACTCACCATTGCT
This sequence comes from Alginatibacterium sediminis, assembly GCF_003610775.1. Taxonomy (GTDB): domain Bacteria; phylum Pseudomonadota; class Gammaproteobacteria; order Enterobacterales; family Celerinatantimonadaceae; genus Alginatibacterium; species Alginatibacterium sediminis. The sequence goes on along the minus strand of NZ_RAQO01000005.1, from coordinate 169,392 downwards.
TTGGCATTATCCAGAACCGCTTGTTGATAAACTTTAAATTCTGGCTCCATGGCTTCTTTGAAAGCAACTGCCTTTGCGGCAATCACGTGCATCAAAGGACCACCTTGACCACCAGGGAAAACTGCAGAGTTGAGTTTCTTTTCGATGTCTGCATTGGCGCGCGCCAAAATTAAACCACCGCGAGGGCCAGCTAAAGTTTTATGAGTCGTCGTTGTGACCACATCTGCAATTGGAACAGGATTAGGATAAAGACCAGCTGCAACCAAGCCCGCCACATGAGCCATATCGACAAACAAATAAGCACCAACTTCATCAGCGATTTCACGAAATTTTTGCCAATCTACAATGCCTGAGTATGCAGAGAAACCTGCAATAATCATCTTAGGTTTATGTTCGCGAGCTAGACTAGCAACTTCATCATAATCAAGCTCACCAGTAATCGGGTCAATACCATACTGAACCGCATTATAGATTTTACCTGAAAAACTTACATGCGAACCATGAGTTAAGTGCCCACCGTGAGCTAAGCTCATGCCTAAAACCGTATCACCTGCATTCAAGAGCGCCATATAAACAGCAGAGTTAGCTTGTGAACCTGAATGCGGCTGTACGTTTGCGTAATCAGCGCCAAATAATTGTTTTGCTCTTTCAATTGCTAAGAATTCAGCCTTGTCGACGAACTCACAACCGCCATAATAACGCTTACCTGGGTACCCTTCAGCATACTTGTTGGTTAAGTAAGAGCCTTGAGCTTGCATGACACGCGGACTAGCGTAGTTTTCTGACGCAATTAGTTCAATGTGCTGCTCTTGACGAGCACTTTCTTCTTCAATCGATTGCCAAAGTTCAGCATCGTAGTCTGCGATAGTCATATCACGCTTTAACATGGTGTTTCTCCTACTTTTTATGCGAGTGTTGCAAGGTGAGCAAAGTGGCATATTCTAACCACACTTTAGCGTGCTGGATAGTCCAAGATCGTGCCTGATTGCTTGAAGTCGAGATAAATAATGCCGCAGCTGCAGCCCTTAAACAACTTATGCATGGCAGAAGAGCTCTCAAGCTGAAAAATATTCAACCATTAGCAATCCGATCGCACAAAAATCAACTAAGTTCAGCAAACACTGAGGTAAGTGAGCGTAATTTGGTACATACTAGGCTCGAAACGTAGCTTTAGAAATATTTTGCTAGAAAAATCATGAACAAATCGCAACAAAGGCTTGCAGCAATTCAATAATACGCCATAATCTGTAAGTGCGGATATCGTAACTACTGGTGTTTGCAATTTTACCGACGAACTTACACGTCTGAATTTTAAGGAAGGATTACTTATGAAAAAATTGTTAATTGCAGGGGCTATTGTATCAACTTTCGCTCTAGCGGGTTGTTCAAATCAAACTACTACAGAACAAGAAAGTTTCACTCTAAACGATCAAGTAGAAGCTCTTGCAGCTGAAGTTGCAGCACTACGTGCTGAACAAGATGCAGCAAATGCGGCGCAAATGACTGCTGACCAAGCGAAAGCTGATGCAATGCGTGCAAACGAACGTCTAGACAACATGGCTACTTCTTACACGAAGTAATTATGTTTGAGCAGTGATACTCACGTATCACTGCTTTACTTCTTCCTGCTAAATTCTTAGTACCTTTAATCTACTCTACTGAACTATCGTAACTTGAGCATTCTCATTTGCTTCTATCTCAACTTGACGTCCAATACTTTGCACTAAACCATTCTGATTCTTAAGCAATTGCGCTACTTTCTTTGATTCAACACCATCTTGCACTACAAACTTAAGCGCACTTCGGTCGAGTTTTAAAGCGGTGGCTTCGTGAACTTCTTCTTCTGTTCGGTTCAAAGGTTCATGAACCTCCATTACAAATTCACCATTAGGCTGCACTGCATACTTGATTGGTTGATTAACAATCGTCACTTTGTCACCCAATTGAGACTTTGAAAACAAATACTCAATATCATCAGGATACAATCGGATGCAACCTGCGCTCACCCGCATTCCTATGCCAAACTCTTTGTTCGTACCATGTATTAAATACTCCCCGCTTCCATAAGAAAGACGCATTGCGTACAAACCTAAAGGATTATCGGGTCCGGCGGGTACAACTCTTGGAAGTTCAATGCCTTTTTCGCGATACTCTATATGAGTATTCTTGGTAGGCGTCCAAGTTGGATTCTCGCGCTTTTGACTAATTTTAGTTGACATTTCAGGCGTGTCACGACCGATGCGACCAATACCTATAGGGAATACATCGACTGCAGAACCATCACGGTGAAAGCTATATAAACGCAGCTCAGCTAGGTTAATGACGATGCCTTGATGGGGAGCATCTGGCAGAATACTCTGCGTAGGAATGGTTAATTCAGTACCACCGTCAGGTAGAAATGGATCGAGTCCGGGATTGGCGGCCATCAACGCTAAAAAACCAATATTGTGCCGTTCAGCTATATCAGCCATCGACTCACCTTGGATGACAGTATAATAACTAAGCGTGCCAATAACACGTCCATTTTCAGGCATTGGGTAAGTTGTTGCAAAGCTTGGCACACTCATTACAGCGCAGGCTAGAACAAGGCGCGACAACAATTTTTTCATGATCAATTCGTTTACTATTATGCGGTAGGCACATAATAACAAGATTTGAGATTAAAGGAACAGAGGGATCGCTAGGAACCTTGCGCTAGCTAAGCTCTCGCGTTAAAAACGGCGAGGATATGTGAGAACTAGTTATTAAAAAAACTAGCGACTCTATTATGGGTTTGAACGGTTTGATTATCGTTACTGTCTGACGCGGAATACACCGTGAGTGCACCCCAAATAACCACAACTAGCCCTAACCAACGAAATCGCATTTTCGTATCCTAAAAAAACTATACCAACAATAATTCGAAACAATCGAAATAATCAGCTCATTATTGTACTGAGCTGCTCTTCAGACTAGCGAATTACACTAAAGTTCAATACAAAATGCAATTTACTTGATTTTTTTTGCAAAGATCAGTATTTAATTACATTTTCATGGGAATGATCACATTTTTATAACTATATTTTTTATATTTGATGTCGATGCGACAAAAATGTAATGCCTGCCGATTCAAAGGCAGTGTTAACTCAGGCTAATCCGTATAGATATAATTAATTCAGTTACTTAGTCAACTTAGTCATAACTTCCGTTAGGGGTACATGCGTAGCTTATTGTTAAAAAAATTAGGTGGCTGCCTTTGACCGATGTAAATTTAACTTAGCAATTTCACCCTGCTCAGGATACTAATGTGTACCGTTTTATTTACAATGACGCTATCAAGCTCATTGCTTTTAAGCAGACAAATAGTCGAAAAGTATTTTAGCTTGCATCTGACTTATTGATCCGCAATGCATACCAGCCGACGATCATCGAACTAGCAACTAACACCGCCATCAGTGCCTGATAGCTAGCATTGCTATGTTCTGCCAACAAGGATGCGCTTAAGGCTCCCAAAACACCAAAAATACCATTCACAAACGAGTACAGCGATGCTGCAGTGCCTTTATACACTTTTTCTAAACGCAGTACGTACTGATTGAATGGTGCGTTCTGCAAACCCTTTACAAACGCGAACATACACATAGGTAGCATAACGCCCAACAAACTCGTTTCAAATAAACTCGCAATCGCAAATGGGATTGCAGCCAAGCCTACCAACCAAAATACGCGCGCGACATAACGGTCTAAACCAACCTTACGGCTTAGTTTCGGCGCTAAGTTATTTGAAAACAATAAACAGACAAAAACAGGAATTTGCCAAACAGCATAGTCAGCAGCGCTAAGTCCTAAGTTTTTCATCAACATAATCGTCGATCCAGTAATCCACATCATAAAAACGGCGCCGGAGAGACCAAAAGCGGCGCTGCTTATCATTAAACGACGATTGCGCGCTACTACGAGTAGTGGACTAAAAACACTGCGCAAATTAAGTCGAGTCTCGCGACCTTGTAGAAGTCTCAGATTAGTTTCTGGCATATAAAGCACTAACAACACCAATACAGCTGCCATCAATAAGGCGTCGTAAAAAAATATGTAATGCCAGGTATGAAACTGCAAAATAAAAGCTCCAATAACGGGTCCAAGCATTGGAGCTAACATGGTCACATTTGCACTCAATGATAAAGCCCTGACTGCATTATCATCGCCATAATATTCGTTAATTGCCGCAAAACCACCGGCAAAAATACAACTCATTGTTGCACCAGCACAAAAACGGGCGCTAAGTAGCATTGCTATATTATCCGATAAACCACATACCCAGGTTGCCAGCATAAATACTAGCCCCCCACCAAGCATGATGGCTTTGCGACCAAAAGCATCAGATAACGGTCCAACAATAAATTGCACACTAATAGACCCGAACACAAATACCGTTACGGCCATCAGAGCCTGGCCATCAGCAACGTCTAGATCGTCACTCATGATTGGAATCGCCGGTAAAAAAGCGTCATTACTGATGAAAATAGTTGCAGCATATAACGCCACCAACAAGTAGAAGTGACTGCGTAACCAATTAGCCATGAAAGCGCCTGTAAATGAAGATAGAGAGGGGGGATAAAGAGACAATAGTTTACCAAGCGCAGCAGTATCTACCCACATATATAGTTGGGATAAATAGAAAAAGTAATGATGTTTATGAAAATCGTTATTTAGGCCCGCATTCACAACTACTTTACGCATGCTTCGCTTGCAAAATTTTATGCACCTAATGTCCAAACCAAGTACTATAGGCAGCATCAATTTAAACTCGATTTTCAGAAGGAACCTTCCATGGCTCAATTCATTTTTTCAATGAACCGAGTAAGTAAGATCGTGCCGCCAAAGCGTCACATCCTTAAAGACATTTCATTAAGTTTTTTTCCAGGCGCAAAAATTGGTGTCCTAGGCCTTAACGGAGCGGGTAAATCCACCCTACTTCGAATTATGGCAGGTATTGACACAGACATTGAAGGTGAAGCTCGCCCTCACCCTGGCACCAAAATTGGTTACTTACCGCAAGAGCCTAAACTAGACTTAGAAGCCACGGTTCGCGATACCGTTGAAGAAGCAGTTCGTGCTGTAAAAGAGGCTCAGGTTCGATTAGATGAAGTTTATGCTGCCTATGCAGAACCCGATGCCGACTTCGATGCGCTAGCACAAGAACAAGGTAAACTTGAAGCTATTTTGGCTACCCATGATGCGCATAGCCTAGAGAATCAACTGGAGCGAGCAGCGGATGCGCTTCGTTTACCAGCTTGGGATGCAAAAATTGGGAACCTCAGTGGGGGTGAACGTCGCCGAGTAGCTTTATGTCGTTTGTTGCTCGAGAAACCCGACATGCTTCTTTTAGATGAACCTACCAACCACTTGGATGCAGAGTCTGTAGCATGGCTTGAACGGTTCTTGCACGACTACGAAGGTACCGTAGTAGCCATAACCCACGACCGTTACTTCTTGGACAATGTTGCCGGTTGGATCCTCGAGCTTGACCGAGGTGAAGGTATTCCTTGGCAAGGTAATTACTCATCATGGCTTGAGCAAAAAGAAGCACGACTTTCGCAAGAAGCGTCTCAAGAAAAAGCCCGCATGAAGTCTATCCAAAAAGAATTAGAATGGGTTCGAACTAATCCAAAAGCACGCCAAGCCAAAAGTAAATCACGGCTAGCCCGTTTTGAAGAGCTTAATACTCAAAGCTTTCAGGGACGTAACGAAACGAATGAGTTGTTCATTCCTTCGGCACAGCGTCTTGGTGACAAAGTTATTGATATCACTAACCTCACCAAATCATATGATGGTCGTGTACTGATAAACGATTTGACCTTCAGTGTCCCTAAAGGTGCGATCGTTGGAATTATTGGGCCAAACGGTGCGGGTAAATCAACGCTATTTCGCATGATTAATGGCAGTGAGTCACCCGATTCAGGTAGCGTAGATATCGGAGATACGGTTCAGCTCGCCAGTGTTGATCAATTCCGTGATTCTATGAACGATAAAGCCACGGTTTGGGAAGAAGTAAGCCAAGGCGCTGATATCCTCAAGATTGGGAATATCGACATTCCTAGTCGTGCCTATGTCGGACGTTTTAATTTTAGAGGCACCGACCAGCAAAAGCGGGTCGGAGAGCTATCAGGTGGTGAACGCGGTCGGTTGCATTTGGCTAAACTATTACAAACCGGCGGTAATGTATTACTACTTGATGAACCGACCAACGATTTAGATGTTGAAACCTTGCGCGCCCTTGAAAATGCACTACTGGATTTTGCCGGCTGTGCCATGGTTATTTCACATGACCGTTGGTTCTTAGATAGAATTGCTACCCACATTCTCGATTATCGAGATGAAGGTCAAGTAAACTTCTATGAAGGTAACTACACCGACTATGAAGCGTGGTTGAAAGAGACCTTAGGTCCAGAAGCTTCACAGCCTCATCGCATTAAATACAAACGTATTAACTAGATATAGGACTGATTATGCTAGAAGACTTAATCAATGGTATCGAAGGTAGTTCTGAGCCCGAGCTTAAGGTTCCGTCTATGGACGAGCAAAAGCGCATTGTAGCCAAGCTTAAAACACTTGAAGATGCTGGCGAACTAAGCCCAGAACTATTAGAAGCCTACCTCACAGGCAAAAAGACAGTCGATTAGGCATATCCTTAATCGGTAAAAAGGGCAGCTTAGCTGCCCTTTTTTATGCCGTGTTGAGAACTACGGTTTAGTCCGCGATTACATCAAAAGCTAGACATTGTAAGTCTTGTTCTCGAGAGCTAGCGCCAATGAACAACTCGAATGCACCCGGTTCAACAACTCGTTCTAACTGGGCGTTAACCAAGGATAAATCCTCAAATTTCACTTTGATCGTCACCCGTTTTTTCTCACCAGCTTTAAGTGAAACTCGAGCAAACCCACGCAAGTTCATTACTTCTGTGGTTACCGAACTATAAACATCGTTGATATAAACCTGGACAATTTCGGTGCCATCAATGGTACTTGTATTAGTCAAATTCACTTCAACTTCAACATCTTGACCAGACTTAATAACATTTTGAGTCAATTTCGCTGTGGAGTACTCAAATTGGCTATACGATAAGCCTTCACCAAATGCAAATAGTGGAGTAACCGGCATATCGATGTAACGTTCTTCTCCGTTGAACTCGGGTTCGTTCATTGAATGCCAACCCGTAAATTTATTATAGTAAACCGGTACTTGGCCAACATGATGAGGAAACGAAATAGTCAGTTTTCCACTTGGGTTTAGATCGCCAAAGATAAGCTCGGCGATAGCTTGCCCACCCTTACATCCTGGATTGAAACTGCATACCAAGGCGCTGCTTAATTCATTTAAACGCGGAATGGTTAGCGGTTTAGAGGCTACAAATACAGAAACTAGAGGAGTGCCACTTTCATGAATGGCCTCAATCATCGCTGACTGCTGACCACTAAGATCCAAATTAGCCCGGTCATGGAACTCACCATTTTGTTTTAAAGTGTCACCAACACAGGCAATAACGACATCAGCCTCGGCTGCTTTACTGCGGACTAGTTCTAATTGTTCAAAACTCTCATCAATACAATCGGCACCTTTAACGTAGTCAAAAGCAAAGCCATGGCTAGCCGCATACTGTTCCAAAGCAGCTTTTGGTGTAATGGTTTGATGGCGATGAAAATAATCATGTGCAGCAGCAGCTTGCATTGAACCAAAGGACCAATCCCCAAGCTGGGCTATAACATCATCGGCATTGGGTCCTACCAACAACACTCTTTTAAGCTTGCTTGCAGACAATGGCAATATGCCGTCGTTTTTGAGCAGGACCATGGACTTACGACTTGCTTCTAATGCTGTTTCCCATGCCGCTTCACTACCTAGTACTTGCTTACGTTCAGCGGGCGTAAAGCGCTGCTCGTCAAAGAGCCCTAACTCAAATTTTGCTAGTAGTATTCGCGATACAGAGTCATCAATTAAGCTTTCGTCAATCCTTCCTTCGTTAACTAAATCAATTGCCGACTGATAAAAGTCTGGGGTGGTCATCATCATATCGTTACCGCCAATCAGGGCCAGATAACTAGCCTCTTTGATATCAGCTGCAACTTTTTGCTTACTATGAAGCGACATCACATTATCCCAGTCGGTGACAATGAAGCCTTTCAAACCCCACTGTTCTTTCGCCACCTCACGTAGCAACCAAGAATTCGAGGTACAAGGCACCCCGTCTATTGAATGATAACCAGTCATTAAGCTGGCACAGTTGGCTTCTTTAACCACCTTTTCAAATGGTGGTAAGAATAAAGACAATAGCTTACGTTTAGAGCTATCCGCTTCATAAGAATCACGACCACCAAGGGCGTCACCATAGCCAACATAATGCTTAGCGCAGGCTAAAATAGAATCGTCATTCCTAAAGTCTTCCCCTTGATAACCTCGGATAGTGGCGGAAGCCATCTCACCGATTAACCATGGATCTTCGCCATAGGTTTCATTCACTCGACCCCAACGCGGGTCACGGCCGACGCATAAAACCGGCGAGAATGTCCAGTGCTGACCACTTGCCCGTGTTTCAAGCGCGGTCACTTTACCCATACGTTGCATTAGATCGCTATCCCAAGAACTAGAAGCGCTAAGTTGGGTTGGAAAAACGGTGGCGTCATTCTCAAAACAATGGCCGTGGATAGCGTCGATACCAAAGATAAGTGGAATAGCTAAGCGGGTTTTACTCGCGCGTTCTTGTAACTCGCGCGGCTGATCGCCGGTACAATGCAGATAGCTACCGACGTTCATGGCTTCTAAGCTTTCAACATGTTCGGCATCATGGGCTGGTAGTTGGATCATTTGACCCACTTTCTCTTCCAATGTCATATGTTTCAATAAATCGGCTACACGTTCGCTGCTTTTCAACGATGAATCTTGATAGGGATAGCTCATACTGATGATCTCATTTTCTAAAGTTGTCTTAACTGTAAACCTAGAATGCTCAATTCACCTTGCAAATACCGACAATTATTAGCATTATTACGACATGAATAAAACTTATCGACTTAGCTCTCATCAACGCCACCCACAATTGCAGTTTTGCATACAGCCAGCGTTCCACGATCGCGCTTTTGCGCTGCATCAGCATGATTTTTCCGAACTGGTAATTGTTTTAGAAGGTAGTGCTAGGCATCAGGTTGGCGATTTTACCGACACTATCCAAGCTGGCGATGTATTTGTGATCAATGGCCACATTGCACATGGATTTAGCAGTGCTCAAAACCTAAAAATTTTTAATTTGATGTTTGAAGGTGAAACTCCATGTTTTGAAACAACTCAGCTGCGTTTGCTGGCGGGTTATCAAGCTTTGTTTACCTTGGAGCCGATTGCGCGCAAGCATAGTGATGCCTTACCGCGTTTAAACTTGAGCCAAGATCGTCTCGACGAAGTCCATCGTCTACTACTCGGAATTGAGCATGAGTATCAACATGCAGAAATAGGGTTTGAGACTGTAGTTTTGTCACAGTTACGTCAACTGGTGGTGATTTTGGCGCGCGAATATCAACAGCACAATCACGCCCAACAAGGCGCTACTATTTCTTTAGCCCGAGCTTTAAGTTTTATTGAACAGCAGTTAGCTCAAACTCAATTGCGTAGCACCGATATTGCAAAAGCCGCCTTTCTAAGCACAAGGCAACTTGAACGGCTATTTAGGCGCTACCTTGATACAAGCCCAGCGCTCTATCTCATTGAACAGCGAGTAGAAAAAGCCAAAGCATTACTCCATGACCCATCACAACCGAGTATGAACCAGATCGCTCAGCGCTGCGGTTTTAGTGAGAGCAATTACTTCTCGCGAGTATTTCGCCAGCAAACAGGAACAAGTCCGAGAGATTTCAGAAAAAGACCCAGCAACTAAAGCTAGCAGCTCATGACTCAAGGTTTTGGTGCTTGAGAGCTTAGTAATTTTAGTTACTACTAGCCACTGGGGCCTGCCAAGCTTGGGTTCCCCACAAAGGGACCGTACTTAGCGAATGCTTAAAGCTACCTTGTAGCTCTTTGGTACTATAGCTGACATACATAATAGTTTGCGATTGGGGGTCAAAAACACGACGTAATTTCAAACTTTTAAACAAAATACTCTTCGATTTTTTAAACACAATCTCACCCGACTTAGACTTATCTATTTGAGCGATCATCGCGCTGGTAATCGGTCCAGCTTGCCGACAAGCAATTCCCATATCTGATGGGTCCGAGAAATCTAAATCGGCATCCACGTGGCTAATATGACAAGTAACTCCAGTTATAATTGGATCCACTAAGACTTCTATTTTTATATCTTTGGTGGTGAACATGCCTAGCGAAACACTGCCTACTTCACCGCCATCACAAGCACTTAAAACACTTACACAAACTGCGAGGGCCATCCATTTTAAACTTGGTTTAATATGCACTTTATTTCCTTATACTAGTTCAGTTTTCGCTTCATTTACGACGAGGGAAACACTGACTGAATGATCTTAATAAGTTGATTAAGTTGTTCACTTTTGGTCTTTGTTTTGGCAACGACGACACCGAGACTTTCAGTAATTGTTGCTTGCTCGTGGTCGATGATCAGCAATTCTCCCGAATCCAGATAAGGCTGAACTTGGCTTTGCTCTGCAGATAAAACTCCCAGCCCTGACTTGCACAGCTCAATGGCTAGCGCCTGCTCTTCAACTTGTATCTGACGCTGAATAAACTCTGGCTCCCATAACGGCACCTTGGAGTGAGAACGTAAGGTAATCCAGGTATGGGCTAATACTTGTTCGGTGTTGGTTGCGCATGCATTCGCTAAAGGATGATTTTTGTAGCATACGGCAACTATATTTATTTTGGTGATTGGAGTGACGATAGCATTCGCTGGGTACTGGTCACGATAAATACACAGAGTTAAATCGAGTTCAAGGTCTTGATCCCAGTTAAGCAGCTGTTCATCGCGTCGCTGAACAATTTCCAAATCAACGTTAGGGAAAGCGGCGTGGAAACGACTAACGACCAGGGCAATCTCGGAGCTGGCCAGATATACGCTAACTCCAAGACGTAAATGGATTTGTTCGCTGTCACCAACCAACGCAACTTGCTTGGCGATTAGCTGTTGTTGCTCAAGTAGCTGCTGGCACATCGGTAGTAGACGTCGCCCGGCTTCAGTCAAACTTGGCTTGTGACCCGTTCGGCTAAACAATTCTACATTCCAGTCAATTTCTAAGTTAGCAATCCATTGACTCAATTGCGCCCTATTTTTTCCCATGCTTTTAGCTGCTGCCGAAATACTGCCAAGCTTTTCGGTTAAAACAAAAGCCTCGACAGCTTGCTGATCAAAACTCGACAAATGCAACCTCCAACAGTGTCTCGAAAGTCGAACACAATGTGATTTGAGCCAAAAATTAGTTTGCAACATCATAACCACAACGGAAATACATAGCGAGTGCGATCGAGCTCGTAAACGCGCAGGGACGTGTTTACTTTATTCCGATTAAAGGCTTTAAAATGAAAAAAATTGTTACAATTTCAGTATTGGCTTTGGCTATGACATCTGGTGTCGCGTCTGCCAATGCTATCCGTGCTGGCGCAGCTGTAGAATTCAACAACGATTCTCAAACGCTTGGAGCGCTAAAAGGCGGCTATGAGTTTGATACTGAAGTAGGAAAATTCGGCTTTGATGTAGAAGGCAAAACTCGCCTTGGTGGCAAAGAATACTCTGAAGCACAACAAAACAAAAGTCTACACGAAGGCACTATTGGTATTGATTATACCTACGCCTTTGGTAACGCTTATGTGCAACCACGGGTTGAGTATACGCAAAACAATATTAACCAAACCAATACCAGTAAAGCTGGTTTAAAAGCGGGTTATAACTTTGATAACGGTGTGTTTACAGCTGCTCGTTATCGTTATGACAGCACTAAAAACGACAATGCGATAACCAATGCCAATTTTGGGGATATCAATACAAACCGCGCAGACATCACTTTAGGTTGGAAAGGCGATATGTTTGGCGCCTCAGTAAATTATGTTTATCAAGACATTAAATCCGACAAAGTTGCCCCAGGTAACGTATCTGATCGTAAGCGAAACAATAGCTTGGAATACAAAGTATTTTTGACGAATCTGAACAACTACGAACCTTATATTCAGTATTCAGACAAAAACCTAGACAGCACTAACTATGACGGCACCAAAGCCAAAGCTGACCACCAAGTTAAGCTTGGTGTGAACATGAAGTTCTAAATTCAAATTTGAATAAATTTGTTAAAAGGCAATGTTTGACGACATTGCCTTTTTCGCAACACACAATTTGTATATTTTTTAACCATCGAAATTGAGATCTCGCTAACTATTTTAAAACTTTAGACATTAATACCGATTATTCCCCCTCAGCAGAACAATTAACCACTTTCTGACCGTTTGGTCATGTTTTTGTAGCGATTCCGACACCATCCATTGTCTATAAAACGAGCACCAACTACTCTTTCAGGCATATATCTCACAATTTTTTGACTTAAACCCTGTTTACGTAGCTCATACTCAGAACAAGCGCTTTATTTTCTTAGTTCTAAGGTTTAAATTTACGCTGATTTCGTTATCGACGTGTTGGCAAATAACAGCATGAGCGGAATAGACTATGAAAGCGGCGATAAACCAAACAAAATCCCTTGAAACCGCAGAATCTGGAAAAGCCGACGCTTCTTGTGTTTGCCTTTTTCGGCTATGATTATAGGGTTTATCGTAAACAAAACATTTTTGGGTTAACACACAGGGAGAACAATGTGAAAAAACTCGTAACTACTTTGTCAGCAGTTGCTCTAGCTGTCTCATCATTTGCAGCATTAGCTGCAGCAAAACCAGCGGTTGTCTATGATACTGCCGGTAAATTCGACAAATCTTTCAATGAAGCTGTATTTCGCAACGGCGTTGAAGTTTTTAACAAAGACAAAGGCGTTCAAGTTCGTGAATTTGAACCTCAGAATGAAGCGCAGCGCGAACAAGGTCTTCGTCGCTTAGCTAGCCGCGGATTTACACCAATTGTAGCGGTTGGTTTCAACTTTGCTTCTGCAGTTGAAAAAGTAGCCGCTGAATTTCCAGACACACAGTTCACTATCATCGATATGGTAGTAGACAAGCCAAACGTACAGTCTATTGTTTTCCAAGAGCATGAAGGATCATTCTTGGTTGGTGCATTGGCTGCTAAAACATCAAAAACTGCCACGGTAGGTTTTGTTGGTGGTATGGATATCCCACTCATTCGTAAATTTGCTTGTGGTTACGAGCAAGGTGCGAAGTTTGCAAATCCTGATATCAAATACATCCAAAACATGACCGGTTCTACGCCTTCAGCGTTCGCCGATCCGGCTAAAGGTTCTGAGCTTGCTAAATCTCAGTTCTCTCAAGGTGCGGATATCATTTATGCAGCTGCTGGCGGAACAGGCCTAGGTGTTTATCAAGCAGCGAAAGATGCTGGTAACTACGCTATTGGTGTCGACTCAAACCAAAACTTCGTTCAGCCAGGCACTATGCTTACCTCTATGGTTAAGCGCGTAGGTGTTGCTGCATACGGAACTTGGGAAGAAGGCATGAATGGTGAATGGCAACCAGGTATTAAGGTTTTAGGTCTTAAAGAAAATGCGGTTGATTGGGCTCTTGATGAGCACAATGCTTCGTTGATTTCTGAAGATATGAAAGCTTATGTTGAAGGCTTAAAAGCCGACATCATCGCTGGTAAGATCTCAGTACATGACTATATGTCAGATAACACCTGTAACTTTTAATTAGTTACTTTACCCAATATTCGGCTAGTGCTGAATATTGGGTTTTTGCTTTTTATGGACTAGGAATTTCAAGTGAGTCAAGAACAAGCTTACGCCATTGAACTGAGTCATATTGATAAAAAGTTTGGCGCAGTACATGCCAATCGAGATATCAGTTTACAAGTACCCAAAGGCACAATCCACGGCATCATTGGTGAAAATGGTGCAGGTAAATCAACATTGATGAGCATTATTTACGGTTTTTATAAAGCCGATAAAGGCTCGATGATGATTGACGGCAAACCATTTCTACCCTCGAGCTCGCAAGACGCGATTGCATCCGGTGTCGGTATGGTGCATCAGCATTTCATGTTAGTAGAGACCTTCACGGTTCTTGAGAATGTTGTTCTGGGCGCCGAAGATGGATGGAAGCTTAATGAAAGCTTGGCCAGTGCTAAACTAAAGTTGGAAGAATTAGCCACCAGCTATGGCCTAGAAGTACCTGTTGATGCAATCGTCGGCGAACTTCCAGTAGGCTTACAGCAACGAGTAGAGATCCTTAAGGCTCTTTATCGCGGTGCGAAGATTCTAATTCTTGATGAACCAACCGGAGTTTTGACTCCACAGGAAGCAGACCACTTATTTAAAATCTTGGATAAACTGCGCGCGCAGGGAACCACGATTATGATCATCACTCACAAATTGCGCGAAGTGTTAGCCGTCACCGACAATGTCAGTGTGATGCGACAAGGTGCAATGGTGGGACACGTAGCGACCAAAGATACCAGCCAAGAACATCTAGCTGAAATGATGGTTGGCCGTAAAGTATTGCTAAAAGTTGATCGCGGCCAAGCGGCTCCCAAACAGTCTCTAATTGAAGTTAAAGATCTGTGTTATGTGGATAGCAGCGGTGTTGAGCGGGTCAAAAAAATGTCCTTCTCTGTACGTTCAGGTGAAATCGTCGGTATTGCTGGCGTATCCGGTAATGGACAGTCTGAGCTCTTAAGCTTGCTCGGCGGCATAATCAAACCGACATCCGGTGAGATTGTTCTCAATAACAATACCATTTCAGCTGCTAATCCTAGCGATCCGCAATTAGTGCGCGCAATGGGTGTAGGTCATATCCCAGAAGATCGTCATAAGATGGGACTGATTAACAAGTTTGAAGCTCAAGAAGCTTACATCATGGGTTATCACCAATTACCGATGTACAACAAAGGCTTACTCCAAGACAAAAAAGCGATCAATCAAAGCTGCCAAACCAATATGGATAAATGGGATGTACGCCCAGCTGATCCAACCCTTAAAACCGCTAATTTCTCTGGTGGTAACCAACAAAAATTGGTCATCGCTCGCGAAATGGAACAAGACCCAGATGTGCTATTAGTTGGGCAACCAACTCGAGGCGTAGATATTGGCGCCATCGAGTACATTCACCAGCAGGTAATTAGCTCTAGAGACGCCGGTAAGGCAGTACTGCTGGTATCGGTTGAACTTGACGAGATTATGAATCTTGCGGATAGAATCATCGTACTCTTTGATGGCGCCGTTGTTGGCGAAGTTAACAGCGATGATGCAAACGAACAAATACTTGGATTAATGATGGCAAATATTATGCCAGAGCACTTGAAAAAAGGCGCTAAACCGCAAGGAGAGCAATCATGAGTCAAGCTCGCGTTCCAGCGTGGGTAACGGTCGCCTTACTGCCAGCAATTAACGTATTGCTCGCATTTTTAGTTTCGGCCCTACTCTTCATTTACATTGATATCAGCCCTATCGACGCTGCAAAAGTAATGTGGCAAGGCGCATTTGGTTATGCTGAAGGTATCGGATATACCTTGTACTACACAACCGGCTTCATATTCACCGGCCTTGCGGTTGCAGTCGCATTTCATGCGGGTCTATTTAACATTGGTGGTGAGGGTCAAGCTTACATCGGTGGTTTAGGTGTAGGTTTAGTCTGCTTAACCCTTGGTGAATTTGCACCTTGGTATATAGTTTTTCCCGTAGCAATTGTTGTCGGTGGTGTCTTTGGTGCTGCATGGGCGTTCATTCCAGCCTACTTGCAAGCTAAGCGCGGCTCACACATTGTTATTACTACGATCATGTTCAACTTTATCGCCGCATCATTGATGGCCTATCTGTTGGTAGAAGTTCTAAAGCCAGAGAACACCATGGCCACCGAAAGTCGCGTATTTGCTGTAGGCAGTTGGCTGCCCAAAATGCACGAGTTTTTTGCTCTATTTGGCTATGAAATGTCGGCAAGCCCACTCAACTTGAGCTTCTTCTTCGCACTCGTTTGTTGTGTGTTTGTATGGTTGTTTATTTGGCACACTCGCTGGGGCTATGAGATTCGCTCTGTTGGTTCTAACCCCAGTGCGGCAACGTATGCAGGTATCAAGTACGTTCGTATCGTATGTCTGACCATGCTGGTCTCTGGTATGTTAGCCGGCTTTTTTGCACTCAACGTATTACAAGGTGAACTGCACCAAATCAAACTTAATTTCGTTGAAGGTTTTGGGTTTACCGGTATCGCGGTGGCGCTTATGGGACGAAATCATCCAATTGGGGTACTACTCGCCAGCTTGTTATTTGGCTTCTTATACCAAGGCGGCGCTGAGCTTAGCTTTGAGTATGGCGTGGACCGAAACATTGTGGTGGTTCTGCAAGGCCTTGTGATTCTATTCTGTGGTGCCTTAGAGCACATGCTACGTCCTAGTATAGAAAACACCTACTTAAAGCTGTTTGCGAAAACTAACGAGGAGGCTGCATAATGTTCGAAACACTAATTTTGATGTTGGACGCGACGATTCGCGTTGCAACCCCGCTCATTTTTGCTTCCTTAGCCGGTATGTTTTGCGAACGCTCTGGTATCGTAAACATTGCTCTTGAAGGCAAACTACTGGCTGCCGCTTTTGCTGGCGCAGCAGTGGCTTATGTAACAGGTTCAGCTTGGCTGGGTTGTATTGCAGGAGTTTTAGTTGCTGTCTGTATGTCACTACTACACGGCTTTGCAACGATTACTCACCGTGGAGACCAAGTTGTCAGTGGTATGGCAATCAACATTTTAGCTGTTGGACTTACCGTGACTTTAGGTCGCCACTGGTTTAAACAAGGTGGCCAAACGCCAGCGCTAAGTGGCGATGCTCGTTTTGCACCGATTCATTTACCTGGCGCAGACGCCTTGCAGGACGTACCAGTAATTGGGCTACTCTATTCTGAGCTTATTTCTGGACACTCTTTACTTGAGTATGTCGCTTTTGCGGCTGTGCCTATTGCCTGGTATATTTTGTTTAAAACACGCTTTGGCTTGCGCCTACGAGCAGTTGGAGAGTCCCCTTCAGCAGTTGATACTGCGGGTATCTCCGTTGCAAAAATGCGCTACAGTGCTGTCATAATTTGCGGCATCCTAGTAGGCCTAGGCGGCGTATATTTGTCGGTGGGTCAAACAGCTCAGTTTATTCCGAATATGAGTGCGGGTAAGGGCTATATGGCTTTGGCCGCATTAATTTTCGGTAAGTGGAAACCTTGGACTGCGATGGGAGCCTGTTTACTCTTTGGCTTCTTAGACTCTATGGCGATTCGTTTGCAAGGGGTTAGTATTGGAGAGTTCCAAATTCCCGTACAAGCCATTGAAGCGGTCCCATATGTACTTACTGTTTTCTTACTCGCAGGCTTTATCGGTAAAGCCGTTGCTCCTAAAGCAATTGGTGTTCCGTACTCAAAAGAGCGCGAATAGAAGCTTACGATTAACGAATCAATAAACCAAGCCCCGATTTCTCGGGGCTTTTTTGTATCTGTTATCAATTACCAGAGCATAGTTTGTGGTGATGGCTTTAGTTACTGGGCCTTTCATGATTGGTCGCTTGGCTTAACCATTAGAGTGAAATGACCAGGTAGCTTGATCGGAAAAATGATAGCCCAAAGTTAATCACTGCTATTCACTTCACCGGACAGATAACGCTTACTCAAACCTGATTTCGTAGCAGCTGAACACGAAACACAGTTGCCCCAAGCAATTGAGCTCAAGCTTAATGCGATGGTGGACAAACGACGATGGATTGGCTTAGCGGGTATGCTCGGTCACTGGAATTATTTCGTGCAGATAGAATGACTTGCTGACTACGTGGATGCCAAAAGAGTAACTCAGCTATCCGTTAAAGCTTGAGTTTTGCGATGAATAAACACAAAAAAGGCAGCCTATGCTGCCTTAAATAGTTACTGGTACAAATTTTATTTGGCGTCGGCTCGACAGCAAGCGGTGGTAAACACAACATCAGTCGAGCTATTCAAGGCCGTTTCTGCACTATCTTGTATCACACCGATAATAAAGCCTACTGCGACAACTTGCATTGCTACTTCGTCGGCGATACCAAACAAGCTACAGGCCAGCGGGATAAGCAATAGAGAGCCACCAGCGACACCTGAGGCACCACAAGCCGAAACAGCTGCAACAACGCTTAGCAGAACTGCAGTTGCGAAATCAACTTCGATGCCTAGCGTATGCACAGCAGCAAGGGTAAGCACCGTAATGGTAATCGCGGCACCTGACATGTTGATTGTAGCGCCTAGTGGTATCGATACTGAATAGGTATCTTCATCAAGATCTAGGCGGCGGCATAAATCCATGTTAACAGGAATATTGGCCGCTGAGCTGCGAGTAAAGAAAGCTGTAATACCACTTTCACGTAAGCATTGAAACACTAAGGGGTATGGGTTTTGACGGGTTTTATAGAACACCAAAGCCGGATTCACTACCAACGCCACAAATACCATGGCGCTTAATAGCACCAGTAACAATTGACTATAACCTAGAAGTGCACTAAATCCAGTTGCTGCAATGGTACTTGCGACGAGACCAAAAATACCAAAAGGAGCAAGTCGAATGACAAATTTCACGATACTACTAACGCCATCAGCAACATCATTAAATACCGCTTTTGTACTATCAGAACTAGATTTCAATGCCAAACCCAGACCGATAGCCCAAGCCAGTATGCCGATATAGTTCCCTGTACTTAAGGCATTGATTGGGTTGTCTACGACTTTAAATAATAAGGTATTTAATACTTCGACTATACCCTGCGGAGGATTACTGCCTTGCGCGGCATCAACAAGAATCAAAGTCGTCGGCATGGCAAAACTAAACATTACCGCAGTAAGTGCTGACGCGAAGGTTGCAAACACGTACATTCCGATAATCGGTTTTATATGAGTTTTCTGGGTCGCACTATGGCTGGCAATAGAGGCCGCTACTAGTACAAAAACCAAGATGGGTGCCACGGCCTTCAGGGCTCCAACAAACAAGGCCCCAAGTAAGCCGACACTGGTGGCCGTTTGCGGTGACACAATTGCAATAACCGAGCCTAAAATGATACCAATTAGAATTTGGGCAACAAGGGGAATGTCGTAAAATCGTTGAAATAGCCCCACTGAGGAGACGTTATTGTTTGTGGTCATGTTGTGTTTCCGCTCTTAGCAGTTATTAAAATAGTTTTAGGCCGAGATTATAGAATAAACCAACAACGTAAAACACGGATTCAGCGCATAAACCCCACATTTTTTCTCAAATTTAGTGATATACGCTTGTGTGGTACTGACAATACTCCTTCACAAAAGGACTTTCGCGCAGTTCGCCCTCTTCCTCCTGATATCCCAAGGACTAAACTCAGAAATTACAGAACAAGAGTGTCAATAAAAGTAGCAATCGGAGAGTTTTGGATTGTGAAGACCAACGGCAGAGGTTTGGAAAATCGAGTGAGGTTGGTTATCTGATAAAGCAGCATAGAACTAACTTCAGTGTGTCATCGCGTTTGATAACCAATAAATGTCATTTATCAGGCATAAAAAATGACGTTAATGAATAACGCCATTCTAACAAATTACGAGTTACGATTTAGATGAGTTCAATGTTATCTGCCTGAGGTCCTTTTTGACCTTGGCTAATAGAGAATTGAACTTTTTGACCTTCGGCCAAGGTTTTAAAACCCGTACCTGTAATTGCGCTAAAATGTGCGAATACATCTGGACCTGATTCTTGAGCAATAAAACCAAAACCTTTAGATTCATTGAACCACTTAACGGTTCCAGTAACAGTGTTAGACATTCTATTTTCCTATTGAAATTTTATTGTAACTTAAAGTATTGCTTTGAGGCGCACGGTAGCAAGTTTTTCGAAGACTTATCAAAACAAGGCAAGCGAGCTTGCTATGGCATAATAAATATTAGATTTACTTTCAACTTAGCGCTATGAACTTGATTCATTACCGAAAAAACAAGCAAACACTTTAGAAAACTGAACAAAAGGCCTTCAAATTGCTGCGTTTTTAAGCGGCATTGATAACGCTATCAAAAATTGTTTAAAAATAAAACTCATGCTTATAAAAAGTACCATTAACTGTATTGACGATGTTGATTGTTACGGAAATGTAATAAGGCAAGTCGGGAACTGGCATATTAGAAAACAAACGAACAATCGTCTAGAATAATGGCTCAATATAGATATAAACCACTAAGCTAAGGTTCAAAATTTTTTGCAGCAAATAGACTGAAATCGTATTTGTACATCAATCGTAGATTAATTAGTAAACTATACCTTACAGCCAATTCAATTAATTGTTGGTATTAAACCTAATTAACGACAACTAAATCCCCCTTCTCCTGTTGTTGTGCAATTCACTGCACGTTTACTTTGCCAAGTTAAGGTTCTAATTATTGTCCATAGGAGGGAGTCGATGGATGACCTAAATTGTTGAACAGGTCTTGGCCGATACTGGTCTCAGAACACTTAAGGGCTAGATAGAATTGCTATCTTTTTGGGAGCATGGCGAGTTATCGGAAGCAAATCGGTCATAAACACGGTTACCGGACTGATCATCAGATTTGCTGCTATAGCCATCGCTAGAATCCCACCCGCTGAGACCAACAAGCTGGACAACAGCCCAAACAAAACAAGTTCATTACTCGTACCCAAGAGGTAAACAGCTAGCAATCGCGGTCACACTGTATATAGACGAAAAGATTAAAGAATTAGTAATCGAGGCATTCTCAGTTTATGAGAATCGTTGTGATTTAGTTCAGCCTAACTCTTTCAAGTGTTCAGATAGTAAAAAGGCAGTGACTCAAACTAAATTGAATAACTGCCGACATATTTTACAATTTTGCTTTCAATCCGATTGCGAATAACTATAAAAAGAAGGACTGGATTGGACTTAACGAGCCAACCACGCTGCACCGCGTATCCCTGACGAGTCGCCATACTTAGCTGGGTATAAATTAATGACCACATCATCGCTAATCGTATAATTCGGGATAAGTTGCTTTACGTCGTCATAAATACGGCTAACATTTGACAAACCGCCACCAACAACAATTGCATCGGGGTCAATGCTGTTGATCAAAGATGCTAACGCACGCGCAAGTTGATCAATAAACAACTCGTAACACTGTTTTGCCAGCGCATCTCCAGATTCAAGTTTGGCAAAGATTTCCGGCCCAGTTAGTTGCGCAGAACTATGTTGGTTATATTGCCGAGTAAAGCCGGTACCCGATACAAATTTCTCAAGGCAGTTTTTACCACCGCAAAAGCACTGAACGGGATTACCGTCAATCTCGGAATTAAACCCAGGTAAAGGGTTGTGGCCCCACTCGCCAGCGTTTGCGTTTAAACCGCCAATCACCTGCTGATTAACGACCAGTCCGCCTCCGCAACCCGTGCCTAAAATAACCCCAAATACCACCGATTTTCCAGCTGCAGCGCCATCTACAGCTTCTGATAAAGCAAAGCAGTTGGCATCGTTAGCAATAGCTACCGAGCGATTTAAGCGGGCATCGAGGTCTTTTTTTAGTTGATGTCCGTTGAGAAAAGTACAGTTGGCATTTTTGATGAGTCCGGTACGCGGATCAAGCACCCCTGGCAGGCCAATCCCAACTGAACACGCCCCCCCTACACTGCGCTCAGCTTCTAAAACTAAGCTCTCGATATTATTCAAAAAACCTTGGTAATCATGCTCTGTTGGAATTCGTTTTTTGAAGTGTTGCTCTCCATGCGCATCCAACACAATAATTTCAGTTTTTGTACCGCCAATATCAAAACCAATATACACGCGAAATCTACCTTAATTGGAACTTACGGGATGAATATAATACCTAAGCTTGTCCGCACTTGCTTGCTCGTTTAGATAAAAGTGAGGACTCGAATAGCAATAAAAGCTTGGGCCTAAGGCCTAGACCCAAGCAGGGCTCCTACATAAACAAATGGCAGCGCACATAGTGCTGCGGTGCAATTTCCTTAGCTTCAGGTAAGTACTCACTACAAGCTGGCTTAGCCTGTGGACAGCGCGCAGCATATGGACAACCGGTTTTATCAGGGGACCACATTGGGGTTTCCAAGGCGCGGTGGGTTGGTAGTTTTTGGTGAATACTACGTTTAGGATCAGGCACCGCTGCTAGTAATAACTGGGTATAAGGGTGTTGAGGATTCTGAGTAATTTCTTCAGTACTACCCCACTCAACCATGTGCCCGCAATATAAAACAACCGTATCTTCGGCAAAGTAGCGCGCCGTAGCAATATCATGGGTGATGTACATGAATGACTTACCCATTTCTTGTTTCATTTGGCTCATCAAATTGAGAACGCCAATTCGAATCGATACATCAAGCATCGAGGTTGGTTCATCAGCCAAAATCACGTTGGCACCTATGGCTAAGGTTTTGGCTAAGAAAACTCGCTGCCGTTGCCCACCCGAAAGCTGATGGGGGAACTTGCTCAATACATCACGCGCAGGTGTCAGACCCACTTGTTCAAGCAAGCCAACTAATCGATCTTCTAATTCAGAACCTTTAGCCAGGCCATGGTAAATTTTAAGCGGGCGACTTAAGTGATACCGAATAGTATGCAATGGATTCAACGAGCCAAAGGGGTCTTGAAATACCATTTGCACGTCTTTACGATAATCGCGCAGCGCTTGGCCAGATTCGATCTCTGTGATGTCTTGACCTCTGAATTTTACTTGCCCAGAGCTCGGATTATAAATTTTAGTGGCAATTCGAGCTGCAGTACTTTTCCCGCAACCTGATTCACCAACAACCGCTAAACAGCGCGATTCATACATTTTAAAATTGAGACCATTAAGCGCTCTCAAATACTGCTTAGGGCTAAATATAGATTTGCGTTCTTTGGCGAAGTCGATACACAAATCGTTGGCTTCCAAGGTAATCTTTTGGTCGCTTGTAACTGGAACATGAGTTTGCATAATAGGTCCTAGTTCAATTCTGAGCACGGAGCGTCTTGCAGCTCACGAAAGTCAATAGCCAAAGGATGATGACAAGCAACCCAACCTCGCGCCTCATCATTGCGCAATTGCGGCTCATCTGTGCGACATTGCTCACTTGCATTAAAGCAACGCTCAGCAAATCGACACCCATCTGGCACATGATTAAGGTCTAAAGGCGAACCCGGTATACCAATCATTTCTTGTAATTCCCCATGTAAGGTTGGGAAGGAGTTCCCTAAACCAAAACTATAAGGGTGCTGAGGTTTGCCCAGTATTTCTTTAGAAGGCGCAACTTCAACCAGTTTGCCTGAATACATAATTCCAATACGGTCACAAAACTCAACCATCAAACTAAGGTCATGGGTAATAAACAATACCGAGAAGCCAAACTCTTCTTTTAGCTCATACACTTTCTGTAAAATTTCACGCTGTACAACTACATCCAAAGCGGTGGTTGGTTCGTCCATGATCAATAACTTTGGCTTCAAAGCTAGAGCCATCGCAATCACAACCCGTTGGCGCATACCACCTGAAAACTGGTGTGGATAGTCGTACAAACGCTCAGGTGGAATATCTACAATCTGCAACAGCTCTTTGGCGCGCTCAGCGCCTTCTTCTTTAGTTGAAACAACGTTGTGAGCTTCAAAGATGTCATAAAATTGCGATTCAATGGTTTTCACTGGGTTAAGACAGCTCATAGCGCTTTGGAACACCATTGAGGTATCGGCCCAGCGGAATTTACGTAGCTCTTCATCACTGAAATCTAGTATGTCTTTACCATCAAATAGTATTTCACCTTCCGAGATCAACGCAGGTGGACGGTGTAAGCGCATCAAGGCAAATGCTATGGTGCTTTTACCACAACCAGACTCACCCGCCAGCCCCAAGATCTCACCCTTTTTAATGCTAAAGCTGACATCGTCAACGGCGCGAACGCGGCCTCCAAAGGTAATATAATCAACACACAAATTGTTTACTTGAACTAGATCACTCATGCTTTGGCCTCCATTGGCTCACTACCAGCGTTACGTATTGCGGCAGCTTTCTTTTTCGCTTCTACTTTCTGCTCGCGACGGAACTTAGCCATAATTCTTTGGGCACGAAGCTTAGGATTCGATACTTCGTCAATTGAGAAGTTTATGAGTGCTAAACCAATCGCTAGAGATGCTAGCATTACGCTTGGAGCCAAAATTTCCCACCATGCGCCAATCCGAATAGCCGAGGTTTGTTGTGCGTTATAAAGCATCACTCCCCAGGTTACCGACAAGGGATCACCGAGTCCGATGAAACCTAATGTAGCCTCGGTCATAATTGCGTAGATAATCGTTCCGATTAAGCAGCTGGCTAAAATTGACATCATATTTGGCATAACTTCAAAAAATAGCATGCGGCGTTTGCGCTCACCCATTACCTCTGCAGCATGGATGAAGTCGCGGTTACGAATGGATAAAGTTTGCGCCCGTATGACCCGCGCTCCCCATGGCCAGGAGGTAGCACCAATGATCACAGCTATTACAAAGGGCGACACTTGGTCCAAAAATGCTGCTAATACCAACATCAATGGCAAACTTGGAATAACCATCACCATATTAGTAAAGAACGACAATATGTTATCAACCCAGCCACCAAAGTAACCCGCGCTAATACCTACCACCATTGCCATTAGCATCACGAAACCACCCGCGACAAAACCTACCATGATCGAAGTTCGACCACCGTAGAGAGTTTGCGACAACACGTCTCGACCCATGCGAGTTGTACCTACGATATGGTCGGCACTTGGTGCTTGGTGTGGACGCGCAATCCGCGCATTGGGCTCATAGTCAGTAAATAAAGGCGCTCCAAAGCACAGTACAAAAATAATCAGAACCATGGAGGCTCCAACTGACGCCTTCGGATTACTCAAAAACATGGCCTTTAGGCTTTTTAAGAATTTCATAATTTAGTCCTATTAATCCAAAGCTGTACGTAGACGTGGGTCTAAGGCGAATAGCAGCATGTCAGCAATAAAGTTGGCTGAAAGTACCATAATGGTCATCATCAATAAGTAGCCTTGAATAAGCGGATAATCACGCGCTAACATCGCTTGGAACATGACCTGCCCTAAGCCCGGATAGTTAAAGATGATCTCGATAATCAATGAACCACCAAAGATGGCTCCGACTGACATGGCAAACGACGTAATCATTGGCAAAATGGCGTTACGAGCACCGTAACTAAACATCACCTTGCGATCGCGAACCCCTTTGGCCCAACCCATGACGATGAAGTCTTCGCCAAGCTGGTTAATCATGTTTGAGCGCATCCCCATGACGTTGCCCATACCGAGCAGAACCATCGCAATCATCGGTAGCGCTAAGTGATAGAGCACACTGGATACAAACTCCCAGGTATAGGCTGGATCTAATGCTGGGTCATAGGCATAACCGGTTGGGAACCATCCTAAATTTGAGGCAAAGGCAAAATAGAGAAGCAGCGCCATCACCACTGCAGGGATAGAAGAAATAACCACTGAACCCACAGTGATGAGACTGTCAGCCCAAGTGCCGCGCTTCCAAGCTACATAAATACCTAGGAAAGTCGTCAAGGTATAAGAGATAAGTAAGTAGCCACCCACAAGCAATAAAGTCCATTGAGTACCACGACCCAATACTTCGATAACAGGCTGGAAGAAGCGCGTTGAAACGCCCCATTCACCAACCATAATACTTTGCAGATAACCAATAAATTGTTGCCATAAAGGCACTGATGTACTGTAACCATAAAGCGCTTCTAAAGCGGCTATGGTCTCGGGGGTAATTTGACCACCGCTTTGCGCTAGACGACCTAGAAATGAAGAAATCGGATCACCAGGCATCATTCTGGGTAAAAAGAAGTTAATCGTGACGGCAAATAAAAATGCCAAGAAATAGAACCCTAGCCGGGTAAATATATAGCGCATTGTGACCTCGTTAGATGTAGCACAAACATGGGAAAGAGTGAGAGGCGAAAACTCGCCTCTCATTTTTCTTTAACCGCGAGGTTTGATGTCCATTAGGTGTAATAGACGGTTGTTGTTGTTCCATGGTGCTGGATGTGCAACTGGGTTTTCAGCATTCCAGAAACCAGTGAAACGAGTATCGTTGTAGCTATACCAAACACCGTTGTAGTACAGTGGAATTTGTGGAATTTCTACCGCGTTAATCATCTCAATACGGTCAACAATTTCTTTTTGCTTAGCCGTATCAATAGTTGCACCCAAGGTTTCAATCAATTGATCTAGTTCAGGATTAACATAGTTGGTCATTGATGTAGACCACCATTGTGGACCTTGCGCAAAACGAGAATGCATGGTGAAGTCGTAGAACTTCCAAGGTGAGCTTTGAATTGAACCACCACAGAAGCAGGCTTCGAAGTTACCGCCGTCCCAGTTTTTAGCATAGGCGTTTGCTTCAGGTGTAACCACACTTGCATCAATACCTGCAGCACGTAGACCCTCAACTGCGATTGCCGCGTTGTTTACCCAATCAGTCCAACCACTTGGTACTTGGATTTTAAACTGGAAAGTTTCGCCATCTTGGTTCTCAACAAAACCATTACCATTGGTGTCTTTAAATCCACCGTCAGCTAGATGTTGTTTGGCTTTCTTAACATCAAACTGATAGAACTCACTCCAGATCTTATCCGCGTCCTTGTTACG
This sequence comes from Alginatibacterium sediminis, assembly GCF_003610775.1. Classification (GTDB taxonomy): domain Bacteria; phylum Pseudomonadota; class Gammaproteobacteria; order Enterobacterales; family Celerinatantimonadaceae; genus Alginatibacterium; species Alginatibacterium sediminis. Next base: position 142,668 of record NZ_RAQO01000005.1, on the reverse strand, counting down.
CCAGCCCCACTGAACAGGTGGTAAGTCAGAAGCAGGGTTGTCACCAGTAACATATCCGTAAGCACCAATCATCATCATCGCATCACGGTCCATCGCAAGGCTAAACGCTTTGCGGAACTCAACGCTTTCAAATGCGCGGCGTGCGGATTCATTTTCGGTTTGGAAGTTCATGGTGATACGAACACCATCACCAGAAGGGAACCAGTACTTATTGCCTTCAGCCTGGCTAACAAAGGTGCGTTCAACATCAGGAATGAAAATACCATTCCAATCGGTCTCACCTTTGGCCATCATCTCTAGTGCAGCATCATTGTTACCAAATTGCGGGAATTCTACGCACTCAACTGAAAGATCTTTATTCCAGTACTCACCGTTAGTACATTGCACGTAAACCTGTGGAGTAAAGCGTTTAAGCTCGGTCATAGGACCGGTGCCTATCATTGCTTCATAAGTATCGTTAGCTGGGTTTTCAACTTTTGACCAGTAATGCTCTGGAAGCATCATGAGGCCTTGACCGATAAGGTCATTTGCTGCGAAAGCGTTTTCACCTACAAGATGAAGTTCAACCGTATAGTCATCAACTTTAACGGCCTTTTCTACTTTACTTGCGATACCTTGGGTATCAATTTCTGGGTGATCTTTTGGATAAGTGTACGTGAATACCACATCATCAGCGGTGAAATCTTCGCCATCAGACCATTTTACGCCTTCACGTAAATTTAAGGTTAGCACCTTAAGATCTTCACTCATGCTGTAGCCTGTAGCCAGCCAGAAGTGAGGCTTCATGTTGTCAATCATGTTGAAAATAACTAGTGGCTCAAGCACCATATCAACTGACTGACGACCACCGATGAAGGGGTTAAAGTTTTGTACCCAACCGGTAGAAAACTCATTTAGAATTCTAAGGTTAGGGGTTTCAGCAGCCTGAACACTACCGATTGCAAAGGCCATGGAGGTCGCGACAGCGATGCTCGTTAACTTATTCATACTTCTTCCTTTTCACGTTTTGATTGCCGCAAACTAAGAAAACAAAGTCTTGGATCGCGGCTCCATAAATCCCATTGCTATTATTATGGGGATTCAAACTAAATCAGCTTATGCCATCGTGGCATTTGCTAAATCGTAAATTCTCAGCTGAGTCGTAAAGCTTTCTAGGCTGATGCCTTGGCGAGGTGTGAATACCAAGTTACGGGTCTCTCCCACACTAAGGTTGATACTGTTGTCATCAAACACGCCCGTGTCACCATCAACTTCTAAGGTCACATAAAAGGCTGGTTTATTGCTCGACAACTGCACTTCAATTTTTCCATCATCAAGCGCAACGCAACGATGGTTGATAGTTGCTGCTGGCAAAGCAACGCGCTTAGGTTCGGTTAAGAACAACAAGCGCTCGCCTTCATAGACTTTGCCTTGACACATACCTTGATAACGAACCAATACGAACCGCTCGCGCACGTCATCTAACCACTCGCTTTGGGGTAAGGAAAATAAACAGCGTGCTTCACCGGCTTCGAGGCGACTTTGTTCAGGTAGCTCAACAAGTAATTTACCATTGAGGTCATAGATACCTCCTTGGCAGAACACTTCGGCATGCTGTGCTTGGTCATTAACGCCCCAAATTTGTAGCGCTTGGTCTTTTACGTAGGCGGTAACCATGACAGGATTGTAAGAACGACAAACGTGATAATGCAGTTGCTTCCAACGCCCGTTGTATTCAATAGAAGACCATGAAGCGACCGGCCAGTTATCGTTCAACTGCCAGTACAATGTCCCCATACATACCGGACGTGTACTACGCCAATACTCAATCCCCACTCCCATAGCCATTGCTTGCTGAACTTGGCTCAAATAGAGCTGCTGTTCAAAGCTACTTGGCATACGAAACAAGCGAGTAAACATTTCAGTGATGATTGAATTGCCACGATTATTTTTTTGGTGATGTTCCATCGCAGGGGCGGTTACGTTGAACTCCCCTTCAGGTAAAAACTCTTTTGTTGAGGGCAAAGACGAGAAGCTTTGAAAACCAAACTCACTACAAAAACGCGGACGTACGCTGTAATAAGCATCGAAAGACTCACCCGAATGCCATACATTCCAGAAATGCATATCACCTGAGGTATCGTCGTGCCATCCACCGAAGTCCATCGGACCATTACAAGGAGAGCTTGGCCAAAACATACGTTGCGGATCGTACTTTGAGATACTTTGATCAATAAAATGATTTAATCGATCGTAGTTAACCGAATATTTTAGAGGGTCATTTTTAGACTCGTCATACCACGTTAAACTTCCGATGACCTCATTGTCTCCGCACCATAGCGCTAAGCCACAGTGATGGCTTAGGCGTTGCGTTTGGTGCTTGAGTTCTTCACCTACTTCTTCTAAAAACCAATCTAAAGATGGATACTGCGAACAAGCAAACATCGCATCTTGCCAAACCAATAAGCCAAGTTCATCGCAAATATCGTAGAAATGGTCGTATTCATACTGACCACCACCCCAAACACGAATCATGTTCATGTTTGCAGCAACAGCATCCTCCAATAAACCGCGATGTTTCGCCTCAGTTTGACGAGAGATTAATGCATCTGAGGGGATCCAGTTCGCACCCTTACAAAAGATTTCAATGCCGTTGACTAAAATAGTTAGACGTTTGCCGATTTCATCGCGGGAGTTATCAACAACCAATTCGCGTAAACCAATATTCTGCTGTATTGATTGCCCGTCAAGACTGCTCACTTCTACCGGATAAAGATGGGCATCGCCAAAACCAACAGGCCACCATAATTTCGGTTGTTCTACGTTGAACACACATTCAATACTATGCTCGCCAGCTTCCAAATCTCTAGTAATGCGTTTTTGTTGCCCATTGAAAGAGAAATCTAGGCTGAACTCACCAGCTTGGAAAATAAATACTTTTGTAGAAAATTCGATTTCAACACCGTTTTCACTATGGCGTTGAACATTGGTTAGGTAGTCAATGCGTTGATTGTGCACTGATTGAATGAATACACTTTCATAAACGCCACTCGTCATCAGGGTAATACCCCAATCCCAACCCGCATGGCACTGCGTCTTACGCACCGTATTCATATGCGGCACGGTATTGTTATCACCGGCTGAGAATGGCACTGGATAAGGCATTGATTGCGCACGTTCTAAGGCAATCTTATCGATACGCTTAAAAACTATGCGTATTGTGTTTTCACCCGACACCAAACTTGATTTAAGTTCGGGACGATAGCGGGTGAATGAATTACTACAACTTTGGATTAACGTATCGTTAACAAAAACGTCAGCCATAGTGTCGACACGATTTAATTCTAAGAAAACGTGTTCGCCTTCAAGAAGGTGGGGGTCAACATTAAAAGATTTGCTGATTTCCCAGTCGGTTTCACCGACCCAGCGAACTAAGTGTTCATTTTCAGCAAAATAAGGGTCCGGAATTAACTCGGCAGCAAGAAGGGCACTAAAAACGTCACCTGGGAGCGTGAAATCACATTGTTGTTCGCCATTCAAGTTGCGCAACAACCACGTTCCATCAAGGTTTAGAGTTGAAGATGTCATGTGTAGTCCTAATAAGCGTGCAGAAAAGCCAAGTACAGGCCAAAATCTAGGGTGAAACCAAATTCAAGTAACAACCTACGGCTAAAGTAACGTTACAATTTTAACGTTACAATTATAATAAGGCTGAAATTTGATCTAGGTAACAATAAAAAGTCAAACAGCCATCAAAGCTCACATTCGCAATTCCGATTGCGTGCGCAAGCTCTCACTTTGTTTGTAACCGATAAGACAAAGCAAATCTTGAATTCAATTTGCCAAGACTGATGCGCAAATCTATTGCGGATTGACTAACAGGTGGGTTTAGCAACAGCACGCGCAACTGCAAAACTAAGCCGCGTGCTTTTTGCTTCGCTAAGTATTAGCGTCCTTGTGCAAGAGAGGTAGTCGGTAGTCGCGCTAGTAACAATCTACTAAAGCTCATAGAGAAGATAATCTAAAAGGAACTCATCCGATTAAGGCGATTACAACGATGCTTAAATGGACTGGCTTAGAATAGTAAAAACCATCAAATAGCAGAAAATGGGGTACACAAAAACACAGGTGTTTGCCAGAGAAAACCAAGCAAGTGAGATCATGTTGGATTGATAAAGGCATGAGTGCGAACCAGCACTAAAGGTTAGCCCAAGCTAATATAATTAACCTGCCGATGGCACTTCGTTCATCAACTAACCAAAGTTCCTAGCAATGCCTAAAAAAAGTATCTAAACACCAGCCTCTCTGAGGTTGGTACAGACTAATTCTTGTAGATCTTCGGCCGGTTTACCGTCTATTTGCTCAAGCAGCATCGTACTTAAACGATTACCTACATGCAGCGTATCTTGGTGAAAACTAGTAATAGGCACTCCAAAAAAATCAACGAGGTGTGAGTTCTCAAGCGTGACTAAATCGATATCTTTGCCTATTGTCTTGCCGCGTTTTTGCAAAGATGACAAAACTCCAAGGCATGTAATTTCACCAGGAAAAATAATCCCATCAACTGTTTCATCGCTACTTTGCATACTAACTACGAGCTCGTCATAGCTTGGTATTTTAGCCTCTTCGATGAGGTGCTGCTGCTGGTTTACCTCCACACCATGCTCAAGCGCTGCTCGCTTGAATCCCATCCACTGATGTACACAGTAACTGTAGCTAAGATCAGAGACTACAATTCGCTGATTAAAACGGCCCTTTTTATATAGAGCACTTGAGGCTCGATAAGCAAAATCGATGTTGTCGACATCAAAAAAGGCGTGGTCAAAACTGAGTTCTGTGCGACCAAAGGTGATAAACGGGAATTTTTGCTCATGAAGATAGCGAACCCGGCGGTCATCAGTACTAGTAAGGTTTAAAATTAGACCATCGGCAATCCCACTTTCGACGACATAACGCACGTCTTCCATGCGATCCCCAGTACCAGAGTCAGGCAACACCATTAGATGGTAATTAGTGCCTTTGAGCGCTTCCGTTAAGCCTTTAACTAAGCGCAAACTGCCTAAGTCACCGACCGTTTGTCCTGGTTGAATGACTGGGATAACTGGAATAATTGCACATATAACAAAGGTTTTACCGGTTCTTAATCGCAAACCGCTTGGATCGGGCCGATAACCAAGCTCTTGAGCAATGGCTTTAACTTTAGCTATTGTTTCCGGCTTAACTTCAGGTCCATCTTTCAGCGCTCTAGATATAGTCGTTAAAGAATAACCGGTGCGCTTTGAAATACTTTTAAGAGTCGGGCGAGCCATTTGTGTTGTAGTTCTCGTTGATTAATTATTCGTATAGTGCTTCGTTGCAATCACTCATGCATGCAACAATCGTAACGTTAAAACTAAATAAATTGTGCTGTGTAAATCACATTTTTTTACATCAGCACTTTCATCCGGTTCTTTTTACTAGCTTGTCTAAAACAAGCAGAAGCTTAGCATTATGCATCAAAGCATGCGCAAACACTAAAATACGGAGAGAAGATCCCTCAATTCGCCGCTAAATTCGATTCACCTCAACATTAGCTCGTTTTTGCCAAAGCGAAGCCAGATAGTTGCCTGCGAACATCGCTGCAACAAAAAAGAACAGCTCTGACTCAAAGCTCATTAAACCTGCCAAAGCTGGTCCTGGGCAAATGCCGATCAATCCCCAACCCAAGCCAAAAATCACAGCGCCATAGACTAAGGGTTTATCAATTTGTTTGGAATGCGGCAAACACATGGCGTCACCACAAAGTGACTGACTGCGCTTTTTAATAACCAAATGATAAAAAGGAGCAAACACTAGCAGCGCGCCTCCGATAACAAAAATCAGGCTAGGATCCCAAGCTCCTGAAAATAAATTAAGAAATCCTAGGACTTTTTCGGGATATACCATGCCGCTAATATTCATACCCAAACCGAAAAATAAGCCACTTATAAGTGCGATAACTGAACGTTTCATGGTTACGCTCCAACAAAAAAGTGACGAATACTGACAACGGTAATTGCAACCAGCATAAAGATTACGGTGGCACTTATAGAACGTTTTGAGAGGCGACCAATACCACAGATCCCATGGCCACTTGTGCAACCATTACCGATTCGCGTACCAAAACCAACCAATAGCCCTGCAATGACATACAACCAATGCGGCGAACTTGGCATTTCAAGTTGTTGCTCGCTGAATAAGCTGACCAAGAAGTAAGAGCTCAATAGCGCCACTACAAATAGTAAACGCCAAGTAACATCGCCTTTGCGACGACTTATCAAACCACCAAAAATGCCACTAATACCAGCAACCTTGCCATTAAATAACATCAACAGAATGGAAGAAACACCAAGTAGTGCTCCGCCTAACATCGCTGAACCAGGGGTAAAAACTTCAAAATTAATTGTAATCATTGAGTCCACTAAGCCTTAGACATATCTTGGCAAAAATTATCTTGTAAGGTTCCTAATAGCTTCTGAATTCTTTCATCAGCCAAAGAATAGAACACCATTTGCGACTGCTTCCGTACTTTTACTAAGCCGTGCTCTTTGAGCACCTGTAGGTGTTGAGAGAAAGCCGACTGCCCCAGTTTAGAGTGACTGTGCAGCAGACCGACATTGGCTTCACCTTCGCAAAGAGTGCACAGCACTAACAAGCGTTCAGGATGGGCCATTGTTTTAAGCAGCAAGCTCACTTGCTCTGCTTGACCATAGAGTTGATTTAATTCAGACATTAGCAATCCACCAGAAAATGAAATTGATTCTAACGTCACAAGCTTATGTAGTCAAATCTAATAAAGCTTGTTGCACATCAATAAATCTAGGATTAGACTTGCCTACAATTGATACCAACAAATTTCGAAACATTAAAACCAAATTGTGGAGTTAAAATGACTAAGATAGTAATCATTGGTGGTGTGGCTGGTGGGGCATCTGCTGCTGCACGTGCTCGCCGATTAGATGAAAGTTCAGAAATTATTATGTTTGAACGCGGCGCGTATATTAGCTTTGCAAATTGCGGACTTCCCTACCACATTGCCGGCGACATCAGCGAGCGCGACGATCTATTACTACAAACACCAGACGGCTTTTCTACCCGCTTCAATGTCGATGTGAGGGTACTCCAAGAAGTGACCGCTATTGATAGCGAGCAAAAACAAGTTTCAATCAAGAACCTTAGTAACGGTGAAACTTATATCGAGAGCTATGATAAATTAGTACTAAGTCCAGGTGCTGCGCCGATCATGCCTCCTCTCCCCGGTCTGGATTTACCGCATATATATAGCTTGCGTAACCTACCCGATATGGATCGCATTATTGATGATATGCAACGTCATAAACCGCAACACGCGACTGTGGTCGGCGGTGGTTTTATAGGTTTAGAAATGGTCGAAGCGCTCACAGAGCGGGGAATAAAAACCACTTTGCTTGAACTTGGACCACAAGTCATGGCTCCTGTTGACGCTGAAATGGCAAAACCTCTGCACCAAGAACTTGAAGGGCATGGAGTTGACCTTCGCTTAAATACCGCTCTTGAAGCGGTTGAGCGTGCTAGTTCAGCCAAACGCAAACTAAAGCTTAATCTTAGCAACAACAAAACACTGACTACTGACATGCTGATTATGGCAATTGGAGTGAAGCCAGAAACAAGCCTAGCCAAAGCTGCAGGACTTGAACTTGGAAACTTAGGCGGCATTAAAGTTAACCAAGAGATGCAAAGTAGCGACCCCGATATCTATGCTGTGGGTGACGCGGTTGAAGATCTGCACTGGGTAAGCCAGCAGTCTGCATTTATTCCCTTAGCTGGGCCAGCCAATCGACAAGGGCGATTGGCTGCCAACAATATCTTTGGCGCAAAGCAGGCTTATAAGCAAACACAGGGTACAGCTATCTGTAAAGTATTTGATTTAGCCGTGGCAAGCACTGGGCTAAACGAGAAACAGTTATCTGCCCAAGGTATTTCGTATGAAAAAGTCTATGTACACAGTGCAAGCCATGCTTCGTACTATCCTGGAGCTGAAAGTGTTAACCTCAAGCTGCTATTTTGCCCAGAAACCGGCACTATTCTTGGAGCTCAAGCAGTTGGTAAAGATGGCATTGACAAACGAATCGACGTATTAGCCGTTGCCCAACGTGCGGGATTGAAAGTCGAAGATTTGCAGGATCTAGAACTTTGCTACGCTCCTCCTTTTGGCAGCGCAAAAGATCCTGTTAATCAAATCGGATTTGTTGCAAGCAACGTTCGCAATGGTTCGCATAAGATTTGTCATAGTCATGAAATTGATAATTTGAGCGATTCTCAGATGATTTTGGATGTCAGAAATCCACAAGAACTTCTAAATAATGGAGCGATACCCGGAGCTCTCAATATTCCCCTCGACCAACTTCGCGATCGACTTGATGAATTGCCTAAAGACATGGAAATACTCATTTATTGCTTTGTCGGATTACGCGGTTATGTCGCTTATCGTCAATTGGCGAATCAGGGGTTCAAGGCCAAAAACTTAAGCGGTGGCTATAAAACCTGGCTCAACATGCGTTAATAGCTCATTAGACAGCTTCAATTGCCATTTGGCTGTCGCCAAGATGCAGTTCGCGCACAGCGCGAGCTGCATTAAAATTGCCTTGCAGATATGCTTCGGGGTCTCGCAACAGAAAGGGCATACGATGATGATACTGGCTAAATTTTGGAGAAGGAGCGCAAGTTAAACTGACGAACGATCCATTCACACTCTGCTCAGTTGCAGGGTAATAGATACCCGCCATGACCAATGCTTGCCGGTGTTGATAACTAAAACGATACTGTTGTTTTTTTGCCCCTCCTTCATCGCGCCATTCATGCCATGCACTTAAAACAATTAAGCAGCGTCTATAAGCAAATGCTTCAGAAAAACTAGGCTTTTGCGTAACCGTTTCCAATCGTGCATTGATGAGTAACTTTGGGCTCCATTGCGTTTTTAGTCCCCAGTTAAACGCCTGTAGTTGTAGCGTTTTATCCGCTATCGCATGACCTCGATGTTGTTGGTTATAATCTGCGCTGGCGTAAGAAATAACATCAATCGTTTGGCTCGGTTTACACTCGCCAAGCTTACTAAATTTAAAATCAATTTGACCAAGTTGACCGTTGTATAAATAACCGTCGACATAGCGTTCAAAGCTACCACACACCTACACCTTCCCCTGTTACAAAGCAAGAGCCATTAATGCCAAGGACTTAACAGCTTTTATTATGAGTTTTGCTACACTTATTCTAGATTTTAAATTAGGAGCTTAACATGACAACTGAATTCTTAGTAACCGTCACAGGACGTGACCAGCGTGACCTGCTCCATCGTATATCCAAAATAGCTGTGACTCATCATGCCAGTATGCTGAAAAGCAAACTGGTCCATATTGAAGGTACATTTGCCGGTTTAATTAAAATGCGCGTCGACCAAGAACATGGCAATGCGCTTAAGCAAGAACTGCTTAGTACCGATGGTTTAGAAGTAAAAATACGTACACTTTATGACGACCACGCCGATCATCAATCGCAGTACCGCTTAGTTATCGATGCTAGCGACCAAGCTGGTATTATTCACGACCTCACCGAATTACTATCAGCCAACAGCATTGATATATTACACGTCGAAACCCAACGTCTACCCATTCAAGAATTAGGGGACACTGTTTTTAGTGGCCAACTCGAGCTCAGTATTCCTGACGATGTCGATATGACGACTCTAAAACAGCAATTACACCAGCTAAAATGTGCGCCAAAGGTTCATCTCACTTTGTCCTGATTTTGTTAGTAATGACCAACAAAAACGGGACCTTATGGCCCCGTTTTTTTGTTGTCTAAGCGACGTTGACTAAGAGTGCTTAGCTGCAACACGTTCATTACTCGCTTTATACCGAACAAGCAGCATCCGTATTACCGGGCTAAGCAGTATCATCGCGGTTATTAAAATGAAACTTAGGGTAATCGGCCGCTCCCAAATAAAGCTTAGTGACCCATCGCTTATCAACAACGCTCTGCGTAAATTGTCTTCAAGCATTCCCCCCAATATAAATCCAAGTAGCATTGGCGCCATAGGGAACTGTAATATTCGAAGTACCATCGCCGCCACACACACCGCAACCATGATCAAAATATCCATACTGTTAAAAGAAACCAAGTAAACGCCAGTAATTGAAAATAGCAAAATCATTGGTATCAAATAAGGGCGAGGAATATTGAGTACTTTGGCTAAATAGGGAATCAAGGGCAGATTCAAAATCAGCAGTACCACATTACCGAAGTACATTGAGATGATGATGGACCAAAATAAATCCGGATACTCCACATACATTTGTGGCCCCGGTTGAATACCATAAGAGAGCAGCGCGCCGAGGAGAATGGCAGTTGTTCCTGATCCGGGTATACCCAAGGTGAGCAAAGGTACAAAGGATCCCGTAGATGCGGCGTTATTAGCGGCTTCTGGTGCAGCTAAACCGCGGATAGAACCTTTGCCAAACTCCTTCTTTTGCTCATCATTGGCAATATTTCGCTCTGCACCATAGGCCAAAAATGAGGCGATAGTTGCGCCAGCTCCAGGTAGAACGCCAACAAAGAAACCCAGGATTGACGAGCGCAAGGTAGTTGGCGCCATTTCTTTCACTTCAGCAAGCGTAAGCTTCATTGATCCAAGCTCAACAGGCTCAAGCTCTTTTCCAGATTGAGCTTCGTTTGAACCGCCTTGCATAATAGACATGAGTGTTTCAGCCAAGGCGAAAGTTGCCATCGCTAGTAGTAAAAAGCTAAAGCCATCAACTAAATCCATTTGGCCAAAAGTGAAACGTTCAACACCTTCACTGCGGTCGGTACCAACGGTGGCAAGCATTAATCCTAATACGGTCATCATTAGGGCTTTGGCCACCTGACCTTTGCCAGCAAAAGCTGCAACTGCCGACAAACCCAATACCATCAATGCAAAATAGTCCGCGCTTTGAAAGCTTAAAGACACTTTCGCTAATAACGGAGCGGCAATCAGCAGCATGATTGCCCCTAAAGTACCACCAGTAAACGATGCATATGCTGCAATAGCTAAAGCTTTACCCGCATGTCCGCGCTTAGCCATTGGGTAACCATCAAAGGTGGTGACTACCGTTGCACTGCAACCTGGTGCGTTAATTAGAATTGACGAGGATGAGGCTCCAAAAATGGCGCCGTAATATACCCCTGCCATCAATATCAAACCGGAAGAAGGATCGAGTCCATAAGTAATCGGGATCATCAGGGCTATTGCGGTGATCGGCCCTAAGCCGGGCAACATGCCAATAAACGTTCCAACAAAACAACCGGTGAGTACCATCAGCAAATTCATCGGCATGATTGCGGTACCTAAACCGCTTAGTATTCCATCTAACATTTGCTGTCCTTAAACCATGAACGCGCGCCAAATGGCACCGGGTTCTAAATACACATCTAATAGCTGGGTGAGTAAGGCCCAAAACAAGACCGAAAAGATTATCGCGACGCTCCAAGCTCTGCGTTTATTTTTCTCGCCCATAATGCGGAAAGATGCACCAAGAAAAATGATGGTTGCCAGAAGAAATCCCAACCAGTCAACGAATAAGCCGTAAACCAACATCGCAATCAGTAGCAGCACTACTTGGGCACGACTCTCAAGCTTGGCACTGGTATCGCCCGTGCGGCGACCGGTAAAAATGATGAAAAGACTAAAGCAAATACCCAAAAAACTGAGGATTTTAGGCAAGGTACGCGGTGTGAAGGGCTCAAATTCGGCCCCAGCAAACAGCTGAATATCTTGAACAAAGTAGCCATAAACAGCACTAAGAACTAAGAAAAACAAGCCACCTAATTGTTGCTGGCTTAATTGCATATGACCTCCATGTAAACCACCGCGAGGGCGGTGGTCTATGCTTCTGAGAGTTGACTAGTGACTAGAGAAAGCCTAGCTCTTTCATTAACTCTCCAACCACTTTCTCTTGGTTTTCAAGAAAGCTATAAAACTGGTCAGCTGGTACAAAATTATTCACCCAACCATTACGAGCACGTACCACTTCCCACTCAGGAGTGTCGTACATTGACTCAAGCAAAGCCGAAAATTCATCGCGTTTTTCATCGCTAATACCAGGAGCTGCGAAAAATCCGCGCCAGTTAGCAAAAACTGTATCGTTACCCATCTCTTTTAAAGTAGGAACGTCTGGGGCATCACTGACACGCTCTTCGGCTGTAATCGCTAGAATTCTAACTTGTTCGCTTTTAGACATCTCTAATGCTTCGCCAAGACCGGTTGATAGCAATGCGGTTTCGCCCGAAAGCAAACCAGCCATTGCTTTACCACCTGCGTCATAAGCGACATAGCGTAATTTCATCGGATCTAAGCCTTCATTCTTTATCGCTGCTGCCGCAACTAGGTGGTCGAGAGAACCGCGAGCGCTACCACCAGCAACCTTGACTGAGTTACTATCGGCTTTGAAATCGGCAACCACTTGCTCCCAATGGGTATATTTTGAATCGCTACGAACAATTAACGCGCCATAGTCGGCGATGGTTGCTGCAACGGGCGTCAAATCACGAAACGATTGAGGAAAAACCCCAGTCAATGAGCGCACAACAATCGGAGTTGAATTCACCATTAAGGTGTCTTCTTGAGTTTTTGCAGTTTCTATAAGATGCGCAATCGCTTTACCACCACCACCACCACTCATATTTTGAAACGAAGCTTTCTCAACTTTTCCTGATTTCATCAATGCTTCGCCAGTACCGCGAGCAGTACCATCCCAACCGCCACCAGCCCCGCCGGGTATCAAGAAGTGTACTTCTTGTGCAAACGATGTCGAACTTAGGCTTGCGACGACTAGGCCGGTTGTTACTAATGCTTTAATAAGTTTATGCGCCTTGAACATTTGAGATCTCCATTTCATGTTCTGATTAACTTTCAATGTCGACTCCGACTCCCCTTAGCGAGTTGAAGCTACATAGAATTGTTACAGAAAAGTAACAACATGAATGCCTTTAGCATTTAAAGGCTTTAATACTCATAGAGTTGATAAAGTTCATTTTGTTCACGCTTAATGCATAGGTGCTTATGCTATGATTTTTCTACACAAACGGAGGGATCCATTGCGCTCGCATCAATTGTTTAGTTATCGAAGTCGTTTACTACTATTTATGCTTGGTTACAGCCTGCTGCAACTAAGCATTGTTGTTGCTGTAAGTTATTGGTATGTCAGTAACCAAGAGTATCAAGACAAAGGTGAACGCGCCTTGGATGTTGCCCGAGTAGTGGCGAAGCTACCCAATATTGTACAAGGCGTTACACAGTCTGATAGCAAATCCTTACAACCTTTTGTAGAAGAATTACGAGTGGCTATGGGAGCTAGTTTTATTGTAGTTGGCGATGCCCAAGGGCGCAGACTTGCACACCCAATACCAGAGCGTATCGGCAAAAAAATGGTGGGTGGTGATAACTCAAAAGCGCTCATTCGCGGTCAAGAATACATTTCAACGGCGCGCGGCTCTCTTGGCTATTCCGTGCGAGGCAAAGTCCCTATTTTTAGTGCTCAAGGACAAATCATAGGCATTGTTTCCGTCGGCTATTTACTTGATAGCATAGACCGGCAACTTGAACCCTACATCACCTTTATGCTGCTGTTGGTGTTAGCGGTTATTTCTCTAAATTTAGCCTTGGGTTGGTGGATGGCGCAGCGTATTAAAAATGCACTACTGGGCTACGAGCCGGCGCAAATTAGTCGCCTCTATGCTGAATTACAAGCAACCCTCAATTCAATTCGAGAAGGCGTCATTAGCATTAACACGGAAGGATTAATCACCAATATTAATGCCAACGCTATGCGCATGTTAGGTCAAAATCCTAGCGCCACGGTACCGGTAGGGCAACACATCAGCGATTGGTTACCTGATAGCGACATTGACCAACAACTAAAGAATCGGGTTGCTCAAAGTGATATTGAAATTCGTTTGCGCGGACACGCATTCATCGCTAACCGCATCCCTATGCTAGATGAAGGGGGTGAGTTCATGGGTATGGTTTCAAGCTTCAGACCCAAAGACGAAATCACTTTACTCACTCAGCAATTATCGCAAATTCAAGCTAACTCAGAAGCTCTAAGAGTACAAAACCACGAACATGCAAATAAGCTCAACACCATTGCCGGTTTAATCCAACTTAAGAAGTACCAGCGCGCACTAGAATTTATTGGTCAAGAAAACACTAGCATGCAAGAGCTGATTCACTTTTTGCAAGCGGCATTCAGCGACCCGGTAATTTGTGCGTGCTTACTTGGGAAGTACCATCGCGCCCACGAACTTGGTTTAGAACTCAGCATTGATCCCCATTGCCAATTGGCGCATTTACCCAAGCATATCGACTCAGAACAACTAGTTTTAATCTTATCTAATCTCATCGACAACGCGTTTGAGGCTTCATTGCATTGCGACGCTAAGCCAGCTGTTCAAGTCTCAATTAGTGAACTGGGCCACGACATTATTATTGATGTTGAAGATCATGGCGTTGGTATTAGCCACGAAATCAAAGATCGTTTGTTTGAAAAAGGGGTAAGCAGTAAATCCCAAGCTGGTCACGGTATCGGCCTTTATTCGGTGATTCAAACCGTCGAGCTATTAGACGGAAACATCGAGGTCAGTAACAACGGCCTCGGAACCAGCTTTACAGTGTATCTGCCCAAACAAGGTCCTTTAGGAGAAAAACCATGATCCACGTTCTAATCGTTGAGGATGACCCCGGTATCGCCGAGATCCACCAGCAATATTTAAAGCAGGTCGACGGTTTTAGTGTCCAAGGGGTTGCTTTAAGTATCATGGAAGCAAAAATACAACTCAAAGCAAAACCACCACAATTGGTATTGCTGGATGTTTATTTACCTGATGGCACCGGAATAGAGCTGCTTCAGTTTATTCGAGGTGAGGGACTTGCGGTAGACGTCATTATGTTAACCGCAGCCAGTGAAGCGAGCACCTTACAAAACGCGATGCGCAACGGAGTTTTTGACTACATTTTAAAGCCCATCATCTTTCCACGTCTTCGAGACTCATTATATAAATATCAAAAGTACCTAAGTCAGGTGAACCAAAGACAAGACATCCAACAGGGTGATGTCGACCGTTTGATGCCAATGTCAGAGAGCAATACAGAACAACAACCTCGTCCACCGAAGGGAATCGACAGTGTGACCTTGGACAATATTCGACAATTATTCCTAGAGCACCCCAGTCTTAGTGCAGATGATGCGGGCAAGCTTATTGGCAGTAGCCGTACGACTGCAAGACGATATTTAGAGTATTTAGTCAGTTGTCACGAACTGGTTCCCGCAGTTAGCTATGGCAGTGTTGGACGTCCGGAGCGCATTTACAGCCTAAAATCGTGAGCAAAGTCATAGTTTCACTTGATCCATAACCAGACAAGCGCTACCCTGCCGCGTTCTTTTTTTAAACAGCCTCTTCTAGGAAACGCCTATGTCCTCCATCGCTACCAACAACGTCACCATGCAATTTGGGGCCAAGCCTCTTTTTGAGAATATTTCAGCCAAGTTTGGTGGAGGAAACCGTTACGGCCTAATTGGCGCGAACGGCTGTGGTAAATCAACATTTATGAAAATATTATCCGGCGAGCTCGAAGCCAGTGCTGGTAATGTTAGCTTAGAGCCCAATGCTCGCATGGCAAAATTGGGCCAGGACCAATGGGCATTTGAAGAATATAGCGTTATTGACACTGTCATTATGGGCGACAAAGACATGTGGGCGGTAAAAGCTGAACGCGAACGCATTTATAGCTTGCCAGATATGAGCGAAGAAGACGGTCTAAAAGTTGCTGATTTAGAAGTGCAATTTGCTGAAATGGATGGTTATAGTGCTGAGTCTCGTGCGGGTGAACTGCTACTTGGGCTTGGCATCGAAGAAGACCTTCACTTTGGGCTTATGAGCGCGGTTGCTCCGGGCTTGAAAGTTCGAGTGTTGTTGGCTCAAGTTCTATTTGCTGACCCCGATCTGATGCTGCTCGATGAACCTACCAACAACTTGGATATCCACACCATCCATTGGTTAGAGACCATTCTTGCCAAACGTAACTGCACCATGATCATCATCTCGCATGACCGCCACTTTCTAAACGAAGTGTGTACGCATATGGCTGATATTGACTATGGTGAACTGCGAATTTACCCAGGTAACTATGACGAGTATATGTTTGCAGCTACACAAGTTCGTGAACGTTTGCTTGCAGATAACGCCAAAAAGAAAACCCAAATTGCTGAACTACAAAGCTTCGTAAGTCGCTTCTCCGCCAACGCGTCCAAAGCACGCCAAGCGACTTCACGCGCTAAACGTATAGAAAAGATTGAACTTGCTGAAGTGAAAGCATCAAGCCGAAAATCTCCGTTTATTCGCTTTGAGCTCGAGAAAAAGCTGTTCCGCCAAGCCTTAGAAGTGACTGACTTAGCTCAAGGCTACGGTGATGAGCTGCTATTTAAAGGCCTCAACTTTAACGTCGAAGTAGGCGAGCGGATCGCAATTATCGGCCAAAATGGTATCGGTAAATCCACACTACTTAATACTCTAAAAGGCAATCTTGAAGCCAAAGAAGGTGCGATTAAGTGGTCTGAAAACCACAATATTGGTTACTATGCTCAAGACCATAGCGCTGACTTTGAAGAAGACCGTAATTTGTTCGATTGGATGGGCTATTGGTCAACTGAAGGTACCGATGAGCAAACGATTCGTAGCTTCCTTGGCCGCATGTTGTTCTCACAAGATGAAATTAAAAAATCTGTGAAGGTTATTTCTGGTGGTGAGCAAGGTCGAATGTTGTTTGGCAAAATAATGATGCAACGACCAAATATCCTATTGATGGATGAGCCAACTAACCACATGGATATGGAAAGCATTGAAGCACTAAATTTAGCGCTCGAAAACTACGAAGGAACATTGTTATTTGTTAGTCACGATCGTCAGTTTGTAAGCTCTATCGCAACTCGCATTATCGAACTAAAAGCCGACGGTATCACTGATTTCCATGGCAGCTACGAAGAATACCTTCGCAGCCAGAGTGTTGCTGGTTAAGTTTAACATCGATACAAAAAAAGAGGCCTTGAGCCTCTTTTTTACTATACCAATTCCTCAAGCTTATCGTGAAACCCTATGCAGCTATTACAAACCACCATACACCCAGACGTAACCGGTATTGAACAACCCCATGTTTTACGACAGGCTGCTCGCGCTATTATCCTTGATGGCGAGTCTATATTGCTACTTTACACTGAACGTTATCACGACTATACCTTGCCTGGCGGCGGAATTGACGCCGGAGAATCAATAGAAAATGGCTTAATCCGAGAGCTCGAAGAAGAGACCGGCGCCAAACATATCGAAGTAATAAAACCCTTTGGACGCTATGATGAATACCGCCCTTGGCATAAAGACCAAGTTCACGTCATTTACATGCAGTCATATTGTTATATTTGCGATATACACCCGGAGCTAGGTGAAACCAAATTAGAAAATCACGAAATACAAAATGGTATGCGTCCGGTATGGGTTAACATCCATCAAGCTATTGCTCACAATTTAGAAACGATGGCTAACAGTACTAAAAAAGGCCTATCGATTGAACGAGAGACCTTTTTATTAAAACGTATTGTAAATGTGCTTTTAGATAAAGCAGCTTAGGGCCTTAAAACTGCTCCAATACTTGCTTTAGATTTATGGCTGCGGTGTCATCTACGCGCCAATCAGCCGCCCCTACACGACTTTCAGGGCCAATACCAATCACCTTCATACCAGCCGTTTTACCCGCTTCGACACCTGCCTGAGCGTCTTCGACGACAACACAATCATTGGCATTCACACCAACTTGCCCCGCCGCATGGATAAATACGTCAGGCGCAGGTTTTGAACGCTCTACCGACCAACCGTCTGCGATAGCATCAAAGAGAGGGATTAAGCCCAGGCGTAATAAAATCCCTCGCGCGTTTCGGCTAGCAGATGCCAATACCACTTTAATTTGGCGCGCGTTGAGTTCTAGCAGGAGTTCCAAGATCCCAGGTAAAATGTCGTCCTTGGTGATACTATTTAACAAGTCCAAGTAAACGTCATTCTTGCGCTCCATCATTTTGGCAATTTGGCTTTCTGAACGCACATTTTCAGCCAAAATAATATCCAAAGAGTCACGACGGGAAATACCACGTAGTTGCTCATTTATTTCACGCGTGAAAACTAAGTTTTCTTCTAGAGCAAGTTTGCTCCATGCCTGAAAATGCAACTCTGCAGTGTCAGTAATAACACCATCAAGATCAAATATAAAAGCTTTACACATTGGCTACGTTCCTTTTGCGCCTAACCCTGTAATTAATGCGCAGCAGTATAGCACCAGCTGTTTTAAGCGCGAACGAGAAAATAGACCCAATCAAAGACAATGAGATCGCGCCAGCAGAACACTAACGCGGGTTTCAATTTTAAACAAATAACGCTGCCAAGCTTGACTAAATAACGCCGAGTTCGCGAAGACGTTCTTGTAAATAACTATGTGCTGTATGGCGCTCCGACAACACCACATCTGGTCGTGGATGCAAGAATAAAGGCAAAGAAAAACGTGAACAGTTATGGTCTTGGCCTTCAGGATTCACCACCCGATGCGTGGTTGATGGAAAATAGCCTTCAGAAGCTTCTTGTAACATATCTCCAATATTTACAATCAGGTTACCGAAGTCACATGGAACATCTATCCATGTCCCATCCTTCGCTTTTACTTGTAAACCAGGCTCATTTGAAGCGGGCAATAAGGTCAGCAAATTAATATCTTCATGAGCCGCGGCTCGAATCGCATTAGCCTGTTCTCCACCGGCCAAGGGAGGATAGTGCAGCACTCGTAATAAGCTTTGTTCACTACCCTCAATCATATGCGACAAGGGCTCTCGGAAACAATCACTGACCTGCTTTGGACTTTGCGCTTCCACCCAAGCAAGCAAGGTACTCGCCAAAGACCCCGCATTTGCATAATACTCTGCTAACGCTGGTTTTAGCTTGCTTGGACACTGTCCCCATGGATAATAATGAAAGTATTCTTTAAGATCTTTTAGATCGCTACCTTTTGCGGTTTCAGAAATATCAGCTGAGAAAAAACCATCTTGTGTTTTTGGGTCAAAGGAAAATTTTTGCTTATTTTCATCGGCAAAAAAATGTTGCCAGTCTTGATATATTGCTTCGATTTTATCTTGCGCCAAAGGGTGGTTTTTCAACACGCCAAAACCAGTTTCTCGAAGAGATCGAACAAAACGTTGCGGTGCATCCGGTGCTTGATAGTCAATTGCTTCTAACATAATCCCACTAATATCCTTTACTAGGGTCATCTAAGATTTGAAGTTAAGAATAGCATTCAAAAGCCTATCGCTCATCCGCCTTTTATATTGTTGTAGGCAACCAAGATCACAAAGTCCAAACAGATCCAGATTATAAAGCCCTTCTCCACAAAAGTAACTTTACCTAATTTCAGCTAATTTCTTGACGCATCGTGAACACCTAGACTAGCTTTAGCGACAATGACAAACATCTTAAAGAGCCTCCGAAATGCAGTTAAATAAGCAGATGTCAATTGACCCTTGTTAACGCTAAGCATCCAATTTTGATGGAAATATTGGCATTTGAAGGGAATTGGTTTAGCTTAGCTATAGACCTTGAAGTGAAATTGGATGGTAGTCGTAGTGCCTAGCAAAAAAAGTCGAATCTTACATCGCCAACCGAATGCTGAGTTGCCAATGGCGTTTATGGGTGATGGGCCCTACATCATTGATGACAATGGAAAGCGCTATATTGATGCGTCAGGTGGAGCTGCGGTTTCTTGCTTGGGCCATTCGAACACTCGAGTTCGTCAAGCAATCAAAGATCAGGTTGATAACATTGCGTTTGCCCATACCTCTTTTTTCACTTCAAAACCCGCTGAAGATCTCGCTGATTTTTTGGTCGAGCATTCTCCTCAAGGACTTGATTACGCTTATCTGGTGTCTGGTGGTTCGGAGGCAGTAGAATCGGCATTAAAACTGGCTCGACAGTATTTCATAGAACTTGGACAAGACAGCCGAAAGTACTTTATAGCACGACGTCAAAGTTACCATGGCAACACCTTAGGGGCGCTTGCTGTTGGTGGAAACTTATGGCGAAAACAGCAGTTTGCTCCAATTTTGGTTGATACAGAGCACGTCAGTCCTTGTTACGCCTATCGCGACCAAAAGTCCGACGAAAGCGAGCTAGACTACGGTCTACGGATTGCCAATGAACTCGAACAACGTATTGAATCCTTAGGCGCTAAAAATGTTATCGCTTTTGTAGCTGAACCTATTGTCGGTGCAACTTCGGGTGTGCTTACTCCAGTACCCGGTTACTTTAAACGTATCCGTGAGATATGCGACCAGCATGGTATTTTGCTCATATTGGACGAAGTGATGTGCGGAATGGGCCGCACCGGTAGCCTATTTGCCTGCGAACAAGAACAAGTGTCTGCTGATATTCTGTGCGTTGCCAAAGGCTTAGGAGCAGGTTATCAAGCAATTGGAGCAATGCTTTTAAGCGACAAAATCTATAACACCATCACCGATGGTAGCGGTTTTTTTCAGCATGGGCATACCTATCAGGCCCATGCAACCGCTTGCGCCGCTGCGCTAGCCGTGCAACAAGAAATTCAAGACAACAATCTCATTGATAACGTCCAAAACATGGGATTAAAGCTACAAAGCGCGCTATTGTCACAGTTTGGCAACCATCCCAATATTGGAGATATACGTGGCAGAGGCTTATTTTGGGGCATTGAATTAGTAGCAGATCGCGTAACTAAAAAACCTCTTGATCCTAAGCTGAAAGTTCACAGCGCAATCAAAACTGCGGCGATGAACGAAGGGCTTATTTGTTATCCCGGCGGTGGAACCATAGATGGTAAGCAAGGCAATCACATATTGCTCGCGCCACCTTTTATCATAAATGAAAAGCATGTTACTGAGATCGTTGATAAACTAGCACGAGCTATTGATACTGCTTTGGTCAACTGTGGGCTTGGTAATGACTAAGCCAATCATGGTTTGCGTGGCTCCCAATGGCGCAAGAAAAACCAAACAAGACCATCCTCGCCTGCCGCTGAGTGCGCATGAACTCGCCGTTGAAGCCGAAAACTGCATGAATGCTGGGGCTTCGATGATCCATCTGCATGTACGCGACGAAAATGGTAAACATAGCATCGAGCCAATATACTACCGGCCCGTGATTGCAGCCATTCGAGAGCGCGTTGGTGATGGACTTATCATTCAGGCGACAACTGAAGCTGTTGGCCAATATACAACCGAACAGCAGATGGCGATGGTACACGATTTAAAACCAGAAGCGGTTTCTCTGGCCATAAAAGAGCTCTGTCCGGTAGGCACAGAACAACGCGCTGAAAAATTTTTCAAATGGCTTGTCGATAGTCAGATTAGTGCCCAGTATATTTTATACTCAGTCGCAGATATCGAACGCTTTATAAATTTACATGCATTGGGAGTTATTCCAAATAAACGACCCAGTATCCTTCTGGTACTTGGTCGCTACAGCCGAGATTTGAGCTCTGAACCGTCCGATTTATTAGAGTTCTTACACGCGCTCGCCGGTTTTAGTTGTGAATGGAGCGTTTGCGCCTTCGGAGCCGAAGAATCAGATTGTATGGCGTTGGCAGCCAAACACGGCGGGCATGCTCGAATAGGATTTGAAAACAACATGCTGATGCAAGATGCCAGTTTGGCATCCACAAATGCATGTTTAATAAGTAGCTTTGCTGCGAGAGTTAACAAGCTTGGGCTAGCTATTGCGTCAACACCACAAGCAAAAGAAGTGTTAAGAAGTACATTCTAAAAAGGAGTTTTACAATGCTAATGAAAACAATTGCAATGAGTGCAATCGTCGGTGCTTCACTGATGAGTACTTCAGCAATCGCGGAAACCAAACATGTTGTTATCGGTACCGGCGGCCAGACTGGCGTTTACTATCAAGTTGGTGGCGCAATTTGTCGCTTGGTAAACAAAGGTTCTGCTGATCATGAAATCAACTGTACCCATAAAACTGGTGGCTCAGTTACCAACATTAATGGCATTCGCTCTGGCGATGTTGATATGGGCGTTGCTCAGTCAGATTGGCAATATCATGGTTACAACGGGACGGCGCCAGACCAATTCCCAAGCGGTGCATTTAAAGAGTTACGTGCTGTATTTTCGGTACATGCAGAACCGTTCACTGTTGTTGCCCGTAGCGATTCAGGGATCAAAACCTTTGAAGACCTTAAAGGTAAAAAAGTAAACGTCGGTAACCCGGGCTCTGGCCAACGCGGCACAATGGAAGTACTCATGGGTAAAATGGGTTGGACCATGGATGATTTTGCGGTTGCATCTGAGCTTAAATCATCAGAGCAAGCAGCAGCGTTATGCGATGGTAAAGTTGATGCTATTATTTTCACAGCTGGACATCCAAATGGTTCAATCAAAGAAGCAACCACTTCTTGTGAAGCGATATTAGTGCCTGTAGACAATGACGTTGCTCAACAACTTGCAGCCGACAATGATTACTACGCGATGACTAGTATTCCAGCTGGCATGTATACGGGCACCGATACCGACACTGCTACATTTGGCGTAGCAGCTACGTTTGTAAGCTCAAGCATGACTGACGAAGAAACTATTTATCAGATGACCAAAGCAGTATTTGAAAACTTCAAACGTTTCAAAAAAATGCACCCTGCTTTCGCTCACCTCAAAGAAAGCGACATGATCACCAAGAACTTATCTGCTCCACTGCATGATGGTGCGGTTCGTTATTACAAAGAGAAAGGCTGGATGTAATCAGTCATTAAATACCAGGACAGACGTTAACTCACGGCTGTCCTGGTACTTTTGAATTGCTCTATACCTAAATGGCTTTGCGTTTAAGTCATTTACTTAAGAGGTTTTTTAGGTATGGATAATCTGGAAATCATCAAATAGGCGCGATTGTAAGCTATCAATCACAGCATGAAGCGGCGCATATCAATAGGGAATGTTACGGATGAGTTTAGACAATAGCAAAGCGACACAGCTAAATGAGGAAGAGCTTCAAGATCTGGTCGCTTCCATTGATACCGGCGGGCGAAACCCTGATAGCCAGAAAGTTGTAAAACTAATGGCAGTTGTTGCACTTAGCTGGGCTATTTTCCAAATTTGGATTGCTTCTCCTTTACCATATGTTATTGGTTGGGGTGTTTTTGCCAGTGGTGAAGCGCGTTCTATTCATTTAGGTTTCGCAATCTTTTTAGGTTTTCTTTCTTATCCCGCCTCTAAAAATTCCCCTCGCAATTTCGTACCTTCTGCCGATTGGGCCTTAGCTGTGGTAGGTGCATTGTGTGCGCTTTACCCCCTAATTGCGGACTCTAATTTGGTTGATACCATGTTTGGTACGCGTTTAAGCAATCGCCCTAGTGCTCCAAATTCATTCGACATATTGGTGTCCATTACCGGCATGTTAATGCTTTTGGAAGCGACACGAAGAGCGTTGGGTCCGCCACTCATGGTGGTTGCTATTGTGTTTCTTAGCTACACCTTTTTAGGTCCGCATGCACCGGAACTCATCGCTTGGAAAGGCTCTACTTTTGGTGGCGTCATGGATCACCAATGGTTGTTCTCTGAGGGCGTATTTGGTATTGCACTTGGGGTTTCAACTGACTTAGTATTTTTGTTTGTATTGTTTGGTGCGCTGCTCGATCGCGCTGGTGCTGGTAACTATTTTATCAAAGTTGCTTTCTCACTGATGGGCCACTTTCGCGGGGGGCCAGCCAAGGCTGCGGTTGTCGCATCAGGCATGACGGGCTTGATCTCTGGTTCGTCTATCGCCAACGTTGTAACCACCGGTACCTTCACCATCCCAATGATGAAACGGGTTGGTTTTTCAGCTGAAAAAGCCGGCGCTATTGAAGTTGCGTCGTCGGTCAATGGACAAATTATGCCGCCGGTTATGGGCGCTGCCGCATTTCTAATGGTTGAATATGTCAACATCCCCTATTTTGAGGTGGTTAAGCACGCCTTTTTACCCGCAGTAATATCCTATATAGCTTTGGTTTACATTGTGCATTTGGAAGCAATGAAATCAAACATGCAAGGGCTTGAGCGCGCTGATGACGGAAAAACCGCGAAGTCAGTATTGCTTTCCTGGGCAATGACTTTGTTACCAATTGTGGCGCTTGCAGGCGGAAGTTTCTATTTAGCCCAGCTTTATGAAATGCTCGCAGGCCCCGCCGCTAGGCTTGGCGTAGTGTTGGCTGTAATAGCTATTCAGTATGCGGTGGTTAAAGGCTTGAAAGCTAAAGCTAGCGAAGAAACGGTTGCCAAAGCCATCTCAACTGGAGCAATCGTTCTCGGAAACACTGTGATTGGTGCCTTCGGTCTATTTTTCTTGTTTAGTAGCCTTAAGTCATTTATCAGCCCAGACATGATGTTTTGGGTGGTCAGTGCTTTGGTTCTAATCGTTTACGTATTGCTAGCTAGAATCAGCTCTAGGTACCCAGATTTGGTGATGGATGATCCCGATTCACCAGTTCAAGTACTTCCAGAAACCGGCCCAACGGTTAAATCCGGATTGCATTTTCTACTGCCAGTAGTGGTTCTGATCTGGTGTTTAATGATTGAACGAAAATCACCGGGCCTTTCCGCTTTTTATGCAACTATTTTGATGATATTCATCCTACTCACCCAACGTTTTTTGTTTGATTTCTTCCGTAAAAAGGGTACTGCAGGTTCGATTAAACGCGGATTCGACGAACTTATTGACGGCCTGATTGCAGGCTCTCGAAATATGATAGGTATCGCTATCGCAACTGCTGCCGCCGGTATCATTGTAGGAACGGTTTCACAAACCGGTGTTGGTTTAAAATTAGCCGCCTTGGTAGAGTTCCTATCGATGGGACATATCATGTTGATCTTGCTGTGGACCGGTATCCTTAGCTTGATTTTGGGTATGGGTTTACCAACCACTGCGAACTATATCGTAGTTTCGTCTTTGCTCGCACCCGTCATTGTCAGTCTAGGGCAACAAAATGGCCTTATTGTCCCTTTAATTGCTGTGCATATGTTTGTGTTCTACTTTGGCATTATGGCTGATGTGACACCACCGGTAGGTCTGGCATCGTTCGCAGCCGCTGCCATATCAGGAGCCGATCCGATCAAAACTGGCTTTGTTGCCTTTTTCTATTCACTTCGCACGGCATTACTGCCCTTCCTATTTATCTTTAACACCGATTTGTTACTGATGGATGTTAGCTTCCTCGAAGGTATTTTGGTGTTTGTAGTTGCAACTGCCGCTATGCTGATTTTCACCGCAGGAACCCAAGGGTACTTTATTAGCAAGTCGAAAGTATGGGAATCATTCCTATTAATGCTAGTCGCCTTTACCTTGTTCCGCCCTGGATTTTGGATGGATTATGTTGTCCCTCCATATGAAGAAAGGACCGGTAGTCAACTCGTACAGGCCATGGCGGATGTTGAGCCAGGTACCCAACTGCGAATTTTAGTCGATGGACAAACTGAAGTTGGTGATCCCGTTAAACTAACCATGTTGATGGAAGTCGCTGAGGGCGAAACCGGCGAAGATCGAATAATGAATTACGGTTTAGAGCTGCTTGCTCAAGACAATGGTTCTGTAATGATTGACGGTATCGGATTTGATAGTGCGGCAGAAAAAGCCGGCTTTGATTTCGACCAAGTCATTGATACAGTTGGTGTTCCTGTCAACCGTCCTGCAAGACAATGGTTTTATGTTCCAGCCTTAATACTTCTGGGCTTTATTATTTTGCGCCAACGCCGACGCCGAGATAATGAGAACTCGAATATGCCGAATAATTCTCAACAAGTTGAAGCGTAGCTCCTCAACTCAAAAATGTTGAAACAAACATAATTAACAAGGGCAAGACCAGATGGTCTTGCCCTTGTTGTTTGCGCCAAATGCATACGCCAATCACTCCTAACCACATTGCAAAATCACTTACGCAGGTACTATAGAATTTTTGGAAGAATCACAATTTAGGGGACTTTAGAAAGACAGGGCTTGGGGAGTGATTCGGTAATCGATTGTGTTAAAAGAGGACCTGTCGAGATTGATGTTGAGGAGCTGTTATCTTCACGACTATTTTCGACAGAGGTCGCTTATACAAGCCAAGAAACACCAAGAACCGATCGCTCTATTCGATTCTTAGCTTTATGGGGTTTAAAACATCAGCGTACTAGCCGTTAGGTTTAACAACCATTACATTGACGGGAGAATTTTCCACAACCTTGCTAGCGACAGAGCCAAGAATGACTTTATCCACTTTGGACTGTTTATGGCTTGGCATAATAATAAGTCCAACGCCTAGTTTCGCCGCATATTTTAGAATGGCTTTGTAAGGCTTGCCTTCAGCAACGTACGTTTTGTACTTAACCCCATCAGGAATATGAAGCTCGGCGAACTGATTCAATTGTTGCTCAACGTCAGTTTTCATTTGATTAATCGCATTCTTAGGAAAGTAGCTGGCAACCATGGTCATTTGAGTACCAGGCACTACATTCAGAAGATAAATTTGAGCATCGGTATTTTGGGCATGCCATACAGCATTTTGCACAGCTTTGTCTGAAAAACCTTTTTCATTTAAATCAACCGGAACAAGTATTTTCTTATACATGATTTGTACTCTTATGATGCGAAAAACAAACTGTCTATTTACTAATCAAGTATAAGAAAGATAATGAGTTTTAGATAGAAAAAATACCATCAATCCTTATTTATTCAACCAACAAAACGCGGCCTACTCAAAGCGCTGAGTAGTAATATTTATTCTCCTAAGCGCAGCTATGTAAAGTGATGTCATTTAGCTCACGACTTTAAGGGGTTTGAGATGCCCTGAGAGCAGCTACAATAGATTCTTACGCTGCGTTAAGCTAATCCCAGAGCTCTTCTATCAAATTACTCAGAACTTGATTGTGCCGTCGAGGGATTTATTAAGCTTTGCGGGGGTCATCAATGTTCTGCAAGTTAATTATTGCATCCAAAACGATATCGCTCATCTGCGCCTTACATTTATTCTTAAAATCAAACATAACAATATCAGCTCCCCCGACAGTGGTAATTCGACCCTGACTGTGACTGTAAATAGCGTACTCTGTTACCATCGTATCCATCGTTAGCTGTTTGACCCTTGCAGCTACCGACAATGTATCCGGAAAGGTAACCGCAGCTTTATAGCGACAACTGGTTTGAGATATCACCGGACCAATCGATTGCGTCATTAGCATCTCAGCTATACCTGCTGCATGTAAAAATGCGATCCGAGCCGATTCGAAATATTTGAAATAGACAGTATTGTTGACATGCTGAAGTGCGTCCATATCGCCCCACGCAACGCTTTGCTCTAAAACAACTGGGTACTCGCTCAATTCCTTAATCATTAAATCATCCTTTAGCGCTTTTAAAGCTTGTTCAATAACAAGCTTGAATGTTATTAATATGTTGCTAGACTGCACCAAGTTTACTGGTCAGTCCAGAACAATTCGGCCAAAAAAACTTGATTTATACGAGTTAGCAGCCGATCTTAAGCGCAAATAATTGTTCGTAAGGTAGCGTTAATGGAATCAAGCTCAACTCGCTCGCCGCTGCAAGAGCGTTTATATGACATCATATTCGGTTTTGATAGTGTGGCTGGTAGACGCTTTGACCTCGTGTTAATCGTGCTTATTCTAAGCTCAGTGCTCGTCGTATTACTCGATTCCGTCAGTTCGATCCCATTACACTATCATCGCTATTTCTTTTGGTTAGAAATGCTATTTACGCTTTTTTTCACCGTAGAATATTTAGTACGTATCTATTGCTCGCCTAAGCCTCGTGAGTACATATTGAGTTTCTATGGTGTCATCGATTTTCTATCGATCGTTCCAGTCTATCTAAGCTTTTTCTTTCCTGCTGCCCAAGGCATGTTGCTACTGCGTATTTTGCGGTTTTTCCGTATTCTGCGCGTACTACGCTTAATGCGCTATTTAAGTGAAGCCAATTTGTTGATGCGCAGCCTCAAAGCATCAAGACGTAAGATCTTAATTTTCATGGTCGCAATTTGTGCACTGACGCTTATCTACGGCAGCTTAATGTACGCAGTTGAAGGACCAGAAAACGGTTTTACGAGTATTCCAAAATCGGTGTACTGGGCCATCGTAACCATAACAACCGTGGGCTACGGCGATATATCTCCTGCTACACCACTTGGGCAAGCACTGGCATCCTTAGTTATGATCACTGGTTTTGCCATCATTTCAGTACCGACGGGAATTGTGACCGCTGAACTTGCTAATGAGATGCGAAAAGAGCGTAGTAGCCTAATGTGTAACCATTGTGAGCGGGGCGGTCATGATCGCAACGCTAAATTTTGTAAACACTGCGGGGTAGAGTTAGAAGACGATACGCTCGTTGAATTGTCATAAACATCGCTTATAACTACAGTTATTCGCTTATACACCACAAATAGACCAAGCCTATGCTGAGCTTGATCTTTGATAAAGAAAAAGGAACGTTATGGTCATCGTCGGTCATCGCGGGGCAGCAGGCAACGCCCCAGAAAACACCCAAGCCGCTATTTTAGAGGCCAAACGCCAAGGTTGCAGTTGGATTGAAGTCGATGTCCAGCTAAGTTTGGACCATGAAGCAGTAATCTTTCATGATACGACGCTTGAGCGCAGTAGTAATGGCCGAGGGCATTTATCTGCGCACAGCTTAAGAGAATTACAGCAATTAGACTATGGGACTTGGTATAGCCCGCAATTCGAAGGCGAAGCTTTGTTATCACTTAAGCAGTGCTTAGACTTGTGCATGCGTTTAAATTTCAAAATTAACTTGGAACTTAAGCTTGTTGAAGGTCAAGATCCTAATCGTTTAGTTGCGGTGGTTCAAAGTTGCCTCGACGAAAGCCGCTTCGCCTGCGATGATATACTTATTTCTAGCTTCGACCATCAAGTACTGAAAATCTTCCAAAAAGACGCTCCCCATTACCGCTACGGTCACTTATTTGACCACCTTCCAGATAATTGGTTACAACAGTGTGAAGCTATAAAAGCTCAATCTTGTCATTGCAACATTGAACACTTATCGCGCGCGCAAGCCCAGGCTGTAAAAGAGGCCGGCTACCAATTGATCTTATATACAGTCAATCAAGTAGAGCAAATTGAGCCGATTAAAGACTTAGTCGATATTGTAATCAGCGATTATCCCGAGAGATTTCTAGGATAATCCTTGCAATGCAAATGATAATGGTTATCATTACCTTAAATTAAGGAGATAACCATGACTAAAACAATTAGCTTTGCCCTGATCCATTTTACGGTAGCGTTTAGCCTAGCTTACTTGCTTACCGGCGATATTATCGTCGGTGGTGCTTTGGCGTTAATTGAACCCTGTGTAAATACAGTTGTTTTCTATTTCCATGAGAAATTTTGGCAGAGAAAGCAGCATGCAGCGCAACTTTTAGCAGTATGAATATGCCAATTAACTTAGATCTAGACGCCGCGATTTTACTAAGTTTAGTCAACACTAAAATGCGTAACCAGAAGCTCGACTTAGTCAGCTTATGTAAACGCTATAATATCGACTCTAGCTTATTGCTAGAAAAAATGGCAAGTATTGACTTCAGGTATGTGGACGAATTAAAACAGTTTCGCAACTAAATCCAGCGACGTACTGTATTACAATAGCTCGTAAAGCTAGGTCCAAATTTATCAGCCAAATGTGCTTCTTCGATTTGAATTTGAAAGCGGTTCATGTAGAAGATGAACAGTGGACAAAGTGCTAGAGAAAATCCGTTATCCAGTAATATTCCCCAAGCAATAAGTGCCAAAAGCATGGCTACATAGATTGGGTTGCGCGAGTAAGCAAACACACCGCTTTGTACCAATTGCTGACTTTTCTCTGGATAACGAGGGTCTAATGTGGTTTTAGCTTGACGAAAGCTGGCTGCAGCTGCTGCCATAATCAACAGACTAAGACCTAACAACAGCACGAATATCAATAATCGTAAGCTAGAGTTTAAGCTTAGATCAGGTAAGTTTTGAGCAGCTATGAACATTAGCACCGCCGTAATCATCACTAATACTAGCGGTGGGATTTTCAAATCCAAACGATGCTGCGGGCTCACTAACGACGCTCTCGAATAAGACCTTCTTGTACTGTAGAAGCTACAAGTTTACCTTCTCGCGTGTAAAACTGTCCTTGGACTAAGCCTCGTCCATGGCTTGCGCTCGGACTTTTCACCACATACAACAACCAGTCATCTAAACGGAAATCATGATGGAACCACATGCTGTGATCAATGGTCGCAGCTTGAATACCCGAGTCCATAAACGATCGGCCATGGGGCTGCAGCGCGGTTGGTAAAAAATTAAAGTCAGATGCATACGCGAGCAAGTAACGATGGATACGAAAATCATTAGGCATTTGACCGTTCGCTTTAAACCACACCATTCGCTTGGCTTCCATTGGTTGCGGTCGCAGCGGATCAATGAACTTTACTGGTCGCATTTCCAAAGGCTTATCGCAAATAAACTTATCACGCAGAGGCTCAGGAATTTGATCCCGTAGTTGGAAAGCATATTCTTGCTCGGACTGGAGGTCATCAGGCATCAGCACGTCGGGCATCGGATCGTAGTGCTCAAAACCTTGGATAGGTTCTTGATACGAAGCCGTCATGTAGAAAATAGCTTTGCCAAACTGAATCGCTTTCACTCGCCGAGTTGAAATTGATCCGCCATCACGCAGGCTCTCTACGTCATAGACAATCGCTTTACTAGGATCGCCAGGGCGCAGAAAATAACTGTGGAAGGAGTGAACGGAACGGTTAGCTTCAACCGTCTCTTTAGCGGCGCTCAAAGCCTGCCCCATCACTTGCCCACCAAAAACAGCACCAAAGCCTAAATCTTGGCTTTGGCCTCTAAATAAGCCCTCTTCAATTTTTTCTAGGCTTAGCAGTTCCAGCAGATCTTTTAATACTTTACTCATAACACTCTTATTTTGATTCTAATAACATTTGACGCAACAAAGCATAGTCTGCAGGCAAGGTTTTAGACAATAGTTCTAGATCGGCACGCTGAGCTAATGCATCTGGCAGTGCTATGTCAGTTTTAAGAATTTCGTCGACACTTTCTTTAAACTTGGCCGGATGAGCTGTACAAATAAACAAACCATACTCGTCATCGGCTAGTTTTTCACTCAACTGCTGATATGCAATCGCCCCGTGCGGTTCGCAAATATAGCCTTGGGAAGCTAAATTTTGTACCGCTTTTGCAGTTTGTTGATCATCCATTCGACCACTAGCAAGCTCACTGAGTCCCCAGGCTTTTACTTTAAATAGCTCTTCAATGCGCGGCCAATTGTTCGGTTGACTTACATCCATAGCATTAGACAGAGTCGCTTGCGTTGGTTTTGGATCCCATTGACCGTCGCGCAAATAACGTGGCACAGTATCATTGGCATTGGTTGCCGCAATAAAGCGTTTCACCGGTAAGCCCATCGCTTTTGCTATCAGTCCAGCAGTTAGGTTACCAAAATTCCCCGACGGAACACTCACAACGGTTTGGGCTCGCTGCGCGGCAGGCAATTGAGCAAAAGCTTCAAAGTAGTAGCAAACTTGCGCTAAAAGACGACTGATATTGATGGAGTTTGCACTATTTAAGCCAATTGCCTGTTTAAGTTCTTGATCGTCAAAA
This sequence comes from Alginatibacterium sediminis, assembly GCF_003610775.1. Classification (GTDB taxonomy): domain Bacteria; phylum Pseudomonadota; class Gammaproteobacteria; order Enterobacterales; family Celerinatantimonadaceae; genus Alginatibacterium; species Alginatibacterium sediminis. Next base: position 110,902 of record NZ_RAQO01000005.1, on the reverse strand, counting down.
GCCTGTTTAACCATCGCCTGACAAGCATCAAAGTCACTTTCGATAGCGATCGTCTTAATGTTGCCACCCAGGGTACAAAATAGCTTTTCTTGCAGAGGGGAAATTTTGCCTTTGGGGTATAAGACAACAACTTCAATATTTTCCATGCCGTAAAAAGCATGAGCAACTGCAGCTCCGGTATCTCCAGATGTAGCTGTTAGAATAGTGGTTTTGCTGCCATCGGCAAACGTCGCTAAACATTGGGCCATAAAACGACCGCCAAAGTCCTTAAATGCCAATGTAGGTCCATGGAATAATTCTAACGCACTAATTTTGTCTGAGACGCTAACAACTGGCGCGGCAAAATTAAAGGCTGAACCTAATATCGCTTGTAGCGTTTCATGGCTTAGTTCTTCACCGAGTACCTTCGATAATATCAACGCGCTACGCTCAACCAAATTTAGAGATAGTAGTTCATCGATGTTATCGAAAACTGGCAGTGATTCTGGGAAAAACAGACCTTGGCCGCGCCCTAATCCTTGTTGCACAGCTTGCTCAAAACTAACTTGTTCTGTCGGGTCTTTGATATTGTAAAGCTTCATAGTTGTGTTCCTGTAACGCGCGTTCCACGCGCGTCAATTTGGCAAATATGGCAAAAGCCATCGTCATTCTGAATAAAATTAGTTTGCAACCATTGTTGCAAACGCTGTGCATGTTCGATCTCATCAGTGACAACGAATACGGTTGGACCTGAGCCTGAAATCCCCATCGCTAATGCGCCACTTTGGCTTGCCTGTTCGCGAACATTGGCAAAGCCTGGTATTAATTGAGCCCGATACGGTTCGGCGATCACATCTTTAAGTAAACCAGCTGCAATTGCCGGCTGCTTACTGTAACTGGCATGAACAAAACCTGCAAGATTACGCCCAAAAGCTAAGGTGTCTTGGCGGCGATACTGCGCTGGTAAAATAGAACGCGCTTCGGCTGTTGATATATTTATTCCAGGGTAAGCCAGTACCCAATACCAGTTTTCAAAATGCGGTATAGCTTGGGATATTATCCCCTGCTCTTCTAGCATCAGTTGCATGCCACCTAAATAGCAAGGCGCCACATTGTCATAGTGAACGCTACCACTGATTTTACCTTCGAGTTCGCCCATTAAGGCCAACATATGTTGTTTATCAAAGGCATTATCGTGAAACACGTTTAGGCCTTCTAAAGCAGCTACAACTGAACAAGCGCTTGAGCCCAGACCACTGCCTACTGGTAAGTTCTTCTCTAGACGCATGGCCAAAGGTTTTATAGCTTTGCCATAATTCGATAGCTCTAAAGCAAAGCGCTCGTAACAATCAAATAATATGTTCTGGCGCGGATCTTTTGGTAGTTTGTGAGCGAAACTGCCGACGGTTTCAATGCTAAAACTATCCGCAGCATAAACTTGTACACGGTCACCAAGCAAGGTGCCATCAATGGGCGCAAAAGCGGCCCCTAGTACGTCAAAGCCAACACTGACGTTGCCTGAAGAGACGGGCGCAAATACAACAACACTCATTTACAGTTCTCTCTTCCAGTTTAAAGTTCTAAGTACATCTGCAAACACCCCTGCAGCAGTTACCGCAGTACCAGCACCATAACCACGAAGCACTAGCGGTATTGGTTGGTAATAGCGACTATAGAATGCAAGCGCATTCTCGCCATCTTTAACTCGGTGTAAAGGATCTTCAGCTGCCACTTCACGTAATGAGACAGAACACTTACCGTTTTCAATTTGGCCGATATAACGCAATACTTTATCTTCGCGCTGGGCTTTTGCTAGTTTGTCTTTGAAGTAGCCATCCGTTTGTTTCAGCCTTTCCATAAAGTGGTCGACATCACCTTCACTATCAAAATCCTCCGGCAGCATAGCTTCTACAACTATATCGTCTAGGCTAAGATCTAAACCGGATTCACGGGCTAAAATCAGTAGTTTTCGAGCCACATCCATGCCTGAAAGATCATCACGCGGGTCAGGTTCGGTAAAGCCATTTGCACGCGCTTGCGCTGTGGCTTGCGAGAAGCTTAAGCCCTCATCTAACAAACCAAATATGTACGACAACGATCCTGACAATATACCATTGAAACGAAGTAGCTGATCACCTGCTCTCAGTAGGTTCTGCAAGTTTTCAATCACCGGTAAACCTGCGCCGACGTTAGTATCGTATAAAAACTTGCGACGGTTTGCCATGGCGCTCTGACGTAGCTGGTGATAGTAAGCCATGCTTGCAGTATTAGCTTTCTTATTGGCAGTGACAACGTGGAAACCATGATCAAGAAAGAGCGCATACTGCATTGCGATTGCATCGTTACTGGTACAGTCAACAATGACAGGGTTTATGACATGATTTTCGGCAACTAACTGCGCTGCACTTTGCAAAGAAAATCCATGTTGAAGCCCATCTTGGTTTAAGTCCTCGCGCCAATTACTCAGATCAATACCTTTTGCATTCATCAACATTTGACGCGAATTTGCGATAGCACACACTCTTACTTTAATTTGTTGCTGAGCTAAGTGTTGCTGTTGCTGCTCAATTTGTTCCAATAAAGCAGCGCCAACACCACCACAACCAACCAAGAACACATCAATATATTGGCGGCTATCAAACAAATTCTGATGACATGAACGCAATGCTTCGGCGCTTCTCTGTTGTGGAATGACAGCTGAAATAGAGCGCTCTGAACTACCCTGCGCGATAGCAACTACGTTAACACTGGCTTCAGCAAGTGCAGTGAAGAAGCGCGCCGACACCCCTTTGTTGGTGCGCATTGAATCACCAACTAAGGTAATAATGGCAAGGTCATCAATGGTTTCAAGTGGTTCAAGTAAGTTGTTCTTCAACTCCAAATCAAATTCGGCAGCAACAGCTTGCTGCGCCTGCGATTTGTCTTGCGAATAAATACAAAAACTAATGCTGTATTCGCAAGAACTTTGGGTAATCAATGCTACGGAGACTTGACTGCGCGCCATAGCGTTAAAGACACGGCCAGCCATACCGACCATACCTTTCATTCCAGGCCCTGAGACTGTCAGCATGCTCATTTCATCAAGGCTAGACAAGGCCTTCACTCCATACTGTTCTGCATCGCATGACAATTGACTGATCAAGGTCCCTTCACCTTGTGGATTAAAGGTATTCTTAATTAAACACGGGATGTGATAGCGTGCTATTGGCGCTATCGTTTTAGGATGCAGTACTTTAGCTCCAAAGTAGCTAAGCTCCATAGCTTCTGGATAGCTCAATGATTTAAGCAAAAAGGCATCACTGACGACTCGCGGGTCGCAATTATAGACACCGTCAACATCAGTCCAAATTTCACAACATTCAGCATCTAAACAAGCGGCAAGAACGGCAGCGCTATAATCGGAACCATTGCGTCCTAAAACAACCGTTTCACCCCTTGAGTTTGCTGCCGTAAAGCCCGGCATTAAATAAATAACATTTAACTCAAAGCTACTTTGGGCAAAACGTTGTTTGCTTTGGTCAATATCTACTTGGGCTTCTAAATAACCGCCTTGATCTGCCAGCAGCATTTGTTGAGGGATAATCAGTTCAGCTTTAAAGTTCATGGCTCTGACTAATTGCAACATGCAATTAATACTTAACCACTCTCCGAAAGCCAAAATCCGCGCTTGAATATTATCTGGACATTGCTTTAACAAAGACACGCCATGCAGCAGTTGTTGAAGCTGGGCCAGTTCATTATGAATTAAAGCTAATAAAGGTTCGCTTTCCAGATTTGGATACTGAATATGGAGCTGAAGAATCAATTCTTGGAAAGTTTGCTCTATTGCTTTGACGTGACTGGTGCCATCTAACCCCTGGCTAACGGTCTCTACCACGGCAACTAAATGGTTGGTGACTCCAGCAGGGGCTGACAACACCACTGCTGTTCCGCTTTGTTTAGCATTGCTAACTATAATATCTGCTGAGCGTGTGAAACGTTCAGCATTTGCTAAAGACGATCCACCAAATTTCAAAACACGCATTACTTTCCTCCCTAAAAAAAAACCCGTATCGGTTAAGGATACGGGCTTTTCGATGAGTAGTTTCAGGATACTACCAAATCAGCCCGGGCACCGAGGTGCGGGTTGTTGTGGTAATAATGATTAGAACACTTAGGCTCATCCTGAACTCAATTTATTTGAAAACTGCCTTCTAAACTAAGGATTGCCTCTGATTTGTCAAGGCAAAGACCAAATAATTCGTAATTTTGGTATCACATGATGTTTTTTACAGTTTTTGGGGTGAATAATTCGATACATCAGTCTCGCGTCCGGTAAAACAATTGCCAATATACTCGATAGTTGTAAACAAGCGTTTGAAAACTTGCTAAGCTAATGTTGCGGCTATATTAATCAATAGTGAGGCATCAATGTCACAAGTAACCCAACTTAATGCGGAGCAAATTGATTTAGCTCAGCAAGCAGCCGGCTTAATATTCGAGCGCTTCATTGCCTTTTATGACTGTTTCTATACGGTTACTCAGCGAGCTAAACAACGATTTGAATCCGAAGATTGGTCTGGCGGGCAAGAGGATGCGAATCAGCGTATTCGCCTATATGACCAACACGTTGACAGCGCTCGCAGTTCGATCAAGACATTGACAGGACACTTAAGCCCTAGCGATGAATTTTCGAACGCTGTAAAAATGTCTTATGCCAAGCTGCTTAAACGTCATGATAATTTTGAAGTTGCCGAGTCTTTTTACAATTCAGTATATCAACGCCTATTTCGACATCGTTACATACGTGCGCATCGGCTGTTTATTGAGCCGAGTCGCTATAGTGCGGCCTTTGACTATCATCCAGAAGTGACAAAAGTCAAAGATCAAAACTTAGCTGGTTTGCTGCAACAATGGCTCGTTAAAAGTGATAATCAACTTCCATTTGCATCTGGTGATGCCCCGATAAAATCAATTACTAACTATTTAGAGAGTCGCTACCCGCAATTGCATCACATAAAGAGTCATCAGTTAGAGTTCACTAAAGAAGTTTTTTATCGCAATCGCGGCGCGTATTTAGTCGGGCAATACCACGGCACTGGACTAAGTTTTCCAATCATGCTGCCATTAGTCATCCGTGAGCATCAACTACATATAGATAGTGTGCTTTGTGATAGCGATGAGCTAAGCATTGTGTTTGGGTTTGCGCGGGCTTATTTTATGTTTGCAACACGAACTCCTCGCCGCATCGTTAATTTTTTAAAGCGCTTGATGCCCAACAAAAGTGACGCCGAACTATTCACTGCGATTGGTTGCCAAAAACACGGTAAAACTGAATTCTATCGCGACTACCTTATACACATGCAGAGTTCTGAAGACAATTTTGAGCTTGCAGCAGGGATTAAAGGCATGGTGATGTGCGTGTTTACCCTGCCCAGCTACCCCGTGGTATTTAAGCTAATAAAAGACGAATTCACCCCACCGAAAGATATCGACGAGAAAACTGTCAAAGCTAAATATCAATTGGTTAAACGGCATGACCGAGTCGGTCGAATGGCTGATACCCAAGAGTTTCGAAATCTCGAGTTTCCAATATCGCGATTTGACCCTCAGCTTATCAGTGAACTTCAAAATCTAGCACCGTCAAAGATAAAAATTGTGGATGAAACTCTGACAATTTCGCACCTATATATTGAACGGCGAATGATACCACTCAACATTTATCTTGAGCAGGCCAACGCTGAGCAGCTAGAAAACGCAGTTGAAGAATATGGCAGTGCCTTAAAACAATTAGCTGCTGCGAATATATTTCCAGGCGACATGTTATTTAAAAATTTTGGTGTAACCCGTCACGGTAGAGTGATTTTTTACGACTATGACGAAATCTCCTATATGACTGAAATGAACTTTCGCGAACTGCCAAAAGTCGATAGCAGTGACTACTTTAGTACGCCAACGCATATCTCCGTAGGACCCAAAGATGTATTTCCTAAGGAGTTTGCGACCTTTTTGCTCAATCGGGCTGATCTCAGATCGTTGTTTCAGCGTTTTCATCCCGACTTGTTCACGGCAAAGTTTTGGCAAGATTGTCAAAACGATATCCGTTTGGGGCATTACCAGGAGGCATATCCTTATCGTCACAAAGCTGGATTCAATCAATGCGACTAGTCCTCGTCAATAGCGGCATAACTATTGCTTAGTTAATAAGCAATAGTTATGCCGCTATTGCTTAGTTAATAAGCAATGAAAAATAGCGCTTAATCGTCCAATTATTGACAAAATTTTTAGCAAACATCGCTCGTTATTTATCAGATTTGGTCCATAATAAAGATGTTAATCACTTGTAAGGGAGTATAAATATGTATTTTTGCCGCGTTCGCTCCCTGATCAAGCTGATCCCCATCGTTACAGCGGTACTTTCAACAAGCCCTGCTTTCGCAGCAGAATCGAGTTTAGAACTGTCTATCGGTGAAAATGATTATTTTGACAGTCAGGCCACATTTAATAATTGGTATGTACGTGGCAATAATCGGCCGCTGGTGAGCCAATTAACCGTCGATGACAACAGCGAACAGCTTAATTTTAACGGGGGTTATACGCATCCACTCCAAGAAAACTGGTCGGTATTTGTTGAAGCCGGTGTGAGCAATCGTTACGACGATATCGCAACCGACCGTGGCTTTAATGTCAGTACCGGGCTTAAGTTTGCGCCAAACAAGTCATTAAGCGTCGTCGGCTCGCTCAATTCACAACAAGTAAACGAACTTGAAGACAGTGAACGAGCATTTGAACTGCGCAGCTCATATCGGGTAGGTCAGCTTGTTAATTTGCAAGCCAGCTACGCAATAGAAGACACCAGTAAACTCGATAGCCCACTACAACAGTACTTCCAAGTTGGTTTAGGCTACCGCTTCTAATCATTGAGTTATGCTAACTCAAGTTTATGCTCACTCATCGCAACCCCATTTAGATCTGCATATATATAGTTACCGGGTTTAATCAAGGTTCTATCGACAACAATCTCTTGTTCAATTTCACCTTTACCTTCGCGCTGTGAACGAATCGGGCATGCGCATAATGCTTTGATGCCAATAGGCATTTGCGACAAGGTGTGGACGTCGCGAATCGCCCCATAAATAATGACTCCACCCCAATTATTGTCTATGCCGCTTTGAGCAATCATATCGCCGATAAGTGCTCGCTGGGTTGAACCTTGTCCATTAACCACAAGAATGCGACCTTCTCCAGGACTAGCCAATAGTTCTTTAATCCGGCTGTTATCTTCAAAGCAGTTTACTGTCACCGCTGGACCAGAAAAGTAACATAGAGCTCCATAATGCTCCCAATGACTCGAAACTAATTGCAATTGTGAGGGGTGTTGATCAAATAGATCGGGAAGAATGTCCATATTTGTTCCTTTTTAAGGTCTGTGTTGTTATTTTTTTTCAATAAATACTAATTTTGGTCACTTAAGTACATTTTCGATTGATATGTATCAAACCAATTCTAAAATAACTAGGCAAAATACATTCATCAGTTGTTAGTTCCGTGTTAAGTCCATACAATTATTGGCAGACATGTAACAAACAACAATTCAAAAACAAGCTTTTGTGAGTGAATACGATATTTAGATTCACAAAATATTGATAAGAATTTTGCTAAAGTCGGGTTTTTAACACAGACTCAACATATAATGTGACTTAGCGGCTTACAAGTTCAGTCGCTGATTTTCGTGTTTTTATTACATTACTAGTAAGCCAAGTACCCAATTCTGGTGTGGCTTTACACTATGACTAACAGAGGAAGACCATGACACCGAATATCCTGATCGTTGAAGACGAACTGGTCACCCGAAATACCCTGAAAGATACTTTCGAAGCTGAAGGCTACAATGTATTTGAAGCCGCTGACGGCAACGAAATGAATCAAGTCCTTGAGCAAAACAGCGTTCACTTGATTATTATGGATATCAATCTTCCAGGAAAAAATGGACTTCTGTTGGCGCGAGAGCTTCGAGATCGCGAACAAATTGCCTTAATGTTTTTGACAGGTCGTGATAACGAAGTCGACAAAATACTTGGTCTTGAAATTGGCGCCGATGATTACATCACCAAACCCTTTAATCCTCGAGAGCTAACAATACGCGCGCGCAATTTACTGAATCGAACGATCAGTGCAACCGGTAGCAACGAAGAAAAAGACAGCGTTGATGCATATCGCTTTAATGGGTGGGTTCTTGATATTAATAGTCGCTCGCTAGTTAGTCCTGCGCAAGAAGTCTATAAACTTCCGCGCAGCGAGTTTCGTGCCATGCTTCACTTCGTAGAAAACCCAGGGCAAATTCAAACCCGAGCCGATTTACTTAAGAAAATGACTGGTCGTGAGCTTAAACCTCATGACCGTACTGTAGACGTAACTATTCGACGTATTCGTAAGCACTTTGAGTCATCACCAGAGACCCCAGAGATTATTGCTACGATCCACGGCGAAGGCTATCGCTTCTGCGGTGAACTTGATCAATAACAGATCTGTTCAATTAACAAACCTCGCTATCGCGAGGTTTTTTGATCAAGATTATTGTTTTGTTCAAAAAATCAATCAAAGAATCAGTTAATGTGCGTATAATGTGCGCCAGTTAACATTCAGAGTCATCCGAAGCGGAGCAAAACTTCAATGAAGAAAACCAAGATCGTATGTACCATTGGACCAAAAACTGAGTCAAAAGAAGTCCTCAGCAAACTAGTCGACAGCGGTATGAACGTAATGCGCCTGAACTTTTCACACGGCGATTTCGCAGAGCATGGTACTCGTATCAATAATCTACGCGAAGTAATTAAAGAGACTGGCAACCAAGCAGCTATCTTGCTTGACACAAAAGGTCCTGAAATTCGTACCATCAAACTAGAAAATGGTAATGACGTTCTACTAACAGCTGGTCAAGAGTTTATCTTTACAACTGACCAAACCATCATCGGCGACGTCAACAAAGTTGCAGTGACTTATCCTGGTTTTGCTCAAGATCTACGCGTTGGCAACATGATTTTGGTTGACGACGGTCTAATCGAAATGGAAGTTATTGCTGTAAGCGACGAAGAAGTTAAGTGTACTGTGCTTAATACTGGTGAGCTTGGCGAAAACAAAGGTGTAAACCTTCCAGGTGTAGTTGTAAACCTTCCTGCTTTGTCAGCAAAAGATAAAAGTGACTTGGTATTTGGTTGCGAGCAAAATGTTGATTTCATCGCGGCTTCTTTTATTCGTAAAAAAGAAGATGTTCTTGAAATTCGCGAATTGCTTAAAGCAAATGGTGGCGATTCAATCCAAATTATCTCTAAAATTGAGAACCAAGAAGGTGTAGATAACTTTGACGAAATCCTCGAAGTTTCTGACGGTATCATGGTAGCTCGTGGAGATCTTGGTGTTGAGATTCCAGTAGAAGAAGTAATCTTCGCCCAGAAAATGATGATTGAGCGTTGTAACCGTGCACGTAAACTGGTTATCACAGCAACTCAAATGCTAGATTCAATGATCAAAAACCCGCGTCCAACCCGTGCTGAAGCCGGTGACGTTGCTAATGCCATCCTTGATGGTACTGATGCAGTGATGCTATCAGGTGAATCAGCTAAAGGTAAATACCCTGTAGAAGCGGTAAACATTATGGCGACTATCTGTAAGCGTACAGATGCTGTAATGCCTTCTAACCTTGATCCTGCTCGTGACAGCGGTAAGTTACGCATCACTGAAGCTGTATGTAAGGGCGCTGTTGAAACTTCTGAGAAGTTGGCTGCACCACTAATCATCGTTGCGACGCACGGTGGTAAATCAGCGAAGTCTGTACGTAAATACTTCCCACAAGCTAACATTCTAGCGATTACAACTAACCACAAGACTGCAGCTCAACTTTGTTTGACTAAAGGCGTTGTGCCACACGTTGTAGACTCAATCGACAGCACAGATGCATTCTATGCCTTAGGTAAAGAAATCGCACTTGAGTCTGGTTTGTCGTTCAAGGGTGATATCGTAGTTATGGTTTCTGGTGCACTTGTTCCTTCAGGTACAACTAACACCTCTTCAGTCCACGTTCTATAATAAGACACGTATTCTGAAAACCGATACGGGAGCCTTTGCTCCCGTTTTTTTCGTCTAAGGAAAATCATCATGCTAAGTTATCGACACTCCTTTCATGCTGGCAATTATGCCGACGTACTTAAGCACGTCACTCAGCTGAGTATTCTTGACTACATGTGCCAAAAAGATGCCCCTATACGCTATGTTGACACTCACAGTGGTGCAGGTGGCTATTCCTTAGAAGAGAAACAAGCGCAGACGACACTTGAATATAAAGACGGAATTCAAAAGCTGCTACAGGCAACTAATCTCAACCCGCTTTTACAACGTTACGCGAGCCTAGTTCAGAGCTTTAATGATAATCAGGGACTGAGTCACTATCCAGGCTCACCATGGTTTGCTCAACATATTTTGCGCCCGCAAGACCGATTGTTCCTGCATGAAATTCATCCAAGTGACTTTCCGCTTTTAGCAAAAACGTTTTCCCGAGACAAACGAGTTTCATGTCGTGACAAAGATGGCTTTGAAGGGCTTGTGAGTTTAATGCCACCTCGAGAGAAACGTGCCATGGTTCTAATTGACCCGCCTTATGAAATCAAATCAGATTATAAATTGGTGGTAGAAACCATAATCCGAAGTCACAAACGCTTTAAACAAGCATGTATTGCACTTTGGTATCCGGTAGTAAAGCGTGAACGCATTCAAGAGCTTGAGAACCAGTTGGTCAGCAGTGGGATTCGTAACATTCAACTTTTCGAACTTGGCTTAAGTGCGGATAGTAGCGGCCGAGGAATGACATCCAGCGGTATGATAGTGGTCAACCCACCATGGACTTTAATGGCGCAAATGAATGAAACGTTGCCCTTGCTCAGTCGAATACTAGCGCCGACTGATGGCCAGTTTCGTGCTATTGAGTTGGTTGGCGAATAGCAGTTTTAGCCATTGAGGCAGTTGACCAAAGCTTGTCAATGCTCGCGCTCGCAAGCTCAAGTAGCTGCCACTCCCAGAGGCTTAGGCCACTTTGGCTCTGCAGCTGTTCTTTTTGAGCACTGGATAAATTTAAGTGCAGTGAACAATAAACCCAATCCCAACCATAGCTGGAATGCGAAAGGTATTCCCAGTCTAAAACCCGTAGTCGTCCATCCGACTGGAGCAAAAAATTGTCGTTGTATAAGTCATGATGATTGAGCCCTATTCGTGAATACAAGCGCAGTTCTTGGCTTAGCTCTCGACACTGTTTAAAAAAGCTGTGGTTTAATTCTTCCTTATTCTCCGAACTAAGCTCGCAGGCCTCGATTAAAACCTCGATGTATTCCGACAAATCAAAACGCTCTTTATCGCACTTCAAAGGCTGGCGCATCGCATCAAGAAAACGACAAAGCTGATCAAAGGTTCGCGGGTCGCGCCATAGCTTATCTTCAATGGCTTGACCTTCTAAGAACTGCCAGATTTGATAATTTTGGTCTTGTGACAACAGCTTAGCAGCCCACCCGCGTGGCTCTAATTCTTGTAATATTTGGGCTTGGCGTTGATAATCGAATCGCCAAAAGTTATGTTGCTGCTGTAAGCGACGCATTACCAAGCATTGCTGCTCATTAACCAGCAAAAAACATTGGCCACGACCTTGCTCAAACTCTCGAACGCTAAATTGGCGTTCATTGAAAATGAAAAACTCGGTCATAATTTCGTTACTACGATTACTCAAACTCAAATTCGCAATTGAATCACATATAACAGGATGTTTTCATGAAAGCTAACGTTTGGCTACCTTTAAGCTGCGCCGCTCTAAGTTTTAGTCTTGCAGCACAATCCCCAGCAGAGCTCACTATCTACACTTATTCATCATTTGTTTCGGATTGGGGACCAGGACCTGCGTTAACGCCGCTTTTTGAAGAACAATGCGATTGTACAATTAACTGGGTCGGTCTGGATGACGGGGTTTCTATTTTAAACCGCCTCAAACTAGAGAAAGGCAACAGTAAAGCAGACGTTATTTTGGGGCTCGATACGCAACTAATGCAGGAGACGAGAGCGTTAGGTGCTGTACAAGATTTTGAATTGAGCCTACCCACTTTAGCTTTCGACTGGACTGAAACCGACTTCGTACCCTTTGATTATGGTTACTTTGCGTTTGTGTATAACACCGAAACGCTAGAAAACCCTCCTTCTTCTATGGCCGACCTACTGGATAATTTCGAAGGTAAGGTTATCTATCAAGATCCTCGCACTTCAACACCAGGGCAAGGTTTGATGCTATGGATGAAAAGCATCTATGGCGATCAAAGTGACGCCGCTTGGAAAAAACTAGCCACCAAAACCGTTACGGTAACCAAAGGTTGGAGCGAAGCATATGGCATGTTCCTTAAAGGTGAATCAGACTTAGTTTTGAGCTATACCACTTCCCCTGCTTATCATGTCGTAGCAGAGCAAGACGAGCGCTTTGCTGCAGCGCTTTTCAGCGAAGGTCATGTGGCTCAGATTGAAGTGGCTGCGGTTTCGGCTAACAGTGAGCAAACCGAACTGGCTAATCAGTTTTTGAGTTTCTTAATTAGCGAGCCGGCTCAGGCGATTATTGCAACGACCAATTGGATGCTACCCGTCAATCCGCAGGCTGAACTCCCCGAGGCCTTCTCGCAACTGATTCAAGTAAAAGATATACCGGTTGATTCAAACCAGGCAGCTGAAATGCGACAAACTTGGACTAAAGAATGGCGCAATGCACTTAGCCTGTAGCACTTATATAATCTAAGGCAATAATAACGCGTGTTATCGTTTAATCGTCTTAATGTTGCCCGTCTCGCGGGCAACACCGTTAGTCTATTTTTACTAAGTGTCGTTAGCCTTGCATTTTGGGGCTTGTTGTCCAGTAGCGACACCGTGTTTTGGAAAAACTCCTTCGATCCCTATTTATTGAGTGTATTACGCTTCAGTCTTTGGCAAGCGTTCGTTTCTGCAATCGCATCACTCGGTATAGGCCTCCTAATGGCTCGCAGTCTTGCTATGCTTAGCTCACAATTCAATAGCTGGCTTTTGAGCTTATGTCTTCGGGCTTGGGGTTTATGTTTTGTTGCTCCTGTCATATTAGTCGTACTTGCTGTGGTTTCCAGCTTAGGTAGCTCTAGCTCGATACAGCAAATGTTACCCATCGAATGGAATTTGTATGGACTAAATGGCATTGTCATAGCCCATTGCTTTTTAAATGCACCGCTAGTTGCACGACAAACTTACTTGCTATATCAAGGCATTCCTAGCCGTTATTGGCAGCAAGCGGAGCAACTCAATTTCAGCTCATGGCAGCGTTGGCGAATTATCGAATGGCCCCAACTTAGGGGCAGCATTTTTTCTCTGTTGTGCTTAGTATTCCTACTTTGTTTCGGCAGCTTCACCGTCGTGTTAGCCCTGGGTGGCGGTCCTCAAACAAGTACTCTAGAAGTCGCGATTTACCAGGCATTGCGCTACGATTTTGACTTAGTATTCGCCGCACAATGCGCCCTAGTCCAGCTAGCCATTTCATTATTGATTGGTGGCTTTCTATTGGGCCGCGAAAAAGTAGTTGCCTTGCAGCCAAGTATAAGCCGATTTAGCTTAAACCTAAGTCCTTGGCAAAAGCTGAGGCACCGTTTAATTCTTAGTTCAGGCAACGTGTTCCTGTTATTAATCGCAAGTGGCGCATTCAGTTCTATCCATGAACTTAATTGGTCAAATCTACCTTGGGACAAGCTTGCTCAAAGTGCTCTTTGGTCAGTCTCAATCGCGATGTTAAGTCTAGTGTGGGTACTATGTATGGGCTTATCACTGTTATGGCGTCACTATAACTTACTTCAACAACAGCGAGGCTTAGGCCGTTTTCAAGAGCTGCTAGCATCCATATTACTGCTTTGCCCTTCGATGGTAATCACAACCGGTATCTATTGCCTGCTACTGCCCATCGCTGACATTGAATCCTATACTCTGCTAATTGTTTCATTGGTGAATGCGTTAATTGCTTTACCATTTTTTATACGTAGCCTTAAACAAACCTTACATCAAATTCACTTAGACTATTCTAAGTTGCTGCAAAGTTTGGATATTACTAGTATTGCAGTTTTGCGTTGGGTGATTTGGCCACGAATGCGTCATGCATTTTCGCTTGCGTGTGCTTTAGTGTTAGTTTTGAGTATTGGTGATATGGGTGTTATTGCGTTAATAGGATCAACGCAGATCGTCACCTTGCCACTGCTTTTATACCAACAACTCTCTAGCTATCAATTTGCCTTAGCGAGCTTAACCGGATTAGTTTTACTATTATTGTGCGGATTACTATTCTGGATTTGTGAAGCTCTTATCGTTGGAAAAAGCCATGACCCTAAAACTTGAACAGCTTTCATGTCGTTTTAAAGAACACCAATTTGAGTATTCTTTAGAGCTCGAAGCAGGTGAAATTATGGCGGTGCTAGGGGCTAGCGGCGCAGGAAAAAGCACCTTAATTGAACTCATTGCCGGGTTTTGTAAGGCAGAGGCTGGGCGGGTTTCTTGGAATAATCTTGATTTTAGCCAGAACAATCCCGCGCAACGCCCGGTGACCACATTGTTCCAACAACACAATTTATTTAATCATTTGAGCTTACGCCAGAATATCGCATTCGGCTTACATCCAAGTGGTAAACTAAATGCTCATCAAACACAGTTACTGCTTCAGATAGCACAAGAGCTTGGGATAACTGCACAGCTTGACAGCCTGGTAAATCAGGTTAGTGGCGGGCAACAACAACGAGCAGCATTAGCTCGATGTCTATTGCGAAAACACCCGGTATTATTGCTCGATGAACCTTTTAGCGCACTCGATCCAGTGACCCGAGCTGAGTCCTTGAGCTTGGTTCGAGAATACGCGAAACGCTTGCAACTTTGCGTGATTATGGTTAGTCATAGTTTGAGCGATGCAATGCATGTCGCGGATCGAATTTTGTTCATTGAACAAGGGGAGATCCAACAAAATAGTTCCGCGAGTGATTTTATTACTGAACCCGCAAGTAAAAACATAGCCGATTATATTCAAGCCAGCTCATTAGCTGCCGTTAACAAGCTATGAAGGTTAATTATGATTTAGGTGCAGCGAGTTTCGAATCTATCTATGCAATGCGGCAACGTATTCAAGGTAATTCACCGCGCCCTACGATCACCGAATACACTGCTAATCAGCAGATGCGCTCACCTGGGTCAAAGGTATTTGGTACCGGCCGCGATGTACCACCAGACCAAAGTGCTACTCAGCTACGCGAAGGCCACAACGCCCAAACAGCCAATAGAAAAGCGATTAGAGAAGCGATGAACCGCAGTATTGACGATGTACCGCGCCACATTCGCCAATATGCCGAAGCAATGGACGAACGCGGTAATCGCGGTCAGGTATTACTCGCTAGAGCTTAAATCAACTCCAGCTTACGCATCGCAGTTTCTATTTCGAGTTTGCTTTCTTCACTCAAAGGGGTAACTGGTAGTCGGCTATCAGCCTGAGCGCGATTAAGAAGTGAAACAGCATATTTTGCGCATGATGGACTAGGCTCTAAGAACATTGCTCGGTGTAACGGCAAAAGCTTATCTTGCAGTTTTCCAGCTAGTTCGTAATCTCCGGCTAATGACGCCTCTTGCATTTGCGCACATAACTTCGGTGCGACATTGGCAGTTACAGATATGCAACCGGTTCCGCCACTTACGTTATATGAAACTGCTGTGGCGTCTTCACCGCTTAACCAGCAAAACTCATCTTCAATAACAAGACGCTCGAACAAAGGACGAGTTAGGTCTCCTGTGGCATCTTTTACTCCTACTATGCGCGGCAAAGTTGCCAAACGCTTAATGGTATCTATCTCTATGTTTACCACGGCGCGCGGGGGAATATTATACAAGACAATCGGTTTGCTAGTCGCGTCATGCAGCATTTTATAGTGCTGAAACAAGCCCTCTTGACTTGGACGATTGTAGTAACCGGCAACATGTAAAGTGGCATCCGCACCGGCATCTTCAGCATGCTGAGTGTATTCGATAGCTTCCAAGGGATTATTAGACCCAGCACCAGCGATGACAGGAACTCTTCCCGCAACTTGCTCAACTACTGTTTTGACTACCTTAATATGTTCATCATGACTCAGGGTTGGGCTTTCTCCAGTGGTACCAACAGGTACAATTCCGTGAGTGCCTTGGTCCACATGCCAATCAACTAATGCACGTATTGCTTCGTAATCAACTTCACCATCTTTGAATGGTGTGATCAAAGCAACAATTGATCCCTTAAACATAACAACTCCTTAAAACGCAAAGCCCAGCTGCAGCGCCGGGCCTAAATTATAATTTTTTAGTCCAGTGCCTATGCACTTCGGAAGATGGTATTAGTTTCGCTAGCACCAATTAAAAGTCAAGCGATTGATGGCATCAGGCACCGCTTGAGTTCTAAAATCTTAGTAAAATTGAATAAATGGTGCCTAAGACAGCCAAAAGCCGTCAAAACTGCTATGATCGTTGCAAACTTTTTAAGCTATTTCTGAACATGCTACGCACACTCTCAGCCCCTTCGGAACTTTTAGTTCGCCATTTAGATTTGTTTAAAGACCAGAATCTAGCCTTAGTTGGACAAATCCATGATGACTTTGCCTTAGACCTGCTTGAGCATAGCGCGAGTGTCACGGTTTATTGTAATCATTTTGGCCATTACCAGCACTTACAAACGCAAGAAAGAGACCAACTCAAGGTCGTATTTACCGCAAGCCCAGTTATTAACGAAACCATAGACACTTTAATTTTGTATATGCCCAAAGCCAAAGCTGAAGCACAGTTTTTGTTGGCGCAAGTGTTAGCGCAACTTCAGCCGGGCACTACTATTTTTATCGTCGGTGAGAATAAGGGTGGGGTTAATGCGGCGCCCAATTTACTCAAAGAGCATCAACTAAGTTGCCAGAAAATAGATAGCGCACGACGTTGTTCGCTATATTTCAGTGAACTTGAAGGGACAATCAAAGCCTTTGAACTAGAATCTTGGATAAAGCAGATCCCAGATTTGCAAAGTCAGCTTGAATTGGTTTCTTTGCCTGGCGTTTTTGGTCATGGCAAACTTGACGAAGGAACGAAACTCTTACTTGAACACTTGCCGAAACTATCTGGCTCGGTTCTCGATTTTGGCTGTGGCTGTGGCGTGATTGCCCTTAGTTTAGCCACCCAATCAACACTAAAGGTTAGTGGTCTGGATGTCAGTGCTTATGCTATTGAAAGTTGCCGCCTCAATCAGCAGTATAATCAAATCAATGCCCATTTTTTTGCGTCAGATGGATTGAATGAAGTGAAGGACAGTTATGATGTCATCGTCAGCAATCCTCCATTTCACGAAGGCACCAAAACTCAATACCAGACCAGTGAGACCTTTTTAAAGCAAGCCAAGCAACACCTTCGTCCAGAAGGTGAACTGTGGTTAGTTGCCAATAAATTCTTGGCCTATGAAAGCATATTGCAAAGCCACTTTTCTACGGTTCGAGAAGTAGCAAGTAACGGGCGATTCAAAATTCTTGCCGCTAGCTAAAATTTAAATAAAGTAAAAGCTTTAATTGTGTGCGCTGCGTTAATGCCCAACACATTAGACCGCAACCTTTGCAACATTAATTTTACAGCAAACATAAAGATATATAGCTAGACTTGGGTATCGGTTTACTTCTTAAGCTAAATATGGAATTTTAAACCCTGAAAACGATTTCAAGCATACAATTAATGAGGAAAGTAAATGGCTGGTATCTTATCGATGATCTTAGCGGGTGGTGAAGGCACGCGTTTATACCCCCTTACAGAATCAAGAACCAAACCTGCGGTGCCTTTTGGTGGCAGTTATCGACTCATCGATTTTGCTCTTAATAACTTTGTAAACTCCGACTTTCTAAAGATTTATGTTCTGACTCAATTTAAATCTCAATCATTGAATATTCACCTGAGACAAGCTTGGCATTTGTCAGGTATTACCGATCGCTTTATTGATGCTGTACCTGCGCAAATGAGAGTTGGTAAACGTTGGTACAACGGAACTGCTGACGCAATTTATCAAAACGCTCGATTTATAGAAATCAACGAACCCGACCACGTTTGTATTTTTGGTAGCGACCACATCTATAAAATGGATGTGCGCCAGATGGTGGATTACCATAAGCAACTCAAAGCTGATTTAACTGTTGCGGCGATCAAGGTACCGATCTCACAAGCTGACCAATTTGGGATTATAGAAGTTGACGAACAAGGCCGAATGATAGGCTTTGAAGAAAAACCAAAACAAAATCCGAAGACCATCCCTGGCGACCCGGATCATGTACTGGCATCCATGGGTAATTATGTCTTTGAAACTCAAACTTTGCTGACATCGTTGAGCAAAGATGCTGAGAACCCTGAATCGAGCAACGATTTTGGTAAAGACATCATCCCTGAGTTGTACGCCAAGGGGAATGTTTTCGTCTATGACTTTACCACCAACCAAATCGAAGGCGAGGTTCACCACGGCTATTGGCGCGATGTAGGTACTATTGACTCTTATTGGGCAGCTCATATGGACTTACTAAGTGAAGATCCTGAGTTCTCACTCTATAATCCTAAGTTTCCTTTACATACTTATTACCCTCCGCTCCCCCCTGCGACCTTTAAGGATGTAGGAGAGAACGTCGTTAAAGTAAGTCAATCTCTGGTATCCGCTGGTAGTTTCGTTTTAGGCTCGGTGGTTGAACGCAGTGTCCTTGGCTTTAGAAGCCATGTTCGTAGCGGCTCTATTGTTTCTGAGTCGGTGTTGATTAGTAACTGCCGTATTGGCGAAGGTTGCCGCATTCGACGGACTATTATCGATAAAGGAGCTGAAATTGCTCCAGGGACTATCATTGGCGAAAATCTCGAACAAGACCGTAAGCTGTATACCGTCTCTCCCGAAGGGATTGTGGTCATTCCCAAAGGTGCCAAAATAGGATTCTAAGCTTAAAGCAATCAAATGCTGGAGTGCAGCTCCAGCGTTTGATTGACTTGCAAGACGCAAGGCCTAGTAACGCACCTTATTGCATTACAATATGCTCCTGTTAATATTGATATTTATTCAAGTCGGCTTAGATAAGCATTTATCAATACTTATGTTACATTTTCATGCCTGTTTATCTAAATTGATTTCTCTTTGCCCAGTCTTTAGTCCAGTGCTTTAACCTGATCAAGCATTGGCTTAGGAGTTCTAATTGAATAACTCAAATTTTAAAATATTGTTTGTTGCCTCAGAAGTTGAAAGCTTGGCTAAAACAGGTGGACTTGCAGATGTAGCTAAGGCCCTGCCATTAGCATTAAAAGAACAGGGCTTTGATGTTCGTATTGTCATGCCGTTCTATAAAAGCATAAACCGCCGCGAACAAGCCAAGTCCATCGCTAGTTATCAGAGCCATACTATTGGATTCGGAATTAGTGAACTTAAGATCGCTGATGTTCCAGTTTACCTAGTAGAGCATGATGACTATTTTCTCCGTGATGAACTTTATACTGAGAATGGCCATGGATTTGCAGATAATGGCGAACGTTTTAGTTTCTTCTCCCAAGCCGTTTTTCCTCTTTGCGAAACCCTAGACTTCAAACCCGATATTATCCATTGCAATGATTGGCATACTGGATTAGTCCCATTTTTACTTGAGAAGCAGTATCGCGGTTCAGAATTCTTCAAAGATACCCGCAGCGTTATCACTATTCACAATGCGGCTTATCAAGGCATATTTCCTGGTCAGCAATTTGCGAAGTTGGAGTCACAATTGAATATTGATGAGCTCTACGAAGATCACCATGCCGTCAATATGTTAAAAACTGGGATCCGCTTTGCCAATAAAATTAATGCCGTTAGCCCTAGTTATGCTGCTGAGTTACTTACTCATCTTGGTTCGCACGGATTAAGTGACATCCTAAACGAAAGGGCTGATGACCTAAGTGGCATACTTAATGGCTGCGACTACTCAGATTGGGATCCGCAAACAGACCCTTATCTACCCTCTAATTATTCACAATCGGATATGAGCGGCAAAACGGTTTGTCGTCAAAGCTTGCAGATTAAAGTGGGACTTGAGCAAAACGACGTCGCTATTTTTGGTGTCGTAGCTCGACTCACTGAACAAAAAGGATTCCATATGCTTATTGAAGCTTTGGAAGACTTTTTGATTCATGATGTACAAGTGATCATTGTTGGAACGGGCGACCCGAAACTAGCATCGCAACTACATCAACTTTCTCAGCAATATCCGCAAAAACTAGCCTTTATAGAAGCTTATAGCAATGAGCTTGCTCATCTCATAGAAGCCGGAAGTGATTTCTTTTTAATGCCTTCGGTGTTTGAGCCGTGCGGACTCAACCAGATGTATAGTCTCGCCTACGCAACTTTACCTATTGTACGCGCAGTTGGAGGTCTGAAAGACACAGTAATCGACTATGACCAGAACCCAGAACAAGCCACTGGTTTCGTATTCGAACAACCTAGTGGACAGACCCTACTCAATAGCCTTCGTCGCGCACTGCTTTTATATTTAGAGCATCCGGACGCTATCCAAGACATGTGTGACCGAGCTATCCAAACTCGCTTCTTGTGGCAGGATTCATTACCACAATACACCGAGTTATATAAACAAGCGTGATCACAAATCGATGCATAGCTGCTTTATCACAATCAAGCACATGCTATATATTAAATGACTTAGACTAAAAAGAGCGAACTATGGCGATTTCAGAAGACGTACATAATTTAACCGAGCAACTGTTAGAAGACCAAATACTTATTGCCGGCTTGAATGACCGATACCCACCTGATTTTGTAAGTGATTTATGTTGTTTAGCCCTGAACCGCCTTCCAGTTCGTTATGTACGTCATCATGTTGATGCCCTAAGCGCGTTAAGTGACGGCGAACGACAGGACCTAACTCGTGAAGTTATTTCAGCCATAAAAGACTGCGAGCATTTCTTAAAAAAAGACCGGCGCATCGAAGAACGAGATATCATCGCTCTTTAAGTCTAGTCCCCTTGAGTTATCAATACGGCTTCGTTCTGAAGTGCGTATTGATACTTCAGTTTTGTATAAGCCTTAGCTCCTCATCGATTTTAAGCACTGTTGAATATTTTTACTGGTCCATTGCCTGCGCCGCTAATAAGCGAACCCTAAATAAGTAACTCATGAACAAAGAGTTCATACATGATTGATTTGTATGCGATTTTAAACTGGCCGTACTTATTTATTTACGCATCAAACAAGTGCTTGGGCTATCAAAGTTATAGACCTTTAAGATAGAATAAGCGCTATTATTTATACTTGGTTGTTTTCATGTTTTCGTTGTATGTCACCTTAGTTATTCTCTGTATTGCGGTTATCTTTCTCTGGGTCAAATATCAATCAAGTGTTAAAGCTCTAGAACAAAGTGAAAAAAGTGCGCAACAGCTGCAAGCATTAATGGATAGCACACCCGATTCTGCCTGGATTAAAGATCTTGATGGTTACTACGTTTGGACTAATGCCCATTTTGCGAACTATTTTGGGCTCAGTAGCCAACAAATTGTTGGGAAACGAGATTATGACCTTCTAGAACAATCTATCGCCGATGAATTTTTCGATGAAGATCAACAAGTTGTCCGTTCTCAAGAAGCATTAGTGAAAGAGCACGAGAATTCTAGCACGGCACTGAGCTCATGGTCAGAAACCGTAAAAGTACCAATCTATAACAGCTTCAACTTAATCACTGGTACTGCTGGTATTAGCAGAGATATTACGCAGCGGAAAAACTCAGAAGATAGGATCCGACAATTAGCACTTTTTGACCGATTAACTGGCCTTCCAAATCGCATCGAGCTAGAAAAACGAATTGAGCAATACATTCAAGACAATCCCGATAGTCATTTTCATATTGCCCTCATCGACTTAGACAACTTTAAGCTAATAAATGATGGTATCGGTCATCAAACTGGAGACCGCATTTTAAAATCAGTCGCGGATAAATTGAAAGCAATACAAAATGATAACATGATCCTAAGCCGCCTTGGCGGCGACGAGTTTGTACTTATGGTGTGCGATAGTGAGTACGGTGCTGAACAACTTGGGAAGTTTATTGCCAATGCGGTCAACGGTGAGATAAAACTCGACGATTTAAATTTCGAGATTTCTGCAAGTATCGGAATATCGCAATACCCAAGAGATGGCAACGAATATGGCATGTTGCTGCGTCACGCAGATTTAGCGATGTTTATGGCCAAGCAAAAAGGCAGAAATCAAACTGTATTGTTTGAATCGAAACTGGCTAATACTGCCCTTGAACGCGTTGAAATGGAAAAAAATCTACGAATGGCCCTGAATCAGGACCAGTTCGAACTCTATTATCAACCTCGTGTTTCTCAAACGGGTCAAATCTTAAGTATGGAAGCGCTTATTCGCTGGCGTAATCATGAGCAAAAGTCGATACCACCAGGTATTTTCATACCAATTGCTGAGCAAGCAGGTTTGATGCTCGGTTTAGGTAACTGGGTTGTTGACGCAGCTTTAACTCAATTACAAAGCTGGATCGAGCAAGGCCTACAAGTGGTCCCCGTCTCCATCAATATTTCAGCCATTCAGCTGCACCAAAAAAACTTTAGTCAACAGCTACTACAGCGCATTAGCAAATTTAAAGTCCCTTGCAAACTGATAGAGCTAGAGATTACAGAGTCGTTACTGATGGAAGACGTGCAACTGGTGAGTACCCACTTACACGCCTTACAAAAAGCGGGCATTGGAATTAGTATCGATGATTTCGGCACTGGTTATTCAAGCCTCGCTTACCTAGCCAACTTCCCTAGTGATTCACTTAAAATTGACCGCTTGTTCATCACGAATCTGCACATAAATGTGAGTAATCAGCGACTAGTTCGTGCAATTGTCGATTTAGCCGAACACTTTAATCTTAATGTTGTAGCTGAAGGGGTTGAAACCCAAGCCGAGCTTAGCGCGGTTATCGAATGTGGTGTGGATGAAATACAAGGTTACTTCTATTCAATGCCACTGCCTGCGGATCAAATTGCGAGTAATTGGTTGCAGTTAAAAGATGTGAACAATCAACAGGCATAGCGCCTGTTGAACGCTTGAAAAAAGACTAACTCACTTCTTCGACCAATACGATACCAGTCGCCGATATTTTTATTTTTCCGGCTTTATACAAGGTCCCAATGGCCTTTTTGAAGTTGCCTTTGCTGACTCCAAACACCGCTTGAATAAGCTCCGGAGCAGATTTGTCGTTCATGGCCATATAGCCACCTTCGGCACTTAAGCGCTCAAGAATTCGCTCGGCAAGATCAGGTAAACGCTGCGCAATGGGCGCTTGTAAGCTCAAGTCAACCTTACCGTCTTCGCGAATACCGCTAATGAAAACCTCTAGCTCTAAACCTTGACGCAAACGCTGAAACACTTGGTCTTTATACAGTAAGCCCCAGAACTTTTGTTCAATGACACACTTATACCCAAGGTCTGTGCGCGAAGCGACAATAGCATTCACTTTTTCTCCGACTTTTAGGCCGGTACTTTCATCTTGAATAAAGCGATCGATTTTTGCAGTCGATACGACACGGCCGCTATGATCAACATAGATGTAAACAAGGTATCGCTTGCCCTCTTCCATTGGTTGGCGTTGGTTACTAAAGGGTAAGAATAAATCCTTATCTAGGCCCCAATCCAAGAAAATTCCAACTTGGTTAACTTGATTAACTCGCAATAACGCGACTTCACCTACTTGGGCTTTAGGAAACTGTAAACCAGCTTCTAAGCTACCGTCGCTGTTGCGATTAAGGAAGACTCGCAGCGTATCCCCAACGGCTGGGACATCTCTGTAGGCCGCTGCTGGCATAAATACTTGTTCGTTCCCCGATTCTTCAGACCACGCTTGCTGAGCAAGGCTCTCTTGCCCTAAGACCAAGCCATGGTCCAATACTTCATTTACAATCAGTTCAACGGTTTGTCCTGCACTAAGCATTGCAACTACCTTTCATTCAAAATTCGCTTTCATTAAGCCTTAGTTTTTAATTATAACAGCCTAGTTGGATGAGAGCTTCGCTAATTTAAGCATTGTTGGCATGACTTATCTTGCATTTCAGGCTTATCTCGCTAATATTCGCAGGACTAAATTAAAAGGACTTATTGTGCGTTTTCTACTAATTTTCAACCTCATTTTTATCACACAAGCCCTCGCGAACGACAACAACCGATTTATCAATATCAATGGTGATGATGACTGGCTTCTCGGTATCAGTTTGCGTAACGCGGATATCCCATTTGCGGAAATTGAAACCTCAAATGGAGAAGTAATACCTCGCTCTGATAAAGTAAAAGATCTTGTACCATTATTTTATTACGAAGGTGACTATCTGTATTTAGAAGGCGCAGCTGGCGGGATAAAGTTTTGGGATGAAGGTTCGAATACTGTGTCGCTTCACTCAGAGTTCCGCTTTTTTGATATGCCCGCTGAAGTACAGAATTTAAAGTCAGACAATGGCATTGATGTTGGTGTGCGTTGGCAATACAAGTTCTCACAAGACAAAGCCTTACTCGCAAGCCTTATGAGTAACAGCCAAAATTTACCTTACTCTAAAATTGAGTATCGTCAGAAAACGCAATTTGGAAA
This sequence comes from Alginatibacterium sediminis, assembly GCF_003610775.1. Taxonomy (GTDB): domain Bacteria; phylum Pseudomonadota; class Gammaproteobacteria; order Enterobacterales; family Celerinatantimonadaceae; genus Alginatibacterium; species Alginatibacterium sediminis. The sequence continues at coordinate 86,240 of NZ_RAQO01000005.1, read as the reverse complement.
CTTGATTGCTATTCCCTACGTACAAGCAACCATCAAAAGTGCGGAGTTTAACGATTACTTTTATGGACTTAATTTTGCCACCGATTACGATACCAATGCTAAAGCTGACATTGACTGGCGATTAGGTGCTTCCTTTCGCTACCCTATTTGGCAAGAGTTTAGTGTTATTGGCGATCTAGCAGTAAATCGCCTCGGACATAATACCCGAAGTCTGGAGACTATCGACAGTGACTATGAGCTACAAAGCAGTATCGGGATTAGCTTTAGTGGCGAAAGCATCGGAAAACCGATTCCAGAAAACCCAGGTTATGTCCGTGTAGCGCATGCATGGGGTACGCCTTCTAATCTTGATGACATCATTCACGGTAACACTGAAAAAGACTTCAACAACAACCAACTAACTTCTCTTTTTTATGGTCACAAGTTGAGTGATACCCTACTTACACTACCAATTGAAGTCTATGCAACGCCTGGTATTGCTTACCACCATTCAAGTGCAGGCCAAGATCGCTTCTTAGAATATGTTTTTGCTTTCAAAGGTTACTATACGCTGCCATTACCTTGGAGAATTCGTTTAGGGGTTGCAGAAGGTCTATCCTATACGTCTCAAATCAGTGACTTGGAACAACGCGAAATAGTCGACAAAAAAGGCTACGCTAACGCAAGCAAGTTACTCAATTATTTAGACTTTAGCCTCGACATTAGTATTGGCGATGTTTTCAGAAAAAATGAACTCAAGGAGCTTTGGCTTGGTTATGGTATCCACCACCGTAGCGCTATTTTCGAAAGCTCTTCCTTATTCGGTCGTATTAAGGGCGGAAGCAACTATCAGAGTGTTTATCTGCAGTGGCATTGGTAGAAGTTGCTGATAGATTGGTCGACTTGAGTATAAGTTCGGCAAACGGTCTTAAAATACAGAATTATTAGCTTAAGCTGCTTGACATAAAACCGTCATTACCGTTTAATAGCCGCCGTTGCCCGGATAGCTCAGTCGGTAGAGCAGAGGATTGAAAATCCTCGTGTCCCTGGTTCGATTCCGGGTCCGGGCACCATATTTATGTTGAGTTACCGAACTCAAAACGAAAAACCCACGCCTAGCGTGGGTTTTTTCGTTTTCGCGCTATATCTATTCCATTAGCAACCGCAACGCGATGGAAGTCATTACCTAAAGCGCAAGCCTTCTCAAATTAGTCATGATCAATACATCGATAAATGAAGAAACTCTGCTTTTTTTCGCGGACTTGATTTTGTAATGAGAGCGATTGCTATAAGCTACTTCAAGTTTAAACCAGCTACCCAACTACGGAATAACAGAAGCCATGCAAGCATTGTTAGATACCATTGCCTCTATTGAAATTGGCCATGACGTGCAGCGATTATTTCACGGACGCGGTGGGCGTTTTGAGAACTGCGATAACTTAAATCTTGACTGGTATCCGGACGTTTTTTTACTCACTAGCTTTGAAGCGCTGGCATTTCAAGAATTAGAAGCTATTCGTGACGCCTTAGAACAGCGCTTGCTGCAACTGGATTCATCTCGAATTCTTAATTTAGTATTCCAACATCGTCAAAGTGGTCAAGCCGCCCAAAGCACGCTCATTTGTGGCGCGGTGCCAGAACCACATTGGGTTAGCGAACTCGGAATAGCCTTTCAAGTGCACTTGCTAAAAGGGCAAAACCACGGCCTGTTCTTGGACATGCGTCAAGGTAGAGCGTGGGTACAAGAGCACAGTGCCGACAAAAACGTACTGAACATGTTTGCCTATACCGGCGGTTTCTCAATGGCAGCACTTAAGGGTCAGGCGCGCCAGGTTGTGAATATCGACATGAGTAAAGGTGCTCTGAATATTGCGAAGAGAAATCACCAATACAACCAACTGGACCATGGCGTACGATACTTAAGTCACGATATTTTTAAGTCTTGGGGAAAACTAAAAAAACTTGGGCCTTATGAACTATTAATTGCCGATCCACCGAGTAATCAACGCGGCAGTTTCGTTGCCACAAAAGACTATTCTCGCTTATTAAAACGCTTACCAGACTTGTTAAGTGACCAAGCCGACGTTTTACTATGCCTAAATGCGCCGGAGCTCAGTCGTGATTACCTTAAATCTCAAGTCAGTGAATATTGCCCTCAGCTCGAATTTCTAGAACAAGTGGCTAACCCTAGTGTTTTTGATGACATTAATCCTGAACGAGCACTTAAAGTATTACGTTATCGTTATAACAAGCTAATAGAGGGTTAGATGTCAGCCGCGACTTTTGACGCTATCATCTACAATTTTGGCCTATTCGCTGTGTTTGTCTTTGCACTCACAGGCGCTGTGTGTGCGGCAAAAAAAGAATTAGACATATTTGCGTTCATCCTTGCAGGTGTGGTCACAGGAATTGGTGGTGGAACTCTGCGCGATGTATTGCTGAACATCGACCAAGTTTTTTGGATTGAGGATCCGGCTTACTTAAGCATTTGTATTTTTGCGTCTGTAATTACTTACTATGCTGCCCACTGGGTGGTGCATCTCGACAAGTTTCTATTATGGCTAGATGCGGCTGGTATCGCATTATTTGCTGTACTTGGCACCCAAAAAGCGATGCTATTTGGAGCTCCACCACTGGTTGCAGTGGTGATGGGAGTAATGACCAGTACCATAGGCTCCGTCTTGCGCGATATTATTATGCAGCAGCGCCTAGTGATTTTTGATCCAGAAATATATGTAACCGCCTGTTTAGCCGGATCGACATCCTATTTAGCTCTCATATATCTCGAAGTTGAGCCCTTAACAGCCACACTCATTGCTAGCAGCTTAGCCTTTGCACTGCGTGGTTTTGCCCTTGCATTGGATATCCGTTTTCCAAGTTACCAGCTTTCTAAACTTCAAAGCCGAGAGCTAAAAAAACAACAAGACTCTCAAGAACCCTGATCTAGACAATTGATCTTCGATGCATTAGTCCCTATCATCGATTTTTTGCGACCAAAGGCCACTCCATGCAATCCCCATGTTATCGCCTCTCCAATTTGCTGAGCTTTGAGCCCTTAAAGCAGCAGTTATATGACGAAAACGGGGAAGTAGTGCAAACGCTTGGCAACAATGAAGCTAAAGCGTTGATGATACTGATTGATCGACGTGACCAAATTGTCACCCGAGAACGACTTCAGGAAGAAGTTTGGCGTAAACAGGGACTGGAAGTTGATGACAGTAGTATTACTCAAGCTATTTCCAATCTGCGAAAGTTACTTAATGATGACAGTAAAACCCCTCAATTTATTCGAACCGTTCCCAAGAAGGGCTATATCTATATTGGTGATGCGACTCCGATCAGTTTTGAACAACTCGGCGCAGTTAATTCGAAAAGGTTAAATCTCCCCCTTTGGCAGTGGGGAATGTGGGCCATGTCTACCTGTATGATAATTGCAGCTATAAGCTTTGTTTTCGTCCCTAAACCTGACTTTAGATTACCTGAATTTCAAAAAGTTGAATTTGAAGGAATTAACTATTATGCATCAGGGGTTAAGCCCGACGACTTTTTAGACAACATTTCCGAAATCGCGGATTGTACCGATAGCTACAGACAACAGCTCAAACTGCAAGATTCAAAAAATGTGGTTATATTTCGTCGTGGTAACAATATTAGCCTAAGCCTAATAGACCCCAGAGACTCCAGTGCTGGTCGGCCAAATCGAAGCACAAACATATATTTCAAAAACCTCGAAGCGTGGGATATCGGATGTTAATCGGAACTAAACTCACTTCAAAAGCACTCATTTGTGTCGCAGTATTTATTCTAAGTTTTGTACTCATGGCATATAGCTATTATCAACGTGGTGTCGGTGGCATAAAGAGCGAGATTCTAGATAAACGTTGGTCCTACAACTCGGTTGCTTTTGATTATGGGGATGAGATCAACAGTTTTGCGCAAAACATCGAAAATGGGACTCAGTTACATGGCGAACTCATTTTGCATCCAAATCAAAAACTCACCATTACTAGTCATTTTCAAACCAGTCCACCATTTACTAGCGAGAGAGTATTACTAGATCTAGTTTCTCGGTCGAACTGGGAGTTAAGTGGACAACATTTACTCACTCAAACTGAAGATATTGTCATTAAATCGCGCGGTGTAAATCAACGGGCTTTGAGCCCATCCGACCAAGAACATATTAAACTAATGCATAGTTTTTCAATGGGTGTGACCCGAGAAATAGTTAGCGTATCCGATAATTTCTTATTGATATCAGGGGCCCAAGGCTTGTCAGTATTTCATACTAGTCCTTAGCCCTTAAATGCATACTCCTAAGTGGATACGTATCAAGGTCAAAGCAAAAACAACCCAGTAAACTGGGCTGTTTTGCTAAACGATTAGAAGAAATATTTTAGGCGAACACGTGCTCCCGAATCTTTCTCAAAGGTATTGTTTAGAACTTTGTCTTTGTCATCCCAATTTGAATGGTAAGCACCTAAAAACACTGAGAAATCTTCCACCGTCATGACATCTGCAAATTCATAGGCTGCATTCAGAGTTTGACCCGCAGCAGTTCCCGCATTTAATGTCGTAGAACTACTCGCTTCAATTTTGTTTTCTGTCCAGAAATAGCCGAGACCAATGTTATTCCACGTGACTGTTGCACCGATACTTTGATCTTTTTCGTTCAATGCATCTAGGTAAGCGTAGCTTAAATTGGCATTGACACCATTTGCATCGTAGTTCGCTGTAAGGCCATAACCGGTGCGATTACTTACATCTCCAGCAACGGTCACCAGTGCGTCACTAACCAAATTGGCTTCCATAGCTGCCGACAAGGTGAAATCACCGACTTTATACGAGATGACTGGACGAACAATGAATGAGTCTTTGTCAGCCGAAATCTCTTGCCCATGGTAATAGCGCTGGCTTGCAGTCGCGGTTGGGGTACCATGAGTTGATTCTGTACCAAAAAAACTCGCACGGTCACCGATAAGTGTTGAGACTTCAATGTAGAAATTATTGAGTTGATGCCCATACATGATTTGACCCGCAGCATCGCCTCGTCCGCGGCCTTCTTTCATTTGATAGAAATAACCTTCACCGTCGTTGTATTGCTCATCCGAAGTGTTACCCGTAGTTTCCAAAAATACATCCATACCTTTAGGAAACATGTCGAAGGCTTCATAACGACCAGCTTTTACCATCCAGCTATCTTGACCGCCAAAAGCAAAAAAAGCGTTATCGATACCTGCATTGCCCGTTGTTTCAGCTAGTAGTTCGACATTTACGCGAAGATAATTACCGTTGTCCAGTGTACGTAGGCCGTCAAAGTCAATTAGTACCCGTCCCCCTTGACCATAACTGTTGTCATTCGGACCTGCTTCTGGAGTTTGATTTGGGTTACCTTTTTTATCACGGTAATCAAAATCAAATTCAACATCGCCGCCTATGGCAAAACGGCCTTGCTCATTATCAACAATCGCAATGCCTGCATGGCTTGCAAATGAACTCATTAACGCTAGCGCGAGCGCGCTAGGTAGCAATTTAGAATTTTTCATAGCTTCATCCTGTGCTTAGAATAGTGTCGCAGTTATTAATTTGAGCTGCGTGCCTCTAATTGATGATTAAAGGTCAGACTAAGCATAAGATATATAAGGCTTTACGAATATAAATTTCCATACAATAAATAAGGATTTGTAAGCTTTTGTTTACAAATCCTTATTTATTTTTAATAGATGATAATCTAATTCTATTAGTTGGCTTTCGCTATCATTTTGTAGAGTTTTGCGCCAATAACAGCACCAACAATAGGTGCGAGCCAGAATAACCACAGCTGCCCCACAGCCCAGTCGCCCACATAGATAGCAACACCAGTACTTCGCGCTGGGTTCACTGAGGTATTGGTAACCGGAATGCTAATCAAGTGAATTAGGGTCAAACACAGTCCAATCGCTATCGGAGCCAGCCCTGCTGGGGCGCGATCATCAGTTGCACCCATAATGACAAACAAAAACATAGCCGTGAGTACGATTTCGCATACTAAGGCCGCCGTTAGACTATAACCACCCGGGGAGTGCTCACCATAGCCATTACTGGCAAAGCCTCCGCTGAGCGAGAACCCATCAGCACCGCTAGCAATTAGGTACAGGACCCCACCAGCGACTACGCCACCGATGACCTGCGCAATAATATAAGGAACCAGCTCCGCCTTATCAAAGCGTCCACCAGCCCACAACCCTATCGAGACAGCTGGGTTTAAGTGGCAACCCGATATATGTCCAATGGCAAAAGCCATGGTGAGTACGGTTAAACCAAAGGCCAAAGACACACCAACAAAAGCAATCCCCAGTTCTGGAAAACCTGCCGCTAAGACTGCGCTGCCACAGCCACCTAAAACTAACCAAAAAGTGCCGACTAATTCTGCTAAATACTTGTTCATAAACGTCCTTATTAAGTATTGGCTTACAATTAAGCTCTAGATAGCATTAGCCACAAATTGGTATTTTGCGAATTTTGAGCACAAAAAAGACTCGCATAACGAGCCTTTGCTTAGTTACAGGCCAAAACCTGTAAATTAAGTGTTGTTTAGAAGTAGTACTTCAAACGTACGCGTGCGCCAGCATCCGAGATGTTTGGCTCTGTACTTCCTTCAAATTTGTCTTCAAAGCGAGAATAATAGGCGCCGAGATAAACGAAGAAATCTTCAACTGCCATTACGTCAGCGATTTCATAAGAAACGTAGCCAGTCTGGATTTGGGTTTTGCCCTCAGATCCTGACAACCAATGGTTATCGTCAAACTTAGTTTCGCCCCAGAAATAGCCTAAACCGAAGCCATTGTATAGCGCAGTAAGACCTAGCGATTGGTTTTTCTCATCAACTGCGTCCATGTAAGCAAAGTTCGCATTAAGTTCGAGGCTATCAACCGCATAATTACCGCTTAAACCATAGCCGGTCCGCTTACTGATGTCTTTCTCACCAATTACGAAAGCATCACTAATCAATTGATGTTCAATTGCAGCTGAGATACGAAAATCACCGGCTTGATAAGCAATCACTGGACGCAGGTAAAATGCATCTTTGTTGCTTGCGTCAAATTCAGCAATATTTCTAACTGTTTCGGAGAAAAAGTCTTCACGGTTACCAACCACCGAACCAAGCTCAAAATACAGATCCTCTGCTTGGTAGGCATACATCAACTGACCCGCATCCGCACCACGACCGCGAGCTTCTTTCATCTGATAGAAATAGCCATATTCACCATACTGTGAATCAGAGGTATTACCGGTTGTCTCAAGGAAAACGTCTTGGCCTTTAGGAAACATATCATAGGCTTCGTAACGACCAGCTTGGATTTTCCACTCATTTTGACCAAAGGCTAAAAATGCGTTATCAATTGCGGCGTTGCCGTTGGTTTCAGCCAATAACTCGACATTCATATGTAAAAAAGTACCGTTATCAAGTGTCCGTAGACCATCAAAGTCAAGCAAAATACGGCCTCCTTGGCCATAGTTTGTCTCTTTGACACCAGACTCAAAATCAATATTTTTTTGAGAACGATAATCAAAATCAAATTCAACGTCGCCGCCAATTGCGAAACGACCTCTGTCGTTGTCAACGATTGCGATACCTGCTGATGCAGTAAAAGAAGTTGCTACAGCAATCGCCGCTGCGGCTAATTTGGTATTTAGAGTTTTCATTTTGCTGATACCTGTAATTTGAAATAGCTAAGTAAGCACCGGGATTGGGCTACTCTTAAGCTTCGACTTCGTGTCGTATTTCCATCCCTGGTTCAGCTGTTAGCTATTAAAGGTATCTAAAGTGGCTTGCTCAACTAAAACAGCCTTGGTTTTCAAAAAACTGGCTTTTAGAGTTTTATGAGTCTAAAACAACAAGCAATTGCGCTGACACTGATTAAATTTGCGAACTTGATCAAAAAAAAGGCCTGCTAAGCAGGCCTATAGTATGACGATAGTGTTGGCTTAGAAGAAGTACTTCAAGCGTACACGAGCACCCGCATCTTTTTCATAGGTGTTCATAAGAACGTTGTCTTTGTCATCCCAAGCAGAGTAATAAGCGCCTAAGAATACTGAGAAGTCGTCAACCGCCATTACGTTTTTAAATTCGTAAGCTGCATTGAGCATTTGACCGGTTGCTTTACCAGCATTGGCTAAGCTAGAACCTTCTTCAATCTTGTTTTCAGTCCAGAAATAACCGAGACCGAAATTGTTCCAAGTTACGGTAGCACCGATGCTTTGGTCTTTTTCGTTTAACGCATCAAGGTAGGCATAACTTAAGTTAGCGTCGATACCGTTGGCATTGTAGTTAGCGGTTAAACCGTAGCCAGTACGCTTACTTGCATCGCCATCAATTGTGGTAATTGCGTCTTTAACTAAGTTAGTTTCCATAGCTGCTGATAAAGTGAAATCACCAGTTTGGTAAGATACAACAGGGCGAACTATGAACGAGTCTTTGTCAGCTGATATTTCTTGGCCATGGTAATAACGCGTATCACCGGGGTTACTAACATGTGTAGAGCCAGTTCCAAAGAAGCTAGAGCGGTCGCCAATCAATGTTGAAACTTCAAAGTAGAAGTTGTTTAACTGATGACCATACATGATTTGGCCCGCATCAGCACCACGACCACGACCTTCTTTCATTTGATAGAAGTAACCTTCGCCATCGTTGTATTGCTCGTCAGAGGTGTTACCCGTGGTTTCTAAGAATACGTCCATACCTTTAGGGAACATATCAAAGGCTTCGTAACGGCCGGCTTTAACCATCCAGCTGTCTTGGTTACCGAAAGCAAAGAACGCGTTATCTATTGCCGCGTTACCGCTAGTTTCAGCCAGTAGCTCAACGTTTACATTAAGGTAGTTACCGTTGTCTAAAGTGCGAAGTCCGTCAAAGTCGATTAGTACCCGGCCGCCTTGACCATAAGAGTTGTCGTTATCGTGTCCGTCGTTGCCTTTTTTATCACGATAATCGAAATCAAATTCCACATCACCACCAATGGCGAAACGGCCTTGTTCATTATCTACGATTGCAATGCCCGCGGTCGCGGTAAAAGAAGTGGCTACTGCAAGAGCTGCAACAGCGATTTTAGTATTTAGTTTTTTCATTATGCTGATACCTGTAATTTGAATAGCGTTAGTTTCTTTCTATATAGAGCGAGAAACTGGTATATCGCCACGACACCTTGTCGTTTTTCCATCCGTGGTTCAGCTGGCAGCACTATGCTAAGGACTCGCTATTTGAGCAACAAAAAGCATCTGAATTAAGAAAAACCCTAAATTAGGGAAAATTTTTAGAAGATGAGAAATCAAACAGTACTAATTTAGCTAAAACTTGTGATAACGATCGTCTTTGGGATATGGGGAAATAGAGGTCATCCGGTTCACGAATAAGAATATGTCATTGCTAATCAGAGACTTAATAGCTATGAAATTGTTTATAAAACTAGTTTCTCAATCGCTGTGAAACAGCTCACATAAACACTAAACACAGCACAGCATCTGTTCAATAAACAAGCAGCGCTAACATTGGAAAGCTCAAACACTCGTATTTTTTATAATATAAAGCACTAAAAACCAGCTAAACCTAGTAAGTTTTAGCTGGTTTAGATTTACTTAGAAGTTTTAGAGCAATATTTTAGAAAGAAGGCATGGGTTTAGCAGACTAAATAGCGACTTGCATCACAGTTGCAGCGAGAAAGCATTGACACGCAGCATTTTGCAAACAAACAGAAAAATAGTAGTAAAATAGTGACTATAAATAAGACTCGCTTAATCCTAATAAGTTCCCAGAAACCTGGTTTTTTTATTACGGACATAAAAAACCCAGCTTACGCTGGGTTGGTCTTAGCTAGGAGGTTACTCTTAGATGGCTACACAAAGCTTGCTTAAAACGCAGCATCGGGCACATAGAAATGCTCGGCATTGTCTTTAGTTACAAGTTCAGCGGCCAAAATTACGCGCGATGGAGAGGTATGGTACATGTCACCTAGGTTTTCACCTTTAATACCAGTAACGGCTAAAGCAATACCTGAAGCAACCATGCTCGGTGGATACGTTACAGTGGCACGAACAACCGGGTCCCCGTCAATCACCATTTTAATGATGTCTTTAGAACCGGCTCCACCGAGTACCGTTTTAATCTCAGTACGGCCTGATTCTTTAATTGCTTGCATTACACCTTTTAACATATCGTCATCTTGACACCAAACCGCATCAATATGGGAATGCTTCTGCAAGAAGTTTTCCATCACTGCCAATGCTTTTTGGGTCGACCAATCTGCAGGTTGGCTATCAAGAATTTCTATGCCTGATGATTTAGCAATAACTTCATTAAACGCATCTACACGCTGTTTGTTGATTGGAATGGACATCCCTTCAAGGACAACAATTTTACCTTTGCCTTTCATTTGCTCGGCCATCCAAACACCACTCTCGCGACCAAGGCCTGCATTATCACCTGCGATAAATACGTTCTGAGCTGGTGTTTCAAGTTCTCGGTCAACTACAACCGTGTAAATTCCTTCACCATAGGCTTCTTCAATAACTTTCTGCAAGGTTGCAGGGTTATGCGGCAAAATAACCAAGGCATCTATACCTTTGATCATTAAGTCCTCTACATCGCCCACTTGCTTTGAGCCTGAACTTGCAGCAACAACATAAAATTCAACTTCGTCACCTTTAGCTTTGTAATCAGCAACAGCCTTTTCAGCCCACCACAACAAACCAGCCGTCCAACCATGGTCAGCCGATGGGACCGATACCCCTACTTTGTATTCAGCAGCCATTAAAGGACTGACGACAAAAGCCGCGGTCAGACCTGCAATTGCTAAGGATTTTGTTATTGTTTTAATCACTTGCATTGTATTGCTCCTTTTATTTCACGTTCACGGTTAGGTTCTATTTTTTTGAAACTGCATCAATACTGCGATCAGAATCACCAAACCTTTTACCGTTCCTTGTAGGTAGGGGCTAACCCCTAACAGATTCAACATGTTGTTAATAATCCCCAAAATGATGGCACCAATAACGGTCCCCCAAATGGTTCCTTTCCCTCCTGACAAAGATGTTCCACCGATCACTACCGCGGCTATGACATCAAGTTCATAAAAAAGTCCAGCATCACCGGGGCTTACGGAATTCAATCGAGAGGACAGCATTACCGCTGCAATCCCTACCGTAATTCCGGCAATAACAAAGGTTAAAAAATAAACGCGATTAATATTAATCGCAGAGTAACTAGCAACTTTAGCATTCGACCCTACCGCACAAACGTGTCGTCCATAGGCGCTATGGCGTAAGATTAAATGCCCAATGATGGCCAAACCCAAGAATAGCCACACTGGAATTGGTATCGATAACCAATAACCACCGCCAACTTCGGGATAAAACGTATTACGCGATACCACTTCTCCGGCGTCTGAAATATATAAGGTGAGAGAACGGTATACAGACATGGTGGCAAGCGTTGCAATAAACGCAGCGACTCGTCCTTTTACCGTTATCAGCCCATTAATTGCACCGAAAATAACACCAAGGACAACCGAAGCTCCAATTGCCAATGTAACGGCTGTCCATCCGTCTCCGAGATAGTTGAGCAGCATCACCACTAGAACACCAATTAAGGCAATCATTGAGCCGACACTAAGATCTATGCCACCAGCGATAATCACAAAGGTCATGCCTAAAGCAATAATGCCGGTGTAGCTAACTTGGCGCAGAACATTGGTTATATTACGCGGAATTAAAAAGTGCTCGCTGGCCATAGCCGAAAGCACAATAAGTATGATCAGGGCAATTAGCGGCGCATACTTACTAAGCGAAAGCTGTGGCAGATGAAAACCGCGTTGATTAGAGCCTGAGCTGCTATTAATTTGGGTTGATTTACTGACTTGGCTCATGCGCGCTTCCCTTGTGCATTGTTGGAGTCTTGTTGCTCGCGAAGTCCTGCTGCGAGATACATAATTTGCTGTTCATTAATGTCCGCACCACAAAGTTCGCCTTGAACTTTGCCCTCGCGCATCACCATAACCCGATGCGCTAAACCTATGACTTCTTCCATCTCGGAGCTAATAACGATAACGGCAATGCCTTGCTCGGTAAGCTCTCGGATAAAGTGATAGATTTCCTTTTTAGTATTCACATCAATACCGCGGGTAGGTTCATCTAGAATGAGGATCTTAGGTTCGGTATCCATCCATTTAGACAAATACACTTTTTGTTGATTGCCGCCACTTAAATTGACTAAAGGTGTTGAGACGGTTTCGGTCTTGATTGAAAACAGCTTACGATAGTGTTCGGCCCGTTCGCGGGTTTTTTGGTGCTGGATCAGCCCTTTTTTATACTTATTCAAGCTAATGAGGGTAATGTTCTCACTAAGATCAAAGTTCATAATCAGGCCACTGCCTTGTCTGTCTTCGGACAAATAGGCCAATTTATGCTCAACCGCATCTTGCAAACTCTTAATATTAACAACTTCGCCAAACACCTCTATTTGACCCTGACTACGTTTGCGCAAGCCCATAATTGCTTCGGCGGTTTCAGTTCTACCACTGCCCATCAAACCAGCAATGCCTAGCACTTCTCCACAGTGAACCTGCAAATTAATGTCACTCAATAAATTTGGAACGGTTAAGCCACTAACGTTTAGAGCTAACTCTTGACCACCCACTGTCTTGGCTGGGAAAACTTGACTGAGTTCACGGCCAACCATTAGCCGTGCCATATCATGCTCGTCGAGCTCGCTAACTTTTTCTAATGCTACAACTTCGCCGTCTCGCATAATTAACAAGCGGTCGCACAAGCGTTTTACTTCTTTGAGCTTGTGTGAAATAAACAACACTGTAACGCCCTTGGCTTTTAGTTTGTCGACCAAAGCAAACAGCACATCGGCCTCTTGCGCGGTAAGTACCGTTGTAGGTTCGTCCATAATTAGAATACGAGCATCGTTAACTAAGGCTTTGGCAATCTCGACCATTTGTTTTTGAGCCACGCTTAAGTCTTCGATCATGGCGTCACTAGGTAATTGGGTTTCAAGCAGCGCCATCAGGCTTTGAGTTTTTTCACGCATAGTGCGCTTGTCTAGCCATCCATGACGTTTAAGCTCATTACCCAGAAATATATTTTCAAATACGTTGAGACTAGGAATGAGGTTAAACTCTTGAGGAATCATCGCGATGCCAAGCGCTTTCGCGCTACTGGCATCTTTGATGCTGACGACTTTGCCATCAACGCAAACTTCACCACTGCTTGCATGATATATACCGCTGATAATCTTCAGTAATGTTGACTTACCGGCGCCATTTTCACCGAGGATGCCAAGCACCTCTCCGGCAACTAACGAAACGTTAATATCATGTAAGACCTGCACCGCACCAAACGATTTGTGGATATGGCGTAGTTCAAGTAGCGCAGTTTGCGGTTTGCTCATCATGCACCCCCAAGGCTAGTCCAGCGTCCATCAGCTTCAGATGAATCAAGGATAGCTTGAATAAACTCCAAGCCATCTACACCATCACTAACCGTTGGCAACAAGCTGTCGTTAAGCACATCACTGGCCAATTTGCCCGTCGCACAGGCCTCTATCCCATCAGCAATCTCGTTGTATAAGTTGGCAAAGCCTTCCAAATAGCCTTCTGGGTGACCCGCCGGGATACGAACTAAGTGCTCACTACCGGTATAACCGTGACCACCACGGGTTAGAATTTGCTGTGCACTGCCAAACTTATCAAACACTAAACGGTTTGGACTTTCTTGCTCCCAACTCAATCCGCCTTTGTCGCCATAAATACGAACTTTTAGACCATTTTCATTGCCTGGAGCAACTTGAGAGCTCCATAGCATGCCCTTAGCACCTTTTTCAAAGCGCAACATGCTATGTACATTGTCATCAAGCTGACGCCCTTCAACAAAACTGGTTAGGTCAGCACTCACTTTTTCAAGTTTCAGTCCTGAGATAAACCGCGCTAGATGATAAGCGTGAGTCCCTATATCACCTAAGCAACCGGCTGGACCCGAGCGTTTAGGGTCGGTGCGCCACTGTGCTTGTTTATTATCACCAAGCTCACTAGCTTCGGTGAGCCAGTCTTGGGCATACTCAGCTTGAATAACGCGAATGTTCCCTAAGTCACCGTTTTCAACCATGGCTCTAGCTTGACGTACCATGGGATAGGCGCTGTAGTTATGGGTGAGTACAAACATCACTTCGCTGCGTTTGGCGATTTGTGCAAGCTCTAAGGCGTCGGCTAATGAGCTGGTCATAGGCTTATCGCAAATAACATGAATACCTTGTTCCAAAAAAGCTTTGGCCGCGGGGTAGTGCATATGATTTGGGGTAACAATAGTTACTGCCTGAATACCATCTTCACGCTTGGCTTCTTCGATAGCCATTTGTTTAAAGTCTGAATAACTACGCTCTGGCGAAATGTGTAATTGCTTTGCAGACGCTAAGGCCCTCTCTGGATTAGCACTTAAAGCGCCAGCAACTAGCTGAAACCGACCATCAATACGCGCTGCAATACGGTGAACGGCTCCAATAAAGGCGCCCTGCCCGCCGCCTACCATGCCTAAACGAATCATGACCTACTCCTTAGATAAACCTAATATTCTGCGATTTGCGGCTGCATCGATGTCACCACCTGCAAAGTCATCAAATGCACGCTCTGTTACTCGAATAATATGGTCTTCAATAAATCGAGCCCCTTCGGCTGCGCCATCTTCGGGATGCTTGATGCAGCACTCCCACTCCAGTACTGCCCAACCGTCAAAGTTGTACTTGGTTAGCTTTGAAAAAATACTTCGAAAATCGACTTGTCCATCCCCTAGCGAGCGAAAACGACCAGCTCGGTCCTCCCATGATTGATAACCTCCATAAACGCCATCGCGTCCGGTTGGGTTCAGTTCTGCATCCTTAACATGGAACATTTTGATACGTTCGTGGTAACGGTCGATAAAATCCAGATAATCAAGGTGTTGGAGTACAAAATGACTCGGATCAAACAAAATGCAACAGCGCGGGTGGTTGTCTACAGCCTCTAAAAATCGCTCAAAGGTGGCACCATCATGTAAGTCTTCTCCGGGGTGAATTTCGTAACACACGTCCACACCAGCGGCATCAAATGCATCAAGAATTGGCCGCCACCGTTTCGCAAGCTCTTCAAAGCCTTGTTCAACCAAGCCTTGAGGGCGCTGCGGCCAGGGATACATAAATGGCCAAAGCAAAGCACCAGGAAAAGTAACATGCGCAGTTAGACCCAAATTTTTCGAAGCCTTTGCGGCCAAAAACATCTGATTTACTGCCCATTTCTGACGAGCGTCGGGGTTTCCACGAACGCTTGGGTCTGCAAAACCATCAAACATTTCGTCATAAGCCGGGTGTACTGCGACGAGTTGCCCTTGTAGATGGGTTGATAACTCAGTAATTTCTAGGTCAAATTTTGCCAAGGTCGCTTTAATCTCAGCGCAATAAGCGAGATCTTCTGCGGCTCGAGCCAAATCAAATAAACGCGCGTCCCAACTTGGAATTTGCAGACCTTTGTAACCTAATCCTTGTGCCCATTGCGCAATGCTTTCTAGGCTATTGAACGGGCTTTCATCCCCTGCAAATTGCGCTAAAAATATAGCGGGGCCTTTAATACTCTTCATGGCTTGCTCCCTGGCTTAAAAATTGTCGCCTTGATGTAATCGATTACATTTTCGTGTAAAAAAAAACACTCTTCAAACCTGCAACCCTTCCCTTAGAATAGGGGAATATTGAAAGTCACTTAAACAAATGTAATCACTTTGTAATTAAACTAGACCCTAATTTCGACTAAATCTAGGCCTTTTTGCACCATGCCGGTGAAAATGTGAGCTAGATTTCATTTTTGAGAGCAAAAAACAGCCTGCTCTCACATTGGCATGATTTTATATGAGAAAATATTGCAATCGATTACAAATATTTACAACAAGCATATTTACTGTAGTCTATGCTGAACAACTAGGAACACATTTAGATTGTTTTCAAAACGTCTTTTCCAGGAGCAAGATGCCTACCATCAAAGAAGTTGCCTTACTCGCAGGAGTCTCTACTGCTACGGTTTCGCGGGCGATGATGAACCCTCAGCAAGTTGCTGAGAAGACTAGACGTAAAGTTGAAGCGGCGATCGCCGAAGTCGGCTACTCGCCCAATGCTATCGCGAGAAACCTACGTACCAGTGAGTCGAAGACGATTGTGGTAATCATTCCCGATATCGAAAATATGTTCTTTGCTAAAATTGTTCGTGGTATCCAAACTATTGCGCAACAGCAAGGTTACAAGGTCTTGTTAGGTGATACGGTGCACAACGCTACATTAGCGAATGATTACCTGGAGTTAGTGCGCAGCAAACAAGCTGATGGCGTTATCAGTTTAACTGCTGAGCTACCTAAGGTACTCCAACATGGGACCAGCATGCCCATGGTAATGGCCTGTGAGTACTTTCCTGACTTCCCTATTCCCACTGTGCGCATTGACAATCAAGCTGCCGCTTATCAAGCGGTAAAGTATCTTCTAGAGCTGGGACACAAGCAAATCGCTTATATTAGCGGCCCTCTGGATAACCCTATTTGTATTGCTCGCAGTGCGGGCTACCGACAAGCTATGCAAGAAGCTGGGTACTCCATCAATGAATTGGCCAAGGAGGAAGGTGATTTTAGTTTTCATTCCGGACATGCCGCTTTTGAGCGCCTTCATCGCCAGTATAAAATGAGCGCACTGTTTTGTTTTAATGACATGATGGCGCTGGGTGCAATGCGCTCGGCAATTTCTTTGGGCTTAAAAGTACCCGATGACTTATCCATCGTAGGTATGGACGACCTACTCTTTAGTCAATATACCGACCCTCAACTCACGACGATCATGCAACCTCAGACTTTGATTGGCGAAACCGCTATGCAAATTCTGATAAAAATACTTAATGCTAAGACGGTGCATCAAGACAATGTGCTGCAAACCCAGCTTTTGGTTCGATCCAGCAGTCGCCGCTATCAAAAACTATAAGCAAAGTCTCCAAATTCAAGATCTTCGGTCGGGCGCCGATAATAAGTGTGACCGGCTTAATCGCGAATATTGTTGAACAACGCTACACTAAAGCCG
Source organism: Alginatibacterium sediminis (assembly GCF_003610775.1). Lineage (GTDB taxonomy): Bacteria > Pseudomonadota > Gammaproteobacteria > Enterobacterales > Celerinatantimonadaceae > Alginatibacterium > Alginatibacterium sediminis. Next base: position 69,151 of record NZ_RAQO01000005.1, on the reverse strand, counting down.
TTGATAACTGACTAATAAATCAAATTCAGGATTGGGAGAGCAATGCATTGAGCCAGCCCTGTTTTACTTTTGTAAGCATAAGAGTGAGTCCAAATGCGACGACGTAATTTAAGCAAAGCCTATTCTAGGATTGGTTTGTTATTGCTCTTGCTTGCGATGTCGGCGGCGGCCGGATACATCTATTTAGAACGAGGTTTGGATCGTCAAATCTCAGCCAGTGATGGCTGGTTTTTCGACCTTGACGGCTATTATCAAGCCCTACGCGAATCAAAGCTTAGCGGTAAACCAATGCTAATTTATGTGCGCCGTAAAGCCTGTCAACGTTGTTTAATCTTGGAAAAAGAACTACTTAATGAAGATGGGATCAAAGATTTTTTACAAGGCTACGTAAAAGTTAGAGTCTATAGTGATCAAGATCGAGCTAGCCGTTTGTTCAGTGAAAATTATCCAAGCCGAGTAACACCAGTACTCTATGTACAAGACCCAATGGAAGCAAAAGTATCCACCCATTTATTAATGGCTATGGACCAAATTTGGGTCGCCAATGATGAAATTGGTACCGGTAATTTCATGCATCTTAGTCCACTAACCTTGAGAATATCGATTGATAAAGCAACCTTGCTGTTACCTCAAGCCTCTAAATAACGCTGATACAATAGTGCGTCTTCACGTCCTTGCGCAGCTGGGTAGTAATTTTCCCGCTTACCTATCAAACTAAACCCAAATCCCTGATACAAGTTCTGTGCTGATTTATTACTAAGTCGCACCTCTAAGTCAATTTGCGACCAATTATTTGTCCGCGCATTATCAATCAAATACTGCATCAACTGACGCCCAAAACCTTGGCCTTGAAACGTAGGATCAACTGCTATGTTAATTAGCTCCGCTTCACTAGCAACTACCCTAAGGATGCAATACCCGCGAAGCTGCTTACCATCGAATAGTCCAAAGTTACAATATAAGCCGCCAAAATTACTGCGCATTAAACTTCGCGACCAAGGGTTTAGATGTGCCTTGGCTTCTATCGCCATTATGGCGTCAATATCTAAGGCTTGTAGAGGGCTAATCGACAGGTCACTACTCATAATGCGCTTGCTATTCGCTTCCACAACGCCCGCTTGGCAATGGCTTGTTGAGCGTTGTCTGTATGCTGTAATTGGTCAAAGTCGAGGTGAAGGTACTTTGCTGGCAATGGCTGTTCTTGTGCTTTGATCGTTGGCCCACAATCAAGTATCCAAGCCATACTCGGCAGCGGTTGCGCCAAGTTCTGGTGATGATCTAACTCATCAAAGCTAATATCTAGACAAAGGCAGATATCCAGTAACAGCTTATTAGCTAAAGCCTGCTGTGGAGCATTTACAATCACCGCTTTACGCTTCGCGTTTGACTTCGCCAGTTTAAATTTAAAACCGGGTTTCGCTTTCCATTGATCAATCCCAAGATGTTCTATGAGTTGTGGTGAACGCTGCATGCTTAGTCCATGTGTAGATGATAGAGCGAAAAATGAATAAAACTAAGTCACTTACTTGACTTAAAGTGTAGATGCTAACAGTAACGGTGGTAATTTGCAGGCATAAAAAAAGCACCTAGAAGGTGCTTTTTTTAAAATTTGGCAGGGGCGGAGGGATTCGAACCCCCAACATTCGGATTTGGAATCCGACGTTCTGCCGTTGGAACTACGCCCCTAGAACGCCGGCTAGTATACCCAACCCAATACAAAGGTAAAGTGCTAATTAGTGCCAAAGCGTTTGTTTGCGCAACTATTGGGCAACTTTACTTCTTAACCCCTTCAACGTTCAAAATGATGGTGACTTCTTCAGATGCAGGGCCCAAGTTCATTGGAATATCAAAATCCGTCAGTTTAAACTTAGTTTCTCCAGCAAAACCAACACGCTCGCCACCCCATGGGTCTTTACCTTCGCCAATTTTGCTGACATCTATCGTGACTGATTTGCTAATACCACGAATCGTTAGATCGCCCATTAAAACAGCCATCCCGTCTTCTTTTTGTTCAAACGATGTACTTTTAAAGCTAGCTTCTTTGAATTTGCTAACGTCTAAAAAATCGCCGCTTTTGAGGTGTTTGTCACGCTCAGCGTGGTTACTGTTAATACTGTTTGGGTTTATGTTGACCATAATACTAGATGCACTTGAATCCGCATTGTCGTAACTAAATTCGCCAGAAAACTCGTCAAAGGATCCGTATAGCCAGCTATAACCAAGATGTTGGATCTTGAAGATAACAGATGAATGCGCAGTATCAATGGCATAGTCAGCGGCATGTACGTTGCTTGCTGCAAATCCTAGAGCCAAAGCTAAACTCGATGCTAGTAGTTGTTTTTTCATAACACTCTCCTTAGGTTAGATTAATCTTTGCCCGGTAACATCCGCAGCAAGGTTTTGTCTTTATTGATAAAATGATGTTTTAAAGCTGCTAATCCATGCAGTCCAGCAAGAATCACTAACGCCAGTGCAGCGTACTCATGAACCAAACCAGCACGCGTAGCTTGATCCGGCAAACCAGTTACAGATGCGGGTAGTGAAAACCAAGCAAACACTTCTATGCTGCGGCCATCTGCGGTCGATATTAAATAACCAGATATCAATACCGTCACCAACAATAGTAACAACAGCATGTGGGCGGCATGTGCTGCCTTTTGCTGTAGCGGTGGATCACTTGCCAGAGGTTTAACCCGCACACTTAAAGCTTTCCAAATAAAACGCGGTAACACTAACAACAACAATATGGCGCCAAACGATTTGTGCCACCACGGGGCCGATTGATACCACGAGTCATAGTAGGTTAGGTCAACCATATAGGTGCCCAAAGCAAACAAAGCAATGATCGTAATCGCAAACACCCAGTGGAAAAGTTGCGAAATTAAGCCATAACGGCTTTCACTATTTCCAAGTCGCATGCTGATCTCCATAAATTCAATATGCTTATTTTAGTTCTAAAAATTCGAAATAAAATCGCATTTTAACGACCTTTCTTTTCTAATTTATAGAACTCTTACTGATGTAGGTATGCGTAAGCGCGAAAAGCAATGCTAGTAAGAATTATTACGCCATCGAAAAAGACAATAAAATGAGCCAACGGAATAAGGAAGTATAGGTGGTAGAATTGAAGCTGAGCGAGTAGTTAACAAAAATTAGATATAAAAAAACCTCGATATATTATCGAGGTTTTAAAATTTTGGTGCCCGGACCCGGAATCGAACCAGGGACACGAGGATTTTCAATCCTCTGCTCTACCGACTGAGCTATCCGGGCAACGGCGGCTATTAAACGGCAAGCCCGATATTAAGTCAAATCTTTTTTTAGAGATCGTTCTTGTTTGAACAATTTACGAGCATATTTACGCCTAAAGCAACACATCAAGCTAACTAACGCTTGTACCATTAATGCTCTGCATAAAAAAATTCAGTTTTGCCTACGATGAATTGCCAACCCCGATGACTAGCTCAATGCCTATTCGCGGACAAAAGCGCTCGTTCGAGAATTGTTTCGTCAATCGAATTAGTATACTGTATTGCGCAATTGATTAAGGCTTTAAGACCCTAAGTCCATAATCTCGCCGACTGTTTCCGCAGCATTGCTTTCTAATGGCGAAATTTGTCTCGATTTAAGGGTCCATTACGATTTCCAAGGTTCTCCTTCCATGCTGTTAAAACAGAAGGCTCATACGTCTTATCGACGTTTTCCAAAGCGTCACCGCAAGCTAAGTATCGTTCTTGTTGCAATCGTTGCTATCGCTATAATCTGGCCGTTATCAGAACCCGAACCTGAATCAAGTTCGGTGTTAGCTCAGCGACAATCTTTAGCTTTAGGGCAGAAAAACATCCATGAGCAACAAGATAATCGACACACAACCACAGCAGCAAACCAAACCAAAGCAGAACCTATTTCGCCCTTAGCTGCGCGACGTAAACAAAATAACCAACAGCAACAGGACAGTGAGAGTATCGTCCAACAAGAATTGGCTGTATCTCAAGAGCGACTCAAGACTGATTCAGCAGAGCCTTCTGTCCCAAGTTTGGAAACAATCCCACTTAATCAAGCCCCAAGCCCGCGCACCGAAGTCTACACCATTGCTAAAGGCGACACCTTGAGTACGATTTTTGAGCAATTTGATATCGGGCAAAGCGCGATGTATCAAGTGCTTGAAGCTGATGTTTCACTTTTAGCTTTAGATACCTTAAAGCCAGGTGACCTGCTCAAATTTTGGATCGATGAACATCAACAATTGCAAAAGTTGGAAATCCGCTTCAATCCCGCTCATCAAGTTCTATATAGCCGAGTCGATGATAAAGAGTTTACTTACGAAGATATAATTATTGATGGTGATTGGGCTCAGTTCCCCATCAAAGGTATTATTGAAGGAAGTTTTTCGGTTTCGGCAGATAGGGCAGGATTGACGCGCGGCGAAGTTGCACAAGTAGCAGGATTATTTAAAGACAAAATCAATTTCAATCGTGATTTCCGAGTCGGAGATACATTCGAAATTGTGCGAAATCGACAATTTATTAATGGTGTACCCAGTGGGCAAAGCGAACTCAGCGCTATTCGACTTGGCAACCAAAAGCGCGAACTAAGTGCCTACCTCTATCAAGATGGCAATTATTACGACGTTAAGGGCGACAGCTTAGCTCGAGCGTTTTTACGTCGTCCTTTGACCCAAAACTATCGCGTAAGCTCTTCTTTTAACCCGAATCGAAAACACCCAGTAACGGGCAGAATCCGCCCGCATAATGGTGTCGATTTTGCGACGCCACGTGGGACTAAAGTGCTCGCTGCCGGTGATGGGGTTGTCACGCGTATTGAGAATCATCCCTACGCGGGAAAATATATCGTCATAGAACATGGCGGCCAATATCGGACTCGCTACTTACACCTTAACAAATTTAAGGTGAGCAAGGGTCAAGCCGTAAGCCGAGGGCAAACTATCGCATTGTCTGGAAATACAGGTCGTTCAACGGGACCACATTTGCACTATGAATTTCACATTAATGGCCGCCCCGTAAATCCGCTGACAGCTAAAATACCGGTTGCGGCTGCTATTGACTCCAGTGAGCGAGACAAGTTCCAAGCATTGGTCAAAGAGCTCAATCAAATGATGGAAGCTGGCTAAGCTTTCACTACGCTCATCTAAGTCAATAACTGCTATACTCGCTGCTTTTTAAAGGAGCGAGTTTATGAGCGCCACTATTGTACTGAATCCCAAACGCGAAAAGTCACTGCTACGTCGCCATCCTTGGATATTCTCCAAAGCCATCTCTAAAATAGACGGCGAGCCTCAATTGGGCGAAACAGTCGACGTGGTTTCAGCTTCTGGTCAATGGTTAGCTCGCGCAGCTTACTCGCCCAACTCTCAAATCCGTGCCCGCGCGTGGAGTTTTGAGCGTAAACAAAAAATAGATAGCAAGTTCTTTGAAGCCCGTATTAAAAGCGCTCAATCGTTAAGAGGCTTACTAGCACGTTTTAGTGAGGGTGATAGCTATCGTTTAGTCGCTGGAGAAAACGATCAACTACCGGGGATCACGATTGATCGTTACGCAGACGTGTTGGTGTTGCAACTACTAAGCGCTGGCGCTGAATTCCATCGACAAACAATAATCGACGCATTGATAAAACTCTATCCGCAATGCTGCATCTATGAGCGCTCTGATGTCGATGTACGCAAAAAAGAAGGATTAGAGCCCCGTGTAGGTGTTATACACGGCCAATTACCTGCACAGCCAATGATAATCCAAGAAAACGGTCTTCAGCTATTGGTGAATATAGAATCAGGTCATAAAACTGGTTACTACCTTGACCAACGAAATAATCGCAAACTGATCGGCAGTTTATCCAAAGGTAAAAATGTATTGAACTGTTTCTCTTACAGTGGAGGATTTGGAACTTATGCACTGGCTGGCGGAGCGAGTAAAGTCACTAATGTTGATGTATCTGCTCCAGCCTTAGAACTAGCAGCTAAAAACGCTGAAATAAACCAACTCGATACCCAACGCTTAGTCAACCTCAACGCTGATGTATTTGCGCAATTGCGCGTCTATAAAGAACAAAAAGTAAGCTTCGACTTGATCGTTCTTGATCCTCCAAAATTCGTAGACAGTAAGGCATCCCTTGCCAAAGCCAGCCGCGGTTACAAAGATATTAATATGCACGCAATGGCATTACTTCCGAAAGGTGGCTTACTGGCAAGCTATTCGTGCTCAGGCCTTATGCCACGTGACTTGTTCCAAAAGATAATGGCTGATGCGGCCTTAGATGCAGGCCGACAAATTCGCTTTATTAAAAGTTTGGAACAAGCAGAAGATCATCCGGTGGGTGGGGCCTATCCGGAGGGTTATTATCTAAAGGGATTTTTATGTGTTGTCGATTAGAAACTAAGATCATTTGGCTATGATCCCTGTTCCTAGGGGATGTCAATTAAGCAATCGAAAATATAGATAAAAAGAAATTTATAACTAAAGTGAAGTGCTACGATTGACGCCATTTTGATATCGTCTAGACGCCGTGTTTTTTAGCGGTCTAAGCGATCTTATCCACAGACTTGATAACAGATTCTGTGGGAAAAAAGATCGCTTCATTTTGACAAAACTTAGCATGACTTATTACATTTTGGTGAATTATCATGATCCAACTCTCCCCATCCCCCATTCAAAGCATGCAGTTCGAAAATAATAGTCTTTACATTAAGCGCGATGATCTATTGCATGCCCAATTCTCCGGAAACAAAGCCCGAAAATTCCAGTACTACCTAAATTTAAACACCCAATTAGTTGATAAAGTTGTGGCCTACGGTTCGATTCAAGCTAACTCTTTGTATAGTTTGGCCGCCCTGTGTGATTTGCGCAGTTGGGAACTTGAATATCATTGTGAGCACATTCCAAAGCACCTTCAAGACCATCCAAGCGCCAATTTCGCTCAAGCATTAGCATTAGGTGCTAGGATCATCCCTTTTCGGCAAAGCTCAGAAAAACAATCAACCACAGCATTTCATGCTCACTTAAAAGCGATCGAACAACAATGTACTGACAAGACCTTGTTTATCCACGAAGGCGGTTTTGGTGTTGAAGCACGTTTTGGTGTTCACCGCTTAGCTTTGGAAATTGAACAGTGGATGCATGAAAAGAAACTTTCAAAGTTACAATTAGTACTACCTTCTGGGACCGGGACTACCGCCGGATTTTTGGCTGATAGTTTCGAAGCGCTTCAACTTGCTGTGCAAGTCATTACTTGTCCATGTGTTGCCGATGTGGCTTATTTACGCCAACAATGGAAAAATTTGTCAATTGATTCGCAACGGATTCAGATTTTACCTAATTTCGAAGACCGAAAGTTTCGCTTTGGCAAGCCTCACATCGAGCTATTTAATATTTGGCAACATGTACAAGCAACAACACAGATAGAATTTGAGTTGCTCTACGACCCGATCGCCTGGTATTTCTTGGCTAAAGCACTCAATCAAGGTCAATTGACAAGTAGTGATGCTAATCCAATACTTTATTTACACCAAGGGGGCTTGCTTGCCAACCAAAGTATGCTGCCACGTTATGAACGAATGCTAAAAAAAATGGCAAGCTAATGCTTGCCATCGTCAAAATTGACTTAAAATCAGCTTTCGCTGCGTGTGGAGAGAGTACTTTCGTACCGGATTAAACAAACAACGGCAATGAATATTCTTCATGTACAATGCGCTACACTCATGAACATCAACTACTTATGCCATACTTGGACCGACCAAAGCTCAAGTACGAATAAGAATAGATCGCATTTAAGTTTAATGCAAGTGATTCTCATTATCTTTTTTATAGAAAATGTAACAGCTAGGGATTATTCCACATTACGATGAAAAATAACGCGCCTAGAGAGCACACCATAGCGAACCATGCTGGTCCAAGGCGTAAATCTAGAATAAGCCTGAGCTTAACTGCCGCCCTATTATTATTGGTCGCCTTTTCGTTAACCAAAGGTAGTTTTGATCTAAGCCTAAGTCAGCTTTGGTCCATCCTAAATCTAAGCGCTAGTGATGCCCAAGTTCAGACCGTGATTTGGCAACTGCGAATGCCACGGACGCTATTAGCATTACTCATTGGAGCTATGCTAGCGAGCACTGGCGCGGTTATACAGGGGATTTTCCGTAATCCGCTTGCTGAGCCTGCGGTCATTGGCGTATCAAGTGGCGCTGCACTCGGTGCAGCTCTAGCTATCTACTTGTTGTCGAAACTAGATATTCAATATTTGTATGGTGCGAGTTCACTGCTAATCCCCTGCGCTGCTTTTGTGTGTGGTTTGCTTGCCACCGCATTAGTTTATCAACTCGCACAAAATAACAACGGAACCTCCGTGATGATGATGTTGTTAGCCGGCATAGCTATTACTGCTGTCAGCGGCGCCGTCATCAGTTTGCTGAGCTACCTCGCTGATGACCAAACTTTGCGGCAGCTAAGTTCGTGGCAAATGGGGAGTCTTAATGGCGCAAGTTGGAATCAGGTATGGCTTTGCGCGGTTTGTTTCGCATTTACATTACCAATATTTATTTGGCGTTCCCAGCATTTGGACACCTTATTACTAGGTGAGGCAGAAGCCCGCTACTTGGGTATTAATGTATCGGCTTTAAAAACCCAAATCATATGCTTAGTAGCACTATTGGTCGCGGTTAGCGTTGCTAGTGTTGGAATTATCGCCTTTGTTGGTTTAGTAGTGCCCCATTTAGTCCGTCTCATGTTTGGAGTGAGTCACCGCTATTTGATCCCAAATTGCGCCCTGCTCGGTGCGGTTCTGATGCTAGCTGCAGATTTAATCGCACGCACCATACTGGTTCCGATCGAATTGCCTGTTGGCGTACTAACTAGCATTTTAGGCGCGCCATTTTTCATTCTACTTTTGCTAAAACAACGCCAGAGTCTAGGCTAGGGATAGATACATGAACCAAGCTAGTCTCGCACTACAAGATATTAGTTTTAGCTATGCCGAACGCCATTTATTTGAGCAATTTAGTTTGAAGTTTTGGCCAAACCAACATTGTGCGATTCTTGGGGCCAATGGTGCAGGCAAAAGTAGTTTGTTTCAGCTAGCCAGCGGCGTACTCAGTCCAGTTGAGGGACAAGTCCATATCCACCAGCGTCTCTTGTCCCAATGGCCTAGCACAGAACTGGCACGCTGTTTTACCGTCTTGCCCCAGCAATCTAGTCTTAGCTTTGGTTTTAGCGTAAGTGAATTAATACTGCTTGGTTTACAAAATCATAAATTTAGCCGTCAACAGCAACAATTGGCGCTCAATCAACTACTCAATGACAGTGACTTAAATCACTTGGCTCAGCAAAATTATTTAAAACTATCTGGCGGAGAAAAGCAGCGCTGCCATTTTGCTCGCATTCAGGCACAAATTTTCGAGTGTAAGCCATCGCAACAAATACTACTGCTTGATGAGCCCACTGCCTCACTGGATATTGCTCATCAGCATCAGCTTATGCGTTCAGCTCAGAACCGAAGCGAACAAGGCGCCTGTGTTATTAGCATTGTGCATGACCTTAACCTGGCAGCGAGATACTGCCAGCGTTTGATCCTAATGCACCAAGGTCGAGTGATCGCAGACGGTAGTGCTGAGCAGGTACTGACGCAAGATAATATACATGAAGCTTTTGGCTACAAAGCAATGATCCACACCCACCCACAACTCGGATGCATTATGGTGACTTAGGCTTATCTAATTGCTTACCGATAAAACTGCTAATGCCTTGTATCGCTTGTTTAAGTTTAGGGCGCTGTTCTTGAGTAAATGGGATTGGACGGCAAACCCTCATAGTCTGAATACCAATACGAGCATTATATAAACCCACACCAATACCTTGAGCAGCTCGACTACTCGCATTGCCAAGTAATCCCGAGCTTACATCTGCAACCATGTCACTACCTATTTCCGAAACGCCAACCCAGGCTAAATGTTTCACGATCATGCGCGACAGTTTGATTCGGCCTAGAAAACTGGGTCTTATGCCATAAATTTGCGCTAATTCGTCAACCATGCGAAATGAATTTAGCAGTGCTAGCAGTAAATCCGCAATCACTAACGGGCTAATCGCAACCATAACCCCAGTGCGTTTACTGTAACGACTTACCACAGCCAGAGCTTGTTCGTCTAAAGGTTGCATCACATGTGCATCGATAATGTGTAATACCTCTCGATCGTCATGATAGTCTTGAATCAGAGCTAAGGTTTGTGTCAATAGCTCCGCTTGGGGCTTACCTTGATATAGCTTTTCCAAGCTTGAAACATAGTGTTTAGATCCGCCGACTTGCCGTTGGCTTTGCAGTTGCTTCGCTTGCGTTTGCAAGCTATTGATTTGTTCGCCGTCATTCATACTCGCACGCAAGCTTCGAAACACCTGTAGGGTGTATAAGCCAAGTAAGGCTAGCAACAACCATAACGCTAAGCTGAGTCCCCAGTGGATAGCGCTTAAAAAAACGTGCATCTGCCACAGTTCCCATGCTGCAAATGAGAATAGCAGCAAAAAAAACAGGCGAGCAAAGGTGCGCATTCCTTTAAGTGCAACACGCTCTAGCTTAAATTGCCTAGGATTATCCTCAAGATCTAGGCCATCAGAAAGCGACTCAGGTGCTGTTTCGATGGTTTCATCAAGAGCGACGAAATAGGGGTCATTTTTATTGTCAGTCATTAAAATCGATCTCCGATTAACTCTCGAATAATTGTATCCATACGAATATGTGGCAGGCTTTTACCTTGGTCTAGTTTAAGTCCCGGAGGCGGTAGCAATCGTTTAGGCTTCCAGTTTAGTAACTCTTGCCATTGCTCAGTCTCAGGTAGATGGCTCGGGATTTGAGGGTGTGATAACAACGCGGCCCCTCCCCCTTCTACGACCCCTTTGAGCATCGATTTTCCCTGATAAGGCTCGATACTACTTGCGCGTATTGCCGCAAATGCCTCGCACTGAAACTCTATGCTTTCAAATTTGGCTTCTCGATAAGCTTTCGCAGTTAATTGTGCAACTAAAGAGCGCACATTTTCGTGTTGTTCTGGCAAAACTTGATCAATCTTGGTAGCAGCAATGAGTAAACGCTCAATTCTAGGGCTAAACCACCGGCTTAATAGAGAGTTTTTACCATAGTTAAAGCTTTCAAGTACTGCTGTTAGAGCTTGCCGAGTATCTTCAAAAACACCTGGGCCACCGGACAAACTAGCTAAAATATCCACCAACACTATTTGTCGATCAACGCCAGAGAAGACGTCTTGGTAGAATGGCTGCACCACTTGTTTAAGATAAGCTTTATACCGTTGCTCCAAGACGCTTGCCCAGCTCGTACTTGCATAACGAATATTAGGATCAAGTTGACCTGGAAAGAAGGCCAACCATTGTTTGTCGCGTTCGGGCATCAGTAAACGCCCAGGTTGCAACATAACTAAGCCTTGGTCTTGGCAATGAAGAAGGTATTGCTGATATTCACGCATTAGATCATCAGCAAGTTCAGGCTCAAAGTCTGAACTTAAATCTAAGGCGCTTAGTTTGCTGATGATACTTGATGAGAATTTACATCGCTGCTCACTTGAGGCTTGCTCAAACTGATGCTGCGACCATTGTTGGAAATCTAAACCCAGCATTGGGAGGTCAAGTAGCCATTCGCCAGGATAGTCGCGTATTTCCAGTATAAGCGATTGCGTATCAGACCCTAAATTAAATAGGCCCCGACGACTTCGTTTATAGCGAAGTTCTAACTCAATATGACTTAATGCCGACGTAGCTTTGGGCCAGCTTGCTGGAATTTGGCTAAGCGAGTTCAAACTAGCGTCATAGTTAAAGTCAACAAAGTCACCACTAGCTGAGCACAGTTTGGCGCCAAGTAACTGACCTTTTAATGCGGGGGTAAAACTAGGAAGTAAGGCATGTTGCGGATTCATTAGTTGGTAGATAAGGCTCGTCACAAAACTGGTTTTACCTGCTTTGCTTAAACCGGTTACACCGATACAAACTCGGTCACCAACTAAACGATGACCAAATTTTTCTAAACTCTTTTGCTGTGCCTTTAAGGTACTTTTAATGCGTTGCTCTAAGCCTTTGGAGCTCATATTGCGATGCCATTAGTGTCGATGAAGCCTAGATTGATAGTAACCTAAGCTTATCGACACTAACAATGGGCTATTAACTTGAATAGCGGATAGATCCAATTGCTAACCAGCTACTTAGCTGGCCTAGAGATGATAGCGAGACACTAATTTTTGCAAGGTCTCTACTTCGTCTCGAATGCTATCTCCTGCGCGACTAGCGTCCTCAACAACTCCCATGGCTGCATTCGCTCCATCGGAAATTTGTACAACGTTTTGCTCAACATCACTCATCACCATACTTTGCTCTTCGATGGCACTTGCAATATTGGTGTTAATACCAACCACGACGTCTACTCTTTGGGTAATGTCGTCTAAAGAACTTCGCGCTTCTTGAGCTTGCTCCACGCCACTACTGGCTCTCTGGGTAGCACTTTGCATAGCATCGAATGACTCTCGAGCACCTGTTTGTAAACCTTCGATCATGTTTTGAATTTCATCGGTTGAGCTTTGGGTGCGGCTCGCTAATGTCCGAACTTCATCAGCGACAACTGCAAAACCACGTCCCTGCTCTCCCGCTCGAGCCGCTTCAATAGCAGCGTTTAATGCAAGTAGGTTGGTTTGCCCGGCAATGTTGCGGATAACATCAACCACGCCACCGATCTCTTCGCTACTTTGTTGTAACTTATTCACCAGTTCTGAAGTGATGGTTACTTCATTATTAATCTCATTAATGGTGGTTATCGTTTCGCCAACAATGGCTTGGCCATTTGCAACTGCTTGTTGTGAAGCAAGTGTTGATTCAGCACCTTGCTGAGCATCAGCAGCCATACTGCCTGCCGTTGCAGTCATTTCTGAAACTGCGGTGGCAACTTGATGGGTTTGGCTTTGTTGTTCATCGATCGCTTTGCGTACGTTAATGGAGGTTTCTGAGATGCTCTCAACTGCGCTAAGCATTTGATTTGAACTCAGTGTTACTTGCTCAAGTAAACTGCGCAATGCGTTAAATGTGGCGTTGTAATCCTTGGCGATGTCGGCGAGTTCATCACGCCCGTAAATCACACAGTCTTGGTCGAGTTCACCACGATTTACTTTAGCCGCTACCATACGTATTTGTTTAACCGTGCGACGAACCGAAAGGTAGGCACCGACCATGAAATAAACGCAGATCAGTAAAATTATAATCAAAGCAATTATTGTGACCCAACTATTTTTGACTAAGGTGTCATGACGCGCACTTAATTCTTGACCAAACTCTTGCCAAGTACGCTCTTGTAATTGCTCCAAACCAAGTAAAGCCGAATTAGCCAACGAGAAAATTTGTTCGGTCGTGGTTCGGACTTCTTGGTCCTTAATGATGTCTACTTGAATTAATTCCACGAAGCTTTCTAACGCTGACAAGGTTTGACTTAAGTCTGCACCAAGCTCGCGTTGATATTTGTCATCAACTGCGTACAGCTGCAGCGTCGATTTATTCATATCACTTAAAACTTCAGCCGAACTGTCTGAACGATAACTCAAATCGCTTAAGCTTTCGGCATCCAAAATACCAAAATCACTCACATCACCAGCTCGATCACGTAAACGAGCAACTAAACTTTGCAGCATCGGTAATCGATTGATCGATATATCAACCAAGTAATAACTGCTAACTTGCGGATCCCTAACCACACCAGTTTCAACCGAAATTGAATTAATCAGGGCGCGAACTTCTCGAGCTGCTTGCTCGTGGGTATCCAGGATTGCAGATAACGGGCCTTTGTTTGCGTCCAGCGCCAATACACCTTGTTCGATATTGCCAAAATCATTTTGCAATGATGGTGGGATAAGTTGCGAGACAGTTGCTAATTGAGACTGCAATTCTGACTTCAGGCTTTGGATTTCTGAGCTTGATACATCTTGGCCCATGTTCTTCTTCGTTGCGAGGTGTTGATGCTGGGCGATCAATGCAGTGATATGTGGAATTTTTTCAATGATCGAATAACCTTCCAATTCTTCATTGGCAATAGAAATTTGCTCTTGAACATTGCTTAGTAGCGCGTAAGACCCGTATAAAATCGGAACCAAAAACAAAGCCGCCCACAGCATAAACTTGTATTTAAAACCCATCCGGTCGCTGATCGCGATTGCTGGCGAAAATAAGGTCACATCATCATCCTTTGATTAGAACTACATCAATACTTTAACGGCCATTGTATTAACTAGTTTAGAGCAAATTACCATTCTTCCGTAGATTGTCTCAGATATCAAGAAACTGAACGCTCGGTCAACGAAAAATATCGAGTAATAATTCAAACCGAAGTAGTAATCACACTTATTTAGGTTCAAAGTGCTTGATTTATAATGAATAATTGATCCAAATCAAGTTTGCGCTATACTTTGCAGTTAGTAAATTGTTTATCAATAATGAGGGACGTATGCAAGGTAACCCTAAGGTCTTGGAAAATCTAAACAAGGTTCTTACAGCTCAGCTTACCGCCATCAATCAGTATTTTTTAGTTGCCCGAATTTTTAAGAACTGGGGAATTTCGACTCTAAATAGTGTTAACTACAAAAAGTCGATTAAAAATATGAAGTTAGCTGATGACTTAATTGAGCGAGTGTTGTTTTTAGAGGGGCTTCCAAACATGTCGGCTCTTAACCAATTGATCATTGGCGAACACACAGCCGAAATAATGGCATGTAATCTTCAGTTTCAAGTTGACGCAATGCCCGACTTGCGTGAAGCAATCGCCCATTGTGAACAAGTTCAAGATTTTGTTACTCGTGAACTTCTCGAGGGAATATTAAGCCATGAAGAAGATCACTTGGATTGGCTAGAAACCCAGCATTATCAAATCGACAAGATCGGTATTGAAAACTATATTACCGCCAACAGCGTATCAGGAGATTAACATGCAAGGTAGTCCGGCAATTATCACCGCCCTAAATGAGCTTCTCGCCAACGAACTGACGGCAATGGACCAGTACTTTATCCACTCTCGTATGTACGAAGACTGGGGCATGAACAAACTGTTTGAGCGCATTGATCATGAGTTTGATGACGAAAAAGAACATGCATCATTGCTGATTCAACGTATTTTATTCTTAGAAGGCACGCCTGATTTGAGTAAACGCGACCCGATTAAAGTTGGTCACGATGTTGTTTCAATGCTTAGTAATGATCTACAGGTAGAATACACCGTTGGTGCTTTACTTAAGAAAGCCATGGCATTGTGCGAGCAAGAAAGTGACTTTGTAACGCGTAATATGCTACAAAAATTAATTGATGACACCGAAAATGACCATACCTATTGGTTGGAACAACAGCTCGGTTTGATCAAGAAAATAGGCATAGAAAACTACATTCAAAGCCAGCTGTAATTTAATCAATAACGAGTGTTTGCTGTAAACACTCGTTATTTTCCAGCACGACTCATATCAAGTTGAATTTCAGTACAACCTTTAGCACAACGAACATACGCAAATCCATCTTCAGCTTTGAGCTTTAAGCTCAGTACTTGGCTACATTCTCCACAAAGGCAGCTTTTTCCGGCTAGCACTTGTTTGATCAAGCGTTGCTGTTGTGCAAAATTATTTTGCGAGTTTCGATTGAGTTGTTTAAAAGCGTCTTTCACGAAAATCCCATCATTGGTAAAGGTGCTGAACCTGCTTAATATCGTCTAAACAGCTACTGAATGCACGCACTACTTGAGGATCAAACTGGGTACCGGCATTGGATTTGATGTAGTCAGCTGCAGCCTCAAAACTCCAACTGTCTTTGTAAGGCCTGATGCAAGTCAATGCGTCGAAAACATCTGCCACCGCCACAATCCGTCCGCACAAGGGGATTTGATCTTGCTTAAGCTTACGCGGATAGCCGCTTCCATCCCACTTCTCATGGTGTGATGCCGCTATACTGCTCGCCATTTTTAATAGTTCTGATTGTGGTTTACCCAAAATTTGTTCACCAAATTCCGGATGCTTTTTCATCAATTCCCATTCTTCGGAGTCAAGTTTTCCGGGCTTACATAAAATAGCGTCGTTGATACCAATTTTACCTAAGTCGTGCATCGGCGCAGCAGCTTGTAACAAGTCGCAATATCGCATTTCTAGACCCATAGCTTTAGCAATTAATCCCGAAAACCGACTCATACGCTCGGCGTGTTGACCGGTATCAAAGTCGTTATATTCTGAGGCCCTGCCTAAACACTTGATGAGTTCCATACGGCTGGCCTTCAACTCAGCAGTCATTTCACTGACTTGTCTGCCCAACTCTCGCTGCTGGTCATATAAGGCTAAATGCGTTTTAACACGGCTTTGAACTAAAAAAGGATTAATAGGTTTGGTGATGTAATCAACCGCTCCAATTTCCAAGCCTTTACGCTCATCGTTAACATCCATGCGAGAGGTTACGAAAATCACCGGAATTGCACTAGTGAGGGGATTTCGCTTCAGTTGGCGGCAGACCTCAAAACCGTCAATTCCTGGCATTAGAATGTCTAACAAGATCAATTGAGGAAGCCATTGAGCGGCCAAATTCAAACCTTCCAATCCATTATAGGCTTGTTTTAAGTCATAACTATCTTGCAAACTAGCTTCTAGTATCGCTTGGTTGCTCGGACTATCATCGACAATCAGAACTTTTTGTATAGTCACGGCGTGTTCCTCATCCCAGTAATAGACTGTCGTCGCTCAACTGTTCACCTTTGGTCTGAGCGAACAAATTAAGTAAGTCGACAATTTGCATTTTATCGCGCTCCGGCCCATGAATGTCGAACACCACTTGACCTTCATGGAGCATAATAGTGCGATCCCCGTGGTCCAAAGCCTGTTGCATGCTATGGGTCACCATCAATGCCGTTAGTTTCCGTTTGCGTATGTATTGTTCGCTAAGCTCCAATACAAACTTGGCGGTTTTTGGATCAAGCGCAGCGGTATGCTCATCTAAAAGCAATATCTGCATGGGTTGCAAGGTTGCCATAAGCAAACTAACCGCCTGACGCTGTCCACCCGATAAAAGTCCCATCTGATCATCGAGACGCTTCTCTAAGCCTAGACCAAGCTCGCTTAAAGCCGCCACAAATTGTTGCTGATATTGCCGCCTTAATGCCCATCCTAACCCACGTTTTTTCCCGCGGCGCATCGCTAAAGCTAGATTCTCAGCGATACTTAGTTTTTCGCAAGTTCCAGCCATGGGGTCTTGAAAAACACGCGCGACCATTGAGGCTCGTTGATGGCACTGCAAATGGTCAACACGCTGATCGCCAATACTAATTTCTCCGCCACTAATATTTACGTCGCCAGAAAGAGCGTTTAACAAGGTTGATTTCCCCGCACCATTACTGCCGATCACGGTTACAAACTGTCCTTGCTCAATACTCAAGCTTAAACCGCGTAGCACGTGGTTCTCGATAGGCAATCCGCGATTAAAATATACGTCTAATGCTTTTACATCGATCATCTATACCGCCTTCGACTTTGGGCTACGTTGTTTTTTAAAACGCGGTAATACAATCGCAATCGTAACCAAAAGTGCAGTCACCAAATTGAGATCTTGTGCTTTGAGTCCAATGACATCAGCGTTCAACGCAAAAGCGATAGCAAGGCGATATAAAACAGCCCCAACAACAGCGGCAATGACAGCTAAGACAACCGTACGCGTCGACAATAGCGCTTCCCCACCGATAACCGCTGCCAATCCAATGACAATGACCCCGACTCCCATGGTGATGTCTGCACTGCCCTGGCTTTGCGCAAACAAGGCACCTGCAAGGCCGACCAAGGCATTTGCTAAAGCCATGCCCAAAATCGTAGCCAATCCGGTATTAACGCCATTTGAACGTGCCATACGTTGATTAGACCCAGTGGCTCGTAGCGATAGTCCAAATTCAGATTGCAACAGCAGAGCAACCAACACCATGACCACTGCAACAATCACAGCGAGCAACATGGGTATTGCAAAGTAGTATGCAATGGGCCCATTTTCGACCGCTGAAATGACCGTGGTTTCACCCAGTAGAGCAATATTTGGCTTGCCCATGATGCGCAAATTAATCGAATACAGCGCAATCATCACCAAAATCGATGCTAATAGATTCATAATACCTAACTTCACATTCAACCAAGCGGTCAAAGCACCAGCTAAGGCGCCAGCGAAGGTAGCCATGAAGGTAGCAATCCAAGGATCCACACCCGACACAATAGCAACCGCGGCAACACCGGCTCCTAGAGGGAAGCTTCCATCAACGGTAAGATCAGGAAAATCAAGAATACGAAATGAAATGTAGACGCCTAAAGCTACGAGACCAAAAATTAATCCGGTCTCGAGCGCGCCCATAAAAGCGATTAAACTCAAAGCATACCAACTTAGTAGAAACTACTTAACGACAGTTTTAGCCATGGAGATAAGTTCACTTGGCAGTTCAATACCCATGCGTTGTGCAGCGCCAGGGTTAACAACAAGTTCTACCTTCTCTACACCCTCAACAGGAATGTCAGAGGTAGGCGTTCCAGATAAAACTTTAGCAACCATCACACCGGTTTGACGTCCAACGTCATAATAGTTAAATCCTTGGGCTGCTACAGCGCCGCGCGAAACGGACTCTGTATCAGCGGAAATGACTGGAATCTTGTTTTGTTCACCGACTTTAATCACAGCTTCTAATGCCGAGATTACAGTATTATCGGTGGGTAAGTAGATGGCATCTACTTTACCAACTAGAGAACGAGCCGCGGTTTGAACATCACTACTTTTAGTTGCAGCGCCCTCAACAACTGTTAGGTTCATTTCGGCGGCATGAAGCTTCACCAGCTCGACTAAAGATACCGAATTAGCCTCACCAGGGTTGTAGATAACGCCTATACGCTTGGCTCCAGGTACGACTTTTAGAACTAGCTCTAAGTGTTTGGCTATCGGCGACATATCACTGGTACCTGTGACAAATGCGCCTGGCTGGTCCAGCCCTTTAACCAGTTTTGCGGCAACCGGATCAGTCACAGCACTAAATATGACAGGAATACCGCGGGCTGAAGCTGCTGCGGCTTGAGCAGAGGGAGTCGCAATAGCAACGATTACATCAGGGTTATCACCGGCAAATTTTTTGGCGATCTGAGCCGCAGTAGCAGGGCTACCTTGAGCACTTTCATAACTCCATTTCAGATTTTCATCTAATACATAGCCTTGCTCCAGCAACTCATCTTGTACGCCTTGACGTACAGCATCAAGCGCTGGATGTTCAACAATTTGGGTAATAGCAACATGCGCGTTATCAAGTGCCATCACTGATGACGTAAACATTAGTCCTAAACTAGCGGCTACTAATGTGCGACTCCAAGATTTAATCATTATTAAGTCCTTTTAATAGATTACTACAACAATCGATTTATCAAGCTAGCAAAATATAGACTTCATGAATAGGGTGCTTTTGACACAGACTTGTCAAAATTAGATCTAAAGAGTTGGTTTTCGTAAACTTACGATGGAAGATTAATCAAATAAGTCTAATGGGCGAGCTTTAACTAAGGTGATCGTCTTTTGCGCAATAGTTTTGCCATGCAGGCTTAAACTCAGGTCCCATGGACCTAGCTTATCTTCTAAAGGCAGCCAAACCGTGTCGCCAAGGAAGAAGTTCCAATCATTACTACGAACATAGACCTCGCCTGTAAAAGGGGCCATAGCAAGGCCTTGTTTATCGCTGATCTGGGGATGGTTGATGCAATACTCGAGCTTTTCTCCTTTGGCTTTCTTGATATTGATAACCATACCGAACTCCACATCAAGTACTGCCTCTACAGTTTGGGTAAACTCGAGAATGTCGGGTAGGTCTTTACTTTGGCTGTCCCAAGTGGAATAACGGCCATAACTAACCAATTTGGCCTGTATTTTTGCTTTTGCCATTGAATTAACCCATGCTTATCAAAGTCATAAGTGTACCCAAGTTCAAGCCAAAAATTTAGGAATTTATAGATGAAAAAGTTCAGCTTTGCTTTACTGCTCCTTAGTATTAGTCAATTCGCCCACAGTCAGGAAAGTGTGGATGAGTTGCTGGAATTACTTGGAGGTCGACAAAATGCGATAAAACTACAACAACAGTTTGTGATTAATGTCACTGCCCGGAATCCTGAACTCAAACCTTATGAGGCGGTACTGCGAAATTGGGCTCAGGAATATTTCACCTGGGAAGCGGTAAGCCACGAACTTGAGATTATCTATACTAGCCACTACAGCGATCAAGAAATTCAGGATCTACTCGAATTTTATCGAACCCCAACCGGCCGGAAATCTATTGAACTTATGCCAATCTTATTTCGCGAAGGGGCAAAAATAGGAACCACGATTTCTAAGCGTCATGAAGCTGAATTGCGAGTACGACTTAGCAAAGCGATGCAAGTTCAACAATCACAATAATCGCCCTTGTTCACGAAAGAAAAAGGGCGCTAATCTCAGTTTTTATCGAAAAAGTACTGGCTGAAAGGGTTGAGTAAACTAGCTAAACCGGATTTGAAGTGCAATGGCGCGTCTAAATACGTTAAGCACAAGCAATCCTGAGTAGTATTAGTTCGAGGCTGATGACTATCATTTGGCCCCTTAACCAACAAGTCGCCCGCACTATAGACGCCGTTGTCATCAGAAAACTCTCCATGTAAGACCAAGGTATATTCCTGGCCTTTGTGGGTATGCTCAGGTAATTGCGCCTGAGTATCCATATGTAACAAATCGAGCTGGCCATTCACAGCTGCCGGAATTTTAGCCCGGTGCAACTTGCCAGGGATCCGTCGCCACGCTTCTATACGCTGCTGATGACGAGATAGAACCCGCGGTAAATCGAAACATCTACCTTCTAAAACTATTTGTGCCGAGCTCGGCTTAGTCTCAGGGCTAGTCGCAATCTGTTGTTGTTGCAAAATACCAGACATCATTGATTCAAAATTCGGCATTTCAGTCTCAGGTTGCAGCAACATTTGCTCAGCGTTTTGCTGCTCAATATCGGCAATTTTGTCTCGGCATTGCGGACAAAAGTCTAAGTGCGCACTTACGATAATACTCAACGCAAGATCTGCATCTCCAGAGGCGTGCAGCCTCAGTAAGTCCTGACTTGGGTGGTGATTACATTTCTTCATCGAGCATCTCCCGTAAACGGCGAAGGCCTAAACGCAAACGACTTTTAACAGTGCCTAGCGGCACTCCGACTTCGTCTGCGACTTCTTGTTGAGCTTGCCCATGCAAGTAAACTCTACGTACTACGTCGCTTTGTAGCTCGGGTAATTTGTCGATTAAATGACTCATTTGCTCAGCAACAATAGGCTCGAACTGTTCATCGATACCGTCTTTTTCTGGTTCGATTTGAGACCATATGTCGTCAGCGCTGAACCATTGGCTTTGATGTTTATTTCGGCGTAAATAATCGTAGCGAGTATTACGAGCAACCGAATAGATCCAGGTTATAGCAGTGCCTTTGCTCGCGTCATACAGCGCCGCTTTCTGCCATACCTTGAGCATGGTTTCTTGTAAAACTTCACCAGCCATACTCGGATCGTTTTGCTGCTTAAGCAAAAAAGCATAAACACGTCCTGAAACGGCTTTGAAAAGTTTTGCATAACTTTGTTGGCACGCTATCGAACCGACAGCTTGCAGCCAATCATCTAATGGTTCTTGTTTTGCTGAACTCATATTTAAGTTCGTCGCCTTCATCACGCGTCCGGTGTGTGGTAAAGCTATCATCGCATCTACAACTTTGAACTTGCAAGGGGTTTGGTGTTATTACGCGTCGCCTGAAGCATTGGATCAAAAACGGACCAAAAAAGGTCCGTTTTATTTTCAAGTGACTAAATTGGTTTAAACATTCAGTGCCTGATTGTTACTCAAATCCAGGCGTTTACTGATAAATCGCAGCAACATTCCGTAAAGCGGAACAAACAAAGCAAGATTAATCACAACTTTAAACAAGTAATCGACGAAAGCGATCTCAGTCCAATGTTCTGCCATGAATGGGTCTGAACTCATGTAGAAAGCTATTGAGAAGAAAACTAAGGTATCCACCGCATTACCTATAAAGCTTGATGCTGCTGGCGCTGCCCACCACTGTGGAAGCTTACGTAAACGGTCAAAAACTTTTACATCGAGCAACTGTCCAATCACATATGCAGCAAAGCTCGCGAACGCTATACGCGCTACGAATATATTAAGCTCACCTAATCCGCTAATTCCAACAAAGCTACCTTCGTAAAACATGACCGACACAACATAGGACACAATCAAGGCAGGAAACATTGAATAGAAAACGATTCGTCTAGCGGGTTTTGCACCGAAGGTACGCACCGTTAAGTCGGTCGCTAAAAAGATAAACGGGAAAGTAAATGCGCCCCAAGTCGTATGGAATCCAAATATGGTAAAAGGTATTTGTACAAAATAGTTACTTGCGGCAATGGTTACGATATGCAGTAAGGCTAAAATTAGCAGGCTACGGCGGGCCTTATCATCAAACTGAGTCAACATTGAGTTGTCCTTCTTTTTGGCAAATGGGGTAAGAGAACCCAAGGGCGCGTATCCTACTAAATTCATGCTATGTGTCAAGCGTTTCTAGCGGTGCATAACTAGAAAAAAGGCCAATGCTCTAAAAGCATTGACCTTTTTGGTTCAAACACTAAAGTTGTAAGCTAATAAAAAAGACTAATCGTTGTCTTCATCGTAAACTTCACCTTCGATTTCGTCGCCATCTTGAGGCTCAAAATAAGTACCCCAACCGTCATAAATCAATTGGTGTTTATCTGCTATCTTGGCTAAAAGTGCAACGTCGGCCTTTATCTGCTCAGCTTTTAACTCACGTTCAGTAAGTACATCGAAGCACATAATGAGGCCGCCATCGTCTAGCTCTAATTCTTCAGCGTCACTCACTTCAAAGCCTGCCTTGAAGGCATCAACAGCTGCTTTTTCTAGCTTGGTAAAGTCACGCCCGGCAATATGATGCTCGACATTATAACTTGCATCAGGATCGCTTCCATCTTCAAGTAATTCACTAATAATATGGTCAGTTTCATCTTGCCATTGGGCAATTATTTGTTCAACGTTCATGCTTGTTCCTCTTGCATAGGCTGCTCTAAACTCGCTTGGTACTCAGTGTAGTCAAAAGCTTGGCCGCGCGCTTCGAGGGTTAACTCATAAACGCGTTGTTGCATCACTTGATGCACCTGTTTAATGTTCTGTCGGATTTCATTTTGGTCCCAATGCTGGGCGGCAATGGTTTCTCCGACTTCAACGATCACTTTACCGTTGTTCCAGCGATTTAACTTTATCTGCTGATGCGTTGATGAACAAAAGATAGGAACAACAGGAACGTTCGCCTGACGGCTAAGGTGGAATGCACCAGTTTTAAAAGGCAATAAACCGCGGCCATAACTTCTCGTTCCTTCCGGAAACATCCACACCGACAAATTACGTTCTTTAATTTGTTTTGCTGCTTCTTTAAGGGTTTGTACGCTGCGACTGCGTTTGTCCCGGTCTATTAGAATGTTACCGGTTATCCAATATATGAGCCCAAAAAATGGGATCCAGATAAGACTCTTTTTGCCGATAGAAACCACCCCATCTCGCAGTGCAAAAGGAAGCGTAAATAAATCCATGCTGCTTTGGTGATTGGCGATCCACACTGCAGGCTCCGGTAGGTCTTTGCTTCCTTGATAGCGAAGTTCTACTTCGAGTCCCAGAAATTTTCCAGTACGAGCAATGCCATGCCCAATAACGTTAACTAAAGAACGGTGTCGAGGCTTGAAACAACAATAAATCATGCCGATTGGGAACAAAACCACAATCAAAATGATAAACCAAACTATACGAGCTAGCGCTAACATAAACCCTCTACCGCCAATGACTGAGCGCGCAGTATACAGATGCTATTTTAGCGCAGCAAGTCGACATAGCGAATCAAGCAAATTAGTGACGGCGCACAGCCCTATACGCCATCAGTTTACGCTACTCGACTACAGGCTCACCATCGAGCTGTGCTTTACCTAAATCAACTTCAATTCGGTCAACACGTTGTAGACCGCGAGGCAATTTATTTCCCCGACGCCCACGTTCGCCGTGATAGTGCAGTAAATCATTGGCTTTTAGCGTTAGTTTGCGCTTACCCGCGTGAATCGTTACATCACTATCAGTTTTGATCACGCTTACAATCACTACAAACTCTTCTCGGGACTTCAGTCGCGCGCTTGGAATACTGATTAATTTATTCCCTTTACCTTTACTTAAGACTGGTAGGCTATCGAGACCAAAGATGAGCATTCGCCCTTCGTTGGTAATCGACAAACAAAAGTCTTCACGACTTTGCAAGGGGATGGGGGTCATGACTTTTGCAGCTTCGGGTAAATTGAGTAAGGCCTTACCGTTGCGATTCTTACTAATCATGTCTGAGAACTGGGTTATAAAACCATAGCCTGCATCGCTACACAGTAAGAATTGTTGCTGATCGTCTGCCATTGTGACATGCAAGAACTCAGCGCCAGGTGCTGGATTAAAACGTGTGGTTAAAGGTTCACCCTGGCTACGCGCTGAAGGCAGCGTATGGCTATCTAATGCGAACGCTCGTCCGCTAGAGTCGATAAACACTGCAGACTCATTACTTCGACCTTTAGCTTCAGAGCAAAAACCGTCTCCCGCTTTATAATTAAGACTACTCGCTTCTATGTCATGGCCTTTTGCCGCTCGGGCCCAACCTTTTTGCGAGAGTACAACCGTAATCGCTTCGTTAGGCATAAGGTCTTTGTCACTTAAGGCCTTAGCTTCTTCGCGTTCGATGATAGGAGAGCGACGCGGGTCTCCATAACTTTGAGCATCGGCAAGGATTTCTTTTTTAACCAAAGTGTTCAGTCTGCGATAGCTCGACAATAGTTTTTCTAGCTTGTCTCTTTCTAAGGCAAGCTCGTCAAGTTCGCCACGTATCTTAATCTCTTCGAGTTTGGCCAACTGACGCAGTTTGATTTCAAGAATAGCTTCGGCTTGACGTTGACTGAGATTAAAGCGCTCCATCAGCGCTTGTTTTGGCTCGTCATTGCTACGAATTATCTCAATGATTTCGTCAATATTCAAAAAGGCTATCAGCAAGCCTTCGAGGATGTGCAGTCGGTCCAGAACCTTGTCGAGGCGGAACTGCAGGCGACGACGTACAACATTGACACGGTAGACCAACCATTCTTGCAAAATAGTGCGTAGGGTTTTAACTTTGGGCCGATTATCGAGGCCAATCATATTTAGATTGACTCGAAAACTGCGCTCTAAATCCGTTGATGCAAACAGGTGATTCATTAGCTGGTCAACATCAACTCGATTAGAACGAGGAATAATTACGATTCGAGTTGGATTCTCGTGATCCGACTCATCGCGCAGATCAGCAACCATCGGCAACTTTTTGGCCTGCATTTGTCCGGCAACTTGCTCTAATATCTTAGCCCCGGAGGTTTGATGCGGCAGCGCGGTGATGACAATATCACCCTCTTCAGTATGAAATACTGCGCGCATTTTTATGCTGCCCTTACCCGTGGTATATATTTTGTGAATATCACGTTTAGGGGTAATTATTTCAGCTTCAGTTGGATAATCAGGGCCATCAATAAACTCAAATATGTCCTGGTCTGTTGCTTTTGGATTATCAAGCAGATGAGCACAAGCGTTAGCAACTTCGTAGACATTATGCGGAGGAATGTCAGTCGCCATACCGACTGCAATACCGGTGACGCCATTTAGTAAAATATGCGGCAAACGCGCCGGTAAGGTTAGAGGTTCCTTCATAGTGCCATCGAAGTTTGGTCCCCAATCAACCGTCCCTTGTGCAATTTCGCTGAGTAGCACTTCTGAGAATTTCGACAACTTAGCTTCGGTGTAACGCATTGCAGCGAATGATTTAGGGTCATCGGGTGCTCCCCAGTTTCCTTGACCGTCAACCAATGGGTGACGATAAGAAAAAGGTTGTGCCATTAACACCATCGCTTCATAACACGCCGAATCACCGTGGGGATGGTACTTACCAAGTACGTCTCCTACGGTACGCGCTGATTTTTTGTACTTGGCATTCGCCGACAGTCCAAGTTCAGACATTGCATAGATAATTCGGCGCTGTACCGGCTTAAGGCCATCACCAATGTGAGGTAAGGCACGGTCCATGATGACGTACATTGAATAATTCAAATACGCCTGCTCGGTAAATTGCTCTAGCGGTTGACGCTCAATGCCCTCAAGGCTTAGCTCAGCATCATTCATAGCTGGATTCCTGATCTTTAGAAAGTAATAACACTTCGGCGGTTCGGTCTATTTGCCAGTATTGCGAAGCTGGTGCAGGTTTACCGATGTGGTAACCCTGCGAAAAGTCGACGCCAAGGTCTATCGTTGCTTGTTGTATGTTTTGTGTTTCAACAAACTCAGCAATCGTTTGATAGCCCAATTGTTTGGCAATATCGACCAACGCTCGAACAAAGACTTGGTGATTTGGATTGTGTTCAATATCGCGTACAAAGGAGCCATCTATTTTAATGAAATCAAAAGAAAGACGACTCAAAGAGTGGAACGAAGAGTAGCCAACACCAAAGTCATCGAGCGCTAACTGGCAACCTAACTCTTTTAAGGCCTGTATATGTTTCTGAGCCAATTCGAGGTCGCTCAACGCAGCACTTTCGGTGATTTCGAAGATAATATAGCTGGCATCTACTTTACGCATTTTTATCTCATGCACAATCGATGAAATAAGATCCTCACTACAAAACGATCGGCCAGAAAGATTTACCGCTAAACGACATAAATGCCCGTGTGCCATGTTACTTTCAAGTTGCGTTAACGCGCATTGGACTACATAACGATCAATTGCTTCAATCAGGCCGTGCTGCTCAGCTGCTAAAATTAGCGGGTAGGCACTTTGCAAGCCTCCACTTGAATCGCGCACTCGCAGTAACACCTCGTAGTGCTGAACCATTTGGCTATTGTTGTTCAAAATAGGTTGGTAAAACAGCTCTAACTGCTGCTCCCCAATGGCTGTTTTTGCTTTTTCTAACCAATAATGCTGCTGTTTAAAGTCTTCGCCGCGCAAGTCTTGTTGATAAGTCACCACACAGTTTTTACCGCGATTTTTGGCTTCTTGTATGCATAAATCTAAAGCGGTCATCAAGTCTTCATAGCGTTCTCCGTGCTCAGGAGCAACAGCAATACCAACACTCACCGTTGGATTATGAATAATTCCAGAGCCCGCGACTCGCAATTGATTTGCCATAACATTAATACGCTGCCCTAAAACTTGGGCATGTCGAATACTTAAATCAGGTCCGAAAATCAAGAATTCATCAGAGCTTAAACGTGCTACCAAATGGTCGCTTGCAACTATTTTTTTGATTTGTTCGGCCAACTTAATTAATAGCTCATCCCCAACGTCATGACCACTAATGTCATTCACATATTTAAAGTTATCGATATCAACTAACAACAAAGCACCGTGCTCATTGGTAATTAATCTTTTTTGCAAAGTGTGGGCCACAAAATTACGATTGGGTAGTTCAGTCAGAGCGTCATAGTTAGCGGTCCATTCTAACTCTAAAGCGCGTCCTTTAAGGTCTGACTCATAATTTTCTAGTTGGTGTGATAAACGCTTTAAGGCTCGACCAATATCATCGCTTTCATCATGAAACCAGCGCCGGTTTTGCAAAGCCATACGTTGTCGAAATCGTTCAAAGTTAGAGTGGGCTAACAAAGGTAGTAAGCGAATTGTGCGGCTGACACGACGCAGCAGAGTTCGTAAAATAATTAAGGAAGCAAACAAGCTCAGACTGATAATTAAGACACTGTACCAGGAGTTTTTTTGACGAATCGACTCTATCTTTGCTAATCGCTTGGTGATATCACTGATTTTAATCAGATAAACAGGGCTCGACTGCATACCAACATCAGACACCCTAAATTCGAAATTGCGGCCGCTGTAATCAATATGATGCAGGTTTTGATTTAAGTCATAGTCTTTGACCAGCTCCAGAATTTTTTCAACATTCCCTTTTATTGCTTCTGAAGCGTAAACGGCGTGATAGTTACCATTCTCATCGGGGCTAATAGCAATATGATGCGAATCCAAATCTAAAGGGAAGGCGTTTAGGAAACGGCCAGCATCAAGCCCATAAAACGCTTGCAGCGACGGGCGATTCAAACGCTCCACCGTAACCGTGAAATAAACTATACAATGGGGATTACAATCGACAACCCAGCTTTGTTCTTCTGTATTTTGCAGTAAAACTTTTTTTGCTCGCTCACTAATTTTTGAGTAACCAAAGCGGTGGCGATGCTGGTCTACCTCTTGAGATTCCTCGAAAAACTCCGCTCCTAAGATTGGCAAATGACTATAGATGTATAAGTTGCGCCAATAATTAATCAATTTGCGATCATCAGCTTGATGATTGAAATCCACTTGCGCTAAATGTGAGCGAGCGCTAACACGCAAGTAATCCATGGTTTCTTCGACAAACTCGCCGAGTTGACGCTCATAGTTAAGATAGGAGAATTGCTGTTCTTCTTGCGCAAAGTTGTCAAAATTGCGCTCGTTAAGATTAACCAAGCCCGCCAATCCAATAAGTAAAACCAAACCAAGAACAAATAGAACTTGGTTTACTACCGTTAATCTGAAACGACGCGCTTGGCTTTTCAAAGTTCCTCTACCACCATGTCGTCGGCTCGATCACCTTTTTCCTCAAGCCAAGTTTTACGCTCTGATGCTCGTTTTTTAGCAAGCAACATATCCATGATGGCGTCAGTCGCTTCAGGATTATCAATGGTAAGCTGCACGAGTCGACGAGTATTTGGGTCCATCGTTGTTTCACGCAGCTGGATCGGATTCATTTCGCCCAAACCTTTAAAGCGTTGGACGTTGACTTTTCCGCGTTTTTTCTCAGCTTCAATGCGATCCAGCACCCCTTGTTTCTCTGCATCATCCAACGCGTAATAAACTTCTTTACCAATATCAATACGATACAAAGGCGGCATTGCAACATAGATATGCCCGCGCTCAACCAAGGTGCGAAAATGCTTCACAAACAGAGCACACAAAAGGGTTGCGATATGCAGACCATCTGAGTCAGCATCCGCCAAAATACAAATTTTCCCGTAGCGCAAACCACTAATATCATCGCTATCAGGGTCAATTCCCATCGCTATAGAAATATTGTGCACTTCTTGCGAAGCTAAAACATCACTCGCATCGACTTCCCAAGTATTTAAAATTTTACCTCGCAACGGTAATATCGCTTGAAATTCACGCTCTCGAGCTTGTTTGGCACTACCGCCGGCAGAATCACCTTCCACCAAGAACAGTTCACCTGCGCTAGGGTCTTGGCTTGAACAATCAGTAAGCTTCCCAGGCAAAGCAGGACCAGAAGTAACTTTCTTTCTGACGACTTTTTTTCGCTGACGTAAGCGTCGTTGCGCGTTATCGATACACATTTGAGCTAATTCTAAGGCAAGCTCGGTATTACTATTTAGCCACAAGCTAAATGAGTCCTTAACGACGCCCGAAACAAATGCTGCACTTTGACGCGACGATAAACGCTCTTTAATTTGACCCGCAAATTGTGGATCTTGCATTTTAACTGACAGAATATAGCTACAGCGGTCCCAAATATCTTCCGGGGATATTTTAACTCCGCGAGGCAATATGCTTCTAAATTCACAAAATTCGCGCATCGCATCAAGTAGCCCTTGGCGAAGACCATTTACATGAGTACCACCCGAAGGTGTTGGGATTAAGTTTACATAGCTCTCAGTAACACTTTCTCCCCCTTCCGGCATCCAAATCACGGCCCAATCGACCGCTTCATTATTTGCACTTAAGGAGCCGGAGAATGGCTTAGCCGGTAAGGTAACCCAATCAAGTACTGACTGACTTAGATAATCTTGCAAACCTTCTTGATAACACCATTCATCAGTATGTCGGTTAACTTTGTCATGAAATTTGATGTTAAGGCCTGGACATAAAACGGCCTTGGCACGCAACAAGTGACGTAAGCGGGTAACACTAAAACGAGGACTATCAAAATAACTAGGGGTCGGCCAAAAGCGAACTTTAGTACCGGTATTACGCTTACCAACCGTCCCCACTTCTCGAAGTTCTTCAACTTTAGCGCCATGCTCAAAGGCTATTTCAAAGACTTTACTATCACGCCTCACACTCACTTCAACACGACTGGAAAGCGCGTTAACCACCGAGATGCCTACGCCGTGTAAGCCTCCTGAAAACTGATAATTGTCATTCGAAAACTTACCACCGGCATGCAGTCGAGTCAGGATCAATTCAACACCCGATACTTTCTCTTCAGAGTGGATATCGGTTGGCATACCACGACCATCATCGGTGACTTCTATGGATTGATCTTCATATAAAGTGACCACGATGCTGGTTGCGTGGCCAGCTAGCGCTTCATCGACACTATTATCAATGACTTCTTGTGCAAGGTGGTTTGGACGCGTGGTATCGGTGTACATGCCAGGTCGACGTTGAACTGGCTCTAATCCACTGAGAACTTCAATCGATTCCGAATTATAGTTTTCGCTCATACAGACTCTAAATTAGGATTGAATGGGTAAAATTAACCCGAAAACACAAGAATTAAAACAAAAACGCCTGAATTTCAGGCAGATAGCGGTGGAATCCTTGAAAACTATGATCCCCGCCACACTCAATTGTCATTCGACTATCACGGTAGCGCTTAATCGCAAATTGCACATCAAGTACTTCATCACCGGTTTGTAACATGACCCACTGCCTTAACGGCCGCTGGCTTTTGAGAATTTCCAAGTCTTTGAGCTCAGACATATGCTGCTGACTTAAGCTAAAAGTTTCGCCAGTGTATGGGTGTTGATGTTCGCCTATATACTCGGACAATAACACATAGGGGTGGACAGCGGGGTTTATCAATACACTCGGGCAGTCCCATTGTTGAGCCACCTTATCCGCTAGAAAACCGCCTAAAGAGCTTCCCATAACCGCCAACTGTTGGCCACTATGGCGCTTAATGATGGACTCAATTTGTTGCCAGGCAGCTAAAGGTGTACAGGCTAATTGTGGGCAAACAAACTCAACATGCGCAGCATTTGCCTCTATGTATGTTTGGGTTTGCGTCGCTTTTAGGGACTGAGGCGAACTTTGAAAACCATGTAAATAAAGTAAGACCGCCGATTTTTTCGCTTGCACTAATAACCTTTTGAATCGGGATCAGGTAAAAAGGTTCGCTCTGCCAGACGGCAGACACGGGTAGAGATAGTGCCATCGGACTTTAATGTAATGTAACGCCAGCCTGGTTGTTGATGATCGAGCGCAAAGTGAGCTGATAATGGCAAAAATTGGATGCAGGTACTTGGGCTTGCCATAAAAGCGATCCCGCGATGCTCCATTTCAAAGTTTTGATGTACATGCCCGAACAACACCGCCCTTACTTTAGAACAACCGGCAACGACTTGAAAAAATTCATCAGCATTTTTCAGATTATGTTGATCAAGCCAGCGACTCCCAACGGGCACGGCTTGGTGATGCATACAAATTAACACTGATTTCTCTGGATACTGTTGCAGTGCAGTAGCCAAACCTTCGAGTTGTTCAGATGAAAGCAAACCCATTGGCTTACCCGTCACTTGTGTATCCAACATAATGATCTGCCAATGCTCACTGATCAAATGCTTGGCGTCGATAATTCCGGATTCACTCAAGGCAGTTGTATGCGGCCGAAAATCATGATTACCGGGTAACCAGAAACACGGTTTTTCAAGTTGGCGAGTAATATTAGCAAAGCGTCTGTAGCTGTCTTTGCTATGATCCTGCGATAAATCACCAGTTGCGAGTACCCAGTCATAGCTTTGTTGAGAGTGGCGAATTTCTTCGACCACCCGCTGGTAGCTATCAGAGGTATTAATTCCAAGCAGATTGTGCTCATCCTTAGCAAACAGGTGCGTATCTGTTACTTGTAATAGGCGTATGTCGCCGTTGTCGGCGCAAGCTAATTCAAATTGTTCAAAAGCCACGATAAATTAATCTACAATCTCTTAGGAATTTTATTGCGGTACGTAACCATGCCTAATGACAGTTATGGACCTGCAAATGTAATAAGTGCTTTTTGTTCAAAACAGTGTTTTAACCAATCGCTTAAAAAACGATTCACTTGATATTTCTCATCGCGTTGTAGCATGCGGCGATTTGGGTAATCATAACGTGGCGCAAAGCTAGAAATCTGTTGGCTTCTGCACACTTCGGCTAACTGAGCATCATGATACAGTCTAATCTGTAACTGAGGTCTCAAAAAAGCAGCAATATCTTGACCTTGGCCCATATCAAGCAACGAAGTATAACGTGTTTGCTCAACAATTCGTAAGTAGTATCGATGATCATGATTAATCTCGATGTTGTATTCTGTCCCTACCTGCTGATCTAAATCAAATAGCTTTTGCAGAAGGTGATAGCTGCGGGTATAAACACCCATTAAAGCATTGAGATCAACATGATAAGCCATACTTACGACCACTGCTCACGTAAGTGCATATGGTTTAGCTGTAAATATTGCAAGGCAATAACTGCCGCAGCGTTGTCGATTTGTCCCTGAACGACACCACTATAGGCTTGCTCACGACTGAGCACTTTGACTAAAATATCTTCGTTCTCGTATTCCAAGCCATGCACTCCACCAGCTTTACTGCTGTCAACTTCACCTACAAATAAAAAAATACGTTCACTTAATCCACCAGCTCCAGGCATAAAACTGTTAATGGCCTTCAGTCGTTTAACGACTAATCCTGCTTCTTCTACAGCTTCACGCTCAGCAACTTGCTGGGCTGATTGTTCGGTATCAATCATACCGGCTACGATCTCGAGTACCCATGGGCTAGTGCCGGAGCTTGCCATAGCACCAATTCTAAATTGTTCCACCAGGACCACTTGGTCGAGTTTCGGGTCATACAGCAAAATTCCAGCAGCATTACCCCGCTCCATCATTTCACGCTGAAAAGTGTTTGACCAGCCACCAGCATAGAGTCGATGCTTTAAGGTATAGCGTTCCATTTTAAAGAAACCTTGAAAAACGGTTTCTACCTGTTCTATTTCCACATCACTATGCGAAAATGTCGAGTCTAAGCTATCTGTTTTCATAAACACCTGAATTTGACTAATAAATTTATCATTGCTGTAAATTTCTGCGCACATTTGCAATATATGAACGTAAATTACGGTAAATCAAGATGAAAGCAATTACAGCCCAACAATTTTTGGTTAAACTAAAATTAAGTTGTACCATATTTATACCAAATATCTAATTTGAAGCGGTCTTTGCTACACTTCAATTAAATTTCCTTTCTAGATTCAGTAACAGGGATGAATCCAAATGCTTAAGTTAAAGTCCAGTCTCGTTATTCTTGGCTTATGTGGGCTCAGTAATATTGCTCTTGCTGACGATATACTCCAAATCTACCAATTGGCTAAAGAGCGCGATCCTCTTATTTTACAAGCCAAAGCCCAACGAGATGCCCAATTCGAGCGCATTACCGAAACCCGTGCAGCAACCTTGCCGCAAGTGGGCCTGACTGCCGGAGTCAGCTATACCGAAGTCGGAGGCTCTAGTGCCTTCTCAAACGGAAATGCCGGAGTTACCGGTAATATTGGGTTTAGTCAAAACCTCTACTCACAAGCGCTATGGACCAACCTAAGTCTTGCCGAAAAAGCAGCGTCTCAAAGCGATGCCGAATATGGCTTCCAGCAACAAAGTTTGATTACACGGGTTAGCCAAGCCTATTTTGATGTCCTGCGTTCTTTGGACGCCTTAACGTTTGTTCGTGCTAACAAAGATGCTTCGGCTCGTCAATTGGAGCAAACCCGTCAACGCTTTAATGTCGGCTTAACCGCTATCACTGATGTTCACGAAGCCCAAGCTGAGTATGACCGTACCGTTGCCGATGAGATTAGTGCAGAGAATAACCTTTCGAACTCTTACGAGGAACTGCGTGAGTTTACCGGTGTAGAGCACCGTGATTTATCGTTACTAGACACCGAACGCTTCGACCCGCAGCCGCTAGCTGAAGAACGTCAAGTTTGGGTAAACCAAGCATTAGACAAAAACTTAAACTTAAACGCGCAGCGCATTGCGAAGGACATTGCCAGTGAGCAAATTGACTTAGCTCAAACCGGGGATGGCCCAAGCGTTGATTTAACCGCAGCTCTAGGTTCAAAATATGATGCATACCGAGACAGTCAAAGTCTTGATGGTTCTTTGAACAATGCCACCGTTGGTGTGGAGTTTAGTTTGCCGCTTTACACTGGTGGCCGTGTTGACTCACAAGTGAAACAAGCGCAATTTTCATACGTTGCAGCATCGCAAGCACTAGAGCAAAGCTACCGAAGTACACAGTCAGAGCTTAATAGCAGTTTGAACAACGTTGCGGCTAATATTGGCGCGATTAAGGCGTTTGAGCAAACAGTGGTATCTTCAGAGAGCGCTCTAGAAGCAACAGAAGCCGGATTTGAAGTCGGTACACGGACCATTGTTGATGTACAAAATGCAACCCGTAGTTTGTTTCAATCGAAACAGCAATTGGCCAGCGCCCGTTACGACTATATTCTTAACATGCTAGCGCTTAAACTTGCGGCAGGTACCTTAACCGATGATGACGTTGTAACGATTAACTCAGGTCTAATCGAAGCCAACTAAATCCAAAGTTACGCAGACCAAAAAAGCCAATCGAAATACGATTGGCTTTTTTATACCCAAACTCAAAACGGATTAGTTGTCTTGGGTTTTGATCACTCGAATCATATCACTGGTGGAGATACCATCTTCAAAGTTAAGCACTCTCACTTCACCTCCGTTTGCAATGACTTCCTCACCACCAGCTATCTCATCAGGCTGGTAATCGCCACCTTTAACTAACAAGTCTGGCAATATACTCGCGATTAAGCGCTGCGGGGTTTCTTCAGCAAAATCAACAACCCAATCAACGGCGCCAAGCGCTGCTAATACAGTCATACGCCTATCGAGAGGATTAATCGGTCGGCTTGGGCCTTTCAACATTTTGACCGAGTCATCACTATTTACAGCCACTATCAGGCGATCGCCCAAGTCAGCCGCGTGTTTAAGGTAGGATACATGCCCTGCATGTAAAATATCAAAGCAGCCATTGGTCATCACCACTTTCTCGCCACGCCGGTGCGCCGCTTCAACGGCAAACTTCAGTTGTTGCTCATCAAGAACCCCAAAGCCACCTTCTTGGCCAACATAAAGTGCATTTGCCAGTTCTGCTAAGCTAACCGTCGAAGTACCGATTTTTCCGACCACAACACTAGCAGCAGCATTGGCTAAAGCACATGCCTGGTCCATTTGCGCGCCACTGGCCAATGCACTAGCTAGGGTGGAAATAACAGTGTCGCCGGCACCAGTTACATCAAATACTTCTTGGGCTTGCGCAGGTAGATGCAAAGCTGGTTTGCCTTTTTGCAATAAGGTCATGCCATGTTCACTGCGAGTCACGAGCAAGGCTTCAAGCTCCAGTGATTGAATTAATGCTTGGCCTTTAGTGACTATCTGTGCTTCCGTTTCGCATTGCCCAACAACCGCTTCAAACTCCGAAAAATTAGGCGTGAGTAGCGTTGCACCACGATACTTCTCAAAACTACTACCCTTGGGGTCAACCAACACCGGTTTGTTTTGATTGCGAGCCATTGCGATTAGTTTTTCAACTTGGCTAAGCGCGCCCTTGTTGTAGTCAGAAACAACAACCACACTATGTTTAGACAGCTGTAATTCAAAACGCCGTTGTAAATCGCTATTATCTACGCCGCTAAAGTTTTCTTCGAAATCTAGACGGATCAATTGCTGATGACGACTTAAAACTCGTAATTTGGTAATGGTTGGATAATCAGCGAAGCTTGAAAAATCACAGCAAACTCCCGCCACATTTAAACTTTCGCTAAGCATTGCGCCAGCTTCATCTTGTCCTATCATGCCTAGAATGGTGGCTTTACCGCCCAATGCGACGGAATTTAAGGCAACGTTGGCAGCGCCGCCTGGACGTTCCTCGCTATTTTGAACACGCACCACTGGGACCGGAGCTTCAGGGGAGATACGGTCAGTGGCGCCGTGATAATAGCGATCTAGCATCACATCGCCTACAACTAATACATTTGCTTTCGAAAACTCGGGAAGTGCCACCCGCATAGCGATTACCTGTTTAAAAATCAAGACATCGAAATAGTACCCTAAGTTCCTATCGAGACCAATAAATCGTACAATACTCTCATCATTTTCAACTTTCAGGTTCACTATGGCAGCGGACGTTCCACGCCTTGATCGAAGCTCACTACATCCAAAACATTGGGGAATGTGGTTACTAATGGGCATATTTTTTAGCATTAGCCTCATCCCGTATTCTATCCAAGGCTACTTAGCCAGAGGTATTGGCCGAATTGCGAAGCTGGCACTACCCAAACGCGTAAAAATTGCTCGTCGAAATCTCCAACTGTGCTTTCCTGAACTTTCAAATGGACAAATTGATGACCTAGTTGATGAGAATTTTCAACATGTTGGATATGCGATTACAGATACAGCAAACGCTTGGTTTTGGCCACAATGGCGTTTTGAACGGAAAATGGAAGTACAAGGCTTGGAAAACCTAGAAGCAGCGCGTCAAAAGCCGGGAGGACTGCTCGCCATCAGCTTACATTTCTTAAGTTTAGAAACCCATGCTCGGGCGCACGGAAGTGTCGAGCCAGGCGTAGGCGTTTATCGTCCCAATAAGAGCCCTGTTTACGATTATTTTCAATTTCATGGCCGCGTACGTAAAAACTGCTACTTAGTCGACCGCAATGATATTCGCGGCATGATCAAAGCGCTTCGAGATGGCTTAGCGCTTTGGTACGCACCTGATCATGACTATGGTCATAAAGCGAGTTGCTTTGCACCTTTCTTTAATGTTGAAAAAGCAAATACCGTTACAGGGACATCGACATTAGCCAAGGTCAAAAACTGCCAAGTTTTGCCAACCTACACCATAAGAAAACCTAACAACCAAGGTTTCACGCTCATCATTGAACCCGTGATAGAGAATTTCCCAACTGGAGATGAGCTTGCGGATGCCACGATTATAAACCAGCATATAGAGACCATCATTAATCGCGCTCCTGCCCAATACATGTGGATGCATCGGCGCTTTAAGACTCGCCCAGAAGGCGAGCCTTCACTTTACGACTAAGCTTGCTTTAATTAGTGTTCGATTGGGGGCAATAATTGCTCCCAAATTCTTTTAACCGGCTCTAAGTCCAAACTGAAATCTTGTTTATTGATAATTCTCGAGTTGCCTTGCAGCGCTTGCCTATGGCACTCATCTCGAACATCTAAATAGCGTTGGATTAGAAATTGGGCATCTTGCTCGCTCAACAAACCTAATTCACAACAGTGCTCAAAAATCCTAACATTATCAGTCCAGCGGCTTAATTGCTCATGCTGCGCTGTATTTGCTAGTACTAAATATTGAGCAATAAACTCAATATCAACCATGCCACCAGCAGAGTGTTTTAGGTCAAAAATTTCATCCGTTTCTCGACTTAAATGCTTGCGCATTTTAGCCCGCATTTTGCTAACTTCCTCACCAAGCTCAACCGGCAAGCGAGGCCGACTTAAAACGCTATGCCGAATACTAGCAAAGCGTTCAAACAAACTTTGGTCGCCGTAAATAGGTCGCGCTCGAACTAAAGCCTGATGCTCCCAAGTCCAAGCTTCTTGATTTTGATAATCCGCAAAGGAGTCAACATGAATCACTAGCAATCCCGATGCCCCCGAAGGACGTAAGCGCATATCCAATTCGTACAAAACACCCGACGAAGTACGCGTGCTGCATAAATGCATAATTCGTTGCGCCAATTTGATATAAAACTGCTTACTTTCAATCGGTTTTTCACCCAAGGTTGGCGCGTTGGTCTCACAATCATGGACAAATACAAGATCGAGATCGGAGCCATACCCGGTTTCAAAGCCACCAATTTTACCATAGGCTATCACGGCAAAACCTCGCTGCTCTGGAGATGATAAATGAGCCGGCTGGCCATAGCGCTCGATCATTTGTTGCCATGCCAATTCAACGACGGCACTAATAATCGCTTGAGCAACCGCTGTTAAGTGGTCACTGACTTTCATCAACGGTAAAGCCCCAGCAATATCCGCGGCTGTAATCCGCAATTGTTGAATTTGTTTAAACTGGCGATGGGCTTCCATTTGCTGTTCCATATCATCAACAGGAACCCGCAACATAAATTGACGTAGCTGATCAGGGTAACTGTTAGGGTCAGCAGGTGAATATAGAAGCTTTGGATCTAACAATTCATCAAGCAAAATCGGAAAACGTGAGAGCTTTTTAGCCAGCATTTGCGAACCCGCACATAAACGTAACAGCTGATTAAGCGTGGCTGGATTCTCTGTCAGTAATTCAAGGTAGGCAGTACGCGACATAATGCTTTCGAGCAAACTGGTGATCCGCGGCAACACTAATTGGCAATCTTTGTGCTCAAACACCCTAAATAACAACATTGGGATCAAACGCTCTAGGGTTTGCCGGCCACGCTCGCCAACATTTCGGCGTTCTATAGCGTGGAACAAATGGTACAGAGGATCTATAGCCGACTCACTAATCGCTGGGTCAAGATCTACTTTTGCTAAACTCTCACGCAACGCTTCTCTGTCAGCACCACTATGCCAAACGTCTTCATACTCGGTGCAAACTTCACTTTGTTCCGTTTCATCTTCACCGACTGCGTGAGCAAATACTTGTGCCACACCTTGCAAAACCGTTTGTAATTGCTGGTAAAAATCTGGCCAATCCTGGCATTGCATCGCCTGCACCAAACGTTGTTGATTGATCGCATCTATCGGTAGCGACTGGGTTTGCTGGTCGCCAATTTGTTGCAAAATGTTTTCCACTCGGCGTAAATACAAGTAGCTCGAACGTAATAACGCCACTTCATCACTGCTCATGACTCCGGTTGATTCCAGAGCAGTTAGGGTCGGTAGTAACGAGCGAGAACTTAATATCGGTTCACGTCCGGCACGGACTAATTGAAAAGCTTGGACCACAAACTCAATTTCTCGAATTCCGCCACTACCTAATTTGATATTATCTTTAAGGCCTTTGCGGCGCACTTCCGAACGAATGGAGGCCTTCATTGCTCGCAAGGATTGAATCGCACTGAAATCGATGTAACGTCGATAGACAAAGGGCCGCAGTAAATCACGGAACTGTTGGTCAAATTCAACTTCAGAATTTAACACGCGAGCCTTTACCATCGCATAACGTTCCCAGTCACGACCATGATGCTGATAATAGTCTTCGAGAGCAGCATAACTGACCGCTAATGGTCCTGAATCACCGAATGGACGCAGGCGCATATCGACACGGTAGGCAAATCCATCCGCTGTTTTCTGATCCAGTAATTGAATTAGTCGTTGGCCTAAGCGAATAAAAAACTGCTGATTGGCAATACTCCGCCGCCCCCCCTTAGTTTCTCCGTTTTCGCCAAAACAAAAAATTAAATCGATATCGGATGAAAAATTAAGTTCACCACCACCAAGCTTGCCCATGCCTATAATAAGCAACTGCTGCTCAACTCCTTCTTTGCTAAGTGGCGTGCCGCTTTCAATTTTGCAACGTTCAAACAGCCACTCGTATGCACATTGGATAATCACTTGCGCCAAATCACTGATATCTTTCATACTTTGTTGTACATCAAAGTTATGACAAAGCTCTCGCCAGGCAAAGATCAACATCGATTGCTGACGTGCACGGCGTATAATCACCTTAGCGCCTTCATCGTTAATTTGCTCACTCAAAGCTTGCTGTAGTTGTTCGCGTTGCTGCTTCGCCTGCCAAGGTTTATCCAAGCTTTGCTGCTCAAGAATGTGATGTAAGTATTGCGGTCGAGAAATGCAGGTTTCGGCAATGAAATCGCTCATTGCGAAGGCTATTTGCGTTTGTTGCTGTTGATCTGCGCTTAATTCCAGCACACTTGGGTCTTTGGCAACGAGTCGCTGCCAAGACTTTTCAGCAATACTACGTAAAGATGGATCAAGGTTTGTCATACGGCAACCATTCCTAGTTTGGATTTTGCTATGCGTCTAAGTTTGCTACATTATTTGTTAGCTGAACATAGCCAAGCACAGGGATTTTTATGTCAAAAAAACAATCGGCCATGGATGTGGTCATGTTTCTGCTCTCAATCGTAGCGATTATCATCGTAATCGCAAGCTATCTCGTTGATGATGATATAGAACTTTGGCAGCTTCTGATCGCACTCGACACCATGATTTGCCTCATTTTCATGTCACACTTTTTTGGGCAATTGTTGAGTTCAGAGAGCAAATGGGACTATCTAAAAAGTCACTGGATTGATTTTGTTGCAAGCATCCCAATAATCGGAGCCACTCGATTCTTGCGGGTATTTCTAATTGTGCGTATGTTTCGCATTTATCGTCGTCAACAAGCACGCCATAAGATTGATAATAACGTCCGTGATATGACTGCCGCCGGAGTACTGCTGATGGTTGCAATGGTGATCATTTTGGGCTCTGTTGCCATCCTTATTGCCGAGGAGCATAACCCAGCAAGTAAAATAAACACCGGTATAGACGCCTTATGGTGGTCATTAGTCACGGTGTCTACTGTCGGTTATGGTGACCTCTACCCGGTCAGTACTTTCGGACGCATTGTCGGTGGGATTTTAATCTGCGCTGGTGTCGGAACCTTTGGTATCTTGTCTGGCTTGGTTTCGTCGATGGTACTAAAAACCAATAAACGTGCAGAGCACCGGCTCGAAGAATTAATGCACTTTCAATCTAAGCAAAATAAACTACTGATTAAAGAAATCCAAGAACTCCGAGCTATGGTTAATAACCCGTCTTCAACTGAGAAAAAACAAGAGTCGGAGTCTTAAGCTAAGCCTTAGCGGGGAAAAAATTAAGGCTTAGCCAAACCCACGCGTTACCTAAGGTCTCGTACCATGCTGTTCGAAGGTTTACAAGGTGACTAGCTCTAGGCCAAAACGCGTGCCGGTTCCAACGATTTTGATTGCTTGCCGTTTTGTAATTACAGGGCGCAGCAATTGGATCTAAGCCTTGTGCTTGGAACAAGCGCATCGCTCGGGGTATATGAGAAGCATCGCTAACTAAGGCAAATCGAAGATTACTGCTTCCATAGCTTAGTTTAAATCGCCTTGCTTCATCAGCTGTATCAAGAGTCATATCATTGATTCTAGTTCGCAGAGGATCTACACCTAATAGGGCAGCGGCCTTAGCCATATATTGTGCATGACTGAGCCCAAACTTGTCTGGCATCCCACCTGAGAATACAATTTTGGCATTGGGAGAGAGCTGAGCAAGACGCAATGCCTCGACTATACGCCTTGCTGAACTATCATTTAAAGCATTGGTAAGTACTTCTCCGCGCGCTAGATTATGGTAGCCGCCAAGTACCACGATGTAATCAAGCTCACCGGTCTCAACTAATGGCGCATACTTGTGTTCCCAATACCCCAGTAAGTGGCCACCTATCATGCCGGTCGAGAACAAATACATCAGCGTTATAGTGAGTAGCAGGCGCCTCTTTGCCGCTTTATAACGTTCTCTATATAGCAAATAAAGACAGCTGATAATCAACAAAAACAACAAACTACTAGGCATCAATAAGGAGCCAAGCAGCTGTTTCGAATAATAGATAGACTCAGATACCATAATCTTATATCCAAAAATTACTATTCAATACAGCTTGCTGGCGACTAAATAACACCGCTTTTTGCAAACTCAAATGTTTGTGTTGATACCATTGCGTGGTGGAACTCTGTTTTTTATCTTCTTCATTTGTACCAAGCACATCTTGTAAGTTCTGATAAGCAACTAGCTCTTCGATTCCGGCTAACACGTCTTGCCAAGAAAGTAGGTAGGATTGAACTTGCGCATCATCAAACCACGCGGCACTGAGCTGACTCAAGATTAAGCTATCTTTGATACTAAGCTGCGAAGCAAAAAGCTCAGCATCACTAAACTGTGTTTGCGTGTCAGAAAGTAGCTTGTTCCTTGATTGCATGCGTGATTGCAAGCTGGATAGATACGCTGTTACGCTAAAATCAGACTCCTGAACAGACTCAATGCTAGTTTGGGACGAAGCCGAGTATATAAGTTTGGTCATGGCCAACACTAACTGGCAGTGCTGGGTACTGTAGATGTTTTGGGTAGTTTTATTCCATAAATCAAGCTCTAACAAGCGTTGCTCGATGATCTCGTTTAAATGTTGCTTTGTGCTGAGCCCGCGAAACAAATATTCTTGGTTTTCAATTAAATACCAATACTGCTGCGCATCATTAATGACATGAAAGCGTTCAAGATAAGTCGTCAATTGTTGGCTGGTTTCTTGTGTACTTTTGTCATTGGGTAATAAGGATAAACAAAGCGCACATGCTTGCATCGATTCTTGCAGACCTTGCAGTAAGCTCAGTACGGTTTGATGACTAACTCTATTGCTATCGTTCTCATGGCCATACTCTTGCATGGCTGCAGCCACTGCATTCTCATTGTATTGCCACGTGCTAAAACAGCGTTCCAACAAGGCCTTATCAACACTTTGACTATCTCTGAAGCCTTGTAAAGGGATCGAAGCTATGGTCTTTGCATTGAGTACTGGCAGCGACTGAGCTGCAAGGGCATATCCGCGCTGCGCTTTACTAACGTTGGATAAGCGCAGTCCATCTAGTAGCGCAACTGAATCAGCCAATAAAAACAAATCGTCAACATTACCGCTGATTAGCTCAAGTTCAATCTCATTAATTGCGCTACTTCGCTGGTCGACGACGATAGATCCTTGATCATAAGCTATTTCAATCGTGGAGTTAGAAAACTCAATTAACCAGCGCTGTCGGACAAAGTCAGTTGCAAATAAGACCGCTAATTGCGATTGCATGAGTTCGATGTTTGCACTTTTAGGCCAAATCTCGTCGTTAAACAAGCTTAAATCAGGACGATCGCCATCAATACTAAAATTGTATTCTGGTCGTTGATGTATGCCGCCGATAACTTTACCCGCAGTTTTAATCGTTTGGGTATTTTCGAGTTCACTGCTTCGAATTCTAAGGCCCATTTTCCATTTGCGAAACTGCATTGATGGGGTATCAAAATACGCATTGCGTAGACTCAATTGCTGTTGTTCAAGAACAGACCATTGACTTAAAATTTGCTGTAAATTGTCGATTTGTTGACCTCGACACAAAAATTTAATCTCTATTTCATCACTCATACATAATTTCTCGAAAACTGCTAACCTACGAATAAGCAAATGATTTTCCCGCGATACATGTTTAACATGGAAGAAACTCGCGGAAAGTGCTTGCATGGCCTAAAACTTAAGTTAACATGCGCCTCGTTTTAATAATATTGTTTGATCGATAATCAGGACTCAGCTTATGTCGAATACAATCATGGGTTTATTTGCGAAATCGCCGATAAAACCACTCGAAGAACATATAGATAAAGTTCAGAAATGTTGTGAAGCCCTAGTGCCATTCTTTGAAGCAGTCTTCAACAGCGATTGGGACGAAGCAGCTGCACAGCGAGTTGTTATCTCTTCTCTCGAGAAAGACGCTGATAAAATGAAACGAGACATTCGTCTCAACTTGCCTAGTGGCATATTCATGCCCGTTGAGCGAACTGATTTACTTGAACTCATTACCCATCAAGATCGTATTGCTAACAAAGCAAAAGATTTATCGGGTCGAGTTTTAGGACGTCGACTAGAAATTCCAGAATCCATTCAACCCGTTTTCATGGCGTACGTGAAACGCAACCTTGATGCAAC
This sequence comes from Alginatibacterium sediminis, assembly GCF_003610775.1. GTDB lineage: Bacteria > Pseudomonadota > Gammaproteobacteria > Enterobacterales > Celerinatantimonadaceae > Alginatibacterium > Alginatibacterium sediminis. Next base: position 25,232 of record NZ_RAQO01000005.1, on the reverse strand, counting down.
CCAGATGGCTAGAGAGGCCATTAACGAGCTAGAAGAATTACTCGAAACGGGTTTTAGAGGTCGTGAAGTTTTCGTCGTTGAGAAAATGATCAATAAGCTTGAAGCTATCGAAGACGATACGGACAGCCAACAAATACAGTTGCGCCGAAGCTTAAAAGCTTTGGAAGACCAACTAAATCCTATCGATGTTATGTTCCTCTACCATCTCTTAGAGACAGTAGGCACGCTTGCCGATCAGGCTCAACGCGTAGGTGCACGACTCGAACTTATGATTTTTAAAGCTTAGGAACGAACAGGTAAATCCCATGGAAATACTTGCTACTCACGGTACCACTCTGGTGGTTATCGCAGCTCTTTTTGGTTTCGTTATGGCGTGGGGCATCGGTGCAAACGATGTTGCTAACGCAATGGGAACCTCCGTTGGCTCAAATGCTATCACCATTAAGCAAGCCATCATTATCGCAATGATATTCGAATTTGCGGGCGCATATTTAGCCGGTGGTGCTGTAACGGATACTGTACGAAAAGGAATAATCGACGCAAATGCGTTTATTCCTCACCCCGAATTACTCGTTATTGGCATGATTGCTGCGCTACTTGCAGCAGGCACTTGGCTACTCATTGCATCGTATAATGGTTGGCCGGTTTCAACCACTCACTCTATTATTGGCGCAATTATTGGTTTTGCATCGGTAGGCGTAGGTACAGATGCTGTGGCTTGGGGTAAAGTCAGCGGGATCATCGGCTCTTGGGTTATTACCCCGGCAATTTCCGGAGTTGTGGCTTACTTCATTTTCATCAGTGCACAAAAGCTAATTTTTGATACTGAAAAGCCATTAGAATCAGCTAAACGCTGGGTACCGTTGTATATGTTTGCAGCAGGTTTCACAATGGCCTTGGTTACTATAACTAAAGGCCTCAAGCACGTCGGCCTTGGTGTTGGTACCGGTGAAGGGTTTATGCTTTCGGTTGTGGTTGGTATCGTGGTCGCTGCAATTGGTAAAGTTATCATTGCCCGTTTGAAAATTGACCCTGAAGCCGACCGCGAAATGCACTACAACAACGTAGAAAAAGTATTCGCTGTACTTATGGTTGTTACCGCTTGTTGTATGGCATTTGCCCACGGTTCCAATGATGTTGCAAACGCAATTGGACCTTTGGCTGCAGTGGTTAGTGTCGTTGGAAATAATGGTGAAATTGGGGCTAAAGCAGCTATTGCTTGGTGGATCCTTCCTTTGGGTGGCTTAGGTATTGTTGCCGGTCTAGCTTTATTCGGACATCGCGTTATCGCGACTATCGGTAAAGGTATTACTCACTTAACACCTAGCCGAGGCTTTGCCGCCGAGCTTGCAGCAGCAACTACCGTTGTAATTGCATCAGGTACTGGATTGCCAATTTCTACCACTCAAACCTTGGTTGGCGGCGTTCTTGGCGTAGGTATGGCTCGTGGTATCGCTGCGCTTAATCTAGGGGTTGTGCGCTCTATTGTGATTTCTTGGATCGTGACCTTGCCAGCAGGTGCAGGCTTATCTATTGTTTTCTTCTACATCTTGAAAGCGATTTTTGTATAAACTCAAGCAACACATTTTAGTCGACTAAAGCGAGCTATTAGCTCGCTTTTTTCTATTTTTTTAACTTCGAAACCGTCTGAGGTTTGCTCATTGCCGGATTAATTCGTACACTGAGCTACCTAATTGTCCCGCAACTGCAAAAAGAGATTTACCGTGATATTTCGCATTTTGACCCTCATTTTGGGCATCACTATTAGCGGCGTTAGTTTTGCCGAATCCCGTTACATAGCCGACGACCTGTTCGTATATATGCATTCTGGTTCAAGTAATGAGTACCGTATTACTGGCTCGGTAAATGCCGGTGAAAAAATCACCGTGCTCAACTACAATGCCCAAACAAAGTACACTCAGATAAGAACGGCTAACAACCGAACCGGCTGGGTCGAAAGTAAGTTTTTAAATAAAGAAGAAGGCTTAGCAGCACAACTAGCTGCAACGAAGGCTACATTATCGACAGTTCAGGCACAGTTAGACGATTTTCAAAACAACAGTGAGCTGAAGCAAAATCAGCAAGCCAAAACAATTGTCGATCAGCAAAATGAACTTGATAAAGTGCTTATCGACAATGCCGACCTAAGCTCTCAAATGTCGCAATTACGCCAGCACAATGGTGAACTGCAACAACAAATTGATACGATGGACGAAGCTCAGCTAATGAAATGGTTCATGTACGGCGGCTTTGTGGCTGGCGCTGGTTTGATCTTAGGATTGATAATTCCGATGCTACCCCGACGTCAAAAACGCGATCCACGTTGGATGTAGTTTAAACTTACAGCGCTGTACCTGCAGCGCTGTAAGTTCTTTCCTGCGTCTATAAATCTAAAGCCCGAGCGTTAACCCCAATCTTTTAAGGCTGGTAGACGACACTTCACGCCAAACACCCTCAGCACAATATCGTCATAGCGAATCGCTAATAGCTCAACTCCAGCTTGTACATAGTCACCCTCAACAAAGCGCTGATCATTGAGTCGAACAAAGCGACTTTCTTGGTCAGTAGAATATACATGCGAATTAAAAGTCATCGGTCTAAGTTGAGATAAAACCGACGGGTCTAGCTGACTAAATAGTGTAATAACGTCATTTGATTGTTCATTTTGTCCTTGCCAATCCATCCCATCGGTTGACTCAACTGCTAAAGCAAAACGTTGCTGCAAACTTAGATCATCATCACCGCTGTCCACGGGTTCTAAATCAATGGTCTTACTAGCACTGTTAGTCGACTTCACCTGAGTGTTTTGTACAAAGTTTTGCGCTTGGGCTTGTTGAAATCTCAGCTCTTGTAAATCCACTCGTGATGCAGTTAAGGGAGGAATTGCTTCTATACGTAACACCCCGTCTAAACTGCTCGGCTTGGTTACAGTTAACGAATTTGGTTCCGAAATAGAAGCTGCTGGTAACTCCTTGTTATCCAGAACTTGGCCTGTATTTTGACTCAAAACAGCCGCGCTTTCGTCTTGGCTCCGTATGCCAAGCGAGCCCTTGTTGCTAACCCCAATGAGCAAAATTAAAGCCAAAGCGGTGATGCAAGCGCTCAATACGATAACAATTTTGCTTGCTAGTTGGCGCATTACGAATTTCCTTCCAGCAATTGCGGTTGCAGCGGTTGTATAGCTTGCATCAGTTTAATCATGGTTTGCTCACCAACGATGCCATCGGCTTTGAGTTGATGTTGTAGCTGGAATTGAGTGACTGAGGCCTCAAGTTGCTCGTCGTAGTAGCTTAAGGCTCTAGGGGAGCGGTTTTGTAATTGTGACAAACTCTGTTCTAGCCAGAACACGATAGCTCCCCGAGCTCCTGGTTTAATCAAACCTTCAAAGCCACTTGGTTGCTGCCATAGTGTCATCATTTGACCCTGCCAGTAGCGCTTAAACCAGGTTTCTTCAACAAACACCCGTTGCTGGTCAAACCACAATTCCAATTCACCCTCTCGCACATGACGAAGCAATGCATAGACTGCGTTATCGTCGATATTCAGGCTCACAATTGCCGGGTAATTAAGCTGCTTTAAGCTATGCCAATCACTTGTTTGCTCTTTACATTGTAAAGATAATGTCGTCACCAATTCACATCTGCTTTGAGCTAAAGAGACCTCATAGCCCCATATGCGTAGCAGTTTTTGTAAAGCGCTCGCTTGTGAATTCGATTCTAAAATAATAGATTGCCAATTTTCTTGTATAACCGACTGTAGTTCCACTGACTCGTCCATAACAAACAGCTGATTTACAGGCTCATCCAAAACAGGTTCCGGCAATGACTCGGCCAGCAATAGTTGATTGGCTCCGTTTACTTGTTTTGGCTCACTAGCTATAGCGGGCTTAGGCTGGCCATTAATTAGGGCTGCGAACAAATCAGGGTTTAGCAAAGAAATTGAAAAAGCTGCCGCACAGGCAATCGTAACCCCGCAAAGCGCCCACGGCCACCAGCGTAATGGCTGGGTATCGAGTGTAGAAAAGTTAGTTTGCTGGGCAGCCAAATAAAGCTGCTTAACTTCAACCCGTGACAACTGATTGTCGGCTGCAATTTGCATGGCACGCTCAGCAATTAGATTGATTAGTCGAGGCACGCCACCGCTATGAAAATACAGTCGCTTTAAGGCGGCTCGACTGAAAATAGTACGGTTTGCTCCTGCAACTTGCAGACGAAATGTGACATAAGCTTGAGTTTCATCGCTATCTAGGGCTAGTAAGTGATAACGGGCTGTGATTCGTTGTGCAAGTTGACGAAGGTTTGATTGTGCCAATAGTGCTTGTAACTCCGGTTGACCAATGAGCACCACCCGTAATAGCTTTTGCACGTCGGTCTCTATATTAGTCAACAAGCGCAACAACTCTAAATTCTCAACCCCAAGGTGCTGAGCTTCATCGATGACCAAAATACATTGTAAGTCTGCCGCATGCTGCTGACGTAAATAGGCTTCGATGAGATCAATAAAGTACTTAGGCGAATCGCTGGATTGGTAGTCTATGTCAAAGCCATCACAAATAGCGGCCAGCATTTCCATGCTATTAAGACCTGGATGCACAATATGCGCAAGCTGACAATGGCTGGGTAACTGCTTAAGCATAGTACGCAGGGCTGTGGTTTTTCCAGTACCCACTTCGCCAGTCAAAAGCACAAAACCACCGCTACTTTGCGCGTGATCTTTGCTATCAAGCCCGTACATAAGCTGCTTTAGTGCTTCTTGATGGCGATCGCTCATAAACCAATACTTTGGATTAGGGGCAATGCTAAACGCTGCTTCTTCTAAGTTAAAAAACTGAAAACTCATATGGGTTCGAATTAGGCCTAAGACAATCAATTGGTATACTATCAAGCTTTACGTGAAGATAAAGAACTCTCCATCAATGCAAGTCTATTTAGTCGGCGGCGCTGTCCGCGATCAACTCTTAAACATTGAAACCAGTGACCGCGATTATGTGGTGGTTGGCGCGACGCCAGCTCAACTCATCGACCAAGGTTACCAGCAGGTTGGCAAAGATTTTCCTGTGTTCTTGCACCCTGCCAGTGGCGAGGAATACGCCCTCGCACGCACCGAACGTAAACAAGGCCAAGGCTATACTGGTTTTGAATGCGACTTTGAGCCGAGCGTAAGCCTAGAACAAGACTTGTGTCGACGCGATCTCACTGTGAATGCGATTGCAAAGGACAGTGCTGGCCAACTTATCGATCCGCATCATGGCCAACAAGACTTAAACAATAAGATCCTACGCCATGTCAGCGATGCCTTTGAAGAAGATCCTTTACGTGTGCTACGAGTTGCACGCTTTCATGCGCGCTTCCATCATCTTGGTTTTAAAATTGCGCCAGAAACCCTAGCCTTAATGCGCAACATGAGCCAGTCAGGAGAGCTTGATGCACTAACGCCGGAGCGGGTTTGGAAAGAAACCGAAAAAGCCTTACAAAGCCAGTCGCCTCACATCTATTTTCGCAGCTTGCGACAATGCCATGCACTCAAGGTTCTATTTCCCGAGTTGGAAGCTTTGTTTGGTGTTCCAGCGTCTCGAAAATGGCATCCAGAGGTTGATAGTGGCGACCACACCTTAATGGTATTACAACAAGCGCAGCGTATGGGCTTGCCAACAACAGCCCGCTTTGCCGCACTTTGTCATGACTATGGCAAGGCGCTAACCAAACCACAAAACTGGCCATCACATCATGGACATGGCCCCAAGGGTATGAAATTGGTGATGCGCTGCTGTCGGCGACTAAAAGTACCCAACAGTTATCAACAATTGGCACTTATGGTGGCTGAGTATCACATCACTATCCACAGCGCTCTAGAACTTAAACCGATAACGATTCTCAAGATATTTAGTGCTTGTGATGCCTGGCGTAAACCGGAGCGATTTGAATTGATGCTAGCGTGTTGTAAGGCCGATGCATTGGGTCGCGGCGTGAATGACGAGATACATGAGCATCAAGATGACTACCCTCAAGCTGCCTACCTACTCGAGCAGTTTAAGCGAGCACAAGCAGTAGATGTACAAATGGTGATTCAAGATGGCTTTAAAGGCGCAGAGATAAAAATTGAATTAGAAGCGCGGCGAACCGTTATTTTAACGGAACACCGAGCCAATCAATCTTAGGAAGCTAAAAGAAAGGTGAACAACACTACACCTAAGCCAATGCGATAAATCACAAATGGCATCATTCCGATCCGGCTTACCCAAGAAATAAACAAGTGGATACATGCATAGGCCGCTAAAAATGAAACCAGAACCCCAAGTCCAAGCTCAGGGCCACTAAAGCTTACATTTTGTTCACTTGCATCTTTTAGCATTAGTACACAGGCGCCTAAAATCACCGGTATCGACATTAAGAATGAGAATCGGGCAGCGGCTTCACGCTTTAGCCCTAACATTAGGCCGGCGGTCATGGTAATCCCGCTGCGCGATGTTCCCGGTATAATCGCAATAGCCTGGGCTAAGCCGATGTAAAACGCCGTTTTCCAGGTTAGTTGGTACTCATTAATTTCCTGCTTGGCCATTTTGTCTGACCACCACAGTAGTAGGCCAAACAAGATAGTTGTGAAGGCGATGACATAGGCCGAGCGTAAATACAGCTCTATGTAATCTTTTAGCAATCCCCCAAAGAACACAGCCGGCAAGGTCGCAAGTATGATAAACCAAGCTAGGCGAGACTCAGGGGTGTGCTCACGCTTAACAATTGACGCAATCCAAGCCAGCAATAATTCCCACACTTGGACACGAAAATACATCAGTACTGCGAGTAGTGAGCCCACATGCACTGCAACATCAAACACTAAGCCTTGATCATCCCAGCCTAAAATTTGAGATGGCAAAATTAGATGGGCTGAACTAGAAATAGGCAAAAACTCAGTCAACCCCTGAATTAAGGCTAAGATTACAATTTCAATTGTTTCCATTAGCTATTTGTTTCCTCTAAAAATGTTGCATCAACGCGAGTTAATGCTTGAGATTGTTGATCATAATTATCCCAGTGCCAGGCAATGCTGTGTTGGGTAATGGGATGGATAAACTGCGCTGCAATATCGAAAAGCGGCTTTAATACAAAGGCATTTTTTAGCACTTCGCCACGTGGTAATTCACATGGCGAATTACAAACTAAATTGTCGAAGAAAAGAATGTCGATATCGAGGGTTCTACTGGCCTTCTTTTTTGCGTCGGCTGGCCGATCGAAATCAAATTCTATTTGTTTAAGTTGGACAAGCAAACTGGCGAGATCTAAATCTGTTTGCAGTTCGACCACAAAATTATAAAAACGAGGCCCGTTAAAGCCAAGCGCTTCACTCTCGTACACCGGTGATACATCAAGGTGACCAAAACGTTGTCTCAAGGTAGCTAAACCCTGTGACAAATAGTGTTCACGATTAATATTGCTACCAAGGCCTAAATACACCAGATGGCTTTCTATCATGAGCTGCGCTCTATCATCACAGCAACATTGCTTGCTGCCGCAACCGCTCCGGGCTTGTTCACGCGCACCTTGACACTTGGGGCTTTAAACTCGCTCAGAACTAGAGCTGCGATCTCTTCAGCGACTGCTTCTATGAGTTCAAAATGCTTACTGGCGACCAAGGCCGTCACCTTTTGGCTCACCTGCGCGTAGTCTAAGGCAAACTCCAAATTGTCACTATTGCCAGCGGCTCGATTATCCCAGGTCATTTCTAGGCTAATCACAAGTTTTTGTTGAATACCTTTTTCCCAGTCGTAAGCACCAATGTTGGCCAGCAAACTGAGCTCGTCGATAAAGACTTTATCCAATGTATTTCCCTTAGATGGTAGCTATTGAAGCGTTCGCGATGGTATAAGAAAAAGCGTACACTAGCACGAACGACACGGATTTTACCTTAAAATAGCGAGGGTTTGTTGACCTTTCAGGAGCAAGCTAAGAAATTATGGCATTGAGCCCAATAATCATCATTATCGCTGCCTACTTGCTCGGTTCTATTTCTAGTGCCGTTCTTATTTCGCGCATTTTTAGTTTAAATGATCCGCGTAAAGAGGGATCTAAAAATCCAGGCGCTACCAATGTGTATCGACTCGGTGGTGCTGTTCCAGCAGCCTTGGTGTTGCTTTGTGATGTGCTTAAAGGTGCGTTACCGGTACTGCTTGGCTTAGAACTTGGCTTTCAATCCTTGGCGATTGCAGCAATTGGCGTCTCAGCCTGTTTGGGCCATATGTACCCGGCTTTCTTTCATTTTGTAGGAGGCAAAGGCGTTGCTACTGCCTTAGGCGTTTTACTGCCTTTAAGTTTAACCCTGTGCTTGGCATTGATTATCACTTGGACCGTGGTATTAAAGCTGCGAGGCTACTCATCGCTAGCAGCCTTGGTGACGGTAGTATCGGCGCCGTTCTATTGTTACTTGTTTGCTCCAGAGCACCTCAGCACCGTTATTTTGCTATGCGCCCTGGTTTTTTGGCGCCATCACAGCAATATTGAGCGGCTTCGTAATCACACCGAGTCGAGCATCGTAAAAAAAAGGGACTAGACTTATTCTACCGGCTCCAGTTCATCGATAGGCCAACGCGGTCTAACCTGAATACTAAAATCGTTTAATTCGCCGGATTTAAAACGCTGCATTCCCGCAAACGCAATCATCGCACCATTATCGGTACAAAATTCAGCTCTGGGATAGTACACGCGGCCATGGTGCTTTTGCATCAGTGTTTCGAGTTGAACCCGTAAATAAGTATTGGCGCTAACCCCACCGGCAATCACTAAGCGTTTTAGGCCCGTTTCTTTGAGCGCACGTTTACACTTGATAACCAAGGTATCAACCAAGGCATGTTGGAAAGCGTGAGCAATATCAGCTTTGGTTTGCTCGTCCTTGGCCTCTTTGGCTATGGTATTAGCTGCAAACGTTTTTAAGCCTGAGAAGCTCATATCCAAACCAGGACGATCAGTCATTGGCCGAGGGAAAACATAACGCCCCATCACGCCTTTTTCAGCAAGCTTACTTAGTCGTGGTCCACCAGGGTAATCTAGCCCCAGTAACTTGGCTGTTTTATCAAAGGCTTCACCAGCTGCGTCATCAATTGACTCTCCCATAATCGTATAGTGGCCAATTGCTTCAACCTTAACAATCAAAGTATGGCCGCCGGAAACTAACAAGGCCAAAAATGGAAACTCTGGGGCATCGTCTTCGAGCATTGGCGCTAGTAGGTGCCCTTCCATATGATGAACCGCTATCGCTGGTTTATCCCATGCCATCGCAAGGCTTTGTCCAATCGTTGCTCCCACCAGCAATGCGCCAACCAGTCCAGGGCCGGCGGTATACGCTACCCCATCAATGTCCTTAGCTTGCAGATTAGCTTCTTGTAAACAGGCTTTAATTAAAGGAATTGTCTTTCTAACATGGTCACGCGATGCTAGCTCTGGAACAACCCCGCCATAATCAGCGTGCACTTCAACTTGGCTGTATAATTGGTGCGCCAATAGACCTTGTTGATCGTCATAGATTGCGATACCTGTTTCATCACAGGAAGTTTCTATGCCTAAAATTTTCATTTTTTCCTCGCCACATTATATAATGACCGAATCACCAAGCCATGTTCTGCGCGACATAGTAACGATCTTGTGAATATTTCACCAGTGATTCAGAAATTCGCTTTACATTGACCACCGCTTGGGATTAGAATTCCGCACCAAATTTAATCACTATGGCTGTTGTTTAATCCAGCCCTCAACTATACCGGAAGGTGAGAAGGCATATGCCAATCGTTAAAGTACGTGAAAACGAACCATTTGACGTAGCTCTACGTCGTTTTAAGCGCTCTTGTGAAAAAGCGGGTGTTCTTTCTGAAGTTCGTCGTCGCGAATATTATGAAAAGCCAACTACTGCTCGCAAACGTGCTAAAGCGTCTGCTGTTAAACGTCACGCTAAGAAATTAGCTCGTGAAAACGCACGTCGCGTACGTTTATACTAATTCAAAACTGCGGTAGCTAAGATGTCACTGAGAATTGAGCTTCAAGAACAGCAAAAAGCAGCCATGCGTGCTCGAGATAAAGCACGCCTAGGTACATTGCGCATGTTACTTGCGGCCGTTAAGCAAAAAGAAATTGATGAGCGTGTAACCGTTACCGATGATGACATTCTTGCCATCATTGTCAAAATGGTTAAGCAACGTAAAGATGCAGCGCAACAATTTACCGATGCAAAACGTCAAGACTTAGTTGATATCGAACTCGCAGAGATCGTCGTTCTTGAAGAGTTTTTACCGACTGCACTTAGCCAAGATGAAATCGTAGCACTTATTGCTGCTGCGGTTGAACAAAGCGGTGCTCAAGGTATGCAAGACATGGGTAAGGTAATGGCTGTGCTCAAGCCTCAAGTTCAAGGCCGAGCCGACATGGGAGCAATTAGCAGCGTTGTACGCCAGCAGCTCGCATAACCCTACTTACTCGATCGCCACAAGCCGTGCTCTCTTAGAGGCCACGGCTTGTTTCTTTTCTATGCTTGTGCAACCAAGGGCTTAAATGGCGGGTCGTATACCTCGACAATTTATCGATGATTTACTAGCTCGAACCGATATCGTCGGTTTGATTGATCAACGTGTTCGCCTAAAAAAAACTGGCAAAAACTATTCAGCCTGTTGCCCGTTTCATAACGAAAAATCTCCCTCATTTAGTGTTAGCCCCGACAAACAGTTTTACCATTGTTTTGGCTGTGGTGAACATGGCAACGCCTTAAGCTTTTTGATGGAATATGACCAGCTCGAGTTTGTTGAAGCCGTTGAAGAGCTTGCCAGTAGCCATAACTTGCAAGTTCCCCGCGAAGAAGGTAATAGTCCGGTTTCAAGTAAACCCGCCTACCCGCAAGCACAAAATTTATACGAGCTATGCCAACAAGCCGCTGTTTATTTTCAAAAGCAGCTACGCAATAATCCCAATAAAGCCAGCGTCATAGACTACCTTAAAGGGCGCGGCTTAAGCGGTGAAATCGTTAAACAATATGCAATTGGTTTTGCCCCCGAGCAATGGGATGCATTGTGTTCCCAATTTGGTAAAACCTCAGAACAACGTAAGTTGTTACTTGATGCAGGATTGTTAATTCGTAATGACTCAGGTCGTGAGTACGACCGTTTCAGAAATCGGATTATGTTCCCGATCCGCGACCGACGCGGCCGTTGTATCGGTTTTGGTGGGCGAGTTATGGGTGACGATACCCCCAAGTATCTTAACTCACCAGAAACCCCTATTTTTCATAAAGGCCGCGAACTGTACGGCTTTTACGAGGTCCGCCAAGCCTATAAAACCATTCCGCAAATCTTAGTGGTCGAAGGCTATATGGACGTGGTGTCCTTAGCTCAGTTTGGTCTCAATTACGCAGTAGCATCGCTAGGCACCGCCACCACTACCGAACATCTACAACTGCTGTTTAGAGCTACCGGTAAAGTGGTATGTTGTTTCGATGGTGACCGAGCAGGCAGAGAAGCAGCTTGGCGCGCATTAGAGAACGCCCTACCCTTGCTACGCGATAATGTCGAACTTAGCTTTATGTTTTTACCCGATGGCGAAGACCCCGACACCTTAGTTCGCGAAGAAGGTCTAGAGCAGTTTGAAGTGCGGATCAGCAATGCAGAATCCCTCACTCAATTTATGTTCCGCCGGTTAACCCAAGACTTAGAAATTAACAGCGATACCGGAAAAAGCCAGTTAGCCGCCCAAGCCAAAGCCTTAATTGAACAAGTACCGGCGCAGTTTTATCGCGAAGCCTTACTTGACCAACTTGCTTTACACACCCGCTGGACTCGAGAACAACTCGAACGCAACATCAGCGCGCCAAAAGCCAAGCATCAACTTCAAGGTCGCAGTAAAGAATTTAAGCTGACACCAATACGCCGAGCCATTGCAATGTGTTTGCAAGCACCGCAAGTGTGCGTCGAACTAGAACTCAGTGATTTTGACCAATTATCTCAGCTCAACTTAAAGGGGATGAGCCTGTTAGTTGAGTTACTGCAACGTATACAGCAATACCCGCAGGTAAACACCGGGCAGCTTTTAGAGCATTGGCGCGAACGCTCGGAATACAATGCACTTAGCCGCTTGGCTATGCACAACCTACAAATTGATGAAACTCAGTTTAGCGAAGAGTTTCAAGACATTATCGCTGGCTTTATTGACCAGTTATTACAGCAGCGTTATGACGCTCTGAACTTAAAGTCTCTGCAAGGTAGTTTGAGTAGAGAAGAAAAACTAGAAATGAACCAATTATTATTGATTCTGAAGACCTAAAACTGAAGAACAGAGTAGTTCTTCGAAAAATATATCAAAACAATACCTTGATATAGCAAAAATCAACCATACTTGTTAGTATATCGCGTTGCGCGTTTGCGCGCTCGCCACAAGTATCGCTAGCTTTCACGAACTCGGATGACATCTATGGAACCAACGCCACAGTCTCAACTCAAACTGCTTTTAGCAAAAGGCAAAGAGCAAGGCTATTTGACATACGCTCAGGTAAACGATCACCTGCCGACTGATCTCGTAGATACCGATCAAGTCGAAGACATCATTCAAATGATGAACGACATGGGCATTCAAGTCTACGAAAGTGCCCCAGACGCCGACGATATAATCCTACAAGGTGGTTCAACAACCTCCGAAGAAGCCGAAGAAGCGGCTGCGCAAGCCCTGGCAACTGTAGAATCTGAACTTGGCCGCACCACTGACCCAGTACGTATGTATATGCGTGAAATGGGCACAGTTGAACTGTTAACCCGTGAGGGTGAAATCGATATCGCTAAGCGTATCGAAGAAGGTATTAACCAAGTTCAACGCAGTGTTTCTGAATATCCAGAAACCATTGCTTTGTTGCTCGACTTATACGACAAGTTTCAAGCTGAAGAACTTAAAATCAGCGACATCGTTAATAACTTCATTGATGAAAGTGAAGTTGCGGAAGCTGCTCCAACAGCGACCCACGTTGGTTCTGAACTCGAAGAAAAAGATCTCGAAGACGAAGACAGCGACGACGATGAAGACGAAGAAGAAGAAGACACCGGTCTTGATCCTGAGTTAATCAAAGAGCGCTTCGAAACGCTACAAGCTCAGTACGAAGTAACCCACGCTGCAATTAACAAGCATGGTCGTTCTTCTAAGCAAGCAGTTGCCGAAATTCACGAACTAAGCGAAATTTTCCATACCTTCCGCCTTGTACCTAAACTATTCGACCGAATGGTTCTGGCAATGCGTAGCAAAATGGATCGTATTCGCACCCAAGAGCGTTTAATCATCAAACTTTGTGTTGAACAAAGTAAAGTGCCTAAGAAAGTATTCGTAGCCGCATTTGCTGGCAACGAAACTGAAACTGAATGGTTCGACAAGCTACAAAATGCCGGCGCCGCTTACTCGCCAGCACTTAAAGAAATTGACGAAGAAATTCGCCGTAGTGTCTTCAAAATGAAGAATGTTGAACAAGAAACTGGCCTCACCATTCCTGGTATTAAAGACATTAACCGCCGTATGAGTATTGGCGAAGCCAAAGCTCGTCGCGCCAAAAAAGAAATGGTAGAAGCCAACTTACGTTTGGTAATCTCCATTGCTAAAAAATATACAAACCGTGGTTTGCAGTTCTTAGATTTGATTCAAGAAGGCAACATTGGTCTGATGAAAGCTGTTGATAAGTTTGAATATCGCCGTGGTTATAAGTTCTCAACTTATGCAACTTGGTGGATCCGTCAAGCAATCACCCGCTCTATTGCTGACCAAGCGCGTACCATCCGTATTCCGGTACACATGATTGAAACGATTAACAAACTTAATCGTATCAGCCGTCAAATGCTTCAAGAAATGGGTCGTGAGCCTAATCCTGAAGAATTGGCAGAACGCATGATGATGCCAGAAGACAAGATCCGCAAAGTACTTAAGATTGCTAAAGAGCCAATCTCAATGGAAACGCCGATCGGTGATGATGAAGATTCGCACTTAGGTGACTTTATTGAGGACACCACACTAGCTATGCCAGTTGAGGCTGCAACTAGTGAGAACCTTAAGAACGCCACTCAAGATGTACTAGCGGGCCTCACACCTCGTGAAGCGAAAGTACTGCGTATGCGCTTTGGTATTGGCATGAACACCGACCATACCCTTGAAGAAGTTGGCAAACAGTTTGACGTTACCCGTGAGCGGATTCGTCAAATCGAAGCTAAAGCCTTGCGTAAATTGCGTCACCCTTCTCGTTCAGAGCAGCTTCGCAGCTTCCTAGACGAGTAAACTGCCAATTAAAACACCCTAAGCGCGCAAATTGTGCGCACTTAGTTCAGTGTTGGTAGACAAGGCGGGATGCTTTAAATATAATCCTGCCTAACAATTTGGCCCTTTAGCTCAGTTGGTTAGAGCATACGACTCATAATCGTCAGGTCCCCCGTTCAAGTCGGGGAAGGGCCACCAAATACGGAAAGCCCGTGAATTTATTCACGGGCTTTTTTCTTGCCTTTTTTATTTATTCCAGAGCTCATTCTTTGACAGCAAAGAATCCTCAATCGCTAAGCAAAATCCACTGTTCTGCAAGAGCAAGAAACGAAGTTCAGTGTGAATAGTGACTCAGCTTATACCCGCAGATTCACTTCCAATCTAGGATAATCTAAGGCGAAATTTTCTCGATATAGCCTAACCATTTGTTTAATTGAACTGTCGACTTAACCCTTCCAGCTACAACGACACTAAAAACCTCTCAAAAGTTTGATGATGGTTGCGTCCTCTCCAGTGTATTAACGCTCATTTCATGCGGCCCGTATATTAGCCATCAACTTAGAGATGGCCGCAACAATCAGCCGATGAAATTTTCAGCAATCAGATATATAGGAATTATGATGAGAATCAAAAACAGTTTAACCCCACTAGCGTTGGCAATAACTTTAATTAGCGTTGGCGTATATGCTCAAGACTACGATATCGCAATATTGAATGGCCGGGTAATGGATCCAGAAACAGGTTTCGATAAAGTCGCAAATGTAGGTGTTAAAGATGGCAAAATTGCGGTTATTACCCAGCAAGATATTAGCGCTGACGAAGTTATCCAAGCCCAAGGTCATGTTGTAGCACCAGGTTTTATCGACACGCATTCACACAGCTCGCATATACCCTTTGGACAAAAACTACAGCTACGAGACGGTGTTACTACGCCACTTGAACTCGAAATCGGTGTATATCCCGTTTCAGAGTACTATGAAAAAATGGAAGGCCGTTCGCAAACTAACTTCGGAGCCACGGTTTCAGCTGCTGGTATCCGAGAAAAGATAGTTAACCCAGAATACAACTCAACAACGGGTTCTATTGTACAGGATGTTTTTGACGCAAAGTCTCATGAGCACTCTCATGTCACTATGGAAGTGCAAACCTTTGTTCCAAATAGTGAACAAGTAGAACAAATTAGTCAGATGGTCGAGCAAGGTGTTAAAGAAGGCGCTCTAGGGGTTGGCGTTCCTGTTGGATATATGAGTAAAGGGGCAACTTCAAAGGAGATGCTTTCGTGGCAAAAAATTGCAGCTGATAATGGCATGTCAACGTTCTTGCACGGCCGATTCTCTAGCCAAATGCCTGACACTACGGGTGTGCTTGGATTCCAAGAGATGATATCTAGCGTTGGGATTTATGGTGGCGGTTTATTGATTCAGCATATTCACCAACAAGCCCTAAACAAAACACCTGAAGCACTAGAAATGGTGGCTGACGCTCGTAAAGCGGGGCTAAAAGTTTCGGCTGAAGTATATCCATACTATCAAGGCGCAACCATTGTCGGCGCGGATTACTTAGTGCCTGAGAACTATGGTCCAAACATGGGACGTAGTTATGAAGATATTATTGAAGTGGAAACCATGAAGCCTCTGACAAAGGATCGCTACGAAGCCTTAGTGGAAACCGACCCAGGCACATCAGTAATCTTCGCTGGAATTTCAGAAGAAGGTTTAAATGACGCTTTGGCGGACCCAACGACGCTAATCGCGAGTGATGCTATGCCGCTTACTATCAGCTCAACCGGCGATATGGCGATAGACTGGCATACTTCTTATGAAGATGTTCAAGGTCACCCTCGAGCAGCGGGTACCCATGCCAAGGTCTTACGTTTGACTCGCGAAAAAAATATCATGCCATTGATGACTGCAGTATCAAAAATGACTTACATGCCCGCCAAATTTTTGGAAGAAAATGGAGTGAAAACAATGAACAACAAAGGCCGTATGCAGGTTAATAAAGATGCCGACATCACAATATTTGACCCTGCAGGGGTGCAAGACAACTCAACATTAACAGCCGCAGGCCTACCTTCAACCGGGATCCCATATGTACTGGTCAATGGCACCGTCGTGGTAAAAGACTCTAAAGTACTTGAGGGTGTCTACCCAGGCTTAGCTGTAAAATCTAACTAAACGATAGTTTATTTTATTGATTCATTAGTAATGATAAACGCCACACTGGTTCAGTAGTTGGCGTTTATTCATTTGAAGCCTATCGAATAACGTTCGCGAGCTGGCTTTTCTATCGTACAGACGATTACCCCGTTAGCTAATAGGCTTGAATACCGTATTTCAGTAACTGTCGCGGCAGCACTTCATCAAGGTTCTGAATATCGTCAGCGCTTAGTTCAATCAGGTTAAAACCGTGCTTGTAATACGCCTCTTTTTTCAGGGTATCGTCATCACTGGTTTGGGTGCTGTCCCAATACTCTATATATAGCTTGGCATCCGGTAGATAAAAACCAGCATAAAGCGTTTCGTCGATCGGCAAACGTCTTTGCGTGGCATGCCTAATCAGGGCAAGGTAGAGCCAATTATCTATACTGAGCTCAGCTTGAGATGCAAGAAAATGACCGTCAATCGCTCGGTATTTACCTTGCGGGGGATACACAGCGTTATCGTTTGTTTCAAGAACGTTCTCAATTAGACTGGTTAAACTGATGTTATCCAGAATACGACCAGGCCAGGTAACAAAGGGGATCCCTGAGTGTTCATCCTCGTTTTGTATGCCGCCAACTCGTAGCCCCTGCGCACTGACTTTCCAGCCTTTAATCGACTTTTCTAACCAGCCTAATTCGGCCAATAAGTGATTAACCTTAATTGGGGATATCACAAAATGCTTGCCAATAGCGGTGGCGCTCAAAGACTTGGCACGCTCACTCGAAACCGCATTGATTTGCTCAAGGCTAAGCGCCTCTGGCCACGCCACGTACTCGCCATATTTGGAGTGGTTTTTCATTTCGCCACCGGCGATAATTCCGGCATTAGTAAGTTGCCAATGCTCGTCTATACGTTGGATAAACGACGCACTTTCAAAGCGTTGAAACATCTGTTTGGCGCTCAAACCATGTTTTTTAGCCAATGCCGAGGTTGAAATTTTGCGGCTCATTGTGCCTAGCTCCACTGTAATGATTGTTTAAAAATAGCCTAAAGCACAGCGCTAAGCTATTGAAAAGTCGTGTTTGAACTAAGTTCTGCCCGGCCATATACGTTTGCGGTACTAAAACCCACTGCTGATGCGCAAAAGCTCTGTTAGGATGGGACTTAGCCAACACCTTGCGATGGATTATGCTCACCACACTTATTTATATATTTACGGTTATCATTTGGGGAACCACTTGGGTGGCAATTGCCTATCAAGTTGGCGAAGTCCCGATTAGCATCTCCATTATGTATCGTTTTGGCATTGCAGCCTTACTCTTGTTACTTGGCTTAGGCTTGTTTGGCAAACTTCAACGCATTAGCTTTAAGCAGCACCTCAGTTGCCTTGCGATTGGTATGCTGTTGTTTAGCTGCAATTTCATGCTGTTTTATCACGCTGCTTTAACCATCCCTAGTGGACTAATATCGATCGTGTTCTCGCTAGCAACGGTTATGAACTTGCTGAACCTACGTGTTTTCCAAGGGCAAACCATCAGCCGCAGTGCAGGTTTTGGTGCTATGTTGGGAGTTCTGGGCTTAAGCGCCATGTTCTATCCGCAAATATCCCAGTCTAGTCAACCAAGTGAAATTTTTGTCGGCTTAGGCTTGGCACTAGCTGGCACGTACTGCTTTTCGATCGGCAATTTGCTTTCGGCCAAGCAGCAACAAAGCGGTCTTTCAGTATTGTCAGTCAATGCATATGGTATGGCTTACGGCACGATACTGCTGGCATTGTGGTCGTATCTAACAGGTGCAAGTTTTAGTTTGCACCTTGAACAGCAATACTTCGCCAGCCTGTTATATCTGGCGATTATAGGATCGGTTGTGGGCTTTAGCTTATATCTAAGTTTGGTTGGTCGCATAGGGGCCGCTAAAGCTGCTTACTGCACGGTGATGTTTCCTGTCGTTGCCTTAGGGATATCGAGCTTGCTAGAAGGCTACCAGTGGAGTCCTATTGCGATATTGGGATTAATATCGGTCCTCCTCGGAAACCTACTGGTGTTTATGCCACAGCGCTGGTTTAAAGCATTCCACTTACCAACACTCATCAAGGGTGCGGCTAGCCCCCGAGACTGACGTTACTCCGGCTTGGTTTATCGAAAAATTACCACAGGCATCGGCTGCCATAACACCTTTACGGGTCAAGGTAATGCTATAGGTTGTGGCAGCAGCACTTTGACTAACATCATAGTACTTAGTGCTCTGATCGGTGGGGACCTCTGCATACGGCAGGGTTGCACCAACATAGCTAAAGTTTGCCGTGTAATGACGTTCCATAAACTGGGCTAGTTCAAGCAAAGAAATTTTAGCCTTACTACGCTTTGAGCTAGCCACAAATTCACGATAACTGGGATAGGCTACAGAGGCCACAATAGCCACAATGGCCACTGCAACCATCAACTCAATTAAGCTAAAACCTTTTTTCTTAGTAACCATAATCTACTATCTCTTTGTACTTAATTGACTTGTCGCCATGACATTCGCCCGCTATTTTCGTCAAATGTAGACTCTACAACGGTCGATATACCATTGGTGCCGCTGATATACTTGAACTCTTTACTGCCATCAGCTGCTTCGATGATAACCGGAGAGCTTTCAATTTGGTCAGATTTACGACCAGATGCGGGTACCCAAATAGCATCTTCTCCATCCGCTGCAATATTTATGTAATCCCCGCCAGACACCGAGCCATCTCCATTCACATCGATAACATTGTAGTTAAGACGTGAACCGTTGATCGGATCGATTTCCATTAACCATGAATCCCCTCCACTTTCACACTCTGCACTAGAAGGAATGATGGTGGTGAAAATTGCTCGACCTTTATGTACCTGAATATCATCAACAATACGTTCACCGGTCAGAATAATATTGTCGCTACTATCCACTGAATGAGGACTAATTACGTTTAAATACCAACCTTTTTGGCTTGGGTAAGTCACCTTGGTGTCGCTGACGGTGCGAATATCATAGATTGACGTTCCATCGCTGGTTTCAACGTCAGAGGCGGTTTTCTCATAAATGATGGTTTGTTCTTGTAAATTTACCGGGCTAACAACTGCGCCGTTATCCCATATGCCGTACATCGCTTCCACTCGTGAAGCTGTAATATCGTCATCTCGGAAAAAACTACCACTGCCAAATAACACCATTACACCACCATGGGGATGAGCAATAGCCCGTGGTTTAGCCGTTATAGGACGCCATGTACTTGACGAGCAAGTACCATCACAGGCCTGATATAGTGATTCAGGGGTGCTAGAGTTTCCATAGGCAACTTCCCAAGAATTAGAGTTATTGGCAGACAAGTCGAACTTCCACATATTGCCTTGCAAGTCCCCGGCATAGACAGCGTCGATGAGCTTATCTGAATTAGTATCAACGGCCAATACACTACTTAAGCCATTGGGATTACTCGCATCACCAACTTTAGTATCGAGAATTTGCTTAACACTGCCGTCTGTTAAGTCTAAGACAACTAGCGCTGCGGTATGGGTGTCACTGTTATATCCATTTGGAACAATAGCAACCCAGTCTCCACTAGCCGTTTTTCCAATAGCGGTATCGCCCGTAACACTGCCCAAATAATCAACTGAACTCTTTACGGCACTATTTATTTCCCAAAGCACATTATCAGTTCCAAATGAGTCTGGTGTTCCCACATCTAATGCAAACACGCCTCGTCCACCGCCACCTAAGGTGGAAACCAAGACGCTGGTCCATTCAGGCGAGCCTGTACCAATGTTTGCATCAGCCACCCTTGCATTGGCATCGACATAATAGCGATGGTTGTAATTCGGAGAAGTCAGCGCGCTTATATTGTCTTGGCTGCTACCACTAGTGTTTACGATGGCATTTCGAGGCACATAGGCAAAAAGTTCGACGCCTGTGTCTGCGTTTATGCCGTGCATCATGCCATTGTTTGCTCCAAAATAAAGCATGTTAGAGCGGTCTACATAGTCAGATGTTGCTCGCCAAAGTGCATAACTAGATTTTTCAGATGTGCTAAGTCCACTAAAGCCAGAGGCATAACCAAAGTCGCCTTGTTCTACATACGTAGGATTAGAATTTACGATGTCACCAATCAAGGTTGAACGGTTGCGGAAACTGCTGTTTGAGGTATCTCCTCGTAGATAATTCAATCGAGCTTCACCAAGATTATCAACAGTACCGGAAATATCCTGATTGAGGGCATTACTAATCACGCTATCGAGACCAGTCGCCCCCCATATAAATTCAACTCCTGAGCTCGTGCCATAGGTGAATATTTCTCTGTCAGCATGATCGGGTAACATATCAGATGCTTTCCAACCATCAGCGATATCGCCAATACTTCCATCACTATTTATCGGATAAGCAAGTATATCCCCAGTCCAGTCGCTACTATTAAATTCGGCGCGATAAAGCTTGGTGAGCGTTGATATTGAAGATGTGTTGGTTGAACCTGCTGTCGATGATGCGACTTGAGCGGCAATACTAGATAGCGCATTTGATAGTGCATCAGCTAATGAACTAGGGTTGTCAGCACTAAAGTATTCCCCGCGGCTATTCAAAGTTGCATGCAGTAGGTCATCAATTTTGTCAGTAGTTTCACCGGTGCCCGTGACTAAGGGCCAATCTTTACTTCCATCCGTAAGAGCGACCAAGTCATTTGGTAAACTTATTGTTCCACCGACCCCAAAGCCGACCCCATAGGTTACCATGTGTTGCCAAAAAGCAGGGTTTTCTGAAGTGGCTGCAACATTGTTAGTCATGTCACCACGTAAATCATTACTCCAATAATAAGTAGCAACATCGGCAAGCGTACTGCCATTGACAGTATTACTACCCGCGGTTTTGTAGGGCCTAACCGGTGAATATCGAGAAATACCATCGATAAGAGGGCCAGCAGATTCGATAGCGTCATCAGTAGCCGAATAGCTATGCGAATTGTTCCAATAACCATCTGTTGTCACAATTGCAAAGTTTTTTCTACACGTGACTTGGTCTTCTAAAGTCTCAGTTGGATCACTGACTCCAGGCTGATCAGACCAAGGCCCGGTAGAATTAGTAACTTTGAAATAGTCTCCAACTTCTCTAAGAGCTCGCGGACTATGCGTCCCATGAGAAGCGTAAACACGAGTTTTGTATAGCAAATCATAGAATTTAGATTTGTCAGTTCCGGAAAAAGGACGAACGCCACATGCAATCGAGTTCATATTCACTGCGCAATCTGTGATACCTGTATAGCTATTGCCAGAACGGTGATTAAGCGAAGCATATCCAATTCTAGTTTCACCGGTTAAATCGCTAAGTGCATAACCAATTGCACCACGAGCCATTAGCGCGCGCGACCGGTAATACGTATACCAGTTTGCATAATTTTGAATTTCTTCATCATAAGTACAACTAGTACCAGCACAATCAACACGATTCTCATACTTGGGATATGTGGTTTGAGTGCAAGCATCTACACTTGCATCGTTTGGATCCTTTGGCGGATTACTTGGACAAATGTCGATACGAGTGTAATTAGTCGCCGTGGTTTCTTGGGTATTATCACCATCTACGCCGTCGTATCGATAATAAAATGAAGGCCAGAACTGATAACTACCTGCAAACTGGCCCGCATATCCAATATCCGTGGTCCCACCAAAACCTGCTTCTGAATCTTTGTTATATACACCATCAACTCCACTAGCGCTGTTGAGAGAAGTTAGGTTTCGAGTTCCTGCTGACGAGTTCTCTGGATTTGTTGGTGCGGCTGTGGCTGGAGCATTGGGGTAGATAGTTCCATCCGCTTTGATCCACGGCGGGTAATAAGCTTCCGGATCATAATAAATTTTATTGTTGTGCGGAGAGCGACTATAAATATTGCGAATATCATCCGGGTGATAGGTAATGATATGACTACCTTTATTCGACGCCAAATATATGTTTGCTACGGTTGTCGGGAAGATAAAATGGATTCGCTTTCCTCCAAACTTTCTTTCTACCGTATTTGGCATCATTTCTTCTTGCATAGAGCCGGAATCATCCCAGACCAGCATAATGTTAGGATCAACACCCTGCGCTAGAAACAAAGGCGATTTTGCGATATCAACAGCAGCTTGAACGCTACCAAAACTGTAGAGAAAACTAAATAGTAGCCATTTGATTCGTTTCATCTTTCGTATATTCATTAAACGTTAATCCATATAGGTGCTTTGCAGCACAACATTGGCACTACCAGGCCCTGCCCCAGAAGATTCAATACGATAAACAAACGACGCAGGACTAACTACCCCAGCTTCAAGGTCTTGCATTGTTCGTTGTTGAATTTCTGTTCGATCTATATTATACGTGCTTTGATGCTTAAACATGGCATCGAGCATAAACGTACCAGTAGCCGTTGAAGTCGGTTGCGTCAGGCGAGCTATCTCTTCGGCTTTACGTAATCCTGATTCAGCGGCTTGAAAGGCTAAGTTATAGTCACGACTATTGCCGGCCATTTTCTCTTGAATGGTGGCGTCTTGCATCGATACCAAGGCAATAATAGTTAGCATCACCAAAAAAATGAGGCTTGTAACCAAAATCATACCATCTTGATGTTTAAAAGATTTCACTAGAACGTCCGATTTCGAAGTACAACAGTGCTGCGCACCATCTGGTAATAACGGGTATCAGCCATAGCTGCTTCAGCTTGATTACCAAAGTTCAAACTAAAGCGCTGTGGCTCATCAAGTAAGCCCGTTTCATCGCTACCAATTAACAACTCGATGCGCACTGATATCACGTCATCCCAATTGCTAACAGAGGCTTCATCTTGGTAGACCGTCACTTGTTTTTGTCCCACAGTATCAACCCCATAGAGCGTGCGAAAACTATACACATTGCTCGCCAGCTCTAAGGCTGTATCATTGTCGGATTTGCGAAATAAACTAGAAACACCATCGACATTATTAGCCACAAAATAGGTTAACGTGGTTTTGCGAATAAGTTCTGAATCACCACTATACAAATCACCGGTATTATCTCCCCAGGAGGTCGTTGAATTTCCCGGAGTACCCGACGCCGCATGTTCAATGCGTACATTACTAGCCACAATATTAACGTTGGTCGCTTGAAATATTTTAGCTTTAGAACAATCAGCCAGCATAACAATATCACCGATACAGAACCCTCCAATAGAGTTCCCCCCACCGCTACACGCCCGCGAAGTATCACCATTATCGCTCACCGTAAGGTTAGCACCTTGCTTTGGTGGCAACAGAGAGATTGCATCACCAATTGCAGAACTAAACAACAACAGAGAATTGCCATCAGTAGGGGTTGCATCACTCGCAAGTAAGCTGTTCAAATTAGGGATGCCAGCCCCGCCGGTCGGTAGCGTACCGTTGACCAAAATTGAATAGAGATCATTCTCATATTCCCAAGCGGCACTCCCAGCATGGTTAAGTACATTATCGACTTCGATATCCGCACGGGTCATACAGCCTGAATAGCCTGCCATGCGAATATCCTTAGCCAGAATTTGCGTCAAATAACGTGCTTTTTCCTGTACTTGCGATACACCACGATTTACATCATTGGTTTTAAGGCTCGGAATGTATACTTGAATAATGCCTAACATCAACACCATAGCTAATGCCATCGCAATCATTAATTCAACTAAACCAACACCAGCAATGCGCCTTAAACCATATCTTGGCACTTTAATACTCCGCCATATATACAAAATTTTGAATAGCACCGCCCTGCATGCGCGACTCATCCCATTGCACAGTGATTGTGGCAATTCCACCACTTTGAGAGATTGATCCATCACCTAAGGGCAATTGCGACAAGCTATCCTTCCAATTATCTAAGTCAATTTCGGCGATAGTCGAACGGGCTGATGATGCTCCGATGGCGATGTTATAGTCACCCGCTTCTGCTGCCGTGCGGTTTGCCCGCATAAGATCAAGAACTTCATAAGCATACAAAGTTGCTTCACTTCGATGTAAAGCCCCTTGATTACTCTTAATACTATTTAGCATCATAGCCGCCATTCCAAGTAAGCCAATAGCAAGAATGACCATAGAGATCAGTACTTCCAGTAAAGTATAGCCTTGCTGCTTGGAATTGAATTTAGCTTTATCTAGGGACATGAGAGAGTTTCTACTTTAACGCGCCCAAGGGCATTGAGAGAAATTCGGCGAATCGCTTCAGAGACACATTCGTTAGGGGTTATCGTCCACTGCAATTCAGTACCAGGGGTTATATTAACAAAACCCGTGGGTAAATACTCTACGCTGGCAGGGGCTCCAACATACACCAAACGACTATCAGCACTTTGAATATTACGAACAACATTAACGCCTTCGTTGATCACCCAACCTTCATGCCAATTAGCATTAACGGGATTAATTGTGATCGAGACATCACGCGATACCGCCTCAGAGCGCGCATAATTTAAAGTTCGACTTAAATTAGTTGCTCCAGCAGATGCAGCATCTTTTTGAATAAACAGTGAGTAACTTGGAATTGCTAGAGCCAAAGTAATAGCCAAAACAGCTACCGCTATCAACAACTCAATTAATGTAAAGCCCCGAGGCAACATACCCTTCCTTGTTACAAACGCGTCTGTTAACAGCGATTATCTGCAATACCATTTTATAGCGTAGATATTGCCTAGCTTATTGAAATAATTCAAGGAAATGCTAAAAATTTGAGCTATTCCCGAGCCTAGTATATCGCAAAATACATTTACGATTTAGTTACAAGTCACAAGGTGAAAAGAGGAAAAGAAGCGGAAAGCAAAGAAAGTGGAAAGAGCGCAGCAAAGCTGCTTCAAGGA